>NZ_SJKC01000001.1:0-2670121 GCF_004331375.1 Kribbella speibonae | reverse complement strand
CCGCTCGTGTACCCCCGAAGGGGCCTTACCGCTCGACTTGCATGTGTTAAGCACGCCGCCAGCGTTCGTCCTGAGCCAGGATCAAACTCTCCGTTGAAAAATATGACAAACCAGAAAACTGGTGAGTCGACACATCGAGTGATCCTTTGAATCAGAAACAAAACCATTACTGGCTTGTCATCCGTATTAATTTCAAAGGAATCCGACACAGACAACAAACAACCCCACCAAGAAACCCAGAAAGGTCCCTGGCGAGAAATCATCCGAAGCCCATGTACGGGGTTACTTCAATTTCGGCATTGACTTTCGGCACGCTGTTGAGTTCTCAAGAATCGGACGCACACCGCAGCTTGACCTTTCGGCCAGGCTCCCGGGGCAACCTGCGCTACTTTACCGGACCAGATCGACCGGGTCAAGTCCCAGTTTTTCTGACCTTCCACCCGCATCCAAGCTACCGCCCCGAGTCAGACAACCCGGTTCGGCTCAGCTAGCCTTGGGGGGTTCGGAGCGGCCGGCCGCTTTCGCGTCCTGCGCTTCGCTCCAACAAGAAGAACATTACGTGGCCCGCAGGTGGCCGGTCAAATCGGCTCCCGGTGGGCTGAATCACAGGCTTGTAATTTGCCTTCGGCAACCCGGTTGTGGGAGTGGAGCCCACCCCCACAACAGAGCACACCTGAGCCGTCAGCCCTGTGCCAGGGACGCCAGAACCCCTGCGAATGAACGCTTCCCACGGCGCAGCACCAGCACGCCACCCGGCAGCAGATCCTCCGCGGCCGGCACGTACTCCGCGTCCTTCACCTTCTCGTTGTTCAGGTACGCGCCACCTTCGGCGACCGTCCGCCGTGCGGCCGACTTACTCGCCACCAGGCCCGCCTTCACCAGCAGGTCGCCGTACGTCGGCATCGGTTCGCCGGTGCCCAGCTCGACGTGCGGTGCTTCGCGTAGTGCGGCCACGAGAGTGGAGCCGTCGAGCGACCCCAGCTCCCCCTGGCCGAAGAGAGCCTTGGAGGCCTCCTGCACCCGCCGAGTCTCCTCGGCCCCGTGAACCAAGGTCGTCACGTCCTCAGCCAGCACCCGTTGTGCTTCCCGAGCCTGTGGTCGCTCCGCGGTCGCCTGCTCGAGAGCAGCCATCTCCTCCGCCGTGCGGAACGTGTAGAACCGCACCAACTGCATCACGTCGCGGTCGTCGCTGTTGAACCAGAACTGGTAGAACGCGTACGGCGTCGTCAGCTCCCGGTCCAGCCACACCGTCCCGGACTCGGTCTTCCCGAACTTCGTCCCGTCAGCCTTGGTCACCAGTGGTGTCGCCAATGCGTGCGCCTTGCCGGCGTCGGTACGACGGATGAGCTCGACACCTGCCGTCAGGTTCCCCCACTGGTCGCTGCCGCCGGTCTGCAGCGTGCAGTTGTGCCGGCGGTACAGCTCGAGGAAGTCCAGCGACTGCAGCAGCACGTAGCTGAACTCGGTGTAGCTGATCCCCTGCTCCAGGCGCGCCTTCACCACTTCACGGCCGAGCATCCGGTTCACCGGGAAGTGCTTCCCGATGTCCCGCAGGAAGTCGAGCGTGTTGAGGTCCTTGGTCCAGTCGTAGTTGTTGACGATCCGGGCCGGGTTCGGCAGCGACTGGTCGAAGTCGACGAACTTCTCCACCTGGCCGCGTACCCGCTCGACCCACTCGTGGACGATGTCCTTCGGGTTCAGCACCCGCTCGGACGTCTCCTTGGGGTCGCCGATCAACCCGGTGGCGCCGCCAACGAGCCCGATCGGGTTGTGGCCGGCCAGCTGGAGCCGCCGTAGCGTCAGCAGCTGCAGCAGGTTCCCCATGTGCAGGCTGGGTGCGGTGGGGTCGAAGCCGACGTACGAGGTGATCGGTCCCGCCGCCATCGAGGCCCGGAGAGCGTCCGGATCGGTGGAGTGGGCGATCAGGCCACGGCTCTCCAGGTCGTCAAGCACCTGAGTGCGGCGTTCGGTCACTAGTTCTCTCCTCGAGTACGTCGGTCAGTACTAGTGTCCTGTACGGCGAGGTGGGGTGGCTCAGGTGGGTTCGGGGCGTGTGAGGACCGAGCGGAGCTGGGGGCGGAGTGCGTGGCCGTCCGGCCCTTGCACCGTGACAGCGGTCGGCCGGTGTGGGTCGTGGGCGCCAGGGTCCGGGTTGGGGACCGGGAGACCGTGGGACAGGACCTGCTCGGCCGGGGTGAGCTGGCGGATGCCGATGGCGAGCACGTGGTCCGGATGCGTCTGCGCGAAGTCGCCGTACAGCTGGGGGTCGTGCTGGCCGTCGTCACCGACCAGGACCCAGCGCACGTTCGGGAACTCGCGCGCCAGCCGGCGCAGGGCGGTCCGCTTGTGCTCCTGGCCGCTACGGAACCAGCCGGTGTTGGTCGGTCCCCAGTCCGTCATCAGCAGCGGCCCCGGTGGGTACCCGTGCCGTGCGAGGAAGCGTGCGAGCGTCGGTGCGGTGTTCCAGGCCCCAGTGGACAGGTAGAACATCGGTGCGCCCGGGTGGTCCGCCAGGAGCTCCTCGTACAGGCCGGCCATACCCGGGACGACGCGGCGGGCCTGCTCGTCGCGGACGAAGGTGTTCCAGGCCGCGATCAGCGGGCGCGGCAGCATCGTCAGGATCACCGTGTCGTCGATGTCGCTGACGAGACCGAACGTCGCCTCCGGATCCGGGACGAAGATCCGCGCCCGCGCCTGCCGGTCGCCGTGAACGCCCAGGACGATCTCGTGCCACCCGGGCGGCAGAACGACCGGCACGTTCAGGTCGACGAAGCCGCCGCGATCGGTCACGGTCTCGAACGTCTCCCCGCTGACCGTCACGGTGACGGGTACCTTCACAGCCGGCGCGGTCACGAACACGCGCCAGCCGCGCATCACCTGGTCCTCGTCGTACCGCGGCTGGTTGCGCGGGTCGCGTCCGAGCACGACGCGGGCCAGCACGCGGACGAACTCGGTATTGCCGTAACCGACCTGCGGGATGATCCGCTCCTGCCAGCCACGACGCCGAAGAACCGCCTGCACCCCGAGGTTGAACCAGTCCTCGAGACGGGACGAGTAGTGCGGACGGGCCATACCAGAAACCTACCCGCAGCACGGGCCGCTAGTCGCCCTCCCCTGCGGTCCGTGGGCTGCTTTCACGAACTGTCGGCGCCCTCTTCTACCGTCTTCCCATGACCGCTCTTGGAATGTGCTTCCCGCGTACCTACCCGGCCGCGCTCGTCACCGATGTGGCGCGGCGGCTCGACCGTGGCGGCGCGGACGAGTTGTGGATCATCGAGGACTGCTTCTTCACGGCCGGCCCGTCGCTGGTGTCGGCGGCGCTGACGTCGACGGAGCGGCTGACTGTCGGGCTCGGGATCGTGCCCGCCGTCGCTCGGACGGCCGCGGTGACCGCGATGGAGTTCGCGACGCTGGAGGCGCTCGGGCCGGGGCGGTTCCTGCCCGGGATCGGTCATGGCGTGCAGTCGTGGATGGGTCAGATGGGGGTCCGGCCGAAGTCGCCGCTGACGGCGCTCGAGGAAGTGACGACCAGCGTCACCCGGCTGCTGAGCGGCGAGGAGGTCAGCTTCGAGGGCAAGACGGTCTCCCTCGACAAGGTGAAGCTGGACGCGCCGCCGGCGGAGGTGCCGCCGATCCTGCTGGGTGTCCAGGGCCCGAAGTCGATGGCGCTCGCCGGGCGGGTCGCGGGCGGTGTCGTGCTGGCCGAGCCGGCGACCGCGCCGTACGTGCGGCAGTCGGTGGAGTACGCCGGATCGCCCGAGGGGTTCGTGGTGGCGGTGTTCGCGGCGATGTGCGTGCGGGAGGACCGCAGGACGGCGTACGAGTGGACCGCGCCGTGGCTGGGGTGGCGGATCGGTGAGCGGCCGCCGCAGCTGACCGCGTTGCCGTTCTTCGACGAGATGAAGAAGCTGTACGACGCCTCGGGCGAGGCCGGTCTGGTGGGGATGCCGAGCGACTGGTGGACCGCGATCGGGGCGTTCGGGACGCTCGACGACGCGGCGGCACACATCGCCGGACTGGAGGCGGCCGGGGTGCAGCACGTCGGTCTGTTCCCGGATCCGGAGGTGGAGCACGGGTTGCCGCAGCTCGACTACGTGCTCGAGCTGGCGAACCGCTAGGACCGGGAGGCGCGCTTCTTCGGGACGTGCGGGCGGTAGGGCGAGACGGTCGGGTCGTCGGGGATCCAGAAACGCCACGGGCGGTCGGCTGCTTCGCGCAGGCCGACGCGGGGGCCGGTGACGGGTTCGCCGGTGAAACCAGGGCCGTCGCTGAGCTCGATAGGTGAGTTCTTCGCCAGCAGGTCGGTGCCGTTGCCTTCCCGTCCGATGCCGAGGGCAACACACAGCCGAGCCGGCCCGCGCGCGAGATCGCGGTCCGGGTTGGTGGGCGGGCGCTTCACCACAGGCCCCGGGCGGACGCCGGGTGCCGCCTGGTTGAGGGCGACCTTCTGCGGCGCCGGTTGATTGCGGCGCAGCCGGGCCAGTTCGAGGCCTTCGATCACCTCGCCGGCACGCAGGAGAACCGCGGACGGCGTGCCTGCGGAGGCGACGACGACGTTCATGCAGAAGTGCATGCCGTAGGTGAAGTACACGTACAGGAAGCCGGGCGGGCCGAACATCACCGCGTTCCGGGGCGTTTGACCGCGGTACGCGTGCGAGCCCGGATCGTTCGGCCCGTCGTACGCCTCGACCTCGGTCAGCCGCACCGCGACGGTCCCCTCGGGAGTGGTCGACGTCAACACAGTCCCGAGCAACCGCGGCGCCACCTCCAGCACAGGACCAGCCAGAAGTGAGCGCCGCATGCGCAGCACCTTAGGCGAGGCGGGTGGCGTGTTCGGCGGCGCGGGTGCGGAGTTCGGCCAGTTGGGCTTCTACCTGCGGCTGCGCGGTGCCGCCGCGGGTGTTCCGCGAGGCCAGCGACCCTTCGACGGTCAGCACCGAGCGGACCTCCGGGGTCAGCTCCGGCGAGATGGCGGCGAGGTCCTCGTCCGACAGGTCCCAGAGTTCGATGCCGCGCTTTTCGCAGGCCTGGACGCAGGCGCCGGCCAGTTCGTGGGCCACCCGGAACGGCACCTTCTGGCGGACCAGCCATTCGGCGATGTCGGTGGCGAGCGAGAAGCCCTGCGGGGCGAGCTCTTCCAGGCGCGCGGAGTTGAAGCGCAGCGTGTGGATCATCCCGGTGAACGCGGGGAGCAGCACCTCGAGGGTGTCGATGGAGTCGAAGACCGGCTCCTTGTCCTCCTGCAGGTCCCGGTTGTACGCGAGCGGCTGCGCCTTCAGCGTCGCCAGCAGGCCGCTGAGGTTCCCGATCAGCCGCCCGGCCTTGCCGCGGGCGAGCTCGGCGATGTCCGGGTTCTTCTTCTGCGGCATGATGCTCGACCCGGTCGAGAACGCGTCGTCCAGCTCGACGAACCCGAACTCCTTGGTCGCCCAGAGGATCACCTCTTCGGCCTGCCGGGACAGGTCGACGCCGATCTGCGCGGTGACGAACGCGAACTCCGCGACGAAGTCCCGTGATGACGTCCCGTCGATCGAGTTCGCCGACGAGTTCGTGAAGCCGAGCTCGTGCGCGACGAAGACCGGGTCCAGCCCCAGCGAGCTCCCGGCCAGGGCGCCCGAGCCGTACGGCGAATCCGCGGCGACCCGCGCGTCCCAGTCGGCGAGCCGGTCGAGGTCCCGGATCAGCGGCCAGGCGTGCGCGAGAAGATGGTGGGACAGCAGGACCGGCTGCGCGTGCTGCAGATGCGTCCGCCCAGGCATTGCGACACCGAGATGCTGCGAGGCCTGCTCGGCCAGCACCTGAACCTGCTCCAACAGCAAGCGCCCGATGATCCGGCCGTGGTCGCGCAGGTAACTCTTGAAGAGGGTCGCGACCTGATCGTTCCGGGAGCGCCCCGCGCGCAACCGGCCGCCCAGCTCGGCACCGAGCCGCACCAGCAGCCCGTGCTCCAGTGCGGTGTGTACGTCCTCGTCCTCGGCAGCGGGCAGGAACTTCCCGGACAGTACGTCGTCCAGGAGCCCGTCGAGTCCCGCCAGCATCGCGGACAGGTCCTCGTCCGTCAGCAGCCCCGCCTGGTGCAACACCTTGGCATGCGCCTTCGACCCAGCAATGTCGTACGGCGCCAGCCGCCAGTCGAAGTCCGTGGACTTGCTCAGCGCCGCCAGTGCGTCGGCCGGACCGCCCGAGAAGCGGGCCCCCCAGAGAGCTGAGTCCCGGGCGGCGTTCTCTGCACTACTCACAACAAGGTCCTCTACTTCGGTTCGCGGGCGGCGAGGGACAGGAAACGGGCGGCCAGGGCCTCGCCGCCGGTGGGGTTGCGGGAGACGACCATGACGGTGTCGTCGCCGGCGATGGTGCCGAGGACGTCGTCCAGTCCCACGTGGTCGATCGCCGACGCGAAGTACTGGGCCGCCCCCGGCGGGGTTCGCAGGATCACCAGGTTGGCGCTGCCCTCCGCCGACACGAGCAGCTCGGACGCCACCCGGGCCAGCCGGGCCTCGAACGCGGCAGCCTCTCCGGCACGCGGCGTACGGTCACCGCCTTCACCTGGTACGGCGTACACGAGCTGGCCGGTGGAGTCACGGACCTTCACCGCACCGATCTCGACCAGGTCCCGTGACAGCGTCGCCTGCCCGACCACCAGCCCGGACGCGGCGAGCAGATCAGCCAGCTCGGTCTGCGACCGCACCGGCTGCCGCCCGAGCAGATCGACGATCCGCTGCTGCCGCGCGGTCTTGGTGGTCGGTACGGCGATACTCATCCGTCAAAGCTCCTTGCCAACAGCCACGACAGCAGCGCCTTCTGCGCGTGCAGCCGGTTCTCGGCCTCGTCCCAGACGACCGACTGCGGTCCGTCGATCACGGCCGCCTCGATCTCCTTGCCACGATAGGCGGGCAGGCAGTGCAGAACGATCGCATCCGGCTTCGCCTTGCCGAGCAGTTGCTCCGTCACGGCGTACGGCACGAACGGGGCCTCGCGGTCGCCTGCCTCGGACTCCTGCCCCATCGACACCCAGGTGTCGGTGGCAACGACATCGGCGCCGTCGGCCGCCGCGATCGCGTCCTCCGTCCAGGCGACCGATCCGCCGGTCTTCTCGGCGATGGCCGCGGCGCTCACCAGCACGTCCGGATCCGGCTGGTAGTCGGCCGGCGACCCGATCACGACGTGCATGCCGGCAGTCGCGCCGCCCAGCAGGTACGAGTGCGCCATGTTGTTGGCGCCGTCGCCCAGGTAGACCAGCTTCAGCCCGGCCGTCGATCCCTTGTGCTGCCGCACGGTCTGCAGGTCGGCGAGGATCTGGCACGGGTGGAACTCGTCGGTCAGCGCGTTCACGACCGGCACCGACGACGCGGCCGCCATCTCCTCGATCCGCGACTGGCCGAACGTCCGCCACACGATCGCCGCGACCTGCCGGTCCAGCACCCGCGCGGTGTCCGCGATCGGCTCACCCCGGCCGAGCTGCGAGGTCTGCGCGTCGATGATCAGCGGTACGCCGCCCAGTTCCGAGATCCCGACCGCGAACGAGATCCGCGTCCGAGTCGACGTCTTGTCGAAGATCACCGCCACGGTCTTCGGACCCTCGAGCGGCTTGTGCCCGTGCCGGTCCCCCGCCAGTTGCGCGGCGAGCGTCAGTACTTCGTCCTGCTCGACCGGCGACAGGTCGTCGTCCCGCAGAAAATGCCTGATGGTCACGGAACCTCCACCTGGTCGAGCAGCCCCGGAAGGGCCGCGACGAAACTGTCCGCATCAGCCTTGCTGAGGATGTACGGCGGTGCCAGCCGCAACGCGTCCGGAATCGGATTGTTCACCACGAACCCGGCCTCCAGCGCGAGCGCCGCGACCTGGTCCGACACCGGCTTGGTCAGCTGGATCGCGAGCAGCAGCCCGCGACCGCGGACGCCGGCGATCAGCGGGTGGTCGAGCGCGATGATCGACGACGCGAGGTGGTTGCCGACGGCATTCACCTGGGCGAGCAGGCCGTCCCGCTCGATCACGGTCAGCACCGCGAGCCCGGCGATCGCCGCGACCGGGTTGCCGCCGAACGTGGTCCCGTGGTTCCCCGGCTGCAGCAGGTCGGCGGCCGCGCCGAGGCCGATGCACGCGCCGATCGGGATCCCGGCCCCGAGCCCCTTCGCGACGGTCACCAGGTCGGGCGTGATCCGCTCGGCCTCGTACGCGAACCAGGTCCCGGTCCGGCCGATCCCGGTCTGGATCTCGTCCATCCACAGCAGCGCGCCGTGCTCCTGCGTGATCCGCCGCGCCGCCTGCAGGTAGCCGGCCGGCGGTACGACGACGCCGTTCTCGCCCTGGATCGACTCGAGCACCACGGCCGCGGTCCGGTCGTCGACCGCCGCGGCCAGCGCGTCCGCGTCGCCGTACGGGACGAACTCGACGTCGCCGGGCAGCGGCGCGAAGGCCTCCCGGTACGCCGGCTTCCAGGTGATCGCGAGCGCGCCCATCGACCGCCCGTGGAAGGCACCGACGGTGGAGACGATCTTGGTCCGGCCGGTGCGCCGGGTGATCTTGAACGCGGCCTCGTTCGCCTCGGTGCCGGAGTTCGTGAAGAACACCTTGCCGGGGACGTCGAAGAGGCCGAGCAGCTTCTCGGCCAGCGCGATCTGCGGCGCGGAGGCGAAGAAGTTCGAGACGTGGCCGAGGGTGGCGAGCTGCGACGTCACCGCGGACACCACGAACGGGTGCGCGTGCCCGAGGCAGTTCACCGCGAGCCCGCCGAGCAGGTCGAGGTACTTGTTGCCGTCGGCATCCCACAGGTACGCGCCCTCGCCGCGGACCAGTACCCGCTTCGGCGCCCCGAACGTGTTCATCAGCGCACCGGAGTACCGCTCGGTGAGCGCGGCCTGCGTGCCGTCGACTGTCAGCAGTTCACTCATGACGGGATCACCTGGGTTCCGACTCCGGCGTCTGTGAAGATTTCCAGCAGCAGCGAGTGCGGCACACGGCCGTCGATGACGGTCGCTCGGGAGACACCGGATTCGACGGCGCGCAGGCAGGCTTCCATCTTCGGCACCATGCCGGACGCGAGCGACGGCAGCAACTCCGCGAGCTCGTCCGTGTCGATCTGGGTGATGATGTCGTCGCTGTCCGGCCAGTTCCGGTACAGCCCGGCCACGTCGGTCAGTACGACGAGTTTCTCCGCACCGAGCGCCGAAGCCAGCGCCGCGGCCGCGGTGTCCGCGTTCACGTTGTGCGCGAGTCCGTCCTCGTCCGGCGCGATCGTCGACACCACCGGGATCCGGCCCGCGTCGATCAGGTCGACGACCGCTTCCGGCCGCACCTCGACGACGTCCCCGACCAGCCCGATATCGACCTGCTCGCCGTCGACCAGCGCCGTACGGCGTTCCGCGGTGAACAGGCCCGCGTCCTCACCGGACATCCCGACCGCGAACGGGCCGTGGGCGTTCAGCAACCCGACCAGCTCCCGGCCGACCTTGCCGACGAGCACCATGCCGACGACGTCCATCGCCTCGGGTGTCGTGACCCGGAGCCCGCCGCGGAACTCGCTGTCGATACCGAGCCGGCCGAGCATCTCGCTGATCTGCGGTCCGCCGCCGTGGACGACCACGACGCGCACCCCGGCGTACCGGAGGAAGACGATGTCTTCCGCAAACGCTCTCTTGAGTTTCTCGTCGACCATCGCGTTCCCGCCGTACTTCACGACGACGGTCTTCCCGTGGAACTGCTTCAGCCACGGCAGCGCTTCGGTCAGTACGGCGGCCTTCTCGACCGCTTCCGGGAAGATCATGATGAGTACGCCGAGTTCTCTTCGACGTACGCGTGCGAGAGGTCCGTGGTGAGGACGGTCGCGGACGCCGGCCCGGCGTGCAGGTCGATGAGTACGTCGATCTCCAGGCCGCTGAGGTCCGCCTCGGAGCGGTCGACGCCCTTGCCGCCGGCCACGCAGATCGCGGCGCCGTTCAGGGTGATGTCGAGCAGCGACGGGTCGAACGCCGTGGGCGCGTTGCCGACCGCCATCGCGATCCGGCCCCAGTTCGGGTCGGAGGCGAAGAACGCGGTCTTGCACAGATTGTCCTCGGCAACGATCTTGGCGGCGGCCAGCGCCTCCGCCTCGGTCGCGGCGCCCTGCACCGTGATGCTCACGTGCTTGGTGACGCCCTCGGCGTCGGCCTGCAACTGCTTCACCAGGTCAGCAGCCAGGGTCGTGAGGGCCGCCTCGAACGCCTCGGGCGTGACCGTGACGCCGGACGCACCCGAGCTGAGCAGCAGAACGGTGTCGTTGGTCGACGTACCGCCGTCGACGTCGAGCCGGTTGAACGTCTTGCCGACCGCGTTCCGCAGCGCATGGTCGAGATGCGGCTGATCGAGGACGGCGTCGGTCGTGATCACGCTCAGCATCGTCGCCATGTTCGGCGCGCACATCCCGGCGCCCTTCGCGAACCCGCCGATGCTCCAACCGTCCGGATGCGTCAACGCGGCCTGCTTCGGCACGTTGTCGGTCGTCATCACTGCGGTCGCCGCAGCCAGCCCGTGCTCGGGCCCGTCGCCCAACGCTTCCACCGCGGCAGAGATCCCGGGGAGCAGCTTGTCCATGGGCAGCCGTTCGCCGATCAGGCCGGTCGAGCAGACGCCGATCTGCGCCGCACCGACGCCTAGGACCTCGGCGAGCTTCTCCGCGGTCTTGTGTGTGTCCTGGAAGCCTTCGGGTCCAGTGCAGGCGTTCGCGCCACCGGAGTTCAGAACGACGGCCTTCAGCACACCCGCCGTCAGGACCTGCTGCGACCAGAGCACCGGCGCGGCCTTCACCTTGTTCGTGGTGAAGACGCCGGCGGCGATGTCGGCAGGGCCGTCGTTGACCACGACGGTGAGGTCCGGCGTACCGGCTGGTTTGATCCCGGCGATCACCCCGGCCGCGCGGAAGCCGGCCGGCGCGGTGACTCCGGCGCTCCGATCGACTTGAGTGTCCGGGGTGACGGCGACGGTCACGGGGCTACTCCTACGAGAGGCAGGGCCAGGGTCTCGTCGAGACCGGTGGCCAGGTTCATGCACTGCACGGCGGCGCCGGCGGTGCCCTTGGTGAGGTTGTCCATCGCGGCCACGACGACGACGCGGCCGGTGCGCTGGTCCAGGGCGAGCTGCAACTGCACGGTGTTCGCACCGAGGGTGGCCTGGGTCTGCGGCCACTGCCCCTCGGGCAGCAGGTGGATGAACGGCTCGTCGGCGTACGCGTCCTCGTAGGCCTTCCGGAGCGCGGCGTAGTCGGTGCCGTCGGCAACCGGTGCGCTGCAGGTGGCGAGGATCCCGCGCGCCATCGGCGCGAGCACCGGCGTGAACGACACGCTCACCGGCGCGCCGGCGTACGGCGTCAGGTTCTGCTCGATCTCCGGCGTATGGCGATGCACGCCGCCGACGCCGTACGCCGAGACGGATCCCATCACCTCGGCGCCGAGCAGATGCGCCTTCGGGGCCTTGCCCGCGCCCGACGTACCGCTGACGGCGACGACCACCAGCTGCGTGGGGTCGACGAGCCCGTTCTGTACGGCGGGGAGCAGGGCCAGAGTGGAGACGGTGGGGTAACACCCCGGTACGGCGACCCGGTTCGACCCGCGGAGCTTGTCGCGTTGCCCCGGGAGCTCCGGCAGACCGTAGGGCCACGAGCCGGCGTGCTCGCCGCCGTAGAACTCGACCCATGTCCCGGCCTCGGTGAGCCGGAAGTCCGCGCCGCAGTCGATCACGGTGACGTCATCTCCGAGCTGGTCGGCGATGACGGCGGACTGTCCATGGGGCAGGGCGAGGAACACGACGTCGTGACCGGCGAGATTCTCCGCCGTGGTCTCGACGAGAACGCGCCCGGCCAGCGGCACGAGGTGCGGGTGGTGCAGGCCGAGCGCCGTCCCGGCGTTGCCGCCGGCGGTCAGGGCGCCGATCTCCACCTCCGGGTGGCCACTCAGCAACCGGAGCAGCTCGCCCCCCGCATACCCACTGGCACCGGCCACCGCCACCGTCACACTCATGTGAATGAGTATGCCACGAGCCGCATGAATATCCAACCCTCGCCTCGCCCCTTCACTACCCATTCCCACCGAACGGAACCTCCTGTGACGCGGGTCATGTCACAGGACCTGGGCCGACGCGTGTCCAAGGGGTCGACGACGAACCTTGGAGGACGAGATGGCGCGCGTTGGGATGGAGCACCGGCGGACGTTGACGGTGCGGCTGGTGGAGTGGGGTAGCCGGCGGAAGTTCCGGAAGGTGCCGGATCCGGTGAAGGTGGCGCTGCACAACCGGCGGGTGCTGCTGTCGACGACATTGATGGAGACGACCGCGGAGCGGTGGAAGGCGCTGGATCCGGAGCTGAAGGCGCTGAGCGTGATGGTGGCGTCGGCGCGGATCGGGTGCAGCTGGTGCATGGACTTCGGATACTGGGAGTTCCATCACCAGGGGATTGACCCGGCGAAGCTGCACGATGTGCCAAGGTGGCGCGACAGCGACGTCTACACGGATCTGGAGCGCGCGGTGATGGACTACACCGAAGCGATGACGGCCACCCCGCCCGAGGTCACCGACGAGCAGGTCGAGCGGCTGCGGCAGGACCTGAGCGAGGAGCAGCTCGTCGAGCTGACCGCGATCGCGGCGCTGGAGAACTACCGCTCCCGGATCAACTCCGCCCTCGGACTCACCAGCCAGGGCTACAAGGAGTACTGCGAATTGAGGCCCGTCCAGTGACCGAAGAGCAATTGGCCCGCGAGTTCGCCGAGCACCGGTCCGTCCTGGTCGGGGCGGCGTACCGCGTGGTCGGCAGCGTGAGCGACGCCGAGGACGTGGTCCAGGAGGCGTGGTTGCGCTGGGCCGCCATCGACCACGACGACATCCGCGACCCGCGGGCGTACCTGATCCGCATCACCACGCGCCTGGCCCTGAACCGGTTGCGCGAGCAGAAGTCGCGGCGGGAGCAGTACGTCGGCCCGTGGCTGCCGGAACCGCTGTCGACCGACGCCGACCCGGCGGCCGCGGCCGAGCTCGCGGACTCGGTCAGCATGGCGATGCTCGTCGTCCTCGAGACCCTCTCGCCGCTCGAACGCGCCACGTTCGTCCTGCGCGAGGTGTTCGATCTGCCGTACGACGAGATCGCCGACACCCTCGGCCGGTCCGAGTCCGCCGTCCGGCAGCTCGCGCACCGGGCTCGCGGACATGTGCACGCGCGGCAGCCGCGGCATCGCGTCGACAAGGCGCGCCACGACGAGCTGACGATGCGGTTCATGCAGGCGGCCGGGTCGGGTGACTTCGACCAGGTGGTCGCGCTGCTCGCGCCGGACGCCGTACTGATCAGCGACGGCGGCGGGAAGAAGAGGGCCGCGCTCCGGCCGATCCACGGTGCGGAGAAGATCGCCCGCTGGCTGTTCGCGGTGATCGCGGAGAACCCCACGTTCGAGATCCGGATGGGGACGCTGAACGGCGAGGTCGCGTACATCGCGTACGACGGCGACGTGCCGGACACCGTCGCGTTCCTGGAGACCACCGACGGCCTGATCAGCGACCTGTACCTGATCCGGAACCCGGACAAGCTGGGGCAGGTCCCGCCGATCGAGCCGTAGACTATCTGCAACTCAGTCGCAGATGGAGGTGCGGTGAAATACCTGGTGACGGACCCCGAGGAGGCGCTCGGTCCGGGGTTGCGGGCGGATCTGCTGGACACCTGGGTCGCGGCCACGAACGCGGGCGGCGCCGTCGGGTACACCGCGCCGGCTCCGGTCGAGCAGATCGCGGAGAACCTCGACGGCGCCCTCGGCCGGGTCGCGGCCGGGCTGGACCTGCTCGGCGTGCTCCACAACGGCGAGCGGTACGTCGGGATGGGCATGCTGGTGAGCCGCGGGAGTCGGCTGCAGGAGCACTGGCGGACGGTGCTGCGGGTGATGGTCCACCCGGAGTGCCAGGGCACCGGCGCCGGCCGGATCCTGATGGAGGGTCTGCGCGGTTCCGCCGTCGACCTCGGCCTGGAGCAGCTGCAGCTCACCATCCGCGGCGGCCTCGGCCTGGAGAAGTTCTACGGCCCCCTCGGCTACCGCGTCGTCGGCGCCCACCCCCGCGCGGTCCGCGTGTCCCCCGACGACTACCGCGACGAAATCATGCTGGTCCTGGACCTCTAACCAACTTTGGGAACCCACCAACCATTTTCGGAGCGTGGAAATGGTTGGTGGGTTCTCAAAGTTGGATCACTTGCGGCCGCGGGCGATGACTACGAGGGTTGCGCCGAGGGCGGCCAGCAGGGTGCCGAGGGTGAGGACGATGGCGGGCGGGCCGCCGGTTGGCGGGAGTTCGGCGCGGTTGAGGGTGCGCGGGTTGTCGGTGGGCTCGGCGCCGACGGTGAACTTGACCGGTGCGGTGACTGTCTCGCCCGTTTCGTCGGTCCGCTCGTAGGTGACCTTCGCGGTTCCGGTGAAGGCGGCGACTGGCTTGAGCGTGACGGTGCCGTCCGTTCCGACCGACCAGGTGCCCGCCCCGGTCGTGACGCTTTTCGCGCAGGTGCCGGCCGGCGTCCGCAGACAGACCGAGCTCGGCTTGGTCGTGCCGCTGTCGTTGAGCAGCGGGTTCACCGCGACCGGGTTGCCCGGCGTTCCGGTCGCGGCGTCGGGTGCCGCCTTCGCGAGCAATGGTCCCGCGACGGTGACGTCGAGGAGCGCGGTGTCCGACGTACCGTTCGCGTCGGTGACCCGGTAGGCCAGCGCCCGCGTCGTACCGACGAAGTCCTTCGCCGGCGTGAACCTGACCGAGGTACCGACCACGAACGTGCCTTCGCCAGGCACGGTCACCGACTTCTTCTCGACCCCGTCCGCCGGATCCCGCAGTACGACGGAATTCGGGCGGAGCGGCGCCGACGGGTCCCCGGCCTTGTCGTTGGCCAGCACGTTCACGTCGACCGCGGTACCGAACGCCGTCTCCGCGCTGTCGTCGGTGACCACCGGCCGCACCGGCACGACCGTCACGGTGATGGTGGCGCGGGCCGAGTTCTGGTTGCTGTCTTTCACGTCGTACGCCGCCGGTCGCGCGGTCCCCGTGAATGTCGCCTCCGGGGTGAACGTGACCTTGCCGCCGCTGACGACGTACACGCCCTGCCCAGCGATCGCGATCTTGTCGACCAGTGCCCCGCCCGGCCCGACCAGCAGCACCGACGCCGGGTCGAGGGTCGCGCCCGGCCCGGGCTTGTCGTTGGCGAGCGGATCGATCGTCACCGCGACGTGCTGCTTGGTCCGCGCCTCGTCCGGTACGGCGACCGGCCGCGCCTGCACCGTGATCGTCAACGCGCCGGACCCGATCGTGCCGTTGCGATCGGCAACCTGGTATCCGACCGGGACGACCGCCCCCGCGAACCCGTCCACCGGCGCGAACCGGATCGCACCGGACGGCTGCACCGTGAACGTCCCCTCCCCCGGAACGGCCAGCACCGACACCGGATCGCCGTTCACCGGATCGATCAGATGTACGCCGCCCAGCGGCGCACTCGCATCACCCGGTTTGTCGTTCGCCAGCACGGCGACCGTGACCGCAGTCCCGTACGGCGTGCTCGCCACGTCGTCCTTGATCACCGGAACAACAGCCGCGACCGTGACCGTGACCGACGCACTCGCCTTGTTCCCGGTCGTGTCGCCGACCCGGTACGCGATCGACACGACACCGCGGTACGCCGGCTCCGGGTCGAATGTGATCTTCCCGGCCTTCACGAGGAACACGCCCTGCCCCGGGATCACCGCACGCTGCCCCCAGGTCCCGCTGTACAACTGGAGCGACGCCGGATCGAGCTGCGCGCCTGTCCCCGGCTCGTCGTTCGCCAGCGGGTCGACGGTGACCGTCACGTTCTGCTTGGTGCCGACCGGATCCGCGACCGCCTTCGGTCCCTCGCCGACCGTCAGCAGCAGGAGGCCCTCCGCGGTCGTCCCGTTCGCGTCGGCAATCCGGTACGTCGTCGGCGTCGTGACCCCGTGGAACCCCTTGGCCGGCGTGAACTTCACCGCGCCGTACGCATCGACCGCGAAGACACCTTCACCGGCACGCGTCACCGTCTTGCCGTAGTGACCGGCCGCGTCCTTCAGCACCACGCTCGCCGGCTTCAGCGGCGCCGACGCGTCACCGGGCTTGTCGTTGGCCGGCACGTTCACCGTGATCGCCTGCCCGTACGGCGTGATCGCCGAGTCGTTGACCGCGACCGGGGTGACCGGTACCACGGTCATGCTCAACGTCGAGGTCGCGACGTTGCCGTCCGAGTCCGCGACCCGGTAGCCGACCGGCGTCGCCTTGCCCCGGAACGCGGGCAGCGGGTCGAACTCGATCGAACCGGTCGGCAGCACCGTGTACGTGCCCTGCTTCGGAACCGTCACCTTCTTGGCAGACCCGTCGAGCCCGACTGAGCCTCGCACCAGAGCTGCGTCGGTGCCCGGCCGGTCGTTCGACAGCACGTTCACCGTCACGGTCACGTTCTGCAGCGTCGAGGCGTTGTCGGCGATCGCGACCGGCGGCTGGCCGACGGTGACGGTCAGCCGAGCGCGGGTCTTCGTTCCGTTGGAGTCGGCGACCTGGTACGTCAACGGCGTACCAGGGCCGCGGAACGTCGCCGCCGGGTCGGCGCGCACCGCTCCCCCGGCCGCCGTGTAGACGCCCTCGTTCAGGATCCGTACCGATGCCTTCAGCACCCCGTCGGCTGGGTCGACGAGCAGCAGACTGCCCGGCACCAGCGGCGCGGTCGTGTCCCCCGGCTTGTCGTTCGCGAGCACCTTCACCGTGACGCTCTTGCCGTACGGCGTCCGCGCGGCGTCGTCGGCCGCGACCGGAGTGATCGGTGTGATCGTGACCGTGATGGTCGACCGCGCCGTCTGGCCGAACAGGTCGGCGATCCGGTACGTCACCTTGGTCGCCGTACCGGTGAAGCCCGGCAGCGGATCGACGGTGACCGTGCCGTCCGGGCTGACCTGGTAGTCGGCCTGCCCTGGGAGCTTCACGAGCTTCTTCAGCGAACCATCGGCCGGATCCACCAGCATGAGACTGCGCGGATCGAGTGTGGTCCCGAGGCCCGCCTTGTCGTTGGCGAGCGGCCTGACCCGCAGCGGGAGGTTCTGCTTGCCGGTCGCGGTGTCGGGCGTCGCGGTCGGCGCGGGCGGTTTGGCGACCGTGACGGTCAGCGTTGCCGTGGTCGTCGTACCGTTCACGTCCGAGACGCGGTACGTGACCGGCGTCGCGGCGCCGGTGAACTTGGGCAGCGGATCGACGTCGACCTTCCCGTCCGCCTTCGTCGTGTATGTCGCCTGCCCCGGGATCACGAGGGTAGCGGTCGGCAGCTTCGTGGTCGGGTCGATCAACCGCACAGTGCTCGGAACCAGCGGCACCGACGGGTCGCCGGCCGTGTCGTTCGCCAGCACCGGCACGGTCACGTTCGTGTCGTACGCCGTCCCCGCGGTGTCGTCGGACGCATCGGGCTGGACCTTGGTCACCCGCGCGGTCAGCGTCGACTTGCCGATCGCATTGTTGCTGTCGGCAACCTGGTAGCCGACCGCGGTCGCGGTGCCGCTGAATGTCGGCAGCGGCTCGAACAACACCGTCCCGTCCGACTTCACCGAGTACTTGCCCTGCCCCGCGACGACCAGCGACAGCACAGGCTGCGTCGAGGTCAGCAGGCGCACGCTGCCGGGCTTCAGCACAGCGCCCGTCGGGCCCGGCTTGTCGTTGGCGAGGACCGCGACCACCACGGAGCGGCCCTGCAACGTGGCGATGGTGTCCGGGTTCGCGACCGGCGGACCGGGTGCGGCGACGGACACGGTCAGCTCGGCGCGCGCCGCCGTACCGTTCTTGTCGAGCACCTGATACGTCACCGGCGTACCGACTCCGGTGAAGCCGTGCAGCGGCTGGATGGTCACCTTGCCGGCGTCGACCAGGTACGTGCCTTGCCGGGCGATCGTCAGCCTGTCGACGAGCTTCTTGCTGACCGGGTCGACCAGGCGCAACGTCGCGGGGACCAGCGGCGCGTCCGGGGAGCCCGGCAGGTCGTTGTCGAGCACAGGTACGACGAGGTCGGTGTCGAACGCGGTCGAGACGGAGTCACCGTTCGCAGTCGGAGTCACCGGCGTGACCGTGACGGCGAGCGTGGACTCGGCGGTCTGATGGGTGGTGTCGGTGACGCGGTAGCCGATCGAGGTACCGACGCCGGTGAACTGCGGCATCGGGACGAAGTCCACGCCGCCGTCGGGCTTCACGACGTACGCACCCTCGCCCGCGATCACGATCCTCTTCTTGAACGCGGCATCGGCCGGATCACGCAGTACGACGGAACCGGGCACGAGCTGCACGCCCGCGGCAGCACGGTCGTTGGCGAGCGGTTTGACGGCCACGCTGACGTTCTGCGGCGTGGTCGCCGCGTCGGGGGTCGCCACCGGACGGTCGGGGAGGGAGACCGTGACGGTCAGCTTGGCGGTCGCCGTCGTACCGTTGCTGTCGGCAACGCGATAGCCAACCGGCTTGGCCGGACCGACGAAGCCGGGCACCGGCTCGACGCGGACCGTGCCGTCGGGTTTGGCGACGTACTTGGCCTGGCCGACGACGTTCACCATCTGCACACACTTGGCGCCGTCGACGAGGCAGAGGGTCGCAGGTGCGAGCGGAGCGGCCGGGTCACCGGGCTTGTCGTTGGCGAGCACCTTGGCGACTAGCGCCGTGTTGAACCCGGTCGTCGCGGCGTCGTCGGCCAGGACCGGCGGTGGCGGCGGCGTGATCGCGAACGGGTAGTCCTCGACCTCGCCGGCATCGGTCGCGCCGGTCGGCTTCTCGACCTGCGCACCGGCGTACCCGACCCGCACCCGCGCGTACGACGATCCCGCCTTCGGGGCGAGTTCTGACCACCGCAGCGTGACCGCCTTCTGCTGGGCGGCGAACGGGGCGCAGGCCCGTTCGCCCGAGTCGAAGGTCCCGCTGGC
The DNA here is from genome assembly GCF_004331375.1 of Kribbella speibonae. NCBI lineage: Bacteria > Bacillati > Actinomycetota > Actinomycetes > Propionibacteriales > Kribbellaceae > Kribbella > Kribbella speibonae. The sequence continues at coordinate 2,651,189 of NZ_SJKC01000001.1, read as the reverse complement.
GTTGACGTCGATCCATGCACAGGCCCGCCCGGCCTTCGACGTACCGGCCACTTGCAGGTCGGCCGTGTACGACGTCTGGTTGGTGCGGAGCGGTGTGAACACGACACCGTCATCGGCCTGGTCCGGAGTGGCCGGGCCGGTCGTACCGTTCGCGACCGCGGCGTTGTCCTCGGTGACGTCCTTGCCGAGCTGTACGTCGCTCAGCACCGACCACGCCGCGCCGTACGACGCCGGCGCGTCGCCGAAGTCCTCGGGGGTGGACGCGACGACCGAGAACGCGTCGCCGGACGACCCGTTGTTCAACGCGGGCAGCTTCGGGTGCTTGGTGAACACCGCCGATACGTCGAAGCTGACCTTGGTGACGACGCCGTTCACGCGGACCGATCCGCAGGCGGCCGTCGCCGAGGTGTCGAGGCCGGACGGGGACTTGGTGTTCACGCAGTTCGGGCCGGTGTCGTGGTTCGCGGCGGTGATCGTGTCGCTGGTGACCGCGAGATTGTTGCCCTGTCCGAGCTTGGTCAGGCTGAGGCCGGCGGTGGTGAGCTTGAGGATCGAGTGGAGTTCGGACTGCGCGGTCGTCCGGCCGTTCACGGTCCGGGTGACGGATCCGCCGAGGCCGCCGAGATGCAGGACCGGGTTGCGGACGGGCTGGGAGAACGCGATCGTCACCGTGCCGCGGTCGCCGCAGCCGCCGGTGGACGCGCAGTCGCCGGTGTTCACCACGACGTCCTGCGCCGGAGCGTCCTTGCCGATCGCGGGCTGGTAGGTGGTCGGCCCGGCCGTGCGGAAGCCGGCCGTGGACGGGTCGCCGAGCTCGGTCAGCCCGCTCGCGGTGATCGTCTGCCGCAGCCCGGACCCGGGCATCACGGTGGTCGCGCTGTCCGTGAAAGGTGCCGTTGGCACCTGGTAAGCGGTCGCGGTGACGCTGGTGCTTATGGTGTTGGCCAGGCTCAACAGGCCGGTGGCAAGAAGAATGGCCCCCGGTCGGGTTGCCCGCATGTGTCCCGCCCTCCCGAGCAATTCAGGTGCATTGCTGCGGCCGCGTGGCGGGCGGGCCTGCGTAGACGTTAACGGCCCACGCGGACCCAATGTTACGGGAAAATCACTCTCCGAGTTCGTAGATCCGGACCTTGCCGACGCTGTGTCGCAGTACGGCCATCTGGTCGAGCCCCGGCCACACGGGTCCGTTGCGCGCGTCGGCGTACAGCCAGCGGACGCCGTACTCGTCGCGCAGCCTTCGCAGCACCTCCGGGCTCGGTGCCATGAGGGCCTGGTTGGTGAGAGTGACCCGGTCCGGCCACGGTGACGGCTGCTCGGTGTAGCGCCGGCCGCCGTCGCCTTGTTTGGCCATCGCCTGAGTCGTGTACGCCCAGCCCTCGAGCAGCGTGCGGCGGCCGGCGATCCCGCTGACGAGGTACCCACGGGCGTCGCATCCCGGGAGGGGCGACCCCGCCGGACGGCACCAGGTGTTCGTCGCCACCACATCGGTCGGCGCGGAGTGCTTCCCGAGCCAGAGCGCGGCCTCGGCCTCGTCCGGGTACACCCACCACCGCGCGGCCCGGTACGTCGGCGCCTTCTCGGTGTCGCCGCGGATCGCGCTCTGCAGGAACGAGCTGATCGGCGCGGTCGAGAGCAGCACCAGTACGACGAACATGCCGCCACCGGCTTGTCGCAACGTCAGCCGCCACACGAGCAAGAGGAACAGCGTGATGCCGAGGACGACGAGCAACATCCGGGTGCTCAGCCACAGCTGCCGACCGGTCGAGGCCGCAGGCACACCACGAGCCCAGACGATCAGACCGGCGTACCCGATCGACAGGACGAAGGCAGCGACGGCGATGGGGACCGGGCGACCAGAGGCGCGCGCACTGGTCGCTGCGAACCAGCCGGCGCCGGCCAGGCTGAACGGTGCCGCGGTGTAGACGAAGTACGACTCGCTGACCGACGGGTGATCGACCAGCAGGTAGCCCGCCCATCCCGCGATCATCGCCCCGAGCAGGAACCACGCGACCGGGTCCTTCCGGCCCACGACGCCGAACCCTGCCCAGGACATCGCCTGCAGAGTCAGCAGCAGTCCGAGCAGCAGACTGAGCGTTCCGATCACCTCGCCGTGCGCCAGCGCCGGCAGGATCAGTCCGCCGTCACCCGGCTGCGTCTTGTCGCCAGTCGCCGCGGTGTACACGGGCAGCGACTTCAGTACGGCGAGGAACTGCAGGCGCGACCCACTGGTGCTTCCAGCCACCGTCAGGAAAGTCACGGCGCCCGCAGCTAGCAGTACGGCCGTCGTACCGATCAGCCGCCATGGGAGACGTCGGGTTGTCACCAGTAGGTACAGCGCGGCGAGGCCAACACCTGCTATCAGCAACGGGAGCACGGTCGGTTTGGAGCCGCCTCCGACTACAGCGACCGGCACGATGAGCAGCCAGAGCCACTGGCTGCCGTCCTTGAACAGCAGGTCGATGAGGAGGACCGCTGTGGTGACGGCGGCGACCAGGCCGAAGGTTTGGGATGGGCTGAGGAGGCTGACGGGTGGTGCGAGGTTGACGCTCGTGTCGACCAGCAGGAACAGTTGCGGCGCAGCAAGCGCGAGTGCAGCGAGTACGCCGGTCCACCAGGTGCGGCTGACAACGCGGGCCAGTGTCGCGCAGACGAGCAGCGAAACGACCAGCCACGGCACGACCCAGAGCCGGAACAGTACGACCATCGGCGTGAGCCGCGTGACGTCGACGGCCGCGGCCATGTCGGCGTTCGCGAACCAGTGGTACTCGAGCCGCTCGTTGACGACCTGCGGGATCTCGGGCGGCACAGTGCGGGTCAGCTCCTGCACCATCGACAGGTGGTACAGGAGGTCGGGGTAGTACGCCTCGCCGTACGGCGGCATCGGGTGGTACGCCATCACGCCGAAGGTGGCTGCGCCGACCATGACCGCCGCGGACACTGCCAGCCCGACCGTCCACGCGAACGGCAGCGGTCTGGGCTCGGCGATCCGGAAGTACTGCCGCCCGACGAGAGCGAAGCCGATCAGGACGAGCGCCGGCCACACAAGCAGCCAGCGCTGCCAGCCGAGCGCTGTGAAGATCGCCCAGCCGATCAGCTGCCACGTCGCACCGACCACCGACCCGAGACCCAGGTCCTCAGCCCAGTTGCCGGTGCTGCGCCACGCGGCCCGCAGCAGCAACGTGCCGGGCAGCGCGATCGCTCCGGCGAAGTAGACGGCGTACTTGACGAGCGGACCGGCCCCGACGTCGCCGAGCGCTACGAACCCACCGACCGCCACCAGGATCGGCAGCAGCCACGGGACAGCTCGCTTCATCTCTTGGAAGGCGTGCTTTCGTGGACGGGCTCCTGGTGCCCGTGGTCCGTCAGGCTGTCGTAGCCGACGAGGAACTGCGGTCTGCGCTGGCTCGACTGGAACAAGCGCGCGACGTACTCACCCAGCAGACCGAGGCACAACAGCTGGATCGCGCCGATCACACTGACCGCGAGAACCGTCGACGTCCAGCCGGGGATGCTACGCCCGGTCAGCTTGATGACCAGCGCGCCGACCACGAACAGGCCGGACATCCCGCCACCGAGCAGCCCCAGCCAGGTCGCCAGCCGCAGCGGGGCCGCCGAGAACGCGGTCACGCTGTCGAACGCGAGCCGGACCATCTTGGAGACGCTGTACTTCGTCGTACCGGCGGCCCGCTCCGCCCGCACGTACTTGACCTCGGCGCTCGGGAACCCGAGCCATGGGATCACGAGACGGAACACCCGGCCGTCGTCGGGCAGCGCGTTCACCGCGTCCACCACCCGCCGGGTCACCAGCCGGAAGTCGGCCGCGTCGAACGGAATGTCCTTACCGACCAGGCGGCACATCAACCGGTAGTACAGCCGCGCCGACGTGCGTTTCGCCCAGGAGTCGCTCGAGCGGTCGGAGCGTACGCCGTACACGACGTCGACGTCCTGCTCGTGGACAGCCTGCAGGAACTCGGCGATGACCTCCGGCGGATCCTGGAGATCGGCGTCGATCGTGACGACGTACTGACCGCGGGCACGGCGGAAACCGGCCGACTGGGCGGCCTGGTGACCGCTGTTGCGGAGCAGGCGGACGACCCGGAGCTGCGGCCAGTCCTTGGCGGCGTCGAGCAGCAGCGCCGCGGTCCGGTCCCGGCTGCCGTCGTCGACGACCAGCAGCTCGTAGGTGATCCCCAGGCCGTCGAGCAGCGGGTGCATCCGCTCGAAGAAGATCGGCAGCACCTCCTCCTCGTCGTACATCGGTACGACGACGGAGAGCTCGGGGTGGGTGTCCCGCATCTGCTGCCTTTCGGATCCTGGTGGGCTGACCTTACTAGCGTGGTCAGGGAGAGATGGCCACGGCACCGGTTCGGCGCGGGTCGCCGACGGCGAGCAGGCCGTCGGCCGGATCCCAGAACGCGGCCGCGACGCCGCCGAAGTACATCGAGTGCGGCGGCATCGGGCGGGTCGGCAACGCCGTCGAACCGGACACCGGCAGGTCGTCCTCGTAGTCGACGACCACATCCTCGCGGACGCGGACGTGCAGCCGCGGGTGCTCGACGGCCTCGCGGAGCCGCAGACCGCCGTGGGTGTAGAGCGCGTACACCTGGGCGAGCGCGGTCGGAATCCGGTCGGATCCGGGCGAGCTGATCGCGAGCACGGCGCCGTCGCTCTCGCGGCGGGCCACGCTCGGGGCCATGTTCGACGTGAGCCGGGTGCCGGGCGCGAGGCTGTGCGGGCCGCCGTGCAGCAACTCCTGCTCGCCGAGGGCGTTGTTCAGCCAGATCCCGGTGCCGGGTGTGAGGACACCGGAGCCGTAGCCGGAGGAGACCGTGATCGCGCACGCATCGCCCTCGTCGTCGACAACCGACACGGTCGCCGTGCTCGGAGAGGTCAATGCCCGGAGGTCTCCGGCCGCGGCGAGGTCGAGCAGCTTCTGGCCTTCCAGTTTGCGCACGTCCTCCTGGTCGAGCTCGGCGAGCCGCTGCCCGAGTACGGCGTACTGCACGTCGATCAGCCGCTCCAGCTCGGACTGCCGCCAGCTGCCGTCGGCCGGTACGCCGTCGAGCAGCGCGAGCATCGCGGCGACAGCCACTCCCCCGACCGCGGGCGGCGGGTTGGTCGCGAGCCGCCAGCCGTTCTGGTTGACGATGAGCGCCGGGCGTACGACGGCCTCGTACGCGGCAAGGTCCGCGGCCGTGAGGATGCCTTCGTTCGCGGCCATGTCGTGGATCAGGAGCTGGGCGAGCTCGCCCGTATACATCGTCTCGGCGCCGTCGCGGGCGATCAGTTCGAGCGCCTCGGCGAGCTCCGGGATCACGATCGTGCTGCCGGCCTTGATCACTGCGCCGTCGTCGTCGTGCACCACCGAATGGCTCGGCTGGTGCCAGCCGAAGATGATCTCGTGGGTGTACCCGAGGTAGTAGCCCGACGTCCGGCTCAGCGGGAAGCCGTTGCGGGCGACATCGATCGCCGGCTGTACGACCTCGCGCCACGGCGCCTTGCCCGAGCGGCGATGGGCTAGGTCGAGAGCCTTCATCCCGCCGGGGGTGGCGACGGAGCCGTGGCCGACGGTGGTCGTCGTACCGCCGCCGTAGTCGGTGGTGATGTCCCAGACACCACGCCCGAACCGGTCCGTCGGCAGGCCGCGGCCGGGCATCTCCACCCACCCGTCGATGGTGACCGCCTCACCACCGGCCACCTGCAACGTGACAAACCCGCCCGAGGCCGGCGACACCACCCCGATCTCGTTCACCATCGTGACGAGCGTGGCGGCGATCGCGGCATCCACCGCGTTCCCACCCTCAGCAGCCACCCGCACCCCGGCCTCAGCAGCAGCCGCATTAGGCGCCGCGACGGCCACCCGCGGGTGACTGCCGTTCATGATCGTCAGCCGACCCGTTGGACGGCGGCGAAGCGGTCGACGGTGACCTGGACCGCGGCCTGGCGGGCGTCGGCGACCTCGTTCTCCTTCAGGGTCCGGTCCGGCGCCCGGAACCGCAGCGCGAACGCGAGCGACTTCTTCCCCGCGCCGATCTGCTCACCGGTGTACACGTCGAACAGCCGCACCGACTCCAGCAGCTCACCCGCGCCCTCGGCCAGCGCCGCCTGTACGTCGGCCGCCGCGACCTCGGCCGGGACGATCAACGCGACATCCTCCTTGGCCACCGGGTACGACGAGAACGGCTGCGCCGTGATCGACTCCGGACCCGCCGCGATCAGCGCGTCGAGATCCAGCTCGACCGCACTCGACCGCGCCGGCAGACCGAACGCCTGACACACCTTCGGATGCAGCTCACCCGCGTGCCCGATCACTGTGTTATCGACCGAGAACTCGGCGCAGCGACCCGGATGCCACGGCGCGAGCTCCACGTTCTTCACGACCGGCTCGACCCCGACCACCGACGCGATCAGCCGCGCGATCTGCACCGCGTCGGCCCATCCCGCCGGGCGGCCCTTACCCCACCAGCCGGTCGGCGCCAGCGCACCGGTCAGCACCACACCGACGTGCAGCGGCTGGTCCGGGAGCGCGTCGTACAGCGACTGGACCTCGGCGTCACTCGGCCGCTGCTCGACGGACGGCAGCGGCGCGGGCTTCGTCTCCGCCTTCGGCAGGAACACCAGACCGGTCTGGAAGATCGCCAGGTCGTTCGCGCCCCGGCCGACGTTGCGCTCGGCAGTCCGGAGCAGGGTCGCGAGCAGAGTGGTCTGCATCGACGGCTCTTCGTCGGAGATCGGGTTGACGAGCTTGACCGTCGTACGGCGGACGTCGTCGGCCGGCACGCCCATCGCGTCGAAGTCGGCGTCACCCGTGAACGGGTACGACACGACCTCGGTCAGCCCCGCACCCACCAGCGCGGTCGCCACCCGACGCCGCCGGCGCTGCGAAACCGTCAGCCCCTGCCCGCCCGGCGCAGCCGGCAGAACCGACGGCACATTGTCGAACCCGAACAACCGAATGACCTCTTCTGCAAAGTCATTAGGATCCCGGAGATCCGGCCGCCACGACGGCGGAGCAACCGTCACCAAGTCGTCGCCCTCGACGCGGGTTGATCCGACGGTGGTGGCACCGACCTCGGCCAGCGCAGCAGCGTGCGCTCCCGCAGCCAACGGAGCGGCGACCGCATCCGCTGCCGCCGCTTCGACCAGACAGCCCACCGAAGCCAGGTGCCGAACCGTCTCGTCGAGCGTGATCACAGCACCGGCTACCCGTGCGGCGTGGTCGGCGCGGATTGTCACCGGGGTCGGGGTCGGGTGGGTGTCGATGACTGTTTCGTCGGGGAGGACAGTGCCGCCCGCATACTCGGCGAGCAGGTCCGCGACCCGCTGGGCGGCGTACCGCGGCAGGTTCGGGTCGACCTCGCGCTCGAACCGGCGCGACGCCTCCGACGACAGCTTGTGCCGGCGCGACGCCCGCGCGATCACGATCGGGTCGAAGTGCGCGGCCTCGATCACGACCTCCGTGGTGGCGTCCGAGATCTCGGTCGACGCACCACCCATCACCCCGGCGACACCGATCGGCCCGGAGTCGTCGGTGATCAGCAGATCCTCGGCGTCCAGCTCCCGCGTCTGATCGTCCAGCGTCATCAGCTTCTCGCCGGCGTTCGCCCGCCGTACGACGATCTCACCGCTGAGCCGGTCCTTGTCGTACCCGTGGATCGGCTGACCGAGCTCGAGCATCACGTAGTTCGTGACGTCGACCCCGATCGAGATCGGCCGCATCCCGGCCGCGAGCAACCGCTTCTGCATCCACCGCGGCGACAGCGCCTTCGCGTCGATCCCGGTCACCGTCCGCGTGACGAACACACTGCACGCCTCGGCATCGTCGACCCGCACCGCATAACCACCCGATCCGGACCCGTCCAGCGGCAGCGCCGCCGGATCCTTCAGCGGTACGCCGTACGCCGTCGCCGCCTCACGCGCCACGCCGCGGATCGACAGGCAGTACCCACGATCCGGCGTGACCGCGATGTCGAGTACGTCGTCGCTCAGCGAAAGCAGCTCGATCGCGTCATCACCCGGCGTCGCCTCGCCCGGCTCCAGAACGACGATGCCGTGCGTACCGTCGTCACCGAGACCAAGCTCCGCGCTCGAGCAGATCATCCCGTTGGACACGTGCCCGTACGTCTTCCGCGCCGAGATCGCGAACCCGCCCGGCAGCACCGCGCCCGGCAGCACGACGACCACGAGATCGCCGACCTCGAAGTTGTGCGCACCGCAGACCACCCACTGCGGCTCGTCCTTGCCGATGTCCAGCGAGCACCAGCGGATGGTCTTGCCGTTCTTCTGCGGCTCGTTCTCGTACGTCAGCACCTTGCCGACCACCAGCGGGCCGGTCAGGTCGGACTCCTCGACGGTCTCCACCTCGAGACCGGCCCGGACCAGCTGCTCGCCAAGCTCGCGACCGGTCACGCCGTCCGGCAGGTCGACGTACTCACGAAGCCATGACAGTGGGACCCGCATCAGATCTCCATCCCGAACTGGCGGCTGAACCGCACATCACCTTCGACCATGTCCCGCATGTCCTCGACGCCGTTGCGGAACATCAGCGTCCGCTCCAGGCCCATGCCGAAGGCGAAACCGGAGTAACGGTCGGTGTCGATGCCGTTGGCCTGCAGGACCCGCGGGTTCACGACGCCGCAGCCGCCCCACTCGATCCAGCCCTCGCTGCCACAGGTGCGGCACGGCCGGTCCGGGTTGCCGACGGACGCGCCGCGGCAGACGAAGCACTTCAGGTCGACCTCGGCCGACGGCTCGGTGAACGGGAAGAAGTTCGGCCGCAGCCGCGCCTCCAGCCCCTCGCCGAACATCGACACGACGAAGTGGTCGAGCGTGCCCTTCAGGTGCGCGAGCGTGATCCCTTCGTCAATAACGAGCCCCTCGACCTGGTGGAAGACCGGCGTGTGCGTCGCGTCCAGCTCGTCGGTGCGGAACACGCGGCCGGGGCAGATCACGTAGATCGGGGGCTTGCGGGACAGCATCGACCGCGCCTGCACCGGCGATGTGTGAGTCCGCAGTACCTTGCCGGAGCCGGCCGGCTCGACGAAGAACGTGTCCTGCATCTGCCGCGCCGGGTGGTCGGGCTGGAAGTTCAGGGCGTCGAAGTTCAGCCATTCGGCCTCGACCTCGGGACCTTCGGCGACATCCCAGCCGAGCGCGGTGAACACGTCCGCGACCTGCTCGGAGATCAGCGACAACGGATGCCGCGCGCCGAGCCGCGGGGTGTGCCACGGCAGCGTCACGTCGACACGCTCGGTGTCCAGCATCCGCTCCTCGTGCTCGGCCTCGAGCACCGCGAGCCGGGACGCGAACCCCTCGTTGATCGCCTTCCGCGCCGCGCCGATCCGCTGACCGGCCTCCTTCCGGGCCTGCGGCGGCAGCGCGCCGATCTCCCGGTTGGCGAGCACGATCGGCGACTTGTCGCCGAGATGCACCGTCTTGGCCTCCTGCAAGGCAGCCAGATCGGCCGCCCCGGTAAACGCCGTCAGCGCCTCGTCGCGGGTCCGCTCCACCTCTTCGGCATGCAGCGGCGTCACTTCGACCGGGTCGTAATCAGTGTTGGGACCGGACATGGCTCGCTCTCGGGTTGGTACGTCTGCGGATTGCAGTCTAAGAACCAGACCCCCAAGACCGTGAATCGGCCGTCCACAACCACCCCCACGGCATTCGGCTCAGAAGCTGCAGCTGGACAGTACGTATACGCCTAGTACTCGCGACTGCACGCGTGACAACCGGCTGGTAATGCGGGTAGTGGACGTATACGTACTGTCGGCCTGCCGACTGTGGGGAGGGTCAGCCCAGGTGGTGTCTGGCGCGGGTGACGCCGACCAGGATCCCGGCTCCGACCAGGAGCGCGCCGACGCCGATCGGGAGGAAGAAGGTCGGGTAGTCCACGACCGCGGATGGGTCGGTCCAGGGTTCGTGGCCCGGCTCGGGTTCGGCGAGGAGTAGGTAGATCGCGCCGGCCACGTCGTACGCGACGGCCAGCACGATCGTGAGGACGGCGAGGCCGCGCGCCCATTTCAGGACGCGCCGGTTGCCGCGCGATCGACCGACGAGCATGGCGCCGAGCGCGATCGGGAGCAGGATGAACAGCGACATCAGAACCAGGTTCGCGATCTCCTGATCAGACACGGGCTCCCCTGCGGAGTTCACGGGTCGACCAGGCGAGGGCGAGCAGACCGATCAGAAGGGCGCCGAAGCCGATCGGGAAGTAGACGTCCACGCCGCTGACGGCCCCACCGTCGGGCAGGGGAAGGCCTCCGTCGCCGACGGATTCCTCGGGCTCGCGGCCGGCCAGGTCGACGGCGCCGGCGATGAGGTAGGCACCGGTCACGATCGTCATCAGCACGCCCACCGCCACTCCGGTGATCGGTGCCACGGCCGCTTCGCGAACCCGGTCGCGGCTGACCAGCCGGAGCATCACCACAGTGGCCATGATCGGTCCGGCGATCACGACGGCCCACCCGAACCAGATCAGGGTGAGGCCGTCCCCGCTGTGGGCCCCGCCCATCCAGACCGTCATGTACCCCAGCACCGCCCACAGCGTGCACAGCAGCACGGTGGCGCCGACCAGGCCTTGCCGCAGTCCGGTGCGCCGCAGCCCGATCCGTCCGAGCACGCCGGACAGCAGCGCGAACGGCACCAGCATCAACGCGGTCCAGAGCAGCAGGTCGACGGCGGCCTGAGCGGTGCTCGTGTACTGCGGCTGGATGCGCGCGAGTTCCCGCTTGGTCAGACCGGAGCGGTCGGCCCAGGTGAGGTCCGCGGGGTCCATCTCGTCGATGCGGGCCAGGTTGGCGGTCGTCGCGATTCGGCGTACGGCCGCGTGCTCGCCGGACTCGCGCATCAGGTGGCCGACCGCGCAGTGCCGGCCGTCGGCGTCCACGAAGTACGGCGTACTGCGCAGGCCGGTGTCGTTGCGTGGGAAGGCGCGGCTCTTGCGGTAGGCCCGCAGTACGTCGAGATTCCGCAGCCTGGCCGGGTCTGAGGCAGACGAACGGTGGCGGATCTGGAACTCCGCCGACCAGAGATGGATCCGGGTCGGCAGGTCGATCAGCCACCGTTGCGTCATACCTGAATGCTGTCAGTGCACCGGGTCGTCAACCGCCGGTACGGCGTCCTGCACCTTCTTCTCGCCCTTCGGGAGGACCGCCAGCGCGACGACCGCCCCGGCGACCGCGCCGATCGCGCCGACCGTCATCGCGATCGACATGGCGTCGACGAACGCGTGCTTGGCCGCGCCGAGGAATTCCGGCCCGAGCGCGAGCGTGTCCGCGATCGACTTACGGGCCGCCTCCGGGACGGAGTCCGGCAGCGCCGACGAGTACGCCGCGGCGAGCACACTGCCCAGTACGGCGACCGAAAGCGCGGCACCCGTCTGCTGCACGGTGTCGTTCATCGCCGATCCGACACCGCGGTGCTCCGGCGGAACGGCCTGCATCAACAGCGTGTACGCCGCCGGACCGGCCAGGCCACCGCCGACGCCCATCACCAGCAGGCCGACGATCAGCAACCCGTACCCGCTCGTGTCGGACACCTGCGTCAGGATGGCGAAGCTGCCCGCGATGATCAGCAGACCGAGCGAGATCAGCGTCCGGTCCGCGACCTTCTTCCCGAGCGTCGCCCCGAGACCGTTGAACAGCGCCGCGGACAGCGCATACGGGATCAACGCGAGCCCGGCCTTCAACGGCGTGTACCCGAGCGCGAACTGCAGGTACTGCGTCAACGCCAGCAGCAATCCACCCGCGGTGAACGACAGCAGCACGATCGAGAAACTCGTACCGCTGAACCGCCGGTCCTTGAACAGCGCGAGCGGCACCATCGGATGCGCACTGCGCTTCTCCCACAGGGCGAACGCGGTCAACGCGACCACCCCGACCGCCAGCGCGCCGAGCACCCGGCCGGAACCCCAGCCGTGCAGCGGGATCGAGACGATCGCCCAGACGATCGACGCCATACCGACGATCGTCAGGACGGCACCCGCCGGGTCGACATCGCGCGCCGGGCCCTTCGATTCCGGGATCAGCGCCAGCGTGCCGATGATCGCCAGGATCGCGATCGGCACGTTCAGCCAGAAGATCGAACCCCACCAGAAGTGGTTCAGCAGAACGCCGCCGACCGTCGGGCCGGCCACCACGCCCACCATCGCGACCATCGACCAGCCCGCCATCGCCTTGCGCTGCTCCTCCGGCGGGAACACCGTGAACAGCAGCGACAGCGTGCTCGGCATCAGCAGCGAGCCGCCGACACCCATCAGGCCGCGGCACGCGATTAGCTGCCACGGGTTCTCGGCCAGGGTCGCCAGCAGTGACGCCACGCCGAACACGACCAGCCCGAGCAACAGCATCTTCCGCCGGCCGAACCGGTCGGACAGGCTTCCCGCGGTCAGCAGCAGGCCCGCGAACGCCAGGATGTAGGCGTCGATCACCCACTGGATGTCCGCGGGCGTCGCGCCCAGGTCGCGCATCAGCGACGGGATCGCCAGGTTGAGGACGGTGTTGTCGACCACCAGCACCATCAGGCTCAGGCACAGGATCAGCAGGATCCACCAGCGCCGGGGGTGCCCCTGGTCGCTAGAGACGTCAGACTCGAACGGTGTACTAGTCACTCGCACACTGTACGACGATCTCGTACAGTGTGCGAGTCCTTTGTAGGATGGACCGCATGAAGGACTGGATCTGGACCCGGGAACGCAAGGCGGCACCCGCCCGGGAGACGCTCAGCCGCGAGCAGATCGTGGCCGCGGCGATGACGATCCTCGACACCGAGGGCATCGGCGGGCTGAGCATGCGCAAACTCGGCACCAAGCTGGCCGCGGGCGCGACCAGCCTCTACTGGTACGTCGACACCAAGGACGACCTGATCGACCTGCTGATCGACGAGGTCTGGGGCGAGATCGACGTACCCGAGCCGGAGCTGGCCGGGTGGCGGGCCGGTGCGCTGCTGTTCGGGCACAGCCTGCGGTCCGCCGTACTGCGGCACCCGTGGCTGCCCGAGGTGATGTACACCCGCCCGAGCATCGGCCCGAACGCGATGTCGATGGGCTCCCGCGGGCTGGTCCTGTTCGGGGCGGCCGGTTTCTCCGAGCACGAGATCGACCTCGCGATGGGCAGCGTGATGTCGTACGTCCTCGGCACGGTCAGTGCCGAGGTCGCCACCCGCGAGATGGTTCGCAAGTCCGGCCGCTCGGAGGAGAGCTGGGTGACCGACATGCTCGAACAGGCCCAGGCGGTCGCCGGCGACTACCCCGAGATGCGGAAGTCCGTCCGCCGCCGTACCTCGGTGGACCTGGACTCCGGCCTCACCGAAAACTTCGTCTTCGGCCTCGACGCCCTCCTCGACGGCCTCCAATCCCGCGTCAAGGAGTAGTCAGACCGAACCAGGGCTCCTTGGCCAGTTCTTCCTCCAGCACCTTGCGATCGCCTTCGCCGGCGACGCGCCCGGCCAGTTCCCGGGCCCGATCCAGCTCCGCCCGCGCCGCGACCGGCTCCCCGACCGCCGCCAGCGCCCGGGCCAGCGCCTCCCGCGCGAACGGCTCGTCCCAGTCGGACATCTGCTCCGGGAACGCCTGCACGAGTTCGAGACACCGCCGCGCGTGCTGCAGTCCGATCTCGACGCGCCCGATCCGCAGTGCCACCCGGGCGATCAGGTGCTCGCCGCGGGCATGGTTCGCCTCGTTGCCCGCTTCGAGCCAGTGCAGGCAGGCGGCGTACGCGCCGTACAGCAACCGCTCCTGGTCGAGCAGCGGACTGTTCTCGTCGATCTGCTCGAGCAGATCCCAGGTCTCGTTGTTGAGTTCCACCCCGAAGTACCTGTGCAGTTCGCGCCCCTCGACCAGCTCGGTGGCCACCTTCTCCATCAACTCAGGCCAACTGGCCAGCCCGTACTCGCGGGCGATCGTCAACTGCGCGTCCCGCAACGTGAAGCCCGCAGGGTTCTCGTCGTACGCCGGATGCTGCCGCCGGACTCGCTCGATCGCATCGGGACGCTCTTTCCCGACTGCCCTCCGCAGGTCTTTCGCCTGCGCCCGGAGCTGACTGAGACTCGCCTTCGCAGGCAGCGGTTTGATCGCCATCGATGATCCTCCCAGGACAACCCGCTCCGCTGACCAGGCCGTCCCGAAGGGTCACCGGCCGAGAAAGATCCTGCTCCGAATCCAGGTGCACTCAGTGCTCGCCGCGAAGAAGAGGCGCCCTGGCACGCGCTACCCAAACGCTGACACGCCGCCCGCCCGCACGTCAACCAAGGTGGATCGGGTTGGTCCAGGCTCGGGCGCCGGTCGCGTCCTCCACGGTGATGCGGCAGTGGGTGCTGTGGAAGAGGGCGAGGGGGAACGTGGCCTCGGTGAGGTTGGTGCCTTGGAGGACTTCGGCGCCGGGGTGGCCTCCGGTGAGGAGGATCTTGGTGGCGGGTGAGCACTGGACGGTGATCTCGTCGGCTTCGATGCGTACGTCGTACAGCTCGGGGCCGGTGCTGGAGTAGAAGTGGCCGGCCTTCAACGCGGTCAGGAGGGCGTCCGGGGCCAGGGTTTCGGCGCGGACGTGGATCCAGGCCTGGCAGGGTGGCGGGTCCTGGGGTTGCAGGTGGGCGTCGTCGGCGGCGTACGTCGTGAAGCGGTGGCCGCGGTTGAGGAGGACGTCGGTGAGGTGCCAGCTGTCGGCGCGGTTCTCGCGGGCTGACAGGGCGTTGTAGACCTCGATCGAGTGCGCGGCGTCGAGGCTCTCGGCGTCGGTTGCGGTGAGGAGCGAGGCTGATGGGTGCGCCATGCCGATCCAGGCCCCGGCGGCGCGGGCGCGGCGCGCGAGCTCGGGCCCGGTTTCAGAAGCGGTAGGCGCCGCGAAGTCCAAGGGCAGACCGGCTGCAAGGATGTGCCAGGACTGGCCGGCTTCGGTTCGCGGCGCGTGGAGTTCGGCGCCGATCAGCGTGGTGAACCCGTCCGTGCGCAAGTCCCGCGTGTCCGTCATCGGGAACCCGTATTCCGCGCGGAAGTGGTCGGCGATCGCGACGAAGTCGTACCCGGCCTCGCGGTACACGGCCGCCGTCTCGGCCGGAGACAACGCTCCGTCGGACAGGTTCGAGTGCGTGTGCAGGTTCCCGCGCCAGAACCGCCCGGGCAGATCGAAGATCAACGGCGTTGCTCCCGGGCCGAGGCGTACAGGCAGATCGCGGCGGCGGTCGCCAGGTTGAGAGATTCGGCGCGGCCGTAGATCGGGACCTTCACAGAGTGGTCGACGAGGGCGTTGATGCCGTCCGGCAGGCCGTGGGCCTCGTTGCCGAACAGCCACACGGTCGGCTTCGCGAGTGTGCCGTCGTCGATGCAGGTGTCCAGGTCGGTCGCGCCGTACCCGTCGGCGGCGAGCACCTGAAGGCCTTCCGAGCGCCACCTCTGCACCGCGGCGACGATATCGACGTCAGTGCTGATCGGAACATGGAAGATGCTGCCCACGCTGGCCCGGACCGCCTTCGGATTGTGCGGATCGACGGACTCCGTGGTCAGTACGACGGCATCGGCGCCGGCCGCGTCCGCCGTACGGATCAAGGTGCCGACGTTGCCGGGATCGCGGACCTGGACACCGGCGGCGACGAGCCGCAACGCGCCGTCCGGCAGCGGAACGGTCACCAGCGAGCAGACCGCGACGACCCCTTGGGAGGTGACGGTCTCGCTCAGGCTTTCGACGGCGGCGCGGTCGACCTCGAACCACGGGACGCCGGCCGCCACGGCGAGGTCGTAGAGATCCCGATGCCGGGTCGCCAGCGCGGGTTCGGCGTACACCTCGACGACGAGCTCGCGATGTTCGAGGGCCTCCCGGACGGCCTGCGGACCTTCGACCAGGAACCGTCCGGTCTTGCGCCGGAACGCACGAGTGGCGAGCCGCCGGGCCTGCTTGATCCGCGCGGAATGCGCGGTCAGCAGACCGGGACTCGCCACTTCGCAGCTACGGGTGTTGCTCAGGCCGCGTCGGTCTTCGGCGCGTTCACGTCGGCCGGCAGGGCGGCCTTGGCCACCTGCACGAGCGCGGAGAACGCGGCCGGGTCGTTGACGGCGAGGTCGGCGAGGATCTTGCGGTCCACCTCGACCTCGGCCAGGCGCAGGCCCTGGATGAAGCGGTTGTAGGTCAGGTCCTCGGCGCGGACCGCGGCGTTGATGCGCTGGATCCACAGCTTCCGGAAGTCGCCCTTGCGCGCCTTGCGGTCACGGTAGGCGTAGACGAGCGAGTGGGTGACCTGCTCCTTGGCCTTGCGGTACAGCCGCGAGCGCTGGCCGCGGTAGCCGCTGGCCTGCTCGAGTACGACCCGGCGCTTCTTGTGGGCGTTGACTGCCCGCTTCACGCGTGCCATGAGGTGTTACTCCTTGTATTTCTGCGCCGGCGACAGGATTGCCCACGGCGGGGGATGTTCGGGAGGGGCGAGGCGGGAGCCTCAGATGCCGAGAAGCTTCTTGGCCTTCTTGACGTACGCCGGGGCGACCTCGACGGTGCCGGACAGGCGGCGCTTGCGCTTCGAGGACTTCGCCTCGGCGAGGTGGCGGACACCGGTCTGCTCACGGCGGATCTTGCCCGACCCGGTGACCCGGACGCGCTTCTTCATCCCCGAGTGGGTCTTCATCTTCGGCATGGCTGTTGTGCTCCTGATTTTCTTCGTTGACTCGATCGTCGGTACGACGTGCTCCGGCCCTCGCGAGCCGGAGCGGAACGTCACTCCGGGTCGAGGTTGTCGGCCGGACCCTTCGGCTTCTTGGTCACTCCGGCGGCGCGTTCGGCCTCGTGGGCCTGAGCCTGCTCGGCGCGCTCCTGGCGCTCCGCCTGCTCCTCGGCCTCGCGCTCGGCCTTCCGCTGCGCCTTCTCGGCTTCCACGTCCACGCGCGCTTCGGACTTCTTCTTGTGCGGTCCGAGCACCATGATCATGTTCCGGCCGTCCTGCCGCGGCGAGGACTCGACGAAGCCGAGCTCGGTCACGTCTTCGGCCAGCCGCTGCAGCAGCCGGAAGCCGAGCTCCGGCCTGGACTGCTCACGACCGCGGAACATGATGGTGATCTTGACCTTGTCCCCAGCCTTCAGGAACCGCACCACGTGACCCTTCTTGGTCTCGTAGTCGTGCGGGTCGATCTTCGGCCGCAGCTTCATCTCTTTGATGATGGTGTTGGTCTGGTTCCGGCGGGACTCGCGCGCCTTCTGCGCGGTCTCGTACTTGTACTTGCCGAAATCCATCAACTTGCAGACCGGAGGCCGGGCGGTTGCGGCGACCTCGACCAGGTCGAGATCGGCTTCCTGGGCCAGCCGAAGTGCGTCCTCGATCCGGACGATGCCTACCTGCTCACCGTTCGGTCCGACCAGCCGCACCTCGGGAACGCGGATGCGCTCGTTGACGCGCAAATCAGTGGTGATGGGTCCTCCTGGGTTGAACTCGTACTGGGTGCCACCTCGCGATCACCGCGGGCCCTGGAAAAACGAAAAGGCCCTCGTGCGATCACACGAAGGCCCAATTCCCAGATGTACGACGTCCCAACCCTTGCGGGTGGTACGCCGTACCAATGACCGGGACCCGCCGACTGTTCATCGACTGGGTGGGAGGTGGCCCTCCGCTTAGACTCGAACCACCGGCGGTCCTGAACTATTCCGCTCAGGGGTCACCACTGGACCGGGTCGGTCGCCATGCAAGAGTAGCAGCATGACCGACGCAGATGCCACTTCCCCAGACAACGCAGTCCAGCCTGACCCCCTGTCGACCGCGTCCCGCGACATCGCCGAGGTCCCCGCCGTGGAGATCATCTCCACCGCCGCACTGCACCTGATGAGCGCCGCCGCCGTCAACCTCGGCCTGGCCGCGGACCTGCCCGACCACAAGGACCTCGACGAGGCCCGCTCCCTGATCGATTCCCTGGCCGGCCTCCTCGACGCTGCCGCACCGTCGCTCGGCCACCACCACGCGGCGCCGCTCAAGGACGGCCTCCGCTCCCTCCAACTCGCCTTCCGCGAGGCCAGCACCATCCAGGACGAGCCCGGCCAGGGCCCCGGCGAGAAGTACACGGGCGCGATCTACCCCTCGACGACCCAAAGGTCTTGAGCTGGAGCGCGCTCCAGCTCGTAGCGTCGGGGTATGGACTACAGAACTCTTGGAACCACGGGTCTGAAGGTCAGTGAGCTCTGCCTGGGCGCGATGATGTTCGGCGACCGGACGGACGAGCAGGACAGCCGGAAGATCCTGCAGACGTTCACCGACGCCGGAGGGACGTTCATCGACACTGCCGACGTGTACGGCGCCGGCGCGTCGGAGGAAGTGCTCGGACGGTGGCTGAAGACGCAGCAACGCTCCGACTACGTCATCGCCACCAAGGTCTGGGGACGGATGGGGCCGCGGCCCACGGATCAGGGCCTGTCCCGTAAACACATTCTCGACGCGGTCGACGCGAGTCTGCGCCGCCTCGGCACCGACTACGTCGACCTGTACCAGCTCCACCTCTGGGACGACAGCACACCGCTCGCCGAGAGCTTGTCGACTCTGGACGGCCTCGTCCAGGCCGGCAAGGTCCGTTACATCGGCGTCAGCAACTTCCGCGGCTGGCAGCTGCAGAAGGCGGTCGACCTGTGCGCGCAGAACGGCTGGCAGCCGCTCGCCAGTCTCCAGCCGCTCTACACATTGCTGGACCGCTCCACCGAGTGGGAGCTGCTTCCGGTCTGCCAGAACGAAGGGCTCGGCGTGATCACCTGGTCACCGCTGCGGTCGGGCTGGCTGTCCGGAGCGTTCCGGCGCGGCATGACCGCACCGCCCAGGGACAGCAAGGTGTCCACGCCCGGCACACACGCATGGGACCGCTACGCCAACGAGCACACGTGGCACGTGGTCGACGAGCTGACGGCGGTCGCGGCCGAGACCGGTCGCACGCTCCCCCAGGTCGCCGTCCGCTGGCTGATGCAGCGTCCCGGCGTGACCGCACCGATCATCGGTCCCCGGACACCGGAGTACCTCGACGACCTGCTCGGCGCCGCGGACTTCACGCTCGCCCCGGAACACCAGGCACGACTCGACGCCGCCAGCCAGCCGGAGTCGGTCCCCTATCCGTACTTCTTCGACTGAGCCTCCGCGCCAGCTACGGTCGGTCGTTGTGACTCACGACGGCATACCGGCTCCGGTCGCGAAGCTTGACGCGCAGCAGTTGTTGCGGGAGGTCAATCAGGCGAGCGGTGCCGGGCTGGAGTTCGTCGGGCAGGCGGGCGAGGGCGAGGTCGGTGCCGCGTTCGTACGCTGGCCCGACGGACGGGACGGCGTACTGACGCGCGGATTCGGGTCCCTCGGCGACCTTCGGCGTACGGCGGAAGCTCTCGAGGCAGCGCGGCGGGGCGGGCTGCCTGTCCCGCAGTACCAACTACTGGCGGACCTGCCGGGCGGCGTCGGCGTGGTGCAGGAGCGACTGCCGGGCGTGCCACCGGAGACGGTCGACCGCGCGTTGCTGGAGTCGATGATCGCCCTGACCGACCACTTCACGGGCCTGGCGCCCGATCTGCCGGTCCCGTCGATGTACCTGCTCGAGAGCGGCCCTGGCTTCTGCCTGCACGAGTCTCTCCAGCGGTACGACGACCGCACGCGGAGCCTCCTGCACTGGATCCACGAGGTCGGCCGTGACGAGCCGAGCGGTATGACCGGCGACGACCTCGTACATCTCGACTTCCACACCCGCAACGTGCTGACCGACGCCGGACGGATCACCGGGATCGTCGACTGGGACGGCATCGGCCGCGGCGACCGCCGCTTCGCACTGGTCACCCTGCGGTTCAGCGCCCACGTCCGTCTCCCCGACGAGGACCTGACCTGGTTCGACGAACTCCTGGAGAACACCCTCGACCCCGCCGTACTGCGCCTCTACTGGGCCCACATGTCGCTACGCCAGGTCGACTGGTCGATCCGCCACCACACCTCCGCCGACGTCACCCAGTGGCTGGACTTCACCGAGACCCGGATCCGCTGACAACCCGTTTCGGTCAGGGCCGAAAAGGGCTGTATCCCGCTCCCGGACGCCGGTTCACGGACTAACTTCGGTGGTGGGTCTTCACTCGGGGGGCCCTTCAGGTTAAGGGGAAACCATGCGCAAGTTTGCGATGACCGCTGTTGGGATCGCTGCCGCTGTGATCGGTACCGGCGTGGCGCTGGCACCGACTGCCAGCGCGGCCACGGAGGCGGCGGAAGCGACCGCGGGCACGACCGCCACCTGCCCGTCGGGCGCGGTCTGTCTGCGGGAGCCCAACGGCAGCATCCTCAGCAAGAACATCTGGTACAGCTACGGCGCGCACAACCTGTCGAACGTGACCGGCACCAAGGTTCTGATCAACAGCCAGACCGGCGGTGCGGGTTTCGCGATCTGCAAGGGCTACAACGGGACGAACTGCTACCCGGTGCAGCGCTACACGGGCGCGTACCTGCCGTACGACTTCACCCCGATCAACTCGATCGTGCTTGTGAAGTAGCCGGACAACAACGAACCGGCTCCGACTTTGCAGGGTCGGAGCCGGTTCGCACGTCTAGCCCTTGACCGCGCCTTCCTCGACTCCCTTGAAGAAGAAGCGTTGCAGGGTGGCGAAGACGATCACGATCGGGATGAACGCGATCATCGTGCCGGCCGCGATCAGCCGCGGGTTGTTGCTGAACGTGCCGGACAGGTACTGCAGTCCGACGGTCAGCGTGTACTTGTCCGGGTCGGTGAGCACGATCAGCGGCCAGAGGAAGTCGTCCCAGGCGCCGATGAACGCGAAGATCGCGATCACGCTGATCGTCCCGCGCACCGACGGCAGACCGATGTACAGGAACCGTTGCCACGCGTTCGCGCCGTCCACGACCGCTGCCTGATCGACTTCGATCGGCAACGACCGGAACGCGTTGTACATCAGCAAAACGTTGAGTGCACCGATCATCCCGGGCAGTGCGACACCGAAGAGCGTGTTCGCCAGCCCGAACTCCCGGACCGTCACGTACTGCGAGATGATCGTGACCTCACCCGGCAGGACCAGCGTCGCGAGGAACAGGCCGAGGACGATCTTGCGGCCGCGGAACTGCAACCGGGAGATCGCGAACCCGGCCAGCGACGCGCCGATGACGTTGCCGCCGACCACCAGGAACGCGACCACGAGCGAGTTCCGCGCGTAGTCCCAGACCGGGATGGTGTCGGTGACCTCCTTGTAGTGGTCGAACGTCGGCTGCGCCGGCAGCAGCCGCGGGATCCGGGTGTAGATGTCCTCCCCGGACCCCTTCAGCGACGTCGACAACTGCCAGAGGAACGGCCCGATCGTGATCAGCAGCACGAACACCAGCAGCACGTACCGCGCGACCTTCTCCCGCGGCGACACCGAGTTGAACCCGAACGAGCCCTTCCGGCGCTTCGGCGTACCGGATGCCTCACGCACCGCGGGACGCTCCTGAGTGGCTGTGCTCATGCTTCGGCCCCCCGCCGGTTGAGGCGGGC
Organism: Kribbella speibonae; assembly: GCF_004331375.1. Lineage (NCBI taxonomy): Bacteria > Bacillati > Actinomycetota > Actinomycetes > Propionibacteriales > Kribbellaceae > Kribbella > Kribbella speibonae. Next base: position 2,629,738 of record NZ_SJKC01000001.1, on the reverse strand, counting down.
CAGCACCAGCATCGGTACGACGGTGACGAAGAACAGCACGATCGACAACGCGGACGCGTACCCGAGGTTGCCCTCGAAGCCCTGGCTGTACTGCTGGATCAGCATCACGACCGAGTTGTCCCGGCCGCCCGGGCCGCCCTTGCCGCCGCTGAGGATGAACAGTTCGGAGAACACCCGCAGCGCCGACACCGAGATCAGGATCGAGATCAGGATCATGGTCCCCCGGACGCCCGGAATCGTCACGTGCACGAACCGGCGCAGCGGCGAAGCGCCGTCGACCGCGGCCGCCTCGTGCAGCTCACGCCCGACGTTCCCGAGGGCGGCCAGGTAGATGATCATGTAGTACCCGAGCCCTTTCCAGATCGTCAGACTGATTGCGCTGAGCAACAACAGCCACTGGTCGGACAGGAACGGCAGCGGCCCGGAGATCACGCCGAGCTTCTCAGCCAGTCCGTTGACCAGGCCGCGGTCGTCCAGGATCCACTGCCAGATCAGCGCCACCACGACCGCGGACGCCACCACCGGGGTGTAGAACGCTGTCCGGAAGAACGTGATCCCCGGCAGCTTCTTCTCCACCAGTACGGCGAGCAGCAGCGGCAGGACGGTCAGGAACGGCAGACAGACCACCATGTAGATGACGCTGTTCAGCAGGGCCCAGCGCAACTGCTCGTCGTGCAGCAGGGTCTCGAAGTTCTTCAGCCCGACGAAGTGCCCGCCGCCGATCGGTTTGGCGTTCGTGAACGACAGGATGACGGTGTTGATCGACGGCCAGAGGTTGAACACCAGCAACCACGTGAGTGCTGGAATCACCAGCACCCACGGGGTGAACCAACGGTTGTAACGCATCACTGAGTCAGCAGCTGGTTGGCCTTCGCCACCGCGGCGTCGAGAGCTGCCTGCGACGAGATCTTGCCGGAGATCGCCAGCGAGATCTGCTGCCCGATGAAGTCGTTGGTCGCGCCACTGATGATCGGCGGCGACAGCACCTTCGCCTTGGCCAGCGACTCGAAGGCGAGCACCTTGGCGTCACTTTCCGGCGTACCGTCGGACTTGGAGAAGTACGGGTCGGAGGCGGACGCCTTGGTGGACGGGAAGATGTTCACGATCTTCGCGAACGCGGCCTGGTTCTCGGCGTTGGTGACGAAGCGGGCGAGCGCGATCGCCGCGGCCTGGTTCTTGGTCTTGGCCGAGACCGACAGACCCTGCACGTACAGCGGCGGGGTGTCGAGCGCCGGCGACGGGACGACCTTGCCCTTCAGCGACGGGTTGTCCTTGTTGAAGTCCTGGATCGCGTTGCCGCCGCCGGTGGTCCAGGCGACCTTGCCCTGGGTGAAGAGCTTGGAGTTGCCCAGGTACTCGTTGGTCAGGATGTCGCGCGGCATGTAGCCCGCCTTGTAGGCGTCGCGGTACTTGTCCAGCAGCGCGGCGGCCTCGGGGGTGTTGAAGGTGAACTTCTTGCCGTCGTCGGAGAGGATCTTGACGCCGGCGTTGGTGAAGTCGCCGATCCCCGGCAGCCGGCTCATCAGGTATTCCTTGCCGCCGGTCTTGTCGTGCATCGTCTTCGCGGCCGCGAGCAGCTCGTCGAAGGTCTTCGGCGGGTTCTTCACGTCCAGACCGGCCGCGGCGAACTTGGTCGCGTTCCAGTAGTCGATGTCGGTGTTCAGGTACCACGGGTAGCCGAACGTGCCGTCCAGGCCCTGGTACTGGTACGCCTTGACGCCGCCCTCGACGTACTCCTCGTTCAGCTTCGGGTCCGCGGCGGCGACGTCGAGCAGCATGTTCTGCTTGGCCAGGCTCAGCGCGAAGTCCGGCGGCAGGTTCGTCACGTCCGGCAACTGGCCGGCCGACGCCTGGCTCAGCACCTTCTTGTCGTAACCGTCGCCGGGCTGGTCCAGCCAGGTGACCTTCGTGCCCGGGTACTTCGCCTCGAACGCCTTGATCACGCCTTCGACGTACGACGTGAACTTGGGCTTCAGCGCCCAGGTCTGGAAGCTGACCTCACCGGTCACCTGGGCGTTCGCGTCGACGGTCGGCTTGGCGCCGCCGCTGCTGCCGGAGTCCTCGGAACCGAGGCCGCAGCCGGCGAGGGTGAGAGCGGCGGCGGCAAGACCTGCCACCAGCGCCGAACGGCGTCTACGCATGGGATCTCCTGGAATTGATAAACCGGTATAGCTCCCGAACTATCCACATCGTAGAATCCGCTGTCAAGGGTGGAGGAGGTGCCGACCATGGCGAGACCGACGATCGCGGACATCGCGACCAGGGCCGGGGTGTCGAAGGGTGCGGTGTCGTTCGCGCTGAACGGGCGGCCGGGGGTCAGCGACGCGACCCGCGAGCGGATCCTGAAGATCGCCGAGCAGATGAGCTGGCGGCCGCACAGCGCGGCGCGGGCGCTCGGGGCGTCCCGGGTCGACTCGGTCGGGATGGTGATCGCGCGCCCGGCCCGCACGCTCGGCGTCGAGCCGTTCTTCGCGCACCTGCTGTCCGGCGTGCAGTCGGGGCTGTCGGCGGAGTCGATCTCGCTGCAACTGCTGATCGTCGAGGACACCGCGGCCGAGGTCGAGGTGTACCGGCGGTGGGCGTCGGAGCACCGGGTCGACGGCGTGATCCTGGTCGACCTGACCGTGAAGGACCCGCGCGTCGACGAGCTCCGGGCGCTCGAGCTGCCGGCCGTGGTGATCGGCGGCCGCGGCGGCAAGGGCGCGCTCGCCTCCGTCTGGGCCGACGACCGGGACGCGATGCTCTCGATCGTCGAGTACCTGGCCGCGCTCGGCCATCGCCGGATCGCGCACGTCGCCGGTACGCCGAACTTCCAGCACACGCAGCGCCGGATCCGGGCCGTCCGCGACGCCGCGCCCCGCCTCGGACTCCTCGACGCCCCCTCGCTGACCACGGACTTCAGCGACGCGGAAGGCGCCGCGATCACCCGCAAACTGCTGTCCCAGTCCGATCGCCCGACCGCGATCGTCTACGACAGCGACGTGATGGCGGTGGCCGGCCTCGGGGTCGCGATGGAGATGGGCGTCTCGGTGCCCGGCGACCTGTCGATCGTCGCGTTCGACGACTCGATCCTCACCCAGCTCATGCACCCGGCGCTGACGGCCCTGTCCCGCGACACGTTCGATTTCGGCCGCCAGGCCGCCGAGGTGCTGCTCGAGACGATCGCCGACCCCGGCACGGTGATCAACCGCCGCACCGCGGACCCGGTCCTGACGGTCCGCGAGTCGACCGCTCCCCCGGCCTGATGTTTGCGCTACCGGCCTAAACCGATTTAGCATCCTCGGCATGTCTTCGGATCCCGTCAGGTTTGGCGCCAACTACGTTCCCTCGGCGGGATGGTTCTACAGCTGGCTGGACTACGACGGCGCCGCGGTCCGCCGGGATTTCGCGGATCTGGCCGGGATCGGGCTGGACCACGTCCGGGTCTTCCCGGTCTGGCCCTGGATCCAGCCGAACCGGGCGATCATCCGCGAGCAGGCGATCGCCGACCTGCTGGACACGATCGACGCCGCCGCGGAGCACGGCCTGACCGTCGCGGTCGACCTGATCCAGGGGCACCTGTCCAGCTTCGACTTCCTCCCGTCCTGGGTGCTGACCTGGCACAAGAGCAGCCTGTTCGAGGACAGGACGGTCCGCGACGGACTCACGGCGTACGTCGATGCCGTGGCGCGCGCGGTCGCGACGAAGCCGAACGTCTTCGCGATCACGCTCGGCAACGAGGTCAACAACCTCTGGCCGGACAGCTCCACCACGCCGCACGCCTCGACCGCGTGGGCGCAGGAGCTGCTGACGACGGTGCAGAAGGCAGCACCCGGCGTACTCGCCCTGCACTCGGTCTTCGACGACGCCTGGTACAAGGGCGACCACCCGTTCCATCCCGTTGACGCGGTGGACCTGGGTGACCTGACCACTGTCCACTCGTGGGTTTTCAACGGGGTCTCACGAGTGGACGGTCCCCTCGGTCCGGCCACCCTCACCCACGCCGACTACTTGGTCGAGCTCGCCAAGTCGCTCGACCCGGAGCGGCCCGTTTGGCTGCAGGAAATCGGCGTACCAGGGCCCGACATCCCCGTCGACCTGCAGGCCGAGTTCACCCGGCGGACCGTCGAGACCGTCCTGGGGAACCCGGCGCTGTACGGCGTGACGTGGTGGTCCTCGCACGACATCGACCGGCGCCTGCTCGACTTCCCGGACCGCGAGTACGACCTCGGCCTGTTCACGGTCGACCACCGCCGCAAGCCGGCCGCGCAAGCACTCGCGGACCTGATCGCGACGACCCGCGCGAACGGCGTACCCACGCAAGCCCCCGCCACCACACTGACCGCCCCGATCAACCTCCGCACCCAGCCGGAACGCCGCGCAGAAGTTGCCCCCGGCAGCGAATTCCACCTCCAGTGGGTCGAGGCCCGCACCCACGGCCCGGTCCGGATCGTCCTGCCCTAGCTTCTCCGCGTGATCAGTACGTCGATGCCGTCGAGGATTCGTGCCAGGCCGAACTCGAGGTCGTCGTCGAGCTCGTCCTCGTACTCCTGGTTGAGATAGAGCGACACCAGCGTCGGGTAGCCGCCCTCGATCAGCCGCGGTACGAGGAACTGGCCGACCTGTTCGGTCTGCACCGGCGTGTGATCGCTCGCCCCTAGCTGACGCGCCAGGCCGGCGTAGTTCCGCGCATACCCGTCCAGCAGCACCAGGCAGCCGAGGTTGTCGTGCTGACTGAGCCCGGTCTCGGCCATCGCCGCCAGCATCACCTCGACCCAGCGCAGCAGGTTCGGCGTGACCGGCGCGCCGCGGATCGGTACGTCGAGCAGCCACGGGCGGTCGGCGTACAACTTGACCTGCGCGTCCACCCACGCGATCGCCGCCGCGCGCCAGCCGGACGGCAGCTCCGGCGGCAGCCCGACGGCCTTGTCGTGGACCAGGACGATCAGCTCTTCCTTGGACCGGACGTAGCGGTACATGGCGTTCGTGGTGACGCCGAGCTGCGCCGCGATCCGCTGCAGCGAGATCGCCTCGAACCCGTCCCGATCGCCGAACTCGATGCCGGTGGCCACGATCTGCTCGATCGACAGCGCCGGCTTCGGCCCGCGCCGCTGCACCGGCAGCACGCCCCACGAGAGGGCGAGCCCCGGCGGCAGGTCCGCGCGGTCCTCGGTCACCCCTCCATCCTGTCGTACGCCGGACGCCGCCGAACAGGGGTGTTAGCACCACCTCGAAACGGGTCCTGAGCACCGGGTCAGCGAAACTGTTCAACCCCTACGCTTTTTCGTGTCAGCACAACCCGGAAGGACACGATGATGAACAACCTCCTCGAACACCTCCTGACCCCCGACCAGGTCCAGCTCACCGACGCCGACCGTCGCGCCGCACTCGCCAAGCTGGACAGCGCCGTACGGCAGGCCGCACTCACCCCGTCCCAGGCGAGCGACCGGCACGAGCTGGTACTCGCGGCCCGGACCCGCGGCGAGCTCCGGAACATCCTGTCCGGCGTCGCGAACGCAGCACCGCCCCGCGGGCTGACGGTGGCGCTCCAGGCCGTCTCAGGTGTCTGGCTGGTCGCCTGCGTGGTCCAGTTCGCGGTCTGGGTAGCGCTTGCGGTCTTCGGGCACTTCGACGGCCCGTGGTGGCTTTGGTCGGACCTTGGCCTCGGTGCGGTCGTCGCGATCCTGTGGTTCGCGAACGAGTCGTATCACCGCAAGAACGACGTACTGGTCGCCTCGTGAGCACGCCCGTACAGCTCACTGACGTCCGTAAGGTCTACGGCACCGGTCCGGGCGCGGTCGATGCTCTGGCCGGTGTGACCTACGGGTTCGCGGCCGGGACGTTCACCGCGGTGATGGGGCCGTCCGGTTCCGGCAAGAGCACGCTGCTGCACTGTGCGGCCGGTCTCGACAGTCCGACGTCGGGTGACGTCCAGTTGGCCGGGCGGTCGCTGCGAGGGCTGGACGAGACCGCGCTGACCGAGCTGCGGCGCGAGCAGGTCGCCTTTGTGTTCCAGTCCTTCAACCTGATGCCTGCGCTCACCGTCCGGCAGAACGTCGTACTCCCGCTGACGCTGGCCGGGAAGGCTCCGGACGACGCGTGGGTGACCGAGGTGATCCGGCGCGTCGGGCTGGGCGAGCGCAGCAAGCACCGGCCGAGCGAGCTGTCCGGCGGTCAGCAGCAACGCGTCGCGATCGCCCGCGCTCTCGCTGGACGAACCGCCATCACCTTCGCCGACGAGCCGACCGGGGCGCTCGACACCACCACCGCCCTCGAGGTCCTCACCCTGCTCCGCGACCAGTCCCGCGAACTCGGCCAAACCATCGCGATGGTCACCCACGACCCCGTCGCCGCGTCGTACGCCGACCGCGTCGTCTTCCTCGTCGACGGCCAAATAGTCGCCGAAACAACCCACCCCACCCCAGAAGCCGTAGCCGCCCACCTAGCCCAACTAAGCAACCGCAACACCCCAAACCCCACCTGACCCACCGCACCCTGACTCGCCCACCGCACCCGCGCCTCGCCCATCCCACTGCACCCAGGGAGATTCCGCTCATGTTGCGCCTCGCCGTCACCACGCTCCGGTATCGGACTGCCGCGTTCCTCGCGATCTTCGTCGCGGTCCTGCTCGGCGGGGCGCTGTTGTCCGCCGCCGGCGGCCTGCTCGAAACCGGCCTCCGCCTGAACGCCCCACCCCAACGCCTGGCCGCCGCCCCGATCGTCGTCACCGGCGACCCCGCCTACCACCCACCCAACGGCAGCGGCGCCGCCCCCTTCCCAGAACGCCCCCGCCTGGACCCCACCCTGACCAAGAAACTCGCCAACACCCCAGGAGTCGCCCAAGCAGTCCCCGACCGCTCCTTCCCGGCCGTTACCTCGCTCACCCCCAGCACGTCCTGCGGAGAGCTCGCCGGGCACGGGTGGAGCTCCGCCGCGCTCACGCCGTACAAACTGACCTCCGGCCGAGCGCCGCGCACCGGAGAAATCGTGCTGGACGAGCGACTCGCCGGCTCCGCGAAGCCCGGCGAGCACCTCACTGTGACCGTCGGCGGCGAGTCGCGGACCTACACGCTGGCGGGGATCGCGCGGGCTCAGCACCGGGTGGATGTGCCGGGGGTCTTCTTCGCAGACTCGGATGTGCCAGCAGGGATCGACGCGATCGGCCTGTTCCCAGCCAACGGAACCTCACCCCGCGACCTAGCGAAACGGCTCGACCTCCCAACAGGCGTCAAGGCCTACACCGGCGACGACCGCGGCGTAGCCGAGTTCCAGGGAATCGCGACGAGCCTCCCACTGATCATCATGTCCGGCGTCTTCGGCGGAATGGTGGCCGTGGTGATGGCACTCGTGGTCTCCGCCACGATCGGCCTGTCGGTACGCCAACGCCGCCGCGAACTCGCCCTCCTCCGAGCCAGCGGCGCAACCCCACGCCAGGTCGCCAAGATGGTGATCGCCGAAACCATGCTCGTCGGCCTGCTCGGCCTCGTCCTCGGCCTGCTCGGCGGCCGGATCGCAGGTACCTGGATCTTCGGACTGCTCGCCGACGGCGGAGTCGTCCCGCCGCAGCTGCGCTTCGACCAGGGCCCGCTCCCGTTCGCCGGCGCCGCGCTCCTGACCTTCGCGGTACTGCGCGTCACCGTCGGCTTCGCGGCGGGGCGGGCGGCCCGGATCCGCCCGATCCAGGCCCTGGCGGAAGCCGCAGTACCGAACGTCGCCCTGAGCCGGATCCGGATCGTCATCGGCCTGGTCTTCGCCGGAGCAACCGTCGCGATCGCGCTGTCGACGCCGTTCATGGGACCGGCGAACGCCGCCGCGATCGGTGGACCGGCCGGCCTGACCGGATCGATCGCGGTCGCGATCCTGGCCCCGCTGGTGATCCAGCGAACCCTGGTCCCCCGCATCACGCGACTCGTCGAGAAGCGCGGTACCAGCGGGGTCCTGGCGGTGATCAACCTGCGGGTCCGCGCCGTGCAGTTCGCCGCGATCCTGGTCCCGATCACGATCGCCACGGCGATTGCCGTCGGCAACATCTACTCCCAGACCACCCAGCAGAAGGCCGCCGTCGACGCGTTCACCGGCAACCTGTCCGCCGACGTGGTCGTGACCAGCACGTCCGGAGGAATCCCGCCCGAGCTCGCCGCGGCCGCCCGGTCGGTGCCCGGCGTCACCACGGTGTCCGAACTGGTCCGCAGCAAGGGCTGGATCGAAGAGCCGTACGACAAGTCCCACACCAGCGACGCGTGGCCGCTCCTCGGCCTCAGCGGTCCGGTCTACACGGGCAAGGTCAAGAAAGGTTCGCTGGACGACCTGACCGGCGACAGCATCGCCCTCCCACCCGGTACGGCGAAGAAGCTGAAGGTCGACGTCGGTTCGCAGATCGGTGTCCGCCTGGGCGACAACGCCCTGGTCAAGGTGAAGGTCGTCGCGTTGGTCGAGGGTCCGTCCGGCTACGAGTCCCTCCTGCTCCCGGCGCAACTGCTGGCCGCACACACGACAACAGGCCTCCCCAGTCAGCTCTTGCTGAAGACGAACGGTACGAAGCTCGACCTCCCCGCTTGGCCCGGTACGACGGCCGGCGGCCGGGAACTGCTCGGCGAGGGGCTGGACACCGGTCTCGGGGTGGACGCCTGGATCGGGTACCTGCTGGCTGCGATCGCGGTCGCGTACACGGCGATCGCCTCGGTGAACACGATCGCGGTCGCGGTGCTGGACCGGCGGCGGGAGTTCGGGCTGCAGCGGCTGACCGGGTCGACCCGGCGGGAGGTGTCCCGGATGCTGACGCTCGAGGGGCTGCTGATCGCCGGGCTCGGGCTGGCAGCCGGGCTGATCACGGCGGCGTTCACGGTGCTGCCGATCGCGATGGCGACCCGCGGCTGGCCGATCCCGTCCGGGTCGGTGTGGGTCCTGGCCGGCTGGATCGCGGTGGTTCTGCTCCTGGTGCTGCCCACCACCGCGATCACCGGCCGGATCGCGATGCGATCCAAACCGATGGACGCGCTCAACTCACCCGTGGGCTGACCCCGCTGTCGGCTCAGCTCGTGGAAGCGTCCGGGCCGGCTGATTCGATCCACGCGTAGCCGCCGTCTTCCAGGCGCACCACCTGGAGGCCGGCGGCCAGACGCCGTACGTCGTCGGTCTCGATCACGCCCGCGGCCGGGCCGGCGATGTCCAGCACGATCGCCGCGGCGCCCTCCTGGACCGCCGCGGTGGCGACCAGTTGCGCGTGCTGGGGCATCGGGCGAGCCGCAGGATCCCAGCGGGCGAGACTCTCGGTGCCGCTGAACGCGAGGAGCGCGTTCCGCCCGTCCTGCCCCTGGAGCAGGACCACCGCCATGTCCGACGTCTTGTCGTGCGCGAGCCCGTTCTCGTCGTACTCCACCTCACCGAGCATCGCGACAACCGGCACCAGCAGCCGCGCCTTGGTCAGCGCCGCCAGCACCGCTCCCTCGTCCCCGTCGGCAAGTGCCCGAGCCAGCGCCGGGTCCGCCGCCCCGTCGTCGTTGTCGAACCCGGTGAAGGCCAGCCGCCGCTCTGGTTGCATACCTGCATTCTCGCCGCACCCGGACCGGCACCACTCAGCAACCCCACCGAACCGAGCCCCCGGCACGCTCGGCGCGCCGGGCGGCGGGGCGCAGCCCGAGGTTGGTGAGTGGTGGAGGTCCGGATCTCCAGGCCATCACAACTGCGGCTCGCGGGCGGAGGCACGCTGAGGCCGGGGCGCGGGCGTCGGTTGTGATGGCCTGGGGATCCGGACCGCGGTTTCAGGGGTGCGTCAGGGCTGTTCCCCTCTTGGTTCGCGGGCCAACTGTGCGAGCCTGGACATGTGCCTACTTACGACGCTTCGACGCTACTGCCGCTCTGCGCAGGCTTGACGCTGCTCGGACTGATCGGCTCGTGGTTCGCCTGGCGACGCCGTGGGATCGCGGCGGGGACGCGCGGTGTCGCCTGGTCACTGCTGCCGGTCTCGCTGTACATGACCGGGTTGCTCAAGGTGCTGTGGGAGGTCGTGCGCTCAGTCGTGAGCTGGGCCGCCCACCTGATCTTCTCGCCGACCGTGTGGGCCGGAGTCGCGCTGTTCGGCGTCTCGGTCGTGCTGTACGTCGTCTCGGGTGTAGCCCGGGGCCGCGGCGGGAACCAGAAGGCCGAGAAGGCACAGAAGAAACCCGCCTCGCCCGCGGGAGAGCTGACATCGACAGGCCCGGAGCCTGCGTCGGCCACCACCGCCAAAGCTGCCAAGCCGTCAAAGGGGAAGGCGAAGCAGCAGGAATCGTCGGAGTTCGACGAGATCGAGGACATCCTGAAGCGCCATGGAATCAACTGACAAGGCCCTTGACCAAGGCCCGAACCCCCTGACCATCGACTCGCTGCTGGACAACGTCCAGGCCGGCTCACCCCGGCTCGGCAGGACGCATCTGATCGGCATCGACGGACCGGCCGGCTCCGGTAAGACCACCGTCGCCGCCCATATCGAGGCCCGGGCGAAGGCCCGCGACCTGAACACCTACGTGATCCACATGGACGACCTGTACGACGGCTGGGCCGGAGCCGAGCGTGGATTCGCCCTGCTCCGCGATCACGTCCTGCAACGGCTGGCCGACGGCCGCGAAGGACGGTACCGGCGGTACGACTGGCATCAGGGCGCGTACGCCGAGCTGCACGTCGTACCGAGCACCGTGGACCTGCTGATCGTCGAAGGTGTCACCGCCTGCGACCGGGACGCGGGCCACTGGCAGGCGCTGCGGCTCTGGGTCGAGACGTCGAACGAGGTCCGGCTGGGCCGCGGAATCGAACGCGACGGCGAGGCCCTCCGCGACCACTGGCTGGAGTGGATGCGCTGGGAACGCGACCACTTCGCCGACCAGGCCACCCGGTCCCGGGCCCACGTGATCGTCGACGGCGACCCGTCGACGCCCTTCGACCCGGCGCTCGAACTCGTCACGAAGTCGGTGGCGCTCCCGCCGCACGACTCAGCTGCTTCCTGACCGAGATCAACCGGGCCCGCGGGTGGTGCGTCCACTCGCCGTCAGGCGCTTCCGCGAGGTACTTCGCCCGGAGTTCCGCGATGTAGTCGTCTCCGCGCGCCAGCGCGAGCGCACGCATCGGCCCGGCGTGGTTGGCGGCATCGAAGTACTCCGCCGCGCCCGGATGGGTCATGGGGAACGACAGGTGGACGTCGCGTTCGATCACCGCGCCGTCGAGGGCCGGAATCAGATCGTCCTCCCAGGAGTTGTCGCGCCCGGCGTCGATCACCTTGTCGAGAAGGGCGAACGGACCGGTGTCCTCGATGTTCCCGGGCCAGTAGACGACGCACAGGCGGCCGCCGGGCCGGAGTACGTCGTACCAGGACCGGATCGCGGTGGCGGGATCCGGGAGTTGCTGGAGGCCGAACACCGAGACCACGGCCGCGGCGGACCAGGCCGGGTCCAGCGTCATGGCATTTCCTTGGACGACCTCGACCAGCGGGTTCCCGGCGGCCCGGAGGCGGGCGAGCCGGACCATCCCGGCGGACAGGTCGATGCCGGCGATCCGCCGACCGGGCAATCGTGGCGCCAGCAGCGCCAGCTCCGGAAACGTCCCGCAGCACGGCACCAGGATCGGACCCTCCGGTACGTCGTCGAGCTCGTCGACGGCGGCCCGGACCCACGGGGCGAAGCGGGGGACGAAGTACGTTTCGTAGCCCTCGGCCGCCTCGTCCCAGCTTCGGGCGAGCCTTGCCAGGCGATCCGTCACGACTCCAGTCCGTCCCAGGACCAGCGCGGAACTGGCTGGTCGTCGGTGATGTCGTCGGTACGGTGGCGGTACATCGTGGTGAAGGTCGCCCAGGCGAAGTAGTCGTGCAGTACGGCCCGGGTCCGCTCGTCGTCGATGCCGGCCGCGATGACCGCCTCGTCGAAGCAGGCGATCGCGCGGTGGTTCATCTCGTCGTGCTCGCCGTTCCCGGCGTGCCGGCGCTGCACCGACGCCTCGTCGCCGTACGCCTCGGTGTAGGCAGGCGGTCCGCCCAGTGCCTCACCCCAGTACGCCGCCAGCCGCTCGGTGTGATCCGGCCGCGCGCCGCCGTGGAACGCGTGGCTGACAACCTCGTCCGCCATCACCCGCTCGTGCCACTCAGCCGCCAGCCGCACCATACCTTCGGCCCCACCCGCCGCTTCGTAAACGGTCTCCATACGACAGCATCCTGGCTGCAACCAGGATCACCTGACAACGGTCAGGCGTTCGACAGGTCCGCGACCGGGCGTCCGTTGAGGGCGTTGGCCAACTGTGGGACGAGGACGTCGAGCGCGTACAGCAGCGCCTTGGGCCCGCTGTACGACAAAGCGCCACTCAGGTTCGACTCGAAGCTCGTGTACAGCGTGCGGTCCGAGCGCACCACCGCCAGCCGGGAGAAGACCGGCGACTTGGCCAGCTGCGCCTTGGTCGCGCCGTTGACGAACAGCACGTCCCGGTCCAGCAGCGCGACCTTCTCGTCGCTGACCTCCTTGGTCACCTGCTGCGCGCCGAACCCGAGCGCATCGAACACCGCCCGCCGCGGATCACCCTTGCCGAGCAGGTAGTGCCCGCCGTTCTCCGGGCCGTAGTCCTCGACCAACACCTTCCCGGCGAACACCGGATTGGCCTTCTTCGCTTCATCGATCTTGGCGTGCACCTGATCGAGCAGCGCCTGCGCCTCCGTGGACTTGCCGAGCGCCTTGGCGGTCAGCAGCAACTGCTGGTCCCAGGGCGTCTCCTCGTTCGGATAGTCCGCGCTCTGCACCACCGTCGGCGCGATCGCGGACAGCCGCTCGTACGTCGGCTTGTCGATCGTCTCGTAGATCGCGAGGATCACCTGCGGCTGCGCGGCGGCGATTGCCTCGTAGTCGATCCCGTCCCGGCCCGCGCTCGGAACGCCCTTCCCGCCGGTCGCCTCCTTGACCCACGGGAAGTCGTTGTAATTGTCGAACCAGGCCCGTGTCGTCACCGGCACCACACCCAGCGCCAGCACGAAGTCCTGGTCGTTCCAGCCGACCGTGGCCACCCGCGACACGTCCGGCGGGACCTTCGTCTCGCCGTACTTGTGCTTGACGGTGACCGCCTCGGCGGGCGGCGCCGCCTCGGTCGAGGACGAGCATCCTGCGAGCACGGCGATCAGGGCGAGGGCGAGCACCAGGGTCCGCTTCATCACCACTCCTCACGATTAGGTGAGGCTTACCTTATCTAGCGGATGCCGGCGAGGCGACGGCGGACCAGATCGCGTTCGGGTTCGGAGCCGGCCAGCGCGAGGGCCTGCTCGTAAGCGGTGATTGCCTCTGGCAAACGTCCGAGGCGTTGCAGCAGGTCGGCGCGGGCCAGCGCGAACGGGTGATAGTCCTGGAGCCGGGGATCCGCTGCCAGCTCTGCTAGCAGTGCTAGCCCCGCCTCAGGGCCGTCGCGAAGGGCGATCGCGGCGGCCCGGTTCAGCGCGATCACGGGGGACGGGTCGAGGCCCAGCAGTACGTCGTACAACTGGACGATCTGGAGCCAGTCGGTGCTCTCGAAGTCGGCGGCCTCGTCGTGGACCGCGTTGATCGCGGCCTGGACGGCGTACGGTCCGGGCGGCCCGCCGGTGAGGGCGGTGACGACCAGGTCGCGGCCCTCGGTGATCATCTCGTGGTCCCAGCGGCCGCGGTCCTGGTCCTCGAGCAGGACGATCTCGCCGCCGGGGCCGGTGCGGGCGTCGCGGCGGGCGTGGATCAGCAGCATCAGCGCCAGCAGGCCGGTGACCTCGCGCTCACCGGAAAGTAGGCGGTACAGGATCCTGGCCAGGCGGATCGCTTCCTCGGCCAGGTCCAGGCGTTGCAGGTACGGTCCGGAGCTGGCGGCGTACCCCTCGGTGAAGACCGAGTAGATCACCTGCAGTACGCCGGGCAGCCGCTCCGGCAACTCGTCCGGGCCGGGGACGCGGAACGGGATCCGCGCCTCCCGGATCTTCTTCTTCGCGCGGACGATCCGCTTCGCCATCGTCGCGGTCGGGACCAGGAACGCCCGCGCGACCTCCGGCGTGGTCAGCCCGGCGAGGCACCGCAGGGTCAGCGCGCCGCGGTCCTCGGCGGCGAGCGCCGGGTGGGTGCAGGTGAAGAACAGTTGCAGCCGCTCGTCGGGCAGTTCGTCCCCGGTCGCCTGGGGCGTCGGGCGGTCCGCCTCGACCTGCAGGATCGCGAGTTTGGCGGCGTACACCTGGTCCCGGCGGAGCCGGTCGACCGCCTTCCGCCGGGCGGTGGTCATCAACCAGCCGCCCGGGTTCGGCGGTACGCCGTCGACCGGCCAGCGCGTGAGCGCCGCCTCGATCGCCTCCGACGTGACCTCCTCGGCCAGGTCGAGGTCCCCGAACCGCCGAGCTAGCGCTGCTAGCAAACGGCCGCGCTCCTCCCGGAAGACTGCCTCGACCTGATCCATCGTCAGAACTCCGCGACCGGCCGCACGATCACCGAACCGCCGCCGCGCGACCCCGGGCACTTCGCGGCCCAGTCGAGCGCGACGTCCAGGTCCGGTACGTCGATCACGTAGAACCCGCCGAGCACCTCCCGGGTCTCCGCGAACGGCCCGTCGGTCACGGTCCGCTTGCCGTCGTTGGCGACCTCGACGCGGGTCGCCGTGACCAGGTCGGCCAGCGACTCGGACGCGACCACCACGCCCGCGTCGGTGATCTCCTTGTCGAACCGCATCCAGTCCTCCGGCTCACACCCCACCGGCGCGTCCTGCAGGTCCAGCTCGCCGGCGTTGATCAGCAACAGATATTTCATGGCGTTCCTCCTGTGAGCGTGTCTACAGCATCACTACGAACGGGGTCGCTCCCGATGGACCGGTCAGTCAGGATTGGGTCATGACTGTTTTGCCTTCGGGTGAGCAATGGGTCCTCCGCGGCGGCGGGTACGAAGCGACGGTGGTGAGTGTCGGCGGCGGGCTGCGGGACCTCACGTACGACGGGCGCCCGGTCCTGCTCGCGTACGGCGAGGACGAGGCGGCGCATGCCGGACTCGGGCAGCACCTGTTCCCCTGGCCGAACCGGATCACGGACGGGCAGTACACGTTCGAGGGCGCCGACCAGCAGCTGTACCTGACCGAACCGGCCCGCCAGAACGCGATCCACGGCCTCACCCGCTGGGCGAACTGGGTCCGTCTCGACGACGGCTCCGACGGAGCTACTGTGGCGGTCGGCCACCGTCTGCACGGCCAGCCGGGTTACCCCCACCAGCTCGAGCTCCGCCTCGATTACCACCTGACGGACAGGCTGACCGTCACCGCCACTGCCACCAACGTCGGCCGATCAACAGCGCCGTACGGCTATGGAGCGCACCCGTACCTCAGCGTCGGTCGCCTGATCGACGAGTGCGTGCTCGAATTCACCGCGGCGCAGCGGCTCGAGGCGTCCGCGGACCGCATGGCGCCCGTGGGCCTGACGCCGGTGGAGGGTTCGCCGTACGACTTCCGCGCGGCGCGGCCGATCGGCTCGACCTCGATCGACAACGCGTTCACCGGCCTGGACGGCGAGTGGACCGTGTCCCTCACCGACCCGGACAGCGGCGCAAGGTCGGTACTGACGAGTGACACGCCGTGGATGCAGCTGTTCACCGGCGAGGCGGTCGGGCGTACGGCGCTCGCGGTCGAGCCGATGACCTGCCCGCCGGACGCGTTCCGTACCGGTCAGGACCTCGTCGTGCTCAAGCCCGGCGACTCACACACGACTAGTTTTCAGGTGTCCGTTTAGGACCGGCGCCGTGTTCGCGGGCGACCGCTGCCAGCTGTTTGGCGGCGCGGCTCGCCCGCGCACCCTCGGCCGCCTGGACCGCGAGGATGCCGATCCGGTTGTCATCGGCATCGAACAGCTGCAGCCACGCGTCGCCCGGGCGGAACCGCAGCGCGGTCACCTCCGACCACGGCAGCGTGTACGACTTGAACACGTTCCGGATCCGCAGCCGGTCCGCGTACGCCGTGACGCGCAGCGTCGTCATCCGGTACAAGATCCAGAGAATCGCCCCGAAGAACGCGAGCAGCGTGAGCCGCTGGAACCAGTCGAACGACCCACGATCCTCCGGCGACAACCGGAACCAGATCACCCCGAACACAGCGATCAGCGACAACCCCATCCCACCCGCCATCGCGGCAATAATCCGCGGATGAAACACGTAGAGACGGTCGGAGCCGGGCATGTCGCGGACCGTCAGATCCGGCAGGCGTGGATGTCGGTGGTGAGGATCGCGCGGGCGCCGACCTCCCAGAGCTGGTCCATCAGGCGCTGCGCCTCGGCGCGCTGGACCATGACGCGTACGGCGACCCAGCCCTGCCGGTGCAGCGGGGAAACGGTCGGCGACTCCAGGCCGGGCGCGACCGCGGTGGCGGCGTCGACGTCCTCGGCGCGGATGTCGTAGTCCATCATCACGTAGTTCCGCGCGATCAGAACGCCCTCGAGCCGGCGGACCAGCTGCTGCAGGCCGTTCGCCGGGGTCTCGACGCCATGCCGCTTGATCAGCACCGCCTCGGACTGCAGGATCGGCTCCCCGAACACCTCGAGCCCTGCCTGGCGCAGCGTCGTACCGGTCTCGACGACGTCCGCGATCACATCCGCGACACCGAGCTGGACGGCCGATTCCACGGCGCCGTCCAGACGCACGACCGCCGCGTCGACACCGTTCTCGGCCAGGTGGTCCTGCAGTACACCGGCGTACGACGTGGCGATCCGCTTCCCGGCCAGGTCCTTCACGGAGTCCGCGACCCCGGGCCGCCCGGCGAACCTGAACGTGGACGAACCGAACCCGAGGCCCATGATCACGTCCGCGTCGGCGTGCGAGTCCAGCACCAGGTCGCGGCCGGAGATCCCGACGTCGAGCGTGCCCTCGCCGACGTACACGGCGATGTCACGCGGGCGGAGGTAGTAGAACTCGACCTCGTTGGCCGCGTCGGTGAGGGTGAGGTCCTTGGTGGTCCGGCGCTGCTTGTAGCCGGCTTCGACGAGCATCTCGGTGGCGGCCTCGCTCAGCGAGCCCTTGTTGGGTACTGCGACGCGCAGCATGGCGACTGCCCTTTCTGGGGGTGTGAACCGGTGATCTGTGGAGGGGACTCCTACAGATGTCGGTACACGTCCTCGAGGTCCAGGCCGAGGGCATGCATCATCACCTGAGCGTGGTAGATGAGCTGTGACAGCTCCTCCGCGGCCCGCTCCTTGCCCTCGTACTCCGCTGCCATCCACGACTCGGCGGCTTCCTCGACCAGCTTCTTCCCGATCGAGTGCACGCCGGCGTCCAGCGCCGCCACGGTCCCGGAACCTTCCGGCCGCGTCGCCGCCTTCTCACCCAGCTCGGCAAACAGCTCCTCAAAACTCTTCATCGCCCGCCCAGCCTACGGGTCCCGCCCCCACGGTCCGCCGCCAGGTCCGGTGGGCGGACCCGATCTGTGGGTTACTGGACGGATGGAGCAACCATCGCAGATCTCGGTCATGCTGGCGGTTCCGGACGCTCCGGCCGCCGCGGAGTGGTACGCCGAGGCTCTCGGCGCCGTCGAACTGTGGAACCTGGGCAGCGTGATCGGTCTGAGCGTCGGCGGCGCACCGTTGTTCCTCGGGGAGCCGGGGAACAACATCTGGAACACGCCGGCGGCGACCGGTGCGCCGACGGTGCGCGTCGAGGTGTTCGTGGACGATCCGGACGCCTTCGTCCGGCGTGCGGTCGAGGCGGGCGCGGACGGCAGCTTCGATCCGGTCCGCGATCACGCGATGCCCTGGGGGACCCATCGGCAGGGGTCGTTCCTGGACCCATTCGGCCACCTCTGGTTCGTGGGCGACCGCTCTCCGTTAGAGGGCGTCTGAGGTCCCGGCGAGCGCGGCTGACCGGCTGCGGGGCGCCGAGTGGGCGTCGACGTACCAGTCGTGGCGCTCGGTGAGGAGGCGCTTGACCATGGCGTGGTCGAGGGTGTCGTCCGGTGTTCTGAGGTGGTACGGCGGTGGGTAGAAGGCGTCTCCGAGGAGGGCTACGCCGTCGGCCAGGACGATGGTGGAGTCCGGGGCGTGGTTTCCGCCGCCGTGGCGCAGTACGACGCCGGTCGGGAGGGTGAGCGTGTCGTCGAAGGTCTGGTCCGGGAGGACGATCCGGAAGTCGGTCCAGTCGGGGACGGCCAGGGCGCGGGCCCGGAAGCTGGGACCGAGCTTGGGGTTGGCCTCGACCTGGTCGTGGAGGTAGCGGTGGCTCCACGGGCGTTCGGCCTCGGCTTTCAGCAGGTCGACGGCTGTGGAGTGAGCGATCACGGTGACGTCGGGCCAGGCGCAGGCGCCCCAGGTGTGGTCCCAGTGATGGTGGGTGTAGACGAGCCACTTCGGCGCGGGCAGTCCGGCGGCGGCAATCGCCGTACCGACGGCTCTTGCGTGCTCGGGGCTGTTGCCGGCGTCGACGAGGACGCTGCCGCGGTCGTCGGCGATCACGGCGACGGACGGGCGGATCGCGTCGGGATCAGGGTCGTGCGGGTAGATCCAGACCCGACCCGTCAACTGCTGCAGCATGTGGCCGACGATAGCTGTATGCAGAGTCCTCGGAGAGTTCGTGATCTGGGTGTTGTCGTCGGAACGCTGCCCACGGGGCCGCTCAACGCGATCACCGACGTACCTGGCGTGCGGGTCGGTCAGACGACGATCACCGGCGACGGGCTGAACACCGGGGTGACGGCGATCGTCCCGGACGGCTGGGCGCAGACGCTGCCGGCCGCGGTTGCTGTCGGCAACGGGTACGGGAAGTTGATCGGTACGACGCAGGTGGACGAACTGGGTGTGATCGAAACCCCCATCCTGCTCACCGGGACGCTCAGCACGTTCCGCGTCGCCGACGCGCTGCTCACCTGGCTGCTCGACCGCGACCCGAAAGCAACCAGCCTGAACCCGATCGTCGGCGAGACCAACGACGGCCACCTCTCCGACATCCGCCGCCGCCCGATCACGCCTCAACACGTTCACGCCGCGCTGGACACCGCCTCCGACCTTGTAGAAGAAGGCTGCGTCGGCGCGGGCACCGGTACCTGTGCACTGGGCTTCAAGGCAGGAATCGGGACCGCGTCCCGTACGACGCCCTCCGGCCAGACCGTCGGAGTTCTGGTGCAGGCGAACTTCTCCGGTCTGCTGACCGTGCTCGGGCGCCCGGTCCCCGCCCAACCGATCGACGCGGACGGCAACTCCTGCATGATCGTGGTCGCGACCGACCTCCCGCTCGACTCCCGCCAACTCGGCCGGCTCGCCCGCCGGGCGATCTTCGCGATGGCCCGCGTCGGCTCCGACTACGCCCCCGGCAGCGGCGACTACGCGATCGCCTTCACCACCGCCCGTACGCCGGACTTCCCCGACCGCGACCTCCGGGCCCCGTTCCAGGCAGTCACCGAATCAGTCGAGGAAGCCCTCCTGAACTCCTTGACGATGGCCCACACCACCACCGGCCACCAGGGCCGCACCGCTCACGCCGTACCCCACGACCTCATCGTCCAGAGGCCTCTTTGAGCACCCGCCGACCATTTTCAGGGTCTCGAGATGGTTGGCGGGTGCTCAAGGTCGATCCGATCAGTGCGCCGAACGCGAGTAGTGCGGCCGCTGTGCGGATCAGGTGTGCGAGCTGCCAGCGATCGCGTACGGCGGCCCAGTCGGTCGGCGGGTTCTGCACCGACCAGGCGGTCTGGTCCGAGTTGATCGGCAGGTTGATCGCCAGCGTCGTCACGAAGACGACGACCAGCAACGCGACCGCCGCCAGCACCACGCGCCGATCGTTGCCCCGGGCCCAGATCGCCAGCACCACGGTGGTGACGATCGCCGGAATCAACGTCACCGAGGCGAGCCGATCCAGCGAGTCCAGCTCGACCAGCCGAACCTGCGTGTAGACCGAAGCCCCGAACCCACGCAATGAGTTCTCCAGCACCGCCACAGACACCAGGAACCCGGCAAAGACACCACTGAAGACCAGACTCAGCCCGCGAACGACGCGCGCCATCAGTACGCCACCCCAACCGGCTGGCAGACCGTCTCCGGCCGATCTAGCACCGCAAGCATCAGATGCGCGACGTCCGCGCGCGAGATCGTGTACCCGCGCGTCACCGTGCCGCCGACCTCCGTCCGGTAGGTCCCGGTCAGCGCCTTGTTCGTGAGCTTCGGCGGCCGCACGACCGTCCATTCCGTCGTACTGCTTCTGATGTCCGCTTCCATCACCCGCAGATCGGCGTACACGTCCGCAGCGAACGCGTTGATCATCGGATAGAGCAGCCGCCGGTTGAGGAAGCTCTCGTCCGGCGGCACCGGCCCGAGCGGCGCGGCACTCACCGCGACGAACCGCCGTACGCCCACGGCCTCCATCGCCGCCAGCATCGACCGCGTGCTCTCCGACGCGACCGGCCCGTCCTTCCGCCCGCGGGCCCCGACGCCGGAGATGACCGCCTCGCTCCCGTCGACGGCGTCCCGCAGCGGCTCCGCCTCGGTCAGGCCCGGTACCCGGATCACCTCCAGCGCCGGATGCTCCACGTCGTACGCCGACGACGTACGCACCACTGCCGTCACCTTGTGCCCCGCGTCGAGCGCCTGCCGTACGACGTGACCGCCGATCCCGCCCGTCGCCCCGAACACCGTGATCCTCATCCCGACCGCCTCCCTGAAATCTTCTCTGTTACTCATATAGTATGGAACTCATAAGATATGGAACAGATACAGGGAGGTGACATGCGCCACCGCCGGCGGACCGGGAACGAGATCAAGGCCGCGCTCCGCGACCTGCGGATCCAGCTCGTGCTGCTCAACCACCAGGTCGGCGGCGAGCTGGCGTTGAAGGACGTCGACCTCGACTGCCTCGACATCCTCGCCCGCGACGGCCCACTGACGCCGAGCGTCCTGGCCCGCCGGGCCGGCCTGCACCCGGCGACCCTGACCGGGATTCTCGACCGGCTCGAAGACGCCGGCTGGATCGCCCGCGACCGCGCCCGGCCGGACCGTCGCAGCGTCACGATCCGTGTGCTGCCGGACCGCGGGATGGAGGTGTTCCGCCTGTACCAGCCGATGATGAGCGCGATGGACGACGTACTGGCCGATTACACCGAGGCCGAACTCGAGCTGATCGCCACGTTCCTGCGGCGCAGCGCCGCAGCAGGCGAGCGTGTGCTGGGGCGCTCAGCTGTAGAGAACTGACAGCGTGCGGCCGAGACTCGCCAGCTCGGCCCGCAGCTCGGCGGGCTCCAGCACCTCGACCGTGTCCCCGAAGCGGCAGAGGGAGGCGGCTGCGTTCGGGATGGACTCGATCGGGATCGTCACCACCACACTCCCGTCGGCGTCTGGTTCGGCGGCGGCGACGGCTTTGACCAGCGCCGGGTACGAGACGTCGTACATCTTCGCGGCCAGCCGCGCGGACACCCGGACCACGGCCTCTGCTGTGTAGCGGACCTGGTCGAAGCCCTCCAGGTGGTCCCGCCAGAACTGCTGCAGCTCGAATCCCTCGTCGCGTTCGAACACTTCGTCGGTCGGCGTCAGGTCGAGGATGTTGGAGACGCGGTACGTGCGCAGTCCGCCGGGCGTGGACGCCACGACGTACCAACTGCCGTTCTTCAGCACGAGTCCGTACGGTTCGAGGATCCGCTCGACCTCGCGGGGCTCCTCCCAGCGGCGATACCGGACCTTGATGCGGCGGTCGTGCAGTACGGCGTCTGCGACGGCGGAGAGCTGTGGTGAGGTCTCGGCTTCCTGGTACCAGGCGGGCAGGTCGAGGTGGAAGCGGTTCTTCAGCCGGCCGGCGCGGTCGCGCTGATCGGGCGCTAGCGCTGCTAGCAGTTTGAGTTCAGCGGCGCTCGTCTCCGCGGTCAGTCCCAGTGCGGCGGCCGCGCCTGGCATGCCGACCAGGAACAGCGCGGCGGCCTCCTGTTCGGTGAGGCCGGTCAGGCGGGTGCGGTAGCCCTCGACCAGGCGGTACCCGCCTGCTCGGCCTTGGTCGGCGTACACCGGAACCCCGGCCGCGGCGAGCGCCTCGACGTCGCGATAGATCGTCCGCAGCGACACCTCGAGCTCATCGGCCAGCTCGCGCGCGGTCAGCTGCCGCCGCGTCTGCAGCAACAGCAGGATCGACAGGAGCCGGCTCGAACGCATACTCCGAGGTTAGTCCTTATGACTGCCATGGGTTGTCAGGTTTTGCTCCCAAGCTGTCCGGTATGACGACTTGGACCAAGGTGACCGGCGACTTCGACTTCCTCAACGGGTACTTCGACGTCCACCACCGAACCCTCAAACAGGCCTTCGTGGGCTGCGACGAATGGCTCGAGTACGACGGAACGACGACCGCGCGCACGCACTTCGACGGACAGATCAGCATCGACGAGATGCGGTTCCCGACGAAGGGGTCCTACGGGCTGTCGCTGCGCGTGTTCGACCCGGAGTACCTGCGATGGAGCATCTGGTGGGTCGACAGCCGGACGATGCAGCTCTACCCGCCCGTGCACGGCGGCTGGACCGCGGACGGCTCGCGGTGCCGGCTGGTCGGCGAGGACACGCACGAGGGGAAGCCGATCCTGTGCAGCTACGAGTGGTCGGACATCACGGCCGAGACCGCGCACTGGGAGCAGGCGTACTCCAACGACGGCGGCGAGACCTGGGAAACCAACTGGATCATGGACTTCACCCGGCGCCACACTCCCCCGCCCGCACTCGACGTACCGAAGCTCACCGACGACTTCGACTTCCTCGTCGGCCGCTGGTCCTTCCACAACCGGCGCCGGCGTCCGGTGCTGGGCGAGCCGTTCGAGTGGTACGAACACGACGCGACGATGGAAGCCAGAACCTACTTCGACGGCGCGATCAGCTTCGACGAGGGCTGGTTCCCGAGCGAGGGTTTCCGCGGCGCGACGATCCGCCTCTACAACCCTGTTGAGAAAACCTGGTCCATCCACTGGATCAACAGCCAACGCGGCCGCCTCGAAACCCCCGTCATCGGCGCCTTCCAGGACGGCACCGGCACCTTCGAAGGCCCCGACGAATGGAACGGCCAACCCATAGACGTCCGCTTCCTCTGGACCCCCGGCACCGACAAAGCCACCTGGCAACAATCCTTCTCCCCCGACAAGGGCAAAACCTGGACCCCCAACTGGCACATGGAACACACCCGCACCGAGTAGCGCGACGCTGAACCCGCAGCCGCCTGGGTTGGGGAGGATTACATGCCGTTCCGGGTACAAAACCCTCCCCAACCCAGCACGCGTGGGGTGGACTTCTACGGGTTCAGCTGGCGGACGGCGGCCAGGGTTGAGAGGGCGGCTTGGGTGGCTTCGTAGCCTTTGTCTTCTCGGCTGTCGGGGAGGCCGGCTCGGTCCAGGGCCTGGGGATCGTTGTCGCAGGTTAGTACGCCGAAGCCGATGGGGACTCCCGTCGTCACGCCCACCTGCATGAGGCCTTCGGTCGCCGCCTGGCAGACGTATTCGAAGTGGGGAGTGTCGCCGCGGATCACCACGCCGAGCGCGACGACCGCGTCGTACCCGGACTTCGCCGCGTGTAGCGACGCGACCGGGAGTTCGAAGGAGCCGGGGACCCGGATGACGGTGTGCTCGGTGACGCCGGAGTCCTCGAGTGCGCGGAGGGCGCCGGCGAGGAGGCCGTCGGTGACTTTCGGGTGCCACTGGGCGGCGACGATCGCGACCTTGGCGTCTTCGACGCGAGGTACCTCGATGGTGGGTGCTCCACTGCCCGACATCAGCCGGCTCCGTTCTCTTCAGTCAACACGCCACCCGGCAAATGGTGGCCCATCCGATCGCGCTTGGTGCGCAGGTACCGCAGGTTGTGCTCGGTCGGGTCGATGGAGATCCCGCGGCGTTCGACCACGTCGATGCCGTACCCCTGCACACCCGCGAGCTTGTCGGGATTGTTGGTCAGCAACCGCACTTCCTTGACACCCAGGTCGGCGAGGATCTGCGCACCGGTCCCGTAGTCGCGAGCGTCCGCCGGCAACCCGAGGTCCAGGTTCGCGTCCACCGTGTCGCGGCCCGCGTCCTGCAGTTCGTACGCCTGCAGCTTGTGCAGCAGCCCGATCCCGCGCCCCTCATGCCCGCGCAGGTAAACCACCACACCGCCCTCGGCCGCGACCTGCCGCATCGCCTCGTCCAGCTGCGGCCCGCAGTCGCACCGCAGCGACCCGAACACATCACCGGTCAGGCACTCCGAGTGCAACCGCACCAGCGTCGGCCCATCACCGAGCGAGCCGCGCACCAGGGCGAGCTGCTCCGACCCGTCCACGATGTTGCGGTAGCCGTGGGCAACGAAATCGCCGTACTGCGTCGGCAGCGTCGTCGTCGCGACCCGCTGGATCTGGGACTCGGTACGGCGCCGGTACCGGATCAGGTCGTCGATCGACACCAGGACCAGCCCGTGCTCGTCCGCGAACGTCCGCAGGTCGTGCCCGCGTTTCATCGTGCCGTCGTCGTTCACCAGCTCCGAGATCACCGCGGCCGGCGTCAGCCCGGCCATCCGCGCCAGGTCGATCGACGCCTCGGTGTGACCGGGCCGGACCAGTACGCCGCCCTCGCGACCGCGCAACGGGAACACGTGCCCGGGCTGCACCAGGTCGTACGGCTCCGAGGCGGAGTCAGTCAGCACCCGTATCGTCCGCGCCCGGTCCGCGGCCGAGATCCCGGTGGAGATCCCGTCCCGCGCGTCGACCGAGATCGTGTACGCCGTCCGCATCCGCTCCCGGTTGTGCGGCGTCATCAGCGGGATCCCGAGCCGGTCGAGCTCCGAGCCCTCCATCGGCACACACACCACACCGGAGCTGTACCGGATCAGGAACGCCAGCAGCTCCGGCGTCGCCTTGGACGCGGCGAAGATCAGGTCGCCCTCGTTCTCGCGGTCCTCGTCGTCGACGACGATCACCGGCCGGCCGGCGCGAATCTCGTCGATCGCGTGCTCGATCGTGTCGAGCTTCAGCACGTCACCCATCTATCCCACCACCACAGGTTCAGGAGCTTGGACCCGCTCACGGTTCTGGATCTTCCACCACGACGCGAATCCGACGACGCAGAACAGCCCGTACACGATGTACATCGACGCCGACGGGTAGAACTTCGCCTGGATCAGCAGCGGTACGCCGACCACGTCGACGGCGATCCAGATCAGCCAGAACTCGACGAAACCACGCGCCATCCCGTACGTCGCCAGGATCGACCCGGTGAGGATCCACGCGTCCCACTGCGGGCCCCACGATCCGAGTTCGCGCAGAACGAAGTACGAGATCGCGTACAGGACGACCGCGATACCGGCGAGCTCGAGCCGCTCGCGCGCGGTCGCCCACCGCGGCTGGACGCCGGTCGCGGCGCCGCCGTGGCGGGTCTGGTACCAGCGGTACCACCCGTAGAGGCTGACGAGCGCGAAGAACACCTGACGCCCGGCCTGGCCCCAGAGGTCCTTGTCCTGCGGGGTGTCGAAGATCCCGCCGACGAAGACCGTGAACAGCAAGACGTTGCCGACGATGCCGACCGGCCACGCCGACACCAGCCGGCGCATACCGAACAGCGCGCTGGCCAGACCGAACACGTTGCCGACGATCTCGCGGACCAGCACCTCCGACCCGGCGATCGTCACCGTGGAGTGCAACAACCAGTCGATCGGATTCACCGCACGCCTCCGTCGTCCTTCACGTCGTTCACGTTGCCTGCGGCAAGAAGTCGTTCCACGTACTTCGCGATCACGTCGACCTCGAGGTTGACGGTGTCGCCGATCTTGTTCGCACCCAGGACGGTCAGCTCCAGCGTGGTCGGGATCAGGCTGACCCCGAACGTGCCGGACGCGTCGTCGACATCGGTCACGGTCAGCGAGACACCGTCGATCGCGATCGAGCCCTTCTCGGCGACGTACTTGAGGATCGCGGGTGCGGTCGCGATCCGGACGTCTTCCCAACGCTCGCCGGGGATGCGCGCCGCGATCGTGCCGGTACCGTCGACGTGGCCCTGGACGATGTGACCGCCGAGCCGTTCGTGCGCGGCGACGGCCCGCTCGAGGTTGACCGGGGAGCCCTTCTGCAGACCGCCGAGGCTGGTCCGCTGCAGCGTCTCGCGCATCACATCCGCGGTGAACACGCCGCCGCCGTACTCCACCACCGTCAGGCAGCAGCCGTTGACCGCGATCGACGCGCCGTGCGCGGCGTCCTCGGTCACCTTCGGACCGCGGATGGTGAGCCGCGCGGCGTCACCGTCCAGCAAGTCCAGTGACTCGACCGTGCCGAGTTCTTCGATGATGCCGGTGAACATCTACTTTCCTCCCAGAGGAACCAGGGTCAGCCGGACGTCGTCGCCCAGGCGGGTGACGTCCGCTAGCTTGAACCGCCGCAGGTGGTCGATCGATTCCGCGCCGAGGTCGCCGACCGCGCCGTACCCGGAACCGAGCACGGCCGGGGCGACGTACGCGACGATCTGGTCGACGAGCCCGGCGCGCAGGAACGCGGCGGCCAGCGTCGGGCCGCCTTCGAGCCAGAGGTGCCGGATCTGCCGGTCGTCCAGCTGCCGGAGCACCTCGGCGGGATCGTGGGTCGGCAGCAGCAAGGTCTCCGCGCGCTCGTTGCGGACTCGCGCGGTGGGCGGGATCTCACGGTCGCCGACGACCACCCGCAACGGCTGCCGCGCCGCGGGTACGTCGTGCTCGTCGCGGACCGTCAGTTCGGGGTCGTCGTCCAGCACCGTCTGGGTGCCGACGGCAATCGCATCGCACTCGGCGCGCTGCCGGTGGACGTCGGCGCGCGCGATCGGACCGGTGATCCACTTACTGGTCCCGTCCGGTGCCGCGGACCGCCCGTCGAGCGTGGTCGCGAACTTCCAGGTGACGAACGGCCGCCCCGTCCGGACGCTGTGCAACCAGACCTGGTTGACCGCCTCGGCCTCGGACTGCAGGACGCCCTGCACGACGTCGATGTTCTTGTTCCGCAGCTTGTCGGCGCCACCGGAAGCGGTCCGGTTCGGATCGGGTACGGCGTACACGACGCGCGCGACCTCGGCCTCGATCAGGGCGTCCGCACACGGACCGGTCCGGCCGGTGTGGTTGCACGGCTCGAGCGTGACGTACGCCGTACCGCCGCGGGCCTGTGCGCCGGCCATCCGGAGCGCCTCGATCTCGGCATGCGGGCCGCCGGCAACGGCATGGAAGCCCTCGCCGACCGGATGCCCGTCGCGGCCGGTGATCACGCACCCGACGACCGGGTTCGGATGGGTGCTGCCGGTACCTCTCGCAGCCAACTCGACAGCACGCCGCATCCAGGCGATGTCGATCGGCGACGCGTCGTTCACTACTCGGACCCCTCGTCGTCACGGACGCACTCCGGGGCCTCGACCGGCACGTCTGCTCCGCCGCCCGCCGGGACACAGGTGACCCAAGGCGCCAGAGCACACCCGCCGACCGCGTGCGCCTCCCATCCGGACTTTCACCGTCGGTCCTGGAATTCCACCAGGTCAACCGATCGCCGAACCGCAGCGACCGGGTCGCGGACTGTAACCGCCGGCTCGGAATTACACCGACCCCGGAGCACGCGAGTGGGTTCACTCGTGCTTCAAGTATGCCCCTCCCCGCAACCCGCACCACGACCCAGGTCACATCCTGAGCCGGCACCCTGGCACCAAGCCGCGGTGGCGGTGAACAAGGTATTTCCTGTTCACCGCCCCCGCGGGGTGTTCCCAGCCCCGGTGGGCGGCGCCGCTGGAGCCGGTCGAGGAGTCCGGTGAACCTGTACCTTCTTGCCGGTGGAGGCGTTTGCTGGGCGGTATCGGCTGATCGACCTGATCGGAACCGGCGGGATGGGTTCGGTCTGGCGCGCCTGGGACCTGCGGCGCTCGGCCTATGTCGCCGCCAAGGTCCTCGGGCAGCACGACGCCGGCACTCTGCTGCGCTTCGTCCGGGAGCAGTCGGTACGGATCCAGCACCCGCACGTCGTCGCCCCGCACGGCTGGGCCGCGGACGACGACAAGGTCGTGTTCGCGATGGACCTGGTCCGTGGAGGTTCGGTCGCCACGCTCCTGGGAGACCACGGGCCGCTGCCGCCGTCGTACGTCGCCGTACTGCTCGACCAGCTCCTGCAGGCGCTGTCCGCGGTGCACGCGGCGGGCGTCGTACACCGCGATCTCAAACCCGCGAACCTGCTCCTCGACGCGACCGGCACCGGCCGCCCGCACCTGCGCCTGTCCGACTTCGGCGTCGCCGGTCTGGTCGACGAACCGCGCATGACACGGAACAGCACGGTCCTCGGCACCCCTGGCTATCTCGCACCCGAACAACTGTCCGGCGAGGACCCCGACCCCCGCCAGGACCTGTACGCCGTCGGCGCCGTCGCCTACGAACTCCTCACCGGCGACCGCCCCACCGGTTCCCGCCCATCCGCAGCCGGCCCGTTGGCCGACTTCATCCACACCTGTACGGCGACCAACCCCGCGGACCGCCCCGCCACAGCCCGAGCCGCAGCCCGCCTACTCGCCGAAACCGGCACCCTCCCGCCCGCAGGCACCCTCCCGTGGACCACCCAGCCCGACGCCCCTGAAGTCTTCGACCAACTCCCACCCCTCCCACCCTCCTGGACCCCCGCCGGCCCAGCCAGCCCCAGCGGAAACACCACCGCGCCAGCCGAGCCCACCCAACCTCCCCAAGCAGTCGGCCCGGTCCAACCCACCGCCGCCGCCGGGACCACCAGCTCCAACGGGCCCGCGCGACCCGCCAACCCCACCGGAGCCACCGGAGCGGGCGGGCCTGCTGGGGTGGAGCGCTCGGCGGTTTCGCAGGGTGCCGGGGTGCAGGGCTCGGCGGTTTCGCCCGGTGCCGAGGTGGAGGGGGCGGGGCGGAGGCGGGGGCTGGTGTGGTTGGCGGTGGGGTGTTTTGTGGGGGCTGCGGGGTTGATCGGTAGTGCTGTCTGGGTTCTGGTGAACTGAAGGCGACGAAGCCCGGGACGCGGATCGTGTCCCGGGCTTCCGATTGTTACCGCGGCATCTGCGGGCCACCCCAATTGTTCGACTGCGCGGGAGCCGGCTTCTTCCGCAGTCGGGCGATGATCAGCCCGCCGATCAGGAGGAGCACAGCGCCTCCCCCGCCGAGTCCGGCGACCAGGGCCACCGGTGTCCCGTCATCCGAGTCGGAACGTCCCTGCACCGGCTCGCCGGCCCGGTTCTTGTCACCGGAGTCCCCCGGCTCCGACGGCGTCGTACTCGGTGTCGCGCTCGGCGTCTCGGTCGGCGTAGGGGTCACGGACTCACCCGAGACCGGTGTCGCGCCGTCGACGTACTCCGGCTTGCCCGCCCCCGCCGTACCGACCACGCCGACCGTGAGGTTCAGCGGGATCGTGAACGCCTTGTCGTTCGTCTTCCGGGTCAGCGACACGGCCAGGTAGTACTCGCCGGGCGTCGACGTTCCGGTGTCCTGGTTGTTGGCCCCGTTGCGGTTCAGGTACCGGATCTCCTTGGTGGTCAGCCCTTTCACCAGCCCGCGCTTCGTCAGCACGGCCTTCGTGTACGAGCCGCCTGGTACGTTCTTGGCGAAGATCGCGAACACGTCTTCACCGGTCGGCGAGATCAGCGCGCTGTCGAGGTACCGGATCCCGTCGATGGCCGCGGCCGCGGCGCCGGCCATCTCCGGGACGGTCACCTGCGCCTGGATCCGCTGACCCCAGTCCGCCTTCACCCGATACAGCTGGAGCTCGCCCGGCATCAGCGTCGTCTTGTACGTACCCGGCTGGAGCAGCGGCGCGTCCGGGAAGCTCGACCCGGGAACGATCTCGCGCGGCGTCGACGCGGACATCTGCGTCCAGACCGGGTCAGCGGCCGCCGCCGGCAGGTGCGTGATCGAGTCGACCGGCGGCTCCTCGTCGATCCGCAACTCGTACGGGACGCCCTTGAGTTGCAGGTAGTCCTTCCCCGGGTTCACCGTGAGCACCAGCTGATCGGAGTCGGCGCACTCGTCGTTCTTCTTCTCGTACTTCGACCAACTGGCCGCCGTCCCGGTCGCCAGCCCCTGGTCGCCGTCGAACCCCCGCGGGTAGCTCCAGCCGCACTGCTCACCCGTGAGCGTGTTGAGCCACACCTCGGACTGGATCACGAAGCTGCCACCGGCCGGACGCCGGAAGCTCACCCCGGCGCGCAGCGTCGAACCCTTGATGGTCCGCTTGATCAGGTAGTGCTTCGAGGTGTTGTCCACACCGAACGTGTCGGAGTAGTGGCCCGGGGCAAGCACCGGTGCGCCTTCCTGCTGCGGCGCGCCGTGCACCGGCGTCCCCGAGATCCGGAACGGGCGGAAGGCTCGGGTCGACAACCTGCCCAGACCCGCCTCGAGATCGACGGTCGAGTCGGCGTCGTAGTAGTCGCCGCGCCCTTCGCGAGCCACACACTGCAGCTGCGTGCGCGCCTTCCCGCCGACGCGGAAGCCCACCACGTCGATCTTCAGGTCGATCCCCTGCTGGGCGATCGATCGTGCCACCGCGCACGGCTCCGGCGCACAGGTCGCCTCGCCGTCCGAGACCAGCACGATCGTGCGCTGACCGACCGGACCGAGATCCTTCGCGGCCTGTTGAAGGGCGTAGCCGATCGGGGTCTCGCCGTACGGCTTGTACCTTGCGATCGCCGCCTGCAGCTGGGGCCGGTTGCCGGTCCCGATCGGGACGGTCAGCTGGGTATCGGTGCAGGCGCCCGCCTGAGTGCGTTTGAACACGGTCGCGCCGTACACCCGGAGGCCGACCTCGGCCGCCTCGGGGAGCTTGGTCACCACACTCGACAGCGCCGTCCGGGCGGCGGCGATCTTGGCGTGCCCGTCGCCGGCCGGCTCCGCCATCGAGCCCGACGAATCGAGGACCAGCACGAGCTTGCCGCCGCTCGGAGCAGGGTCCGCGAGCGCGGCCGGCGTGGTCAGGCCACCCAGGACCGCGGCCAGCGTGACGGCGAGGAGCGCCCACACCACGGGCCGGCGGCGGTGTGCCTGGTGAGTCGTCATGGTTTCCTCCGGTGAGATTCGCTGCCGCAAACCTTCGCAGTTTGCTATCGCAAATGTCAAGCCCGTTCCAGGCTGGAATTTCCGGTTCGCAAGTGCGAAGATCTTTGCATGGAGCAGACGGCACACAATCTGCAGCAGCAGGTCGAGCTGTACGGCGAGCCGCTGGGCGAGGTGGTCCGGCGGATCACCGGCCAGCTCGGCCTGACCCAGGGCGGGCTCGCCCAGGTGATCGGCCTGTCCGCGCCGATGCTGTCGCAGCTGGTCAGCGCGCAGCGGGTGAAGATCGGCAATCCCGCGGTGGTGTCCCGGCTGCGGGCTGTGTCCGAGCTCACCGACCTGGCCGTGGCGGGCGGGATCGAGCCTGATCGCGTCGCGCACGAGCTGGACGAGATCCGCGCCGCCACCGGCGCCTACACGCGCCCGACCACAGCCCATCTGGCCCGCTCGGCCGCGCCGGGCCAGCCCGCTGCAGGACCGGTCGCAGGGCAGCCCATCGACCCACCGGCCCGTTTCCTGCGACCCACGACCTACGTCGGCGAGCTGCCCCCGTCCCCGTCGGCGCGCAGTGTCGTCCGGGAGATCCAGGACCTGTTCCGGGCCGTCGCTTCGGCCGAGGAGATCCAGCAAGCGGCCGCCGCCGTGGACTCGCCGGCGATCGCCGAGTTACTGCTTGCCTACGGCACCGGCAGGACAGCCGACGCCCTGGCGCACTACGAGCGGCACCACGGCTGACAACGCCAGGAGCGATAGCACCCGGCTGATATAGCACAACCCGAGTAGACATTAGGCGCTGTCTCACGCCTCGTCGGCACGGAATGCGCGCCGCGCGGCTGGTGTTGGCTTGCTCCGGCGGGGCGAACCGTCCTGCCTTCGTTGACGTTGTGAGGAGACAGTTGTGCGCGCGTTCGGCGCTTTTCGGCGGGTTGTCGCAGTGGTCGGGGCCATCACCTTGGCGAGCGCGATGGTTGCCTGTGGCAGCAATCAGGACAAGTCCGCGGCCGGCGGCGAGGATCTGGGGCTGATGTCGGCGGGGACGCTGCGGATCGGAACCCTGACCGACGCGCCGCCGAACGTCTACGTGAAGGACGGGAAGTTCACCGGCTTCGACAACGACCTGATCACCGCGGTCGCGGCCAAGCTGAACCTGAAGCCGGAGTTCGTCGGGACCGACTTCTCCGCGCTGCTCTCGCAGGTGAACGGCGGCCAGTTCGACCTCGGCAGCTCGTCGATCACGGTCACCGAGGCGCGCAAGAAGACGGTTGCGTTCAGCAACGGGTACGACTTCGGCTACCTGGGCCTGAACACCACGAAGACCTCCGGTATCACGTCGTTCGACCAGCTCACGGGCAAGCGGGTCGTGGTCGTCCAGGGCACCGTCCAGGACGACTACGCGACGCAGAAGAACCTGAACCCGGTCCGCGTCCCGAACTACAACGCTGCGCTCGGCCAGCTCAAGGCCGGTACGGCGGACGCCTGGGTGAGCCCGGCGGAGATCGGCGAGAAGATGGCCAAGGAGCAGGGCGGCGGCACGGTGATCCTGGCCGCGAAGGAGCTCAGTGACGCGCCGATGGCGTTCGCGGTGGCGAAGAGCAACGACAAGCTGCGCGAGGCGGTGAACAAGGCGCTCGACGAGGTGATCGCCGACGGCACCTGGACCAAGCTGGTCGAGCAGTACTACCCGGGTCGCGCCGTACCGGCGAACTTCAAGCCGGGCAGCGGATCGGTCAAGTTCACGGCTCCCAAAGCCTGATGGACATCTGGTCCACCCTGAGTGACACCTTCCTCGACTGGGAGTCGATGAAGGCGGTCCTGCCCGAGATGCTGAAGGTAGGACTGGTCAACACTCTGATTCTGGCGGCCGCCTCGGTCGTGCTGGGCACTCTGCTCGGCATGATCGTGGCGGTCCTCGCCTTGTCCAGCAAGCGCTGGCTGCGCTGGCCGGCGAAGATCTACACCGACATCTTCCGCGGCCTGCCCGCGATCCTGACCATCCTGCTGATCGGCCAGGGCCTGTCCCCGATCACCCGGCACTGGTGGGGCCCGAACCCGTACCCGCTCGGCATCCTCGCGCTCTCGCTGATCGCCGCGGCGTACATCGGCGAGATCTTCCGTTCCGGCATCCAGAGCGTGGAGAAAGGCCAACTCGAGGCCGCCCGTGCGCTGGGCTTCAGCTACACGAGCGGGATGCGGCTGGTCGTGATCCCGCAAGGGGTACGGCGGGTGCTCCCGGCGCTGGTGAACCAGTTCATCGCGCTCGTGAAGGAGTCGAGCCTGGTCTACTTCCTGGGCCTGCTGGCGAGCCAGCGCGAACTGTTCCGGATCGGTCAGGATGCGGCCGCGACCAACGGCAACCTGTCCCCGTTGCTGCTCGCGGGCATCTTCTACCTGGTGATCACGGTCCCGCTGACGCATTTGGTGAACCACTTCGACAAGCGCCTGCGCGAAGGACGGCCGAGCGACGTACAGCTGGAGGAGGTGGAGCATGCAACACGTTGAGGCCGCGAGCCTGGAGGTGTCCGGTGTCGAGCTCGCGTTCGGCAGCAACAAGGTGCTGCGCGGCGTCGATCTCGTCGTACCGGCCGGGCAGACCGCGTGTGTGATCGGCCCGTCGGGTTCCGGGAAGTCGACGCTGCTGCGCGCGATCAACCGGCTGCTCGAGCCGGACGCGGGTGATGTGAAGCTCGGCGGCGAGTCGGTACTGCGCGGCGATCCCGACGTACTGCGGCGACGGATCGGCATGGTGTTTCAGCATTTCAACCTGTTCCCGCACAAGAGCGTGCTCGACAACATCACGCTTCCGCTGCGCAAGATCAAGAAGCTCGACGCCGACGCCGCCCAGGCCGCGGCCCGGGCGCAGCTCGAGCTGGTCGGCCTTGCCCACAAGGCCGGCGCGCGGCCCGGGAACCTGTCCGGCGGCCAGCAGCAGCGGGTCGCGATCGCACGGGCGCTGGCGATGCAGCCCGAGGTCATGCTGTTCGACGAGGCCACGTCGGCGCTCGATCCCGAGCTGGTCAAGGGCGTGCTGGCGTTGATGGCAGATCTGGCCGCGGCCGGGATGACGATGGTCGTGGTCACCCACGAGATGGGGTTCGCCCGCGAGGTCGCGGATCAGGTCGCCTTCATGGATCACGGGGTCGTGGTCGAGTCCGGCGTACCCGGGCAGATCTTCGGCACGGCAGAGTCGCCGAGGTTGCGGCAGTTCCTGTCCCAGGTGCTCTGAACCCTGGCGGAATTGGTTGCCTGGGGCCACTATGGGATCAGGGCGACCATAGCTGGGGGATGGTTGTGATGAAGAGACGTTTGGCAGTGCTGATCGCGAGCGTGCTGCTCGGGCTGGTGGCGTTGACCGCGCCACCAGCCACCAGCACGTCGGCGGCGGCGCCGGACCGGGTCAAGTGGGTGTATCTGACTTTCGACGACGGTCCGAGCCCGCGCTACACGGCGCAGATCCTGAAGATTCTTCAGACCTACCGCGTGCGGGCCACGTTCTTCGAGGTCGGGCAGAACGTCAAGCGGTACCCGGCCCTGACCCGGCGCGTCGACCGGCTCGGCCACAGCGTGCAGAACCACTCCTGGTCGCATCCGAACCTCACCAGGGTCAACTGGGCCACCTTCAAGTACCAGGTTCGGACCACCGACCGGTATCTCCGGGCTCAGACCGGCTACACGCCGCGTTGCCTCCGGCCGCCGTACGGCGCGACGAACAGGGCGGTCGCGCAACGGGCCACGATGCTCGGCAAGCGCATCGTCCTCTGGTCCGTCGACCCGCGCGACTGGACCCGGCCAGGGGCGTCGACGATCGCGCGCCGGGTGCTGTCGAAGGTGCGCAGCGGCTCGGTGATCCTGCTCCACGACGGCGGCGGCAACCGCGCCCAGACCGTGGCCGCGCTCCCCACGATCCTCAAGACGCTGAAGGCACGGGGATACGTCTTCTACCCGCTGTGGTGCACGTAGGCGTCCGGTATCCGTGATTCGTTGACATGGAAGCGGCGTGGTCGCTGGCTTTCGCCGAAAGTTTCCTCAGGGTAGGTCGGGTGAGGTAGTGAACCACCCACCGCCCTGGGGGGAACATGGATGTTCGCTTGACGCGCACGGGCAACAGGGTCATCGGTCTGGGGATGATGATGCTGGCCAGCGCGCTGATCGGCACGGTGGTCGTCGCGTCCGCGAAGTCACCGGCCAAACCAGCTATGCCTCCAACCGCCGCGGCTGCACCGGTCACGCCGACCACAACACCGTTACCGACCAAGTACGTCGTACTGACGTTCGACGACGGGCCTGATGTCGAGTACACCCCGAAGGTGCTCGACATCCTCGCGCAGTACGGCGCCAAGGCGACGTTCTTCGAGGTCGGCCAGAACGTCCGGAAGCATCCGCAGCTGACCAAGCGGATCCACGAATCCGGTCACAGCGTGCAGAACCATACCTGGACGCACGCCGACCTCCGCGGCCTCAGTGCGGCCGCGTTCCGGCAGCAGGTGACCTCGACGGATACGGCGATCCGGGCGCAGATCGGCAGTACGCCGGCCTGCCTGCGACCGCCGTACGGCGGGGTGAACGCAACGGTCCGGCAGCGGGCGAAGGCGCTCGGCAAGGACCTCGTGGTGTGGACCGTGGACTCACGGGACTGGACCAAGCCCGGTACGACGGCGATCGTGCAACGCGTGCTGAAGAACGTGCACAGTGGCTCGGTGATCCTGATGCACGACGGCGGCGGCAACCGCACCCAGACCGTGGCGGCACTCCCCACGATCCTCAAGTCCCTCAAGGCCCAGGGCTACGGTTTCCGCACCTTGACCTGTTAGGACAGGTACTAGGACAGGGCGGTCACGAGTGGTACGACGTCGGCGATCGACTGCACCACGCGGGTCGGGCGGTACGGGAAGCGCTCGACCTCGTGCTCACCGGTCGATCCGGACAGCACGAGCACACTCCGCAGGCCGGCCTCGAGACCGCTGATGATGTCGGTGTCCATCCGGTCACCGATCATCACGGTGGTTTCGGAGTGGCCCTCGATCCGGTTCAGCGCGCTGCGCATCATCAGCGGGTTCGGCTTGCCGACGAAGTACGGCGCGACGCCCGTGGCCCGGGTGATCAGCGCGGCCACCGAGCCGGTCGCCGGCAGCGGACCCTCTTGTGACGGGCCGGTCGGGTCCGGGTTGGTCGCGATGAACCGGGCACCTTCGGCGATCAGCCGGATCGCCCTGGTGATGGCCTCGAACGAGTACGTCCGGGTCTCGCCGAGGACGACGTAGTCGGGGTCGCGCTCGGTCAGCACGTACCCGATCTCGTGCAGCGCGGTGGTCAGTCCCGCCTCGCCGATCACGTACGCCGTCCCGCGCGGCCGCTGGTCGTCGAGGAACTGCGCGGTGGCCAGCGCGCTGGTCCAGATCGACCGCTCCGGGATGTCGATGCCCGCGGCAAGCAGCCGGGCGCGAAGGTCACGCGGGGTGAAGATCGAGTTGTTCGTGAGGACCAGGAACTTCTTGCCGGACGCCTGCAGCGCCGCGATGAACTCGCTCGCGCCGGGGATCGCCCGCTCCTCGTGCACCAGCACGCCGTCCATGTCGGTCAGCCAGGTATCCACCGGTTTGTGCTCGCTCACCAGCTCATCGTAGAGGCCTGACCAGCCGGCGCACGGAAACTGTCGGCGGCGGGGGCAAGAATGCGGGCATGGATCTGGCCGGGTACCGCGAATTGTGGCGAGCGCAGGGTGTGATGACGCTGCTGGTGTCTTCGCTGCTCGCCCGGCTGCCCATGCTCGCGACGATGGTGCCGATCGCGTTCCTCGCCAAGGACGCGAGCGGCTCGTTCCGGTGGGCGGGGATTGTCGCCGGCGCCTATTCGGTCGGCGCGGCCGTCGCGGGGCCGCTCTGGTCACGCGCTGCCGACCGTCGCGGGCCTCGTGGCGTGCTGCTGGCG
This sequence comes from Kribbella speibonae, assembly GCF_004331375.1. Taxonomy (NCBI): domain Bacteria; kingdom Bacillati; phylum Actinomycetota; class Actinomycetes; order Propionibacteriales; family Kribbellaceae; genus Kribbella; species Kribbella speibonae. The sequence goes on along the minus strand of NZ_SJKC01000001.1, from coordinate 2,592,897 downwards.
ACCGGGATCGCCTGGAGTCTCGCGCTGTTCGCGATCGCGCTCCTGCCGACCGGGCTGCATCGGATGTTGCCGCTGCCGGCCTTGATCGCGGGCGCCCTGGTGCCGCCGGTCATGCAGACCTTGCGGGCCGCGTGGCCGCGCGTTGTGTCGGGCCCGGCGCTGCGGACGGCGTACTCGGTGGATGCGACGGCGCAGGAGCTGTTGTTCATGGTCGGGCCGATGCTCGGGGCAACCGCGGTGAGCGTGGCGAGCCCGCGGGCCGGCGTCCTGCTCGCGGCGGTGATGTCGGCCGTCTTCATCTGGTGGTATGCGCTCCGGCAACCCGAGCCGCTCCCCCGCGACCAGCACACCTCGGTGCCGCTGACCGCGCGGCAGCTGCTGTGGCATCGGCATCGGTTGCCGCTGATCCTCGCGTTCGGCCTCTGGGTGATGTCGTTCAACGGGATCTCGCTGGCGATCGTCGCGTTCGCCGACGACCACGGTCAGCGGCTGATCGCCGGGATCTTGGAGGCCGTCTGGGCGTTCGGCAGCCTGGTCGGCGGCGCTGTCGCGGGCGCGTTGCCCGGGCGGCGTACGTCGTACCTGTGGCGGCGGGCCGCTCTCGTCGCGGCCGGGATGCTGCTGTGCGTGTTCGCGACCTGGTCGTCGGTGTCCCTGGGGATCGCGTTGACGCTGTCGGGGCTGACGCTGGCACCCGCGATCGGTGCGCTGTACGGGCGGCTCGGTTCCTTGACGCCCGATGTCGCGCGGACCGAGGTGTTCGGGTGGATGGGCAGCGCGGCGACCGGCGGCGGGGCGCTCGGGGCCGCGGTGGCCGGCGCGCTGATCGAGAGCTTTGGCGTGCGCTACGTGTGGCTGCTGGCCGCCGTGCTTGCGGCCGTCTCGACGGTGCTGCTGCTGCGGGTCCCGCCTGAGATCGAGCCGGAGCCGACCGGGCCTGACTTACCGGCCGGCGGACTGCTCGGCGAGACCGCGTAGCTGCTCGACCATCGCGTTCGGGTCGTCGGCGGCGTACACCGCCGAGCCGGCCACGAACACGTCGGCGCCCGCCTCGGCGCAGCGTTCGATGGTGTCGGCCGAGACGCCACCGTCGATCTCGATCCACAGATCCAGGCCGTGCTTGTCGAGCAGTTCGCGGGTGCGGCGGATCTTGGGTACGCACACGTCGAGGAACTTCTGGCCGCCGAAGCCTGGCTCGACGGTCATGATCAGGATCATGTCGAGCTCGGACAGCAGGTCCTCGTACGGCTCGATCGGGGTGGCGGGCTTGAGCGCCATCGCGGCGCGCGCGCCCTTGGCCCGGATCTCGCGCGCGGTCCGGATCGGCGCGCGGCAGGCCTCGACGTGGAACGTGACACTCGACGCGCCCGCCTCGACGTACCCGGGCGCCCAGCGGTCCGGGTCCTCGATCATCAGGTGACAGTCGAGCGGCGTGTCGGTCGCCTTGGCCAACGACTCGACCACGGGCATACCGAGGGTCAGATTCGGCACGAAGTGGTTGTCCATCACGTCGACATGCAGCCAGTCCGCGTTCGACACAGCGGCCGCCTCATCGGCCAGCCGCGCGAAGTCGGCGGACAGGATGCTCGGCGCGATCTGAATCCCCATGCCGCCAATCTATCGAGCCCGCCACCACCGCCCATCAGCGCATCCCGACTGCGCTACGCGGTGAGCTCGGTGGCGAGTGCTTCGCGCAGGGTTGTGGCTGGGCGGCCGAGGAGTACCGGGAGTGTGGGGTCGACGACGGCGAACTCGCCTTGCCGGGCGGCCGCGAAGATGCCCAGCGTCAGATCGGCCAGGAACTCCGGCATCCCACGGTCGAGCGCAGCGCGCTTCCACTCCTCGTCCGGCACCGTGACCCGGGTGATCTTCCGTCCGACGAGCTCGGACGCGATCGCGGCGACGTCCGCGTAATCGAACAGGTCCGGCCCGGTCAAAGCCGGCGTGATGCCATCCAGACGACCGGGCTCGGTCAGCGCAAGCGCCGCCGCGTCGGCCAGATCCCGGTGCGCTGTCCAGGAGAACGGCCCGTCCTCCGGCAGGATCAGCTCCCCCGTCTCCAGCGCGGACCGCAGCAGGAACACCGGCGTACTCGCATAGAAACCGTTGCGCAGCGCGGTGAACGGTACGCCGGAGCCGGCCAGATCCTGTTCGGTCGCGGCGTGGCCTCGGGTTGCGACGAACAGCGAGTCCGGGTTCGCCGCTTGGTGGCTCGTGTAGAGGATGCGCTCGGCGCCGGCGGTCTTGGCGAGGTCGATCGCGACGTGGTGCGGCTCCGGGTCGGCCGGGCCCGAGACGATCAGCACCTGCGTGGCGCCTTCGAACGCGTACGCGAGCGAGTCCGGGTCGCCGAAGTCTCCACGGCGTACCCGAACACCGCGGGCGGCGAGGTCCGCGGCCTTCTCCGGGTCGCGCACGCTGACGCCGAGTTGGTCGATCGGGACGTGCTCGGCGAGGCGGTCGACGACGGCACGCCCGAAACGGCCGCTCGCTCCGGTGACGATGATCATGCACAGCTCCTTGTTATCGGCGGATACAGATTGACGCTATCACTGGAAACACACCGAGCCAACCGCTACGGTTGGCGCGTGCAGGAGCCGCAGCCAGACGACACAACAGACGCCCCGACCAGCGATGGCGTCAGTGGGCGGGATCGGATGCGGGCTCAGATCGTCGAGGTCGCCGCGGGGCTGCTCGCGGCCGGTGGGCGGGATGCTGTTTCGACGCGGGCGGTTGCGGCTGCGGCGGGTACGCAGGCGCCGACGATCTACCGGCTGTTCGGCGACAAGGACGGGCTGCTCGCGGCGGTGCTCGAGTACGGGTTCTCGACGTACGTGGCGGACAAGCCACCGCTCGACCCGACGGCGGACCCGGTCACGGACCTCCGCGCGGGATGGGACCTGCACATCGGCTTCGGGCTGGCGAATCCGGCGCTCTTCCTGCTGATGTACGCCGACACGCAGCCGGGCCGGCGCCCCGCGGCAGCCGAGGCCGGACTGGCGATCCTGCGTACCCGAATCCGCAACATCGCGGCCGCCGGACGGCTACGCGTCGACGAGGACCTTGCCGTGGAACTAGTACAGGCAGCCGGCTCAGGCGCCGTACTAGCACTGCTAGCCGTCCCTCAAGCCGACCGCGACCCACGGCTGGCAGACACGATGTTCGACGCCTTGATCACCACCATCACCACCGACGCCGTCCGCGAGTCCGCGGACGACGGGTCGGCGGGCGGGGCGGTGACGGCTGCTAATGCGTTGCGGGCTCGGTTGCCGGAGCTCGAGATGCTGACCGACGGCGAGCGTCACGTACTGGGTGAGTGGCTCGCGCGGATCACCCATTGAGCGGCTTCCACGACCGTCTCAACCACCTCAGCCCCCGCGGGTAAGGGCGGTCGACGGATCAGGATCACTGGGATCGCGAATCGCTGGGCCGCGGTGAGTTTGGCGGCTGTGGCGGGGCCACCGCTGTCCTTCGTGACGAGTACGTCGATGCCGTGGTCGCGGAGAATCGTCTCCTCATCGGCGAGCGTGAAGGGCCCGCGGGCAAGGACCAGAGTGCACCAACTGGGACGAGGTTCGGGCGGATCGACGCACCGGGCGAGCGTCCACAGCCCGGTACCAGCGAACGCATCGAGCCCCTGCCGACCGATCGTCAGAAACGCCCGCGTCCCGAGCCTCGGCAGCAACTCAGCAGCATCAGAGGCGGTGGCGGCCCAATGCCAGTTGTCGTCAGATTCCGCTGCCCAACCTGGCCGCCGAAGCACCAGCAGCGGCACACCAACCTCGCGTGTTGCAGCAAACGCATGAGCAGTCATCGTCGCCGCGAACGGATGCGTCGCGTCGATCACCGCATCGACCGGATGCTGCCGCAACCAGTCCGTAAGCCCATCCACCCCGCCGAACCCACCGACCCGAACCTCACCAACCGGCACCCGCGCATCGGAGGTCCGCCCGGCCAGCGACGACACGACCTCGACCCCGCTCGCAGTCAGGACTCCCGCGAGCTCGCGAGCCTCCCCGGTCCCGCCGAGCAGCAGAACCTTCATCGAGACCGATCAGCCGAGTAGAGATGGCTGTCCCGGAAGGTCGTTGCCGACAGCACCTTTCCGGCGATGATGACGGCGGTACGGCGAACACCCGCGGACTTCACCTGCTCCGCGATATCGGCGAGCGTGCCGCGCAGGACGACCTCGTCGTCACGAGACGCGCGCGCGACGATCGCGACCGGGCAGTCCGCGCCGTAGTTCGGGACGAGTTCCGCGACCACACGCTCGATCTGCTGCACCGCGAGATGCAGAACGATCGTCGCCCGGCTCGCGCCGAGGGTCGCGAGATCCTCACCGGCCGGCATCGCGCTGGCGCTGCCGCCGATCCGGGTCAGGATCACGGTCTGCCCGACCTCGGGGACGGTCAGCTCACGGCCGAGGGTGGCGGCGGCCGCGGCGTACGCCGGTACGCCGGGCGTCACGTCGTACGGGATCTCGAGGGTGTCGAGGCGGCGCATCTGTTCGGCCATCGCGCTGAAGACGGAGGGGTCGCCGGAGTGCAGGCGGGCGACGTCGAGGCCGGCGGCGTGTGCGGTGGCGAGTTCGGTGACGATCTCGTCGAGGGTCAGGTTCGCGGTGTCGACCTTGCGCGCGCCGAGCGGGCAGTGGTCGAGGAGCTCGATCGGTACGAGTGCACCGGCGTACAGACAGACTGGAGACGAGGCGATCAGGTCGCGACCGCGAACGGTGATCAGGTCGGCGGCACCAGGTCCGGCACCGATGAAGTGGACCGTCACTTCGTCACGCTCCAGACGGTGACGGGCATGGCTGGGCGCCAGCCGGTCATGGTGCCGATGGCGGAGGCGCGTTGTACGTCGATGCGGACGAGGTCGCCGCCGACGGCCTTGTACCACTGGGCGATCAGCGACTCGGTCTCCAGTGTGACGCCGTTCGCGACCAGGCGACCGCCGGGGCGGAGCGCGTTCCAGCAGGTGTCGAACATGCCGGCCGCCGTCGCTCCTCCGCCGATGAAGATCGCGTCCGGCGACTCGAGACCGGCGAGCGCTGCCGGGGCCGCACCTTCCACGATCTCTACCGCTGCGCCGAGGGCGGAAACGTTCCGTTCCAGGCGTTTCGCGCGGTCGGGGTCGCGTTCGACTGCGATCGCGCGGCAGGACGGATGGTGCCGGGACCACTCGATCGCGATGCTGCCCGCGCCGCCGCCGATGTCCCAGAGGAGTTGCCCTGGTACGGGTTCGAGGCGGGACAGCGTGACTGCGCGGACCTCGCGTTTGGTCAGTTGGCCGTCGTTCTCGTACGCGTCGTCGGGCAGGCCGGGTGCTGTCGAGAGGACGGGGGCGTCGGGCGGGCAGAGTACGGCGATGACGTTGAGCGGGTCGACTTCGGTGGACCAGTCGGCGGCGGTCGTCGTACGGATGCGTTCGGTGGGGCCGCCGAGCTGTTCGAGGACGGTGAAGGTGCTGGCGCCGTAGCCGCGGGCGATCAGGAGTTGTGCGACCTCGGCGGGGGTTGGGGCGCCTCGGCTGAGGATCAGGACTCGTCGGCCGGGTTGGAGGTGTGGGTGGAGTCGCTCGACTGGGTTGTTCACCAGGCTCACTACTTGCACCTGGTCTTGCGCCCAGCCGAGGCGCGCGCATGCCAGGGAGACGCTCGAGGGCTGCGGGATCACGCGTACGGCGTCGGGGCCGAGGAGGCGGACCAGGGTCGTGCCGATGCCGTGGAAGGTCGGGTCACCGCTCGCCAACACACAGATCCGCTTGCCCCGGTGCTCGTCCAGCAACCGAGGAAGCGCCTCAGACAACGGCGAAGGCCAAGCAATGCGCAAGGCGCCAACAGAGGCGGATGGGATCAGGGCTAGTTGGCGAGGGCTGCCTAGGAGGAGGTCGGCTTGTTGGAGGGCTGTGCGGGCTTCGGGTGAGAGGCCGGTCCAGCCGTCGGGGGCGAGGCCGACGACGGTGATGGGGTCAGGCATTGCCGAGGGCCTTGGTGACGGTGATTTCGATGACCACGCGTTGTGGGTTGACGCGTGGCTCCTTGTAGCGCTTGGCGTAGCGCCGCTCGGCGTCGTGTACCCGTGCCGGGTCGTCGCTGACCACAGCACGCCCTTCGATCGTGCTCCAGCGCCGGCCGTCGACCTGCGTCACCGCGACGGCCGCCTCCCCGAGCCGCCGGATCGCACGAGCCTTGTACGACGTACCGGAGCAAATCACCCGCACCAGCCCGGCCTCGACGTCCAAGGTCGCTCCGACGGGCGTCGCGTGCACCGTCCCGTCCGCCCGGACCGTACTCAGCACACACAGGTGCCGCTCGCTCCAGAACTCAACCAGCTGCTCACTGAACACCCAGCGATCGTAGACAGGCCCGCCCGGTGAGCTACCGGGCGGGCCCGTGAGCGCTGGACCCCTCAGACCAGCGCTGATCGTGGTTAACCGATGTCGCGGCGGCGGAACGTGGCGAAGCCCGCGATCGTGAGCGCCGCCGCGATCCCGGTCAGCCAGAGCACTGGTGTGACGGAGAAGTCACCGCCGGGCAGCCGCGGCGTGTGCCCGTACGGGCTGAGGTTGATCACCGACTGCGGCAGATTGAATACCTCACCGAACTGCCCGATCAGCAGGAACACGCCGTACAGCGCCCATCCCCCGGTCACCAGCTTCGGCGCAAACCCGAACAGGATGACGACAAGCGCCGCCACCAACCAGATAGCCGGCAGCTGTACGGCGGCCGCCGCCAGCATCCGCGGCACCTGGCGCCCCACGTTGCCGAGCGATGCACCGCTAGAGATCCCGGAGCCCAGTCCGGCGACCAGGATCAGCGCTCCGGTGCCCAGCAGCGCCATCAGCACATGACTCGCCAGCCACTGCGCCCGCGACACACCGGTCGCCAGCAACGGCTCGGCCCGCAGCGCGGTCTCCTCCGATCGCAGCCGGAGCGCCGCCTGGATCCCGAACGCCGACGCCAGCAACCCGACCATGCCCATCTCGGTCGCCAGGAAGGCATCGGTGATGCCCTCCACGCCACCGAGCTTCTGCACCATCTCCTTCGCGCTGTCGCTGGTGACGAACCCGTCGACGTTGCTGGCGATGTTCCCGACCAGCAGCCCCAGCAGCAGGAACGCGAAACCCCACGCGTACAGCGAGCCTCGGTGCAGCCGCCACGCCAGAGCGAGCGGCGAACGCAACGACTTGGCCGCCCGGGGCGGTCCGGGACGTGGGGGCACCAGACCGGCGCCTAGGTCGCGCCGCCGGATCAGTGCGGTCGCTGCAGTGACCAGGAGCGCCAGAAACACGAGCGGCACCAGCAGTACAGCCCACCGGTCACCGGCGTACGCACGGACCTGCTGCGACCAGCCGATCGGTGACAGCCACGACACCCACTGCGTGCTGCCGTCTGCGGACGAGTCGCCGATGGCGCGCAGTACGTACGCCACGCCGAGCACTATCGCAGTCAGCCCGTTCGCGGCCCGGGCGCTTTCGCTGACCTGTGAGGTGACCGCCGCGACACCCGCGAACGACAGTCCGGCAGCCGCCCACATCAACCCGAACGCGAACGACCCCTGTGCGTCCAGCCCACTGCCCATCAGCGACAGCGCGGTCAGCAACCCGAGCACGATCACAGTCGCTCCGGACACGATCAGTGCGGACGCCAGAGCGGCGTACCGACCGAGTACGCCGGCACTGAGCAGCTCGAGCCGCCCGGACTCCTCTTCGCTCCTGGTGTGGCGTACGACGAGCATGCCGCCGAGCAACCCGACCAGTAGCGCGCCGAACGCGGTGAGCTTGAACAGCGAGACCTCCCCGAGCGAGGACTCGTCGAAGATGCGCCCGTACAGCGACACGAGCGCGGGTGACGCGTTCGAGGTCTGCGCCGCGTCGACCAACGCCTTGGGGTCGGAGTACAGGTCCATCGTCGCCTTGGCCGAGCCGGCGGCCGTCATCACGAACACGACGATCCAGATCGGGATCAGGATCCGGTCCCGGCGCAGCGCGAGCCGCACCAGCGTCCCGGTACCGACGAAGTCGTTCATCGCACGGCCGCCTCAGAATCAGCAGGAGCCTCAGCGGGTACGTCGTCTTCGTAGTGCCGCAGGAACAGCTCCTCGAGCGTCGGCGGCTGCGCCACGAGGCTCTTGATGCCGCTCGCGGACAGCTGCCGCATCACGGCCTCGAGCTGGGCGGTGTCCACCTCGCAACGGACCCGGTTTCCCTGGACGTCGAGGTCGTGGATCCCAGGCAGTTGCGCGATGCCGTTCGGCGACGCTGCCAGCTCGGCCTGGATCGACGTCCGCGTGAGATGGCGCAGGTCGGCCAGCGTGCCGGTCTCCACCACCTTGCCGCGGCGGATGATGCTGATCCGGTCACACAGGGCCTCGACCTCGGACAGGATGTGGCTCGACAGCAGCACGGTACGGTCGCGCTGGCGTTCCTCCTCGATGCACTGCCGGAACACCTCCTCCATCAGCGGGTCCAGGCCGGAGGTCGGCTCGTCGAGGATCAGGAGCTCCACGTCCGCAGCGAGCGCGGCGACCAGGGCGACCTTCTGCCGGTTGCCCTTGGAGTACGTCCGGCCCTTCTTGGTCGGGTCGAGGTCGAACCGGCGCAGCAGTTCGTCGCGCTTCTTCTCGTCCAGTCCGCCGCGGAGCCGGCCGAGCAGGTCGATCACCTCGCCGCCGGTCAGGTTCGGCCACAGGTTCACGTCACCCGGGACGTACGCCAGCCGGCGGTGCAGCTTCGCGGCGTCGCCCCACGGGTCCCCGCCGAGCAGCGAGACATCACCGGCGTCACCGCGCAGCAGTCCGAGCAAGACGCGGATGGTGGTGGACTTCCCGGCGCCGTTCGGCCCGAGGAAGCCGTGCACCTCACCGGTCGCGACCTCAAGGTCGAGACCGTCGAGGGCGTGCGTACTTCCGTACGACTTGTGCAGTCCAGAGACCACGATGGCTGATGTCATGATTCATAACGTACACTTCATTCAGAAGTTTGTGAATCTTGCTAACACGTTTCTCACACATCAGGTAATCGAGTGACCCAGAGGGGATGATGGGGCGGTGAGTGCACTTCGAGACGACGACGCCGTCCGGCGATACACCGAGCAGTTCGGCAACCTGCTGGCCGAGACCGGCTGGCCACGGATGGCCGCCCGGGTCTTCGCCGCGATCCTGTCCAGCGTGGACGGCCGGATGACCGCCGCCGAACTGTCCGACCAACTGCAGGCGAGCCCCGCCGCGGTCTCCGGAGCGGTCAACTACCTGCTGCAGTTACGCCTGGCAACCCGCGAACGCGAGCCCGGCAGCCGCCGCGATGTGTACGTCGTCCAGGACGACGCCTGGTACCAGACGATGATGAGCGAGGACGCCTCACTGCTGCGCTGGTCCGAATCCCTCCGCAAGGTCCTGGACGCCGCCGGCGACGGCACCGACGCCCACCACCGCATCCGCGTCTCCCTGGCCTTCATCGACTTCATCAGCGAAGAAGTCAAAGGCCTCACCGACCGCTGGGTAAAACGCAAAGCCGAACTGGACGCCGAAATCGCCGCCGAGTACAACCTCTAACCCGCCGTACGCCGGGGGCTTGACAGCTTCTGGTGGCGCTGCACAGGTTATTCCCCGTGGGGGCTGGTTCACTCGGGCGGACGCGGTGGATTGCGGCTACAGCGACAGCGAGCTCCGGCAACGGCTGCGGCGCGGGCAGTGGTCGCGACTGTCTCGTGACGTGTACGTCGAACCGGGCGCCTCGCCCGCGGGTGAGGCCTCCTGGGATCGCACCAAGCGCCTTCACCTCCTGAAGACCCGCGCTGTCATCAACCGCTTGGGCCCCGGTGCGGTGGTGAGTCATCAGTCCGCGGCGATGCTGCACGGATTGCCCACCTGGGGCCTCGACCTGTCGCGTGTCCACGTCACCAAGGCCACCGGTCGCAGGCGGTCCGACTCCATTGCCGACGTACACCGGTCGCACTTCGACCCTGGTGAGCTCACGGTTGTCGACGGTCTGCAGGTGGTCACGGCGGCTCGTGCCGTCGCCGAGACCGCGTGCGCCTCGTCGTACGAGGTCGGAGTCGTGCTGGGCGATGCTGCGCTGCATTCGCGTCTGGTCAGTCCGGAGGCGCTCATGGCGACAGTGGATCGGCACCGCGTGTGGCACGGTTCACCCGCCGCGCGGGCGGCGGCGCGGTTCGCGAACGGGTTGAGCGAATCGGTCGGCGAGTCGCGTCTCCGGGTCCTTTTGGCGAACCACGGGTTCCCGGAACCGGAGTTGCAGGCCGAGATCAGGGACGGGTCCGGGCGGCTGATCGCGCGGGTCGACCTCCTGCTGGAGCGGACCTGCGTCGTGGAGTTCGACGGCGCGATGAAGTACGGGAAGGCCGACGACCTGGTGGCGGAGGCGCGAGGACAACCTCCGCGCACACGGGTTCCAGGTCGTGCGCATCGGCTGGCCGGACCTGGATCAACCCCTCACCACAGCCAACCGAATTCGCCAGGTTTTGCCAGCTGCTGGGGGTGCGCCGACGTGGCGGGGCCGTTGAACAGGTTATTTCCGGCTCTCCTGTCCGATGTGTGGGCGGCGATCAACCCGGTCCGGGATCAGGGAACAGGCAATGGTGGGTAGGCACCTGGCATTGCCTGTCCCGAGTCACCATTGCCTGTTCCCAGTCCCCAGTGCGTGTTCTCGGTGCGTGTCCTCGGTTGCCGCGATCCGTCGGGTGCATCGAGTGGCGGGTTTCGGCGGCGCCCCGCGACGGTAAGTGCTCTCGTCGGAGCGGGTGAGCTGTCTGGTTGGGAAAGAAATTGTCGCGATCTGCAACTTTGTTTCCCCGCTGTTCGGGTTTCGCCCCTGATCCGGGCAGCAGAGCAGAACCCACACCTGCCCACCCACGACTTCCCCCCGGGCACGACTTCCCGGGGGGTACAGAACTCCCCAAACCGGTTTGGGGACGATGACGTGCCGTTGTGGGGCTCCCCGAATTGGTTTGGGGAGCGACAGCGGCGGCGGGGTTTGGGGGGTGCGGGCGGCTCGACAGGTGGAGCGCCGGTGGGGCGCCGTGCGTGCGGGCGTGGTCACGTTCAGGTGCACCACCCAGCCCTTCGACACGTCCTGATGAGAACGCACACTCAGGCGCCCGGAGCCGCGCCGACCACCCACACATCGGTCACAAGAGCCTTATTTCCCCTCCACCGCCACCACTTCCTGTGCACTGCCGTTGGGCGGGCGGGCGCGAGGCACGGCGGAGCGCTAGTCGTAGACGGTGAAGATGGTGCAGTAGAGGGGTGGGGACTCCAGGCCGGGGTAGTACAGGCGGCCTGCTTCGTCGGTGAGTTTGAAGTAGGCGGTGGAGGCTCCTACTTGGCAGGGGGCCTGGAGGGTCATCGAGACCGTGACGATGTCGCCTGGCACGGCGTCGGGGACTGGGGTTCGGGGTGGGGAGCGGAGCCAGCCGGGGGTGCCGGCGGCGCCTTGGCGGGTGAGCCAGCGGTTGTGCCAGGGGCGTTCGCCGCTGTTGCGGAGTTCCCAGGTTTTCTCGAAGACCTGGTCGCGGCACACGCGCGTACCGTCCGGCACCGTCTCGCCGACCAGTTCGGCCCGGTCGTCGGGGTGATGGTCGATCGGTACGGATCCACCGAGTAGGACGGGTTGCACGTGCCGGCGCATGTCCCGTTGTGACATGTCCCGGCCGGCCCGTACGGCGGCGTCGAGTTCCATCAGCTGGTTGACCAGCGCCTGATTCGCTCCGAACGAGTCGTCGTACCACTCGATCAGCTCGCGGCTCGGCTTGGTGTGGCCGCGCTCGACGCGGGACAGATGCCCCTTGTCCCAGCCGGAGTCCGCGGCGGCGCGGGTCAGGGCCACCCCGGCGGCCTCGCGCAGCTCGCGCATGCGAGCTCCGATCACGTACCGAGCCTGGGCTGGGCGCACGGCGCACTCTCCGCTCTCGCCGTCACTTATCTACATAAAGTACCAAATCACAGTGAATCAGCTCCGTTGCCCACTGCGACAATCCGATCACGCTCTGATTGTCTGCACAAAGGAAGTGATTCTCCAAGACAACAGGCTCGTCCATCGCAGTTCAGAGCGAAAGGCAACCACCATGAACCGTTCGTTCGCCACCGCCATCCTGACCGTGCTGGCCCTCGGAACCACAGCCCTCCCCGCCACCGCCGCACCCGCGACCGCCCCCGCACCGATCACCAGCACCGTCCTCGGGCCGCAGTCGCGGGCCGACGACGCGATCGCCTGGTTCGCCGCCCGCAACGGATCCACCGCGTACCAGGGCTACTGCGAGAAGGCCGTCGAGAACGCGTACGGCCGCACCGGTGTCTACGCGTCGGCGATCGCCAACTGGAATGACGCCGTACGCCGAGGCGCCGCGCACCGGGGTGACCTCAACCCGCCGAAGGGTGCGCTCGTGTTCTGGAACATCAGCGCCTACGGCCATGTCGGCGTGGCCACCGGCGACGGCAACTTCTGGGCCACCAGCGTCAACAGCCGGATCGGCAAGGCGCGGCTGCCGTACTTCTCCAACTACCTCGGCTGGGCGCAGCCGAACTTCTGAGGGCCGTCGAGGCGCCGCCCCGCCTCGTTGCCCACTGCGACAACGCCGTCACTTCTTGGTTCCCTGCGAGTACAACTCCAGAAGGGATCACCACCATGCGTACCGCCCTCATGCGCATCACCGCCCGCCTCACCGCCCTCACCCTTCTCAGCGGCGCCGCCCTCGTCGGCGCCGGCGTCCTGCCGGCCAGCGCCGCCACCGGAACCGTGGACACCGACAGCAACACCGGTGTCGCCATCCGGTCCGGTAACGCGACCAGCTTCGGCACGGTCGGCAACCAGCCCGACGGGCCGGTCGAGATCGACTGCCAGATCTACGGCGAGCCGGTGACCGGCAAGTTCGGCCGCAGCCTGATCTGGGACCACATCCCCGGCAAGGGCTTCATCACCGACGCCTACGTCAACACCGGCAGCAGCGGCCTGGTCGCGCCGCTGTGCACGAGCAACCCGCGCGCCGACAAGGCCATCGCCTGGTACGCCGCCCGCAGCGGCTCGACCGCCTACCAGGGACTGTGCGAGATGGCCGCCGAGAACTCGTACGGGAAGACCGGAATCTGGGCCTCTGCGATCGCGGACTGGAACGACGCCGTGGCCCGCGGCGCCGCCCACCGCGGCGATCTGAACCCGCCGAAGGGTGCCCTGGTCTTCTGGAACATCAGCGCCTACGGCCACGTCGGCGTAGCCAAGGGCGACGGCACGTTCTGGGCGACCAGTGTCAGCAATGCGATCGGCACCCGCGCGCTGCCCTACTTCAACAACTACCTCGGTTGGGCCTGGCCGAACTTCTGACCCACCCCTGGACGAGCACCTGGACGCGCGTTCCGCCCCTCACGCGTCCGGGTGCTCGATTCTTTGCTCGATTCTGGCCAGCCAGTCCGACACCAGTGCGCGGTACAGCCCGATCCGCTGCACCGGCATGTCGTGGCCCTCCTGGTCCAGGACGGCGTACGTCGCTCTCGGGTAGTCGTCGAGGATCGGCCAGGCGTCGGCGTACCCGGTCATCGTGTCCTGCCGGCCCGTCACGATCAGCGTCGGGCCTTCGAAGCGCGCGGACGGATCCTCGCGGAGCGAGTAGGTCGCGACGTCGCCCTGGATCCGGCCCAGGAACTCGAGGTCCGCCTGCGCTTCCGCCGGGTCGTAGTAGCGGCGCTGCTTGTCGGTCCAGGCTTCCTGGTACGCCGGGGACTTCACGAGGTACTGCTCCGTCGGCAGCGTCCGCTGGGCGCGATCGACGACGATTCCCGGCACGCGCAGCAACAGACCGAGGACGCGGGCCGGGTCGCGCTTCACGATCCCACGGGCGTGCAGCCCGCCGGCCGACGTACCGGCCAGTGCGAACGGCTCGTCGCCGACCAACTGGTCGACCAGGTCCGCGATCGCCGAGAGCATGCCGTCCTGGTCGGTGATCGACGGTACGGCGGGCGACTGGCCCGTGCCCGGCGGGTCGACGTAGATACGGCGCCATCCGGGACGCTCCTCGAAGACCGGCTCGTGGACGTCGCGGCCTTCGCTTCCCGCACCGCCCCATCCGGGCAGGAACACGATCGGCCGTCCCGCACCGAAGGATTCGTAGTGCATGCGGCGACGCTACTCGCGCGTCCGGCCGTCAGCGAGCGCTTCTCTTGCCAGCAGAATCCGGCGGGCGCTCCCCCGACCCGCGCTCGATCAACGCGCACGGCAGCACGATCCGCTGCGGCGGACGGGTGTCCGTACCGGACGCGCGATCGAGCAGCAGCCGTGCCGCGCTGCGACCGAGCTCGGCGATGTCGGAGGCAACGACCGTGACCGGCGTCGGCAGCATGTCGGCGAGCCGGAAGTCGTCGAACCCCACCACAGCCGGCTCCCGTCCGAGCTCGCCGAGGGCACGCAGCACGCCCTCGGTGAGGAAGTTGGTGGAGGAGAAGATCGCGGTCGGCGGATCGGCCCGCAGCATCACCTCGCGGGTCGCCTTCTCCGCGGCCTCCGCGTTGCCCTCGGGCAGCTGGATGACCAGCGACTCGTCGATCTCGATGCCCGCGGCCCGATGCGCGCGCCGGAACCCGCGCAGCCGGCGCCCGATCGTGTAGTACGACGGGGCGAGGATGATCGCGATCCGCTGATGCCCCTGCTCCAGCAGGTGTTCGGCCGCGATCCGCCCACCGCCCTCGTTGTCGACCATCACGATGTCCGCGTCGATCCCGGTCGCCGGACGGTCGACGAATACGACCGGTACGCCGGCGCCCTGCAGGAACGCGTGATCGCCCTGGTCGGGCACGATCATCAGACCGGCCACCTGCCGGCTGACGAGCTCCTGGATGGCCCGCTTCTCGCCCTCCGGGTCCTCGTCCACACTGCCCAGCACGACCGCGAACCCGGACTGCCCGGCGACCTCGAGCGACGCCTTCGCGATGCTCGCGTAGAACGGGTTCGTCAGGTCACCCAGGACCAGCGCCAGCGACGTCGACTTCTTGCCCGGCCGCAGCGCCCGGGCCACCTCGTTGCGCTGGAACCCGAGCTCGTCGATCGCCGCACGGACTCGCTGCGCGGTCTCGTCACGGACGCCGTGGCCGCCGTTCACCACACGCGACACCGTGCCGAGGCCGACACCGGCCCGCCGGGCGACGTCGATCATCGTCGGCCGGCTGACCTCTGGCTGGCTTGGAAACGTTTCGGGCACGGGGTTGACTTCCTTTTCACGACACGGCATCGTCACCCAACAGTAAGACGTTGGAAACGTTACCGTCCAGGAGGCCGGATGAATTCAGTCTCTTTTGGCGGATCAACCACCAAAAGGCGCAGCCGGGGTGGGATGAGCCGGAACGCCGGCTCCGACGTGAAGGCGGCGTACCTGTTCATCGCTCCCGCGGTGATCGGGTTCCTGGTCTTCGTGGGGTATCCGCTGATTCGATCGTTCTATCTCGCGCTGACGAAGTACAACGGGCTCACCGATCCCGTCTTCGTTGGCCTCGGCAACTTCCGGAGGCTGTTCACCACCGACCCGGCGTTCTGGCCGGCGTTGCGGGCGACCGGCTATCTGGTGCTGCTCTATGTCCCGTTGTCGCTGGTCCTCGGCCTCGCGCTCGCGATGTTCTGCAACCAGCGCTTCGCCGGAGTACGGATCGTCCGCACGCTCGCGTACCTGCCCGTCGTACTGCCCGCGGTCGCGACGATCACGCTCTGGAAGTTCATTCTCGATCCGCAGGTCGGGTTGCTGAACACGATCCTCGACCGGCTCGGCCTGCCGACGAGCCTGTGGTTGCAGGGCCCGAGTACGTCGATGCCGTCCGTGGTGATGGTGATGCTGTGGGGCGTCGGCGGCACCATGATCATCTTCCTGGCCGCACTGCAGGCCGTACCGACCGAGCTGTACGAGGCCGCCCGGGTCGACGGGGCCGGCCCGTGGTCGGTGTTCTTCCGGATCACGCTGCCGATGATCAGCCCGATCGTGCTGCTGCAGGTGATCCTGCAGACCACCGCGGCGCTGCAGACCTTCAACCAGCCGAAGATCCTGACCAACGGCGGACCGGGGTTCAGCACCAAGGTGCTGATGCTCTCGATCTACGAGAACGGCTTCCCGACGCTCGGCCGGATCCCGCAACTGGGCTACGCCTCCGCGCAGGTCTGGGTGCTGTTCATCATCATCATCGCCGTGATCGCCCTGACCGCGAAGTTCTCCTCGCTCTGGACGTACAGTGACAGCACTTCAGACTGAACCCACCCTCGCCGGCGCCACGCACAGCGTCCCTCCGGCGAAGAAGAAACCACGCCTGGTCGGTACGACGGCCTGGTACGTCGTCGCGCTGTTCATCTGCGCGGTGATGGTCGTACCGCTGCTGTGGATGATCACGATCGGACTGAAGAGCCGGACCGCGGTGTTCGACATCCCGCCGAAGTTGCTGCCGCACGAGTGGACGTGGAGCAACTTCATCAACGGGCCGAAGGCGATCCACTTCCCGAAACTGCTGCTGAACTCGTTCATCATCACCGGGTTGAGCGTCATCGGCGGGGTGATGACCGCGATGATGGCCGGCTACGCGCTGGCCCGGTTGCGGTTCCCGGGGCGCAAGACCTGGTTCTACCTGTTCGTCGGCAGCATGCTCCTGCCGGGCGTGGTCGGGCTGATCCCGTTGTTCCAGATGTACAAGAGCATCGGCTGGTACGACACCTGGCTGCCGCTGATCGTCCCGGCGTTCCTCGGCGGGAACCCGTTGTTCATCTTCCTGGCCCGGCAGTACTTTCTCGCGATCCCCTATTCCATCGATGAAGCGGCCAAGATCGACGGCGCCGGGCATCTGCGGATCTTCGTCAGCGTGATGCTGCCGTTGACCCGGCCGGCCTGGCTGACGATGGCGATCCTCGCGTTCCAGGCGTCCTGGAACGACTACCTGAATCCACTGGTCTACCTGTACTCGTCCGGCAAGTGGCCGTTGTCGGTCGGTATGGCGTCGTTCATCTCCCCGTTCGCCGGGAAGACGCCGGACTGGAGCTACTACATGGCCACCAACCTGCTCTACATGCTGCCGCCGCTGATCATCTTCTTCGCCGCGCAGCGCTACTTCATCCAGGGCCTCGGCGCTCTCGGCAGCACGAACCAGAAATAGAGGAGAATCCTTGTGAAGAGGACCATGAGTGTGACCGCGTTGGCGTGCGCGGGGTTGCTGGCGGCAACGGCCTGCAGCGGCGGGTCGGACAGCGGCTCGAGCGACGGGCCGGTCACCGTCAAGGTGATGACCTGGGAGTCGGCCGAGACCAACGCCGCGATCAAGAAGGCGCTGGCGGACTTCAAGGACGACAACGTCAAGGTCGAGCTGCTCGACACCCCGAGCGGTCAGTACGGCGACAAGCTCGCGTCGCTGACCCAGGCGAAGCAGCTGCCGGACCTGTTCTGGTGCGGTAACGACACCGAGCAGCAGTACACGTCGCAGGGCCTGCTGGTCGACTGGGCGGACAAGATCCAGAACGGCGACGGCGACTTCAAGGCCGACAAGTTCGTGCCGTCCGCGATCGAGAACTGGAAGACCGCCGACGGTCAGATGGGCGGTCTTCCGTCGCTGATGAACACGTACGGCGTCTGGTACAACGCCGACGCGTTCACCGCGGCCGGTCTGCCGCTGCCGAAGGCCGGCTGGACGTGGGACGACATGTACGCCGCCGCCGCGAAGCTGGCGAACAAGAACGGGGCGAAGTACGGCCTGGTCGCCGACCAGCTGACCGGTCCGGACGGGCCGTTCACGATGAGCATGTACTCCGTGTCGGCCGGTGGCGCCCCGTTCACCGACAACGTGAACCACCCGACGAAGGCCGAGGCCGACGACAAGTACAAGGAAGGCGTCGAGAAGCTGACCGCCGCGATCAAGAACGGTTCGGTCGCGCCGCCCGGGTACGACGCGGCGAACGTGCAGTCGCTGTTCGCGGCCGGCAAGGTGCCGATGACGTTCGGCGGGCAGTGGCTGGCGGCCGGGTTCCAGACCGACAAGCCGAAGGTCAAGTACGGGTTCGCACCGTTCCCGCAGGTGCAGACGCCGACCACGCTGTACGACTCGGTCGGCATCTGCACACCGCAGTACACGAAGGACCAGGACGCGACGTACAAGGTGCTGCAGTACATCAACACCAAGGTGTGGGACGCCGTACTGCCGTCCTCTCCGGTGGCGCCGCCGGCGTACACGCCCGCACAGACGAGCTACTTCGACGCGCTCACCAAGGCACAGCAGCAGACCGTCGTCGACACGGTCAAGGCCGACCTGTCCGCGGAGAAGACGGTCGGCGTCCGCTTCACCACCCAGTGGGCCTCGCAGGTCGGCGACCTCACCACCGCCAACTACCAGCCCATCCTGAGCGGCAAGAAGCCAATCACCGACCTCCCGGCGTACGTCGACAAGATCAACGGATTGATCAAGCAGGGGAGCTAACCCGCATTTGCCTGGCTGACCCAGCAAATTGGGGGTTCTCCACCCTGAGTCTGGGTGGGGAACCCCTGATTTCGTGGGTCAGCCAGGCAAATTGCTGGGTCAGCCAGGCAAATGGGGCTACACGGCTTGCCAGAGGGAGAGGGCGAAGCGGGCTTTGTTGTCGGTCCACCAGGCGGCCGGGGCGAAGCCTGCTTTGTCGAGTTCGGCTTCGACGCCGGCGCGGTGGAACTTGGCGGAGATCTCGGTGCTGATCTCCTCGCCCTCGTCGAACGTGACCTCCAGGTGGATCTCCGGGATCAGCACCCGCATCGCACGGGTCGCGCGCAGGTGCATCTCGATCCATTCGTTGTCCGCGTCCCAGAGCGCGACGTGCTCGAACGCGTCCACGTCGAAGTCCGCGCCGAGCTGCCGGTTGATCACCCGCAGCACGTTCTTGTTGAACTCGGCGGTGACGCCGGCGGAGTCGTCGTACGCCGCGACCAGCGTGGCGGGATCCTTCACGAGATCGGTGCCGAGCAGCAACCACTCGCCGGGCTCGAGGACCTCGCGAATCGAACGGTAGAACGCCTCGCGCTCCGCCGGGATCAGGTTGCCGATCGTGCCGCCGAGGAACGCGACGACCCGCGGCGGATCACCCGGCAGCTTGTCGAGGTGCGCGGTGAAGTCGCCGACCACGCCGTGTACGTCGAGACTCGGGTAGTCGGCGTTGATGGCGTCGGACGCGTCCCGCAGCGCGGATTCCGACACGTCGAGCGGGACGAACGACGTGAGCGTCCCGTGCGCGCGGAGCCCGTCGAGCAGCAGGCGGGTCTTCTCCGACGACCCGGATCCGAGCTCGACCAGCGTGTGCGCGTTGGTGATCGCCGCGATCTCACCGGCCCGTGCCCGCAGGATCTCCCGCTCGGCCCGCGTCGGGTAGTACTCCGGCAGCCGCGTGATCTCCTCGAACAGTTCACTCCCCCGCGCATCGTAGAACCACTTCGGCGGCAACCACTTGGGCGTCGCCGCCAACCCCGCCCGAACATCCTCCCGCAATGCCCGAGCCGCATAGTCCGGCGTCAGATGTACGTCGATGAGGGTCACTCTCGTCCTTCCATCGGGGTGAGCTGCACGCTGGTGGCGGTGGCCACGAGCAAGGAGCGATCGGGTACGGCGGTCCAGTCGCCGGTGCCGAAGGGTTCGGAGGCGACTGTTACGGAGTTGCCGGTGCGGCGGAGGTGGAGCGAGTGGGTCCAGGCGGTGGCGATCAGTTGCTCGCCGTCGGTCAGCAGGATGTTCAGTCGTGATCCCGGCGCCAGCGCCTCCACTTCGTGCACGACCGCCGCGACCGCGTCCGCCGGGGGCGCGCCCTCGGCGAGGCGATGCGCGATCAGGGCCCAGAGGAAGACGGAGTCGACAGGAGCGTCGAGACCCAGCAGGTCGGCGACCGGTAACTGCTCGGCCAGCTTGAGCGTCGCGTCGGGCCAGCCCGGGATGCGTCCGTTGTGGCTGAACAGCCAGTGATCCGCTGCGAATGGCGCGATCGCCGATTGACCGTACGGCATCCCGACAGTCCCGTTCCGGACGGCGGCGATGACGGCACCGGACCGGATCGTGCCCGCGAGGCCGGGGAGGTTCTCGTCGGTCCAGATCGGTACGTCGCGCCGGTAGCGGACCGGCCCTCCGAAGACAGCGGCATCGCCTTCGGGGTACCAGCCGACGCCGAAGCCGTCCGCGTTCACCGATCCCCCGCCGCGCATGTCGGCGGGGGCCCAGCTCTGTTCGTAGAGCGAGTGCTCCGGCTCCAGCACCAGCGACGCCAGTGTCACGGGTGGGCCGAGATAGGCCAGATGACGGCACATCAGGCGTGCAGTTCCTCGGGTCGCGGGTCCCGGGCGCAGCGGAAACCGGCGAAGATCTGCCGCCGGATCGGGTAGTCCCAGTTCCGGAAGGTGCCGCGGGCCACCACCTCGTCGGTGCCGAACGAGCCGCCGCGGAGCACCTTGTAGTCGGGCCCGAAGAACACCAGCGAGTACTCGTCGTACGGCCACGCGCGGAACCCCGGGTACGGGCGGAAGTCGCTCGACGTCCACTCCCACACGTCGCCGATCAACTGCTCCACGCCCAGCGGCGAAGCGCCCGCCGGATACGCCCCGGCCGGCGCCGGCCGGAGGTGCCGCTGACCCAGGTTCGCGTGCTGCGGGCCCGGTGACTCGTCACCCCACGGGAACCGCCGCGTCCGGCCGGTCGACGGGTCGAACCGCGCCGCGAACTCCCACTCCTCCTCGGTCGGCAGCCGCTTGCCGGCCCACTTCGCGTACGCCTCCGCCTCGTAGAAGCAGACGTGCATCACCGGCTCGTCGAGCGGCAACAGCTCCCGGTGTGCGAACCGCACCCGCCACCACTCCCCGTCGACCTGCGACCAGAAGCGTGGCGCGACCAGCGAAGCCTTCTGGACATGCGCCCATCCCGCGTCGGACCACCACTGCGGATCCTCGTACCCGCCAGCGAGCACGAAGCGCAGGTAGTCCCCGTTCGTCACCGGCACCGTGTCGATCACGTACGGCTTCACATGGACGCCGTGTGCGGGCCGCTCGTTGTCCAGCGCCCACGGCTCGATCGACGTACCCATCTCGAACACGCCACCCGGAACGAACACCTCGGTCGAAGGCAGCGGCCGGCCCGTAGGCGGCGGCGGCGCGTCGAGCACCGGCGCGCCCTCCCGCAACTGGTGCGTCGCGAGCATCGTCTCGTCGTGCTGCTGCTCGTGCTGCGTGATCATCCCGAACGCGAACGCGTTGTCCACCAACTCGCGCCCGGCGTCGAACTTCACGTGGTCCAGCACATCCAGAACCTTGTCGCGTACCTCAGTCACATACGTGCGCGTCTCCGCCGGACCGAGCAGTGGCAGCGAAGGACGGTCCGCACGGGCGTGCTGGAACGCGTCGTACAGCTCGTCGATGTCCTGGCGCAGCGGCTCGCGGCCGCCGACGTCGCGGACCAGCCAGAGCTCTTCCTGGTTGCCGATGTGGGCGTAGTCCCAGACCAGCGGCGACATCAGTTTGGAGTGCTGCCGGACCAGGTCGTCGGTGTCGACCGCGTCGGTCAGCTGGACCGTCCGGGCCCGCGACCGTTCGAGCTGCTCACCGACGAACGCGCGCAGGCCCTCGGGCGACAGATCGGACAGTTGGTGATTCATGAAGCTCGCCTTCCGTGGGTGGTGGTGTCGACGGCGCGCTGCAGCCGGGTTGCGACGGCGGCGATGAGTTCTGGGTCCACACCGGTCCGGTCCATCACCTCGGTACCCAGCGCGACCACATCGCGCGCGGCCCGCAGTACCAACGTGTCCTTGAGCCCTTCGCGGGCCGCCGGGAACCAGCGGCCCGCCGCCGGCTCGGCCGCGGCCAGAACCTGGTCCATCGGAGCGGACATCAGTGCGGTGAGCAGCAGGGTCGGGGCGATCCACCCGTCGCCTGGCTGCGCGTCGAGGTAGCGAACCTCGAGATACCCGCGCGGCCGGACCGGCGGGAACAGCGTGGACAGGTGGTAGTCGAGATCGTCGTACGTCGGTCTGTCGCCGGGCAGCTGTCCGTCGGCCCAGGCCCCGAACGTCAACCCAGTGGGCGCATCCCACGTGTCACCCCGCCGCAGGCAGAGGACCGGCGCCTCCATCGCCGTCCGCGCCCAGGCAGCGGCCGGGTCGGCGTCGAGCGGTGGCGGCTCGGTGAAGGGAGCACAGGTGCCGAACGTCGCCTGCGTGCGGGCCGAGGCCCAGCCCGTGTCCGAACCCGCGCGGCGACGGGAGTTGGCGAACAGGCCGACCAGGGCGGGGCCCAGGTCGTGCAGTGCGCGCCAGCGGAGAGCCGTCTCATCCTGTTCGCCGGCGTCGAGACAGATCTGCAGGCCGGCGGTGCTGCACATCATCCGCGGCCCGTGCGGTCCGAGGCGCTGGAAGGCGTGTTCCATCGCGGCGTACCGCGGGACGGTGAGGATGCGGCGCGGAGTGCGAAAGGGGTCCAGGCCGTAGGCGCCCGGGACCAGGTCCGCGTCCAGCAGAAGAGCCGTCAGCTCGGCGGCGTCGGCGGCGGTGTCGTCGATCAGCTGCGGGATCGAGTCCGACGCGGGGCCGGAGATCTCTACCTGGCCACCGGGCTCCACGGTGACCAGAGCGCCCCGGCTCAGCGGCAGCTGCGGACTGCCTCGGACCAGGGTCGCGGGGGCATGCATGCCCAGGGCTTTGCTCAGGAGACCGGCGTCGAGCGGCCGGTGCGGATCATCCGCGTGATGCACTGTCCACTCGAGCTCGACGCCGAACAACCGAGGTGGACCGTGCTTGAAACAGACCATCGCGACGTAGCCCTCCGCTTCGGCCCGGGAGCCGATCGGAGTCGTCGCCGGAGAACCGCCGGACGAGGTCACGTCAGCGAACCTAGCTCCGGGCCAAGGGCTGGACAACCGACCAGGAATTACCTGCCGGTGACGTCTGGGGTGTGCATCGACTCATGCCGAGCATGCTTCCCGAGGCCACCGACAGTTTCCGGCCGGATCCGGACGAAGGCTCCCCTGGGTTCAGCTCTCAGCGAAAAATCAGCGGAACCGTGGGCAGGTGGAACAGGCCGTGACGCCCGGCAACACGTAGAAGTAACAGCAGGAGGTCCGCAACTTGTCCTCCAAAGAAACCCCGAACGCCGCCGCGGCGTCCTCGGCGTACGGCGCCTCCTCGGGCAGCCGAATCGCTGCCCGCACCTCGTCGTCCACCGCCCCGAACCGCTGCAGCGAACCCAGCTTCACTCCTGGCTCGTAGCCGTCCAGGAACGTCGTGGCGTGCTCCTTCAGCTGTGCAGCTGCTACCTCAAGCCGGACGACCTGGTCGGACAGCAACGCCACCTCAGCCGGGTAGTGCGCCGTCGGGTGCCGCTTGAACGCCAGCGCGGCCGGTGACACCTCAGGTGAGACCCCTGTGACGGCAGCAGTCACCCCGGCGACCAGCGACGGCACCTGGACGTACCACATGAGCGTGAACATGGCTGCGACCTGCACCGGCGGCTCGATCGCGTAGTCCCGCGCGTAGTCAGCCGCGGCAGCCGACCGCCACGCCAGCGTCGGATCGCCACCCGCCTGCTGCTCGGCGATGAGCTCCTCACACGAGACCCAGTCCGGCCCGCGCGCCGCCGTACTCACGGAGATCCAGCTGACCGAGTCAGCCAGGACGTCCGCCAGACGGCTCACGGTGTAGCTCATCCAGCCAGCCTACGATCCGGTACGACGACCGGTGCGCCACCGACCTCCACCACCGTGGCCTTCAGCCCGAACACGTCGTCCAGCAACGTTGCGGTGAGTACGTCGACCGGGCGGCCCTGCGCAGCGATCTGCCCGTCCCCCATCACCACCAGGTGGTCGGCGTACTGCGCTGCCAGCGTCAGGTCATGCAGCACCGCGACAACGGTCCTCCCTGAGGTTGCGGCTGCGTGGACCACGTTCATCACGTCTACAGCGTGCGCGAGGTCCAGGTACGTCGTCGGCTCGTCAAGGAGCAGGTGCTGGGTTCCCTGGGCCAGCACCATCGCAATCCATACCCGCTGCCGCTGGCCACCGGACAACTGATCGACCGGCCTGTCACGGAGCTCTGTGAGCTCTACTGCCTGCAGCGCCTCGTTGATCGCGGCATCGTCCTCACCTGTCAGCCGCCCGAACAGACCGCGATGTGGATGCCGTCCCCGCGACACCAGCTCGGCAGCCGTGATCCCCTCCGGCGTCACCGGCCCCTGCGGCAGGACACCGAGCTTGCGGGCCAGTTCACGCGCCGGCAGCTGGTGAATGTCCTTACCGTCCAGCAGTACTCGTCCACTCTTCGGAGCGAGCAGTCTGCTCATCCCACGCAGCAGTGTGGACTTGCCAGACCCGTTCGGTCCGACAACCGCGGTCAGCTGACCGGACGGCACCTCCAGCGTCAGTCCGTCGACCACCGGCGCATCAGCGTCGTACGCGAGGGTCAGGTTCTCAACGTGCACTAGAGGCGTCCCTTCTGCTGACGGCCGATGAGATGAAGCAGGTACGGCGCTCCGCACGCGGCGGTGAGCACGCCGACGGGTAGCTCGTACGGACCGACCTGCGCCCACTGCAACCCGTTCCGCGCCAGCAGGTCAGCCAGTACGACGAACAGGGCGCCAAGCATCGCAGTGGTCAGCAACGGCGGTCGTTCCATCCGGGTCAGCCGTAGCGCGACCTGTGGCGCCACCAACGCGATGAACGCGACCGGACCGGCTCCCGCGGTCGCCATCGCGGCCAGCACCGTCGCGATCACCAGCAGCATCAGCCGGATCCGCGCCACCCGGACGCCGAGTGACGACGCCACGTCGTCACCGAGCACCAGGGCGGACAGGTCGCGGTTGAACATCATTGCTACCGGCAACAGCACGACAACGGCGATCAGTACCGGTATCGCGTCGCTCCACGCCCGTGAGTTCAACGAGCCTGCCAGCCAGGCCGCCGCCCGGCCCGCGTCGTTCACGTCGCCGATCACCAGCAGCCAGGCGACCAGCGAGTTCGCCGCGGCCGCGATCCCGACGCCGATCAGCACCACCTTGCCTGCGTCGACCACACCACGCTGGATCGACAGCGCACCGACGATGAGCGTGGCCAGCAACCCGCCGAGGACCGCGGCCAACGGGATCCCGACCTTGGCCGCAACACCCGAGATGTTGCCGCCGCCGGTGCCTGCGAGCACGATCACCGCGACGGCGCCCGCGGACGCACCGGAATTCACGCCGACGATGTCCGGGCTGGCGAGTGGGTTGCGGGACAGCGTCTGCAAGAGCGCGCCGGACACCGCGAAGGCGATACCGACGAGCAGGCCGGTCGCGACGCGGGGCAGGCGCAGTTCCAGCACGACGAGCCGGGTGCCGCGTCGGCCGCCGCCGAGCAGTACCTCGACGACGTCCGCGAGCGGGAGTTTCGTCGTACCGACGCTCAAGGAGACCAGTGCGACAACGATCGCGAGGGCCGCGAACAGGATGCTGAGGACGACGGTCCGCGATCTCACAGCGCCACCGCCCGCCGACGTACGACGAGCACGAACATCGGAGCGCCGACGATGCCGAGGACGACACCCGCCTGTACCTCGCCCGCACCGCCGACGAGCCGGCCGACGAGATCCGCGAGGACCAACGCGGTCGCGCCGATGACACCCGCGGCCGGGATCAGCCAGGTGTTGCGGGCGCCGAAGATCCGTCGCGCCACATGGCCGGACAGCAAGCCCAGGAACCCGATCGGGCCGCACGCCGCGACACCGGCCGCGGTGAGCAGGCCGATCGCGCCAAGTCCGAGCAGGCGGGCACGGCGGATCGACAACCCGAGGCCGGCGGCCACGTCGTCGCCCAGGGCAAGCATGTCGAGATCACGGGCATTGACCGCCGCGAGCAGCAGACCGATCACCGCGAAGGGCAGGACTTGGCCGGCGACATCCATTCCGCGGCCGGCGACCGACCCGACCGCCCAGAACCGGTAGCTGTCCAACGTGTCCGCGTCGAGGAGCACGATGGAGGACGTCAGGGCACCGAGGAGCGCCGCGACGGCCGCGCCCGTGAGCGCCAAGCCGACCGGAGTCGATCCGGTGCCCCGCGACGCCAGTTGCTGTACGGCGAACGTCGCGATCAACGCGCCCAGCAAGGCGACCCAGACCGTCGACGCCACGGACTCGACGAAACCGAACTGCAGCCCGAGGACGACCGCGAACGCCGCGCCGGAACTCACACCGAAGATGCCCGGCTCGGCCAGCGCGTTGCGGGTGTGCCCCTGCATCAACGTTCCGGCGATCCCGAGGCAGAGCCCGATCAGCACCGCGACCACCGTCCGCGGGAACCGCAGGCTGCGCACGATCACGTCCGGGTCGGATCCGGTGTTCGCGGTCAGCGCGTGCCACACGGCGCCCGGTCCGAGCCAGCGCGAACCGAGTGCGAGGCTGGCCGCGAACGCGAGCACCAGGACGACGACCAGGGCGAGGAGTGCGGCGGCACGGCGTACCGGTCGACTCGCAGTGGGAGTGGCGGAGCACATATGGTTAGGTTTGCCTTACTTCGCTGAGGTCGTGAGTCACCTTATCCCGTTGCAGTCCCGTTGCTTGGAGACACCTGTGCGCCTGCCCCGCATCACCGCTCTGCTCGCTGTCGCGGCCCTCGCCCTGTCGGCCTGCGGGTCCTCGGGCTCCGACGATTCCGGCGATTCGGCTGCGGCCGGCGCCGCGAGCGCCGGGTACCCGCGGACCATCGAGCACGCGATGGGCAAGACCGAGATCAAGGCCAAGCCGAAGCGGGTGGTCGCGCTCGACACCAGCTACGTGGACGCGACGCTCATCCTGGACACCCCGGTCGTCGGATACACCGACTACCGCACGATCAACGGGAAGCTGCCGGACTACCTCGGCGAGGACCGGACGACGTACGGCGCCGAGGCCCAGTCGGTCGGCACGCTCGCCGAGCCGAACCTGGAGAAGATCGCCGCGCTCGAACCGGACCTGATCATCAGCGCCAAGGTCCGGCACGAGAAGCTGTACGACCAGCTGTCCGCGATCGCGCCCACGATCATGTCCGAGACCACCGGGGCGACCTGGAAGGACAACATCCGGCTGGAGGCGAAGGCGGTCGGCGCCGAGGAA
The DNA here is from genome assembly GCF_004331375.1 of Kribbella speibonae. Classification (NCBI taxonomy): domain Bacteria; kingdom Bacillati; phylum Actinomycetota; class Actinomycetes; order Propionibacteriales; family Kribbellaceae; genus Kribbella; species Kribbella speibonae. Next base: position 2,565,825 of record NZ_SJKC01000001.1, on the reverse strand, counting down.
CTGGCCGAGAAGGAGATCGCGGCGTACGAGCAGGCCGCGAAGACGGTCGGCGCCGCGATCAACGCCAAGGCGAACAACCCGACCATCTCGGTGGTGCGGTTCGTCGACGGCCCGACCCGGCTGTACCAGAACGCGAGCTACTCCGGGATCGTGCTGAAGGACGCCGGCCTGAAGCGGCCGAAGTCCCAGGACGTGGCCGGTTTCGCGCTCGAGATCAGCCCGGAACGGATCAAGGACGCGGACGCCGACGCGATCTTCGTGGCGACGTACGCCGACGACAAGGGCCTGAGCAAGAAGACCGAGGCCCAGTTCAAGGCCAACCCGCTCTGGAAGCCGCTCGCCGCCAAGGTCCACGACGTCCCCGACCTCACCTGGATGACCGCGGTAGGCCTCCAAGGCGCCTGGTCCATCCTCACCGACCTCGCCAAGACCTTCGATGTCCCGGAGCCGGTCAAGGCGAGCTGATCAGGTCACCTTGAAGTCCATCGTCCCGGTACCTTTGGCGCCGGCGTCGGTCACGACGGACACCGTCAGGTGATAAACGCCCCGGACCTCCAGCGAGTCGGCGTTGAAGGGAAACGACGCCCGGCACGACTCGCTCCGTGCGGTCTTGATGACGGTGGATCCGCGCTTGAGCACCCAGGTCGGGTAGCAGCCGGTGCCTGGGTAGCGCCCGCTGACATCGAGCACCTGGGCGGACGCGCTCGGCCAGGAGCCGGCGCGATACTCACCCGGCCCGATCTTGCCGCCGGTGGTCATCTGGACAGTGATCGCGAGGTTGCCCGGAGCGACAACCGGCGGAGCGCTCGACCCCTGGGGCTCGGTCGGCGCGACGGTCGGTGTTTCCGTCACGGTCTCGGTCACCGTGCTGGTGGCGGTGGTGGTCGCGGTGGCGGTGGTGGTCGACAGGACGGTGGTCTGCGGTGGGGCCGGGTTGATGGCGGTCGGGAGTACGTCGGCCTGGCCGAGCACGATGGTGAGCGCCGACCCGATCAGCGCGCCGACGACCGGAATGGTCGCGACCAGGGCCGGATGTTTGTGCCAGGGATCTCTGTCGTCACGACCGCCGTCCGGTGGCTCGTCCTGGTGTCGGGCAGGCGTGACGGTCTTGCTCTGGTCCACTGTGGTTCCCCCCACGTGAAGTCGTTCCCGGCGGCCCCCCAGCCACCGGTGTGATGGTCAACGATGGACCAAAAACCTGACGGCGTCCACAGCGGAGAGTGACCGGTTAGGGTGCGGGTATGACGGGGCTCGGGCGGTGGCATGTCGGTCCGTGGACCACTCGGGGGACACGGTCGGGTGAGGTCGCGGTGGCTGGGCGGCGGCGGACGGTCGATGAGCTGAATTTCGATGTCGTCGGGCTGGCGCGGATTCTCGGGCGGCGGTTGTCGGGGCGGGACGAGCTGCAGGTGCGGTTGTGGCAGAACGAGCTGCGGCCGACGCACACGCGCCAGTGTGGTGTGCATACGTTGGCCGATCCATCGAACGCCCAGCTGCTCCACGACACTGCCCAAGAAGCTCTTGCCTGGTTGGGCGAGCGCGCGCCGGCCGGCTACGAGTTCGTACTCACGGACGCGGTCGAGCTACGGCCGCTACTCGACCTCTCCGCACCAGTAGTCGCCGTAGACGCGGTTGTCGTGTTGGCCGACGTACCGCTGCCTGCTGCACGGCTGGCGACAGCACATGTACGCCGGGGCGCCACAGGTGACTGGTACGCCGGAGACGCGGTGTGCAACTGGTCCGGCCCGCACACCACGTCTGACGAGGCAGTAGCTGTCGTACAGCAAGCACGTGCCGAGTTGGTGGAGCAACTGCGTGCAGCAGGACGTGACGATCTGGCTGCGACCGCGGAGCGTTGGCCTACTGTGCCTGTGGAGTCCGACTGACCAGCACATGCCGGTTGAGGAAGGTGAGCTCCGCCTCGACCACCTGTTCGTGGGCGTCGCGGAAGGGTGCGTAGTGGTTGCCGGGGACCTGGAGTACGTCGGCGTTCGGGGTGCTGGCCGCGGCCTTGAGGGTCGGTGCTGCTAGAGCGGACTGATCGTCCTCGCAGACGACGTACAGGATCGGGCAGCGGACCTGGGACGCGTACTTGGCGGGGCGGTAGAACGCGGCGGGGAGGACGGAACGCGCCGCGATCGCCTGCTGCCATTCGGGGTAGCGGTTGCCGGGGTTGAGGGTCGCGTCGCTGAGCTGGGCGTCAGGGGTGTTGAGCAACGCCACCGTCCCGAGCGGTCCGGCCAGGTCGACCAGGCGAGGCGTACGGCCGAGCAGACTGCCGGCCAGGTCGAGCAGGCTTCGACCGATCAGTCGGAGCGCGCTGCCGGGCGTCTGGTAGCGGGAGGCGTTGCGGGTCACTGTCGGCCCGTCGACATTGGCCGACTGGGCGATCGCGGCCGAGATGCCGAGGTCTTCCGCGGCCAGCTGCACGATGTATCCGCCGGGGAGCGAGAACGCCCAGATCGCCACCCGTTCGACGCCCGGGAGGGTCTTGGCGTAGGCGATCGCGGCCCGCCAGTCGCTCAGTTGATCGGACACCCGTGCCACCTGCCGCGGCTCGCCATCGCTCTCGCCGAGGTTGCGGTAGTCGAAGGCCAGCACGCTGAATCCGGCCGCGGCGAACCGCTCCGCGAACCGGTCCGTCCCCGGCTCCTTCGTGACCCCGAAGCCGCCGGTCATCACCACGCACCCGCCGTTGGTCCCCGGGTAGTGCCAGGCCGCGCACGCGACGCCGCCACTCGTGAAGCTCACCTTCTCGCGCATGCCTGAAGTGAACCATGTGGTTCGCAAAACTGTCTAGGCCTGTTCTTCCCGTTCCAGCGCCCGCAGCAGGGCCGCGAAGCCGGCCTCGATCCCGGCCGCGTCACCACTCGTCCGCCACTCGATCAGGAACCCGCGCAACGTCGCCAGGATCAACTCCGCCACCTCGGTCTTGCGCTGGTCCTCCCACGCGTCCGGGCACAGCGTCAGCAACGCCGGCAGGTACTGGCGGGACGCCGATCGCGCGAGGTCGGCGTACCGCCCGGCGTCGTACATCGCGAGCCCGATCGCCTGGTCCAGTACGCCCGACTCGACGCCGATCAACGTCGGCCACATCGACCGCACACGGTCCGCCAGCGACCTGTCCGGACCCGCCGCGGCGGCCTCCATCGCGCGGCCGATGCGGCGTTCGCGCAGTTGCAGGACCGCCTGCGTGAGCAGGTCCTCGGGGCCCTCGAAGTGGTACAGCAGCACCTTGTGCGTCGTACCGGCCGCGCGCGCCGCCCGCCGGAGCGAGAAGTCGACCAGGCCGTTGACGCCGAGTTCGTCCGCGACCTTGTCGAGCAGTTCGCGTCGCCGCGCCTCACCTCGTGGCGACCTTGCCGATCGCCGATACCCCGTTCGCTCGTCAGACACCCTCTAAGTAAAGCTGGCGACGAAGTAGCCGACGCCGTACGGTGCCGCTTCGTAGGTCAGGTCGCCGGAGAGCGACGTACCTTCGAGGGCTCCGGCCAGCACCTGCCAGGGCGCTCGGCCGGCGGCTTGGAGCTCGTCGGCGAGGTCTGGGTCGAGGGCTTTGAGTACGTCGAGATTCCTGTGCTGCAAGGCGTTGGCGACGGTGGTGTCGAAGATCTCCGCGCGGGGGTGGAGGTGGACGGGCGAGTGTTCACTGCGGCGGGCCGAGCCGTCGCCCATGACCAGGAGACCGATGCGGTCATTGCCGTCGGCAATCTCTCGGCCGAGTCGTGCGCAGACATCCGGTGGGGTGTCGGGCGGAATCGCTCGATAGGTGCGCGGCAGGTGCGCGGCCTTCGTCTGTTCGAGCAGCCAGCCGCCGATCGCCAGCGACAACGGGAGCACCGCTGGGCCCGTTCCGAACCGCACACCAGGTGCACCATAAGCACCGAACGAGCCGCCCGCCGCGCCGTCGTACGTGCTCGCGGCGGCTGCGGATCCGAGGACGACGATGTGTGCTGCGGTGGCCAGTGATTCGACGGCTGTCAGGGAGGCGGCGCGGAGATCGTCGAGTTCGGGTGCGGCGCCCGACGCGACCTCGGGCACCAGCAGCGGCGGGTGCGGGCAGACCGCGGCAGCAACAACGGGCACGACTCAGGCCTCCCGGATGTAGCGGAAGAACACGTAGTCGTCCCCCGCGGACAGCGCCGTCTTCAGCTTCATCTGGCGGGTGAGAGTCGACGGCGTCCCGGCGATGATCCGGCTGGCGCCAGGGCCCGCCATCAGCGGCGCCAGCGCGAGACACAACTCGTCGACCAGATCGGCCGCGGTCAGAGCGCCGAGCAGATGCGGCCCGCCCTCGGACAGGACCTGCGTCATCCCGCGCGCGGTGAACTCATCGAGGACCGCCGGCAGGTCAACCGTCACCTCGCCCAGCACCAGCACGTCGGCGACCTCCGCCAGCGCCTCCCGGCGGTCCTCCGGTGAGCTCGCATGTGTCACCACGATCGGCCGTACGGCGGACTTGAACACCGGATTCACCGGACTCAGCTCGAGCCGGGACGACACGATCGCGAGCGTCGGATTCTCGGCGAGCCCGGCCGCCGTCCGCCATTCGCGCGCCTTCGCCGACAGCTTCAGCGGGCGGTAGCCCTCGTCGCGGATCGTCCCGGCGCCGACCAGGACGACGTCGGCCAGCCGCCGGATCACGCTGAACACCCGGCTGTCGGAGTCGCTCGACAGCGCCTTCGACTGACCGTCGATCTCGACCGCACCGTCCAGGCTGCTCACGAAGTTGGCGCGCAGGTGCGGCACCGTACGGTCCGCGACCTCGTAGGCCGCGATCAGTTCCTCGTCGCTCAGGTCGTCCAGGCGGCGCATCAGGCGAGGCTCCTTCGGGTTCCGGCGGGCTGCGCGGTGCCGCGCAGTACGGCGATGAAGTCGAGGGCCTGCCGCGCGGCCGGTACGTCGTGCACGCGGAAGACGCGGGCGCCCAGCCAGGCCGAGACGCTGAGCGCCGCGAGGGTGCCGTTGCCGCGCTGTCCCGGCGGCAGTTCGAGGGTCTCGCCGATGAAGTCCTTGTTCGACACCGCGACCAGGACCGGCCAGCCGGTGGCGGCGAGTTCATCGAGGCGGCGGGTCAGCTCGAGTGACTGCAGCGTGTTCTTGCCGAAGTCGTGGGTCGGGTCGATCAGGATCCCGTCCGGCCGGACGCCCGCGGCGAGCGCGCGGTCCGCGAGGGCGGTGGTCGTGCGGATCACGTCCGCGACCACGTCGTCGTACGCCATCCGGTGCGGGTCGGTGCGCGGTGAGAGGCCGCCGACGTGACTGCACACCAGCCCGATCCCGGCCTCGGCCGCGGCGTTCACCAGGTCGGGATCGGCGCCGGCCCAGGTGTCGTTGATCAGGTCGGCGCCGGCGTCGGCGACCTGCCGGGCGACCCCGCTGCGGTACGTGTCGACGCTGATCACCAGCTCGGGATGCCGGGCGCGGATCGCGGCCACGAAGTCCACGGTCCGGCGGAGTTCCTCGGTCTCGCTGACCGGCTCGCCGTACCCGGCCTTCACGCCGCCGACGTCGACCAGGTCGGCACCCTCGGCGACGGCCTTGTCGATCGCCGCGAACGCCGCGTCGGTCGCGTACGTCGCCCCGCGGTCGAAGAACGAGTCCGGCGTCCGGTTGACGATCGCCATCAGCGCGAATTCGCCGGCCCCGAAGGACCGGCTGCCCAGCCGGAGGACACCGTCGCTCGTGGTCACGCGACCGACTGTACGGGTGGCGGACCCGCACCACTCACCAACCCACGCGCCGACGGCACCGCGGCCGCACGCTGAGCGGGCGGGCCGTCACGTTCCGCGAGTTGATGAGTGCTGGAGGTCCGGGGCAAGCTACCGCGGGAGCCACATATCCTATAGGATCCGTCCCGACAGTCCGCCCACGCAGCAGATCGGGTCCTCGATGCCACGATTCACCGAGTTCGAGACGTACGACGTCCGTTTCCCCACGTCGCTGGACCTGGACGGCTCCGACGCGATGAACACCGACCCGGACTACTCCGCGGCGTACGTCATCCTGCGGACCGACGCCGGCGACGGGCTCGAGGGGCACGGGTTCGCGTTCACGATCGGTCGCGGCAACGACATCCAGACGACCGCGATCGAGGCGCTCCGCGACCACGTCCTCGGACTCGACCTGGACGCCACGCTGAACGACCTCGGCGGGTTCTGGAAGTCGCTCGTGCACGACTCGCAGCTGCGCTGGCTCGGCCCCGAGAAGGGCGTCATGCACATGGCGATCGGCGCGGTCGTCAACGCGGTGTGGGACCTGGCCGCCAAGCGCGCCGGCGTACCGCTGTGGAAGCTGCTGTCCGACCTGACCCCGGAGCAGATCGTCGACCTGGTCGACTTCCGGTACCTGACCGACGCGCTGACGCGGGACGAGGCGCTGGACATCCTGCGCAAGGCCGAGGCCGGTCGCGCCGAGCGGGAGGCGATCCTGCGGGAGCGCGGCTACCCGGCGTACACGACGACTCCCGGCTGGCTCGGGTACGACGACGCGAAGCTGGTCCGGCTCTGTCACGAGGCGATCGCCGAGGGGTTCACGCAGATCAAGCTCAAGGTCGGCGCGAACCTGGACGACGACATCCGCCGGATGCAGCTGGCCCGCGAGGCGGTCGGGCCGGATATCCGGATCGCGGTCGACGCGAACCAGCGCTGGGACGTCGCCGACGCGATCACCTGGATCGAGGCCCTGAAGCCGTACGGCGTCTGGTGGGTGGAGGAACCGACCAGCCCGGACGACATCCTCGGGCACGCGGCCATCGCGCGCGCCATCGCGCCGATCCGGGTCGCGACCGGTGAGCACGTGCAGAACCGGATCGTGTTCAAACAGATGCTTCAGGCCCAGGCGCTGTCGGTCCTGCAGCTCGACTCGGCCCGGGTCGCGGGCGTCAACGAGAACATCGCGAACCTGCTGCTGGCGGCGAAGTTCGGCGTACCGGTGTGCCCGCACGCGGGCGGGGTAGGACTGTGTGAGCTGGTCCAGCACCTGTCGATGTTCGACTACGTCGCGGTGAGCGGATCGCTGGACGACCGGGTGATCGAGTTCGTGGACCACCTGCACGAGCACTTCCTGGACCCGGTGGTAATCCGGGACGGGCACTATGTGGCACCGGTGCGGCCCGGATTCGGCGCCGAGATGGACGTCGAGACGCTGACCGACTTCCGGTTCCCGGGTGGCAAGATCTGGACCGACCTTCACAAGGAGAAGAAGTGACGGACTTCGCCGGCCTTCGGGCCGTGGTGACCGGTGGCGCATCGGGGATCGGCCTGGCGGCGGCGACGCTGCTCGCCTCCCGGGGCGCCCAGGTGGTCGTGTTCGACCTGAAGCCGGAGGTCGCCGAGCCGCTGACCGGGATCGCCGCCGACGTCAGCGACGACGGCTCCGTGCGGGACGCGGTCGCCGCGGCCGCGCTGCAGCTCGGCGGGATCGACATCGTGGTGAACAACGCCGGGATCGGCGCGCAGGGCAACGTGACCGCGAACGACGACGACGAATGGCACCGCGTGCTGGACGTGAACGTGGTCGGGATCGCGCGCGTTACCCGGGCCGCGCTGCCGCACCTGCGGAAGTCGGACGCGGCCGCGATCGTCAACACCTGTTCGATCGCCGCGACCGCGGGCCTCCCGAACCGCGCGCTGTACTCGGCCAGCAAGGGCGCCGTCCTGGCGCTGACGATGGCGATGGCCGCGGACCACGTCCGGGAAGGGATCCGGGTGAACTGCGTGAACCCCGGTACGGCGGACACGCCGTGGGTCGGACGTCTGCTCGACGTCGCGGCGGACCCGGCCGCGGAACGCGCGGCCCTCGAGGCACGGCAGCCGATGGGCCGCCTGGTCTCGGCCGACGAGGTCGCCCAGGCGATCGCGTACCTGGCCAGCCCGCTGTCCGGATCCACCACGGGTACGGCGGTGGCGGTCGACGGCGGGATGCAGAACCTGCGGATTCCGGCGGCCCGCTGATGAGGCTCTTTCCGGAGGGTCAGCGCGTCGGGCTCGGCGGTGCGCCGTTGGGCAGTCTGCTCGGCGAGGTCACCGACGCCGAGGCGATCGCGACCGTGAACGCGGCCTGGGACGAGGGCTGGCGGTACTTCGACACCGCGCCGCACTACGGGCTCGGGCTGGCCGAGGAACGGCTCGGGCCGGGGCTCGCCGGGAAGCCGCGCTCGGAGTACGTCCTGTCGTCCAAGGTCGGGCGGATCATCTACGAGGCGGACGCCGACGCACCCGACGACGAAGGGTTCGCGGTCAGTACGCGGCGGCGCCGGCGGTGGGACTTCTCCCGGGACGGCGTACTGCGGAGCATCGAGGACTCGTTACGGCGGATCGGGACCGATCGGCTGGACGTGGTGTTCGTGCACGACCCCGACGATCACTTCGAGGAGGCGGTCGCGACCGCGTTCCCGACGCTGATCGAACTGCGCGAGCAGGGCGTGATCGGCGCGATCGGGTCCGGGATGAACCAGTCGGCGATGCTGACCCGGTTCGTGCGGGAGATCGACATCGACGTGATCATGCTGGCCGGGCGGTACACGTTGATCGATCCGGACGGTCTGGACGACGTACTGCCTGCCTGTCTGGAGAACGACGTCCAGGTTGTTGCTGTGGGCATCTTCAACTCCGGTCTGCTGTCGCAGCCGCGGCCGGCGGCCGGGGCCACGTTCAACTACGAGCCGGCAGCACAGGCCCTGATCGACAAGGCCAACAAACTCGCGGACATCTGCGAGTCCCACGGCACCACCCTCCCGGCGGCAGCCATCGCCTTCCCCCTGGCCCATCCCGCAGTCGCCGGCATCGCCGTAGGCTGCCGCACCCCCGAAGAAGTCCACACCAACGCAGCACTGGCCCGCACAGAAGTGCCCCCAACCCTCTGGCCGGCCCTCAAGTCAGCAGGCCTACTCCGCGAAGACGCACCCACGCCGTAGACCCCCACCGCGACACAAACAAGCGCGTGCGGCCGGCCCGCACCCACTCCCCGCACCCACTCCCCGTGGGACGGGCCCCCGCGCGATGGGCCCCAATCACCTCTCCCGCCTAGGACGGTCTACTCCGTAGACCGCCATCACCTCTCCCGCCTAGAGCGGTCTACTCGGTAGGTGAGGTGCGGGAGGCGAGATGTAAGGCGAGCCGTTCGTCTGGGTTGGTGAGATCTACGCCCAAGAGGTGCTGGATCTTGGTGATGCGGGCGGCTGCTGTGTTGCGGTGGATGCCCAGTACGGCGGCTGTTTCGGCCAGCGACGACTCCGTGTCCAGGTAGACGGCCAGTGTGGTGACCAGGTCGCCGGGCTGATCCTTGATGGGAGCGAGAAGCGCCTGCGCTGCCGGCTGGAACGTATCGGTGCGGGTCCACGCCAGCAGGAGCTGCGCCAATCCAAGACGGTCTACGTGAAGGAAACGACCCGTCTCCGCTCGACCGCGCGCCAGACCGGCCGCATCACCCGCTTCAGCCAGCGTCGTGGCGATTCCACTCGGACCCGCTTGCACTCGCCCGACGCCGACGTACGCGTCCACCGTCTGCACCAGGCGCCGTTGCACCCGACGGATCGCAGCAGCCTGCTCCTGCACCTCGGTCGCAGTCGGTTCGCGGACAGCGGTAATCCACGCCGACCAACCATCGCCCTGCTCCACCACGACCGCCCGCAGCCCTTCGCCGTCGAACGCCTCCACAACATCAGCCCGCCGACCCGCAACGTCCACCTGTCCCTCGGCGCCGATCCGAATCCCCGTGTGCCACCCATCGAGCTGCCACCCCAGATCGACAGCCCGCCGCCGCGTCGCCTCCGACGGTTCACCGTGCAGCAGCTCACCGAGCAACGACGTACGTTGACGGGCGTCCCGCTCCAGCTCAAGCCGTCTGAGCGCCAGCCGCTCCCCCACAGCCGGTGCGACGACCGTCAGCACATCGGGTACGGCGGCAACCTCAGCCGGGACCACACCGGGCAGCCGCGCGACCAGCCAGCACACCGGCCCAACCCCGACCACAGCAACCGCGATCAGCACCGCACCGCTCGGTAGGTCAACCCGGTACGGCGCCGCCCACGCCACCGGTACACGCGGCAACTCAGCGACCAACGCCGTACGCTCACCAGCCTCCAACGGCTCACCGGCCAACGTCCCGCCATCAGCTCCGGCCAACGTGACAGGGCGTTCCAGTACGTCGGACGTTGTCCGCAGTACCGAGGTGAGGTCACCGTCCGCGCGCCGCAACGCCGCGACCGCCCGTAGTACCAGGTCCGACCGGACTACCTCTGGCTCGGCTGTCACCTGTCGCAGGTACTCATGTGCCGCCAGCGGGTCCGGACAACCCAGCACCGGCAACTGCAACCGCTCCGCCAGCAACTGAGCCCCACGCCCCAACGGCTCCACGCCAGCGAGCAGCAACCCACCTGCACCCGCCGCGGACGCTCTACTGATCAGAGCGTCGATCCGCCAGTCGGTGTGGTCATCCGCCAGCAGTACGACGAGCAACTGCCCGTCCAACTGCTCCGGATGCGCAGAGACCTCCAGCAACACCCGAGACCCAGTCAACCGAGCCTCCGAACCACCGCCGCCCGCGAACACCACCACGTCTCTCCAACCGGGCGAGCTGAGCATCGCGGCCAGTGTCGGCGCCAGGTCTCTCACGACGCGTCCAGGAGTTGCGGGGCGCACGCCAGCCCGAAGGCTTGCGGGCCGACGCGGGCGAGCCGGTCTGCCCGCCGCCACCAGGTAGGCCCGGGAAGCGCCACGACCACAACCTCGTCACCAGTGCGGATCGCGTCCACAGCGATGGGCTGGAGCGTGCGGTGGTCCAGCACGCACAGCAGGTCTGGTGTAGTGACCACAGGCGTGCCGTCGACCAGTGCGAGCAGGTACTCGTTCTCGGTCTCGATCCGGATAACTGCCCGACTACCCGCGTCGACGACACAGACACTGCCACGGCCGAACGCAGCACCTCCGTCGCCAATGAGGTGACGGGCAACCTCCTCGACACGACCGGTCCCCAGCAGCCGTCCGCCCAGCCCGTCGGCGACAGCAGCCGGTGTGGCGCCAGGCTCAAGACCGGCGTGGGCTCGGCCGAGGGCCAGCGCCCGGGTCAGGCTGCCCTGCACCGCGTCCGCCGCCGCGGCCTCCACCGGCGTCGGCGCGAGCGCCAGCACCGCCCACCCGCCGGTGTGGGCGACGAAGCTGCGCACTGCGCGTTCAAGACCGGCAGCGTCGACGTTGTCCACGACGATCACCTGACCGCTCGGCTCACTCAGCGCACAAGGCGTGAGCGAGCGTCCCGCCACCGCCCACGAGAACTGGTCGAGCCTCGGCAACGCCCGCCCCATCAGGTCCGCGTCAACCACCGGGAGACCCAGATCCAGCGCGGCGATCAGCGGTGTCAGCCCATTGAGCCCACCGGCCTCCAGCGACATCAGCCCGGTGACTTCGGTACCCGTCCAGCGGCTGACCGCCCGCACGGCCGCGTCGAACTCACCACCACCAGGCAGCTTCTCCATCAGCACACTGGTCGCCCCGACCACGCCGATCGGGCTCACCGACACACCAGTCACATCGCCCGCGTCGCGCAGTACCAGCTCGCCCGCACCGAGCCGGCGGCGCAGCATCCGGCCGAACGCACCCGTGTCCCCGCCACCACCGGAGCCGAGCAGCGTGACCCCGACGACCAACGCCCCCAGGTCTTGCGACCGGATGACCGTGCCCATAGAGGGGATCCTGCCATTCGCGGACCTGCAGCACTCAGTAAACGCGCCAATTGAGCCGGTCTGAGCGTGGCAGTGCCGCGTTGAGGGCACTTGGTGAGTGGTGGGCGTCCGGGTGGAACCTCGGCCCGCCGTGGAGGGGTCAACGCGGCGGGCCGAGGGTCAGGGGACGAGCAGCTCGCTACGGCGCTCGACAGGGCTGAACTCGACGTCCAGCCCGAAGCACGACGGGCCGAACACCGCCAGCGCCTCAGGCGTTCGCATCAGGTCCGGCGTGGAGATCCCCACCACGGTCACACGCTGTCCGTAGCGCAGGCCTTCCGTGGTGATCGGTTCCGCGGTGTCCGCCTCCAGTACGCAGATCAGGTCCGGCACGGTGCACACCACCTCACCGTCGACCTCCGCGACCAGGTTCTCGTTCTGGAAGCGCAACTCGAGCTGCGACGTCCCGTCGTACCCGGTGAACCGCGCCCGCCCGCGCGCGAACCCTTCGAGGGTACGGCGCTCCACGTCGACGACCTTTCCGCGGAACAGCACCCGCAGATGGTTGTAGAGCGTCGGCGCGAGCGCGGCCCGCAGCGCCTCGATCGGATCCTGGTGTGCCGCGCGCGCCTCCCGGACCGCTCGCCCGATCGACAGCCCGAGCGACAGCGTCCACGGTACGGCGGTCCGCTTCACCTCGGCGCCCGTCATCGAGTACTCCGCGATGTGCGCGACCCCGCCGAGCCGGATCGTGATCCCGCGCGCGAGCCACTCCATCTGCTTGTTGTCCGTACCGGTGTCGATCACCACGGTCTCGTCGTGTTCCCCGGCGATCGCCATCGGCGACCCCGGTACGCCGTACACCGAGAAGGTCTCCATCTGCAGTTCGGGGAACGCCCGGCCCATTCCGTCGGCGTCGACGACCGGCAGCCCGGTCCGCGCGGCGACGAGCAGCGGGATCATCGAGTTGATACCGCCGCACTCGATCGGCATCGTCGCGTCGGCGCGCCGGCCGAGGTGCTTCTCGAGTGCCCGCAGCGCGCCGACCGGTTCGCTGCCGCGCGGGATCTTCTCCACGATCACGGTCGGCGCGCCCATCTGCGCAGTCGGGATGACGAACGCGTCGTCGTCCAGCTCCTCCGGATCGAGGACCGTGATCGGGCCGTGCTCACGGATCGCCTGCTCGACGAGCAGCCGCCCGATCAGCGGATCACCGCCACCGCCGGTACCGAGGATCGCGGCGCCGCGGGCGAGATCCTTCAAGTGCTCGAGACCCAGCTGCCAGCTCATGACAGCGCCCGGATCGGGTCGAGGTCGTAGCCGAAGTACCGGGGGCCGACCAGCTCGATGCCAGCTGGCGAGTGCCAGCGTTCGTCGGCCGGTGCGGCCAGCACGCTGACCCGGTGGCCGTAGCGCAGCGCCTCGGTGGTGATCGGCTCGCCGGACTCGGTGTCGAGCACAATGATCAGGTCCGGCGTGGTCGCCACCGCCGTACCGTCGAGTTCCGCGACCAGGTGCTCGTTCTGGAACCGCAGCACCAGCAGCCGGCCGTGTGAGGCATCGAGCCCGTCGACCGCCGCGTCACCGCGCGCGAAGCCGGTCGTCGTACGGCGTTGCACATCGACGACCTTGCCGACGTGCAGGAGCCGCCCGCCGAGCTCATCCACCACTGCCGCAACCGGGTCGGCAAGCTGACGTTGCGCCTGCTCGATCGCTCGCCCGATCGTGACGCATTTGCTCAGAGTCCCGGCGACGAACGAACCGCGGGCGTCCGCGCCGGTCATCGCGTACAGCGAGACGATCGCCGAACAGCCCATGTCGACGGTCGCCGAGCGCGCCAGCCTTTCGGCCCATTCGTTGGTGACAGTGTCGAAGACGCCGCGGTTGCCCTTCTCGTCGACGATCGACATCGGCGTCGCCTCGATCCCCGCGAGCGTCGGCAGCACCATCTGCAGTTCGGGAAACGCGCGGCCCATCCCGTCGCCGTCCACCAGGGGCAGCCCGAGTTGCGCGGCGGCGATCACCGGGACGGTCGAGTTGACCCCGCCGGCCTCGATACACGCCAGGTGGGTCGGCGTCTTCCCGACGTACTTGGCCAGCGTCTGGACCGCGACCGAGATCTGGTCGGCCGACGGCAGCTTCTCCACCATCACGGTCGGCGCGCCCATCATCGCCACCGGCAGCACGCACGCGTCGTCCGGAAGGTCGCCGACGGCAACCACTTCGACCGGCCCGTGCTCGCGCAACGCCTGCTCGGCCAGCAACCGCCCGATGTGCGGGTCCCCGCCGCCCCCGGTGCCCAGCACGGCAGCACCGCGAGCGAGGGCCCCCAGGTCTTCAGCACGCAGCTTCATCGCAACCACTCCACCCCGGACGTCAGGCCCATCACAATTGCCGCCTGCGCCGCCCGTCCCGCGTGGCCCGCCGCTCGCGGCGCGGTTGTGATGGCGTGGCGGTCCGCGCTCATCGGGTCTCTCCCAGGCGGAGGTCGCCGACGGCCTTGCAGCGGATGCGGGTGGCGTTGCCGGGGAGGTACGGGATCGGGACCTCGTCGAAGTCCACGATCCGTACGGCTGCGGGGTCGGCGCCGGCCGCGATCGCGCGGTCGACGGCCTCCTGGCGTGCCTCGTCCACCACCGCGTCCCGGCGGCCCGGGTCGATCGCGTACACCCGGTCGACCTCGCCGCCGACCTGCGCGATCGCGGCGCCGATCGCGTTCGCGACCGCGAAGTGGTCCGGCCGGTGCACCGCGAGACTGCCGGGAAGATCGTCCGGCAGCAGGATCGACCCGCCACCGACCGCCACCACCGGCAGCGGGTCCGGCGACGTACGCATCCGCTCGACCGCGTCCGCGATATCCGCAGCCACCCGCGCCAGAGCCGCCTTCACCAGCGTCGGATCCAGGTCCGCGACCGCGTCCGCGTCTCCGACGTCGGCCCGGCCCGCCGCGACTGCGATATCCGTCGCGGTCAAGGTCCGGCCGCCGAAGACCAGCGCCTCCTCGGTCAGGCGATATCCCACCGACCGCGGGCCGACCGTCACCGAGTCGGCGCCCGAGGCCACCAGGCTGCCGCCGCCGATCCCGATGCTGAGCACGTCGGGCATCCGGAAGTTGGTCCGCACCCCGGCCACGTCGACCTCGGTCGTCGCCTCCCGCGGGAAGCCGTGGGTGAGCACGCCGACATCACTCGTCGTACCGCCGACGTCGACGACCGCGCAGGTGTCCAGCCCGGACAGCAGCGCCGCGCCGCGCATCGAGTTCGTCGGGCCGGACGCGAACGTGGCGACCGGGTACCGGCGGGCGAAGTCGACGTCCATCAACGTGCCGTCGTTCTGGCTCAGGTACAGCGGCGCGGAGATGCCGTGGCCGGCCACCGCACCGGACAGCCCGTCGACGATCGAAGCGGCCAGCTCCCGCAGCGCGGCGTTGATGATGGTCGCGTTCTCCCGCTCCAGCAGGCCGATCCGGCCGATCTCGTGCGACATAGAAATCGCCACGTCGTCGCCCAGCTCCGACCGCAGGATCTCGGCCGCCTGCAGCTCGAACTCGTTGCTCACCGGCGAGAACACCGACGAGATCGCCACCGACCGGACGCCGTGCGCGACCATGTCCGCCGCGTGCCGGCGCAACTCGTCCGGCTCCAGCTCGGCGATGTGCCGGCCGTCGAACTCGTGACCGCCGTGCGCCAGGTAGCTGCGGCCGCTGATCGCCTCGACCAGCCGCTCCGGCCAGTCGACCAGCGGCGGCAACGACGCGGTGGCCGGCAACCCGAGCCGCAGCGCCGCCGTCGGCGCCAGCCGGCGGGCCTCGACCAGCGCGTTGATGAAGTGCGTGGTGCCGATCATCACGGCCTGCACCTGCGCCGGGTCGAAGGATCGCTCCGCCTGCAGCCGGTCCAGGGTGTCGATGATGCCGGCCGTCACGTCCGCGCTGGTCGCCGACTTGTTCGCCGCCAGCACGGTCGTACCGTCCAGCAGCACGGCGTCAGTGTTCGTGCCACCGACATCGATGCCGATACGCATTCCAGATCCTCCCGTTGGTTCTTCTTTGTGCACCAGATCCGCGTTTCGTCGGCGCTTCGGCACGGATCCGGTGCACAAAGTGGAACCGAGACGGGGCGGGTCCGCGCCGAGCGGCTAGCTTGTGGCGGGTACGGCGGTGGTGGCGGTGGTCTCGCTGTCCATGGTGCGGCTGGTGCCTAGGCCTCGAATCAGGCCCAGCTTGCCCGCCACGACGTACGCGAGGAAGCCGACGACGAGCGAGTTGATGCTCGGCAGGCCCCACGTGACGTACTTGCCGATCAGCGCGGCGCCGATCCAGATCACGATCGTGGCCGGTACCCAGGTCGGGGCGGTCGGGGGCAGCGTGCCGCTCGCGCGGGAGGCCTCGAGGTCGGGGCGCCAGCGCTTCACGACGAAGTACTCCGCGACCATGATCCCGGCGATCGGCGGGAACGCGACCCCGAGCACGATCAGGAACTCGGTGAACTTGTCCAGGATCCCGCCGGCCGCGAGCACACTGCCGAGGACGCCGACGACGAGCGTGACGGCGGCCCGGTTGACGTGCCGGCCGAAGACGGTGCCGATGAAGTTCACCACGCCGAGGCCGGAGCTGTAGAGGTTCCAGTCGTTGATCTTGATCGTGCCGAGGATGATCACCAGCGTGCCGACCCAGCCGACCGACGAGGTGACGATGGTGACCACGTTCGCCGAGCCGATCGCGTGCGCCAGCAGGACGCCGACCAGACCGATCACGTACTCGCCGAGGGTGATGCCGAGCACGGTCTGCTTGACCACGTCGCCGACCGTCCGGTTGTAGCGGGTCATGTCCGGCGTGATCACCGCACCGACGATGAATCCGCCGGCGACCAGCGTCGTACCCTCCAGCAGGCTCAGGTGCGGGCCGGCCGGTGCGGCGTTGACCAGCGAGCCGAGGCTGTGGTCGGACAGTTCGCTGATGATCGACCAGCCGACCAGGAGCAGGAAGGCCGGGACGGTCACGTACGCGACCCAGGCCATCGAATGGAACCCGCGCAGTACGACCAGCGTGACCGCGAGGCCGAAGACGAGCGACCAGCCCCAGGTCGGCAGAACGCCGATCAGCTGGCTCAGCCCGGCCGCGGACACCGCCGACTGGATCCCGAACCAGCCGATCAGGCTGATCCCGATCGCGAGACCGATCAGCGACGAGCCGGCCTGACCGAACCCGGTCCAGCGCGCGATCACCGACGTCTGCAGACCCTCGCGGGTGCCGATCACGCCGATCAGGATCGCCACCAGTTCGAGGATCACCGCACCGAGCGTGAGCGCCCAGAACGCGGACCAGAAGCTCATCCCGAACCCGAGCGTCGCGCCGAGCAGGAACTGGCTGAGCGCCGAGATCTGCCCAAACCGCTGGGTCGCGACCGACCACCACGAGTACCGCGCGTGGTCAGGGACCCGGGCGAGCGCGTAGTCGTCCGCACCAACAGATGTACCGGCCATGAAAACCTCCAGCCCTGGGATTTCATCGAACGTACGACGCTCGCTCGCCGGCCTCACCGTGGAATCTGCACACCCGGTGGGTCCTGACTGTGCAAGTCGCCCTGCTCGGTACCCTTGTCGCGATGGCCAGTCGCATGCTGCGGTTACTCGGCGTACTCACGGTAGTCGCCGGAGTGTTCGCCATGCACGGCCTCACCTCCCACCACGACACCACGATGGCCATGCCCGCGCCGGCGATGACGCACGCGGATCCGGCCCCGTCGTACGCCGCTCCGGCTGTGCCTCATGCGGCTCCGGCTGTGCCTCAGGTGGCTCCGGCTGGGGAGGCGCACGATATGGCTGGTGCGTGTATGGCGGTGTTGACCGGGCTCCTGCTGCTGCTCGCGTTGCTGCTGGGCCTGCGGAGCCTGCTGGTGTGGCGGGTGGTTCGCACATTGGCTGCGGTCACGCACCGGGCCATGGGCGAACGGTCGCCGCCTCGGGTGGCGTTCTCGTCGTTGGGTGTACTGCGCATATAGGCAGACGTGCGCCTGTATCGCCGTACCCACCCATCGACAAAGGAACTGTGATGACGCACGTCTACCGTACGACCGCGGCCTCGGCCGCCCTGCTAGCCGCTGTGTTCGGCGTGGCCGGCTGTGGTGACTCGGACGCCGGCACGATGCCGGGGATGAACCACGGCAGCAGCCCGAGCGCGTCCGCCTCCACCACGGCAGTGTTCAACGACGCGGATGTGGCGTTCGCGACGCAGATGATCCCGCACCACCAGCAGGCGATCACGATGGCGGATCTCGCCGTGAAAAAGGCGACGACCGCAGAGGTGAAGAAGCTCGCGACCGCGATCAAGGCCGCCCAGGACCCGGAGATCAAACAGCTGTCCGGGTGGCTGACCAGCTGGGGCAAGCCGGTGCCGACGCCTGGTGAACACAGCGGTCACACGATGACCGGGATGATGGGTCCGCAGGAGATGGACGACCTGACGAAGGCGTCCGGGACGATGTTCGACCGGATGTGGACCGAGATGATGATCAAACATCATCAAGGCGCGGTCGCGATGGCCAAGACCGAGCAGACCACCGGCAAGGACACCGCCTCGGTCGCCCTGGCTGCCAAGATCCAGACCGCTCAAACCACCGAGATCGCCACCATGCAAAGGCTCCTCGGCAGGCTGCCGATCGCCTGACCAATGGCTGATGGGTCGGGTCTCGCGACTCGGCCCATCAGCACTTCACGCCTGCTGCCAGACGACCTGCAGCCCGTCGCGCCGTGCAATCTGCTCGACCCGATGTGCCACTCGTGCACTCTGCTGCTCGAGCTCGTCCGCATCGTCTGCCTCGACCCGCAGCACCAACTCCTCAGGCGCAGCCCGCACCGACCAGGTCGCCGTACCGAGGTCGACGACCAACTCCTCGGCGGATGTGGACAACACCGTCAGCCCACCCGGTCCGTGCGACAGATGGCTCGTCAACTGGGCGAGATACCGATCCGCGCGCGCCGTACCGAGTCGCGCTTCGAGAGCACCCACGGCCTTCTCCTTTTTCGAGACACTATGTCTCGATCATAGGCAGAGTGTCCGGCTAGAATCCAGCCATGCCGAAGTTGTGGAACAGCAGCATCGCGACACACCGGGAGGCGGTGCGGGAGGCCGTACTCGACGCCACCGCGGCTGTGGTCGCGGAGCGCGGGCTGACCGGCGTGACGATGGCGGAGGTCGCGCAGCGGGCGGGAGTCGGGCGGGCGACGCTGTACAAGTACTTCGCCGACGTCGAGTCGATCCTGACCGCGTGGCATCAGCGGCAGGTCGCCAACCATCTCCGACAGCTGGAGGAGATCTGGGAGCGGACGCAGCGGATCGAGGACGCGCTGGAGGCGTATGCGTTCATCTGTTACGAGCACCCGGCGTCCGAGGCGGTTGATCTGCATCGGGCGGAACATGTCGGTCACGCACGCGGGCAGCTTGTCGCGTTTATCGCGGAGCGGTTGGGTGTGGTGCGCGGCGACGTACCGCCGAGGGAATTGGCGGCGTACTGCGTGCATGCTCTCCAAGCAGCAGGCGCCGTACCGTCGAAAGCGGCGGTACGGCGTCTGGTGCAGGTCACGCTGGACGGGCTACGCGGCCAATCGAGTGGGTGAGAGGTTGAGGCGGCGGAGTAGTTGGGCGTTGAGGGCTACGACGATGGTGGAGATCGACATCAGGAGGGCGCCGACGGCGGGTGAGACGACCACGCCGGCGAAGGCGAGGACTCCGGCGGCGAGGGGGACCGTGATCACGTTGTAGCCGGTGGCCCAGGCGAGGTTCTGCCACATCTTGCGGTAGCTCGCCTTGGACAGGTCGATGACCGAGAGGACGGCGCGCGGGTCGTCGGCGGCGAGGACGACGCCGGCGGATTCGATCGCCACGTCGGTGCCGGCGCCGATCGCGATCCCGACCTCGGCACGGGCCAGCGCCGGGGCGTCGTTCACGCCGTCACCGACCATCGCGACCTTCAGCCCGCGGGCCTGGAGTTCCGCGACCTTCGCGTCCTTGTCCTGCGGGAGCACCTCGGCGAACACCTCGTCGATGCCCAGCTCCTTCGCCACCGCGTCCGCGACCTGGTGCGCGTCGCCGGTGATCATCGCGACCTTTACCCCGCGCTTGTGCAGCGCCGCGACCGCCTGCCGGGACTCTTCGCGGACCTCGTCCTCGAGCGCGATCGCACCGAGGACCTGCCCGTTCCGAACCACATGCAGCACCGCGGCCCCGCGGGCCTTCCACTCCGCGACCTCCGCGTCGAGCGCATCCGGCTCGGTCAAACCGTTCTCCCGCAGGTACGCCGGCCCGCCGACCGCAACCTCCGCGCCGCCGACCGTCGCCTGCACACCCCGCCCGGTCAGCGACCGGAAGTCGGTGGCCACGAGCCTGCCGTTGCCCCCGGCACCCACCTGGCCCTCCGCGGCGCCGACTCGCACGCCGCCGGCCTGGGCCCGCACGATCGCCTTGGCCAGCGGGTGTTCGCTGTCCGCCTCGACCGCGGCGGCCAGCTCGAGCAGTTCGTCGTACGACACCGTGTCAACCGTGGCGACGCCGGTGACAGCCGGCTCGCCCTTCGTCAGCGTGCCGGTCTTGTCGAACAGGACCGCGTCGATCGTCCGCATCCGCTCCAGCGCCAGCCGGTTCTTCACGAGTACGCCGGCCTTGGCAGCACGCTCCGTGGAGATCGCGATCACC
This sequence comes from Kribbella speibonae, assembly GCF_004331375.1. Taxonomy (NCBI): domain Bacteria; kingdom Bacillati; phylum Actinomycetota; class Actinomycetes; order Propionibacteriales; family Kribbellaceae; genus Kribbella; species Kribbella speibonae. Next base: position 2,545,471 of record NZ_SJKC01000001.1, on the reverse strand, counting down.
AGCGGGATGGCCAGCCCGAGGGCGTGCGGGCAGGCGATCACCAGAACGGTCACGGTTCGCGTCACGGCCTCGTCGAACTTGCCCAGCAACGCCCAGACCACGAACGTGATCAGACCGGCGATCGACGCGAAGTAGAAGAGGAACGCCGCGGCGCGATCCGCCAGCGCCTGCGCACGGGAGGACGAGGCCTGCGCCTCGGCCACCAACCGCTGAATACCGGCCAGCGCGGTGTCGTCGCCGACCGCGGTGATCTCGACGCGCAGAGCGTTGTCAGTGGCAACAGTTCCGGCGACCACACCGTCACCGACGGCCCGCGACACCGGCCGCGATTCGCCGGTGATCATCGACTCGTCGACCTCGGCCTGCCCCTCGACCACGGTGCCGTCCGCGGGCACCCGTCCGCCGGAACGCACCAGTACGACGTCGCCGGCCTGCAGCTCATGCAGCGAAACCTCGACGACCCCGTCGTCGGTCACCTTCTCAGCCGAGTCCGGAAGCAGCGCGGCCAAGGCGTCGAGCGCCCCGGACGCCGCGCCGAGCGCCCGCATCTCCAGCCAGTGCCCGAGCAGCATGATCACGATCAGCAGCGCGAGCTCCCACCAGAAGTCCAGGTCGAACCCGCCGAGCTGCAGCGTCGTCACCCACGAGGCGACGAACGCGACGGTGATCGCCATCGAGATCAGCAGCATCATCCCGGGCCGCCGCGACTTCAGTTCGCCCCAGCCACCGGTCAGGAACGGCTGCCCGCCGTACCCGAAGATCACCGTGCCGAGCACCGGCGCGATCAGCTCCGCGCCGGGGAAGTCCGGCCGCATGTACCCGAGCAGGTCAGCGAACATCTCGCTGAAGAACACCACCGGCACCGCCAGCCCCAGGCTGATCCAGAACCGGTCCTTGAACTGCGCCGCATGATCCCCATGCCCGCCATGCCCGCTATGACCACCGTGCTCGCTCATACCGAGGAAGATACCCCCAGGGGGTATCAGAAATCAAGGCACGGGAAAGCCCCGCCACCAGAAGGTGACGGGGCTCACCGCGAGTCGCCTACAGCGGATCGATGTCGGTCAGCGTCTCCGAGGTCAGCTCGACCCACCGCGTGATGCCGATGTCGCGCAGGAACGGCACGTCGTGACTGGCGATCACCAGCGCCCCGTTGTACGACGCCAACGCATCCTTCAACTGCGCCACGCTGGCGAGGTCGAGGTTGTTCGTCGGCTCGTCCAGCATCAGCAACTGCGGCGGCGGTTCCGCGAGCAGCAGCGCCGCCAGCGTCGCCCGGAAGCGTTCGCCACCGGACAGCGTGCTGACGAACTGATCCGCGGCCCGTCCACGGAACAGGAACCGCGCCAACCGCGCCCGCCGTTCCTGGTTCTCCGTACTCGGTGCCAGCAACGCGAGGTTGTCCACGATCGACAGGTCGTCCCGCAGCAGATCGAGCCGCTGCGGCAGGTACCGGAACGGGACCGCCGGCAGCTCCCCCGCCACGATCGACTGCAGCAGCGTGGTCTTCCCGGCGCCGTTCGACCCGGTCAGCGCGATCCGCTCCGGACCACGGATCTCCAGGTCGACATGCGCCCCGGTCCGCAGTACGTGATCCTCCAGCCGCAGCACGATGCGGCCGGCCGGTACGGCGGTCTTCGGCAGGTCGACCCGGATCGCGTCGTCGTCGTGGACCTTCTCCTCCGCGTCCGCGAGCGCCTCCTGCGCCGAGTCGAGCCGCTCGGACTGCATCCCGAGATGCTTCCCCGCCGACACCTGGGCGGACCGTTTCAACCCGCCCGCGATGATCTTCGGGATCCCGCCCTGCTCGAAAGCACGTTGTCCCCGGGCGCGGCGCTGATCCATCTTCATCCGCGCCTCGACCAGATCCTTCTTCTGCTTCCGTACGTCGGCCTCCGCCGCCCGCAGCATCCGCTCCGCGGCCTCCTGCTCGATCGCGACCGCCTCCTCGTACGCGGTCAGGTTCCCGCCGTACCAGGTGACCTCGCCCTTGCGCAGGTCCCCGATCTGGTCGACGCGATCCAGGAGCTCGCGGTCGTGGCTGACGATCACCAACGCACCACGGAACTGGTCAACGGCGTCGTACAGATGCCGCCGCGCCCGCAGGTCGAGGTTGTTGGTCGGCTCGTCGAGCAGCAGTACGTCGGGACGCCGCAGCAACTCGGCCGCCAGCCCGAGCAGGATCGTCTCGCCGCCGGACAGCTCGCCGACGCTGCGGTCCAGGTCGATCGCGCCCAGCCCGAGCTTGCCGAGCAGCGCCTCGGCGCGTTCGTCGACGTCCCACTCGTCGCCGACGATCCCGAAGTTCTCCTCCGAGGCGTCACCCGACTCGATCGCGGTGATCGCCCGCCGGACGGCCTCGATACCGAGGGCCTGGTCGACCCGCAACGAGGTGTCGAGGGTCAGGTCCTGCGGCAGGTACCCGAGCTCGCCGCTGACCCGGATCGCCCCACGCTGCGGGGTGAGCCGGCCGGCGATCAGCCGGAGCAGCGTCGACTTACCCGCGCCGTTGCGGCCGACGAGCCCGGAACGGACCGGGCCGACGACGAACGTCAGGCCGTCGAACAGCACCTCGCCGTCGGGCCAGGCGAAGAAGAGATCGGTACAGGACAGGGAAATGCTCATGAGTTGTCGACTCCAGCCGAGGTCTCGAAACGAGACCGCACACCGATGAGGTGGCGATCAATCAGTTACGGAGAAAGACCTCAGTTCGACAACTCGAACCCCTGCCCTCGGGAATGTGACTCCCCAAGCTTACGGATCCCGGTTGGGTTGATCAACCACTTTCCGAACGCTTGCGCCGGGCAACGATCACCAGGTCGACCAGCGCGACCACGCCGAGCACCGCGAACGCGATCACCCACCCAACCGGCAGCTCGAGCACCGCGGCCAGTACGGCAGCCGCGATCCACAGCACCAGCCCGAACGACGCCAGCACGATCCGCAGCGTCAACGCACTACGCGGCGGCGGCGGTTCGTACCCCATACCCCGTCTGTACCCCGCGCCGCCCCTCGCCGCACCCGACCACTCACCGCAGCATCTGGTGGGTCTACGTCCGAGATGTCGGGTTTACGCCCCGGATCTCGGACGCAAACCCAGCATCTCGGACGTCAACCCACCAAATGCTGCGGGCCAACGCACCAGGTGCTCGGGCTCAGGAGGCCTTGCGGAGCCAGGTTTCGACGCCGGCGATGTGGGCGGTCATCCAGGCGCGGGCCGCTTCGGCGTCGCGGATCTCGATGGCGTCCAGGATCGCGGCGTGTTCGGCGAGGGTGCGTTCGACCGCACCGGCCTGGGTGACGCCGCGCCAGATCCGGGCCCGCTGGGTCGCGCCGGAGATCCCGTCGAGCAGCGAGCAGACCACCTGATTCCCGGTCGCCTCGGCGATCCCCCGATGGAACCGCAGGTCGTTCGCGACCAGCTCCTCGACCGACGCGTCCGGCGCGAGATCGCTCGTCAGCAGGCGCAGCTCGGTGACCTGTTCCGGGCTGATCCGGGTCGCGGCCAGCGCCGCCACACCGGGCTCGAGCAGGCGCCGTACCTCGAAGAACTGCAGCACCGAGTCGTCGCGGTGCAGGTCGACCATGAAGTTCAGCGCGTCCAGCAGATGCGCCGAGTCGAGGCTGGTCACGTACGTCCCGTCACCGTGCCGGACGTCCAGCACGTTGACGAGCGTGAGCGCCTTGACCGCCTCCCGCAGCGAGTTCCGCGACAACCCCAGCCGGGCGGCGAGATCCGCCTCCTTGGGCAACCGGTCCCCCGGCCCCAGTTCCCCCGAGGTGATCATCCCCTTGATCTTGACGATCGCCTCATCCGTCAACGCCATTTCGTAAGTATGCCCTCGCCGGGGGCGGTTCAGCCGGTTCCGGCGACCCGGGCGAGGAGCATGGGGCGGGTCGCGGCGCCGGTTTTGGCGAGGACCGCCTTGACGTGGTCGTTGACGGTGTGTTCGGACAGCACCAGGCGGTGCGCGATCCGGCGGGAGTCGGCGCCTGTGGTCAGCTCGGTGAGGATCTCGCGTTCGCGGGGCGTCAGGGCATGGGCGAGCGCGAAGACCTCGAGGCGTTCGGCCGGGGTGGATTCCTCGATGGTGACAGCGATGTCGCCGTCGGGTGCGGTGCGGGCCGCGCGGAGGGTGATCCAGCGCCCGGAGCCGAGGTGGACCCGTGACCACGGCGGGCCTACTCCTACGCCGTTCTCCGTGGCGATGAGGGCCGCCGCCAGGTTGTACGCCGCGGCGGGAATCGCCTGCGCCACCACGGTCGGATCGTCGGGAGGATTCAACCGCTGCAGGGCCTCGCGAGCCGCAGGCGTGCCGACCCGGACTTGCAGGTCCGCCCCAAGCAGCAGAACAGCAGGCCCACCCTCCGACTCGCTGGATCTTGGCGGCCGCTCGCGCGAGAGAGCGGGTTGAGCGGGAGCGAAGGTTCTGGCTTGGGATTGCCGGAGGGCGGTGGTCAGGAGTGGGGCGATTGAGGCCAGGAACGCTTGTTCTTCGGCGGTGAAGGGGATGCTGCGCCAGAGATCCAGCCAGGCCCAGCAGCCGTAGCGGTCCGCGAAGGTTGTGGTCAGGACCTCGACGGACTCGCTGCGACGCCACACCGAAGGGTTGCCGGGGTCGGTCCAGCGGGTGCCTTCAGCCAGGTATCGCGAGCGGATCAGGCCGGGCAGGTCGGACCACGCCAGTCCGGGGATGTCGGCCAGCGGGGCGGTGCCCACGCGGGTGATCGGGTCGGTCAGCGCCCACACGTAACCGTCGTACGGCACCGCGTGCCGCAGCTCGGTCAGGGCTCGTTCGCGCAGGTCCTTGGCGTCGAGCGAGCCGGAGCACAAGCGTTCCCACACACCGTGAGGGTACGAAAGATCCCCAGGATCGGGGATGGGACACTCGCAGCCGGCGAGCGCACGCTGGCCGCATGATCACCTTGCACATCGAGAACACCATCGCCGACTACGACGCGTGGAAGGCGGCCTTCGACCGCTACGACCGCGCCCGCCGCGACCACCACGTGCTCGCGTACCGCATCAGCCGCCCCGTCGACGACCCCGCGCGGGTCCTCATCGACCTCGACTTCGACACCCACGACGACGCGTCGGCGTTCGCCCAGGTCCTCGAGAAGATCTGGCAGACCCCGCGCTCCGCCGCCGTCTCCAGCGCCCACACCGCCCCCGAGCTCCGCACCGTCGCAGAGCAGCAGCTCGTCGCCACCGAGGTGTGAGACAGCGGCTCGACAGTACGTATACGCCTACTACACGCACTCCCGCGCCTGGCGCCCGGCCGGCACCTGGGCCAGTGGACGTATACGTACTGTCGAGCTGCCGCATCCCGCGTCGAGCCTTAGCATCCGACCATGAGCACTCCCGGGTACTCGGGCAAGCCGCTCGCGGCCAAGCTCGGGATCAAGGCGGACCATCTGGTCCTGCTCGACAACGCCCCGGCCGGTTTCGTCGTCGAAGGACTCCCGCCGGGTACGTCGGTCGCGCGCCGCGCCGGACGTATGCCGTACGACGTCGTGCTGATGTTCTGCCCCGACCGGGCCCGGCTGACGAAGCGGCTGCCGGTGCTGCTCGACCGGACCACGACCGCGGGGATGATCTGGACCGCCTGGCCGAAGCGGTCCTCCGGCGTACCGACCGACCTCGACGAGAACGGGATCCGCGAGCTGGCGCTGCCGCTCGGGGTCGTCGACGTGAAGGTGTGCGCGATCGACGCGACCTGGTCAGGCTTGAAGCTGGTGCGGCGGCTGTCGAGCCGATGAAGGCCAATCATGCCCAGGTGGACTGATTCGGAGCGTGACGTTGACCACACTTCTGCACAGTGATGATCGTCACGGGCGGCAAGTGGACAACTGCATACAGTGGCCAGCCACGCTCAGGGCGCTCTCCGGACCAGCCGTGGCGAACCGCCGGAAAGCCACCTCTGCAAGGCGTCCCGGAGCTATGACCGTTGCTCTCCGCACCGGCAGGCGGTGAGAGGACGGCGTGTGGCCTGAAACACCTTTGTGGGCAGTGTTTCAGGCACCGATGGATCCGGTCACCAGAGCCCGACCACTCGACACACTGGTCCGGTGGTCCCGAGCTGTGGAAGTGGTCCCCCTGCTATTAGCCTTTGCTTGGGACACCACCCATAACATCAGCATTAACGAACCGCGGTACCGGACCCGAAATCGGAAGAGGCGAACTGCCCAGTGGCCACCGAGCCATCAGACACCAATCCCCTAGCAGCCTTCGGTGCGAACGAATGGCTGGTCGACGAGCTGTACGAGAAGTACCAGCAGGACCCGAATTCGGTGGATCCGGCATGGCTCGACTTCTTCAAGACCTACAAACCAGGTGACGCGACGCCGGTGAACACCACCCCGGCCGACGCTCCCCGGCCCGACGCGGTGTCCGACAACAAGACGCCCGAGGCGCCGAGCCGCGGTACGGCGACGTCCGCGCCGGCCTCGAGCGCACCCGCGGCCACGACCGCCGCGAAGCAGCCGGCCCCGGCCGCCGCCGCGCAGGCCACGCCGCCGCAGGCTCAGCCCGCAGCGAAGCAAGCACCGGCGAAGTCCGGCGCCCCGACCGGAGGCACGGTGAACCAGCCGCCCAGCGCTCAGCCCAAGCCCGCCCCCGCGACCAGCGCGGACACCGAGCGGCTGATCCTCCGCGGCGCCCCGGCGCGGACCGCGCAGAACATGGAGACCAGCCTCACGGTCCCCACCGCGACCAGCGTCCGCGCCGTCCCGGTCAAGCTGCTGATCGACAACCGGATCGTCATCAACAACCACCTCAAGCGCGCCCGCGGCGGCAAGGTGTCCTTCACCCACCTGATCGGCTGGGCGCTGGTCAAGGCGCTGAAGACGCTGCCGGACATGAACGCGTCGTACGACGAGACCGAGGGCAAGCCGACCCTGGTCCACCCGGCGCACATCAACCTCGGCCTGGCCATCGACATGCAGAAGCCGGACGGCACCCGGCAGCTGCTGGTGCCGTCGATCAAGGGCGCCGAGGAGATGACCTTCGCCGACTTCTGGATGGCGTACGAGGACATCGTCCGCCGGGCCCGCGACAACAAGCTCGCGCTGCCGGACTTCCAGGGCACCACGATCAGCCTGACCAACCCGGGCACGATCGGCACCCAGCACTCGGTGCCGCGGCTGATGACCGGCCAGGGCTGCATCATCGGCGTCGGCGCGATGGAGTACCCGCCGGAGTACCAGGGCGCGGCCGACGAGACGATGGCCAAGCTCGCGGTCAGCAAGGTGATGACGCTGACCTCGACGTACGACCACCGGATCATCCAGGGCGCCCAGTCGGGTGAGTTCCTGCGCCGGATCCACCAGCTGCTGCTCGGCGGCGAGGGCTTCTACGACGAGATCTTCCAGTCGCTGCGGATCCCCTACGAGCCGATCCGCTGGGCCGCCGACCTCCCGCACAGCCACGAGGAGGACATCAGCAAGCAGGCCCGGATCCTGGAGCTGATCCACGCGTTCCGGGTGCGCGGCCACATCATGGCCGACACCGACCCCCTGGAGTACAAGCAGCGCAGCCACCCCGACCTCGACGTCGCCACCCACGGCCTGACGCTGTGGGACCTGGACCGCGAGTTCGCCACCGGTTCGTTCGGCGGCAGCGACCGGCGGTTCATGAAGCTCCGCGAGATCCTCGGCATCCTGCGCGACTCGTACTGCCGCACCACCGGTATCGAGTACATGCACATCCAGGACCCCGAGCAGCGCAAGTGGATCCAGGAGCGGGTCGAGCGCCCGCACACCAAGCCGCCCCGCGAGGAGCAGCTGCGGATCCTGGCCAAGCTGAACGAGGCCGAGGCGTTCGAGACCTTCCTGCAGACCAAGTACGTCGGTCAGCGCCGCTTCTCGCTCGAGGGCGCGGAGACCACGATCCCGCTGCTCGACGAGCTCTGCGAGGAGGCCGCCGGCGCGGGCCTGGAAGAGGTCGCGATCGGCATGGCGCACCGCGGCCGGCTGAACGTACTGGCCAACATCGTCGGCAAGTCGTACGGCCAGATCTTCCGCGAGTTCGAGGGCAACATCGACCCGCGGACCGTGCAGGGCTCCGGCGACGTCAAGTACCACCTGGGCGCCGAGGGCGAGTTCGTCTCCGAGTTCGGCGACAAGATCAAGGTCTCGGTGGCGGCGAACCCGTCGCACCTGGAGACCGTCGACCCGGTGCTCGAGGGCATCGTCCGGGCCAAGCAGGACATCCTGGACCGCGGCGCCGCGTTCCCCGTACTGCCGCTGCTCGTCCACGGTGACGCGGCCTTCGCCGGCCAGGGCGTGGTCGCGGAGACGCTGAACCTGTCCCAGCTTCGCGGCTACCGGACCGGCGGCACGATCCACGTGATCGTGAACAACCAGGTCGGGTTCACCACCTCGCCGGCCTCGTCGCGCTCGTCGATGTACTCGACCGACGTGGCCCGGATGGTGCAGGCGCCGATCTTCCACGTGAACGGCGACGACCCCGAGGCGTGCATCCGGGTCGCCGACCTGGCCTTCGAGTACCGGCAGGCGTTCAACAAGGACGTCGTCATCGACCTGGTCTGCTACCGCCGCCGCGGTCACAACGAGGGTGACGACCCGAGCTTCACCCAGCCGCTGATGTACGACCTGATCGAGCAGAAGCGCTCGGTCCGCAAGCTCTACACCGAGGCCCTGATCGGCCGTGGCGACATCACGATCGATGAGGCCGAGCAGGCCATGCAGGACTTCCAGCACCGGCTCGAGCGGGTCTTCGCCGAGGTCCGCGAGGCGAAGAGCCAGCCCGACACGCCGCCGCCGTACGTGACCGCGCCCGAATACCCGGACAAGCCGGAGGGCCCGGACGCGACCGCGATCACGCCGGAGGTGCTGAAGAAGATCGCCGACGCGCACACCACGCTGCCGGCCGGCTTCACCGTGCACCCGAAGGTGATGCCGCAGCTGCAACGGCGCGCGCACGCGATCACCGAGGGCCCGATCGACTGGGCCAGCGCGGAGATCACCGCCCTCGGCTCGCTGCTGCTCGACGGACGTCCGGTCCGGCTCGCCGGGCAGGACAGCCGTCGCGGCACGTTCGTCCAGCGGTTCGCCGCCGTGATCGACCGGGTCAACGGGCAGGACTACGTCCCGCTGCAGCACCTCGACGAGGGCGGTCAGGGGAACTTCTACGTCTACGACTCGCTGCTCAGCGAGTACGCCGCACTCGGCTTCGAGTACGGGTACTCCGTGGCGCGGCCCGAGGCGCTGACCCTCTGGGAGGCGCAGTTCGGCGACTTCGTGAACGGCGCCCAGTCGGTCATCGACGAGTACATCTCGTCCGGTGAGGCGAAGTGGGGCCAGAAGTCCGGCGTGGTACTGCTGCTGCCGCACGGCTACGAAGGCCAGGGCCCGGACCACACCTCGGCCCGGATCGAGCGGTTCCTCGCGCTGTGCGCGGAGGACGCGATGACGGTGGCGCAGCCGTCGACCCCGGCGTCGTACTTCCACCTGCTCCGCCGGCACACGCTCGGCGAGGAGCACGTCCCGATGATCGTCTTCACGCCGAAGCAGCTGCTGCGGCGCAAGGAGGCGGTGTCGCAGCCGGAGGAGCTGACCCACGGCACCTTCCGTCCGGTGCTCGGCGACGCCGAGGCCGAGGCGGGCGCGGCCGGTGTCGAGCGGGTGATCCTGGCCTCCGGCCGGATCGTTTACGACCTGCTCGCGGAGCGGAAGAAGGTCGAGGCGGACAAGATCAGCACCGCGATCCTCCGGGTCGAGCAGCTCTACCCGCTGCCGCACGAGGAGATCGTCGCCGAGCTGGCCAAGTACCCGAACGCGACCGAGATCCGCTGGGTCCAGGACGAGCCGGCGAACCAGGGCCCGTGGCCGTTCATGGCGCTGAACCTGACCGAGCACCTGGGCGGCAAGCCGTTCTACCGGGTGTCCCGGCCGGCGATGTCCGCCCCGGCGGTCGGCTCGCACGGTGTCCACGGCACCGAGCAGGCGACGCTGCTGAAGCAGGCGTTCAGCTGACGTGTACTTCACCGACCGCGGAATCGAGGAGCTCGAGAAGCGACGGGGCGAGGAAGAAGTCTCCCTCGCCTTCGTCGCCGAACGCCTCCGCGAGTTCGTCGACCTGAACCCCGAGTTCGAGACGCCCATCGAGCGCTTCGCCACCTGGCTGGCTCGGCTGGACGACGAGGACGAGTAAGTAGTCTGAGGGAATGCCCTTCGCCTCCCAGCCCGTACGTCGGGTTGCCGCGGCGGAGGGCATTCGCGCGTCCGGGCACTGGCCGCACACGATCCCGGCCGTCCGCCAGCTGCTGACCGACGGACTGGATCTCGACCCGGGCGTCACGTTCCTGGTCGGCGAGAACGGCGCCGGCAAGTCCACCCTCGTCGAGGCGATCGCCGTCGCCTTCGGCCTCTCCCCCGAAGGCGGCTCCACCGGCGCCCGCCTGACCACCCGCGCGACGGAGTCACCACTCGCCGACGACCTCCAGCTCACCCGCGGCGTCGGCGCCAAACGCGCCGGGTTCTTCCTCCGCGCCGAAACGATGCACGGCTTCTACACCTACCTCGAGCACAACCCGAAGACCTCCGGCCCACCGGAGCCGGTGTTCCACGAGATGAGCCACGGCGAGAGCTTCCTCAACCTGATCAGCGACCGCTTCGTCCGCCCGGGTTTCTACTGCCTCGACGAGCCCGAGTCCGCCCTCTCGTTCTCGAGCAGCCTCGCCGTCGTCGGCGTACTCCAACGCCTGGCCGACTCCGGCTCCCAGGTCCTCTGCGCAACCCACTCCCCCGTCATCGCAGCCCTCCCCGGCGCGGCGATCATCGAGGTCGGCGAGTGGGGTATGCGGCGTACGACGTGGGACGACCTGGAGCTGGTGCGGAACTGGAAGGCGTACCTCCAGGCACCTGAGCGCTACCTACGCCACGTGCTCTAGTCGGTGTGCGGCGGTCTCGTGCGGCGGGGTGGGTCGGGGGCGAGGGTGCCGTCGGGGGCGATGTGTTCGAAGATCTGGTCGACCAGGTTGAGGACGTGGGGGTCGTCGACGGTGTAGATGTGCCGGCGGCCTTCGCGGCGGGCGGTGATGATGCCGGCCAGGCGGAGTTTGCCGAGGTGCTGACTGGCGGTGGCGATACTGACGCCGACCCGCTCCGCCAAGGTGCCGACGTCGTACTCCCCCTGAGCGGCCAGCGACACCAGGTGCAGCCGGACCGGAGCGGAGAGCATGGCGAAGGTGCCCGCGGCGGATTCGAGCTGCGCCTTCGTCGGTTCTGGGTTGGTCATCGCGCAGTCATTGTGACCGCTCGGGCGGTCTCCGGGCAGCCCGGCGTGCCGTGGTGACCACGGTCTCATACTTTCGCAATTGCGAAAGTATCGAAACGGTGGCAGGCTGGAAGCGTGTTCCGAGCCCTCCGCCCTGTTCTGCTGCTGCTCCTGGTGGCGATCCCCGCGGTCGTCCTCCGGGTCACCGGCACCCATCCGCCGGCGCTCGCGTCGATCCTGATCTTCGGCCTCGCCGTGGTCGCCGCGTCGTTCGTGCTGGCCTGGGCGGCGGAAGCGGCGGAGATGGACATCTCGGGCGGACTGGCGATCGCGCTGCTCGCGGTCATCGCCGTCCTCCCGGAGTACGCGGTGGACCTGTACTTCGCGCACACCGCCGGCTCGAACCCGGCGTACGTGCAGTTCGCCGCCGCCAACATGACCGGATCGAACCGGTTGCTGCTCGGCCTCGGCTGGTCCAGCGTCGTCCTGATCAGCCTGTACGTCGCTTCGCGGCGGAGCGGGCGCACGGTCAAGGCGCTCGTACTGGAGACCGGCTACCGCCGCGAGCTGGGCTTCCTCGCGGTCGCCGGCGTGGTCGCGTTCGTGATCCCGGTGACCGGTGAGATCCACATCGTGCTGGGGCTCCTGCTGCTCGCCTTCTTCGCGTACTACCTGTTCAAGGCGGCGACGTCGGAGCACGACGACGAGCCCGACCTGATCGGGCCGGCGGCAACGATCGGCGCGCTGCCTCAGCTTCAGCGGCGGATCACCGTCACCGCGATGTTCCTGGTCTCGGCCGGGGTGATCCTGGCGGCGGCCGAGCCGTTCGCGGACTCGCTCGTCGCGGGCGGTCACGCGCTGGGGATCGACCAGTTCCTGCTGGTCCAGTGGCTCGCGCCGCTGGCGTCGGAGGCGCCGGAGTTCATCGTGGCGCTGCTGTTCGCGTGGCGGGGCAAGGGCGCCGCGGCGCTAGGCCTGCTGATCTCGGCCAAGGTGAACCAGTGGACGCTGCTGGTCGGGAGCCTGCCGATCGCGTACGGCATCGGTGGCGGCGGTGCCGCGCTGCACCTGGACGGGAGGCAGGTCGAGGAGTTCCTGCTGACCGCGACGCAGACGCTGCTCGGCCTCGCGATCCTGCTGAACCTGCGCTTCCCGCGGTGGGCCGCGTGGACGTTGCTGGGCCTGTTCGCGATCCAGTTCGCCGTACCGGGCCAGACCGGGCGTTACGTGATCAGCGTGATCTACCTGGCGCTCGCGATCGGCGCGACGATCCACAACCGCGAGCACGTCGTGCGGACGATCATGGCGCCGTTCCGCAGCACCGAGGAACTCGCCGAGGCCGAACGCTCCGGCGAGCTCGTGAGGGTCTAGCTCGCCTGCTGTTCTTCGATGATCGGGCGGGTACGGCGTTCCTGCGGGCCGGGGCGGCCGCGGCGGCGGCCGGCGAGGAACTTCTCGCCCGCGGCGGTGCCGGTGAACTTGGTCCGGCGGGCCCACTCCCGGCATTCCTCGATCACCGGGCACGCGGTCAGGCAGATGGCCTGGGCCTTGCGCTGCTCCCACGAGCTGGCCGTCTCGTCGTACGACGGCGCCTGGCCGACACACGCGGCTTTCGCCATCCAGTTGTCGGCCGGGTCGACAATCACCGTCAAAGTTGGCCTCATGGGCTCCCCTGCTCCTCAGCGATCGGGCGGATCGGTAGGAACAGAGTGACCCCATCGCGTTGCCCCGATGCGACGCGAATGTTTCCGGCGTGAAACTTAGTGCCGGACGAGGCGGATCTCGTGGAGATCGAAGTACGGGTCGTGCTTGCCGACGCCGTCCGGTTCGAAGCCGTGGCGGCGGTAGAAGGCGCGGGCCCGGTCGTTGCCCTCGAAGACCCACAGGAACGCCGGCTGCTTGCCCACAGCAACATCGAGCAGACGGCCGCCGAGACCGGTCTTCCAGAACGCCTGCCGGGTGTAGATCGCCTCCAGCTCGAACGGCACCGGCGCATCCTCGTCACGCCCCGGCCCGATCCCCACGAACCCGGCCACCCGGTCCTGCACCGGCGCGTCCGGGTCCGGGTTCAGCGCGATCCACCGTCGCCGGCCCTCACCCAGCGGCGTGGTCCAGCGTTCGATCCGGCGCTCGAGGTTCGACGTACGCTCCAGCAGCAGGTCGGCCGCCACCAGATCGGCGTACGCCTCCCGCCAGCACAACAGGTGACACCACGCCGCGGCCTCTGCGTCGGCGGGCGTGACCGGCCGGATCTCGGGTTGCACTCAGACAGTAAAGACGATCTTGCCGAAGACGTCGCCGGTATTCATCTTCTCGAAGCCGGTGCGGGCCTCGGCTAGTGGCAGGACCGTGTCGATGTGCGGTGAGATCCCGGCGTTCGCCATGAACTGCACGAGTTCGGCGAGCTCGGTGCGGGTGCCCATCGTCGAGCCCTGGACCCGCAGTTGCAGGAAGAAGATCCGGTTCAGCTCGGCGGACTTCGGCGCCTGGCCGCTCGTCGCGCCGGAGATCACCAGCGTGCCGCCCTGCTTCAGCGACTTGAGCGAGTGCGACCACGTCGCCTGCCCGACCGTCTCCATCACCGCGTCGACCCGCTCCGGCAGCCGCGCCCCGGACTCGAACGCGTCGTGCGCCCCGATCTCGACCGCCTTGGCCCGCTTGCCCTCATCGCGGCTGGTCGCCCACACCCGGATCCCGGCGGCCCGCGCGAGCGTGATCAGCGCCGTCGCCACGCCACCGCCCGCACCCTGCACGAGGACCGTGTCACCAGGCTTCAGCCCCGACTGCGTGAACAGCATCCGGTACGCCGTCAGCCACGCCGTCGGCAGGCACGCAGCCTGCTCGAAACTCATCCCGGCCGGCTTCGGTACGACGTTCCGCGCCGGTACGGCGACCTTCTGCGCCAGCGTGCCCTGGTACCGCTCGCTCAGCAGCGACCGCTTCGGGTCCAGCGTCTCGTCGCCCTTCCACGCCGGGTCCGAGACCACCGCGTGCACGACGACCTCGTTCCCGTCCGGGTCCACCCCGGCCGCGTCACACCCGAGGATCATCGGCAGGTTCTGCTCGGCCAGCCCGACCCCCTTCAACGACCACAGATCGTGATGGTTGAGCGCAGTCGCCCGTACGTCGATCGTCACCCACCCGTCACGGGCCTCGGGCTCCGGCCGCTCCCCCACCTCCAGCGCGGCGATCGGGTTCTCGGCGTCGAACTTGGCGGCATAAGCAGCAAGCATGCGAACCACCCTAGGCGGTGGTCCGCCCCAAGTCAGTGTCCGACCTCACCACCGCGCCACCCCGTCACCGCCTCGCCCTCCCACCGTGCCGCATTTGCCTGGCTGACCAGGGAGATTGGGGGTTTGTGACCCACAACCAGGGTCACAAACCCCCGACGGCGTGGGTGGGCCAGGCAAATTGGTGGGTGAGCCAGGCAAATGGGGAGGGGGTCAGGCTCGTGCTACGCCGTCGGTCTCGGCGGCTGCGGCGACGGCGGCGGAGACGGCGGGGGCGACGCGTTCGTCGAAGGGGGACGGGATGATGTAGTCGGGGCGGAGGTCGGACTCGGCGATCAGGTTGGCGAGGGCGTCGGCGGCGGCGAGTTTCATGCCTTCGGTGATGCGGGAGGCGTTCGCGTCGAAGGCGCCGCGGAAGATGCCGGGGAAGGCCAGCACGTTGTTGATCTGGTTCGGGAAGTCGGAGCGACCGGTGGCGACCACGGCGGCGTGCCGGTGGGCGATGTCCGGGTGCACCTCGGGGTTCGGGTTCGCGAGCGCGAAGATCATCGCGTCGTCGGCCATCTGCGCGACGGCCTCCTCCGGGACGGTCCCGCCGGACACGCCGAGGAACAGATCCGCACCCGCGAGCGCGTCGACCAGCCGGCCGGAGATCCCGCCGGTGTTGGTGTCCCGGGCGAGCGACAGCTTCACCGGGTTCAGGTCGGCGCGGTCCTCGTGCAGCACGCCCTTGCTGTCGACCACCGCGAGGTCGCCGACCCCTGCCTGCAAAAGGATCCGGGCACACGCGACCCCGGCCGCACCGGCGCCCGAGATCACCACGCGGATCTCGGAGATCGACTTTCCGGTGACGCGCAACGCGTTGCGGAGCGCCGCGAGTACGACGACCGCCGTACCGTGCTGGTCGTCGTGGAAGACCGGGATGTCGAGCCGCTCCTTGAGCCGGCGCTCGATCTCGAAGCAGCGCGGCGCGGAGATGTCCTCGAGGTTGATCCCGCCGAACGACGGCGCCATCCGCGCGACCGTCTCGACGAACTCGTCGACGTCGGTGCAGTCGAGCGCGATCGGCACCGAGTCGACGCCGCCGAACTCCTTGAACAGCAGGGCCTTGCCCTCCATCACCGGCAGCGACGCGGACGGGCCGATGTCGCCGAGGCCGAGGACCGCCGTGCCGTCGGTGACGACCGCGACCACGTTCGACCTCCAGGTGTAGCGCCGCGCCAGCGACGGATCCTCGGCGATCGCGGTGCAGACCCGGGCGACGCCGGGGGTGTACGCCTTCGACAGGTCGTCGGCGTCGTTGACGTGGATCGAGGACGTGACCTCGATCTTGCCGCCGCGGTGCAGTTCGAACACCGCGTCACCGGCGTACTGGTCGGAGGGAACGGGGGACTCAACAGCCTGGGCGACCATGCGGGGACCCTTCGGGGAAAATCGAGCGGAACATGCGGTGGTGGGCGTTCGATGAGGGTGCGTCGAACGGCGCCGTTGCCAGGGGGTCACCCGTCGGTCGAGTAAACCACAGGCCCAACTGGTCTGCTGTGAGGGGTCCCACATCGCCGCGGATGTGCCAGGATTCTCGGATTCCCAACCCCTGTCGAGGAGAATCCGCGATGAACATCGTCCCCACTCTCCGCAAGCGCCGCGTCCAGGCGATCGCCTCGGTCGCCGTCCTGGCGCTCGCACTGGCCGCCTGCGGTAGCGACTCGGACTCCGGCGGCTCCGAGGACAAGGCGAAGGCGGCGGGCATCACGCTGGTCAAGCCCGGCAAGCTGACCGTCTGCACGCACTTGCCGTACAAGCCGTTCCAGTACAAGGACGGCACCAAGGTGGTCGGCTTCGACGTCGACCTGCTCGACCTGGTCGCCCAGGACCTGGGCCTGGAGCAGGACACCGTCAACATCGAGTGGTCCCAGGTCACCTCCGGCGCCGCGTTCCAGGCGAAGAAGTGCGACATGGGCATGGGCGCGATGACGATCACGCCCGAGCGCCAGGCCGCGATCAGCATCACCGCGCCGTACATGGACGCGACCCAGGTGCTGATGGCCAAGAAGGACTCCGGCATCAAGTCGCTGGCGGATCTGAAGGGCAAGAAGCTCGGCGCGCAGGCCGACACCACCGGCAAGAAGTACGCCGACGAGAACGCCAAGGCCAACGGGTACACGGTGATCCCGTTCAACGACCTCGCGCTGCAGACGAACAACGTGAAGTCCGGCCGGGTCGACGCCGCGATCAACGACAACGGCGTGCTGTACGACTTCGTCAAGGAGAACTCGGACATGGCGGTCGTCGCCGAGTTCAACACCGGTGAGCAGTACGGCTTCGGCGCGCTCAAGGACGGCAGCGGCCCGAAGCTGGTGGAGAAGTTCAACGAACTGCTGACGAAGGCCAAGTCGGACGGCAAGTACAACGAGATCTACAAGAAGTGGTTCGGGGTTGAGCCGAAGAAGTGACCACCCCGACCGATACCCCCGTTGAGCGGAAGGGGCTGAGCCCGCGGCAGCGGGCCCAGCGCTCCCGCTGGATCCAGTACGCCGTCCTCGTCGTCCTGGTCCTGGCCGCGGCGTTCAGCGCGAACTGGGGCCAGATCGTCAGCGTCTTCTTCAAGCCGGAGTTCATCAAGTCGACGTTCCAGGACGGCGTCCTCCAGGCGCTGGTGAAGACCCTCGAGTACACCGCCGGCGCGTTCGTCATCGGACTCGCCGGCGGCACACTGCTGGCGCTGATGAAGCTCAGCCAGGTCGGCCCGTACCGGTGGATCGCGACCGGCTACATCGAGTTCTTCCGGGGCCTGCCGGCGATCGTGGTGTTCATCGCGTTCAGCCTGCTGCCGCTGGCGTTCCCGGGGATGACGATCCCCTGGGACCCGTACGGCGTCGTGTGGCTGGCGCTCGGGATCGTGGCCTCGGCGTACATGGCCGAAGTGATCCGGGCCGGCATCCAGGCGGTGCCGAAGGGCCAGGTCGAGGCGGCCCGCTCGCTCGGGATGCCGGCCGGGGTCGCGATGCGGAAGATCGTGCTGCCGCAGGCGTTCCGGATCGTGCTGCCGCCGCTCACCAACGACCTGATCCTGCTGGTGAAGGACTCCTCGCTGGTGTTCATGATCGGCGTCGCCGCGGACGGGTACGAGCTCACCGGTTTCGGCCGGGACCTGGCCAACACGTACTCGAACCTGACCCCGATCGTGGTCTGCGGGTTCTGCTACCTGCTGATCACCCTGCCGCTGGGCCTGCTGGCCCGGAGGCTCGAGCAGCGGACGGCGAGGACACGCTGATGGCACTGGTCGAGATCCACAACCTGCACAAGTCGTTCGGCAGCAACCATGTCCTGCGCGGTATCGACTTCACCGTCGAGCAGGGCGAGGTCGTCTGCGTGATCGGCCCGTCCGGGTCCGGCAAGTCGACGCTGCTGCGCTGCGTGAACCTGCTGGAGACGCCGCAGGTAGGTCAGGTGATCGTCCGCGGCGAGGACATCACCCATCCGGACTGTCACCTGGACGAGGCCCGCCAGCAGATCGGGATGGTGTTCCAGCAGTTCAACCTGTTCCCGCACCTGTCGGCGCTGGCCAACTGCACCGTTGCCCAGCGCACCGTTCTCAAGCGCCCCGCGGACGAGGCGAACCGGGTGGCCCGCGCCAACCTGGAGCGGGTCGGGCTGAGCGACAAGATCGACGCGTTCCCGGCGCAGCTGTCCGGCGGCCAGCAGCAGCGGGTGGCGATCGCCCGGGCGCTGTCGATGGACCCGGCCCTGATGCTGTTCGACGAGCCGACGTCCGCACTCGACCCGGAACTGGTGGGCGACGTGCTGACGGTGATGCGCAAGCTCGCGCTGGACGGTATGACGATGCTCGTCGTCACCCACGAGATGGCGTTCGCGCGCGAGGTCGCGGACCGGGTGGTGTTCATGGACGGCGGTGTGATCGTCGAGCAGGGACCGCCCGCCGAGGTGATCGGCGACCCCAGGGAGGAGCGCACCCGCACCTTCCTGCGGCGCGTCCTGGACCCGACCCACGTCGAGCCGACGCCCTGAAACCGGCCGATCCGGTGACGCTGCGTGCCCGGTTGATCGCCGGGCACGTAGCGTCACGACGGCCAAGCTACGAATAGGTCTCTGTTCGGGGTTGGTCCGTGCGCGCTCCGCAGGTCGCTGTGTCAAGATGCGGACACATGGCACCGGGCCGACCGGTGCCCGGTTTTGGAGGACCAGATGTCTGTCCTGCGGAGGACGCTGGCGCTGTCCGGTGTCGTGGTTCTCGCAGCCGCCGGGTGCGGCTCGAACACTCTCGAAGGTAGTACGCCCAGTGCCTCGTCGAGCGCCTCCTCCAGCGCTCCGGCAAGCAGTGGCCCGGACCTCAGCGGTTCGCTGCCGGCCAAGATCAAGTCGGCCGGCAAGATCGTCGTCGGCGTCGACGCCAGCTACCCGCCGAACGAGTTCCTGCAGGGCGGCAAGACCGTCGTCGGCATGGACGTCGACCTGTTCAACGCGGTCGCGCAGAAATTCGGCGTCACGGTCGACTGGCAGCCGGCCGGCTTCGACACCATCATCACCGGCGTACAGAGCGGCAAGTACGACGTCGGCGTCTCGTCGTTCACGATCAACGACAAGCGCAAGGCGCAGGTCAATATGGTCAGCTACTTCAACGCCGGCACCCTGTGGGCCACCGCGAAGGGCAACCCGAAGGGCGTCAAGGCCGACGACGCGTGCGGCAAGACCGTCGCGGTGCAGAAGGGTACGACGCAACTCGAGGACGACATGCCGAAGCGGCAGGCCGCGTGCAAGGCCGCCGGCAAGCCGGAGATCAAGCTCGTGGTCCGGGAGAAGCAGGACCAGGCGACCGCTGACCTGGTGGCCGGCAAGGCCGACGCGATGCTCGCCGACTCCCCGGTCGTGCTCTACGCGATCAAGCAGACGAACGGTCAGCTCGAGCAGCTCGGCGACATCTACGACGCGGCGCCGTACGGGTACGTGGTCCCGAAGGCGGAGACCCAGTTCGCGCAGGGGATCGTGCAGGCTCTGCAGGCGCTGAACACCGAAGGCACGTACAAGAGCACGCTGCAGAAGTGGAACAACGACTCGGGTGCGCTCACCGACTTCGCCGTGAACCCGTGAGCTGAATCATGAGTACTGAGACCGAGGCCCGGCCGGCGGACGCTGCTCCCGACCGGCCGGGGGCGATCAACGCCGTCCCGGTGCGGCATCCCGGGCGCTGGGTGGCGATCGCGGTGATCGTCGTCCTGGTGGCGATGCTGGTGCACCTGCTGGTCACCAACAAGGCGTTCGACTGGAACTTCGTCTTCGAGGCGATGAACCAGCAGCCGGTGATCAACGGGTTCCTCAAGGGCACCCTGCTGGTCACCGTGCTGTCGATGGTCGTCGGCGTCGGCGGCGGTGTGGTGCTGGCCGTGATGCGGCTGTCGGACAACCCGATCCTGTCCGGGGTGTCGTGGGTGTTCACCTGGTTCTTCCGGAGCATCCCGCGATACATCCTGCTGTTCACGATGGGCACGCTCGGGATCCTGTTCCCGCAGGGCATCGCGTTCGGGATCCCGTTCGACTGGAAGATCATCGACTGGCTCGGGATGTCCGGCGACTGGCGGTTCTTCACCCTGGACGCGAACCAGGTGTTCACCGGGCTGGTCGCCGGTGTCATCGGGCTCGGGCTGTCCGAGGCGGCGTACATGGCCGAGATCGCCCGGGCCGGGATCATGAGCGTGGATCCGGGCCAGGCCGAGGCCGCGGAGGCGCTCGGGATGAGCCGCGGCAAGGTGATGCGCCGGGTGGTGCTGCCGCAGGCGATGCGGGTGATCGTGCCGCCGACCGGCAACGAGACGATCGCGATGCTGAAGGACACGTCGCTGCTGCTCGCGGTCCCGGTGATCGGCGAGCTGTTCTACCAGCTGCAGTCGATCGGCAGCACGTACTACAAGACCTTCCCGATCGCGGTCGCCGCGACGCTGTACTACCTGGCCGCGACGAGTGTGCTGATGGTCGGGCAGTACTTCCTCGAGCGGCACTTCGGTCGCGGTTTCGGGAACAAGGCTCCGCGGGCCGCCCGCCCGGCCGGCGCAGGAGGTGCGTGATGCCACTCGTTCATGCGGTGAACGTGACGAAGTCCTTCCACCACAACGAGGTGCTGAAGGGGATCGACCTGGACGTCGACCGCGGTCAGGTGGTGTGCCTGCTCGGTCCGTCCGGCTCCGGTAAGACGACCTTCCTGCGGTGCATCAACCAGCTCGAGACGATCGACGGCGGCCGGATCTGGGTCGACGACGAGCTGATGGGGTACGCCGACCGCGACGGGAAGCTGTACCGGCTGAAGAACAAGGAGATCGCGGCGCAGCGGCGTGAGATCGGGATGGTGTTCCAGCGGTTCAACCTGTTCCCGCACAAGACCGCGCTGGAGAACATTGTCGAGGCGCCCACGCAGGTCAAGGGCGAGTCGAAGAAGACGGCCCGGGAGCGGGCGATGAAGCTGCTCGACCGGGTCGGGCTCGCGGACCGGTGCAACGCCTACCCGGCGCAGTTGTCCGGCGGCCAGCAGCAGCGGGTGGCGATCGCGCGGGCGCTGGCGATGCAGCCGAAGCTGATGCTGTTCGACGAGCCGACGTCGGCGCTCGACCCCGAACTGGTCGGTGAGGTGCTCGCGGTGATGCGGGAGCTCGCCCTGGACGGGATGACGATGATCGTGGTGACCCACGAGATGTCGTTCGCCCGGGATGTCGCGGACACGGTCGTGTTCATGGACGGCGGCGTCGTGGTCGAAGCAGGCCCGCCCAAGGACGTGATCGGCAACCCGCAACACTCCCGCACCCAGGCGTTCCTGTCCCGCCTACGCTCCGAACACGAACACCCCTAGAGCACTTTCTTTCCCTTGGTCGGGCCGTTCGCCGTGCATCAAGCTCGTTGAGGTTGGATGATGTACGGCGTGGTGGGTCGATACGAGGGAGACGATGTGAGCAGCACGGGACGAGCCGCCGAGGTCCGCCTGAGTATCCCGGCGGACAGTGCCTACATCGCCGTACCCCGGTCGGTGGTCGGAAACCTCGCGGCCCGGAACGACTTCACGCTGGACGCCATCGACGATCTCCGGATCGCGGTCGACGAGGCGTGCGCGCTGCTGCTGCCGCAGTCTGCCGACGGTGTGCTGGAGTGCGTCTTCGAGGTCGATCCGCCCCAGTTGACGGTGCGGACGAGTGCCGTCGTACCCGACGGCTGGCAGCCGGACACCACCTCGTTCGGCTGGACGGTGCTGACCGCGCTGGTGGAGTCGGCCGCCGCCGAGACCCTCGACGGCCGGCTGACCATCACCGTGACGGCCACGGCAACCGCGACGGAGAGCGCGTGACGGACGAGCGCGGCCCGGAAAACCAAGAGTCCCCAGATCTGCGTACCCGGACAGCCGCGTTCTTCCGGCAGATGGCGGCCGGGCCGGCGGATCCGGGGTACGCCGGGGCGCGCGAAGGCCTGGTCGCGCTGCACATGCCGCTGGTGGAGCACCTGGCGCGCCGGTTCCGTAACCGGGGCGAGCCGTACGACGATCTCGTCCAGGTCGCCACGATCGGGCTGATCAAGGCGATCGACCGGTTCGACTCGGACCGTGGCGTCGAGTTCTCGACGTACGCGACCCCGACGATCCTCGGCGAGATCAAGCGGTACTTCCGGGACAAGGGCTGGGCGATCCGGGTGCCGCGCCGCCTGCAGGAGCTGCGGTTGTCGCTGACCGCGGCGACGGCGGAGCTGACCCAGGAGCTCGGCAGGGCGCCGACGGTGGCGGAGCTGTCGGAGCGGCTCGGGCTCTCACCGGACCTGGTGATCGAGGGCCTGGAGTCCGCGAACGCTTACAACACCTTGTCCTTGGACGCTCCCGATCAGAACGAGACGGATGCGACCACGGTCCTGGACGGCCTCGGGGGCGAGGACGAGGCGCTGGAGAGCGTCGAGTACCGGGAGTCGCTGAAACCGCTGCTGGCACAGCTCGACACCCGGGAGAAGCGGATCCTGACGCTGCGGTTCTTCCGCGGGATGACGCAGTCCCAGATCGCCGAGGAGATCGGGATCTCGCAGATGCACGTCTCCCGGCTGCTGGCCCGGACGCTGACCGAACTCCGGGCCGGCCTGCTCAAGGAGTAGTACCCCTAGAGCACCGGGTGATCGTTGGAGCCACCACCGATCAGGGCGTCGAAGGATGCCTTCTGGAACAAGCAGACCAGGACCGCGACGGCCAGTACGGCGAGCACGACCGCGATCGTCGGTGCGCCGCCGTTCCAGACGCTGTACGCGACCAGGAGCTGGATCAGCTGCGTGAACACCGTCGGGCCGCGGCTCCAGCGACGGGCCCTCCACAGGCCGCGGACGGCGACGAACCCGAGCCCCGCGCCATACAGGATGAAGAAGGCTGTCGTGGTCAGGCCGAGCACGAGCCGGGAGCTCTGAATCGTCAAGGCTTCGGCAATTCCGAGAACGATGAGCACAAGCCCTTCCACAGCGACCACTGCCGCGGCTAATTTGAGCGGTCTCGGGACGGCGGCAACTGGGGAGTCGGTCGGCACTTCGCCAGCTTAGTAGCCCGGTTCGGTGGACGGTCCTCGAGAGGTTCCGCCAACCCCAGCCCCACAGGGATTTGAGGTTGTGCGTAACCAAAAGAAGGTTGCAACGGTTACTTGCAGTGAACGGGTGCTTGCGGAAGGGCCGCTCTGTCCGATAACCGGATGGAGAGAACCGCCGCGCTCCAGTTCGAAGTGTTAAGGAAGCGTTGTGATCGGATCGACAACTGCATAACCCTTGTTTCGATCCCCCAAGATTGGGAACATGGTCTCGTTCGTGAATGCGTTCACAACGAACGCGGCACCAACCCCCCGTGCCACACGAACCGACGAGTACAGCACCGCTGTTCGGGTACAGACCTAACCGGCAGCATACGTCAACTACTGAGAGAGATGGGATCCGCCATGGATTGGCGCCACCGGGCCGTATGCCTCGACGAGGACCCGGAACTGTTCTTCCCCATCGGTAACACCGGGCCGGCGATCATGCAGATCGAAGAGGCCAAGCAGGTGTGCCGACGCTGCGACGTGCGTGAGCAGTGCCTGGCGTGGGCTCTCGAAGCCGGCCAGGACCACGGTGTCTGGGGCGGCCTGAGCGAGGACGAGCGTCGCGCTCTGAAGCGCCGCAACGCCCGCCAGCGCATCCGTACCGCCTGAGCAAGTCCTCTTTCGAGGCCCCGCGGAAAGTACCGCGGGGCCTTTGTGTTTCTAGTCCTTGACCGGGATGTCCAGGGTGACCTGGGCGCCGGGGCGGCCGTCGTGGCGGGCGCCGAAGACGAGGGTTCCGTCCAGTTCCCCGATGACCAGGGTGCGGACGATGGACAGGCCGAGGTTTCCGGACAGTTCGGAGTCGAAGTTCGCCGGCAGTCCGGACCCGTCGTCGATCACATCGATGTGCAGCCGGCCGACCGAGCGTTCGGCGGTCAGCTCGATGGTCCCGCGCGCCGCTCCCCCGTCCCGGGCCCCGAACGCGTGCTCCACCGAGTTCTGCATCAACTCGGTCAGCACCATCGCCAGCGGCGTCGCGATCTCCGAGTCCAGGACGCCGAACGATCCGCTGCGCCGGGTCTCCACCGCCGTCGCCACCGTGGACACGTCCGCGACCATCGCGCCGACCCGGTCGGCCACGTCGTCGAAGTCCACGTGCTCGTCGAACGACTCCGACAGCGTCTCGTGGACGATCGCGATCGACCCGACCCGCCGGACCGCCTCGGCCAGTGCGACCTGTCCTTCCGGCACGGTGATCCTTCGGGCCTGCATCCGGAGTAACGCGGCGACGGTCTGCAAGTTGTTCTTGACGCGATGATGAATCTCCCGGATGGTCGCCTCCTTGGTGACCAGCTCCCGTTCCCTGCTGCGCAGCTCCGTGACGTCCCGGAGCAGGATCAGCGCGCCGACATGCTGCCCGTCGGCCCGCAGCGGGATCGCCCGCAGGAACAGCGTGGCGTCGGAGTTCTCGATCTCAATCTCCTTGGCCGCCCGCCCGGTGACCACCGACGCCAGGACGTCGTCGACCTTGTGCCCGGCCTGCAGGAGGTCCGCGGTCACGTCCTTCAGCCGCGAGCCGACGAGGTCGGTGACGAGGCCCATCCGGCGGTACGCCGACAACGCGTTCGGGCTCGCGAACGTGACCATCCCGTGCCGATCGACCCGGATACAGCCGTCACCGACCCTTGGCGTCGTGGACAGCAGCCGTTCCCCGCCGTACGGGAAGATGCCGTCGGTGATCATCCGGGCCAGGTCCGTCGCGCTCTGCAAGTACGCGATTTCCAGGCGGGACGGCGTACGGACACCGAGCAGGTTGGTGTTCCGCGCGATCACCGCGATCACCCGCGAGCCCCGGCGTACCGGGATCGTCTCGACGCGGACAGGTACGTCGTCGCGCCATTCCGGGTCGCCCTCGCGGCAGATCCGGCCGCCGTCGTACGCCTGGTCCAGCAGGTGCCGGCGGCCGCGCGGGATGAAGCTGCCGACGATGTCGTCCAGGTACGCCGTGGGTCCGGTCGTCGGCCGCATCTGCGCACCGGCCCAGAACCCCAGGCCTTCGGTGTCCGGCAGCCAGAGCACCAGGTCGGCGAACGAGAGGTCGGCCAGCATCTGCCAGTCCGAGACGAGCAGTTGCAGGCGGTCCAGGTCGGCCTGGTCCAACGTGGTGTGGTTGCGCGCCACATCGCTCAAAGACGGCACGACCCGATGGTATCGATCGGCTTATACCAGCGGTCGCGGTGGTTCGCTCGACAAGTGGGTGTAGGTAGGTGTTGATTGATCAGGCACAGATGAAAGGATGCTCGGGTGGAGTCGACGTACTGGCAGGACGTGATGGCCGCGGACTACGCGGTCCCGCACGACCGTACGCTGACCGAACTCACCGAGGAGCTCGTGCGCGGCCTGGCGAGTACCAACCCGCAGGTCCGTGACGCCCTGGCCTACCCGACGCTCGCCACCTGGCTGGAGCGCGGGGTGTACGACGACCTGCTGCCGGGGTTCGGGGACGGCCTCTGCGCCGGGCTGAACTACGGCCTCGGTGAGGACGGCACCGACACGGTCTTCCGGCGCTCGTTCACGGCGCTGACGCTGGCGGAGGTGATCCACCGCGACAACGCCGAGTTCCTCGTGCACGACGAGGTGGTGATGCGCTGGGGCGACCGGCTGGCGACCTGGCTGCTGCGGGAACGCGACCTGCGCGGGTACGTGTCGGACTGCGGCTGGGCGCATGCCGTTGCCCACGGCGCCGACGCGATCGGCGCGCTGGCGAGGTCCAGGCACTGCGACGCAGGCGTCCTGCGGGCGCTGCTCGACGTCCTCGCGGACCGGATCGTCAAGGACACGCCGTACCGCTGGGTGCACGAGGAGCACGACCGGGTCGCGCACGCGGTGATGACGATCCTGCACCGGAACATGCTGACCAGTGACGAGCTCGAGCGCTGGCTGAAGCCGATCGCGGCGACCGCGGCCGAGCAGCCGTTGATGCACGAGACGCTGCCGGAGTGGCCGACTCCGAACGTGTTCAACGCCCGCGGCGTCCTGCACGTCCTGCTCAGCCAGCTCGCGATCGGTGTGAAGGGCTTCCCGATCCCGGGCGACGACGACCTCTTCGGACGCCCGATCGAGGCGCGCGCCGACCTGCTGCTGATGCTGACCGAAGCGGTCCAGTCCTCACAGCCGTACATCTACCGGCCGGCCACCAGTTCGTCCTAGGGCAGCAGTGCCGCGGTGGCGACGACGGCCCGGTGGTCGGTGCCCTCGATCGGGTACGTCGTGAACTGGCCGGGCTCGAACTGCCGCGACACGACCACGTGGTCGATCTGCGTCCGCAGTACGGCCGGCTGATCCGAGGGCCAAGTGCCGTGCAACCCGCCGCCCACGGTCGGGCCGATGCTGCGGCAGTAACCGCCCAGCGCGTGCCGGAAGTCCGCGTGGTCGAGGGTCGCGTTGAAGTCGCCCGCGACAACCGTCGGCGGGGCCTGTGTGCACCATCGGCGCACCGTTTGCAGGTCGGTCTTCCAGGTGGTCACCGAGTCCGGCAGCGGCGGGAAGCCGTGGTACGCGACCAGTTGGATCGCGCCGAGATTTCCACCCGTCACGACGATGTTGCCGAAGCTCGTACCGGCCTCGGACGCGAACGCGACGTTGCCGAGTGATGCCGACACCAGCACGCTGGTCGCGCTCTCGACGGCCCGGCTCGGCTGGGCCGTGAACCCCTTGTACTGCTGGTCCTGCAACTGCGCCCGGATCTCCTCACGGACGTCGACCTGTGCCTCCGGCAACGACACCAGGTCGGGTTTGCGGTCCCGGATCACCTGCGCGACGTCCGCGGCCCGGGCGCCCCCGCCCAGCACGTTGGCGACCATGATCGTCAGCACCCGGGCCCCGGCCGGCGCCGGACGCGCGTCGGAGAACTGCCGCGGCGCGATCAGTGCTGCACCGACCAGCGCCAGTACGGCGATCAGGGCGGCCGCGATCCGCCAGCCCCGGCGTACCAGCATCAGCAGGGCCAGCGCCAGGACGACCGCCAGTTCCTGCGGACGGAAGGCCGCGAGCTGCGCGAACGGCGTCACCTCGTCCAGCCCGAACAGCTCCGGATAGAGCGGCACGGCAACAACGACCAGGAACAGTACGGACAGCACGACGCGCCGTACGAACCATGCCTTTTCGTTATCCATGCACCAACCTGTGGTCTAGTACGCGCTGTTGCCGAACGGTAGCGTGCTGCGTTGCGCCTTTGTCCCGAGGAGGTTTGCAGTGTCCCGATTGTCCGCGGTCAAACCCGCGTACTGGATCTCCGGTGTGCTTCTGGTGGTGGCTGTCGTCGTACCGCTGCTGGTGCCGACCTACGCCAAGGTGGACCCGCACCTGTGGGGTTTCCCGTTCTTCTACTGGTACCAGCTGATGTGGGTCTTCCTCTCCGCGATCCTGGTCAGCATCAGTTACAAACTGCTCCGCACCGAGGAGCGCAAGCGGCGGGCAGCGCAGGGACTTGGTGACCCTGACGCCCCCGACGCCGATTCCGCCGCGGCGAAGGAGGGTGACCAGTGAACACCACGGTCGACTGGGTGCAGCTGACCATCGTCGTCGTGATCTTCGCCGGTGTCACGGCGATGGGCTTCATGGCGTCCCGCTGGCGGAGCGCCGGCCACCTGGACAACCTCGACGAGTGGGGTCTGGGCGGTCGCGGCTTCGGCACGTTCATCACCTGGTTCCTGCTGGGCGGCGACCTGTACACGGCGTACACGTTCATCGCGGTCCCCGCGGCGATGTACGCGACCGGCGCGATCAGCGGCTTCTTCGCGGTGCCGTACACGATCGTGGCCTACCCGATCGTGTTCGTCTTCATGGCGCGGCTCTGGTCGGTCTCGCACCGGCACGGGTACGTGACGCCGGCGGACTTCGTCGGCGGCCGCTACGGCAGCAAGGCGCTGTCCCTGGCGGTGGCCGTGACGGGCATCCTGGCCACGATGCCGTACATCGCGCTGCAGCTCGTGGGTATGCAGGCCGTGTTCGAGACGATGGGTCTCGGCGGCGAAAACCTGCTCGCCAAGGACCTGCCGCTGCTGATCGCGTTCGCGGTTCTCGCGGCGTACACGTACTCCTCCGGCCTGCGCGCGCCGGCGATGATCGCGTTCGTCAAGGACATCTTGATCTACGTGGTGATCCTGGTCGCGATCTTCTACCTGCCGCACGTGCTCGGCGGCTGGGACGCGATCTTCGGTTCCGCGCAGGAGAAGCTGGCCAAGCCGAACCCGGCGACCGGCAAGCCGACCGGCGCGTTCATCCCGGGCGACGCCGGCTACGTGTCGTACTGGACGCTGGCGCTCGGATCCGCGATGGCGCTGTTCATGTACCCGCACTCGGTGACGGCGGTGCTGTCGACCAAGACGCGGAACGTCGTACGGCGGAACGCGACCCTGCTCCCGGCGTACTCGTTGCTGCTGGGTCTGCTCGCCCTGCTCGGCTTCATGGCGATCAAGGCGAACGTCAACGTGAAGGGCCTGGACGGCCTCGCGAACCCGCAGCTGGCGATCCCGCGGCTGTTCGACCAGGAGTTCCCGTCCTGGTTCGCGGGGATCGCGTTCGCGGCGATCGCGGTCGGCGCACTGGTGCCGGCGGCCATCATGTCGATCGCGGCCGCCAACCTGTTCACCCGCAACATCTACCGCGACTTCATCAAGCCGTCCGCGACGCCGGCCCAGGAGGCCAAGGTCTCCAAGCTCGCGTCGCTGCTGGTGAAGGTCGGCGCGCTGGTGTTCGTGCTCGGCATGGACAAGACGGTTGCGCTGAACCTGCAGCTGCTCGGTGGAATCTGGATCCTGCAGACGTTCCCGGCGATCGTGGTGGGTCTGTACACCCGCTGGTTCCACCGGTACGCGCTGCTGGCCGGCTGGGCGGTCGCGATGCTGTACGGCACGATCACGGCGTACAACGTGGTGAACCCGGCGACCAAGAAGCACTTCGGTGGTTCGATCGCGAACATCCCGTTCACCAACACCCCGGCGTACATCGCGCTGACCGCGTTCGTGCTGAACCTGGTCGTCGTGATCGCGCTGACGGTGCTGTTCCGGGCGATCAAGGTGCCGGACGGCAAGGACAGCACGCACCCGACCGACTTCACCGCGGACCGCGGAGACCCGGGCGTGAAGGATCTGCCGGAGATCATCGACGAGGGCGGGGCGGCCACCGCGAAGTCCTGAGGTGATTTAGCGACGGCGGCCCGGGGGTTCCGGGCCGCCGTTACGTTTTGCGGTTAAGTCGACACGCTGCGGGGTCAGCTTGCCCGGTTTCGGGCCGTTGATTCGGCAGAATCGCACACGTGCTGCTGGTCCTCCTCGTCATGGTGCTCGCTGCCGGGGCGGCGATCGCGACCGGCGGACGGTTCGGCCGATTGGCCGGCACTACGTTGACCGGCGTGCACTGGCTGGCCGCGGCGGCGATCGGACAGCTCCTCGGGTCCCTCTTCGGCGGTACGGCGTACCCGGTCGGACTGATCGGGTCGGCGGTCTGCATCGCGGTCTTCCTGCGGATGAACCTGCGGCACGCGGGCGTCGGCCTGCTGGCGCTGGGGTTCTTCAGCAACGCCGTCGTCGTCGCGCTGAACGGCGCCATGCCGGTGTCGCTGAACGCGTTGGCGCGGGCCGGTGTGAGCGGCGCGGTCGTGACCGATCCACGGCACGAGATCTCCGGCTCCGCGACGCGGCTGCAGTGGCTCGGCGACGTCGTACCGGTGGCGCTTCCCGGTCTGGGACAGGCGATCAGCCCAGGCGACGTACTGATCGCCGCCGGTGCCGGTCTGCTGCTGTTCGCCTTGATGGGCGGCTCGGGGCGCGTCCCAGCCACGACCGCACCGGTGTGGGCCGAACTGGAGCCCTGCGCCGGTACGCCGGCGTTGCTGCACCTGTCCCCGAAGGCGAGCCGGGAACTCTCAGAACCTGAAGCCTCGCCCGACGATGCGGCGGAGTGACTCGACCACGACCGGGTCGTACTCCGCGCCGATCCCCAGCCCGATCGACTCCATCGCCTTGGCCGGCGACTGTCCCGACCCCTCGCCGACGAGCTGTTCGTAGGCCAGGGCAACGTTCACGATCCCGCTCTCCACCGGGATGGCCGAGTTGTTCGCCCGCCCGTGCCGGTACGGATCGTTGGAGTGCCGGACGATCTCCGCGACGTGATCCAGTACGCCGGACCGCTCGATCACCGCCGCCCCGATCTCCGCCGCCCGCTGCCGCTCCTCCCGCGTCCGGAGCAGCGACGCCCCACCAGGACTAGGATCCGCCAGCGCCAACTGACCGACCCCCGACAGCAGAGCGGCGTACTCCAACGCCTCCATCCGCGCCGGCGTCAACCCCAAATCGTTGCCAATAGCCACCGCCAACGCCGCAGTCCGCGCATTCTGCCCCGGACTACTGAACCCAGCAATCTCCGTACTCCGAGCCATCGACCGCACCGTAGCCCGATAAGTCCGCTGCGCCGACGAATACCGCCAAAACGCAAACTGCGTCAGCAACAACGGCACGAGGACAACCGGAGGACCCCAGAGTCCGAGCAAGGCCGTCGCCGCTGCCAGCAGCATCCCGGTGATGCCCATGGCCAGCCCG
Organism: Kribbella speibonae; assembly: GCF_004331375.1. Classification (NCBI taxonomy): domain Bacteria; kingdom Bacillati; phylum Actinomycetota; class Actinomycetes; order Propionibacteriales; family Kribbellaceae; genus Kribbella; species Kribbella speibonae. The sequence continues at coordinate 2,514,870 of NZ_SJKC01000001.1, read as the reverse complement.
ATCCTCGTCATGACGGACAACTCGTCCCGAAGGGCCGCCGGAAACGGGCGGTTGTAGCGCTCCGTGGCCTGCCCGGCGCCGATCAACGCATCGCTGACGCCTGCGCTCAACACAGCCGCCAGCATGGCGCCGGCGATCCAGATCGCCTCCTGCCATTGGCCCGTCCAGACCAGGTCCCGGGTCGTCAGCGCAGCGAAAACGACCGCCGCGCAGGCTACCGAGACACCACGGCGGCACGACACGACGATGTCCCACCACAGCCCGGCGATCGCCCGTGGGACGATCCCGGCCGCCGTCGCGACGGCCGTGACCGCGATGACCTGAGCGACCTCCGGAGGAACGGCGACCGACGGCCCGCGCAGTACGGCGTACGCGAGGGCGGCGCTGGTCGCGATCGGGGCGCGGTTGCGGATCCTGTCGACGCGGAACTGCACCATCTCGCCCACCGCGATCAGAGCACCGAAGATCAGCGCGTACTGCCACTCGGTGACGCCGTGCCGGGCCGTCATCACGATGGCGATCAGCGCCAGCGCACAGCCGGTCGCGACGATGACCACGCCGCTCCCCATCCGCCGAAGCTCCAGCCCCTCGGTCATGGCGTTGCCGGTCATGAAGCGGGTCCTGCCGCGTTGCCCGAGGCGCCGCCGCCGCTGCCCAGACTGAGGTCGTCGTGGTCGATCGCCGCCGTCACCGAGGCGTCCGGCGCCGGCTGGTCTACTGCGCTCTTCCAGCCGCGGATCCGGATGACCTCGACGAACGCGTCCACCAACTCCGGGTCGAAATGCGAATACCGGTCATGAATCAGGATGTCCAGCGTCTCCTCGACATCGCGGGCCGGCCGGTACGACCGGGTCGACGTCAGCGAGTCGAACGCGTCGACGATTCCGATGATCCGCGCGAAGTACGGGATGTTGTCGCCGCTGAGGCCGGCCGGGTAGCCCGTCCCGTCGTACTTCTCGTGATGATGCAGGACCGCGGACTTCACTTCCTCCAGGAACGGGATGTTGCCGATCAACTCGACGCCGCGCGCCGGATGCAACCGGATCGCGTCCATCTCGGAGTCGTCCAGCCGCCCAGGTTTCTGAATGATGCTCGTCGGTACGCCGACCTTGCCGACGTCATGCAGCAACCCGGCGTGCTCGAGTGCCTGCTGCCTGTCCTCGGGAAGGCGGAGCTGGCGGCCCAGCATGCCGACGCCTTCGCTCACCCGCTCGGAATGTCCACGGGTGTAGAGATCCTTGGTCTCGATGACCTGGATGAAGGCCCGCATCGTCGCCGCCTGAGCACGGCGTTCGGCCTCGTACTGCGACAACGCCCAGCGGCTCACGTACAGCGGGATGAAAATCAGCAGAACGGACAGGAAATTCAGTCCGGACAACCAGGCGACGGCAAGAAGGAGGCCGAGGAGGCCGTAGCCGAGCAGCGAGGGCGAGGTCGGCAGTGCGACCTTGCGAAGGAACGCGAGCGGGGTCGGGTCTCCCGGCTCGAGCGAGAGCACGACACACAGCAGCAGCGCGTTGACGACAAGCCAGGTGGCGTTGGCCGCAGTGGTGCTCCACACCGCATCCCACGGGTGCCGCAGCACATCGTCGCCGATCGGTCCGCCGGCCAGGTTGAACACAGCGCCACCAGCGGCAGCGCAAATCACGGACTGGGCGCCGTTGAAGATCTTCTTCTGCAACGGATGTCGCCGGTCCTGGCTCAGGGCGCCGACCGCACCGACGAGGATCGCGGAGCTGACACCGGACAGGAGATACAGGGCGATGACGACGACATAGTCGAGAGACGTTCGGTAGATCTGCCCGACGCGTGGCCGGAGCACGGTTCCGGCAAGCATCAGGAGACCAAGACAGACCGCCGGCGCGTCCAGCCGGGCGTTCGCCACGGCGAAGCCCAGAATCACCGCAGCAGTGATCGTTGTCACGACCACCACAAGCTGAAGCAGCACGCGCCGATTCACGGGCGCAACGCTACCCGTACTGCCGTCATCGGACTACCAGTCCCAACCACTAGTAGCCACGGAACTCCTTGACCCAACGCTCGTAGGGATAAGGCACTGCAACAGGGCAGTTCCGAGAGCGGACTACCAGTCCCAACCATCACCAGACATGTCACACCTCCGTTCAGCGCTCGCAGTCTTACGCCCCGTAGATCGACGGGGCGCAGGGGGGCAGACAGCACGTCGCTGACTCTTCAGTATTTTTACGCAGACCGACTGCGCCGAAACACTGTAAGCCAGAGCGTGACCTACCCGTTGGACAGGCGAAGACGGTCCGGATATGAGAGACTGTGACTCTTTGCAGTTGTTTCAAGGAGGCTTAGGAATGGGAAAGACCGGCCGGAAGCGTCGCGCACGCAAGAAGAAGGGCGCGAACCACGGCAAGCGCCCGAACGCCTGAACGTTGGCGGCTACAGACAGCGAGGACCTCGGAGAAATCCGGGGTCTTTGCGATTTGGTCACAGCTTTACAGCAGACCACTATTAACAGAGGTTCTGTATTCGGAGAGTCTCCAATCGCATACTGAATGCTATCTTTCAAACGAGTGTTTGGTATTCGGCGGTCTCTCCGACGAGTGCTGTGGACAGCGGCCGACGGTCGTCGGCGGATCCCCCTAGAGTTGGCTCCGGAAGTTTCCGGTACTGACCGATATCGGGCCTGGATCCGAGGAGGGTAGCGACATGAGCGAGTCGGCGATGCCGACGCTGAGCGAGCTCCTCCGTACCTTCCGCATCCGAGCGGGCTTCACGCAGGCCGCCCTGGCCGAGGTAGCCGGTCTGAGCGAACAAGCCATCAGCGTCCTCGAGCGCGGCACCCGCAGCCGCCCACGCATCGACACCGTCCGCTCCCTCACCGCCGCACTCGCCCTCACACCCGTCGAAGCCGACCAGTTCCTCTCCGTTGCCCGCGGCAAGAACAAACGGGCCGGCACCACCGGCCTGGCCGGACGTCCGCTCATCACCGGCACAACTCCAGTGCCGTGGCAACTACCTCCGGCCGCGCAGGACTTCACCGGCCGGACGGCACAACTCGAGGCTGTCGTGTCGGTCCTGCGTAATCCCAGCGGCACCAAGCCGGTCAGCCTGGTCGCGGTCACCGGTATGGGCGGTATCGGCAAGACCACGCTGGCCGTAAAAGCCGCGCACCAGTTGACCGACAGCTACCCGGACGGCCATCTGTACCTGAATCTCCGCGGCTACGGACCAGGCGATCCGGTCTCCGTGGCGGACGCCCAGGCACAGCTCCTGCGATCGGTCGGCGTCGACGTCCGGCGCATCCCCGAAGACGTCGAGGAAGCCGCCGGCCTGCTCCGCTCCCAACTCGCCGGCCGCCGCACCCTCATGCTCCTGGACAACGCCGCGGACGCTGCCCACGTCCTTCCACTCCTGCCCGGCAGCGCGGGGTCCGCTGTGCTCATTACCAGCCGCGGATCGTTGACGAGCCTGCCCGGTGCACGCCAGATTCACCTCGACGCGTTGTCGCAGTCCGAGACCATCGAACTCCTGACCGGAGTCGTCGGCGAGAGTCGGGTCGCGGCAGAGCCCGGGGCCGCCAAGACCCTCGCCACCATGTCGGGCCGCCTGCCGCTGGCGGTCCGTGTCATCGGGGGCCGCTTGGCAGCCCGACCGACCTGGCCGATCCAGCACCTCGTGACCCTCCTGGAAGACGAAGGGCGCCGCCTGGACACGCTCGGCTCCGACGAAACCGGCGTCCGCGCCAGCATCGCCAGCTCGGTCGCGTTTCTCGAGAACAGTGAGCGGGCGCTCGATCGCGAGGCCGCCAGGTCCCTTCCCCTGCTCAGTATTCCGGACGGAGCCGACCTGGTCGTTGGCGTGGCCGCAGCCATTCTCGAGCTGCCGGCCGGTCGGACCGAGGCGATCCTGGAGCGTCTTGCCGATCTGAATCTGCTGGAAGCGGCGGCTCCCGAGCGGTATCGATTTCACGATCTCATTCGAGCGTTCGGCCGCGAACGCGCTGTCGACGTACTCGATCCCGGCCAACGCGACGCCGTGCTCCAGCGTGTCCTGCGCTTCTACACCTCTTTCGCCTGGGCATTGCAGAGCAAGAGTTACGCGACCAGCCCGCGGATCGCCCTCGGGACAGTGCCGTTCACGCCGCTGCCTGCAGCAACGAACGCCGAGCAGGCCACGCGTTGGCTCGATGCCGAGCACCACAATCTGATGGATCGCTACCACCAGGCGATGACCGCCGGACTGACCATCTCGCCACTCATTCCCGAGCTCACGCTGGCCCTGTTCGGCTATCACGAGTTGCGATCGCGGTGGGTGGAGATGTCCAAGATGTGCGGTGCCGCGTTGCAGGTGGCAGAGACGTCCGGGATGCACTCGGTCGCGGCCTGGCTGCAGCACGACCACGCCATTCCGGAGGTCGAGAGCGGCAGCCTCGACATTGCTGCGACCCGCCTGCTGCGTGCCCTGGAGATGTTCCGGGCGATCCCTGACCGCCAGGGCCAGGCTCGATGCTGTACCTCCGCAGCGCACGTCCTGGGCCGACTCGGCCGGGTGGACGAGGCGATCGAGCTGGCAACCGAAGGTCTGGAGCTCAGCCTGCAACTCGGAGACACCAGGGTGGAAGGCGTGGCCTATCTCGCGCTCGGTGGTATTTACGACCGCAACGGTGACTACGCGCTGGCCGACGACGCGTACGGGTGCGGCATCGCACTGGCGAAGGCGTCCGGAGACCGGCGGCTGGTCGCGAAGCAGTACCTCAGCACGGGCTTCTCACACGTGCTGGTAGGCCGCACGGACGACGCCCTCGAGCCGATCCTCCGCGGCCTGAAGGTTGCCCGCGAGGCCGGGAACAAGGAGCTGGAGTCGCAGGCACTGCAGCACCTGGCCGCGGTCTTCGCCCGCCGAGGCGAGTATCTGAAGGCTCAGCAAACAGTTGAAGAAGCCATCGACCTGATCCACCCGCTGAGGAATCGGGTACGTCTGGGGTACTTCACGCTCGAACTCGGCAAAATCAGCCTTGCAGCGGGGGACTTTACTTCGGCTGTCCCACACCTTGAGGACGCGATTGACATCCTCCAAGGCCTCGCGCCGCATTTGGAGACCACGGCCAGGGACTTACTTGAAGTAGCCCATCAGCGACAGCCGCATTCGTACATCTACCGATTCGACGAGGCGTAGACCGACGTCGTGGTGACCCGCCGGCTCCCGGGCGACCGCCTCGGCCGACTCCAGCCCACGGGGAGTGTGCGACTCCGCGGCGGTGAGCTGCCAGTATCTTTCAATCGAATGTTTGATAATTGGCGGGCCCACCCCCTCGCGTGCTGTGGACAACGGCCGACGGTCGTCGGCGGATCCCCCTAGAGTTGGCTCCGGAAGGTTTCCGGTACTGACCGATACGGGCTTGGATCCGAGGAGGGTGAGCGAGTTGAGCGAGTCGGCGATGCCAACGCTGAGCGAGCTCCTCCGTACCTTCCGCATCCGGGCCGGCCTCACCCAGGCTGCGCTCGCCGAGAAGGCCGGCCTCAGCGAACAGGCCATCAGCGTCCTCGAACGCGGCACCCGCAGCCGCCCACGCATCGACACGGTCCGCTCCCTGACCGCTGCGCTCGCCCTCACACCCAGCGAGGCCGACCAGTTCCTCTCCGTTGCCCGCGGCAAGGGCAAGCAGTCCGGTGAACCCAAGCGGCCCGAGCCGGCCTCGGCGGCCGACGGACCTCTGGTGCCATGGCAACTACCTCCGGCGGCGCCGGACTTCACTGGCCGCTCCGCCCAACTCGACGCCATCCTGTCGGTGCTGCGGAATCCCACCGGAACCGGACCTGTCGGCCTGGTCGCGGTCACCGGGATGGGCGGCATCGGTAAGACGACGCTTGCCGTTCATGCCGCACACAAGCTGACCGAAAGCTACCCGGACGGCCATCTCTACCTGAATCTCCGCGGCTACGGGCCAGGCGATCCGATGTCCGTGGCGGACGCTCAGCGACAACTCCTGCGTTCCCTGGGAGCGGACCCGCACCGCGTTCCCGCCGATGTGGAGGAAGCCGCCGGCCTGTTGCGGTCGCGGCTCGCGGGCCGCCGGATCCTCGTGCTGCTGGACAACGCGGCCGACGCGTCGCATGTGCTACCGCTGCTGCCGGGGAGTTCCGGGTCGTCCGTGATCATCACCAGCCGCGGATCGTTGACGGCCTTGCCGGGTGCGCGGCAGATCCACCTCGACGCGCTCTCGGAGTCGGAATCCATCGAGCTCCTGTCCGGAGTCGTCGGCGAGGAGCGGGTTGCGGCCGAGCCGACGGCAGCGAAGAGCCTGGCGAGTATCTCGGGTCGCCTACCGCTCGCCGTCCGCCTGATCGGCGGCCGGCTGACGGCCAGGCCGAACTGGCCGATCCAGCATCTCGTCACGCTCCTCGAGGACGAGGAGCGCCGGCTCGACAGCTTCGGCTCCGACGAGACCGGTGTCCGGGCCAGCATTGCCAGCTCGGTGGAGTTTCTCGAGCACAGCGAGCGTCCGCTCGATCGCGAGGCGGCTCGAGCAGTTCCCCTGCTCAGCATCCCGGACGGTTCCGACCTGGTCGTCGCCGTCGCCGCAAGCATCCTGGAGCTCCCGGCGCACCGGACCGGGGCGATCCTCGACCGCCTCGTCGATCTGAACCTGATGGAGGCAGTGGCGCCGGAGCGCTACCGCTTCCACGATCTCATCCGCGCGTTCGGCCGCGAGCGCAGCGACGACACTCTGGATCAGGCTCAACGCGACGCCGTACTCGAACGCGTCCTACGCTTCTACACCGAGTTCGGCTGGGCGGTCCAGAGCAAGAGCCATGCGACCAACCCCCGCCTCGCGATCGCGACGACACCCTTCTCACCGTTGCCTGCAACAACAAGCACGGAATCGGCCGCCGATTGGCTCGATGCCGAGCACCGTAATCTGATGGATCGCTTTCATCAGGCGATCGCGTCCGGGCTGGCCACGGCGCCGATCATTCCTGATCTCGCACTGGCGCTCTTCGGCTACCACGAGTACCGGTCGCGATGGGTGGAAATGGGTGAGATGTGCCGTGCGGCGTTCGGGGTCGCCGAGGCGTCCGGCCTGCGTTTGATGACGGCCTGGCTGGTGCACGACAGCGCCATTCCGGAAGTCGAGAGCGGCAGCCTCGAAGTGGCCGCGGACCGCCTGCTGCACGCCCTGGAGCTGTTCCGGGCAATCCCGGACCGCCACGGTCAGGCCCGGTGCTGTTCGTCAGCCGCGCATGTCCTCGGCAGGCTCGACCGCGTGGTGGAGGCGATCGAACTCGGGACCGAAGGCCTGGAGATCAGTCGGCAGCTCGGAGACACCACTGTGGAAGGCGTTTCGTATCTCGCACTAGGTGGTCTTTACGACCGCAACGGAGATTACGACCTGGCCGACGACGCCTATCAGCGCGGCATCGCGCTGGCCGAGGCATCCGGGGACCTACGGTCGGTCGCGAAGAGGTATCTCAGTACGGGCTTCTCACACGTGCTGGTTGGTCGCACGGACGACGCCCTCGAGCCGATCCTGCGGGGCTTGGAGGCTGCCCGACGCGGCAAGAACAAGGAACTCCAATCGCAGGCACTGCAGCACCTGGCCGCAGTTTTCGCCTTGCGAGGCGAGTACCGGAAGGCTCAGGAGACAGTCGAAGAGGCGATCGAGCTGATCCGCCCGCTGGGCAACCGACTACGCCTCGGGTATTTCACGCTCGAGCTCGGCAAGATCGGTGTCGCGGCGGGTCAATTCACCGCCGCCGCCCGCCATCTCCAGGACTCGATCGAGATCCTGCACGACGTGTCACCGCATTTTGAGATCGCCGCCAGGGAATTACTCGATCTCGCGCGCCGGGAGCAGGCACAGCCCTACATCTACAAACAACCGCAGGGCACCTAGGCAGTCGTCCGGTATCTCAGTCCGTGGTGGTGATGGTGGTTTCGATTTGGATTTGGGTTAGGCGGAGGAGGATTTTTTGGCGGAGGGCGTCGGGGGCGTGGTCGGAGCCGCAGGAGCGGTGGACCAGTTTTTTGACGCAGCGTTCCAGGTCGTACTCGTCGAGGCAGGGGGCGCACTCTTCGAGGTGCTGGCGGATCTCGTCGGAACTGGCGTCCTCGAGTTCGTTGTCGATGAAGACGTAGACCCGCTGCAGGATCTCTCCGCAGTCGACGTCGTGGTGCTCGCCGCAGCTCACGACTCCTCCTTCTCCGCAGCTTCGTCCGTGCTGTCGTCCGCCGGGATCAGACCGCGGTCCCGGGCGTAGTCGCCGAGCAGTTCCCGCAGCTGGCGCCGGCCGCGGTGCAGCCGCGACATCACGGTGCCGACCGGTGTGCCCATGATCTCGGCGATTTCCTTGTAGGCAAAGCCCTCGACGTCGGCGAGGTACACGGCCAGCCGGAAGTCCTCCGGGATGGCCTGCAGCGCCGACTTGATGTCGGAGTCGGGAAGGTGCTCGAGGGCGACTGCCTCGGCCGACTTCAGCCCACCGGGAGTGTGCGACTCGGCGGCGGTGAGCTGCCAGTCCTCGATCTCCTCGGTCGGCGACTGCGTCGGCTGCCGCTGCCGCTTGCGGTATCCGTTGATGAACGTGTTCGTCAGGATCCGGTACAGCCACGCCTTCAGGTTGGTGCCCGGCGTGAACTGGTGGAACGAGCTGTACGCCTTCGCGAAGGTGTCCTGCACCAGGTCCTCGGCGTCCGACGGATTACGGGTCATCCGCATCGCCGCGGCGTACATCTGGTCCAGGAAGGGCAGCGCTTCGCGCTCGAACCGCGCGGTGCGCTGCTCGGGTGTCTCGGTCGTGGTGGGAGTCGGCATCGGGATCGAGAATACCGGGGTCTTCCCAGCAGTTCGCTCCGGAGCCACTCTCGTCGCCATCATGTTCGTCACAACGCCCCCGTCGGCGGGGGCATTCCCGGCCGGTACGCCGCTATCCGGACACCTCGCGGCCGACCCACTCGAACACGGCTTCGACGAGCAGGTCGTACGTCTCCTGCTGGTCCAGCTCGGCCCGCTTCGGCACCTTGAAGGAGTGGTCGGCGTCCGGGACCACGGCCATCTCGGTGAGCGGCGGGAACTCCTCCGGCGTACCGAACGGGTCCCGCTCCCCCTGGACGACCAGCGTCGGCAGCCCGGCCGACTGGAGTTCACCGACGCGCGACTTCTCCGGCTTCCCCGGTGCGTGCAGCGGAAAAGCCATCGCCAGTACGCCGGAAGCACCCAGGCTGCTCGCGGTGCGGCAGGCCACCCGCGCGCCGGCGCTCCGGCCGCCGATCACCAGCGGCGTACGGACCCGGAGCTGGCCGATGATCGCGATCCACGCCTCGTCCAGGATCTTCGGCGCGGGCGCCAGCTTGCGGCCGGCGCGCCGCCAGGGCTGCTCGATCAGGAACACGTTGATGTCCTGCTTCGGCAGCCGGGCGGCCAAGGCGGCCAGGTCACCCGACTCGATCCCCGCCCCGGCGCCGTGACCCAGGGCCAGTGTCGCCACCGGCCGGCGGGCGCGATGCGCCAGGATCCGGGCCTCTCCGTGCGGCGTCCCCACAATCCGTTCGTCGGTCACCCGCCCCATCCTGTCATCCGGACCCGCGATGCGCGGGGCACGAAACCCAGAAGAGAAGCTCAGAAGAGAGTGGTCGGGCTGTCCTGCGGGTCCTCGCCGTCGGGCGGCAGCGGATCGAGCAGGTGCCGGCCGTTGTTCTTCACGGAGCTGACCGCCTTCGACACGGCGTACGCCTCGAGGCGGCCAGGGGCTGCGGGGACCAGGAGCTCGAGCAGGTCGTCGGTGTCCGAGGACAGCGGGTCCAGCCAGGCGTCGTACCGCTCGCGCTCGACCAGCAGCGGCATCCGGTCGTGGATGCGCCCGAGGTCGTCGGTGGACGACGTGGTCAGCACGGTGCAGGTCCAGAGCCAGGCCTCGTCCTTGTCCGGGTCCTCGACCGACTTGTCCCGCCAGATCTCGTACAGCCCGGCCATCGACAGGATGCTGCCGTCCGGCGGGTGGATGAAGTACGGCTGCTTGACCGGTTTGCCGTTCACCTTCTCCTCGGCGGTGTACCACTCGTAGTACCCGTCGGCGGGCAGGATGCAGCGGCGGGTGGCGAACGCCTTCTTGAAGGCAGGCTTCTCCGCGACGGTCTCCATCCGGGCGTTGATGAGCCGCGACCCGATCGAGGTGTCCTTCGCCCAGGACGGCACCAGGCCCCACTTCACCGTGGTCAGCTTGCGGATCGTCTCGTCGGGCTGCTCGCGGTTCTTCCGCTCCACGACCGCGACCACCTGATTGGTCGGCGCGACGTTGTAGTTCTCGCCGAGTTCCTCGACCGACTCGCGCACATTGCCCGCCTCGATCTCGAACTCCGCGACGAGATCCGACGGCTCCCGGCTGGACGCATACCTACCGCACATACCGCCAGCCTAGTCTCTGGCCAGTGCCTCGGCCTGGGCTTCCGGCCAGGTCAGGCGGCCGGACAGCAGTTCGTCGGCGACCTTCTGCGCGATGGTCACGGCCGTGTCCGGAGCGACGTCGTGTACGACGCGCATCGACTTGAGGTCGAAGCGGCAGCTGCTCCCTTCGACCGTGAGCTCGACCACGCCCTCGACGCCGGCGTCCCGCAGTACCGTCGCCAGCGGCAGCAGGTACCAGTGGTGGCGTACGGCGTCCGTGTCCTGAGGCTCCGCCAGCAGCGGACTCCCCCAGGCGGCCAGCGTCATCACCACCGGGATCAGCTCGCGGCCGCGGTCGGTGAGGTCGTAGACCCGGACGGGAGCCGAGGGCGCGAAGGTACGGCGTTCCACGACACCGTCGGCCTCCAACTCCTTGAGGCGCGCCGCCAGTACGTCGGTACTGATACCGGGCAGGTCGGCGTGCAGGTCGGTGTACCGCCGCGGACCGAACGCGAGCTCGCGGACGATCAGCACGCTCCACCGCTCGCCGACCACGTCCAGGGACCGGGCAACGGCGTCGTACTGGGCATAGCTTCGGCGGGGCATGCGGGACAGCCTAGCTTGGACCTGCCAAGCACGTACTTGGAAGAACCAAGTAGCATGCCGTCGGCAGACGACGAAGGGGTGGCGATGGAGTTCAGGCAGTCCAGCAAGCTGACCGGGGTGTGTTACGAGATCCGCGGGCCGGTGATCGAGCAGGCGAACGCCCTGGAAGCGGCCGGCCACAGCATCCTGCGGCTGAACATCGGGAACCCGGCGCCGTTCGGCTTCGCCGCGCCCGACGCCGTGCTCGCCGGTCTGGTCGCCAGGCTCCCGGAGGCCCACGGGTACACCGATGCCCGCGGCATCCTCTCCGCCCGGCACTCGCTCGCGACGTACTACTCCGAGCGTGGCTACATCGACGTCGACGAGCAGGCGATCTACCTCGGGAACGGCGTCTCCGAGCTGGCCGGGATGGCGATCCAGGCGCTCGTCGACACCGGCGACGAGGTGCTGATCCCGAGCCCGGACTACCCGCTGTGGACAGCCGTCACCCGCTTCGCCGGAGGTACGCCGGTGCACTACCTGTGCGACGAGTCCGCCGAGTGGCAGCCCGATCTCGCCGATCTCGAGGCGAAGATCACCGACCGGACCAAGGCGATCGTGGTGATCAACCCGAACAACCCGACCGGGGCGGTGTACTCACCGGAGATCCTCCAGGGCATCGCGGAGCTGGCCCGCAGGCACTCCCTGATGGTGTTCAGCGACGAAATCTACGACCGGATCGTGTACGACGGCGCCACCCATCACCACTTCGGCGCACTGGCGCCCGATGTCTTGTGCCTGACCTTCGGCGGACTGTCGAAGAGTCACCGGATCGCGGGCTTCCGGGCCGGCTGGCTGGTCGTGTCCGGGCCGCGGCGCGCTGCCCGCAACTACCTCGAGGGCCTGACGATGCTGGCCGGGATGCGGCTGTGCCCGAACGCGCTCGCCCAGCACGTCATCGAGGCCGCGCTGACCGATCACACCCTCGACGAGCTGATCCGTCCGGGCGGACGGCTGGAGGCGCAGCGGACCACGGCCTGGCAGACGCTGAACGAACTTCCCGGCGTCTCGTGCGTCAAACCGAAGGGCGGGCTGTACGCCTTCCCGCGGATCGACCCGGCGGTGCACCCGATCCGCGACGACGAGAAGTTCGTCCTCGATCTGTTGCTCCGGGAGAAGATCCACATCGTCCAGGGCACCGGCTTCAACTGGCCCCGGCCGGACCACGTGCGCATCGTCACGCTGCCGGAGGCCGGTGACCTGGAAGTGGCGATCCGCCGGATCGGCCGGTTCCTGGACAGCTACCAGCAGTAGGAGGGAGACGACGTGCGAGTCGCGGTGCTGTGCGGTGGCGAGAGTTCGGAGCGCGATGTCTCGCGTTCGTCCGGCTGGGCGGTGGCCCAGGCACTCGCCGGTCGCGGTTATGACGTGGTGCTGATCGATCCGGCCGCGGAGGACCCGGTCCTGGCCGATCCCGTGCCGGCCGGCGATTCCGTCGTACTCGTGCCGAAGGAGCCTCCGGCGCCCACGGAGCGTGCTGTGCTGCGGCAACGGATGTACGCCGCTCTCACCGGCGGACTGGAGCAGCTGCGGCAGGCCGATCGGGTCTTCATCGCGCTGCACGGCGGCTGGGGAGAGGACGGGCACGTCCAGGCGTTGCTGGAGCTGGCGGGCATCCCGTTCACCGGTGCGGGTCATGACGTCTGTGCCGTTGCCTGGCACAAGGGTCGTTGCCAGGCGGTGCTCGAGTCCGCCGGGATCCCCGTGCCGGCGCGGGTGCTCTACAACCCGGCTGAGCAACGCGAGCCCCCGATCGGGGTGAAGCAGTTGCTGGCGAGCGGACCGGTGGTGGTGAAGCCGGTCGCCGACGGGTCGAGCGTGGCCGTCCGCAAGGTCGACTCACTGGACGCATTACCGACCGAGGGCGAGCTGCTCGTCGAGCCGTTCCTGGGCGGCCGGGAGTTCACCGTCGCGGTGATCGGTACGACGGCGCTGCCGGTGGTGGAGATCGAGCTGACCACGCCCGTGTTCGACTACGAAGCGAAGTACCAGCCGGGTGCCGTGCGGGAGGTCTCCCCCGCCGACATTCCCGAATCCTTCGCCGAGCGGCTGCAGGAGCTCGCGATCGGAGCTCATCAGGCCCTCGGGTTCGGTACGACGTACTCGCGGGTCGACTTCCGCTGCGACACCGCGGGGACGCCGTACTGCCTGGAGGTCAACGCGCTGCCCGGACTCACCCCGGGCAGTCTCGTCCCGGTCGCCGCGAGGGGCGCGGGGATCACGTACGGCGAACTCGTCGAACGGTTGCTGACGGCAAAATAGGCAAGCGGCGGCGGATCGCCCACCCCGTGTTAGGCGATCCGCCGCCGGACTGATGCGCCCGGCCGCCCCCCTGTAGGCGTCCGGACGCAGGTCTCAGGTTCTGGCCAGCTCGTCGAGCAACCTCCCGGCCATCTCGTCACTCCCCGGCAGCCCCTCGATCCAGATCCGGGCCAGCTGGGGTACGTCGGTGTCCAGCCGCCACTGGGTGATCAGGGCTCGTACCGTCGCGACCTGCTCCGGCAGGTTCGGGTCGCGGCCGACGAGCGCCGCCGCGCGGCGTGAGCCGACGCGGCCCAGTACGTCACCGCCGCAGAAGACGATCCGCAGGCACTCCGCGACGTCGACGAGCGTGAGCTCGCGGTCGAACGGCGACGTACCCGGGGGATGGAGCGGTTCGACAACCACCAGTGCGTGGGTCTGCGGTACGGAAGTTCCACGGAGTTCCGCCTCTCGGTAGAGCTCGCCCAGCCGGGACCGCAGGTGCGCCAGGCTGGACAGCCCGGTCAGCGGGTCCTCGCAGGACAGCGAGTGCAGGTAGACCAAGGACGCCTCGGCCCAGCTGGAACTGAGTGCGCGTACCGCGGCGAAAGCCGGCTCGCCCCCGGCAATCGAGCGGTACAGCGCACTCAGCCCATCAAGTGCCTCCACCAGCGAGACTCCGTCGGCCGCGAGGCGGCGTCCGGTCTCGTCCGACGCAGGCACGACATCGGCACCGTCGTGGAGCGCCTCGGCGATCGCGAGATAGGCGCTGTGGTCGGTACCAGCTGTGCCGTGCGGCTCCCTCCGGCCGCGCGGTTGATCTGTTGACGACGCTTCCGGCCGGGTCCGGGCGGGCGACCCCGCCAGGTTCAGGGACTTGGCCGGACGCAGGTCGAACCGTCTGCGGAGATCCGCGAACAGCGACATGGCCCTCCTCGAAAAACAGCCCCGTCAGTCTCCCGACCGGTCGGCCGGAAGCGTCGTACGCCGAAGAGACAGCGCCCGGAGGAGTTCATGACGCGGATTCGCAGAACTTTTTTCGGGCGTAACTTCGGGGCTGGTGTTCTCGTCAGGAAAGGAGCACAGTTCCGCGTCAGGAAAGGTGCGCTCGTCCGTCCTATCTGGGAACCTTGTTCCCGGCAGCACGTGACGGTCCGTCACAAAGCTGCACACAGAGTTGCCATAGGTTGCCAGAGCCCACGGGGGAGATGGATGGAGACGCCGGACGGTCAGCCCGATCCGCTGAGCGACGCGGAGCTGATCGCGCGCGTTCGCAACGGCGACCTGGAGGCGTACGGCGAGCTCTACGCCCGCCACCACCACGCCGCCGAGCGGATGGCCCGCCAGCTGGTCCCGGCCAACGACGCCGACGACCTGGCCAGTGACGCGTTCGCCAAGGTCCTGGACGCGCTCCGGGCCGGCGGCGGCCCTGACGTCTCTTTCCGCGCCTACCTGCTGACGACCGTACGGCGGGTGCACGTCGACCGGATCCGCTCCGGGAAGAAGGTGCAGACCACCGACGACATCGCGTCGTACGAGCGGGAGCCGGAGACCTTCGACGACCCGACCGTCACCGGGTTCGAGAGCGGCGCGGCCGCGAAGGCGTTCGCCAGCCTGCCGGAGCGCTGGCAGGCGGTGCTCTGGCACACCGAGGTCGAGGGTGAGAAGCCGGCCGCGATCGCTCCCCTGCTCGGCCTGACCGCGAACGGCGTGTCCGCGCTCGCGTACCGGGCCCGCGAGGGCCTGCGCCAGGCGTACCTGCAGCAGCACCTGGCCGATGTCGCCGGGGACCGCTGCCGCTGGACCACCGAGCGCCTCGGCGCGTACGTCCGCGGTGGGCTGACCAAGCGGGAGAACCGGAACGTCCGCGAGCACATGGACGACTGCGCGAAGTGCACCGCGGTGTACCTCGAGCTCGTCGAGGTCAACAGCGCGCTGCCGGCGCTGCTCGCCCCGGCCCTGCTGGGCACGGCAGGGATCGGCTACCTGGCCGCCGCGTCAGGCGCCAAGGTCGGTCTGGTCGGCTTCTTCGTCACCGGATGGAAGAAGGTCACCGAGAACAGCACGCGCGCTGCCGCCGGCGGCGGCGCGGTCGTGGTCGTTGCGATCGCCGCCGTCCTCGCCGCGATGGCGCTGACCGGCAACGACACTCCCCCGGCCGCGATCAACCAGCCGTCGACGCAGCCGACCCAGGCGACCCAGCCGCCCGCGCAGAAGCCGACGGTGCCGCCGGTCAAACCGCCGGTGAAACCGCCGTCGGCCAAGCCGCCGGCGTCGAACCCGACGCAGCCGCCGACGAGTGCACCGACGACCGCGCCCACCACTCAACCGACGACCGCGCCGACCACCGCGCCGACGCAACCCACCGCCACGCCGACGGTTCCGACGCCGCCGCCGAGTACGCCGACACCGTCGAAGCCGACCCCGACCACTCCGGTGCTCGACGAGGGTCTGGTGACGATCAGCATCCCGCGGGGCGGCGGCAGCCCGGTGCTCGACGAGACCCCGGCGCCGCAGCCCCGGTCGGCGCAGGCCGAGGCCGGTACCGCCGGCGTCCGGTTCGTGATCACGATCAAGACGCCGGCCGGGAACACGAACCCGGTGGTGATCGGGCTCAAGTACGGCTCCGAGCTCGAGTGGCCGCTGAAGACCAGCCCGGCGGGCTGGACCTGCACCCAGTCGTCCGGCTCGTGCAGGGCGAGCGACCCGGCGAACCCGAAGCCGCTGGCGGTCACGTTCGACGCCCCGACCGGCGGCTCCACCGCGGACCGCACCTTCACCGTCTCCGCGAAGACCGGCCGGCTGTACGACGACGACTCGGCGACCGTTGACGCGAAGCCGAGCACCGACGAGAACCTGCTGAAGATCCTCGACGGCAAGGTCGACCCCGACGTACACCACCGGATCCTGACCGTTGCCCCGCGCGCCAACCGCAAGAGCGTCACGCTGAAGCTCTCGTACGGCGACGCCCTCGAGTGGCCGATCGCGGCGACCACGCCCGGCTGGAAGTGCAACCGGTCGACCAAGACGTGTACGGCGACTACGCCGGCGAAGCCCGCTCCGCTGGCGGCGGACTTCGACGTACCGGACAAGTCGTCGGACGCGGCGCGGACGTTCACCGTGGCGGCGACGGCGGACCTGGTCAGCGACACCGACTCCGATGTGCTGCCCGCGCTGCAGCAGGACGAGTCGCTGCTGCAGATCCTCACGCCGACGCCGCACACCGACCCGAACCCGTTCGTCTACAACCGGTTCCTGAAGGTCAACGGCGCACAGGGGCGGACGGTGACCCTCGACATCTCGTGGGGACGCAACCTGACCTTCCTACCGTCGTTCGACCTGGGCTGGACCTGCGAACGGGCCAGCGACATTCGTCGTGCGACCTGCACGACGAAGAACTACAAGAAGCCGCTCAACTCCGAGTGGAACGCCTGGCTCCCCGGCACCGGCTCCAGCAACGCCATCACGGTCCACGCCCGGGTGGGCGGCCGCGAAGATACCGACACCGCCCAGATCCCGCCGTCGACCTCCCGGCGGTAAATGGTGTTGCCGGGGTCGCTTATCCTGGTGATGTTCGCGTTGAGGGAACCGAGTAGCGCCGTACACCACGTCAGAGAGAGTCGCCGGTAGCTGGGAGGCGATACGTGGAGCGGTCGTGAAGACACTCCTGAGCGACTGTTGTGCAAGAGGCCGGGCCTTTGTGGCTCGGTGAAGGTGTGGTGGCACCGCGAGATTCCCCTTCGCCCACACCTCCGGGGTTCGAGTACAGACCTGGAGGTGAAACAGCGATGCGAATTCTCAGCCATGAGATCCCCTCAGCAGTAGGCCAGACCGTCACGGTGGCCGGCTGGGTGCACCGAAGACGACGGCTCGCCGCCGTCAGTTTCCTGATCCTGCGCGACCGGTCCGGCCTCAGCCAGATCGTCGTCAAGGGTTCTCAGGAACAGCTGGACGAGCTGAGCGAAGAGACTGTCGTTCAGGTGACCGGTACGGTCGCCGCCAACCCGCAGGCTCCCGGTGGAGCCGAGATCGTCGACCCGGTGATCGAGCCGCTGACCGAACCGGCCGCAACACCGCCGATCGAGCTGTGGCGGCCGACGGTCGGCGCGGGGCTTCCCGTCGTCCTGGACAACGCACCGGTCGCTCTGCGGCATCCGGTCGTCCGGGCCGGATGGGAGATCGCCGCGGCCGCTCTGCACGGGTTCCGCGAGGCGTTGAGCGGTCAGGACTTCACCGAAATCCAGACGCCGAAGATCGTCGGTACGGCGACCGAGTCCGGCGCGAACGTCTTCGCGCTGGACTACTTCGGCGGACCGGCGTACCTCGCGCAGTCGCCGCAGTTCTACAAGCAGCAGATGGTCGGGGTCTTCGAGCGGGTCTTCGAAGTCGGTCCGGTGTTCCGGGCCGAGCCGCACGACACGGTGCGGCACCTCGCGGAGTACGTGTCACTGGACGCGGAGTTCGGCTTCATCACCGACCATCGCGACGTGCTGGTGATGCTGCGCTCGGCCGTTGCCGGGATGCTTCAAGCGGTCGGTGAGCGGGCCGGTGGTGCGTTGGAGAGGCTGGGCGTCGAGTTGCCGGAGATTCCGGTCGACGTGCCGGTGCTGCACTTCAGCGAGGCGCTGAAGATCGCCGGTGCGGACCCGGACGAACCGGACCTCGCGCCCGCGGACGAGCGCGCGATCGGCGAGTGGGCGCTGCGTGAGCACGGCAGTGACTTCGTCGCGGTCGAGGGCTACCCGATGGTGAAGCGGCCGTTCTACACGCATCCGCAGCCGTCGGACCCGCGGTGGTCGAACTCGTTCGACCTGCTGTTCCGCGGCGTCGAGCTGGTCACCGGCGGCCAGCGTCTGCACCGGTACTCCGACTACGTCGCGGCCCTCGCGGCGCGCGGCGAGTCGGCGGACGCTCCGGCGTACAGCTCGTACCTGCAGGCGTTCAAGCACGGGATGCCGCCGCACGGCGGGTTCGCGATCGGGCTGGAGCGGTTCGTGGCGCGGCTGACCGGGGCGGAGAACGTCCGCGAGGTCACGCTGTTCCCGCGCGACCTGCATCGGCTCACGCCCTGATGGATACCACCGAGTCAGTTGTCGCCGAGCTGAACGTTGCCCTCGGCACCGATTACCGGGTCGTGCGGCAACTGACCGGTGGTTTGCAGTCGACGGCGTACGTGCTGACCGGCGACGTCGTGCTGAAGTGGACCGACAACCCCGCGTGGGCACCGCGGGTCCGGCGGGCGGCCGATCTCGTCCGCCGGGCACGTGCCGTCGGCTATCCGACACCGGCCTGGCTGACCGTCGGCACGACGGCGGCCGGGTCGCCGTACCAGCTGCAGGAACTGGTCGCCGGCAGCGCGCCGACGCTCGACCAGGCGCTGGCGCGGCAGCTGATCGAGATCTGCGAGCTCCAGCGGGACCTGATCCCGGAGGACCACGACGTGACCTGGTCCGGGTGGTCGCATGGCGTCGTCTTCGACGGCTGGGACGGCGTGTGGGAACGCGTCCAGGCGTACGGCGACGAGGCCACCGACCTCCTCGAACAGTACGGCGAACTGTGCGCACCGTACCGAGACGAGGACCTGCCCCAGCACGACTTCGTGCACGGTGATCTGAACATGGGCAACCTGCTCGCGGCCGACGGGCGGATCACGGGGATCGTGGACATCGAGGCCGCCGGCAGTGGAGCGCGAGCCTACGACCTGGTCGCGCTGACCGCGTCCGCCGCGCGCGACGGTGCCGACGACGGCGTCGACGAGCTGTTCCTGGAGGCAGCACTCCGAGCGAATGGCCGCGCGGCGGTCGCCGTCTGCGCGGCGGCCGCGTTCGCGAGCGTCGCAGAGTTCGTCCACAACCGCTCCTTCGCAAAGGACCTGGTGAACCACGGCGGCCAGCGGGTGCTCGAGTTGCTGGGCGACTAGGGGTTTGCCCGCCAGGGGGAATCTCAGGTAGACGCCGGCTTGCCGCCGCGGACCAGCGTCATCGGCCTGCTCCAGGCATCAATCAGCACCAGCCGACCGCCCCGACCCACAGGATGGGAAAGAAATCGTCACCTGGTGACGACTTGTTTCCCATCCTCCCGGTCGTCCCGGTCTGGTTGGGGGTGGCCGGCAGCTCGACAGGTAGAGCACTAGCGAGACACCGTACGCACGACCAAAATCACGCTCAGGTGCACTACCCAACTGGCCGACACCTCCTGTCCTCCGTGCACGTCAGGGTTGTCTCCGAACGCCCGCTCGCAGTCCCGCCGAACTACCTCGGTTGGCCTCCCACCGCCGCGGGCCGGACAGCACCTCCGCAGCGTGAGAGCAGGAACGGTGGTATTTCTGAGCGGTGACCGGTGAGATCGAGCGGGCAGTACTGGACGCGATCGACGACGAGCGGATCGTCGCGGAGTTGCAGGAGCTGGTGCGGATTCCGAGTGTGGACGGGACCTCGGCCGAGGTCGACGTGCAGGCGTGGTGTGCGGACCGGTTGAAGGCGCTGGGGCTGGCCGTGGATCACTGGCGGCTCGAGCTGGCGGCCGACGATCCGGGCTTTCCCGGGATGGAGGTCGAGCGCGACGAGGCGTGGGGGTGTGTCGGCGTACTGGGCGGCGATGCGACGCCGGGGCTGATCCTCAACGGGCATGTCGACGTGGTGCCGGGCGGCACGTTCGACGCCCGGATCGAGGACGGCGTGATGTGGGGTCGCGGGACGTGCGACATGAAGGGCGGTGTCGCGGCGGTCCTCGGCGCGGTGGCGGCGATCGTTGCCGCGGGCATTCGGTTGCGCAAGCCGCTCGCGGTGCACACGGTGATCGGTGAGGAGGACGGCGGCGCCGGCGCGTTCGCGACCCTGCGCCGCGGTCATCGCGGCGAGGCGTGCCTGATCGCGGAGCCGACCGCGGGAACCGTCATCCCCGCGAACGCCGGCTCGCTCACCTTCCGCCTGGAGGTACCGGGCCTGGCCACGCACGGTTCGACCCGCAGCCGCGGGGTGAGTGCGATCGAGAAGTTCACCGTGATCCAGACCGCGCTGCAGGAGCTGGAACGCGAGCGCAACCGCGACCCGCATCCGCTGCTCGCGCACCTCGACCTCGCCAACCCGCTGTCGGTCGGCACCATCGCGGCCGGCGACTGGGCGAGCACCGTGCCGGACCACCTGGTCGCCGAGGGGAGGTACGGCATACGCCTCGGGGAACCGCTCGACCAGGCACGCCTAGCTTTCGTGAGCGCGGTTGCGGAGGCTTGTGCGAAGGACGAGTGGCTGAGTGAGCACCCGGTCGCGGTCAGCTGGCCGGGTGGGGAGTTCGCCTCCGGCCTGCTGCCGGAGGGCGACCCGCTGCTCGCCGACACCGTCCAGGCGGTGTCCGACGCGGGCGGTGCGGTCGCCGCGGTGCGAGGTGCGCCGTACGGGTCCGATCTGCGGCAGTACGCCGCGGCGGGCATCCCCACGCTGCAGTACGGGCCGGGGGACGTCCGCTACGCCCATGCTGCGGACGAGCACGTCGTACTGGCCGACGTACTGCACGCCGCGCGTGTGTACGCCCTGCTGGCTGTACGTCGCTGCGGTTGATACAAATCCACCATGGTGCCGCTGCGGGGACGGTCTAAGGAGCTCGGCAAGCTCCTGGATGCTCTGCGGGCGGCTGGCAACGGGCAGGCCTCGCTGGCTGTGGTCAGCGGCGAGCCCGGGATCGGCAAGTCGGCCCTGCTCGCGGCCGCTGTGGAGCAGGCCGAGCGGCAGGGCTTCCTGGTGGCGAGTGCGACCGCTCACCAGAACGACAACATCAGTCCGCTCGCCTCACTCGCACCTGCGCTCCGGGCCGGTGCGGCGCCGCTGATCGACACGGACCAGTTCCTGGAGCTGGCCACCCTCAACGCCCAACCGCTCTGGCTGGCGGAACGTCTGGCCGACCTCATCGGCCGCCGGCTGGCCGGTGTCCGCGCGCTGATCGTGCTGGACGACGCGCAGTGGTCCGACCCGCTCTCCGCGTTCGTACTGCAGGTGGTGATCGCGCGTCTGCCCGGAGCCCACCTACTGTGGCTGCTCGCCACCCGCCCGAGCCCTGGTGGGACGACCGACCAGCTCATCGAGGCCGTCGACGTTCCGGTACGCCGCATCGCGCTCGAGCCCCTCACCGCGGACGCGATCCAGGACCTCGCGGCGGACCGTCTGAACCACCCGGTCGACCCGTCCCTCGCGGTGCAGCTCGCCAGTGTCCAGGGCATCCCGTTCCTGGCGGAGCAGCTCATCGCAGGCCTGTACCTCAGCGACAGCGACCTGTCCGCGGGTCTGGTCGAGGGCGTACGCCGTCGTACCGGCGAGCTGTCCGAGGCCAGCCGGGACCTGGTCCGTACGGCTGCTGTCTTCGGCAGCGAGTTCCGCCTCGAAGACGTCGCCGTCCTGATGGCCACACCGATTGCCCGACTCGCCGCGCCGCTGGAGGAGGCGATGCAGGCCGGTCTGCTCGCGGACGCCGGCTCGGTACTGCGTTTCCGTCATGAGCTCCTCCGGTCCGCCGCGCTGGCCGACGTACCGCCCTCGGCTCAGCGGGCGCTGCACGGCGCGATCGCGAGCCAGCTGATGTCCGCAGGTCGTGGTGCGGCCGCAGCTGCGCCGCATGTCCTCGCGGTCGCGCAGGCCGGCGACACGACTGCGGTCGCGACGCTGCGAGAGGCTGCGCGGGACCTGCTGGCGACCATGTCGACCACGGCCGCGGAGCTGATCCAGGAAGCGTTCGACCTGACCCGTGTGGACGATCCGCTGCGAGCTGAGGTCGGTGTGGAGGTGGTGAGCGTTCTGCTGGCCGCATGGCAGTACGACCGCGCCAAGGCGTTCGCCGACGACCTGCTCAGCGGTACGGCGCTCTACCAAGGACCAATCGCCCCGGATCTTCAGGCGACGATCCGGCTGCACCTGGCTCCGCACCGGCGGCTCGACGTACAAGAGCTCACTGTCCCGGGCGCTGCGCCCCACCTGTCCGAACGGCTCGCCGCCTACCGTGCACTATCTCTGGGCGCACCGGGAGCGGCAACCGATCCAATCGCGCAGTCCCTGCACCACGTGGCAGCGGCTGAGCAGGCGCAGGCTGAGGGCAGGTACGCCGACGCCCGCGACCTGTACGCCGCAGCGCGCCAGACGGAACCTGGTCTCGGGAGCTTGCCGCCCACGCTGGTCGAGGTGGGCGAGCTGTACTGCCGCGGCGAGTCAGACGACTTGCCCGCTGCGCTGGAGCGTGTGAGGGAGCTGATGACGGCAGGTTCCTCCTGGTCCGCCCCACAGCTCGCTGTGCTGCATGCGCGGCTCGCGTACGCGTCCGGCAACCTCCAAGAGGCAGAGGATGCAGCACACGCCGGTCTGCGCTGGATGGACCAGCTACACGACCGGTCGCTCGCCCCCGCAGCCGACCAAGTACTCGCGCTCGTCGCCCTGCTGCGCGGGCACCTGACGCAGGCGCGCAAGCTGGCCGGCAGCGATCCGACGATCACTGCACTGCTGGCGATAGCGGACGGCGATACCAAAGCAGTCAGCCGGCTGGCCGCAGCACCACAGGACTTCCCGGAGCGTAGCGGCGTACTGCTGCAAGCCAATGCCGTGGACGAGCACTCGCAGTCCGCAGCAAGCCGTGGAGCGCTTGCGGTGGTGGCAGCGGGCGACGACGTCGACCAGTTGGCTGCAGCGGTCGAGATCGTTCGTACGACGCAGCGGCCGTTGCTGGTCGCTCAAGCCGAGGAGCGCTACGGCCGCGCCGCTCTGGAGGCAGGTGATCGCAAGACCGGCGTACTGGCTCTGGAGCGAGCACTCGACAGTCTCACGGCTATGGGCGCGACGGCTCCGGCCGGACGGATCCAGGCGCTGCTGCAGGCAGCCGGAGTACGGCGACGTCGCTGGGCCGCCGTACCGCCGCGGGCTCAGGAAGGCTGGGAGTCGCTGACGCCGATGGAGCGGCGGGTCGCACTGCTCGTTGCCGAGGGGCACACGAATCGGTCAGCGGCGGAGGAGCTGGTGGTGTCGGCCAGCACGGTCGGGACCCACCTGCGGGCCGTTTTCGGCAAGCTCGGGGTGAATTCGCGGGTTCAGCTCACCCGACTGGTGCTGGAACGGTTCGCCCCTCCCCCGAACACATGAGATTTGGGTGCACCAACCCACTCGACCCGGCCTGACAGCACGCCCAGGTTCAGGTGTTCGCTCGATCCGCCGGAGCGGCCCTGAGCGGTTTCCTTCTAGCAAGCAACCACGAAGGGAACAGCAAGATGTCCAACGAGACCCCCACAGTCGTCCTGGTCCACGGCGCGTTCGCGGAGAACAGCAGCTGGTCCGGTGTGATCGCCGAGCTCACCAGCCGCGGTATCTCGGCGATCGCAGTCGCCAACGAGCTCCGCGGCCCTGCCCTCGACGGCAGCCGGGTCGCCGCTCAGGTTCGGGAGATCGACGGCCCGGTCGTCCTGGTCGGGCACTCCTACGGCGGTGCAGTCATCACCGCCGCCGCCAACCAGGCCGACAACGTCTCCGCACTCGTGTACGTCGCCGCGTTCGTCCCGGAGGAGGGCGAGAGCCTGCAGGACCTGCTCGGCAGCTTCCCGGCCAACGACTTCGCATCCGGCCTGGTCCCGCACCAGCTGCCCACCGGCGACGGCGCCGAGGAGACCTGGCTCAGCATTGACCGGTCCAAGTTCCAGGCTCTGTTCGCCGCGGACGTCGAGGACGCGGAACAGCTCGGCCGGACGCAGCGGCCGATCGCCGCGGTCGCGTTCGAAGAGAAGTCCGGCGCGGCGAGCTGGAAGCGTCTGCCGGTCTACGACCTGGTCGCCACCGGTGACGAGGCGATCCACCCGGACGGCCAGCGCACGATGGCGGCCCGCGCGGACGCCACCACGATCGAGGTCGACGGCTCGCACGCGGTCGCCGTCTCGCAGCCGAAGGCCGTCGCCGACTTCATCGCCGGCGCCGTCGAGGCAGTCGGCTCCAGCGGGACGGGTACACGCTGAACACATCGTCGGCCGGACCGCAGCGGGCGGTCCGGCCGACGTGCGTTCTCAGTCCTCGAGAGACTGGTAGAGCGTGGTCCAGAAGTCGTTGTGGAGCTGGATCGCGGACGGCACGGTCGTACCGACCTGGGTGAGCACGATGCCGACGACCTGGTTGACGGGGTCCGCGTACGTCGACGTACCGGAGCCGCCGTCCCACCCGAACTGGCCGACCGGCGCGTAGTCGCCCCGGTAGGTGCGCACGGCCATCCCGTAGCCCCAGCCGCCCTGCTGGCCCTGACCGAACGAGATGTGGACGTTGTCCCGGGCCAGCGTCTCCCGGGCCGCCAGGACCTCCGGCGTGAGGCTGTTGGAGGTCATCAGCTCCACCGCGGGCCGCGACAGGATGCGCTCGCCCTGGTGGACGCCGTGGTTCAGCAGCATCCGGAAGTACGCGTGGTAGTCGTCGGCGGTGGAGTTCAGCCCGCCGCCACCGCCCTGGAACGCCGGCGGAGCGCTGTGCCGGCCGCCCTCGGCCTCGTCCCACACCTGGAACTCCCCGGTCGCCGGGTCCGGCGCGTACAGCGGTGGCAGCCGGTGCAGCTGGTCGGCGGGAACGGAGAACCCGGTGTCCTTCATCCCCAGCGGCCCGAAGACCCGCTCCCGCAGGAACTCGTCGTACGACTGACCGGTGACCCGGGAGACCAGGACGCCGATCAGGTCGCTGCTGATCTGGTACTGCCAGCGCTCGCCCGGCTGGTACATCAGCGGCAACTCGCCGAGGCGACGCATCCACTCGTCCTGCTCGGGCATCGGCACCGGCCCGTTGGGCGTGATGCCCTTCTCGAACAGCGCGCCCATGATCGGCGTACCGATCATCGTCATGTCCATACCGAGCCCGAACGTCGACGTCAGGATGTCCCTGACGGTGATCGGCCGCTTGGCCGGCACGGTGTCGTCCACCGCGCTGTCGATCCGCTTCAGCACCTGCCGGCCGGCCAGCTCGGGCAGCCACTGCTCGACCGTGTCGTCGAGCCGCAGCCGGCACTCGTCGAGCAGCACCATCGCCGCCGCGACCGAGACCGGCTTCGACGTCGACGCCATCCGGAAGATCGTGTCCCGCTGCATCGGCGCGCCGCCCTCGTGGCGCATCGTCCCGAGCGTCTCGACGTACGGCTCACCGTCGCCGCGGCTGACCAGCGCGACGACGCCGGGGATCTTCCCGGAGTCGACGTGCCGGGCCAGTACGTCGTGCAGTCGGCGCAACCCGGCCTCGGTGAAGCCGGAGGGAGTCGTTGACATGGTGGTGCTCCTTGTCCTGGTACGGATCGCGGGTCAGAGACTACGGGCGACGATGTCGCCGACCGAGGTGGTGGCGTGGATGGTGAGCTCGGCGGCGGCGCCCTCGGTGTTCTTGAGCGCGTTGTCGATCCGGCCGGTGGCGGTGGCGGCGTTCAGCGTCGCCGAGGACTCGGCGGCCGCGCCGACCTCCACCTCGCCGACGTCGGTGCGCAGGACGAGGTTGCCGCGGACGGCTTCGGCGATCCGGATGTCGCCCTTGCTGGTGCGGATCTCCGCAGGCCCGTTGAGGCGGCCGACCGAGACGTCACTGGCGGACGAGGTGATCCGGGCGCTCGCGACGTCCTCGAGGTCGATCGGACCCTGCGCGCTCTCGACGGTGACGTCACCGAGGCGTCCGGTGGCCCGGATCTCGGCGCTGGCCGCCTTGACCTCGGCCTGGGACCCGGCCGGCAGCTGCACGGTCACCGCGACGGCGCCGGACGGCCCGAAGTACTGGTTCTTGGCGACGACCGTGATCCGCAGGACGCCGTCGGCGTACTCGACCGTGGTCGCCTCGGCCGCCTTCACGTCGCGACTCTTCGCGGCGTTCGCCGGCTGGACCTCGACGATGGTCTCGGCGCCGTCACCGGCGGTGAGCTGGATGCTTCCGGCGGGGATGTCCAGCACTGCGGAGATCGGCTCGGGGGTGGTGAAGTTCGGCATCGTGGTGCCTTTCTGGTGTGTTCGCTTGGTTGATGACACCAAGATCCAGGCCCGCGCTGACACCGAACCGCCGTGGCGCTGACACGGCGACTGACGCCGATCAGAGGATGCGTTCGAGGGCCGCGTGGCCGATCGGGCCCCAGTGGGTCTTTCCGCCCGGGATGCCCTTCTCGCCGTTGATGCCCATCGCGATCAGGAACAGCGCACGCGTCACGGCCCAGCCGCGTGCCCGGCGTACGGTCGCCTCGTCCGCCCCGTAGGCGTCGAGGAAGCGGTCCGGCTCCGGGAGCAGGATCCAGGCGGCCGCGACGTCGTTCGCCGGGTCGCCGGAGCCGATCTCCTCGAAGTCGACGACGCCTGCGAGCGTGCCGTCGGCAACGACCACGTTCGCCGGGTGCAGGTCGCCGTGCAGCCACACCGGCGCCCCGTCCCACTTGGGCGCCGCGAGCGCGTCGTCCCAGACCGCACGGATCTCGTCGGCGCGGCCGACGGACGCCTGCACCTCGTCCCAGCCCGGGCTCGGCGCGAGCGTGCTCCGTTCGCTGACCGGCGCGCCGGCCGGCGGCTCGGTGTGCAGCGCCTTCAAGAAGTCCGCAAGTACGTCGGCAGCGGCCGGATCCGTGATCGGCGCATGGTCCGCGGGTTCACCGTGCACCCAGGTGGTGATCAGCCACGCCCGCGGGAAGCTGTCCGACGGGTCACAGAGGCGGACCGGGGTCGGGACGGACAGTGGGAGCTGGGCGGCGAGGCTGGGCACCCACTGGTGTTCTCGGCGGAGAGGCTCGGAGGCCTGGTTGAAGCGGGGCATCCTGACGGCCAGGTCGTCGCCGAGGCGCCACATCTGGTTACCCCAGCCGCCCACGACCTCCTTCAGCTCCAGATCCGCGAGGTCGGGGTGGTGCTCTTTCAGCAGGGTCCGCACGAGTTCGTCGTCCATGGGTCGTCAGACGCGTCACACCGGTGGCTGGTTGGGAATAGGTCCACAGAACGGACAGTTGCCGACAGTTATGCGCATTGATGTGTGGTCCGACGTCGTCTGCCCCTGGTGCTACATCGGGAAGCGGCGGCTCGAAGAGGCTCTCGCGGACAGTGGTGAGAGCGCCGAGATCGTCTGGCACAGCTTCCAGCTGGACCCGTCGTCGACGAACGACGACCCGCGGGACCTGCCGACCCGGCTCGGCGAGAAGTACGGCCGCGGCCGCGAGTGGGGCGTGCAGGCGAACGCCCACGTCACCGAGGTGGCGGCCGAGGTCGGGCTCGAGTACCACCTGGACCAGGCGAAGTCGGTGAACACCGTCGACGCGCACCGCCTCCTCCACCTGGCCCGCGACCTCGGGGACGCCGGTGAGGTGCCCGCGGACACGCAGGGCCGCCTCAAGGAGCGTCTCCTCAAGGCGTACTTCACCGACGGCCTCCCGGTCGGTGACCACGCCACGCTGACCGAGCTGGCCACCGAGGTCGGCCTCCCCGCCGAGCGGGTGCGTGAGGTTCTCGCGGGGACGACGTACACCGACGACGTCGCCGCGGACCAGGCGCAAGCCCTGGCGTACGGCGCGAACGGCGTGCCGTTCTTCGTCATCGACGAGAAGTACGGCGTGAGCGGCGCCCAGCCCGTCGACGTCTTCAAGGAAGCTCTGCGCCGGGCGAACGCGGACCGCAAGCCGGTGACGCTCATCACCGCACCGGGCGCGACGGACCAGGACGACCCGACTTGCGGGCCGGACGGGTGCGCTATCTAAGTCGTGGGTACCGGGTGATCTACGGAACGTGGTGTATCAAGGAGGTATGACTGTCGTGCGCGCACTGGCCAGGCCGTTGCTGTCCGTCATTTTCGTCGTGCAGGGTGCGAACGCGATCCGCAACCCCGAGCCGCTGGTTCCCAAGGCGCAGCCGGTGACCGACCGGATGGTGCCGATGGTGAAGAAGGTCGCCCCGCCGCAGGTGAGCGACCGGATCCCCGACACGACCGCCAACCTGGTCCGGCTGAACGGTGCGGTGCACGTGCTCGGCGGCCTCGCGCTGGCGACCGGCAAGGGCCGGAGGCTCGGCGCGGGCCTGCTGGCCGCGTCGCTGGTGCCGACGACCCTCGCCGGCCACCCGTTCTGGCTGGAGAAGGACAAGACCGTCCGCAACCAGCAGCGCATCAACTTCATGAAGAACCTGGGCATCCTCGGCGGTCTGCTGCTGGCCGCGGTCGACACCGAGGGCAAGCCCGGGGTCGCCTGGCGCGCCACGCACGGCGCTCGGGCGGCGAAGCGCGAGACCAAGCGCGGCGCGAAGGCCGCCAAGCGCGAGGCGAAGGAACTGGCCCGCGAGGCGAAGCACGCCGCGAAACTCGCGAAGGCGGAGCTGCATCTCGGCTGACGCCGTCCTCGGACGGCTGGAGCGCGCCCATGCCCTAGGCTCAGAGCAGGTAAATACTGAGCTGAGGAGTGGGATGAGCGAGCAGGGCTGGCCGGCGCCGCGGGTCGATGGAGCGGTGACCGGTACCGTCACGGTGCCTGGATCGAAGTCGATCAGCAACCGTGCGCTCATCCTCGCCGCGATCTCGGACGGCCCGTCGCACCTGACCGGCCTGCTCGAGGCCCGCGACACCTCATTGATGCGCTCCGCCCTCGTCTCGCTGGGCGTAGGCATCGCCGACAGTGGTACGACGGTCACCGTCACCCCGGGCTCGCTCAAGGGACCGGCGAACGTCGACTGCGGTCTGGCCGGCACCGTGATGCGATTCGTACCACCGGTGGCCGCGCTGGCCGACGGCGTGGTCGCGTTCGACGGCGACGAGTACGCGCGGGAGCGGCCGATGGGCGTCATCCTGGGCGCTCTGCGAACCCTCGGCGTACAGATCGACGACGGCGGGACCGGCCGGATGCCGTACTCCGTGTCCGGCACGGGCTCGGTGCGCGGCGGCAAGGTGACGCTGGACGCGTCCGGGTCGAGCCAGTTCGTGTCCGCGCTGCTGCTGGCCGGCGCGCGGTACGACGAGGGCGTCGACATCCGGCACGACGGGAAGCCGGTGCCGTCGCAGCCGCACCTGGACATGTCGGTGGCGATGCTGCGGGAACGCGGCGTCACGGTCGACGACGCGGAGCCGAACCGCTGGGTCGTTGCTCCTGGCCCCATTCGGGCGCTGGACTACGCGATCGAGCCCGACCTGTCGAACGCGGCGCCGTTCCTCGCCGCGGCCGTCATCACCGGGGGCTCCGTCACCGTCACCGGATGGCCCGCGGAGACCACGCAACCCGGTGGCCAGCTGCCGGAGATCTTCACGCGCTTCGGCGCCGACGTGACGCTGGGAGCCGACGGTCTGACCGTTCGCGGCACCGGTCGCGTGCAGGGCTGCGACCTCGACCTGAGCGAGGTCGGTGAGCTGACGCCGGTGATCGCCGCGGTGGCCGCGTTCGCCGACGGACCGTCGTACCTGCGCGGGATCGCGCACCTCCGCAACCACGAGACCGACCGGCTGGCGGCGCTCGAGACCGAGTTCAACGCGCTCGGCGGGGACGTCACGCAGCTCGACGACGGACTGGCGATCCGGCCGAAGCCCTTGCAGGGCGGGCTCTTCCACACCTACGCCGACCACCGGATGGCGCACGCCGCCGCCGTCGTCGGCCTGCTCGTCGACGACCTGCGGATCGAGAACATCGGCACCACCGCGAAGACCTTGCCCGCGTTCCCCGAGATGTGGTCGG
The DNA here is from genome assembly GCF_004331375.1 of Kribbella speibonae. Classification (NCBI taxonomy): domain Bacteria; kingdom Bacillati; phylum Actinomycetota; class Actinomycetes; order Propionibacteriales; family Kribbellaceae; genus Kribbella; species Kribbella speibonae. The sequence continues at coordinate 2,484,983 of NZ_SJKC01000001.1, read as the reverse complement.
AGCTCGCCGGCTGATGTCGCGGTACGACGAGGAGGCCAAGTACGACCGTCCGAAGCGCCGGACCCGGCCACGGACCAAGGACCGCCCCTCGTACGACAGCGCCGCCATCGGGTTCGTGTTCACCCGCGACCGCGGGCGTTACGCCTGCTGGGTCGAGGACCCGGACGGCGGCCGCGAAGTGACCGCGATGAAGGCCCGGCAGCTCGGCCGCACCGGCGTGATCGTCGGCGACCGGGTGAAGCTCGACGGCAACGCGAGCGGCGACGAGGGCTCGCTGGCCCGCATCGTCGAGGTTCTCCCCCGGACGACGCTGCTCCGCCGCTCGGCCGATGACGACGACCCGGTCGAGCGGCCCCTGGTCGCGAACGCGGACCAGCTCGTCATCGTCGTCGCGGTCGCGAACCCGGAGCCCCGGACCGGGTTGATCGACCGCTTCCTGGTCGCGGCGTACGACGCCGGGATGCGGCCGCTGCTCTGCCTCACGAAGACCGACCTGGCCGACCCGGACCCGCTGCTTTCGATCTACCGCCCGCTCGGCGTCGAATCGGTGGCGACCCACCAGAACGGCGACCTGAGCCAGCTCCGTGAGCAGCTCGACGACCGGACGAGCGTTCTGGTCGGCCACTCAGGCGTCGGCAAGTCCACGCTGGTCAACGGCCTGATCCCGGACGCGAACCGGGCGATCGGCGTCGTCAACGAGGTGACCGGCCGCGGCCGCCATACGTCGACGAACACCCTGGTCCTGCGCCTGCCCGAGGGCGGCTGGATCATCGACACCCCCGGTATCCGCTCCTTCGGCCTGGCCCACGTCGATCCGGAACAGCTGATCCACGCGTTCCCGGATCTCGCCGAGATCGCCGAAACCTGTCCGCGGGGCTGCACCCACACCGCCGACGCCCCGGACTGCGCGCTGGACGACGCGGTGGCCGCGGGCCGTGCCGACGCCGCCCGCGTCGACTCCTTCCGCCGGCTATTGGCGTCCCGCGAAGGCCGGGAGCTGCGCGAGACCGAGGAGCCTACTTAGGCGGCAACTGGCCGTCCCAGACCGCCTTCGCGCCCGCGTCTCCGGTGCGGACGGTCTGCCAGATGACCAGTACGCCGATCACGACGACAGCCGCCTGGGTCAGCAGCTCGAGCGGCCGGCTCTTCGTTGCCTTGTCACCCTTGATGCCGGCCAGCAGCAGGAAGGCGGCGACGGCAACGACTGCGAAGATCAGGCAGTACCAGAACAACAGGTCGCCGCGCTTCGAGTGCAGCTCGACGGCCTTCGCCAGCGTCGGTACGGCGGCCACGAACGCCTCACCGCTCTCCTTCGCGACGTACGCGCAGACGAGCGTCCCGACGCCGAGGATCAGCGCCGGCCAGCGCAGCAGCCGCCGCCACCGCGGCACCACGGCGAAGGCGATCAAGGTCAGCGCCGCCACCGGCAGCAGCACCACGGTCAGATGGATCACCAGCACGTGCAGCGGCAGGTCCCCGAAGCGCTCGAACATGGACAGCCTCCATGGCAGTCGTGTGACGTGATCAGACACTAATGGCACGTTCAACGACAGCCTTTGGTTCAATCCGGACCGCAATCGATCCGCAACTGATCCCGGACACCCGGTCCGCTCAGGAGCGGTTCAGGCTAGCCTTCCGGCATGCCTTCGCACACGGATGACCTGCGGCTCGCCCACATCCTGGCCGATGACGCGGACTCGACCACGATGGACCGCTACAAGGCGCTCGACCTGCATGTGGCCACCAAGCCCGACCTCACTCCGGTGAGCGAGTCGGACCAGAAGGTCGAGGACGTGATGCGCAAGACGCTCGCCCGGGCCCGTCCCCGGGACGCGTTCGTGGGCGAGGAGGACGGCACCAGCGGCTGGGGCGTGCGGCGCTGGGTGGTCGACCCGATCGACGGCACCAAGAACTACATCCGCGGCGTCCCGGTCTGGGCCACGCTGATCAGCCTGATGATCGAGGACCAGGTCGTCGTCGGCGTGGTCTCGGCCCCCGCTCTCGGGAAGCGCTGGTGGGCGTCGTACGGCGACGGCGCCTGGACCGGCCGCGCGCTGCACTCCTCGCAGCCGTGCCGGGTCAGCGACGTGAGCAAGATCGAGGACGCGTCGCTGTCGTACGCCTCGCTCAAGGGCTGGGAGAAGATCGGCAAGAAGAACCAGTGGGCGGACCTGATGGACTCGGTCTGGCGGACCCGCGCGTACGGCGACTTCTGGTCGTACATGCTGGTCGCGGAGGGCGCGGTCGACATCGCCGCCGAACCGGAGCTCAACCTGTACGACATGGCCGCGCTCGCGATCATCGTCGACGAGGCGGGCGGCACGTTCACCTCCGTCGACGGCGCCCCCGGCCCCAACGGCCCGAACGCCGTCGCCACCAACGGCCGCCTGCACGACGAAGTCCTCAAACGTCTCGAGTAGCCGGGTTTCCCGACCACGTATGGTGGCCGGTATGCCCTTGACGTACCCCATCGCGGAGCAGACGCTCGACAACGGCCTCCGGGTCGTCGTGAGCTCGGATCGCGCCGTCCCGATCGTCGCCGTCAACCTCTGGTACGACGTCGGGTCGCGCCACGAACCACCGGGCCTGACCGGGTTCGCGCACCTCTTCGAGCACCTGATGTTCCAGGGGTCGCGCAACGTCGCGTCCGGTCAGCACTTCAGCCTGCTGGAGACCGCGGGCGCGAGCCTCAACGCTTCGACGTTCTTCGACCGGACGAACTACTTCGAGTCGCTGCCCAGCGGCGGTCTCGACCTCGCGCTCTGGCTCGAGGCGGACCGGATGGGCTACCTGCTCGACGCGGTCAACCAGGAGAACCTGGACAACCAGCGTGACGTGGTCAAGGAGGAGAAGCGGCAGTCGTACGACAACCGTCCGTACGGCGACTCCTACGAGCGGCTCGTCCGGCTCGCGTTCCCCGAGGGCCACCCGTACGCGCATATGACGATCGGTTCGATGGCCGACCTGGACGCCGCCTCCGTGGAGGACGTGCACGCCTTCTTCCGGAAGTACTACGGGCCGAACAACGCCGTCCTGACGATCGTCGGCGACGTGTCCACCGACGACGCGTTCGACGCCGCCAAGCGGTACTTCGGCCATCTGCCCGCGATCCCCGCGCCGCCGCCGGCGCCGGACGGGACGATCGGCCCGATGACCGGCGTACAGCGCGACGACGTGACGTCCGACGTACCGTCCGACCTGATCACGATGATGTTCCGGCTGCCCGTCGACGGGACGCCCGAGCTGGACGCGGCCGGGCTCGCGCTCGATATCCTCGCCGCCGGGCAGAGCGGCCGTTTGAACCGGCGGCTGGTCCGCGACGAGCAGATCGCGCAGTCGGTGTCGGGTGGCGCGCTGCCGCTGATCGGCGGGGTGTCGTTCGGGACGCTGACCGGGATCGCGTCGGACGGGATCGACCTGCAGAAGGTCGAGGACGCGCTGCTCGAGGAGATCGAGAAGCTGGCTCTCGAGGGTGTCGGCGAGGAAGAGTTGACGACGGTGCAGGCGCAGGCCGAGCGCGACTGGCTCGAGCAGCTGGCGACCTGTGCGGGTCGTGCGGACGAGATCTCGCACCACGCGTTGCTGTTCGGCGACGCGAACCGGATCAACACGCGCATCGACCAGGTGCAGGCGGTGACCGTCGAACAGGTCCAGGCGGCCGCGCGGAAATGGATCCGCGCCGAGGGGCGTGTGCAGGTCACGTACCGCCGTACCGAGTCGGAGGAGCAGGAATGAACCAGGTTCTGACGACCCCGCCGGCTGTCGGCGCACCGCGTCCGTGGAAGTTCCCGGAGGCAGTGACCACGCGGACCAGCGTGGGCGCGCCGGTGCATGTCTTCGACCGTCCGGGACAGTACGTCGCCACCGTCCGGGTCACGATCGCGATGCCGCTGATCGCCGAACCGCGGGAGCTCGAAGGCGTCGCCACGATCATGTCGCGGACGCTCGACGAGGGCACCGAACTGCATTCGGCCAACGAGTTCGCCGCCGCGCTGGAACGGCACGGAGCGGCGTACGGCGTGGACGTCAGCTCGGACGCTCTGCACGTGGAGATCTCGGTGCCGGTGTCGCATCTCGCGCCGGCGGTCGAGCTGCTGGCCGAGGCGATCACCCGGCCCGCGTTCAACCAGGCCGATGTCGGGCGGCACGTGACGATCCGGCTCGGCGAGATCAACCAGGAGCGGGCCAACGCCGGGTACCGGGCGCGGGAAGCGTTCTCGGCGCACCTGTTCGACCCGTCGACGCGGCGGTCCCGGCCGACCGCGGGCCGGCCGGACACGATCCGTCCGCTGACGAATACCGAGGTCGCCGAGTTCTACCGGAACAACATCGGCCCCGAGCGGGCCGAGATCCTGTTCGCCGGTGACGCGACCGGCGTCGATGTCGCCGGCATCATCGACGCGGCCTTCGCCGGCTGGACGTCATCCGCCGGTACGGCGCTGGAGACGCCGGAGCCGATCTACCTGCTGGGCAACCGGGTCGTGCTGGTCGATCGGCCGGGCTCGGTGCAGAGCCAGCTGCTGATCGGGTGCGCCGGTCCGGACCGGCGGGACCCGGCGTGGGGTGCGGCCGCGGTCGCGAACCACGTCGTCGGCGGCACCATCACGTCCCGGGTCGACACCGTGCTGCGCGAGGAGAAGGGCTACACGTACGGGACGCGGACCAGCTTCGCGGCTCCGCGCAAGGGCGGGACCTTCAGCCTCGGCGGCGCCGTACGGACCGAGGTGACCGGCGCCGCGATCGGTGACGCGCTCCGGATCCTGCGGGAGGCCCGCGACGGGCTCACTGAGCAGGAGGTACAGGAGGCGAAGGACAGCCTGATCCGCACCGCGCCGCTGCGCTACGAGCAGGCCGACTCCGTCGCCCAGCAGGTCGGCAGCAACATCGCGAACGGCGTACCGATCGACTTCGCCGACACGTACCTGACCAACATCGCCGCCACCACGGCCGCCGAGGCGACCGAGGCCTACCGCAAGTACGTCGGCACCGACGGCCTGCTCGTGGTCGTGGTCGGGGAAGCCAAGGACGTCCGTCCTCAGCTCGCGTCCCTCGACCTCGGCGACCTGATCGAACTGGGCTGAGCGCTGAATCCTCTGCCCCGGAGACGGCCGGGGCAGAGGGCCCACCCGGTCAGCTGCTGATGTAGTTGGAGAGTTGTTCGGTTTCGAACTCGAGTTCGCCGATCCGGGACTTGACCACGTCACCGATGCTGACCAGGCCGGCAAGGTTGCCGTCGACAACGACCGGGACGTGCCGGATCCGGCGGTCGGTCATCAGCCGCATCAGGTTGTCGATCAGGTCGTCCGGTGTGCAGGTGTGCACCTCCGACGTCATGATCGCGCTGACCCGGACCTGGCCCGCGTCCGGCGTACCGTTCCAGAGCCGGACGATGTCGCGCTCGGAGACGATGCCGTCCACCGACGCTCCGTCCGCGCTGACCACGACCGCACCGATGTTGCGTTCGGCCAGCAGCGTGAGCAGTTCGGTGACAGTGGCTTCTGGGGAGATGGTGACGACCTGGTTGCCCTTACCGCGCAGTACGTCATTGATCTTCACGGAGCCTCCTGCAAGTTCGAAGGACCAATACCCCAAGGTACCGGCATTCCCCCGGTCACCCCCAGTGACAACGACGGACAAGCGTCGGCCCCGCGTTGCCCGCCGGCAGGTGTTTAGTTGTTTGAACGCTCAAACTTGCGCTCGGGGGTGGCTCCGCGGCCGTTCGCTACTTAGGGTGATCGCAGAGCGTGTGCGCGGAGGGGTGCACACGGTCGATCGGGAGGGTACCGATCGTGGGGGCGGTGAAGAGGGGGGATCGCCCGCACGGTCGGCACCTCTCAACGCTCGTCCTTCAACAGGTCAATCGCCGCTTGACGGTCCTTGACCCGGAGTTTGCGCAGGACCGACGAGATGTGGACCCGGACCGTCGTCGGCGAGAGGAACAGGCGCTTGGCGACCTCCTCGGTGGTGAGGCCTTCACCGAGCAGCCCCATCACCTCCCATTCGCGGGACGTCAGCAGCGCCGCCTTCGACCGCCGGACCGTGCGCCGGCGCCCCGGTTCCCGGAACTCGTCGAGGATGCGCGCGACCAGCGATCGCGGGATCGCCGCCTCCCCCGACAGCACGCCGCGCAACGCCGCCGGTAACCGGCCCGGATCGGTGTCCTTCAGCAGGTAGCCGGCCGCCCCCGCGCGGAGCGAGTCGAACAGGTCGTTGTCGTCGCGGGACACGGTGAGCATCACGATCGCGATCTCCGGCAGCAGCCGGGCGACCTCGGCGGCCGCCCGGATCCCGCCGCCGGGCATGTGGATGTCGAGCAAAACGACGTCCGGCCGGTGCTCCTCGGCGAACCGCACGGCCTGCGGCCCGTTGGCCGCCTCGGCGCACACCTCGAACCCGCCCGCCTCCAGCGCCTGCCGAATATGCGCCCGCAACTGCGGGTGGTCGTCCGCGATCACCACCCGGCTCGGCTCGGCGTTCACCACGTAACCACCACCGTCGTCCCCTCGTCCGGCCGCGAGGTCAGGTCGAAGGTCCCGGGCAGCGCCTCCGCACGCTCCCGCATACTGATCAACCCGAAGCCGGTCCGTGATCCCCCCGGGTCGAACCCGGCCCCGTTGTCGGAGATCCGCAGCCTGCTGCCCTCGCCGTCACGGCCCAACTCGACCCTGACCCGATCCACCCTGCCATGCCGGACGGCGTTCAGCACCGCCTCCCGGGCGATTCGGACCAGGGAGTGGCGCTGCGCCCGGTCGACCACGATCGACTCGTCGAGTTCGAGATCCAGCGTCACGCCGTACCGCTGGGCGAGTTGCTCGACCGCCCGGTGCAGCACGAGACCGAGCGGCTCGTCGTCCGACCGGCCGAGGGCCTCCAGCATCTGCCGCGCCTCGTCAAGGGCACGATCGCTGGCACCGAGGATCCGGTCGACGCGCGGGCGATCGTCGAAGGTCGAGAGCTCGGAACGGATGTAGCCCAGCTCCTGCAGTACGCCGTCGTGCATCTCGCGAGCGAGCCGTCGCCGGTCCTCCGCCACCGCCGCCTCCGCCTGCAGCGCCCAGTGCCGGCTGATCTCACGGCCCGCGGCGACGAGCAGCAGCAGGTACGACGCGGTGCGCAGCACGGTGCCGGAGTACAGCCAGTCCTGGTGCACCGGAGGAAACACCAGGTAGTTGAGCCGCGCGAACGCACCCACCGCGCAGGCAGGACCGAGCCACCGCAGCAGTACGTCGTCCCGGCTGCGGGCCTGCATCGTGAACCCGACCGCGGCCACAGCGAAGCAGGTAAGCGTCACGAGCTGTGGCAGCAGGGGCGCGTTCGTGGTGGAGAACTCCGGCAGCGAATCCTTGCGCCAGTACATGACCGCGCTGATCACGAGCACCACCGCGACGACCGGCGCCAGTGCCCAGTGCCGCCAACCGCGCCGGCGTGCCTGGCGGTCCGGGACGAGGGCCGAGGCGGCGATCAGCAGCGTCCCGACGATCCGCAGCGCCGGCGGCAGCCAGTTGCCGAACGCGCCCACCGGCTCGTTCTTCGCGAGCGTCACGCTCAGCACCGCGTTCGCCGTACCGAGAACCACCAGTCCCTGTAAGAGGAGAAGGTCCTGCCAGGTGTTGGTACGCCGAAAGCGCCCATAGACCAGGTACGCGAGCAGGAGCGCGACACAGCCGTTGACGGTCTCGAGCACGAGGACCGCCTCCGGGCTCTCGTACCCGAACTCGCGCTCCCACCGCCCCACCGCGACAGCCGCAGCAGCGAACCCGGCAACGAGTAAAGCCAACGTCACGCTTCCCCGTGCCGCCCAAAAACCACTCAGACGCCCCCTCACAACTACCGACCGTACGCCGATCCCCCACGCACAGAAAACACTCCGCCCGCCCACCGAACGCCCCGTGTGGAATGCCCCGTGTGGAATGCCCCGTGTGGAATGCCCCGTGTGGAATGCCCCGTGTGGAATGCCCCGTGTGGAATGCTCGGCCCGAGGAGGAGAGCCATGGACGTGGTGGAGCCGACCCGGGTCGTCCAGTACGACGCCCGGAGCTGTCTGGGGATCCGAGTGGTGACGCCGTTCCGCGGAATGCTGGGGAAACGGAACGAACTGCTCGACGAGCTCATCGCCTTCGTGGCCGAAAACGGCATCGACGACGCCGGCCCGTTCTTCTCCGGCTGCACGTGATCGACATGAGCGGGCCGATGGATCTGGAGGTCGGCGTCATCACCCCGACCGCCCTGCCCGGCGACGACCGGGTGGGTCCCAGCACGCTGCCGGCCGGGCAGTACGCGACGCTGACCTACCGCAATCATTCGCTCCGCGCGAACCGTGCGCTGCTCGACTGGGTTGCCGACGAGGGGCTGACCCTCGACCGGGACGAGGTCGCGACCGGCGACGCCTTCGGCTGCCGGTACGAGGCGTACCGCACTGATCCCCGCACCGAGCCGCGGAAGACGAAGTGGGAGGTCGAGCTGAGTATGCGGCTGGCAGACAAGCCGGATATTCCCCCGCGGGAGACCCACGGGAGACCGTAGGATCTGCTGGTTCGTCGGGCGGTGAGGGGGATGCGGTGACTTGGCGGCAGGACCTCGCCGTACTGCGGCATCGTGACGTCCGGGTCTTCGTGTCCGCGCGGTTCATCTCGATTCTCGGGTCCGCGATCGCACCGGTGGCGCTGGTGTTCGCCGTACTCGACGTGTCGCATTCGGCCAGCGCGGTAGGGACCGTACTGGCCGCGCGGAGCATCCCGAACATCGTGTTCCTGCTGATCGGCGGCGTGATCGCCGACCGGCTGCCACGGCACCTGGTGCTGGTCGCGGCCAACACGATCAGCGGACTCACCCAAGGACTGGCCGCGACACTCGTCCTCACCGGGCACGCGACGATCTGGCAGCTCGCGGCGATCGAGGCGGTGAACGGGGTGGCGGCCGCGTTCGTGATGCCCGCGATGACCGGGATCCTGCCGTCGATCGTGGACCGCGCCGAACTCCCCCAGGCCAACGCGATCGCCGGGTTCGCGCGCTCGGCGGCGATGATCGGCGGCGGCGCGGTCGCGGGCGTGATCGTCGGGCTGACCGGTCCGGGCGTCGGGCTCGCGGTCGACGGCGTGACGTTCCTGATCGGTGCGCTGTTGCTGTCCCGCCTGACGATCCCGCGGATCGAACGCGCGGCGAGCTCGGTACTGACCGACCTGCGGGAGGGCTGGAAGGAGTTCGCGTCCCGGCAGTGGGTCTGGGTGATCGTGCTCGCGTTCGCGCTGCTCAACCTGATCTTCACGGCCTGCTACCAGGTCCTCGGCCCGGTGATCGCGGACCGTACCTTCGGCCGGGCCGGCTGGGGTGTGGTCAGCGCCTGCTTCGGCGCCGGACTCATCGTCGGCGGCATCGTCATGCTCCGCCTCAAACCGCGCCACCCGATCCGTACCGGGATGCTCGGCATGCTCCTCACGGTCCCGGTGATGCTGTGCCTCGCGCTGCTGCCGCAGCTCTGGGCGATGGCGATCGCGGCTTTCGTCCTCGGGATCGGGTTCGACGTCTTTGGGATCGGCTGGGAGACCGCACTCGGCCAACACGTACCCATCGACAAGCTGTCGCGCGTGGCGTCGTACGACATGCTCGGCTCCTTCATCGCCGGGCCGATCGGCCAACTCACGGTCGGGTACGTCGCGGTCGCGATCAGCGCGAAAGCCGTCGAACTGTACGGCGCGGCGCTGTTCGTCCTCATCACGCTCATCGCGCTCGTCGTCCCGTCCGTCTGGAACCTGCGGCGGGTGGACGAGTGACCTTTGGTGGGTAGACGTCCGAGATGCTGGGTTTGCGCACCGGATCTCGGCCGTAAACCCGGCATCTCGGACGCCTACCCACGAAATGCGTAGTGTGGGTGCGTGAGCTCAATCGTTCCGGGACCTCAGAAGAAGATCGGCGAAGAGATCGACGCGGCTCGCTCCGGCGCCAAACCGCTCGACGCCAGTGCCCTCAACCCGTCGGCGCCCCGTCAGGAGCAGCTGACCGGTCTCGACGACTGGCCCGACTCGCTGCGCGCGGCGATCGAGGCGGAGCATGCCCGCGTCGCCGCGCTGGACTCGAACCGCCGCAGGACCGCCGACAAGGCCGTACCCGAACTCGTCCACTGCCTCGACGCGCTCCTGGACGAGATCGCCGCCCGCCTCCAGTCCGACAAGCCCCGCCTGTTCGGCAAGTCGACACCCGCCGCAGACCCATCACCCGAAGTCGCAGAACTCCTAGGCATCCCGTCCGACGAACTCGAGGCACCGGGCCGAGGCGAGCACCGTACGGCGCAACGCACGATCAAACAGCTCCGCGCCCAACTGAAGGACTTGGAAACAACCCCCGACCACTCCCGCCTGACCCGCCTGGCAACCTTCACCATCCGCCTGGCCGTAGTCCTAGACGCCGCCCCCGAAGCCGCCACCCTGGCCCCACTGGCGCTCGCCCGCTTCGCCGAAGGCGTCCCAGACTTCCAATGGGAAAAGACCTTCCCCGAAAAGCTCGCCTTCTGGCAAGAGGCCCGCACCACCCTCACCACGGACTGACCACCCCGCGCGCAAACATCCACCACGCGGCACGCCTGCGAAGAGAACAGCCGCCGCGAAGCGGTGTCCTTTCGCGGCGGCTGGTTGTTAGAAGGTTCAGCCTTTGATGGCGCCGCCTAGGGCGAAGGCGCCGCCTAGTTTGCGGCTGAGGAGGAGGTAGAGGAGGAGTACGGGGGTGGTGTAGATGAGGGAGTACGCCGCCAGCTGCCCGTAGTTCGGTTCGCCGTACTGGCCGAAGAACGTGAAGATGCTGACCGACGCCGGCAACCGCTCCGGGGAGAGCAGCAGCATGAACGGGACGAAGAAGTTCCCCCACATGCCGATGAACGTGAAGATCAGCACGACCGCGATCCCCGGCCACATCAACGGCAGCACGATCGCCCGCAGCGCGCGCATGTTCCCGGCGCCGTCGACCCAGGCCGCTTCCTCCAGCGACAGCGGTACGCCGTCCATGAACGTCTTCGTCAGCCAGATCGCGAACGGCAACGCCGAGGTCGCCATGAACATGATCGTGCCGCCGAGCGTGTCGACCAGGTTCAGCTGCACGAACAGCCCGTACACCGGCACCATCACCGCGGTGATCGGCAGCCCGGTGCAGAACAGCACCGTGAGCAGGAACGGCCGGTTGAACCGCGTCCGGAACCGCGACAACGGGTACGCCGCCAGCACCGCGCACACCATCGTCAGCAACGCCGCCCCGCCGCACAGCACGATGCCGTTCAGCACCGGCCGGTACGTCGTGTCGGTGTTCAGCACCGCCTTGAAGTTCCCGAGCGTCGGATGCGTCGGGAACTCGACCCGCAGGCCGGCCGTCCGGTTGATCGACGCGAACAGCACCCACAGCAGCGGAAGCACGAACAGTACGCCGATGGCCAGCAGCACCAGGTTCGACGCCAGTTTGCTCATCTTGTCGCGGGCAATCACGCTGCCTCCGAGTTCAGTCCACGTAGGTAGATCAGCGAGAAGACCGCGCCGATCGCCAGCATCACCAGGGCGATCGCGGTGCCGTAGCCGATCTGGGAGAAGCTGAACGCCTGCTCGTACATGTACAGGGGCAGCGTCTGGCTCTTGGTGCCCGGGCCGCCGCGGGTCATCGCGAAGATCAGGCCGAACACGCTCAGCGTCTGCAGCGTGATCAGCATCAGGTTGGTCATGATCGCGCGGGTGATCATCGGCAGCGTCACGAACAGCAGCCGCCGCCAGCCGCCCGCGCCGTCCATCTCGGCGGATTCCTCGATCTCCTTGGGAATCTCGCTCAGGGCGGCCGAGTAGACCAGCATCGAGAACGCCGTACCGCGCCAGATGTTGGCCAGCGAGACCGCGATGATCGGTGCCGCGTACAACCAGTCCTGACCGGGCAGGCCGACCGCGTGCAGCATCACGTTCAGGGTGCCGTCGTCGTTGAAGAACGCGCTCAGCAGGTACGCCGCGACCACCTCGGGCAGCACCCACGCGCCGATCACCGCCGTACCGACGAAGTTCCGGACCAGCTTCGTGGACTTGCGCATCAGCAGCGCGAGACCGAGGCCGAGGCTGTTCTGCCCGATGATCGCGGAGATCAGCGTGAACACCAGCGTCAGCCAGATCGCGTTCGTGAACGCTCCGCTGGAGAACGCCTTGCGGAAGTTGTCCAGCCCGACGAACTTCACGTTCGCCGCGCCGGTGCCGGTGAGCGCCATGTTGGTGAACGCGGCGTACACGCAGTAGATGATCGGGCCGGCCAGGAAGACCAGCATCAGTCCGATGGCCGGCGACAGCGGCAGCATCCGGATCAGCTTGGCGGCCCGCGGTTTCCCGCCCCCTCCGGACGTCTTGCCGGAGGGAGCGGGAGTGGAGGCCGTGGGGGCGACAGTCGTCGTCACAGGCAAGGTTCCTTCGTCGGTTCGGCTACTGGCCCGAAGTCGTCTTGTCCTTACCGACGATGCCTTCGACCGCTTCGTCGTAGTTCTTCGCCGCCTTGTCCGGGGTCGACTGCCCGGTCATCACGGCCTCCATCGCGGTGATGATCTCGTTCGAGACCTTCGGGTATTCCGCGAACGCGGGCCGGTACACGGTCACCGACACCAGGTCGGTGAAGAACTGCGTGCTCTTCGCCGAGTTCTTGTAGGTGGCATCCGCGGCGACGTCCTTGCGTACGGCGATCTGCGCGCCGTCGGTGGCGTACTTGGTCGCGTTCTTCTGCGTCTGCAGGGTCTTGATCAGGTTCCAGGCCGCGTCCGGGTTCTTGGACTTGGCCGGGATCGCCCAGGTCCAGCCGCCGGAGAGGCTGACCTTGCCCTTGCCACTGCCGTCCTGGGTCGGCATCGCGGTCTGCCCCATCACCTCGGTCCACTGCGGCCACGGCTTCGCACCGGTCTTCTGCCAGTTGCCGTAGATCCAGGAACCGTCCAGCGCGATACCCAGCTTGCCGCCCGGCAGCAGCTCGGTGCCGACCTTGCTGCCCATGTTCGGGTCGAGCGCCTGCTTCGGCGACGGCGCGAGGCCCTCGGTGTAGATGGTCTTGATGAAGTTCAGCGAGTCCTTGAAGCCCTGGCTGCCGACGACCCACTTCTGCTGGTCGTTGTTGTACAGCGTGTCCTTGGTGCCGTAGAGCAGCATCTCGAAGCCCTGCATCGCGGACGCTTCACCCATCGGCTTGCCCGAGTACACGTTCATCGGGATCACGCCGGGGACCTTCTGCTTGATGGTCCGCGCGGCGCTGAGGACGTCGTCCCAGGTCTTCGGCTGCCAGTCGGCGGGCAGGCCGGCCTTCGCGAAGATCTGCTTGTTGTACCAGAGCGCGCGGGTGTCGGTGCCGTCCGGTACGCCGTACGTCTTGCCGTCGAGCGCCTTCGCCGCGCCCTTCGCGGTGTCCTGGAACTGGCCCCACTGGTCCCATTTGTTGATGTAGTCGTCGAGCGGCTTCAGGTAGCCGGCGGTGATGTCGGAGTTGATCAGGAAGGTGTCCTCGTAGACCACGTCCGGCGCGGTGTTCGGCGACCGCATCATCAGCTGCAGTTTGGTGTAGTAGTCGTTCTCCGAGGCAACGATCGGCAGGATCTCGACCGTCGAGCCGGGGTTCGCGGCTTCGTACTCCGACTTCACGCCGGTGAGGAAGTTCTTCATCACGACGCCCGGGCCCCACTGCTGGTACGCGATCTTGATGTGCGCGGGACCGGAGCTCTGCGAGCTGCCGGCGTCCGGCTGCTTGGTCGTCGACCCCTGGCTGCAGGCCGTCACCGCGAGCAGCAGCGCGCTGGTTACCGCGGCTACTTTGAAACGTTTCCTAGACATCATTCAGGTCCACCTTCGGGCAATCGTTGTCATGCCGGTACCACGACCCAAACCCTGCGGGCTTTCTCGTGACCGTAGGAGCCTTGAATGACCGAAGTCAATGCTTGACAGACAACGTTGTCGCGGCAGGTCTGCGGTAACGCGGTGACCGGGACGTAACGATCCGGTCACCGCGTTGTCATACCCCCACTTTGTCAGGCGGCGACGGCGGACGCCTCGTGCCGAGCGGGTACGGCGCGTCCTCGGGAGCGCAGCGCGCCGAGTCCGCAGAGCGCCACTCCGGCGAGTAACCAGCACGCCAGTACGACGAGTGGCCGTGCAGCGCCGGCGCCGTCGAAGAAGCTCACCGAGCGCAACGCCGTACCGGCTGCTCCGGGCGGCAGCAGCTGACCCAGCGTGCCCCATCCGCTCGGCAGCATCTCGGGGGCGCTCGTCATTCCGGAGAGCGGGTTGCCGAGCAGCATCATCACGGCGCCGCCGAGCGCGAGTCCCGCCGTACCGAGCAGCCACTCGAGTCCGAGCAGGGTAAGACTGATGGCCGCGATCGACATCGCGATCACGCCCGCGTTGCCGAGGTAGCTGCCTTCGAAGGAGCCGAGCCAGTACTGCAGTACGGCGGCCAGCGCGAGCCCGCCGGTGATCGCGAACGTGACCGCGCCGATCATCCGCTTCGCCCCGGACCGCACCAGCTGGGTCAGCGCGGCGGCGGCGAGGATCCCGCCGAGCACGAGCGGCAAGGCGCCCGCGGCCAGACCGGCACCGCGCGGATCGTCCTTCGGCAGCGGCACGATGTCGGTCACCTTCGCCGGGTTCTCCGGGGACATCCGGGCCGACAGTTGCGTCAGCACCTGCGCGATGGCGGGGCCGCCCGCGGAGGCGGTCAGTACTTCGGGCTGCGCCGCGTCCAGCACGATCGCGCCGTACGCGTCCCGGTCCTCGATCCGCTGCACCGCCGCCTGCCGATCCGGTACGGCGGTGATCTCGAAGCCACCGGGCATCGCCTGCTCGAGACCGGCCTGGATCTGCGCGACCGCCGGCGTCGGGCCGGACACCGCGATCGGGACGTTCCGCGGTTCGGAGCGCGCGGCCGGCCACGCGAAGGCGATCAGTAACACCGTGAGGACCGCGGTCAGCAGGGTGATGACGGCGATCAAGGGCGGCCGGCGACGGTCGGCCGCGTGCGCCTCAGTGGTCATGGCTGGTACTCCCTCGAGCTAAAACCGAATGATCGTTCTTTATAAGTCCGAGCCTGGCAACGGTCCGGCGACTTGTCAAGAACGGACATTCGTTTTATGTTGCGAGCGTGCCCAAGGTCACCGAGGAACATCGCCTGGCGCGCCGCGCGCAGATCGTCGCGGCGGCCCGTACCTGTGTGCTCGAGGACGGTTTCCACAAGACGACGATGGCGGACGTGATCCGCGAGTCCGGGCTGTCCGCGGGCGCCGTCTACGGGTACTTCAAGAGCAAGGAAGAGATCGTCGCCGCGATCGCCGAGGACGCGCTCAGCACCGTGGACGAGGTCTTCCAGAAGATCCTCGCCACCGAGCAGCCGCTGACCCCGCTGATGGCGCTGGAAACCGCGCTCGATCACGTCGTCGAGGTGTCCGAACGACCCGGCGGCGACGTCACCCGGGTCGCGGTCCAGGCCTGGGCCGAGGCGTTGCGCAACCCGGCGATCATGCAAACGGCCTCCGGCAAGTACACGCAACTGCGGAACCGGTTCGAGGACGTCGCCCGCCGCGGCCAGGCCGACGGCACGATCGACGCCGACGTCGATCCCCGGTACGTCGCCCAGGCCCTGTTCGGCCTGATCCCGGGCTTCGTCCTGCAGCGGCTCATCATCGGTGACGTCACCAAGGAGACGTACAGCGCGGGCCTCCGCGCCCTGCTCCGTTCCTGACCGTGGGTGGGGTTTCGTCCACCATCAGGCGGCGGTTCAGCACCATGGGTTCGTACGCCGCTGATCCGTAGCGTCGGCGGCATGAAGAAACGGACGCAGGAAGCAGTCGACGGGACCGGGTACTCGGTCGTCCTGCACGACGTACGACGGGTCTACGGCCGTGGCGGCAACGCCGTCACCGCCCTGAACGGGATCTCGATGAAATTCGCCCCCGGTACCTTCACCGCGGTGATGGGTCCGTCCGGATCGGGCAAGAGCACCTTCCTGCACTGTGCGGCGGGGCTCGACCGGCCGACGTCGGGCAGCGTCTCCATCGACGGCCAGCCGCTGGCCGGACTGAGCGAGCGCAGGCTGACCGAGCTCCGGCGGGAGCGGATCGGCTTCGTGTTCCAGTCGTTCAACCTGCTGCCGGCACTGACCGTCTGGCAGAACGTCTGCCTGCCGCAAGAGCTCGACGGGCGCCGCGTGAACAAGGCCGCCGTACGGCAGGTGCTGGAGCGCGTCGGCCTCGCCGACCGGGCCAAGCACCGCCCCGGCGAACTGTCCGGCGGGCAGCAGCAGCGGGTCGCGATCGCCCGCGCGCTCGTCGCCCGGCCGGCCGTGATCTTCGCCGACGAACCGACCGGCGCTCTCGACACCCAGACCGCCGCCGAC
Source organism: Kribbella speibonae (assembly GCF_004331375.1). Lineage (NCBI taxonomy): Bacteria > Bacillati > Actinomycetota > Actinomycetes > Propionibacteriales > Kribbellaceae > Kribbella > Kribbella speibonae. The sequence continues at coordinate 2,468,615 of NZ_SJKC01000001.1, read as the reverse complement.
GTCCTCGAGCTGCTGCGCGAGCCGGTGCGGACCCAAGGCCAGACGGTCGTCATGGTCACCCACGACCCGGTCGCCGCGTCGTACGCCGACCAGGTCGTCTTCCTCGCCGACGGCGCCCTCGCCGGCAGCCTGACCGCCCCGACCGCCGAAGCGGTCGCCGACCGGATGACCCACCTCGGCGCGCGGTCCAACCTGCAGGCGGTGGCGGGATGATGCGTCTGGCTGTCCGCACCTTGCGCCATCGCAAGAGCGGATTCATCGCCACGTTCATCGCGGTCGTCTTCGGTACGGCGATCGTGATGGCCTGCGGCGGCCTGATGGAGACGGGGATCCGTTCCAACGTCGAACCCGAACGCCTGGCCGCGACCTCGCTGGTCGTGACCGGCAAACAGTCACACCACCGCCCCGGTGTCGAAGACCCCACTCCGCTGACCGAACGCGTCGGCGTACCGATCGACCTCCTCGCCAAGATCCGTTCCACAGAAGGCGTCTCCTCCGCGGTAGGCGACTACACCTTCACCGCCGTCGGCCCGGCGGTTGCCGAGGGCCACAACTGGTCGAGCGCCGCCCTCGCCCCTTATGAACTCAGCTCTGGGAAAGCACCGCGTTTCGGGCAGGTAGTTGTCTCGTCCGGGAAGGTCGGCGAGCAGCTGACCCTGCTGATCAACGGCGAGCCGAAGACCTTCACGATCAGCGGAATCGCCCCCCGGGCCGCGAGCCACGCGTTCTTCTCCGATCGTGACGCGGCGCAGCTCGTCCGCAACCCGTCCCGCTTCGCCGATGTCGGCGTACTGGTTGCCCCCGGCACCGACCTCTCCGCGGTCAAGGACCGGCTGGAAGAGGTCGACGGGAACCTGACGGTCCGCGCGGGGGTCGACCGCGGCCTCGCGGAGCACCCGGATGCCGAATCCCACCGTACGGCGCTGATCGCGATCGCCGGATCGTTCGGCGGGATCGCGACGATGACGATGATGTTCGTGGTCGCGTCCACGCTGGCGCTCGCGGCGCAGCACCGGCAACGTGAGTTCGCGCTGCTCCGCGGGATCGGCACCACACCCGGTCAGGTCCGGCGGATGATCCTCGGCGAGGCGCTGATGGTCTCGCTGCCGGCCGTCGTCCTCGGCTGTCTGCCCGGGATCTTCCTCGGCGGGTTCCTCTTCGACCAGCTCAGTTCGCACGGCGTCGCCTCGCCGGTGATCGAGTTCTCGCAGGGCTGGATCCCGTTCGCGGCGGGCGCCGGCGCGGCGGTCCTCGCGGCCGTCGGCGCGGCGCTGATCGCGGCCCGGAAGTCGGCGAAGATCAAGCCGGTCGAGGCGCTGGTCGAGGCCTCGTTGCAGCGGAAGTGGTTCAGCTGGATCCGGTTGCTGTTCGGTCTGTTGTTCCTCGGCGGCGGGATGGCGTTGCTGATCGTCACCGCGACGGTGATGTCCGGGCCGCTGGCCGCCTCGACCGCGGGTCCGTCGATCCTCTGCTGGGCGATCGGTGTCGCGTTGCTCGGCCCGTTCTGGAGCAAGCTGGTGCTGGGGATCTGGCGCTGGCCGGTCCAGGCGCTGACCCGGGTCAACGGCCGGCTCGCGATCCGCAACCTGTCGGCACGATCGGTCGCACTGTCGGCCGCCGCGATGCCCGTGATGCTTGCCGTCGGCATCTCGACCGCCAACCTGTACATGCAGACCACACAGGTGCACGCGTCCTCGGAGGCGTTCACACGGGATCTGCGCGCGGACGCCGTACTGGTGTCGGAGGCCGGCCTCTCGCCGACGGTGCTCTCGCAGGTTCGTGAGGTGCCTGGCGTGGCGAGCGCGTCGGCGTTCGTCCGCAGCATGGGCGCGGTCGACGACCCTCGCAAGGCTCCGTTCGACGAGGACGGCGCGCCGATCATCGGCGTGGATGCGCAGGGCGCTGAGGGCACGGCGCCGGTTCGGTTGACGAGCGGATCGCTGGCCGGCCTGACCGGGGCGACCGCGGCGATTCCGGAGTACATGGCTCAGAAGACCGGTCGCGGGGTCGGCTCGGAGATCACGATGACGTTGGGCGACGGGACCACGACGAGGTTGCGGGTGGTTGCGACGTTCGCGGCCGAGCGTGGGTACGAGACGATCATCCTGCCCGCGTCGCTGGTCGTCGCGCACACGACGGACGGGTTGACGAAGCAGATCCTGGTACGCGCCGCGCCGGGAGCCGACGTACGGCCTGGTCTGGCTGAGCTCGCCGCCGCCCACCCGGGCGTCCAGGTCGCCGACCGCAGCACGCTGGTCGCGTCGAACGTCGAGGACCTGCAGACCCAGGCGTGGATCAACTACATGCTCGTCGGCATGCTGATCGCCTACACCGCGGTCTCGGTCGTCAACACCCTGGTGTCGACCACCCTGCGCCGCCGCCGCGAGTTCGCTCTGCAGCGGCTGACCGGCTCGACCCGATTCCAGGTGCTCCGCATGCTGACCACCGAAAGCGCCCTGGTCACCCTCACCGGCGTAACGCTGGGCACCGCAGTCGCCCTGGCCTGCCTACTCCCCTTCTCCGCCAAGGTAGCCAACGACGCCCTCCCCACCGGCCCGATCTGGATCTACCTAGTAGTCGTAGGAGCCGCCGCCCTCCTGACCTTCGCCTCAACCCTCATCCCAGCCACCACAACCCTCCGCCACGCCCCCACCCAACCGACCTACAACGACTAACAGGCTGGTGTGCAGAAGAACAGGAGGTACCAAGGCCGCCCCTAGTGCACCCGAGCGTCGCGGGGTTTGCGGCATACAGCGTCCCGCAGGTGCACTACCTGTTCTTCTGCACCCCCTTCCGCGACCTCCCCCCGGGGTTTGCGCTATCGGGCGGGGGTTGGTTCGGGGACTGGTTGGAGGGCGATGGTGGTGGCTTGGATGATGGGGGCGTTGGTGCGGATCCAGGTTGAGAGGGCGACCTGTAGGTCTTCGAGGTCGCGCTCCTCGAGGATCACGCCGGGTACTGGGACGCTCGCGCCCAGCTCTGCGAGGACCGGGCGGAGGTGGTGGTCGGCCAGGAGTTTGTGGCTCGGTGCGGCTGACACCGTCACCGGGACGACCACGGAGCCGGCCAGTGCGGAGGGCCGTAGTACGTCGAGGAAGCTCTTCAGGAGCCCGGTGTAGCTGCCCTTGTAGACCGGAGTCGCGACAACGATCACCGAGGCCGACGACACCAGATCGATCGCACTCTCGAGCGCGGCCTGCGCGTCGGCCCCGGCGTCCTCACCCTGGAAGATGGCCGGGGCGATCGTCACGAGATCGATCAGCTCGTCGATCCGGTACGGCGTACCGAGCTCGGAGGCGAGCAGCTCCGCGACCGACGCCGCGGCGGCCGCTGTCCGCGACCCGGCCCGCGGGTTGCCCACCAACGTGACCACCGACTGCGGCCAGACCGGCGGCTCCTGCGCACCTTGCGGCACGACCTGCGACTCGAACGCGACTGACGGCATCTGACCCATCTCCTGACCCCTCGACGGCAACTCCCTCGAGAGTAGTCAAAGTCGAGCCGCTTACTTGACTTTCTCAGAATCCGAACGCCGGGCCCGGACCTTCACCACGACGAACCACCCGACCGCCGCCACCGCGGCCACGATCACGACCTTCTGGAACACCCCTACCGACGACTCCACCAGATGCCACCGCTCACCGAGCTGATAGCCGGCGAAGATCAGCAACGAGTTCCACACCAGGCTTCCGACGGCCGTCAGCGCCAGGAACAGCGCAACCGACATCCGCTCCACACCGGCAGGCACCGAGATCAGGCTGCGCACCACCGGAACCAGCCGCCCGATCAGCACCGCCTTCGCACCGTGCCGGACGAACCATTCCTCGGCCTTGTCGACGTCCTGCAGCTTCACCAGCGGCAGCTTTTCGGCGAGCGCCCGCGTCCGTTCCCGCCCGAGCACCGCGCCCACGCCGTACAGCGCGAGCGCACCCACGACCGACCCGAGCGTGGTGAAGACGATCGCGGCGACCAGCCCGAAGTCACCCCGCGCCGCCGCGAACCCGGCCAGCGGCAGGATCACCTCGCTCGGCAACGGCGGAAACAGGTTTTCCAACGCCACCGCAAGCCCCGCGCCGGCCGGTCCCATCCGCTCCATGAGATCGATCGCCCACCCGGCCACCCCGCCGGTCGGCTCCTGCACCGCGCTGATCAGCGCCTGATTCGTCATGCCCACGAAGCTATGTGGACGGACAAACCGACACACTCCGGCCAGCCACCAACCGGCCCGGGGGTTATCCCCCCGAGGTGAGCACACCTACCAGTTACCGGGCACATGCCATTTCCTGTACCCAGGCCCCGGCGTTTGTTCACAGATCGGCATGGCGAGGCGGTGATCCGGCGGGTGTGCGAGGGTTTCCGCATGACTGTTGAGCATGCGCCGCGAGTCGTCACCTGCTCGGACCGCACGGAGCTCGGGCGGGCCGCAAGCGCCGCCGCTGCCGAGCGGCTGCGGAAGGCGATCGCAACGACCGGGCGGGCGCGCCTCATGCTGGCCGCCGCGCCGAGCCAGACAGCCACCCTCGCCGCGCTCGCCGTGGAACCGGATCTGGACTGGAGCCGGGTCGAGTGCTTCCACATGGACGAGTACGTCGACCTGACGCCGGAGGCACCGCAGTCGTTCCGCAACTGGCTGCGCCGGAACTTCCTCGACAAGGTGCCGCAGGCAACGTTCCACCCGCTGGCACCCGAGGACGGCCCGGACACCTACGCGGAGCTGATCGGCGACGAGCCGTTCGACCTCGTCCTGTTCGGTCTCGGCGTCAACGGCCACCTCGCGTTCAACGATCCGCCCGCGGACTTCAACGACCCGGCGGCCACGAAACGCGTCGCGCTGGACGAGACCAGCCGCCGGCAGCAGGTCGACGAGGGCAACTTCGCCCAACTCACCGACGTACCGACCCATGCGATCACCGTCACCATCCCCCGCCTGCTGAACGCGCACGCGCTGATCGGTTCGGTCCCCGGATCAGTCAAACGCCAGGCCGTCCACGACACCCTCACACAGCCGATCGACCCGAACTACCCCGGTACGGCGCTGCGCACGCATCCCGACGTACAACTCTTCCTCGACACCGACTCGACCCCCTAGCCGACGCCGAGATGCAGACCACCGGACGCGTCCACGACCTGTCCGGTGATCCACCGCGCCGCGGGTGAGGCCAAGAACGCGACCACCTCGGCGACATCATCGGCACCGCCCAACCGGCCGAGTGCGGTCTGCGCGACGATCAGCTCGGTCAACCCGGGCGTCTCGAAGATCGCGCCGTTCGCCTCGGTCCGGGTCGCGCCGGGCGCGACCGCGTTCACGGTGATGCCCCGCGCGCCCAGCTCCTGCGCCAAGGTGAGTGTCATCGTTTCCAGCGCACCCTTGGTGATCGCGAACGACGTCTGCGCCGGGTTCGCCATCCGGGTCGCGACCGACGAGATCGACACGATCCGGCCGTCGTCGGACAGCATCGGCAGCAGCCGCTGGATCAGAAAGTAGGGCGCTCGTACGTTGACCGCCATCAGCCGGTCGAACGCCGCCTCCGTGTCCGCACCGATCGGACCCGCCGGTGACGCCGCCGCGTTGTTCACCAGCACATCCAGCCGCCGGCCGGCCAGCTCCGCGTCCAGCTGATCAACCACCGACTCGACGTCACCGGGCACGCCCAGCTCGGCCCCGATCACGAACCCGCGCCCGCCGATCCGCGCCAGCGTCGCCTCGGCACCGGCCTTGTCCCGCCCGTAGTGCACGGCGACCTCACACCCCGCCACGGCCAGCCGCTCCGCGATCGCTCGCCCGATGCCGCGGGAGGCACCGGTGACCAACGCGACCTTGCCGTTCATGTTAGAAACTATCATGTTGTTAGTATCTACCACATGAACTTGAGAGACCGCCAGCGTGCCGACACCCGGCAACGCATCCAGCGGCAGGCGCTTCGCCTGTTCACCGACCGCGGGTACGACGCGACCACGGTGAACGACGTCGCCGACGCGGCCGGCGTCTCGGCGATGACGGTCTACCGGAACTTCCCCACCAAGGAAGACCTGGTCCTGTACGACGACTTCGACCAGCTGACCGCGACCACGCTCACCGAGCTGCCCGCGACCGGATCACTCACCGACCGCATCGGCCGGACCGTCCTGACCATCCTCGACCTGGCCGCCACGAACGAGCACGACCTGCTCCTCGCACGCCTCCGGCTGATGATCTCCACACCAGCCCTCCAGGCCCGCCACCTGGACAGCCAGTACCGCCTCCAGGAAGCCTTCGTCAGCGCGATCGATCCCACTCTCGAGTACGGCGCCCGCGCAGCCGCAAGCGCCGTACTGGGCGTGACTCACACCGCCCTGCTCCGTTGGGCCGCAGACAACGGGGAACGCAGCCTGACCGACCTCTTCCAGGAGGCGTTCAGCGCGACTTTCGGCCACTCAGCCTAAGGACGGCACGCCCGCACGATCAGATCGGCGGCTTCGGCCGCGATGCGATGCCGGTCGTCCGCGCTCAGCGGCTCGGTGCCTTGCAGCGTCGCCACCCGGCCCTCGGCAACCACCAGGAACGTCAGCTGTCGAGTCACCAGCGCCGGATCCGGGACCTTGAGCAGGCCCTTGGCATCGCAAGCACGCAGGTACGCCGCGATCAGGTCGTCGCGCCCGGGCTTGGCGGTTTCGTCTCGCCACATCCGCTGCAACTCCGGATGGTGCGGCAGCTCCGCGATCGTCAGGCGGTGCAGCGCCGAGATCGAGGGCGACAGGACGCCGTCGAGGATCGACTCGCCAGCCGCGGTCAGGTCGGCCAGCGGGTCCCCCGTGTCCGGCATCCCCGGGTCGGCCGCCACCTCCTGGTCCTGTCGCACCGCCTCGACCACGGCGAGGAACAGGCCCTCCTTGTCCCCGAAATGGCCGTAGACGGTCTGCTTCCCGACGCCCGCGGACGCGGCGATCGCGTCGACGCTGGTGCGCTCGTAGCCGAGCTCGAAGAACATCGCGGTCGCGGCCGCGAGGATCGCCGACCGCTTGGCCGGCGACTTCTTCCGTACCGGCGGCCGTCCTGGGCCGACCGTGCGCTCATCCGTCATACAGCCACCTTACTTGACTAGACGGTTCAGTCTAATTAGCCTCAAACAAGACTGAACCGTCAAGTCTAATTAGGAGGCTTCGCCCATGCCCGTCACCGAGACCCGGCTGGAACCCCGGCTGATCCGCCTCGCGCTGGTGCTGTCGATCGGGTCTGCGGCCACGCTGCTCGACACCACCATCGTCAGCGTCGCGATCGACCGCCTGACCCGCGAGTTCGGCTCGCCACTCGCCACGATCCAATGGGTCACCACGGCGTACCTGCTCGCGCTGACCGCGATGCTCCCGCTGACCGGCTGGGCCGTCGCGCGGTTCGGCACGCGCTGGGTGTGGCGGTTCTGCCTCACCGGTTTCCTGCTCGGTTCGGTCCTGTGCGCGGTTGCGTGGTCGGCCGGTGCGCTGATCGTGTTCCGGGTGATCCAGGGGCTGGGCGGTGGGATGTTGCTCCCGCTGCTCCGCATCGTGCTGGCCGAGCAGGCGGGTCAGGACAAGCTCGGCCGGGTGATGAGCTTCGTCATCGTCCCGACCCAGCTCGCTCCGGTCGTCGGGCCGGTGCTCGGCGGCCTGATCATCGGCGCGTTCGACTGGCGATGGGCGTTCCTGGTCAACGTTCCGGTCATCGTGGCCGCACTCGCCCTCTCCCGCGGACTCGTCACCGGCGGCCCGGCCGAGACCCGGCAACCGCTCGACCTCCGCGGCCTGGCGCTCCTCTCCCCCGGACTCGCGATCCTCGTCTACGGCCTGACGTCGTACGGCGAGATCGGTCGCCTTTCCACGGTTGCGACGACCGGGCTGATCGCGGGGATCGTCCTGCTGCTCGGGTACGGCGTCCACGCGCTGCGGACGGTGACGCCGTTGCTCGATCTCCGGCTGTTCCGGGACCGGTCGTTCAGCGCCTGCGCGGCGCTCGTGTTCATCTTCGGAGGCTCGCTCTTCGGTGCGATGTTCCTGCTGCCGCTGTACTACCAGCAGATCCGCGCGGCGACCCCGCTCGAGGCGGGTCTGCTGCTGGCGCCGCAGGGCATCGGCGCGATGATCGGGACCGTCTTCGTCGGCCGAATCCTCGACCGCACCGGCGCGACCCGGACCATCATGCTCGCCGGTCTTGCCCTCGCGGTGGCCGGCACAGTCCCGTTCGCGATCGCCGGATCAGGTACGCCGGTCGCGGTCCTCGCAGTCGCTCTAGTGGTCCGTGGCGCCGGGCTGACCGCCTCGTTGCTCCCGTCGATCACGGCGACGTACGCGACCTTGCCGAAATCGCAGTACGCCGCCGCGACGACAGGGACCCGGATCCTGCAGCAGATCGGCGGCTCGCTCGGGACCGCCGTACTCGCGGTGATTCTGCAGCGCGGATCGTTCCCGGCCGCGTTCTGGACAGCGGTCGCCATCACAGCCGCCGCCGCACTCGCCGCGCTGGCGCTCCCGAATCGTTCGACAGTGTGAGACAGGGGTGAGTCAGGTCAGCTCAGGGACCCTCAGATGGGCGATGGCGAGTTCGAATTCGCCGACGTCCAGCATTTCGGCGCCGGCGTCCTTGGTGGTCGAGGCACGCATCGAGGCCGCCGCTTCCCGGCTGCCGTCCAGCGTCTCCTGGCTGTCGTAGGTGACCGACGAGACCGCCCGGCCGGACACCCGGTCGACCAGCAGGCTGGCGCTGCAGAAGCCGGCCAGATCCTCCAGTCTCGGCAGTGAGGCGAGCTTGTAGACGTCGATCGCCCGGTCCAGGTTCGCGGGGTCGACCTTCACCCAGGTCGCCCGGACACACGCACCGGCCGTCGACCGGTGATCACGGTGCAGTACGGCGATCTCCCACTCCTGCACCATCGGACTGCCGCCGAGCTCCGCGGCGATCCTGTCCCGGATCGGCTGCAGCGCTTCGTTCGTGGCCCGCATCGCCTCCTCGGACTGCCAGGCACTGGTCGTGATACAGCGGCCGGACTCCCGGTCGACCAGCATGGACAGGCCGATACAGCCGTCCATCCCGGTCAGCATGGGCATCACCTCGTCGCGCACCCGCGCGACGCCGGCGTCGATCGACGCCGGGGCGGCATTGATCGTGGTGGAACGCGCGTACACGATCCACCCCCTTACGCTCAGGGCAGCGCCCGGGCGGCGCCGCCGGACACTTCTCACCCTCCTCCCGCAAGAGAACCCTGACAAGGGCGCGCTCAGCTGTGCTCGGCGACGTCGAAGACGTTGCCCTCGGGGTCCGCCAGCGTGATCCAGTGGGTGCCGTACTCGTTGTGCTCGTCGACACGCTTGGCGCCCAGGCCCACGAGCCGGTCGACCTCGGCGGCCCAGTCGGTGGCGGCCAGGTCGACGTGCAGGCGGTTCTTGCCGTTGCGCGGCTCCGGGACCTGCAGGAACATCAGCGTCGGCGCGTCCGCGGTCCGATTCACGGTCGCGAAGAACTCGTTGCCGTCAGCATCGACGTCGGACGACAGCACTCCGGCCCAGAAGGTCGCGAGGGACTGGGCGTCCGCGCAGTCGAAGACGATGCTCTCGAGGGAGATGGACATGATTCAGCCTTTCAGCACGGGGATCTGCCGGATCGGCCAGCAGACCTCGGTTCGGTAGTCGGCCGGATCGGGGACGTCCCCCGGGCCGATCGGGTACAGCTCACGGATCGGGCCCGGCGCCACCTCGCAGTACTCCGCGACGTGACTGCCGAGCGCGCCGTACGTACGGTCGAAGTCGGTCATCGGGCCGGCGTGCACGGCGATCGCGAAGAACCCGCCGGGCAGGTCGACGAGCTCGACCCCGTCGGCCGGCGGCTGGTCCGGGGCGACCGGGAGGAAGGTGACCACCTCGCCGGCGTCGTCGGTGAAGAACTCGTCGCTGTACGTCGCGCCCGAGGTGGCGCGGATGTCACCGGCGACGGCGTCGAGCTTCCCGAAGGCGTACTCGCACCACGGGCCGATCTCGTCGCGGATGACGTGCCCGGTCACGCCGTACGCGCGGAACGGCGGGATGAACCGGTACTGCACGTCGAGCACCGGGCGGCCGGGGGTCAGGAGTTCACGCAGCGAGGTGACGACGTCACGCGTATGGGCCAACTCCTGCTCCATCCGCTCGAGATGCGCGCGGAGCGTCTCTTCGCGGGCCGTACCGTCGGATGCCTCGACCACCGCGCGGACATCCGGGAGTGGCATCCGCAGTTCGCGGAGCCGCCGGATGAGCAAGGCGGTGTCGACCTGGTCGGTGCCGTAGCGCCGGTAGCCCGACGAGGCGTCGATCGCGACCGGGGCGAGCAGGCCGATGTCGTGGTAGTGGTGCAGGGTTTTCACACTCAGATGCGTCAGGCGGGAGAACTCCCCCACCGTCACCGTCGCCGTCATGTCCCCAAGCTTCCACCCTCCGGTAACCGGAGAGTCAAACGGCACCTACCCACCTGAAAGATCTTCAGGTGGGTAGGTGCCGGATCGAGCACGTCAGCCGCGGTAGCGGCCTATGACCTTGGAGAAGTCCCAGGCATTCTGGGGGACCCCGGAGCAGGTGTCGGCGCCGCCGCCGGTGCAGGGGCGGTCGCGGTTGACCGACCAGAAGGTGAAGCGGGCCAGGTGGTGCTCGGACGCGTAGGACAGCATCGACTCGAAGTCCGACAGGTTGACGCGCTCACCGGCCACGTCGGTGAGGCCGTTCATCGAGGAGATGCCGATCTTCCGGTACGCCGCGTCGTCGGTCAGCCCGTACGCCGCCTTGACCCGGTTCTTCAGCCCGTCGGCCGCCTGCCGGGTCAGCGTGCCCATGTTGGTCGACCCGCCACCGAAGTCGAACGGCATGATCACCCAGCCGTCCAGGTTCAGCCCGGAGTTCGCACCCCGCTGGATCAGGTCCTGCCCGTTCCCGTCCGGCCCGGACGTCGTCGTGCCGAAGGTCAGGTACGTCGCGATCCCCGGGTTGTTCTGCTCGACGATCTTCAGCGCGTCGATCACCCGCTGCCGCACGGTCGCGTTGCTGAACTCGGTCGCCTCGATGTCCACGTCGAACGCCTTCAACGACAGCGCGTTGATCACCTTCTGGTACGCCGCCGCGAGCTCGCCTGCCGACCCGCAACTCTCGCCCAGCTTGTTACCGGACCAGCCGCCGACCGATACGACGACGTCACCGCCGTTGGACCGGATCGTGTTGATCGCCTGCTGATCGACCCCGCCGGTGAGCGGCCGGTTCCCGTCCCACTGCGGGTTGCAGTACCCGTTGGACAGGATGAACGCCATCGTGAACCACTTCACCCCGGTCGCGTTCATCACCGTCGCCGGGTTCGGCGGGCTTCCCCAGCCCTGATAGAGGTACGGCGCTGCCGCCATCGGCGCACCGCCCGCCGGCGGAGGTCCGTCGTCCGCGGCCGGCACGTTCCACTTCTGGTTCGCCGCTCCGGTACAGCTCCACAGCTGCAGCGGCGTACTGTTCGCGGAGTTGTTGCCGGTGACATCGAGACACTTGTTCGCCTGCGGGTTCACGAGATCCCGGCCTGACGTGTACGTCCATTGCTGCGCCGCGGATCCGTTGCAGGTCCACAGCTGCACCTTCGCGCCGTTGGCGACCGAACCGCCCGACACATCCAGGCATTTACCGAGGGCCCGCAACGTCCCGTCACTCGATCGGGACCACTGCTGAGCACTCGTCCCATTGCAGTCGTACAGCTGCACCGCCGTACCGTCGGCGGAGTTCGCGCCGGCGACGTCCGCGCACTTCCCCGCCAGGCCGGTGATCGTCCCGGTCGCTGCCTGCGCAGGGCTCGCTGTCAGCAACAGACCGCCAGCGAGCACCAGAGCGGCAGCGGCCGCCGTCACGCGCTTCATGAGATGGTCCACTTCTGGTTCGCGGCGCCGGTGCAGCTCCACAGCTGCAGTGGTGTGCCGTTGGCCGAGTTGTTGCCGGTGACATCAAGACACTTGTTCGCCTGTGGATTCACCAGGTCTCTCCCACTCGTGTAGGTCCATTGCTGGGCGGCGCTGCCGTTGCAGGTGTACAGCTGGACGCGAGCACCGTTCGCGACGGAGCCGGCGTTGACGTCGAGACACTTGCCGAGAGCACGGACCGTCCCGTCACCAGGACGCGACCACTGCTGGGCCGTCGTACCGTTGCAGTCGTACAGCTGCACCGCCGTACCGTCCGCGGAGTTCGCGCCGGCGACGTCCATGCACTTGCCGGCCAGCCCCGTGATCTGTCCGCCGCCACCGCCGTCGCCGCTCTGCGAGCCGGACCAGGTGAAGGTCGCCGACGTCTTGGTCGGCAGCGTGTAGACGAAGGACTGCGAGCCCCAGTTCACCCGCACCGACTGCGAGCCCCCTGTGGTGTTGTAGGCGATCAGGGCCTTGGATCCGTCCGGGTTCTTCCAGGCCACGTTCTTCACCGAGCTGTTCGCGGTCGAGTCGATCCGGAGCGCGCCCGGCTTCACGAACTTCGTCAGGTGGCCCATCGTGTAGTACTCGACGGTCTTGGTGACCTGACCGCGCTGGCTGTCGTTGCGGTGCACGGTGACGAGACCGGTGCAGACGTTGCAGCCGGCGCCGACGTACGGCAGGTGGTTCTCGTCCAGAGCGATACCCCACTTGACCCACGACTTGTCCCAGTTGCGGGTGTAGTCGACCAGGTTGTTCATGTCCTCGGCCTGCTGGTTCGCGATCCAGGTGCCGCCGGAGTGCTCGGTCATGTACGCGTTCACCGACGGGTACTGGTTGTGCACCGTCGTCTGCAGGCTCACGTCGCCTCCGTACCCGTGCCAGGCGATGCCGCCGAAGTTCGGGTGGTTGCGCAGTGCGGCGTCCGCGATCGGGACCGACCCGAGGTCGTTGTAGTTGCCCCAGTTGTAGTCGAGGATCAGCACCTTGGTGGTGAGCCCGGCGGCCTGCAGCGCAGGCATCAGGTTGTTCTTGGTGAACTCGAGCAGGCCGGAGCCGTTCCAGTTCATCGACGCGTAGCCGGTCGAGTCCGAGCCGCAGCAGGTCGGCTCGTTCTGCACCGAGATGTAGTCGATGTGGTTGCCCTGGGCCTCGTTCTGCTGCAGGTACTTCACGAAGTACTGCGCGTACGTCGGCGCGTACTCCCACTTCAGCCAGCCGCGGTGCACGAAGTCGTTGTTGTCCTTCATCCAGGCCGGCGCGCTCCACGGCGAACCCATCACCTTCAGCGCCGGGTTGAGCGCCCGCGCCTGCTTCGTGAGCGGTACGACGTCCGCGAGGTCGTGCTGGATGCTGAAGTCGTTCAGGTCGCAGCACGTGTCGTCGTAGGAGTAGTTGAACCGGGCCAGGTCGGACGCGCCCATCGGGTTGCGGACGAAGGCCAGCCCGATCCCGTTGACCGGGTCGAACAGGTCCTTCATCACTTGGTCGCGGGTCGCGGCCGAGATCACGTTGCTGCTGTTCAGCAGCCAGGCGGAGCTGTCGGCGAACGAGGCGCCACCGCCCTCGAAGGACTGGTACGTCGTGTTCTCGTTGACCGTGACGGTCTGGTTCGCCGAGCCGCCGGCCGGGCCGAAGTTCACCGGCGTCTGCTGCTGCAGACCGCGGGTGACGTTCTGGCCGGCGGCGTCGTTGGTGGTGGTCAGCCAGATGTTGACCTGTTCACCGGCGGCCTGGGCTGGTGCGGCGGTTCCGAAGCCGAGCCCGGCGGCGGCCACGCAGAGCGCAGCGACCACAGCGGGCAGGAAGCGTTTGACACGCATGGGGCGGTTCTCCCTTGTTTTAAAGGAGTGTGGGGCGGTTCGTTGCCGGCGTCTGCCCGCGCCGCAACTGGTGGTCAGCACGAGGTAACCATCCGTGCATACCCGTGTCAACGGCAGAACCGAGACTTTTTTCAGATCTTTTATTTAGTCTCGGGCTTGACGTGGGAGCGTTCTCACGGCACGCTGCCGCCCAATCACGCCCTCATTCAGACGCCCCCGGAAATGAGGTACTCATGAAGCGTTCCCGCTTGCTCGCGTTCGTCGGGATCGGTGCCGCACTGGTCGGCACCGCCCTCCTCCAGCCCGCGGCCACCGCGCATCAGCAGGCCGACGCGGCAGCGACCGCCACGGTCTGGGAGGACAACTTCGACGGCCCGGCCGGCCAGGCCCCCGATCCCGCCAAGTGGCGGTACGACATCGGCGGCAGCGGCTGGGGCAACAACGAGATGGAGTACTACACCAACAGCACCCGCAACTCCGCGCTGGACGGCAACGGCAACCTGGTCATCACCGCCCGGCAGGAGAACGGCGGCTACCAGTGCCACTACGGCCCGTGCCAGTACACGTCGGCCCGGTTGCTCACCGCGCAGACCTTCACCCAGACGTACGGCCGGTTCGAGGCCCGCATCAAGATCCCCCGCGGGCAAGGGATCTGGCCCGCGTTCTGGATGCTCGGCGGCGGCAACTGGCCGAACGACGGCGAGATCGACATCATGGAGAACATCGGCAAGGAGCCGGCGACCGTGCACGGCACGATCCACGGGCCCGGGTACTCCGGCGCCGGCGGGATCGGTGCCGCGTACAACCATCCGAACGGCTGGTCGTTCGCCGACGACTTCCACACGTTCGCGGTCGACTGGGCCCCGGACTCGATCACCTGGTACGTCGACGGCGTGCAGTACCAGCGCCGTACGCCGGCCGACCTGAACGGCAACGCGTGGGTCTTCAACCACCCGTTCTTCATGATCCTGAACCTCGCGGTCGGCGGCTACTGGCCGGGCTACCCGGACGGTACGACGCAGTTCCCGCAGACCATGACCGTCGACTACGTCCGCGTCTCCACCCTCGGCAGCTCCGGCGGCACCGGTACGCAGATCACCGGCCTGGCCGGCAAGTGCCTCGACGTGGCCGGAGCGAACGCCGCCGACGGTACGACGGTGCAGCTCTACGACTGCAACGGGACGAACGCGCAGAAGTGGACGCGCCCCGGCGACGGAACGATCCGGGCCCTGGGCAAATGCCTCGACGTGGCGAACGCCGGAGTTGCCGACGGCACCAGGGTGCAGATCGCGACGTGCAACGGAAACGCCGCGCAGCAATGGGTCTACACGAGTGGGCACGACCTGGTGAATCCACCGGCGAACAAGTGCCTCGATGTCACCGGCAACAACTCCGCCAACGCCACGCCGACCCAGATCTGGACCTGCTCCGGCGGCGCCAACCAGAAGTGGACCGTCTAACGGACCACGCCTCCATCACGCAGTAGTCGTACTACGGGGAGGGTCGCGGCGCCGAGTGCTACGGCGTCGCGACCCAGTTCGCACAGGACGATCGACACCTGGGCGTAGGGCCGGCGGAGTGCGTGCTTCCCCACCTCCGCGCGGAGCTCGTCGAGGTGCTTCTCCCCCAGCAACAGCCCGGCCCAGCCGCCTAGCACGATGCGCTCGGGGTTGACCAGGTTGACCAGGTTCGCGAAGCCGGCCGCCAAGTAGCCGATGGTGTCGTTGACGATCGCCGTTGCCGGCTCGGTCGTCGACTCCAGCAGTTCGACGAAGGCCGTCTCCTCGTCGGCGCCGACAGTCCCGCCGGCGAGGCGGTACCGATCCAGGACGCCTTCCGCGCCGACGTACGCCTCGAGGCAGCCCAAGGCGCCGCAGCGGCACTGGCGGCCGCCGTACATGATCGTCATGTGGCCCCACTCGCCCGCGCTGCTGCGGGCGCCGCGGTAGCTGGATCCGCCGGCCACCAAGGCCGAGCCGACACCCGAGCCGACCAGGGCGACGACAGCGTCGGTCGCGCCGCGGCCCGCGCCGAACCACATCTCCGCCTGCCCGAGCATGTTCGCGCCGTTGTCCACGTGCACCGGGATATCGGTGCCTTCGGCAAGCAGCTCGGCGAGCGGGACCGCCTCCCAACCGAGTGTCTGCGCGTCGACGATCGCATTGTCCTCGACTACGCCGGCGACCGCGACACCGAGCCCGAGCACCTGCTCCGGCTGGATGCCGGAGGCAGCGATCACGGTCGAAAGCCCTTCCAGTACGTGCTTCACGACCGCTTCGGGTGACGGCGTGGCGATCGGGTGGTCGGCCCGCGCCAGCACGTTCATCGCGAGGTCGAACAGCTCCACCCGGACCCGGGTCTCCCCGACCTCGGCGCCGACGACGTACCGGAATGTTGGCGCCACCCGCAACAGGACCCGGGGCCGGCCGCCCTCGGACTCGACCGAACCGGCCTCCTCGACCACACCCTCGGCGATCAGTTCGGCGACCAGGTTGCTGACGCTCGCGGCGCTCAGCGAGGTCCGGACGGTCAGCTCCTGGCGACTCAGCGGGCCCTCGCGATAGATGCCGGTGAGGATCACCGAGCGGTTGGACCGGCGCATGTCACGCACCGTGGTCCGGCGTACTTCCATCCCTCAACCTCACGCTGCAGGGCCCCAGGTGGGCCGCTCGACCCCGAGTTCATCATGCCGTCCCACCCGACGGAAGGGGTGGCTTCTTCCAAGTCGTGAACTAAGCAGCGATTCGTTACCACTCCGTGATTGACGGCCCGTTGCGGTGTCGGCTTTGATCTACGGAACCGCTTCCGAAACCGGTTCCGTAGCGTCCGGCCCCGACCGCCCGAGGGGAGATTCAGCGTGTCCATCACGATCGCCGATGTCGCGGCCCGTGCCGGTGTCAGCAAGACGACCGTGTCACGCGTCCTCAACGGCAAGGGCGAACTGGACCTGCGCACCGCCGAGCGGGTCCGGCAGGTGATCGCCGAGCTCGGGTACGTGCCGAGTGCCCGCGCGGTCGGCCTGGCCCGCGGCCGGACCCGGATCGTCGGGATGCTGGTCCCCTCACTCACCTGGCCCTGGATGGGCGAGGTGCTGCAGGGCGCGGTCGACGTGGTCGAGAGCGAGGGCTACGGGCTGCTGCTGTTCACCTTCAACCGGGGTGAGGAATCCATGCAGCAGTTCGCGTCCCAGGTCTCGGCGCAGTCGTTCGACGGCCTGCTGGTGATCGAGCCCGAGGGCACGCTCACCTACATCGAGCAACTGCACGCGCGGGGCCTGCCCGTGGTCCTGATCGACGACCGCGACAAGCGCCCGCAGTTCCCGTCCGTCGCCACCACGAACTACGCCGGCGGCGAGTCCGCCGCCCGGCACCTGCTGGAGCTCGGCCGTCGCCGGCCACTGGTGATCACCGGCGTCGAACGCTTCGGCTGTACCCACGAACGCCTGGACGGCTTCCGCGACACCTACGCGGAGGCCGGGATCGAGCTCGACCCGAGACTCGTGTTCGAGGGCGACTTCACCCACGAGAGCGGACGCCGCGGCGTCCAGCACGCGCTCGACGAGCGACTCGAGTTCGACGCGGTCTTCGCCCACAACGACCTCTCCGCCGGCGGTGCTATCCAGGCCGTCCGGGAGACCGGGCGGAACGTGCCGAGCGACGTGTCGGTGGTCGGGTTCGACGACATTCCGTACGCCGAACACACCGAGCCCCCGCTGACCACGGTGCATCAGCCGATGCGCCAGATGGGTCAGGCCGCGGCCCGGATGCTGATGGGGTACTTCGGCGGCACACCGCTGCCGGAAACCCCGCAGGTGCTGCCGACGACCCTGATCGTCCGCAGCTCAACCGCCCCGAAAACCCGGTCCCACCAGTAGCTCCGGCGGCGGGGCAGCTGCCCCTGTCCCGCCGCCGGCGTACCCCTCGATATCGATCCGTTAAGGCGTCCGCTCTTCCCATGAGAGCGTTCTCACGCCACGATGCAGTCGCCCTTCCGGCTCAGGGAGGGGCATCCGCCAACAGATACACAGGAGGAACCGATGCGGGCACGACGTACAGTCGCGCTGGCCCTCACGGGCTTGCTCGCGGCAGCCGCTCTGGCTGCTTGTAGCAGCGGGGACGGTAATTCAGGCAGCTCCGGCAACAACGGCTCCGGCACCGCCGCGACCGTTCTGAACATCGGCATGCCGAACGGTCCGCAGACCGAGAACCACAACCCGTTCCTCGGCTCCTCCTCGGGCGCCTCGCTGGGCTACCGCTGGATGATCTTCGAGCCGCTGGTGATGATCAACGGGATCAAGCCGACCGAGCCCGGCAAGCCGTGGCTGGCGACCGAGTGGAAGTGGGACGCCAACTACACCAAGCTGTCGCTGACCGTCCGTGAGGGCGTGAAGTTCTCCGACGGCAAGCCGATGACCGCCGAGGACGTGGCGTACTCGTTCCAGATCCGCAAGGACAACGAGGGCCTCAACCAGGACGCGATCCCGTACGGCACGATCACCGCGTCCGGCAACAAGGTCGACCTGACCTTCACCCGGTCGCAGTTCACCAACCAGAACAAGATCCTGACCGTGTTCGTGATCCCGAAGCACCAGTGGTCGACGATCAAGGACCCGAGCCAGGACACCCTGAAGAGCCCGATCGGCACCGGTCCGTACACGGTGAAGTCGTTCACCCCGCAGACCACCACGCTGACGTTGCGCGACTCGTACTGGCAGGACCTCCCGAAGGTCAAGGAGCTGCGGTACACGTCGTACAACGACAACAACGCCCAGACCACCGCGCTCGCGAACGGCGCGTCGGAGTGGAGCTTCGTCTTCGTCCCGAACGTGAAGGCCGTCTACCAGGACAAGGACCCGAAGAACCACAAGCTGTGGTTCCCGGCGAACCTGGGCATCCACGGTCTGTGGATCAACACCACCCGCAAGCCG
The DNA here is from genome assembly GCF_004331375.1 of Kribbella speibonae. Lineage (NCBI taxonomy): Bacteria > Bacillati > Actinomycetota > Actinomycetes > Propionibacteriales > Kribbellaceae > Kribbella > Kribbella speibonae. The sequence continues at coordinate 2,449,962 of NZ_SJKC01000001.1, read as the reverse complement.
TTCGACAACCCCGCGGTGCGGCGCGCGATGAACCTGGTGATCAACCGCGACGACATCTTCATGCAGGGCGAGGCCGGGTACTTCTACCCGAAGGTCGAGTCGATGACCGGCATCCCGACCCCGGCCGGTGAGTCCTTCATCGCGCCGGAGTACAAGGACCTCAAGCACAAGGTGGACGTCGACGCGGCCAAGAAGGAGCTCACCGACGCCGGCTTCAAGCTCGAGGGCGACGTCCTCAAGGACCCGGCCGGTAAGCCGGTGACGATCACGCTGACCGACCCGGCCGGCTGGTCCGACTACATCACCGACCTGGAGATCATCAAGGACAACCTGTCCACGATCGGGATCAAGGCGACCGTCGACAAGGCCAACCAGGACGCCTGGTTCAAGAACATCGACGAGGGCAACTTCGACGCCGCGATGCACTGGACCAACGGCGGCGCGACGCCGTACGACATCTACCAGAACATCATGGACGGCAAGATCCTGAAGCCGGTCGGCAAGGGCGGCGTGAGCGGCAACTACGGGCGGTTCAACAGCCCGGAGGCGACCAAGGCGCTCGACCAGTACGCGAACGCCGCGGACGACGCGGCCCGCACCGCCGCGCTGAACACGCTGCAGAAGATCATGGTCGAGCAGATGCCGATCATCCCCACCTCGGCGTCCAACGTCGGCGGTCTCTACAGCACGAAGAACTGGGTCGGCTGGCCCGACGAGCAGAACCAGTACGGGCCGGCGCAGCCGACCCAGCAGAACGCTCTGCAGATCATCCTGAACCTGAAGCCGGCCGGCAGCCAGTAACAGCGGTGGACGGCGCCAGGCCCGGTCGGCCTGGCGCCGTCGCCTTGAGGAGAGACTGATGACGGTCACCGAGACCGAGGTTGTTCTGGAGGCCGAGGGCCTCACCAAGCATTTCCCGGTACGGCGCGGGCTCCGCGACCTGCTCACCCGCGAGCACAAGGCGGTGCACGCCGTCGACGACGTCCGGCTGACGCTCCGCCGGGGCCGGGTGACCGCGCTGGTCGGCGAGTCCGGTTCGGGCAAGTCGACCGTCGCGCGACTGCTGGCCCAGTTGTACGGGCGCACATCCGGCGAGATCCGGCTGCACGGGGAACCCATCACCGTGCACGGCGGCCGGAAGTTCCGGGCGTACGCGCGCCGCGTGCAGATGATCTTCCAGGACCCGTTCGCCTCGCTGAACCCGACGCACACCGTGCGGTACCACCTGACCCGGTCGCTGCGCATCCACGGCCGGGCCGGCGACCTGGAGGAGAACCTCCGCGATCTGCTGAACCAGGTCCAGCTCACTCCCCCGGAACGCTATCTCGACAAGTTTCCGCACGAACTGTCCGGCGGTCAGCGGCAGCGCGTGTCGATCGCCCGCGCGCTCGGCGCGGACCCGGAAGCGCTGCTCGCCGACGAACCGGTCTCGATGCTCGACGTGTCGATCCGCCTCGGCGTCCTGAACCTGCTGCGGGACCTGAAGGAACGGCTCAACCTCGCGATCCTCTACATCACCCACGACATCGCCTCGGCCCGGTACTTCGCCGACGAGACGCTGGTGATGTACGCCGGCCGCATGGTCGAAGGCGGCGACTCCGAGACCGTCACGCAGCACCCCGCGCACCCCTACACCCGGCTGCTGATCGAGAGCGCGCCGGACCCCGATCGCCTCGGCGAGCTGAGCAAGCCCGAGGACCAGGCCGGCGGCGAACCGCCGAGCCTGATCGCGCCGCCGTCCGGCTGCCGGTTCAACCCGCGCTGCGTGCACGCGATGCCCAAGTGCTCGACCGATCTCCCGCCCCGCTTCGAGCTCCCCGTCGCGGGTCATTGGGCCGCCTGCTGGCTCTACGAGGAGGGGGCGGCGAAGTGAAGTTTCTCCTGCAGCGGTTGGTGTTCTACGTCTTCACGGCGTGGGCGGCACTGACCATCAACTTCTTCATCCCGCGGATGATCCCGGGCGACCCGGTGACGTCGCTGATCAACAAGTTCCAGGGCCAGATGAGCACCGACGCGATCAACTCGCTGTACGTGCTGTTCGGCCTGGACAAGAACGCGTCGCTCTGGAGCCAGTACGTCGACTACTGGGGCCAGGTGTTCCGCGGCGACCTCGGGTTGTCGTTCACGTTCTTCCCGACCCCGGTCGCGGAGATCCTCCGGCAGAGCCTGCCGTGGACGATCGCCCTGGTCGGCATCACCACGTTCGCCAGCTTCATGATCGGTACGTCGCTGGGCGTGCTGGCGGGCTGGCGGCGCGGGTCGGTGATGGACGGACTGTTGCCGGTGACAACGTTCCTGTCGTCGATCCCGTACTTCTGGCTCGGTCTGCTGGCGATCACGCTGCTCGCCGGTCCGGACAGCTTCTTCCCGTCGTCCGGCGGTTACGAACCGGGGCTGGTGCCGTCGTGGAACGCCGAGTTCATCGGGAGCGCCGTCCAGCACAGCCTGCTGCCGGCGATCACGATCCTGATCTCGTCGGTGAGCGGCTGGATCCTCACCATGCGGAACATGATGGTGACGGTGGCCTCCGAGGACTACATCACGGTCGCGCACGCGAAGGGTCTGCCCGAGCGCCGGGTGATGGTCAGCTACGCGGCCCGGAACGCGCTGCTGCCGAACGTTTCCGGCTTCGCGCTGTCGCTCGGCTTCATCGTCGGCGGCACGCTGCTGGTGGAGATCGTCTTCTCCTACCCGGGCATCGGCTACAACCTGTTCCAGGCCGTCGGCGCGAAGGACTACCCGCTGATGCAGGGCGTCTTCCTGGTCATCACCTTGTCCGTACTCGTCGCCAACCTGCTGGCCGACGTCGCCTATCTGCTGCTCGATCCGCGTACCCGGAAGGAGGGCTGACGATGTCCGCACCAACCTCCACGATCACCGCGGTCACGCCCGAAGGACCTGAGGTCGCGGCCGCACCGGCGAAGCGCCGCCGGTTGCGATTCGTCGCGAACCCGAAGGCCGCCACCGGTCTGGTCGTGCTCGCGTTCTTCTGCCTGATCGCCATCATCGGCCCGTGGATCGCGCCGTTCGACCCGTCCGCCCGGAGCAGTGACCTGATCCAGGCGCCGTCCGGCAAGCACTGGTTCGGTACGACGCATCTCGGCCAGGACATCTTCAGCCAGGTGCTCGTCGGGACCCGCGGCGTGATGTTCGTCGGCCTGCTGGCCGGCCTGGTCGCGACCGCGTTGTCGATCCTGATCGGTGTCAGCGCGGGCTTCCTCGGCGGTGCCGCGGACGACAGCCTGTCCGCGTTGTCCAACGTTTTCCTGGTGATTCCGGCGCTCCCGCTGATCATCATCGTCGCGTCGACGATCCCGTCCGCCGGTGACCTCATGGTCGCGCTGGTGATCGGGCTGACGTCGTGGGCCTGGGGTGCCCGGGTGCTGCGGGCACAAACGCTTTCTTTGCGGCGCCGGGACTACGTCGAGGCCGCGCGGGCGACCGGTGAGAGCACCTGGCGGATCATCACGTTCGAGATCATGCCGAACCTGACCGCGATCATCGCCTCCGGTTTCGTCGGCACGGTGATCTTCGCGGTGATGTCCGAGATCACGCTGGCCTTCATCGGGATCTCGACGATCTCGGAGTGGAACTGGGGCACGATCCTGTTCTGGGCCCAATCACAGCAGGCACTGGCCCAGGGCGCGTGGTGGTGGTTCGTCCCGGCCGGGCTCGCGATCGCGATCCTCGGTACGGCGCTGTCGCTGATCAACTTCGGCATCGACGAGTTCGTCAGCCCGCGGTTGCGCAGCAGCGGTCACACGCGCATCAAGACCAAGGACGGGCACTCGGTCCGGATGCGCGTCGGCTTCACCCCCGTCCTGTCGTCGAAGCAGGCGCCGGTGACTCCCGTCGTACGCCGTGAGCAGGAGGAGGTCGCGTGAAGGCGCCGGTGCTGGAGATCAAGAACTTCCACGTCGACTACGGGCTCGGGGACGAAGCGGTGCAGGCGGTGCGGGACGTCACGCTGACGTTGCATCGCGGCGAGGTGCTCGGGCTGGCCGGCGAGAGCGGTAGCGGGAAGTCGACGCTGGCGTACGGCGTGACGCGGCTGCTGCCGCCGCCCGGCGTGATCAGCGGCGGGTCCGTGGTCTACCACCCCGCGTCGGGTGATCCGTACGACGTGATGGCGCTGACCGACGCGGAACTCCGGGCGTTCCGGTGGGCCGAGACGTCGATCGTGTTCCAGGGCGCGATGAACTCGCTGAACCCGGTGCACAAGGTCTCGACCCAGATGCTCGACGTGATCAAGGCGCACGAGCCGCAACTGTCGCCGCAGGCCCGGATCGCCCGGGCCCAGGAAATGCTCAAACTCGTCGGCATTTCCGCGGACCGGATGGACGCGTACCCGCACCAGCTGTCCGGCGGGATGCGGCAGCGGGTGATGATCGGGATGGCGCTCGTACTCGAGCCGCAGGTCGTGATCATGGACGAGCCGACCACCGCGCTGGACGTGGTGATGCAGCGGCAGATCCTCGCCCAACTGGTCGAACTGCGCGAGCGGCTCGGGTTCTCGGTGCTGTTCATCACCCACGACCTGTCGTTGCTGGTCGAGTTCTCGGACCGGATCGCGATCATGTACGGCGGCCGCATCGTCGAGGAGGCCCGCTCGAAGGACCTCTACACCGACAGCCTGCACCCCTACAGCGAAGGCCTCCTCAAGTCCTTCCCGGCCCTGCGCGGAGAACGGCGCGAGCTGTCCGGGATCCCTGGTTCGCCGCCCGATCTTCGCGGCATGCCGACGGGATGTTCGTTCCACCCGAGATGCCCGCAGGCGTTCGACCGCTGCTCGGCCGAGATCCCGGTGCTGGGGATCCCGTCGGCCCGCAACGACCCCCACCGATCTGTCGCGTGCTGGCTCCCCGGCCGCACAGCCTAGAAAGGCGAATATGAGCACTCTCATCGCGCGGCTCCCGGCCAACTTCCGCTGGGGAGTCGCCACCTCGGCGTACCAGATCGAGGGCGCGATCAACGCGGACGGCCGGACCCCATCGATCTGGGACACGTTCTGCCGCGTACCGGGCGCGATCGACAACGGCGACACCGGCGACATCGCCTGCGACCACTACCACCGGATGCCGCAGGACGTCGGCCTGATCAAGGACCTCGGTCTGGACACGTACCGGTTCTCGGTGGCGTGGCCGCGGGTCCAGCCACGCGGCAAGGGCCAGGTGAACCCGGCCGGGATCGGCTTCTACGACCGGCTGGTCGACGAGCTGCTTGCCCAGGGCATCGATCCGTGGGTGACGCTGTACCACTGGGACCTGCCGCAGGAGCTCGAGGACGCGGGCGGCTGGCCGGTGCGCGACACGGCGTACCGGTTCGCGGAGTACTCGATGCTGGTGTTCGACGCGTTGCAGGACCGGGTCGACACCTGGACGACGCTGAACGAGCCGTGGTGCTCGGCGATGCTCGGCTACGCGTACGGCGCGCACGCCCCGGGCCGGCGCGAGTACCCGGCCGCGATCGCCGCCGTCCATCATCTGCTGCTCGGGCACGGGCTCGCGACGTCCCAGATGCGGGCGGCGGCACCGCGCAAGCTCGACATCGGCATCACGCTGAACGTCGCGACGTCGTACCCCGCGTCGGACGCGGAGCCGGACGTCGACGCGGCGCGGCGCGCGGACGGGATGGGCCGGCGGATCTACCTCGACCCGCTCGTCCACGGGCACTACCCCGCCGACGTGGTCGCGGACCTCGCCCGCGAAGGCGTCGAGCTGCCGATCGAGGACGGCGACCTGGAGATCATCTCCGCCCCAATCGATGTGCTGGGCGTGAACTACTACTTCAGCCAGAAGTTCACCGGGTACGCCGAGGACGGCAGCACCGTCGACGCTCAGGGCCTTCCCGTCAGTCGCGACGTACCGCTGGGCAGGCCGCGCACCGCGATGGACTGGGAGATCGTCCCCGAAGGCTTCACCGATCTGTTGCTGAGCATCGCCCGCGACTACCCCGGCCTCCCGATGGTCATCACCGAGAACGGCTCCGCCTTCGACGACGTCCCCGACTCCGATGGCTTCGTGAACGACACCGACCGCACCGCCTACTTCACCTCCCACGTCACCGCGGTAGCCGACGCCATCGCCCAGGGCGCCGACATCCGCGGCTACCTGGCCTGGTCCCTGATGGACAACTTCGAATGGGCCTACGGCTACGTCAAACGCTTCGGCATCATCCGCGTCGACTACGACACCCAGAAACGCACCCCGAAGGCCAGCGCCCGGTACCTCAAGGAACTGGCTGCCAGCCATCGGGCCGGGCAGTCCTAGCGGTAGAAGAGCGGGTCGGCGACCAGACCGAGTACGACCGCGCGGGTCGGGTCGCTCTTCGCGGACGGCTTCGTCGGGTAGGTCACGCGGATCACGATCTCGCCGCCGACCGGCCATTCGTAGCGGGCGGTTCGAACGTACGTCGTTCCGTCCGGTCCCTCGGCGTACTGACCCCGGCCGCGGTCCGGTAGCGCGGCCGGGGAGCAGGTGGGCATCGAGAGGAGTTCGGCGCAGGAACCACGGCGCGCGGTGCCGAACGTGGTGAGCTCCACCTTGACGGCACCCAGGGCGCCCGCGACGTATTCCGGTTCGTTCCTTCCGGGAGTGCGCACGCTCTGCAGCAGGAGGTTCAGGTAGCGCGCCACCTGGAGTTCACCGGCCGGGCGATGGGCCTGAAACGTCTGCGCCCGGAGCAGCATCTCTGTGCGCTGACTCTCCGGCGGGGTCGCTGTCAGGGTTTCGGCGGGGCTGAGCACCGCACTGCCGACGGCTCCGACCGCAAGCACGGCGACGGTCGCGGAGGTCCCGGCCAGCAACCGGCGGACACGGAGCCGCCGTCGGCCGGCGGTCAGGTCTTCGGCCGGTGAACGCGGCAACAGGTCGTCCTGTGCCGCCGCGGCGTCGGTCAGTCGGTCGGACAGGATCTTCTCGTCGATCATCGGTGTGGTCCTCCTACGGCCCGGAACTGGGCGGTCAGCAACTCGTTGAGCTTGGACAGGGCACGCGTGCTCTGGCTCTTTACCGTGCCGGCGGAGCAGTCGAGGTCGGCGGCCGTCTCCTCGATCGTCAGTCCGAGGAAGTACCGCAGGACGACGACCCGGCGCTGCCCCGCCGGCAGTTCGGCGAGCGCCTCCATCAGGGCCCGCCGATCCTCCGCGGCCAGACCGGAGCCGGCGGGCGGATCCAGACCGTCCAGCCCCGGGGACTCCCGGCGCCACGGCCGCCGGCTCTCGTCGATCCCGGAGTTCACCAGGATCCGCCGCACGTACGCGTCGACGTTCCCGGACCGCTGCACCCGGTTCCAGGCGACGTACAACTTCATCAGCGCGGTCTGGACGAGATCCTCGGCCCGGTGCACGTCGCCGCAGACCAGGTACGCGATCCGCCGCAGGTGCGTGCGCCGCAGCTCGACGTACTCGCTGAACTCGTCGTCCCGTTTCGCCATCCGGCTCCCTTGCTCGCTCCGTCACCGCTACATACGGAGCCGATGACGAAAGTGTTGTCATCGTCGCCGAAATGTGGAGAACTCGTGGAGATCGCGGTCTCCACGAGCCCTCCAAGTTTCGGGGCGCCGGGCGGCGGAGAGTCGACCCCATCACTGAGGGATGGGGGCGGGGACGATGTACGACGTGGTGGTGGTCGGAGCCCGGTGTGCCGGGGCTGCGACCGCGATGTTGCTGGCCGGGACCGGCCGCGACGTGGTGATGGTCGACAAGGCACGGTTGCCGAGCGACACGGTGTCGACCCACGGGCTGCTGCGCGGCGGTGTGGTGCAGCTGTCGCGCTGGGGCCTGCTCGATCGCGTGTTCGCGACCGGTGCGCCGGCGATCACGCAGGTGCTCTTCGACATCGAGGGGGACTCGAAGGTACGGCGGATCAAACAGCGGGCCGGCGTGGACAGCCTGGTCGCACCACGCCGGTACGTGCTCGACGAACTCCTCGCGGACGCCGCCGTGGAGTCGGGCGCGGAACTCCGGACAGGGGTGACCGTCACCGGACTGCTGCGCTCGGACGACGGCGGGGTCGCCGGCGTCACCGGCCATGATGCGAACGGCGGCCACGTCGAACTGCCCGCCCGCCTCGTGATCGGTGCGGACGGCCGCCGGTCACGGATGGCCGGCCTCTTCGGCGCGGAGAAGCTCGAGCAGTTCACTTCGCCGTGCGCCGTCTTCTACACGTACGTCTCCGGTCTCGCACCGGATACCTACGCGTTCCACATCGGGAAGGACAGGTTCGCCGGCGTCTTCCCGACCAATGACGCTGCCTGCGTCTGGCTGATCCGGCCCACCCCGCTGCTCGAACCGATCCGGACGGCGGGCTCCGACCGGTCGAAGGCCTTCGTCGAACAACTCGACCTACTCGTTCCCGAACTCGGCGAACGAGTGCGCGCGGGCCGCATCACCGAACGACTCCGCGGTACGGCGAACCTGCCGAACTACCGCCGGCGATCCCACGGTCCGGGGTGGGCCCTGGTCGGTGACGCCGGCTACCACCGGGACCCGATCACCGGGCACGGCATCACCGACGCTTTCCGGGACGCCGAACTACTGGCGACCGCCGTCGACCAGGACGACCTGCCGTCGTACGAGGAGACCCGGGACGTGATGGCTCGCGAGGTCTTCGACCTGACCCGCGCCCTGACCGCCTTCCCGGCACCGGAGCGCTTCGTCGAGCTGCAACTGCAGCTCAGTGACGCGCTCGAACGCGAGGCCGACGCGCTCGCCTCGTTTCCAGAACTCACCGCACTTGCCGCTTGAAGGGACCAGCACCATGACCGCAACCACGACCGATAACGGCCGCAACGGTGTCGACGTCGCCACGTTGTTCGCGACGCTCGATGCCGTCAAGGCGCAGCCGGAGATCGCCCGCTTCCAGTTCCGCGCCACCAACCGGTGGATCAGCGGCACCCACAACCGCGGCACGATCAACGGGTACTACGGAGCCGGCCAGGAGAACACGCGTCCTGCCGACTTCACCTTCGACGCCGACCACCCGCCGGTACTGGTCGGCGGCGACAACGGGCCGACCCCGGCCGAGCACCTGCTGCACGCCCTCGCCGCGTGCCTGACGGCAGGTCTGGCCAACATCGCGTCGGCGCGCGGCATCGACCTCGAGGAGGTCACGTCGACGGTCGAAGGCGACATCAACCTGCTCGGTATCCTCGGGCTCGACCCCGAGGTCCGCAACGGGTACGAGGCGATCCGCGTCGTGTTCCACGTCAAGGGCGACGCCGAGGCGGAGAAGCTCCGCGCCCTCGTCGAACAGTCCCGCAGCCGCTCCGCGGTGTACGACGTGATCACCCACGGCGTCCCGGTATCGATCGACGTGGCGACGGCCTGACCTCAGCGCGGCGCGCGGAACACGTTTTCGGCGACCGGCTCCGTCGCGATCCCCGAGCCGGCCAGCAGATCGCGCACCCCCGAGGTCAGCCACACCGACCCCGGGGGTGCGTCGTCGGCCAGCCCGATCGCGACCTGGACGCCGTACGCGTCGAGCTCGAGTTCGTCCTTGGGTACTTCGGCGATCGCGATACCGAGCCGATCGCCGTCCCGCAGCTGGGCGAGCCCCGCGCGCACCGCGGTGGCCGGTCCGTCGAACAGCACCACCGTCCGGCCGGCCGGACCGACGCGGCGACGGCCACCCGCCGCGGCCAAGCCGGTCACCACGTCGTCCGACCTGTGGCCGGCCGGTACGACGACCGCGGCCAGCGCCAGCGGACGCGCCACCGGATCGGGAAGGTCGCGCAGGAACTCCTCGATCGGGTCGAGGATCTGATCCGGGTTCCCGGAGACGAAGTGGTCGTTGCCCTCCAGTTGCTCGAACCGCGCGCCGGGGACGCGATCGGCGATGTACCGCGAACCGCCGATGTCGACGAGCGCGTCACCGGTCCGGTGCAGCACGAGCGTCGGAACCCGGACGGCGGGCAACGCGTCGCGGACGTCCACCAGGGAGTTCATGTCCATCAGCGCCCGGACGGTCGACGGTGTCGCGGACGCGCGCATCCGCTGCGCCCACCAGCGCTGCATCGGCTCGTCCGCCGACGGGCAGCGCAGCAGCATGTCGGCTTCCCAGTCCCATTTGTTCACGAGGAGTTCGGTGTACGCCTCCCGCTCCTCCTGGGGCTGCGCCCACGGATAGTCCTCGGACCACACCCGCTTGGCATAGGTGCCGTACAGGACCAGCCCGGCCACCCGATCCGGGTGCGCGGCGGCGCACAGGACCGACATCGGGCCGCCCTCGGAGTACCCGACCAGCACCGCCCGGCGCGAACCGACCGCGTCCATCACCGCGAGGACGTCGTGCATCCGCGTCTCGACGTCGGGGATGCCGGACGGCCGGTCCGACATCCCGGTACCGCGCTTGTCGAACCGGATCAGCCGCCCGAAGGACCCGAGCCGGTGCAGGAAGTGCGCGTGCCGGGGATCCGCCCAGTCGAGCTCGAGGTGCGAGATGAAACCCGAAACCAGCACGATGTCGAGGTCGCCGCCGCCGGTCACCTGGTACGCGATGTGGAGCCCGTCGCTGACCGTGTACCTGATCGGCTCGCTCGGCCGCAGCCCGGGCTGCGTCTCGACCGGTGCGACGAACCGGTACCCGCGGCCGTGCAGCGTGCGGATCATCCGCTGGCTGTGACCGTCGTCCCCGAGCGCCCGCCGGATCTGCTTGATCCGGCTGGTGACGGCCGTCTCGCTGACGAAGCGGCCGCCCCAGACGCTGTCCATCAGTTCCTCTTTCGGAACCACCCGGTCACGGTGCGAGACGAGATACGCCAGTACGTCGAACGCCTGCGGCTCCAGCGGCACAGGCGACCCACCCCGCCGTACCTCGAACAACGCCGGGTCGAACTCGAGATCCCCACCAAACCCAAGCACCACTCTCCGAACTATGCCGGGTCAGCTACCCGAAGTCAGCCAGTCGCAGCTCGACTCCGAGGTCTTCGACGCGCTTGCGGGTGTCGTCGGACAGCTCGGCGTCGGTGATGATCATGTCGAGCTCCTCCAGATCCGCCACCTGGAACTTCGAGGTGGTGCCGTACTTCGTGCTGTCCGCCAGGAGAACCGTGCTGGTCGCGGACGCCAGCGCGGCGCGTTTCAGATCCACCTTGTCGAGGGTCGGCGCGCTCACCCCGCGGGAGATGCTCCACGCTCCCGTGCTGAGGAAGAACAGATCCAGGTTGATCGCGGACAGCGTCGCCGCGGCGAGCCGGCCGCTGCTCGACGCGCTCTCCTTGTCGACGGCCCCGCCGGTGTGGATCACCGCGACGTCCGGTACGTCGAACAGCGCGGTCACCGCGTAGAAGTCGTTGGTGACGACGGTGAGATCGCGCCGCCCGACGAGGTGCGGGACCACCGACTCACACGTCGTACCGGCGTCGAGATAGATCACCATGCCGTCGGTGACCAACTCGGCGGCCGCGGCGGCGATCGCGCGCTTCCGCGGCAGCTCGAGAACCGCGCGCTGCCGGCGTTCCTGGGGCGGCACCTGCCCGGCCGTCCCGGCGAGCCGGACGCCGCCCTGCACGGACACGACCTGGCCGGACGCCTCCAGCGCCGCGATGTCCCGCCGGACCGTCATGTGCGAGACCCCGAGGTAGTCGGTCAGCGCCCGCGTGCTCAGTACGCCGTCACGGCGCAGCAACTGGAGCACCCGCTGGTGCCGCTGCTCCGGAATCAAAGGTCCCGTGCTCTCCATGATCAGAACTTAACAGATCTTCACATCATCTGTTGACGGATGTGAATCACTGAAATAATCTGTGAAACCATGTTCACAAAGTTGCAACGACTTCAGGCCATCGCCGACACAGGCGTGGTCCTGATCGTCCGGCTCGACGACGCCGAGGAGGCCTACCAGGTCGCCACGGCGGCGATCGCGGGCGGCATCCGGGCGCTGGAGATCACCTACTCCGTCCCGAACGCCCTGCGGGTCATCGAGCGACTCGCCACCGAGCACCCCGACGTCGTCGTCGGCGCGGGCACCGTGCTGGACGCGCAGGCGGCGTACGCCGCGATCCAGGCCGGCGCGCAACTGCTGGTCAGCCCGAACCTCAGCCCCGAGATGCTCGCGGTCGCCAACCGCTACCAGGCGGTCTCGATCAGCGGGGCGTTCACCCCGACCGAGATCGTCAACTCGGCCGAGGCCGGCGCGGACCTGGTCAAGCTGTTCCCGGCCGAGGTCCTCGGACCGCAGTACGTGAAGTCGGTGCTGGCCCCGCTCGGCCACATCCCGGTCGCGCCGACCGGCGGGGTCACCCCGGAGAACGTCGGCGAATGGTTCGCCGCCGGTGTCTCCGCGGTCGGCGTCGGCAGCTTCGTGACCAAGGCCGAGCACACACCGGGCGACTACGAACCAGTGGCGATCGCCGCCAAGACCTTTCTGGCCGCCGTCGATCAGGCGCGCGCTTCATAAACTCTCCCTAGGAGAACCGCCATGCAGGACACAACTCTTCAGACCACGGACACCGCACAGGACGCGCCCGCACGACCGACCCGCGTGCGGTGGTTCTTCATCGGCCTGCTGGTCATCGGCGGCGTCGTCAACTACCTCGACCGCGGCACGCTCGGCGTCGCGAACACGACGATCGCCGCGGATCTCGGCCTGAACACGATCGAGATGGGCGTGCTGCTCTCGGCGTTCGCCTGGCCGTACGCGATCGCCAACCTGCCGGCCGGATACCTGGTGGACCGGTTCGGCGCGAAGGCGATGTACGCGTGGGCCGCCGGCCTGTGGTCGGTGATCACGATCATCACCGGCTTCGCGCGCAGCTTCTCCTTCCTGTACGCCGCGCGCGTGGCCCTCGGGATCGCGGAGTCGCCGTTCTTCACCTCCGGCCTCAAGGTCTCCCAGCGCTGGTTCCACAAGGACGAGCGGTCGCTGCCGCTGTCGCTGATCAACACCGGCTCGCAGATCGCCAACGCGATCGCACCGCCGCTGCTGACGTTCCTGATGCTGACGATGAGCTGGCAGGGCATGTTCATGGTGGTCGGCGCCTTCGGCCTGATCGTGGTGGCGGTCTGGGTGAAGCTGTACCGCAACCCGACGGCCGCCGAGGAGGCCGCGATCAAGGGCCTCGGCGAGGAGGCCGCCGCCGAACGGCAGGCCGCGAAGGGCTCCTGGGGCTCGCTGCTCAAGCAACGCAACACCTGGTTCATGGTGATCGGCGCCTTCGGCATCTTCTACACCGTCTGGGTCTACCTGACCTGGCTGCCCGGCTACCTGCACACCAGCCGCGGGTTCAGCCTGACCAAGACCGGCTGGATCGGGGCGCTCCCGTTCCTGTGCGGCATCGTCGGCGTCCTGACCGGCGGGCTGATCTCCGCGTGGGCGATCAAGCGCGGCGTCCGGACCCTCACGGCGCGGAAGATCCCGATCGTCGGCGGCGCGGTACTCGCCGCGGCCGCGGTCCTGCCGGTGGCATTCGTGCAGAGCGACGTACTGAGCATCACGCTGCTGTGCGTCGGGTACTTCGCGGCGCAGATCCCGATCGGCGTGATCTGGACCCTGGCGTCGGACCTGGCCAAGCCCGCGCAGGTCGCGTCACTGGGCGCCATCCAGAACTTCGGCGGCTTCCTCGGCGCGGCGCTCGCTCCGACCGTCACCGGCTTCATTCTCGATGCCACCGGCAACAACTACAGCCTGGTGTTCATCGTCGGCGGCGCACTGCTGCTGGTGGGCGCGACGTCGTACGGTGTGTTCGTGAAGGAACGTCGTGACTCCTAGGGTGTTCTTCGTGATCGGGCCGGCCGGCTCCGGGAAATCCACCGTGAGCCGGCAGCTGGCCCGGCGGTACGCCGCGACGTATCTGGACAAGGACACCGTCGCGACGTCGTTCACCGAGCTGCTGCTCGAGCAGAACGGTTCGGACAAGAACGACCGGGACCACAACGCGTTCTACCAGGCGGCGATCCTGCCGCTGGAGTACGCGACACTGCTCCGGCTCTGCGCCGACAACCTCGACGTCGGGCGTTCCGTCGTACTGGATGCTCCGTTCGGCCGGTACTTCAGCGACCGCGACTACCTGGTCGACGCCACGGCCGGGTGGCCGGCGGCGGAGCTGATCGTCGTCCACGTCACCGCGGAGAGCCACGCGATCCACGACCGCGTGGCCGATCGCGGCCTCCCTCGCGACACCTGGAAGCTTGCGCACTGGGACCAGTTCTGGGCCACCGCTACCACCAGGCCGTGCGAATGGTCCGGGGCCACCCACATCCTGCTGGACAACTCCGGCCGGACGCTGAACCTGGACGGGTTCGACGAGGTGTTGCGGCTCTCGCTGACATCGTGACCCGCCTGGGATGGCGCAGACCGTCGCCGGCCGCCACGATCGGAGTATGCGCAGAATCGCCCCGTCTGCGATCATCGTCATCCTGCTGGCGTTGATCAGCCCTGTTGTTCCCGCGACCGCCTCGACTCCTGATCGGCTGGTTGCCGATTGGGTCGCGCCCCTGAGCACCAGCGGCCGCTACATCGTCGATGCGAACGGCAACCGGTTCCGGTTGAAGTCCGGGAACTGGCACGGTGCCAGCGGGACGTGGAACGGGTCCGGCGACCAGAGCGACAACGCCAACCACCACGCCGGCGAGAACAGCAACCGGATGCCTCTCGGGCTGGATCGGGCACCGATCGCGGACATCATCGCGGGTTTCGCCGAGCTCGGGCTGAACAGCGTCCGCCTGCCGTTCTCCAACGAGATGATCCACGACAACACGCCTGTCTCGGCCGTCGCGGCCAACCCCTCACTGGCCGGCAAGACACCGCTCCAGGTGTACGACGTCGTCGTACAGCAACTCACCGCCGCCGGGTTCGCCGTCATCCTGAACAACCACACCACCACGACCCGCTGGTGCTGCGGTCTGGACGGCAACGAACGCTGGAACGCGAGCCAGTCGACCGAGACCTGGGAGAACGACTGGCTGTTCATGGTCAACCGCTACAAGACCAACCCGCGCGTCGTCGGCGCCGACCTCTACAACGAGGTACGGCGGGATCTCCTGGACGACCCGAACTGGGGCCTCGGCGACCAGCACGACTGGTTCGCCGCCTCACAGCACCTCGGCGACCGGATCCTCACCGAGGCGAACCCGAACCTGTTGATCGTTGTCGAGGGCATCAACTGGACCGGCATCCCCGCCGACGGTCTCCCGCACGACCGCCCGACGCTCACCCCGGCGCGCACCCTGTCGCACACGCTGGTCGCGTCGAACAAGCTCGTCTACTCGGCGCATTTCTACGACTACACCGGCCCGCGGCACAGCGGCGCGACCGGGACCGGCGAGACCCACGATCCGCGGTACCGCGATCTGTCGCCCGAGGAACTGATCAGCGAACTCACCCGGCAGGCGTTCTTCGTCACCGGCGAGGAAGGGCATTTCACCGCCCCGCTGTGGATCAGCGAGTTCGGCATCGGCGGCCGCGAGGAGACCGGCGTCCTGCAGCGCGCCTGGTTCGAGCACTTCGTCGACCAGTTGATCCGCACCGACGCCGACTTCGCGTACTGGCCGCTGGTCGGCTGGCACGAGAACCGCACCGGCAACGGCTGGGCCCTGCTGGCCTGGGACTCCGCCGGTCAACGCATCGGCCTGTACGACGGCGACGACTGGCGCGCGTCCGCCTGGACCCGCTTGCTGAACGCACCGAGCAAGACCGGGCCGGTCGAGCCGTCGACGGTGTGGAAGATGCTCAGCCCGGACCACGGAGACTTCGTCCAGTCGTTGCGGATGCGTGTGGCGGGCGACTGGGACACCGGCGCCCGCAAGGCCGCGTGCCCCGACGGACTCCGCCTGGCCGGCCTCAGCCACACCGGCAACCGCGGCCTCTGCCGCTCAGGCGGACCTGTCTGGTCGGGCGCCTATGAAGTGGTTCACGACGAGAGCCATGTGTCTCCTGACTGGGCCTCGGGCTACACGAAGTACCAGTGCGCACCGAACTTCTACCTGATCGGCTACAGCGTGCGCGGCGCCCGCGTGTCGTCCGCCCTGTGCGCCGGGACGTCGCAGTCGTTGGGATCAGTTGGCCGGACGGTTTGGTTCGACCGCGGCGACAACCGTGGCGGTGGCGGCGGCGACTTCGCGAGCGGGCACTACAAGGGCCAATGCGCCGACGACGAGTACGCCGCCGGGATCGCTTTCACGACGCGCGTCGGTTCCAGCGGTACCCCGGATGCCCTGTATTGCCGCAGACTCGTCCCATGATCCCTGCACCCGCTCTCCTCACCTCAGCCGACGGAACCTTCACCCTCACCACCTCCTCGGGCGTCACCGCACCTCCCGAGCTCGCCGACCCGGTAGCCCGCTTCGTCGAGGACGTGGAACTCGACGGCGGCCTCGCGCTGACCGGTTCCGCCGGGATCACCGTGGAGCTCGCGCCGGTGGACGACGTACCACCCGCTGCAGGCCTCCGCGCGGATGGCGACGAAGGTGCGGATGAGCGGTATGGGTTGGAGGTTGCGGCCACCGGGGTACGGGTTTGGGGTCCGACGCCGGAGGGGGTTCACCGAGGGCTGACCTCTCTGCGTCAGCTCATCTCGGCGCATCTGCAGGACGGTGCGGCTGTGCTACCTGCTGCTCGGATCGTCGACGGGCCGCGGTTCGCGTGGCGTGGGCTGTCGCTCGACGTCGTACGGACGTTCCATACGCCGGACGAGGTACGACGCGTGATCGACATGCTCGCGTTGTACAAGCTCAACGTGCTGCACCTGCACCTGACCGACGACCAGGGATGGCGGGTCGAGGTGCCGTCGCGACCGGCGTTGACCGATGTCGCCGCGAAGGGGGCGCTCGGCGATCGTCCAGGCGGGTACTACACCCGGGACGAGCTGGCCGAGCTGGTTGCGTATGCGGCTGAGCGGTACGTGACCGTCGTACCCGAGATCGACATGCCCGGGCACACGTCGGCGGTGTTCACGGCGTACCCCGAGCTGGCCCCGGCCGAGCTTCGGACGATCGAGCTCGGCAACGGTACGTCGATCCCGCTGAACGCGCTCGAGCCGGGTCGCCCCGAGACGTGGACGTTCGTCGAGGACGTGCTGGACGCGGTCATCCCGCAGTTCCCGCAGAGCGCGTACGTGCACATCGGCGGCGACGAGACCTGGGGGATGTCGGACGAGGATCACGTGACGTTCGTCGAGAAGGCGGCCGGGCTCGTCCGGGATCGCGGGAAGAAGGTGGTCGGCTGGCAGGAGATCGCCCGCGCCACGCTCGGCTCCGAGGATGTCGTGCAGTTCTGGCTGGACCTCGACATCGACAAGATGGGCGAGAACCCGGACGCGCCGACGCCGCCCGAGGAACTGCTGCCGGTGCTGGCCGACGCGCTGCGCAAGGCGAAGTACGACGCCCCGAAGGCCCTCGAGCAGGGCGCGAAGCTGATCGTCTCGCCGGTGACCTGGCTGTACTTCGACCGCCCGCACGCCGACACGTCCACCGACGCCGAGCAGGACAAGGCCCGGGAGCGTCTCGGCCTGGAGTTCTACGGTGCCGCGTCGATCGAGCACGGCGTTTCGTGGGACCCGGTGGACAGCCTGCCCGGCATCGAGAGCGCCGACCAGATCGCCGGCGTCGAGGCCGCGATCTGGTGCGAGACCATCACCGGCCCCGAGGACCTCGAACTCCTGCTCCTCCCCCGCCTCCCCGGCGCCGCCGAGAAAGCATGGTCCCACAAAACCGACACCAACTGGCCCGAGTACGCGACCCGCCTAGCCCAGCAGTCCCCAGCCTGGCGCAACCGCACCTGGACCTGGCTCCAGTCCGTCGAGGTCGACTGGATCTGACCTCACTTTGAGAACCCACCAACCGTTTTTCAGCTCGCTGGGTGGTTGGTGGGTTCTCAAAGTTGTTGGGATTAGCAGGTGGCGGTGGGGGCGGCCCAGTCGGCGCGGTCGTTGTAGCCGCCGTCGCCGGCGTCGCCGACGAGGAGGTCGAGGACGCGGACGCCGGTCAGGTCGACGTCGAACTGCTTCGGGGTGAAGCGGTCGACGGTGCCGCTGTCGAACAGGACCTTGCCGTCGCCGACGACCTGGAACGTCGACGTACCGCCGTCCGGACCGACGTTGCCGACCACGTCGTCGATGCCGACGGTGCCGGTCAGCCGCGCGCACGACTTGCCCAGGTAGTACCGGATCAGCGACGGGGACGCGACACCGATCCCGGTGGAGTACGTCGTGCCAGTGAGCTTGATCGGGTTGCCGCCGCCGACGCTCTCGTCGATCGTCGGCGACATCCAACCGCTGGTCGCGGTGATCCACTGATGATGCGACAACGGCACCGTCCCACTCGGCGGTTCGGGCGCGACGACCACCGGAGACAGTACGGTCGTCTGCTTCTGTACGCCGTACCCGATCGCCTGGTACGTCGTTGTCGCGGTCAGGCTCGCGGTGCCGGGCGGGGCACCGGCCGGGAGCTTGACGGTGAACGCGAACGTGGCTTGCCGGCCGCCTTCGATGAGAGCAGGTGCCTTCGACAACGACTTCACTGTCCACCCGGTGCCACCGGCGACCGTTACCGCCGGGGTGAACACCGGCAGCAGCCCATCGTTGCGGACGGCAACCTGCACGGTGAGCTCGTCACCACCGGCAACCACCGGCGCCGCCCCCTCGGGCTGCGCGTCCGTCCCGACCTTCGTCACCTGCGGGATCCCCGCTGTCACATGCGGTACGCCGGGAATTCCACGGGCCGGTGCGACGCGGAACAACGCCGTACCGTGGGCCGGAACCGCCGCGCTGATCACGCCACCGCTCTCGGTCACCTTGTTGCTCCAGGCGTTCTTGAGCGTGAACCGATCGCCACTCAGTCCGACCGCCGACGCGGTAGTGGTGAGCGTTTGCGCGCTGTCGCCCCTGTTGAGCAGTACGACGGCGCGGCTGCCGTCGGCGAGCCGCTTGACCCACGTCTCCGTCGTACCGGCCGCGCCGACGCGAACCGCCTGAACCGCGGCCTTGTCCTGGTTGATCGCCAGCACGTCCGGATCGGTCAGCATCCCGATCGTGGTCGCGCTGAGCTTACGGATATCGCTGCCGACGACGAGTGGTGCGGCGGCGACCGCCCACAGCGTGAACTGCGTACGGAACTCCTCGTCGCTCATCCCGAGCTCGGGCGCCAGGTAGTCCGGGTCGCTGAACGCGCCGGGCTTCACGACCTCCGGGTGCCGCGCGTTCGCGTCGTAGTTCCGCAGTACGTCTTTGAACTTGATGTCGCCCTGGAACCCGACGTCGGTGTACGTACGCCACGACTGTGCAATTTCCGGCGCGTACGACCACGAGTTGATCGACTGCTGGGACTCCGGGTAGTTGCCCCAGTCCGGCGACGTCACCGGGTTGCACAGGTTGAAGATCATCGGCCGGTGGCTGGCGTTGTTACGCAGCGCCTGGGCGAACTCGGTGAAGACCGTCTTCGGGTCCAGGTTCGCCGCGATACCGCACAGGTAGTCGACCTTGACCGCGTCGAAGCCCCAGGCGGCGAACTGGTCCGCGTCGCGCTGGTAGTACCCGCCGCTCCCGAGACCGCACTTGCCCGGGATGTACGGGCCGGCGTCGGTGTAGATACCGGCCTTCAGGCCCTTGCTGTGGATGTAGTCGACCAGCGGCTTCAGGCCGTTCGGGAACTTGGCCGGGTTCGGCACCAGGTCGCCGGCGTCGCTGCGGGACTGGTCGGCCTGCCAGCCGCCGTCCAGCCAGACGATGTCGTAGCCGGCCTTCGCGAGGCCACGGCTCACCAGGGAGTCCGCGACCGACTTGATCGTGTCCTCGGTGAAGTCGCCACCGAGTCCGTAGTACGTGTTCCAGCCCATGTAGGGCGTCGGGCTGAGGACCGGAGCTGTGGCCTGAGCCGCCACAGCTCCGGTGGTAGTCGCGAGCGCGCCGGCCAGCAAGGCCGCCGCGATCACCCCACCTAGCAATCGCTTCATCCTGATTTCCTTTTCTGCCGTTGAGCGGAACGGTCAGTCGAGAAGCTCGACGACCAGGCAGTGCGAGTCGGCGGAGTCGTCGAACGCGACCCCGACCTGCAGCAGGTAGCTGCCCGAGTGGGTCTCGTTGCCCACCCGGTAGTTCTTCGCCGGATCCAGCCCGGCCAGCGGCACCCGCCGCGGCCGGGTCGGCAGCGTGCCGCGCACGTTGCCGTCGCCGGTCTCCCACAGGAACACCACGGACTTGTGCGGACCGACGTACTGCACGCCGCCTGCCAGCCCGTAGACCTTGCTCTCGGTAATCAACTCCCGAAAGCCCTTGTACTGCTCGATATGACGTGCGGCCGTCTTCAGCTGGTCGTCGGTCCAGCGCGAGAGATCCGCGCCGATCCCGAGCACGCCGGCCATCGCGACATGGAACCGGACATCGAGCGACCGCTCCCGACCGTCGTGCGTACCCTCGGCATCGGTCACCCACGAACTCATCAGATGCGGAGCGAACCCGCTCCGGAATCCTTCCTGAATCCGCAGCCGATCCAGCGGCGCCGTGTTGTCACTCGGCCAGAGCGTGTCCACCCGCGCGGCCGTCCCCAGATCCACCCGCGCGCCGCCACCCGCGCACCCTTCGACGAACACGTCCGGATGCTCGGCCCGCAACCGATCGAGGATGGCGTAGAGATTCGTCACCACGCGGCCATCAAGATCCCGGCGCTGATCCCCGGAGTCCAGCCGTGGCCGATTCGCGTCCCACTTCAAGTACTTGATGTCGTACGACGACAGCAACCGATCGAGTGTTCCCCAGATGAACTCGCGGACATCGTCGCGACTCAGATCGAGCAACAGCTGATTCCGCACCAGCACCGGCGCCAGGCGGTCCGTCCGCAGAATCCACTCCGGGTGCTCCTCCGCCAAGCTCGACTTCGGGCTGACCGACTCGGGCTCGATCCACAACCCGAAATCCAGGCCGATCGCTCGCAGCCGGTTGATGAAGCCGTCGAGCCCGTCGGGGAACTTGGCCGGATCGACCTCCCAGTCCCCCAGCCCGCCGGTGTCGTCCGACCGGCCGACGAACCATCCGTCGTCCACCACGAACGTCTCGACGCCGATACCCGCCGCCCGCCGCGCCAACTCGAGCTGATGGTCGGCGCGGATGTCGAACTCGGTCGCGAACCAGGAGTTGTACAGCACCTTCGGAATACGTTTTCGCGACCCAGCCCGCTCGTACTCGTGGAAGACCCGCGCCAACCCGTCCGCGCCCTCAGCACTGCAAGCCCCGACAGCCTTCGGCGACACCCACGTCTGTCCCGGCTCGAGCCGCAACCCGCGGCTCGACGACGTCCGGCCGGCCTGGATGCGCAGCAGTCCGGTCGTGTCCACGTCGGCCGACATCTCCCACGACCCCGACCACGCCAGCTGTACGCCGTACGCGACATCCCCATCGGTAGCCAGGAACGGCGAGTACGAATGCCCTGTGATCCCCTGCGCGCTCCCGATCGTGAACCGTCCGCGCGGCAGCGTCACCGACGTCTGCTGGAACTCGCTGTTCCACTCGCCCCACAAGTACTTGACGGTGTTCCCCACCGGAACCACGAACCCAGCCGAATCGTGCCGATACAGCGTCAGCTCGTCCGCTCCGTCGTTCCGCACCGAGACCCAGCGCTCCACCGCATCCCCGACCATCCGGTAGTGCAGGACGATCCGGATGACATCCGCGAACTCGAGTTCCAGCTCGTCACCCTCACGGGCCTCGACGAACACCGGCCGGAACTCGTCGGAACCGTCCGGTCCGCCGACCACCAGGTCAACAGGTGCCGTGTAGCGGACGCCGCGGACGGCGTACTCCACGGGCTCCACGTCCGCGCGCGGGACGAAGTGCTCCGTGCCGACGATCTCCACCGGATGCGAGCCCCAGGCAACCAGTTGCGCCCACTGACCGTGATCCGGTACGCCGACGACGTACGACGTCGACGTACCGCGCAAGGTCCACGTCCTCACTTGACCGCTCCGATCGCCAGCCCGCCGACGAAGTGTTTCTGGAACCGGAGGAACACCGCGACCGTCGGCACTGCCGCGATCACCGTGCCGGCCGCGATCACGTTCCACGACGACACGAACAGGCCTTGCAGACCGAGCAGCGCGGGTGTGACCGGCATCTTCTCGCCGGAACGGATCACCGTGATCGACCACAGCAGGTCGTTGAAGATCCACGTGAACGACAGCGCCCCTAGCGCTGCTAGCGCCGGACGGGTCAGCGGCAGGATCACCGCCGAGTAGATCTTCCCCGGCCCGGCCCCGTCGATCGTCGCGGCCTCCTGGATCTCCCGCGGCAGGTCCCGCATGAACCCGTGCAGCACGAACGTGTAGAACCCGAGCCCGAACCCGACATGCACCGCGATCAGCGCGATCAGCGTGTCGTAGTACCCGATCAGCTCCACGAACCGCGAGATCGGGATCAGCAGGATCTGCGGCGGCAACAGATTCCCCATCAACATCAGCAACAGGATCGTCCGCCGGAACGGGATGCTGTAGCGCGCCAGCCCGTACGCCGCGACCGACGCCAGCCCGAGACTCAGCAGCACGGCCGGGATCGTCACCAGCAGGCTGTTGATCAGCGCCCGGAACTCGTCCGCGTCCTCCCACGCCGACTTGTACGTCGAGAATGTGAACGAATGCGGCAGTGATCCGAGTCCGTTCGCCGCAACGTCGTCGAACGAACGGAACGAGATCACGATCACCCACAGGATCGGCGCCACCCACAGGAACGAGATCAGCCCCATCGCGACGTGGTAACCGGTACGCCGTATCACGTTTCCTCCCGGAAGGCGCGGATCAGGTAGCCGAGGATGACGGCCAGGGCGAGGACGAAGATCACCACGGCCAGCGCGGACGCGTACCCGAGCTGGGTGGACTGGAAGGCGGTCGAGTACATGTACGTGCTGAGCAGCTCCGACGAGTGGTACGGCCCGCCCTTCGTCATCGACCAGACGATGTCGAAGGACCGCAGCGAGTCGATCACGATCACCGACAGGACGACCGAGTTCACGCCCTTGAGCTGCGGGATCGTGACGTACCGGGTGCGCTGCCAGGCGGACGCGCCGTCGACCTTCGCAGCCTCGTAGAGCGCGGGGTCGACCGCCTTCAGGCCGGCCAGGTACAGCACCATCACGTACCCGATCTGGCGCCACAGGGCCGGCACGATCACGGCGTACAGCGCGGTGTCCGGGTCGGCCAGCCACGGGCGAATGAAGTTGCCCAGGCCAACGGTCCGGAACACCGTGTCGACAAGTCCATCCGGCTGGTAGAACACCCGCCAGATCAGCGCGGTCACCACCAGGCTGAAGACCACCGGCGTGAACAGCGCGGCCCGGTAGATCCCGACACCGCGCCGCTCCCACTGCAGCAGCAACGCCATCCCGAACCCGCCGACCACGCTCAGCCCACCGAACAGCACCAGCCAGATCGCGGTGTTCTTCAGTGCAGTCCGGAAAATCGGATCGGAAACCATGTCCCCGAAGTTTCCGAACCCGACGAACCGAGGCGCCGACAACCCGTCCCAACTCGTCAACGCCAACCAGAACCCCTGCACAGCGGGCCAGAACACCCACACAGCCTCGACCACGAACGGCACCAGCACGAACGCGAGGATGAGCGGAGAGACCCGCCGCGTACGACGTTTTCCGAACGCCGAACCGCTTCGGCTCCGGGTCTCCACAGCTGTGGCTGTCACGCCTTGAAGACCTTCTGGGCTGCTGCCTGCCAGTCGGCGAGGATCTTGTCGATCTGGTCCGGCTTGTCGAGGAACTTGGTGAGGGCGGCGTCGGCGGTCGGCTGGAGGGCGTCGCTGGAGTCGCGGTTGAAGAACTGGGTGATCTCGGCGGCGCCTTCGATCATCGCCTTGCCCTTCTTCACCAGCGGTGTATCAGCCGACTTCCCGTCCGGGTTCGCCGGAATCGCCGTACCGGAAGAGTTCTGCACGTAGATCTCCTGCGCCTCGGCCGTCGCCAGCCAGGTCAGGAACTTCTTCGTCCCGTCGACGTCCTGCACCTTCTTCGAGGCGAAGTACCCGTCCGTCGGCGCCTCCTCGGCGACCGGTACGGCCGGATCGATGATCGGGAACTGGAAGAAGTCGATGTCGTCCAGCGCGTCCTTCGGCGCCGAGTCCGCGAAGAACGTCCCGATCAGGAACATCCCGGTCTTCCCCGCGAGCAGCGCCGACGTCGCCTCCTGGAACGGGAACGACTTCCCCTTCGGGTCGAAGTACGGCAGCACCTCGCGCCACTTCGTGAAGACCGCCTTCACCTTCGGGTCGGTGAAGTTCCCCTGGCCGGCCAGCAGCTGCCGGTGGAACGGCGCGCCGTTGATCCGGATGTTCAGGTAGTCGAACCACGCCGAGGCGACCCACGGTGTGTCGCCGAGCCCGATCCCGATCGGCGGAATCCCCTTGCCCTGAATGGTCTTGCACACGGCGACGAACTCGGCCCAGGTCTTCGGCGGTGTCACGCCCCACTTGGCGAAGTTCGACTTCCGGTAGAACATGCCCCACCAGTAGTAGCTGGTCGGCACGAAGATCTTCTGGCCGGCGCTGCTCGTGGACAGCGTCTGCATCGCCTTCGAGTAGTTGCCCATCGAGTCCCAGACGCTCGAGACGTCGAGCAGCAGGTCCTTCTTCGCGTACGAGTCCGCGACCGAGCCGGCGTACCAGGTGTAGACGTCCGGCGGGTTCGCCGAGGTCAGGTACGTCGGCAGCTGGGTCCGGAAGATCTCCGACGCGACCGTGTTCAGCTTGACCTGGGAGCCGCCGGTCTTGTTGTACGCGGCAACGAGTTTCTCCATCGCGGCCTTCGCCTGCTCGCTGGACAGGTTCGACTGCAGCGCCAGCTCACCAGTGGCCGCGCCGCCGCTGCCCGGACTCTTCGACGATGTCGCGCACCCGGGAACCAGGGTGGCTGCGCCGAGCAGTCCGAGTCCCTTGAGGAAAGTCCGCCGATCCGCTGCCAATGCAGTCATGCCCGAACTCCTGAGCTCTGCCCGGCCGGCGATGCCAGTCGGGTCTGTGGTGTGTTGCGGACGATCTTGCGGCGACGCGTCGCAGCTGTCAATATTAATTCGTAAATTACGAGCAAATCGCTTGACCGGGCATTACCTGTCACGGTCAACTGGTGCCTCGTTCATCGTTGGAACCCTGCCTGCCTCCGTGCTTGGGTAGGACCTCGGCTTCTGGAGGAGGCGGCACGTGCGGCTGGCTGGGCGGGTGATCGTGGTGACCGGGGCTGCGTCGGGGATCGGCGCGGCCTGCGCCGAACGCGCGCAGACCGAGGGCGCGCAGGTGGTGCAGGTCGACGTCCATCCCTGCAAGGACGTGCCGGGCAAGGCGATCAGCGTGGTCGGCGACGTGTCGTCGCAGGACACCTGGGCGGAGGTCCGGTCCCGCGGCCGGGACGAGTTCGGTCCGATCGACGGTCTGGTCAGCAACGCGGTCGTCGTCGACGTGAAACCGGCCCACGAACTGTCACCGCCGTCCTGGCAGCGTCAGCTCGACGTCAACCTGACCGCGGCGTTCCTCGGTTTCCAGGCGCTGTACGACGACCTCGTCGCGAACGCCGGCTCGGTCGTCCTCGTGTCGTCGGTGCACGCCATCGCGGGCCTGCCCGGACATCCGGCGTACGCCGCGACGAAGGGCGCACTCGTCGCGCTCGGACGCCAGCTCGCGGTCGAGTACGGTCGCTCGATCCGGGTGAACACCGTGCTTCCGGGGCCGATCGTGACCGCGATGTGGGACCGGGTCGACGCCGAAGGACGTGAACGCAGCGCGCAGGCCACCGCGCTCGGGCGGCTCGGGCAGCCGGACGAGGTCGCGCAAGCCGTCGCGTTCCTGTTGTCCCACGAGGCGTCGTACGTGACCGCCACCAGCCTGGTGGTCGATGGCGGATGGTCCGCAACGAAGGACTCGGCGTGAGGGAGAGCGGTGTGACGGGGATTCAGCGCGGGGTTTCGCGAGGGCTGCACGGGCAGATCGTCGAGGTGATGGCGCAGCGCATCCTGTCCGGGCAGATCCCGGAGGGCGCGACCATCAACGTGACCGAGCTGCAGGCCGACCTCGGGGTCAGCCTGACCGCGGTCCGGGAGGCGCTGAAGGTGCTGACCGCGAAGGGCCTGGTCGACGCGCGGCAGAAACGCGGCACGTTCGTCCGCCCGCGCTCGGACTGGAACCTGCTCGACGCGGACATGATCCGCTGGCACTTCAAGGACGCCGACGTACGGCCCGAGTTGCTCGAGGAGCTGCACGAAGTGCGCGGGATCGTCGAGCCTGCCGCGGCTCGGCTGGCCGCGCTGCGCTCGGACGACGCAGACCTCGCGGCCCTCGACGAGGCGCTCGCGGCGATGGAGTCCGCCGGTGACAACGTCGCCGCGGCGTCCGCGGACCTCGCGTTCCATCGCGCGTTGCTGGCCGCGACAGGCAACGAACTGCTGACCAAGATGGAAGTGATCATGGAGACCGGGCTCGCGGATCGCGACCGGCTGGTGCACAGGGTCAAGCCGTCGGACGACCCGGTGCCGAGCCACCGGCGCGTCGTGGACGCGGTCCGCGCGCACGACCCCGAGGGTGCCGAGCTCGCGATGCGGGAGCTGCTCGCGAAGGCCGCCGAGGACCTCACCGAGGTCCGCGGCTCGTCCGGCCGCCGTACGTCGGCGCGTAGGCGGCGCTCGTGAAGATCGAGAGGATCGAGACGTTCCTGGTCCCGCCACGCTGGCTGTTCTGCCGGATCGAGACGAGCGACGGTGTGGTCGGGTGGGGCGAGCCGGTCGTCGAAGGACGCGCCGAGGTCGTCCGGGCCGCGATCGACGTACTGTCGGAGTACCTGATCGGCCAGGATCCGCTGCAGATCGAGCGGCACTGGCAGGTGCTGACGAAGGGCGGGTTCTACCGCGGCGGGCCGGTGCTCAGCAGCGCCGTCGCCGGGCTCGACCACGCGCTGTGGGACATCGCGGGCAAGGTGTACGGCGCTCCGGTCGCCGCGCTCCTCGGCGGGCGGGTCCGCGACCGGGTCCGGGTCTACGCCTGGGTCGGCGGGGACGAACCGTCCGCGATCGGCGAGTCCGTCGCGGAGCAGGTCGCGGCCGGGATGACGGCCGTGAAGATGAACGCCAGCGGGCAGATCCAGACCTCGCCGTCCGTTGCCGAGGTCAACGACATCGTCAACCGGCTGGCGGCCGCGCGGGCGGTCCTGGGCGATTCCCGGGACGTCGCGATCGACCTGCACGGACGGGTCGGCGTGGCTGCGGCGCGGCGGATCCTGCACGCGGTCGAGGACCTGCAGCCGATGTTCGTCGAGGAGCCGGTGCTGCCGGAGCAGATGGCGCACCTGTCCTCGGTGGTGGAGGCCTCGACGGTCCCGGTCGCACTCGGCGAACGGCTCTACCACCGGGCCGACTTCCTGGCGCCCTTGAACGCCGGCGTCGCGGTCGTGCAGCCCGACGTCTCCCACGCCGGCGGGATCTCCGAGCTCCGCCGGATCGCCGTCCTCGCGGATGCACATGGCGCGATGCTCGCACCGCACTGCCCCCTCGGGCCGATCTCGCTGGCGGCCTCGTTGCAGGTGTCGTTCGCGACGCCGAACTTCCTGATCCAGGAGCAGAGCCGAGGCATCCACTACAATGTGACCAGCGACCTCACGTCGTACGTCGTGGATCCCGCGCCGTTCGACTGGGTCAACGGGCATGCCGAGTGGAATCCCCTGCCCGGCCTGGGAATCACGGTCGACGAGGACGCCGTCCGTGCCGCGGACCGAACCGGCCACGCCTGGCGCAACCCGGTCTGGACCCACGAGGACGGATCCTTCGCCGAATGGTGACCCAACAGCCGAACCGGACGGTGACGGTCGACCCCGCCGACGGGGGCCGCTGGACCTCGCTCCAGCTCGGTGGCCGCGAATGGCTCTGGGCCGGACCCGGCCTGGTGACCGGGGCGCGTACCGGGCTCGCCACCTTCATCGACGCGGGCGGTGTCGACGAATGCTTCCCCACCGTCCGCGGATTCCCCGACCACGGTGGCTTGTGGAACCAGCCCTGGGACACCTCAGTTGAGCACGGGGGCGCGATCCTCACCCGCGCCTTCACCCCCGGTACCGACACCCTCGCCGTCGACTACCGCCTCGAGGCGGTCCCGGGTTATCGGTTCGTGTGGGCCGCACACGCGCTCCTCGACTGCAACGCCGGGGCAACCATCTCCGCACCGCCCGGGACCGAATGCCGCCTGTATCCCGAAGCGGAGCCGTGGTTGCCGTGGGCCTGGCCGGACGACGACCCGTGGGTGACCGCCGTCTGGCCGACACCCCTTGATCTTGGAGTGTTCGGCCCCACCGACGGGACGGCCGCGGGCGCAGTCCTCGTGGACTGCCCGACGGTATCGGTCCGCGATCGCGGCGCGGAGCTCACCATGACCTTGAGTTGCCCGGGGCAACCAGTCTCCACCGCGCTGTGGCGCAACCAGGGCGGCTTCCCGACCGATGCGCCGTACCGGAGTCTCGGGGTCGAGCCGATGCTGGGTCGCGTGTTCGACCTGGCGACCGCCGGTCCGGACGACGCCGCGGTGGTGCCGGCGAGTGGTGAACTGACCTGGCGGTTGACGTTGTCCGCCAGGTCAGTGTGATGTCACCCGAGGGGCAGATCGAGTACGGCATTGGGCGCCGAGGTGCTGTTCGCGGTACGGATGCTGTTGAGCTCGGTCGCGGTCAGGGCCCGCTTGTAGAGCCGGACCTCGTCCAGCGAGCCATCGAAGTGGTGCGCGCCGTCCAGGCGTTGCCCGACGTACATCTTGAAGGGCCGGCCGGGGCTGACCGATCCGGTCGGGGCCGTGACACTAGCGGCCTGGGTACCGTCGACCCAGATCGAGAGCGTACCGGCCTTGCGTTGCAGGGCGACGTGGTGCCAAGCGTTGTCGTTGTAGGCCTTCGTGGTCTGGACCGCGGCCGTGTTGCCGCCGGTGGTGATCAGGCCGCGGATACGACTGTCCGCGGGTTCGGCGCGCAGCCAGAATTGCGAGAACTCGTTGATGTTGTAGCCCCAGAAGATCGCCTGGGGCGTCGTGCTGGCGCCGTACTTGATCCACGCCATCGCGGTGAAGTCACCCGCGCCGACCGCGAGCGATTCGGCGAACGGGAGCTGGATCGCGTCGTCAACGCCGTCGAGGTCTCTCGCCTGCCCGAACTTGCCCGTCACGGCGGTGGTGCCACCGCGCAGGTAGCTGTCGTTGTGCAGGCCGGAAACGTCCGGTGTCGTCGGACCGCCGAGCGGCGCATCCGGGTGGCCGATGTCGGTCTCGGTGAAGCGGGCGAAGCGGATCTGGTCGCGGGCGTCGACCGTGCCGCCTTCGTACAGCAGGCCGATCTCGCCGGTGTCGAGGATCGCCATGTCGGAGTATCCAGACCAGTCGCTGGTGATGCGGGTGCCCTCGGCAACGGTCTGCCAGGTCTTGCCCTCGTCGAAACTGGACCTGATCGTCATGTATCTGCGCCGATCCGGATCCGCCGGCGCCGCGAACAGAAGGCGGTTGTACTTGTCGCCTTGATCGACAGCTCTGAGGCGTTGGAGCGACCCTTGGACGACGGGCGTAGTCAGTCCGTCGATGGTGGCGAACGGCGCGGAAAACGTTTGACCGCCGTCGTTGCTGACCGCGGCCATCCGGCTCGCGCCCGACGTACCGGCGTTGTTGCGCGCACCGGCGTACACACCGCCGTCGACCTTCTCGACGACGCTGATCTCCTGTGGCGTGGCGTCCGAGCGGAGATCGGTCGCGCCCTTGTGCCAGGTCTCACCGTGGTCGTCGCTGTACACAAGCTGACCGGCGTTCTGGCCGGCGCCGTTGTCGTAGTTGGTGCCCGCGACGAGGCGGCCGGTGTGCGCGCCGCGGGTGAGCTGGATGCCGTGCACAGGCCCGGTCGCGTACCAGCCCCAGGCCGGATCGTCGATCTGGCCGCCGATGTTCTTCGCCGCACTCCAGGTCTTCCCGTCGTCGTCACTGACCTGGACGTACGGCGTACGCGGGCGGCTCGTCGTACCGGGGTCCATCGTGCTCAGCAGCACGATCCGGCCGGTCTCGTAGTCGACGATCGGCGCCGGGTTGCCGCGGGTGGCGACCGCATTCGGGTCGGTGTCGGTGCCGGAGAGGACCGTCTGAGTCGCCGACCAGGTGCGGCCGTCGTCCTCCGAACGGCGCAGCACGAGGTCGATCTCCTGGGAGTCCGCGCACCACGCGCGGCGGGCCTCGGCGAACGCGAGCAGCGTGCCGGCCTTGGTCTTCACGATCGCGGGGATGCGGTAGCAGCCGAATCCGGCGTCCCCTTTGTTGAACAGAACTGTTGTGGTGACGGCAGCTTGGGCGGTTGGCGCTGGGATGGTCAGCGCGGCCAGCGCGAGGACCATGAGCAGGGCTTTGAGCTTAGGCATGAGCGGATGCCTCCTGAAAGTAAACAACGGGGCGGTTGTCTACCTCGAAATTTAGCCACACATTTGGCGTCCACGCCAGAGCTCATGGGACGTCCTATGTCTGGATCGATCACATAGGTTGGGGATTATGGATCTGCTTGCCGAACTCCGGAGCCGGAAACTGCTCGCGATCATCCGCGCCGACGGGGCGGACACCGCCTTCGCCTGCGTCCAGACCCTCGTCGAGGCCGGCATCATGGCCCTCGAGGTCTCGCTCACCACGCCCGGCGGCGTCGAGGCGATCGCGAAGGCGCGGGCGCAGTACGACGCTTCTATCTTGATCGGTGCCGGCACGGTCGTCACCGCGGCGCAGGCCGACGAGGTCGCCGCTGCGGGGGCCGACTTCACCGTGACGCCGGCGATCACGCGCGGCGCCCACCGCTCGGTCGAGCTCGGCCTGCCGCTGCTGTGCGGCGCCCTCACGCCCACCGAGGTGGTGGCCGCTCTGGATCTCGGCGCCACCGCCGTCAAGATCTTCCCCGCCAAGGTCCACGGCCCCGGCTACCTGTCCGAACTCCGCGCACCCCTCCCCGACGCACCGCTCCTCGCGGTCGGCGGCGTCGACGCGGTCTCCGCCCCGAAGTACCTCGCCGCCGGCGCCATCGCAGTCGGCGTAGGCTCCCCCCTCCTAGGCGACGCCGCCACCGGCGGCCCCCTCTCCGAACTATCCATCCGAGCCAGCACCTTCCGCACCGCCCTCAACATCTGACCCCCACCCCGCCCCCTCGAATTTGCCTGGCAGACCCGGCAATTTGGCTGGCAGACCCGGCAATTTGGCTGGTCCACCCACCAAATGAGGGGTTCTGAACCCTCGATGACGGTCAGGAACCCCTGACTTGGTGGGTGGGCCAGGCAAATAGGCTCGTCAGGTGCGGGAGGCCGGACCGGCCGACAGGGCGATCCGGCGGATCGCCTCGGTTCTCGGAGTACGACTGGAGCGGTGAAATGACGGATTTGCTGACGTTCGGCGAGACGATGGTTTCGGTGCGGACTGCTCGGCCGATGCGGCTCGGTGGGGATGCGCAGCTCTCGATCGCGGGCTCGGAGAGCAACGTGGCGATCGGTGTCGCGCGGCTCGGGCACGACGTCACCTGGCTGAGTGCCGTGGGCAACGACGAGCCTGGGCGGCTGATCGAGCGGACGCTGCGTGCCGAGGGTGTCGGTACCCGGATCCGGTTCGCCGACGACGCGTTCACCGGGTTCATCGCGTTCGACCAGCCGTCGCACGACATCACCCGCGTGAGCTACCACCGCCGCGGCTCGGCTGCTTCCACCCTGACACCGGACGAGATCTCGGCCGCGGTCACCGCCACGGCTCCGAGGTTGCTCCACGTCACCGGGATCACACCCGCGCTCTCCGACACAGCACGCGCCGCGACGCTGGCCGCCGTACGCACGGCCTTCGCAGCGGGCATCCAGGTCTCACTCGACGTGAACTACCGCGCCCGCCTCTGGACCCGCCCCGAAGCATCCACCGCACTGCGCGAACTCCTCCCCCACCTCCACACCGTCTTCGCCTCCGACGACGAACTCGACCTCCTCACCGACGCCGAACACCCAGTCGCCGACCTACTCAACACCGTCAACACCGTCGTCGTAACCGCCGGCGGAGAGGGCGCCTGGTCCCACACCAAGGCCACGCCATCGTCTGAGGAGCAGCCCGGGGACGCCCCGCGGACCGAGGGGCAGCCAGGGGACGCGCCGTCGGCCGCGGTTCACACCATCCACAGCCCGGCGCTTCCGGTGACTGTTGTCGACAGCATCGGTGCGGGTGACGCGTTCGTCTCCGGCTACCTCTCCGCCACCCTCGACAACCTCGCCCCCGACGCCCGCCTCACCCGCGCCACCACCTCAGGCGCCTTCTGCGTCACGGCGTACGGCGACTGGGAATCCCTCCCCACCCGCCAAGACCTAACCCTCCTGACCCACACCCAAGGCACCGCCCTCCGCTAACACCCCGCGCCATGCCCGCGCCATGCCCGCGCCCGCTTGCGGACGTGCAGTGCACAGGAAGTGGTGGGGGGAGGGAAATAGGGCTCTCCTGTCCGATGTGTGGGCGGCGATCGACCCGGTCTGGGATCAGGGAACAGGCAATGGTGGGTGGGCACCTGGTATTGCCTGTCCCGAGTCACCATTGCCTGTTCCCGGTCCCCAGTGCGTGTTCCTGGTGCGTGTCCTCGGTTGCCGGTATCGGTCGGGTGTATCGAGTGGCGGGTTTCGGCGGTGTCCCCGTGACGGTGTGTGGTGTCGTCGGAGCGGGTGAGCTGTCTGGTTGGGAAAGAAATTGTCGCGATCTGCAACTTTGTTTCCCCGCTGTTCGGGATTCGCCCTTGAACCGGGCAGCAGCGCAAACCCACACCTGCCCACCCACGACTTCCCCGGGGCACGACTTACCCGGGGGTACAGAGCTCCCCAAACCGGTTTGGGGACGATGACGTGCCGTTGTGGGGGTGCAGGGCTCCCCAAACCGGTTTGGGGAGGATCACGTGCTGTTGTGGGGGTGTGGGGCTCCCCGAACTGGTTTGGGGAGCGACAGCGGCGGCGGGGGTTTGTGGGGGTGCGGGGCGGCTCGACAGGTAGCGCGCCGGTGGGGCGCCGTACGTGCGAGCGTGGTCACGTTCAGGTGCGCTACCCAGCCCTTCGACACGTCTTAATGAGAACGCGCACTCAGGCGCTCGGGGCCGCGCCGACCACCCATACCTCGGTCACAAGAGCCGGAAATAGCCTGTTCAACGGCCCCGCCACGTCGGCGCACCCCCAACAACTGCCAGCCCTCCGGCGAAGGTTGTCAGCGGCGGTGATTGGGTGATCCGGTCGGCGCAGTTCGCCTAGCGCTCCCGGACCGAGTACGTCAGGTGGGTCACCTTCGGCGAGTGTTCCGCGCTGACCTGCTCCAAAGCGATCCGCCCGGCGTCCACGCCCTCGAACAACCGGATCCCGGCGCCGAACAGCACCGGTGACAGCGCGATCGAGAACTCGTCGATCAGCCCGGCATTCAGATATTCGAGGATCGTCTCCCCACCACCCGCGATCCGCACATCACGTTCACCGGCCGCCTCACGCGCCCGCTCAAGCGCAGCCTCGATCCCATCGTTGACGAAGTGGAACGTCGTCCCGCCCGGCCGCTCCCACGGATCACGCTTCTCGTGCGTCACCACAAACACCGGCGTATGGAACGGCGCCTCCGCCGGCCACATCCGTTCACCGGCGTCGAACATCCGCTTGCCCATCACCGTCGTACCAGTGCGCTCGAACGTCTCCCGCGCGATGTCGTTGTCGCGCCCCTCCTCACCGCCCTTGCCGAGCTTCAGGTTCTCCCGGAAGAACCGCAGCGGAAACACCCACCGCTGCAACTCCATCCATTGCTTCCCCATCAATTCCTCGGGCGAATCCGGCGCAATGAACCCGTCCACCGACATGGACACCCCGAAGAACACCTTCCCCGCCATCAGCCTTCCACTCGGGAGCTGACGTACGCAGCCAGCTTGCTCAACGTCTGCCGACCGCCCTCGACCGCGCCGTACTTCTCGACCGCCTCGTCGCGCAGCTCCTTGGTGCGGAACACCGTACGCATCTCGAGCCGCGTCGCCGCACCGTCAGGCGCGAACGTCAGAATCGACTCGAACGGATTCGGGTCATCGCTGGACTCGCCGTGCAGCAACGCGATCCGCTCCGGTGCGGCGATCTCGGTCCAGGTGATCCACTCGTCGTACTCCGTGCCGTCCGGCCCGTGCATCACGAAGTCCCACACGCCGCCGACGCGAAACTCGAACGTCTGCGTGGTCGTGGTGAACCCATCCGGCCCCCACCACTGCGACAGGTGCCGGACCTCGGTGAACGCCTCGAACACCAACTCCCGTGGAGCGTCGATGACCCGCGAAATCACGATCTCCCGCTCCGCCGTCGGGGTCTGTGCCGGCGCCCCTCGTCCCGTCGTGCTCATCAGCTATTCCTCCAGCCGTGTCTGCTTCAGATCCTGCACGTACGCGTCCAGCCGATCGAAGCTCTCGTTCCAGAACCGCTCGAACCCGCCGGCCCACTCATGGACCGGTCGCAACCCGCGGGCGTCCAGGCCGTACAGCCGCTGCTTGCCGGCCTTGCGATCCCGCACCAACCCAACCTCCCGGAGCACCCGCAGATGCTTGGACGCCCCCGGCTGAGTCATCCCCAGCTCCTGGGCCAGCTCGGTCACCGGCCGCTCACCCGCCCGCAGCAGCACCAGAATCTCCCGGCGCTGCGGCTCGGCGATCGCGTTGAACACGTCCGACGTCGTCGCTGCTCGTGCCATGCCGGCAATCATATGCCTATATCGGAATGCGTCAAGCAAGTGTCACGCGGACGACGGCTCGCTCGTCCTAGACCCGCGACGCCGAACGAGGAGGACCTGTGGAACTGCCTGTCGTGCGGAACGTGTCGGAGCTCGAGCAGTTCGGCACACCGGAGCCAGCTGTCCGCGACAAGGTCGAGGCGCGACTCAGCGACGTACACGCCGAATGGATCGCAGACTCACCACTCGTCTTCGTCGGTACGTCGTCCGCCGCCGGCCACTGCGATGTCTCGCCGAAGGGCGACCCACCCGGCTTCGTGAAAGTGCTGGACGAAACCACGCTCGTGATTCCGGAACGTTCCGGAAACCGCCGGATGGACGGATTCCGCAACATCCTCGAGAACCCGTACGCCGGCCTCGTCTTCGTCGTCCCCGGTCGTCCGAGGACGCTCCGGGTGAACGGCCGCGCAAGGATCGTCACGGACGGCCCGTTCTTCGACGACCTGATCGTCCGCTCGCAGCGCCCGCGGCTGGCGCTCGTGCTCGACGTCGAGGAGGTGTTCTTCCACTGCCCGAAGGCCTTCACGCGATCCCGAACCTGGAAACCCGCGACCTGGAACCCCACACCCCAACCACCCCGACGCTGTCCCACTTTGTGCACCAGATCCGCACGTTCAGCGCCCGCAGGCGCGGATCCCGTGCACAAAGTGACTCGGGTGGACGTCAGGCGTCGTCGTTTGTGGGGAAGAGGATCGGGCTGAGGAGGTAGCGGGAGCGGCCTGGGGTCGCCTCGTTCGACAGGACGGGGAGGATCGCGGCGCGCAGGCCTTCGATCAGTTGGTGGAGTTCGGCTTCGGTCAGCCAGATGCCGTGCTGGCGGTAGCCGACGAGGTCCGCGATCGGGTCGGCTCCGTCGCGCTCGACGTACGCGTTGAACTCCGCGACCAGCGCCGCCATCGCCGCGGCGAACCCGCGCCGATGATCCTCGACCGTCAGCTGTTCGAGCTGCTCCGGCGTGATCGACGCGGACGCGACGCGCAGCCGGAAGCGTCGCTCGACGGCGCCCCGCACCCGCCGCTCCTCCGCGACCTCGAGGATGCCGCCCTCGGCGAGCAGCTCGACATGCCGGTACAGCGTCGCCTTCGACACGTCCGCGATCCGCTCCCCCAGCTCGGCGGTCGTCAGCCCCCGGCCGCCACGCAGTGCATGCACGATCCGCAATCGCACCGGATGCCCCAGCAGCTCCAACGGACCCATGGCGCAACAATCTCACGCCATGCTACCTTTCTCAAACCATGAGAAAGGTACGCCGATGACCTGGACTCCCCCGCCGTACGCCGATCCGGCCGCGTTCACCGAGCACGACATCACCCTCGACGCGGCCGGCCGAACCGTCCCCGGCACGTTGACGCTGCCCGCGCGACCGACCGGGCGAGGCGTCGTACTGCTGACCGGCGGCGGTCCGTTCGATCGCGACGAGACGAGTGGACCGAACAAGCCGCTCAAGGACCTCGCCTGGGGCCTGGCAACGCAGGGCGTCGCGGTCCTGCGCTTCGACAAGATCACCGCGAACCGGCCCGAAGCGATGGCGGAGCCTGGGTACACGATGACCGCGGAGTACGTCCCGCACGGGATCGCCGCCGTACGGCTGCTCGCCGAGCACGTCGACCGCGTCGTCCTCGTCGGTCACAGCATGGGCGGCAAGATCGCACCGAAGATCGCCGCCGAGGAACCGCTCGTCGCCGGCGTCGTGATCATGGCCGGCGACACCCAGCCCATGCAGCATGCGGCCGTCCGCGTCGTGCGCTACCTGGCGCAGACGAATCCCGAGGCAGTACCGCCCGAGACCGTCGCACTCTTCGAACGCCAAGCGCTCGCGGCCGACAACGTGACCCCGGATACGCCGGCGTCCGACCTTCCATTCGGCGCACCGGCCTCCTTCTGGCTGGACCAACGCGACTACGACCCAGTCGAGACGGCCGCCAAACTCGACGTACCGATCCTCGTCCTACAAGGCGGCCGCGACTACCAGATCACCGTCACCGACGACCTCCCAGCCTGGCGCAAAGGCCTCCCGAACGCCACGATCACCGTCCTCGACGCCGACAACCACATCTTCTTCGCAGGCGACGGCCCGTCGACAATGACCGACTACCAACTCCCCGGCCACCTGGACCCAGCAGTCATCACCACCATCACCAACTGGTTGCCTTAAGCAAGAGGATGCGTGCCCATGAACGATGGTCAGTTGGAAGCTGTCGACGCCTCGGACGCTGCGCAGGATGCCGGTGAATGTCTGGGGTGGGCGGGCACGGCCGGCGCTGATCCAGCTGCCGCGACGATTTCCAGCGCGTTGCTGCTGGGCAGGTCCGCAGGCGCTCGCAGGTTTTTCAGCATCCATCAGGACGAGATCGACCCGGCGACCAGGGACCTGATCCTGGAAGCGTTTGCAATCGAGGCCACTGAAGGCGCCAGCGCCGCTGCCCGTGTGCTCGCTCCCCTGGTCTCCCCCACGCCGACCCCACCGGTTGCCTACAGCGACTCCTAGGCCAGCAGCGCCGGGTCGGACTCCAGTTCGCGTTCGGGGTCGAGGGGCAGGACGATTTTGAAGACGGTGTGGCCTGGCTCGGACTCGACGCGGAGGTCGCCGTGGTGTTTCTTCACGACGATGCGCCAGGAGATGTCGAGGCCGAGGCCGGTGCCTTCGCCGATCGGCTTGGTGGTGAAGAACGGCTCGAAGATGCGGCGCCGGATCTCGTCGGGGATGCCCGGGCCGGTGTCGCCGATCTCGACGACCGCGTAGGCGCCGTCCCGGCGGGTGCGGATCGTCAGCGTCCCGGATCCGCCCATCGCGCTGACCGCGTTGTCGATGATGTTGGTCCACACCTGGTTGAGTTCCGCGGCGTACGCCGGGATCGCGGGCAGCTCGGGATCGAAGTCCTTGACGATCTCGTACCCCTGCAGCTTGCCCGACATCATCACCAGCGTCGACTTCAGCAACTCGCGGAGATCGACGGTCTGGTACGGCGCCCGGTCGATCTGCGAGTACTGCTTCGCGGCGCCAACGAGGGTCGAGATCCGGGTCACGGAGTCGTCGATCTCGTTCATCAGCGACTCGGTGTCGATGGTGTACATCAGCCATCGCACGGCGCCTTCGAGGTACTTCGGGCCGACCGCCGCCAGCACGTTCTCCATCCACGGCACGTCGAGGCCCGCGGCGGCGAGCACCGGCGCCACGTCCCAGCTCGCCTGCACGTCGTGGTCGTCGAGCCAGTCCGTCAGCGTGTCCTCGCGGTCGGACAACTCCATCGGTGGGACGTCCTTGTCCTTGTTCTTCTCCAGCCGCTCGACCGCGTCGTCCTGCAACGCGACGATCTGGTGCAGCTTGGTCGCGTCGAGGGTGCCGTCGGCGAGCATCGCCAGCTTCGACCGCATCCCGGACACCCGCTGCCGCAGGGTCGCCGCGGCCCGGACCGCGGCGGCGGCCGGGTTGTTCAGCTCGTGGGTCAGACCCGCGGACAAGGAGCCGAGGGCAAGCAACCGCTCGCGCTCCCCGATCGTCTCGTTGGTCCGGCGCGCACCCATCACGAAGCCCTCGATCAGGTGCACCGCCATCGGGAACCAGGTGTTCATCATCGTCGCCATCGTCTCGGCGCTGATCACGAAGAACGCCGACGGCTGGGTCACCTGCATCGTCGCCGTGTACGACTTGTGGTCGTTGGCGCCGAAGAACGCGTTGAACGCACCGGAGTACACCCCGCGCTGACCGGTCCGGTTGATCTCCACGAGCTCGCCGTGCGACAGCTTGCAGAGCCGGATCTCACCCGAGAGCAGGACGTAGCAGCAGGTCGCCTCGTCACCCTCGTTGAACACGATCCCGTCGTGCACGTCCTCGACGTACCCGGCGTTGGACAGCCACTCGAGCTGCTCCTCGGTGAGGCTCTCGAAGAGGAACAGCGTGCGCAGCTCGTCGGGCGTCAGCCGCTTGACAGCTTGATCGGTCATCAGAGCATCTCCAGGTATCGGTGCACCAGTGTCACGGCCATCGCTCCGTCGCCGACCGCGGAGGCGACCCGCTTCACCGACTCGGCCCGTACGTCGCCCGCGGCGAACACGCCCGGCATACTCGTCTCCAGGTGGTACGGCTCCCGGTCGAGCGGCCAGCCCGGCGGTCTGCCGTGCAGATCGGGTCCGGTGAGCACGAAGCCTCGGTCGTCGCGGAGCAGGTCACCGGGCAGCCAGTCCGTCCGCGGGGCCGCGCCGATGAACACGAACATCCATTCCGTGTTCACCTCACGCTTCTCCCCGGTCTCGCTGTTCAGCAGGGTGAGGTGTTCCAGGTGCTCCGAGCCGATACAGGAAACGACCTGCGTGCAGGTGTGCACCTCGATGTTGTCGATCTCGTCGATCTGGTCGATGAGGTACGACGACATCGTCGCGGTGAGCGATGGTCCTCTCACCAGCATATGCACGCGTTTCGCATGCCTCGAGAAATAGACCGCCGCCTGACCGGCCGAGTTCGCCCCGCCGATGATGTAGACCTCGGAGCCGGCGCACGCCGGACCCTCGGTGGTGGCCGAGCCGTAGTAGATGCCGCGGCCGCACAGATCGTCGACACCGGGCGCCTGGAGGGTCCGGTACGAGACGCCGGTCGCGAGGATCACCGAGTGCGCCGAGATCTCGCTGCCGTCGGCGAACCGCAGCCGGCGGGCGTTCCCGAGCGTCTCGAGCCCGACTACCTGCCGCGTCGTCAGCAGTTCGGCCCCGAACCGGACTGCCTGCCGCCGGGCCCGGTCCGTCAACTGCGCGCCGGACACCCCGTCCGGGAAGCCCAGGTAGTTCTCGATCCGGCTCGACTGGCCGGCCTGTCCGCCGGTCGCCACCTGCTCGACCAGCACGGTCCGCAGACCTTCGCTGGCGCCGTACACCGCCGCGCCGAGCCCGGCCGGGCCGCCGCCGACCACGACCAGGTCGTAGAAGTCCTTCGCCGGCGCGGTCGACAGACCGACCTTCTGCGCGAGTTCGGCCTCGGACGGCGCGACCATGACCGTGGCGTCCGGCGTGATCACGACCGGCAGCGTCGTACCGTCCACGTCGGCGGCGTCAAGCAGCCGCTTCGCCTCGTCGTCGTCGACGTTCAGCCAGCGGTACGGCACCGCGTTCCGGGCGAGGAAGTCGCGGGCCGCGAACGACGGCGCCGACCAGCGGTGACCGATCACCCGGGTCTCGTCGCCGGACGGCTCCGGGGTCGACCGCCACAGGTCGAGCATCGCGTCGACCACCGGATACAGCTTCTCCTCCGGCGGGTTCCACGGCTTGAGCAGGTAGTGGTCCAGGTCGACCACGTTGATCGCCTGGATCGCGGCATCGGTGTC
This sequence comes from Kribbella speibonae, assembly GCF_004331375.1. Taxonomy (NCBI): domain Bacteria; kingdom Bacillati; phylum Actinomycetota; class Actinomycetes; order Propionibacteriales; family Kribbellaceae; genus Kribbella; species Kribbella speibonae. The sequence continues at coordinate 2,409,952 of NZ_SJKC01000001.1, read as the reverse complement.
GGCGTACGCCGTCAGCAGCACCCGGCGGGCCAGCGGGAACAGGTCCATCGCGGCCTCGAGGAACTCGATCCCGGACATCTGGGGCATCCGGTAGTCGGCCAGCAGCAGCGCGACGGGTTCACCACGGAGCTTCAGCTCCTTCAGCGCGTCGAGCGCCTGCACCGGGTTCTCCGCCCGGACGATGCGGTTCTCCTCGCCGTACCGACGGCGGAGGTCACGGGCGATCGACCGGGAAACCCCGGGATCGTCGTCGACGGTGAGGATCACCGAGCGGGTCGTTGACGCTGTCATGACTCCTTCATACCAGCGACAACACACAAACCGGGATCGGTAATCCACAGGCCCGAGCCCGGTTCGCGACGGGCTGATTCGCGAACCGGGCGCGAGGGGCGGCCTACGGGAGGGCGTCGAGGTACGGCGCGTGGCTGTTCTGGAACTCCCAGTTGTAGTACTTGTCCCAGTTGATCGACCACGTCATCAGCCCGCGGAAGCCCGGCGAGGTCCCGCCGCGGAGGCTGTAGCCGCCGCAGTTCTGGCCCTTCACCAAGCAGTCGAGCGCGTCGTGCACGGCTGCCGGGGCGGTGTAGCCGTTTCCTGCGCTGACCGCCGCCGGGAGCCCGAAACCGATCTGGTCGTCGCGCAGTCCCGGAAACGTCTGACCGGTGTTCGCCACCGGGAAGCCTGCCTTGACCATGTCGGTCATCGCGATGTGGAAATCCGCGCCGCCCATGGTGTGGTACTGGTTGTCCAGCCCCATCACCGGGCCGGAGTTGTAGTCCTGGACGTGCAGCACCGTCAACGAATCCCGCAGCGCGTGGATCACCGGCAGGTACGAGCCGGTCCGGTTGTCGCCGCCGCTGGAGCCGCCGTAGAACTGGTAGCCGACCTGCACGAAGAACGTCTCCGGTGCCATCGTCAGCACGAAGTTCGCGCCGTACTTCGCCTTCAGGGTCTTGAGCGCCGAGATGAGATTGACGATCACGGGGGTCGTCGGGTTGCGGAAGTCGGTGTCACCCGCGTTCAGATAGAGCGAGTGCCCTTCGAAGTCGATGTCGAGCCCGTCCAGGCCGTAGCGGTCGATGATCGAGCTCACCGAACTGACGAACGCGTCCCGCGCCGCGGTGGTGGTCAGCTGCACCTGCCCGTTCGCACCGCCGATCGAGATCAGCACCTTCTTACCCGCGGCTTGCTTGGCCTCGATGGCTGCTGCGAACTCAGCGTCGCTCTCCACGTTCGGGCACTCTGCGGCAGGACACCGGTTGAACCGGATGTCTCCCGAGGTAACGCTGGTGGGCTCACCGAAGGCCAGGTTGACGATGTCCCACTGGTCCGGCACGTCAGCCATCCGCACGTACCCGGACCCGTTCGCGAAGCTCGCGTGCAGGTAGCCGATCAGCGCATGCTTCGCCAGCCCGGTACTAGTACAGCCCGCCGTCCTACCTGTCACAGCCGCCGACTTCGCCGACTCACCGGCACTGTTGTACGCCGCCACCGCGTAGGAGTGACTGCTGCACGTTTGGAGTCCGCTGACGGTGGCTGTCGTACCAGTGACGGTCTGTACGACGGATGCGCCCTCGTAAACGCGGTATCCGGTGACGGTGCCGGTGGAGGCCGGCCAGCTCAGGGACAGTGACGAGGTGGTCGAGCCGGCGACCGTCGGCGTACCAGGGGTGCTCGGAGCACCCGGCGTACCGCCTGGGCCGTCCAGAGTGAAGTCATCGGCCTGGTACGCCGGCTGACCGTACCAACCGTGCACGTAGATCTGTGCGGACGTCTGACTCGCACCTGTCGTGCAGGACAGGCTCAGCTGGCTGTAGCTCGGCGCGGACGGCGTCCAGGTGGAGACGCCGCCCGCGACACCGAGATAGACATACGAGCCGCGCACCCAGGCCGAGAGCGTGTACGCCGTGTTCGGCTGCACCGGCACCGTCTGACTGCACTGGGCGTAGTCCGAGCTCGTCACCGCCCCGTTCAGCGCATGCCCGCCCGTGCGTACCGGCGTACTGACGACAGAGCCGCCAGAGCAGGACCAGCCGCTCAGTGTGCCGGTCTCGAAACCCGGGTTGTCCAGAATGTTCGCGGCCTGCGCAGGCACAGCAAGGCCGGCCACCAGGACCCCGAGAACCACCGCAAGCCATCGCATAGCCATTTAGTAGAGATGTTCCATAACTCCTGGTCAATGCGCCACGGAGGCGGTTATCCGACGCTGTCGGGAACCCGGCTGGCAGGTTTTCGCCAGCGGCCAGTTGAAGCCAAAACGGTGTGGCCGGAGCGGTGGCTTGGCAGGCTCTTCGGCGTCCGAGCTCGGGGGCGGGCGGCCGGGGCTACAGCTACGGCCAGGACAACATGCCGTGGAGGCATCACGTGAACCATCCGAACCTGCGTCGGCGCGCCGCACTGCTTGCAGGCGCCGCGCTGATCACCACCGCCTTGGTGGCTCCACCAGGCTCCGCCGCACCGGCTCCAGGCGCAACTGGCGCATTCGGCTTCGCGCCCGGTCGGTACGTCGTGACGCTGGCCGACAAGCCGCTCGCGACGTACCAGGGTGGCCTGACCGGGCTCAAGGCCACCAAGCCGGCCGCTGGTCGCAAGGTCGAGGTCAACAGCACCAGCGGGAAGGCCTACCGCTCCTACCTGACCAGCAAGCACGCACAGGTGGCGGCTGCGGTCGGGGCGAAGGTCGACCGCGATTACTCGACCACCCTGAACGGGTTTGCCGCCTCACTGTCCTCGAAGCAGGTCAACGAACTCGCCAAGACCCCTGGCGTCGTGTCGGTCGTACCCGACCAACTGCACCACGCCCTTGACGACCGCAACCCGACCGACTTCCTGAAGCTGTCCGGCCGGACCGGCGTCTGGAACAAGCTCGGCGGTACGGCGACCGCGGGCCGAGGTGTCGTCGTAGGTGTGGTCGACACCGGCATCTGGCCCGAGAGCGCGTCGCTGGCCGGCCCGGCGCTCGGCACCAAGCCGCCGACGGACGCCGACCCGTACCGTCCGTACCTGTCCGGCTCGACGACCGTGATGCAGAAGGCCGACGGCAGCACGTTCACCGGCAGCTGTGAGACCGGTCAGGACTTCACCGCCGACCTGTGCAACACCAAGCTGATCAGTGCCAAGTACTTCGGTGAAGGGTGGCTCAGCCTGGTACCGCCGGAGCGGCGTGCTGACTACGAGTCGCCACGCGACGGCGAGGGCCACGGGACGCACACCGCCACTACCGCGGCAGGCCGCGCCGACGTGGACGTCGTACTGGGTGGCCGCGACCTCGGTACGGTCACCGGTGTCGCACCGGCAGCCAAGATCGCCGTCTACAAGGCGCTCTGGTCCGGCAAGACCGCCCAGGACACAGGTGGTTTCACGTCCGACATCGTCGCTGCCATCGACCAGGCGGTCGCCGACGGCGTCGACGTCATCAACTACTCGGTCGGCTCGACCATCGAGTCCCCGGCCACGGACCCGATCCAGCTGGCGTTCCTGTCCGCTGCATCGGCAGGTGTCTTCGTCTCCGCGGCGGGTGGCAACTCCGGTCCGGACGCGTCGACGCTCGACAACACCTCTCCGTGGGTGACGACGGTTGGCGCCACAACGGTCGCGCCCTGGAACGGGACTGTGGTGCTGGGCAACGGCCAGAAGTACTCCGGTGTCAGCACGACGGTGACGTCCGCGACCGGCAGCAAACCGCTCGTCAACGGAGCTGCGGTGAAGAAGGAGGGCGTGAGCGACGCAGACGCACTCATCTGTCTGGCGAACACTCTCGACCCGAGCAAGACGGCCGGCAAGATCGTCGCCTGCGACCGCGGTATCAGCGCCCGCGTGGACAAGTCCACCGAGGTACAGCGCGCCGGCGGCGTCGGCATGGTGCTGCTGAACCTCTTCGACCAGGACGTGGTCGGCGACTCCCACGTCGTACCGACTGTGCACCTGAACGCTCCGGGCTCGCTGTCGGTGAAGTCGTACGCCACACAGGTCGGCGCCACCGCAGAGCTCGTTCCGGGCAACCAAACCAGCGTGACGACGCCGTACCCGCAGATGGCCGACTTCTCGTCGCGTGGCCCGTCTCTGTCGAGCAACGGCAACCTGCTGAAACCTGACCTCGCCGCACCTGGTGTGAACGTGCTGGCCGCTGTCGCACCGCCTACCAACGGCGGACAGAACTACGCATTCCTGTCGGGTACGTCGATGGCCGCACCGCACGTGGCGGGGCTGGCAGCGCTGTACCTGTCGAAGCACCCGGACTGGTCGCCCATGGCGGTCAAGTCGGCGCTGATGACCACGGCCGGGAACGTGCTCACCTCGACTGGGGCCGTCAACACCAACCCGTTCGACGCCGGTGCTGGTGAGGTGCAGCCGTCGAAGATGCTGGACCCCGGCCTCGTCTACGACTCGAGTGACACGGACTGGCTCGGCTACTTGGAGGGCACCGGCGTCAAGACCGGCACCGGCGTACCTGCCATCAACCCGAGTGACTACAACGCGCCGTCGATCGCGGTCGGCCAACTGCTGGGCACGCAGACGATCACCCGGCGAGTGACGGCTGTTACTCCGGGCCTGTACCGGGCGACCGTTTCCGTTCCGGGTATGAAGGCCGTGGTCACGCCGTCGATCCTGTCCTTCAGCAAGGCCGGTCAGACCAAGACGTTCACGGTGAAGCTCACTCTGGACTCGGCCGACTCCGGCACCACCACCAACGGCTGGCTGACGTGGCAGGGCGCTGACAAGACGGTCCGCAGCCCGATCGTCGTCGTACCGACATCCGTACTCGCTCCGACTGCAGTCAGCGGCACCGGCGCTTCCGGCTCCACGGCGTTCACTGCGACCGTCGGTAAGGCCGGCGTACCGATCCGCTCGTACGGCGTCGTGTCGGCTCCGCTGGTGCCCGGTGCGGTACCGGCTGGTGCCGCGGACGCCGATCTGCCCGACTATCCGGTGACTGTGACCTCACAGACCAAGGCGGTGCAGTGGAACATCAAGACCGTGGACCCGGCCGGCAGCATCTGGCTGGTCCTCTACAAGGTCGTGAACGGTCAGATGCAGCTGCTGTCGTTCGTCGGTGACGGCTCGAACCAGGCGTCGGCCAGCCTGGCCGGACCGACTCTTGGCGTCTGGGGCGTCCTCGCGATCACCCTGTCGAACCCGCCGGGCGCGAGCACGACGGAGTACACCATGCAGACGAACGTCGTGACCGCCTCGTCGCCGCGCAGCCTGCAGGTCACGCCTCCGGTGGCGCCGGCCGCGTTCAAGCCGTTCCAGGTGACGGCCTCGTGGTCCGGGCTGGCGACCGGTCAGCGCTCGACCGGCTTCGTCGAGTTCCCGAACCGGGCCGGGACGGTGGTGACGATCAACTAGATCCAGCTGGTCAGATCCAGCGGCGGCGGGCGGCCTGAACGCCCGCCTGGAACCGGGTCTGCGCGCCGAGGACATCCATCAGCGCGCGGACCCGGCGCTGGGTCGTCCGGGGGCTGATCCGCAGCCGCCGGCTGATCATGTCGTCGGTGGCGCCACCGGCCAGCAGGATCAGGATGTCCCGGTCCGGCGCCCGCAGCTCCGCGACGTCGCCGTTGGCCTCGAGTTCCGGCATCGGCACGGCCAGTCCCCACAACATCTCGAACATCGCGATCAGCCCGTCGAGCAGACCCGACGACCTGATCATCAGGTTGGACTCGGCCGGCGCCCGTTTCGTGAGCGCGACCAGCGCCATGTTGTCGTCACCGAGCACCATCTTCATCGGCATCTGCGGCAGCACCCGGCTCACCTCACCGGCCGCCCGCAGCTCCGGCAGCACCGCCATGACCTCCTCGGACTCGAACACCTCGAACCCGTAGATCGCCCGGTACACCAGCCCGTCGGCCAGCCGATCCAGCTCGAGCTTCTGCTGCGACGCGGGCGGCGTCGAGTACGGCGGCCGATCCAGCGCCCGGACCTGCGTCGTGCAACTGCGCTGCATCTCCTCATACGTCCGCAGCAGCGTCGGCCCGTCCTCGATCAGCTCGACCTGGTTACCCTCCAGGACCGGCTTCCCCCGAGCCTCCCGCAACTCGTCCGCCACCACCCGCAACCGAGCGACCTGCGCATCCAGCTCGTCCAGCGGATCCACCACCGCGCCCTCCGCCACCAGCACCACCCCTCACCAGCCCGACCCAAACCCCCTCACACTAAACCGCGTCAAGTAACTCCTGACAGCGATGTCTCACGCACGGCCGGACGCTGGATCACCGGACAGGACCTAAGGACCGCAGTCGAGGCAGGGCCACGGACGGCCGCAGCGTGAGCAGCGGCCATCAGGAGCCGGCGCCGGCAGCCAGACCGTCGCCTCCTGCGTCTCGGGAGGTGGTGCAGCCGGCCGGACCGGCGGCGGGTCGAGCCAGTGCAGCCGGGTGCCGTCACCGGCGGCGTGAACCGCCAGCAGTGACTCGATGCCGTCCCAGGTCGAGGTGCTCGACCAGCGGCCGAGCCACCTGAGCGCAACGGCACCATCGGACCACTCCGCGCCTTCCGCGAGCATCCGGGAACCAGGGGCGTCGATGGGCCGGACCAGACGGAAGAGGCGAGCCTGTCGCTTCAGCGTGTTCACCTGCTCAGGTTCGCCCAGAACGCAGTGCGCACAACAGGTGTGGGCTGTGGGCTGTGGGAACAGCCCACAGCCCACATGCCCTTGTTTTCCACGGTTTTTGTCGGCGAGGGCTTGTAGCTTGTCCGACACGCACCACATGAGCTCGAAGCGCGAACGGGGTGGTCCTGTGACCGAGACACCGATTGGGACATCGTTTGGGACATCGTTCGGCCCGTTGCTGCGGCAGTGCCGGCAGGCGGTCGGTCTGAGCCTGCGCCAACTCGCAGCACGGGTCGGGTACGACCACAGCTATCTGTCGCAGGTGGAGCGTGGGCAGCGGCCCGGCTCTGCGGACCTGGCCCGGCTCTGCGACCGGGAGCTCGGCACTGAAGGCCGACTGACTGCCACCTTCGAGCGAAGGCCCGCCCGCGCGGATCAGCTCCGCCCGGCGGCCGGCCCGTTGGAGACAGCGTGGCGAGGGCTGGTCGCGACGCTCGGTTCCGGCGGACCGATGCCCGACGACTTCCGCAGTGTTCCACCGGCAGCGCTGCTCCCGGAGCTGGTGCGGCAGATGCAGAGCGCCGACGGTGCGGAGGCAGCCGAGCTGAGCATGCTGATCGCCGAGACCCTCGCCAGGCTGGGTGAGCGACACACTGCCAGGCGCTGGTGGTGGGCCGCACGCACGGCCGCGGACAGCATCGCCGAAGGCCCGCTGCCGGCACTCGTGCGGGCCAGGGAAGTCATCACCGGTCTGGCCGAGCGGCGTCCGTTGGCAGAGCTGCTGGAGCTCGCGGACGAATCGGTCGCGCTCGACCGGCAAGCACCGGGTGCGGCAGGTTGCGTGCCGCGGACAGCGCAGGCACTCGTCCTTGCCGAGCTCGGGCGGACTCAGGAGGCGCACCGTGCATTGCAGGAGCTGATCGGCGTCGGCGACGAGCTCACCCCGGAAGCGCGGCCGTACCAGTTGCACTGGGCGGAGGGACGAGTCTGCACCCTGCTGGGGTACGGCGTTGCGGGCTGCGTCCTGCTGGAGCGCGCCAGGGAGCTCTGCCCGGAGAGCTGGATCGGCGAACGCGCACGACTCGACCTGTCCCTGGCCGAGTGCCTGGTGGTCGCGGGCGAGACCGCGGCCGGCCTGGCCACAGCGCTCCGGGTCCTGGTCGAGCTGCCGGACGAGTGGCACGACTCCTTGGTGTACGACGCCGCCGATCGGGTGCTGCACCTCGTACAGGCAGAGCCCGGTGCCGCTGAGCTACGACAGCTGCTGGCGCGGTCGGCGTACCGGAGTGGTCGGAGTGTGGGCGGCGGGTCGAGCTGGAGATGAGAGCAGGGGTAGCGTGCGGCGAGTGACAGGTGAACAGCAGGCAACGGTAGTGACAGACGCGTGGGACTTCGCGGTCGAGCTGCGCAGCGATCCGGCCAGTGCGGAGGCCCGGGCGGCCGTGCTTGCGGATCCGGCGTTCGGACAATCGTTCACCGACCACATGGTGGTTGCGAACTGGACAGTGGACGGTGGCTGGCAGGGTTCGAAGGTCACGGCGTACGCGCCGCTGTCGCTCAGCCCGGCGGCTGCTGTCTTCCACTACTCGCAGGAGATCTTCGAGGGCCTGAAGGCGTACCGGCACGCGGACGGCTCGGTCTGGGCCTTCCGGCCGGACCGGAACGCCGCCCGGTTCACGGCGAGCGCGGAGCGGCTCGCACTGCCGCAGGTGCCTGAGGACGAGTTCGTCGCGGCCCTGCGCGCGCTGGTGACCGTCGACGAGGCCTGGGTCCCCTCAGCCGAGGATGGCGAGACCAGCCTGTACCTGCGGCCGTACATGATCGCCACCGAGGCCGCCTTGAGCGTCCGGCCGGCCCACGAGGTGCTGTTCGGCGTGATCGCCTCTCCCGCCGGCCCGTACTTCAACACCGGCCCCAAGCCGGTGTCCATCTGGCTGACCACCTCGACGATCCGGGCGACGCCGGGCGGGACCGGTGCGGCCAAGTGCGGCGGCAACTACGCGTCCAGCCTCGCCGGCCTGGCCGAAGCGGTCGCGAACGGCTGCGAGCAGGTCGCGTTCGTCGATGCGGTCGAGCACAAGTGGCTCGAGGAGATCGGCAGCATGAACATGTTCTTCGTGTACGCCGACGGCCGGATCGTGACGCCCGACCTGAACGGTTCGATCCTCGAAGGCGTCACCCGCGCGTCGGTGCTCGAGCTCGCCGCCGACCTCGGCCACCCGGTCGAGGAGCGCCGCATCTCGGCCGACGAGTGGAAGGACGGCGTCCGCTCCGGCGACATCACCGAGGTCTTCGCCTCCGGCACCGCCGCGGTCATCACCCCGATCGGCCGCGTCGCCTGGCCCGAAGGCGACCTCACCATCGGCGACCACTCCGTCGACCACGGCGTCGGCCCGGTCACCGCCAAGATCCGCACCACCCTCCTCGACCTCCAGTACGGCCGCACCCCAGACACCCGCAACTGGCTCACCCGCCTGGCCTGATGCCGTTTGTCCCCGGCGCCGGTTAGGTTGGGGCCCATGGCGACCAAGTCTCCGGCGATCGAGCTCGAGGTTGGCGGGCGGACGGTTCGGGTTTCTAATCCGGATCGGGTGTACTTTCCTGCGCGCGGTGAGACCAAGCTGGATCTGGTGAAGTACTACCTGTCTGTCGGGGACGGGATCGTGAACGCGCTTCGGGAGCGGCCGTGCATGATGCATCGGTTCCCTGAGGGGGTTGCGGGCGAGAAGGTGCATCAGAAGCGGCTGCCGCACGGGGCGCCGCCGTGGATGGAGACGGTCCGGGTCAAGTTCCCGCGGTACAACCGGACCGCGGACGAGCTGTGCGTCACCGAGATCGCCCACATCGCCTGGGCGGTGCAGATGTCAACCGTCGAGTTCCACCCGTGGAACTCCCGGCGCGCCGACACCGAGACGCCGGACGAGTGGCGGATCGACCTCGACCCGATGCCTGACTGCCCGTTCGACCGGGTACGCCGGGTCGCGCACACCGTCCACGAAGTGCTCGACGAGCTCGGCGCGGTCGGCTACCCGAAGACCTCCGGCGGCTCGGGCATCCACATCTACGTCCGGGTCGAACCGGCGTACGGCTTCTCCGACGTACGGCGGGCCGCGCTCGCGTTCGCGCGTGAGGTGGAGCGGCGGGCTCCGGACGACGTGACGACCACGTGGTGGCGCAAGGATCGCGACCCGCGCCTGGTCTTCGTGGATTTCAACCAGAACGCCCGCGACCACACGATCGCGGCCGCGTACTCCGTGCGCGGCAACCCCGAAGGCACCGTGTCGACCCCGATCCGCTGGGACGAGATCGACGACGTGAACCCGAAGGACTTCACGATCGCGACCGTCCCGCAGCGGTACGCCGAGCTGGGCGATCTGCACGCCACGATCGACGACGACGTCTACTCCCTCGACACCCTGATCGAGTGGGCCGAACGCGACGAAAGCGAAGGCGCCGAAGCCCCACCCGAGGACTGACCGCGCACCTGCACCACTCACCAACAACACCTTCCGAGCCGTGGTCAGGCGCGCCCGAGCGTGACCGCCGCGGGCCAGCCCGGCTTGGTGAGTGGTGGAGGTCCGGATCCCCAGGCCATCACAATCTCGCCGAGCGGGCGGTTCGCCGCGGGCGACGGCCGTCGCACAGCGATTGTGATGGCCTGGAGATCGGCTTAGCCAGCCAGGCCGTGGTGCAGGAGGTTGGTGAGGGTGTCGATGGCTTCCTCGTCGGTGATGGTCTCGCCGTTGGACGGGTTGACGACGAGCCAGGTGTAGGCGAAACCCTCCATCAGCGCGTTCATCGCGGAGATCGTGACCAGCGGTTCGGCCGGCGGGTTCGGCAGATGTGAGAAGTGCTCGATCATGTGCTGGTCGTCGTCCGCCATGATCTGCTGCAGTCGGCGCCCCAGCTCCGGGTCCACCATCGCGGCCTGCTTCACCGCGACCATCTCCGGCAGATGCGCCTGGTAGAACGCCCAGAACGCCGCCACATGCCACCGGATCGCCGACCGTTTGCTGAAGTCGGCGTCGTGCCCGGCCACATCGACGACCGCCTCGTCGGCCGCCGCCAGCATGTCGCGCAGCAGCGCCTCGAGCAGCTCTTCCTTGCTCGCGAAGTGGTTGTAGAACGACCCCGTCGCGCGGCCAGCCGCCGCGGTGATGTCGGTGATCTTCGTGTTCAGGTACCCGCGCTCGGCGAAGACCTCGCGGGCGGCCTGCTTCAGCGCCACCTCGGTCCCGGCCGCCCGTTGCCGGCGGCTCACCGTGTCCGTCACGACGTACCTCCTTGACAGCGAACCCTAGCCCTGTGCAAACTGAATCTGAATTCAGTGAATCATAATTCAGTCAAGGAGACCACCATGACCGTCCTGATCGCGGGCGCCGGACCGACCGGCCTGACCCTCGGGATCGAGCTGGCCCGGCGCGGGATCGCGGTCCGGGTGATCGACAAGGCGACCGAGTTCTTCAACGGATCGCGCGGCGACGGCCTGCAGCCGCGGACCCTGGAGGTGTTCGAGGACCTCGGCGTCCTCGACCAGGTGCTGGCCCAGAGCCTGCCGATCCCGCTGATGAAGATCTTCATCAGCGGTCAGCCGTTCGGGGAGCGCCGGATGGCCGACCCGGTCGACCCCACCCCGGACATCCCGTACCCGAACGCACGGATGCTCGGCCAGTCCCGCACCGAACAGATCCTGCGCGACAAACTCGCGGAGTACGGCGTCAGCGTCGAACTGAACACCGCGATCACCGGCTTCACCCAGACCGCAAAAGATGTCACCGCCGAACTGTCCACCGGCGAAACACTCACCGTTGACTACCTGGTCGGCGCCGACGGCGGGAAGAGCTTCGTCCGCAAGCACCTCGGGATCGCCTTCGAGGGCACCACCGACGAGTCGATCCGCACTCTGCTCGGCGATGTCGCGGCGGACGGACTCGACCACGAGTTCGGCTACTGGTTCGCGTCGCAGGACAACCCGATGGCCGGTATCGCGATGACTCCGCTGAGCGGCGGAGACCAGTTCCAGTTCGGCGCGCCACTCGACGGCGACGACGCGGACACCTCGCTCGAAGGTCTGCAGGCGCTGGTCGACAAGTACGCCGGCCCGGGTACGGCGAAGCTCCGCGACCTCACCTGGTCGACCGTGTGGCGTCCGAACGTGCGGCTCGCCGCGAAGTTCCGGGTCGGCCGCGTCTTCATCGCCGGCGATGCCGCCCACGTCCACCCGCCGACCGGCGGCCAGGGCCTGAACACCGGCGTCCAGGACGCGTACAACCTCGGCTGGAAGCTCGCGGACGGTCGCGAAGAGGTACTGGCGACCTACGAGAGCGAGCGTAGGACCAACGCGGAACGTGTGCTCGGGATCAGCGAAGACCTGATGCAGAAGCACGTCGACGGCGATGAGTCGGCGCTCGAGCGCGGCGAGAACACCCGCCAGCTGGACGTCTCATACCGGGACCCGTCGGACACCCGTCCCCTCACCTCAGGCGACCGCGCTCCCGACGCACCCCTAGGCAACAACGTACGTCTCTTCGAACTGCTCCGCGGCCCCCACGAGACTCTGCTGCGCTTCTCCCCCACCACCTCATCAACCCACCCGCACTCGGTCGACATCACCTCACCCGAGGCGTTCGCGATCTACCACGCCCAGCCGGGCGACGAGATCCTCATCCGCCCGGACGGCTATCTGGCGTAGCCCACCGAGGACTCCGAGCCGCCAACGCCAGGACGGCATCCGAGCCCGGCAGGATCGTCTCCACAGCGTCAGCCGGCACGCCACCGGCGCGTGGATCCTCAGGCTCGCCGATCCACCGCCGTACGGCGTCGGCCGGTGCGACGCCCTTGTCCCGGGCCCGCTTCAACCGACCCCGCCAGGGACCGCCGGCATCGAACCCGACCGCTCCGGCGCCATGGACCGGCCGGAAGCCCGCAGCGTCTTCGTCCACCGAGATGGAGCCCCACAGGAAGCCGAGCAACTTGCCGCCGAGGGTCACGGGCAGACAGCAGACCGGCGTTCGCGAGACTCCGATGTACTCGGTCCGCTCGAGTGTGAACGGGCTCAGGTCTCCGAACTCGGTGGGACGGCCGTAGTTCGGCGGTTCGGTCATCGTGACTCCTGGCGAGCTGAGGTTGCGCAAGGGCGGGCCGGCGGCGCAAAGCATCCTAGGATCGGCGGGGTGCGCACACTGGACTCAGCCGCTGCCTACGACCGTGCCGTCGAGTTGGCGACCCGTGGGCGGCGGCAGGTGCTGGGGATCACCGGGGCGCCGGCGGCGGGCAAGTCGACGTACGCCGAACAGCTCGCCGCGAAGCTGATCGCCGACGGGCACAAGGTCGCGCTCGTGCCGATGGACGGATACCACCTGGCACAGTCGGTCCTGGAGCACGAGGGCCTTGCGGACGTGAAAGGCGCGCCGCACACGTTCGACGGGTACGGCTTTGTCGCGCTCCTCAGGCGGTTGAAGGAATCACCGGATGAGCAGATCTGGGCGCCGCGCTTCGATCGCAGCATCGAGGACTCGATCGCCGCGAGCATCGGCATCGCGCCGGAAGTCACGCTGGTCCTGACCGAGGGCAACTACCTGCTGCTCGACGAGGCGCCTTGGTCGAACGTCCGCAGCCTGCTCGACCAGTGCTGGTACGTCGAGGTACCCGAGGAACTCCGTCACGCCCGCCTCGAGGCGCGGCACCGGGCGTTCGGTAGATCAGCCGAGGAAGCGCACGAACGCACGTACGGGTCCGACGAACGCAACGCCCATCTGATCGCGGCGACGGCCTCGGCGGCCGACGCGATCATCCAACCCGGTCAATGAACGCGGCGACCCCGTCCAGGTAGAGCTGCAGGCCGAAGTCGAAGTCGGCCTCGTTGTCCTCCTCGAAGCTCCCCACCTCGTCGAACACCCCGGCCTCGACCGTGCGCACCACGGCCGGATAGACCCGCGGATCCGCGACCTTCCGGAGCGTCGCGCCGAACCGCTGAAACGCGTCCGGGTTGTCCGCGTAGCCCGCAGCCAGGTCGAACGCCATCCGGATCTGGCCCTGCACGTAGGTGATGAGGCCCATCACCACGCCGACCTTCGCCTCCTCCGGCAGGCCGGTGTCGGCCAGCACGCCGAGTGCGGAGTCGAACCAGGCGAGGTTGTTCGGACCGGCCGGCGGACCGGAGATCGGTACCTTCGCGTACCACGGGTGCCGCCGGATCGCGGTCAGTACGCCGTCCGCCCAGAACGTCAGCCCGGTGCGCCAGTCGACACCCTCGGGCATCGGCTCCGGACGCTCGATCGCGGCGTCCGACATGATCACGAGCAGGTCGTCCTTGCTCTTCACGTGCCGGTACAGCGCCATCGTCGAGTTGCCGAGCCGCTCGGCGACCCGCGCCATCGAGACGGCGGCGAGGCCTTCGGCGTCGGCGATCGCGATCGCCGACGCGACGATGTCGTCGAGCGTCAGCGACGGTTTCGGCCCGCGCCGCGGCGTCTCCCGCAGCCGCCACATCAGCGCGACGTCGGCCGGCAGCTCGTTGTTCTCCACCGGGTCAGTTTAGGGCTTGCCCCGCCGTACTGCGTACCTGCTACGCTATTTAGCGTACCTAATACGCAGTAAGGAGGGGACGATGATCGTCGAGGCGAAAGGCTTGCGGAAGTCGTACGGCGCGACCGAGGTACTGGCCGGGGTCGACCTGAGCGTCGCGGAGGGATCGGTGCTCGCGTTACTGGGCCCGAACGGCGCCGGCAAGACCACCACGGTGCGGATCCTGACCACACTGACCCGCCCGGATTCCGGTACGGCGACGATCGCGGGGTACGACGTACTTCGCGAACCGGCCCGGGTCCGCGGCGTGATCAGCCTGACCGGGCAGTACGCCGCGGTCGACGAGAACCAGACCGGCCGGGAGAACCTGGTGATGGTCGGCCGGCTCATGCACCTCGGCCGGCGTACCGCGCGGCGGCGTACGACCGAGCTGCTGGAACAGTTCGGGCTCACCGACGCGATGGGCCGGCGCGTGAAGACGTACTCCGGCGGCATGCGGCGCAAGCTCGACCTCGCGATGAGCCTGATCGCACGACCGCGGGTGATCTTCCTGGACGAGCCGACGACCGGACTCGACCCGGCCAGCAGGTCAGCGATGTGGGACGCGATCGTGGAGCTGGTGCGCGACGGTACGACGATCCTGCTCACCACGCAGTACCTGGAGGAGGCGGACCGGCTCGCGGACCGGATCGTGCTGCTCGACCACGGCCGGATCGTCGCCAGTGGTACTGCGGACGCGCTGAAGACCCAGATCGGTGGCGAACGGATCGAACTGCGCTTCCCCGACGAGGTGCAGCTGCTGAAGGCTGCCGGCGTACTGAACGGAGTGGTCGACCAGCTGGTGCTGAACGTGCCGTCGGACGGTACGGCGGCGCACCTGCACCAGGTCCTCGACGTACTGCGTGACAACGGGCTGACGCCGGAGCGGGTCTCGTCCCACCGGCCCACGCTCGACGACGTGTTCCTCGCACTGACCGCCTGAGAGGTTGCTGATGTCACACCAAGGAGTCGTCGCCGCCTGCTCGGACGTGGTGACCATGATCGACCGCAGTGTGCGGCTCGCACGGCGCAACGTCGACACGTTGTTCGTGTCGCTGCTGCTGCCGTTGCTGATGATGGCGTTGTTCGTCTACGTGTTCGGCGGCGCCATCAACACGGGGACCGAGTACGTGAACTACGTCGTACCGGGGATCCTGCTGCTCACCACCGGGTACGGCGCCTCGTCGACGGCGATGGTGGTCGCCGACGACATGCACAACGGGATGATCGACCGTCTGCGCTCGCTGCCCATCCACAGCTTCGCCGTACTGACCGGCCATGTGGTCGCGAGCGTGGCGCGTAACGCGACATCGACGGCGATCGTCATCGTGGCGTCGCTCGCCATGGGGTTCCGCCCCAACGGTGGCGTGGTGGACTGGCTGGCGGCGATCGGGCTGCTGTTGCTGTACGTCGTCGCACTGTCCTGGCTCGCGGCTGGGCTCGGCGTGATCGCCAAGTCCGTGGAGTCGGCCAGCACGCTCAGCTTCTTCATGCTGTTCCTGCCGTACCTGAGCAGCGCGTTCGTGCAGCCGGAGTCGATGCCGTCGTGGTTGCGACCGATCAGCGAACATCAACCGATCACACCGGTGATCGAGACCGTCCGCAGCCTGCTGATCGGAACGCCGATGGAGAACAACGGCCGGGTCGCCCTCGCCTGGTGTTGTGGTCTGCTCCTGTTCTCCGTCGTCCTGGCGACTTCGCTGTATCGGAGACGATCGCGCCGCTGAGCGCACTTCTGGTGCCGTTCGACGAAAAGTGCTGAGAGTGACCCCTTGGTCGGGTTAACGTCAAACTCCCCCCCAACGTGTGGTGGTCCCACTCCCCCCGGGACCCACACGGACGAGCGCCCCGGTCATCGATCGGGGCGCTTTGTTTTCCCCGAAATTCTTTTGGAAGACGTGTCGAATCCGGCCCCTCTGCTCCGACGTATCAGTAAGAGCGACCAAAGGAGAGGGTCAGAATGAACATCACCACCGACATCCGGAACATGATCGTCACCATGCTGGCCGAGGGGAGCCCGGTCTGGTACGTGGCCGGCATGGTCAACATGCGCAGCCACGACGTGTACGTGATCGGCTGCGAGGCCGGGTACCCCGACAAGGCCAAGCTGCGCCGAGCCGTCTGGGCCGAGCGCAACCGCGTTCCCCAAGCCGCCTGACTCCCGGTCAGGTCGCTCCAGCCGCTGTCTGCCCCTGTGGCGGACAGCGGCTTTGTTCTGTCTAAGGTGATCGGGTGGACGATGTCAGCGTCGTGGACTACCACACGGCCGGGGAGCCCTTCCGGATCGTGACCTCGGTCGACATCCCGGGAACGTCCGTGGCGGACCGTCGCGTCACAGCGCAGTCCTCGGAGGCCATCGACGCCGTACGGCGATTGCTGGTGAACGAGCCGCGTGGTCATGCGGACATGTACGGCGGGTTCGTCGTACCGGGTGACGACGACGGCGCCGACTTCGGCGTGGTGTTCTGGCACAAGGACGGGTACTCGACCGCGTGCGGGCACGGGACGATCGCGCTGGCGACCTGGGCGGTCGAAACCGGTCTGGTCCAGCCCGGTGACGTCGTCATCGACGTACCGTCGGGGCGGGTGACGGCGCGGGTGGACGGTTCAGGCGTTGCCTTCCGCAACGTCCCGTCGTACGTGCTGAGCCGGGGCGTCCAGGTGTCGACGTCGCGCGGCGACGTGCTGGCGGACATCAGTTACGGCGGCGCGTTCTACGCGTCGGTCCCCGCTGCGTCGGTCGGTCTGTCGGTCACGCCGTCGTCGTACGCCGACCTGATCGCGATCGGTCGCGAGATCAAGTGGGCTCTGGACGCGGTCGCCGTCCACCCGACCGATCCGCGGCTCAGCGGTCTGTACGGCACGATCCTGTACGACGATCTCGGGCCCGCACACCAACGCAATCTGGCGGTGTTCGCGGACGGAGAGGCGGACCGCTCTCCCTGCGGTTCCGGCACCTCCGCGCGGCTCGCCTTGCTACACGACGAGGGCCGCCTGCGCACCGGAGAGGTCCTGCGCCACGACTCCATCGTCGGTACGACGTTCCTCGGCCGGGTCCTCTCGGAGACTCCCGAGGGCGTGATCACGGAGGTGCGCGGCAACGCCTACCGCACCGGCACCGCGACGTTCAGCCTCGATCCGCGGGACCCGTTGGGCACCGGATTCACGCTGCGCTGATCTCAGATTGCGACTCCGCACCGCGGCGCCGGCCGCTAGGTTGGTGCTCATGATCTTCATCACCGCGAAGTTCCGCGTACGGCCCGAGCACGCCGACGACTGGCCGACCATCACCGCCGACTTCACCACCGCGACCCGCGCCGAACCAGGCTGCCTGTGGTTCGACTGGTCCCGCTCAGTCGACGACGCGAACGAGTACGTCCTCGTCGAAGCCTTCGCCGACGACGACGCCGCCACCCACCACGTCACCTCCGCCCACTTCAAGGCCGCTCAAGAGCACCTCCCACCCCACCTGGTGGAGACCCCTCGCATCGTCAACTTCAAACTCCCCCAAGACAACTGGTCCGAACTCGGCGAACTAGCCGTCAAGTAGCGCTTCGCGAACCCAAACGCCTTCCCCCAACGGCCAAGTCTCAAGATGAGACCGGCGGCGTCAGCCTGTGGTGTGAGCATCCGAGGTGTACTGATCGGCCGGCGAGAAGGGGTGTTCCGATGAAGGCGCTCGTTTACCACGGACCGGGCAAGAAGGCTTGGGAAGACGTCCCGAATCCCACGATCAAGGACCCGACCGACGCGATCGTGAAGGTCGAGACCACCACCATCTGCGGCACCGACCTGCACATCCTCAAAGGCGATGTTCCCGCCGTCACCGACGGCCGGATCCTCGGCCACGAAGGCGTCGGTGTGGTCACCGAGGTCGGCCCCGGCTGCGAGAACGTCAAGGTCGGAGATCGGGTCATCATCTCCTGCATCAGCAAGTGCGGGACGTGCGACTACTGCAAAGCCGGCCTGCCGTCGCATTGCAAGACGCTCGGCGGCATCGGCTGGATCTTCGGTCACCTCATCGACGGCACCCAGGCCGAGTACGTCCGCGTCCCGTACGCCGACAACGGCCTGATCCCGCTCCCCGAAGGCGTCACCGCCGAACAAGGCGCGATGCTGAGCGACATCCTCCCCACCGGCTACGAGATCGGCGTACTCAACGGCGCCGTCAAGAGCGGGGACGTCGTCGCCGTCATCGGCGCCGGGCCGGTCGGGCTCTCCGCGATCATGACCGCGCGCACGGCCGGCGCCTCGAAGGTCATCGCCGTCGATGGGAACAAGTTCCGGCTCGACCGGTCCCGCGACTTCGGCGCGACCGAGACGATCGAGGCCGGCGAGAACGTCGTACAGGCCCTGCGGGAACTCAGTCACGACGGCCTGGGCGTCGACGTCGCGATTGAAGCGGTGGGCGTCCCGGCGACCTTCGGCACGGCCCTCGAGTCCGTCCGGCCGGGCGGCCACGTCGCGAACATCGGCGTACACGGGGAGAGTGTCGAGTTCCCGATCGAGCGGCACTGGATCAACAACCTCACCATCACGACCGGTCTGGTCAACGCCGTCACCGCACCCGAACTGCTCGAAGACATCAAGAAGGGCGCCATCGCTCCTGAGAAGTTCGTGACACACCAGTACCCGTTCGGACAGTTCGAAGAGGCCTACGACACCTTCGCCAACGCCGCCGAGCAAGAGGCCCTCAAGGTCATCATCACGAACGTTCAGTAGCACGTGGGAGGGTTTGACACCGCGGGTAGGAGCTGTCACAGTCCTGCGGTGCGGGAAGGGTAACTATTCACAGCAGTGGCGATTTCGCTCGCCACGGGTGCTCGCGGTCGTCGTACTGGCACGTGCGTTCCCACTCCGGTTTGTCTTGCTGCTCGGGTGCATCGTCCTCACCGCGATCTGGCCGGCGATCTTCGCGGCACTGGTCGCACACCTCATCACCGTCCTTCCGGGCCCGACCTCTCACGTCATCTCTGCGCTCGCCGGCATCGCTCTAGTGCTGGCAGCGCAGGAGGTGACGCGCGCCGCGTACGAGGTGGCGCGCTGGGCGCTGTACCGGCGGTACGAGGAGTACCTGATCGGCCGAGTGATCCGGGCCGCTCTCAACGCAAGCACCTTGGACGTCTTCGAACGCCCCGACCTGGCCGCCAAGACTGACCGTGCCGTCCGCATCGCAGGCCTCGAGCCCGGGGACCTGGTCGACGGCTTGACCATGAAGTGGCCCCTGCAAGCTCAGGGCGTCGCGGCCGGCGTGCTGGTGGCCACCGTCTCCGTCCCAGCCGCCGCAGTCCTGGGTGTGCTCTGGCTCCTAGTCGGCAAGAAACTGCAGGCGACCATGCGCCGCTCAGACCAGTTCACCTGGGAAGACGCCGTTCACGCCGCGAGCTACACGCACCGGATCGGATTGCGCCCGGAGTGGGCGAAAGAGGTTCGCATCTTCGGTCTCACCGGCTGGTTGTCGGATCGCTACGGTCGCCAGGCGGCGCGCATCCTCGCGGAGCTCGCCAAGGCCCGCATCATCGGACAGCGCTCGCTGACCCTGCTCTTCACCCTGATTGTCGTGGCCAATGCGGCCGTGGTCGCCCTGGCCGCAGACCTCGGCGTAGGAGCGATCGTCCTGCTGCTCCAAGGCATGCTCGGCATGAGCCTTCTCGCGGATCAGTCCGGTGACGCCCTCATCGAGTACGGCGCCAGCCGTGTCCCGGTCGTACTCGAACTGGAACGCCTCGTCGCCGACCACGCCACCACGCACCCGGGCACCACCAGTGCGACGGGACGTCCGACGGAATCGATCGTGTTCGAGGACGTGACCTTCGGCTACCCCGGATCCGGCAAGGTCATCTTCGATCGGCTGAACCTCGAGATCCAGGCGGGTACGTCGCTGGGCGTCGTCGGCCTGAACGGGGCCGGGAAGACAACGTTGATTAAGCTGCTCACCGGCCTCGAGGTACCGCAGAGCGGCCGCATCCTCGTCGACGGAACCGATCTCCGCGAACTCGATCAGGAATCCTGGCGGAAGTCCGTGGCGGCGATCTTCCAGGACTTCATCCGCTACGAGATGTCTGCGCGGGACAACATCGGTCTCGGAGCAGTCGGGCAGTCGACGGACGAGGAGATCGAGCGCTCCGCCGTACGGGCCGGCGCCGACACCATCCTCGGCAGGCTCCCGCAGGGCCTGGATACGACGCTCTCTCCGCGGCTCGACAGCGGCGTGGACCTCTCGGGTGGCCAGTGGCAGCGGATAGCTCTCGCCAGATCACTCATGGCAGTTCAAGGCGGCGCCCGCGTTCTCGTGCTCGACGAACCGACCGCGCAACTGGACGTCCGCGCGGAGTCGGACCTCTTCAACAGGTTCCTCGACCTCACTTCCGGCTTGACCAGCGTCGTGATCAGCCATCGGTTCTCCACGATCCGTCGTTCCCGCCGGATCATCGTGCTCGACGGCGGGCAGGTCACCGAGGACGGCAGCCACGAACAGCTCCTCGCGGCCGACGGAACCTACGCCCGCATGTTCCGCAAGCAGGCGATGCGATTCAGCTCCGACGACGAGGAGAACATCGATGAGTGAGAACCTGCGCGTCATCACCACGATGCTGCAGCTGGCCTGGCGTGCAGATCGCACAGCGGCCGTGCTTGCGTTCGTACTGGCCGCCCTGCAAGCCATCACACAGTCGGCGTACGGTCTGTGGCTGAAGTTCATCGTTGACGGCCCTCTTGCCATCGGCGCTGCCGGAGGTGTCGTCTCGATCGCTGCCACCGTCGCCATCGCGTACGGCGGCCAACGTGCCCAGTCTCGGCTGCGCGATCACACGCGGTACCTGATGAACGGGCAAATCCTCGACCTGGTCAGCGCTACACCGACACTGGAACTCCACGAGAGCCCCCAGCATCTGAACGAGCTGTATGCGTTCCAGCGAGACCGCTATCAGCTCAGCCAGGTCCTACCGAGGATGGTCGAACTCTGCGCAATCACCGTGCAGATCATCACGACCGCGGTCCTCATGGTTCTCGTCGATCCGCTCCTCCTCGCGCTCCCGCTGTTCGCGGTGCCGTCAGTGCTCATTACCTTCAAAACCAGCCGCATCTTCCGCGAGAGTGGCGAGCGCGCAGCCGAACCCGGCCGGCTTGCCGAACATCTCGTGGAGCTGACGGCCACCCCCGGCGGCGCGAAGGAGGTCCGCCTGTTCAGGTTGCAGACGGAGATGCTGCGCAGGTTTCAGCGCGCGCACCAGCAGATCCGACGCTTCCATGGACAAGCCCAGCTCCAGGCCGCCGGTTGGAGTCTCGCCGGACCACTCGTCTTCATCGCCGGATACGTGGCTTCCATCGCCTTGGTGGTGCGGCGAGTCGCCGTCGGCGAAGCGACCATTGGCGAGGCCGCGCTGATCGCGGTTCTGGCCGGTCAGGTACTCGGGTTGGTCAGCGGTTCCGGTGAGGTCCTGCAGCTCACGATCCGAAGTCTGGTCGCCGCCGACCGTTTCGTCCGCCTGCAAGACCTCTTCGGTCACGCGACGCACTCAGGAGACGGCCCCGTGCCGCAGCGCCTCGAGCACGGCATCTCTTTGCGCGACGTTTCCTACCAGTACGACGGCGCAGCACAGCCTGCCCTCCAGAACATCCACCTGGACCTGCCCGCCGGCTCGACGGTCGCCATCGTCGGCGAGAACGGCGCCGGCAAGTCGACGCTGGTCAAACTCCTCGCCGGCCTCTACAGCCCGACCACCGGCACGATCACGATCGACGGGGCAGATCTCGCCGCGATCGACCGCACCCAATGGCAGAACCGGATCTCCGCCGCGTTCCAGGATCACGCCCGTTTCGAACTCCTGGTCCGCGAGACGGTGGCCCTCGGAGATCTCGAGAACGTCGCCAACGATCCGAAGGTCCTTGACGCACTCGAGCGCGCCGCCGCCACCGACGTACTGTCCGCCCTCCCCCGCGGCCTCGACACCCAACTCGGCTCAAGCTGGCCGGCCGGCGTGGACCTGTCCGGAGGCCAATGGCAGAAGCTAGCGATCGCCAGAGCCATGATGCGCCCCGCCCCCGCCTTGCTACTCCTCGACGAACCCTCAGCAGCCCTGGACCCCGAAACCGAACACCAACTCTTCGAAGCCTGGACGAACGCCGCACACGCTCTACGAGAACGCGCCGGCACCATCACCGTCCTGGTCTCCCACAGATTCTCCACAGTCCGCATGGCCGACACCATCATCGTCCTGCACCAAGGAAAGATCGCAGAACACGGCCCCCACAAAGCCCTACTCCAGAGCAACGGCCTCTACGCCGAACTCTTCAACCTCCAAGCCTCCGCCTATCGCTGAACCCGCAGGTCAGGCACCACAAAATGAAGGCCCGGACCTGCTGATCCGGGCCTTCTTCCATAGCGGGCGAGTCGTCCCGACCAGACAACCGGGCACCAGCCATAGCAGGTAGGCCGCGGTAACGATCCCGCCGGTGACTTGGGCTCCCACCCCAAGGTCGGCTGAGGGGCGGCCCTGTCGAAGGTTCTCCGAAGATTCTCCGAAGGTGCACCCGCCAGTCTGTTCACGACATCAGCGCGACGATCGGCGATCAACCAGTCGCCTTCGCACGCAAACCAGTTCTCGTTCAGACCTCGGAGGAATCCTTCTCATGGCTCGAATTACACGCCTGGCGACGGTCGCCTTGATGACCGGTGCCAGCATTTTCGCCCTCGGTGCTCAGTCCGCGTCGGCGGACACCGCCATCGGGCGATGCGACCCGCCGATCGGTCAGGATGCCGCTGTCCGGACGTGTGTCTACATGGATTTCGACAACAACCACGCAAGGTCCCGGGCGGGCGCCTATGACGTCGCCGGCGGAACGAACTTCGATGTCGACGTCACCATCGTCAAGATCGAGGTCAACATCAACGGCACCTGGGTCAACGCGGACTCGGGCACGAGGGTCGAGGTCGGCTACCAAGACGCAACAGACACGTTGGTGGGTAGCTCTGAGACCTGCACCGGTGTTGGCAGGACTGAGAAGGTTCGTGCCGCGGCACGGTTCAGGTGGCGCAATCCTGCCGGCACCGAGGTCTATCAGTGGATGCACACGGACGCCCGCACCATCGGCTGCACGAGCTAGCTGCAATCTCCTGCCACTATCGCTTCGCGCTGAGCTCGCCGAGCTCAGCGCGATGCGGCCTGCAGCGACCATTTCGACCAGGCTGTGAATCTTCTTCGGCTGAGTCCTAACAAGTCGTGCTGGAGCCTGGCTGATCTGTGGCGGTCACGCGATTGAGGAGCTTCGTGCGCGCCCGGCCGGCGGCTGCGTGGTCGAGGCTGTCCAGAGCCAGGAGAGCTTGCTGCCAGGTTCGCCGGGCGGCGTCGCGGTCGCCCGCATCGAGCTCCGTATCGCCGAGGTCGGTGAGGCTGCTGACTTCGAAGTAGCCGTGGCCGATCTGGCGCCACAGCTCCAGAGCGTGGACGTAGCACGTTTGAGCTCGCTGGTGATTGCCGAGCTGGTGGTGTGCGTAGCCGAGTGTGTCCCAGGTGGCTCCCTGGCCTTTCGGATCGCCAACTCTACCGAGCAGAGCGATGGCACGCTCGCCATCGCTGATGGCCTGCTCGAAGTTGCCCAGCATGGCGTTGTTCCAGGCCATATTGCTGAGCGCGCGGCCCTGGCCGGTCGCATTTCCAGCCTTCGTTTGCAGATCGAGTGCCTGGCTGCTGTGTTCGAGCGCTTCGGCATAGTCCTGCTGCTCACAGTGGAGGTGAGAGAGGATCAGGTGGGTTTTGGCTTCCCCGCTCTGATCTCCATCGGCGCGGTAGAGGCTCATTGCGCACTCGAGAACTGTCGTAGCCTCGGTGAAGCGGCGCAGCCGGGCATATGCCAGGCCGAGTCCGCGGCAAGCTAAGCCCTCGGCCGACCGGTTCCCCAGGCGTCGAGCGGCCGCCAAGCCGGCATCCTCCATCGTGAGCCAGTCATGCCATAGGCCGTGCTGGTCGAGAAAGGTCGCGAATGCGTCGACCAGGTGAGTCACATGGGTGTCGAAGCCCTTCGTCGCTGCTTGGTCGACCGTCGCGAGCAGGACGGGACGTTCGCTGGCGAACCAGGCCTGCGCCTGACCGGCATCGACGAGCTCCTCAGGCACTACGCCCGGCTGAGACGCAGCTGGCGCTACCGGGTCGCGGTGCGGCGCGATAATGCGCAACGCCGCATGAGCCGTGTGGGCATAGTGGTCGAATGCCCGATGGACAGCCAACTGGCTTTCGGGCTCAGCCACCGAGAGTTCGGTGGCGTAGGCGCGCAGCAGATCGTGGAATCTGTACCGCCCCGGCGCCCACTCGATCAGCATGCTCGCGTAGCACAACTCGCCGATGAGCCGCGTCGCCTCCGACAGCCCGAGCGCGGCGAGGCTGGCCGCAGCGGCAACTGAGATGTCAGGACCAGGATGCAGACCGAGTAATCGGAACAAGCGCTGCGCTGGAGGGGTCAAGACGTCGTACGACGACAAGAACACCGCCCGCATCGTGGTGCGTTGATCATGGGTGTCCAGTGCGTCCAACCGCTCCCGTTCGCCCGTGAGGTCAGCCGCGATGGCAGCCAGGCTAACGGACGGGTCGATCGCTGCCCGCCCGGCGACGATCGCCAGGGCAAGGGGCAGCCGAGCACACTGCTCCATCAGTTCGATGGTCGCCGCCTGCTCTGCGGCCAACCGGTCGGCCCCGATTCGTTCCCGCAGCAACTGTTCGGCATCGGGGCGTGAGAGCACATCGAGATGGACCGGCCGGGCCCCATGCTCGGCGACCAAACCGGTAAGACGGTTTCGGCTTGTCACCAGTGCCAAACAACCCGGCGCGCCAGGCAATAGTGGTCGAACCTGGTCGACATCGCGCGCGTTGTCCAGCAGCACCAGCATCTTCCGATCGGCGAGGAGGCTGCGAAACATGGCGATCTGAGCGTCGTGCTGCTGCGGAATCGCTGGTGACGAAACGCCCAGTGCCTCGAGAAAGCCGCGGACCGCATCGATGGCCGACAGCGGTACCGCGCCCGGGTCGAAGCCGCGGAGGTTCACGAAAAGCTGGCCGTCCGGAAACCGATCGGCGACCTGGTGCGCCCAATACACCGCAGTTGTAGTCTTGCCGATCCCGGCCGTACCCACGATCGCCGAGATCACCACCGCCGTCGCGTTCTCCGGGAAGGCGATCAGTTCGTCGAGGACCCGCAACTCAGATTCGCGTCCTGCAAAACCTCGCGTCACAGCCGGCAGTTGACGCGGTACGACGCGAACCGCCGCCGAGCCGGCGGCCAAATCGGGATCCCGACGTAACAATCGCAGATGCAAGTCCTGCAGCTCATCGCCGGGTTCCTCGCCGAGTGCGTCGGCCAGGTACGTCCGAAGCTTCGCGTAATAGTCGAGAGCGTCAAGTCTCCGACCGTCCGACGCCAATGCGCGAATCAGGTAGCCGGCCAGCGGTTCGGACAACGGATACTCCTCGGCGACTATCAGCAGATCGTTCACGAGCGAGGCGAGGTCGCCCAACTCGTGGCGACGCCGCGCGAGCAGTAGCCAGGCCGACAATCGCTCCTCGCTCAACGTGTCGCGGAACCGGATCACCCAGTCACCGCTCAGACCGCCCAGCGGTACACCACGCCACAGCGCGAGCGCCTCGCCCAGCAACTCGACTGATGCAGGGACATCGGCCGCCTTGGCCTCGCGAAGCAAGGCACGAAAACGCACCACATCCACGCGGTCCGGTGGAACCTCACAGACGTAGCCACCATCACGCCGTACGATCCGGAGCCCGATGGCGCTACGAAGCTGGCTCAAATAGGGATACAGCGTGGCCGCCGGGCGCGCGGGCGGCTGGTCACCCCAGACCCGCTCGATCAGCACTTCGAGCGGTACAACCTGACCAGGCGTGACCGTGAGCGCCGCTAGCACCAGCCGTTGCTTCGGCGAACCAACGTCCAACTCCGCACCGTTGGTTCTGACCTCGACCGCTCCCAACAACTGGATCTCCATCAAGACCACAGGCTAGCCAACCCAAGGATCGGGCAGCCCGATCTTTCGAGAAGGCGTTGCCACGCGACGTACGGGAGCGTTGTCGGGTGTGAACCGCCCGAGTGAGCAACAGAGGTGCGGCCCAGGCTCGCCGTGATCGGTAGATCACAGCAAGGGCAACGCGCAGGTCAGACCCCGTAGAGCAAACGAAGGCCCGGACCTGATGGTCCGGGCCTTCTTTCGTAGCGGGGGCAGGATTTGAACCTGCGACCTCTGGGTTATGAGCCCAGCGAGCTACCGAGCTGCTCCACCCCGCGTCGTTGTGTCTTTAGTTTAGAGGATCTGGGCTGAGCAACCAAATCGGTTCCCGGTGTGGCCCCGGATCTGCGAAAACCCGTGTCTGCCGGGGGCGTGGCGGCGTACCGTCCGAGTATGTCCCGACACGTCATTCGCCCGTTCGAGGAGGCGGATCTGCCGGCTGCGGCCGGCCTGCTCGCCGAGCGGCACCTGGAGCACCGCAAGCGTCACCCGCTGCTTCCTGCTGACTACGAGGACGCCCAGCTCGCGCTGGTCGAGGTGACGGCCGCGTGGGAGACCGAGGGCGCGTCCGGTGCCGTGCTGGTCGAAGGCGGCGAGATCACCGGCTATCTCTTGGCCGCCCCGAAGCAGTCCCCGGTCTGGGGTCCGAACATCTGGGTAGAGGCCGCCGGTCACGCCGTACGTGAGCCAGAACACATTCGAGATCTGTACGGCGCCGCCGCCGCGCAGTGGGTCGACGACGGCCGCATCGCGCACTACGTCCTGGTGCCCGACGACCCCGCGCTGCTCGACGCCTGGTTCCGGCTGGCGTTCGGTTCGCAGCATGCGCACGCCGTCCGTCCTGCGCCTGACTCTCCCCTGTCGCCGCCATCGGATCTCGTCGTACGTCGTGCCGTTCGCGCGGACATCCCCGTACTCGCGGAACTCGACCTCGAGCTGCCCCGGCATCAGGGGTTGTCGCCGGTGTTCTCGTCCGGTGAACTGCCGACGCTCGAGGAAGCCGTCGCGGACTGGGAGGAATCGATCGACGATCAGGACTACGCGACTTTCGTTGCCTCGTACAACGGTGAGGTCATCGGCTCGTCGGTCGGTTGCTCGCTGGACAAGTCGAGTGCGCACAGCGGGCTCGCGAAACCGGACAACGCGGGGTTCCTCGGGTTCGCGGCCGTGCTGCCGTCGGCCCGCGGACTCGGCGCCGGCCGTGCGCTGGGCGAGGCCGTGCTGCAGTGGTCGGCGGAGACCGGGTACACGTCGGTCGTGACCGACTGGCGGGTGACGAACCTGCTGTCGTCCCGGGCGTGGCCGCGGCTCGGGTTCCGGCAGACGTTCCACCGGTTGCATCGGCTGATCGGGCACTGACCGCGAGGT
The DNA here is from genome assembly GCF_004331375.1 of Kribbella speibonae. Lineage (NCBI taxonomy): Bacteria > Bacillati > Actinomycetota > Actinomycetes > Propionibacteriales > Kribbellaceae > Kribbella > Kribbella speibonae. Next base: position 2,382,458 of record NZ_SJKC01000001.1, on the reverse strand, counting down.
TGTCCACAGCTCCGGAACTCGTCGGTTCAGACGAGGCACGATCACTGCACCTTCTTGGTCACGAAGGGCGTCTCGCAGCAGGCGGGGCGCCACCGTTTCCAGGAGGCAGCCATGTCGCGTTCAACGCTTCGTTCCCGAGCCGTGCCGTCCGCCCGCCGTATCGTGACCGGGAGCGCGGTCTTCCTGGCCGCGCTCGGGCTCTCGGCGACAGTCCCTGCCTCAGCAACGGAGTTCACACCGCCGTCGACGTACTCCGCGAAACATCCATCGACCGAGCAAAGGGCTGGCACCTTGGACGGCTTCGTGATCGAGAACCTTCCCGACGGCCTCGGCACGCCGAGCGACTTCGAGTACGAGTGGGAGGACGTGTCGTTCCACAGCCGGGTCTGGGAGACCGGGCCGGATCCGGAGGGCGCGTTCAAGGTCGACCTGACCGTGAAGACCCTCCGCGGCGAGAGACTCACCGATCTCGAAGCCGTCAAGGACTTCCTGGTCGAGTACGAGGAGAAGGAGCCGGGCGACTGGCAGCTCGAACCGGTAAAGGTCGGCGGGTACGACGCGCTGTTCGCCGGCAACGAGGTGTTCTACTTCATCGAGCCTGGCGTCGCAGCCGAGGTCACGATCGATCACGAGCGCTTCACCGACGAGGACGTGCTCGACACCGCGGCCGGGTTCCACCCGGAGCCGACGACCTGATGCCGTAGGCAACCAGCCGGCACGGCGCAGACGAACGGGGCGGCGACGCCGACTGATGTCGGTGTCGCCGCCCCGGGAACCACCCTGCGACTCAGCCTGCCGGTGAGGTCGGTGGACTCGTCGGTGTCGTCGAGGCCGGTGGGCTCGACGGATTCGGGGACGGCGTCGGCGATGGTGTCGTCGTAGGCGTCTCCGCTGCGCCGGCAGCGGCTCGGTCGAGCGCGGCCTTCATCTGGTTGAGGTTCGTCTGATAGCCGGTCAGGTCGCCGTTCCTCAGCGCCGTCTGCGCCCGGGTCCAGGCGGCCTGAGCGTCGGCGATGGCCTGCTTGACTGTCTGGTTGGGCTGCTGTGTCGTAGGCGGCTTCTCGGTTCCTGGAGGCAGCTCACCGGTGTCGACGCTGGTCTTGAAGACCTTGGTGAGGGCATCCTGCAACGTCCCGCCGTAGGCGACGCTGTCGCCGAACGACACCAGGACGTACCGCAGGACCGGATAACTACCCTGCCCGCTGGTCCGCACCGAATAGACCGGCTGGACGTAGAGCAGACCGCCGCCGAGCGGCAACGTCAGCAAGTTGCCGTACTGCGCTCTTGCCCCGCTGTTCGGCTGGTTGATCGGCAGCAACGCCTGTCTGATGCCTTCGTCGGTCTGGAACTTGTTGTAGACCTGCCCCGGACCAGGTATCTGCAGGTTCCCCGGCAATCGCAGCACCCGGAACTTGCCGTAGTCCGGTGAGGTGGCCTCGGCATCGACAGCCACGAACGCAGTCAGGTTCTCCCGTTCACCGTTCGGCACGTACACCGACGTCAGGGAGAACTTCGGCTCGGACTGATCGGGCATCCGCAACGAGAGATAGAAGGGAGGCTGGCTGATATGCGTCGCCGAGTCACCACCGGAGGAGACCGCGGTCGGGTCGTCCGGCACTCGCCACAGGTCGCTGTTCTGGTACCAGGTGCCGGCGTCCTGGACGTGGTACTTCGCGAGCAGGTCGCGCTGCACCTTGAACATGTCCTCCGGGTAGCGCAGGTGCGACATCAGGTCCGGCGAGATGTCCGAGCGCGGCTTGACCGTGCCCGGGAACGCCTTCATCCAGGTCTTCAGCACCGGGTCCTTGTCGTCCCAGGCGTACAGCTCGACCGAGCCGTCGTAGGCGTTGACGACCGCCTTGACCGAGTTGCGGATGTAGTTGATCTTCTCGCTCGGTTGCTGAGCGATCGTCCCGCGGCCGGTCGTGGTGTCCCGGGTGCTGACGTCGAGGTCGACCTTCTCGGAGTACGGGTAGTTGTCCGAAGTGGTGTAGCCGTCGACGATCCAGACCACCTGGCCGTCGACGATCGCCGGGTACGGGTCACCGTCCGGCGTCAGCCACGGGGCCGCCTTCTCGACCCGCTCGCGCGGGGTGCGGTCGTAGAGGATCTTCGAGGCGGAGTTCACCCGGCTGGACAGCAGGATGTTCGCATCCCGGAATTTCGTTGCGTAGAGCAACCGGTTGGCGAACGAGCCGACCGGGACGCCGCCCTTGCCGGCATAGGTGTTCAGCGTCGGGTCGCCGCCCTTCTGCCCCTCCGGCGTGTCGAGCTCGACCTTCTGGCCGCCCTCGGGAGCGCCGACGATCGAGTAGTCCGGCGACTGCTCGCCGAAGTAGATCCGCGGTTCGTAGTCACCGAGATCGCCGGTCGGCGGCAGGTCCTTCTCGGTGAACACCGGAGTACCGCCCTGCGATTGGTTCCCGTTGGCGGCGACGACCCCGTAGCCGTGGGTGTAGACGGTGTGGTCGTTGTTCCAGTTGCGCTGACCGGCCGGCAGCCGGTCGACCTGGACCTCGCGGACCGCGATGACCGTGTCGTTGACCTTGCCCTTGATCTTGTACCGGTCGACGTCGAGATCCGTCGGGAACGAGTAGAAGCCACGGACCTGCTGGAGCTGCTCGAACGTCGGTCCGATCACCGTCGGGTCGATCAGCCGGATACCCGGCAGAACTTCGGCATCCGCCGTCAGGTCCTCCGGCTTCGCCGTACTCTTCGCCTGGTATTCGGTGACCTCGGCGCCCTCGAGCCCGTAGGCCTGACGCGTGGCCTCGATGTTCTTGGTGATGTACGGCGCTTCCTTCACGGGCTCGCTCGGTCGCACCCGCAGCTGCTGGAGCGCGGCCGGCCAGAGCGCACCGAGGAGGATCGCCGACAGGATCAGCACGACCGTGCCCACCCCGGGAAGCAGCCAGGTCCGCCGGACCACGTTCGCGAAGAACAAGATCGCACACAGGACCGCGATGACGGCCAGGATCTCCTTGCTCGGCAGGATCGCGTTGTCACCGGTGTAGGAGACACCGGTGAAGAGCTTGGCGTCCGAGGTCGTGAGACCGAACCGGTCCAGCCAGTAGCTGAAGGCCTTGAGCAGGACCAGCAGACCGAGCAACACGGAGAACTGCACCTGCGCTGCGCCGGAGGCCTTCTGGCCCTTCGCGGACGGGCGGAAGCCGCCGTACAGGTAGTGCGTGATGATCGCGGCGACCAGCGACAGCAGGACGATCGAGTAGCCGAAGCCGAGCAGCACGCGCAGCCACGGGTAGTCGAAGACGAAGAACGCGATGTCCTTGTTGAAGTGCTTGTCGGTGACGCCGAAGGGGGTCCGGTTCCGCCAGGCCAGGAAGACCTTCCACTCCCCCGACGCTGCCGAGCCGCCGAAGACCAGCATCAGGGTCGCGACGACGCCGACCGCGATCTTGCCGTGCTGCTGCAGCAGTTCGCCGTACCGCTCGAATCCGGGACTCGGCGACGGGGCGAGGGCCACCCGGGGACGGGTTCGGAAGGCGACGATGATGTTCGCGACGACCGCGGCCGCCATCAGCAGACCGACGATCACGAACAACAGCACGCGGGTGCCGAGCACGGTGCTGAACACCGAGCCGAGGTCGACCGATCGGTACCAGAGCCGCTGGGTCCAGACGTCGGTGAAGATGCTGAAGAGGATCAGCAGGACGATCAGCGTGGCGATCGTCGGCAGCAGCGCGCGAGGGCGTCCGCCTGTTCGCCGGGTCCGGCGGGCCGGCGGCTCCTCGGGCATGTCATAGACGCCGTCGCTCATGGTCGCTTCTCCTCGTTGTCACTCAGGCCGTCGACCCCAGGACCCTCGCCCGACCGGATGCCGGTCGAAGGTTCGAATGTCAAAGACAGTACTTCGCACAGCGTCGGGACCAAGTCGATACCGGTGAGCACCGCGCTGTCCTCGTCGTGGGCACGCAACCGGACGGCGCCGAACCGCGCGCCTTCGCGGAGCACCGCCGCGACCATCCGGACCTCGTGCCTGCGTGGATCGCTCCCGGCCAGCCGGGCCAGTTCGGCGTCCGACTCGACGCTGGACAGGCCGGACTCGGACGCCGCCGGCAGCACGATCCGCTCGATCGCCAGTGCGCAGCCGGCGACTCCGTCCGGCCATTCGATCCGGCCGAGCGTGTCGGCCAGGCGGTCGTCCTCGACACCACCGGGAAGCTCGCCCTGGGCCACCGGGGTCAGCGGCTGCGATGCGTCCTCGGCGCCGAGTTCGGCGGCGAGGTTGGGTTCGGCGCGGAGCAGGTCCGCCGTCGGAACCAGCGCGAACAACTGCGCGGGCTGGTCCCAGCCCGCGCTGCTCACGTGCTTCTCGATCTCGACCACCGCGCGGCTGAGCGCGTCCGGTGGCAGCGTGCCTACGGAATCCATGCCGCCAGATCTTCCCTTCGGCTCACCAGTACGTACCTATCGCTCATTGGCTGCACGACGGGACCTCTCCCTTGCCGTCAGCGACCGCCTGCAGTGCGCTGATGGCGTCGGTCAGCGTGCTGATCTTCACCAGCTGGATGCCGTTCACGCCCGCATGCAAAGCGGCCGCGCAGTTCGGCGCGGGGACCAGGAACACCGTCGCGCCGTCGTTCCGGGCGCCGGCGATCTTCTGCTGGATACCGCCGATCGCGCCGACCTGGCCGAGCGCGTCGATCGTCCCGGTGCCGGCGACGTGCTTCCCGTTCAGCAGGGCGCCCGGGGTCAGCTTGTCGTAGATGGCCAGCGCGAACGCGGTGCCCGCACTGGGGCCGCCGATGTCCTGCCCGAGGTTCACCGTCACCTTGACCTGCGAGTCGACGCCGATCGTGATCCCCACCATCGGCCGGGTCTCGTCACCGGGCGTCGCGGCGGTCTTCAGCTCGACGGTCTGCTCGGCGGTGCCGCGGCGGATCAGGAAGACGACCTTCTCGCCGACCTTGTGCTTCCGGACGAACTCGCCGACCTGCGGGACCTGCGTCACCGCCTGCCCGTCGACCGCCAGCACGATGTCGCCGGCCTTCAGCTTGCCCTGCGCCGGGGAGTTGTCCGCGACCGTCGACACCTTCGTGTGGAACGGAACCTTCGCCGCCTGCAGCGCGGCCGCGACCGCACTGTCCTGCGAGCCGGTCATCTCAGCGGTGTTCTGCTGCTCGACCTCGTCGGCGCTCTGGTCCGGCGGATAGATGATCTCGCGCGGGAACAGGTCGTGGTGCGGGTCGAGCCAGTTCCGCATCGCCTGCGGCAGGGTCAGCTCCCGGTCCGGCGAGGTCACGGACACCGTCGTGAGGTCGAGCTGGCCCGTCGTCGGGAACGTGTCGTGGCCGGTGATCTCGACGACCGGCTTGTTCTTCGACAATCCCAGGGTGTCCTTGACCGGCCCGGGGCTGAACGAGACGAACGGCACCGGGAACGCGGTGACCAGCCCCAGCGAGACGACAAGCACGACGATCGAGGTGACCAATGTGGCGGTACGACGTGTCACGAACCCTGCCCTGCGATCTTGGAGCCGGAGCTACGGATCTCGGAAGAGACCGGCTGATGGTTACGACGACCCAGGCCGCGGCGACGTTCCGGAGTGGCCCGCGGGCCTGGCGCGGCGAGCGCGGCGTTGAAGCGGCGGAAGTCCTCGACCGACGCGAAGGCGCCGCCGGACCGGCGGCGCTCACGGCTGCGCCACCCGCGCCACGCCGCCCAGCACATCGCCAGCAGCGTGGCGGCCAGCGGGAACGCCAGCCACGCCAAAACCTTCATCCGGCCACCTTCATGCGCCCAGCGTACGTGTCAGTGAGCGCCGACCCACTCGCTGCCACCGTCGCTGAAGCGCTGGTGTTTCCAAATCGGGACCTCGGCCTTGAGTTCGTCGATCAACTGCCGACAGGCAGTGAACGCCACATCTCGGTGCGAGGCCGCCACCGCGACGATCACCGCCGCGTCACCGATCACCAGATCCCCGGTCCGGTGCACGGCGGCCAACGCCGTCACCGCGGGGTCGTCGCAGATACGCTGCGCAACCTTCCGCAGGTGCTCCAGCGCGTCCGGGTGCGCCTCGTAGCTCAAGCGGTCGACCGGCTTGTCCTGGTCGTGGTTGCGCACAGTACCGATGAAAAGCGCAGTTCCGCCCGCCGTCGGGTCCGCGACAGCCGCGAGAACCTCGTCGCTGGACAACGCACTGTCGCGAATGTCCAGCAGTCTGATCGCGTCGCTCATCCGTTCCTCATTCCGGCCAGGTCCCCACGCTCACACCACACCATTCCATCCCCCACACGCAATTCTCCCTCCCACCCTCCATTTCCAGGACATCCCCTCCCTTTCCGCTCACCGATCCGCTCGCCGGCACGGGGCGCTGCGGTGCGTGGTACGGCGTACACCAGGAGAGACTGTTGCCTTCCTCACCTACCTGCCGGACCGGGGTTCAGGCTCTGCCGGCGGCGAACAGCGACGGTTGTGCGTTCACCGAGCGAGGAACTGATGGACGGAACCAGTACGTTGGAGTTGTACGCCCCACCCGCACAGGAAGGCCCTCCGATGAGCGACGAACCGGACAACCCGGACAACCCGTTCAAGGGAACGCCGTTCGAGGCCATGTTCCAGCAGTTCTCCGGTGCGGCCGGCGCGGGCGGCACCCCGGACCTGAACGCGATCTTCGCCCAGGTCCAGCAGATGCTGAGCGGGTCGACCGACGGCAAGCCGGTGAACTGGGACCTGGCCAAGGACATCGCCCGCAAGACCGTCTCCGCCGCCGGAGACCGATCGATGACGTCCACCGACAGCGACCGGGTCGCGGATGCGGTCCGCCTCGCCGAGCACTGGCTGGACGACGCGACCACCCTCCCCGAGGTGTCCGCTACCTCCGCGGCCTGGAGCCGCGCCGAGTGGGTCGAGAACACGCTCCCGGTCTGGCAGACGATCGTCGATCCGGTCGCGGAGCACGTGGCCGGTGCGATGGGCAACGCGCTGCCCGCCGAGGCGCAGCAGCTCGCCGGTCCGATGGCGGGGATGCTGCGGCAGTTGGGCGGTTCCGTCTTCGGGGCGCAGGTCGGTCAAGGGCTCGGCGAGCTCGCCGGAGAGGTCGTCAGCTCGTCCGACATCGGGCTCCCGCTCGGTCCGACCGGCCAGGCGATCCTGCTGCCGGACAACGTGGCGAAGTTCGCCGACGGTCTCGGGCTGACCGACGAGGACGTCCGGTTGTACCTCGCGCTGCGTGAGGTCGCACACCAGCGGCTGTACGCGGGTGTGCCGTGGCTGCGTCAGCATCTGCTGGCCGCGGTCGCCGACTATGCGGCCGGCATCGAGGTCGACACCGGCAAGATCGAGCGGGCGATGGCCGACATCGACCCGCAGAACCCGGAAGCCATGCAGGAAGCACTCGCCGGCGGCTTGTTCGAGCCCGAGGACTCGGCGCAGCAGAAGGCGGCGCTCGTCCGGCTCGAGACCACGCTGGCGCTGGTCGAGGGCTGGGTCGACGACGTTGTCCGGCAGGCCACCAAGGACCGGATGCCCGCTGCGGTACAGCTCGCCGAGACGGTACGGCGTCGTCGGGCGGCCGGTGGTCCGGCCGAGCAGACGTTCGCGACTCTCGTCGGCCTCCAGCTGCGCCCTCGCCGCCTGCGTGACGCCGCGAACCTGTGGGCCGCCGTCCGCGACGCCCGCGGCGTCGACGGCCGCGACAACCTCTGGTCCCACCCCGACCTGATGCCGAGCACCAGCGACCTGGACGACCCCATCGGCTTCGCCCAGCACGCCGGCGAACTTTCCGACATAGACATCAGCGACTTCCTCACCGAAGAGACGTCCGACAAGCCCCAGGACGACGACGGCGACACCCCCACCAAGTAGTCACTCGCCCTACCCCGCCTGAGAGTGTCCGGGCGGGGATGGGGAGACTTGCGGGATGCTTCATGGGGATGCGGTTGAGGTGCTGGAGCGGTGGCGTGCGCCTGATGCGGAGCAGGAGGAGCTGCGGGCGCACTACCTGCGGCACCTGGTGACTCATCCTGACGGGATGTGTCGGAGTTGCCGGCCGGAACATGTGACGTCCAGCGCGCTGGTCGTCGACGGCGCGGGCAAGAACACCCTGCTCACCTTGCACAAGACAGTCGGCCGATGGCTTCAACTCGGCGGGCATTGCGAGCCCGGCGACACGACGCTGAGCGGTGCGGCTCTGCGGGAAGCGACTGAGGAGTCCGGGCTCTCGGGCCTGATGGTCAGCCGCGAACCGCTGCAGCTTTCACGGCATCTGCTTGAGGCGGGTGGGTGCGCGGGTGCGTACCACCTCGACGTCCAGTTCCTCGTTACGGCGGCAGCGAACACGGAGTACGTCGTGAGCGAGGAATCCCACGACCTTGCCTGGTTCCCGCTCAACGAACTCCCCCCGGACACAGACGCCTCCGTCCAGGACCTGGCCTCTCGAGCACGCAGACATCTCGCGCGCAACTGACCTCGCGACTCCAGGGCTGAACCGCCTGCTGGGCAGGCGATCCCGCTTCAGGTGACGTTCCTGTGGGCCGACCAGAGTTGGCCGGCCCACCTCCCCACAACAGGGCATTCCTCACCCCTCAGCCCTGCCGTACCGCGTCCCCCGCGATCCCCCTGTCGTGCATCCCCGTGCCCCCGCTGTCCCCCGTTGGTGCTCCCCCGTACTGCGGATTCGTGCAGCGTGCGCAGCCCCCCGACTGCGGCACTCCCCCGTGGTCTTACTGTCCCCGTGGTGTTGCTGATCCCCCGTGCTGATCCCCCGTGCGGTCCCGTCGGATGGTGCTCCCGGGCCGCATCCCCCGATGCGGGCCGGGTTTCTCGTCGGGTGCCGCCCCTGAACGGCATCGGCGATCGGTGAGGTTCCCCGTTGCATGGTGAACGAGCGGATCGGGAGAAGGTGACGGGTCAGGCGTGACGAAGTAGGGATCTTGTCGCATCCCATCCTTCGAGCCCGGGATCCAGTCGCGCTAGGTCAGCATTCGATCGCAGACGGTGCCATCCGGGGCCGATCGCAACGGCGTGACGGCGGGGTTTGCGGGCCTCGAGAACTGAGAGTGGGGTGTCAAAGGTCGGGGCCAGTTCGGCGAGCCAGTCGGCGATCGGGAGCTTCACCCCGATGGCTGCCAGGGAGCCGTCCTCGGCAGGCGTGACGGCGACGTCGGCGTTGCTCAACGCTCGGAACAGTTTGCCGATCAGCAGCCCGGGCAGATCCGGTAAGTCGTGCGACACCGCAACCACCGCTGCGGCAGGGCCAGCGAGTTCCACCGCGTGGAGCACCGGTCGCTCGGGAGAGACGGCGTACGTCGGTGTGCCGGGCCAGGTCAGCGCGCGTACCTCAGCCACAGCACTCTCGTCGCCGGAGACCGCGACCGCGACGTCGACCCGGTCGAGTGCGGCGATCACTTCGTACGTGTCCTCGGCCATCGCCAACCGCCACGCCTCAGGGTCCCTCCCCGGCGGAGCCCAGGTCCCAGCCTCCGGCACAACAACCACCACAACCCGCCGATCGGCCCCGTCCGCGGTTGTCATGCTGGGGTGCTCTCGGTGTCGTAGGTGGCGCGGGCGGTGGTCACTTCGGGCATGTGCGACTCGGCCCACGACTTGATGGCCGAGATGAGCGGCATCAACGTGCACCCCAGCGGGGTCAGCTCGTAGTCGACGCGCACCGGGACGGACGGGGTGACCGAGCGGGTCAGGAGACCGTCGCGTTCCAGGGAGCGGAGGGTCTGGGTCAGCATCTTCTGGCTGACGCCGGCAATGCGGCGCGACAGATCGGAGTAGCGCTGCGGACCATCTGCAAGGGCGCTCAACACCAAAGTCACCCACTTGTCGCTGATCCGGTCGAGGAGTTGCCGCGCGGGACAGGTCGCCAGGAACGCGTCGTACTCGCGCGCTGCCTCTTCGCGGCGCTGGGCTGCGGTGCGGGTGGGCATGGCTCTCCTCGTCGTGCGGTACGCACTCCGAAGTGCGTACTTCCCACCAGAGAGTAGCTCTCCAAGAGTGGTGCATGTTCCAGACACCACGAGGAGGAGAACGATATGCGCGCACTCGTTGCCCGGCGGCTCGACGGGCCGGACGCGATCGAGTTGATCGAGACCGGCGTACCTGAGCCGGCCGCGGGTCAGGTACGGATCAAGGTGGCCGCGGCCGCGGTCAACCCGGTGGACGTGGCGGTCAGCACTGGAAAGGCCGTCCAGTACGGGGTAACCCGTGCCCGCGACCAGTTCGGCCTCGGCTGGGACGTCGCGGGCACCATCGACGCGGCTGGCCCCGGGAGCGACCTCGAGCCGGGTACGCCGGTGATCGGGCTGGCGGATCTGCTCGGACGACCGCTCAAGACACATGCGGAGTACGTCGTCCTGAATGCCGAGGCGGTCGCGCCCGCGCCGAGGAACCTCGACCTCACCGCTGCGTCCACGATCGCCCTCAACGCCCTGACCGCGTTGCAGGCCCTCAAGGCCGTCCAACTCGACCCCGGTGAGACAGTCCTCGTCACAGGCGCGGCCGGTGGGGTCGGAGGGTACGCCGTCGAGCTCGCCAAGCACTTCGGCCTGACCGTCATCGGCACCGCGGCAGCGGAAGACGAACACCTGGTACGGCGTCTTGGCGCGGATCACTTCGTGTCACGTGCAGAGGACCTGACGGCTGCGGTACACGCGATTGCGTCCGGAGGCACCGACGGTTTGGTGGACGCGGCCGTACTAGGCATCGGTGCGCAGGAAGCGGTCCGCAACCGTGGCCGGCACGCGCACGTCCAGGCGGGTCCCACCCCGCCGCATCTGCGCGGCATCACCGTGCATCAGATCTTCGTCCATGCGAACCGTTCGGAACTGTCGGAACTGATACAGCTGACCGAGGCGGGGGTCATCTCCACCCGAATCGCCGACACTTACCCACTTGAGGACGCGGCAACGGCGTACCGGCGATTGGCCAAGGGCGGCGTCCGCGGCCGCCTGGCACTCATCCCCTAAGCGGAGACCTGCAGTTCCGGGGTGATCAGGCCGAGCCGAAGGGCGGTCATGATCGCGTTGGCGCGGTTGGTGGCGCCGAGCTTGTCGTACAGGCGCGAGACGTAGGTCTTGGCCGTCGACAGGCTGACGAACATCGTCCCCGCGATCGCCGGAACCGACTGCCCACGGGCCAGCAGGGCCAGCACCTCCCGCTCACGGGGACTGAGCGCCATCACGGGCGGCACCTGAGCGGCAGCACTACCGCGCCGAGCCAGCGCGGTCGCGAGTCCGGTCGCGGTGAAGGACGAGGCTGCCACCGCGGCGTGGCGGATCGCCCCAAGCACCTCGGTGTTCGGGGCGGTCTTGCCCACGAACGCGGACACCCCGGTCTCCAGCGCCCGGAACAGTACGTCGTCCTCGGCCTGCGACGTGAGTACGACGATGCCGAGCCCGGCGTGCCGGTCACGCAGCTCACGGGCGAGGCGGAGCCCGTCGGCGTCCGGCAGCACGACATCCAGTACCACGACATCCGGGCGGCTGGAGGCGATGACCGCGGACGCCTCGGAGGCGAGGCTGCACTCACCGACGATGCTGATCTCGGGATCCGCGCTGACCAACCGCACCAGCCCGTACCGCGTCAGTGTGTGTCCGTCGATGACGACGACGCTGATCGACCTGCTCATGGTGGCCCCCGTTGAATCCCCAAGCGCAGCGTGACGAGTATCACCTGCTGTAACTATGATCGCTCAACTACTACGCCGCGTTACGCCGATTCAAACAGGTGCTTTCAATCTAAACGGCCTAAACGGCCGGTAACCAAGTTCCCGAGTTCCTCAGTGCAGCAGGGAGCCGTACCAACGGGCGACGGGAGCTGCCGCGAAGACAGCCAGGAGGACCCCGGCGATCATGAACGGCCCGAACGGGAGAGCGGTCTTCCGCCCTCCGCCCGCAATCAGGATGACGCCGATGCCGACGATCCCGCCCAGCAAGAAGGCCGCGAAAGCACCGATCAGTAGCGCGTTCCAGGACAGGAACGCCAGTACACCGCCGACCAGGCCCGAAAGCTTGACGTCACCCCAACCCAATCCCGCCGGGTACACCAGCACCAGCAGCAGGTAGAACCCGAACAGCGCCGCCCCACCGATCACCGCTCGAACGAGCGCCGACCAGTCGTGGTCCCACGCCGCAGCACCGGCTAGCAGTGCTAGCAGAACTGGGTACGACGGCGCCACGATCGCGTTCGGCAGCCGTCGTACGTCGAGATCGATCAAGGCGAGCGCCACACCGGCGCCGACGAACCAGAGGTACGCCGGGAGCGCGGCAGCCGTGTCGAGCCGGAGGGCAACCGCCGCGAACAACAGCCCGGTCGCGAGTTCCACGAGCGGATAGCGCACGCTGATCGGTACCCGGCAGTCCGCGCACCGGCCGCGCAACAGGATCCAACCGGCCACAGGCACGTTGTGCCGGGAACGCACGAGGCTGTCGCACCGCGGGCAGTGCGACGGCGGACTCACCACCGACTCCCCTCGCGGCACCCGGTACACCACCACATTCAGAAACGACCCGACCGCCAGCCCCAGCACCCCGGCAACGAACGCGATCATCCCGGCCTCGACCAACTGAGCACCGTCACCTGACGATGCCCGGGACTCGGAGCCATCGGATTGCTGTCGACCAGAGCCACCTTCGATCGCAGGGCAGGTGTGCCGGTCGTCGAGCACGGCCCCGCTCCGGAGCAGATGTAGGCCGACAGGTAGAGACTGAACACGAAACCGGGCGAGTCGTCCGGTACCTCGATGACCGGCCCGCCGAACGTGAAGCTACCGGTCACCTTGACCCACAACGACCGCGAGACGACTCCGAACCGGAAGACCTGCTCCTCGGCGTTGTTGAGCGTGATGTCCAGAACCGCCTTCGGTGTGTACGTCGTGCCCTGGACGTAGAACAGGCTGTCGTTCGACTGTGCCGTGACGACCGCACAGGTCGACGCGTTGCCCGTGCCCGTGTACGGCGTGTTGGTGATGCAGCCGCTACCGGCGCGCAACGTGGGCGGCACGAACGTCAACTCCAGCCTCAGCGTGTCGAGCGACTCGATGCCCTTGTGCTTGACGCCTGCGGAGTAGCTGAGCTTCGCCCCGGAGTACCCGCCGGCGTTGACGAGTTGCGCGAGGGTTCCGACTCCGCCTTGGAGCACGTCGATCGACTCGGTGTGCATGGCGGCGTCGCCGTACGACGGAACCACGACGGTGAACGGACTACCGTTCGTCGGATCCACCCGGACCGACAGATTGTCCTGCGCGGAGCCGGCGCTGTTGCCGTGGACGACGACCAGCTTCGCCGCGGTGAGGACCGAACCCACCGGGATCGCGGTCGGTGGTGTGTAGCCCGACACCTTCACCGTCCCGGTCTCGTTGCTCGCGCTGGTCTTGGCCCAGGTCGCGCTCTGCCCGTCGCCCTGGGCGATCCAGCCCGGGTTGTTGACGAAGGGTCCGGCGTCGTCGACCGTCGTCATGGCGAGCGCGTTGGTGCCGGTCCAGGCCGCTGGCGTGTCCGATCCCGTGGTCTGACCGTAGATCGCGATCGGTGCCTTGTTGGTGTGGTACGAGCCGCAGATCTCCGCATGCCCCTTGTTGACCGTGAGCTGGCTGTCGCCACCGAAGATGAACTGCACCCCTACAGCGCTCGCGTTCTTGATCGGGTTGTCGCACGAGCCCGGTATCGCGGGCAGCACCGGCGGCTTGGCGATGATGTTGCCTGCGGCATCGGTCGGGGTGCCGCCGACCAGGGTCCCGTTGTCGATCGTCCAGACGTTCGTACCGGATGGCAGCAACGGATTGGCGTTCGTGCCGCTGTTGCGGAAGTCGAAGTAGTACGTGCCCGGCTTGAACCACCAGGTGCTGTCGCGGCACGCACTGCTGCTCCTCATCATCGCGCTCAGCCCTACGGCATCGTCGTACGTGCCTGGCTGGAAGGTGACGACCGTGCCGCGCGAGGTGCAGGCCGGCAGGTCGCGGTGCGGTGGCGGCGTGGTCGTGTCGGCCGCGTAGTTGGGGTCGTCGCCGAGCTCGTTCGCGGCGTTGCCGATGTTGCACGCCGTACCCACGCTCTGGATCGTTCCGGAGCAGGAGCCGCGGGCCCAGACGTTGGCGTTGGTGTTCAGGACGCCCTTGACCACGTTGATGTTGGAGTTCGAGAACACGTTGCCGTGCACTCGCAGAGCGGATCCCGTGTTCGGTTGCGTGATGTTCAGACCGTCCTCACCCGCGACCTTGCCCAACGTCAGGATTGCGTTGCCGGGCCGGTTGCAGTTCGACAACGACGGGCACTGGATCAGGACCTTCTTCGGGTCGGCCTCGCAGGTCACCGCAGCCGAGTCGCCGCCGTGGAAGTTGGTCAGTTGGAGTGTGTCGTCGGCGCCGAAGCAGTGCTGCCCGGTGTTGTGGTTGTAGCTGCTGTTGCGGAGGTTGTTGATCGCGGCCTGCAGGGCGCCGTCGGCGTTGTACGTGTCGGCGACCTGGTCACGGAGCCCGACGGTGGTCCGCACGCTGGTGTCCGACAACGTCAGGAGTGCAGACAGACTGAGCGCGATCACGGTGATCACGATCAGTGCGAGGACGAGGGCCGCGCCTTCGTCGCCGCGGGCACGGGCGATGCGGTCTCTCATTGCTGCCTCCGCTGACCGGTGAGCGTGATCGGGTAGTCGCCGACGGACGCCCGTGTGACCTGGAACGTCAGCGAGATCTGGTCCGGTACGTCGTCGGCCTCGCAGGCGCTCGAGCACGTCACGGCCACGCTGCCCGGCTTCACGTTGTGGGCGAGCACGACGTCGGTCCCGGTGGTCGACGGGCCGATGCACTTGACCCTGTGCAGCTCGCGCCCGTCCGGTGTGAGGTAGTAGGCCACGATGTTGGTGGCCGCGTCCGTCTGCGAGACGTCCGGGTCCCACGCGTCGGAGAGAAGCCGGAGCACGGCCGTCGCGGACCCGCAGGTGCCCCCGGCGGCGTTGTACGGCGCGCCGAGCTGGACCGACTGCTTGAACGGCACCGAGTTCGCGTTGACGGCCGCCCAGTTCCGCAGCCCGACCTCGGCGACGTCGCGAGCGAAGTACGACGAACTGATCTGGGCGTCGTGCGAGAGTTCCAGCCGGTCGGACGTGTCCGTCGTGTTGCGAAAGGCGCCGATGACGACGTTCGCCAGCGGCACCGTGATGACGGCCAGGATCGCGACCGCGACGAGCAGCTCGACCAGGGTGAAACCCTCGTCGGTACGGCGGGTCAGCATGACGTGTCCAGTCCGCAGGGTTTCCGCAGTACGACGTCCACTCGCTCGGTCGCGCGACCGTCGTCGCTGGCGACCTGGATCGTCAACTGCTGAAGGCCGAGATCTGTCGAGCAACCTGTCTGCCACGCACCGCCGTTCCAGTATTTGACCGAGCCGGCGACGACGCTCGGCGTGAACCCGGACGGCGCGCTGAAGGCCGGCACCAGAGCGTCCGGCTTGTACGACGTTGCGCCGGCACACGGGACGTAGTGCTCCCCGGCCACCGACGTCTGGATCGCCTCGGCGTAGTCCCGGACCGCCGTACCGGCCGTGGCCTGTTTGCGGTGTACGTCGGAGATGAGGACGCTGGTGACGAGCCCGGCCATGATCGCGACCACCGCCAGGCCCATGATCGCGACCGCGATCAGCAGCTCCAGCAGCGACTCGCCCTGGTCCCCCCGGGCCCCGCTCATGACTGGACCTGGCGGAAGATCCCGTACATCGCGGACACCAACGCGACCGCGACGAACCCGACGATCACTCCCATGACGACGATGACCAAGGGCTCGAACAGGCCGATCAGCTTCTTCAGCTTGTAGTCCAGCTCGCCCTCGTAGTACTCGGCCGTGACCTCGAGCTGGGTGTCCAGCGTTCCGGTGTCCTCACCGACCCGCATCATCTGCGCCGCGGTCTTGGGGAACAGCTTGGTCGCGGCCAGTGGACGGGCGAGGCCCTCTCCCTCCAGCAGGGCCTCACCCGCCACGCCCAGGGACCGCCGGAAGACCAGGTTCGGCAGTGAGCCGGTGGCGACCCGGAGTGCTTCCGGCAGCTGCACGCCCGCACCGACCATCGACGCGAGGATGCGGCAGAATCGCTCGACCAGGGCGAACTGGATCGTGCTGCCGAGCACCGGCAGAGCGAGGAACATCTTGTCCCTCAGGTAGCGGCCACCGTGGGTCTGAACGATGCCGAAGATGAGCAGCGCCAGGACGGCGGCTCCCCCGCCGAGGGCCCACCACCAGGCGGTGAGGAAGTCCGTGACCGCCAGCAGCATCCGGGTCGGCAGTGGGAGCGTCGCGTGCAGGCTGGCGAAGAAGTCCTTGAACCGCGGCAGCACGAACGCCGCGAGCACGATCACCGTGACCGTCGACATCACTGCCACGATCGACGGGTAGATCATGGCCTGCTTGACCTTGCGGCGCGCCTCGAGGTCGCGCTCGAGGTACGTCGCCAGCTGCTGGAGAACCGTGTCCAACTGACCGCTCAGCTCGGCGGAGCGAAGGATGCCGCGGTAGAACTCCGGAAAGATCTTCGGGTGCCGGTCGAAGCAGTCCGAGAGCTTCTCGCCGCCACGCAGCCCGTGCTCGACCTCTGCCATCATCCGTCGTACCGACGCGTTGTCGGCTTCCTCGCCGAGCGAGTGCACCGCATCGATCAGCGGCAGGCCGGCTTTGATGAAGGCACCGAGCTGGCGGGACAGATGCATCACCTCTTCGCGCTTCACGCGGCGCGGCGTGATCTCCAGCTGCAGGACGCTGCGCTTCTCGGTGACCCGGATGTCGCGCAGCTCGCGCTCGTACAGCGCCAGCTCGGCGTCCTCCCGGCTGTCCGCCTTGGTGATGCCCTTTGCGACCTGGCCGTCCGGCGCCGTCGCGACATACGCGTACCTCATCGGTCAGCTCCCGACCATGTAGATGGATCGCATGACCTCGCCGATCGTGGTGACGCCCGCCTCGGCGAGCCGGATGCCCTCCTCGGTCAGCGTGCGCATGCCTTCGTACCGGGCCACCTTGCGGATCTCGTCGTGCGCGGCCCGGTCGACGACCAGTTCGCGGATCGCGTCCGATACCGGCATCAGCTCGTAGACGCCGGTTCGCTCCAGGAACCCGGTGTGCGCGCAGAAGTTGCAGCCCGCGCCGCGGATGAACCCGTCGTCCGGCGCCCGTCCGCCGGCCGAGGCGAGGAACGCGAGCTCCTCGGCCTTCGGCTCGTAGTACTCACGGCAGTTGCTGCACACCCGGCGTACCAGACGCTGGGAGACCACAGCGGTCACCGAGGAGGCGATGAGGAACGTCTCGATGCCCATGTCCAGCAGGCGGTGCAGGGCGGTCGCGGCGTCGGTCGCGTGCAGCGACGAGAGGACGAAGTGGCCGGTCAGCGCGGACTGTACGGCGATCCGCGCGGTCTCGACGTCGCGGACCTCGCCGACCAGGATCACGTCGGGGTCCTGCCGCAGGATCGACCGCAGACCACCGGCGAACGTGATGCCGGCCGCCTCGTTGATCTGGATCTGGTTGATCGAGTCGAAGGTGTACTCGACCGGGTCCTCGATCGTCATGATGTTGCGCTCGGGACTGTTGATCTCCCCCAGCGACCCGTACAGCGTCGTGGTCTTGCCGCTGCCGGTCGGTCCGGCGCAGATGACCATGCCGTACGGCGCCCTGAGCAGACCCGAGTACCTGACGGCCATCTGGTCCGGCATCCCGAGCTGTTCGAGGCGGTACAGCGGACGGCTCTTGTCCAGCAACCGCAGGACGACCTTCTCCCCGCCGACCACCGCGGTCGCGGAGACCCGGATGTCGACGGGCCGGCCTTCGACGTCCATGCTGATCTGACCGTCCTGCGGGCGGCGACGCTCGACGATGTTGAGGTCGGCGAGGATCTTGATCCGGCTCACCACAGCGGGGCCGATCGACCCGGGCAGCTCGAGTACGTCGTGCAGCGCGCCGTCGATCCGGTAGCGCACCCGAACCCGGTCGCCGTGCGGTTCGATGTGCACGTCCGACGCGCGATCGCGCAACGCCTGGGTGATGACGAGCTGCACGACCTGCACCACGGGGGCGTCCTCGCTGGCGCCGGTCGACTCGTCACGGATGTCCTTGCGGACAGCATCGCGGGCCTCGAACACCTTGACCCGGTCGTCGATGCCCGTGAGCGCGCGGTACGCCGTACCGATCGCATGCAGCACGTCGGTCGGCGCAGCGACCTCGAGCGCGACCCGGCGTCCAAGTGCCGTCTGCAGTTCGTCGAGTACGGCCGGGTCGGCGACGGCCACGACGACGAGGTCATCGCGGAGCTCCAGCGGTACTGCGACCAGGGTGCGAGCGGTGCGTTCATCGAGCAGTGCGGCGGCGACCGGCTCCGGGCTCGTGGTGCGTAGGTCGGCCACGCCGAGGTTGTGCTGCTCTGCGAGGTGACGGGCGCGGGTGCGCTCGATGTGCAGGTCCTGTTCGGTGGCGGCCGGGATGATCTCCGGGCGCGGGTTCGGTGCGGCGTGCCTTGGTTCCGGCCGGTCGGCCTTGCGGAGCTTCATGCCGGCACCCCCGCCCGCAGTCGCGGCCTGGCCTCGATGTCCTTCGGGTAGAGGCTGCGCGCGACCGCGTCGTCGTACGTGACGACCCCGTTCTGCACAAGCGTCGACAGGGACTGTTCGAGAGTGAGCATGCCGTCGCGCTGACCGGTGACGACCGAGTTGCGCAGCTGATGCGTCTTGCCTTCCTTGATCAGGTTGCGTACCGCGGCGTCGGCGACCATCACCTCGTACGCCGCGACCAGGCCGCCGCCGATCCGGGGAACCAGCCGCTGGTACACCACACCGGTGAGTGCGGCGGCGAGCTGTACTCGTACCTGTGCCTGCTGCTCCGCGGGAAACACATCGATGATGCGGGCGAGCGACTGTGCGGTGTCGTTGGTGTGGAGGGTGGCGAAGACCAGGTGGCCGGTCTCGGCGATCGTGAGGGCGAACCGGATCGACTCCAGATCACGCATCTCACCGACCAGCAGTACGTCGGGATCCTCGCGGAGCGCCGAACGCAAAGCATCCGGGAAGCTCGCGGTGTCGCTGCCGACCTCGCGCTGGTTGACGGCGGAGAGCTTGTGGTCGTGGACGTACTCGATCGGGTCCTCGACCGTGATGATGTGACAGGCGCGATCGGTGTTGATCTGTCCGATCATCGCGGCCAGCGTCGTCGACTTGCCGGAGCCGGTCGGGCCGGTGACCAGGACGAGGCCCTGGTGTTTGCGGGCGAACTCGTACAGCACCGGTGGCAGGCCGAGCTCGTCCATCGTCGGGATCTGGCGCGGGATCATCCGGAGCGCCACCGCCGTGTCACCGCGCTGGGTGAACGCGTTCCCGCGGATCCGGGCCTCGTCGCGCCAGGAGAACGAGAAGTCGTGTTCGTGCTTGGTGTTCCAGTCCGCGGCCTGCTCGACGGTCAGGACCTCTGCGAGCAGGCTGTCGGTGTCGTCGCGGGTCAGTGGGTCCAGACCGTTGACGGAGTACAGACGCCCGTGGACGCGGACCTGTGGTGGCAAGCCCGCGGTCAGCAGCAGGTCGGTGCCGCCGGCGTTCCAGAGCTCTTCGAGCAGCAGGTCGACCCGGCTGCCACGAGCAAGACTGATCATGGTGCTTCTCCAGGTAGTCGGTAGTGCACGGCGAAAAGCCCGGTGAGGAAGGGCCTTGGGGAAACCCCTCCCCACCGGAGTCAGGCGATCAGCTGACGGTGCAGGCGCCGGTCGCCGTGACAGCGCCGGTCGAGCTGTAGGTGATCGTGTAGCCGTTAGTCGTCGACGGCTTCTCCTTCAGGAAGCCCTTGTCCGGCGTCGCCGAGACCAGGAGCTTGTCGATGTCCGCCGCGTACGCCCCGTACTTGGCGTAGTACGCCTCAGAGGCGATCTCGACGTTCTTGACATCGGCCTTGCAGGCGGACGCCTTGCCCGTGTCGGTGATGCCGCCGACGGCGAAGACGACGATGCCGGCGAGGACGCCCAGGATGACGATGACCATCAGGAGTTCGATCAGGGTGAAGCCGGACTGGTTTTTGCGGGCTTCGTGGATTCGGTTGAGCATGATGTGATTCGCTTTCTGTACAAGGGATTTGAATGGATGTGCGGAAGTGCTACGCGGAGGGCGGATCGCGGCTGCACCTCCCGTCGCTCGCACCCAGGGCATCGGCCAACCGGCGGACGGCCTGGCTGACGGGGTGGTCCGGGTAGCCGACGGTGATGGGTTCGCCC
This sequence comes from Kribbella speibonae, assembly GCF_004331375.1. Taxonomy (NCBI): domain Bacteria; kingdom Bacillati; phylum Actinomycetota; class Actinomycetes; order Propionibacteriales; family Kribbellaceae; genus Kribbella; species Kribbella speibonae. The sequence goes on along the minus strand of NZ_SJKC01000001.1, from coordinate 2,362,266 downwards.
CGGTTGATCGAGGCGGGTACGTCGGTCCAGTTCGGCAACTGCAGCGTGATCGGGGCCCTGACCAAGTGGTCCACGTCCGCGGCGGTCAGATCCGCCCGGCTGTCCGACCGATTGACCACGACCGTCCGGTCGCCCGCGTCGTACAGGAGGTCGAGGACGTCGAGGGTCATCCGCAGGTTCTTCAGCGACGGCCGCTCCGGCGTCGCGACAAGCACCTGGTGGTCGGCCGCGTCCAGTGCCGCGAGTACCGACGCGTTGAACTGCGCCGGCGTGTCGACAACCACGTAGTCGTAGACACCCCGCAGTACCTGTAGAAGCTCGGCGACGAGCGTGTGCGGGATCTGCGCCGCGTCCCCGGGTCCAGTTGGCGCCAGCAGACAGTCCAGACCCGGCCGGAACGAGGCCATGAGGCCGACCGCCTGTTCGGCGGTCAGAGATCCTGCCCACGGCAGCGCGTCGTACAGGCTGCGCGCCGGACGCAGCCCGAGAAGGCAGGCGACGTCGCCGAACTGGAGGTCCAGATCGACCAGGCAGACGCGACGGGTGCCCAAGGCGCACAGGGCGACGGCCAGGTTCGTGGCGACGGTTGTCTTCCCGCTGCCGTCCTTGGCTGCGAACACTGTGATGATGCGCCCGTCCGGCATCTCGACACCCCCTGGCGCCACTCTGTGTCACCGCAATGCGCGTTGACTTCGCCTAAAGAGTGGCGGCGCAGCGGATTTCGTCACAGCGGGTGAACGGACGACAGAAGCTGTCGTTCGGTCGACACCCTGTCGTCCGAACGGCTGACAGGGTCACCCGAGGGCGGTGTGGAGGCGGAGGGCTACCTGGATGTCGAGGGCGCGGGCCGGGGTTTGCCAGCCGTCGCCTAGTAGGGCGGTGATTCGGTCGAGGCGTTGCTGGACCGTGTTGGGGTGAATGTGGAGTGAGGTGGCGGCTCGGGTCGGGCTTTGGCCGGCGGCGAAGTAGGCGTGGAGGGTGCCGATCAGGTCGGTGCCTCGCTGGGTGTCGTAGTCGAGGACCTTGCCGAGCACCTGGGACACGTGGCTGTGCACGTCGACTTCGGAGGCGCCGACCAGCCCAGCCACACCGAGGTCGTCGGGTGTGGCTGCTTCGCAGAGGCGGTTCAAGCGGACCATGGTGGTGACGAGGCGTGACGCCTGCCGGTGTGCCTCGACCAAGGGCTCTCCCCAAGTCGCAGGACCGGTGACAGCAATCGTTACCCCTGTGCGCTTGGCCAGCTCGGACAGGTCACGTGCGGTCGACACAGCGCTGGTACGAGCAAACAGCAGCACCAGGTCCCCGCCGTACGGACCGGACAGCACCAGTCTGTCTTCCAGTGGCGCGGAGAGCCGAGCGCGTACGGCGGTGTGGTCGCCACGGCACACTGCGACGACCAGGCGATCGTGCCGGTGGTTGGGCGCGAGTAACCGGAGCCGATCGGTGAGAGCGCGTGGATCGGCGCTTCCGCTCAGTACGTCGGCCAGCAGGTCGGCCTGTGCACGTTGGGATTGCTCAGCGGCCTGTCGGCGGAACAGCAGGACCAGTGCGGTCACAACGGCTGCTCGCTCGACGATGCGCTGGTCTGCGCCGGACAGGTCGTCAGCACCGCCGATGACCAGCGCACCGAGCCGCTCGCGCTTCGCGGTCGCCGCCACGACCCAGCAGTCGCCGATGCGAGTCAATCGACCGGACTCGGACTCCTGCCAGGGCACCGGCGTACCAGGGACGCTACCGGCCGCTGCCAGCTCGTTGCCGCTGGCATCGACCAGTACGACCCACATGTCGAGCAGCTCGGCCAGCGCGGCGGCGATGGCGTCCACATCCCCGCCGGACAACACGATCTCGGCAAACCGGTCATGGGCGGCGGCTGCGTGTTCGACGCCCGCGTGTGCGGCGGACAGCTGGTCCAACGCCGCAGCGGTCTCGGCCGCCGCCCGTACCTGCACCAGAGTCACTGCGGCCAGCGTGGCGAGTGAACCGAGCAGCGACACCTCGTCACGGCTGAACGGGCGTCGTGTCCGGTTGGACGCGAACAACACCCCCACGAAGGCGCCATCGACCACCAACGGCGTCCCGCAGATCGCCACCAGCCCCTCTTCGCCCACTGCGTCGTCGATGGGTGTGGTGTGCCGAAAGCGGTGGTCGGACGGGTAGTCCGCGGTCCAGTAAGGCTTGTAGGTCTCCGCGACCAGTCCGCCGAGTCCTGCGCCGAGGGGCAGCCGTAACTGCTGGAACGCCGCCGAGACGGAGCCGTCGGTGGCCCGCATGTACGTGTCGCCACGCGTCTCGTCGTACAGGGTGAGGTACGCGACGTCCGTGCCGACGAGTGTGCGGGCACGGTGGACGATGGTGTGCAGTACGCCGCCTGGGTCGCGGGCGGACGCCAACTCGCGCGCTACGTCGACCAGTGCGGACAGCTCGGCCTCACGCTTCTTGCTGGCGTCCATGCCGGCCCGGATCCGCAGGGCGAGGTCGCGTGCCACCGCGTCCTCGCCCGCCGCCCGGGCCAGCTCGCTCCCGGACGCATCCTCGGCCAGCAGCCGCAGAAGCTCCTCCATGGTCCTACAGCGTAGTGAGGTCCCGGCGATGTGTTTCGGAGTACGACGTCACCGCGACGATCGAGATGACCGCACAGGCCGCGACGTAGACAGCGATCGCGTACCCGGAGTCGTACGCCTTGAGTAGCGCGACCGCGATGAACGGCGCCAGACCGCCCGCGACGATCGACGCGAGCTGGTAGCCGACCGAGACACCGGAGTACCGCACCCGCGTCCCGAACAGCTCCGTGAAGAACGCGGCCTGCGGTCCGTACATCGCACCGTGCAGCACCAGACCGACCGTCACAGCGAGCGTCGCGAGGGCGAAGTTCTTCGTATCAACCAGCGCGATGAAGACGAACGCCCAGACGCCGACACCGACCGCACCGATGAGGTACACGGGCTTGCGGCCGATGCGATCCGACAGCGCGCCCCAGAGCGGAATGGCGAAGAAGTGCACGGCCGCGGCGATCAGTACGGCGTTCAGCGCGAACGACTTGCCCATACCGAGGTGTTCCTTCGCGTACGTCGCGATCACGATCGTGAAGATGTAGTAGCTGACGTTCTCCGCCATCCGCGCGCCCATCGCGGTCAGCACCTCACGTGGGTACCGGGTGAGGACCTCGAGGATGGGCAGCTTCTCCGCCGGGGCCTCCTTGGCGCGCGCCTCCTGGAACACCGGCGACTCCTCGATCCGCAGCCGCACCCACAGCCCCACCAGGACGAGCACTGCGGACAGGAGGAACGGGATACGCCAGCCCCACGAGTTGAACGCAGCGTCCGACTGGAACGCGGCCAGGCCAGCCAGTACGCCGTTTGCGATCAGCTGACCCGCTGGCGCACCAGCCTGCGGCCAGGACGCCCAGAAACCGCGCCGTGCCGGATCACCATGCTCCGACACGATCAGGACAGCCCCTCCCCACTCACCGCCCAGAGCGAAGCCCTGGATGAGTCGGAGCACTGTGAGCAGGATGGGGGCGAGCGCACCGACCTGTGCGTACGTCGGCAGCAGACCGATGGCGAACGTGGCGATACCCATCATGAGCAGTGAGAGCACCAGCAACTGCTTGCGGCCCAACCGGTCACCGAAGTGCCCGAACACGACGCCACCGATCGGACGGGCGAAGAAGCCGACCGCGAACGTGGCGAAGCTCAGCAGCGTTCCGGTGAGCTCCTCGCCTTTCGGGAAGAACAGGTCGCCGAACACCACCGATGCGGCGACCCCGTACAGGAAGAAGTCGTACCACTCGACCGTCGTACCGACGAGACTCGCGCCGACCACCCGGACGATCGAGCTCTTGGTGCGCACTGGTTCTGTAGCTGTCATTGGGCGGGCTCCTGAGTTAGTGGGCGGTCCAGCCGCCGTCGAGTACGAACGAGCTCCCCGTGATGGAGGCGGACGCGGGGCCGCACAGCATGGCCACCAGCTCCGCCACTTCGGCCGGTTCGATCAGCCGCTTCACCGCGACCGGCTCGAGCATGACCTTGTCCAGCACCTCTGACTCGGACAGGCCGTGTGTCGCGGCCTGGTCCGCCAGTTGCGCGGTAACCAGCGGAGTCCGGACGTACGCCGGGTTCACACAGTTGCTGGTCACACCGTGCGCCGCACCTTCCAGTGCGACGACCTTGCTGAGTCCTTCGAGCCCGTGCTTCGCAGCGACGTACGCGGCCTTGAAGGGACTGGCCCGGAGCCCGTGGACCGAGCTGATGTTCACCACACGGCCCCAGCCGGCGCCGTACATGTGTGGGAGCGTCTGGCGGATCAGCCGGAACGGTGCCTCGAGCATGAGCCGCAGGATGTAGCTGAACCGCTCTGGTGGGAACTGCTCGACCGGTGCGACCTGCTGAACCCCGGCATTGTTCACCAGGATGTCCACGTCCTTCGGGAGGTCAGACAGCCGCTCCAGGTCGGACAGGTCGGCCACGACCGTCTCAACGCCGTCCAGCGCGTCCAGACCGGCCTGGTCGAAGTCCACGGCCACCACGTGGACGCCGTCCGCGGCCAGGCGCTGGGCGCAGGCGGCGCCGATACCGGACGCGGCGCCGGTGACGAGGGCTCGACGGGTCTCCATGGCCGATGACTGTAGAAATCGGCGCACCGGCGCACTATGGGATACGGGCACACATCCGGGCACGGAAGCATGGCCCGACGAGCTACTTATCCACAACTGCGGCTATCAAAGCAGCGCGTCACGATAGGTGGACCTATTGTTGAAACATGGTCGATATCGAACAGCCGAAGAAGAAGGCCGCCGGCGTCCCCGCGGTGCTCTCGTCGTTCAAGTTCGGTTTCCGGGAGATGGGTCCCGCGCGGACCGGCAAGGTGTTCTTGAAGATGAACCAGGACGGCGGGTTCGACTGCCCGTCCTGCGCCTGGCCGGATCCTGACCACAAACGCAAGCACGCGGCCGAGTTCTGCGAGAACGGCGCGAAGGCGGTGGCCTGGGAGGCGACCCGCAAGCGGGTCCCGCGGGCGTTCTTCGCCGGGCACCCGGTCGAGGCGATGAACGAGATCTCGGAGTTCGACCTCGGCAAGCTCGGCCGGATCACCGAGCCGATGCTGCTCCGGGCCGGCGCGACCAACTACGAGCCGGTCGGCTGGGACGAGGCGTTCCAGGTCGTCGCCCGGCACCTCAAAGCCCTGGTCGACCCCGACGATGCCGTGTTCTACACCTCCGGCCGGACCAGCAACGAGGCCGCGTTCCTCTACCAGCTCTTCGTCCGCGCCTACGGCACCAACAACCTGCCCGACTGCTCGAACATGTGCCACGAATCGTCGGGTACGGCGCTGTCGCGGGTGATCGGCAGCGGGAAGGGCGCCGTCACCCTCGAGATGCTGGAAGAGGCCGAGCTGATCGTCGTGGTCGGCCAGAACCCGGGCACCAACGCGCCCCGGATGCTCAGCCATCTCGAGATCGCCAAGCGCAACGGCGGCGACATCGTCGCGGTCAACCCGCTGCCGGAGCCCGGCCTGATGAACTTCAAGAACCCGCAGACCGCGCGCGGCTGGGTCGGCAAGGGCACCAAGCTCGCCGACCAGCACCTGCAGATCCGGATCGGCGGCGACCAGGCGCTGTTCCTTGCCATCGGCCACCTTCTGCTCGAGGCCGAGGCGGAGCACCCGGGAACGGTGCTGGACAAGTCCTTCATCGACTCGCACACCAGTGGGTTCGAGCTCTACGCCAAGCACAACACCGAGCTCGACTGGCCCGCGGTCGAGCAGGCGACCGGGTTGCGGCGCGCCGAGATCGAGGAGCTCACCCAGCGGTTCATCAAGTCCAAGGCGACGGTGATCTGCTGGGCGATGGGCCTGACGCAGCACCGCGAGGCGGTCGCGACGATCAGCGAGATCGTCAACGTCCTGCTGCTGCAGGGCAATATCGGCAAGCCGGGCGCCGGCCCGTGCCCGGTGCGCGGCCACTCGAACGTGCAGGGCGACCGCAGCATGGGCATCTGGGAGAAGATGCCGGACGCGTTCCTGGACCGGCTCGATCACGAGTTCTCGTTCAGCTCTCCGCGGGCGCACGGCATCGACGCGGCGGAGACGGTGAAGCGGTTGCGGGACGGCGCCGTCCGCGTGTTCTTCGCGATGGGCGGGAACTTCGCGTCAGCGACGCCGGACACCGAGGTCGTGCATCGCGGGCTCCAGCAGTGCGACCTGACCGTGCACGTGTCCACCAAGCTCAACCGCTCGCACACGGTCACGGGCCGCGAGGCCCTGATCCTCCCCACGCTCGGGCGCACCGACCACGACCACACAGCAGCCGGTCCGCAGTCGGTTACGGTCGAGGACTCACAGGGCGCCGTACACCTCTCGACCGGGAACCTGATTCCCCCGGGTCCGGAGATGAAGTCGGAGATCGGCATCATCTGCGGGCTGGCGCAGGCCGTCGTACCTTCGGTCGGCGAGATTCCGTGGGCCGACTTCGCCGACGACTACAGCCTGATCCGGCAGCGGATCGGACGGGTGGCCGACGGGTACGAGGACTTCGAGGAGCGTCTGCGCGCCAACGAAGGCGGATTCCTGCTGGCGCACGCGGCGCGGGACAAGCGGGAGTTCAAGACGTCCGACGCGCGGGCGCAGTTCACGGCGAACGAGCTGACCTGGCTGCCGACCGAGCCCGGCCGGTTGCTGCTGCAGACGCTGCGCAGTCACGACCAGTTCAACACGACGATCTACGGCCTCGAGGACCGCTACCGCGGCATCCACGGGACCCGCGAGGTCGTCTTCGTGCACCCGGACGACCTGGCCGAGCTCGGCCTGCAGGACGGCGGGTACGTCGACATCGTGAGCGAATTCCAGGGCGTCGAACGGCGGGCCTCGCATTTCCGGCTGGTGTCGTACCCGACGGCTCGTGGTTGCGTGGCGGCGTACTACCCCGAGACCAACGTCCTGATGTCGGCCGACGACGTCGCGAAGGGCAGCAACACGCCGGTCGCCAAAGGCCTGACAGTCAGGCTGGAGCCACGCAGCTGAGGGCGTCAGCCCAACCAGGGGCCGACACCGTCCCATGCGTACTCGAGTTCATGGGCCGCCCCCGGATCCCGGAGCCGGGATGCGACCTGGGCGAGCGCTGCACGCATCCCCTCGATCCCGCCATGGGTGTCCAGCCTGCCGCCGAGCTCGCGGGCACGGGCCTCACCGGGACCGTCGTCGAGGTACTTCCCGGCATCGCCGATCTCCGTCAGTTCCTGAATGACGGCCTCGACGTCCAGGTCACCTGTCGGTTGCGACGCGTCGGTCACCATTCCTCCGATCCGGATCGAGCCGTCGCCTGACCCATGGTTGAAGTATCGCGAGTGCGAAGGCCACTGCGGCGGTTGTCAACCAGAGACCGTTGGGGCCTGCGGATTCGAGGAGCTGGGTGACGGTGACGGGGGCGATCGTGGTCGCGATGCCCCAGCTCAGGCCGAAGACCGCGAGGTAGCGGCCGCGGGCCTTCTCCGGCGCCAGGCCGGACGCCTGGGTGAGGTAACGCGTGAGCAGGAACAGCTCGCCGAGGCTCCACAGGATCGCTGCGAGCAGGAAGATTGCGAGGTTGTGCGCGAGGGCGACGACCACCAGGCCGACGCCGACGAGCACGTACCCGATCGCAATCGCGCGGAAGTCGTCCAACCGCTGCACGCGGAGTACGCGTTGAGCGGCGATCAGCGTGGCGGCGGAGACCGCGAGGATCAGGCCGGTGCCCGACTTTGGGAGTCCGTGCTCGAGCAGCGTGAGCGGTACGCCGATGATCAGCTGCATGTAGATCGTGGCGAAGACCGTGCCGCCCGCGAGGAGCAGTAGCAGCCGCCTGTCTCGCCAGACTGCGACGGGGCGATCCGCCGGGCGTTCCCGGCGTACGTCGGCCGGCAGCGCCAGCGCGACCAGTGCGGCGCAGGACAGGCAGGTGATCGCGTCGGCCACGAACAGCCAGCGGAGGTCCCAGTGGCTGATCGCGGCGGCGAGCAGACCTGCCAGCACGCCGGCCGCTGCCAGCGCCGCGCTGTACAAGCCGTAGGCGGCGGGGCGGTCCTCGGGCTCGGTGACGTCAGCGATCATCGCCTGGCTGGGCGGCTCGTAGATCTCGAACGCGAGCCCGAGCAGGACCGTTGCGAGGACCGCGGACCAGAGGGCGTGGCTGAGCGCGATCCACAGCTGGCCGATCGCGCAACCGACCAGACCGAGAACGATCGTCCGGCGGCGACCGAGGCGATCGGCCAGCTGACCGCCGAGCAGCCGGGACGGGATGGTCGCGACGCCGAAGACCGCGAGGATCAGGCCGACCTGATCGAGCGAGGCCTTGAACTCGACCGCGAGCACCACGCCGAGGAACGGGAGCGTGAACGCGCCGATCCGGTTCACCGCGCGCGCGACGACCAGGATCCACACCGCCCGGGAGAGCCCTCGTGCTGTGACAGCTACGTTCACCGCGAACTCCCATGACTGTCTAAGTGGTTATGATCGGTCACGCAAGCTCGAGCCTACGGAGGTATCGCGTGACTGGTCAAGTGTCTTTTGATAGTCATGCCCGGAGTGTGCTGGCGGCCTCGGTCGAGTACGTGAACCGGCTGACCCCCGGATACTCCGGCGGCCTCCCGTACGACGCTCCGCCCGACGAACCGGACGCGATCACGGCAGCCGTCGCCGAGGCGCTGACGGCGATCGGCCATCCGCCGAAGTCGGTCCCGGTCGATGACGCACGCCGGTTGAAGAGTCTCGCCGGCCGGATGCGGATCGTCTTCGAAGCCGCGAGCTCCGGCGATCTGGATGCGGCGGCGACGGAGATCAACGCGTTGCTGGTCGACACCAACGCACGCCCGCAGCTCGACCGCGGCAAGGACCGCCCGTGGAGCCTGCACTTCCACGGCCCCGACGAGCAACTCGCGAACGGCTGGGCCGCCGGCTGCGCGGCCGGTCTGGCACTCGCCGTCGGAAGCGACCTGGCCGGACGGCTAGGCGTGTGCGCGGCACCGCACTGCGACCGGGTCTTCGTCGACGTCTCGAAGAACGGTCAACGCCGCTTCTGCTCCCCCCAATGCCAAAGCCGCGTCAAGGCCGCAGCACACCGAGCCCGCCAGCAGACCGGATGAGGACCGGGTTGGCCGGATCCTCATTGTTCACGACCAGTTGAGCGCGTTCGGCCGGGCAGACCTGGGCGACGTACAGCTGCTCGCCCGGGATGTACCTGTTGCGGTAGCGCTCCTCGGCGGCCGCTAGCGAGTCCATCCAGGCTGCGTCACGGGCGGCTCCACGGCGGAGCACTGTCTCGAAGCTGACGTCGACGTAGATGCGCAGATCCCAGAACGCGTCGAGCTCCGGGCGCTGCAGGAATGCACCGTCAGCGACCAGGATCGCATCCGGCCCGGCAGTTCGAACAGGTGAGTCGAGGGCGATCCGGGCGTTGGCCTCACGAAGCCCAGCCGTGTACCGCCGATCACCACGCGGCCCCAGCGGCGCGAGCAACCGCTCGCGGATCGCGTCGTAGTCGTACATCTCGAAGTAGTAGCTCTCCGCCGACTCGATCGGATAGCCCGTCCGCAACTCCGGCGCCCGCTTGAAGTAGTCGAGCCCCGCCCGCAGCACCTCCCGATCCGACCGCCGCAGAAGCTCGGCCAGCTCATCGGCCAGCGTTGTCTTCCCGGCCGCCGAGCACCCGTCGATCCCCACCCGCACCGGGTGCTCCCGCCGAACTCCGAGCACGACCTCGGCCAACTCCCCCAGAACCGCCGCGCGATCTCCCATGGCAGCCATTCTCACCATGCCGGAGAGGATTGGCGAAAGGTTTCCGTCGAGCGCTTGCGTCAATTTGTTTGCTGGTCTCCGGTTGCTGGACCGAACACAAGGATCCCCGTACCGTTCACTCCGGGTAGGGGGGAAATACAAATGAAAGAATGCTTTTCTTGTGGTGCGGGCAATCGGCCCGGCGCCACGTACTGCGGCACGTGCGGAAAGCCGCTGCCGCCGGTCGAAGCCGATGTCGAGCCGGCCGCCGATTCACCGCCGTCGGACGCCACGCGCTATTTGTGCGCGGCCGTCCAGCTGAACAGCCAGTTCGCCGACCACGTGGTGCGCGACATTCTGGACGAAGAATTCAAGGCGCCGCCGGCGTCCCCGGACGTCGATCTGGTGCCGGTGATTCTGCACGCGATCGCCGCCCGGAAAAGGCACCTGGTCCGCGACGTCCTGCTGACGCTCCTGCTGGCCAGCGCGGTCTGGGGTGTTTACAGCCCGCGGTACGTCGTCGTTCTGCTGGCCCTCGCACTGTGCTGGGTGGTCGTCGTCGGCGAGACCTTGGTGGCGACGTACGGCGTGGTCGCCAACGACCTGCGTCCGGAACGGTTCGATCCGAAAGCCCTGTCGTCGAGCGATCCCGAGATCACCAGGCGGCTCGAGCAGGTCGCCACCGCCCGGCGCGGCAACGTGACCGTCTACAGCGCGTACGAGCCCTTCGTCGGAAGCGGCGTACTGGTCAAGGCCGAGTCCTTCACGCTGAACACCAAGCGGGCAGCCGAGGGACGCGACGCCGAGTCGTTCACCGCGCTGGAGATCCACGACTTCGTCAAGCGGAAGCTGTGTGACCTGCGGACCGGCCAGGTCGCGTTGTCCGACCGCGTGTTCGTCGACGGTCGCGACATCCGCGACGACCGCCGGTTCCTGCCGGATCGGCTGGCCGTGCCGAAGGCGAAGGTCGACCGATCGCTGGTCCGCAGCCTGATCGTCGAGCCCGAGGACCGGGCGCGCTCGTACCTCACCGTCCAGATCAGCGGTTGGCGTGGCCAGGTGGTCGTCTCGACGTTCCTGCGCTTCGTCGTCACGCCGCACGGTCTGGTCTACGAGGTCACGCACTGCGTCCTCCCGCCGGTACGCGACGAGTTCCAGGAAGTGGACAGGCTGCTGCCGGAGCCCACCGCGCGTCAGGCGATCCGGATCGGCGGGCGCGCAGTACGACGTACGCCGGGACACGTGGTGCGTGCTCCGTTCGCGGTCGTGGCCCACCTGCTCGGCCCGGTGACGGCGGCCCGTCAGCGGAGCAGGCAACGGCGCGAGATCGTCAGCTCGCTCCGGTTCGACTACGGCAGCGCCAGAAGTCCGCGCGAGACGGTCAGCGATCGCTCGTTCCAGCGGTACTTCCAGCAACTCGACGGCGCCTTGTACATCAAGGTGATCGAGGAGCGGATGCTCCAGGCCGTGGAGCAGTTCTTCGAGGCCAAGGGCATCGACACCGCCGAGCTGACGCAACGGCAGACGGTGATCCAGAACAACGGCGTACTCGTCACGACGGGCGGGTCCATCACCGCCGGCAGCGTCGCAGCGGGGACCGGCGCACGCGCGACGGCCGCGCTCCGCAAGGCGGCCAAGGCCGCCCGGCAAGGCGTCAACGAGGCAACGGGAAGGAACTGAGAATCGATGGAGAAGAACGACGGAATCCGGATCTCCGGCGGACACGTCTCGGTCGGCGCGATGGCCGCCGGCGACGGCGCGACAGCGACGAACATCTCGGCGGTATCCGCCGGTTCGCTGGCCGACGCGCGGACCGAGATGGCTCAGCTCCTAGAACTGTTGCGGACACATTCGGAGCGGTTGGACCGCCCCGAGGAAGCCATCGCGGTGGCGGAACTCGCCGAGCGTGAATTGTCCAAGGAGAAGCCCGACAAGACATCCGTACTTCGGCTGCTGGAACTGATCGCGTCCGGAGCGAAATCGATCGCGTCGATCGGTGGCGCGGTCACCGCCGTACAGCAGGCAGTCTCTGCGATCTTCTGAAACGTCTGGGGGGACGAAATTGCTATCTGTGTATTGCACAACTTGTGGGACGCGCCAGGCAGAGGGGGCCAAGTACTGCTCGCGGTGCGAGGCAGCACTCGAGGACGGCGCTGCCGCCTCGCGGAACGCGCGTGGTTCCGGTCCGCTCGGCTACGGACCGGGGTGGTTCGTCGGAGCCACCGTCGTGCTCGCCGCGATCGTGACGGGGGCGATCCTCGGCGGCGACGCACTCATCACGCGGTCCGTGGCAGCGCCCGACATACCCAGCTACAACCAGCGGCTGACGCCTGACGGCTACGTCACGACCGGTCCTGTCGAGCCCGAGGAGGCCCCGAGCGAGACCTGGACTCCAGCGCCGACGGAGGACGAGACAACCACGACCCCGACCGAGTCGACCGAGCCGGCTGCGCCGTCCGTTCCGGCCGTGGGGAACGAACTCGTCGCCGTGACGACGGAGGCAGCACAAGACGCGTCCGCGGCGGCCGTCGTCGAGGTGCTGACGGCCTACTTCACGGCCATCAACAACCGCGACTACGACGCCTACCAGGCGCAACACACCCGCGCAGCACGGGCAGCCATGACCCGGAAGCAGTTCACTTCCGGCTTCCGCTCCACCGTGGACACCGAGATCACGGTGACCGGGCTGAGCATCGCGCGCGACGGGCGGCTGGTGGCTGAGGTGTCCTTCGTCAGTCAGCAGAACGCGGAGGACGGACCGGACGGTCAGACCTGCACGCGCTGGACCGTCGGCAAGTTCTTCGAGGGCCAGGGCACGAACCTTCGGATCGGCAAGGCGCTGTCGGGCAGCAGCAGACACGAAGCTTGCTGATTGCAGTACGACGCCCCACCCGAACGAGTTTCGGGTGGGGCGTCACTGGGTTGTTCAGCCGACGGGGGTCAGCTCGCGCTCCTCCTCGGGGGCCGGCGGGGTCGGGGTGGCGTGCTTGGCGGTGTTGCCACGGAGCCACTTGGGGGCCCACCAGTTGGCGTCGCCCAGCAGGGTCATGATGCTGGGGAGGACCACGGCGCGGATGATCGTGGCGTCGATCAGGATCGCGACCGCCAGGCCGACGCCCAACTGCTTCATGTCCAGGGTGCTCAGGGTGGCGAAGACCGCGAAGACGCCGATCATCACCGCCGCCGCGCTGGTCACCACGCCGGCCGAGCCGGTGATGCCTTCGGCCACCGCCTGCTTGGTCGGTACGCCGCGCAGCACCGCCTCGCGGATCCGGCTGACCACGAACACGTGGTAGTCCATCGACAGGCCGAACAGCACCACGAAGAGGAACAGCGGCAGCCAGCTGACGACCGCGCCGTTCGACCGGAAGTCCAGCAGGCCTTCGGCCCAGGTGTTCTGGAAGACCGCGGTGACGACGCCGTACGCCGCGCCCGCGCTCAGCAGGTTGAGCCCGATCGCCGTGATCGCGACGACCACCGACCGGAACGTCACCATCATGACGATCATCGTCAGCAGCAGCACGAACCCGATCACCAGCGGCAGCTTGTCCCGCGTGTGGGCCGCGTAGTCGACGTCCGCGGCCACGAACCCACCGACCGCGTACTCGACTCCCGGCACCTTGCCGACCGTCTCCGGCATCAGCTCCTTGCGCAGCTTGGACAGCGAGTCCCGCGCCTGGTCACTACCGCCCTCGTACGGCGTGGCGACCTCGAGCGTCGCGACCGTGCCGTCCTTGGAGAACCGCGGCTCCTCGAGACCGTCCGACGCGTACAGGTTGTCGCCCTTGGTCCGCTGCATCAGCTCGGCCAGCGCGGCCTTCACCGCGGGCTGCTGGTTTGCAGGCGCCCGTACGGCGACCTCGTGGCTGGTGCCCGTGCTGGGGAACGCGGCCGTCAGCCGGTCGTACGCCTTCATCACCGAGGTCGTCCGCGGCAGATCCTCCGTCCCCGGGAACTTCAGCGTCATCCCCAGCGCCGGCGACGCGACCGCGAGCAGTGCGGTGACGGCGACCAGCAGCGTCGCGATCGGGTGCTTCAGGGCCGGCTTGAGGACCATCGGCCAGAACCGCGGCTCCTTGTTGCCCGCCGTCAGCCGCCAGACCAGCGGGATCCGCGGCTTGTCCACCCAGCGCCCGAGCTTCGCCAGCACGGCCGGCAGCACGGTCAGCGAACCGACGACGGCCACCGCGACGACCAGGATCGAGCCGACCGCGAAGGACGAGAACACCGCGTCGCGGGCCAGGAACAGACCCGCCATCGAGATGATGACCGCCGTACCCGAGACGACGACCGCGTGGCCCGAGGTCGCTGCCGCGATCTCGACCGCGTCGACGTGGCCGCGGCCCTTGGCACGTTCCTCACGTTCGCGGCGCAGGTAGAACAGCGAGTAGTCGACGCCGACCGCCATACCGATCAGCAGGATCACGCTGTTGACCGCGTCCACCGCCGGGACCAGTTGCGAAGCCGCCGCCGACAGGCCGATCGCGGCCGCCACCGCGGACAGCGCGAGCACCAGCGGGACGGATGCGGCGATCAGCGCGCCGAACGCGATCAAGAGGATCGCCAGCGTCACCGGCAGGCTGAACATCTCGGCCCGTTTGAAGTCCTTGCCCAGCGTCTCGTTCAGCGCCTTGCCGATCGACAGCCCGCCGACCTCCTCGATCCGCAGGTCCGGGTACTGCTGCTGGACCTTGGCGGTCGTGTCGAGCAGCGGCTGGACCCTGGCGTCGTCGTCCGAGCCCTCCGGCACGTCCTCCATCGTCACCCGGACGATCACCGCGTCGTTCTTCGGCGACGGCATCGGCTGTCCGACCTCCGCGACCCCACCGAGGGCGCGCATCTGCTGGATCACCACCGCCGCGGCCTGGTTGGCCTTGGTGTGGTCGAGCTGTCCGGACGGAGCCGTGATCAGCACGCTCTCGACATCCGGGTCGTCGAAGTTACCGGACTTGACGATGTCGTCCGCCCGGGTCACCTCACCGATGTCACCCTCGTTCTTCGACTCCTTGGTCCCGGTCACCTGCCCGAGCGCGAAACAGGCGATCACGACGACAACCCACATCGCGATCGCCCGCCACGGATGGGTAGCGCTCCAGCGCGCCGCCCGGACCGTGATCTGTCCCCTGGCCATACGTTCCCTGCCCCTCTGCGCACCCACCGGCGCCCCACCCAGCGCTCCCTGGCGTAACGCTGGCTACGGGAAGAAGCCTGGCTGCCGCGGACCGGTCGCGACCATGCAGGAAGCCCCCCACCTCCCCCTGAGGAAAACCCCACCCCACCCTTTCCCGTACGCCGTACGCACCCCGGCCGCCCCCCTCGAACCAACCCACTTTGAGCACCCACCAACCGTTTCCGCCCGCCGCAAACGGTTGGTAGGAGCCCAAAGTCGAACCGACGCGCGGGCGGCACGGCGACCCGCGCGACTTTGTGCATCTCTTCCGTATGCGGCACGCCGATCCGTGCGGACTGGGTGCACAAAGTCGAGCGAATGAGCGCGCGGGTCGGGCTGGGCCGGGGTTGGGCGAGCTGGGCGCGGTGTGGGGTGGCTCAGAAGTCGTCGAGGTCGAGCGACGACGCTGCTGAGACACCCTCCAGGTACCCCTCGGCGCGCTCGGCCTTCGGGTACCGGTGGACGAGGTCCCAGAAGGTCGCGTTGTGGGTCGGCTCGATCAGATGAGCGAGCTCGTGGACCAGGACGTAGTCGACGACCCAGGCCGGCATCGACTGCAAACGGGTCGACAAACGGATCGATCGGTCCGCCGGAGTGCAGGATCCCCACCGTCTGTTTTGGTTCGAAACCCACCTCACTGACGCAGGTTCGGGCACTTCCGGGAGGTGGCGACACGCGAGTTCGTGTGCTCTGGCCAACAATTTTTCGTCCGACACGCGCGATCGGCTGCGCTGCTTCTCGAGGCGCGCCAGCATGGTCTCGACCCAGCGCGCCTCCTCGGCGGCGGACAGCCGGTCGGGCATCAGCACGACCACCCGGTCACCGTCCCGGTACGCGCTGACCGTGCGCTTGCGGCGCTTGCTGCGACGGATGTCCACGTGAGGCGGGATCGGGCGCGGTGGAGAGTCGGCCATGGCTCAAAAATGTACCCCCCGAATCCGACAACTTTCTTCGGTCCACATCCTGTGCATCGACGTTTCCGCAGGTCAGATGCCAGATCTTGACCCCTGCGACCCTGGTTGTTCACATCCTGTTCCCCCGCCCGTCCACAGTGCCCGGCGGCGCGTCCCACAGGTTGCGCACAGGGTTATCCACAGGGGTGGACAACCCGGGCTTGCCACCGCCGCCGGTACCTCCTAGCGTCATCGGCAACAGGCTCCCGGACCGCCTCCGGGGCCGCTCGGAGGGGAAGCCGAGTGGTCGCGGAGGCGGATCACCGGGAGCCTGTTCCGCGCCGGCAAAAGTTTCGGTAAGGGCTTTCCTCGGGGGAATCACGCGGCACGCGGACCAGCAGGTGCGCTTGAGCCTGCGCCAGGAGGCCGTAGGGTGAATCCCGACTGGGCCGAACGGCCTACGGCAGGACGGTCTGCCGTTAGCATCCAACGACTGCCCGGGGCGAGACCCCGGGCTGGAATTCAGAGCAAGGAGAGGGCCCTCATGGCAGAGACCTGGAGCGGCGAGTTTTACTGCGTCAAGTGCAAGGCCAAGCGCACCGCCGACGGCGAGGTCAAGGTCAACGACAAGGGCACGCGCATGGCCAAGGCCAAGTGCCCCGAGTGCGGTACGAACCTGAACCGGATCCTCGGCAAGGCCTGACGCACCAGCACCAAGTCGTCGTAGAGGCGGTGTCCGGCACGTTGCGCGTGCCGGACACCGCCTCTCGTCGTACCCGGAGTCGTCGCCGCTTGGGTGACCGGACAGAATGGGATTGTGTCGGACCTTCCTCGTAAGGCGCTGAGCCGGACCGCGAAACTTGCCAGCCTGCCGCTCGGCGCCGCCGGGCGGGCGACGGTCGGCCTGGGCAAGCGCATCGGCGGCGCGCCCGCGGAGGCCGTGTACGCCGAGTTCCAGCGCCGTACGGCGGACCAGTTGTTCGCCGTCCTGGGTGAGCTCAAGGGCGGCGCGATGAAGTTCGGGCAGATGCTCAGCCTGATGGAGTCCGCGATGCCGGAGGAGCTCGCGGCACCGTACCGGGCGACCCTGACCAAGCTGCAGGACTCCGCCCCGCCGATGCCGGCGGCGACCGTGGACACGATCCTCAGCCGTGAGCTCGGCAGGCGCTGGCGGGACCGTTTCGACGAGTTCGGCGAGGTGCCCGCGGCCGCGGCGTCGATCGGCCAGGTGCACCGCGGACGGCTGAAGGACGGCCGTGAGGTCGCGGTCAAGTTGCAGTACCCGGGCGCCGCGGAGGCGCTGCGCGCAGACTTGCGCCAACTGGGCCGGTTCGCGCGGACGATCGGGACCCTGATCCCCGGCTTGGACGTGAAGCCGCTGATCGCCGAGCTCCAGGAGCGGATCGGCGAGGAACTCGACTACGACCGCGAGGCGCAGGCCCAGCAGCAGTACGCCGACGCGTTCAAGGACCACCCGGAGTTCGTGGTCCCGCGGGTCGTCAAGCACTCCCCCGCGGTGATCGTGTCCGAGTGGATCGAGGGCCGGCCGCTGTCGTCGTACATCACCGACGGCACGCCGGAGGAGCGGGACGCGATCGGGCTGAAGTACGTCCGGTTCATGTTCAGCGGGCCGAAGTACGCCGGTCTGCTGCACTCCGACCCGCACCCGGGGAACTTCCGGGTGCTGCCCGACGGCCGGCTCGGTGTCGTCGACTTCGGGCTCTGCGCGCGGCTCCCGGACGGCCTGCCGCCGGCGATCGGGCGGCTGCTGCGGATCTCGCTGAAGGGTGACGGCCTCGCGGTCCGCGACGGGCTCAAGGCCGAGGGCTTCATCAAGCCGCGGATGGAGATCGACCCGGATCAGCTGATGGACTACCTCGCGCCGTTCGCGGAACCGGCCCGCGAGGAGACCTTCCAGTTCAGCCGGGACTGGATGCGCGCGCAGGCGAACCGGACCGGCGACTTCCGGTCCCCCAACGCGTCGCTCGCTCTGCGCCTCAACATGCCGCCGTCGTACCTGCTGATCCACCGCGTCTGGATCGGCGGCATGGCCGTCCTGTCCCAGCTCGAGGCCGAGGCGCCGTTCCGGTCGGTCCTGGAGGAGCTGCTGCCCGGCTTCAGCGACGACTGAGCGCGGGCAGCGCGCGCAGGGTGACCGCCAGCAGGATCGCCATCCCGGCCAGCGCCACAGCGGTGATCCCGGCAGCCACGTGGAGCCCTGACGTGAACGCGTCGCGGGCCTGCTCCAGTACGTCGGCCGGCGCGCCTTGGCTGACCGCCTCGCCCAGCGAGTTGCCGCCGCGACCGTCGGTACGGCTGCGGTAGACGGCGGTGACCACGCTGCCGAGGACGGCGATACCGAGGGAGTACCCGAACTCGTTGCCGGTCTGGGTCAGCGCACCGGCCGACCCGGCCTTCTCCGGCGGGACCGACCCGATGACCAGGTTCGTCCCCAGAATGACCAGCGCGCCCGGCCCGAGGCACTGCACCGCGAAGGCGATCACCAGAACCGTGGTCGACGTCGTCAGGCTGACCACGGCCATGCCGGCCACCGTGAACGCGACACCGGCCGGGATCAGGATGCCCGGACGGATCCGCTGCGCCAGCCGCGGCGCGAGCTGGAAACCGATCGTCGACGTGATCATGCCCGGGACCAGCGCCACACCGGCGTCGAGCGGGCTCATCCCCTTGACCAGCTGGAAGTACTGCGCGACGAAGACCATCACACCACCGGACAGCATCGAGAACGCCGTCATGCTGCCGAGCGTGACGCTGAAGGTCCGCCGGGTGAACAGCCGCACGTCCACCAGCGGGTCGTCGAGCCGGCGCTGACGCCGTACGAAGATCCAGCCGAAGGCGCCGCCGATCAGCAGGGCCCCGACGGACTGGGCGCCGGCGCCGTGCGAGGCGAGGTGCTTCAGGCCGTGGATGGCCGGCAGGATCGCGGCCAGCGACAGCAGGACGCTCGGTACGTCGATCCGCCCGGCCTGCTCGTTGCGGTACTCCGGGAGAATGAACGGCCCGGCCGCGAGCAGAACCACCATCGCCGGGACGCCGATCAGGAAGGCCGAGCCCCACCAGAAGTGGTTGAGCAGCACGCCGCCCACGATCGGTCCGACGATCGCGCCGACGGTGAAGCAGCCGCCCCAGACACCGAGCGCCGTGGCCCGCCGGCGCTCGTCCGGGAACAGCGTGGAGATCAGCGACAGCGTGCACGGTGCGATCGCCGCGCCGGCGATCCCCAGCACCGCGCGGGCGCCGATCAGCATGCCGGGACTGACCGAGTACGCCGCCACGATCGAGGCGACCCCGAACACGGCCGCGGCGATCAGGAGCAGCCGGCGGCGACCGAGGCGGTCCCCCAGGCTGCCCATCGTGATCATCAGACCGGCGACCATGAACCCGTACACGTCGAGGATCCACAGCTGCTGGCTGCCGGTGGCCCCGAGCGCCTCGGTGACGGCCGGCACGGCGAGCAGCATCACGAACAGGTCCAGCGACACGAGCAGCGAGGCGAGGCACAGCACGCTCAGCGCGATCCACTGCCGCTTGCCGGCGGTCACGGGGTCCGCCACGAGGCTGAGGGTCATGATCCGGGGTCCTTTCACAGGAGTGTTGTCACTCCTGCGTCGAGCGGATCACCCTTCAATCGACACCGGGTCCAAAAGTCTCACCAGTAGACCGGGTCGAGCTTTCCCTCGATGCTGCGGACGTTCTCCCGGGCACACCGGTCGCAGTACAGCCGCTTGCGGCCGTCCTCGACCGAGGTCATCCAGGTCAGCGGCACGTCTTCGGACGCCGCTTGCTGGCCACACAACGCACAGGTAGCTCTGCTCACGCGGATCAGTGTCGCACCAGCAGCCTGCAGGAAGCGCCGTACCTCCGTCGTGAACGCTTCGGGAGCCTCGAGGTTGACCTCGTGGCCCACGCCGGGGAGTACCACGAGCTCTGCGGCTGGGATCGCCGACCGGAGCGCTTGAGCAACTGTCCCGACCGGGGAGCGGTCGTCGTGCTCGCCCCAGAGCAGCAGCGTGGGCACCGCGATCGTGGGCAGCACCGCGTTCAGGTCCGCGTCGGCGAACGCCGTCAGCATCGGCACGAGCCCGCCCGGACGACTGTCGAGCATCATCGACCGCACCAGTTCCAGCGACCCGGCCGGCGGCGCCCCGGCGAAGAAGGTGGGGAGATAGGCGTCCATCCACTCAGCCGGAGGCCGCTCTGCCTCGGCCAGCAGCCGCCGTACCCGGGCCTCGACCTCCTCGGGCGGCAGGGAGCCTTTCCAGCCCGCATAGGCGCCGACCAGGATGAGCGACCGGACCAGCTCCGGGTGGTGCTGCCACACCGCCAGAGCCAGGCCACCGCCCCACGAGATGCCGCACAGATGCGCCGCCTCGACGCCCAGCTCGGCGACGAGAGCGGCCACAGCGTCGGCGTAGTCGGCCATCGTCATCTCACGAGGAGGGTCGTCGGAGCCTCCGCAGCCTGGCGCGTCCCAGGCGATCACGTCGAAACCGTCACTCAAGCCGGCGAGCTGAGGTCCCCAGGCCCGGCCGTCACTCCACCCGCCGTGCAGGAACACCAGCGCGGGCCCGGCACCGGCCCGGTGGTACGCCATCGTCCGGCCGCCGACGTCGACCAGCTTCATCGTTCGCACCTCCCCCTATGCTCCTCAGCATGCGCTGGGTGATCCACGGTGAGGAAGAGGCTTGGGGGAATCGGTGGCTGAGCGTCCGGCGCTTGGACGTCGAGCAACCCGATGGGGAGCGGTTCGACTACCACGCGGTACGGATGAAGGACATCGCCGCCGCGGTCGTCACCTGGGACGAGGGTGTGCTGCTGATGTGGCGGCACCGGTTCCTGACCGACACCTGGGCGTGGGAGCTACCGATGGGGATCATCGAGGCCGGTGAGAGCCCGGAGGCCGCCGCGGCGCGGGAGCTCGAGGAGGAGACCGGGTGGCGGGCGGACGGGCTGACCGAGCTCATCCGGTCGGAGCCGGCCGCCGGGATCATGGACTCGCGGCATTTCGTGTACCGGGCGACCAGCGCTACACGGATCGGTGAGCCGACGGAGCTGAACGAGTCGGACCGGATCGAGTGGATCCCGCTGGCCGACGTACCCGGGATGATCGCCCGGCACGAGATCGTCAGCGGCATCACGCTGGTCGGTCTGCAGCAATTGCTGCTGTCCGAACGTGACTGAGGAGCGGCACCCCCTTTAGGTGCCGCCCCTCAGTGATTCAGCTGGTCAGGCTGTGGTTCTGGTGGATCAGACGAGGCGGGCGAGTGCGAGGCGCGCGCGTGCGCTGGCCCTCTCAGCTCGCCGGCCGGCCCGCTCGGCCTGCTTCTGCGCCTTCTCGATCTGGTGAGCGAGGCGGAAGCGCCGGTTCTGCTCTGCGTCCTTCAGCAAGGAACGACAATGAGCACGGGCGAGATCTTCATGAAGTAAATGCATTTCGATGCTCCTGGTGAAAGTCTGAGTGGTCACGTTGACTCGATTCGGATGGGTTGTAGTCGTTCAGGCGGCGGTTACGGTGTCACTCTTGCGGGGACGCCCACGGGGCCGCTTGCGCGGAACCACCACACCTTGGACGAACAGCTCGCCACCCCACACTCCCCACGGCTCGGAACGCTCGAGCGCTCCGGCCAGGCACTCGGCCTTCAGCGGGCAGGTCGTGCAGAGAGACTTCGCGTACTCGACGTCCGCCGGCGATTCGGCGAAGAAGAGTTCTGGCGCGTAGGACCGA
Organism: Kribbella speibonae; assembly: GCF_004331375.1. Taxonomy (NCBI): domain Bacteria; kingdom Bacillati; phylum Actinomycetota; class Actinomycetes; order Propionibacteriales; family Kribbellaceae; genus Kribbella; species Kribbella speibonae. Next base: position 2,340,713 of record NZ_SJKC01000001.1, on the reverse strand, counting down.
CAGGGCAGGTCCTGCGACGTTGCGACCTCGGTGAAGACATCGAGGAAGCTCACGCTCATTCCGGTCACCTCCCAGTGACTTTTGGTTGCTGATCTCTTGTTGTCGGTGACGGCTGCCGGTTGACGGCCGCCAAATCTTGGGACAAACAAAAGGGCCGCGGGACCCTTTGGTGGGTTCCGCGGCCTGGAGGTGCCGGCTCTGACGTCTGTCAGACCGGTGGACTCCATGCTCGAGAACCCGAACCGCCGTACTTCACATCGCCGACAGCTCCGCCCGCGAACGGGGCAGTGCCGGAAGCCATGAGCACAACGGTCGCGACGTGCAGGCGCGGCGAGGCACCCTGAATCGGGGCGCACGGCAGCGCGGCAGCGTCGCTGAACGGCTTCTTGACCGTGTTGGTGATCATTTCCAGGGCACCTCCTCTCGTTGTGGCGAAGCGGGCGGTTAGCTCGATCGCTATGGTGGTTTGAAGTTTTCGGCCAGGCTTCGACCGCAGAAAGAACAGTACGCCGTCCGCGCCGGAGCCCGCAAACTATTTAACGCCAGTTCGCGAAGTTGGCCGGAAGTTGCCGCTCCGGCGGCAAGATCTCACTGCCGGCGCAGGCTACGAACCGTCTTTCGGCACGCTCCGGGACGCCGACCGCACGCTCCGGGATCGTTGCCTCTGTCACCTAACTGCCACGTCTGCCAGGAGCAGAACACGGCACGTCCTCCAGGATGCGCCGTGGATCTCGTGCCTGGCAACAGGTTTGCCCGAAGAGGCAGCCCTCAGCGCGTGCAGAGGTTGAGGATGTGCTCGCCGTACTTGGTCAGCTTGGTGTGCCCGATGCCCGGGATCTGCCGGAGCGCCTGGGCGTCGCCGGGCTTCGTCTCGGCGATCGCGGTCAGGGTCGCGTCGGTGAGGATCACGAACGCCGGCATCTTCTCGGACTCCGCCTGCTCGGTGCGCCACTCGATCAACGCGTCGTACAGCTTCTGGTCGATCGAGGACGGGCAGTCCTCGCAGCGGCCGAGCTTGCGGGCTCCCGGGTCGGTCAGGCCGCGGCCGCAGACCCGGCACTTCGGGATCGGCCGGCCCGATTTCTCGGACCGCTCGGAGCGGGACGGTCGCTCCCAGCCCACGGACGACGACGGGGTCCACTCGGAGCGCGCCGTACGGACGCCGATCGGGTCGAGGAAGCGGGTCGGGCCCCGGGTACCGCGGCCGCCGGGCGAGCGGGAGGTGGACCAGCTGACGAACAGCTGCTGCTTGGCCCGCGTCACGCCCACATAGAACAGCCGCCGCTCCTCCTCCACCTGCGCCGGCGTCTGGGCGTAGCTGATCGGCAGCGTCCCCTCGTGGGCCCCGACGATGAAGACCGACTCCCATTCCAGGCCCTTGGCCGCGTGCAGGGTCGCCAGCGTGACGCCCTCCGCGAGCGGCGCGTGCTGGATCGTGGCTCGCCGGTCCAGCTCCGCCATCAGCTCCGGCAGCCGGGCCTCCGGGTGCGCCGCGGCGAAGTCGGCGGTCATCGTCACGAGCGCGCTCAGCGACTCCCAGCGGTCCCGCACCGCACCGGTCCCGGTCGGCGGCTCCTGGGTCCAGCCGGCCCCGGCCAGCACGCCGGTCACCGTGGTGACCAGGTCGTCCCCGGCTTCACCGGCCTTCGCCTGCCCGCGCAGCAATACGGCGGCCTGCCGGATCTCCGCGCGCTCGAAGAACCGCTCCGCACCCTTCAGCACGGTCGGGATCTTCCGCTCGGCCAGCGCCTGCTCGAAGTTCTCCGACTGCGCGTTGGTCCGGAACAGTACGGCGATGTCGCGCAGCGCCACGCCCTCGTCCTTGAGCCGTACGACGGCCCGCGCCACCGCATCCGCCTCCGCGACCTCGTCGGAGTACTCGCGGTAGACCGGAACCGGACCGGCCTCCTTCTGCGACCGCAGTGTGACCCGCCCGGGCAGCCCGGTCGGACCGGCCGCGTCGAGGATCTTGTTCGCCACGTCGACGATCTGCGGCGTCGACCGGTAGTCGCGGACCAGCTTGATCACGGTCGCGGACGGGTGCCGGGACGCGAACCGCACCAGGTTCTCCGGGTCGGCGCCGGCCCACGAGTAGATCGTCTGTGCCGGGTCCCCGACCACGCAGACGTCCTCACGGCCGCCGAGCCACAGGTCGAGCAGGCTCTGCTGCAGCGGCGAGACGTCCTGGTACTCGTCCACGACGAACGTGCGGTACTGCCGCCGGATCTCGGCCGCCACCCGCTCGTCCTCCGCGAGCAGCGCGACCGTGCAGAGCAGGACGTCCTCCAGGTCGATCCGCCCGCGCTCCAGCTTCACGTCCTCGTACGCCGCGAAGATCCGGGCGATCGTCGGCGGGTCGAAGGCTGCCAGCGCCCGCGCCGACTTGGGCGCCAGCCGCGCGTAGTCGTCCGGCCGGACGTTGCTCACCTTGGCCCACTCGACCTCGCCGGCCAGGTCGCGCAGCGCGGGCGTGTCCACCCGGACGCGGCACCGGGACGCGGCCTCGGTCAGCAGCGGGAACTTGCGGTCCGCGATCGGCGGCAGCTCCCCGCCGTACACCTTCGGCCAGAAGAAGCGGGCCTGCCGGAGCGCGGCGGAGTGGAACGTGCGGGCCTGCACACCCTGGACGCCGAGCTGCGCGAGCCGGCCGCGCATCTCCCCCGCGGCCCGCTGGGTGAACGTCACCGCGAGCACGCGGACCGGGTCGAACGTCCCGGTGCGCACGCCGTACGCGATCCGGTGGGTGATCGCCCGCGTCTTGCCCGTGCCCGCACCCGCCATCACCGCGACGGCGCCGTGCAAGGTGGTCGCGACCGCCCGCTGCTCCGGGTCGAGGGCCTCCAGGAGGTCCTCAGCGGATGCAGATCGTGTGAAGTCGCTCACGGGCTGAGACATGCGGGAACAAGCACCACCTGCGGCATGGTTCGAATACGTCGAAGGCAACCCTAGACGGGCGGCCCGACAAAACCCCTCCCCACTCCTCAAGGAGTCCGCCGATGTCGGCATTCACCATGTACTCGACCCCGTGGTGCGGTTACTGCCACCGCCTCAAGGGCCAGCTCAAGCGAGCCGGTATCGAGTTCACCGAGATCGACATCGAGCAGGTCCCGGAGGCCGCCAAGATCGTCGAGAAGGTCAACAACGGCAACCAGACGGTGCCGACGGTGGTCTTCCCCGACGGCACCGCGATGACGAACCCGTCGCTGGCCCAGGTCGCGGAGAAGCTCGTCGCCTGACAACTGACTCAGGTCATATCGCCTGAGTTATGGACTTTACGGTCATGACCGTTATACCTTGCGCTGAACGCCGTCGCAGGGAGTCCGCCCATGTTCTCGCGCCGTTCATTCCGTCGTGCCTTCACGACCTTCGCCGCAGTACTCGGCCTGCTCGCCACGGGTGGCCTGCAGGCCACCGCGGCCCCGCCGGGTGACCTTCCGGAGCCGTTCCCGTCGGAGAACTGGCCGCTCGGCACCCCGACGCGACCGATCGCGCCGTCCGCCGCCGATGTCATCAAGGACCTCGGCTCGCCGGTCAGCTCGCTCACGATCATGGAAGGCGCGATCGGCCATACGCCGGACGGCCGTGACGTCGTGTACGCCGTACCCGCGGGTGAAAACGCCCGTTTGAACGTGGTCGATCTGCACAGCCGCCAACTGATCCGCACCGTGCCGCTGGCGGGCGCCGCCGGCGGCTGGGCGATCGTCGTGACGCCGAACGGTGACGTCTACCTCGGCACCTACGCGAACGCGCACCTGTACCGCTACAGCCCCGTCACCGGTGAGGTGACCGACCTGGGTCAGCCCATCCCCGGTCAGTCCCAGATCTACGGCCTCACCTCCGACCAGGCCGGCAACGTGTACGCCGGGACGTACCCGAACGCCCACGCGTTCAAGTACGACGCGGCGACCGGAGAGGTCACCGACTACGGCTCGCTGGACCCGGTGCAGCAGTACGCGCGGTCCACGGTCTACGACCCCGACCACAACAAGCTGTTCGTCGGCGTCTCCACTCCGAACGCCAGGCTGCTCCGCATCGACGTCGACACCAAGGTGGTCGAGGACATCACTCCCCCGGGGACGACGGCGAAGGACTTCATCGACCTGGACTACGCCGGCGGCAAGGTGTTCGCGAACGCCAGCAGCCGTCTGGTGGTGGTCGACGCGGTGACCGGCGAGCAGGTCAAGTACACCGACAGCACCACGGGCCAGCAGGTGATGGACTACCCGATCGCTGCGCGCGGTGTCTCCGCGGCCGGACCAGGTGGCGTCTACTTCACCAACAACACCCTGTCCCTCACGCACTACGACCTGGACACCAACACGGTCGGTCCGGTCTCACCGCCGCGCACACTGACCCGTGGCGCGTCCATCGGCTACGGCTGGGTGACCGAGAACGGCGTACCGGTGCTGTACGGCCTCGCCGGCAACTACTCCGGTGGGACGTTCCGCTACAACCCGGCGGACGGGACTCTCGCGCAGTGGAGCTCACCGTTCCAGTACGTGCCCTCGCCGCTCATGCACACACTGGCCGACCCCAGCACCGGCAAGGTGTTCGTCAACGTCTATCTGAACGGCGCGACCTCCGTCTACGACCCGGCAACCGGCAAGTCCACCGTCACGACCCGGCAGGGCCAGGTGGAGGGCTGGGCCTGGGACGGCGCCGGCAAGATGTACGTCGGTATCTACCCGTATGGCCGGCTCTCGCTCTGGGACCCGACCCAACCGGACAGCCCGACCAACCCGAAGGAACTGTTCAGCCTCGTCGACAGCGACCACCAGAACAGGCCGGTCGCCGTGGTCCCGGCCGGCAACCGCGTGTACGTCGGCACCACACCGGCGTACGGCGAGTACGGCGGCGCGCTGACCGTGTACGACGTACCGACGGGCGGCCACACGGTCTACCGCAACCTGGTGACCGACCAGACCATCTCCTCCGTCGTGCCTTCCGGTGCTGATGTCTGGGTGGGCTCGAGCATCGAGGGCGGTCAGGGCACCGAGCCGCGGGCCAGTGAGGCCCATCTGGTCAAGGTGAACCCGTCCACAGGAGAGGTGCTCGCTGACGTCGTTCCGGTGTCCGGTGCGGCCAGTATCAACGAGCTGATCGTCGGACCGGACGGCAACATCTGGGGTCTGGCCGATGGCATCGTGTTCGCCATCGACCCGTCGACCGGCGCGGTGAAGCGGTCGTTGCCTGTCTTCAGCGGCTACACCGGCTCACAGGACGGCGCACTGTCCTGGCGCGACGGGTACCTGTACGGCGTGACGGGCGGCCGGCTGTTCGTGCTGGACATCCTGGGCGGCCAGACGACCGTTCTCCGCGACCACGGTCTCAACCGGCTGACCCAGACGCCGGACGGCACCTACTACACGCTGCTGCGTCCGGACGGATACATCAACCCGACCAACCTGGCGTCGTACACGCCACCGGTCGACGGGTGTCCGCAGTCCGACCTCCGCCCGACGGTCTGGACCGGGAACATCGACAGCCACGTCCAGAACCGCTTCCTGACCTACGGCTGCACGTTGACCGACGTACTGCCGGACGCAGAGGCGGACTGGCCCAGCCACAGCGCCTACGTCGCCGCTGTCGTCAAGAAGGTCCAGAAGCTTCAGGCCGACGGCTCCATCGAGCGCTGGGAAGGCACTCTGATCGTGGTGGCCGCAGCTCGGTCCGACGTGGGCCGGTGATCACCAGCTCCCGGTGAGGCTCTCGCCGTACCAGCCTTCGATCAGGCGGCGGGAGATCGAGATCGCGCCCGGGAGGGCCATCGTGCCGGCTTCGACCAGCACGCGGAGGTCCTCCCGGGTGAACCACTTCGCCTCGGCGATCTCGTCCTGGTCCACGTCGATGTCGAAGTTCGTCGCCTTCGCGTAGAACCCGAGCATCAGGCTCGCGGGCAGCGGCCACGGCTGGCTGCCCGCGTACTCGACCTCCGGTCCCACGATCACACCGGTCTCCTCGAGCACCTCACGCCGTACGGCGGCCTCCAGCGACTCACCGGGCTCCACGAAGCCGGCCAGCGTGGAGTACCGCCCCTCGGGCCAGGCCTCGTTGCGGCCGAGCAGTGCCCGGTCCTGGTCGTCGGTGACCAGCACGATGATCGCCGGGTCGCTACGCGGGAAGTGCGACAGCCCGCACCCCGGGCAGCGCCGGACGTGTCCGGCCTCCACGACCTCGGTGTGCTCGCCGCAGTTCCCGCAGTGCGTGTAGACGGCGTGCCAGTTCGACAAGCCGATCAGGTGCACGGCGATGCCGGCCTCACGGTCGTTCAGCACGGCGCCGAGCTCGCGCAGTCCGCCGTACGACTCGTCACCCTCACCGCTGACCAGTACGCCGAACACCGCGCGACCCTCCGCGGTCATCCCGGCCCCCGACTCGCGGTCGATGCCCAGGAAGATCCGGATCCCCTCCGGCGCCTCGGACGGCCGCACGAACCGCAGTGCGGAACGGTCGTCGACCACCTGGATCTTGTCGCCGGCCACGACCACCACCTGCGTTTCGGGCGCGGCCCAGGCCTTCTCCAGCCAGTCGTCGTCACGGCGGCGGTCGGCGGCGCGGTCCAGTACGGACCGGGACAGAGCTAGCGAACCAGGAGCGATGGAGTAGGCCACATGCCTCAACATATCCCGCGCCCGTGAGAGCATCCCCGCATGAGTATTCACATCGCCGCCGAGAAGGGGCAGATCGCACCGCGGGTGCTGTTTCCGGGCGACCCGCTGCGGGCCAAGTGGATCGCGGAGACCTACCTGTCGGACGTGACCTGCTACACCGAGATCCGCAACATGTTCGGGTTCACCGGCATCTACAAGGGTGAGCGCATCTCCGTGCAGGGCTCCGGGATGGGCCAGGCGTCCGCCTCCATCTACGCGAACGAGCTGTTCGAGGAGTACGACGTCCAGACCCTGATCCGGGTCGGGACGTGCGGCGCCCTGGTGGAGAGCGTCCGGGTCCGCGACGTGATCGTGGCGATGTCCGCGAGCACCGACTCGCAGATGAACCGGCTGCGCTTCCACGGCATCGACTACGCGCCGACCGCCGACTACCAGCTGCTCCGCGCGGCCGTGGACGCCGCCGAGGCGGCCGGGCTGAACGTGCACGTCGGCCAGGTGTTCTCCGGTGACCTGTTCTACAACGACCGCCCGGACCTGGTCTCGCGGACCGCGGAGTACGGGGTACTCGGCATCGAGATGGAGGCCGCGGCGCTCTACACGCTGGCCGCGAAGTTCGGCCGTCGCGCGCTCGGCATCATGACCGTGTCGGACCACCTGATCACGCACGAGGTGACCTCGGCGGAGGAGCGTCAGACGACGTTCTCCGAGATGATCACGATCGCCCTCGACGCAGCGATCGAGGTGCCGGTCTGAGCCGGACCAGGAGCGTGGCCACCGCCATCGCCGCTCTCCTGCTGCTGGCCGCCTGCTCGTCGAACAAGCCTGCCGAGAACCCGGGGGCTTCGTCGTCCGCTCCGTCGTCCGCATCCACGCCGTCGTCGGCTCCCGAGACGTTGACGCCCGTCAACGCGACCGCAGTGGTCGCCGGGCTGACCAGCGCGGGCTTCACCTGCGGTACTGACGAGGCATACGCCGCCTGTACGTCGGAAGGCGCCGTGGTGTCGATCCTGCTCGGCGACCACCCCAGGCCGCCCGTGGTGTCGGTGAACGCCGCCGGGCCGGTTGACACCGCGTCCGCCGCGATCGCCAAGGTGCTGCCGAAGGCGCTCGAGGTAGCGCACATCAGTCAGCCCGGGGACATCGTCACCTGGTACGGCGCGCAGAAGGGCAAGCCGTCCGCCGAGATGACCGCCGGCGACTGGCTGGTGAGCTACGCGGCCGAAACCGACACCGAGGAGCCCGGCGTGCACCTGACGATCACCGACAAGCTCTGCAAGACCGCATGTCAGGCGGAGTGAACCAACCGCTCCCCCAGCAGCCGCTGGAAGGGCTCGACCAGCCCGGCCCGCGTCCGTAGGTAGCGCCTGAGGGAACCGTCGTCGAGCATCAACTCGACGGCGGTTCCGCGCACCTCGCGGACCACCCGCGCCTGGTGCACCCGCACCACCGGGACGAACTCCGGCTGCGGGACGATCTCCATCAGGTCGTCGGTGATCCCCTTGGCCTCCGCCCGCAGCCGCCGCCGAGCCAGGGCCCGCGTCGTCATCGTGGCAACCCCGAACAGGTCACCCAGGCGGTCCAACGCGACCAGGACCACGGCCGCGACCAGCGCGACCGCGGCGACGGCCAGGAGTGCGGTGCGGAACCCACCGAGACCTGCGTTCCCGGCCAGCCACGCCAGCACGAGCGCACCGGCCATGACAACCACGCACCACAGTGAGGGGTCCATCCGGCGCCCGAAGATCGGCGTCGCCGTCCACCCGTCCGCAGTGAACTCCAGATCGACCAGTCCGCCCGGCTCCGACCGAACCCGCTTCACAATCACGGGACGCAGCTTAGGTCGTGCTCAGGTCGTGATGAGCTTCGGGAGAATCTGGCCGACGCGGTCGGCCAGGCGCTCCGGCGCACCGGCCGGGTCACCGGCGTAGCCGACCACGGCCTGCTCGAAGAGACCGTCCATCAGCGCGTACGCCGTTGCCGCGTCGACAGCCGCCTCACCTCCGACCAGCTCGGCGTACCGGCTCAGGATGCGCCAGATCATCTCTTCCAGCAGCTGGTCGATCGCAACCACATCTGCGCGCAGCTGCTCCTCGAACATGCTCTGCGCGCGCAGGTCGTACCAGAGGCGGTGCATCGGCGTCTCTTCGACCAGAGTCTGGGTCATCTTCGCCAGGAAGCCCGCACCGAGCTCGTCGGCGGAGGTCGCGGTCTCGACGACCTCGTCGTACCGCCGGGCGCACTTGGTCTTGTAGTAGCGCACGCAGTAGCTGATCAGGTCGATCTTGTCGCGGAAGTAGTAGTGCACGACGCCGTGTGTGAACTCGGAGTTGTTCGCGATCTCGCGCAGGCTGGTGCGCGCGTAGCCGAGCTCGCCGAGCGTCTTCAGCGCCGACTCCGCCAGCGCGACCCGGCGGCGCTCGATCTTGTCGATCCCGGAGACACGGGCAGGCCGCTCCTCAGCAGCGGACGCCACGGCAATCACCCACTCTCGCGCTCGGGACGGATCCGGTCGATGGGTCAGAGTACCCCGCCCCGGGCCAGGCGCGTCCCGGTGCGGGGAGATTTCTTGACAAGTGTCAAACAAAGTCTTGACGACTGTCAAAAGCCTGGCCAGAGTGTGAAACAACCCGAGCGAGCACGAAGGAGTGTCAGATGGGTTCACTCGATCTCTCCGGCCGCAAGGCCCTGGTCACCGGCGGCGCGCAGGGTCTCGGCGAGGGGATGGCGAAAGCCCTCGCCGCGGCCGGCGCCAAAGTCGTGATCAGCGATATCCAGAAGGACGTCGGCGCGGCGGTCGCCGACGCGCTCGACCAGGAGTACGGCGCCGGCAACGGCTTCGTCGCCCACGACATCACCGACGACGGCGACTGGGAGAACGCGGTCGTCGCCGCGAACGACATCCTCGGCGGCCTCGACATCCTGGTGAACAACGCGGGGGTGGAGATCACCAGCCTGCTCACCGAGGTCACCGCGGACCAGATCCGCAAGATGCTCGACGTGAACGTCCTCGGCACCACGCTCGGTATCAAGTGGGGTCTGCGGACGATGCGGCCCGAGGGCCTGGCCGGCCAGGGCGGCGCGATCATCAACGTCGCGTCGGTCGCCGCCACCATCGCGTTCCCCGGCATCGCCGTGTACTCCGCGACCAAGTCCGCCGTCGACCGGCTGACCCGGGTCGCCGCGATGGAGTCCGGCAAACTCGGGTACGGCGTCCGCGTCAACTGCATCTACCCGGGCCTGGTGCCGACCGCGATGGGCGCGGGCCTGGCGAACGACGTGGCCCAACTCGGACTGTTCGAGTCGCCGGACGCCGCCGTCGCCGCGGTGATCGGGCTGACCCCCGCCGGCCGGCTCGGCGAGGTCGCGGACATGGCCGACGCGGTCGTCTTCCTCGCGTCCGACGAGTCCCGGTTCATCACCGGCATCGGCCTGCCCGTCGACGGCGGAATGGGAATGTGATGGCGAAGCCTGTTGTTGTCTACGGCGCGTCCGGCTACACCGGGCGGCTGGTGTGTGAGTACCTGCGCCAGTACCACGTGCCGTTTGTTGCGGCCGGGCGTGACGAGGCGAAGCTCAAGGCCTCCATGGACTCGCATGTCCCTGGCATCGAGACAGCCGACTACGAGGTCGCAGCAGTCGACCACGACGTCGCTGCGCTTACTGATCTGTTCAAGGGCGCCTCCGTCGTGCTGAACACGGTCGGACCGTTCAGTGAGCTCGGTCCGGCGGCTGTGGAAGCAGCACTCGCAGCAGGTGCGCACTACACCGACACGACCGGTGAGCAGGACTGGCTGATGACCTGCGACGAGAAGTACGGTCCGCAGTTCGCCGAGGCCAACCTGGTGCTGGCCCCGGGGATCGCGCAGATGTACACCACCAGCGAGATCGCTGCGCAGCTGTGCCTCGAGCAGCCCGGTCTGGACACTCTGGACGTCGCCGTCTTCTGGGGCGGCAGTCCGACGATCGCCTCGACCCGCACGATTCTGGTGAACGCTGCGACGTCGAAGGCGCACTACCTGGAGAACAACCAGTACGCCGAGTTCCCTGAGCAGGGTCTGGTGCCGTTGGTGGTCCCCGGCCAGCACGAGCTCGCGCTGTCACTGCCCTGGGGTGGCATGTCGCACCCGGTGTGGTTCAAGCGCGATCCTCGAGTGGCGAACTGCAAGGCACAGGGCGGTGTGTTCAACGCCGCACTGATGAACGGGGTCCCGCAGATCGTTGCAGCAGCACTGGAAGCCACGAAGGACATGTCGCCCGACGACCGCAACACCGCCCTGACCGAGACCGCTCGCCAGGTGATGAACGAGATGCCGCCCCGGGAGAACCCACGCGTCAACAAGACGCTGGACTCGGTGCACGCGTCCGGACCGCTCGGGCGGGCGCACTGTGTCATCCACGGCAACAGCAACTACCAGCAGACCGGTCTGCTCCAGGCGTACGCGGCGTACTCGCTGCTGCAGACGCCGCCGAAGCGGGTCGGTTTCGCGAGTGGCTGCCAGGCGTTCGGTCACCGTGAGCTGCTCGGAGTACTGCGCAGCTTCGGGCTCGTGTCGGAACCACAGCTCACGGTGCAACGCTGATGCGATTGGTCGAGTACTTGGACAAGGGGGCGTCGCTGGCGCCGGACGCCCCCTGTCTGACCACGGACGGCGAGACGCTGACGTACGCCGACGTACAGCAGCTCTCGTACCGGATCGCGGGCGCGCTGGCGGCAACCGGCGTACAGCCCGGCGGCAAGGTGGCGATCCTGTCCGCAAACGACCCCGTGGCTTTCAGTTGCGTGTTCGGGATCAGCCGGGCCGGTGCGGTCTGGTGCCCGATCAACCCGCGCAACGAGGCCGCGGAGAACCGTGAACTGCTCGACCAGTTCGACTGCGAAGTACTGATCTACCAGGCGGCGTTCGCGCCACTGGTGGACCGCATACGGGACTCACTGCCGAAGGTCCACACGTTCGTGTGCCTCGACGGGGAGCCCTCCAGCTCCGGCCCGACCCCCCACCCCAGCGGCCGGAGCACTGTCGGCTGGGACGCGTTCTGCGGGGGCGCGTCCCAGCCGGCACCCGATCTGACCGACCCGCATGATCTCGCGATGATCGTCGGGACCGGTGGCACGACCGGGCGTCCCAAGGGAGTCATGCTCAGCAACAGCAACCTGGAGACGATGACCGCGCTCACGCTGATCGGGTACCCGTTCGGCGAGCGGCCGGTCTACCTGGCGCTGGCACCGCTGACACACGCAGCAGGTGTGCTGTGCTTCCCCGTGCTCGCGTCCGGCGGCGAGATCGTGATCATGCGAGCTCCCGACGTCCACGCGTTCCTGGAGCTGATACCGCGGCACGGGGTGACGCACACGTTCCTGCCGCCAACGCTGATCTATATGGTGCTGGCAGCGCCGGAGCTCGACTCCACGGACCTGTCCTCACTGAGGTGCTTCTGGTACGGCGCTGCGCCGATGTCGGTCGCCCGGCTCGAAGAGGCGCTGCACCGGATCGGTCCCGTGATGGCCCAGCTGTTCGGGCAGACCGAGGCGCCGATGATGATCTCGATGTTGCCGCCCGCCGCACATTTCGATGCCGGCGGCAACGTCGCCCGGGGACGGCTGTCATCCGCGGGACGGCCGTCCCCGCTGGTCACGGTGGCGATCATGGGCGCCGACGGGACGCTGCTCCCGCACGGTGAGCGCGGGGAGATCGTGGTGCGCGGGTCGCTGGTGATGCAGGGCTACTACCGCAACGCCGAGGCCACCGCAGCGGCTTCGGCGCACGGCTGGCACCACACCGGCGACATCGGGTACCTGGACGACGACAACTACCTCTACATCGTCGACCGCGCGAAGGACATGATCATCACCGGTGGCTTCAACGTGTACTCCACCGAGGTCGAGCAGGCGCTGATGGCGCACGCCGACGTACAGGACTGCGCGGTGATCGGTCTGCCGGACGAGAAGTGGGGCGAGCGGGTCGTCGCCGTCGTACAGCTCCAGCCGGGCAGTGCGGCCGAGCCGGACGAGCTGATCGCGTTCGCGAAGGCTCGCATCGGCAGCGTGAAGGCGCCGAAGGAGGTGCTCGTCTGGCCCGACCTGCCACGCTCCAAGGTCGGCAAGGTGGTCAAGCCGGAGATCAAGGCCCGGTTAGCTACTGCCTGATGCTCCTGCGGTCGACGCGACCACGATGGCGGCAGTGACGGCGGCCTGCATCTCGGTGACTGCCTTCTTCACTGCGGCGGCGGCCCAGTCCGAGTCGGCGATCTCCTTCGCCCGCTGCTTCAGCGCCTTCTTGTCCACCGCATCGGTGATGACCTTCGGTACGACGTTCAGCGCGCTCAGGAGCGCGACCAGCGCGGCAGTGCGCTCGTCCGGCGCCGTACCGACCTTCAGCACACTCTCCAGCCTGGCCCGCACGTCCTGCTCGTGCCGCGCATCCTTGGCCGGCCAGCGGGTCACCGGGAAGAGTCCGAGCACCCTGCCCTCGTCCTGCTCCAGCACACCCCGCTCCGCGAGCCGTGTCAGCAGCTGGTTGCGCAGCCGCTTCGAGAGCGCGCCGATCTGGTCCTTCGGCTTCTTGCCGGGCTTGTTGACCACGTACGCGAGGCGCTCGTCCAGGATCGGGTCCCCGGTCGGTGCGCCGTCCAGCACCTGCAGACGGCCCGTCTTGCCGTCGATGGTGATGTCGAGCTTCCGGTTCAGCGTCAGCTCGATCAGCACCGCGCCGGCCAGCGCGTAGTCCAGGCCTGGCGACCCGGCAACAGGCTTGCCGGTCTCGTCGTCGTACAGGAGCAGCAGCAGGTCCTCGGCGATCAACATGTCACCAACGTAGGCAGGATGTGCGGTTCGGCACATCCGCCGCGCGGGCTACTTCACGGGTCCGTCCTGGGATGGTTGGATCAGTCCAGGTAAGGTAAGCCTTAGCTTACACGCCCGCCCAGCCTGGGAGCATCCGCCATGACCCGAGCACTGCCCGAGCCGACGTACCGGCGTTTCGTCGCCGGCCTCGGCACCCTCAGCCTCCGGCCGTTCGACCTCGCCGAGGACGTGACCACCCTGCACAGCTGGGTCACCCAGCCGTACGCGCGGTACTGGGGTCTGCTGACCGCGTCCGTCGCCGACGTGCACGCGGAGTACCTCCGGATCGCCTTGACGGCGCACCACCGCGCGTTCCTCGGTGAGCACGACGGTCGGCCTGCGTTCCTGATGGAGCGGTACGCGCCGGCGGACGACGCGGTCGGACAGGTGTACGACGTGGCGCCGGGTGACGTCGGCATGCACGTCCTGGTCGGACCTCCGGTCACGCCGATCCCCGGGTTCACCGGGGCGGTGTTCGAGACGATCATGGACAGCCTGTTCAGCGATCCGCTGGTCGACCGTGTGGTGGTCGAGCCCGACGTACGGAACGCGAAGATCCAGGCGCTGAACGCGCGAATGGGATTCCGCAAGCACAGCATCGTGACGTTGCCGGACAAGCAGGCGTGGTTGAGCTTCTGCACCCGCGACCAGTACGCCGACGCACACCGAATGAATGAGGCGGGCTGATGGATTCCTGGGCAACGGTCAACCAGGCACTGGTCCGGAAAGCGCTGGCGGAGTTCACCCACGAGCGCATTCTCGAACCTGTTGCTGATGGCAATCGCTTTGTCCTCGGCCGGTACAGTTTCGCGGCCCGGCGTTATCCCTTGAATCATTGGGATATCTCGGACGTTGTTCGCGAGGACGGCGCGCCGGTCGACGCGTTGGAGTTCATCACCGAGTTCCACGAGCAGCTCGGGATCGGGCGCGAGATGCTGCCCGTGTACCTCGAGGAGATCAGCAGCACGCTGGCGTCGGCGGCGTACAAGCTGTCGAAGCCGGACCTGACGGCCACCGACCTGGTCACCGCGGACTTCCAGACCATCGAGGCCGGGATGACCGAGGGGCATCCGTGTTTCGTCGCGAACAACGGGCGGCTCGGGTTCGGGCTCACGGACTACCTGGCCTACGCGCCGGAGACCGGCGCGGGCGTGCAACTGACCTGGATCGCGACCCGGCGGGACCGAACCACCGTTTCTTGTAGTTCCTCCGTGGATTTCGACTCGCTCATGCAGTCGGAGTTGGGCGAGGACGTGCTGGCGCGATTCGCTACGGTCGCCGATCCGGCAGAGTACGTCTATCTGCCGGTGCATCCGTGGCAGTGGGACAACAAGACGTCGATCACCTTCGCCGCGGACATAGCTTTGCGGCACATTGTTCATCTCGGGTCGACCGATGACGTTTATCAACCGCAGCAGTCGATCCGGACGTTCTTCAACCGGTCCGAGCCGTCCCGGTGCTATGTGAAGACGGCGTTGTCGGTGCTCAACATGGGATTCATGCGCGGGCTGTCACCGTCGTACATGGCCGCGACGCCGGCGATCAACGACTGGGTGCATTCCGTCGTCTCGAACGACCTTGTGCTCAAGCGGTACGGGTTCACCGTGCTGCGCGAGATCGCGGCGGCCGGGTACCACAATCGGTACTACGAGAACGCGACCGACAAGACCTCGCCGTACCGGAAGATGCTGTCGGCGCTCTGGCGCGAGAGCCCGGTGCCGTCGCTGGAGCCCGGCGAGCGGCTGGCGACGATGGCGTCCCTGCTGCACGTCGACCGGCACGGCGCATCGGTGGCCGCGGCACTGGTCCGGGCCTCCGGTCTGGCGCCAGCCGACTGGTTGCGCGCGTACGTCGACGCGTACCTGATCCCGTTGCTGCACAGCTTCTACGCGTACGAACTGGTGTTCATGCCGCACGGCGAGAACCTCATCCTGGTACTGCGCGACGCCATCCCGATCCGGGTGATCATGAAGGACATCGCCGAGGAGATCGCGGTCCTGAGCCCGTCGACCGTGGTGCCGCCCGAGGCGGAGCGGGTGCGGGCCGACGTACCGGACGACGAGAAGCTGCTGTCGATCTTCACGGACGTCTTCGACTGCATCTTCCGGTTCCTGTCGCCGTTGCTGGATCGTGAAGGGCTGCTGACGCCTGCGGAGTTCTGGTCCGTGGTTTCGGAGGCGATCCGCGACTACCAGGCGGCGACACCGGAGCTGGCCGAGGCGTTCGCGAAGTACGACATCTTCGCGCCTTCCTTCGCGCTGTCCTGCCTGAACCGCCTCCAGTTGCGCAACAACCAGCAGATGGTCGACCTCACGGACGTGGCGGGGTCGTTGCAGTTCGTCGGCACACTGGACAACCCGCTCGTCACGGAAGCAGCTGACTGACCAGGGTGTCGCCGAGCCAGGTCTCGTACTCCGCCTCTGACCAGCCGCGATCGCTGACCAGCAGGCGGTAGACCTCGGCCGTCGTACAGGCGAGGAAGATGTCGAGCGCGCGGTCCTGCGGTTGGGCGAGGTCGCCGTCGAAGCTCTCCAGGTAGAGCTTCAGCTCGTGCTCGCGCGCGGCCCAGACGCGCTGCATCTCGTCGGCCATCCGCGGGTCGGCGCGTGCGGCCTCCTGGTAGATCTGGATGACGTCGATGCCGGCCACGAACTGGCGGGTGTTCCAATGCGCGGCGGCCCGGAGGCGCTCGGCCGGGTCGGCGAGGGCGAGTGACTCCTGCGCGAGCCGCCGGGTGTCCGCCTCGGCGATCCAGATCCGCGCGATCTCGCGCAGGATCGCCGGCTTGTTGCCGAACGCCGAGTAGATCGTCTGCGCCGGAATCTCGGCCGCGTCGGAGATCGCCGCGATCGTGGTGGCGACGTACCCCTGCTGCCGGAACAGTACGCGAGCCGCCCGCGCCACCTGTTCCTTGGTCGCCTGCGCCTGCCGGGCGCGATGCGAGTCCTTGACAGCCATGCCGTCAAGCTATCACTCTGTTCATCATAGTCTTACTCTGATGAACAGATAGGGGATCTGATGAAAACCTTGGACCTGTACGCCGACCCCGCCTGCCCGTGGAGCTGGCTGGCCGTGCGCTGGCTGACCGCCGTCGCGCCATCGCGGGAGCTGCAGTTGACCTTCCGCTCGTACAGCCTCTGGATGCGCGACGGCGACCGGCCGCTGGACGGGGTGCCCGAATTCGTCCGGATGATCGCTGTTGCCGCGAGCAAACAATCGCTCCGGCTGCTCCGGATCTTCGAGGCCCTCCGGGCGGCTGATCAGGAGCGCGCGATCGAGCGGTTGTACCTCGCGTGGGGCGGGCGCGTGTTCGTCCCGGGACCACCTCAGGCGCCGACGACCGCCGTACTCGAAGAGGCCCTCGCTGCCGCGGGCCTGGCGCCGTCCTGGCTCGACGCGGCGGACGACCACCGATGGGACGCGTCGATCGAGGCCTCCAACGCGAGACTCGTCGCACTGTCCGATAGCGCACCGGTCGTACCGACCCTGGCCAACGGACCAAGTGTCCTGTTCCGTGGCGCCGTACTGTCCGCGCCCGTCACGCCCGAGCACGGACTCGAACTCTGGGACGCCCTCACGATCCTCACCGCCGACCCCACCTTCGTCGCGCTGTCCCCGGCCCAGGTCGCGATGCCGGCGTTCGACCTTGTGGATAACTCCGACGGCGGTACGGCGAAATCGGTCAAGCTGATGCGGTGACCACAGTTTCCGCACCACCCGACGGCCGGCGGTACGAGGTGCTGGACGGGCGCCTGCTGATCACCGGCCCGCAGCCACCCGCCCACCACGCCGCTGTCATCGCCCTCATGGTGCTGCTGAAACACGCCTGCCCGCCCGACCTCCTGGTCGCGGTCAACTCCCTCGCCTACCGCCCCAACCTCACCACGACCCTCCGCCCCGACCTCCTGGTCTGCCACCGCACCGACGCCGGCCCGCAACTCCTCACAACCCCACCCGTCCTGGCCGTAGAAGTCCTCTCCCCCACCACCCGCTCCACAGACGTGGTCATCAAACGCGCCGTCTACGAGACCCACCAAATCCCGTCGTACTGGCTCCTGGACCCCACAACCCAGGAACTAACCATCCTCGCCCTAACCCCCACCGGCTACACCTGCCAAGCCGTCCTCCAATCCGAAGAAACCTTCCACACCACCCACCCGTTTCCCCTAACCCTCTGTCCTGCCGCCCTCACCAAATGACCCACCGATCGGGGAATCCCGGGGCATCCAGGGGCAGATCACCAAAACGGCCCAAACCACCGGCTGCACGCCCTCATGATGGTTGTGTGATCGAGAAGGAGGCACCACGATGGGATACGTGGAAACACTTGAGCCGGGGAACTTCACGCTGGCCGATCTCGAAACGCTTCCCGACGACGGGAACCGCTACGAGGTGGTCGACGGGACACTGCTGGTGACCCCCGCGCCGTTGCCGCTGCATCAGACCGCGGTGCTCGAACTGGCAGTTGCTCTCCGAGGGCGCTGCCCAGAGGATCTGAAGGTGTTCGTCGCGCCGGTCGACTTCAGGCCGACGCCTACGCGGTCGGTGCAACCGGACGTACTTGTCTGCCGCCGGAAGGACGTCGGTGAGAAGACGATCGAGAAGCCGCTGCTTCTGGCGGTCGAGGTCCTGTCGCAGTCGACGAGTCTGGCGGACCGGCTGCTCAAGCGACGGTTGTACGAGCAGGCCGGCGTCGCGTCGTACTGGATCTTCGATCCCGCCAACGAAGAGCTCACCGTGCTCGAGCTCGACGGCGACACGTACGTCGCGCGCGCAGTTGTCACCGGCAAGGAAGCGTTCGAGGCCACCCTGCCGTTCCCGGTACGCGTCGTCCCCGCCGACCTCGTCGTCTAGCAACTGCGGGGCAACCTGGGGCAGATGCTCATCTGCCCTCCCGTACCCGGGGCTCTCCGCTGCAGGCTCGGAGCAGGTGGCCTATCGAACCAGGTGAATTCACAACTGCTGACCTCGACGCGGCGCCGGACGAGGGGGCACGCTACGAGCTTGTCGACGGAGTCCTGCTCCTGACTCACATGTCGTCCCTCGTCCATCAGCGTGCCCTCGGCAACCTGCTGATGCAGATGGTCCCGGCGTGCCCCGACTACCTCGAGGTCCTGCACGGACCGCTGGAGTTCCGGCCCAACAGTCGGCTGGCGGTGGTGCCGGATCTGTTGGTGCTGCCGTACGAGGACAGCGCGACGCGGTGGGTCGAGAACCTGGCGCTTGCTGTTGAGGTTGTTGTGTCGACGACACGGACGGTTGATCGGGTACTCAAGCCTGTGTTGTACGAACGAGCCGGCGTTCCCGCGTACTGGTTGCTCGATGCAGAGGAGGCGACGTTGACGGTGCTCGAGTTGGTGGCGGGGAGCTACGTGGAACGTGCTGTGGTCGCGGAAGGCGGGGTGTTCGAGGCGGAGGTGCCGTTTCCTGTGCGGGTTGGGGTCAGCCGTTCAGTAGCGTGGTGAGTTGTTGTTTGGTGGGGAGGTTTTCGGGGCGGATGATGTCGGCGGTGCGGACGTAGTAGAAGGCTGCTGTTACCTGGTTGAGGGGGATGTTCATGAGTTCGGACCAGGCGACTCGGTAGATGGCCAACTGGAGGGGGTCGGCGGTTTCGCCTCGGGTGGTTTTCCAGTCGATGACGTCGTAGCCGCGGGAGCCGTCGGGGCGGACGACCTGGTAGACGGCGTCGATACGGCCGCGGACGACGCGGCCGTCGAGAGCGAGGGCGAACGGGGCCTCGATCTCGTACGGCGTGGTGTCGCCGAACGGGCCGTCGCGGAACGCGTCCATCAGGTCGGTGAGGTCGGTGTCGTCGACGATGTCCTCGTCCGCGGCGCCGGGCAGGTCGTCCGGGTCGAGCAGCAGCTGCTGGCCGAAGTAGCTCTCCACCCACGCGTGGAACCTGGTCCCGAACCGCGCGGCCCGGTTGGGTTTGCGCGGCATGGGGCGGGCCAGTTCGGCGGCCAGACCGTCCGGATCCTTCGCCAGTCGCATCAGTTGCGTCGCGGACAGCGCGGCCGGTAGCGCCACGTCGTACGCCTTCCGGCTCCGGCTTTCTCTTGCCTCGGACAACAATCGCTCGAGCTCCGAGTCCCAGCGCGCGACCGTCGCCTGCTCGTCGAGCAGCAGCGCCTCCTCCGCCTCGACCGACGGACCTTCCGCGCGTGACCGCTGCACCAGGGCAGCCGATTCCAGCCGTCGCTGGAACGAGTCCACGTCGTACGGCGTCGGCCACGGCGCCTGCGTCTGCTCGGCGAGCTCCGGGTTCTCCGCGGTCAGCTCCGGCTGTTCCGCCCACGCGATCACCCGCTCGCCGGCGTGCTTCTTCAGCACCGAGAGGTACGTCGAGGGCCCGCGCGGCCGCTTCTGGGTCGGACCCCACCAGTGCCCGGTCGCGACCAGCAGTTCCTTCGCTCGCGTGAACGCGACGTACCCGAGCCGCCGCTCCTCCAGCGCGTTCACGTCCTTGCACTCGTCCGCGAACGCCTTCAGCCCGGCGTTCGACAGGTCGTGGATGTCCGGCAGCGTGTCGGCGTCACCGCGCAACGGCCACGGAAGCACCTTCGCGTTCGTGGTCCACTTGTCCCGCCCGCGGTCCGACGGGAACACCTTCGACACCAGGGTCGGCACGAAGACGACCGGCCACTCCAGGCCCTTCGACCGGTGCGTGGTGAGCAGCTTCACCGAGTCGGCTTCACTCGGTACGGCGAGATCGAGGCCGGCGGCGTACTCCTCTTCGGCCGCGAGGTACGCGAGCAGGCCGTCCAGCGATCCGTCCGACTCGGTCGACACGAAGTTGCCCACAGCATCCAGGAACGCGGCGAGGTGATCGCGACGCCCGGCGTCGACGTGATCGGGGGTCGCGGTCAGCTCGACGTCGAGGCCGATCGTGCTGATCACCCGGCGGACCAGGTCGAGCAGCGGTTCGCCCGCGTGCGCGCGCAGCTCGCGAAGCTCGACGGACAGCTCCTTGAAGCGGGTAAGGGCTTCCGGCGCGTACGCCGACAGGCCCGGATCGTCGACCGCCTCGGCGAGCGAGATGACCTCGGTCGAATCCATCCCTGCAACGGCTGCGTCGAGTGCGGCGACCAGATCGTCGGCGGCCGGCCGATCCCCCGCGTCGGCGAGCGCTCGCGCCCGGTTGGCCAGCAGGGCGAGATCACGATGGCCGATCCGGTACCTCGGGCCGGTCAGCAGACGGAGCATCGCCGCGTTGGCGGTCAGGTCGTTGACGGCTTGCAGGGTCGCGACCACGTCGACGACCTCGGGGAGCGCGAGCAGACCGCCGAGGCCGACGACCTCGACCGGGACCTTCCGCGCGATCAGCGCCTCGTGCACCGCGCTGAGGTCGACGTTCGTCCGCATCAGGATGCCGATGTCCTTCCAGCGGCGGTTCCGGGTGCGGTGCGCGGCGACGATCGCGTCGGCGACCCACTCGATCTCCTGCGAGCGGGTCTCGAACAGCCCGACCGTGATCGCGCCCTCCGGCGCGTTCGCCGGGGCCTCGAGCGGGATGACACCGGGGTGCTGCTCGTACAGCTCGGCAGCGTGCTGGTTGGCGGCCGCGAGGATGCGGCTGCCGCAGCGGCGGTTGACGCTCAGCACATACCGCTGCGCCGGCGACCCATCGGCCTGTGGAAAGTGCGTAGGGAACTCGTCGAGGTTCGCGACGGAGGCACCGCGCCAGCCGTAGATCGCCTGGCACGGGTCGCCGACCGCGGTGACCGGATGGCCGCGTCCGTCGCCCGCGGCGAACAGTGCGGTGAGCATCCGGCGCTGCGAGACGGAGGTGTCCTGGTATTCGTCGAGCAACACGACCCTGTACCGCCCGCGCTCGACAGCAGCCACCTCCGGGCACTCCTCGGCGAGCCGCGCGCCGAGCGCCATCTGGTCGGCGAAGTCGACGACGCCGCGCTCCCCCTTGTACGCCTGGTACTCCTCGACGAGCTGCAGGATCTCCCCACGCTTCAACGCGGTCTCCGCGAGCTTGCGAACCTCCACCGTCTGCTTGCGCGCCGCCGCGACCTCCTGCCGTACGGCCTCGTCGTGGTCGCGGATGTCGTCGGGACGGAGCAGGTGGTCCGCCAGCTCACCGTCGAGCGCGAGCAGGCTGTTGACGAGGGTCGGCACGTGATGCGAGGCGAAGCGGATCGGCCCGGCGGACCGCCGTACGACGCGACCCGCCAACTGGAATCGGGTGGCGTCGGCGAGCACCCGGGAGTCGGGCTCGAGTCCGAGCCGGAGGCCGTGTTCCGCGATCAACGTGCCGGCGAACGCGTGGTACGTCGAGACGACGGGCTCGCCCGGCTCCTCGGGCTCCCAGTTCGGGATGTTGCTGCGCAGATGCGCCGCCAGAATCGGGTGCTGATCCTTCGGCAAGGTCGATCCGAGTACGCCGGCCTTCGTCAGGTCCTCGCGGATCCGTACGTCGAGTTCGTTCGCCGCCTTCTTGGTGAACGTCAGCCCGAGCACTTCTTCCGGTTTCACCTGCCCCGTGCAGATCAGCCACACGACCCGGGCCGCCATCGCCGTCGTCTTCCCCGACCCGGCGCCCGCGACGATCACGCCCGGTGCCAAGGGAGCGGTGATGGCGGCCAACTGCTGATCCGAGAACGGAATCCCCAACAAATCGCACAACTCGGCTGTCGACCGCAGCTGAACCATCAGACGATCTCCCGGCCTTCAGGCTGGATGGGGCAGAGTGCGCGGGCTTCGCAGCGGTTGCAGCCGTCGTTGCGTTGCGCGGTGAACTGCTCGGTGCGAATCATCGACTCGGCGTCGTCGACCGCATCGTCGAGCCAGGTACGGCCGTCCTCCGCAGCCTCCAACGGGCCCTGGTGCTGGACCTTCGGGAACCCGCCGTTGTCGTCGTGGCGCAGCTGGACGAGCTCGGCCCCGCCGGCGACCGCCTCCTCGCCGAGCTTCTTCAGCTGCCGCGAGTTGATCGCGCGCTGGTAGATCGCCAGCTGCACGTGCCGCTCCAGCGCGGGCTTGGTCGGAATGTTCCGCCCGGTCTTCAGGTCGACCACCCGGACCGTACCTTCTGGATCCGTTTCGACGCGGTCCATCCGGCCCTTCACGCGGACGGCCGGGTGCTCCTCGTCCGGCAGCAGTACGTCGAAGTCGACCTCGGTCCCCACCAACGTCCGGTCGGGCCGGCCCTGGTGCCACGCGACGAACCGCCGCAACGCCTGCTCCGCCTCGACCCGCTCCCGGTCCGAGATCCACGCGGACTCGAACTCGAGCTGCGTCCACACCTTGTCCAGCCACCCGTTCAGCTCGTCGACCGACGGCGGCAGCGTCCCGGTCGCGACGGCATCGGCCAGCGTGTGCAGCACCATCCCGAAGCCGATCGCCGACGTACTCGGCGTCTCCCCGCCGGCCCGCCTGGTCAGGAACCAGCGCAACGGACAGTCCACGATCGTCGTCAGCGCACTGCCCGACAACGGGACGGGTTGCGCGGGGTCGGCGATCGGCCGCACCGACTCGGTCCGTTCCCGCACACCCCACCACCGCGACGGATCGGCCGTCGGCACCAACGCCTGTTCGCGATCGTCGACAGCGTCCGCGAGCTGCGCCAACCGGTCCGCCGCGACGCGTTTCAACGCCGGTGACGACGACGGATCGGCCAGCACGCAGCGCAGATCCGCCACCAGACCCGGCAACGACAACGGCCGTCGCGGCCGCCCGGCGACCAGTTTCAAAGGAATGTCCAGCTCGGCCAGGAATCGGGACGGTTGGTCCCCGTCGGCCTCAGGCGCCTGTACGGCGGTCACGATCAACCGCTCGCGCGCACGGGTGATCGCGACGTAGAACAACCGTCTCTCCTCGGCCAGCAACGCGCCCGCCGACAACGGATCGATCAACCCGTCGGTCCCCAACCGGTCCGGCTCCAGCAACGACCCGCGCCGCCGCAGATCCGGCCACTGCCCCTCCTGCACGGAAGCTACGACGACGAGCCGCCACTGCAGACCCTTCGAGCGGTGCGCCGTCATCAGCTGGACGCCGGCCTCGCGGTACGTCCCGTCGAACCGGTTGTCGCCCGCGATGTCCAGCGACTCCAACTCAGAAAGGAACGCCGAAACCCCCTTGAACCCGACCTGCTCCTCCGCCCGGCCGGCCGCGTCGAACAACGCGCATAGAGAGTCCAGATCCCGGTTCGCGGTCCGCGCGGTCTCACCGCCCGACGTGGCCTGCCCGCGGAGCCGCCGCAACCACGGCGACTCCGACCACAGCGACCACATCACCTCGTCCGGCGCCGCTCCCGCGGTCACGATATTCCTTGCCTTGAGCAACCGCTCGCCGAGCGCCGCGAACCGTGCCTCGGCCGGCGACGCCTCCTCGTCGAGCAGCAACGGGTTCAGCATCGCCTCCCGCAACAGCTCGTCCGACGACCGCGGCAACCGCTGCCCGCCAGCGGCGTCCCGATCGCGCCGGCGGAGCACCCGCGCCAGCCGCCGCAACTGCCCCGCGTCCATCGCACCCAGTGGCGACAGCGCCAACGCCCGTACGACATCGACGGTCAACGTCTCCGGGTCCGCCACCGCACGCAACGCCAGCAACATCGGCCGTACGGCGGGCTCGCGCGACAACGGCAGCTCGTCGCCCGCGACGTCCACCGGGATGCCGGCCGCCGCCAACGCCCGACGCAACGGTGGAATCGAACGGCTCCCGGACCGAACGAGCACCGCCATCTCGCTCCACCCGATGCCGTCCTGGACGTGCGCGCGCCGCAGCAGGTCCGCGATGTGCTCGAGCTCCGCGCCGCTCGTCGAGTACAGGTTCGCCTCGACCTTTCCCGGGCCGAACACACACGACGAGGCGTCCGGGTTCCGGAAGCGCTCGAACGTCTCACGGTCCAGGGAGCCCGGTACGCCGAGCCGGTTGACGACGTTGCGCGACACGCGTTGCAGGGTGGTGCCGAAGCGTCGCGTCGTACCCAAAGCGATCTGGGCGGCCTCCGCGCCGTCGCGGGACCGGAACTCGTCGGTGAACCGCAGCAGTCCGCGCACGTCGGCCCCGCGGAACGTGTAGATCGACTGGTCCGGATCGCCGACCACGACCAGGTCGCGACCGTCGCCCGCGATCGCCTGCAGCAGCTTCGTCTGACCGGGATCGGTGTCCTGGTACTCGTCCACGAACACCGCTTTGAACTCGGTGCGCAGCTTCGCCTGCACCTGCGGCTGCTGCGCCAGGATCACCGCGCGATGGATCAGCTCGGAGTAGTCCAGCACCTGCTCGGCGTCGAGGACCTGCAGGTACTCCTCGAAGAAGTCGCCGACCGCGACCCATTCGGCCCGCTCCGCCGACCGCCCGATCGCGGATAAGTCCTCCGGGTCGAGACCGAGCTGCCGCGCCTTGCCGATCACGGCCTGCACCTCGTCGGTGAACCCGCGCGTCTTCAACGCCGGGTGGAGACTGCGCGGCCAGTGCACCGCACCGACCTCGCGGCTTCCCGACAACGCCTCGCTCAGCCGCAGTGACTGCTCCGGCCCGGACGGCAGCCGCAGCGGTACGTCGAACGCGTCGGCCGGAGTGAACCGTCGCAGCAACGCGTAACAGAAGGAATGGAACGTCATCGACGGCATCACGCGCGTCGTCCGCCCGAGGCGCCCGGTGATGCGATCCCGCAGCTCGGTCGCGGCCTTCCGGCCGAACGTCAGCACGAGCACCTCGTCCGGACTCAGCCCACGATTGCGGACCCGGTCGACGACCGCCTCGACCAACGTCGTCGTCTTCCCGGTGCCCGGCCCCGCGAGCACCAGCAGAGGTCCGCCCGGGTGATCCACCACGGCTTGCTGGTCGGCATCGAGGACAGGGGCCTCCGCGCTCCGGCGCTCCTCCCGGACCAACCGGTACCGGGACCTCTGTCTACTGACCACCGCCCTATCTCAACAGACCCCACCGACTTTTTTTGCATGGGGCACTCCGTAACTTTTCCACTGCGCTCTGCATCGAGTTCTCGACAGGTTCACAACCAAACAAGGAGCACCGAATGAGGACGATGCGGCGTACCGCCGCCCTCCTGGGGACGGCTGTTCTCCTCGCAGGTCTCGGCACCGCCACTGCTACCGCAGCCAATCCGAAGGTCCAGTCGATCTGCTCGCTGGACCTCGGCTCGATCACCGCGAACGGAAACTATGTCGACCAGGTTCTATCCGCCGCGAGCCCGCCAGCCGCGAGCGAACGCCGGGTCGGCCCGCAGGTCGCCGACCCGGGCGAAACGAAGGCCAGTGCGACCTGGGAGTACTCCTACGACAGCCACGACGGCATCGTCGACCGCGGCTACGCGATCTACGGCACCTGGCTCTACAGCACGCTGATCGCCCGGCCGCCGGACGGACCGTGGTGGGGTCAGGCGAACATCCAGGACGGGATGGGCGACTTCACCCAACTGGCCCGGTCCGGCTATCCGAAGGGCGCCGACCCCAGCCGCGAATACCTGTACGGGCTGCGCGGCGACGTACTGTTCCGCTGGAAGACGGACAAGGTCAACGGCTTCCAGCCACTCGGTTCGTACGCCGGGTTCTCGGCCGTGAAGACCATGACGCTGATCAGCCAGACGGCGACGTACGACACGCTCCTGGCAACGACCAAGGCCGGCGCGCTCTACACGATCCACATCCCGGTCACGTCGCCGATGAAGCCGGTGGTGAAGGTCGTCCGGGCGTCGACCTGGCAGGGGTTCGAGGCGATCGTCGCGGAGAAATGCGGTACGCAGAGCACGCTGCTCGCCGCGATCGACCGGGACAGCGGGTCGGCGTACCTGTACGCCGTCGGCCACGCGAACGGCACCGCCACGGTCATCCAGAACCTGGGCAAGGTGCCCGGCACGTTCAACGACCCGATCTACTTCCTGCGGACCCCGCAGGCGGGCACGCCACTGAACGGCGAGTAGAAACTCATCGGCGGCGCGGGGACCCGGGGCGGGGTCGCCGCGCCGCCGATGTCATTCCTCGGGGTCCCAGCGGACCTGGCGTAGATTCACGCGGCCGTTGGTGATCCGTACTCCGTCCGAGCGCAGTCGGTGCAGTTGCTCGTCGCCGACCTCGTCGGCCGGTACGCCGGACGCGCGGATCACCCGCCACCACGGAACACTCGCGCCGTACTCACGCATGATCGCCCCGACCTGCCGCGGTCCGCCCTGCCCGACGTACTCCGCGATGTCGCCGTACGTCGCGACGCTGCCCTCCGGGATCGACTCCACGGCCTGCAGTACGGCCTCGACGTACTCCTCCCTGTCCACGGAGTTCAATCTAGGCGAGGGGTGCGAGTGCCTTCGCGAGCGGCTCCAGAACGGACGGCGGCGCGTCCAGCGGGAGGTTCATGATCACCAGGTCGACGCCTGCCTCGCCGTACGCCGCGGCCTCGGCGACAGCCTTGTCGAGCGGGCTGTCGGGGTCGATGCGGACGTTCACCGAGCAGGTGATCTCGTTGACGTCGCGGCCGACCTCTTCGCACCGCTGGATCAGGACGTCCTTGAGCGCCTTCCACTCCTGCGGATTCGGGACGATGACGTTCCACTGCTGCGCCCACTTGGCGACCGCGCGGAGCGTCCGGTTCGGGCCCTTGCCGCCGATGGTGATCGGCGGGTGCGGGGTCTGCACCGGCTTCGGGTTGCAGTACGCGTCGGTCAGCTTGATGTACTTGCCGTCGAAGTTCGCGATCTTCTCGGTGAGCAGCGCGATCATCGCCTCGGTGCCCTCGTCGAACCGGTCGAAGCGCTCCTTCAGGCCGTACAGCTCGATGCCGTACGCCGCGGTCTCCATCTCGTTCCAGCCGGCGCCGATGCCGAGCTCGAGGCGGCCGTTGCTGATGATGTCCGTGGTCGCCGCCATGTTCGCGAGCACGGCCGGATGCCGGTAGATCATCCCGGTCACCTGGCAGCCGAGCCGGATCCGGGACGTCGCCTGCGCCAGCGCCGCCAGCGTCGTCCAGGCCTCCAGGTTCGGCCCCTGCATGTCACCGCTGAGCGGGTAGAAGTGGTCCCAGTGCCACGCCGACTCGAAGATCTCGAACTGATCCGCCGCGACCCACACGTCCCGCATCTGCTGCCAGGTCGTGTGCTCCGGCCTGGTCTTGACCCCGAACCGCATCCGCGCCTCCCTAGGGCAACCGTTTCCCGAAGGGAGACACTACTCCGCGCGAACGATCAGTCCAGGCCGAGGCGGGCGCGGACTTCCGGCCGCCGTAGCGGCGGCACGGTCTGGGGTGGGTTGCGGCGGGCCGGCATTTCCTCGAGGAGTTGCTCGGTGATGCGGGCGACCTCGGTGGCGGCGCGTTCGATCGGGGCGCGGGTCGTCGCGCTCAGGGAGCCGACGCCCGTCACCTTGCGGACGTACTGCAACGCGGCCGCGTAGATCTCCTCGGAGGTCGCGGACGGCTCGAGTCCCCGGAGCACGGTGATGTTTCTGCACATGCCACAAAACAGTACGCGGAACCACGGACAACCTACGAGGTATTGACATCCCTAATGCCATTAGGTTTTCCTCATGACATGAGCACTACAGCGCCGGACCGCCGGACCCGCCGTCGTCAGCAGACGATCGGAGAGATCCTCGACGTCGCCATCGAGCTGATGGAGGCCGAGGGGGTCGCGGCGCTGAGCCTGTCCGCGGTGGCCCGGCGGCTCGGCATGCAGCCGCCGTCGCTGTACCAGTACTTCCCGTCGAAGATGGCGATCTACGACGCGCTCTTCCAGCGCGGCGCCGAGCTGTTCCTGGCCGCTCAGCGGGAGGCTGTCGAGGCCGCAGCGACCGACGACGTCCTGGAGCTGCATCTGATCGGCACTACGGCGTACGCGCGCTGGAGCATGCAGAACCCGGTCTACTCGCAGCTGATGTTCTGGCGGACGATCCCCGGATTCGAGCCGAGTCCGGAGGCGTACGCGCCGGCCCAGGAGGCGCTGGCCGCTGTACGGGAAGGGCTGCAGACGGCCGTGGACGCGGGCCGGCTGCACCCGGACGCTGCGAGCGAGGAGGGTCTCGCAGTGTTCACGTCGATCACGGCCGGGGTGCTGTCGCAGCAGATGGCGAACGAGCCGGACGCGTCATTCGAAGAAGGACGGTTCAGCCGGCTGCTGCCCGTCGTACTCGAGATGTTCTACACGCACTACGCACCTGACAGGGGGAAGAGATGACCGCAGTACTCGCGGAACAGATCGGGCGGGCCGACCGGGCGCAGTGCCGGTCGCACCGGGACGCCGAGCTGACGGCGTGGCACGAGCTGCTCGCGTCGATCGAGGGGGACGAGTGGCAGCGCCGTACCGTCTGCGACGCGTGGGACGTCGCCGACATCGCCGGCCACCTGATCGGCCAGGCGGAGGACGTGAACAAGCCGTTCTCGTTCCCGCGCCGGTACCGCAAGGCGAAGCGGGTCTATCCCGACGTACTGCGGATCGACGCGCACATGATGGTGCAGGCCGACGAGCACCGCGGTACGCCGCCTGCGCAGCTGCGGACCACGTTCGACCAGGTGTGGGCCAAGGCGACCCGGAAGATCTCCAAGGAACCAGAGTTGATGCGGCGGGTGTCGATGACCATCGACGGATTCGAGTCCGTGAAGCTCAACCTCGGCTACATCCACGACATCCTGCTGGCGCGGGACCTGTGGATGCACCGCGACGACGTGTCCCAGGCACTCGGCCGCCGGTTCGACGCGGGACCGCACGCGACGGAACTCGTCGCGCAGGTGATGTACGACGTCATCGACGGGCCATGGTGGGGCGACCGGCCGACCGTCGAGGTGGAACTCACCGGACCGGGAGGCGGGGCCTACACGTTCGGGAGGGGTGAGCCGGTAGGCCGGGCCTCCGTCGACGCGGTCAGCTACATGCGAACCCTGTCCGGCCGCGACGACGCCCCGGCGGTGACGGGTGATCCCGTCGCTACCGAGGCGGTCGCGTCCTGCCGGATGCCGTTCTAGTAGGAAGGCTGACTCGGGTCGATCTGGTCGACCCAGGCGACCACGCCTCCGCCGACGTGCACCGCGTCGGAGAAGCCCGCGCCCTTGGCGATCGCGAGGACCTCGGCGGAGCGGACGCCGGACTTGCAGTGGAAGACCAGCTGCTTGTCCTGCGGCAGCTTCTCGAGCGCGACACCGGTCTGGAAGTCCGCCTTCGGGATCAGCACCGAGCCCGGGATCTTGTTGATCTCGTACTCGTTCGGCTCCCGGACGTCGATCAGCAGGAAGTCCTTCTCGCCGTTCTCCTGCAGCTTGATCCACTCCGACAGCTGCTTCACCGAGATGGTCGAGCCGACGGCCGCGTCGGCCGCCTCCTCGGTGATCGCACCGCAGAAGCTCTCGTAGTCGATCAGCTCGGTGACGGTCGGGTTCTCGCCGCAGATCGCGCAGTTCGGGTCCTTGCGGACCTTCAGCGCGCGCCAGTTCAGGTCGAGGGCCTCGTAGATGTTCAGCCGGCCGAGCGACGGGTCGCCGATGCCGGTGAGCAGCTTGATCGCCTCGGTGACCTGTGCGGCGCCGACGGACGCGCAGAGCACGCCGAGGACACCGCCCTCGGCGCAGGACGGAACCATGCCGGGCGGCGGGGGCTCCGGGTACAGGCAGCGGTAGCACGGCCCGTGCTCGGCCCAGAACACGCTGACCTGGCCGTCGAAGCGGAAGATCGAGCCCCAGACGTAAGGCTTGCCGAGCAGCACCGCGGCGTCGTTGACCAGGTAGCGGGTGGCGAAGTTGTCGGTGCCGTCGACGATCAGGTCGTACTGCTCGAAGATCTCGAACACGTTGTCGTTGTCGAGGCGCACCTCGTGCAGGACGACGTTCGTGTTCGGGTTGGTCTCGAGGATCGAGTCCTTGGCCGACTGCGCCTTCGACTTCCCGACGTCGGACTGGCCGTGGATGATCTGGCGCTGCAGGTTGGACTCGTCGACGGTGTCGAACTCGACGATGCCGAGCGTGCCGACACCGGCGGCGGCCAGGTAGAGCAGCGCAGGGCTGCCGAGACCGCCGGCGCCGATCACGAGCACCTTGGCGTTCTTCAGCCGCTTCTGCCCGGCCATCCCGACCTCGGGGATGATCAGGTGCCGCGAATACCGCCGCACCTCGTCAATCGTCAGCTCGTCGGCCGGTTCGACCAGCGGTGGCAGTGACACGTGTCGGCTCCTCAGGAAGACGTCGGACGGGATCTCCGGTTTTCAACCATCTGTCCCTCCTCCATGTTCCCGCACTATCCCAACTACCCCCGCCGCAGTCCACATCCCGGTCCTCGCGTCTCAGTTCCGCACTTTGAGCACCCATCAACCATTTCGGCGGGCGAGATCTGGTTGGTGGGTGCTCAAAGTCGGCTCAGTCGCTGGCGGCGATCGTGGCGGTCACGGTTGTTGGGAGGCTCAGGGCGGCGCCGTCGACCTGGTCGATCACCGCGGTGAAGGTCTCGGCCGGCTCCTTGAGCTTGTCGTCCAGGATCTTGACCTGGAGCTCACCGGTGGTCTTACCCGGTTCGACGGACCCCTCGACGGTCCGATCGGCCGTCCCGGTGCCGTCGTCGCTGACGCCGACGTAATCCTTGCGGATCACCGCCGTACCGTCCTTCAGCACGCCGGAGAAGCTGACGTACTTGTCGCTCGGCGCGGACAGCTTGACCGGGAAGCTCACGACGCCCGCCTTCTCGGCGACCTTCAGGTTGCCGATGGTCAGCGTCGGCGTCGGGTCGTCGTCGAGGACCAGACCGTGGCCGAACGACTCGTTCAGCAGCCCGTCCCGGGGCGCCGAGAGCACCAGGCTGAACGGTAGGTCGTAGCTGTCCCGGGTGTTCGCCGTGATCGGTACGGTCACCTTCTGCCGCACCTGTCCCGGCTTGAACACCAGCTGCCGCGCGACGTCCCCGACAGACTCCCCGAGCTCGCCGTTCGTCTCGACGTACACGCTGACCGGCCGGATGCTCGGCCGCGACATGCGCACCCAGAAGTCCACTGTGTGCGCGCCCTTGTCCCCCTCCTTCACGGTGACGCTGGACGCGGACAGCTTCGGCAGCAGCACCGCAGGTGCCGAGAACCCGAGTCCGGGCGACGAGAAGCCCAGATCACTCACGTACGCCGATCCGCTGGCGACCCTGTCCGTCCGCAGCTCCACCGCGCGCACGTCGCGCAGGTCCACGCCCTTCAGCGACGACACTGGGATGCGGACCGTCCGCAGCAGGTTCTTCGGCAGACCGACCTCATTGTTGCCCGGCATCCGCACCAGCGCATCACTGACCGCGGACACCGGCACGGCTGCCGCCCGGCCATGCCCGTCGACGACCCGGACACTCAGGTCGGTCTTGGGCGCACCGGCCGGGTCTGGTGCGGCGCGGAACGTCAGAGCCGCAAACCGCCGTACGTCACGCTGCCCAGCAGGTACGTCGACGCGTACGACCCCGTTGGCACCTGTCCACTTGAGTTTGGTGACCGCTGTGGTGGGCGTCTGCGCGGCGAACCACGCCGTGTCCCAGTGCGGCGCGTTGCCCCAGTCCTCGGTCTCCATGCACGTCGGCACACCCGACCGCCTGGTCGGACCGCTCACACCCGCGCACACAGTCGCAGACAACTTGCCGCTGACCGCACCGGCCGGAAGTGCCTTGTCGAAGTGGTTCAGGTCTCGCCGCGACCCCAGGGGCGCCTGCGACACCACTCGTACGACGGCCTTCCCAGCAGACGCCACCCGCGAGTCCGAACCATCGAACTGCGGCAGGAACTGGGTCTCGTGGCCCAACTGCAGCCGGAAGAACCCAGCGACGTACGCCGTGCCCACCGCCTGCTGCTGCTTCGCGGTCAACCGGCCCGCGTACTTCGCTCCGCACGGCGACTCCTTCTCTTCACCGAACCAGTCGTCGTTCGACGGAGCCACCGACTGACCAGGGGTCCACTCGGTGTTGAAAAAATTGTGGTTGGCGCCCAGCACCGTGACGGTCGAGCGCGGAGCGGTGTCACCGCCCACGGAATACCTGGTGTCGTCGTAGAACTTCTGGCCTTGCAGATCGGACACGTCACCGTCGCAGTACGGCAGGACGACGCTCATCGCCACACCGGGCACCGTGGCCCGGGCGAAGTCGGTGGGAGCCAGCGGAAGCACCGCACGGATGCCGAACTGGCCACCGCGGTCGGCGTTGAGCACAGCGGCCCGGGCGACGCCTTCGCCACCACGGGAGTGCCCCATCAGGCCTACGTTCTGCAGGTTCATCGTGCCGACGAAGCGGGTGCCGAACGGGCCGCCGCCGATCGTCGACCACTTCCGCCACAGTGCGAGGTGGTCCAGGATCAGTTCGGCCCGCGCTTGTGCGCCGGCGTCGTACGCCTCGCTGTCCCAGCCGTTGATCGCGTTGGCGCTGATGGAGACGACCTGGTAGCCGTTGCTCGCCAGTGCGGTCGCAGGACCGTCGTACCCGCGGTAGCTGGGGATGGGCTTCATACCGGGCGGACACGGCCACGGCTTCTCGGTGTCGGACGGGTTCGTGGGTTCGCCGTAGCAGACCTCGTGGCGGCCGTGCAGGAAGAGCACCACAGGCCGCGGGCCTACCGCGCCACTGGGCGAGTAGACCTTCCCGCGGAGCTCGGAGCGGTGCGCGAGACCTGGCAAGTAGACGGCCTCGTCACCGAGGTTGTACTCCGCGGTGTCGACCTTGTACTTGCCCAGAGCGCCGGGATCCGACGGCAGCAGCGGTCCACGCCGCGCCTTCAGCCAGTAGGCATCCGTCGGTCCGGCTGAGCTGATGCTCCGGTTCTGGCCGGTCTCCTTACCGAGGTCCCCGGACCAGACCAGGCGGACGTCGCGGGCTTTCAGCACGGCCGGATCGGTGCTGATCAGGGTCAGCGCCTTCCGGTCCGGCGACTGCTTCGCGACACCGAGCGGCTTGCCGTCGACCTCCAGCAACGGCAGCGATGCGCGCATCGGTGCGGGTGCGTCGAGGTGCAGGGTGAGTTGATATCCGCTGGCAACAGGCCGGACCTCCCATTGGTTGCTCTGAGCAACAACCGGTGGTGCGGCGGTCGCGGTCAGCGGCCCCACACCAAGGAGTACGGCGATCCCCAACGACAGATTTCGGGCGGTTCTGCCAATCACGCGCCCAAGTTGACCTGACGCTCCGCTCAGTCGTGTCTCAGCCGGGCGTCGGATTCGACTCGATCAAGCGATCAACTGACGGAACGCCCGCGCCACCTGGTCCGGGTGCTCCATCTGCGCGACATGTCCCGACTGCGGCAGGTAGAGCAGACGCGCGTTCGGGAAGCTGCGCTGGGCCTTGGTGCGAATCCGTGCGTCGACCAACCGGTCCTTGCCGCCGTAGATCAACAGCACCGGGCACTCCACTCTCGCGGCGTCGGCCCACAGCGACCTGCGCGGTCTGGCCAGTGACGAGCGCAGGATGCTGCGTGCGGCCTCCACAGTGGCCTGCCGGCCCCACGGGTCGGTGTCACGCCGGTGCAGCTCCTCCTCGTACGCCGCACGCACCTCAGGCGCCAGCGACCGCGGGTCACCGAACACCATCGCCAACGACGCCTGGAACCGCTGGTCGAACGGCAACCGCTGTGTTCGCTCCAGGACGACGGGACCGAGCCGGGGCGTCGCCAGCGCGGCGAACCACAGCGCGCTCGCCGACACCCGCGGATGCGGCAGTGCGGGCGACACGAGCGTCAGCGACGCCACCAGGTCGGGCCGCTGCGCAGCCAGCGCCACGGACGACGCACCACCCATCGAGTTCCCGAACACGTGCGCGGGCTGGTCGCACTCGCGTTCCAGGAGCTGGATCAGTACGTCGGCCTGCTCCGCGATCCCGGGCACCCCGGCAAGCGGCGTACGACCGAAACCCGGCAGGTCGGGTGCAATGCCCCGGATCGTGTCGTTGAGCATCAGGCCGAGAGCGGTCCAGTTCAGCGACGAGCCGCCCAGGCCATGGACGAACAGGGCGGGCGGCAGGTCGGGCGCCGCATCCGGCACATCTCTGACCAGCAGGTCCACCCCTGCGACCGGCACACGCCGCTCCGGCCACTTCTGCAGTTCCACGGGTGCGGCGTCCCCGGTTACTGGCCCGTAACTATCCACGGGGTCCATGTTAGGCATCTATTCAGGTGGAGACTGGGACGCATGGCGGGAGCGCAGCAGCAGCTGACTACCGAGGTGGATGGGCAGACGATGAAGCTCACCAACCTCAGTAAGGTCCTGTATCCACAGACCGGGTTCACCAAGGCCGAGGTCATCGACTACTACCACCAGGTGGCCGCGTTACTGCTGCCGCACCTGTCTGACCGGCCCCTGACCCGCAAACGCTGGCCGGACGGCACCTCAGCGGCGTACTTCTTCGAGAAGAACGCTCCTCGCGGTACGCCGGCCTGGGTACGGACCGAGACGCTGCCGACACCCGGTAGTTCGACGGGCCGCGACGAAATGAGTTTCGTGGTCTGTGACGACGTACAGACCGTGGTGTGGCTGGCCAACCTGGCCGCGCTCGAGCTGCACGTCCCGCAGTGGCGGATCGGGCTGTCCGACCAGGGGCAGGACCCGCAGGCCGACCTGATCGTGTTCGACCTGGACCCGGGTCCAGGAGCGAGCATTGTCGAGTGCTGTGACGTTGCGCTCGCCCTGCGGCAGCTCTTGGGCCACTACGGCATGGAGGGCTGGCCCAAGACGTCCGGGAACAAGGGGATGCACCTGTACGTGCCGATCGAACCTGCGTCGTCCAGGCAGACCAGCGCGTTCGCCAAGCAGCTGGCCGAGCAACTGGCCGAGGCGTTGCCGGAGAACGTCACCGCCAACATGACCAAGGCGCTGCGACCCGGCAAGGTGTTCATCGACTGGAGCCAGAACGCCAGCGCCAAGACCACCCTGGCGCCGTACTCGCTCCGCGGCTCCGACGAGCCCCGGGTGTCCACACCGATCGACTGGGACGAGGTGGCATCCGCAACCTCACCGGAGGACCTCCGGTTCCTGCCGCACGACGTCCTCGCCCGGATCGAGGAGTACGGCGACGTACTGGAAGGGCTGTACGACGACCCGCAGCCGCTACCCACGAAGGAGGCGACATGACTGAGACGGATTTCGAGGGCCCGGACTACGACCCGGCCTTCGACGCCGAGCACGACACCGACCAGGACGAGTCGGAGCCTGACGTACCCGCCGACGCCAACCCCGCGGATGTGGAGGAGCAGCGCCGCGAGCTGGGTGACTCCGGCGAGGACGACTACCGCTGACCACCGCCTGACGGATACCACGATGGAACGCCGATCGGCGGGGAAGCTACTGGCGAGGAGGACTGCTGGGTAGGATTCGGGGAACATCACCGAAGGAGTACCCACCGTGTCGACGACCCCGGAGACCGCACCCAAGCGTGGCAGCCGCCTGCCCCGGCTGGCCCGTCGCGCGCAACTGCTCGAGGCAGCCCAGGAAGTCTTCGTCGCGAACGGGTACCACGCCGCCGCGATGGACGACATCGCCGACCGGGCCGGTGTGTCCAAGCCGGTCCTGTACCAGCACTTCCCCGGGAAGCTGGAGCTGTACCTGGCGCTCCTGGACACGTCCTGCGACGCGATCGTCGCGTCCGTGCAGGACGCGCTGAAGTCGACCGAGGACAACAAGCTCCGGGTCGCCGCGACGATGCACGCGTTCTACGACTACGTTGCGAACGCGCAGGGCGCCTTCCGGCTGGTGTTCGAGTCGGACCTGACCAACGAGCCGGCCGTGCGGGAGCGCGTCGACCGGGTCACCCACGCCTGCGCCGAGGCCGTGTCCGAGGTGATCAGCGCCGACGCCGGCCTCAGCCGTGAGCAGTCGATGGTGCTGGCCGTCAGCCTGGTCGGCATGGCTCAGGTGAGCGCCCGCTACTGGCTCGGCGCCGGCGACCCGTCGTTCCCGCAGCAGCAGGCCGCCGACCTGGTCGCCTCCCTGGCCTGGCGCGGCATCCGCGGCTTCCCGAGGACCGACACCTGAAGGTTCTGCTTTGGGCGGACGGATGAGAGCTGGGGACCGCTAGCGGATAGGCTCGAAGCGTCATCGGCGAGAGTCGCCGGTCGGAGCGTGCCCGGAGGGTTTCGTGGAGGTCAAGATCGGCGTGCAACACGCCAATCGTGAATTGGTTCTGGAGAGCGAGCAGACTCCGGATGAGGTCCAGGAACTGGTGGCGGCGGCGCTCACCGGCAAGTCCGGTCTGCTCGAGCTGACCGACGAGAAGGGCCGCAAGGTCCTCGTCCCGGC
The DNA here is from genome assembly GCF_004331375.1 of Kribbella speibonae. Classification (NCBI taxonomy): domain Bacteria; kingdom Bacillati; phylum Actinomycetota; class Actinomycetes; order Propionibacteriales; family Kribbellaceae; genus Kribbella; species Kribbella speibonae. The sequence goes on along the minus strand of NZ_SJKC01000001.1, from coordinate 2,304,083 downwards.
CGACCGGCTGGCGTACGTCGAGATCGGCGAGGTATCCACCCGCAAGGTCGGATTCGGCGCGATCTGATCGCGTTCGGGACACGTTCGCGCGTGTCCTGGTTGCGGAGTGCCACCGACAGGGCACGATTGCGGTGAGACCTGCGCCGAACTGGTCTGGTTGTCACGGGGCACCGGGCCGGCGCAGGTTCACCATCCCTCACAAGGAGGAACCGTGTACTGGGTCTGGATGCTCATCGTCAGCCTCATCGCGGGCATCATCTTCGGGCCGTTGGCCCGGGCGGTGCTCCCCGGCAAGCAGAACATCAGCCTCGGCTGGACCATCCTCGGCGGCGGCATCGGCGCCTTCCTCGGTGGTCTGATCGCCAAACTCCTCGGCGTCAAGGACACATCGGGACCGGACTGGATCCAGTACCTGATCCAGATCATCTGCGCCGCGATCGTGGTCGCGATTATCTCCGCACGCAACAGCAAGCCCAAGTCCGCCTGACTCAGGCACCACCAAACGGCCGCCACCCCCACCCGGGGGCAGGCGGCCGTTGCCGTGTCCGGACCTAGGCCTGGAGGCCGAGGGCGGTCATACGGGCGGTGTGCGCCTCGGTCAGGCGGGTGAGCATGCGACCGATGGCGGCCAGGTCGAGGCCGGGGCGGTCCACGCTGCCGGCCAGGAGGGCGGCGAGGGAGTCGCGGTCGGCGGCGATCCGCTGGGCCTGGCTGAGGGCCTCGCCCACCAGGCGGCGGCCCCACAGCGCCAGCCGGCCGCCGAGCTTCGGGTCCTCGTCGATCGCGGCCCGGACCCGGTCCACCACGAATTCGGCCTGACCGGAGTCGGCGAACACCTCGAGCACCAGACCCCGCGTCTCCGCGTCCACGAACGACGCGATCTCCCGATAGAAGTCGTTGGCCAGCCCGTCCCCGACGTACGCCTTGACCAGGCCCTCGAGCCAGTCGGACGGCGCGGTGTGGTCGTGGAACGCGTCCAGCGGCGTGACGAACGGCCGCATCGCCTCCATCGGGTCCACCCCGAGCTGCACGAGCCGGTCCCGGAGCCGCTGGAAGTGGCCGAACTCGGTGGTCGCCAGCGCCGCCAGCTCCGCCTTGTCGTCCAGCGTCGGCGCCAGTTTGGCGTCCTCGGCCATCCGCTCGAACGCGGTCAGCTCGCCGTACGCGAGCACTCCCAGCAGATCCACCGCCGCGGCCCGGTAGGCGGGATCATCAAAGGCCGTCTGCTCCATGCCCGGCACCCTATCGGGCCGCGCGGAACAGTGGCGCATGCCACACGAAGCGGCGTTGACAGCCGCTGCGGTTACACTGGTGAGCGATTCGCCGGTGACGCGCCCAGATGGGCAAGCTGGTGCGAGGTGCTTGCACAGTGTCCCCGCGCCTCACGATCGGGGCTTTCAGGCCCCAGGCGCCCGGCCACTGAGCATCTGTCCGCACAAGCATGTGAGAGGCGATCAGCCTGACCACCTTCCGAGAGCTCGGGGTGCTCCCCGAGATCTGTGACGCGCTCGACCGCGTCAACATCATCGAACCCTTCCCGATCCAGGAGATGACTCTCCCGGTGGCCCTGATGGGCACCGACCTGATCGGGCAGGCCCGTACCGGCACCGGCAAGACGCTCGGATTCGGCATCCCGTTGCTGCAGCGCACGCTCGCGCCGCACGAGGCCGACTACGACGAACTGGTCGCGCCGGGCAAGCCCCAGGCGCTGGTCGTCACCCCGACCCGGGAACTGACCATCCAGGTCGCCAAGGACCTCGAGACCGCCTCCACCGTCCGCACCGTGCGGATCCTCAAGGTGTACGGCGGTGTCGCGTACGAACCGCAACTGGACGCGCTGAAGGCCGGCGTCGACGTCGTCGTCGGTACGCCGGGACGCCTGCTGGACCTGGCCAACCGGGGCGTTCTCGACCTCGGCCACATCAAGGTCCTGGTCCTGGACGAGGCCGACGAGATGCTCGACCTCGGCTTCCTGCCCGACGTCGAGCGGATCCTCCGCAAGACGCCCGAGCTGCGCCAGACCATGTTGTTCTCGGCAACCATGCCGTCGGCCGTCATCGCCCTGGCCCGCACCCACATGCGGCACCCGCTGAACATCCGGGCCGAGTCCCACGAGGACACCCAGATGGTGCCGACCACGGCACAGTTCGTCTACCGGGCGCACGAGCTCGACAAGCCCGAGGTGGTGGCCCGCATCCTGCAGGCCGATGACCGCGGCCGGGTGATGATCTTCTGCCGCACCAAGCGCGAGGCCTCCCGGCTGACCGACGACCTGCAGGACCGCGGGTTCAAGGCGGCCGCGATCCACGGCGACCTGAACCAGCAGGCCCGCGAGCGGGCGCTGACCCGGTTCCGCGGCGACAAGATCGACGTCCTGGTCTGCACCGACGTCGCGGCCCGCGGCATCGACGTCGAGGGCGTCACGCACGTCATCAACAACACCTGTCCCGAGGACGAGAAGACCTACATCCACCGGATCGGCCGGACCGGGCGCGCGGGGGCGAGCGGTATCGCCGTCACCTTCGTCGACTGGCCGGACCTGACGCGGTGGAAGGTGATCAACAAGGCGCTCGACCTGCCGTACGACGAGCCGCAGGAGATCTACTCCACCTCACCGGAGCTGTACCACGACCTCGGGATCCCGTCGGAGGCTAAGGGCCGGATCCGGGCGGCGCGGGAGGCGAAGGAGACCCGCGAGCCTCGTGAGTCGCGGGAGCCTCGTGAGTCGCGGAGCTCGCGCGAGGGGCGGTCCGAGGGTGAGCGTTCGGCCGCGAAGAAGCGCAACCGGACCCGGAAGCGCACGCGCGCCGGTCAGCCGGTCGAGGAACTCGCCGACGTCACCACGAAGACCGAAGTACCGGCCGTGACCGAGGCCCCGGAGGAGGCGCCGGCGCCGAAGGCCCGCAAGCGCACCCGCACCCGGAAGACCGCGGAGCCCGTGACCGAGGCTGTGGAGACCGCAGCCGTCGAGGCCCCGGCCGAGACAGCACCCGAGGCGCCGGCGGAGAAGAAGCCGGTCAAGCGCACGCGGACCCGCAAGACCGCCGCGGCAACGGAGACTGCACCCGCCGCGGCTCCGGCAGACGCTCCTGAGGAGAAGAAGCCGGTCAAGCGGACGCGGACTCGCAAGACGGCCGCGACGAAGGCACCGGCCGAGCCGAGCGCGGTGCCGACGACCACGCCGATCTTCAGTGCGCCGGAGTGAACGTCACCTAAAGGTGACCTGAAGCTGCAACACCCAGCCCCGCGTGGGCCGTCCTAGGGCGGTAAACCACGAGAGAGGGGCTGGGTGATGAGGCGGATCAGAGCGGTAACAGCCGTGGTGGCTGTCGTGGGGGTCATGGTGCTGGCCGGATGCGGTGCCAGCGGCAACGACAGCGCGACCAGCGGCGACGCTGCGCCGGCGCCGGCCGCGAAGCAGGGCTCCGGGTCCGAAGAGTCGGCGGGTCAGGCGAACCCGCAGGCACCGTCCGCCGGCAAGACGGACTCGGGAGCGGGCGGCGGCAAGGAACAGCCGGCGATTACGCGGGCGATCATCAAGACCGGCTCGCTGACCGTCGAAGGCGACGACGTCTCCGGGATGCGGCAGAAGGCGGTCGCCGCGATCGGCAGCCTCGAGGGTCAGGTGGCCTCCGAGGACACCGGCAGCGACTCCGACGGCAAGATCACGCGCTCGAACCTGGTCCTCAAGGTCCCGACCAAGTCGTTCGAGACCGCGATCCAGCGGCTCTCCGACCTCGGCAAACGCCTGCAGATCCACCAGGAGTCGACCGATGTCACCGAGCAGGTGATCGACGTGGCCAGCCGGATCGAGTCCCAGCGCGCCAGCCTGGACCGGATGCGCGCGCTGATGGCGAAGGCGAACACGATCGGCGAGATCGTCTCGGTCGAGAGCGAGCTGACCCGCCGGGAGGCCGACCTGGAATCCCTGCTGGCCAAGCAGAAGAACCTGTCCCTGCAGACCGAGCTCGCGACGCTCACACTGACGCTGACCGAGAAGGGCAAGCCGCCGGTGGAGACCGTGAAGGAGCCGGACAAGGGTTTCGTGGCCGGCCTCAAGGGCGGCTGGAACGCGTTCACCGCGGCGTTCTCCGCGATCGCGACCGCGGTCGGCGCGCTGCTGCCGTTCCTGGTGCTGCTCGCGATCATCCTCGTACCGCTGTGGCGCTTCCGCGGCAAGCTCCGCCGCCAGCCGACACCTGTGCCGGTAACTCCGCCGGCACCCAACGGCGGTCAGTAGAGCAACGCGACGGCCAACGCCCGGTAGGCCTTCGCACCGGGCGAGGCCGGCGCCGTGCTGAGTACGGTCTCACCGATCGCGGGCGCCTCCGCGAACCGGATCGATTTCGGGATCGCCGGCTGCAGCACGTCCAGCGAGTACGTGTCCGCGATCGTCTCGAGGACGGTACGGGCGTGCGTCGTGCGGCCGTCGTACAGGGTCGGGAGGACGCCGAGCACGTGCAGGCCGGGGTTGGTCAGCTGTTGTACGTCGTGCACCGTGTCCAGTAGTTGCCCTACGCCACGATGCGCCAACGTCTCGCACTGCAAGGGAATCAGGACGTCGGACGCCGCGGACAACCCGTTCACGGTGAGCAGGCCGAGCGTCGGCGGGCAGTCCACGATGATCCAGTCGTACGCCGTTCGCAGCGGGCGCAGCGCGGTGCGCAGTACCTGCTCCGGACCGCTCTCCCGGGCCAGCTGCACGTCGGCGGTCGCCAGCGCGATCGTGGCCGGCAGTAGGTCCAGGGCGCCGTCCAGCTCGATCAGTACGTCGCGGGCCCGCACACCGCCGAGCAGCACGTGGTGGATCGACTTGTCCAGGTCCTCGGGGTCGATACCGACCGAGAACGTCAGGCAGGCCTGTGGATCCAGGTCGACCAGCAGCACCCGTTGGCCGAGCTCGGCCAGGGCGGCTCCGAGGGTGGCGACAGTGGTCGTCTTGGCCACGCCGCCCTTCTGATTGGCGACCGCGAGAGTGCGAGGCACCCGGCCATTGTGCCGTACCGCGGAACGCGAGCCCACACCGAGCTGTTGACTTCAAGGACACTTGAGCTCTCAGCATGCTGGACATGACCGGCACAGCGATCTGCCCCGACCCTCCGACCCCCGACTGCGACGACGGCCCGGCGCGCGCCGGGCGGCGGGAATGGCTCGGGCTGGCCGTGCTGGCGCTGCCCACCATCCTGATCGGCCTCGACGGCACGGCCCTGCACCTCGCGGCGCCGGCTCTCAGCAAGGATCTGGCGCCCAGCTCGTCCCAGCTGCTCTGGATCATCGACGTCTACGGGTTCGTGGTGGCCGGGCTGCTCGTCACCATGGGCACGGTCGGCGACCGGATCGGGCGCCGCCGGCTGCTGCTGATCGGCGCGGCGGGCTTCCTCGTCGCCTCGCTGCTCGCGGCGTTCGCGACCAGCTCCGGGCAGTTGATCGCCGCGCGGGCACTGCTCGGAGTGGCCGGAGCGACCCTGATGCCGTCGACGCTGTCGCTGCTCAGCAACATGTTCCGCGATCCCGGTCAGCGCCGGATGGCGATCGCGATCTGGATGACGAACTTCATGATCGGCGGTATGGCCGGTCCCCTCGTCGGCGGCGTACTCCTCGACCATTTCTGGTGGGGGTCGGTCTTCCTGATCGGCGTACCGCCGTTGCTGCTCCTGCTCGTCGTAGCGCGGCCGCTGCTCCCCGAGTTCCGGAACGAGCAGGCCGGCCGCATCGACCCGCTCAGCGTGGTTCTGTCCATCGGCGCGATCATCTCGCTCGTCTACGCCGTCAAGGAGACCGCGAAGAGCGGACCGCACCTGAGCGCCCTGGCCGTCGCCGTGGTCGGCGTGGGCCTCGGCTGGGTGTTCGTCCGCCGCCAGCTCAGGCTGCCGGAGCCCCTGCTCGACCTGCGTCTGTTCAGCCGGCCCGCGTTCGGCGCCTCGCTCGGCGCGCAGATGTTCGGTCTCTACGTGCTGGCCGCCGTGCAGTTTCTGGCCGTGCAGTACTTCCAGCTGGTTCTCGGTATGACGCCACTCGAGGCAGGTCTCTGGATGCTGCCGACGATGGTCGCCGGCATCGTCGGCACGCTCGGTGCGCCATACGTCGTCCGCGTCCTCCGCCCGGGCACCGCGATGACAGCCGGCTTCCTGGCCGCGGCACCAGGACTCGCACTGATGACAGCGTCCGAGCGCTGGACAGTCGTCGTCGGACTGTCTCTCGCCGGCCTGGGCATCCAACTGGTCCTTGCGCTCACGTACGACGTCATTGTGAGCAGTGCACCGCCAGAGCGAGCCGGTGTCGCGTCCGGGATGGGTGAGACCGGCACTGAGCTGGGCATAGCGCTCGGCATCGCCATCGCGGGCAGCATCGTCACAGCGGTCTACCGGGCCGGAGTGTCGGTGCCGGTCGGCGCACCGGACTCTGTGCGCGACACGCTGGGCAATGCGGTGGCTGAGGCCCAGCACCTGCCCGCTCCAGTCGCCCAGCAGCTCCTCACGGCGGCGCGGGACGCCTACACGGACGGCGTACAGGTGGCGGCCTGGGTGAGCGTCGCAATGGTTCTGGTCCTCGCCGCGACCACAGCCAAGCTGGTTCGGACCAGGTGAACGGTTAGGGCCTATTCTCTTTACTTGTGAGTACGCCGCGTACGTTGACGCTGCCCGACGGGGTGCGCCCAGAGACACTCGAGACCGACCGTGGGGCGTTCGCGACCCTGACCGCCGTACCGGACCTCGGTACGCCGCTCGGCACGGTCCTGCTCGTGCCGGGGTGGACGGGGAGCAAAGAGGACTTCACTCCCCTGGTCGACCACCTGTGCCGGTACGGGTGGCGCACGGTGGCCGTCGACCAACGGGGTCAGTACGAAACCACAGGTCCTTCCGACAAGTCGGCGTACTCGCTGGCTGAGCTGGGCGCGGACGTGGTGGCGATGAGCAAGGCGCTGGGCGGGTATAGCCAGCTGGTCGGCCACTCGTTCGGTGGGCTCGTGGCGCGTGAGGCGGTGCTGACCGACCCGTCGGTGTTCTCCACACTCACACTGCTCTGCTCGGGGCCGGGCGCCTTCACCGACGAGACGACGCTCCAGAGCCTGCAGATGCTCGCGTTCGGGCTCGAGAACCTGCCGATCGAGCAGGTGTACGACCTCAAGCTCGACCACGAGAGCAAGGCGCCCGGGTACGTCGCTCCGCCGGAGGACATCGCCGCGTTCCTGCGGAAGCGGTTCACCGGCAACGTGCCGACCAGCCTGGCCGAGATCACTCGCCGGCTGACCGACGCGGAGGACAAGACCGATCAGCTCGCGAAGTCCGGCGTACGTACACAGGTACTGCACGGAGCGACCGACGACGGCTGGCCGCTCCCGGTGCAGGAGGCGATGGCCGCAGCTCTCGGGTTGGAGGCGGAGGTCATCCCCGACGCCGGTCACTCACCAGCCATCGACCAGCCCGCAGCGACCGCCCGCCGTCTCGTGGACTTCTTCCACGACTACCCCAGCCTGACGACTACCTGACGGGCCGCACCTGCGGCGCCACCCGGATCAGGTCCAGTCCGACCGGCGTGAGCGCGGCCTTCACCTCTGGGGTGTACGCCGTGACCTGGGCCAACGCGGGACCGCCGTAGATGCCGGCACCGCTGGCACCGTAGATGCCGAGCTTCGGGTTGCCGCTCATCACATTGCCGATCGCGGTGGTGACCCGTTGCTCGTCCGACTGGCTGAGCAGGGTCGGGACCACGCAGTAGTTCCCGCGGTAGACCTTCTCGAACGCCTGCCGGAACGCGGCCGCGTCACCGTGCGCGAGACCGATGAGGATCACCACGGGCGCGCCGCGGCTGGTGCCGTTCGGGTAGCGGAAGATCGGGCCGGTTGCCTGGTCGGCGTGCGCCGCCAGGAACTTCGTCACCGCCGTCGAGGAGATGTTGCTCGGCTGCGACTTCCAGCCGCCGGGCGGGACCGGGCATTCCAGCTCGGTCTGCGCCGGATATTCCAGCGGCTTCAGGCCGGTCTGCCCGTCGACGTCGATCGCGCCGCCGCGCCAGGTGCCGGTGACCGTCGCTTCGCCGGTCAGGACGCCCTTGATCGTGGAGAGGCCGGGGATCTTGTCCAGGTCCAGGCCGTTGAGCTTGACCGCGAACTTGTCGGGGCAACTCGGGGCCGGCTCCTGACCAGGCGGGTAGCCGATCGCGTGGACGGCCAACGGCGGGCAGAAGACCGGCGTCTTGCCGGTGGCGGCGATGATCTGGCCGCTCACCTGCACCTTGTCGCCGGGTTTCACCAGGAACTCGTCGTTGCCTTGGGCAAACGTTTGCGGGGTTCTGGCGTCGGGCGTCGCCGCGGTGGTGCTCGGCGCCTGGGCCGTCGGGGTCTTCGGGGTCTTCGGGTCCGGGAGTACGGCGATGACGCCGGCCGCGATCACCGCCACACTGGCCGCCGCGAGCGCGGGCACCCAGCGACGGTGCTTGCGGCCGCCGCTCAGCATGTACTCGAGATCGGGCTCCGGCGGCGCCTCCTGATCAGCCCGCCAGCGAGCGCCGGCGCGGGTCAACAGGTCGTCGACCTCATCGGTCTGCTTCATTCGGTCACCTCCAGGAGGGTGCGGAGTCTGGTGCGGGCATCGGACAGCGTGGATTTCACGGTGCCTTCGGAGCAGCCCATGACGGCGGCGGTATCGGCGATCGACAGGTCCGCAAAGTAGTAGCAGTCGACCGCGAGCCGCTGCCGCGCCGACAGCGACATGATCGCGTGGTCCACATCCATCCGGGCGTCGAGATCCGGCCTCGACACCGGTCCGCCCGTGGCCTCGTCGATCAGCGACAAGGACGCGCCGCCCGGGCGCATCCGGCGTACCGCTTTCCGGGCCTGGTCCGCGGTGATCGCGAGCAGCCAGGCAGACGGCGTACCGCGGCTCGCGTCGTACTGCGAGCGCTTGGCCCAGGCCCGCGCCAGCGCCTCCTGCACGATGTCGTCCCGATCCGCCCCGACCGCGAGCCGCCCCGCCAGTCGCGCCATCGCCACCAGATGCGGCCGCACCCACGCGACGAACCCAGGCCCGTCCCCCGGCGGCCCCTGCACCCCCACCACCGGCTCACCCGTCATCGTCGGCATACCTTCTCTACCCCCGATCGACCCGCCCGGTTGGGTCCTACCCGCATTTCAACGACCCCACCACCCCAAGGTCACCACCCCACCCCATTCCGTAACCCACCCGAGTTATCCACAGATCCAATTTCCCACCCCACAGCCCACCCCCAACTCCCTACGGTCGAAGAACAGCCCACCGACCAGGGGAAACCAGATGCCAGGCACCCCACCCCTCCCACCCACCCCCAAATCCCTCCACCAGGCCCTCAACGCCACCCGCCCCCTGATCTGGGACGACGTGTCGGCGTCCACGGACGAGATCAGCAGCCGCTACGGCCCCGAAGCAACCGAGCGGAGCCTGCACCTACTCGAGCAGGCAGCGGCCGTGGAGCCCATCGTGACCGACCAGTTCCTCGACTCACTCCCGTCAGGCACCATGCCGTACCAACTGGACCGCCGGGTCAAGTCACCAGAATCCCTCGCGCGCAAGATCGCCGACTGGACGGACGCCGGCCGGCACCTCCCGATCGACGACATACTGCGGTACACCGCAGTAGCTGAGAATCCTGACGAACTGGTTGCCGCGGCTCGGCGGACCGTCGACGAGCTGAACAGTCACGACTGGCACGTCAGGACAGCGATGCACTCGTACACCGAAGGTTCGAGGTACAAGGGCCTCCATGCGGGCATGACGATCTCGGGATGTCCGCGGGTCGAGGTCCAGTTCCATTCGGTCGCGTCCGCGAAGGTCAAGGAGATGACAACTCCCTGGTACGAGATCGAGCGCAGCGCGACCGCCACGCTGGAAGAGCGGGCCGAGGCCAGGCAACGATCCGTCGAGGCGTCGAAGACGTTGAAGCCACCACAGGGTATCGACGAGTTGACGAAACTGGGCGGAACCCGGGTTCAGGTGAACAACTACAGTGACTCCAGGCTGCGTCCCGTGAGCGAAGGGCGTGGGGCGCCACAAGGCGAGCAGCAGAGGTCACACAACACCACACTCGACAAGACAGATGGGATCGCGCGATGAGGCTCTACCTGGTCAAGGAAGAGGAGCGGTTGGTGTGGGTTGCGGCTTTGGCGCATGAGGTTATGTATTCGTACGTCGCGAACACCGGTAAGTTCCACAACAACAATGCCTTGCGCAACGACTTCTACATGGTGCGCGACCTCACCTACGAACCGATCGGCCCGGCGGAGGCCCGGCGGCTGATCGATCAGGGAGTCGGCACGCTCGACGAGGCGCGTTCCGCGACGTCCCTCGCCAAGTGGCGCGCAGACCCGAACCCGCTCGCCCTCGCCGATGTGCTCGCCATGGCCGCCGGCTCCAACGACTAGGACCTTCACGATGACGCGGTTGTTCTTGGTCAAGGACGGGGAGCGGGAGTTGTGGGTGGCGGCACTGGTGGAGGAGGACGTTTGGACGTATGTCGGGAACACCGGGAAGTTCCACTACAACGAGGGTGCCCGGCATGACTACTACTTCCTCAACGAACTCCAGTACGTCGACATCGGTATCGCGGAGGCCAAGCGCCTGATCCAGGCCGGCGTCGGCACGGTCGACGAGGACGAACTCCCGGACTCCGCCCGCCGCTGGCGCGAGGACCCCAAGGGCATGGACCCCGAGGTCGTGTTCGCGTCGATGGCTGCCGATCTCGCGTAGCCGAGGATGTTGGGGAGGTTTCCTGCCTGATTCGGGTAGGTAATCCTCCCCAGATGGTCAGCCCCACAGGCGCCGACCGCTGATTCTGTCTAGGCGGTGTTGTAGAGCTGGGTGATCACGGATTCGATGGTGGGTTCGGAGACTGATAGGTCTACCAGGGGGTAGTTGGCGGCGATTTCGGCGAGGAGGGGGGCGGCGCTGGTGTTGGGGGGGAAGGTTAGGTGTTGGCGGGGGCCTTCGGTTTTGGTGACTGTGGCTCCGGTGACCTGGATGGGGGGCAGGGTTGCGGCCAGGTCTACGACCAGGGTGCGGGGGGCGGACTGGCTGGATTTCAGGCCGTCGAGGGTGCCGTCGAAGATCTGGTGGCCGTGGTCGATGACCATCACCCGGGTGCACAGGGCCTCGATGTCGTCGAGGTCGTGGGTGGTGAGGATGATCGTCGTGCGGCGTTCCGCGTTGACCTGTGCGAGGAACTCGCGGAGTCGCGCCTTGCTGATCACGTCCAGCCCGATCGTCGGCTCGTCCAGGTAGACGATCTCGGGATCGTGCAGCAGCGCGGCGGCGATGTCACCGCGCATCCGCTGCCCGAGCGACAGAGCGCGTACCGGTACGTCGAGCAGGTCGCCGAGATCGAGCAGTTCGACGAAGGTGGCCAGGTTCTGCCGGTGCCGGGCCGGCGGGACGTCGTACATCTTCTGCAGTACGGCGAAGGAGTCCTTCAACGGGAGGTCCCACCAGAGCGTCGTACGCTGGCCGAACACCACGCCGATCCGCTTGGCCAGCTTGAGCCGGTGCCGGGAAGGATCCACCCCGGCTACCCGGATCGAACCGCTGGACGGCACGAGGATGCCGGTGAGCATCTTGATCGTGGTCGACTTCCCGGCGCCGTTCGGCCCGATGTACCCGACCACCTCCCCCCGTTCGACCGTGAACGACAGCTCGTCCACCGCTCGAACCTCGCGCCGGGTACGACGCAGGCCGGACCGCGACGTCACGGTGAACGCACGTGACACCTGAGACAACTCGATGACTGGCACGACTCAGCTCCCTGTACTGCGGTAACGACGGAGACCGCCCCGCCACGCCAGCGACGCCAGCGCGACCATCGCGACGGCGACCAGCGGCGACAACAGGCCGATCCAGGACGGCAGGCCCAGCGGGGCCGGCTTACCCAGCACGTACAGCACCGGGTAGTAGTTGACGAAGGCAAGCGGTACGACGAACGTGACGGCCCGGACGATCTCCTTGCCGAAGATCGTCAGCGGGAACTGGGTCAGCGCCTGACCGCCGTACGTGACCGAATTGGCCAGCTCGGCCGAGTCGACCGAGATGAACTGGAACGCGCCACCCAGCGCGAACAGCGCCGCGAAGATCACCGACCCGGCCACGAACGAGACCGCCAGCATCAGCACGCGGGCGGCCGTCCAGTCGACGTCGATGTTGCTCAGGGCAATCACCAGGACGGTCCCGGCCTGCAGCGGCCGTCCGAGCCGGCGCAACGCGAACCCGTCCGCCGCCGTCTGCAGGAACGCGGGCACCGGCCGGATCAGGTAGGCGTCGAACGACCCGGTCCGGATCCGTTCGCCGACCCGCTCGATCGAGCCGGTGACCAGGTCGGCCGTACCGAGCGCGATCGAGGCCGTTGCGTAGAGCAACGCCATCTCCGCGAGCGAGAACCCGCCGAACGACGTGATGTGGCTGAACATCATCAGGACCGCGATGAAGTCCGTCACCGTGACCAGGATCGAGCTCACCAGCATCAGCACGAACGACGCCGGGTAGGCGAGCACGGACCGGATCCACATCACGATCAGCATCCAGTACTGCGCCGGCGCCCGGAGGATCCGCTCAACCACCCTGGATCACCACCTTCCGGGTCGCCAGCGACGTGACGCATTGCGCGACGAGCACCAGGACCAGCAGCCAGCCGCACTGGAACATCAGCGCCGCGCCGGTCCCGCCCGGGTTCCGGCCGAGCCAGATGTCGATCGGCACCTGCATGGTCGCGGCCCACGGCGTCGCGCGGGCGACCTCGCCGATCCAGCCGGGGAACGCGACCAGCGGCAGGATCGTCCCGGCGAAGAACAGCGACAGCACGAGCGCGAGGTGCTCCATCCCGCGCGAGTCGGTGATCCAGAACCCGGACAGTGCGACCAGATAGCGGATCGAGAAGCTGACCAGGATCCCGAGCACCAGCCCGAGCGCCACCGCCGGCCAGACCAGCGGACTCGAAGGAAACTTGAGATCGAACACGAGCGCACCCACGACGAACGGCGCGCCGCCCCGAACCAGCAACTGGAACACGGCCCGCCCGAGATCGACCGACAGCCACCACAGCAGCAGGTGCGTAGGCCGGTACAGGTCCACCGCGATCTCCCCGCTGCGCACGCGCTCGCCCAGCTCGTTCGTGGTGGTCGCGCCGAAGATCCCGATCGGCATCAGCAACCCCTGCTGCAACCACACGAACGTCAGCGCGTCGGGTACGTCGTACCCGCCGAGCCCGGGCCGTTCGTGCCACAGGGTCAGGTAGACACCGCACAGGATGAACCCGAACACGGTGTTGGTGAACACGCCGGACGCGGTCGCGATCCGGTACGTCGAGAACCGGCGGAACGACCGTACGGCGATCGCCCAGTAGACGCCCACGGCAACCTCCTCTCGAACTCCAGGTGGTGTCCGAGAGGCGCAGCGGCACGCAGAACCGCCCCGAATCCAGAAAGACCCGGGGGTTCGGACACCACTGTGACGGCATGGCTGAACCACACCGATTGTCAAGGCAGAAGAGGGACGCTACGCCGGACCGCGGGACGGCGTCAACACAAATAACCGGTCCGGACGTGGGACCCCTCAGACCCACGCCCGGACCGGTGCCCGGAAGGTACAGGAACCTACAGGGTGTCGCTCTTGAGCAGATGAGCGAGGTGGGTGGCGAACGGCGCCGGGTGGCTGGAGTACCCGCCGTGCCCGCCCGGGAACATCACCACCGGCCAGCCGAGACGGTCCGCGATGACCTCGATCGGCCGCCCCGGAAGATGCATGTACGACTCCAGCCCGGCCGCCGGGACGAGACGATCGGCGACCCGCTTCAAGGCGTCCAGATCCGGCTCGTACCGGGTGAAGGGCAACAGCTTGTGCTCGTAGAAGTTGGCCGCGTTCGCCTGCATCCGCTCGGCGAGTTCGCGGTACTCCGGCAGCAGGTCCTCCATCGGCGGCATCGCGTCGTCCTCCATGCCGGTGCCCATCATGAACACCACGTCGGCCGCGGTCAGGCCCTCTGCGCGGTAGGTGTCGTACACGTCGGCGAAGAACGCCCGCGCGTCGTCCGCGTCCGATTCCGGCAACACCTCGGTGCACGGCGGCTCGTGCGCGACCAGCATCCGCACCCGTTCGGGGTGGCGGGTGATCAGCTCGAGACCGGTGATCGCGCCGGAGCTGCTGCCGAAGACGTACGCCGGTTCGCTGCCGGCGACCGTGCCGATCAGGGCCAGCGCGTCGGCGGCCGCCTGTACGAGGGTCTCGTCCGTCGCGTCACCGGCGTACCCGCTGCGCGAGTTGCCCCGCGGGTCGTACGTCACCACCGTGTACTCCGCGGCGAGCTGTCCGACCATCCCGGAGAACACCCCGGCGTCGGTCCCGCCGCCCGCGATCAGCAACAGCACCGGCCCCGCGCCGGCGACCTCGTAGTGCAGCGTTGCCCCCGGCACCGCCAACTTGTTCACAGTCTTCGCACCCATCGAGCGAGCCCCTTTCATTCCCCCTCAGGCTCCACCCACCCACTGGCACCCCACGCACACGGCGCTGGCACGGCGGCAGCTCGACAGGAGGTCTCCGGCCGACTCGCCCTGGCTCACGCTCAGCGGGACGGGCGATCCTGCGTAGTGGGCGTATACGTACTGTCGAGCTGCCGCGAAAGTCAGCCGGCCTCTTCCAGTGGGATCTGCGACGGCTCGTCGAGGCCGGCCCAGGGGTCGCGGGTGGGGGCTTCGCGGCGGCCCTGGGGACAGATTTTCGCGAAGTCGCACCAGCCGCACAGCGCGGACGGCTCCGGCGGGAAGGCCTCGTCGGCTTCCGCGGGGGTCAGCCCCTCGGCCCACTTCGCTTCGGCGGCGGCCGCGTCGTCGGCCATCGCCTCGGCGCGTTTCTGGTGCCGGCCGAGGGACGCCTCGTCGTGGTCCGCGGCCGCGACGGTGTTGGTCGGCAGGTGGTGGAGCTCGACGCGCGTGCACGGCTTGTGCAGGACGCGGCGCGCCCCGAGCACGTACAGCGCCATCGCCAGCGAGGACCGGGCGTCGACAGCGGTCAGCGGGCGGCGGCCGGTCTTGTAGTCGACGATCGCCAGCTCGGTCCCGCCGCTCCCGTCCCGCGCCGGTCGCTCGTCGATCCGGTCGACGCGTCCGCGCAGCGAGGCCCGCTCGGTGGTGAACGCGACGGTGCGCTCCACGCCGCGAGGTTCGTAGTACGGATCGGTGTCCCGCAGGTACCCGATCACCATCTCGGTCGACCGGTCCCGCCAGTCCAGCGACTGCTGCTCGTCGCGGAATCCCTCGCTGCGCCAGCTCGACCGCATCTTCGCGACGACCTCGTCCGGCGTACGGCGGGACGCGGGCCAGCGCCCGAAGAAGTCCGCGAGCACCTCGTGGACGATCGCACCGACCGTGTTGTGCGCCCACGGCGGGCCCTTGGGCGGCCGCGGCGTCTCCAGGTACGTGTACCGGTACTTCCGCTTGCAGTCCGCGAACGTCAGCAGTTTCGTCGGCGTCGCGACGAACAACCGCTTCGGCATACCGGGAAGCACCGTCATCCCGCCTTGATGAAGTCGGTGACGGCGTCGGCCACGAGCTGTACGGCGATGGCGCTCAGCAGCAGGCCCGCGATCCGGGTGACGAGCAGTACGCCGTTCTCGCCGAGGATCCGCATGATGATGCCGGAGAACCGGAGCGTCAGCCACATCACCAGATGGATCAGGATGATGCCGACGGAGATCGCGACGACATCCGGCAGCGACCCGTTCGCCCGCTGCACGAACACCATCGTGGCGACGATCGCGCCCGGGCCGGCGAGCAACGGCGTACCGAGCGGGACGAACGCGATGTTCACGTTCTTGGTCTGCACCGGGTCCTCGGCGGTGTCGGTCAGCAACTGCAGTGCGATCAGCAGGAGCAGCAGACCGCCGGCGCACTGCAGCGCGGGCAGCGTGATGCCGAGGTGGTGCAGGATCTGCTGACCGAACGCCGCGAACGCGACGATCACACCGAACGCGACCAGCACCGCCTGCCAGGCGGCCTTCTTCCGTACCGCGCGGGACTGACCGGCGGTGAGCGAGATGAAGACCGGCACGGTGCCCGGCGGGTCCATGATCACGAACAGCGTGACCACGACCTCACTGAGCAGCCCGAGGTTGATGACACTGTTCACGGCAGGTAGGCCTCGGGAACAGTGGAGCCGGAGGCGGCGGCGTTGGTCTTGGCAACGTCCAGCAGGCGCTCGAACTGCTCGGGCTCGGTGGAGTTCACCCCCAGGTCGTGGTCGATCTTCCCGAGGCCGTGGTGGTCGCTGGAGCCGGTGTAGATGATGCCGAGGTTCCGGGCGATGGCCCGCAGCGCTTCCCTCGACTCCGGCGAGTGGTCCTGATGGTCGACCTCGATCCCGGCCAGGCCGTGGTCCGCGACCAGACCCGCCAGGTTCTCCTCGGTCATCACCTTGTAGCTCGACCGGCCCCACGGATGCGCGATCACCGGCACACCGCCGGCCTCCCGCACCAGGTCGATCGCGTGACCCGGCTCGAGCGCGTAGTGCGGGACGTGGCCGGCGCGGCCGTCGGCGAGGAACCGGTCGAACGCCTCACTCCGGTTGGCGACCGTACCGTTCGCGACCAGCGCGTCCGCGACGTGCGGGCGGCCGACCGACGGCGTACCGGTCGCCTGGGCCAGCACCTCGTCGACGGTGAGCGGTACGCCGATGCTGTTCAGCCGGGCGACGATCGTCGGGATCCGGTCGGTGCGGCCCTCGCGCACCACCTGCAGGTCCTTCGCGAGCGGGGCGTACGTCGGGTCGGGGAGGTAGCCGAGCAGGTGCACGCTGATCCCGTTGAGCTTGCAGGAGATCTCCAGCCCCGGGACGAACCCGATGCCGAGCTCCTCGGCGGCCCGCCGGCCGTCCACCCAGCCGTCGGCGGTGTCGTGGTCGGTGAGCGCGATCACATCGAGCCCGGCCTGCTGCGCGTGCCTCATCAGGACGTCCACCGGGTCGGTGCCGTCCGAACGGTTCGAGTGGGTGTGCAGGTCGATGCGCACGAGCTGGCCGTGTCCTTTCCGTTGGACTGTCACGGCTGATGCTATCCGCGTTCACCTCCGCGGCCTGGCACTTGTGCACAGAACCCCTATCCTCGGGGTGCATGGAGCGCGTGGACTGCGTAGGTGCCCTGGTGTACGACGAGCAGCACCGGCTACTCGTCGTACGGAGAGCGCATGATCCCGGGCGAGGACTCTGGTCGATTCCCGGCGGCCGGGTCGAGTCCGGTGAGGACGATCCGACCGCGGTCGCGCGTGAGGTCGCGGAGGAAACCGGCCTGACCGTGAAGGTCGGCGAACTGGTGGGCGAGGTCGAGCGGCCCGGTCCGCGCGGCCAGCTGTACGTGATCCGCGATTACGCGGCGACGGCGGTCGGCGGCACGCTCACGGCCGGTGACGACGCGACGGACGCCCGCTTCGTGACCCGGTCGGAGTTCGCGGCGCTCCCGACCACGACACTGCTCGTTTCCACGTTGGAGCAGTGGAACGCGTTGCCCGGCTAGCAGGTACTCAACGGCACCCGGCCGGTCGCGTAGGCCGTGGGGGTGACCCGCATCAGGGAGCGAAAGTCGGCGATCAGGTGGGACTGGTCGGTGTACCCGGCGTACGCCGCGACGTCGGACCAGGAGCGGCGCGCCTGCGCGATCACCGTGCGTACGCGGGTGATGCGCGCGAACTGCTTCGGCGACACGCCGACGGCCTCGCGGAACACGCGCCGCAGGTACCGCTCGCTCACTCCGAGGCGCCGAGCGGTCTCTCCCACGGCGCATGGCGATGCGAGCTCGGCTACAGCTTGGCCGACGAGCTCCAAGCGGTCCGGAAGACGACGCGGCAGCTGACCGAGCAGGAAATCACCGAGAACTTCGACTGCCTGCTCGGGTTCGTCTTTGGAGCTGACCAGCCGCTCGGCGAGAGTGGTTGCCGTCGGCCCGATGAGATCACCCAGCGGAACCGTCCGATCGACCAACTCGTCGGCGGCCGCGCCGAGCAGCGGCAGCACCCGACCCGGCCGGATCCGGAGCCGCACGCACACCGGGAGATCCTTGGTGGCGTGGTACGCCGCTGTTGTGCGCGGACCCGCTACCAGTACGTCGCTCTCGCCGGCCCTCGTCATCCGCCAGACGACCGTGGTCGCGGGATCCGGTGGTAGGACGGTGACCGACGTCGCCGGCGGCCGCAGCGTGACGTTCTCGATCCACGGGTGCACGCCTTCGAGCGTAACCAGGTGGCTCGGGAGTTCCGTAGTACCGAAACTTCCTATCCTCCGCGCGCTTCGCTTGGTCAGGGTGGCGGCATGATCCTGATCACCGGCGCGACCGGCACCATCGGCAGTGAGCTCAGCAGGCAGCTAATGGCCCGCGACGTCCCGGTGCGCAGGATGACGCGAAAACCCCTTCCAGGCTTCGTCCAGGGCGACTTCGACGACCCGGTTTCGTTGCGCAAAGCAACCGATGGGGTCGACACAGTGTTCCTGCTGAGCGCGCCAGGGCCTCGCGTTCCGGATCATGACCGCGCTCTCGTCACGGCTGCGATCGATACCGGCGTACACCGGGTCGTGAAGATGTCGGCCATCGGAAGCACCGACGCGGAAATGCCCGGAAACTGGCACGTTTCCGGAGAGCGTGCGGTACGGGAGAGCGGTCTGGCGTGGACGATCCTGCGGCCGACCGGATTCGCGTCGAACGTGCTGCGCTGGCTGCCGGCCGTGCGCACCGGCCAACCGATCCCCAACCAGACCGGGGACGGGCAGCACGCGTTCATCGACCCCGCGGACGTCGCGTCGGTGGCCGCCGAGGCACTGGTTTCGGGCGCACATGATGAGCGCACCTACACCTTGACGGGCCCCGAGCTGCTGAGCGTCCCGGACCAGGTCGCGGTGCTGTCGGACGTACTCGGGCTGACGTTACAGGTGGTCGACGTACCGCTGAATCTCTACGCGGAGCAGCTGCGCGCGGCCGGCCTGGACGAGGCGGTGGTATCCGTCGCGCTACGGGGAGCGGAACTGATCCGGCGGGGTGCCGAGCGGACGCTGACAACCGACGTCGAGCAGGTCCTGGGCCGACCAGCCAGAACCTTCCGCCAATGGATCGAGACGCACGAGACCCTGTTTCGGCGAGACTTGGCAGATGGACGACGCTGAGATTGTGCGGGCGATCGAGGACAACGCGGCCGAGCTGCTGATGGCCATGGGCGCTGCGGGCGGTGGGTCGCAGCGCGTCGACGACCGCGCGGAGTGGACGATCGGTGGTTCGCCGATCGATTATCACAACGCTGTGGTGCGGGCCTCCGCCGCCGAGGTGGTGGCCGAATCCCTGGCGGAGTTGAAGAAACACGACGTACCGGGGACCTGGCATGTCGGTCCGTCGATGCCGATCTCCGCTGACGACCTGACTGCGGCGGGGTTCGCCTCGGCCGGGAGCGAGCCTGGGATGGCCGTGCGGATCCCGGATCTGATCGCGCCCCGTGCCGTACCGGGTCTGTCGGTGACGCGGGTGCAGGACGACGAGGCGCTGGCAATCTGGGAGGCGACGCTCGGGCAGGGATTCGGCGAGGGCGAGCGCGAGGCGCGGTGGGTCGCGTCGGTCTACCGGAAGCTCGGGTACGACGACCCGTGGCAGCACTACCTCGGCCAGCTGGACGGCGTACCGGTCGCGACGGCGACGGTGTACCTCGGGGCGGGCGTCGCCGGCCTGTACTTCGTGATGACGGTGCCGGAGGCCCGCCGGCGCGGCATCGGAGCAGCGATCACGTACGACGCCCTGCGTGCAGCACCCACAGAATACGCCGTACTCGAATCCTCCTCGGCAGGCCGCCCCGTCTACGAGTCCCTCGGATTCCGCGAGCACTGCACCGTCAACCTCTACGAGTGGGCAGGCTGAACAACCTCACCGGCCTGGGTGGTGGCGGGGATGGGGCGCTCGCGGAGGAGGAGGACTGCGTCGAAGAGGACCACGAGTGCTGTGAGTCCGTGAACTCCGAGTGCCGTGGCCGCGGGACCGTCGTGGGTGAAGACAGTGATCATGTCGATGATCGGGACGAGCGAGGTGATCGCGAGTACGACGCCCGTCGCGCGCCGCTGGCGCAGCGCGAACAGGGCCAGGATGCTCAGCCCGAGGGCGATATCGCGGATCCCCTTCACCGCGAAGTACCCGGCCGCGGTACCGGTCGGCCACGGATCGATCCCGAAGTTCGCCGCGGCGCCGTGCCCGTCGAACAACCCGTTGAACAGGAACTGGGCTCCGAACGTCAGCGGAAAGATCCCCAGCAGAACCGTCAGAACAGTGGTGAAGCGGCGCATCGCATAACTCCTCAACTCACAGGACTCCTACCAGCACGGGCACTTCCCGAACCGGAAATCTAGCAGCGCTAGATTTCCTAGCGATGCTAACTCGAGCGTCGCTAGATTGTCTAGCGTTGCTAGATTGCCTGTCGCCGCTAGGTTGCCTAGCGGTGCTAGGATCCGGGCATGCCGACTCAGTCACGCCGTGAAAGGGCCCGCGCGGAGCGTCACGAGCTGATCCTGCGCACCGCGCGCGAGCTCGCCGAGTCCATCGGCTGGGGAGCAGTCACCACCCGCCGCCTGGCCGACGCCATCGACTACAGCCAGCCGGTTCTCTACGGCCACTTCGAGAACATGAACGCGATCGCCGACGCCGTCGCCATCCAGGGCATCGAGGAACTGATCGCCGTACTGCGTGTCGCCCGCACGACCGCGCCGGACCCCGCGACCGGCCTCAGCGCACTGGCCAAGGCCTACCTCGAGTACGCGTCCAACCACCCGGCCGTGTACGAGGCGATCTTCGTCCGCCCGACCGACCTGGAATTCGCTAGCAGTGATAGCCCACTGCTCCTGAAGACCGCGTTCGCCGAGTTCCAGGCCGCGATCGAACCCTTCGCCGCCGGCGCCGACCCCGAAACCCTCACCGAGGTCCTCTGGAGCGCCCTCCACGGCCAAGCCACCCTCGCCCACGCCCGCCGCCTACGCCCCGGCCAACGTGACGGCCGGGTTGAACTCCTCGTAGCTCGCCTTTCCGGAAAGAATTCGCCACCGAGCGCGAAATAAGTTCCGGAAAGCGCCGGTCGCCAGCTCCGGGACAGCGGCGGCCGCCAGCCGTCCGGTAGCGCGGGTCGCCGGGTTGTCCACAGGGGTACGGCAGGCTCGGACGGAATCCGTCATCCTGGGGCGCGTGGAGTGGTGGTGGACGCAGCCGTTGTGCGAGAAGGGGATCGATGAGCTCATCCACGTCCAGGGCGGGATCGTCTCGCGCGCCCAACTCCTCGCGGCAGGCTGGTCCGAGCCGCGCATCAGAAGACCCTTACGCAACAGGCGCTGGCGAGCGGTGCATCCCGGCGTTTACGTCACCCACACAGGTCCGATCGGGTACGCCGAGCGCCTGCTGGCGGCCCTGTTGTACGCCGGCCCCGACGCGGCGTGGAGTCATTACACCGCCGCGGAGCAGCTGGGACTGATCAAGCCGGATCCGGAGCGCCGCGTCCACGTGGCCATCCCGGAACACCGTAAGGTCCGACCGCGCGCCGGTCTCGTCATCCACCGCGACGAGC
The DNA here is from genome assembly GCF_004331375.1 of Kribbella speibonae. NCBI lineage: Bacteria > Bacillati > Actinomycetota > Actinomycetes > Propionibacteriales > Kribbellaceae > Kribbella > Kribbella speibonae. The sequence continues at coordinate 2,282,509 of NZ_SJKC01000001.1, read as the reverse complement.
ACTGGGCCGCCCGTCTCGCCGCAGTCGCTCCACCGCGACGTACGCCCGCGGAAGCGGTCCTCGACATCGTGGGGATCGCGCCGTCGCTGGACGAGGCGGCCGCGGTCATCGCCGAGGCGTGTCAGAGCGGCCGCGTCGGCGCGGAGGACATCCTGAGTTCGCTGGCCGATCGTCCCAGACTGCGGCATCGCCGGAACCTCCGGTTGATCATGAAGGATGTCGTCGCGGGATCACACTCACTGCTGGAGATCCGCTACGCGCGGGACGTCGAGCGTCGCCATGGGTTGCCCAGCGGGCAACGGCAGCGCTCCGTCGACGGCGAGTTCACGGACGTGCACTACGCCGGGTTCGGTCTGAACGTGGAACTCGACGGCCGCCTCCATCTCGTGCCGCAGCAGCGGTGGCGCGACCTCGATCGGGACAATCGCGCCACGCTACGGACCGAGGCAACCCTGCGCTACGGGTGGTTCGACGTCACGAGCCGCTCGTGCGATGCCGCCGTACAGGTGCTTCAGGTGCTTCGTCGTACGAACCCGTTCCTCGATGCCGCACCCTGCTCGCGCGGATGCCCCATCTCGGCTTTCCGGAACATTTCTGCCAGCTAGTGCAAGAAATGTTCCGGAAAGTGAGTCAGCTGTTCCAGCGGTGGATGGCGGGGGAGCCTCGTTCCCAGCCGAGGGTTGAGATGGTGGCTGTGTTGAGGACGAAGTGGCGGCCTTCGGTGACGTCGAGTTCGAGCCAGCGGGCGGTGAGGCCGCGGAGGGCGTGGGAGTGGCCGAAGACGAGGACGTCGCCGGGTACGGCGGCGAGGCGGGCGTTGACGCGGTCCAGGCGGGTGGCGACGTCGGCGGCTGTTTCGCCGTGGGGTACCGGGTTGTCCCAGACTGTCCAGCCGGGGACGGTTTCGCGGATCTCGGCGGTGGTGATGCCTTCGTAGTCGCCGTAGTTCCACTCGACCAGGTCGTCGTCGATCTCCGCGTCGGGGAAGCCGGCGAGTTCCGCCGTACGCCGGGCGCGCTGCCGCGGTGACGTCAGTACCAGGTCGAAGGACTCCCCCGCGAGCCGGTCCCGCAGACTCGTGGCGATCCGTTCGCCCTCAGGTGTGAGCGGGAGGTCGGTGACGGACGTGTGCCGGCCCGACCTGCTCCACTCGGTTTCCCCGTGCCGGACCAGGAAGACCCGGTCCTTCCGCTCCTGTGTGGTCACGCCTGCATCCTCGCAGACCGCGGATCCGTCGGCGCCGAACCCTTGACCGTTCGATCGATCCAAGGCATCGTATCGAAACTGTAAGCGCTTCCACTTTTCCGTCAGGAGCGAACCCAGTGCCTCCCGGACCCACCGGCCGGCCCGCGACGATCTACGACGTCGCGGCCCGCGCGAAGCTGTCGATCGCGACGGTTTCGCGTGTCCTGCAAGGGACCGGTCCGGTGTCGGCGAAGGCGCGGGCGCGGGTCGACCAGGCGGCGCAGGAGCTGAACTACGTACCGCTGCGGGCCGCGCGGAGTCTCGCCGTACAGCGGCACGAGGCGCACGGGCTGGTCCTGCCGGATCTCGCCGGTCCGTTCTACGGCGATCTGCTGATGGGCTACGAACGCTGGGCCGGCGAACACGGTCAGAGCGTCGTCATCACGGTCACGCACGGCAACCCGGATCCGCGACGCACCGTGATGGACCTGGCCGGGCGGGTCGACGGGATCGTTGTCCACGGCAACGCTCTCGATCTGCCTACGGTGCAGGGGCTGCGGAAGGCCGGCGTACCGGTGGTGATGATCGCCCATCCGCCGGTCACCGGGTGCGACTCGGTGCGGAGCGAGAGCGCGGCGAGTGCCGAGCAGCTCACGACCAGACTGCTCGACCACGGGCGGGAGAAGCTGCTGTTCGTCGGCGATCCGGCCAGCTCGTACGACGTTTCCGAGCGGTACGCCGGGTTCGCGAAGGCACACGAACTCCGCGAGCTGCAGGTGCCGAAGCCGGTGCGCGTGCCGCTGACGGAAGAGGCGGGGCGAGCAGTCGCCGAGAAGATGCTCCAAGCAACCACTAGCGCACGGAAGAGGCGGCCCGATGGGCTTGTGTGTGCTAACGACGAGTTGGCGTTGGCTGCGTTGAGTGTGTTGGTGGCGAACGGGGTCGGGGTGCCTGGGGAGATTGTTGTTACCGGGTGGGACGACGTGATGGCGGCTCGGTATGTGTCGCCGGGGTTGACGACTGTGCGGCAGCCGATGGCCGAGTTGGGTCGGGTGGCCGCGGAGCGGGTGCACGAGCGGGTGACCGGGGTTCGGACCCGGGCGCGCAACGACGTACTGGCAACAGAACTGGTGCTGCGGGACAGCTGCGGCACCAACCGGGGGATGCAGAAGTAACCGAGTGAGGAGACAGCACATGTTCACCCACAGCATCCGCCGCCGGCTGGTGATCGGCAGCGCTGCACTCACCGCGACAGCGCTCGCGCTGGCCGGTTGTGGACGGTCCGAGGACACGCCGAGCGGCGGGTCCCAGGCGACCACCACCGTCAGCGAAGGACCCGCGACCGGGAACCTGACCGTCTGGGCGATGGGCACCGAGGGCGAGAACCTGCCCAAGCTGATGGAGCAGTTCAAGCAGGCCAACCCGGGCGTCAACGTGACCGTCACGCCGATCCCGTGGGACGCCGCGCACAACAAGTTCACCACCGCGATCACCGCGAACACGCTGCCCGACGCGGCCATGGTCGGCACCACGTGGATGGGCGAGTTCGCCGACCTCGGCGCGCTCGACCCGACGCCGCAGGGCTTCGACAACTCCGGCTTCTACGAGGGCGCGCTCGACACCACGAAGGTCGGCGGAACGCAGTACGGCGTTCCCTGGTACGTCGAGACGCGGCTCGTGTTCTACCGCAAGGATCTCGCCGCGAAGGCCGGTATCACCACTCCCCCGACGGACTGGGACGGGCTGAAGGCGATGGCCAAGGCGATGAAGGAGAAGGCCGGCGCGAAGTACGGGATCAACCTGCAGCCCGGTGGCGACGGGTCCTGGCAGACCGTGATGCCGTTCGCGTGGTCGGCCGGGGCGAACATCACCGGGGACGACCAGAAGGAGTTCACCTTCGACACCCCGGAGATGCAGGAGGGGCTGAAGTACTACCAGAGCTTCTTCACCGAGAAGCTGGCCGGTACCGACCTGCCGCCGAACCAGACCGAGGCGCAGTTCGTGAACGGTCAGGTGCCGATGTTCATCTCCGGTCCGTGGATGGCCGGGTCGGTGGCGAAGGCCGGTGGGGACGCGATCAAGCCGAACATCGGGGTGTTCCAGATCCCGAAGAACAAGACGGCGACGTCGTTCGTCGGCGGGTCGGACTTCGTGGTGTTCAAGGCGTCGAAGAACAAGGACAGTGCCTGGAAGCTGGTCAAGTTCCTGTCGGATCCGAAGACGCAGGCTTCGTGGTTCAAGATGTCGTCGGATCTGCCCGCGGTGAAGAGCGCTTGGGAGGACCCGAGTATTGCTTCGGATCCGTTGCTGCCAGTGTTCGGTAAGCAGTTGGAGGACGCGAAGGCGCCGCCGGCGATCGTGAACTGGGAGCAGGTCGCCAAGGCGTTCGACACCGAGGTGGAGAAGATGGCGAAGTCGGGGCAGTCGCCGGCTGACACCGCCAAGGCCATTCAAACCAAAGCATCCGCCATCGGCACGGGCGGTAGCTGAGCATCATGAGTCAACGGACAGCACCCGACGAGACGCAGCGCGTTTCGTCGGGTGCAAAGAAGGCCGGACGGTCCGCGCCGGCGGGTGGAGCGGGCCGGCGGCTGGATCGGCAGACCGCGGCTGCTTGGATTCTGGTGCTGCCGTTCGTGGCGTTGTTCTTGGCGTTTACGGCCGGGCCGGTGCTTGGGTCGTTGGGGATGAGTTTTACCGATATCAAGCAGCGGGATCTGCGGACGCCGTTGTCGGTGAACGGGGTCGGGTTCGACAACTACGCCAAGGCACTCCAGGACGAGACGTTCCGTAAGGCGGCGTTCAACACGGCGTACTTCGTGATTGTCGGGGTGCCGTTGACGCTGGTGGTGGCGCTGGGTGCGGCGGTGTTGCTGGATCGTGGCGTCAAGCGGTTCCAGGCGCTGTTCAAGGTCGGCTACTACCTGCCGGTGGTGACGTCGATCGTCGCGATCGCGGTGATCTGGCGGTTCGTGCTGTCACCGGACAACGGTCTGCTGAACACCGCGCTCGGCTGGGTCGGGATCGACGGCCCGAACTGGCTGGCGTCGAAGACCTGGGCGATGCCGTCGCTGATCGCGATGGCGGTCTGGCGGAACTTCGGTTCCGCGATGATCATCTTCCTGGCCGGCCTGCAAGGCATCCCGGAGTCGGTCGAGGAGGCCGGCCAGATCGACGGTGCGAGCTCCTGGCAACGGTTCCGGCACCTGATCCTGCCGTTGCTGCGGCCGACGATCCTGTTCACCAGCGTCACCACCGGTATCGGCTATCTGCAGTTCTTCGAGGAGCCGTTCGTGATGACGCAGGGCGGACCGCTGGACAGCACGATCTCGGTGTCGATGGCGACGTACGACCAGTTCGGGTTCGGCAACTACGGGCTCGCGACGTCGATGGCGTACATCCTGTTCGTCGTCATCGCGGTCGTCACGTTCATCCAGTTCCGGCTGCTGAGGGAGAAGTGATGCGCCGTACCTGGTGGATCTACCTGATCGGGGTGCTCGGCCTGGTCGCCGTCGCGGCGCCGTTCCTGTGGATGGTGCTCGGCAGCTTCAAGACCCAGGGCGAACTGCTCCGGGTCCCGCCGACCTGGTGGCCGAATGAACCGACGAGTCAGAACTACGACGACCTGTTCAGCAAGGCGAACTTCCCGCGGTACTTCCTCAACTCGACGCTGGTCGCGCTGGCCGTCACGGCCGGCAACCTGATCTTCTGCTCGATGATCGGCTACGCGCTGGCGAAGCTCAACTTCAAGGGCCGCAACGCCTTGTTCGTGCTGGTGATGGCCACGCTGATGATTCCCGGCATGGTCACGTTCGTTCCGTTGTTCGTCCTCGTCACCAACGCCGGGCTCGCGAACTCGTACCCCGGCCTGATCCTGCCGTTCCTGGTGTCGCCGTTCGGCGTCTTCCTGATGCGGCAGTTCTTCCTCGGGCTGCCCGACGACCTGATCGACGCCGGCCGCGTCGACGGCACCAGCGAGCTGGGCATCTTCGCCCGGATCATGCTGCCGCTGACCCGGCCCGCGCTGGCCACGCTCGGCATCCTCACCTTCCTCGGCTCCTGGAACAACTTCCTCTGGCCGCTGGTGATCGCTCAGACCGAGGACAAGTACACGCTTCCCGTTGCCCTGGCGCTGTACTCGACCGGCCAGAACGCGCAGAACTACGGCCTGCTGATGGCCGGCGCGGTCGTGGTCGTCGTACCGGTGCTCGTCATGTTCCTGGCGTTCCAGCGGCATGTGACCAAGGGCATCGCCATTACCGGACTGAAATAGGAGACCTCAGATGACCGCCATCATCAGTCGCCGTACTGTCCTCGCTACCACCGGAGCCCTGGCGTTCGCCGGCGCCGGATCACCCGCGTACGGCGGGACGCCCGCACCTGCCGAACTACTCAAAGGCGGCTGGGTCCCGAGCCGCGCCGACAAAGCGCTGGTGGGGCGCTGGGCGCGGGACACCTGGCGCAGTCTCGTTGCGATGACCGATGAGAAGACCGGGCTGCCGGCCGACAACATCGGCGAGTCGGTGACGAACCCCGTGCGCAGCAAGTACACCTCGCCCACCAACATCGGCGGCTACCTGTGGAGCACGGTCGTCGCGAAGCACCTCGGCATCATCTCGCCGCAGGAGTCGCTGCGCCGGATCACGCAGACGCTGACGACGATGAAGAACGTCGTTCATCACGAGCCGAGCGGCATGTACTTCAACTGGTACGACGAGGCGACCGGTGAAGTGCTGCGCGTCGACCCGGACGGCACCAGGGCGATCACGCCGTTCGTGTCGAGTGTCGACAACGGCTGGTTCGCGTGCGCGCTGATGGTGGTCCGCAACGCCGAGCCGCGCGCCCGTGCGCTCGCGGACTCCCTGCTGAACAAGATGAACTTCAAGTTCTACTACAACCCCGCGGCCCGTCCGGGCGGGCTGATGCGCGGCGGATTCTTTGAGACCCCGCCGCCGGACGAGGAAACCGACCAGGGCAACCACGCCGGCGTCGGCCCGGACGTGTACTACCGCAAGTTCCATTACGACACCTGCAACACCGAGGCCCGGATCGCCGGGTACGTCGGGTTCGCGCTCAACCAGGTCCCGCACACGCAGTACTTCGCGACGTACCGCACGTTCCCGGACAGCTGCGACTGGTCGTGGGTGGAGCAGAAGCCGAAGGGCGTGCACCGGACGTACCTCGGGCTGGACGTCTTCGAGGGAACCTACGAGTACCGCGGGATGCGACTCGTGCCGTCCTGGGGCGGCGACATGTTCGAGTCGCTGATGCCCGACCTGTTCGTCCCCGAGGCGACCTGGGCGCCGCGCAGCTGGGGTATCAACCACCCGCTCACCGTCCGCGCCCATATCGAGCACGGTCTCGACGACGCGAAGTACGGCTACTGGGGCTTCTCCCCCGCGTCGAACCCGAAGGGCGGGTACTCCGTCTACGGTGTCGACGCGATCGGGATGGACCCGGGCGGCTACCCGTCGGACCTGGAGGCGACCAACTACGACGCCGGCTTCGAGGGCTGCCGCGAAGGCGTCAACCCGAACCCGGCGTACGGCGACGGCGTCGTCACTCCGCACGCCGCGTTCCTGGCGATGGCGTACGCGCCGCGGCAGGCGATCGACAACCTGAGCAAGATCGAGAAGAACCTGCACGCGTACGGCGGCGGCGGGTTCTACGACTCGGTCGCGGTGAAGTCGGGGCTGATCGCCAAGCGGTACCTGTCGCTCGACCAGGCGATGGTGATGAGTGCGATCGGCAACGTGTTCGGCGAGAACCTGATCCGCCGCAGCTTCGCGAGCCGGACGGTGGAGAGCAGGATCCGGCCGCTGATCGCGATGGAACAGTTCGGATCGGGAGTCGCGTAGATGCCGGACGACGCCAAGACCGACTGGGACCAGCGGATCGCGCTTCGCTCCGACGAACAGCGTGCGTTCGCCTTTCCGGAGCTCGATCCGCCGAAGCAGGTTACGGCGGTCGGCGGCGTCGGCCAGGTGACGATCGACTGGTCGCCGGTGGACGGTGCGGTCGGCTACCTGATCTTCAGGGGGACCGGCGAGCGCGGCCCGCTGGCGCCGGTCGATCATCACAGCGGCGACGTGCTGTCGGTCCCGTCGCCGCCGTACGTGGACACCACCTGCACCCCGGGCACGCCGTACCGCTACGCCGTCGCGAGTGTGCCCGAGGTGACGACGCACGGGCGGCCGGGTCCCACCGTCGGCGCGGTCCCGTTGGTGGCAGGCGAGTCTGTTGCGGGCGTGGTCGTGACCGTGGATGCGGTTGCCGAGGGCACCGAGCTGCAGCGGCCCTGGGAGCCGATGGTCGGCAGCGAGCGGCTGAGTCAGCTGCTCTGCAAGGACCTGACCGGCGGCCATGAGATCGGCGGCGAACTCGAGGACGCGCTGCGCCGGATGCACGACGAGATCGGCGTCCGCACGGTCCGCGCGCACGCGATCTTCCACGACGACACGCACGTGATCGATGGCGATACCTACGATTTTTCGATCGTCGACACGATCTACGACAAGCTGCTCGCGATCGGGCTGCGGCCGGTGGTCGAGCTCGGGTTCATGCCGCGGGAGCTGGCGAGCGACCCGGCGAAGACGGTCTTCGAGTACGGCGCGATCATCTCGCCGCCGGCGTCGTACCAGCGCTGGCACGATCTGGTCCGCGCGCTCGTCCAGCACCTGGTCGACCGGTACGGCCTCGGCGAGGTGCTGACCTGGGACTTCGAGGTCTGGAACGAGGCCAACCTCGAGGTCTTCTGGTCCGGCACCAAGATCGAATGGCTCCAGCTGTACGACGTGTCCGCTGCCGCCGTGAAGTCCGTAGACCCACGCCTCGCGGTCGGCGGCCCGTCATCGGCCGCAGCCGGCTGGGTGGACGATCTGCTCGCCCACGCCAAGGCCCACGGCACACCGGTCGACTTCGTCACCACGCACACGTACGGGTCGCCGCCGCTCGACGTGCGGGCGTCGCTGGAGCGGCACGGGTACGGCGATGCGCGCATCCTCTGGACCGAGTGGGGCGTGACGCCGCGGCACTTCAACCCGATCAACGACTCGGTGTTCTCCGGGGTGTTCCTGCTCCGTGGCATGCGGTCCGCGGCCGGGCGGATCGACGCGCTCTCGTACTGGGTCGCGTCCGACCACTTCGAGGAACTCGGCCGGCCGCCGCGGTTCCTGCACGGCGGCTTCGGCCTGCAAACCGTTGGTGGGCTCGCGAAACCGCGCTACCACGCGATGACGCTGCTCAGCCGGCTCGGACCGGTCGAGCTGCCGGTCAGGTACGACGGTGACGGCGGCGGGAGCCTGGTGGAAGCCTGGGCCTCCCGAGACCGCGATCGGGTCGCCGTACTGCTGTGGAATCTGACCCTCGATCAGACCAAGTCGTCGGGGGCGCCGGAACTGACCAGGACGGTCCAGGTCCGGCTGCCCGGCGTCGACCCGTCCTGGGAAGCGACGGCAACCACGCTGGCCATTGGCGCAGGTGACATTGCCACAGCCGCAGAGGGTCTCGGCGACTGGCCGACCGATGCCGAGCTCGCCGACCTGGCCGAGCGCAGCCGGATGGTCAGTACTCCACTGGAGTTGCACGACGGAGCGGTCGAACTGTCCCTCCCGATGCCGAGCGCAGTTCTCGTGGAGCTGACTCCTCGTCGAGATTGACCGCCTCCTGAATCCAGCGCTCCACGCCGGCGATGTGCACCGTCGCCCAGGACCTGGCCACCTCCGGCTCACGCCCCTCGATCGCGTCGAGGATGGCCCGATGCTCGGCCAGCGTCCGGGCGACGGCGTCGCTCTGCGTCAGCCCGCGCCAGATCCGTGCCCGGTACGTCGGCTGCCGCAGACTGTCGATCATCGACGCCAGCGCCCGATTGCCGCTTCCCAGCGCCACCACCTTGTGGAACTCCACGTCACTGGTGAGCAGATCCTCGACCGACGGCTCCGGTCCGAGATCGTCCAGCAGTTTGCGCAACGCGGTGATGTCCTCGTCGGGCATCCGCAGGGCCGCCCGGGCCGCGGCAGCAGGCTCGAGGATCCGCCGTACCTCGAAGAACTCCAGCACCGACGCGTCCTGGTGCAGGTCGAGGACGAACCCCATCGTCTCCATCAGCAGCGCCGGGTCGAGGCTGGTCACGAACGTGCCGTCGCCCTGCCGGACCTCCAGCACCCGGATCAGGGCGAGCGCCTTCACCGCCTCGCGCAGTGAGTTCCGGGACAGGCCGAGGCGGGCAGCCAGATCGGCCTCCCGCGGCAAGCGATCGCCGGGCCGGAGTTCACCGGCCACGATCATCTGCTTGATCCGATCGATCGCTTCGTCGGTGACGCGCATCGCCTCACCTCCTGAATCTGCTGAGACATCCGATGTTCCTGCACGATACATCGGATGTCTAGGGCTGAATTGCCGGTTCAGGTCAGGAATTATGGGCCTGAGGTGTTGACTGCGCCGAATGCTTCCGACTATAGATCGGATGACTAAGCACATCCCCTGGAGGTCAGCGATGAAAGCATCACCGGCGCGGACACGCCGCTGGGTCACCGCCGCTCTGTCGGTCCTGGCCCTGACCGCCGTGGCCGCCTGCGGGGGCAACGACGGCAGTAGCGGTAGTAGTTCGGGAGCGGCCGACAAGGCAGACCTGACCTGGTCGTTCTGGGTCGCCGGCGCCGAGGACCAGGCCGCCTGGCAGAAGGTCGCCGACCAGGCCCACACCGACCACGCCGGGATCACCGTCAAGCTCCAGGGCGCCCCGTGGGACAGCTACTGGTCGAAGATCGGGACCACGCTGGCCGGCGGCAAGGCACCCTGCATCATCGGTATGCAGAGTCTGCGGATGGCGTCGTACGCCGGCGCGATGCTGCCGCTGGACGACCTGATGAAGAAGTACGGCCTGAAGGCCGAGGACTTCGACAAGCCGATCATGGACGGTCTGAAGGCGGACGGGAAGCAGATCGCGATCCCGTACGACTCGGGCCCGATGGTGATCTTCTACAACAAGGACATGTTCAAGGCCGCCGGCGTACCCGACCCGAAGCCGGGCTGGACGATGGACGAGTTCAAGGCTGCCGCGAAGAAGCTGACCGCCGCCGGTAAGACCGGCCTGGTGACGACCCCTGGCGACCTGGGCACGATGTCCTGGATCCGGACCATGACAGGGGCCGAACCGCTCGCCGACGGCAAGCTCAACTTCACCGACTCGAAGTTCGAGCAGGGCTTCTCGCAGTACGCCGACTTCGTCAAGACCGACAAGATCGCCCCGCAGGTGCCGGGCGGCAACCCGGACTTCGAGACCCAGCAGTTCACCGGCGGCAAGGCCGCGATGCAGCTGAACGGGCCGTGGTCGCTGATCGACACGAAGGGCAAGGTCAAGTTCAACCTCGGCATCGCGCCGATCCCGGCCGGTCCGGACGGCTCGAAGACCTACACCGCCGGCTCCGGCTTCGGCATCTCCCGGTCCTGCAAGACACCGGACGCCGCCTTCCAGGCGATCATGTCGATGACCAGTGAGAAGCCGCTGACCACGCTGGCCCAGGCCGGCCGCGCGTACCCGGCGCGCACCGTCGCGCACCCGGCGTGGTTCACCGCGGCGAACATCGACGGCGCGAAGGAGACCATCGACTACGCCTCCGAGCACTCGATCCCGCTGGTCACCTCGAAGAACTGGGTCCAGGTCGCCGACCTGCTCAACCGCTTCGGAACGCAGGCCCTGAACGGTGAGATCCCGCCGGACCAGGCCCTGAAGACCATCCAGGACCAGGCAGGCGCTGGTTCGTAATGGCTGCCTTGAACACCACGGTCGCCCCGACCGGTACGCCGCCTTCGCGCGGCGACCGGGCGGGGCGCCGCCCCGCGTTGCGCCGGGACGGCCGGTACGCGTCGGTCTTCCTGACGCCGAGCCTCGGCGGGCTGGCCCTGTTCACGTTGTTCCCGACGGCGATGGCACTGGGCATCAGCCTGTTCGACTGGCCGGTGTTCGGGGAGCGCACGTTCCAGGGCTTCGGCAACTACTCGCACCTGCTGCACGACCCGGTGTTCCGCCGGGTGGTACTGAACACGGTTCTGTTCGTGGTGCTGTACGTCCCGCTGAACGTCGTCGTCTCGCTCGGGCTCGCGGTCTGGCTGGGCCCGCAGATCAGGGGCCGACAGGTATTCCGGGTGCTGTTCTTCATCCCGGTGATGACGCCGATGGTGGCCAACGTGATGGTCTGGCGGCTGCTGTTCCAGCCCGGTGGGCTGATCGACGGCGGCCTGCAGAGCTGGTTCGGCATCGACGCGCCGAACTTCCTGGGCTCGTCGAACTGGGCGATGCCGGCGATCGTGGCGATGTCGATCTGGCAGGGCTTCGGGTACAACTTCCTGGTCTTCTCGGCCGCGATCGACCAGGTTCCGCAGTCGCAACTGGAGTCCGCGCAGATCGACGGGGCCGGGCCGCTGCAGCGGTTCCGCTACATCACCTGGCCGATGATCACGCCGTCGATGTTCTTCGCCACCACGATGACGCTGATCACCTCGTTCCAGGTGTTCGCGCAGCCGTTCATCCTGACCCAGGGCGGCCCGGGTGTGGCCACCCAGACCATCGTCATGTACGTCTACAACCAGGGCTGGCAGTTCCTCCAGATGGGACTGGCGTCGGCGGCCGGATGGGTGTTGTTCGTGATCATCATGGGCATCACCGCGATCCAGTTCGTCGGGCAGAAGCGGTGGGTGAACTACGATGTCTGAGACGTCTGTGGTGGCCCGCCGCGTTCGCAGCAGCGTCTCGCACGTGCTGCTGATCGTCGTCGCGATCGCCTTCCTCGGCCCGCTGGTGTACGCCGTTTCCACGTCGCTGAAACCCGCCGACGAGGTGTTCACCCCGACACCGCACCTGTTCGGCTCCGAGATCCGCTGGAAGAACTACGCGGACGCGTTCACGTTCGCTCCGTTCGATCGCTACTTCCTGAACAGCCTGCTGGTGGCGGTGGCCGGCACCCTGGTGGTGGTCGCGGCCTCGAGCATGTCGGCGTACGCCTTCGCCCGGTTGAAGTTCAGGGGCCGGGAGCAACTGTTCGTCCTGTTCCTGGGGACGTTGATGGTGCCGCAGGAAGTGCTGATCGTGCCGATGTACTGGCTGATGCAGGCGCTCGGCTGGGTGGACAGCTACTGGGCACTGATCCTGCCGTGGGCGTTCACCGCGTTCGGCACGTTCCTGCTCCGGCAGTTCTTCCTGACCATCCCGGCCGAACTGGAGGAGGCGGCCCGGGTCGACGGGTGCGGTCCGTTCGGAACGTTCCTGCGGATCATGCTGCCGCTCGCGCGGCCGGCCATCGCCGTACTCACCGTCTTCACCTTCATCAGTTTCTGGGGCAGCTTCCTGTGGCCGTTGATCATCATCAACAGCGTCGAGGACAAGGGCACCGTGCCGCTCGGCCTGGCGCAGTTCGTCGGCCAGCAGGGCACCCAGTGGAACCTGATGATGGCCGCCTCGATCATGGCCATGCTTCCCACCGTGCTGCTTGTCGTCCTGCTGCAGAAACACCTCGTCCGCGGCCTGCTCGTCACCGGGCTGGGCGGCCGTTAAACCTTAAGGAGATTGCTGATGACCGACGTGCCTCCCGCGGCCTCTGTCGAGAAGTTCCGCGACTGGCGGTTCGGCCTGTTCGTCCACTGGGGCCTGTACTCGCTGCCGGCCCGGCACGAGTGGGTGAAGAACCGCGAACGGCTGACCGACGAGGACTACCAGCCGTACTTCGACCACTTCGAGCCGGACCTGTACGACCCGGCCAAGTGGGCCCGCGCCGCCCGCGAGGCCGGCATGAAGTACGCCGTACTCACGACCAAGCACCACGAGGGCTTCTGCCTGTGGGACTCCGAGGTGTCCGACTACACCGTCGCGCACACGGCCTGGGGTGCGGGCAAGGATCTGGTCAAGCAGTTCGTCGAGGCCTGCCGGGCCGAGGGCCTCGGGGTCGGGTTCTACCACTCGCTGATCGACTGGCACCACCCCGAGTTCCCGATCGACCTCGTGCACCCGCAGCGCGACGACGAGGAGGCGATCGCGAAGGCGGCCGGGCGGGACGTCCAGGTGTACGCCGACTACCTGCACGCACAGACCCGTGAGCTGCTGACCAACTACGGCCCGATCGACATCATGTGGTTCGACTTCTCCTACCCGGGCCGCAAGTACGACGACGGTCGCGACGGGCACGGCAAGGGCCGCGACGACTGGCGGTCCGAGGAACTGATGGCGATGGTCCGGGAGCTGCAGCCGGACATCCTGATCAACGACCGGCTGGACATCCCGGGTGACTTCGTGACGCCGGAGCAGTACCAGCCGGACGGGCCGATGGAGCGCGACGGCGTACCCGTGCTGTGGGAGGCGTGCCAGACGCTGAACGGCAGCTGGGGCTACGACCGGGACAACCTGGACTGGAAGTCACCCGAACTGCTGGTGAAGATGCTCGTCGACTCGGTCTCCAAGGACGGCAACCTGCTGCTGAACGTGGGGCCGACGGGTCGAGGTGAGTTCGACCCGCGGGCGCTGGCGACGCTGGCGTCGATCGGTGAGTGGATGCGGCTGCACGAGCGCTCGATCCGCGGCGCCCGGCCGGCCGAGTACACGCCGCCGGTGGACGCCCGCTACACGCAGAAAGGCAACCGGCTGTACCTGCACCTGTTCTCGTGGCCGATGGGGCACGTGCACCTGGCCGGCCTCGGCGGGAAGGTGAAGTACGCCCAGCTTCTGAACGACGCGTCCGAGATCCACCGCATCGAGAACGACCCGCACCAGCAGGCGCAGAACACCACCATGGGCGGCGTCTCGAGCGACGTACTCACCCTGAAGCTCCCGATCCAGAAGCCGAACGTCCTCGTCCCGGTGATCGAGCTGTTCCTGAGCTGAACTCATTTGATGGGCTGACCCACCCGGATCGGGGTTGGCCGCTGGTGGGTTGACGTCCGAGATGCAGGGTTTGCGACCGGGATACGGTTCGCAAACCCTGCATCTGGTGGGTCTACCCACGAGAGGCGCCGGGGCTGCAGGCGGCGGTCGGGCGGGCGGCGGTCGGGCGGGCGGGCGGCGGGTTAGGTGCTGGGGGTGGGGCGGCCGGGTTGTTCGCCGCCGCGGGCCTCGAGGTACGAGTTCTTCGGGACCATGACCTTGCGGCGGAACAGGCAGACGACGGTGCCGTCCTGCTTGTAGCCCTTGGTCTCGACGTAGACGACGCCGCGGTCGTCCTTGGACTTGGACTCCCACTTGTCCAGGACGAGCGTCTCGCCGTAGATCGTGTCGCCGTGGAAGGTCGGGGCGACGTGCCGCAGCGACTCGATCTCCAGGTTGGCGATCGCCTTGCCGCTCACGTCCGGGACCGACATCCCGAGCAAGATCGAGTAGATGTAGTTGCCGACCACAACGTTCTTCCCGAACTGGGTCGACCCCTCCGCGTAGTGCGTGTCCAGGTGCAGCGGATGGTGGTTCATGGTGAGCAGGCAGAACAGGTGGTCGTCGTACTCGGTGACCGTCTTACCGGGCCAGTGCTTGTAGATCGCACCGACCTCGAACTCCTCGTAGCTGCGCCCGAACTGCATCTCGGTTCCTCCTCGGCTCCTGGATTCCCCATGCTGCCGGTTCCGGGCGCATCCGGGCCGTGGCGTGGCTCTCACCGGCAGGAGAGATAGCTCACCCTCAGTCGACCGGACGCTGCTGAGCTTGGTGATCCGGCAGGAGCGGGTGGACCTCACCCTTCAGTGCGAGCTTGGCGAGGTGGTTGCGGGCCTCTTCGGCGAACTTGAAGTCGCACAGGACGTCGTACGTCGTCGCGACCACGGCCGTCCGCGAGGTGAAGTCACGTCGGCCGGCCGACTGCGCGTAGCCGAGGCCGCCGAACACCAGTCCGAAGAAGGCGCCCAGGACGACGCCGGTCAGCACCGCCGCGATCCAGTTGTTGGTGGTGAAGAGGCCCAGCAGCAGGCCGACGAACAGCCCGAACCAGGCGCCGCTGGCCAGGCCGGCGGTCAGCGCCCGGCCCCAGGTCAGCCGGCCGGTGATCTTCTCGACCTGGCGGAGGTTGTTGCCGACGATGGTCGTGTGCTCGACCGGGAACTTCTCGTCCGAGAGATAGTCGACAGCTCGCTGTGCCTCCCGGTAGGTGTCGTACGTCCCGATCGTCAGGCCGGTCGGCCTGGGGTCCATCGAGGGCATGCCCTGGGTGGTCATCGTCGTTCCTCTCCACGTGCTTCCACCCCCATCATTGCCGACGGCTGGTTACCGCGTCTTGATAGCCTCGCCGGTGATGGCCGGGCGACGATGGGACATGGGCGCGACACGCCGCGTGGGACGAGTGTTCGCCCGGCGCGGCGGCGGTGCCGGACGCCCGCCGGACGACGTGGTCACCGGCAAGCTCGAGGGCGCCCTGGTCGACTGGGGGCTGTACCGCGACGGCGTCCGCGACACCCGGGTCAACTCCTACACCGAGGCGCTGGTCCGGGCGCAGCGCGGGCAGGGGTTCGTGTGGATCGGCCTGTTCCAGCCGACCGACCACCAGCTCGCCATCATCGGTGCCGAGTTCGGTCTGCACCCTCTGGCGCTGGAGGACGCGTCCGAGGCGCACCAGCGCCCCAAGCTGGAGCGGTACGGCGAGACGCTGTTCGCAGTGTTCAAGACGGTCACGTATGTCCCGCACGGCGACCTGACCGCGACCAGCGAGGTGGTCGCGACGGGTGAGGTCATGGTGTTCTGCGGACCCGGCTTCGTCGTCACGGTCCGGCACGGTGAACACAGTGAGCTGGCCGGGCTCCGGCAGGAGCTGGAGCGGGAGCCGCAACGGCTCGCCACCGGTCCGGGCGCCGTACTGCATGCCATCGCGGACCACGTCGTGGACCGGTACCTCGAGGTCGCGGACGCCGTACAGGCCGATATCGACCTGATCGAGACGTCCATGTTCACGCCGCGTGGCTGGCGGAACATCGACCGGGTCTACCAGCTGAAACGTGAGGTCCTGGAGCTCAAACGGGCCGTGGCGCCGCTGACGGGTCCGATGCGGGCGCTGGCCACGCTGCGGCACCCGCTGATCGCCGACGAGACCAAGAACTACTTCCGCGACGTCGACGACCATCTGCAGCGGGTGAAGGAGCAGGTGATCTCGTTCGACGAGCTGCTCAGCTCGATCCTGCAGGCCGGGCTGGCCCAGGTCCAGGTGGCCGAGAACGAGGACATGCGGCGGATCTCGGCCTGGGTGGCGATCCTCGCGGTGCCGACGATGATCGCCGGGATCTACGGCATGAATTTCGATTACATGCCGGAACTGCGGATGAAGTACGCGTACTTCGTCGTACTCGGAGTGATGGTGACCGCGTGCACCGTCCTTTACCGGTTGTTCAAGCGGAACCACTGGCTCTGAGCCCTTGGCAACCTTTTGCCATGGCCGGGACTACTCCCGGATTGGAATGTTCAAACGGTTGTCGCCGGATCCGCTGCCTTGATTGAATTCCCGAATCGCATTCGGTCAGGAATTGATTACTTTCCGCGACCGATAAGGACGGGAGGGGATCGCGGTGCTTCGTATTCATTTCACGCCGCGCGACCTGACCCGGGTCACCGTCGCTACTACGCCGGCACCGCTCTGGGAGGTGCTGCTGAGCCTGCACATGCTGCAGCACTCGGAAGGCCGGCTGATCTTCGAGGACTGGCGGCGCCACGTGCGGGCCACGGTCGCACCGGACCAGATGCGGCTGCTGCTCGAGCTGACGCCGCCGAAGGGCTACTCCCCCGACTTCCTCACCCCGGCTGAGCCCGCACCGGACTTCGACACCGCCCTGGAGCAGGCGCTGGCGACACCGCGGCAGCAGATCCGCAGCCAGCTCGACCTGCTCGCGCAGTCCCGGCCGGCCTCCCCTTGGACACGGGAGCTGGCCCAAGGCGGCCGTTCGTCGATGGAGAAGCTCGGACGGGCCATCCGGACGTACCACGACGCGGCGATCGCGCCGTACTGGAAGTCGATCGGGACGCACGTGTCCGCCGACCACGCCCATCGAGGGGAGGCGCTGGCCCGGCACGGTGTGGACCGATTGCAGTCGTCGCTGCATCCGCGGGTCCGGTGGGTCGCACCGGTGCTGCAGGTGCTGGACATGAACGACCGAGATCTGTATCTCGATGGCAGGGGAATCGAGTTGCAGCCTTCGGCGTTCTGCTGGCAGGTACCGACCAAGCTGCGGGACCCGGACCTCAAACCGATCCTGGTGTACCCGATCCAGCATGCGCCCGGGATCCTGCGGCAGGCGCCGATGGAGCAGCCGCCGTCGAGTGACCCGCTGGGTTCCCTGCTCGGGTCCACACGGGCCGCCGCGCTGCAGGCGACCGTCAGCGGCTGTACGACGACGGAGCTGGCGAGACTCTGCCGGATCTCCCCGGCCGCCGCGAGCCACCAGGCGACGGTACTGCGGGAGGCGGGCCTGATCACCACCCGCCGGGACGGCGCGTCGGTGCGCCACGAGATCACCCAACTGGGCATCTGGCTGCTCTCCGGCCACGGCTCCGGCCGTTCCCGGGCGCCGACGCCACCCTGAGCCCCTGCCCCGCCGCGCGCTGGGCCGACCGGCACCGCCCCGCCTGTCGACCCAGCACGCCGGGCTCTCAGACACCCTCTTAGAGCTTGTAGTCCTCCAGGAGACGCCGGCCGATGATCATCCGCTGGATGTCGGCCGTACCCTCGCCGATCAGCAGCATCGGGGCCTCGCGGTAGAGGCGTTCGATCTCGTACTCCTTGGAGAACCCGTAGCCGCCGTGGATGCGGAACGAGTCCTCGACGACCTGGGCGCAGTACTCGCTGGCCAGGTACTTCGCGACACCGGCCTCGAAATCGTTGCGGGAGCCGCTGTCCTTCTTGCGGGCCGCCTTCACCATCAGCTCGTGCGCGGCCTCCACCTTGACCGCCATGTCGGCGAGCCGGAACAGCACCGCCTGGTGCTCGGCGATCTTCTTGCCGAACGTCTCGCGCTGCTGCGCGTACGAGATGCCGAGCTCGAACGCCCGCCGCGCCACGCCGCAGCCGCGCGCGGCCACGTTCACGCGGCCGACCTCGACGCCGTCCATCATCTGGTAGAAACCCTTGCCCGGTACGCCGCCGAGGATCTGGCCGGCGTCGATCTGGTAGCCGTCGAACACCAGCTCCGTGGTGTCGACGCCCTTGTAGCCCATCTTCTCGATCTTGCCGGGGATCGTCAGGCCCTTGTCGACCTCGCCGAACCCGGGCTCCTTCTCGACCAGGAACGTGGTCATGTTCTTGTAGACCGAGTCCTGACCTTCGTCGGTCTTCACCAGTACGGCGACCAGGTTCGACGACCCGCCGTTGGTCAGCCACATCTTCTGGCCGTTGACGACGTACCCGTCGCCCTCGCGAGTGGCCTTGGTCTTGATCGCGGCGACATCGGATCCACAGCCCGGCTCGGACATCGAGAACGCGCCGCGGACCTCGCCGGTCGCCATCCGCGGCAGGTACTTCCGCTTCTGCTCGTCGGTGCCGTGCTGGAGCAGCATGTACGCGACGATGAAGTGCGTGTTGATGATCCCGGACACGCTCATCCAGCCGCGGGCGATCTCCTCGACGCACAGCGCGTAGGTGAGCAGCGATTCGCCGAGGCCGCCGTACTCCTCGGGGATCATCAGGCCGAACAGGCCGAGTTCCTTGAGCCCTTCGACGATCGCGAGAGGGTACTCGTCGCGGTGCTCGAGCTCGGTCGCGACCGGGAGGATCTCGGCCTCGACGAAGGCCCGGACCGTCTTCAGGATCTCTTCCTGGATGTCGGTCAGCCCCTCGGTCTGCTGCAACCTGCTCATCTGCGTCTCCTTCGCGCCGGCTTACCCGCGAGTATCGCGGTTCTCAGCATCCCGGTACGAGGGTGACACCCGCTGTGACACCGGCCACCTGTCGGAGGTCGCGTGCCTCACTCGTCGTCGTGGTCGGGGCGCGGGAGTGACTGGGAGATCGTGAAGAACAGCGAGGCGATCTGCTGGGTCGGCTGCCAGCGGTGGCGTTGCTGTGCCTCGACCAGCCGCTGCCGCGCCTCGTAGAAGTGCTTCGCCGCGGACTCGGTGTCACCGTGGTCGAGAGCCTGAGCAGCCTGGTCCAGGTCGCTCGCAGCCTCCCGCGGCGCCCTACTACGCGAGCCCTCCTGCGTCGCACGAACCTGTGCGGCCAGAGAGCGCATCCGCTGCACCAGGACCGCCTGCGGGTTCTGCGTGGGCTTCTGAGTCTGCTTCTGGGTCGGCTTCTTCGTCGGGGTCGTCTTGGTGGGCGTAGGGGTCGGCTTGGGCTTCGGTGTGGTCTTGGGCGCCGCTGTGGCCTTCTGCACCGGAGCAGACGGCGTGCCGCCGGCCTGCGCGGGCGGGTCGTTCGACACGCCCGCCCGGAGCATGAGGGCGGCCACCACACCTGCCACAACCACCGCAGCAGCCACACCCGCCTTGGCCAACGGGAATCCACTGCGGGTGGCTCGATGCGCCGGTTCGTCGGAGTCCTGCTCCCACTTGCCAACACCGAGCACCTCGCCGGCGTCCGCAGGTGGGGTGAAGGCCAGTACCTGGGTCTGGTTGGCCGGTGCGAGCAGTGCGGCCACCTCTTGCTCCGACGACGGGCGGTCCGCCGGGTCCTTGGCCAGCAGGTGCGTCACGAGGTTCGACAGCTCAGCCGGTACGTCGGCACGCGTCACAGGCGGAGGCGGTACGTCGAGATGCTGCCGCATGACCACGTCGACGGTCGGCCCGGTGAACGGCGGCGTACCGGTCAGGAGCTCGTGCAGGACGCAGCCGAACGAGTACCAGTCGCTGGCGGCGGTCGCGGGCTCGCCACGGACCTGTTCCGGCGACACGTACGACGCCGTACCGAGGAGGACGCCCAGTCCGGTCGTCTCGGCGCCGGCGCTCTTGGCGATACCGAAGTCGGTCATCTTGAGCGTGCCGTCGGGAGCGAGCAGCAGGTTGCCCGGCTTCACGTCGCGGTGCACGATCCCGGCCGCGTGCGCCGCGTCCAGTGCGCGGGCGCCCTGCCGGGCGATGTCCTCGACGAGTGCGGCGGTCGGGAGTCCCGACGTACGCATCAGCTGGGCCAGATCGGGGCCTGGGACGAGTTCCATCACCAGGAACACGTGGTCGCCTTCGGTGCCCACGTCGTACGTCGCGACGACGTTCGGATGCGTCAATCGAGCGGCTGATTGAGCCTCGGCGCGAAACCTCTGGACCGCGTCCATGGGGTCGCCTTCGAGGCTGCGCAGCAGTTTCACCGCGACCTGACGGGCCAGGACCGTGTCCTGTGCCTGCCACACCTCACCCGCACCGCCCCTGCCCAGCAGGGTCAGCAACCGGTACCGACCTGCCAGTACCTCGCCGTTCACACATACACCTTCCGCAGCGGACCGCAACACCTTAGGCGGGAAGCTCCGGATCTTCGAGTCCACGAGGGAAACCTTCAGAAAGCTCTGCAGAGAGCGAGCGAAGTACTACGGTGTGCTGATGAAGCGATCACTCACCGCCCTGATCGCGGCCGTTCTGGTCGCGACAACGCTTTCCACGACCTCCGCCTCCGCCGCACCGGCCGCGAAACCGGTGGCGAAGTGCGAGTTCACGCCGACGCCGGAGAACCCGGCGGCCAAGCCAGTCCGGATCCCGTCGCCGGTCGCCCGCGCGAAGGGCACGGTCGACGTGTACTTCGTCACCAATTACGGACCGTTCGTGGTCCGGATGGACCGCGCCAACGCGCCCTGCGGCGTCCACAACTTCGTGCACCTGGTGAAGAGCCGGTTCTACGACGCCACGCAGTGCTTCCGGCTGACGAACTCGTCCCGGCTCGGGGTCCTGCAGTGCGGTGACATCTACCGCCAGGAGGAGGGCGGGCCGGGGTACAAGTTCCCCGACGAGGTCACCGGGCAGGAGACCTACCCGCGCGGCACCGTTGCCTACGGCAACCAGGGCCCGGGTACCAACGGGTCGGAGTTCTTCGTCGTGCACTCGTTCGCCAACATCGCCCCGAACTACACGGTCCTCGGCCACGTGATCGCCGGCATGTCCACCTTCGACCGGATGGTCGCGGCCGGGATCGCCGACCCCGACCAGGACGGCCCGCCGGTCAAGCCGATCCGCATCTACAAGGTCTGGGCCCGCTGAGGGGGAGGGTAATTCGGGCGGTACGCCGCTAGCTTGAGGGTGTGGGTACACGCGGACGGCCCCGGCATCCCGACGTACTGACACCCGCCGAGTGGCAGGTGGTGCACGCGGTGCGGCACGGGATGTCGAACCGGGAGATCGCGCGCCGGCGTGGAGTCAGCGTCGACGCGGTGAAGTTCCACGTCGCCAACGCGCTGATGAAGCTCGGCCTGAACCGCCGGGCCGAGCTTCGCAGCTGGCGCGGTGTGCCCGTCGACAGTGCTCTTCGAGGAGGCCAGGACATGAGCGTGCAACTCGGCGCGATCGGGCAGATCGCGCGCCCGTGCAATGACATCGAGAAGGCGGTCGAGTTCTACCGCGACGTACTCGGACTCCCCCACCTGTACACGTTCGGCGACCTGGCGTTCTTCGACTGCGGCGGGACCCGCCTGTTCCTCAGCGCCAACGACGCCCCACCCGGCGAGCCGTCCTGCCTGTACTTCCGCGTCGACGACATCAACACGGCGTACGACGAACTCCGGGAGCGCGGCGTGCAGTTCGAGGGCGCCCCGCACCTCATCCACAAACACGACAACGGCACCGAAGAATGGATGGCCTTCTTCCCCGACCCCGACGGCCACCTCCTCGCGATCATGGCCCAGGCGGGTTAGGGCCTAGTCGGCCGGGGGTTGCCAGATGTCGGTGCGGGTGAGGCCGGCGGCGCGGCCCTTGGCGGAGATGACCAGGGCCATTTTGCGGCTGGCTTCGTCGATCATCTCGTCGCCGAGCATGACCGCGCCGCGGCCGCCGCCGGCTGCGGAGGTGTAGTGGTCGTAGGCGTCGAGGATGTTCTCGGCGTGGTCGTAGTCGTCCTGGCGGGGTGAGTAGACCTCGTTCGCGGCGGCGATCTGGTCGGGGTGCAGGACCCACTTGCCGTCGAAGCCGAGCGCGGCCGAGCGGCCCGCGACGCGGCGGAAGCCGTCGACGTCCTTGATCTGCAGGTACGGGCCGTCGATGGCCTGCTTGCCGTGCGCGCGGGCGGCCATCAGGATCTGCATCAGGATGTAGTGGTAGGCGTCGCCGACGTCGTACCCGGGCGGCTGCTCGCCGACCACCAGCGACTTCATGTTGATCGACGCCATGAAGTCCGCCGGGCCGAAGATGATCGTCTCCACCCGCGGCGACGCGGTCGCGATCGCGTTCACGTTGGTCAGGCCGAGCGCGTTCTCGATCTGCGCCTCGATCCCGATCCGGCCCGGCTCGTAGCCGTGCACCTTCTCCAACTGGGTGAGCAGCAGGTCGAGCGCGACCACCTGTTCGGCGGTCTGCACCTTCGGCAGCATGATGCAGTCCAGGTTCGCGCCGGCGCCGCCGACGACCTCGATCACATCGGCGTACGTCCACTCGGTGGTCCAGTCGTTCACCCGGACGACGCGCAGCTTGGTACCCCAGCCGCCCTCGTTGAGCGCGGCGACGATGTTCTTGCGGGCATCCGGCTTCGCGATCGGCGCAACCGAGTCCTCGAGGTCCAGGAACACCTGGTCCGCGTCCAGCCCCTTCGCCTTGGTCAGGAACCGCGGGTTCGATCCCGGGGTGGCCAGGCACGACCGCCTGCTGCGCAAAACCTGTTCCGCCATCGGGGGACCTCCACTCGGTTACTCGCCGGTCACCGGCAGCGTACGGCGTCTACCGTCGCCGCTCCGGTGACCCGGCTCACTTCCCTCCCGAGTGTGTCCCGATTCACCACTTTGAGAAGCCACCAATCATTTCGACGCCCGAAAAATGATCGGTGGCTTCTCAAAGTTGGGCGTCAGCGGGCGGTGAGACCGTACGCGCGGGTGATGGTCTGCTTGATCGTGTTGCCCGCGGCGTCCACGCCCTCCGTGCGCAGGCTGACTGCTTTGGCGCTCCTCGGGTGCTTCAGTACGGCGGTGTACTCGCTCCGACCCGACTTCGTCGTCCGCACCGACTGCCACGTGGCCCCGTCGTCGTAGCTGACCGACAGCTTCAGACTGGTCAGCTCCGGGTCGCTCCCGAGATACGAGTGGTGGTAGCCGCTGATGGTGATCCTGTTGTCGCGTCCGGCGGGCAGGGTGTTGTTCAGGCGCAGTCCGAGGTCGTAGCCCAAGTACAGCTGGCTGTTGGCCGCGCAGCTGCCCTTGTCCTGTCCTAGTCGGGTGATCGTGTCCCAGGTCCCGCAGTGCACGCCGTACCCCTTCGGCGGCCGGTACGGGAAGCCGTCCGTGGGCTTGGCCGTGGTGAACGTCCACTCCGACGCGACGGTCCGCGACCACTTCTGCAGCTTGTACGGCGCGGGGTACGTCTCGGTCATCCGGTACCGGCCCGGTGCGTCGGGCAGAACGAAGTACGGCACGCCGATGACCGCGATGAAGAACACCCAGAAGCCCTGCTCGACAGGGATCTCCTGGCCGTCCGGTCCCCAGAGCTTGATCTGCGTCTGCGGCTCGCCGCGCAGGATCTCGGGGATGTAGTACGTCTGCGTGCCCGCGGCCAGGCCGTCGCTGCTCTGGGTGTGCCAGGGCATGAAGATGTTGCCGCTGCGGCACGCCTGACACAGCTGCCAGGTGTAGTCGTTGTCCTCGGGCGTCACGGTCCGCAGCGCCGAGTGCACCAGCGGCTGCTCGCCGTACGTGTCAGTACGTCGACCCGGCCGCGTGAGCACGTCGCCGCGGCTCTGCACCCATCCGGAGCGGTGGAACGGCTCCATGTCGGCGGGTGCGTCGTACGTCAGCCCGGCGCCTCGATTGCGTCGTACGTCGTCCTGGATCGGGCCGACGTACTCGGTGAGTGTGCCCGGCCCGCGCATCGTCAGCTTCACACTGCCCAGGCTGCGGCCGTACTTCTTCGCAGCATTCCAGCTGAGCGCGACCGTGCCGGGCGCGTCGCCGTGGTAGCTGCTGTCGAAGCGGTACACGTCGCGTGCGCTGACTGTCTTCTGCGTCAGGGGCACTCGTCCCTCGACGGGGTAGGACATCGCGTAGACGTACGGCATCGCCGCCTTGCCTCGTACAGTCACCACTCGCGGCAGGTGGGCCCGTAGCGCCTGCCCTTGCGCCGCAGGGATCGTCAGCACCGGGATCGGTACGGCGACATCGTCGACCGGAACCGCCCGGCCGCGTGCGCCGTACAGGAGCACACCAGCCGCGCCGGCCTGGTGCGCGGCCTGAGCTCTCGCCAGTACACCGGATTTGCAGGACCACGCGGCGGCAGGGCAGAGGTCGGATACGTCTAGCAGCACGACCGCACCGCGCGCCGGCGTACCGAACACGAGCGGGAGCACCTTTGTACCGTCGAAGCGTGGGTCCTCTGCTTCGAGACTCACGTACTTCGCGTCGAGGGTCCTGCCACCGGCATACATCGTTACTGGTGGTGTGGTGAGCAGCCGGTCGTCACGCCACAGGAACTGACCAACCGTGACCTGCTGCGTTGGCGTGACCCACAGACCCCACTCCTGCTTGTACAGCGAGGAGGCACTGACCCGGAGCGTCCACATGCCAGATGCTGACGTCTGAGCCCACCCGACCTGGGTGTCAACCGGCACGGAAGCCAGTGGGGTCCGCGTACTCACCCTGCTCGCAGTGCTCGCGTCCAGTACGACGTTCTGGTCGGAGCGCACGTCGACCTGTGGACTGGTCAGCAGCGTGACCTGAGGGTTGCCGGCCGCGTCACGCCAGTTGATGGACGTTTGGACGCTGTACGTGCCCTCGTCGAGCGTGCCGCTGATGTTCTGCGCTCCCCCGGCGTACCCGACGTTGTTGGTGATGTCGAGGTCGTTCTGGTCGTCGGTGCGCAGGAAGTACCAGGTGTTGTACTGCACGTCGGTCGCACCGGCCGGGAGCTTGATGGACCCGGTCAGCTTGTGCCGCGCCGCGTGCGTGTACGCCGCTACGGCGTTACGCAGCTCGGTCTGGCCATTCGTAGCGACGATCGAACCCTGGTACCAGGTGCCCGGACCACTGGGGTCGAACGTCGCTGTGACCGGTGCGGACCCGTTGGCGGGAACCGTGACCGTGGCAGGCACCTGCAACGCGTTCGGCGGCGCCGTACCTTCGGTCGCCTTGATGGACGCGGTCAACTGCAGCGTGACGGGCTCAGCGGTCGTGTTGACGTACGTGATGGTCTTCGTGGCCGGTACGTCGTACGGCTCCGGGAGGATGCCGAAGTCCAGGTTGCCCGTGCTGTAGACGTCTTGTGTGACAGCACGTGCGACGTCGACGCGACCGGAGCCGACCTGGTACGCCGTACCGTTGATCTGCTTGCTGCTGCTGATCAGATGGCTCTTGAGCTGCTCACCCGTCCAATCGGGGTGCTGCTGCGCCAGCAAAGCCGCCGCGCCGGCGACATGCGGTGTGGCCATGGACGTGCCGCTGAGGCTCGTGTACTTGTCGCCGACGAGTGGGCCGAGCGACGTACCTGCTGCGCGAGCGGCCACGATCGAAACACCCGGCGCGGAGATGTCCGGCTTGAGGCCGTAGTCGACTCGTCGCGGCCCCTGGCTGGAGAACGAGGCCCGCTGGTCCTGCTTGTCGACCGCCGCGACAGTCAGCGCCGCGTCCGCGACCCCTGGCGCACCGACCGTGCCGGCCGCGGTGTCGTTGCCCGCCGCGATCACGAACAGGGTGTGGTACTGCGCAGTCAGGTCGTTCACGGCCTGACTCATCGGGTCCGTGCCGTCGGTGCAGCAACCGCCGAGACTCATGCTGATCACGTCGGCCCCCTGCGAGGCCGCCCACTGCATGCCCGCGATGATGCCGGATTCGAAACCACCACCGCTGTTGTCGAGCACCTTCCCGACCATCAGTGTGGCGTCCGGCGCTACGCCCTTGTACCTCCCACCGGACGCGGCGCCGGAACCGACGATGGTGTCGGCCACATGGGTGCCATGGCCGTGCTTGTCGGTGGCATCCAGCCCAGGTACGAAGCTCACTGCCTCGGTGACCTTCCCGGCGAGGTCGGGATGGGTCTGGTCGATCCCGGTGTCGAGTACGGCGACCTTGACGCCCTTGCCGGTGTAGCCGGCCTGCCACGCCGACGGTGCACCGATCTGCGGCACGCTGACGTCCAGACTCGCCTGCACCTTGCCGTCGAGCCAGACACTCGCCACACCGTCCAGCGTGCGAGCCGTCGGGGTGTCGACGGCCGCCCAGAAGCCACGCACCTGCGACTTGCCGAGTGTGACGGCCTCCGAACGAATGCTGGGCAATGCCTTGACGCGACGTGTGCCGGGCAGTGCGGACGTGCTGCTGCTCTGGAGGATCAAGGGCAGCGTCGTGCTCTTGCTGTCGGTGTAGCCGTACTTCGTCAGGTAGGCCACGTCGAACAGCCGCCGGTCGAGGCGGCCTGTTCTGATCAGCTCGGACGCGTCGGACGGGTAGACGTAGTACTGGTCGCCTTGGTGCAGTTCGGTGAAGACGACCGGGCGGCCGTTCTCCCGTGGCGCCGGGGTGACGTCGGCGTCGAGCGGCGTACCGTCCGCGGTGAACCGGTACGTGACCTGGTCGCCGGTGATCAGCGTGACCTGCTCGCTCCCGGCCGGCTCAGCCACCTGCTGTGCGGCCGGCGGAGCAGGCGGCGTGTCAGCAGCCCTCGCGGTCGTAGAACCGAGCAGGAGTGCGAGAGCCGACAGCACGGCGACGGGGGCGCGCCATCCGATCCTGGGGCCTCCCGGCCTGGACTGAGGAGCGGAGGGAGCGAAGCGACCGGAGCGACGAGGGAAGGCCGGGAGTAACAGCCCCAGGATCCGCTGCGCCGGAGGCGCAGCATTCAGCACAGTCATGTTGGCGAGGCTGTCAGGGGTGCGACATGTCCGGAAGCGGTCTGGCTGTGCAGTTCCCGCCAATGGCGGAAACCGGAGATGATCGGTCAGTGCTCGAGTCACTCGGTCTGAACCGCGAGGAGCAGGCCCTGTACGAGGAACTCGTCTCCTGCCCTCCGGTCCGCGCAACAGAGCTGGCCGGGTCCCGTGCGCTGGCCAAGCTGGTCGACCTCGATCTCGTCACCCTGGTCAGCACAGATCCCCCGAGGTACGTCGTACTGCCGCCGGACACCGCCCTGGACGTGCTGGCCCGACGGCGCGAGCGGGAGCTGGCGGATGCCCGTCGGAAGATGGTGGAGCTGACAGTGCGGTTCCACGGGAGTACGGCGCGACGCGAGCCGGCCGACCTGGTCGAAGTGCTCCATGGTGACCAGGAGATCGCGCAGACCATGAGCAGGTTGTTGCTGGGCGCACGGAACGAGGTGTGCGGCTGGGACGCGCCGCCGTACCGCGACGACCCGAACCAGGTGAACCAGCTGGAGATCGACCAGCTGAAGCGCGGTGTGTCGTTCCGCGTGATCTATGACCGTCGCGGTTCGGTGGACCGGCCGGGGCGGCTGGCCGCGCTGATCCAGGGCATCGCGGACGGCGAGCAGGCCCGGGTCGGCGACGTACCGATGAAGCTGATCGTCACCGATGCGCCGATGGCCTTCGTCCCGTTCGACGTCCACGCGACGCGTCATGAGACCGCGCTGCTGGTCCACGACCCGGTGATGGTGGAGGGTCTGGCCGCGTTGTTCGAGCTGTACTGGCGCAAGGCCGTCCCGTTGGCGACGTACGACCCGCAGCCGCCGGCTACCGACCGTCCGACGGCGGCCGAACGCGATCTGCTCGCTCTGCTGATGTCCGGCTTCACCGACAACGAGATGGCGGTGCATCTGGGCTGGAGCGAGCGGACCGTCCGCAAACACATCGACGGGATGCGGCACCGCCTCAACGCTGACACCCGCTTCGAAGCGGGCTACCAGGCCGTACTGCGGGGCTGGCTGGGACACCGTGGGTGACCTGACGGCGCTGGGCCTGTCCCCGGACGAGGAGGCGACCTACAGCGCTCTCGTGGCGTCTGGCCCCGCGGACAACGAGCAGAACGCCGTACTGACCGGCCTGATCGCCAAGGGCCTCGTCAGCCGCGTGGGCGAGCGTTACGTGGCTGTGGCGCCGGATATCGCGTTGGAGGTGCTGCTGCTGGAGCAGGAGCGCCTGCTGCGTGACGCACGCGCACACATCGACGACCTGTCAGCGGCGTACCGCAATCACACCGGGACTCCGACCGCGACACTGGTCGAGCTGGTGACAGGTGGTGGGGCTGTCCGGCAGCGGATCGACCAGGTGCAGGCAGCGGCCCGTACCGAGCTGCGTCGACTCGTGAAGGCGCCGTACGGCGATCCGCCGGTGCAGCGGGCCGAGTGCAGGACGGTGTACGAGCACGGCGTACTCGATGCGCATGGCAACGAGACCGCACGAGTGCTGCCGGCGCTGCCGATCCACCTGTATCTGGCTGATGATCGGCTCGCACTGGTTCTGCTGAGCGAGGAGTCCGCCGTGCTGGTGCAGCCATGCGGGCTGTTCGATGCGTACGTCGAGCTGTTCGAGGCGTTGTGGGAAGGGGCGCTGCCGGTGAAGGCCGACGGCACCCT
Source organism: Kribbella speibonae (assembly GCF_004331375.1). NCBI lineage: Bacteria > Bacillati > Actinomycetota > Actinomycetes > Propionibacteriales > Kribbellaceae > Kribbella > Kribbella speibonae. Next base: position 2,253,747 of record NZ_SJKC01000001.1, on the reverse strand, counting down.
CGTCAAGCTCCTCCTCGCAGGTCTGACCGACCAGGCCATTGCCCGGCAGCTGGGGGTCAGCGAACGCACGGCACAACGGAAGATCGCTGCACTGATGCAAGAGCTCGGCGCGCGGACCCGGTTTCAGGCTGGCGCTCAAGCTGCGATCAAAGGTCAATAATGTGCCTGTGAGCACCGAGGAGATCGCTGGCGTCATGAAGAAGGCCGGACTCGTTTGGCTGGCGTGGGACGGCCGGCGACCGGTGCCGGCGTGGTTCTCCACGGTCGAGGGGCAGTACGTCGTCCTGGCCGACTCAGCCGACGGTGCGGAGCAGCCGCTGCCCGGACTCGTAGCAGCGGCCGCGGTCGAGGTCGTCGTACCGGCCAAGCCGGCCACGAACCGGCTTGCGAGCTGGAAGGCGACGGTGCGGCGGCTGGACCCCGGAAGCGAGGAGTGGACAGCAGCCGCGCAGGTACTCCGCAGCGAGCGGCTGAACGCAGCCGAGCTGGACACTCAGCTGGAGCGGTGGAGCACGGAGGCGGACATCCTCGTGCTGGAGCCCACCGGTGAGATCAGCGAGTCGGCCGGGCGGTACGACGCGACACCGCGGACCGAGGCCCCGGTACCGACCCGGGCCACGACCCGCGGCAAGGCACCGATCACACTGCATCGCCCAGTGCGCCGCCGCCCCAAGCTGAGCTAGCCAGGGTTCCGCCGAGACTCAGGTTCGACGGGTTAGCCTTCGACCATGAGTGGATCTCCGTCGCGGGTATACGTCGCCCGGTTGGCGGGTCTGCCGGTGTACGACCCCAACGGGGACCAGGTCGGCAAGGTCCGGGACGTCGTGGCCATGATGCGCCAGGGCGACCAGCCGCCCCGCGTGCTCGGCCTGGTCGTCGAGGTGTTCACCCGGCGCAAGATCTTCCTGCCGATGACCCGGGTGACCTCGGTCGACGTCGGCCACGTCATCACGACCGGCCTGCTCAACATGCGGCGCTTCGAGCAGCGCACGACCGAGGTACTCGTCCTGGGCGAACTGCTCGACCGCACCGTCACGATCGCCGACACCGGCGCCACCGCGGTGGTGTTCGACATGGCGATGGAGCAGTGGCGGACCCGGGACTGGTTGCTGACCAAGGTGGCGGTCCGGGAGGGCTCCAAACGGTTCCGGCGCCGCGGACAGACCCATGTGCTCGACTGGACCGACGTCAGCGGGTTCACCCAGGTCGAGGAGGGGCAGGGCGCGACCCACATCCTCGCCGCGTTCGAGTCGATGCGTGCCGCGGACCTGGCCGGCGTACTGCATGACCTGTCTCCCAAGCGGCGCAAGGAGATCGCCGTCGCGCTGGACGACGAGCGGCTGGCCGACGTCCTCGAGGAGTTGCCTGAGGACATCCAGGTCGAGATCCTCGCCGGTCTGGACACCGAGCGGGCCGCGGACGTGCTGGAAGAGATGTCCCCGGACGACGCCGCTGACCTGATCGCTGAGCTGCCTACCGAGACAGCCGAGCGTCTGCTGACGCTCATGGAGCCCGAGGAAGCCGAAGACGTACGCCGGTTGCTGACCTACGAGGAGCACACCGCCGGCGGTCTGATGACGTCGGAGCCGGTCATCCTGCCCGTGGACGCCACCGTGGCCGAGGCACTCGCCCGCGTACGCAACGCGGACCTGAGCCCGGCACTGGCCGCGATGATCTACGTGTGCCGGCCGCCGCTGGAAACGCCGACCGGACGGTTCATCGGGATCGGCCACATCCAGCGGCTGCTGCGCGAGCCGCCCTCCGAACTGGTGTCCGCCGTCCTTGACACCGACCTGGACGGGCTGCGGCCGGACGACAGCCTGCAGACGGTCAGCAAGTACCTCGCGACGTACAACCTGGTCGCAGCGCCGGTGCTCGACGACGAGGGCCGGCTGATCGGCGCGGTGACCGTGGACGACGTCCTCGACCACCTGCTCCCCGACGACTGGCGAGAACACGACCATGCCGAACCGGGCGACCAGGAGGTAGACCACGATGGCTCGTGACGACCGCCTGTCCACGGACGAGCGCCGGCTCTTCCGCGGTACGACGACACGGCTCGACGTACCGCGCGACTGGCGACGGACCTTCGTCCCGCGAGCGGCGTACGACGCCGACGCATTCGGGCGGCTGTCCGAACGGATCGCCCGCTTCCTCGGCACCGGACGGTTCCTGGTCTACATGACCGCGACCATCCTGTTCTGGGTCGGCTGGAACATCTTCGCGCCGGAGAGCGTGCGGTTCGACCAGTACCCGTTCATCTTCCTCACACTGGCACTCAGCCTGCAGGCGTCGTACGCCGCTCCGCTGATCCTGCTCGCCCAGAACCGGCAGGAGGCCCGCGACCGGGTGCAGTACGAACGCGACCGGGACGTCGACGCGCGGACCCGGGCCGACATGGAGTTCCTGGCCCGCGAGGTGGCGGCGCTGCGGATGGCGGTCGGCGAGGTCGCCACCCGCGACTTCCTGCGCTCCGAGCTCCGCTCCCTGCTCGCCGACCTCGACACACGCGAGGACGACCGGGTTTGAACGCGAGCTACCCTCGCTATCAGGTGAGGAAGGACGTGGGATGAAGACTCGATTCGCGCCTGATCGCGGGCTGTCCAGCCGGATGGTGATCACCAGTTTCCTGCTCGGCCTGCTGTACGTCGGCTTCGTGGCGCTGCTGATCGCACTGACCCGGAGCGCGGTGCTCGCGGTGCTGATCGCCGGCGGCATGCTCTTCGCGCAGTACTGGTTCTCCGACCGGATCGCGCTCTACGCGATGCACGGCCGGATCGTCACCCCCGAGGAGGCACCGGAGCTGCACGGCGCGATCGACCGGCTGTGCGCGCTCGCCGACATGCCGAAACCGCGGGTCGCGATCGCCGACGTCGACCTGCCGAACGCGTTCGCGACCGGCCGCAACCCGAAGAACGCCGTCGTGTGCGTGACCACCGGCATCATGCGCCGCCTGGACCGCGACGAGCTCGAGGGCGTGCTGTCGCACGAGCTCTCGCACGTCGCGCACCGGGACGTCGCCGTGATGACGATCGCGTCCTTCCTCGGCGTACTCGCCGGCCTGATCACCCGCTTCGGCCTGTACGGCGGCCTCGGGCGGAACCGCGACCAGAACGCGGCGGTGATCATGCTGACGATCATCGGGGTGTCCATCGCCGTGTACGCGATCTCGTTCCTGCTGACCCGGGCCCTGTCGCGGTACCGCGAACTGGCCGCGGACCGGGCCGGAGCGATGCTGACCGGCAGACCCTCGACGCTGGCATCGGCATTGACGAAGATCAGCGGGGACATCGCACAGATACCGTCCCGCGACCTGCGCCAGGCGCAGGCGTTCAACGCATTCTTCTTCGCGCCGGCGATCACCGGCAAGAGTCTGTCGTCGCTGTTCTCCACGCACCCGTCGCTCGAGACACGCCTCGACCGCCTCGGTACGCTCTCCCGCGAGCTGGGCGAGCAAGCTTAGACACATGGGCCTCCTCGACATCCTGCTCGGGCGCAGCAAGGCTGTGCCGCCGAATCTCGATCAGCTGTTCTCGCTTCCGTCGGCCGCGATCACCTTGGAGACCGCGGCCGGCTTCCGCCCGACGGGCAGTGGCTCGGTCTGTTTCAAGGCGGCCGAGGGCGGTGGGTTCACCGCATTGCGCGAGGAGGTCGACAAGCTGCTCGCGCTGGACAACGGCAAGTTCACCAGTACGACGGACTCGTACGGCTTCACCTGGCTGGTCCGGCAGACGGCCCCGGACGACCTGGAGACCCTGGTCACCGACCTGCACGCGGTCAACACGTCGCTCGTCGACGCCGGCTACGGCAACGCCCTGCTCTGCACCCTCGTCGCCTTCACCAACGGCAGCCAGTCCGTGGGCCTCGTCTACCTCTACAAACGCGGCTCCTGGTACCCGTTCGTTCCCGTCGGCACGGACCGCCGCGACAACGCCCAGGAGCTCCAGATCAAGTCCGTCGTGGGCGCCGACCTGAACTTCGAACCGGACCTCTCCCGCTGGTTCCCCATCTACGGCGCCCCCGGCCTCTGAGGTTAGGTTCACCTTCCCGGGCCTACGTCACACGGACTGCGGTCGGGGCGTGCCGGCGGAGCACGTAGCCTGGGGGCATGGCTCCCACTGCTGATCAGGTGACCACGGCGCTCGGTGGCGTAATGGATCCGGAGATCAAGAAGCCGATCACGGATCTGGGGATGGTCGAGACCGTCGCCGTCCGCGAGGACGGCGTGGTCGCCGTACGCATCCTGCTGACCGTCGCCGGCTGTCCGATGAAGGACACGCTGCGCAGGGACATCACTGCCGCGGTGAGCAAACTGGACGGTGTCACCGGCGTCGAGATCGACCTGGGCGTGATGTCCGCCGAGCAGCGCGCGGCCCTGCAGACCCAGTTGCGCGGCGGCGTGGCCGAGAAGGAGATCCCGTTCTCCCGGCCGGACTCGCTGACCAAGGTGTTCGCGATCGCGTCCGGTAAGGGCGGCGTGGGCAAGTCGTCGGTGACGGTCAACCTCGCGGTCGCGATGGCCAAGCAGGGGCTGTCGGTCGGCGTCCTCGACGCGGACATCTACGGCCACTCGGTGCCGGCCATGTTCGGCGTCGCCGACGAGCGGCCGACCGCGGTGGACGACATGATCATGCCGGTGCCCGCGCACGGCGTGAAGGTGATCTCGATCGGCATGCTGAAGCCGAAGCGCGACCAGGTGGTCGCGTGGCGCGGCCCGATCCTCGACCGGGCGCTGGTGCAGATGCTCGCGGACGTCTACTGGGGCGACCTCGACGTACTGCTCCTGGACCTACCGCCCGGCACCGGTGACATCGCGATCTCCGTCGGTCAGCGGCTGACCAGCGCCGAGGTGATCGTCGTGACGACCCCGCAGGAGGCCGCCGCGGAGGTGGCCGAGCGGGCCGGCACGATGGCGCAGATGGTGCACCAGCGGGTGGCCGGCGTGGTCGAGAACATGTCGTACCTGCCCTGCCCGCACTGCGGTCCCGAGCACCGCATCGAGATCTTCGGCACCGGCGGCGGCACCCGCGTCGCGGAGACCCTGTCCGCACGCCTCGGGTACAGCATCCCGCTGCTCGGCGAGATCCCGCTCGACGAGCGGCTCCGCGCCGGCGGCGACCTCGGCCAGCCGCTCGTGGCCGCCGACCCCGACACCCCCGCGGCGCAGGTCCTCGACAAGATCGCCTCGACCCTGGGCGGCAAGCCGCGCGGCCTCCTCGGCCGCCAGCTCGGCCTCTCCCCCGCGGGCCGCTGACAGTGGATCACCCCGTGCTGGAGACGGCGCGGTTGCGGTTGCGGAGGTGGCGTGACGACGAGCTGCCACGGATCTCCGCGGCTCGCACCAACCAGGCGACCGCGCATTTCCTGCCGTTCATCCCGCAGCCGTTCACCGTGGAGGACGCGCGGTTCTGGCTGAAGGACCTGGCCGAGCAGGCAGCGGCCGGGACGCGGTTCAACTGGTGCGTGGCGGACGCCGCGACGGATCAGGGGCTGGGCAACCTCACGCTCTTCGGCATCCACGTCCGCGGCGCGGTCCGCGACGCCGAGGTGGGGTACTGGATGCATCCCGAGGCGCAGGGCGGCGGCGTGATGAGCGAGGCGATCCGGCGGGTCGCCCAGTGGTACTTCGCTTCCGCGAACGCCGGCGGGTTCGGCGGCCGGCGGATCTTCATCCGTACGGCGGCCTCCAACACGGCGGCCCGCCGTACCGCGGAGAAGGCCGGCTTCCGGCATGTCGGCACGGAGCGCGCCGCCTTCGAGATCGGCGGCGGAGTCGACGACAAGGTCACCTACGACCTACTGATCACCGACTGACCAGATCGGGCGGAGCGGGGACAGACCTTCCTCGACGTACGCCGCGACGGGCCGCGTTCCGCCGTCGAGATACCACTGCTCCAACGCCGCGAAGTAGCCGAAAACAAGGGCGTTCGCGGCCACCCGGGCCTGGGTCTCGGTGAGCCGGCCGCCGGCCATCAGCGGCGCGATGCGCAGGCTGGCGCGGTCCAGCGACGCGCAGAACGCCGTACGCACCGACGGTTCCTTGAAGAAGTAGCGGATCCGCCGCCACGGGACCGGCTCGCCGCCGCCCGGCGCCGCCTCGTAGTCGCGGACGATCCGGGTCATCGTGCCGACCGGGTCCTCACGGTCGAACAGCTCCTCCAGCGCCTCCTGGCTCATCGTGTCGAACTCGTCGGCGACGATCAGGCCTTCCTTGGTGCCGAAGTAGCGGTACACCGACGACGGCGACACCTCGGCCGCGGCGGCGATCTCCTCGATCGTCACCGCGCCGAACCCGCGCTCGTCGAACAGGTCGAGCGCGCACTCCTGGATCGTCCGCCGCGCCTTCTCGCGCCAGCGTTCCCGCAGACCGGTAGCCATACCCCGACCTTAGAGACAGTGACGCGCTTCAGCAAGTCACTGTCTAAATCTCTTGACCAGGCCGAACCGACGTTCGTACAGTCACTTGCATGAGACAGTCACTTTCTGAAAAGCGCACAGCGCTGCTCGCGGTCGGACTCTCGGTCCTGCTGGCCGCCATCGCGATCGTCGACCAGGCCGGCAGCCGCAGCCTGTTCGACCACGCCTCGTCGGGCTACGCCTCGTACGGCAAGCACGCGTCCGAGGGCGCGCTCTACGGCCTGCTGTACGGCGTAGCGGTCCTGGACGCCCTGTTGTGGCTACTGGTCGCGGGGCTGGCCCGCTCGCACCGCCTGGCCGCAGCAGGCGTCGGCGTACTCGTCGTACTGCTCACGGCCTCGCTGGGCGTGACGCTACTGGTCGCGTCCGAGTACGGCGTCCAACCGTACCCGCCGCTCTGGGGCGCCCTAGCGCTCCTGCCCGCGGTCGCCGGCGCGGTCGCGACGGCTCTGCTCCTCCGACGGAGATGAGTCAGGTCGACTCGGGGTCGTACGGCGGCTTGGCGCCGGCCGGGAGGCGTTGCGGGGCACTGTCGACGAAGTTGGCGACGGGTTTGTCATCGTCGTCGTCCATCGGCTCGAGCAGGTGCTTGCGGACGAAGTTCTTCGGGTTCAGGTCCTGCAGCTCGAGGTCGGCGTACTCCGGACCGAGCTCGTTGCGTAGATCGTTCTGCGCGTTCGTCACCATCTGACGGACCTGGCGCAGCAGACGTCCCGCCGTACGGGCGAACTCCGGCAGCCGATCCGGACCGAAAACGAGTACGGCGACGATCGCGATCACGACCAGTTCGAGTGGCCCGATGCCGAACATGTCCCCACCTCTCCGTACTTCGTCCCGGACTGCGCCCAGCCTATCCCGACCCTGGGTAGCACCCGTCAGCCGATCTGCTGGGCGAGAGTGAGCGTAACCGTCCGGGACCGCCCGCCGCGCTCGTACGCGAGCCGCACGGCCTCACCCGGCTGGTGGGTGCGGATCGCGACGATCAGCACCTCGGCGCTGTCGACCGGGTCGTTGTTGATCGAGGTGATCACGTCACCGACGCGCAGACCGGCCCGGGCGGCCGGCGAACTCGGGCTCACCGCACTGACCCGGGCGCCGCCCTCGAACATCATGTCCACACTGGCCCCGATCACCGGGTACGACGCCTTACCGGTGGCGATCAGCTGCTGCGCGGTCCGCCGGGCCTGGTCGATCGGGATCGCGAACCCGAGCCCGATGCTCCCGCTCTGCCCCTCCTCGGATCCGCGGACAGTGGCGATCGCGGAGTTCACGCCGATCACCCGCGCGTTCATGTCGACCAGCGGACCACCGGAGTTGCCCGGGTTGATCGCGGCGTCGGTCTGCAGCGCGCTGATGTACGACGACGCCTGGCCGGTGTCGTCGCCGGTCGTCACCGGCCGGTTCTTCGCCGAGATGATGCCCGAGGTGACCGTGCCGGCCAGCCCGAGCGGCGAGCCGATCGCGACCACGTCCTGCCCGACGACCGCCTGGTCCGACCGGCCGAACTGCACCGAGGGCGCGGTCAGGCCGGCCACCTGCACGACGGCCAGGTCGTACGCCGGGGAGCGGCCGACGAGCCGCGCGGTCGCGGTCTTGTTGTCGTTCGTGACGACCTGGATCGAGCCGCCCTTGGCCGCTGCCGCGACGACGTGGTTGTTGGTCAGGATGTGCCCGACATTGTCGATCACGAACCCGGACCCGGTGGCGTCGGAGTTGTCCGAGCCTTCGACCTTCAGCTGCACCACGCTGGGCAGGAGGGTCGCGGCGACCGCGGACACCGAGCCGGTACGGATCTTCGGGTCGGCTCCGGTGCCGACCGGCGGGTTCGGCTGCTGCGCGATCGGTGTGTCGTTGCCACTGAGCGCGACGACGGCCGTGGCCGCACCGGCGCCGGCCAGGACGCCGATGACCAGCGCGACCAGACCGGCGATGGTGACGACCCGGTTGAGCTTCTGCGGCTCCGACGCGTACGAGCGGGCCTGCTGCTGGTGCCAGTCGGCCGGTGGCGGCGGCACGTACGCAGGCCGGTACTGCGGCTGCTCGGTCGGCCAGGCCTGCCCTTGGTACACCGGACGGAAGGTCTGCTGCTGCGGCTCCGGGCGCCCGAAGCTGCGCTGCGAGGTAGACCGCGCCCCGTTCGTCAGCGCACCGTTCGTCGGGCCGCCGTTGGTCAGGCCGCCGTTCGTCTGCCGGTACGCCGAGTCCGAGCCGGGTGTCCGCAGCGGCATCGCGCCCGCGCCGGGAGCCGGCGGGGTCAGACCGGTCAGCGGCGGACCTGCCGCGGTGCCGTTCCCGTCGGGTGCGCCCGCGGTGGGCAGGACCGCGGTCGGTTCCGCGGTCGCCGGATTCGGAACTGTCGGCTCGGCGTCGTCGCTCGTCACGGTGCCCGCCTCACGTCGTCGTCGTGGTCGTCGGTGGAAGCCTCCCGGAGGTAACCGGGACACACTTCCATCTTTGATTATCCCAGCTTCGGCGAGAGTGCACCCATCGGAGTGAGCCAGGTCGCGATTTTGGCCAGCCCGGACCCCACTCGCTGGATCGCACTGAGCTCCGTCGGCAGCTCGTGCGGGAAGGATCTGACCACCTGTCCGAGCTGGTCGGGCGGCAGATCCCCGATCAGCGTGTAGACGATTCCGCCGGACGACCAGACGACGTACGAGGGCATGCCGTACCGCAGGTACACACCCGGGCTGTCGGTGCTGCTGAAGCCCTGGACCGCGGCCGGATCCAGCGTGCCGCGCTGCTCGAACAGGGAGACGTTGAACAGCCCGTCCGAGTACGAGAACTGCAGAGAGCCGTTACTGGTGTCCTGGTGGACGTCGTACAGCTTGAGCGACGCAGGCAGCTCCGGCGCGCAGACCCAGCCCTCGGAACGCAGGTTGTCCACCTTGCCCATGCCCAGCGACTCGACACCGCTCGGCACGGTCGGCGGCAGGTGGCCGATGAACTCCGAGCCCTCGATCTCCAGCTCGGTGAACACGGTCGCGCGCACCATCGTCTTTCCGTCCGCACTGAACAGCTGACGCTGCAGCAGCAGCCCGGTCGCCTTATCGATCCAGAACTTGGCCGCCAGCGTCTCATCGTCCCGCAGCGCCTCCACGAGCACAGCGGTCCGGCCGATCAGGTCGGTGCAGCACTTGTCGACCAGGTGGTACGTCGCCTGCAGCAACGCCAGCGGTCCGCCGTCGATGGCGGCGTCCGCCGTGGTGGCGCGCTGCACGAACGCCTTCGCACCAGGTGCGGACGAACCGAGCACGCTGATCTCAGAGCCCTGTGACGCCGCGTGCAGGATGTCCAGCATCGCGGAGCTGGCGCCCTGCGGTCCCCAGGCGGTGATGATCTGCGTACCGTGGTACGAGACCTGGTTCGGCGCGAGGGCCGCTCGCTGCAGCCAGCTGACCGCCGTCGGCGAGTCCGTCTTCGACAGTGCCGGCACGACGGCTGCCGCGGACGTGGGCAGGCCGAAGCCGATCAGAGCGGTGCTGACCAGGACGGCGAGCCGGGAGAGGCTCACCGGTCAGCGTCCTGTCAGGGCCACCGGGCGCAGCGTCGGGTTGTTCAGCCCCGCGTACCCCGCGCCGTTGTAGGAGTTCAGCAGCGCGACCGGGTCGGCGAACGGCGCTCCGCCGCTGGTGCTCGCGTGATCGGACGAGAAGCTCGCGACCGGCGGTTGCAACGTCGGCGGCTGCTCCGAGCGGGACGGGTCGCCGACGACGAACGCCGTACCGAGCAGGGAGGCAACTGCGGCAGCTGAGCCGGCTGCGCCCAGGACGCCGCTGCGACGGCGGGAGCGGGTGCCGCGGGCGGGTCCGGGTCGGGTGCCACCTGTGCGCCCCGCTGGGAACGCGGACCGCTGCGGGAACACGCTGACCGGCGTGACCACTGGGCGGACCTCTTCGCGTGGCTCGGTCGAGAACGACGAGACACCCATCAGGCGCTGCATCAGGTCGGTCGACGGATCCGGCGACTCGAGCGCGGCGATCCGCGCCTTCAGCCGGCGCTGCGCGTCCACCTCGGAACGGCAGGTGTCGCAGCCGACCAGGTGGCTCAGGACCTTGTCACGGGAGTCGTGGTCGAGCTGGCCGTCGACCACGGCACTCAGCTTGTCCAGCGGGTGCGTCATGCGAGGTCACCTCCGTCGCCGAAGAGGCCGCCGTCGACCGGCGGGCCGCCGACCCGGGTCTGACCGGACCGCGGGGCCCGGTGCTCCAGGTGCTTGCGCAGCATCGACCGGCCGCGGTGGATGCGGCTGCGGACGGTGCCGAGCTTCACGTCCAGGACGTCCGCGATCTCGTCGTACGTCATGCCCTCGATGTCGCACAGCACCACGGCCGCGCGGAAGTCCTCGGGCAGCGCGTCGAGCGCGTCCTGCACGTCGTGGTCGAACAGGTCCGAGTCCAGCTTCTCGGCCGGTCCCTCGCCCTTGGCCGGGAGCCGGTCGTGCGCGTCCTCGGGCAGGCCGTCGAAGCGGATCCGCTGCTTGCGGCGGGCGCCGTCCAGGAACAGGTTCGTGGTGATCCGGTAGAGCCAGCCCTCGAAGGTCCCCGGCGTGTACGACGACAGCGAGCGGAACACCCGGACGAACACTTCCTGGGTGAGGTCCTCGGCGTCGTGCTTGTTACCGGTCAGCCGGTACGCCAGCCGGTAGACGCGCGCGGAGTGGGTGCGGACGATCTCGTCCCACGACGGCAGCACATCCGGGACGTCCGGCACCTGCTGGGGTGCGGGGACCGTCGACGTGTCGAACGGCTTCACCGCAACGCCTCCCTGGGTCCTCTCGGCAATGAGCGTGAAGGCCATGGTGCCGCGGTCACCGTCCTCTGCGCACGTCGGGAAAACCCGGGCTGGACCCTGGTTTGTTCGTACGACGGCTCAACGCGGCGCCCCGGCCGGAAGTTCCCGGCCGGTGCCTTCACTACACAAGACGCCTGAGAGGTCATTTCGGTTGAACTACTTCTCCTCGATCACGGCGATCGGGTCGCCGTCGCGGACGACCTCGCCCTCGACGACCTTCAGCTCGACGATGGTGCCGGCCACCTCGGCCAGCACCGGAATCTCCATCTTCATGGACTCCAGGATGACCAGCGCGTCATCCGGTCCCACCGTGTCTCCGGCCTTGGCGGTGACCTTCAGCACGTTGGCCACCAGCTCGGCCAGCACGGTGTGACTCAACTCGCACTCCTCCCACTTCCCGGAATCCCCACTCACGATCCTAGGCGTGGCAGGCCAGCGCCCCGCTACTGGGCGTGCTGCCGGGCCCGGTACGACGCCACGCGGGTCCGGCTCGAGCACCGCGGTGTACAGAACCTTCGCGGCCGCTTCTCCGCCGGATTGGCGAACACCCGCTCGCAGTCCACCGCCGCGCAGACCCCCAGCGCCTCGAACCCGTGACCGGCCGCGAACGTCGCCAGACCGAGCGCGGTCGTCGCCGCCATCCAGTCGGCCCAGGTGGCTCCGGGCCTGGCCACATGCAGGTGCCACGGCGACCCGTCGTGGTCGGACAGGTACGGGCGTACGGCGTACTCCTCCAGCAACTGGTTGAGCATCCGGGCCGCTGCCGGCGGGTCGGCGTGAAAGACCTCGCGGACCCGCGCCCGGACCTCGCGGACCGCGGCCAGGTCGTCGTCGGCCAGCGTGATCGGGTCCGACTCACCGTGCTCGAGGAGGAACGCACGGACATCGGCCGGCGACGTCAACTGCTCCGGGTCGCGGGTGTGCGTGTTGACCAGGTCGACCGCGAGCCGCACCTGCCGGTCCGGCGACTGGATATCCACTGGACTCCCTCCTCCGTAACGCCTCTATGATCGTAACGCGTAACAGCCAGCTTTGCGTTACAGGAGGTCAGGGGTGGCGAGCTACTACTTGGCGGCAACGCTGGCCCGGCTTGCCGACGAGATGGTGGCGTTCACGTTGGTGCTGCTGGTGCTGGAGCGGACGGACAGTCCGGCACTGGCAGGAGTCAGCGGAGCCGCTTATGCGCTTCCGGCAGTCGTGACCGGGCCACTGCTCGGTGCCTGGCTGGACAGGACGCCGTACCGGCGGAGCGCGCTCGCACTGAACCAGGCTGTTGTCGGGGTGGTCATGCTCAGCCTGTTGGCCGCAGTCGGCCACAGCGCGCACTGGATCACGCCGGCGCTCGCAGCGGTCGCCGGCGCGACACTGCCGATGGCGAGCGGCGGATTCACCAGCATGCTGCCCAGCCTGGTCCCACAGGACCGGCTGGCTCGCGCCAACTCGTTCGAGGCCGCGAGCTTCGGTGCCGCAACCATCACCGGCCCCGCGACCGCTGCCACGATCGCAGCCACCTTGTCGGTAGAAGTCGCCGCTGTAGCCATCGCCGTCATCGCGGCCCTCAGCATCTGCGCCATCAGCCGCCTGCCCGCGCTGCCACCATTACGAACCGCTGGAGAACCCTTCCTGCCAGCAGTCCTGGCCGGTCTGTCCCACCTGGTCCGCACACCGCGGTTGCGTGCCTCCACTGTGACCACCACTCTTCTCATGGGCGCCACAGGCTTCCTGCTGATCGCTCTGCCGCTTCACATGGCTTCGCTCGGCATGCCCAAGTCAGCGGCCGGCTACCTCTGGACAGCCATCGAACTCGGCAGTGTCACCACCGCACTCCTCCTGACTCGCCTCCAGAACCGCTGGCGCCCCGAGCAGGTCGTCATCGTGTCGGTCGCGGCCTACGGTCTCGCCCTCAGTAGCTGGCCCCTGGCCACCAGTTTCGTTGTCCTGCTACTTGTGGCCTTTGGCAGCGGCCTCTTGGAAGGCCCCACCCTCCCTGCCATGTTCGCCGCACGCCAGCAGTACAGCCCGGAGTCACTACAAGGCCGAGTCAGCACGACCGCCGCCAGCCTCCGAATCGGCGCCGCTGCAGTCGGCCAGGCCACCGGCGGCCTGCTGGTCCCGGCAATCGGCACCCACAAGGCTCTACTGGTCGTCGCCCTGGCTCTTCTCGTGGCCGCCGGGCTCGGCGCAGTCACTTCACGAAAGGCACCGCCACATGTCTCTTGACGCCTGGGTCCACGGCTGGACCATCTCCCGCGGCACCCCGGCACCTGTGAAGATCCGCAGCGGTTACCGCGTCGATGTCGGCCTGCCCGGTCACCAGGTCCGCTACGTGCTCCCGACGTACGACGCCGTTCTGGTCGACGGGCTCGGCGAGCCGGACACCTGGCTCAAGATCTGCGGGCAGGTCTCACTGGGCGCGCCGTGGCAGGTGCAGCCGGTCGAGTACCTGATGAGTCGCCCGCTGGCCGGCGCAGGAGCGAGTGTGGCTGCGTCGTACGAACTGACGAGTGTGCGGCGGGACAGTGTGGTCGACGTCGTCGTACGCGACGCCGACGGCTCTGTGGCGGCGCGCGGGAAGGCAGCGCTCACCGGAGACGCCGCTGTCTTCGACCAGGTCGAGACGTCTCCGCACCACCGGCGGCGTGGGCTCGGCCGGAGCGTCATGGCCGCCCTGTCCGCAGCAGCGCAGTACGCCGGTGCGAACACCGGCGTACTGGTTGCGACTGAGGACGGGCGGGCGCTCTACACCGCGCTGGGGTGGACGCTGGAGTCCCCGATGACTGCCGCGGTCAGTCGAGGATGACGGAGCGCGAGAGGCTGCGCGGCTGGTCGGGGTTGAGGCCGAGAGCCAAGGACTTGGCGACCGCGACGCGCTGGGCGACGACGAGGGACGCCATCGGGTCGAGGTCGGCGTGGTGGACGATGGTGGCGCCCGTGGCGTTCACGTCGTCCAGCAAGCCCGCCGGCGGCTCACCGAAGACCCAGACACCGCGGCCGGGCTGCGCGATCGCGATCGGACCGTGCCGGTAGTCCATCGCCGGGTACGCCTCGGTCCACGCCGACGCGGCCTCACGCTGCTTGAGCGCGGCCTCGTGCGCCAGGCCGACCGTCCAGCGGGTCCCGACGTACGTGACCTGCTCGAGCTTGGCCAGGTCGTCGACGTCGATGGTCAGTGCGGTCTGAGCGTCCGCAGCGGCCTTCGACAGGTCCTCGCCGAGCGACGCGCGCAGCAGCGCCAGCGTGGTGGTCGCGAACCGGGTCTGCACCACGGACTGCTCGTCGGCGAAGTCCAGCATGATCGTGTGGTCGGCCAGCTCGACGATCGGCGAGTCCACGGTGGCGGTGATCGCGATCGTCGGCACATCGGTGGCGCGGATCAGGTCGAGTACTTCGGTCGTCGTACCGGAGCGGCTGATCACGACGATCGCGTCGTACGCGCGGTCCGCCGGGAACTCGGATCCGGCGAACGCGTCGGTCTCGCCCTGGCCGAGGTCCTCGCGCAGCGCGGCGTACGCCATCGCCATGAACCAGGAGGTGCCGCAGCCCACTGCCGCGACCCGCTGACCGGCCTTCGGAAGTGCACCGCCGTACTGCGCGAAACCGTCCGAGACCTGCCGCCAAAGGTCCGGCTGAGTGGCGATCTCAGTGCTCACAAATGGCTGCTGCGTCATGTCGTCTCCGCACTTCTGATGGTCGAAACTGCTCGAACGTGATCGAATGGTGCCAACCAGCCGCCACCGGGCTGACCGATTGTGTGAAGGAGGAGCCCCGGGTGAAGCGTTATGAACGCCTCAACACCTTGCTCGAGTCGCTCGCCGAGAAAGGCGCCATCGACGTCGACGAGCTCGCCGAGCAGTTGCACGTGTCCGCGGCCACGATCAGGCGTGACCTGGACCATCTCGGCAAGCAGCAGCTCCTCACCCGGACCCGCGGCGGCGCGGTCGCCAACGCGGTGTCGTACGACCTGCCGCTGCGCTACAAGACTGCGCGTTTCGCGTCCGAGAAGCAGCGGATCGCGCAGGCGGCGGCCACGCTGGTGCGCCGCGGCATGGTGATCGGGATGAACGGCGGCACCACCATCTCCGAGGTGGCGCGGACGCTGGCGACCCGGCCGGAGCTGTCCGCGGAGCACGGCGAGCCCGCGTTCACGCTCGTCACCAACGCGCTGAACATCGCCAACGAGCTGATCGTCCGGCCGCACGTGAAGATGGTGCTGACCGGCGGCGTGGCGCGGCCGCAGTCGTACGAGATGATCGGGCCGCTGTCGCACCGGATCCTGTCCGACCTGTCGCTGGACATCGCGTTCATCGGCGTCGACGGGATCGACGAGACCGGCGCCACCGCTCATCACGAGGGCGAGGCGAACATCAACCAGCTGATCGTCAGCCGGGCCGCGAAGGTCGTCGTGGTGGCCGACTCCTCCAAGCTCGGGCAGCGGGCCTTCGCCCGGATCTGCGAGCTGAGCGAGATCGACACGCTCGTCACCGACGCCCAGGCCGACGAAAGCCAGCTCGCCGTCTTCAAGGAAGCCGGCATCGACGTCATCCGCGCCTGATCCCACTCCACACACCTCCCTCACCAGGTGAGTCACGTCTCGTGCGGACGATCATATCTGATTGTGGGGCAGTTGTTATGAGCAGGAGTGCGCAACCTCCGCGCGTGCAGCACGGAAAGCGGACCTCCAGCCGCTAGGCTTCGGTTCAGCATGGGTACCGCAGCCGCACAGCACTCCGCCGACCACTCCGCCGATCACTGGGAGGACGCCATCGCTACCGGCATCGACCCGACGTCCTGGGCGTACGCCGAGGACTACATCGGTGAGGACGAGGTCGTCACCGGTGCGCGGGCGAGCGCCGCGGACAGCGGTGTCGCCCCGATCGGCCCCGGCGCGGCCGCCGCGCTGAGCCTGCTCGCCGCCGGCGTGAGCGCGAAAGCGGTCGTCGAGATCGGCACCGGGACCGGCGTCTCCGGGCTCGCGCTGCTCCGCGGCATGCGCGCCGACGGCACCCTCACCACGGTCGACATCGACGCGGAGAACCAGCGACTGGCCCGCAAGACGTTCCTGGACGCCGGCGTCGCGTCGAACCGGTTCCGCCTGATCGCGGGAGCCGGGCTGGACGTGGTCACTCGGCTCACCGACGGTCACTACGACCTGGTCTTCTGCGACGCGGACCGCCGCGAGAACACGGCGTACCTGCACGAGGCGCTGCGCCTGCTCCGCCCCGGCGGCATCGTCGCGTTCGCCGGCATTCTCACCGGCGGCCGAGTCGCCGACCCCGCCCGCCGCGACCCCGACACCATGGCCCTCCGGGACCTCATCCGCGCCGTCCGCGACGACGACAACCTGGTCTCAGCCCTCCTCCCCACCTCCGACGGACTCCTCACCGCCGCCAAGCGCCTGAAGTAGCTAGCTCGTCAGGCGGGTCAGTTCGGTGGTTACCTCGTGCCAGGGGTCGGACTGGGGGTCTATCAGTTCGTAGTGGCCGCAATGGGGGACGCGGTGGAAGTGGGCCGTGGGGTGGGCGGTGAAGTACGAGTCGGTGATGGTGATGGGGACGACCGTGTCGTTGACGCCGTGGATGAGGGTTACGGGCGCTATCGACGCGGGGAGGTGGGCGGGGTCCAGGTCGTTGCGGACACCGCCGCCGATGAAGGCCTGTACGGCGCCGTCGTCGAGCATCAGCTGGTCCGCCTTCAGGAGGTCGGCTACGGGGGCCAGGGCGACCACACCGCGTAGCCGGACCGGGTTGAGCGTCGACGCGGCCCACAGGGCGAGCTGGCCTCCGGCGGAGTGGCCCATCAGCACGTAGCCCGCGTGCACGTCCACGAGGTCGGGTAGCGCGTCCAGCGCCGTACGGATGTCACTGGTCGTCGCGTCGGGGTTGCCGGGCTCGCGGCGGTACTCCAGCGACAGGACCGGCCAGCCGAGGTCGGACAGCGCCGCACCGAGTGAGCGGGCGTGCACCCGGTCGTACTCCGGCCGCCAGAACCCGCCGTGGATGAACACGATCAGCGGCCGGTACTCCTTCGCGTGCCAGTAGTCGATCACCTGGTCCGCGTGGTCGCCGTACCGCAACTCCTCATCCGGCTCTGGTGCTTTGCGCGACAGTACCGATCGGTCCTCACTCATCAGACCTCCCGAGGTAGCTCAGGGCGTTCGACGTGAGCAGTTTGTGCTGCTGCTCCGCGGTCAGGAAGCCGGCCTTCCGTACCACCTCCCCGACCGGCCGCTCGCCCAATGGATAGGGATAGTCACTGCCGACCAGAACGCGGTCTTCCCCCAAGGTATCGACAAGTAGCCGCAAAGGCGCTGATTCGAACACCACCGTGTCGACCAGGATCCGGTCCAGGTACGTCGACGGTGGGTGCTCGGAGCAACCACGGACGATGTCGCCGCGCCGGTGCCACGCGTTCTCCAGCCGCCCGAGCCAGAACGCGAAACTCCCGCCCCCGTGAGCGAAACAGATCCGCAAGGACGGCGGTAACCGGTCGAACGCGCCGCCCAGGATCATCGCCAGCAACGACAGATGCGTCTCGGCCGGCATCCCGGTCAGCCAGCGCGCCATCCAGCGATCCAGCCGCGGGCCGCCCGGCATGTCCCACGGGTGCACGAGGACCGGCGTACCGGTCTCCGCGCAGTGGTTGAGGAAGGCAACGATCCCGGCGTCGTCGAGGTCCTTGTCGCCGACGTGGTTGCCGATCTCCACCCCGACATGCCCGGCCGCCCGGCTCCGGTCCAGTTCGGCGCAGGCCAGGTCCGGGTCCTGCAACGGCACCTGGCAGAACGGCACGAACCGGTCGTCACCGGCCAGCGTCTCCAGGGTGAGGTCGTTGAAGATCTCCGCCAGCTTCACGGCCTGCGCCGCCGGCCGTTCGTAGCCGAAGAACACCGGGGTCGGCGACACCACCTGAAGATCGATGCCGTCGGCATCCATATCGGCCCGGCGTACGGACCGATCCCAGGCCTGCGGTCCGATCGGGCGGAACTCGGTCTCGCCGATCATGATCATCGCGGCCCGCTCGGAGTCGATCCGCAACCACGGCCAGCCGTCGCCGCCGCATGCTGCCGAGAGATCCGGCCACCCCTTCGGCACCAGGTGTGTGTGCACATCGACCGTCATCCACCGCTCCTTCCGTCCCCACAGCATCTCGGACGCCCACCCACCAGATGCAGGGTGTACGTCCCCGATCCCAGGCGTAAACCCTGCATCTCGGACGCCTACCCACCAGATGCGGGGGCGCGGTGTGGCGAGTGGTTACGCCTTGCCCGGGTGCAGCGTGCCGCAGTCCGGGCACGTGCGTGCGTCCTCGCTGTCGTAGAAGGCTTTGAACACCGGCGGCAGGTCCGCGACGATGTCGGTCACCTGGAGCTCGACCTCGTGCACGATCGCGTTGCAATTGGCGCAGTACCAGCGGAACTTCTCCAGTACGCCGGGCTCCCGGACTCGCTCGATCACCAGGCCGATCGAGTTCGGGCCGCGCTGCGGCGAGTGCGGCATGTTCCGCGGCAGGACCCACATCTCGCCGGCATTCACCGCGACGGTCGCGGGGCCGTCGTCGGTCATCACGTTGACCTTGAGCTCGCCGGAGATCTGGTAGAAGAACTCCTCGTACGGGTCGACGTGGAAGTCGGTGCGCTGGTTCGGGCCGCCGACCACCATCGTGATGAAGTCGTCCCCGGTCGGGAACATCTGCTTGTTGCCGACCGGCGGCTTCAGCAGGTGCTTGTTCTCCTCGATCCATTCCGGAAAGTTCGTCGACTCCAAATTCGCCATACCTACTCCTCCTGAGAGTGTTGCGGGATCGCCGCAACAGCCTGGATCTCGATCAGCAGCTGGGGATGCGGCAGCTGATGGACTGCGACGGTCGTGCGCGCGGGCCCCGACTCGTCGAAGAACTCACCATAGATCTCGTTGTACCCCCCGAAGTCGTTCATCGACACCAGGTACGTCGTCACGCTGACGAGATCCTCCAACCCGGCCCCGACCGCCCCGAGGATGTCCCGGATGTTCTCCAGTACCGCCCGCGTCTGCTCACGAATGTCCAGCGCGACGGTGCCCAGCTCGTCGACGGACGCACCCGCGATGGTGTTGTCGGGCCGCCGGCTCGACGTCCCCGACACGAACGCGAACCCGCCCGCGACCCGCACATGCGGAAACCGCCCGCGCGGCGTGGCCTTCCCCGGCACAACGGTCATGAGAGCTCCACGCAGACATTGGTGGTTTCGGTGTAGAAGTCCACCGAATGCCGTCCGCCTTCGCGGCCGACGCCGGACAACTTCACTCCGCCGAACGGTGTCCTGAGGTCTCTGAGGAACCAGGTGTTGACCCAGCACAGGCCGACGTCGAGGGCGGCGCCGGCGCGGTGGGCGCGGCCGACGTCGCGGGTCCAGACGGTTGCCGCCAGCCCGTAATCGGAGGAGTTGGCGAGGGCGTAGGCCTCCTCCTCGGTGTCGAAGGGGGCGATGTGGCAGATCGGGCCGAAGATCTCTTCACGATTCGTCCGGGCGTCAGGCGGTAGACCGGTGACCACGGTCGGTTGGACGTAGGAGCCGCCGTCGCGGGCATCCCCGAACGTCGGTACGCCGCCGCCGGCCAGCACCTCAGCACCTTCGCGGCGGGCGAGGTCGTAGTACGACACGACCTTGTCGCGGTGCTGCTTGGAGATCAACGGCATGTTCATCGTGGACTCGTCGGCGGGCCAGCCGTACGTCAGCTCCTCCGCCCGCCGCGCCAGCCGGGACGTGAACTCCTCGAAGATCGGGCGTTCGACGTACAGGCGTTCCGTGCACAGGCAGACCTGTCCGCCGTTCGTGAAGACCGAGCGCACCGAGCCCTCGACCGCGGCGTCGAGATCGCAGTCGGCGAAGATCAGCCCCGCGTTCTTCCCGCCGAGCTCGAAGGACACCGCCTTGACGCGGTCCGCGGCAACCTTCGCGATCGCCGTACCGGTCGCGGACTCCCCGGTGAACGTGATCGCGTCCACGCCCGGGTGCCGGGTCAGGTACTCCCCCGCCGACGACGGGCCGAATCCGTGCACCAGATTGAAGACACCAGCAGGTACGCCGGCCTCGGCCATCACCTCGGCGAGAACGGTCGCCGACGACGGCGTCTCCTCGGACGGTTTCACCACAACCGCGTTGCCGCAGGCAAGCGCCGGCGCGACCTTCCAGGTGAGCAGCAGCAACGGCAGATTCCACGGTACGACGATCGCGACCACGCCGACCGGTTTCCGTACGGCGTAGTTCAGCGCGCGCCGCCCGTCGGGGAGGACGGTCGTGTACGACTCGGTCGGTACTGTCGTCGCGAAATCCGCGAACGTGCGGAAGTTCGCCGCACCGCGCGGGATGTCCAGCGTGCGCGCCTGACTGATCGACTTCCCGGTGTCGCCGACCTCCGCCGCCACCAGATCCTCGAACCGCCGCTCCAGCTCGTCCGCGACCCGCCGCAGTACGACGGCCCGCTCCTGTTCGCTCATCCGTCCCCACGGACCGCTCAGCGCCTGGCGCGCCGCGTCCACCGCCGCATCCACGGTCGACTGATCCGCCTCACAGACGTCGAAGATCTGCTCCCCCGTCACCGGCGAAACCTTCGCGAACCGCGAGGCACTCTCCACAAACCCACCCCCGACGAAGTGCCGCAGCACTCCGACGGACGAGGGCTGCCCGGTGAGCAACTCCGCAGACCACAGGCTCACCGTCGTCGCCTCCGAGCAAGTCCGAGCAGGACCCCGGCCGACGCGACCGCCGCAGCGCCGAGGAGTTGGTGCTGGCGGTGGACGCGGCGTTGAACTTCGGCGTACGGCGTGGTGGAGAAGGAGACCAGTTCGTAGCGGGAGACGTACTTGCCCGGGAGCAGGCGTTCGAGGGCGTGTTCCACCTGCTTCTGGAGGCGGAAGACGGGTGAGGCGACCTTGTCGCGCATCTCGACGAAGTTCGCGAGTGCCATCTCGGCGATCGCCTCGGTGTTCTCGCGCCGCCGGGTCTCGAACAGCGGCAGCGCCCGCGCCCACGACCCGCCCGTGTCGTCCAAGCAGCGATCCAGTTCGACCACGTCCTCGAAGGCACAGTTCGCGCCCTGCCCGTAGAACGGCACGATCGCGTGCGCCGCGTCGCCGAGCAACGCCGTACGTCCATGGGCCTGCCACGGGAGCGTGTGGACGGTCCCGAGCACCCCGACCGGATTGTGCAGATAGTCGTCGACCAGCGAAGGTGCCAACGGCAACAGATCGGGATAGTGCTCCTGGAAATGCGCGGAGATGCCGTCGGCGGTGGTCAGCGCGTCGAACGACCCGGCCGGCCAGAACAGCGTGCAGGTGAACGAGCGGTCCGGATTCGGCAGCGCGATCATCATCGACGTACCGCGCGGCCAGATGTGCAGCGCGCCGGGATCGAGCGCGAACTCACCCGCGGCCGCCGGGATCGACAGTTCCTTGTACCCGTAGTCGAGGAAGTCGACATCCTCCGCGACGATGCCCTCGGCAAGCAACTGCTCGCGGACGGCGGACCCCGCGCCGTCAGCGCCCAGCACCACATCGGCCGACGCCGACACCTTCCCGGACGGCGTGGCGAACACCAGCGAACCAGCGGCCGAGTCCAGCTCCACCAACCGGTGCTCGAACTCCACCGACACGCCAGGAGCCGCCGCTGCGGCCGACAGCAAGGCGTTGTTCAGTGCGCCCCGGCTGATCGAGTTGATCGCACGGTCCCCGGACGCCGAGTACGCCTGGAAGTCCAGCGGACCCGCCACCGGATGAATCATCCGGCCCTTCATCGGCAACGCGTCCGCCATCACCTCGTCGACCAGGCCGATCCGCCGCAACGCGTCCAGCCCACGTTCGGAGATCGCCAGGTTGATCGACCGGCCGCGTTCAACGACAGCGACGCGCGGATCCGGACGCCGTTCGTACAGCGTCACGGTCAGGCCGCGGCGCGCGAGGAAACACGCGAGCAGCGAACCGGTCAGTCCCGCACCGACGATCGCGACCTTCATGCCGTCACCTCGGCCATCGCCGCCCCGGCCCGCCAGCAGTCGTGGTACGTCGAGTACAACGGCACCGGCGCGAACCGCAGTACGTCAGGCTCCCGCGAGTCCGCGATCACGCCGTACTCGAACCGCAGTCGCCGCGACAACGCTCCGGCCCCGGGCACCCGCACCGACAACTGGGCGCCGCGGCGCGCCGGATCGGCCGGGGTGATGACCTCGAGACCCGCCAGCAGCCCCGCCAGGTACGCCGTCAACCGCACACTCCGCTCCCGTAGTACCTCGATACCGATCTTGTCGAAGATCTCCAGTGACGTCCGCACCGGGCTCATCGCGAAGATCGGCGGGTTCGACACCTGCCACGCGTCCGCGGTCGCCGGCGGCCGCGACTCCGGTGTCATCTCGAACCGCGTCTTCGCGTCGGTGCTCCACCAGCCCTCGAACCGCGGCAGGTCCGCGCCGAGGTGCCGCTCGTGCACGAACGCGCCGGCGATCGCCCCCGGACCCGAGTTCAGGTACTTGTACGAGCACCAGGCCGCGAAGTCCACGTCCCAGTCGTGCAACGCGAGCGGCACGTTCCCGGCCGCGTGTGCGAGATCCCACCCGACGATCGCCCCGGCCGCGTGACCGGCCTTCGTGATCGTGGGGATGTCCATCAGCTCACCGGTCAGGTAGTTCACGCCACCGAGCAGGACGAGCGCCACGTCGCCACCAAGCTGCTCGACCACATCCGCCGTCCGCAGACTGTTCTCCCCCGGCCGCGGACGCAGCCGGATCACCGCGTCCTCCGCGTCGTACCCGTGGAACTCGACCTGCGACCGTACGGCGTAACTGTCCGAAGGGAACGCCGAGTCCTCGATGACGATCCGGTGCCGGGACCGCGTCGGCCGGTAGAACGACACCATCAACAGATGCAGGTTGACGGTCAGCGTGTTCATCACGACCGTCTCGCTCGGCAACGCGCCGACGAGTCGCGCCGCGGGACCGGTCAGCAGCTCGTGGTACGGCAACCAAGGCCGGGCCGCGTCCAGGTGCCCTTCGACCCCGAGCGCCGCCCACGAGTCCAGGTCCTCGAGCAGCTCGGCCCGGGTCGCCTTCGGGCGCAGGCCGAGCGAGTTGCCGGCGAAGTACGCGACCTCCGGATAGTCACCGCCCTGCGCGGGCGGTACGTCGAACAGCTCCCGGTGCCCCGGGTCCGCGGCATCGAGCTCCAGCGCCTCGGCCTCGGTGCTCACGCCTCAGCGACCTCGTCAGCTACGGCGGCCTTCGGAGGCTCGATCACCTGCCCCTTGCCGAGCACGGTCACGCCGCCCTTGGACACCGTGAACCCGCGTTCCCGGTCGTAGTCCTGGTCGACGCCGATCTGGGTGCCGTCCGGGATCACGATGTTCTTGTCCAGGATCACGTTCTTCAGCACGACGTTCTTGCCGATCTTGCAGTTGTCCATGATCACCGAGTGCTGGATGTCGGCACCGGCGCTGACGATCACGTTCGACCCGATCACCGAGTGGTCGACGTGCGCACCGGACACGATCGATCCCTGGCAGACGATCGACTCACCGACCGTCGCGTCGTCGGTGAACTTCGCCCCCGGCAGCTGCGGGTGCGAGGTGAAGATCGGCCAGTCGTTGTTGTAGAGGTTGAACACCGGCTGGATCGACACCAGGTCCATGTGCGCCTCATGGTACGAGTCCAGCGACCCGACGTCGCGCCAGTACGAGCGGTCCCGGTCGAGCGCGCCCGGTACGTCGTTGTCCTTGAAGTCGTAGACGCCCGCCTTGCCCTCGGCAACGAGCATCGGGACGATGTCACCGCCCATGTCGTGCCGCGAGGCCGGGTTCGCGGCGTCCTTGCGGAGCGCCTCGACCAGCACGTCCCGGCTGAAGACGTAGTTGCCCATCGACGCGAACGTCTCGTCCGGCGAGTCCGGCAGCCCCGGCGGGTCGGCCGGCTTCTCCAGGAACTCCTCGATCGCGTGCCCGTCCGCGGCGGTCTTGATCACGCCGAACTCGGTCGCCTCGGCCCGCGGCACCCGGATCCCGGCCACGGTCACGCCGTTCCCGCGCTCGATATGCGCGGCGACCATCTGCGACGCGTCCATCCGGTACACGTGGTCGGCGCCGAAGACCACGATGTACTCCGGGTCGGCGTCCTTGATCAGGTTCATCGACTGGTAGATCGCGTCCGCGCTGCCCTGGTACCACTGCGGGCCGAGCCGCTGCTGCGCCGGGACGCAGGTCACGTAGTTGCCGAGCAGGGTGGACATCCGCCAGGTCAGCGTGACGTGCCGGTCCAGCGAATGCGATTTGTACTGCGTCAGCACACAAAGATTTCGATAACCCGCATTGACCAAATTCGACAGGACGAAATCGATGAGGCGATAACTGCCGCCGAACGGCACGGCCGGTTTGGCCCGGTCCGCCGTCAGCGGCATCAACCGCTTCCCCTCACCACCGGCCAGCACGATTCCGAGAACTCTGGGCGCCTTTGCCATGTCGGCACCTTAGCTCCGACGGCCCGCGGACATAAGCGTTTGCGGGTGTCGCGACACTGGGAGGATGCCGATCCTCGTCGTACCGACCACTGCCGTTCACCGATCGTTTCTCGCGGCCTGGGACGAGCTCGGTCCGGATCATGAGCGGTGGATGGGTGCGCGCGCCCACGCCGCCGGAGCCGAGGAGGACTGGACCCGGAACCAGGCCGCGGACCCGGCGGAGTTCGCACGGCTGGTCGCCGAGATCCGGCGCGAGGCCGAGCCGGACACTGCCCTGGCGCCGGGCATCGTGCACCAGACCGTGCTGTGGTTCGTGGACGGTCTCGAGTTCCTCGGCCGGCTCTCGATCCGGCACGACCTGACACCGGCGCTCACCGAGGTCGGCGGGCACATCGGGTACTGCGTCCGCCCTTCGGCCCGGCGGCGCGGGTACGCGACCCAGATGCTCACCCAGTCGCTCCCGATCGCCGCCGCCCTCGGCATCGAGCCGGCCCTGGTCACCTGCGACCTGGACAACACCGGATCGCGCAAGGTGATCGAGGCAGCTGGTGGCGAACTGGAAGACGAACGACACGGAAAGCTGCGCTTCTGGGTGCCGACACAGGTCGCCTGATGACCTATGGTCGGAGCTTATGAAGGTCGCCATTCTGACGCGTGAGTTTCCTCCGGACGTGTACGGCGGGGCCGGTGTGCACGTGGACTTCCTGGTCCGCGAGCTGCGCCGGCTGATCGACGTCGACGTCCACTGCATGGGCGAACCCCGGAAGGGCGCGACCGCGCATTCCGAGGACGACCCGCGGATCCCGAACGCGAACGCGGCGCTGCGCATCCTGTCCACGGACCTGACCATGACCGCGGCGGTCGGCGACGCGGACCTGGTGCACTCGCACACCTGGTACGCGAACATGGCGGGGCACTGGGCCAAGCTGCTGTACGGCGTACCGCACGTGGTGACCGCGCACTCGCTGGAGCCGCGCCGCCCGTGGAAGGCCGAGCAACTGGGCGGCGGGTACCGACTGTCCAGCTGGGCCGAGCAGACGGCGTACGAGGCGGCCGACGCGGTGGTCGCGGTGAGCCGCGGGATGCGTACCGACGTACTGGAGTGCTACCCGTCGATCGACCCGGCGCGCGTTCACGTGATCTCCAACGGCATCGACGCCGACTTCTACCGCCCGGATCCGTCGACGCATGTCCTCGAGCGGCTGGGCGTCGACCTGAATCGTCCGTACGTGACGTTCGTCGGCCGGATCACCCGGCAGAAGGGCGTACCGCACCTGCTCCGCGCGGGACTGCGCCTGGATCCGTCCGTACAGCTCGTGCTGCTGGCCGGCGCCGCCGACACGGTCGAGCTGAAGGCCGAGACCGACGCGCTGATCGACGACCTGAAGTCGGCCCGCGACGGCGTGTTCGTGGTGTCCGAGATGCTGCCGCGGGAGGAGGTCCGGCAGGTGCTGACGCACGCGCTGGCGTTCTGCTGCCCGTCGATCTACGAGCCGCTCGGGATCGTCAACCTGGAGGCGATGGCGTGTGAGACCGCGGTCGTGGCGAGCGCGGTCGGCGGCATCCCCGAGGTCGTCGACGACGGCGTGACCGGCACCCTGGTCGCGTACGACGAGAACGACCCGGACACCTTCGAGCGCGGTCTCGCGGACGGGATCAACGCGCTGGTCGACGACCCTTCCCGGGCAGAAGCGATGGGCAAGGCCGGGCGGGCACGCGCGGTCTCCGAGTTCGGCTGGGACGCCGTCGCGGGACGCACCGTCGACCTGTACAACAGCCTGCGCGGGTAGGCAAAACCCCACCTGCGACCGGGAGTTCGCACCATTCTGTGCGGCGACCGGCGGCGGTTGGCTTGAGGCATGACATCTCGCCTGACAAAGCCAATCGCCGCCACCCTCGCCACCGCCGCCCTCCTCACCTTCCCCCTCTCCGCCTACGGCGCGGTCCACCAGCCGCCCCTCTCCGAGGCTGCGGTCTCCAGCGTGCATACCCCACGTGGTGCGCTCGTCTCGGCCACGCCGGTCGCTCACCTGACAGCAGCTCAGCTGGATGCGGCCGCCGCCGACTTCCCGGGCACACCCCGCGCGGCGTACGGCGTCACGGCGTACCGCCTGATCTACCGGACGGTCGACGTCCACGGGCGCCCGACAACGGCGAGCGGGATCGTCGTACTTCCGGACGGACGCCGGGGCGCGCTGACCGTCGCGGAGTACCTGCACGGGACCACCGCAACCAAGGCGTACGCCGCATCCGTCGACGACACCTCGACCGACCGCCTGGTCACCGCCCTGTTCGCCGGTCAAGGACTGGTCGGCGTGGCACCCGACTACCTCGGCCTAGGCTTCGGCCCGGGCCTCCACCCATACATCGACACGAAGACCGAAACCTCCGCGTCCGCCGACCTGCTCCTCGCAGCGCGCACGTTCGCCGCCAAGCGCGGCATCGCGCTGAAGCGGGACGTCCTGGTAACCGGCTTCTCACAAGGCGGCCGAGCCTCCCTGGCCTTCGGACGCGCCCTGAGCCGCGGCGAGGTCGGACCGTTCCGTCTAGGTGAGATCCGGGCCGTCGCGGGACCCTACGACCTGGTCGGCGAAGAACTCCCGGCAGCGTTCGACGGCCGCGTTCTCCCGCCGACCGCGACCTTCTACCTCGCGTACTTCGTGACCGCGTGGAACCGGACCGTCGGCTTGTACAACAACCCGCGCGAGGCGTTCCAGGCGCCGTACGCCTCGACCGTCGAAGGGCTGTTCGACGGCTCCCATCCCTTCGAGGAGATCGTGGCCGGGCTGCCGGACACACCGGAGAAGCTGTTCACGCCGGAGTTCGCGGCGAAGCTGCAGCATCCGAGCGGACGGTTCCTGCGCGCCCTGCGGACGGCCGATCAGATCTGCCATGACTGGACGCCGCGGGTACCGGTGCACCTCTACAACGGGACGAAGGACACCGACGTGGTCGCCTCCAACGCCGACTCGTGCGCGACCTCGCTGCGCAAGCGCGGCGCGGACGTGACGGTGCACTCGATGGGCGCCGTCGACCATTTCGGCACGGCGTTCACGGCGTACCCGGAGATCATTCGGGCCTACGCTCGCTGGGCCTGACGCTCCGGTCGAGCGGCTCGCCCTGTGTCTGCTGGGATGCGGCCAGGCTGCCTAGCAGTGCTAGCAATTCCGCGTCGCGTGATCCGGGCACCGCGTGGAAGACGACCAGCGTCATGTTGTCGGTCCCGCCGATGGTGAGCTTGTCGCTCTGCAACGCGAGCTCGCCCACCTCGGGCAGCGTCAGCAGGCTCACCCGCCCGCGGCGGGGCCGCACGTCGTGCCGGGCCCACAGCTGCCGGAAGCGCTCGCTGCGCACCGAGAGGTCTCCGACCAG
The DNA here is from genome assembly GCF_004331375.1 of Kribbella speibonae. Lineage (NCBI taxonomy): Bacteria > Bacillati > Actinomycetota > Actinomycetes > Propionibacteriales > Kribbellaceae > Kribbella > Kribbella speibonae. The sequence continues at coordinate 2,225,691 of NZ_SJKC01000001.1, read as the reverse complement.
TTCCTTCAGGCGCGGATCGTCGACGTTCGACCCGAGCTCGGACCGGAGCGCGCCGACGCCCTCCTCGGTCAGGTCCTTCCAGTCCCGGCGAAGCGCGCGCTCGGCCGGATCGAGGAGCACGGTGGTGAGCAGGTTGACGCCGACGGCGTAGTTCGGCGAGAGCGCCGCGCAGAGCGCGTTCACCGCGAGTACGTCGGTATACCGGTTCTGCACGTACGCCGGGTTGTCCGACCAGCCGTTCATCAGCTCGACGATGCTCGCCGGCGCCTGCTCGATCCGGGATCGCGGGCGCGGCGCCGACCGCTCCTGGGCCAGGCCGAGGAGGTAGCTCGTGGCGTCGACGTCCAGGCGCAGTACGTCGGCGAGCGCTTCGAGGACCTGCACCGACGGATTGCGGTCCCGGCCCTGCTCGAGGCGGAGGTAGTAGTCGGAGCTGATACCGGCCAGCATCGCGACCTCCTCGCGGCGCAGCCCGGGCACGCGGCGACGGCCGATGCTCCGGATGCCGACGTCCTCGGGCCGCACCTGCTCCCGGCGAGCCCGCAGATAGTCACCCAGCGCGTTGTCCATGGTTTCCACGGTAGACCGGGTACGCCGCCGCAACCTGGGTCCTGTCACTCCCAGGAACAGCGAGGTACTCCCTGTTCGGTGCGCGCCGACGAACAGTGGAGACATGACGAACTCAACCATCACCCTCGCCGAGGACCTGACCATCACCCGGATGGGGTACGGCGCCATGCAGCTCGCCGGCGCAGGTGTCTTCGGACCGCCGAAGGACCGCGACCAGGCGATCGCCGTACTACGGGAGGCCGTCGTGCTCGGCGTCACGCACATCGATACCAGCGACTTCTACGGACCGACCGTGGTCAACGAGATCATCAAGGAGGCGCTGCACCCGTACCCGGCGGACCTGGTCCTGGTCACCAAGGTCGGCGCGCGACGCGGCGACGACGCCAGCTGGATCCCGGACCTCGCACCGGATGCGCTGCGCCGCCAGGTCCACGACAACCTCGAGCACCTTGGTCTCGACGTCCTCGACGTGGTCAACTTGCGCAGCATGGCGCACGAAGGCCACAGCGAGGAGTCGATCGCGGAGTCGTTCAGCACACTGGTCGAGCTCCAGCAGCAGGGCCTCATCAAGCACCTCGGCCTGAGCGGCGTGACGATCCCGCAGATCCGTGAGGCGCAGGCGATCGCGCCGATCGTGACCATCCAGAACCTGTACAACCTGGTGAACCGCGATGACGACGACGTGGTCGAGTACGCCGCGGCGCACGACCTCGCGTACGCGTCGTTCTTCCCGCTGGGCGGGTTCACCCCGCTGCAGTCCGAGACGCTGGCGAAGGTCGCGGCCCGGCTCGACGCCACTCCACAACAGGTCGCCCTGGCCTGGCTCCTCCAGCGCTCCGCAACCAGCGTCGTCATCCCGGGCACGTCGTCACTCGCCCACCTCCGCGAGAACATCGCCGCCCGCGACCTCGTACTCCCCGCCGACGCCGTCGCCGAACTCGACGCGATCGGCGCCTGACTTAGCGCAGTTCGCGCTGGAGCATCTGGATGAGGGCGTCGACGAGCTCGTCCACTCTCGTGGGTCCACCCACCAGATGCAGGGTTTGCGTCCGAGATCCGGGACGCAAACCCGGCATCTCGGACGCCAACCCACCAGATGCTGGGGATCGCGAGGAGCACGGTCGGGTTCGCCGACCGGCGTGGGGGGCGGTGTCAGCTGGCGAGCGGGGTACGGCGGGCGCGGGCGAACGCCTGCCGGATGCGCATCGCCGTACGCGCCGGATGCTCGAGGTCTGCCCAGGTGATCCGGACGACCTCCAGCCCCAAGGCCCGGAGGCGGTCTTCGCGCAGCTTCTCGCGGATCACCGCCTCACGAGTCCCCTCCCCGTACTTCGCCAGGCCGTCGAACTCGACGACGGTGTTGTACTCGGGGAAGTAGAAGTCCACGCGTCCGATGAAGCCGTCGGCATCCGCGAACTCCGCCTGCAGCACCGGCACCGGCATGCCCTCGTTGTGGAAGAGGAGCCGCAGCCGGGTCTCGCCGACGGACTCGGCCTGAGCATCGGCGAAGTCGAGCACCGCACGAATCCGCGGGCCGCCCGGCCAGTTGTGCGTGACCTCGCGCAGCCGGAGCAGCTCGTCCGCACTCACCTCCGGTCGCCGGAACGCCGCGTCGGCGCTGACCACCGCCGCCTCGAACGACGACGTACCGGCGACCTCGACCACTGCCCGGGTCAAGGCGGTCACGGCGAGCCCGGCGACGGCTGTCGCGTCCGAAGCACCGAGCCTCGATCGGTGGTGACGCACTCCGGTCTTCGGCCCGCTCCGCATGCCGGCCGCACGCGTCAACTGAACCTCGGACAGGTCAGCCTGCCAGACCGGTACGCCGTGCATGACCAGCGCGGAGTGGTGACTCACGACTGCGGATCCCGGGCACATGGAGTTCACGGCGGCGTGGACCAGGCGCCGGTGACGGAGGAGCTCGCGTTCCCAAGGCGGCAGGTCGCGCAGATCCAGGCACTCGGCGTACTGCCCATACCGAATCCGCTCCCAGCGCCCGTCGCCAAGCCGTCGACTGATCTGCTCCCGGGTGTAACCGGCGCTCATCGCCTGCGCTCTGCTGACCACACCGCCCTGCCCGGCCGCGATCGTCTTCAGTCGAGGATTCACCCCCCCAGCATCGGGCCCAGGCGCACTCCCCCGCTGCCCGTGACCGCAATCTGTGGATAGCCCTCTCGTGGGTCCACCCATCAGATGCCGGGTTTGCGTCCGAGATCCGGGATGCAAACCCTGCATCTCGGACGCCAACCCACCAAATGCGGCTGGGGGTGCGGGGTGCGGGGGGTGCGGGGGTCAGCCGATGCCGGAGGTTGGCGTGTCGGAGGCCAGCCAGGTGCTGAGTAGGCGGGCGCCGGCGCCGGTTGCGCCGATCGAGTACTCGAAGCGGTCGGCCGGCGACTCGGCGATCGACGACAGGTCGAGGTGCGCCCACGGCAGGTCGCCGGCGAACGCCTTCAGGAACAGCGCCGCGGTGATCGAGCCCGGACCCTTCGAGCTGTTCACCGAATCGGCGATCGGCGTCGAGATCAGGTCTTCGTACTCGGCCGGCAACGGCATCCGCCACAGTTCCTCACCGGACACCCGGCCGGCGTCCGCGAGGTTGTCCGCGAGCGCGTCGTCGGTCGCGAACATCCCGCCGTACAGCATCGCGCCGAGCGACACCTTGATCGCGCCGGTCAGCGTGGCGATGTCGACGAGTACGTCGGGCTTCAGCTCCTGCACGGCGTACGCGAGCCCGTCGGCGAGGACCAGACGGCCCTCGGCGTCGGTGTTCTTCACCTCGGTGGTGCGGCCGCCGAAGTGCCGGATCACGTCGTCCGGGCGGTACGCCGTACCGGACGGCATGTTCTCCGCGGCGCAGACCAGACCGGTCACGCGGACGTTCGCGCCGAGGTCGCGCAGCGCCGACAGGGTCGCGATCACGGAGCCGCCGCCGGTCATGTCGCGCTTCATCGACACCATGCCCTCGCGCGGCTTCAGCGACAGGCCGCCGGTGTCGTAGGTGATGCCCTTGCCGACAAGGACGACGTACGGCGTCTTCTTGGTCGCGCCCTTCGGCACGTAGTCGAGGCGGATCAGCCGCGGCGGGCGGGTCGAGCCCTGGCCGACCGCGAGGATGCCGCCGAACCCGTCGGCGGCGAGCTTCTTCTCGTCCCAGACCGTCACCTCGAGACCGGTCGCGGCGGCCACCTCGGTCGCCCGCGCGGCCAGCCAGGCCGGGTCCTTCTCGTTCGACGGGGTGATCGCGAGCTGCCGCGCGAGCCAGCCGGTGCGCCCGATCACGACACCGCGATCGATCACCGGCTGCCGCTTGTCCGCCGATCCGTCGGTCAGCGTGACGGTGCCGACGGCGGGCTTCCCCGCGTCGACGGTCTTCTGGGTGTACGAGAACGAGCCGAGGACGACGCCCTCGGCGAACGCCTGCAGCGCCGCGTCATCGATGCCCTCGGCAACGACGGTGGTCAGCTCGTCCTTGCCGCGGCCGAACCGCGCGATCGCCGCCCCGGCGTGTCGCAGGTCCTTGGCGCTCCCGTCACCGGCCCCGACCAGCAGGATCTCGGTCACCTCACCGGTCAGCAGCGGGTACGTCGCGGTCGCGCCGGCGGACGGGGTGAACCCAGTCGCGCGCTGCACCTCCAGCAGCCGGTCGAGGTCGACGCCGAGCCGCCCTCCGGCCTCCTTCGCGGCGGCCGGCAGGCCGTCCTGGTCACCGACGACGACAACCCACGTCGACGACCCGTGCACCGGCAGACCCGGCTGCCAGGCAACGACCGGAAGACTGGGAAAAGGAGACGAACTACCACGGCGAGCCACTGGGTCGAACCTCACTGTTTGATCAGATATGAGCTAGGCAACCGTAACGACCCCGGCCGGTGCCGCAAAGGGCACCCACCGGGGTCGGAATGATGTAGGTAAGGGGCGCGGACACACCCCCGGAGGACGTGATCAGCCGACGACGGCCTTCAGTGCGTTGCCGAGCTCGGTCGCTTCGTCGGCGTTCAGCTCGACGACGAGCCGGCCGCCGCCCTCGAGCGGAACCCGCATCACGATCCCGCGGCCCTCCTTGGTGACCTCGAGCGGACCATCGCCCGTCCGCGGCTTCATCGCCGCCATGCGCGCACCCCTTCCCAGTGTCGGTGTTGAGCGACGACACCGCGCTGGGAACCGTGACCGGCGCCGTTGCGGTGATGCGCCGTCGGCGCGTATCGCAGTGTGTATCGGACCCCATTATTCCCGATCCCGGGCCAGAGCCGTGCACCATACGGCAGACTCGAGTCTTGTGCACGCCCGTTCAGCCCTCTTCGACCTGTACGGCGACCACCTGCGCGCGCGAGGTGCGCAGGCCCCGGTCGCGGCTCTCGTACTGCTGCTCGCACCGCTCGGGGTCCACCCGCCCGCGGTCCGGACCGCCGTCTCGCGGATGGTCCGGCAGGGCTGGCTGGAGCCGGTCAGGATCGACGGCCAGCCCGGGTACGCGCTGACATCCCGGGCGCGTCGCCGCCTCGACGACGCCGCCGCGCGCATCTACCGGACCACGCCCGACGGCACGCCGGTGGAGACCGGTTCGGAGGGACCGGGCGACTGGGACCGGCACTGGCACCTGGGCATTCTCCGCGAGGTCCCGAACGCCCGGCGCCGCGAGCAGCTGGCGAGCCAACTCTCCTTTCTGGGTTGGGCTCCGCTGTCCGACGGCGCGTGGGTCGGGCTGCGCAACGACGCCGAGGTGGACCAGATCCTGGGCCTGGAGGGCATCGCCGCGGACCGGTTCCGGGCCCCGGTCGACGCCGGCGCGGTCGAGTTCGCCCGGCGGGTCTGGAAACTCGACGAGCTCGGCGCGTCGTACGACGCCTGGCTGATCGAGGCGAAGGCCCTGGTGGACGCGGCCGGCACGGAAACCGGCGACGAGCAGGCGTTCGCCGTCCGGTCGGAACTGGTGCACGAGTGGCGCAAGTTCCTGTTCCGGGATCCGGGCCTGCCGGACGAGCTGCTGCCGGCCGACTGGGCCGGGACGAAGGCGGCCGCGTTCTTCGATTTCCATGCGGAACGATTGGGCCCCGCGGCCGGGCGTTTCGTCGACGACTGCCTGACACAGCACTGAAAATCTCACTGACCGTCAAGGAGCTGACCACGATGAGTGATTCCGTTTTGTACACCGTCGACGCGGGTGTCGCGACGGTCACCCTGAACCGGCCGGATGCGATGAACGCGCTCGACACGCCGACCAAGGTGCAGCTCCGCGACACGATCCTGGCTGCCGCCGACGACCCGGCCGTGCGCGTCGTCGTACTGACCGGGACCGGCCGGGCGTTCTGTGTCGGGCAGGACCTGAAGGAGCACATCGGGCTGCTGCAGGCCAACGACCAGGCGGCGCTGTGGAGCACAGTGCCGGACCATTTCGCGCCGATCGCGCTCGCGCTCGCCGAGATGCCGAAGCCGGTGATCGCGGCGATCAACGGCGTGGCGGCCGGCGCCGGCGCGTCGATGGCGTTCGCGTGCGACTTCCGTGTCGTCGCCGACACCGCGGGTTTCAACCTCGCGTTCACCGGTATCGCGCTGTCCTGCGATACCGGGATCTCCTGGACGCTGCCCCGCCTGATCGGGCACGCGAAGGCACTTGAGCTGCTCTACTTCCCGCGGACCGTCCCCGCCGCCGAGTCCCTCGACCTGGGCCTGGCCACCTCGGTCGTCCCTGCCGCCGACCTCGAGACCGCCGTCGCCGAACTGGCCGCCAAACTCGCAGCCGGCCCCACAGTCGCGTACGGCGCCGTCCGCCAGTCCCTCGGCTACTCGGCAAGCCACACGCTCGCCGAGGCCCTGGTCTTCGAGGCCGGAAAGATGCAGGAAACCGGCGCCACGGAAGACCACCACAACGCGGTGGAGTCCTTCGTGGCCAAACAGAAACCCACCTTCACCGGCCGCTGATACCACGGGTCCAGCCTCTTGTAATCGTTTACGTAAGCGATTACAACCTGACGTGTGAGGAAACTGCTGCTACCGGTCCTGACCGCCGCCACGCTGGTCGGGAGCCTCGTCGTCCCCGGATCCACCGCCGCGCCGACCGCCGAGCCGGGAGTCATCCAACCCGCCGCAGTGCGGTCGGCGACGCTCGGCGAGGACATCAACTACAACGTCTACCTCCCCGCCGGGTACGACGCCTCGGACCGGCGCTACCCGGTCATCTACCTGCTGCACGGGCGCGGGGACTCGATGAGCGCCTGGACGCAGGTCAAGAGCCGCCTGGACAAGCTGATCGGGAACGGCGAGATCCCGCCGACGATCGCGATCATGCCGGACGCGCCGTGGAGCAGCCGGGCCAGCTGGTACGTCGACTCGGCGTACAAGGGATCCGATCCGGGACGACCGGTCGAGACCGCGTTCTTCAAGGACCTGGTGCCGCAGATCGACGCGAAGTACCGCACCATCGCGGACCGCACCGGCCGCGCCGTCGCCGGTTACTCGATGGGCGGCGCCGGCGCGCTCCGGTACTCGCTGGCGCACCCGGACGTGTTCGGCGCGGCGATCGCCCTCAGCCCGGCCGCGTACTTCCCGCTGCCGCCGAGCGATTCGAGCACCCGCGATTTCGGTGCCTTCGGCAAGGGTCAGGACCCGTTCGTCGAGTCGACGTACCTGAAGCTGAACTGGCCCGCCGCGCTGAAGTCGTTCGCGGCGACCGGGTTGCGGTCGCATCTGTTCCTCGCGGTCGGCGACGACGAGTACAAGAACCCGAAGCCGATCGACGCCACCCACGACCTCGACTTCGAGACGCATGTGGTGTTCAACCAGGCGGCGCGGGTGCCGACCCTCACGTCGGAGTTCCGGGTCGTCGACGGAGGGCACGACTGGGACGTGTGGGGGCCGACGTTCGCCGAAGGCGCGAAGTACATCTTCCAGTACCTCGGGAAGCCGCCCGCCACGCCGATGCGGGCCGTGATCACCGGGACGCCGGGCGAGGACCGCGCGGGCGGAACCGCAACAGATGCCTCAGGCAACATTTATCAGGCGGTCGCGGCGGCGGGCGCGCTGGACGGGCAGCCGTACGCCGGCGGCACGGACGTCGCGCTGATCAAGTATCGCGCCGACGGATCGCGGGAGTGGACGCGATCGCTGGGAACCGCCGGCACAGAACGCGCGTACGGCGTTGGGGTCGACGCCGACGGGCGGGTCGTGGTGACCGGCTACACGAACGGCGACCTGGACGGCGCGCATGCGGGGAACGCCACGGACGACGCGTTCGCGGCGCAGTACGACGCCGACGGGAATCGCCGGTGGCTGACGCAGTTCGGCGTACCAGGGGTGGCGGATCGGAGCTACTCGGTAGCCGTCGACGGGACCGCGGTGTACGTCGGCGGTTACACGAAAGGCGCGCTGGGCGGGGCGAATCAGGGCGACAAGGACGTGTTCGTCGCGCGGCTCGACGCGGACGGGAAGCAGGTGTGGTTGCGGCAGACCGGCAGTGCGGGCGAGGACAAGGGCATGTCCGTCGCGGTCTCGGGCGGCGCGGTCTACCTGGCCGGGATGACGGCCGGCGAACTCGGTACGTCGGCCGGCGGGATCGACGGATTCCTCGCGCGCTACTCGGCCGGCGGCGATCCGGTGTGGACGAAACAGCTCGGCACTGCTGCCTCCGACGAGGTGTGGGGCGTCGCCGCTGATCCGACGGGTGGGGTCTATCTGACCGGTTACACGGCAGGCGATTTCGCCGGCCCGTTGGTCGGCGACAAGGACATCCTGGTCGCGCGCGCCGACGCAGACGGCGTACTGACGTGGCGGGATCAGATCGGGACGACCGGCAACGACAAGGGCGCCGCGGTGGCAGTGGATGCGGGCGGTGCCGTGTACGTCGGCGGCTTCACGGACGGATCGTTGGAGACACCACTGGGCAAGTTCGACGGCGTACTGACGAAGTACTCGCCGGACCATGCGCGCAGCTGGACGCGACAGTTCGGTACGGCGGACGATGACGCGGCAGATGCTTACGCCGAAGCGAATCTGTACCTGACGACGACCTCAGCCGGCACCCAACTGTCCGGTCTGACCGGAACCGATGTGTTCCGAACGGCGTTCACCGCGGACGGCACGAACACGCTGCCGTAGCGGGGTGTCCGGGGCAGCTTCACCGGACACCCTCCAACGTTTGGTGGGCTCCACGACCACGTTCCGGCAGGGCGAGTCACGGCCGGACAACCACCTGACAGTCGGGGAGCCCGCTGAACACCTCATCACGTTCAGTGCCCGAAGCACAACTCGTTCAGCCGTTTGTCTTTTGATTCCGCCAAAGTACCTTTTGCATCTGCAAAAGGCTTCTGCACGTGCACGCGGATTACCGGGCTATACAGGTCTTCAGGTGGTCGTTCACGATGCCCGTGGCCTGCATCAACGCGTACGCCGTGGTGGGTCCGACGAAGACGAAACCCTTCTTCTTCAAGGCCTTCGACATCGCCACGGACTCCGGCGTCGTGGCCGGTACGTCGGCCAGCGTCTTCGGGACCGCGTGCTTCGCCGGCCGGAACGACCACAGCAGGTCGGTGAACTCGCCGTCGGCCAGCTCGAGCAGCGCCCGCGCGTTGGAGATCGTCGCGTTGATCTTCAGCCGGTTGCGGACGATGCCCGGATCGGCCATCAACCGGTCGAAATCCGCGTCGTCGAACTTCGCGATCGTCTCCGGATCGAACCGCGCGAACGCGGCGCGGAAGTTCTCCCGTTTGCGCAGGATCGTGATCCACGACAGCCCCGACTGGAACCCCTCGAGCGTCATCCGCTCGAACAGCGCGACATCGCTGCGGATCTCCTTGCCCCACTCGGTGTCGTGATACTCGACGTACTCCGGTGCGGACGTCGCCCAGCCGCAGCGCGGCTGACCGTCCGGACCGACGACCGTCATGCGCCGGCCTCCTTGACCAACCGCCGCAGCGAGATCCGCATCATCACCTCGAACGCCGGGCGCACCACCGGCCAGGCGAACGCCCCCAGGCGACCGAGCGGCGGTACGACGTCCTCCGACCAGGTGAACGTGCTGCCGACCGGCTCGCCGCGGAGCGCTCGCGGCTCGATGGCGAACGTCCCGGTGCCGCGGACGAGCTTGCCGAGATGTTTCACCGTGCACTCGCGCGGCGGATCCCAGTGTGTGATGACCATGTCGTCAGTGAACCCGACGCCACCGACAGAAGTCCGCGCCGCGACTCCCCCGCCGACGCCGACACCGTCGTTCTCGGTCGACCAGACGCGCGTGAACAGCATCCAGCGGGACTGGCGCTCCCAGTCCATCACCACGTCCCAGGCGACCTCAGGCGCCAGCCGCAACCCGATCGACGCCTCCGCGTGACAGCTCCTCGTCGCGTCCATCAGCTCGGGCGCTGATACGCCCCTTCACCCTGCTGATCCGCAGGCGGCCAAAACCGCCACCCTTCCTCATCCCCCTGCTCCCCCTGACCCTCCTGCTCCTGCGCCTGCTGCTTCTGGGCCGGCTGGTCCGCGGGTGGCTGCTGTGCGGCGGTGGGCTCGTCCGGCGTCTGCTCAGGCGGCAGCGACGTCCAGTGGGGGGCGGGGGGCTCTGCGGGAGGCTCTGCGGGGGCTGAGTCCGGCTGGTGGTTCTGCTGAGCGGGCGGTTGCTGATGCGGTGCCGGCGTACGGCGTGGGGTCACCGGTTGGGACTGAGCTTCCAGTACGGCGCGAGCCTCCGCCTGGAGACGCTCGTACTCATCGGCAGCTGCCTGGACCGCCCGCGGCAACTCGGTCGTCTCCGGCTCGTCATCCGCCTCGTCAGCACCGGTCGCGACATCCGACTCAGTGTCCGCTGCCTCAGCCGCCTCTGACCCGGCGGACTCCTCTGGGTCCTTGGGCTCGGCTGCTGGAGTGGGCTGGATGGCGGGGTCCGGGAAGGCGCCGCCGACCAGGATCGGCTGCTGCGTTCCGGTGTCCTCGAACTCGGCCGGGTCGTACGGGCGGGAGCTGAACCCGTGCCCGTCCGGCGCCTCGACGATCGGGGCGACCGCACGCTCCAGGTCGGCGATCCGGCGGTCACGTTCGGCGACCTCCTTCGCGACCCGTTCGAGCAGCGTGTCGACCTCGTCCATCCGGTAGCCGCGCACCCCGACCGCGAACCGCGCCGACTCGATATCGGTCGACGTGAGCGCCTGCCGGGCCGGCACGGTCATGTCGGGCCGGTCGTCGTACGCCGTGCTCATGGCACCCCAACGACCCGAGGCGACTACCGCGACAGCCCCGATCAACAGCACCACGATCAGCCCGAAGAACCACATCACGGGACCGATCGTGCCATGCCCGGCGAGTCAACCGCGAAAACCCCCGGCAATTCAGCTCCCGTCCGAGCCGAGACGGTGTGCTCGGCGGGCCGGGTCGTTCGCCGCGTCGACCTCGCGCGCGGCCTCCTGGGCGGCTTCCTCGGCGGCCTCGTCGGCGAGTTCGCCGGCCTTGACGATGTAGCTGATCGCCTCGTCGACGTCGTCGGTGACGACGAACATCTCCAGGTCGGCGGCCGAGATCTTCCCGTCCTCGAGCATCGTGGTCCGCAGCCAGTCGACCAGCCCGCCCCAGTACGACGTACCGAACAGGACGACCGGGAACGACGTGACCTTCCGGGTCTGCGCCAGCGTGAGCGCCTCGAACATCTCGTCCAGCGTGCCGAACCCGCCCGGCATCACCACGAACCCCTGGGCGTACTTCACGAACATCGTCTTCCGGGTGAAGAAGTACCGGAAGTTCATCCCGATGTCGACCCACTCGTTCAGGCCGTTCTCGAAGGGCAGCTCGATACCGAGCCCGACCGACACCCCGCCGGCCTCGGACGCGCCCTTGTTCGCGGCCTCCATCACACCCGGTCCGCCGCCGGTGATCACGGCGTACCCGGCCTCGACCAGTTTCCGCCCGAACTCCTCGGCGGCGCCGTACATCGGGTCGTCCACCTTGGTCCGCGCCGACCCGAACACGCTGATCGCCGCGCCGAGCTCGGCCAGCATGCCGAAGCCTTCGATGAACTCCGACTGGATCCGCAGCACCCGCCACGGGTCGGTGTGCACCCAGTCCGACGGCCCGCGGCTGTCCAGCAGCCGCTGCTCGGAGGTCGAGTGCTGCACCTGGTTCCGCCGCATCGTGACCGGCCCGCGCTGCTGCTGGCCGACCGGACGGTCGGGGTGGATCGATGGTTCTGACATGCCTCCAGGTTATTGCCTGGCCGGTAACCGGGCGCGTTCACGCGCGGTCTGTCAACCAACTCCTCAGCCGCTGTTCACACAGCTCGATCTCGGCCTCGGGAACGAACTCGTCCTGCTTGTGCGCGTACAGCGGGTCGCCCGGCCCGTAGTTCACCGCCGGTACGCCGAGCAGCGTGAACCGGGCCACGTCCGTCCACCCGAACTTCGGCTGCGGCTCCCCGCCCACCACCTGCAGGAACGCCGCCGCGGCCGGTCGCTCGAGCCCCGGCAGCCCGCCCGGGGCGGAGTCCGTGACCACCACGTCGTACCCCTCGAAGACCTCACGCAGATGCGCCTCGGCCTCCTCCTCGGACCGGTTCGGCGCGAACCGGTAGTTGATCGTCACCGTGCACAGATCCGGTACGACGTTGCCGGCGACACCGCCCGTGATCGCGACCGCGTTCAGCCCCTCGCGGTACTCGAGGCCGTCGATCGGCACCCGTCGCGGTTCGTACGCCTGGAGGCGCGCGAGCACCTCACCCGCCGTGTGGATCGCGTTCGACCCCATCCACGACCGGGCCGAGTGCGCCCGCTCGCCGCGGGTGGTCACCTCGATCCGCATCGTGCCCTGGCAGCCGGCCTCGACGACCGCGTTCGACGGCTCCATCACGACCGCGAACACGCCTTCGAGCAGCTCCGGGTTGGAGCGGGTCAGCTTGAACAGGCCGTTCCGCTCAGCTTCGATCTCCTCGCAGTCGTAGAACACGTACGTGACGTCCCGGTTCGGCGCGTCGAGGGTCGCGGCGAGCCGCAGCCCGACCGCGACGCCGCCCTTCATGTCGCACGCGCCGAGGCCGTGGATCAGCCCGTCGGCGCGGCGGGCCGGGAGGTTGTCGTTGAGCGGCACTGTGTCGAGGTGACCGGCGAGGACGACGCGCTCGGCGCGGCCGAGGTCGGTGCGGGCGACGACGGTGTTGCCGTGCCGGAAGACCTTCAGGTGCGAGTACGCCGAGAGCGCCTTCTCGACCTTGTCCGCGAGCTTCTCCTCCGTGCCGCTGACCGAGGAGACGTTGACCAGCGCCTCGGTCAGGTCGGACGCGGACACGGTCAGATCGAGCTTCATGGAGCCTCCGGGGGCAGGAACACGCAGAATTCGTTGCCCTCGGGGTCGGCGCAGACGTTCCAGCCGATCTCGTCGTCCTTGGGCCGCAGCAGTGTCGCACCAGCGTCGAGCACGGGCTGCAGGGCGGGTGCGGTGACATCCCAGTGCACGCGGTTCTTGACCGTCTTCGGCTCCGGGACCGGGTTGAAGACCCAGTACCGGAACGGCAGACCGGGGACGTTCTCGAGCCAGTGGTACGGCCGGCCCTCGCGACTCGAGAAGTCGCCGCCGACGACGTTCGCCCACCACCGGGCCTGCGCCTCCGGGTCGGCCGAGTCGACGATCAGCTCCATCAGCCGGTACGCCGGGACCGTCTCGCGGACGAACCCGCAGAACTCACCGCCCTCCGGGTCGGTTAGCACCGTCCACTGCTGGTCCGGCGTCTCCGGGGAGAGGACCGTCGCGCCGGAGCGTTCGAGGTCCGCGACGGCACCGGTGATCACGTCGAGGTGCACACGGTTCTTCACGGTCTTCGGCTCCGGGACCTTGCACATCCAGATGGTCTTCTCCGGGAGGTCCCCGACGAGCACGTTCGGGTTGTCGGCCGGCACGGTCAGCCCGATCGCCTGTCCCCAGAAGGCGGCCATCCCGCTCGGGCTCGCCACGTCCACACACAGGTCCTTGAACCGCGCGACGCTCATACCGCACAGATTATCCGGCGGTCCGTTTCCGGTAGTGCCGGTTCACCCGCTCGCGATTCCCGCACGCCGGCGAACACCACGTCTGCCGCGGGTCGTCCTGCAGGAAGTACTTCACACACCGCGCGGCCGGGCACGCCCGCAACCGCGCGCGATCCGGCCCCACCAGAAAGTCGATCGCCGACCGCCCAACCGCCCCCACGAGCAACGCGACCGGATCCGCGGTCCGCGGCACGCGCTTGGTCGCCGGAGCCGCGCCCTCCACCCACTCCAACTGCTCGCACCCCAACGCCTCCGCCGCCCGGTTCACGATCCGCAGCGCGTCCTCGACCCCCATCAGTCGCCCGGCGTCCGCCGTACTAGGAGCCCCGGGCGCAACCGCCCGAGCAAACAACGCCCGCACCGCACCCCGCATGCGAACTAGCTCCTCCCGAGCGTTGGGGAGGATTTCTTCCCGAATCGGGTGGGAAACCCTCCCCAACCCGTCCCCCAGCACCTCCGCGACCAGGGTCTCGTGCTGGTTCAGCCACGCGGCGGTCTGCTCCGGCGTCGACAGGAGGTCCGCGACGCCGCCGTGCCCGTCGTGCCTGATCGTGGCGGCCAGAGCGAAGGCCAGCGTGGTCATGTGATGATCCTAATGGGATATTCGATTGATGGCATGTGGATTCGTGCTCTAGTGTCTCGAACCGTGAGCGATCTCCGCACCCGCCTCCGCGCCGTACCAACGCTGACCGGGACCCCGCCGTCGTGGGATCCGTCGCAGACTCCCGAGACGCCGTACCAGCTGTTTGTCGAGTGGTTGCTGGCAGCGATCGACCGTGACGTGGTCGAGCCGTGTGCGGCCACGTTGTCGACGGTCCGCGCCGACGGACGGCCGAACGCGCGCGTGCTGATCCTCAAGAACGTGACGGAGGACGGCTGGCAGTTCGCGTCGTCGTCGACCAGCCGCAAGGGCGAGGAGCTCGAGACCACGCCGTACGCCGCTCTGACGTTCTACTGGATCCCGCTTGGTCGCCAGGTCCGTGTCTCGGGGCGAGTCGTGCCCGCCCCGGCGGAGGAATCGGCCCGCGACTTCCTGCTCCGCCCGCCCGCGGCCCGGGCGGAAGCGCTCGTCGGGCGGCAGAGCGCCGTACTCGCGGACCGCGCCGACATCGATCCCGCGGCGCAGGAGCAGGCCGACCGGATCGCCGCGGATCCCGAGCTGATCGCACCGAACTGGACGCTGTACACGCTGCGTGCCGACGAGGTCGAGTTCTGGCAGGCCGACCCGGACCGCCGGCACCTGCGACTGCGTTACCGCCTGGACGAGAACTGGACGAAGGAGCTGCTGTGGCCCTGAACGAAGTACGTGCGATCGCCGACCAGTTGCTGGCCGTGACGGCAGACCTCGACGACGCCACCGCCCGCGGCGCGTCCGGCCTGCCCGGGTGGTCGCGCGGGCATGTGATCACCCATATCGCGAACTTCTCCGAGGCGATGACGCGTCAGGTCGACGAGGCGCTGCAGGGCCGGCTCGTCGAGGTGTACGACGGTGGGCGCCCGGCACGCGACGCCGCGATCGAGGCCGGCGCCGACCGCCCCGCCGCCGAGCTCCGCTCCCACCTGACGCAGGCCGTCACGACCTTGCTCGCCTCCTGGGAGAAGGTCGGCCCAACCGACTGGCCCCTCCCGATCCTGCACCGCAACAGCAACCTCTCCGCAGGCCTCCAGGCGACGTGGCGCGAACTCACCATCCACACCACAGACCTCGACCTCGGCATCACCGCCACCACCTGGTCCGACGACTTCTGCCTCCACCTCCTGGACTTCCTCCGCCCCCGCACCCCCGACAACACCCACCTGACCCTCAAGTCCCCCACCCACACCTGGGACAACGGCACCGGCAACGAAGTCACCCTCGAAGGCCCCTTCACCGCCCTAACCGCCTGGTACGCCGGCCGCCCAACCCCAGCCCCCGTCACAGGCCCGACCCCAGAACTCCTCCCCTGGCCGTAGAACCCGTCTCGCCGGCGCAGCGGACCCGCACCACTCACCAACCCCACCCGCCGGCACCCCAAGAGCCACCGCCAAGCGTGCAACCACCCAACCCGCGCAGGTTGGTGAGTGTTGGGGGTCCGCCCCAGCGCAGAAGAGCACCGAAATCAGACGCCGCCCGCCGTGGCATCGGCGTGCGAGCTACCCGGCCTGGTCGCTCGCGCCGACGACGAGCCGGTCGGCGTACTGCTACACCGAAGGCTTTCCCGGAGGCAGCCGAGATCCACCTGATGGCGATCTCCCCCGACTGGCACCGGCGCGGCATCGGTACAGCGATGGTCAACCGACTGATAACAGACCTGGGCCGCACCGAATGCCAACTCCTCCAGGTCAAAACACTCGGCCCTTCACGACCACACGCCGGCTACGCAGCAACCCGCGCGTTCTACCGAGCCGCCGGTTTCCTCCCCCTCGAAGAGCTGAAGGACCTGTGGGGAAACAACCCCTGCCTCCTGATGGTCAAGCCACTCAACGTGAGCTGAGGAGGAAGTCAGCTGACGGTGAAGTCGTCGATCTGGATCCAGGTGTCTTGGTTGGGGGCGTTGAAGCCGGTGTAGACGGTTAGTTCGTGGGTGTTGGGTGGGACTTTCACTGTGACCTCGTGGTGTACGTAGCCGGTGCCGGCGCCGAAGGTGGTGGTGGCGAGGTCGGTGGTTCCGGTGCGGACGCCGAAGCGGCCCTGGTCGGCGGGGAGGTTTGCTGATGCGTTGACCCAGGCGCCGAACGTGTACGTCGTACCCGGGACAACCGGCACGTTCTGGTACAGCGCGTTCCAGCCCGTGCACGTACAGCGGATCCATCCGTTGTTGGCGCCGGAGTGTGCGAAGCCCAGGCCGCGGTCGACGCCGTTGGCCGCCGTACCTTCGAAGTGCCACGCCGGCTTGCCGCTGCCGGTGCCCTCGAATCCGCCGTCGGCGAGCTGCGACACGTAGCGAACCGCGACCTCGGAAACAGTCGTGTACGAACGCGTACCACCCGGCAGGCCGATCACCCGGACCCCGTCGGTCTCCTGCACCGGGAACGTGATCGTGTACGTCGTGTTCGCGCCGGCCGACGCATCACCCGAGTACGCCGGCGACACGGTCTGCGCCCCGACCTCGACCCACTGTCCGCCCTGCCGAACCTGGACCCGTGGCCGCCCGGTGAAGTACCCGCCCTCGGCCGACACCGCCCCGGACGTGAACTCCACGTTGTTCACCTTGTGCCGCGCGGGCCACTCGTAACCCCACCACGAGGCGCCCTTCACCTCGTCGTCGAAGTCCGATTCACTGCCGGTGCGAGCGCCGTCGTTCAGCGCCGCGAGACTGCCCGACTGCGTCGACTTCGAGATCGCGACCGCACCGGTCGAAGGAGCGGCCAGGTTGTCCGCTCCCGGCAGGTTCGACGCCGGCCGGTCGTCAGCAGGTGTCAGGACCAGCTTGCGCAGGTTGAAGTTGTAGACCGACGTACCGATACCGCCTCCGCCACAAGGACAAACGTTTGCCTGCAGGTACATCGTCTTTCCGTCCGGCTGCACGAACTTCGACGGGATCGTCACGCCGTACCCGCCGTACTTCGAGGTCGACCACGGGTACCCGCCGAAGTCCTTCGAGAGGAAGTGCTTCCACGGCCCCCACGGCGTCGGCGACTCGTAGAACTCGAAGGTGTACTCCGTCCACGACGTGTACACGTACCGCTTCTGCTGGGCCAGGTACGTGACACCGCCCTGACTGATCACGCTCAGGTTGGACGCGTTCGGCCCGTACGTCTGCGCGTACAGCCGCCGCTGGTCGTCGAGCACCGGCTTGCGATCGGCGATCTTCGCGGACCACCCGGACCCGGTGTAGAACTTCCACGCGCTCCGGTTCTGCACGTCACGCTTGGGCACCCGCGCCAGGAAAACGCTCTGCGGATCGGCGACGGTGTCGTCGAACGAGTCCCGCCAGTTCCCGTCCAGCCCGTACGCGTACACGTACCCGTCCGGCGCCAGCGACCCGCCGCGCCCGAAGTCCGCGAACCAGATCGTCGTGAAAACGTGTTCCGCGAACATCGGCTTCGACTTGTCCCACGTCCACGTGCGCCCGTGGTCGGTCGACTTCAGGATCGTCGCCGCCGGTACGTCGTTGAAGTCGAGCGCTAGGTCCTGGACGGCGAGGTACATCGTGTCGCCGACGCACACCATCCCGGTCGGCTTCCGGTTGTACCCGGCGCCGCTCCAGACCGGCCCGACCTGGTCCCCGCGAGAGATCGTTGCCCCGGACAAGTTTCCCGGCGTACCGGTGATCTCGCTGACCGCGATGTCGGCGAAGTCGCCGTCGACGCTGAACCCCTTGCCGTCGCCGTTCGCGGCGTACAGCTTGTCGTTGCCGGCCCAGCACGACGGCCACAGGTCGCCGTCGCTCTTGCTGGGCATGCCCTTCGACTCCACCTGGGCGGTGCCGATCGCGTTCACGGTGGCGGCCTCCCGCGGGTTGGCGGACTGGTTCGAAGACTGGGTCAGGAGTGCCGCCGTCCCGAAGACCAGCGGCAGGACAGCGAGCAAGGCCCCACGCTTCATGGGCGATCCCTTCCGGCACCCCGAGGGGCAATCGATTTCTCGCAATGTACGAGTGACGACTACGACGGTCAAGGGCCGATGGGACGCCGATCCGGTCAGCATGGGCGATTCCCGCCTGTACACAAGGGTTTCGACCTGGGCTCACACGTTGACACCACCCGACCCCACTGCCTAATCTGCGGAAATCGATTTCTGAGATGAGAGGCACTGGGATGCCAGTTGTGCCGAACCGTGCGTCCGTCCACCGCACGGCCGACGAGCTGTCCAGAGACCTGGTCGCCAGGGGGCTGCAAGCGGCGCGGGACGCCATCGAGACCGAAGCCGCCGCTGTATCGGCGCTCGCCGACCGCCTGGACGGGGTGTTCCTGGACGTACTGATCGCGGTCGCCCGCTGCGAGGGTCACCTGGTGGTGACCGGCCTCGGCAAGTCCGGTCTGGTCGGACGGAAGATCGCCGCGACGCTCGCGAGCACAGGTACGCCGGCCACGTTCATCCACTCCGGCGACGCGTTGCACGGGGACTCCGGCGCCGTGACGTCCCGCGATCTCGTCCTGGCGCTGTCCGCATCCGGCGAGACCGCCGAGGTGTGTGAGTTCGCCCGGATGTTGCGGGCGCGCCAGATCCCCGTGATCGCGATGACCGGTCGCGAGGAGTCGACGCTCGCGCAACTGGCGACGTACACGCTCGACACGATGGTGCTCCGCGAGGCGGATCCGCTGAACCTGGCGCCGACCGCGTCGACGACCGCCTCACTCGCGATGGGCGACGCGCTGGCGTGCGCACTCGTCGTCCTGCGGGAGTTCAGCCACCACGACTTCGCGCGGTTCCACCCGTCCGGTGCCCTCGGCAAGCGTCTCTCGGAGGACCAGGCATGAATGATGTCTGTGTACTCGGGTCGTTCATGAAGGATCTGGTCGCGTCGGCGGAGCGGCGGCCGTTGCCGGGCGAGACGCTGCACGGCACCGGGTTCGCGGAGTTCCTCGGCGGCAAGGGCGTGAACCAGGCGATCGCGGCGGCCCGGATGGGTGCGCGGACCGCGATCATCGGGACGATCGGCGAGGACCGGTACGGCGAGGAGTTCCTGGAGCTCCTGTCCGCGAACGGGGTCGACACCTCGTGGGTCGTGCGGCACCCGTCGCTCGGCACCGGGGTCGGACTGCCGCTGGTACTGCCGGACGGCGGGAACTCGATCATCATCGTGTCCCGCGCGAACGCGGCGATCACGGCGCCCGACGTCGAGGCCGCGACCGACGTACTGACCGCGAGCAAGGTGCTGAGCGTGCAACTCGAGCTCCCGGTCGAGGCGAGCCACACCGCCCTCCGGCTCGCCTCGGCCGCGGGCGTCACCACGATCCTGACGCCGGCCCCGGTCGGTCCGGTCGACCCGACGCTGGCGGCGTACGTCGACATCCTGGTGCCGAACGAGGTGGAGGCGGCGGCCCTCACCGGGCTGAACTGCGACGACGAATCGCAGGTGCCGATGATCGCGCGCAAACTCGCCGAGGACTGGGACCTGCGGGCGTGTGTGGTGACGCTCGGATCCCGGGGCGCGTACGTCCTGGACCGGGTCGGCGGGTTCGAGGAGCGGATCGCCGCGTTTGACGTGGACACCGTCGACACGGTCGGCGCGGGGGACGCGTTCTGCGGATCGCTGGCCGCTTCGCTCGCACATGGGGCCGGCCTGGTGGACGCCGTAAGGCTCGCGAACGCGGCGGGCGCCCTCTCGACCACGGTGAACGGCGCCGCCGACTCCGCACCATCACACGCCGCAGCGCTGGCACTACTGGAAGGTGTCACGTCGACGACATGAGATCCTTTGCGTCGGATCGGCGTTAGAGTGCGATCCAGACGACCATCGGATCTCCAGCGGGGAGCGGGTATGACGACGATCTACGACGTAGCGCGTAGGTCGGGGGTGTCACCGGCGACGGTGTCACGCGTGCTGAGCGGCCGGCGGAACGTGGATCCCGAGCTCTCGGAGAAGGTCCGGGCCGCGGTCGCCGAGCTCGGGTACCGGCCGAACGGGGTCGCGCGGAACCTGCGCAAGTCCTCGACGAACCTCTGGGCAGTCGTCATCTCGGACATCGAGAACCCGTTCTTCACCTCGCTGGTCCGCGGGCTCGAGGACGTCGCGCAGACCGAGGGGTACCACGTCGTCCTCTGCAACTCCGACGAGGACTCGGCCAAGGAAGCGGCGTACGCGTCGGCGGTCCTGACCGACCAGATGGCCGGCGTCGTGATCTCCCCGACGTCGACGGCCGAGGGCGTGCACCTGCTCGCGAACGCGAAGATCCCGCTCGTGATGATCGACCGCCGCGTGGAGGGCGTCGAGGCCGACACCGTGCTGGTCGACAACGAGCACGGCGCGTTCGAGGGCGTCAAACACCTGATCGACGGCGGATACCGGCGGATCGCCTGCATCACCGGCCCGCGCAAGGTGTCGACCGCGATGGACCGCCTGGCCGGGTACCGGTCGGCGCTGCGGGCCGGCGGCATCCGGTACGACAAGGACCTGGTCCGGCACGCCGACTTCCGCGAGGCCGGCGGGTACGCCGCGATGGAAAGCCTGCTCGAACTCCCCGACCCGCCCGAGGCGCTGTTCGCCACCAACAACCTGATGACCGTCGGCGCCCTCGAATGCCTCGCGAAGAAGGGCCTGCGGGCACCCGACGACATCGCGATCGTCGGCTTCGACGACATCCCCTGGGCCGACCTCGTCGTCCCCAGCCTCACCACCGTGGCGCAGCCGACGTACGAGCTGGGCCGCACCGCCGGCCTCCTCCTGAAAGACCGAACCGCCTCCCCCGGCCGCCCACCCTCCACCGTCACCCTCCGCACCGAACTCCACATCCGAGCCACCTCCGCCCCCAAGAAGTAACCCCGCCGAAAGGCCACCCGCACCCCAGCAGCTGAGGTCGGCGGAGTCTCCCAAATGAGGGGTGACCCCGGAGTTGCAGGGTTGCCCACCGAGAATCTGAGGGGGCAACCCTGCAACTGAGCGGTTGCCCCCCGAGTTGGAGGGTTGTGGGGTCGGGGTCGTACGTGACACGCACGCGCCGCAGGCGCCGACAAGACAGCCGCCGCGCAGCGGTGTCCGGTCTGGGGTCAGTGCAGGAGCTCTAGTTGGGCCAGCGTTGCTGGGGTGGGGGTGGTTAGGCGGTAGTGCTGGTACTCGCCCGGGGTCTTGATGGTGAAGGGGCGGGTTTGGCGGGACCAGCGGAAGGTCTGGTTGGTGCGCTCGTCGAGCAGGGTCCACGTGGTGCCGTCGGTGGAGGCCTCCAGTTGCCACGCGCTGGGGGCCTCCGCCGAGCCCGACGTGAGGGTGTAGAGGGTGGGCGTTGCGGGGGCCGGGAGGGTCCAGGCGACTCGCTCGACAGTGGTTTCGGTGGCGGACGTGTCGTCGAAGAGCGGGTTGCTCGGGTCGACCGGGATCAGGTCGACGAGGGGCCTGGCGACCGCGGCGTCCGAGGTGAGCGCCGGCGGAAGTTCCAGGGTCGCCCAGTCGGACGGTTCGGCGCCCAGGGTGAAGTGGAGTTGGTCGGCGGCGGTCAGGTCCGAGTGGGTGATGGATGCTACGGACAGCTGCTTGCCGTCGACCTGGAGGTCTTGTACATAAGGGTGTTCAGCACCTGATGCAGTGATCGTGAGAGGGCGACCGCCCAACGGGGAGACGCTGACCCGCGGGAAGAGCGGCGAGCCGATCGCGTACTCCGGAGCGCCGACCCGCAGCGGATACAGACCGAGCGCCGCGAACAGGTACCACGCGGACATCTCGCCGTTGTCCTCGTCACCCGGGTACCCCTGCCCGATCTGCTCACCGACGTACAGCCGGTCGAGGACCTCGCGGGCGATCGCCTGGGTCTTGGCCGGCGTACCGGTGTAGTTGTACATCCAGGCGATGTGGTGCGCCGGCTGGTTCGAGAAGCCGAACTGGCCCATCCGGACCGCCTGGGCCTCGAGCATCTCGTGGATGACGATCGAGTACGTGCCCTTCTTGACCGCGAGTTCGGGGGTCGCGAAGAACGCGTCGAGCTTCGCCTCCAGGCCGCGCGGTCCGCCGTACAGGTTGGCCAGGCCGCGCGGGTCGTGCGCGACGTGGAACGCGAAGTTCCATCCGTCGGTCTCGGTGAAGTCGCCGCCCCACTCCTCGGGATCGAAATCGGCAGCGGTCTTGGCGAAGGAACCGTCCGCCCGCCGGCCCTGGAAGAAGTTCACCGAGTTGTCGAACAGCAGCACGTAGTTCAGCGACCGGCGCCGGAGGTACTCCGCTTCCTCCAGCAGCTGATCACGACGCTCGGGATATTCGTCGGCCAGGCGCGTGGCCATCTCCGCGAGCGCGAAGTCGTTCAGGTACGCCTCGAGCGACCACGACACGCTCTCCTCGGTATCAGTGCTCACGTACCCGGCGAAGAACCCGGTCTCGACGCCCTTCCGCCCGACCTCAGTTTCCGAAGGTGCGACGGTCGCGTTCCGCAGCCCCGCGTCGTACGTCGCCAGCGGGTCGGGCAACGTCACGCCCTTCAGGTACGCATCCGCGAACGACACGTCGGAGCTCGTCCCCGTCATGCAATCCGCGTACCCGGGCGAGGACCAGCGGGCGATCCAGCCGCCGTCGCGGTACTGCTGCACGAACCCGTCGACCAGCTCCGCGGCCAGTTCCGGGTAGAAGAACGCGTACGCTGGCCACGCGGTCCGGTACGTGTCCCAGAACCCGCTGTTCACGTACATCTTGCCGCTCTTCACAACCGCGTTCGTGTCCCGCTCGGTCGGGTCACCCGATGTGGGCAGGACCGGGCTGGCGTAGCGGTACTCCGGTGCGTCCGGCGTACCCGCGTTCTCGAAGTGTGAGTTCGGGTAGAGGTTGAGCCGGTACAGGTTGCCGTACACGGTCCGCATCTGCGGTGGCGTCGCGCCCTCCGGCCGGATGACCTGCAGGCGCTCGTTCCACACCGCGTTGGCTGCGGCCTGGACCTCCTCGAAGGACCGCCCCTCGAGCTCGAGCTCCAGATTGTGCCGCGCCTGGTCGACGCCGATGAACGAGGTCGCGATCCGCAGCGTCACCTCGGGTACGTCGAACGTCGCGGCGCGGGCGTTGGCGCGACCACCGTGCGCGTGGCCGAAGGTGGTGGGAGCGGTCGAGAACTCGCCGTAGCAGTACATGCGGGTGCGACCCGTCTCCGAGCCGTTCTCGACCCAGCCGGTGATCGCCTTACCGTCGTACGAGAAGGCGCCGTGCTCGTCGATCGTGTCGAAGATCAGGTGCCGTCCGGCCGCGTCCTGCGGGAACGCGAACCGGAAGATCGCGCCGTGATCGGTCGGAGTGAGCTCCGCGCGGACACCGTTCGCGAGGTCGACCGCGTACAGGTCGGGGCGGGCGGTCTCGTCGTCGTGGCTGAACGCGGCGGCGCGCTCGGCGGGATCGCCCAGCGGCTCGGCGGCGGCGACCGGCATGATCGTCAGCTGATCACGGTCGCCCATCCACGGGCTCGGCTGGTGCGAGAACGTGAGGCCCTGCAACTCGGGGCGGTTGTCCGCGTTGTTGGCGCGGTGGTACTCGTACGGCCAGCGGTGCGTCGAGGCGTTCGTGACCGGGGTGAGGAAGTTGAACCCGTTCGGCCAGGCGGTGATCGGCAACGTGTTCCCGCGGGAGAAGTCATGGCTGGCGTTGGTCCCGCGGCGCGTGTCGACGTACGCCGCCAGGTCCGACCCGTCGGGCTCCGCCGGCGCAGGACCGATCTCGACGTCGTCGATCCATCCCGCGAACTCATGCCCCGCTTCAGGCGCATCCACCACGAGCACGACCTGCTCGACGGTCCTCCCCGCGGCCGCGGTCAGATCGACCTGGACGTCATTCCACTGACCGGCGTACAGGATCTTCGCGGCCCCCTGTCCCGCCGCGTCAGCAGCCATCCCGTACTGGTCCCGCGCCCCGTCCAGCCGGCCCCCGTCCGCAAACACCACCTCGACGGCCACGTACGTCGCCGAGTAACTCAGCCCCGCATCAAGCTCCGGATAAACCTTGTACCGCAACCGATCCCCCGCCGACACAACCCAACCCCCACCAGGCAACCCCACCACCTGCCGCCCACCCGACGTCCCGGAATACCGAGCCCCGTCCACCCCACTGAACCCCGCCCGAGAACTAGTAGCCCCACCAGGCCCGCCACCACTCACAATCATCACGCCGCAATCCTACGAATCAGTGCGGTGGATCCGGCGAGGTGTTTCCATCCTGGACCCCGGTCGAGCAGATCCTCGGACAGCTCGACAGTACGTATACGACCACTGCCCCGTTGATGGAGGCGGCGTCAGGCGTGCGGGCGGGCTCGGTGGACGTATACGTACTGTCGAGCTGCAGAACTGCACCCCTTTGACTGACACGGGGAGTGGTCGATCAGTGGGGTGGGGCGGGTGGGATGTTTCCGGCTTGGATCCAGGTCACGTAGTCGTGGGCGATCGCCTTGTCGGGGCGGAGGTGGAGGCCGGCGTGGAGGGCTCGGCTGTTGTCCAGTTGGAAGGTGCCGTCGTTGGTGCCGTCTTGGGGGAGGTGGAAGCGGTCTTCCGACGGGGTCCAGTTGATGGGGTGGGAGGTGGGTACGGCGGTGCGCCAGAGGTTGGCCAGGTGGGACATCGTGTGGGTGGGGCCTACCGCGTTGAAGGGGCCGGGGATGGCCTTGGTGGTGAGGTGGAGGAGGAAGGTGGCCAGGTCGCGG
The DNA here is from genome assembly GCF_004331375.1 of Kribbella speibonae. NCBI lineage: Bacteria > Bacillati > Actinomycetota > Actinomycetes > Propionibacteriales > Kribbellaceae > Kribbella > Kribbella speibonae. Next base: position 2,200,888 of record NZ_SJKC01000001.1, on the reverse strand, counting down.
GCGTCGATGTACTGGATGGGCTGGTCGGGGCGGGCGGCGCATTCCATCGGGACGTTGTGGGCCAGGGCCCAGCCCCAGTTGCCGAAGTCGGGGTTGTAGGGGCCGACGACGAAGCCGGAGCGTACGGCGGCGGTGCGGTCGCCGAAGGTGGCGGTGAGCAACGATTCGTTGCGGACCTTCGACGGGCCGTAGAGGTCCATCGTGAAACGGTCCTCGGGGGCGCCGGCCGGCCAGGGCAGCAGCAGCGCGGACTCCGTCATACCGGGTGTGGTCTTGCTCGCGTACACGGCGATCGAGGACATGTACGTGTAGTGGCCACAGCGGTCGCGGAGTACGGAGGCGCTGAGCGAGACGTCCCGGACCAGGAAGCCGGACATGTCGATCACGCCGTCCCACTCCCCCGCGGCGAGCGCGTCGGGCGCGGCGCGGTCGCCGGCGATCCGGCGTACGGACGGGAAGAGTTCGGGGTTCGTCTGCCCGCGGTTGAACAGCGTCACCTCGTGACCGTCCGCGAGCGCGGCCTCGACCACGTGCCGGCCGAGATTCTTGGTGCCGCCGAGGACGAGCAGCTTCATGCCAGGGCTCCGACGACGTCCGCGAGTTCGGTGAGTAGGCCGTCGATCCAGTGCACGGAGTCGGGGATCGTTCGCAGGCCCTCCTCGATCACGAACGTCAACGCCAGCAGGTAGAAACAGCCGCCGCCCACCAGGAGCTGACGCTCCACCAGGGATCGGTCGGCTCCGGCGGCGTCGACGTACCGTTCCACGATCGGCGCGCGGTCGTGGCCGAGGGCAACGGCATCGCGGATCAGCGTGTAGAGATCGCTCAGGTGCGGCGCCAGGTACGCGCCCGGCCAGTCGATCGCGGTCCATCGCCGGCCGTCGGTGACCAGGTTCTTCGGCACGAAGTCGCCGTGTACGACGGCCGTCGGAGCGTCCCGGTGCACCCCGGCCAGCGCTTCGGTGAGCGGGCCGAGGTCGAAGTCGATCCGCCCGATCCGATCGGCCAACTCCTTCACCCGCTCCGGCGGGAACTCGCTCGGCCCGCCGACCGGCCGTTTCCGGATCGCTGCGAGCAGCTCCGCGGCTGCGAGGAACCCTTCGACGCTCGGCTCCTGCTCCAGCGTCACCCGGCCCACGTCTGCCAGCACGAGCACGCCCTCGGCGCCGTACAGCAGGTCCGGCGCCGGCAGTTCGAACGGTACGACGAACCGCTCGTAGGCACTCGCCTCGCCGGACTGCCCGTCGGTCCCGTGCTTCACGATCACGCTGCGCAGCCCGTACGACAGCCGCCGTACCTCCGACGACCCCCACTGCCGCAACAGCTCCGAGTGCACCGCATCCTCCCCCGGTGCCCCCAGCGCCTCCAGCACCACCGCACGCGGAACCCAGCCAGGAAGCATCCGAAAAGTAGACCACGGGGCAGTCCCCTGGCGCCGCCGAATTAGGGTAGGCCCATGAGCGAGCGAAGCGAGCGAACGATGAGCGCAGTCGAGATCTCGGGCACGCCGGAGCGAAGCGGAGGTGTGACCGAGAACGCCACGCACGCCTGGGGCTTCGGCCTCGCGACCGTTACGACCGCTGGGGACGTCCTGGATGTCTGGTATCCGGCGCCCGAGCTCGGGACGCAGCCCGAGGACTCGAAGGCTCCGGCCGAGCTTGTGGCGGCCGAGGGCAACGACGACCTCCGGCAGGTACGGCGTGAGGTCGTGACGACCGAGATCGCGCTGGATGCGGCCCCGGACGGTACGGCGGACGCGTATCTCCGGCTGCACCTCCTGAGCCACCGCCTGGTCCGCCCGCACGGCGTGAACCTGGACGGTATCTTCGGCGCCCTCCCGAACAACGCGTGGACGTCGCTCGGCCCGGTCCCGGTCGAGGAGATCGAGAACGTGCGGTTGCGGGCGCGCGCGGCGGGTCAGCACCTGAGCGTCACGAGCGTGGACAAGTTCCCGCGGATGACGGACTACGTCGTACCGTCCGGGGTCCGGATCGGCGACGCGGACCGCGTCCGGCTCGGCGCGCACCTCGCCGAAGGAACGACGGTCATGCACGAGGGATTCGTGAACTTCAACGCCGGCACGCTCGGTACGTCGATGGTCGAGGGCCGGATCGTCGCCGGTGTCGTGGTCGACGACGGCAGCGACATCGGCGCGGGCGCGTCGATCATGGGCACCCTGTCCGGCGGCGGCAAGCAGGTCGTCTCGATCGGAAAGCGCTGCCTGCTCGGCGCGAACGGCGGTACCGGGATCTCGCTCGGCGACGACTGCGTGGTCGAGGCGGGCCTGTACGTGACCGCCGGTACCAAGGTCACCCTCCCGGACGGCAGCGTGGTCAAGGCCCGCGACCTGTCCGGGCAGCCCGGGCTGCTCTTCATCCGCAACTCGGTGACCGGCGCCGTGGAGGCCCGCCCGCGCAAGGGCGAAGGCATCACGCTCAACGAGGCTTTGCACGCCAACGCCTGATCGTCCGAAAGTATGAATTCGCCAACCGACGTGAGGCGCGGTACGTCAACCCGTTCGTGAGGCAGGAACCTGTCACCCGCCCTCGGACGTTGGGAGCGGTATGCCGATAAAGCGTGGTGCCCTCGTGGCCGTGGGGGGCATTGGCGTGCTCAGCCTGGCGGTCGGGGTCGGCATCGCCTGGCTCGGCGGGAAGCATGTCGGCAACCTCCTGCCGCCGACCGAGGAATGCTCGGCGTCCGTCAACGGGCAGATGGTCGTGGTCGACTTCGAACAGGCCGAGTCGGCGGCGATCATCGCGGGCGTCGCCGTCCGGCGCGGTCTGCCGGCCCGCGCGGCGACGATCGCGCTCGCCACGGCGTACCAGGAATCCGGCCTGCGCAACCTGGCGCACGGCGACCGGGACTCGCTCGGGCTGTTCCAGCAGCGGCCGTCACAGGGCTGGGGTACGGCGGCGCAGGTGCGGGACCCGCACTACGCGGCCGGCAAGTTCTACGACGCGCTCGTGAAGATCAAGAACTACCAGAAGCTCGCCATCACGGTCGCGGCCGACAAGGTGCAGCGCAGCGCGTTCCCGAACGCGTACGCCGACCACGAGGCGGACGCCCGCCTGCTCGCGTCAGCGCTGACCGGGCAGTCGAGGAGCGTGTTCAGCTGCACCGTGAACACGGACGCGGTGCCGCAGGAGGTCATGGGGCGCAACGGGCTGACGCCGCGTGCCGACGCCGTACGGAAGGACCTGCTCCGGACGTTCGGGAAGGTGTCGACCGGTGGGTACGCCGCGGGCGGGGTGAGCACCGGGCACATGGAGGGGTCGGCGCACTACGACGGGCGGGCGGTGGACGTGTTCGTCCGGCCGATCTCGGCGGCGAACACCACCAAGGGCTGGGCGATGGCGCAGTACCTGGTCGCGCGGGCGGACCTGCTGAAGATCAAGACGGTCATCTTCAGCGACAAGATCTGGACCGCCGGCGGGCGGTCGGACTCGGGCTGGCGGGACTACACCCCACCCGAACGCTCAGGAGACCCCAAGATCCTCCGCCACCTCGACCACGTCCACGTGGACGTCCTGGAGCAATAACACAACGTCCGAAGAACCGTGCGCTGGGGGCCACAGTTCTTCGGACGTTAGGTGATAGAGCGGTTACTCGTCGTGTTCCTGCGGAGGTAGGGCGGCGATGAACGGGTGGTCCTTGTCGATCTTGCCCATCTTGGACGCACCGCCGGGCGAGCCGAGGTCGTTGAAGAAGTCGACGTTCGCGGTGTAGTAGTCCTTCCACTGCTCCGGAGTGTCGTCCTCGTAGTAGATCGCCTCCACCGGGCAGACCGGCTCGCAGGCTCCGCAGTCGACGCATTCGTCGGGGTGGATGTACAGCATCCGGTTGCCCTCGTAGATGCAGTCGACGGGGCACTCCTCGACACAGGCGAGGTCCTTCAGGTCAACACACGGCTGCGCGATGACGTAGGTCACTGCTACTCCTCCTATGGCAGGCAAGCGCAGCGGGGACTGGGGTGCTGCGATGCGGTGGTGCTCGGTGTCTCTAGTATCACGGTAGTACGTTGACCACTGTGCCAGGAGTCCGGATCGTGTCAGGCCTGGGTGCCCGTGATATCGGCCACCGTGTCGTGGTCCGGCACCGGATTCCGGGCGGTCTGACCGACGTCATCGGCCTTCTGCAGTCGTGGACTCCCGCACTGGTCATTGTCCGCCACGCCGACGGCTCGGTCCACGAAATCCCGTCATCCGACGTCACCGCCGCCAAAACGATCCCCGAGATGCCGCTCCGCCCGGTGGACGTCGACCAGCTCTTCCTCACGACCGCACTGGGCCGCCCAGCCGGCGAGACGGCGTACGTCGGCCACTGGTTGCTCCGAGCATCGTCAGGCTGGACGGGCCGCGGCAACTCACTCCTCCCGGCCGGCGACCCCGGCATGCCGGTCCCCGACGCCCTCCACCAGGCCAGCACCTTCTACCGGGAGCGTCACCTACCTCCACAGGCTCTGGTCCGCGTAGGCAGTCCCGAAGACCAGGAGATTCGCGCCTGCGGCTGGGTGGACGCCCGTCCGAACCAGTCCGACGTACTGGTCATGCACACCACGCTGGACCACGTGAACGCGCTTCCTGAGTACGACGTGCAGCTCGACGAGGCACCGGATGACGCGTGGTACGCCGCCGCTTTCCAGGGCCCGGTACCGGAAGTAGCCCCCAAAGTGCTCGAAGGAGCGCCCAAGGCGGTGTTTGCATCGGTGACTCTCGGCGGGGTCGTGGCGGCTGTCGGGCGTGGCTCCATGACCGGGCACTGGCTCGGGGTGGATGCCATCCGCGTGGCCGACGACTACCGCCGCCAGGGCCTCGGTACGGCGATTGTGCAGGGGCTGGCGCGCTGGGCGGGACCGCACGGCGGCCGCCGTACCTATCTGGAGGTTCTCGTCGAGAACACCGCTGCGATGGCGACGTACACCCGTCTCGGCTACCGCGAGGCCTACCGCTACCGCTACCTGACCAGCCGGTGAGCCGCATGCGCGCCGATGAGCGTCAGCACGATGAATCCCGCTAGTACGACCTCCAGCGCGCGACTGGGGTCGACTGCCAGCGCAGCGTAGGTAGAGCCGGCTATCGCGACCCCTAGCGCTCCAGACAGCTGAGCATTGGTGGCCACCACGCCGGACAGGTCAGCGGCGTACTGCGACGACATGCTGGACGTGACGGCGCCGATGAGCGTGTTGGAGGTGATCCCGAGCCCCAGCCCGCCTATGCCGAGTAACGCGAACAGAAGCGGCCCAGCGGTCCCGTCAAGCAGCAGGTACGCGAGCACAGCCACGTAGCCGACGGCCAGGACCAGGCAGCCGATGACAGGCATCCACCGCACGCCCCGGCGCAGTCGGGGCAGGATCGGGCCGGCCAGACCGAACGTGGCAACCCAAACGACCATCGCGAAGCCGGAGTACGCCGGGCCTTTGTGCAGACCGCCCTGGAGGTAGAGCGCGAGTACGAAGAGTAGGGCGAAGTACGTGCCCGACGTACAGCCGTGGGCGAGCAGACCGAGGCGGACGGACGGATTGCCGAGGACCGGACGTGCGATCAGTGGGCGGCTGCCGCGACTGGCTGCGCGGCGTTCGCCGTACTCGAAGAGGGCCAGGGCCGGAACGCTGAGCAGGAGGCACAGCCAGGACCAGGTGGGCCAGCCGCGTTCGGAGCCGAGCAGGAGCGGGACGATGACGAGCAGAACCGTTGTGGACAAGGCGAGTACGCCGCCAAGGTCCAGGCGGTCGCGGTGGCCGGGCGGGTCGGCGGGAAGCAGGCGACGGCCCGCGACGGCGAGGACGATGCCGATCGGCACGTTGACGAGGAAGATCGGGCGCCAGCCGGTGCCGAAGAGATCCGCCGCGATGATCACGCCGCCGAGCAGCTGGCCGGCCACGGCGCCGCCGGACAGCGCGATCGAGAAGTAGCCGAGCGCCTTGAGACGGTCGCGACCTTCGAAATGCATCTGGATGCCGCTGAGCACCTGCGGAACTATCAGCGCGGCACCGGCCCCCTGGATGAAGCGGGCCACGACCAGGGTGGCGGTTCCGGGCGCGAGGCCACAGGCGAGGGAGGCCGCGGTGAAGACGGTCAGGCCGAGCAGGAACGTCCGCCGGTACCCGAGCGACGAGCCGAGCCGGGCGCCGGTGATCAGCAGGACAGCGAACGCGACGACGTACCCAGCGAGGTCCGCCTGGACCGCGTCCTCCGCATCGACCCACAGCACGTCCGCCGCGAGGGCGCCGTGATCCCGGAACCCATCTTCAACCAGGTCGCCGCGGGACTCCACAACCGCTGACACATATCCCCTCGTCTTGGGGGTTCTCCGCTCGTACACCAGCAGAGAACCCTCGGCGCCAGGGGATATCCCGTGGCGTCAGTTCGGCTTGCGGCCGGGTGGGGTTGAGATGCCGCCCGGTGGCGGGGTCACGGTGGTGCCTGGCTTCGGGCCGCAGCGGATGTCGTCGGCCGCGTTGTACTTCGTGGTGAACGACTCGGTCTTCTGCCGGACGCCGTTCTTCGCGAAGTACCGGTAGATGGTGATGTCGAAGCCCGGAGTCGGCGCCTGCGGCTCGCACTTGGCGGCGGTGTTGTAGACGAGGCCAGGCTGCCGGAAGTTGGTCTTCTCCGACTGCCCGGCGGTGACGTCGACGAACTTGGTGCCCCAGATGATCACCCGGATGCTGCCCTTGCTGCCCGGCGTCGACGCCTTGAAGATCGTCTGCACCAGCAGGCCGTGCCCGGAGTCGTTCAGGAACTTCAGGTCCACGTTCGGCCAGGCCACGGTCGCTTCCCGCCCGACCGGGTAGCGGCTGATGTAGACGCTGTGCGCCTTGTGCGCGACGATCTTCAGCCCGGCGAAGAACGCCGCGTTGAAGGTGGTGGTCGCCGACTGCGAGACACCGCCGCCGAAGTCCTTCTCGAACTTGCCGCCGCTGATGATGTAACCCTCGGCGAACCCGTTCTCCTTGGTCCGCTCGCCGACGATCTTGTTCAGGCTGAACTCTTCGTTCGGCTTCAGCAGCGTCCCGTTGATCTTGGCCGCGGCCGTCCCGATGTTGGTGTTGCGGTACGGCGCGTGCGGGAACTCGGTCTTGAAGTCGCCGATGTTCTGCGTGATCCCGAGCGCGGTCGCCTGCGCGGTGGTGAACTTCGCCGGGGTCGGCGTCAGCGGTACGGCGGCCCGCCGCTCACCGGTCGGCTTCGGCAGGATCGCGAGGATCGCCGCACCGACCTTCGCCCGGTCGACGACCATGCCGTTGACCGCCGGGACGACCTTCGGCCCGGCGCCGACGATCTGCACCGTCGCGTCCTTCGGCAGTGTCTCCAGCGCCTTGAACCGCTGCACGAACAGCGGCTCCAGCAGCTTGGTGTTCAGCGCCGGGATGACCTTGCCCTCCTGCACGCTGACCGCCAGCGCCGGCGCGAGCTCGGCCGGCTCCAGCTCGACCGACTTCGACCCGACGGTCAGCCGGATCGGGCCCGACATCGCGGGCTCGGCGAACTCCTTGAGCGCCTTGTCGATCGCCTCGGACGCGGCCTGCGGCTTGGTGACATCGGCCGGCAGTTCCTTCGGGGCCCCGTCCGACGGGTACGCAGCGAGCACCGCGTCGACCGCCTTCGCGGTGTCCAGCTGCAGGCCGTCGGCCGGGTCGTGCTTCACCGGCTGCGTGCCCTTGAAGGTGATCGTGCCCTCGGTGGCCTTGCGGTTCACCTGGCCGGCCAGCTTGTCGACGGCGGCCTTCAGCTTCGCGTCGTCCTTGGTGACGACCGGCTCGACCGCGTCCCCGCCGGTCAGCGCGTGCCAGATCCGGCCGGGGGCCAGGCTGCGGCCCGCGCCCGCGGCGGCGACGGTCTTGTCCACGTCCACGGACAGCCCGGCGTCGGCCGGCTGGACCTGGAACTTGGAGTCACCGGCCTTCAGCGCGATCGGCGCGGCCACGCGGTCCTTGAGGCCCGCGGTCAGCTTGGTCTTCGCGTCGGCCTCGGACAGGCCGCCGATCGGGATGCCGAGCACGGTCGTGTCCGTCGGGATCTTGGCTCCGGCGAACGCGAACGCCGCGCCGTACCCCACGACGACAACACCGAGCCCCGCGGCGGCGATGATCCCCGCGAGCTGCTTTCTCCCCACCGGACAGAGTCCTCCCGCTCGAGCGCTTGGTCAGGGCACAAGCGCACATCCTACGGGACGGGGCAGGCCCCACCGACCGTCGGGGCTGCCCCGCGATGCCCCGGCAGTAACGATCAGTTTCCGGGCAGTTCCCGGTAGTGACTGGAATGGTAGATCAGGGCGCTCGGGTCGCCTGCGGCACCCGTCCCGAGGCTCAGCACCTCACCCACCACGATCGTGTGATCGCCCCCGTCGTACGTCGCCCACGTCCGGCACTCGAGCCACGACAGGGCGCCGTCGACGGTCGGGCACCCGGTTTTCGGGCCTGCCGTCGTACCGATGCCGTCGAACTGGCTGTACAGGTCCCGCCCGGACCGCGCGAACCGCTCCGCGATCGCCTCCTGCGCCCCGGAGAGCACCGACACGGCCCAGTAACCGCAGTCCAGGACGGCGGAGTGCATCCGGACGCCCTTGTCGACGCAGACGAGCACCAGCGGCGGGTCGAGCGACACCGAGGTGAACGCGTTGGCGGTCATCGCGTGCGCGACGCCGTCCTGCAGCGTGCTCATGATCGTGATCCCCGACGCGAACTGCCCGAGCGCGGCGCGGAACTCCGCAGGCGGGACGCTCCCACTCGACTCGGTTGAGGACACCTCAGCAGGTTATGCCCGCCGACAGGTTGATGCCTCAACCGAGCGTGTGGGAACGGTCACCATCGTCTACAGACCCGCGAACAGATCGTGTTCCAGGCCGTCCGGGCCCGGGGCCGGGGTGCCCTTGACCAGGCGGTACGGCTCGGAGGCCCAGATCTGGTTGCCGTTGTTGTTGGACAGCGCGAAGAACGGTCCGTCGACGGTGATCTGGGTGGCGTGCGCCTTCATCGCGTTCATCTTCCGGTCGATGAACTCCTCGCCCTCGATCACGCAGTCGATCAGCCGGTCCGGCGTGATCATCGGCGGCATCGGGCCGTCCGGGTCCATCCCCTCGAAGGTGGTGGTGTCCCCGGAGTCGCGGAGCGCCCGGAGTTGCTCGCGCATCCGGGACTCGGCCATCGCGGTCCAGTAGATCTTCGGGATGTCCCAGGCCGGTCCGAGGTCCTCCCGGTACGACCGGGCGGCGGCCAGCGCGGCGGCGTACGTCGCGACGCGGTGCGCCTTGATGTGATCGGGGTGGCCGTAGTTGCCCCACTCGTCGTAGGTCACCAGGACCTGCGGGCGGAGCTCGCGGATCACCGGGACCAGATCGTTCGCCGCGGCGACCAGGTCGGCCTGCCAGAAGCTGTCCTTGCGGGTCTGCGGCGGGACGTCCGCATTGCCCTCGTCGTTGTAGATCATGCCGGTGTCGCGGTACTTGCCCGCAGCCCCGAGGAAGCGGTGGTCGGTGACACCGAGCTCGGCCATCGCGTTCGCGAGTTCACCGATCCGGTGCTCGCCGAGGCCGTCGTCCTGGTCGGCGGCCAGGTGGGCCAGGTCGGGGACGAGGACCTCTCCCTCCTCACCGAGGGTGCAGGTGATCAGGGTGACGTGGGCGCCCTCCGCGACGTAGCGCGCCATCGTCACACCGTTGTTGATGGTTTCGTCGTCCGGGTGGGCGTGCACCAGCAGCAGCCGGCGCTCAGCAAGCTCAACCATGCCGAAAGCCTACGTCGCCCTCCGGACAGTTCTCGCGGCAGCGGGTCAGCCGAAGCGGCGGACCAGCAGGCAGCCGGCCTGGAACCGCGACTTGGCGCCGAGACCGGCGATCAGCGCACTGATCTCGGAACGCACGGTGCGCAGCGACAGCCCGAGGTCGCGGGCGATCGCCGCGTCCTTCGCGCCGGTCGACATCATCCGGCCGATCGTCACCTGGCGGCTGGTCAGCTCGTTGACCGCGGCGGGCGTCCGCCGGTGCGATCCGAGCTCGTAGACCTCGCAGACGATCTGCGGAGCGACATCCTCGAGTCGCACCGCGGGAACTGCCGGATACACCGACATGCCTCACTCCTCCCCAAGAGTTCAGGAAGGATTCTCGTCTCCGGGCCGGACCGCGTGCCAGGTACAACCCATACAAACCACCCATACAGTTGCGGTGCGTGAACACGCGAGAAGGGCGGCGCCCGTAGGCACCGCCCTCCTCAGAAGCGTGCTGGGATCAGCTCACTTTCTTCACACCGATCTGGGTCAGGTCGGGGAAGCCACCGGTGTTCGGGTCGGTGACCACGTTGTCGAGGTTCGAGCCCACGACGTAGACGTTGAGGTCCTGAACGGTCGGCACCAGCGGCGCCGTCTTCATGATCTCGACGTACAGGTCGGACAGACCGGACTCGATCTTCGTCTTGTCGGACTCCTTGGCCAGCTCGGCCATCTTGTCCCAGCCGGCCTGGCTGCGCGCGTAGTTGTTCTGCGCGGCCTTGCCCGGGGCGGTCGTGTCCGGTCCGAAGACCGACGGCACGATCGTCGTGAGGCTCGCCCAGTCGTAGCACCAGCCGGCGGTGATCAGGTCGGTCGCCGACGAGTCCTGCTGCTGGGTCGAGTAGTAGTTGTCACCCGGGATCTTCTGGATCTCGACGTTGACCCCGATCGCCTTCCAGGACGCCTGAGCGGCCTCGGCGGCCTTCACGGCCAGACCGGAGTCCGCCGTACCCAGGACGAGCTTCTCGCCCTTGTAGCCGGCCTCGGTCAGCAGCTGCTTGGCCTTCGCCGGGTCACCCTCGTCCGGAGCCTTGAAGTTCTCCTCCGGCTTGTAGCCCTCCATGTCCTGCGGAATGATCGAGTCGACCACCTTGGCGAGCCGCTCGCCACCACGGCCGTCGCGGTAGCTGGTCCGGTCGAGACCGTAGTACAGCGCCTCGCGCATCTTCTGGTTCTTCAGCAGCGGGTTCTTCTGCTGGTTGAACGCGATGTAGCGGCGGCAGATGTCGGTGCCCTCGACGATGCGGTCCTTGACGTTGGCGCCGTTCGTCTTGGCGATGTTCTCCGGCTGCACACCGGTGAAGCTCAGCGAGCTCTGGTCCGCGGCGCCGTTCGCGATCAGCCGCTGGTCGACGGTCGCCTCGGCGTCACCGAACTTGAAGATGAACTTGTCCGGCCGCGCGTCGCGCAGCGGGTCGGTCTTCTGGTCCCAGTTGGTGTTGCGGACCAGCACCAGCTGCTTCTTCCGCGTGTACGACTCGATCTTGTACGGGCCGCTGGCAACCGGGTGGTTGTCGTACTGCGTCTTGGTGTCCTTGGCCTTCGGGACCGGCGAGAAGACCTTCATGCTCGCCGTACCGTCGAACGAGGCGACCGGGCGGTTCAGCTTGAAGACGATCGTCTTCTCGTCCGGGACCTCGATCGCGGTGCAGCCCTTGCCGCCGTTGTTGTCCGCGACGTACGGGCCCTTGTAGCCCTTGCAGTCGAGGTACTCGTGCGCGTACGGCGCACCCTCGGCCATGTCCGCGGCGAACGACCGCTCGGCGTTGTACTTGATGTCGGCGGCGACGATCGGCGTACCGTCCTCGTACTTCAGGCCGTCCTTCAGCTTGAAGGTCCAGGTCTTGAAGTCCGGTGACGCCTCGTAGCTGTCGGCGAGGTCCTTCTCGAGGATGAGCTTCTTCGCCTTGGCGTCGTACCGGTAGTCCGTCAGGGTCCGGGTGATCAGCTTGCCGATCATTCCGGAGTCGGTGACGAAGTTCCGTGCGGGGTCGAGGTGCTCGACGTCCGTGACGGAGTAGACGGTGACGGTGCCCCCCTTGGCACCGGCCGAAGCCTGCCCGCTCGGCGTGTCGCTGTTCCCCCCGCCGCAGGCAACCGCGGTCAGGCTCAGAACCAACCCTGCGGCGATCGCCGCTCCGGGTCGTTTGAGGTGATCCATGGCCAGTGATTTCCTTCCTTGTGTTGACACTTGTCGCCGGGTCACGGCGGCATGGAGAAACTGATCTACGTCATGTGGCGGTCATCAACTCACGTGTTCACACACTGCGCAATGGAGTGTGGGCCGCTTGACCGGATCGTGATCCCTTCAATGCCGTCGCTACACCGGACGAACACTCTGTGTAGTAGTCACACCACGTCCCGTTCCTCGGGGAAGTGGCAAGCCGCTTGATGGCCCGGGGCTCCGATCTGCATCAGCGGCGGCTCTTCCGCAGCGCAGATTTCCTGTGCCTTCCAGCACCTGGTCCGGAAGCGGCACCCCGAGGGCGGGTTCAATGGGCTCGGCACGTCACCGGTCAGCCGGATCCGCTCACGCGCTTCCTCGGCGTCCGGATCGGCCTCCGGCACCGCGGACAGCAACGCGTGCGTGTACGGGTGCCGAGCATGGTTGTAGAGCTCGTCCCGGTCGGCGGTCTCGACCACCTTGCCGAGGTACATCACCGCGACCCGGTCGGAGATGTGCCGGATCACCGACAGGTCGTGCGCGATGAACAGGTAGGCGAGATCGAACTCGTCCTGCAGGTCCTCCAGCAGGTTCACGATCTGCGCCTGGATCGACACGTCGAGCGCCGACACCGGCTCGTCACAGACGATCAGCTTCGGCCGCAGCGCGAGCGCCCGGGCGACGCCGATCCGCTGCCGCTGACCGCCGGAGAACTCGTGCGGATACCGGTTGTAGTGCTCCGGGTTCAGCCCGACCCGTTCCATCAGGGTCTGGACCGCCTTCTTCGTCCCGGTCTCGCTCTTCACCTTCTGGATGTCGAACGGCGCGCCGATGATGGTGCCGACGGTCTGCCGCGGGTTCAGCGACGAGAACGGGTCCTGGAAGATCATCTGGACCTCCCGCCGGAACGGGCGCATCCGGGCCCGGTTCAGGTGGGTGATGTCCGAGCCCATGAACGAGATCGTCCCGCCGGTCGGCTCGTCCAGTCTGGTCACCAGCCGGCCGGTGGTGGTCTTCCCGCAGCCGGACTCACCGACCACGCCGAGCGTCTCGCCGGCGTGGATGCTGAGGTCGACACCGTCGACCGCCTTCACCGCGCCGGTCTGCCGCTGGAAGATGATCCCCTGCGTCACCGGGAAATAGCGCTGCAGCCCCCGGGTCTCGAGCAGCAGTTCGCCGCCCGCGGACTGCTTACCGGTCGCCTGCTCGGCCGATGTCGTCGTACTCACCAGCACTCCCCCGCCATCAGAGACTCGGCTTGATCTGCTCGGTGAACAGCTGTTTGCGCTGCTCGGAGTTGATGTGGCACCGCACCCGATGCTGTTCCTGGCCGATCTGCAGCAGTTCCGGCAGCTCGGTGGCGCAATTCGCCCCCTCGACGTGCTCCTGGTAGTCACAGCGCGGCTGGAACGGGCAGCCCTTGGGCAGGTTGATCAGCGACGGCGGAGTACCCCGGATCGACTTGAGCCGCCCGTCGCCGGAGCGGTTCACCCGCGGGATCGAGCCCAGCAGCCCCCAGGTGTACGGCATCTCCGGCCGGTAGAAGATGTCCCGGACGTTGCCCGACTCGACGACGCGGCCGCCGTACATCACGACCACGTTCTCGGTCATCTTGGCGACCACGCCGAGGTCGTGCGTGATCAGGATGATCGCGGAGTTGAACTCCTTCTGCAGATCCTTCATCAGGTCCAGGATCTGGGCCTGGACGGTGACGTCGAGCGCGGTGGTCGGCTCGTCGGCGATCAGCAGCGCGGGGTCGCACATCAGCGCCATCGCGATCATCGCGCGCTGCCGCATACCGCCGGAGAACTGGTGCGGGTAGTCGAAGAACCGCTTGTCCGGCGACGGGATGCCGACCCGGTCGAGCAGCTCGACCGCGCGCTTCTTGGCCACCGCCTTCGGTGCGTTGTTGTGCACCAGGAAGGCCTCGGTGAGCTGGTCACCGACGCGGTAGAACGGATGCATCGCCGACAGCGGGTCCTGGAAGATCATCGCGACCTGCTGGCCGCGCAGGGCCCGCATCTCGGGCACGGACATCCCCACCAGCTCGGCGCCGTCCAGCCAGATCTCGCCGTTCACCTTCGCCTTGCTGCCCTTGTGCAGGCCCATGATGGCCAGGCTGGACACGCTCTTGCCGGAGCCGGACTCGCCGACGATACCGAGCGTCTTGCCCCGCTCGAGGGTGAAGTTCAGGCCGTTGACGGCCTTCACCAGCCCGTCGTCGGTCGGGAAGTGCACCTGCAGGTCCTTGACCTCGAGGAACGGCTTTCCGGCACGGGTGTCCGCCGGCGGCGCACTGGTCACGGATTCGGTCATCTCACCTCACCTGATCAGGACAGCCGCACGCGCGGGTCGATAACGGCGTACAGGACGTCGACGACGATGTTCGCGAGCACCACGAAGATCGCCGCGAAAAGCACCACGCCCATGATCGCGGGCAGGTCGTTGCTGAGGACGGAGTCGATGGAGAACTTGCCGAGGCCGGTGATGCTGAAGATCTGTTCGGTGATCACCGCGCCGCCGAGCAGGCCGCCGACATCCAGGCCGAAGATGGTCACGATCGGCGTCAGCGCGGACCGCAGCCCGTGCTTGAAGACCACGGTCCGCTCGTCCAGGCCCTTCGCCCGGGCGGTCCGGATGTAGTCCTCGTTCATGGTGTCGATCATGTTGGCCCGGGTGATCCGCGTGTACAGCGCCGCGAACACCAGCGCGAGCGTGATCCACGGCAGGATGTAGAACTGCAGCCATTTCACCGGGCCGACCGTGAACAAGGCCGCGTTCGACGTGTCGGGGAACGGTATCCATTTCAGCTTCACGATGAACAGGAACAGCAGCAGGTAGCCGAACACGATCGTCGGGAACGACACCCCGAACAGGGCCAGGCCGACGCTCAGCTTGTCGACGAACCTGCCCTTCCGGAGCGCGGCGATCAGGCCGAGCATGACGCCTGACAACAGCCAGAGGACCGCGGCCCCGAGGGCCAGCCAGAGCGTCGCCGGGAACGCGTCCTTGATCGAGTTCCAGACCGGGATGCCGTTCTGGTACGACTCACCGAAGCACGGCCACGGGCAGTTGCGCTCGTTGCCCTCGGACCCGATCGTCCGCCCGCCCGGGCTCACCAGACCCTGCATGTACTGGCCGTACTGCACGACCAGCGGCTTGTCGAAGCCGTACGTCGCGTTGACCTGCGCGACTGTCTCCGCGTTGCAGTTCTTGCCGCAGATGAGCAACGCGGGGTTCGCCGGCGTGGCCCAGAACAGGAAGAACGTGATCGCGCTGATCACCAGCAGTACGAACACCGCCTGGATCAGGCGGCGGATGAGATAGCGGCCCACCGGTCAGCTCCTTCCCGCACGCGGATCGAGGGCGTCCCGGACGGAGTCGCCGAGCAGGTTGAACGCGAGCACGGTGATGAACAGCGCCGTGCCCGGGAAGAACAGGTACAACGGATTGCTCTCGATCCAGGCCGACGCGTCGGCGATCATCCGGCCCCACGAGGCGGTCGGCTCCTTGATGCCGACACCCAGGAAGGACAGTGCGGCCTCCGCGGTGATGTTCGTCGGGAGCAGCAGCGTCGTGTAGACCAGCAGCGTCGGCAGCAGGTTCGGCAGGACCTGCCGGAACAGCACGTAGTTCGGCCCGGCGCCGAGCGATCTGGCCGCCTCCACGAACTCGCGCTCACGCAACGAAAGCGTTTGACCACGGACGATTCGCGCGAGGTAGGCCCAGCCGAAGAAGCCGAGGACGAACATCAGCACGCCCATCCTGAGCTTGTTGTCGTCAGGTATGCCCAACAGGTCCTGGCCGCGCGACGCGACTACCGGTGTCAGAGCCATCACGAACAGCAGCGACGGGAAGCTCAGCATGATGTCCATCAGCCGGCTGAGCAGCGTGTCGACCCAGCCGCCGAAGTAACCGGACACCATGCCGATCACGGTGCCGAGCACGACCGCGATGATCGTGCCGCCGAGCGCCACGAGCAGCGAGACCCGGGTGCCGTAGACCAGCCGCGAGAAGACGTCACGGCCGTTCTGCGGCTCGACACCGAGCCAGTGCTCGGCGCTCGTGCCGCTGCCCCACAACCCGCCGATCGGGATACCGCCGTCGCGAGTGTTCAGCAACGGGCCGCCGTCGGCGTTGAGCTTGTTGAACTGATCAGGCGGGAAGCCGTTCAGCTTCACGATCAGCGGCGCGAACAGCGCCACCAGAATGATCAGCAGAATCACGATCGCACTGGCGATCGCGATCTTGTCGCGCCGCAGCCGTGCCCACGCGATCTCCCCCGGCGAGCGGCCCTCGATCTCCTTCGCTTCGGCAGTCTCGACCAGAGCATCTGTCGGCAGTCCCTCATCGGGAGACTGCGTCTCCGATACCCCCAGCGTCATCGCCCGTCACCCGTCCTTCATGGTGATGCACCCCGCACCTGTTGACCCGGGCTCGCCGGGTTGCCGGGAACCCTACGTATCTCGCAGTGTGGACGCCATGGGAAGCCAACGCTAGTCACCGAATCGTGACCGGTGTGACTTCCGCCACTACCGGCGAGTTCGAAGTGCCTTGACGAACGGACGATCGGGTACCAGCCAGTCACTCTCGTCGAGATCCTCCGGCGCGAACCACCGCAGCTCCGCGTGCTCCCGCAGAACCGGGTCACCGGCGACGATCACGGCCCGGTAAACGTGCAGCCGGTACGCCTCCGAGATGTCCACGCCGGGGCCCAGGGACTCACCGACCTTGATCTCCAGGTCCAGCTCCTCGCGAAGCTCCCGGACGGCCGCCTGTTCGTCGGTCTCGCCCGGCTCGACCTTGCCTCCCGGGAACTCCCAGCCGCCGTCCGGCCCCGGCCGGTACGCCGCCAGCACCAGGCCGTCCCGTACCACCGCAACACCCACCACGATCCGCATTGTCGCGACTTTGCCAGAAACTCTCACCCGCGTCCGGCATGATGCGGGAATGCCGTTGCAGAACAGGGTTCTGCCCACCCAGGAGATCGTCGCCGACCCCGGCCGCGGCCTGCTGATGGGCAACCGCGGCAGCCTGCACGGCGCCGACCGCCGCCTCGGGACGACCCGCTGGCGCTCGAAGGCGTGGATCTGCTGTGTCCTCGACTGGAAAGGGATCCGCCGCGATCCGATGCCGCCGGGGCGCTGGACCGCACTGTTCTTCTTCGACGAAGCGGTCGCGCTCGCCGCCGGCCATCGGCCCTGTCATTACTGCCGGCGCAGGGATTTCCTGCTGTACGCCGGTGCGTGGGCAAGCGCACACGGTCTCGCCGAACGACCACGAGCCGCCGCGATGGACGCCGTACTGCACAGCCAGCGGGTCGAATCGCGGAGCCGGCGGCAACGGACGACGATCCAGGACCTCGCCGGACTGCCCGACGGCGCGATGGTGCGGTTCGACGGTTCACCCGCCCTGGTGCTCGGTCAGCAGGTGCTCCCCTGGTCGTGGGAGGGGTACGGCGAGCCGCTGCGACCACCTGGGCTGGAACAGGTCGAGACCCTCACACCGCCCGCGAATCTTCTTGTGCTGCAGGCCGGATTCGCCCCATTACTCCACCCGTCCGCAGGTCGCAACTGAGGTAACCCTAACTGGAAACACGCCGTACCGAGGGGTCTTCCGTTGGGCGCTCGGCAGGGGCAAAGTGTGCCCATACTGACAGCTACAAAACCATTACTGGAGTCGGCATGGGTGAGGGCAACAACAGCGTTGCCGCGGTCGTCCGCGCGCTCGAAGGGTTACACGCTGCCGTCGGCAAACTCAGTCAGGAGTACGGTGACACCCTCGGCATCCGCCGCCTGGTGTCCGACGTGGCCCGGCTGAGCGACGATCTCGCGGAGCTCGGCCCGCCCGACCCCAGGCACAGGCCCGGACCCGTTCCGGAGGAACTCGAGGAGATTCCCGACGTGGAGTATGACGCGTCCATGTGGACCGACGCGGAACACGAAGGCTTCGGCGCGCCTGACAGGCACGCTCCCTGATGGCGACGGGAGTCGACGCGCCGGGCCGCGCACAAGTAGGCCTCAAGACTGCAAGAACGGATCGATGGTGGCTCGCGCCGTTGCGTATCGGCGTGATCCTGGGCTTCTTCATCGTCTACGCGACGATCCGGATCTTCATGAACAAGTGGTACTGGGTCGGCGAGCACCACTACCTCACGCCGCTGTACTCGCCGTGTATCAACGACGGCTGTACCCCCGGGTCGAGTCACCTCGGCACCTGGTTCCCGAAGTTCCCGGTGTTCATCCCGTACAGCATCATCACCTTCGCGGTGCTGGCCGGCTTCCGCGGCACCTGCTACTACTACCGCAAGGCGGGGTACCGGTCGCTGTTCTTCGCGCCGGCTGCCTGCGCGGTGCCCGAGCCGCACAAGAACTACACCGGTGAGCGCAAGTTCCCGCTGATCGCACTGAACCTGCACCGCTACTTCTTCTACGGTGCGCTGGTCTTCGGCCTGCTCAACGTGTACGACGGTGTCCTGGCCTTCCACGGCACGGACGGCGGCTTCGGCATCGGCCTGGGCACGCTGATCATCTGGGTCAACCTCGTGATGCTGTGGCTGTACACGCTGTCCTGCCACGCCTGCCGGCACATCGTCGGCGGTCGGCTGAAGAACTTCTCCAAGCATCCGCTGCGCTACCGGTACTGGACCTTCGTGTCCAAGCTGAACCCGAAGCACGGCACGTTCGCGATGGCGTCGCTGTTCACCGTGATCCTCACCGATGCTTACATCATGGCGCTGTCGGCCGGCTGGTTCTCCGACCTGCGCTTCATCAACTGACCGGGAATTTCGAGATATGACTGAGCTGGAACGACACTCGTACGACGTCGTCGTGATCGGGGCCGGCGGCGCCGGTCTGCGAGCGGCGATCGAGGCCCGCGAGCAGGGCAAGAAGACCGCGATCATCTGCAAGTCCCTGTTCGGCAAGGCCCACACGGTGATGGCCGAGGGCGGCTGCGCGGCGGCGATGGGCAACGCGAACTCCAACGACAACTGGCAGGTCCACTACCGCGACACGATGCGCGGCGGGAAGTTCCTGAACAACTGGCGGATGGCCGAACTGCACGCGCAGGAAGCCCCCGACCGGGTCTGGGAGCTGGAGACGTACGGCGCGCTCTTCGACCGCACGCCCGACGGCCGGATCAGCCAGCGCAACTTCGGCGGGCACACCTACCCGCGGCTCGCGCACGTCGGCGACCGCACCGGCCTGGAGCTGATCCGCACGCTGCAGCAGAAGATCGTCTCGCTGCAGCAGGAGGACTTCGAGGCGACCGGCGACTACGAGGCGAACCTCAAGGTGTACGCCGAGTGCACGATCACCGAGCTGATGAAGGACGGCGACGCGGTCTCCGGCGCCTTCGGGTACTGGCGTGAGTCCGGCCGCTTCATCCTCTTCGACGCGCCGGCCGTGGTGCTGGCGACCGGCGGCGTGGGCAAGTCCTTCAAGGTCACCTCGAACTCCTGGGAGTACACCGGTGACGGGCACGCGCTGGCGATGCGAGCCGGCGCGACGCTGATCAACATGGAGTTCATCCAGTTCCACCCGACCGGCATGGTCTGGCCGCCGTCGGTGAAGGGGATCCTGGTCACGGAGTCGGTCCGCGGCGACGGCGGCGTACTGAAGAACTCCGAGGGCAAGCGCTTCATGTTCGAGTACGTGCCGGACGTGTTCCGGGCGCAGTACGCCGAGACCGAGGACGAGGCGGACCGCTGGTACAAGGACCCGGACAACAACCGGCGTCCACCGGAGCTGCTGCCGCGCGACGAGGTCGCCCGCGCGATCAACTCCGAGGTCAAGGCCGGTCGCGGTACACCGCACGGTGGCGTGTTCCTGGACGTGTCGTCGCGGCTCCCGGCCGAGGAGATCACCCGGCGGCTGCCGTCGATGCACCACCAGTTCAAGGAGCTGGCGGACGTCGACATCACCGCGGAGCCGATGGAGGTCGGTCCGACCTGCCACTACGTGATGGGTGGCGTCGAGGTCGACCCGGACACCGCGTCGTCCGTCGTACCGGGCCTGTTCGCCGCGGGTGAGGTCGCCGGCGGCATGCACGGCTCGAACCGGCTCGGCGGCAACTCGCTGTCCGACCTGCTGGTCTTCGGGCGGCGCGCCGGCATGGGCGCGGCGACGTACGTCGATCAGCTGCAGGAGCGGCCGAAGATCGACGAGGCCGATGTCGACGCGGCGGCCGCGGACGCGCTGGCGCCGTTCGAGCTCGAGGGCGGCGAGAACCCGTACACGATCCACCAGGAACTGCAGCAGTCGATGAACGACCTGGTCGGCATCATCCGCAAGG
The DNA here is from genome assembly GCF_004331375.1 of Kribbella speibonae. Taxonomy (NCBI): domain Bacteria; kingdom Bacillati; phylum Actinomycetota; class Actinomycetes; order Propionibacteriales; family Kribbellaceae; genus Kribbella; species Kribbella speibonae. Next base: position 2,180,662 of record NZ_SJKC01000001.1, on the reverse strand, counting down.
AAGAAGAGATGGAGCAGGCGCTCGGCCGCCTGTCCGAGTTCCGCAGCCGGATCGCGAAGATGACGGTGGAGGGTCACCGGCAGTTCAACCCGGGCTGGCACCTCGCGCTCGACCTGCGCAACATGCTGACCGTCTCGGAGTGTGTGGCCGGGGCCGCGCTGATGCGGCAGGAGTCGCGCGGTGGACACACGCGCGACGACTTCCCGACGATGAACCCCGAGTGGCGCAAGAAGCTGCTGGTGTGCGCGCTCGACGCCGACGGTGTCGTCAACGTCACCAAGGAGCAGCAGATCCCGATGCGCGAGGACCTGCTGGAGCTGTTCGAGGTCGACGAGCTGAAGAAGTACCTGACGGATGAGGAGCTGCCGACAGCATGAGTTACAAGGGCAAATTCCGCGTCTGGCGTGGGGACTCCGAGGGCGGTGAGCTCAAGGACTACGAGGTCGAGGTGAACGAGGGCGAGGTCGTCCTCGACGTGATCCACCGGCTGCAGGCCACGCAGACGCCCGACATGGCGGTCCGGTGGAACTGCAAGGCCGGCAAGTGCGGCTCGTGCAGCGCCGAGATCAACGGTATGCCGAAGCTGATGTGCATGTGCCGGATGAACACGTTCGCCGAGGACGAGGTCGTCACGGTCACGCCGATGCGCACGTTCCCGGTGATCCGCGACCTGGTCACGGACGTCTCGTTCAACTACCAGAAGGCCCGCGAGGTACCGGCCTTCAAGCCGCCGGCGGACCTGAAGCCGGGCGAGTACCGGATGCAGCAGGTCGACGTCGAGCGCTCGCAGGAGTTCCGCAAGTGCATCGAGTGCTTCCTGTGCCAGGACACCTGCCACGTGATCCGTGACCACGAGGAGAACAAGGAGTCGTTCTCCGGTCCGCGGTTCCTGATGCGCGTCGCCGAACTGGACATGCACCCGCTCGACGCCGCCGACCGGCAGCACGCCGCGCAGGAGCAGCACGGCCTGGGCTTCTGCAACATCACCAAGTGCTGCACCGAGGTGTGCCCCGAGCACATCAAGATCACCGACAACGCCCTGATCCCGATGAAGGAACGCGTAGTCGACCGCAAGTACGACCCCCTGGTCTGGCTGGGCAACAAAATCCGCCGCCGCCCCGCCTGACCCCACCACCCGCACCCGCAGCACCCGAGAGCCCCTGGCCCCACCGGCCCGGGGCTCTCTCATCAGCCAGGCAAATGGGGGTGGGGGGTGGGTCACCCGCGTGGGGGAGTTGCCGGGGGTGGTTGGGTGTCTAGGGTTCGGGGCTATGGATGTTGTGGTGTTGCGGCTGGTGAATCTGGTCGTGTTCATGATGATCTTCGTGCCGATCTCGCAGCGGTTGCTGGGGGTGCGGTTCGGGTTCGGGCGGCTTGCGGTCGGTGCGCTGATCACGCTGAGCGTGTCCGGGCCGCTGGCGATCGCGATGATCGGTACGCCGCCGTGGACCGGATCGAACGGCGCCGCGCTCGCGTTCATGGCACTGATCGCGCTCTGCTCGATGCTTGCGGGTCTGGTGTTCCTGGTACTGGCGGAGGCGCTGGTACCGACCGGGTCGTTGCCGCGGGCCCGTGATCTGCGACGGGACCTGAGTGGGCGGCTCGCGCGCACCCGGCGATACCTGCAGATTCTGCGGATCGCGATCAAGCACGGCCTCGGCCCGTATCTGCGCGGCCGCCGCCGCCCCGGCCGCGAGAACGCCGCGGGCCAGGCCGAACTGGCCAGGTCACTGCGGCTCGCACTCGACGAGGCGGGCGTCACGTTCGTCAAGCTCGGCCAGGTGCTGTCGACCCGCAGCGACATCATCCCGGCGGCGGTCGCCGACGAGCTCAGCCGCCTGCAGGACCAGGTCACCGCGGCGCCCTGGCCGGAGATCGAGCAGGTCCTCACCGAGGAACTCGGCGGCCCCCTGGATCAGCTGTACGCCGAGTTCGACCCCGAGCCACTCGCCGCCGCCTCGGTGGCCCAGGTCTACACCGCCCGCCTACACACCTCCGACGATGTGGTGGTGAAGGTGCAGCGGCCTGGGATTGCGGGGGTGGTGGATCGGGATCTCGACATCGTACGGCGGCTTGCGCGGCTGCTGGAGCGGAACACCGACTGGGGACGTGGGATGGGAGTGCGGGCGCTCGCGGACGGGTTCGCGGATGCGATGCGCGAGGAGCTCGACTTCACCGTCGAGGCCGGGAACATGACCACGGTCGCCGCCGGCCACTCCGTTGCCGCGAGCAATGACCTCGTCGTACCGCGGCTGTATCCGGAGCGCTCCACTCGCCGCGTCCTCACCATGCAACGGCTCGACGGCATCGGGCTCGGCAACGCCGGCCAGGCGATCGCCGACCGCGGCCTCGACCCGGCCCGCCTCGGTCGCGCGCTGTTCGAGTGCCTGCTCGGCCAGGTGGCGATCGACGGGGTGTTCCACGCCGACCCGCACCCGGGAAACTTCCTGCTGCTGACCGACGGCCGGATCGGCATGCTCGACCTGGGCTCGGTCGGCCGCCTCGACCCGGCCACCCGCGAGGCGCTGCAACGCTTCCTGCTCGCCATCGATCACGGCGACCCGGTGTCGGCCACCGACGCCCTGCTCGAGATCGTCTACCGCCCGGACGTCATCGACGAACGCGCGCTCGAGCGTTCCGTCGGCCAGTTCATGACCCGGCATCTCGCGGCGGGTGTGACGCTCGGCCCGGCGATGTTCAACGACCTGTTCAAGATCATCACGTCGCACGAACTCGGCGTACCGCCCGAGGTCGCCGCCGTGTTCCGCGCACTCGCCACGATCGAGGGGACGATCTCCCGGATCTCCCCCAGCTTCGACCTGGTCGCGGCGTCGCGTCAGTTCGCCAGCGCTCACGTCACCGACCGGCTCGCGCCCGATGCGCTCCGCCGTACGGCGACCGAGGAGCTCGCGACGCTGCTGCCGATGTTGCGCCGGCTGCCGCGCCGGATCGACCGGATCGCGGCCGCGGCGGAGAGCGGCCGGCTCGGGGTGAACGTTCGCCTCTTCGCCGACGAACGCGATCGCCGGCACTTCACCGGCCTGCTCCACCAAGCGCTGCTAGCAGTGCTAGGTGCGACCGCGGGCATCATGGCCGTCCTGCTACTCGGTACGCCGGGCGGCCCGAAGATCACCGACTCGATGACATTGTTCCAGCTGCTCGGCTACAACCTGCTGGTGATCTGCGCGGTGCTCGTCCTCCGCGTCCTGGTGCTGATCTTCCGGCTCCCGGGAACCCGCCCATCTTGACTTCAACCTAACTTGAACTTCGACGATAACGGGCATGACGACGACCGCCGCCGCTGAGGCCCGCCCCAAGCTGTTCACCGGACAGCATCTGCCACTGGTGCTCGGGGTGATCGGCCTCGTCACCCTCGGCGCGTTCGAGAACCGCGCGGTCGGTACGGCGTTGCCCACGATGGTGCGCGAGTTCGACGCGCTCGGCAGCTTCGGTCTCGCGAACGCGGCGCCGAACGCGAGTTACCTGATCTCGCTCGCGATCGCCGGCCTCTGGTCGGACCGCCGCGGCCCGATCCCGACGCTGCGCGCTGGCGCGATCTCGTTCACCCTCGCGCAGCTCCTGGTCGGTACGGCGACCGCGATGCCGATGGTGATCGCGGGACGGCTGCTCAGCGGCCTGGCCGAGGGGCTGCTCGACGTGTCGTTGATGGTGCTCGTCGCCCGGGCGCTGCCCGCCGTACTGCGGCCGCGGATGTTCTCGTTGTTCGCCGCGATGTGGATCCTGCCGTCGGTCCTCGGACCGGTGCTGACGGGTGTGGTGACGGAGCAGTTCGGCTGGCGCTGGGTCTTCCTCGGCGCGCTCGTGCTGCTGGTTCCGAGCTGGCTGCTGCTCCGCCCGGCGATGCGTCAGTCAGCCGACGCCCCCGCTCCAGAGCGCACCGCCGAGGACGCGGCCGAGCTCCAAGCTTGGCGCGCCGCACTCCCCTGGGCCCTCGCCGCATCCGTCGCACTGTTCTCCATGACACTGGCCGGTGACCACCTGGAAGCGCACCCGGTCCTCGGCGGTACGGCGGTACTCGTAGCGCTAGCAGTGCTAGGACGGGCCGCCGTACGCGTGATGCCCGCCGGAACGTTCACCGCACGACGCGGTTTCCCCGCAGTGGTCGCCGTCCGCGGGCTCGGCGGCGCCGCGTTTGCCGGAGTCGGCGCGTACCTCCCGCTCCTGCTCACCCTGGAGCACAACTTCAGCCCGTCGCGGGCCGGCGTGACGCTGTCGATCACCGGCGTCTGCTGGGCGTTCGGATCGTGGCTGCAGGGTCGTGAGCACGGGATCGAGCGCGTCGTCGTACTGCGGACCGGGCTGGCGTTCATGACGCTCGGGCTGGCAGTGACGTCGCTGCTCGCGTGGACGGACGCGACCACCTGGATCGGCCTGATCGGCTGGGGCTTCGCGGGTATCGGCATGGGGCTCAGCTCCTCGAGCCTGTCGGTGCTCACACTGGACCTCTCCGACCAGAGCAACTCCGGCCGCAACACGAGCGCGGGCCAGATGGCCGCGACGATGAGCATCGCCACCGGGCTGGCGATCAGCGGCACCCTGCTGGCGTTCAATGCCGACGACCCGCAGCCGTGGGTCTTCGGCGTGATCGTCACCGCGGGATCGGTACTGGCGCTTCTCGGATTCCTCGCGGCACCGCGGGCACGGCGCGCCTAGCCACCTTTCGACGCTGATCGAAACTGCGCACAGCGACCATTTTCCGGTCAGAAATCTCCACCTCACGCCTTGACGCGTCTCCCAGGCCGTTTTACGGTGAGGACCGTAATTCCGGCGAGAGGAGCGGCTCGTGAGGAAACTCGTCTTGTTGCTGGCGGCAACTACCATGGTCGCCGGTCTAGTCCAGGTGGGTACGGCGCAGGCCGCCGCACCCGCCGGCGTGTTCCAGGATTTCGAGACCGACGCGGATCTGCAAGGCGCGACCGTCACGTTGCCCCAGGTCGACCGGATCGAGCGCACGGCCGACCCGACGCACGGCGACTCGGGCCTGACGTTCACCGTTGGCCCGTCCAACACACCGGGAGCCAGTGCGTCGTCCGGCATCAACCTGTACGCCGGTACGCCGAGCCTCCCGGTGTCGGACTGGTCCGGCCACACCGTGCTGGGCTTCGACTTCTTCACCGAGCAGGACTACACGGTCGTCGGCCGGATCACCGTCCGGGACCAGTCGAACAAGGCGTGGGGCATGGACTACCCGATCCGCGCCCGCGACTGGACGCCGATCACGCTGCGGATGAGCACGATCGCGGCCGCCGGTGTCGACATCACCCGGATCGCCTACCTCAGCTTCTCGATGCCGCGGGCCAAGACGCAGGTCATCGGTCACTACGACGCGTTCCGGCTCGTCGACAGCTACCCGTACGACCAAACGCCGTACGGCGACAAGGCTGCCGCCCAACTGTTGCGACTGGTCGACTTCAACGGCGTACTGACGAAGCTGGCGGATCAGATCAAGGGGCTTGACCGGTCACTCGGGCACGGGCCCGCGGACGAGCGGCTGAAGGCTCAGGTCCGGGCAGCGGAGGCACAGTGCGCCGAACTGCGCCAGAAGCTCGGCCCGATGACGTACGCGCAGTACCAGCCGTTCAACGCGGGCGTCACCGCGATGCAGCGGACCGTGCCGCGGTTGGCGAACACCATCCAGGCACGAGCGCACGACCGCCGCGCCGACTTCGGCGTCGAGTCCGCCGACTCGATGGCGCTGGTGTACCCGAAGGACCTGCCGTTCACCTCGACCGGTACGGCGCCGACGGTGTCGCTGACCCGTGGCGAGTACGAGAACGTGCAGGCCGTCGTACTGCCGTTCGCCGAGCCGTTGACCGGCGTACAGGCCCGCGTGACGTCCGTGTCCGGCAAGGGCGCGATGCAGGCCACGGTCGCGCCCGTCGGTTCGCTGAACGTGACGCCGACGAACGTGTACCACCGGCCCACGTACGCCGGTTGGACGCCGGACCCGATCCGTGACGACCTGACGTCGGTCGACGTACCCGCGGACACGTTCCAGCCGTACTGGATCCGGCTGAAGGCAGCGAAGACAGCCGCACCCGGCACGTACCACGTGACGGTCGCGTTCTCCGCCGCCGGCAAGCGAACCCGGACCATGACCGTAGCCGCCAAGGTCTGGCCCGTGGCGGCACCCGACGCACCGAAGCTCAACACCACGTTCCAGTTCACGCCCGCGATCGTGAACGACATCTACGGGATCACCGACCCGGCGGCGCAGGAGGCGACCAAGCACCAGTACTGGTCCTTCCTGCACGACTACAAGATCGAGCCGGACCAGCTCTACACCTGCGCGTGCATCCCCTCGAACGCGAACCCGGTGATCGTGCCGACCCCGGTCGAGGACGTGCTGTACATCCGCGACCACTACGGCCTGCGGGACTTCAACGCGTTCTACCTGTGGGCCGGTCTGCTCAACCCGTCCAAGCCGGAGACCTGGCAGGCCCAGATAGACACCTGGATCGCCCAGTTGCGGACCGCGATGGACAGCTACCGCGCGGCCGGTGTCGACAAATATGCATATGTGTACGGCTTCGACGAGGCGAACGGCCCGCTGCTGCAAGCGGCAAAGCAGACCTTCGCCGCGGTCAAGCAGGCGTTCCCGGACCTGCCGATCCTCACGACGCTGCGGGACAACTCGATGGGCGTCGACACCGGACTGGCCGGCCTCGTCGACGTCTGGGTGCCGCAGCAGGATCTGTACAACCAGCAAGTCGCCGAGCGGACCCGCGCTCGCGGCGACCAGGCCTGGTGGTACCCGGACATCGCCACCGGCTCACCGTTGCCGAACTGGTTCAACGGCTACCCGCCGATCGACGCCCGGACGTTGGTCGGGCCAATGTCCTACAAGGCCGGGGTGGAGGGCGTTCTGTACTACGCGACCAACCGCTGGCTCCGCTCCGACCACGCCAACCAGCTGCTGGTGAACGACGGCATCCTGTCCGCGTGGAGGGCGGCGACGTTCAACGGTACGGCGGGTGACGGGTCGATGTTCTACCCGGGACCGAACGGCCCGATGGCGTCGATCCGGCTGGAGAACTTCCGCGACGGAATGGAGGACTACAACCTCCTGTGGCAGTTGCAGCACGACGTACAGAGCAACCCGCAGCTGCCCACGCCGCTGAAGGCCCACGCAGCGAAACTGCTCGCGGCGGACGCCGTGGTCACCGACCAGCGCACGTTCACCGAGGATCCCGCGCGCTACCGCGCCTGGCGCACCGACGTCATCGCCACCCTCACCGCCATAAGGGGTCTAGAGTGAGCGCATGAGTGAGCTCCTGACCGACGACCAGATCGACCTCGCGTTGCGCGACCACCTCCCGGAGTGGAAGGTCGTGGACAACGAACTGGTGCGCAGCGTCAAGAGGGACACGTTCCTGGACGGCATCCGGCTGGTGGCGACCGTCGGGCAGCTCGCGGAGTCGATGAACCACCACCCGGACATGGACATCCGCTACACCACGATCACGTTCCGGGTCAGCAGCCACGAGGCCGGCGGGATCACCGACGACGACCTCGTGCTCGCTCGGCACATCGACACCGCTGCGGGCTAGGAGCCGGCTGACCTCTTCTCGTCATGGCGCTTGTCGGCCACGGCAAGCGCTGGTCTGGTGTGCCCGCAATCCCTTACATCTAAGGGATGACCGTCCTCGGAACTGCCCTGACCGTCCTGATCGCGCTGACTCCTCCGTACGCCGGTGCCGCGGACCCCGGCTGGTTCTGGAACCGCCCGCACTGCGACACCGTGTACGGCGACGGCTCGGTGACGATCACCGAATCCGACGGCGCGACCCTCGCACCGACGACCGGCAAGCTCCGCGCGGTCACGTATGCGAAGGTCGCCGCGCTGCAGGAACCGAACACGCTCGTCAGCATCGGCCGGCAGGCGATCCAGCGCTCGAGTGACGCCGGCTGCAGTTGGCAGTTGCTCGACAAGACACCTGACGACCTGAGCACGTACGACGTACAGCCCGGGCCGGGCGATGCGGCGTACATCTACAGCGTCAACGACCAGCCCATCCATCGCGTGCACGGCTCGCAGGTCAGCACCGTCCTCGGCCCGGTCGCGGGTGGCGGACTGGCTGCGCTGCACGCCCAGCCCGGACGGCTGCGGGTCGTGGCCGGCGACGGGCAGCTGTACGACTCCTCGAACGACGGCGTGACCTGGCAGCGCGTCGGCGTACCGCCTGCTCGTGATCTCTTCGTGTACGACGCCGTGGTGGATCCGCGGAACCCGGATCATGTCGTGGCCGGTGTGATGTCGGACGGGGTGTACGTGACGTTCGACGGCGGGCGTACTTGGACCCGGTCGCGGCCGGTGGAGCGGGTGAACGCGTTCAGTCTGGCGATGTCGCCGGCCGATTCGTCGAAGGTGTGGATGGAGGGGTACGACCGGGACCGGTCGACCCGGTTCATCTGGGAGTCGACCGACGGCGGGCAGAAGTTCCGCGAGGTCCTGGACCAGAGCCGCGCCGACCTCATCAACGGCAACAAGATGTGGGCGTCACCGGTGGACCCCGACCTCCTCTACTTCAGCTACGGCACCTCCTTCGCCAACTTCGGCGCCGACCTCTACCGCTTCGTCCCCTCGACAGGCGCCCTCACGAAGAACCACAACACCTTCGACGGCATCCCGTCGCTGGCCTTCAACCCCGCCGACCCGCAGATCCTCTACCTGGGGCTCGCCGAGGAGCGGTGAGGTGGGGGCGGACCTGCGCCACTCACCAACCCTCACCCAAGGGCGCTCCGAGGACAGGGCTGAGCCTGGACCGCGCGAACTGCCGGTGGTTGGTGAGTGGTGGAGGTCCGCACCTCACGCCTGACGTAACCCGACGAGTACTCTCTCGGTGTCGCGGATGTAGCTCAGTCTGCCGACACCGGGGAGGTCCTGGATCTCGCCGATCGGAGTGCCGCCGGCCGCGCGGGCGCCCTCCAGCGTCGCTTGGAGGTCGTCGACCTCGATCCAGGCGATGGTCGGTTGCGACTGGTACCGGCTGCTCATGATCGCTGCGTCGATCCCCTCCCCCGGCCCGGTCGCCGCGAGCAGGTATCCGTCCGGGACCGGCGCCGGCGTCACCTCCCAGGCGAACACCTCGCGGTAGAACTTCGCGGCCCGATCGTGGTCCTCGGCAACTATCTCGACATGAACGATGCGTCCCATGCCCAGATCCTCACCCGCCGTGCGTGGAGTCGTCTTGGACGGATCTTCCATGCATCAGCGCGGCGATGCCGTTCTGTACGGCGAGAAAGGTCGTCGCGCTGACGCCGGTGTAGCGCTTGAAGTCGCGCGCCGCGTGCGCCTGGTCGTAGTACCCGTGCAACGCCGACAGGGTCGCGGCAGCGTCGGCGGGACCACCGAGCAGCCCGCCGACGAAGTGGTAGTACCGGATGATCTCGGCGTACTGCTTCGGCCCGATCCCGACGCTCCGCCGGAACAGCCGATACAAGGTGCTGTACGACGTACCGCACCGCCGCACCACCTCCGCCACGGCCACCTGGCCCCGCAGCTCGTCGATCGCGCGCACTGCCTCGACGACGACCGGCGGAGCGACCGTCGTCGTCAACCGAACCGCGAGGAAGCCTGCCAGCCGCTCGGCACGCTCCGCGCCGAACGGCACCGCCCGCAACTCCGTCACCAACCCGGCCACCGCATCCGCGCCGACCCAGTCCCCCAGCGGCTGCACCTCGTCCACCAACGCGGTGAGACCGAACGACGCGAGCCCCCACGGCGTGAACTCGACGCCGGCGTAACTCGACGTACCCACCTGTCCGAGCACCTGCGGCCGGGTCATCACCCCGAACACCGAGGCCGCGTTCGGCCACTCGACCTGAGTCACCGGATCATGCCGAGTCCCCGGCTCGCCGAGTGCCACGGCCAGCCCCGGCCGTCCGTTGGGAATCAGAATCTCCTGCCGCAACCGCGGCAACGGCGCCGATTCGACCAGCCAGACGTGGTCAACGACGTCCCGCAACCGCTCAGGAGGAGAGAATCGCTGGTAGCTCACGCCTGAGATCGTAAGTCCCTGGCTCGTTTCCATCAGTTACCGTTGATGAGTGACGAGTGTTGAGGAATATCGCCTGCTCGGGTTCGCCGATGCCGACCGGGAGGCGGCCGAGGCGTTCGCGCCGGATCAGACGGCGGTGAAGGAGCTCGCGGACCAGATCCGCGGCGCGATCGGGAAGCTCGGCACCGAGCCGGACTTCACGATGCCGGAGGACCCGCGGAACTCGGTCCAGGCGTTCCTGGACACCGTGCCGGACATCCGCCGGTTCCACGCGGAGCGCGGGATCCCGGACGACATCAGCTGGGCGACGCTGGCCGACCTGGGACAGCAGCTCAAGGTGAGCCGCCGGACGCACGGCGACTACAGCCTGGAGACGCACTGGTGGTTGACGAACTTCTGGGTCGGCAACATCTACTGGCTCGGGCGCCTGCAGTACATGCTGCACCAGGTCCCGGAGGACAAGCCGGTCCCCGGCACCGAGCCGGGTGAGTGGATCATCGGCGTGCACATCCCGGAGACCGGTCCGCTGACCCCCGAGCTGGTCGACGACAGCATCCAGCAGGCCCGCGAGTTCTTCCCGCGGTACTTCCCGGAGTACCCGGTGCGGACGGCGAACCTGTGGTCCTGGCTGCTCGACCCGTACCTGCTCGACAACCTCCCGCAGGACTCGAACATGGTGAAGTTCGGGCGCCGCTTCACGCCGTACGGGACGCCGAACGACAGCCAGGACAGCGCGATCTTCTTCACGTTCCGCACCCACGGCCTGGACCGTCTCGACGAGCTCCCGCAGGACACCCGTCTACAGCGGCTCGTCGTCGGCCGGATCAAGGACGGCGGCACCTGGCAGAGCGCGTACGGCTACACCAAGCTCTAAAGGCTATGACGGCTGCCGCGGACCACGCGGTACGCCGTACTTCGCCAGCCAGCTCGCCAGCTCCATGTTGGACACGCACCGTACGTCGGGCTGCGTACACGTCTCCGTGACGAACGCGGTCAACGCGTCGGAGTACACGCTGTTGTTCCAGCGGTTGAAGTGGTTGCCGAGGAACAACGGCGGGTTGCCACTCGCGCGCGACTTCGCGAGCGCCTGCCGGTAGGTCGCGAGGACCTGGGCCTTCAACGCCGGTGCCTGGGCGAGCGGTGCCTTGCGCGCCTGGGTCTGTGCGAACCACAAGTTGTAGTCCATCGTCAGCGTCTTCTTCGCGGTTCCGGCCAGGGTCACCGATTCGAGCGGGAAGTTCCACAGCCCGTCGGCCTTCTTCGGCCAGGCGATGTACCCAGGCGCGGAGGCGTCGTACAGCATGCCGCGCTGCGCCATCGCGAGGCGATACGCGGGGCGGTCGCCCTCCAGGCACGGGGTCCGCATGCCCTTCACGGTGGCGGGATCGAACGGCGGCTCGACGGTTTTGCCGGCCGCGAGTGACGGGCCGGTGCGCACCATTTGGTCGAACGCGCTCAGTTCGGCGGTCCACTGGGCGGTGGTCCAGCGGCCGATGCCGGTTGCGCCGCAGAAGTGGCCGTTCGCGTGGGTGCCGATCTCGTGGCCCTCGGCGATCGCCTCTCGCAGTACTTTCGTCCGGCCGAGGATGTTCGCGGTGTCGCCCCAGCCGATGTCGGAGGCGCCGGGTTTCTTGTACGGCGGTTTGTAGTCGGTGCGGTGGTCGCCTGGGTAGAGGTACGGGCCGGAGAGGAAGAACGTCATCCGTGCGTTGACCTGTCGCGCGACCGCCCGCCAGCGGGCCCAGAGCATGAGGTCGCCGGCGCCGTCGAAGGAGACGACTACGAAGAGAGGCGGTTTGCCGCTGGGCAGTCGTCCCGGAAAGGACCGCAGTACAGGGGCTGCTGCCGGTGGCTTGCCTGGCTGCGGCGTCGACGGCTTCGGCGGGGTCGGGTTCGGCGGCGACGCAGTGGTGGTGGGGGTGGGCGTGGGCCCAACGGTGGGGTTGGTCGCGGTGGGTTTGGTCGCGGTGGTCGCGGTGGGTTTGGTCGCAGGAGGTGCGGCGGGAGTGGATGCGGAAGAGGTGGGGGTGGGAGCGCCTTCGAGGGGTACGTCGGCGCATCCGGTCAGGGCCGCTGCGATGACCACCGCGGCGGCCGCGAGGTTTGCCCCAGGCCTCACCACGGGTCTACTGACGCATGAACGTCAGGAAAGGTTGGTGCGGGACACGCGCCCGCGGGGAAACCGGGGCGGGGATCGTTAAGCGCCTGTGACCTTCATCGCGCGGCGCTTGACCACGATCCGGCGGGACGTCTCGACGACGAGACCGATCACCGCGGCCAGGCTCAGGCTGAACGCGAGCCCCTTCAGCTGGTCGTGCGCGAACGCGTCACCGCCGAGGTACCCGAGCAGGGCGACGTACGTGTAGGCGATCGTCACGCCGGCGAAGGTGAAGACGATGAACTTCTTGAACGAGTACCGCGTCGCGCCCGCCGTCAGCGTCGCGACCATCCGGGCGCCCGGGATGTAGCGGACCGTCATCAGGATCAGCCCGCCCCGCGAATGCAGTGCGGCCGAGACCTTCTCGTACAGCTGCTGGCGGCGCTCCTGGCGCTTCATCCAGCGGTGCAGGGCCGGTCCGGAGCCGCGGCCCAGGAAGTAGCAGACGGACTCGCCGATGACCGAGCCGGCCATCGCGACCGCGATGACGAGCGGCAGGTTCTGGTGGCCGGCGGCCGCGGCCATACCGGCCGTGATCACCATGCCCTCGCTGGGCACCACCGGGAACACCGCGTCGATCAGGGCCGCGGCGAACAGGATGAGCAGCAGCCAGTGCGAGGCCATCGCAAGGCCGAGCAGGTGTCGCGCGACCTCTATCAGCTCCGTCACCCGGCCAAGGATGCCATTCATCGTCAAGAGAGCCGCAATCCCACTGATGTGATTCAGGCCTGGTTCACCCGATGTTCAGCCGATGCCACTGGCTGAGGTCAGAGCAGCACAGGGAGTTCGCGGATCGCGTTCATCAGCAGGCTCGGGTGCCGCGGCGGATCCTGCTCGGGTACGGCGAGCCGCAGCCGCGGGAACCGCTCGAACAACAGACCGAGCGCGATCCGGCCCTCGAGCCGCGCGAGTGGGGCGCCGAGGCAGTGGTGGATACCGTGCCCGAACGCGAGGTGCGCGGTGTCGGTCCGGGTGATGTCGAGCTCGTCGGCCCGCTCGACCTTCCGTACGTCGCGGTTCGCCGGGAGCAGCGCGAACACGATCACCTCACCGGCCTCGATCCGGGTCCCGGCGATGTCGATCGGCGCGGCGGCGATGTACGGGATCGCGGCCTGCAGCGGACCGTCGTACCGGAGGAGTTCCTCGACGGCCGTGGGCAGCCGCTCGGGCTCGTTCTTCAGCAGCTCGAGCTGGTCGGGATGTCGAAGCAGAGCGTGCACTCCGTTCGTGATCAGGCTGACCGTCGTCTCGTGGCCGGCCGCGAGCAGCAGGAAGACCATCGAGGTGAGCTCGTCCTCGCTGAGCCGGTCGCTGCCGTCGCGGGTCGCGATCAGGGCGGACAGCAGGTCGTCGGTCGGCGCCTGCTGCTTCTGCACGATCAGCTCGTGGACGAAGGCGAGCATCGAGGTCGTCGCGTCGATGTACTCGTCGGCGGTGTACACGGCGGCGTTCACGAACACCGACGACCAGCGGCGGAAGTCGTCGCGCCGGACGGCCGGAATGCCGATCAGCTCGCAGATGACGGTGATCGGGAGCGGGTAGCTGTACGCGTTCACCAGGTCGACCGGCTCGTCCGCGGCGGCCATCTCGTCGAGCAAGCCGGTGGCGATCTCCCGGATCCTCGGCTCGAGCGCCTCGATCCGGCGCCGGGTGAACGCGGCCGTCACCAGTTTGCGCAGCCGGGTGTGGTCCGGCGGGTTCGCGCCCAGCATGTGCTGTTCGGTGCGCGCGATCAGGTCGTCCATGACGCTGTCGCGGTGCGGCCCGTCCAGCGGCGAGCGCACCACGTCGGGATGGGCGAGCAGCTCGCGCGTCTCGGCGTACCCGGTGACGAGCTGGACGGGTACGCCGGTGAACAGTGTCAGGCGTTGCACCGGGCCTGTGGATGCGAGGTCTTCGAAGCCCCAGTGGCGGGCGATTCCACTGGTTTCCGTGAACGGCTGCCGCATTCAGCCAGCGTACGACCCTTGACAGAACAGTTCACCATTTGGTGAAGTATTGCGCGTGCTGAGTACGACGTTCGGAGCGCTCGCGGACCCGACCCGGCTGGCCGTCGTCGGCCGGCTGAGCCGGGGTGACGCGACGATGGGCGAGCTGGCCGAGCCGCACCGGATCACGCCGCCGGCGATGACCAAGCACGTCACGGTGCTGGTCGACGCCGGGCTGGTGAGCCGGCGGCGGGTCGGTCGTACGGTCGTGTGCTCGCTCCGGCCGGAGGCGTTCTCCGAGGTGGAGCAGTGGCTCGGCGACCTCACGGCGTACTGGAACGGCACCGTGGACCGGTTGGAAGAACTCCTGCGAGGGGACGGCGATGGACACTGAGATCCGGATCGAAAGGGTGCTTCCGGCAACGATCGGACGGGTGTACGACGCCTGGACGCGGGCCGATCTCCTGGTCCAGTGGTACTGCCCGAACCCGAAGCTCGACCTGAAGGTGCAGGCGGACGTCCGCACCGGTGGTTCGTACGTCGTGGAGATGGGGCCGCACGTGGTGCGTGGGACCTACCTCGAGGTGGAGCCACCGCACCGGCTGGTGTTCAGCTGGAAGTGGGACGGCACCGACGACGCGCCGACCCGCGTCGAGGTCGAACTGTCCGAGGTCCCCGACGGCACCCGGATGCTGCTCAGCCACACCGGCTTCCCGACCGCCGAGGACGCCGCGAACCACCGTCAGGGATGGGACCCCGAGGTCCAGCGACTGGCCGAGCTGCTCACCGTTCGCCAGCCCGACCCCGCAACCGATCGAGGATGAGGACGAGGACGACGGTGGTCGCGAGCAGCACCACCGCTTCGGCCGCGGCGGCGAACGCCTGACCGCGGTCGGTCAGCGCGAAGATGCTCACCGGCAGCGTCCGCCACGACGCCGGGTAGACCATGATCGTCGCGCCGACCTCGCCCATGGACAGCGCGACGGACAGGCCGGAGGCCGACGTGATCGCGGGCAGCAGCATCGGCAACCGGACCCGCCACAGCACGCGGGCCGGCGACGCTCCGAGTGACGCCGCGACATCGGCGTACGACGGGTCGATGCGTTGTTGCAGTGCGGCGGACACCGTTCCGTAGCTGAAGGCAACCATCAGTACGAGATGCGCGATCACCACGATCCATTTCGTGCCGTTGAGCAGGATCGGCTGGCGGGAGAACGCGACCAGCAGGCCGAGCCCGACCACCACGGACGGTACGGCGATCGGCAGGTGATGCATCGCGTCCGCGACCCGCTGGAAGCGGGTGCCCGCGGCCGACAGGGCGCCCCAGGTCCCGAAGACGACCGCCAGGAGGCCGGCGATGAACGCGGTCTGCAGGCTGACCGACAGCGAGGCCAGTTCGTCGCCGTTCAGCGCTTGTCTCAGGTGATCTGCGGTTGGGTCCGACGGCAAGACGCCGTTCCAGGAGCCGGCGAACGCGGCCGCGATCACGACGACGAACGGTGCGAGGAACAGCAGTCCGAAGACGACGGCGAACACGGTCCAGACGATCGCTTTGCCGCTCCTAGTCCAGACGAGCACGGCGGCCTCCCAGTGCCACTCGAAGTACGGCGTACAGGCCGAGGGACAGCGCGATCTGTACGACGGCGATCACGCAGGCACCTGGATAGTCGAACATCACGATGCCCTTGGTGTGCACCAGCATCGGGAGCGTGGTGGTGCCCTTCGCGCCGAGGAACAGGACGATGCCGAACTCGTTCAGCGTCAGCAGGAGCGTGAGGCTGCCGCCGGCGACGAGGGCTGGTCGTACTTCGGGCAGGACGATCTGCCGCAGTACTCGCCACGGTCCCGCGCCGAGACTTGCCGCCACGTCGAGTTGTGCGCGGGGCAGTCGGCTCATTGCCGCGAGCAACGGTCGCAGGACGAAGGGTGTGTAGAAGGTGATCTCCGCCAGTACGACGGCCCAGGGCGAGGCGAGGAAGCCGCCGGCGCGAAGGATGCCGGTGGCGCCGTAGATGAACGTGAACGAGAGTGCGACGAGGAACGACGGGAGCGCGAGCATCGTGTCCACGAGTCCGGCGACGATGCGAGCGCCCGGGAACGGCACGAAGCTGATCACGACGGCTAGGAAGGTGCCGACCACGAGACAGCCCGCGGTTGAGCTCGCGGCGATCTGCACGGTGCGCAGGAGGGCATTCCGGAACTCTGCCGATCCGACGACCTCACCCCACGCCGGAGCGGACTCCACCGCGACCAGCACCAACGGGTAGACGACGAGGACGGCGATCAGCAGGAGCGGCGGCAACACCCACAACCACTTCCCGTCCCGCCGCCGCTGAGACTCCCTGACCGCAGGGACCCCCAACAACTCAACAGCCATCAGCCCGCCTCCGCCGGCACCAGGCTGCAACCCTCCACCGGCAGCGCCACCACAACCCGCTCCCCCACCCCAGGCACCCACCGATCCACCGGCACCTCGACCCGCACATCCCCCACCCCGTCAACCTCACACACAACCTGACTAACGGCACCACGCCACTGCACCGCCACCACCCGCCCGACAACCCGAACCCCACTCACCTCATCACCACGGCTCGGGGACTCCAGGCGGATTGCGTGTGGCCGGATGCACAGCAGGCTCTTGTCGCGCGCTGCTTGCAGTCCCGGGACTAGCTGGCCGGCCAGCTTCACGCTGTCGCCGGACGTCTCCACCGGGAGCAGGTTCGCGCCTCCCAGGAACGAAGCGGTGAAGGCTGACGGCGGAGCGGCGTACAGGTCGGCCGCCGGGGCCACGTCGACCAGACGAGCGTCCCGCATGACAGCGATCCGGTCCGCCAGCACCAGCGCCTCGGACTGGTCGTGGGTCACGTACACGATCGCGATGTCCGGCACCTCCCGCCGCAGCTTCTGCAGTTCGCCGAGCATGTCCGCTCGCAGTCGCGCGTCCAGCGCCGCCAGCGGCTCGTCGAGCAGCAGCACCGACGGCCGGATCGCGAGCGCCCGCGCGATCGCGACCCGCTGCTGCTGCCCGCCCGACAATTCCCGCGGAAACCGCCGCGCATACGACGTCATTCCGACCATCTCGAGCATCTCGCCGACTCGGCGGACGACCTCGGCCCTCGGTTTCCGCGCCGCCCGCAGCCCGAACGCGACGTTGTCCGCGACCCGCAGATGCGGGAACAGCGCGTACTGCTGGACCACCACGCCGATCCCGCGCTTCGCCGGCGGCAGGTCGGTGACGTCGCTACCGCCCAGCCGAATCCGCCCCCGGCTCGGCCGGACGAATCCCGCCACCGCCTTCAACGCGGTCGACTTCCCGGAGCCCGACGGCCCGAGCAGCGCGACCGTCTCACCGGCCGCGACGCTCAGATCGAACCCTTCCAAGGCGCACGTCCTGCCGAAGTGGACCGTCACGTCCTCGAGCTCAACCGTCATCCGACAGCCTTCGTGTACGCCGCTACGTCCGCGTCGAGCTCGCTCAGCACCGCGGACCAGTCCGGCTGCCAGACCTCGACACCCTGCGTCGACTTCTGGACCGCCAGGAAGTTCGCGTCCGCAGGCTTCACGTCGTCCCGCGCGGGCAGCCCGAACGCGTTTTCCGAAACCGTTTTCTGCGCGTCGACCGAGAGCAGGTACGCCATCAGTTGTTTGCCGCCGTCAACGTTCGGCGCACCGGCGCCGAGACCCATCACGTACGGCAGCGCCACCGTCGTCCGCTTGCCGTCCGCGGCCGCCGGGAAGAAGATGCTGAACGCCGACTTGTCGTTCGCGATCGACGCCGCGTTCATCTGCACGTCGCCGTTCGCGACCAGCAACTCGCCCTTGCTGACCTTCGGCTGTAGCTTGCCGGTCGACGCGGACGGGCCGACGTTGTTGGTCTCCAGCTTCTTCAGGTAGTCCAGTGCGCCCTGCTTCCCGAGCAGGTGCTGAAGCAACAGCAGTACGGCGGTGCCGTCCCCGGCCTGCCCGGGCGTCGAGTACTGCAGTTTGCCCTTGAACTTCGGGTCGAGCAGATCGTCGAACGTCTTCGGCGTACCCGCCTTCTGATTCGCGATGAAGCACAGGTAGTTGTCGACGACCGCGACATAGTCGTCACCCTTGACGCCCTGCACGTGATCGCTGCCCGGTACGTCGTACTTCTGCAGCAGACCGTCCTGGGACGCCTTCTGGATGAACGGCGGCAGCGTCACTACGACGTCGGCCTGGGGATTCGACTTCTCCTTCTGCAGCCGCGACACCACCTCGCCGGAGCCGGCCTCGACCGTCTGGACCTTGATCCCGGTCTGCTGGGTGAACGCGTCGAAGCGGGTCTTGTACCCGTCGGCGAGACCGTCCGCGGTGTAGACGGTGACGGTCTTCGCCCCGCCGTCGCCGGTGGACGCGGCTCCGGTGCCACCACACGCGGCCGTTCCGGCGAGCAACAGGGTGGCGGCGAGCAGGGTCTTCAGTGCCTTCACTTCTCGATCCTTCCGATAGCGTCGAACGTCGCCTCGGCGATCGCGGGCGACATGGTCATCCCGCGCCCGCCGGGACCGGTCACCAGGTGCACGCCGTCGGCGACTTCGCGCCGAACGATCACCTCGTCGCCGGTCGCCTGCGAATACACACCGGCCCAGCGCCGCACGATCGTGGGCAGCTTGCGGCCGAGCAGGTGCTCCGCGGTGTCCTGCAGGTAGTCGTACGGATCGCTCTGTACGTCGAATCCGAACGGCTCGTCGTATTCGTGGGTGTCGCCAATCGTCAGTCCGCCGTGCGTCCGCTGCACCATCAGCAGCTGCATCTTGTGATCGGCCGCGATCGGGTCCTGCGGGGCCAGCTCGTCGAGGGCCGCCCCGTCGTACGCCGGGTAGTACCGGAAGCTGTCCGCGTCGGCGACCGCGGTCGTCAGCGTGTCGTCGAGCGGCGCCGTCTGCATCATCTGCAGGCGCACCCGGCGTACCGGAAGGTCGTCGATGAGTTCCCGGATCAGCCCGCTGTGCCACGCACCCGTACAGAGAACGACGACGTCGGCCGCGTGCGTCGTACCGTGGTCGTCGACGACCCGGCCGGCGTGGACGTTGCGCACTTCCCGTCCGCCGAGGAACTGGTAGCGGTTCGTCTTCAGCAGCTCGGCCCGGAGCGCCGGCAGCACCTCACGCGGCTCGACGATCGCGTCCCGCGTACACCACAACGCACCGAGCAGGTCGCCCTTCAAGGCAGGGTTGCGTTCGCGGGTCTGCTCCGCGTCGAGCACCTGGAACCCGCGGGCCGCCGCGTCCGGTCGCGCCGCGGCCTCCTTGGCGACCGCCAGCTCGGCCTCGGTCCGGCAGACCGTCAGAGAGCCGGCCGGACGGACGCCGACGCCGGGCACCTCGGCCCACAGATCACGGGCGCGTTGGGCCAGCTCGATCTCGGCCCCGTCGGCGCGGCCGCTGACCCAGACCAGGCCGAAGTTCCGCACACTCGCGCCGCGCGCCTCGAGTTCCCGTTCGACCTGCAGCACCTCGTGCCCCCGCCGTACCGCTTGCCAGGCATGAAACGTGCCCAGCACCCCACCACCCACCACAACCACCCGCATACCGGCTCCTCTCGTCGGGACCAAGATTGGTCCGGACCAATGAAGCTAGCGTGCGGGAAGGGCGACCGGTCCGTGAACAGTCGGGGAACTAGGGGCGGAGCGTGGCGCGGAAGCCGACGCGGTCGCCGCGGTAGAGGGAGCGGACGACCTCGATGGGTTCGCCGGCGGTGTCGCGGCTGTTGCGGTGCAGGAGGAGCATCGGCAGCGACTGGGTGGCCTTCAGGAGCTCGGCCTCGCGCGGGGTCGCGATCACCGTCTCGACCAGCTCCTCGCCGTCACCGAACCGCACCCCGAGCTGACCGGTCAGGCACCGGTACAGCGAGCCGGTCGGATCCAGCACCTCACGCAACGTCGGGAAGCGCGCGACCGAGAGGTACGTCGTCTCGAGCCCGATCGGCTGCCCGTCCGCGAACAGCACCCGCTCGAGCCGGTGCACCGGATCCCCCTCGGCGACCTTGAGCTGCTCCGCGAGGTCCGCGTCGGCGATCACCTCGTCGAACGCGACCACCTCACGCCCCGGCGTATGCCCCTGGGCCCGCAACGCCTCGGTGTAACTGACCAGCGCCAGCGGCTGCACCAGCTTCGGCGTCGCGACGAACGTTCCCTGACCCTGCCGCGCCCGCAGCCGGCCGTCGGCGATCAGCTCCCGGATCGCCTGCCGCATGGTCCACCGGGACACCCCGAACTCCTTGGCGAGCACCCGCTCCGGCGGCAACGCCGCTCCCTCGCCCAGCCGCTCCAGCACGTCCACCAGCTTGGTCTTCACCACGAAATGCAGCGGCTCACTCACAGTGCCGACAATAGTCGAGCCCCGGGCGGCAACCCGGGGCTCATGCGGATGGATGGAACAGTTTGGCGGAACTCAGCTGCCGGACTTGCGCCGGAACTGGCGCTTCTGCTTGTCGTTGTGCGCGTCGCCGACGCCCTGCCCCCGCACTCCGGATCCCGGATGCGAGTGCTTCCCGGCGTTCTTCTTCTCGAGCGCTTCCCGAAACTTCTTCTGCAGATCGTCCGCCGGCTCGCTGGACTTGTCGCTCATACCGTCTCCTTCACAAACCGTAGGCGTACGGACCCCACGCTAACCGAGGGTGAGTGCCGCCGCGAGTGGATTCCAGCTCGCGGAAACCCCCGGCGGCCGCCTGGGTGCCGCTGTTAGGTTCGTCGTACGTCGAGGGAGGGATACGGAATGCTGGTCAGCAACGAGGCACTGCTCGGGATCGCCCTGGTCGAGCTGGGTCTGGTGATCGTGCCGGGACCGAACATGATCTACCTGATCTCCCGCTCGATCGCCCAGGGCCGCCGCGCGGGCCTGATCTCGCTGGCCGGCGTCGGCCTCGGCTTCCTCACGTACTTGCTCGCGGCAAGCGCCGGCCTCGCGACCCTCTTCGCGCTGGTCCCTGAGATCTACGTCGCACTGAAGCTGGCCGGCGCGGCGTACCTGCTCTGGCTCGCGTGGCAGGCGTTCCGCCCCGGTGGTACGTCGGTCTTCGCCACCCAGGAACTCGAGCCGGACCGCCCGCGCAAACTGTTCGGCATGGGTCTGCTCACCTGCCTGCTGAACCCGAAAATCGCGATCCTCTACATCTCGCTGCTCCCCCAGTTCCTGGATCCGTCCCGCGGTCATGTCGGTCTGCAGAGCATGATCCTCGGGCTCACCCAGCTCACGGTCGGCGTGGCCATGAACGCCGTCTTCGTGATCACCGCCGGCTCGGTCGCCGTGTTCCTGTCCCGCCGCCCGACCTGGATGCGTATCCACCGCTACCTCACCGGCACCGCCCTGGCGGTCTTCGCCATCCGCCTGGCCACCGACCGCGCCCGCCCCCTCGCCACCCACTGAGAACTGTCCGACCCGGCGGCTAGCCTCGGGCGGGATGAACGATTTCGTTGCCTCGTCCCTCGATCGGCTCGTCACAGCCTGGAGCACCGGGCCGGTCGCCGACCTCGTCCGTGATCGCGGACTGCCCGCGATCACCCGCGAGTACCTACTCGACACGTTCGCCTGGCAACGCGCCGAGGACGCCACGCGTGCGCTGACCGAGCACTTCGCCGGCGCCCGCTTCGCCGACGAGGTCGAGTACGGCGTACTCCTCGTCCCGGACCCTTCGAAGCTGGACACGCGCGGACCGTTGCCTCGTGAGCTGCCGTCACCCGATGTGTTCGACGAGCGCCTGCCGGCCGGGGTCGCGCTCCCGGGCGATCGTCCGTGGCAGCTCGTGGCGACCGTGATCGGGTCGTACGGCCCGTCGCTCGGCAGCTACAACGACGTGATCACCGCGGACGATTTCATCGTGGACGGGCAGGACACCAGGCAATGGATGACCCGCCAGGTGTGGGGCGCGCGCGTGCTGCAGTGTGGTGCGACGCCGCCGGACTGCGAGAACAACGAGCGGTGGACCTTCACGCTGTTCCCCGGTGAAGACCTGGTCGACGGGCAGGCCGAGTCCGGGACGGTACTGAAGGGCAAGGTCCGGTTCCGGCTGGGTAAACCGGACCGTGGGATCGGATCAGCTCGGGTCGCCCCTGCAGTCCTGGTCTAAATCGTGTGCAGCGGTCGTGTGGCTCCCGGATACTTCTGGGCGTGATGCACGAAGGGCAGTTGGAGGTAACGGTCGAGCTCGTCGAAGGGCTCGTCAAGGATCAGTTCCCGGACTGGAGTGCGCTCGCGGTGCGCGCCGTACCGTCGCACGGGACCGTCAACGCGGTGTTCCGGATCGGTGACGAACTGGCCGCCCGGTTCCCGATCCAGCCCGGTGACGTGGCGGAAGTGCAGCGGGAACTCGAGGACGAGGCCGATGCGGCGCGGCGGTTGCGCGCGATGTCGCCGTACCCGACTCCTGCGCCGGTCGCGATCGGTACGCCGGGCGCTGGTTATCCGCTGCCGTGGGCGGTGCAGACCTGGGTGGACGGCACGATCGCGTACGACGCCGATGTCGCCGGATCAACCGCGTTCGCCGAGGATCTCGCGCGTTTCGTGCTCGCCTTGCGGGCGCATCCGACCGACGGACGCGTCTTCACCAGTTCTGGGCGTGGCGGGCTGCTGACCTCGCAGGACGAGTGGGTCGCGGACTGCCTGGAGCGCAGTCGCCGGATGATCGACGTCGACGCCCTGACCCGGTTGTGGGCCGACCTGCGGACGACGCCGCGCACCGAACCCGACAGGTGGACGCATCGCGACCTGATGCCCGGCAACCTGCTCGCCAAGGACGGTCGGCTGGCCGGGGTGATCGACGTCGGCATGTTCACGGTCTCGGACCCGGCGATGGACCTGCAGCCCGCGTGGAACCTCTTCGACCCCACCGCCCGCGAGGCGTTTCGCACCGCGCTCGGCAGCGACGACGTCGACTGGCGCCGCGGCATGGGCTGGGCGTTCGCCCAGGCCATCGGCTGCCTCTGGTACTACGTCGAAACCAACCCGGTCATGTCCCGCACCGCCCACCACACCCTGACCGCGCTGCTCAAAGCCGCCTAGCGACGAAGACGAACTCCTTGCCGGGGCGGTCCGGCGCGTCCCGTACGTCGTCGACCGCGAACCCGGCCGCGGTGAGCGACTGCTCGAGCTCATCACGTTCCCGGAACCGCAGCGTCGAGTCCGAGGTGAGTACGGCGCCGTCGGACGAGAACACGTACGTACCGCGGAACGACACGAACGGCAGCTCGACCGAGAGCAACTCACCCCAGGTCTCCACCGTCCCGCCCTCCGCGACCGGCGCCACCTGGTGCGTGTTCTCCCGCGTCCACTTCCCCCATTCCTCCCACACCCGCGCCGCGGGATCCCGCGTCTCGAACACGAAACGGCCGCCCGTGGCCAACGCCGCATGCACCCCGCGCAACGTCGCGGCCCAGTCCTCATCAGTCAGGAACACCTGCGCCACGTTCCCCGTCATCACCGCGAGGTCCGCCTCGAGCGGCGGCAACGTCGTCGCGTCCCCGTGGATCCAGCGCACCCGATCCGCAAACTCCTTGCCCCGAGCAACCTCCAGCGAAGCCTCCGCCGGATCGACGCCGACAACGTCCACCCCGTCACCCGCCAGCAGACAAGCCAGCACGCCCGTCCCACACCCCACATCCACCACCCGCCGCGCGGCGAACTCCCCCACCATCGCCACGTAATGCTCCAGATCCACCCGATCCGGCTCAAACCCGTCATACACCGCAGCCAGCCGACCTACCCCAAACTTGGCATCAACCATGCCGATCACGCTAGCCCGCCCACCCTCCACCCAGCGACCGCATTTCTCTCACGAGGTCGCCCCGGTGTAACGACGCAACCCAGCCCGCCAAGCCAGCGCTGCCAGGGAGGCTGCTCCTGCTGCTGCGAACACTCCGGCGAGCAGTACGCCGACTTCGGGTTCGCGGAGCAGTGCGGTTGAGGGGACACTTGCGATGAGCGCCATCGGGAAGACGTAGGTGAGGAGGATGCGGAGCGGGCGGGAGAAGACGTCAGTCGGGTAACGGCCGAGTTGCCAGGCCGAGTGGTAGAACACGTCCAACTGCAGCTTCGGTTCGTCGAGGAACAGCACCTCGGGGCGGTAGATCAGCGCCATCGCGAGGCCGACCCGCATCCGCTCGCCGAGGCTCAGTGCGCGGAGCTGCCGCTCCAGTAGCGGTTCGAGCTCGAGGAGCGCTTCGAGTTCGGCCAAGGTACGGCGGAACGTGGTGCGCGGGACGTCGTACAGCAGGCGCTGGTACTCGAGGGAGTCCATGACCGTCAGCTCCTGCGAACCGCCGACCGGTTGGCTGCCGCGCACGAACGCGATCCGCTTGAGGAAGGCGGAGCGGCGTTGCCAGGGGACGGTGCCGAGGACCCGCACCGCGCCGCCGGTCGGGTGCAGGATCCCGGAGAGGATCTTCATCGTTGTGGTCTTGCCGGCGCCGTTCGGGCCGATGAACCCCGCGACCTCACCCGAGGCGATCGTGAATGTCACCTCGTCGAGGGCCTGGACGGTTCTGTACTCGCGGCGTACCAGCGAACCGAATGCCGCCCTCAGCCCGCTCTTGCGGATCGGAGCCTTGTAGGACATCGAGAGGTTTTCCACGTCGACGGCTGTCATGGGGCGAACGTAGGTTCTAAAGACGACAACCCTTGGCTTGTTTTCTTGAGATAGTCGGAGGATGCGTGCCGAACGGCTCCTTCGACTGTTGCTGCATCTGCAGACGCGTGGTCAGTCGACGGTTGCGCAGCTGTCCGCCGCGCTCGACGTCTCGTCGCGCACGATTCAGCGGGACCTCGACGCGCTGAGCCTTGCCGGTGTTCCGGTGTACTCGATTCGCGGGCGCGGCGGTGGATGGACGCTGCTGCCCGACTACCGCAGCCGGCTGACCGGGCTGACGCCGTCTGAGGTGATGTCGGTCTTTGTCGGCGCGACCGCCCACGTCCTCGCGGACCTCGGCCTCGACGCCTCCAGCGAACTCGCCGTCACCAAGCTGATCGCATCACTTCCCGAAAGCACTCGGCGCGAGGCCGAATACGCCCGCCAACGCCTCCTGATCGACCACGCCGGCTGGGACGACCACCGCGAAGCCCCCCGCTGGCTCGACCTCTGCCGCCAAGCCCTCTGGCAAGAACACCACCTAGAAATCACGTACGGCGAACCACCGCGC
The DNA here is from genome assembly GCF_004331375.1 of Kribbella speibonae. Classification (NCBI taxonomy): domain Bacteria; kingdom Bacillati; phylum Actinomycetota; class Actinomycetes; order Propionibacteriales; family Kribbellaceae; genus Kribbella; species Kribbella speibonae. Next base: position 2,155,399 of record NZ_SJKC01000001.1, on the reverse strand, counting down.
GGCTCGTTCGCGGTCGCGCCGCTCGGGCTCGTCGCGAAAGCACGTACCTGGTATCTGGTCGCCGCCCGCACCGACGGCCGCCTCCGCACCTACCGCCTCTCCCGCCTGACCTCAGCCGAACTCACCACCGACACCTTCACCAGACCGGCCGGCTTCGACCTGACTGCCTACTGGTCCCAGTCCCAGCGCGAGTTCCAGGCCTCGCACCCGTCGTACCCAATCGTCCTGAAGGTCCACGACCACGCCCTCCGCCGCTTCCGCCCGACGTCACTCTTGCTCCCCACCGAAGACCCCGCCTGGTGGATCATCCACACCGACCTCGAGAACCCCGACGAAGCCCAAGCCGCCGTCCTAGCCCAAGCCGGCGCCGCCCAGGTCATCGCCCCACCCGAACTGATCACCCTGGTCCGCAACGCCGCCCGCGAAATCGCGAACAATCACTAGCACTCAGGCGCTCGGCAGCGTGAGGATCTCAGGACCGTCTGGAGTGATGGCGATCGTGTGTTCGGTGTGGGCGGTGCGGCAGCCGGTGATGCTGCGGAGGGTCCAGCCGTCGTCGTCGGTGACGAGTTCGGCGGTGTCCTGCATGACCCACGGCTCGAGGGCCAGCAGCAGGCCGGGGCGGAGCTGGTAGCCGCGGCCGGGCCTGCCCATGTTCGAGACGTGCGGGTCCTGGTGCATCGTCGAGCCGATGCCGTGACCGCCGAACTCCATGTTGATCTGGTACCCCGCGGCGCCGAGCACCGTCCCGATCGCTCGCGAAATGTCGCCGACGCGCGCGCCCGGCCGAGCGGCGGCGATCCCAGCCGCGAGTGCACGCTCGGTCGCGTCGATCATCGCCACATCTGCAGGAGCCTTGGTCTCACCCACGATGAAGCTGATCGCTGCGTCGGCCGCGATCCCGCCCAGCGAAACGGCGAGATCAAGCGTCAGCAGGTCGCCATCAGCCAGTTGGTAATCGGACGGTTTTCCGTGCAGTACGGCGTCGTTGACCGCCGTACAGATGTAGTGCCCGAACGGCCCGCGCCCGAACGACGCCTCGTAATCGACATAGCAGGACTGCCCTCCGGCCTCGGCGATCAGGGCCTTCGTCCACTGGTCGATGTCCAGCAGGTTCGTGCCGACCGCGGTGCGGCTCTTCAGCGACTGCAGAATCCCGCCGACCAGCGCACCGCTCTCTTTCGCCTGCGCCAGCTCACGCGCATCCAGGATCTCGATCATGCAATAACTATACCGGTCTTATTATCCCGGTACTATTATCGGGTCATGGTCAGACTGCCGCTCACCCCCGCAGAGGTCGAGCGCGGCGAACGCCTCGGCGCCCTCCTCCGCCGCGCCCGCGGCACCCGCTCGATGCTCCAAACCGCCCTGGACGCCGGCGTCTCCCCCGAAACCCTCCGCAAAATCGAGTCCGGCCGCGTCGCCACTCCGGCCTTCCCCACCATCGCGGCCATCGCCGACGTCCTCGGCCTGTCCCTCGACACCCTCTGGTCCGAGGTCAACCGGCCGGCCGCCAAGCGACTGGTTTCCTGAGCACCAGGAGCCTCAGGCCCTTTCGACCCGCGTCCTGCGCCCCGAAACCGCACCGGGCGCTCCGACGATCTCGTGCGCCTCACGAGCGGACATCGTCACCGGGTTGGGCGACTCGAACCCGGCCTCACCCCAGGCTCGATGCCACCGGCTCATCATCAGTCCGTGTCCTCCGCCGGCGCAGATCATCGCACCGACGAGGACGATCAGCCCAGGTGCCACGAGGTACCGGGCCGCGTCGACCCCGAGCCACCCCAGTACGACGCCGACCACGAAACACGCGAACGCCGCGGTGGTGAGTACGACGAGTCCGCGGACGAACCCGCCGATGACCTTCTTGTCCCGCGCGAGCCGATCGTCCAAGGCATCGAGCTCCGCGATCCCCAGCCGCCTGCTCGTGGTGTAACGCCCGTACAGCTGCTGGTGCGGCTGGTCACCCTTGGACCGCTGCCTGATCACGGTCCCGTCCGCGCCGACATGCCACTGGACCGTCCAGGGCTTCCTCGGCGAACTCATCCGCACTCAAACGTTGAAGCGGAACTCGACCTGGTCGCGTCGCGGATCAACGTCAGGGCTGTAGTTGGGTGGCTCCGCTTCGTACGGCGGTCCAATCGGTGGTGCGGATGCGAGAACTGGCGTGGGTGAGCCACTGGGCGCGCTCCTGGTGTTCGCGGTGGAGATTGGCGAGGTCGAGGTCGACGCCTGGGCGTGGGGAGGCTTCGACTTCGATGATGCGGGCTTCCATGGCGGCCATCAACGTGGTGTGAAGTTCGTCGACGGCGGAGACGAAGTCAGCGACGGTGACTGTGGTTCGCAGGGTTCGGGGCTCGGCGAAGTTGGCGGGGGCATTCCAGTCGATCGTGATGTCGTCACCGGTTCGCCAGCAGCGGAGGCTCGGCGGTTCGCGGAGGTAGCTGAAGTTCAGGCTCCGATCGGACCAGCAGTCGATGGCTGCGTCGACTGCTTCGGACTCGACCTCGCACCAGTCGCGGCTGTCGGATTCCAGGAAGTCGATCAGGTCGGGCGGCACTTCCTCGAGTGCTGCGGGCAGGAGCGCCAGCAGGTCCTCCCACAGCCGTACGACGTGGTAGTCGACGTACGGGATGTCGTAGTCGGCCGCGAACTTCAGCAGGTGAACATCACCCAGCTCGATCCGGTACCAGCCGTCAGTGAGGCCGAACCAATGCAGAGTCGGCCTGTCGCCGCCCCACAGCCCAACCTCCGCCAGCGGATGAAGACCGAACCGAAAGCGAATCGGCATCTCGAGACCCGACTGGCTCTTCCAACGCGAGATATCCGCGGCATGGGCAGAGGTAGAGAGGTCGTCCACGCCCGCCATGCTCACAGAGCGCCCCAGCCGCTGGCAACGAACCATCTGCCCTGGGAGCAAAGATGATGTAGCTCTCAAGCCAATTGCTGGACGAGACGTTTGCAGTGTTCGCGCAACGCAGGCAGGGTCCGGGCGCCAACCTCGTCCGCTCCCGGGATGCCCTGGGCCTGGACTACCGCACGCTCGAACGCATCCGGATACTGCTCGGCCAGCCCGCGGACGCGGCCAATCACCAGGTCGGCTTCCAGGCCCACAGTACCGGCGGCCTTCTCCCACTGCTTACGCCTTATCCGACTGAAGATCCGCTCGCCTCCGACGGAGAGCGCGACGCTTCGTTCGACCGATCCTCGGTCGTAGCTGAGACCTGTGGCGAGGTCGTAGAGGGGCGCTATCCGACGGCGGCCATCAGGAGCCAAGAGAAGCGCGATGTTCTTCGAGTGTCCATCAGGTGCGCCTGCGACGAGATTGACAGCCGCGAAGTCAGCGAGAGCCATCAAATCGTCGTCTCGCTCTGACGACCACTTCCTGACGGCACCTGCCATATCGGTGAGCCGGGGTCCACCACGGGACTCGTACTTCATGTCAGGAAGCCGGCCAAGCGCCTGACAGAAGTCCTCTTGATGGACGCGCACGACTGAACCGTCACGTCCGATGATGCGGTCGAAGCGCTCGACCACCAGGGCCCACTGGTCATCGAACTGAACAATGCGGCTTGCCGCAACGTCGACTCCGAGGTCAGATGCTGCAGCCATCGTGAGGTGTTCGACAAGCGCTTGGTGATGCAGGGCCTTGATACCGGGCTTGATGATGTGTGTCGTCGCAGCGGATCCGTGCGCCTCGTGCCATTGACCGGCGAGCATCGTGAGCGCGAACTTCTCCTGCTGTCCTCCCAACGACCAGTGCTCGCCGGGCATGCTCCAAGAGGCCGGCTCATCGACGAGTTCACGCAAGCGTTCAGCGATTTCGGTATCGCTGATCGGCTTGTACTCACCGTTCCGGCTCAGCAGGTCGTCAATCTCGTCCGGACGACAGAACTGCACCGCGCCAGGACATTCCCATCCCATCTCGGCCAGAATCGCGAAGATGTCGTCCGGCACTGCACCGAGCCGGTCGGCCCATCGCGCGAGCGTCTCTCTGTTTTCCGGAAGGAGCCCACGCAGGTAGGGCTCGACCCGTTGCTCCGAATACGTGGTCAGCGCGATCGGGAGTCGCAACGAGAGCGGCACAGCACCGGAAGCTGCATAGGCGCCCTCATAACTGAAGCTCGGAAGGTCTCCCCTCGCCATCCGCTCCAACCGGCCGACAACCTGTCCGTACAGCAGGACGGCCAAGCGCTCAGCCATGGTCGGATCGCGCCGGCTTGTGCCGGCCAGCGGACCACGCACGTCGGCGGATCTCCGCGCTGTGCTGGCGTTTGTCCATCAACTCTCGCATCGCGTCGAAATCCTGGCCGACACGATGAGCTGTAGCACTCGGCCCGTCCGCGGCAGGCGCAGTCGCACCAGAACGGAGAACCAACGATAAGCCGAGAGCGTCGAGCAGACGAAGAATCTGTTCGAACTCTGCTCCACGGTGACCTGCTTCAAGCTTTGCCAGCCAGGAACGAGAGACCCCGGCCCGGGCCGCCAACTCATGCTGACTCAACGCCAGCCGTGCACGCTCAGCCTTGATCGTCGCCCCGAACTTGTTCCAGTCTGCGATCGTGACATCGCGCATTCGATCCCTCCCTCCGTTGTCCTCGTTCATAGACAGTGTGCCTCTGTACACGAACGAAGACAAGAAGCCGGTGTCTACGAACGAAGACACTGGCGAACACGAAGGCGGCATCAGAAACCTCACGGTGATCACCGAGTCGTCGACAAGCTCGAGGCGTGTACCGCACACCATCCCGTCGCCGCCATCAGGTCAAAGGCACGATTGTCCGTCGCACGTTCTTCCCGGCGTGGATCGCGGCCGACCCGCATCCTGGCGCACGCTCGCCCCGCGGTGGCCATCACTCGCAGTACGTCGGACTACAGCGCCGGATCGTCCGCCTAGGGACCGCGCCCAGGGATCCTTGCGCGTGCAATGTTTTTGGTGCCGAGAGCTCACGTCTCGGACTAAGCGTGCGGTGAGGCTATCGTTTGCGTATGGCCGACGAAAAGGATCCTGAAGATCGCCTGCCGGTCTTTCTATTCTTGGACGAATCCGGAACCGCGCCAACTGATCCCCTGACAATGGTTGGCGCAACCGCATATCACGATGTCGCCCGAGCGGAAGCGGCGATCATTGACGCATACGGGCGCACGCTAGGTGATGCTTCTTTGTGGCACCGTTCATCGAAGCGTCGAAGATTCTCAGAAGTTGGCTTCCATTTCACTGAAGACAGCGAGTCAGTCGGAAACACCTTTCTCTCGGCGCTCGATTCGATCGATTACCGAGCTTACGCAGCCTATTCAAGAAACGATGCGCAACTCAGCACGACCGACCTCATTGTGGCAATGTACGGCACGTTGCTGTCAAGCGTCCTTGCTCGATACCGCGACTACAAGCTCACTGTCGTATTTGAGCAGAACTCGACGATGGATCCACTGTACGGAAAAATTTGGTCGGTGCTGCAGAATACGATCCCTGGTATCGGGTCGGCCACAGCACTACGTGGCACGAAGTCCGCACCATGCCTGGCGGCGACGGACTACGTTCTTGGCGTCACGCGAGCGCACCTTTTAGAAGGTGCCTCAGACTTCCAAGAGGGGCGCTTCGTCGCATTGGGCAGAAGCTACGCTTACCTCATCGACTTCGACGACGACCGACACCTGGGCGGCAGAAAGCACCCTATACTGTAGACGCTGGGGGTGCCGCAGCCTTGGGGACGAGTCGTCCCCGTGACCATGTGATGTGTGAGAATCCCGCTATGGCACCCCCGGTCCCACTCTTTGAGTTCACGTGTCATCAGTCTGTCGCCTCGCTGGAAGTCCCGCTTGGCAAGCCAACCCACGCTCTGGAACACCTGGCCACGACTTGCGACTCCGGCGGGGCCTACCAGCTGAATTACTTCTGGATTCGCAATAAGCTGCGAAGCGTCTCCGTCCCGAACCACCAGCTGGATCTTGTTCACCGACGGATAAACTCCCTTATTTCCCCGTCGACCTGGCAATGAGAAGAGAGGTTAACGGGTTCATAGCCCGAAGATCTACGATCACAAACGCCCGGCCGCACGCCGGAGCCAGATATCTGCAAAAATTTGATATCAAAGATTTTTTCATCAACATAAGAACGCTTCAGATTCGGGCCGCGCTACGCAATATCGGTTTTGGCCCCGGCGCGGCTACCATGCTCAGCCGGCTAGTTTCATGTAATGATCGAATCCCTCTCGGAGCCAGGACGAGCCCGCGCATTTCGAATCTGGTATTGATGTCGTTCGACGATGCCATGATTGCGCTAGCTGACGAACGGGACCTTGCCTACACTCGCTACGCTGATGACCTGTCATTCAGTGCCCAAGCCATGTTTGACGTAAGCAGCGAGGTCCGCGCAGCCTTGACCTCCAGCGGATTCGAATTGAATGCATCGAAGACGAAGTCGTTCAAGCATGGACAGCCGATGTTCGTCACCGGATTGGCGATTTCCGACGCATCAAGGCCGCGTCTTCGCAAGCGACTCAAATCGCGACTCCGCCGCGAGTTCTACTTCGTCGAGAGGTTCGGCTTGGCAGGACATGCCAACAAGATCGGTGCCCACCCCGAGCGCACGGCGAGTCGGCTGCTGGGCCAGTTCCATTATGCGAGGTCCGTTGAACCAGAGTTCGCCACCCGATTGGAAGCCAAGTATCCGACCGCCTTCGGCGAGCTGATTCCTCAGCGAACCGATGACCGCGTCGAACGCGCGCAGCGCTCCAGGCGAGAATTCCTGACTGACGTAGAGAACGCGCCACAGCAGACTCTGCCGTTCTATACGCCGACGGCATCGCTGCCGTTCGTCCCGGCCCACCGTGCGGTTGAGTGACCGACCGAACGTGCGAGATGCAGGCCTAAGCTCCTCCACCGGGGGATTGAGCCCAGAGCCGAGGCGTCCGTCAGCGCCTCGCCGAGCTTCGGTGGCGACCGCCTCGCGAGGCTGCGCCGGAGGCGCCAAAGGAACAGGCGCCGCCGGAGGCGGTGTCCTTTAGACGTTGAAGCGGAACTCGACCACGTCGCCGTCCTGCATGACGTAGTCCTTGCCTTCCATACGGACCTTGCCGGCGGAGCGGGCGGCGTTCAGGGTGCCGGCTTCGATGAGGTCGTCGAAGGAGACGATTTCGGCCTTGATGAAGCCGCGCTGGAAGTCGGTGTGGATGACGCCGGCGGCTTCGGGGGCGGTGGCGCCGCGTTTGATGGTCCAGGCGCGGGATTCCTTGGGACCGGCGGTCAGGTAGGTCTGCAGGCCCAGGGTGTCGAACCCGACGCGCGCCAGTACGTCGAGACCGGGCTGCTCGATGCCCATCTCGGCGAGCATCTCGCGGGCCTCGTCCTCGTCGCCGAGCTCGACCAGTTCGGCCTCGAACTTCGCGTCCAGGAAGATCGCCTCGGCCGGCGCCACCAGGTCCCGCATCTTCTGCTTGAGATCCTCGTCGGCGAGCTCGTCGGAGTCGCAGTTGAAGACGTACAGGTACGGCTTCGCGGTCATCAGCATCAGCTCGCGGATCGCGTCCCGGTCGACGCCGGTGGCGATGATCGGCGTACCGGCCTCGAGGTGCTTCTGCGCCTCCCGGACCGCCTCCAGGACGACCGCCGACTCCTTCTTCAGCCGGGCTTCCTTCTCCAGCCGCGGGATCGCCTTCTCGACGGTCTGCAGGTCGGCGAGGATCAGCTCGGTCTGGATCGTGGAGATGTCGTCGGCCGGCGAGACCTTGCCGTCGACGTGCGTGACGTCGTCGTCGCGGAACACCCGGGTGACCTGGCAGATCGCGTCCGACTCGCGGATGTGGCTGAGGAACTTGTTGCCCAGGCCCTCACCCTCCGACGCGCCGCGGACGATGCCGGCGATGTCGACGAACTGGACGGTGGCGGGAATCACCTTCTGCGAGCTGTACAGCTCGGCGAGCTTCCCCAGCCGCGGGTCCGGGACACCGACCACTCCGACGTTCGGCTCGATGGTCGCGAACGGGTAGTTCGCGGCGAGTACGTCGTTCTTGGTCAGCGCGTTGAACAGGGTGGACTTGCCCGCGTTCGGGAGCCCGACGATTCCGATGGTGAGTGCCACGGGAGGCAAGGTTACGCGGCCGGACCGCCGTACCCCCAATCCGCGTCAGATCAGGAACGCCTCGAGCTCCGCGCCGTACCAGCGGCTGGTGCGGCCGATCGGGCGCATGCCGAGCCGCCCGCAGACGGCCAGCGACGCGACATTGGCCGGGCGGACGACCGCGTAGATCTGCCCGATCCCGGCCCGGAACCCGTGCTCGATCGCACCCCGCGCCGACTCGGTCGCCAGGCCGCGGCCCCAGGCGTCCGGATGGAAATGCCACCCGACCTCGACCTCGCCGCGGCCTGCGGTACCGTCCGTCGGGTCCGGTAGCGGGGTCAGTAGTACGGTGCCCGCGATCGTCCCGGTGGCCCGTTCCTCCACGGCCCAGACGCCGTACGGCGCCTCGCGGCTGCGCTCGTTCCACCGCATGATCGCCTTCGTCGCCGCCCCGCGATCGGTCATCACCCGGGGCTCGGCGCCGAGCCAGCGGGACACCTCCCAGCGACGGTAGATGTCGAAGACCCGGTCGCCGTCCGGGTCCGCCCAGTCCCGCACCACCAGCCGGTCAGTCTCGAAAACCACCATGCTCCCCACCTCCCTAGGCTGTTCCTAAATGGCCGAACTACGTGATCGCAAGCAACGTCTCCATCCTGTGACCACTTGGACGGATCGGATCGGGATTCCCTCACGCTTCGTGTTCGGCTGCCTGCAATTCCTGCGGTTCGGGTGGCTGGAGGTGGTGTCGTGCCTGTTTCCCGGGTTCCTGTTCGCGGGCCTGGCGATCTCGAAGTACGTCCACCTCCCGATCGCCCGGTACGACGCGCTTCTGATCTACTGCCTCGGCCTGACACTGCTGTTCTGGGTGGTGCGGCTGGAGACGTGGCGTGAGGTCGCGGTGATCTTCGGGTTCCACCTGGTCGGGCTCGGGCTGGAGCTGTTCAAGGTCCGGGTCGGTTCGTGGCAGTACCCGGGCGACGCGGTGACGAAGGTCGCCGGCGTACCGCTGTTCGCGGGGTTCATGTACGCCGCGGTCGGCAGCTACCTGTGTCAGGCGTGGCGCCGGTTCGACCTCCGGGTGAGCAACTACCGGCCGGTCCTGACCACGATCTTCGCGGTGCTGATCTACGCGAACTTCTTCACCCATCAGTGGATCCCCGACCTGCGGATCCCGATCGCACTCGGTCTGCTCGTCGTGTTGCGTCGTACCTGGGTCTTCTTCACGGTCGGCGTACGGCGCTACCGGATGCCGCTGGCGTTGTCGTTCGCGCTGATCGGGTTCTTCCTGTGGATCGCGGAGAACTTCGGCACGTTCCTCGACGCCTGGAACTATCCCGACCAGGTGAGTGTGTGGCGGCTCGTCCATCCGTCGAAGTTCGGCGCGTGGTCGTTGCTGGTGAGCATGAGTTTCGTGCTCGTCGCGAGCGTGAAGTCCTTGGAGGGCCGGCTGTACCACCGCGGCGGAACCGCAACAGTCGAGACATCACCGCAACACGGCAACGCCAACCAAGCTGACGGGTAAGGCGTCTTCTGTGATGTGAGGGCGCCTGAGGGGGCGCTGGGGAACCGCCTTAGGTACAAGGGGAAAGTCATGTCCCGTAAGTTCGCCGCATTCGTCGCGACCGGGGTGGCGCTGGCCGTCGTCGTCGGTTCGTTGCTGGTCCTGGCACTCGGGCACGAGCGGCAACCACGACCGGCCGCCGCCACCACGCAGAGCACGACAACGCCGGCGCCGACACCTACGGAGACACCGACGCTGAACGCGCCGCCGTCGAAGCCGCGCAAGCCGGCGCCGAACCCGACCGCGGAATTTGCCTCCGGCAACAAGAAGGTGTTGTTCTTCAGTTTCGACGACGGGCCGGACCCGTACTGGACGCCGAAGGTCCTGCAGGTCCTGAAGAAGTACGGCGCCCACGCGACGTTCTTCGAGCTCGGCTCCATGCAGGCCGCGCACCCCGGGCTGCGCGAGCAGGTGCTCGCCGCCGGTCACACGATCGGCAGCCACTCGATCACGCACCCGCAGCTGACCGCGATCTCGGCGGCGAAGCGGCACCACGAGATCTTCGACGGACCTGAGTCGACCTGCTTCCGCCCGCCGTACGGCGCCTCGAACCCGAAGGTCCGCGCCGACATCAAGGCGGCCGGCATGGTCCAGGTGCTGTGGGACGTCGACCCGCGCGACTGGGCCCGCCCGGGGACGAACGCGATCGTGCACAACATCCTCACCCACGCGCACAACCACAACATCATCCTGATGCACGACGGCGGCGGCAACCGCGCCCAGACCGTCGCGGCCTTGGACAAGGTCCTCCCGCTCCTGAAGGCCCAGGGCTACACGTTCCCCGCGAGGAACTGCTGAGCGGCGGACGATGGCAGACATGGATGCTTCCCGACAGCTGTACGGCCTCGCCTCCGGCTTCCAGGTGACGCAGGCGATCCACGTCGCCGCGACGTTGCGGATCAGCGATCTGCTCGCCGACGGCCCGAAGAGCCTGCCCGAGCTCGCCGAGCTGACCTCGTCGGACCCTGCGGCGCTGGCCCGGCTGCTGCGCGCGCTGACGGCCGTCGGGCTGTATGCCGACACCGAGGGCAGGTACGAGAACACCGAGCTCGGCGACGCGTTGCGGACCGATGCGCCGCACTCGATCGCCGGCTGGGCCTGGTACGTCGGTCAGGGTTCGCAATGGCAGGCGTACGGCGCTCTGGAGCACAGCATCCGTACCGGTGAGACCGCGTTCCCTGCCGTCCACGGCGAATCGCTCTGGTCGTACCGCGCGACGCACCCGCCGGAACGCGAGCTCTTCGACGCCGCCATGCTCTCGGTCTCGAAGACCCAGGCGGACGCGATCGCGTCGGCGTACGATTTCGGCCGCTTCCCGACGATCGTGGACGTCGGCGGTGGCCGCGGTCTGCTGCTCAGCACGCTGTTGTCGCGCCGCTCCGGCGTCGAGGGCGTGCTCTTCGACCAGCCCGCTGTCGTCGCGGGAGCGCACGAGGTGCTGCTCGCGGCGGGCGTAGCGGACCGCTGCCAGGTGGCCGGAGGCAACTTCCTCGAGGCGGTCCCGGAGGGATCTCTGCACCTGCTCAAGTCGGTGCTCCACGACTGGACGGACGCCGAGGCCATCGAGATCCTCCGCAACTGCCGGCGCGCGATGCCCGCGGACGGCCGGCTGCTGATCCTCGAACAACTGCTGGATCAGGCACCGGATCCCGTCCGTACGGCGTTCACCGATCTCAACATGCTCGTGATGACCGGCGGCCGGGAACGCACCACGGACGAGTACCGCAGCCTGCTCGCCGCGGCCGGTCTGACGCTCCTCAGGACGATCCCGACCGCCAGCGACATGTTCGTCATCGAGGCTTCTTGAGCGTGGGATTCAGAAACTGTCGGTGGGCTTCGGCACTATCTGTGACATGACCGGTACGACGGTGTTGCTGATCCTGCTCTTCCTCGTGGTGGGGCTGTTGCTGGGGGCTGTGTTCGGCGTGCTGTGGGTGCGCGGGCGGGACGGTGCCGCGCTGGCGCGGATCACGGCTGAGCGTGACGCGGCCGAGGACCGGGTGGTCGAGCTGACGCAGGAGCGGACGAGTGTCGGGCAGCAGATGGGCGGGCAGGCCGTCGTCAAGGAAGCGCTGGATCGCCTGCACGCGCAGCTGAATCAGCTCGAGCAGGGTCGTGCCGCGTGGCAGAGTCAGCTGCACCAGCAAGTGAACGAGGTGCGGATGAGCGGCGAGGCCTTACGCCGCGAGACGGCCTCGTTGTCGACCGCGTTGCGCAAGCCGCAGGTGCGCGGACGGTGGGGCGAGCTGCATCTGCGCCGGACCGTCGAGCTCGCCGGGATGGTTGCCCACTGCGACTTCACCGAGCAGACGACCACCGTCGCGGAGGACGGCATCCTGCGGCCCGATCTCGTGGTGAGACTTGCCGAGGGCAAGAATCTGGTCGTCGACTCGAAGGTGCCACTGGCCGCGTTCCTCGACGCGAGCGAGTCCGACGACGCGGAGTACCGCGAGGACCGGTTGCGGGCGCACGCACGGCACCTGCGCACCCATGTCGACCAGTTGGCGGCGAAGGCGTACTGGACGCGCCTGTCGCCGTCGCCGGAGTTCGTCATCCTCTTCGTGCCGGGTGAGTCGTTCCTGTCGGCCGCGCTCGACATCGAGCCCTCCCTGCTCGAGTACGCCGCTGAGCGCCGGGTGATCCTCGCGACGCCGACCACGCTGATCGCGACACTGCGCGCGGCGGCGTACGCGTGGAACCAGTCGGCGTTGACCGAGTCCGCGCAGCAGGTCTTCGAGCTCGGCCGGGAACTGTACGAGCGGCTCGGCACGATGGGCGACCATCTCGGCCGCGTCGGGCGGTCGCTGACGTCGGCGGTGGAGGCGTACAACGGGACGGTTGGGTCGTTCGAGCGGCGGGTGTTCATCACCGCGCGCAAGCTCCGCGACCTGCACGTCACCGAGGCCGAGCTGACCGCGATGGAGTCGATCGAAGCGTCCGTGCGTCCGCTCACCGCGCCCGAGTTCGTCGCGCTGGACGAGTCACCGACCACGAGGCGCTGGCCGCCCTCGCAAACCGGCTGACCATTCCTCGCCCTGGAAGTGCGGCGGGCTGGACTCGGCCGGCCTGAACAAGCAGTATCCGCCGTCGACCGTGACGCTCGGCGGGCTGCTCAAGCACTTGGCGCTGGTAGACACGCCCTCACTGTCGGAAAGCCGACAGTAGTGAGCTGTTGACAGTCGGTGTCCCCCTCACGCAACGATGAGAGCGCTCTCTCAGGCGGACGTGAGGAGAAAGAAATGCGCTTCAGAACCAGAGTGCTGGGTGTCGTCGCGGCTGCGGTGGCTGTCGCCGGCGTGTTGTCGGCGGCCCCGGACCGGCCGGCCGACGCGGCCGTACCGGCGACCATTCCGCTGACGATCACCAACAACTCGGGTCGCGGCGACCCGGTCTACATCTACAACCTGGGCACGAACCTGGCCACCGGGCAGCAGGGCTGGGCCGACGCCTCGGGGACATTCCACGCCTGGCCGGCCGGCGGCAACCCGCCGACCCCGGCGCCGGACGCGTCGATCGCCGGTCCCGCCAACGGGCAGTCGGTCACGATCCAGATGTCGAAGTTCTCCGGCCGCGTCTACTTCTCGTACGGCCAGAAGCTGGTCTTCAAACTCACCACGGGCGGCCTCGTGCAACCCGCCGTACAGAACCCGAGCGATCCGAACCGGAACATCCTGTTCCACTGGTCGGAGTACACGCTCAACGACGCCGGCCTGTGGATCAACAGCACGCAGGTCGACATGGTCTCGGCGCCGTACGCCGTGAGCGTGAAGGCCGGGGACGGATCCACGAAGACCACCGGGCATCTCAAGGCCGGCGGCTACAACGCGGTCTACGACGGTCTCCGCAACGCCCCCGGCGGGTGGGGCGGCCTGATCCAGACGGCGCCTGACGGGTCGGTCCTGCGCGCGCTCTCCCCGCTATTCGGCGTCGAGACCGGCGCGATCCCGGCGAGCGCGATGGACGACTACATCAACCGCGTGTGGTCGAAGTACAGCTCCGAGACCCTGACGGTCACGCCGTTCGGCGACCAGCCGAACACCAAGTACTTCGGCAAAGTCGAAGGCGGCGTCATGAACTTCAGGAACAGCTCCGGCGCTGTCGTCACGTCGTTCCAGAAGCCCGACTCGGCCAGCGTCTTCGGCTGCTTCAAGTTGCTGGACGCGCCGAACGACCAGGTCCGCGGCCCGATCTCCCGGACTCTGTGCGCCGGCTACAACCGCTCCACGCTGCTGACGAACCCGAACCAGCCGGACCCCAACGACGCGAACTTCTACCAGGACGCGGTCACCAACCACTACTCGAAGATCATCCACTCCCAGATGGTCGACGGCCACGCGTACGGGTTCGCCTTCGACGACGTCGGCAACCACGAGGCGCTCGTCCACGACGGGAACCCGCAGCAGGCCGGACTGATCCTCGATCCGTTCAACTGACGGTCTTGACTCCTTGCTCGGTTAGTGGCAGCTTACCGTTCGTGGGAACTTACGGATCACTCGAAGCAGCCGGGCCGGTGCTGGACGCGCTCGGCGACCCGACGCGCCGGGTGATCCTCGAGACGCTGCGTACCGGCGGGCCGTGCTCGGTCGGCGTACTGGCCGAGCGCGTGCCCGTCAGCCGGCCCGCGATCTCGCAGCACCTGAAGGTGCTCGGCGCGGTCGGTCTGGTGCAGCACGAGTCGCGCGGGACCCGGAACATCTACCGGGTCCACCAGGCGGGTCTCGGCGAGCTGCGCAGCTGGCTCGACCAGTTCTGGGGCGACGCGTTGCAGGCGTACGCCGACCACGTTCGCCAGACCGAGGAGGAACGGAAATGACTGTGGAACAAGACCTCTCGCCGTTGGTGAAGACCGTCGTCGTACCAGTCGGGGTCGACCGCGCGTTCGAGGCGTTCACCGCGGAGACGTCGGCGTGGTGGCCGCTGTTCAGCCATTCGGTCGGCGAGGCGGCGGCGACCGAGGTACGGCTGGAAGGCGCCGTCGGCGGGCGCATCGTGGAGTACGGCGCCGACGGCGAGATCGCCACCTGGGGCACCCTGTCGGACTGGGATCCGCCGAAGTCGCTGAGCTTCAGCTGGCACCCCGGCCAGGATCCGTCGGAAGCCGGACAGGTCACCGTGACGTTCGACGCGACCGACGACGGCACGCAGGTCCAACTCGTGCACTCCGGCTGGGAGCGCCGCGGCGACGGCGGCCGGGCCCGCCTCAGCTACGACACGGGCTGGGACTACGTGCTGGGCAAGTATGTGGAGCACGCCCGATAGTTGAGGGATGGCGAATCCTCCTGTTGACGCGCGCGCCCTGGAAGCCTCGCTGCGGCCGCATGGTGAATCGGTCATGCTGCCGCGGGCGGCGTACGTCGATCCGGAGGTGCTCGCCTGGGAGCGCCGGCACTTCTTCGCCGGCACCTGGACGTGCCTCGGCCGCGTCGACGAGCTGGCCGACGGTACGACGTACCGCGAGGTGACCGTCGGCGACATCGCGACGGTTGTCACGTTCGGCGACGTACCGCGGGCGTTCGCGAACACGTGCCGGCATCGCGGTCACGAGCTGCTCCAGCGGGACGAGACGAGTGACCGGCGGGCCGTGGTGTGCCCGTACCACGGGTGGTCCTACGAGCTCGACGGCTCGGTGAAGGCCGCGCCGCGGATGGGCGATTCCTTCGACACGGCGCCGTACGGGCTGGTCGAGCTGCCGACCGAGGTGTGGCAGGGCTGGCTGTTCGTCAACGCGACCGGTACGGCGGCGGCGTTCGAGGACCATCTCGGCGGGATCACCGGGCTCGTCGCGCCGTACGCGCCGGAAACCCTTGTACTGAAGGCGCGACACGCGTACGACGTGGCGGCGAACTGGAAGACGATCGTGGAGAACTACCACGAGTGCTACCACTGCCCGCTGATCCATCCCGAGCTGTGCAAAGTGTCACCGCCGACCTCGGGCGACAACTGGAACCTGCCCGGCGCGTGGGTCGGCGGGCTGATGGACCTGCGACCGGACGCCGAGACGATGTCACTCGACGGCCGGTCGCGCGGGGTCCCGATCGACGGCGTCGACCCGCGGCAGGTCAACTACCTCGGCCTGTTCCCGAACCTGCTGATCTCACTGCATCCCGACTACGTGATGACCCATCGCCTCGAACCGCGCGCACCAGGCCTGACCGCGATCGAGTGCTCCTGGTACTTCCGGCCCGAGGTGACGGACCCGTCGTACGCCGTGGAGTTCTGGGACATCACGAACCGCGAGGACTGGGCCGCCTGCGAGTCGGTCCAGCGCGGCGCGGAGTCCCCGCACTTCCGCCCCGGCCCGCTGGCCCCGGCCGAGGACGCCGTCTACCAATGGGTGACGATGCTCGCCCGCGGCTACCTCGGGAAACCCCTCAGTACCCCAGCGTGAAGCGGCGGCCGTTGTGGGCGGGGGTTTCCGCTTCGTCGATCAGCGCGACGGCGTAGTCCTCGGCTGAGATGTTGGTGCCGACCGGCTCGTCGAGGCCGAGGCGGAAGGTGCCGGTGCGTTCACCCGGGGCGATCACGAAAGCCGGGGAGAGCATGGTCCAGTTCACGTCGCTCGCGCGCAGGTTCTCGAGCGCCTGCGAGACGGTGAGCGACTCGTTCTTGTAGTCGGCCGGGAAGTCCGGCCCGTCGACCACCCGGTTGCCGTCGACCACCAGGCTGCCGGCGCCGCCGACCACGAACAGTCGGGTCGCCGTCCCCCGCACCGCGGCGATCAGGGTGTCGACCGCGTCCAGGTACTCCTGGTGGTCACCGCCGGTCCGGCTCGGCCCGATCGCCGCGACCAGCACGTCCGAGTCCGCCGCCAGCTCCTTGGCCGCGGCCACGTCGTTCGCGCTCCCCTGCACCGCGCGGACGCCGTCCGGCAGTTCGCCGCCCGAGCGCGTCACGCCGGCCACCTCGTGCCCGCGGCCCACCGCCTCGGCCGCCACCCGGCTGCCGACCATGCCACTCGCGCCGAACACCGCGATCTTCATCTCTGCTCCTTGTCTGTTGACCTGACCTCGACGGTATCCATTGGTAACTGGCTACTTCAACGTGCTATAAGTACCTTGTGGTAACCAAAGGCAACGCGTTCGACCCGAACTGCCCGACCCGCACGATCCTCGACCGGATCGGCGACAAGTGGACGGTGCTCGTCGTCCTGAGCCTGCGCAGCGGCCCGCTCCGCTTCACCGAGCTCCGCGACCGCATCGGCCAGGTCGCGCCCAAGGTCCTCACCCAGACGCTGCGCCGGATGGAGCGCGACGGCCTGATCACCCGCGAGGTCTACCCGGAGATCCCGCCGAAGGTCGTCTACACCCTGACCCCGATGGGCGACTCCCTGATCGGCCCGATCAGCGTGATCACCGACTGGGCCGAAACCCACCTCCCCGCGATCACGAAGGCGCAGGCGGCGTACGACGGCGTCTGAAATCGTCCGTTTCCGCGCTCAACCTTTACGCTCCGCTCGGGCATCACAAGTCTGACCGAGTTGAACGAGATGGGGGGCTGGGGATGGACCCAGGACGCGACCACGAATTCGCGGAGTTCGTGGACGGGAGATTCACCGCACTGCAGCGGTTCGGCTACCTGCTGACCGGTGAGTGGCATCTGGCCGAGGATCTGGTGCAGACCGCGCTGACCAAGGTGTGGTTCCACCGCAACTCCTTGCGGAGCGGCAACGCGCTGGAGAGTTACACGCGGACCGTGATGGTGAACACCAGCACGCAGTGGTGGCGGCGGAAGTGGCGCGGCGAGACGCCGACCGAACAGTTGCCGGAGGCGCCGTCCCACGAGCAGTACGGCTCGGTCGACGACCGGGATCTGTTGCTGCGGGCACTGGCCACACTCCCCCGGCGTACACGTGCAGCGCTGGTCCTGCGGTACTTCGAGGACCTGCCGGAGGCCGAGATCGCCCAGATCATGGGCTGCTCGGTCGGCACCGTGAAGTCGAGCGTCTCCCGCGGGCTGGCCAAGCTCCGCGAGCATCACCTCGTCGCCGCCATTTCCGCTCCGGCCCAGAAGGAGGGCTGAACCATGACCGACGATCTCAAGCAGCAGTTCGAGCGACTCGTCGCCGACCCGCCGCCGCCCAGCACAGTCCCGAGCGAGTCCGTGTTCGCCCGGGTTCGCACGGTACGGCGTCGTCGTACCGCCGGCGCACTGACCCTGGCCGCCGCCGCGGTGGTCGCCGTCGCCGTTGCCACGAGCAACCTCACGGACATCGGCAGCAGCCCGCCGGTCACCAACAGCCCGAGCGCACCGGTGACGATCGTCACCGGCCCCCCGACCAGCACGCAGTCGACGGTGGCACCGACCACGACCGGAACGTCCACCACCGGAACGACCACGACCACGCACGGGACGACGACCGGCACGCCGGGCGCCGGGACCACCCAGGGCACCGTGAAGCCGACGGGCACGACGACGACGGGAGCCGGCACCACGAACACGCCACCGCCGGTTCGGCCGATCCAGGTCGGTGTCGTGCTCAAGCCGACCGTCACCGGCCGCACCGTCGCGGTGAAGGTGACCGTCTCGGGCACCGTCATCGTGCCCACGGTCGACGGGAAGAACCTGCCCGCCGACACGTCGTTCCTCAACCTGTCCGGCGGCACGAACTACTACTGGGGCGATGGCGAACAGGGCGGTTCGGACGGCGGCTCGGCCGGATGCGGTGGTACGACGCGGAAGACCGGTCGCGAGACGTACTCGATCGAGACGCACACCTACGCGAAGCCGGGCACGTACACACTGCGCTACGAAGTGCGGTACTGCACCGCCAAGAACACAGCGTTCACGTTCACCAAGACCATCAAGGTGACGGTCAAATAGTCCAGGCGTGGTCGGAGGTGCCGGTGGTGGGGAGGCCGGCTGCCTTCAGGTCGGCGCGGAGGTCGCGGGGGAGGGCGAAGGTCAGGCTCTCCTCCGCGGTCGTGATCTCGTGAACGTCGCCGTACCCGCGCTCGGCCAGCCAGCGCAGGACGTCGCGGACCAAGACCTCCGGCACGCTCGCGCCGCTGCTGACGCCGACCGAGTCGACGCCGTCGAGCCAGGCGTCGTCGATCTCGTCGGCGTAGTCGACCAGGTAGCCGGCCTTCGCGCCGTGCTCGACCGCGACCTCGACCAGGCGCACCGAGTTCGACGAGTTCCGGGAGCCGACGACGATCATCAGGTCGGCTTCCGGGGCCAGCTTCTTGACCGCGGCCTGGCGGTTCTGGGTGGCGTAGCAGATGTCGTCACTCGGCGGGTCCTGCAGGTGCGGGAACCGCTCGCGCAGGCGCCGTACCGTCTCCATCGTCTCGTCGACCGACAGCGTGGTCTGCGACAGCCAGACGACCTTCTCGGGGTCGCGGACGGTGACGTTCGGTACGTCGTCCGGGCCGTCGACCAGCGTCACGTGCTTCGGGGCCTCGCCGGAGGTGCCGATGACCTCCTCGTGCCCCTCGTGGCCGATCAGCAGGATGTCGTAGTCGGTCGCGGCGAACCGCTTCGCCTCGTGGTGCACCTTCGTGACCAGCGGGCAGGTCGCGTCGATGGTCTTCAGCTGCCGCGCGGCAGCCTCCTCGTGCACCACCGGGGCGACACCGTGCGCGGAGAAGATGACGGTCTCGCCCTCGGGCACCTCGTCGGTCTCGTCGACGAAGATCGCTCCACGCTTCTGCAGCGTCTCGACGACGTACTTGTTGTGCACGATCTCCTTGCGCACGTAGACCGGCGGCCCGTACAGGTCGAGCGCCTTCTCCACCGCCACCACGGCCCGGTCCACACCCGCGCAGTACCCACGCGGCGCGGCAAGCAGCACACGCTTTGTCGTCGTACCGATGGCGTCAGGTTGAGAAGTCACGGTGCCCATCGTACGGGCCGCGTTCACACCCGCCGGAGCTGGACCAGATGGCCGATCGTCAGTCCGAGACCACACAAAGTCAGCGCCAGCCCGGCATTCCCGAACGATGTCAGGCCCGGATGGTCCGACCCGGTCCCCGGCTTCGTGATCAGCATCACGGCGATCAGCACCGTGAAGATCGCGATCACGACGGGTGGGCCGGCTGTCGTCGCGGGCCGCAGGGTCGCCCAGGCGAGCGCGACGACCAAGCCGAACATCATCATCAGCCCCAGAGCCGCCGGGCCGCCGGCCGGTCGTGCGGCCGTCTCCCACAGCGTCCCGTAGGTGCCCTCGAGGATCGGCTGGAACGCGATCACGACACAGACCACGGCCAGCGGGCCGTACAGCCGGGCATAGCCGGCCGCGATGCGTTCCTTGGCCACGTGCGGCTCCACGTCGTACCTCCTCGTACCGTGCCGGCGAACATCCAGCATGACGGCCGAAGGGGTCGAGGACGGGTGGGTTGCCATAAGCAACGTACGTCGGGGAGCCGTCCGCCCTGTCCGGACGGCTCCTCCGCGGGAGGTGTACCTGCTGTTCAAGAATCGCTGGGAAACGCCTTGTGCGCAAAGGGTTTTCGGACCCACTCCCGCAGTACGGCGAAATGCTGATCGGTCAGCCCGGCCCGCGCGTCGACCGGAAGGATCAAGGCCCGCGGGAACCGGGCTCGCTCGGGCTCCCCCACCTCGTCGTCCACCCAGGCGAACGGACGGTCGCCGACCCAGTCCGCGACGTACGGCGCCTTCCAGGAACCCCGGCGTACCGGCGTGCGATCGGGCCAGAGGATCGTCGGCAGCTCAGGGAGACCGAGGAGCGGTCCAAGGAGGCGATTGGCGCCGTGCTCCCAGCTACTGGCCCACACCAGGTCGAAACTCTCCGCGAGCGCGTTGAGCTCCACCCCGTGCGCCGGATTGAGCAGAACCCGCCAGGTCTTCGCCCCTTCAGTGATCTCGTGCCGCTCGTACCCCGGCGGCACACCGTCGGCCCGGTGCGGGTTGAGCGGACCGTCGAAATCCAGCAGCAGGAGTGGACGCATTACTCAACGTTAGGGAATGTCGGTGCGGGGTCGTAGGGTCTGGGACGTGGCTTTGGAGACCTCGCCGGAAGCGCCCGCGGCCGTCCGGACGATCGCGAACGGGATCGCCAGCTGGATCAACCAGCTCGGTGCCGTGTGGGTCGAGGGGCAGCTGACGGACGTCTCGATCGGGCGCGGTACGACGACGGTCTTCGGGACGCTGCGCGACACCGACGCGGACATCTCGTTGCGGTTCACCTGCAACCGGCGGGTGTTCGAGGCGGTCGACGTCCACGACGGCTCGCGGGTCCTGGTGCACGCCAAGCCGAACTTCTTCGCCCGCCGCGGCACGCTCGCGCTCGCCGTCAACGAGATCCGCCACGTCGGGATCGGTGAGCTGCTGGCCCGGATCGAGCGGCTGAAACAGCTGCTCGCGGCCGAGGGGCTCTTCGAGCCGCACCGCAAGCGCAGGCTGCCGTTCCTCCCGCACACGATCGGGCTGATCTGCGGGCGGGACTCGGCGGCCGAGCGCGACGTACTGGAGAACGCCAAGCGGCGGTGGCCGGCGGTCGCGTTCCGGATCGAGTACGCGTCGGTGCAGGGCCCGTCGGCGGCCGGTGAGGTGATGACCGCGCTGCGGAAGCTGGACGCGGACGACGCGGTCGAGGTGATCGTGATCGCGCGCGGCGGCGGGTCGCTGGAGGATCTGCTGCCGTTCTCCGACGAGGGCCTGATCCGGGCGGTGTCCAAGACGGGTACGCCGGTGGTGAGCGCGATCGGGCACGAGCCGGACTCGCCGCTGCTCGACCTGGTCGCGGATCTCCGGGCGTCGACGCCTACCGACGCAGCGAAGCGGATCGTGCCGGACGTGCGCGAAGAACTCGACGGCGTGCGGCAGTTGCGCGAGCGCGGCTTGCGGGCGATCCGGTCCTGGCTGGATCGCGAGGCGCACGCGTTGGCAGCGATCCGTTCAAGGCCGGCGCTGGCGGCGCCGGTGTCCGACCTGCAGCGGCGGTCCGACGAGATCGCGGCGCTGGTCGAGCGCAATCGGCGGACGCTCACCCATCGGCTCGACCGGGCGAGCGACGACATCACGCACCGGTTGGCGAGTGTGCGGGCGTTGTCCCCGAAGGCGACGCTCGAACGCGGGTACTCCGTGCTGCAGTTGGCCGACGGCACCGCCGTACGGGAAGTGGCGCAGGTGGCGCCGGGTGACCTGCTGCAGGCGCGGGTCAGTGACGGCCGCTTCGCGGTCGAAGTCAAGTCCGAGGAGGACCAGTGAGCGGCGACCGACCCGAGATGACCTACGAACAGGCCCGCGAGGAGCTTGTCGAGGTCGTCCGCAAACTCGAAGCCGGCGGCACCAGCCTCGAAGAGTCCCTCGCCCTGTGGGAACGCGGCGAAGAACTGGCCGGCACCTGCCAACGCTGGCTGGACGGCGCCCGCGAACGCCTCACCAAAGCCCAAGCCGCCCAGGAAGAGAAATCCAACTGACCCCCACTCGGGTGGCTCGGACCTCGGATCTGTTGGGGGCTGCTGAGGCTCGAGTAGCCAGCTGGCGAGCTGCCTTCACAGGACTCGTGCCGCAGGACTTTCTGGACACTATGGATCCGGCCGCGATCGCCTCCTCCTGGGCGGACAGCATCGCCGCCGGCCGGTCACGGATTCACGTAGCGGTCGCCGACGAGCAGGTGATCGGGTACGCCGGTGTCGGGCCGGAACGTGATGTCTCCGCCCCACCGAACACCGGCGAGCTGTACGCGCTTTTCGTCCACCCCGACCACTGGGGAACCGGCGCCGGACGCGCCCTGACCGACGCAGCCTGTGCCGATCTCCGCGATGCCGGATGCACAACCGTCCGTCTTTGGGTGCTCGAGGCAAACATCCGCGCGCGCCGCTTCTACACGCGCCACGGCTTCACGGAAACGCCCGACCGCACCCAATCCTCGCTCGGCGACCTCCCCGAGATCAGGCTGACCGCACCCCTGGTGTGAAGGTTCCGCAAAGCCACACCGATTCCTCCAACGGTGACCTGATCGATCACTACGGTGAACAACTTTCCTAACTCCGGTTCACCATGTGGAGGTTTTACCAACCATGATCGCGCTCATCGTGATCGGCGTCCTCGTCCTCGGACTCGCCGGTTTCGTCTTCTGGTTCCTGAAGATCCGCGATCCCCTGAAGGGCGAGGACTTCTACAAGTTCCACGCCGAGCAGAAGTGGGCCTGGGAGCTCACGCTGACGCCTGAGCAGGAGAAGGCGTTCATGGCCGGCCTCGAGGCGTACGACGACGAACGCGGCTGCTCCCCGATGCGCGAGGAGGGCATCCTGCGCGTGTACAGCCCGATGATGCTGATCTCGCTGTTCTGGATGACCGAGCGGTTCGCCGCGATGGGCCCGGCCGCCGTCCAGGACCCGGCAGGCGCCGTACAGCAACTGATGACGGACGCCGCCGACGGCGAGACCGACGGGATCCTCTACTACGACGACGAGTGGATGGGCGAGGACGTCGAGCAGGTCGACGGTATGGACAAGTACGCCTTCACCGACGCGATCATGTCCGCGACGCACGCCCAGGGCGTGGACCACGAGTTCGCCGGCGGGTACGCGGACGAGGACAAGGGCTTCGTCACGATGGGCGTCCTCGCCAAGAGCCCCGAGCACGTGGAGCGCATGTACGAGGACGCGTACGCCGTCTCCGGGCCGCAGAAGCCGCTCAACAACCGGCTGGACGTCATGAAGGAGGTCATGCGCGAGGAGGACCCGGAGTACATCGCGGCGCACAACAGGGCCGAGGCGGAGAAGAGCAAGTACGTGAATACGTTGATCTTCTGCTTCGACCGCGTGGTGAAGCACTACAACGATGCGCGGCCGCAGATGCAGTACGCCGAACCGCGCGACGTACTGTCCGTCGTGATGGCGCAGATGCTGGAGGACGGGCGCTCCGGATACACGTGGACGCGCCCGCCGTCGCAGGAGCAGCACGAGCTCGCGCTGGCGCTCCTGGGCAACCGGGGCTAGTTGCGTGCACAAGGATCGTGAGGGCGCGGCCACCGTCGTACTCACCGAGCTGGCCGCGCTGATCGCCGGCGCCGCTCCGCGGGGGTGGAAGCGCGTCGAACTCCACGGGTATGCGCTCGGGGAGGGCGCGTCCGGGCATCACGGCTTCCGTTTCCTGCCCGCCGGCCTGGGCGGGCACGACATCGATGTCCACCCGAGTCTGTGCGCGCTGCATACGTTGCTGGGGGCAACAGAGCACCTCACGATCGATCTGGAAGTGGAGGCCCGCGGTCGTTTTCACGCGATTCTGAGCGAGAGGCTCGATCGCGCGGACGACCGCGGCTTCCGGTACCTGCTGGACCCGCACTCGGAGCCGCCTGCTCCCGACACGCCGCCCTCCACCCTCGGCGAGGCCGGCGATCCGGCCGAAGCGGTTGCCCTGCTCAACGAATACCACCGGCTGCTGCAGACGACTCTGGAACTGCCTGGTCTTCCACCACCGCTGGATTGGGACCGCGACTTCGCGCTGCCGCACGACCTCAGTGCGTTGTACGCCGTGGCCGACGGCGGTGGCGGGCACGTGCAGTTCCACGGCTTCGTGTGGTTCGGCCTGGAGATGCTGGAGAAGCTGCGTTCGGAACGCTGGTGGGTCAACCGCGGGTGGCGGCACTTCGTCCACAACTCGTTCGTGACCGAGTTCGGTCCGCCGGGGGTGATCCGGCGGGTCGGCGACCATCCGGACTGGATTCCGTTCGCCACCGACGCCTTCGGCGACTACCTCGCCGTCGACATGGCACCCGGGCCGAACGGCCGGCCCGGTCAGGTGATCCTGATCGGACGCCACCAGGACGCGGGCCCGATCTACGTCGCCGAGTCGGTGACCGCGCTGATCCGCTCCCATGCGGACGCGCTCCGCTCGGGTCAGATCGAGCGCGACGAGGACGGCCAACTGTGGATCAACTCGGGCGACGCCTACTACCACCAGCGCCGGTACGACGACGTTGGCCGAGTCACCGTCAGCGGCCGGGACGCGGGACCTGTCCGCGGGCTGAGCCCGGAGACGCGTGAGTTGGTCGTCCACGACGCGCCTTGGGTCGATCTCGGACCGGTGCACGAGGCGCCGGCGCTGCTGAAGTTCTCGATCCACAACTGCGCGGGGCTCGACTTGTCACCGCTGCGGGACACGTCGGTCGAGATGCTGTCGCTCGCAACCGACACGATCGACCTGTCCGGGCTGCACGGACACCCGACCGTCGGCCGGGTCGTCCTGCGCAGCGCGAAGCCGGTTGACCTCCGACCGCTGGCGTCCTGTCCGAACCTGCATTCCCTCGACCTGACCGACGCGCCCGCCGCCGACCTCTCCACCCTCGGTCAACTGACCAACCTGCGCTATCTGCGAATGCTGCGCCCGCAATGGCAAGCCGGCCAACCGATCCCGCCGTCCTTGGCCGTCGCCGAACTCGCCGAGGAACCACCGCGGGAACGAAAGTTCTACTGGTCCTTCGACAAGGCCTACGACGAGACCCGCCGCCCAACCACCGCCGACGCTCTCGAATGGGCAGAAACCCTCACCGGCCAAGCGAGCGACATCATCCGCATCAAAGGCAAATGGTGTGCATAAGGACAGGAGGTGTCTGGCCTTCACCTAGTGCACTTGAGCGTGGTTCACGTCGCGCGTACGGCGTCTCGCCGGTGCACTACCCGTTCTTCTGCACAAGAACGGCCGCTACCTCTTGGAGGCCGGCCTTCATGCGGGTGAGGTCGTAGCCCTGTTCGCGGAGGGCGTTGTGCAGGTCGGCTGCTAGCGGCGCCAGCAGCACGTGCGCCGTGTAGTCGGCGTCGAGTTCGGGGCGCGCGGCTTCGATCAGGTGGGACAGGTGGCGGTGCCAGAGGTGGTACGAGCCGATGCGGTACCGCGCGCCGTCCGATGCGTTCTCGCTGTCCATGAACAGCGCGACGTGCCGATCGAGGAGGTCGAGGTACGCGTCGAGGAACGCCAGCACCCGGACGTCGGGCGGCGCGCCCGGCCCGAGCGGCGGCGGACCGCTGATGATCTTCGCCTGCAGTTCCTGCTCGCGCTCGTCGAGCAGCGCGACCGCCAGGCCGGCGCGATCACCGAACCGGCGGAACACGGTCCCCTTCCCCACGCCCGCTTCCGCGGCGATCGCGTCCAGCGAGACGTTCTTCACGCCCCGCTCGGTGAACAGCCGCTCCGCGGCCTCCAGAACCCGCAGCCGGTTGCGTCGCGCATCAGCCCGTTCCGGCCGCGGCTCCCCCACGACCGGCAGACTCCGTTGTAAAGCGGACCGCGGTCCGGTACTGTCGTTCATAAGACGGACTGTAGTCCGCTAAAGACTCAGGAGGAAGCATGAGCAACGCTCGGATCGCGATCGCCTACCACTCGGGCTACGGCCACACCGCGAAGCAGGCCGAAGCGGTGGCCGAGGGCGCCGCGTCGATTCCGGGGACCACGACGGATCTGGTGCCGGTGGACGAGCTGACCGAGGAGGTCTGGGAGCGGCTGACCGCTGCCGACGCGATCATCTTCGGCGCACCGACGTACATGGGGAGCCCGAGTTGGGTGTTCAAGAAGTTCGCCGAGGAGAGTGTGCGGATCTGGGCGGCCGACCTCGGCTGGCGGGACAAGATCGCGGCCGGGTTCACGAACTCGAAGGCGATGTCCGGCGACAAGCTGAACAGCCTGGTCGACCTGTCGGTGTTCGCCGCACAGCACGGGATGATCTGGGTCGGTCTGGACATCTACCCGGGCTGGGCGGAGAGCACCGCGAGCATCGAGGATCTCAACCGGCTCGGTAGCTGGCTCGGCGCGATGGCGCAGTCCGACGCGGACCTGTCCGCGGAGAAGGCGCCGCCGGCCACCGACCTGCGGACCGCGGCCGCGCTCGGCGCGCGGGTCGCGACCGTCACGCACCGGCACCTGAGAGGAGCACTGGCGGCCTGATGGCATGGATCATCCTGCTCGCCGCGGCGGCGTTCGAGATCGCGTTCGCGCTCAGCCTGAAACCGAGCGAGGGCTTCAGCCGGCTGTGGCCGACCCTCGGCGTGCTCGTGTTCGGCGTGATCTCGGTCGTCCTGCTCGCGAAGACACTCGATCGGCTCCCGGTCGGTACGGCGTACGCGATCTGGACCGGCATCGGCTCGGTCGGCGTCGTCACCCTCGGCATCGTCCTGTTCCACGAGCCGATCACCCCCACCCGCCTCGCCTGCATCGCCCTGATCGTCACCGGCGTCATAGGCCTCCGCCTAGCCGGCACCGACTGACCCGGCCGGTCAGGTATTCGTACGGCGCCGTCGGCGGGGGTGGGTGGAGAGGGGGCGGGGGTGGGTGTCCAGGGGGAGGTCGTGGGTGGGGCCGCCGGCGAGGAGTTGGTGGTAGGCGGACCAGGTGGTGGCGCGGGGCGGGATGTTGCCGATGGCATCTACTCGGGTGACGGGGTGGGTGCCTTCGCGGATCGGGTCCCAGAGGTCGGCGTCGCTGCGCAGGCCGCGGAGTTCGCCGAAGACCTCGCGGCCGAACCAGCATGGGCAGGCCTCGCCGTCGTCGTACCGGCTGACGCCGATCGGCGTGGAGGCCTCGGCTACGAGCGACCAGACGGTGGCGGACGTGATCCCGGGCTGATCACCGAGCAGTACGACGATGCCGTCCGCCCGCCGGTCGACCGCATCCAGGGCCGGCACGATGGACGAACTACCGGTGTCGGAGTGCGGCGACTCGACCACCCGCACGCCGTCGAGGTCGACCCGGTCGTGGACCTGCTCCGACGCGCTGCCCAGCGTCACGACCAACTGGTCGAACGAGCACTCCCGCGCGCTCTCCAGAGCGGCGCCGAGCAGCGTGCCGCCCTGATAGGCCAGCAACTGCCAGGGAGAACCGAGATGCGGCGAACTGTCCGCGCCCAGCAAAAGCCCCGTGATGAACATTTGCGGGTCAACTCCCCACCCGGGACGGCGCGACCATTCGACGACCCTTCTGCTGGTCCCCGAGCGTACGCAAGCCGAGCCTCGATCGAACCCTTTGCCATGGGCACGTGTCAACGACCGTCCGGAAAGTGGGCGGAATTGACCGGAAAATGGGCAGCCCGCGGTGTCCCGCAGGTCAGCACAAATATCAGCGCAGGACCGAAGCGAACGCTTCAAGCGCCGGATATCCGGCATTTCCGGCGACGATCGTCGTCACTCCGGAACCCACCAGGAGCAAGGCGTTCTCGTTCTTCCGGTCGAGCAGGATCTTGCGTTGCCAGGTCACGCCGGCGACCGACGCCGTACCGTCGTCGGACGTCCGGCCGAGCTTGTCGGCGACGTATTTTCCGCCGCTGACATTCGACTGCTCGAGGCCGACGTATTTCTTCTCGTTCGTCACGACCCCGAGGTGCCAGGTGATCGGCTCCTGCTGCGGGCTGCGGAATTCCACGCTGGTCGCGGTCCACCCGGACGGCATCGGCTCCGGTCCGCGGACCCAGGATGCGGCCTTACGGGCATCCTGCAACTGGGCGGTGTACTCGACCGCGTTGGGCTCCGCTTCCTTCTTCGGGCGCCATGTGACGGTGATCAGGAACGCGACCACGGCGAGGCAGATCACCAGCGCGAACACCATGTTCCCGACGGTCTGCGACTTGCGCTTGTCCCGCCGGTACGCCTGCCGGTACTCGTTCGCCTCCGCCTGGACCTGCGCCTTCTCGCGGGCCTTCTCCTGGGCCTTCTCCTGCGCTGCGGCGTCGTTGGAAGCGCCCTGACCTGTCGAACTCATGCCCACAGTGTCTCGCGAGGTGCAATCCGCCCGAACAGCGGCCAGGGCGGTTGGCTACGATCCGTTGGCATGAGCGACCCGACCACGCCACCTGCCCATCTGGAGGTCGACGCGCACGCGCCCGACCGGAACCTCGCCCTCGAACTGGTCCGGGTCACCGAGGCCGCGGCGATGGCGGCGGGCCGCTGGGTCGGCCGCGGCGACAAGAACGGCGCCGACGGCGCGGCGGTGAACGCGATGCGTACGCTGATCGGCACTGTCGGTATGGACGGTGTCGTGGTGATCGGCGAGGGCGAGAAGGACAACGCCCCGATGCTGTACAACGGCGAGCAGGTCGGCTCCGGCGAGGGTCCGGCCTGCGACGTGGCGGTCGACCCGGTCGACGGTACGACGCTGGTCGCGAAGGGCATGGCCAACGGCATCGCGGTGATGGCGGTGTCCGCGCGGAACTCGATGTACGACCCGTCCGCGGTCTTCTACATGGAGAAGCTCGTCGTCGGCCCGGAGGCGGCCGAGGTGGTCGACATCCGGCTCCCGGTCGCCGAGAACATCCGCCGCGTCGCGAAGGCGAAGGGCAGCTCCGTCGACGACGTCACCGTCGTACTGCTGGACCGCCCGCGGCACGATGAGCTCGCCACCCAGATCCGCGCCACCGGCGCCCGGATCAAGTTCATCTCCGACGGCGACGTGGCCGGCGCGGTCGAGGCGGCCCGCCCGGACACCGGTCTGGACATGCTGCTCGGCATCGGCGGTACGCCGGAGGGCATCATCGCCGCCTGCGCGATGAAGTGCCTGGGCGGGAAGATCCAGGGCAAGCTCTGGCCGCGGGACGATGCGGAGCGGCAGAAGGCGCTCGACGCCGGGCACGACCTGGACCAGGTGCTCGACACCGACGACCTGGTGAGCGGCGACGACTGCTTCTTCGTCGCGACCGGTATCACCGACGGCGAACTGCTCCGCGGGGTCCGCTACGGCCGCTCCACCGCCCGTACGCACTCGCTCGTGATGCGCTCGCGCAGCGGCACGATCCGCTCCATCGAGAGCGTCCACCAGCTGGAGAAGCTCCGCGCGTACTCCGCCATCGACTTCGAGCACGCCCGATGAGCACACCCGTCCTCGTCATCGGCGAGGCTCTCGTGGACATCGTCGGGACCGCAGCCAAGAACCGCAACGGCAACGGCAAGCCGAAGGCGATCCCCGGCGGGTTCGCCGCGAACGTCGCGGTCGGGCTCGCGCGGATGGGCGTCCCGACCGAGCTGGTGGCCCGCTTCGGCACCGATCCGTACGGCGACCTGCTCGGCGCGCACCTGTTCGGGAACGGGGTCCAGCTCGCGCCCGGGACGGTGGATCCCGGCGTCCGGACCAGCACCGCGACCGCGACCCTGGACGCCGACGGGGTGGCGACCTACAAGTTCGACATGACGTGGGACCCGCCGGCGCTGTCGCTGACCCGCGGCTGCCCGGCGATCCACACCGGGTCGATCGCGATGATGCTCGAGCCTGGGGCGAGCGCGATTCGGGAGTTCCTGAAGTCGGTCGCGGATCAGCCTGTGACGGTCACGCTGGACCCGAACGCGCGGCCGGCGATCACCCCCGATCCGGTGCCGGCGTGGGCCGCCGTTCGCGAACTCGCGGCCCTGTCCGATCTGGTGAAGCTGAGCGACGAGGACTGCGAGTTCTTCCGGCCCGGTGTCTCGCTCGACGACATCGCGGAGGAGCTGCTGACGGCCGAGCGGACGCAGTGCGTGGTGATCACGCGTGGCGGGAGCGGCGCGCTCGGCGTCGGCCGGGGGGTGCGGGTCGAGGTTCCCGCACCGGCGATCGAGGTGGTCGACACCGTGGGCGCCGGCGATTCTCTGATGGCGGCGCTGATCACCGGACTGCTCCGGCGGGGGTTGCTCGGCGAGCGGCGGCTGGCCGGATTGACCGTCGAGGACCTGCGGGACGTCGTCGACTACGCGGTGAAGGCGGCGGCGATCACCTGCACCCGCCACGGCGCCGACCCGCCGACCGCGGCCGAGCACACGGAGAAGTGGGGTTCCTGAGAGGTGTCTGCCGAGAGCTGGAGCTCCGAACTGGAGTCCAACGGCAGCGTGGACTTTCGCCCGCGCCGCAGCAGGCTCGCGGTGCGGCTGGTGGGCTTCGGCCTGCTGATGGTGCTGTCGGCCTGGACGAACGTCGAGCATCTGCGAGCGGACGGGATCTCGGGCGCGCTCGGCGTACTGCGGCTGACAGCGCTCGCGGCGTTCGTCTACGGAACCGGCTGGACCGCGTGGCAGCTGATCACCAACCGCCCGGTCATCACCGTGAACGCCGAGGGCATCACCCGGGGCCGCAGCCTGCGCTGGTCCGGCATCACCAGCATCGACGAGCCCGCCGGCTGGCCGCTGGCGCGCGCGGTGCAGGTCAACCCGGCGGACCGCCGTACGCGGCCGATCTCCATCCCGCAGGACAACGTCGAGGACCTGAACGCCCTCACACCCTGGCTGCGCTCACTCCACGAACGACATCTAGCGGATTGAACTCCGTACGGCGCTGAGATGCTCGCGGGAGCGGGCGGCAGCCAGGTCCGGGTCCTTCAAGCGGATGGCGTCCGCGATCGCCTCGTGGGCGGCCTGGTCGTGGCGATGCCGGTGCTCCTCGTCGAGCTTGAGCATGTCGATCATCGCCCGCCGGATCCGCGGGACGAACGTGTCGAACAGCTCCGTGAGTACGGCGTTGTGCGCGGCCGTCACCACGGCGCGGTGGAACGCGAGATCGGCCTCGATGTACCAGTCGTCAGGCGCCTTCACGGCAGCCCGCTGACGGTCCGCGAGCGTGTAGCGGAAGTTCTTCAGGTCGGCCGGCGTACGACGCGTCGCGGCCAGCCGGGCCGCCTCGGTCTCGATCGCCAGCCGGCCTTCCAGTACGTCGGCGATGTCGGCCTTCCGCAGCACCTTGTCCCAGTCCTCGGCGGCCTGGAGCGCGATCACGAACACGCCCGCGCCCTGCCGGCTCTCCAGCACCCGCCGGCCGGCCAGTTCCCGCACGGCCTCGCGAATGGTCGACCGTCCGACGCCGAGCTGCGCGGCCAGCGTGGTCTCTCCGGGAAGCTTGGCGCCGAGGGCCCACTCACCGCTCCCGATCCGGCGCAGCAACTCCTCGGCTGCCTGCTCGGCCAGGGGGTGACGACGAATCATGGCGGACATTCTAGAGACAGGTCAGGTTGTCAGCTTGTCTGAGGAGTTGATACGGTGCTCGGCATGCGCTTGCTCCCGGGTCTCCTCCTTCTTGGCCGCCACGGCGGGAGCTGATTCGACCGGCGCTCCCTCCGTGGAGTGCAGTCGCACGCCGGTCCTCCCCCGTTCCCCGGAAGGACCACCCGTCATGAACCGTCAGCAGCCCTCCCCGATGCCCAGCCACCGCTACCGCGACATCTTCGCCAGGGTCCCGGTCGCCCCCGTCGACCGCACCTGGCCGGACCGCCGAATCACTCAGGCGCCGCTCTGGGTACCGGTCGACCTCCGGGACGGCAACCAGGCGCTGGCCGACCCGATGGACCCCGAGCGCAAGCGCCGGTTCTTCGAACTGATGGTTGCCATCGGCTACAAAGAGATCGAGGTCGGCTACCCGTCCGCGTCCCAGACCGACTTCGACTTCGTGCGCCTGCTGGCGGAGTCCGATCTGGTCCCCGCCGACGTCACGATCGTCGTGTTCACCCCGGCGCGCGCGGACCTGATCGCCAGGACCGTCGAGTCCGTCGCCGGGATGCGTGGCGACGTGGTCATCCACATGTACGCCGCGACCGCGCCGGTGTGGCGGGACGTCGTACTGCGCCGTACGCGGGACGAACTGGCGTCGATGATCTACGCCGGGTCCGAGGAGATCCTGCGGCTGGCCGGGGACTCGGTGCGGTTCCAGTTCTCGCCCGAGGTCTACAACCTGACCGAGCCGGACTACGTGCTCGAACTGGCGGACCACCTCACCAAGCAGTGGGACGCGACGCCGGAGCGGCCCGTGATCCTGAACCTGCCCGCGACGATCGAGGCCGCGACACCGAACGTGTACGCCGACCAGATCGAGTACATGCACCAGAACCTGCCGCGCCGCGACGGCGTCATCCTGTCCGTGCATCCGCACAACGACCGCGGTACGGGGGTCGCGTGCGCCGAGCTAGCAGTGCTAGCCGGAGCCCAGCGCGTCGAGGGCTGCGTCTTCGGCAATGGCGAACGCACCGGCAACGTCGACATCGCGACCCTCGCGCTCAACCTGCACGCGCAGGGCGTCGACCCGATGATCGACTTCTCCGATATCGACGGTATCCGCTCGGTGGTGGAGTACTGCACCCGGATGCCGATCCATCCGCGGCACCCGTACGTCGGGGAACTCGTCTACACCGCCTTCTCGGGGACGCACCAGGACGCGATCCGGAAGGGGTTCGCCGTCCAGGGGCCTGGTGTCTGGGAAGTGCCTTATCTGCCGATCGATCCGGCCGACGTGGGGCGCGGGTACGAGGCCGTCGTACGGGTGAACAGCCAGTCCGGTAAGGGCGGGATCGCACACGTACTGGAGTCTGTGTACGGCATTCGGCTGTCTCCGGAGCAGGAGCGGGAGTTCGCGGGGCATGTGCAGCGGCGTACCGACGCGAGCGGGCGGGAAGCGAGTGCCGAGGAGTTGAAGGCGATGTACGAGGAGGTTTACGGGTGCTCGAACTGAAGGACGTCGACTTCGTCCGGGACGGCAAGGCGTTGCTGTCCGGGGTGTCGCTGACCGCGGGCGAGGGTGAGCGGTGGGCGCTGCTCGGGCCGAACGGTGCGGGCAAGAGCACACTGCTCGGGCTGTGCGGCGCGGTCACGCATCCGACCCGCGGCACGGTCGAGATCCTCGGACGCCGGCTCGGTACGGTCGACATTCGCACCCTGCGGGAGTCGATCGGGCACGTGAATCCGCGGCACCCGCTGCGGTCGCCGCTGAGCATCCAGGACGTCGTACTGACCGGCCTCACCGGGACGATCGAGCGCATGCCGCGCTGGGAGCCGACGCCTGCGCAGGAGGCGCGCGCTCTCGAACTGATCGACCTGCTCGGGATCGGCGGGTTGGCGGGCGCGCACTGGACCACGCTGTCCCAGGGCGAGCGTGGTCGCGCGCTGATCGCGCGGGCGCTGATCTCCGACCCGCGGTTGCTCCTGCTGGACGAGCCGTCGACGGGCCTGGACGTCGCGGCGCGCGAGCAGCTGCTGGAGACGCTCGATCAGATCCACCTCAGCCACCCGCACCTGACCTGGGTTCTCGTCACCCACCACCTCGAGGAGCTCCCCACCTGTACGACGCACGCCGCCCTCCTCCGCGAGGGGCAGGTGCTGTCCGCCGGCCCCGTCGACGACGTGATCAGCACCGAACTGATCTCGGCGACGTTCGACCACCCAATCGAAATCAACCGCCACGCCGGCCGCTGGACCGCAACCGCCCAACGAGGCACCCAGCACCACTGAGCACTCCGAGTACGGCGCAACCACCGGCGAGCCACAGCCAGAACGTCTGGTCGTCCCGTGCCGCCTCGACTCTCCACACCGCACGCCCCTTGGCCGGATCGGCGACGACGTACTCGACGGGGATGACCTGATCGAGTGCGAGGAGGTGGTCGCCAGGGTCTCGTCCGGTGGTGAACGTGTAGTCCACACCGCCGACGGAGTACCGGACGTCGACCGTGCCGGATCCCTTGTCCAGGAGGCCAGGCTCGTGGATCTTGACGACCGTGCCGTTGGTGATCGCGGTCGCTTGATCCGCGGGCTCGGCCACGCTGCGGGCGTGCAGCCCGAGGCTTCCGAACGCGACCGTCATCAGCACGAAGAACACCGCGAGGCTGCCGGGCACCAGCGGCTGCCCACGCCGCCGCCACCCGGTGGACGGGGCGTGCCGACCGGTCGGCTCGGTGCCGGATGCCGCCTCGAACGGCGTCACGCCGCGGACCCAGAGGATGCCTACGACCACCACCATCAGCACCAGCCACGCCATCACCACCCCGAGCCCGACCATCCCACCGACAAAGGCCGCGTCGCCGACCGACCGGTCCGCCAGCACCCCGACCAGTGCGCCAACCCCGGCCCCCAGCCCACCAACGAGCCCCATCGCCACGACGGCGCCGATCCCGAACAACGACGAGCCGGAATCAGCCAGTTCGTAAGCCGCCGCCGGACCACGGACGAACACCCAACTGAGCGCTCCCCGGATCCGCCGCATGCGCCAAGTGTGGTGCATTACAGTGAGCCGTGCTCCGGGGGCGGAGTCGTGAGAGCTGGGGGCAACATGACCGTGATGGGTGAACGCCTGCCTGAGGCGTGGATGGTCGAGTGGCACCGCAACGGTCGCGTCGAGTTCCCACTCCGCCGCTGGCCGATTGTGCAGCCGCCGATGCTGGTGCTGCTGTTCATGGCGTTGGTGACCTTGCAGAGCATCTCGAGGACGCTAGACGGCGGCTGGCCGTACATCACCTACCTACTGATCGCGCTGGACGCCGGTGTCGTCATCACCATCGCGTGGCAGCTCATCACCCAACGCCCGATCCTCGTCATCGACCACCGAGGCATCCACCAAGGCCGCCGCCGCTTCATGCCCTGGGACGAGATCGGCTCCATCGGCCCGATCACCGGGCCGAAAATGGCCCGCCAACTCACCATCCACCCCAAGAACGTCTGGGCCAAGAACCTCACCCTCACCCAGCAACACGCCAACGACCTCCAAGCCCTCCAAACCTGGCTGAGCGCACTCCTGGCGAAGCACCACCAGGAGTCCCCCAGCGGGACCGGGAACACTTCCCGGCTCGATCGGGACGCCTGACTCCAGCGGTTGGGTCACCGGGTCGCCCACTCTCAAGGCAGGTCGAAACGAGAGGGGGGCATCATGCCCGGCAGGAATTTCCCGGACGCCAGCGAGACACGGGGCGCCACGTCATGAGGAAGATCGTGGTCGCAATCCTCGTGCTCATGTTGGCGGCCTGTGGTCAGGACGCGTCGGCCGTTGCCGACGGCCAGGAGTGGATCGCCTTGCAGGGCGTGGCTCCCGGGCTCACCATTGCCCGCCCAGGCGGAAACGGACTCCATATCGTCCTCGACGACCTGCCCGGCGAGCAGCTGCACCCCGACTGGTCACCGGACGGATCGCAGCTCGCGTTCGTCCAGGCCGCCGATCCGAAGAACTGGGCGGTCTGGGTCTCCGGCCCCGACGGCAGCAACGCCCACCCCCTGCTGACCGAGTACCCGGCCGCGCTCAACGGCCTGATCTGGGACAGCCCCGCCTGGTCCCGCGACGGCAGCCGGATCGCCATGGTCGGGTACGCCGGTAACCCCGACGTCGAACTCCCCACGCGGGCGGTGCTGGCCGTGGTCGAGGTCGGCACTCAGAAACTCACCATCGCCGGTGACTACTCCTTCGACGGCCCGTACGCCGGGCTCAGCTTCCCGCGATGGTCGCCGGACGGTCGGCAGCTGGCGGTATCGCTCGGCCGGTTCGGCGACCAGGACGCCGTGACCGGCGGGGCGATCGCCATCATCACCGGGACCGGCGAGACGTGGTCCAAGCCCAAGGTGATCACGTCGTACGACGACTTCGCCGACCGGCTGGATTGGCATCCCACCGAGCCGCTCATCGTCTTCACGACGTACGACATCGGCGGGTACCAGTCGACGGACGAGGCGTCGAACCTCTACACGATCCGCCCGGACGGGAGCGGCCGGACGGCGGTCACGACCTTCGCTCCCGGCGCGGAGCGGGCGACGCAGCCGACGTGGACAGCCGACGGCCGGCTCCTCTTCACCCATGTCGCCGGTCCCGACGACACAACCCGCAGCGTTGCGCTGATCAACGCCGACGGCACCGGCCTACGCACCGTCCTCGATGCCGAAGCAGTAGGCCCTGACAACCGCCCACACCCCCGGATGCGCCCACGTTAGACCGCTCTCCTGACCCGCAACGCTTCGCGGCGCTTGCGGGTCAGGTGAGGCCGAGGCGTTTGCTGAGGCGCGGGCCGCGTTTGATCTTGATTTCGCCGAGGATGGCGGTGCCGCGGATGTGGAAGCGTTTGGGGGCGGTGGGCTGCGCGTTCGGGTCCGGGACGGCTTTGAGGCCGGCTTCCTGTTCGGAGACGGAGCCGAGGATCGGGTTGCTGTCGAGCAGGACGATCGCGTTCTGCGGGACGCGGATCTTCACGTCGGCGAGGATCGACTTCACCTCGATGTGGATGTCGTCGTACGGGATCTGCGCCTCGGTGTAGTCGAGCGTCACGTCTCCGAGGACCGCGTTGATCTCCTGCCGCTGCGGGACGAGCCAGTTCCCCATCCGCTTGGACTCGGACATGAACACGTTGACCACCGGCCCGGTCTCCACCAGTGCGCCGCCGTACTGCGGGTCGGTGGTCGACGGCACGCTCTGCACGCGCGGGCCGTTCGGCAGGTCGGCGGTCAGCTCGACGAGTTCGCCGTACGTCTTGGAGGCGTACAGCGTCTCGAGCCGGTCCTCGAGCTCGGTGTACGACAGCCGGCCCTCGCCCGCGGCGTCGCGGAGAATGTCGGCGACCTCCTCCCGCTCGAGGTCGGACACCCGCCGCCGCAGCGCCGGATCGTCACCGCCCTGCGCGGGCACGACATCCTGCGGGCGGTTCTCCTGGGGAACGTCATCCTGGGCCACCCCAAAACCATACGCGGGCCGACCACCGCCCGCAGACCCGTTTCCTCCCCGATTCACCCCTGATCCGACCCCTGAGCCGGAGGCCTAGACTTTGGGCGTCCAGTCCAGTCTGTGTGGAGGTATGCCCGGTGTCTGCCGACTTCAACTACTCCGACCTGTTGCCGTTGGGTGCCGACGAGACGGAGTACCGGCTGCTGACGACGGAGGGTGTCAGCACGTTCACCGCAGGCGATCGGACGTTCCTGCAGATCCAGCCGGACGTCCTGCAGGCGCTGACCGCCGAGGCGATGCACGACATCTCGCACTACCTGCGCACCGCGCACCTCGCGCAGCTGCGCCGGATCATCGACGACCCGGAGGCGTCCGGGAACGACCGGTTCGTCGCGCTCGACCTGCTGAAGAACGCGAACATCTCGGCCGGCGGCGTCCTCCCGATGTGCCAGGACACCGGCACCGCGATCGTGATGGGCAAGAAGTCCGAGGGCGTCCTCACCGGCGCGGCCGACGAGGAGTGGATCAGCCGCGGCGTGTACGACGCCTACACCAAGCTGAACCTGCGCTACTCGCAGATGGCCCCGCTGACCATGTGGGACGAGAAGAACACCGGCTCCAACCTCCCCGCACAGATCGAGCTGTATTCGACGCCTCAGCACGGCGACCCGGCGTACAAGTTCCTGTTCATGGCCAAGGGCGGCGGCTCCGCGAACAAGTCGTTCCTCTACCAGGAGACCAAGGCGGTGCTGAACCCGTCGCGGATGATGGAGTTCCTGGACGAGAAGATCAGGTCGCTGGGTACGGCGGCCTGCCCGCCGTACCACCTCGCGGTCGTGGTCGGCGGCACGTCGGCCGAGTTCGCGCTGAAGACCGCGAAGTACGCCTCCGCGCACTACCTCGACACGCTGCCGACCACGGGATCTGCTCTTGGACACGGGTTCCGGGATATCGAGCTGGAGGAGGAGGTCTTCAAGCTCACGCAGGAGTTCGGGATCGGGGCGCAGTTCGGCGGGAAGTACTTCTGCCACGACGTCCGCGTGATCCGGCTGCCGCGGCACGGCGCGTCCTGCCCGGTCGCGATCGCGGTGTCCTGCTCGGCGGACCGGCAGGCGCTGGCGAAGATCACGCCGGAGGGTGTGTTCCTCGAGCAGCTCGAGCGCGACCCGGCGCGGTTCCTGCCGGACACCACCGACGAGCACCTGTCCGACGACACCGACGTCGTACGGGTCGACCTGAACCGGCCGATGAGCGAGATCCGCGCGGAGCTGTCCAAGCTGCCGGTGAAGACGCGGCTGTCGCTGACCGGGCCGCTGGTGGTGGCGCGGGACATCGCGCACGCGAAGATCAAGGAGCGGCTGGACGCGGGCGAGCCGATGCCGTCGTACCTGCGGGACCACGCGGTGTACTACGCGGGGCCGGCCAAGACGCCCGAGGGTTATGCGTCCGGGTCGTTCGGGCCGACGACGGCGGGGCGGATGGATGCGTACGTCGATCAGTTCCAGGCGGCCGGTGGATCGTTCGTCATGCTTGCCAAGGGCAACCGGTCGGCGAAGGTGACGGCGGCGTGCAAGGAGCACGGCGGGTTCTACCTCGGGTCGATCGGCGGGCCGGCGGCGCGGCTGGCGCAGGACTGCATCAAGTCGGTCGACGTGATCGAGTACCCGGAGCTCGGCATGGAGGCAATCTGGAAGATCCAGGTCGAGGACTTCCCCGCGTTCATCGTCGTCGACGACAAAGGCAACGACTTCTTCACCGACACCCGAAAGCCCGTCCCACTCACGGTCCGCCCGCGCAGCTGAAAGGTTCCCCTCAACTTGGGGTGCTACATCGGCACACCAGCGGAGAACCCCCAACGCATGGGGTTAACCGGCTCTTGTGACGCATGTGTGGGTTGCCTGGGTCGAGGTGCGAGTCGGCGTGGTCGGGTGATTTGTCGTCTGGCAGGGAGGCTGCTGCTCGAGATCCGAGCAGTACCCCAGGGGCGGGGAGACAATGTTGCACGGAGCGACGATTTCTCTCCCCACCGCGACAGCTCACCGCGCACCTGCACCTCTGGGCGCCTGCAGCGAGCCGGCTTCAGGGACAGGGCTTGGAGGTGGGGAATCCTGCTGGTCGTTGCAGGTGCGTAGCAGTCCCCAGCTCGAACGACACGGACAGGTCGCCCGGGCAGGTGCCAGGATCTGGGCGGCGCGGACAACAAAGACCAGGCACCGGCCCACCACGACTTGTCTCCTGCCCCCTCAACTCACCCACACATCAGGGAGAAGAGCCAGTTGACCCCTCGGGGGAGACGCCGGGGCATGCCGGGTGAGGGCTTGACCTCGGCGGCCGGTCGCCGGACGCTCGGGGTGGGGGTGGTGGTGATGGGTAAGCGGATGTTGCGGGCGGGTGGCCGGATCGGTGTGTGGATGTACAAGACGCTGGACGGGCGGCTGGCGAGTGGGAGCAAGGACGTGCATGTCCTGATGCTCACCACCCCGGGCCGCCGGACCGGCGTACCGCGGTCGACGTGCGTGCGGTACCTCGATACGCCCGACGGCCTGCTCGTCTGGGGGACCGGGTCGGGCTCCCCCACGGACCCGGACTGGTTCCGCAATCTCCGCGCGGCGCGGACCACCGACGTACAGATCGGCGCCGTGCACACGACGATGCGCGCTCGGGAGCTGAGCGATCCCGAGCGGAACACCGTCTGGACCGACGTCATCCTCCGCGAGGACCCGCGGATCGCCCGCTTCGCGGCGAAGGCCGGGCGGCCGATCCCCGTCGCCGTACTCGAGCCGGCCTGAAACCGGCCCGAGACCCGGACCGAAACCGGCCCGACCCCGGACCGAAACCGGACTGAGCCCGGCCGAGGCCGGCGTGACTGCTCAGCCGGCCTTGGTCTCGACGACTTCAGGGAGTTTGAGCATCAGCGTCTTCGCGGCCTGCACGAGGTCGGCTTCGTTGTGGCCGAAGGCCTGGAGGTAGCTCCTGAGTGCGGATCGCAGTAGCTGGAGCTCCTCTGCCTGCAACTCGATGGTGTACATATCTCCAAGCTAAGTCCGTACCAGCCAGTTGCAACCGCTCGTGACCCACCTGTTGTCAGCCGCTGTGGAGCTCCTCCGCAATCAGATCCGGCTGGTGCGACGTCGGCGCGACGGGCACCCGCCAGGCCGGCGGAGCGGACCAGGTCTGCCAATCGTCGGAGAACGGCGACGTCCAGGCCTCGATGTCACGGATCGCAGCGTGCGCGTCGGCGACGATCTGCTCCGCTTCGGCCGTGGTGAATCGCCCGGCGTCGACCGCACCCTCCAGCTCGTCCTCGTCCTTCCACTCGATGCTGCGGTCCGGGTTGATCCACAGATCGAGCACATGATCGACAGTGCTGGTACGTCGTGAGGCCGAGTCGCGCACATGCTCACGCTCGAGATTCACGTACCACCCGTGGAACGTCCCGTCCGCGCCCCAGAAGTACCAGACCGACCACGGCTTCCCCGACGGGGACACCTTGAGGATCCCGGTGCCTCGCCAGACGTCCAGCTTCATCGCCCGTTGCGCGGTGAACATGCCGAGTGCACCGGCGGACCGGAGCTCGCGGCCGTCGACCAGGACCGGTTTGAGTAACGGCGTACCGGGGGCGAGCCAGGCGACCAGGCCGTCCGCGTCGTCCCGCACGACCGTCATCGGCCGCACGTTCGGCTTGTCCGGGTGCAGTCTGCTCCCTTCGTACACCCACTCGATCGTCGTCCCCGGCTCCCAGTACTCCGTCACGGCATCGCTCACGACTGCGCCGGCCGGGTCATGGACAGTACGTCGAGGGCCGCGTCCAGCTGCTCCTCGGTGAGGTCGCCCTTCTCGACGTGACCGTTCTCGATCACGACCTCGCGGATCGTCTTCCCTTGTTTCAAAGCACTCTTGGCGACGGCCGCCGCGTTCTCGTACCCGATGTAGCGGTTCAGCGGGGTCACGATCGACGGGGACGACTCGGCCAGCGCGCGGGCGTGATCGACGTTCGCGGTGATGCCGTCGACGCAGCGGTCGGCGAGCAGGCGGGAGCTGTTCGCCAGCAGGCTGATGGATTCGAGCAGATTGCGCGCGATCACTGGCAGCATCACGTTCAGCTCGAAGTTGCCTCCGGCACCGGCCACGGTGATCGTGGTGTCGTTGCCGATCACCTGCGCGGCGACCATCAGCGTCGCCTCGCAGATCACCGGGTTCACCTTGCCGGGCATGATGCTCGACCCGGGTTGCAGGTCCGGGAGCGCGATCTCGCCGAGCCCGGCGCGCGGCCCGGAACCCATCCAGCGCAGGTCGTTGCAGATCTTCGTCAGGCTGACCGCGATCGTCTTCAGCTGCCCGGACAGCTCGACCAGACCGTCACGCGCGCCCTGCGCCTCGAAGTGGTCCTCGGCCTCGGTCAGCTCCAGCCCGGTCCGGCGGTTCAGCTCGGTGATCACCGCGGCCGCGAACCCGGGCGGCGTGTTGATCCCGGTCCCGACCGCCGTCCCGCCCAGCGGCAGCTCGGCAACCCGCGGGAGGGTCGCCCGGACGCGCGCGGCGCCGCGGCTGATCTGCTGCGCGTAGCCGTTGAACTCCTGCCCGAGCGTCACCGGGGTCGCGTCCATCAGGTGCGTCCGCCCGGACTTCACCACCTCGGCGAACTCGGATCCCTTACGGGACAGGGAATCCGCGAGGTGCTCGAGCGCGGGCAGCAGCTCCTGCACGACGCCGGCCGTGGCCGCGACGTGGATCGCCGACGGGAAGGTGTCATTACTGGACTGCGACGCGTTGACGTGATCGTTCGGGTGCACGTCCGCGCCGAGCGCGCGGGTGGCGAGGGTGGCCAGGACCTCGTTGGCGTTCATGTTCGTCGACGTCCCCGAACCGGTCTGGAAGACGTCGATCGGGAACTCCGCGTCGAACTCCCCCGCGGCCACCTGGTCCGCGGCCGCGACGATCGCGGCCGACCGGTCCGCGTCGAGCACCCCGAGCGACGCGTTCACGACCGCGGCCGAGGCCTTGATCTGCGCGAGCGCGTGCACGAGCGCCGGCGCCAGCGGCCGCCCGGAGATCGGGAAGTTCTCCACCGCACGCTGCGTCTGCGCCCGCCACAACGCGTCCCGAGGCACCTTGACCTCGCCCATCGTGTCGTGCTCGATCCTGAATTCCGCGTCATCACCCATGCCAAAAAGAGTACGTCGATCGGCGTTGTCGGAACGCCCTGATAGACAAGCTGTGGACAACGACACAACCGGAGGGGCAACGGGATGAAGTTCACCCAGACGTTCGAGATCACCCAGTGGGAGCAGGCGGCGTACGACGAGACGGGCACGATCCAGCTCGGCCGCGCGACCGTGGGAAAGACGTTTACCGGCAACGATCTCGACGGCACCAGCGCGGCCGAGCTCCTGATGGTGGGGACGACCGACGGTCCGGCGGCGTACACCGCCGTCGAGAGGTTCACCGGGACGCTGGGCGGACGGAAGGGCTCGTTCGTGATGCTGCACGGCGCGAGCGCCGACCAGACGTCGTCACCGGGCAAGATCGTCGCCGCGGAGGGCGACCTGGCCGGGCTGACCGGCACGATCGTCTACGAGCACGACGAGCAGGGCGCCCGGGTGACTGTGGACTACGAGCTGCCTTGATAGACGTAGTACAGCTCGGGCCTGCCCTGTAGTTCGACCGGGACGGGTTTCACGGCGCAGGTCCCGAAGACCGAGCCGACGGCGGTTTCGAGGGCGGCTGACGCGGACGAGGACCAGACGGTCAGGACGCCGCCGGGGCGGAGCTTGCTGCGGCAGGTGGTCAGGAAGCCGGACGAGTAGATGGCCGAGTTCTCGTTGTAGACAAGGAAGTCCGGGCCGTTGTCGACGTCCAGCAGGATCGCGTCGACGGACGCGTCGGGGAGGTCCGTGACGACCGACCGGATGTCATCGACCACCACACCGACGCGAGGGTCGCCGAGGATCGACGGGACCAGACCGGAGCGCATCCAGGACACCACGTCCGGCTCGATCTCCGCGACGATCACCTGACCGAGCCGGGAGTCGGCCAGCAGCGCGCGGACCGTGTACCCAAGCCCCAGCCCACCGACAAGCACCCGATCCGGATGCCGTACCGCCTCCAGCGCCGTCGACGCCAGCAGTTCCTCGCTCGACGTCTCCTGGTCGTCCATCACGAAGACGCCGTTGACCCGCAACTCCAACGCCCCGTCATCACGCCGCCGCAACACCACTTCACCCCGCGCACTACACACCCGCGCCAACTCCGCCACACGAACATCCTCCCCCCAACCCATTACGTCCGAAGAATCGAGGGTCACAGCCCTCAGATCTTCGGACGTAAGCGTCGGGCCATCCACAGGGAGGGAAGTTGCGGGGGGCGAGGGGTGGCGTTCGCGGCATCTTGCGGAGTGTGAACGACAACAGATGTGTGAGACGGCGGCGCTGCGGACAGTGCGGCAACTGCGCCGTGCGAGGGCGGCGCCGACAACAGCGCGCGGAGGTTCATGAACTCGGGACGCGGCAGGGCGGCGTGGTGTCGCGGTCGCAGCTCGTCGCGCTCGGCCTGACGCGTTGGCAGATCGACGCAGAGCTGCGCGCGGGCCGTTGGGCGGCGCACCAGCGGCAGACCATCGCGATACACACCGGCGGACTGACCGAGCCGGCGACGTGGTGGTCCGCGATCTTCGAGGTCGGTGCGGGCGCGGCTCTCGACGGGTCAACCGCGCTGCGAGCCGCGGGCCTGCGGGCGTTCGACGACGTACTGCACGTCTCGGCACCGAAGTCGTCCCGCCCACGGCGACCACGCGGTGTCGTCGTCCACGAAACGCGTCGCCGCCAACCGGGCGATCTGATCGAGGTGGGCGTACCGCGCGTGCGCCCGCCGACAGCTGCGATCAGGGCTGCCCTGTGGGCGCGTTCAGACCGGCAGGCCGCGCTGATTCTGGCCATGTCGGTGCAGCAGCGCATCACCACACCCAAAGCCCTCGCAGAAGCACTCACCGCCGTACGGCGTCATCGCCGCCGCAAGTTCCTCGCCGTCATCCTGGCTGACCTGGTGAGCGGCGCCCAGTCGATGGGCGAGCTCGATTTCGCCCGCCGCTGCCGAGAGTTCGGGCTTCCGGAGCCCGATCGGCAGACCCTGCGAAGCGGGCCCGACGGCGTCTTCCACCTGGATGCGGAGTGGTCGCCGTACGGAGTGATCGCCGAGATCGAAGGTGTTCACCATCTGGAGGCCGCCCAGGCGCTGGCCGACGCGAGCCGCCAGAACGAACTCACCATCGGCAACAGTCACGTCCTCCGCATCCCGGTCATCGCCCTGCGGATTTCGCCGGACCACTACCTGACACAGCTCGCCCGTCTCCTCCGCGCCGGCGGATGGCCCGGCTGACAACAGAACGTCCGAAGATCTGAGGGCTCTACACCACAGACCTTCGGACGCAACGGGGGTTCGTCAGTACCAGCCCTTGGCTTGAGAGTGGCCCCAGGCGCTGCAGGGGGAGCCGTAGGTGGCTTCGATGTAGTCGAGGCCCCACTTGATCTGGGTGACGGGGTTGGTCCGCCAGTCCTTGCCGTACGCCGCCATCCGGTTGCCGGGGAGGGCCTGCGGGATGCCGTACGCCGTCGACGTGGGGTTGTCGGCGCTGACCTTCCAGCGGGACTCCTTGTTCCAGAGCTTCTCCAGGCAGCTGAACTGGCTCTGGCTCCAGCCGTGGTCGGGGAGGAGGTTCATCGCGACCTCCTTCGGCGTGCCCTCGTACTTCTTCCGCTCGGCGTCCCGGCTGGCCCGCTCCTCGCTCGACGAGCGCTGAGCCTCCCGAAGTGCCTGATAGCGCAGCAAAGCAGCGTTCTTGGCCTTCATCTTGACCGTGGCCGCGTCCTGCAGGGCGGTGCGCTGCTGCTCGATGGCCTCGACCTGGTTCCGCATCCGGACCGCCTCGGCGGCGATCTCGGCGGCCGTCTGCGGCTTGGCCGACGGTGTGGTCGCGGAAGGGATCGCCTTCCCACTGTTCAGCACGGCCATCTCGGCCCGCCCGGACACCTTCTCCGACGCACTGCTGCTCCCAGGAGAGCTGAAGAG
The DNA here is from genome assembly GCF_004331375.1 of Kribbella speibonae. Lineage (NCBI taxonomy): Bacteria > Bacillati > Actinomycetota > Actinomycetes > Propionibacteriales > Kribbellaceae > Kribbella > Kribbella speibonae. The sequence continues at coordinate 2,110,409 of NZ_SJKC01000001.1, read as the reverse complement.
GTCGATACCGGCGACAACGGAAACCACGGCGATTCCGGTCACTGCGAGAACCGCGACGGAGCGCTTCGCTTTCATCTGTCCTTCCGAGAAAACCCGACCCCCGTCGGCTGCAACGAGAACATACTCTGGCGTAAACCGACCGTGATCACAAGCAGGTCACGAACGAACGGTGCGGTCACCGCGTGGCGACCGCACCGTTCTTACCTCTGCTTTACAGACAGCTATTACCTAACTACCGCGATGCTCCTTACAGCTGCAGATCGTCCAGCATCTCGGTGACCAGCGCCGCGATCGGCGACCGCTCCGAGCGGGTCAGTGTCACGTGCGCGAACAGCGGGTGCCCCTTCAACTGCTCGACCACCGCGACGACACCGTCGTGCCGGCCGACCCGCAGGTTGTCCCGCTGCGCCACGTCGTGGGTGAGCACCACCCGCGAGTTGGCGCCGACCCGCGACAGCACCGTGAGCAGTACGTTCCGCTCCAGCGACTGCGCCTCGTCGACGATCACGAACGCGTCGTGCAGCGACCGCCCGCGGATGTGGGTCAGCGGCAGCACCTCGAGCATGCCCCGATCGATCACCTCGTCGATCACGTCACTGCTGGTCAGCGCACCGAGCGTGTCGTACACGGCCTGGGCCCACGGCTGCATCTTCTCCGACTCGCTGCCCGGCAGGTACCCGAGCTCCTGGCCGCCGACCGCGAACAGCGGCCGGAACACGACCACCTTCTTGTGCTGCCGGCGTTCCATGACCGACTCCAGGCCGGCGCACAGCGCGAGCGCGGACTTACCGGTACCGGCCCGGCCGCCGAGCGAGATGATCCCGACGTCCGGGTCCAGCAGCAGATCGAGCGCGACCCGCTGCTCGGCGGAGCGGCCGCGGATCCCGAACGCCTCCCGGTCGCCGCGCACCAGCCGGATCCGCTTGTCCGGCATCACCCGGCCGAGCGCGCTGCCCCGGTCGGACAGCATCACCAGCCCGGTGTGGGTCGGGAACTCCCCGGCCGCGGTCAGTTCGACCGCACCGTTCTCGTACAGGTCGTCGACGACGTGCGTCTCGACCTCGAGCTCCGCCATCCCGGTCCAGCCGGACTCGAGTGTCAGCTCGGCGCGGTACTCCTCGGCGATCAGGCCGCATGCCGACGCCTTGACCCGCATCGGCAGGTCCTTCGAGACCAGCGTGACGTCCTTGCCCTCGGCCATGAAGTTGCAGGCCACGGCAAGGATCCGGCTGTCGTTGTCACCGAGCCGGAAACCGGCCGGCAAGGTCTCCGGATCGGTGTGGTTCAGCTCGACCCGGAGAGTTCCACCCTTCTCCCCCACTGGCAGGGGCGCGTCCAGTCGTCCGTGCAGTATCCGGAGCTCGTCGAGCAGGCGTAGTGCCGTACGCGCGAAGTAGCCGAGTTCCGGGTGATGCCGTTTGGCCTCCAATTCGGTGACGACGACCACCGGAACGACCACCTCGTGCTCGTCGAACCGCAGCATCGCGTGCGGGTCGGAGAGAAGCACCGAGGTGTCCAGCACGAAGGTGCGCTGGTCCGGTGTGGATGAGGTACTTGACGCCTTGGCGTGGATGGCCATGTCGCACGTCCTCTTCTAGGCCGTGACGTACACCCTCGCCCCGGCCCGCCAGTGGTTAGGTGATGGGTCGGGTGCCGCCCTCGGGGTCCGGTGTTGACCCCGTCCGAGCCGCCGCACGAGCGGCAACGGCGATCAGTGAGTTCGAGACCTGAGGTCTCGGGTACTCCGTTCGGCCCCTCATGGGGCAACCGGCTGGAACGAGATTCTCAAACTGATCGGGCCTCCCGTGACAGCCGGCTTCCCCTCCGACCGTCAATGTCAGGGTAGGAGCCTCCTGCAAACGGCGCAGCCCGACACGCCCGGCCACGGGGTTAACACGGTGTTACGCCTTCCCCCCACCCGAGGGAGCCAGGTCACTCCGCCGGGTGATCCCGTACGCCGGGCCGCGGGCGAGGCTCGGCGTATGACGAAGAACTGGCCGGCCCGGACCGGGTACGCCACCGCGCTCTGGTCCCTCGTGTACGGCGTACTCGGGCTCTACTGGACGTTCGGCGGCGCCGGGTACCCGTTCGCGCGGGTGGTCGACGATCAGGCCTCCTCGTCGATCCTGGAGGGGACGCCGGTGCACGTGGTCGCGCCCGTGATGGCAGCGATCGGGCTCGGTGGCGCCGTACTCGCGCTCGTGATGACCCGGATGACGCCCCGCGGATCGATCCTGCAGACAATCGCCGCCGTACTGGCCGTGGGCCTCGCACTCGTCATCCCCGACTACACGCTGGTCGCGGTGGTCGCCATGGCCCCGGCGCTGATCGTGTTCGCGTTCACCGGCGTACCGGGGCCGCAGGACGGCGTCGGCGACATCCTGTACTGGCATCGCGTGAACCTGATCATCCTGTTCGTCGGCGGCCTGCTCTGGGCGGCGACGGCGCTCGCCTACCACCGGCGCAGCCGCAACGCGTGCGTCTCGTGCGGACGAGGCGCCCACGATCCGGCCTGGATGCGACCGGAGGCTGCGCTCCGCTGGGGTCGATGGGCGGTCGCGGTCGCGGTGGTGGCGAACCTTCCGTACGAGTGCACCCGGATCGCCTGGTACCTGGGCTGGCCGGTCGGGATCACCGACGAGTTCCACCAGATGATGGCCGACACGCCCGGCATGCTCGAGATGGGCCTCGGCCTGGCCGCGATGGGCCTGGGCGGCGGCGTCCTCACCCACGGCCTGGTGCACCGCTGGGGCGAGATCTACCCGCGCTGGATCTGGTTCAAGGCCGGCCGGCGCGTCCCGCCTCGCCTCGCCATCATCCCCGCCTCGATCGTGGCCGTCGTACTGATCCCGGCCGGCCTGATGAACACCCAAGCCCCACTCGACGGCGACCTGTGGGCAATCAACGGCCCCGGCATCCTCTGGATCCTGTGGGGTACGGCGCTGGGCGTGGCGACGTACGCGTACTACCTGAGACGCCGCACCACCTGCACCCGCTGCGGCCGCGGAGCCCCTGCAGAGCTGCAGATCAGGTCCCGAAGCGACGCTCGCGCTGGGCGTAGCTTCGGATGGCGCGGAGGAAGTCGACGTGCCGGAAGTCCGGCCAGAGCGCCTCACAGAAGTAGAACTCGCTCAGCGCGCTCTGCCAGAGCAGGAAGCCGCCCAGGCGCTGCTCACCCGACGTCCGGATGACTAGATCGGGGTCTGGCTGGCCCTTCGTGTACAGGTGCCGCGCGATGTGCTCCACGTCCACACGGTCGGCCAGCTCCTCGATCGAGATGCCCTTCGCGGCCTCCTCGAGGAGCAGCGACCGGACCGCGTCGGCGAGCTCGCGACGTCCGCCGTACCCGACGGCGACGTTCACGAGCATCCCCTGGACGTCATGGGTCGCCGTCTCCGCCGCCTTCAGCGCCTCCGCGGTGGTCCCAGGCAGGAGGTCGAGCGCGCCGACCGGGTGGATCCGGTAGCGGCCGATCGCGGTCAGTTCCTCGACCGTCTGCTCGATGATCCGCAGCAGCGGCTCCAGCTCGTCGGCCGGACGGGTCAGGTTGTCGGTGGACAGCATCCACACCGTGACCACCTTGACGCCGACGCCGTCGCACCAGTTCAGGAACTCGGAGATCTTGTTCGCCCCGGCCTCGTGGCCGCGCGACACCGGGTCGCCGACCTGGCGGGCCCAGCGCCGGTTACCGTCGATGATGACGCCGATGTGCCGCGGGATCCGGTCCGGCGACAGCGATCGGGTCAGCCGCCGCTCGTACAGTCCGTAGACCGCGTCGCGCAGCTTCTGCTTGCCAGGTGTCCGCATGGGCAGGGTGCTCTCCTCGAAGACTCTCGGTCACGAGGCTAGCCCACAAACGCCCGCCACGAGAGGCCCTGGAGTGGCTCACAGAAACCTGCCAGAAAGGTCGAACTTTCTGCGAAGTTCGTGCATCGTAAACGCGGGCGTGCTGCATCACCCGGGTGACTTCGCCTACATTTCATTCTTCCGACCGATGCAACCTACGGTTCCGTAGGTTACGGTTGCGTAGGTATAAACCGCCCGGACACCCCTCGAAAGGACGGCGATGACCGCTTCCAGCGCCCAGCCCCAGGAACTCGGTCACCGGCTCTCCGGGCGGCTCGGCCCGCTCAAGCCGAAGCTCCGCGGGTGGTTGCACGCGGGCACGTTCCCGTTCGCCACCGCCGCCGGCATCGTCCTGATCTGCCTGGCACCGCACGCGAACGCACGCTGGGCGGCCGCGGTCTATACCGCCGGCTCGATGCTGCTGTTCGGCATCTCCGCGCTGTACCACCGGTTCTACTGGGGCCCGACCGGCGAGGCGATCCTGCGCCGGCTCGACCACAGCAACATCTTCCTGCTGATCGCCGGCACCTACACCCCGCTCGGCATGGTGCTGCTGCACGGCAAGGACCGGGTCCTGATGCTCAGCCTGGTCTGGGGCGGCGCGGTGCTCGGCATCCTGTTCCGGATCTTCTGGCTCAGTGCGCCCCGCTGGATCTACACCCCCATCTACCTGGCCCTCGGCTGGGTCGCGATCTTCTGGATGGGCGCGATCTATCACACCGGCGGCGCCGCGGTCGTCACCCTGATCGCCGTCGGCGGCGGCCTGTACTCGATCGGCGCCGTCGTCTACGGCACCAAGCGCCCGAACCCCTCCCCCCGCTGGTTCGGCTTCCACGAAATCTTCCACGCCTTCACCGTCGCCGCCTTCATCTGCCACTACATCGCCGTAAGCATCGCGACCTACCACGCCGGCTAACCCAAAGCGGACACGCCTTCGGCGCGGTTGCCTTGTTTGGCCGGCTTCGCCGGGGGCGCGGGGTGTGGTGATGGGTGAACGCCCTGGCGCGAAGGTCTGGTGGTGGGTGTGGAGCGGTCACGCCTTCGGCGTGGCTGTCTTGTCGGCGCGCACTGTGGTGACGGCTGGACGCACTCGGCGGACAATCGCGCCCTCGCGGTGAGCCAGCCGCCGAGTCGTGGCGAATGGCGGGCACCCCCGACGACGAGTCGTGAATAAGGGTCGCCACACGCCGCCACATCCCACGACTCGACGACCGACCGACGAATCACTGCTGCACCGCCGAGCGCGTCCCCTGTCCCCAGTGCGATCCGGGCTTGTACTGCGGAACATTTCTGTCACCAGGTGCAACATTTGTTCCGGAAACAGCCCGTGCCGGGCTTGAGCGAGGACCGATCGAACTCGGCGTTCACTCCGACGGAGCAACTGAGCCGAGTGCGCATCCGCCCGCTCGGCAACTTTGCTCGCCAGTACATCCCGCGCACCGGCGAAGCCGGCCAACTAACAGCCGCGCCGAAGGCGTGACCGCTCTCCACACCCACCACCACACCCCGCGCACCGGCAAAGCCAGCCGACAAACAGCCGCGGTGGAGGTGTGGCCGCTCTACAGCTCTGTGCCTAGTTCGTGGAGGGTTTGGCGGAGGTGGGCGTAGCGGGTGGGGCCTAGTTGGGTGGACCAGGATTGTTCTACTCGGGCTATGGCGGCTCGGCTGTAGGCGACTGCTTCGTCGCCCAGCGGTGTGCGGCGGACCAGGCGGACGCGGCGGTCGGTGGGGAGGCGGGCGGACTCGGTGTAGCCGAGTTTCTGCAGGTAGTCGACGTGTTGCCCGAGGCCTTGTTTCGTCATGGTCGCGACCTCGGCGAGGTCGGTGATGCGGGCGCCGTCGGGCGGGATGAGTTCGAGCAGGCGGTAGTGGGAGACGCGCAGCCCGGGGTGCTGGTCCTCGGACGTGGCCAGGATCTCCGACCGGATCCGTCGCAGCGCCAGCCCGAGCAGCGCGGCGATGTGATCGGCCCCGACCCGGGGATCGTCGTTGACGGAAGTCATAAAGCAACTTTACTATCACGTGAGTAGGGTGACTCAACTTCCGTGGGGGGAACATGATCACCGGACTGGAGCCATTGGGCCGGGACGCGTTGGGGGAGGAGGACCTGACCGCGCTCGTGCGGACGATCACCGGGGAGCCGGCGGCCGTCGCGGGCGCGGTCAGGGTCGAGCCTGTCGACTATCCGATCGGTACGCCGAGCACCGAGTCGCTGCACCGCGTCTTCGGTACGACGCTCGACGGCGGCGACTGGTCGTGCTTCGTGAAGAAGCTCCAGTCCGTCCGCCACTCCCCGATCATCGAGTTCGTGCCCGTGGAGTACCGGCAGAGCTTCATCGACTACATGCCCTGGCAGTTGGAGATCGCCGTCCACCGGAGCGGGGTCGGCGACCTGATGCCACCGGGTCTGCGACTGGCGCACGCCTACCGCATCGACGTGTACGACGACGATCGCGCGACCCTGTGGATGGAGAACGTCGTCCAGGAGTGGGGTCCGTGGCCGATGGACCGCTTCGAGCGGGCGGCGTACCTGCTCGGACGCCTGTCAGCTCGCCGGCAACCCCATCTCGTCGAGCCCCTGCTCGACCGGGTCGTCTCCAGCACCCCCGGTACGGCGCTGCGGTACTACGCCGACGGCCGCGTCATGAAGTCCGCCCTGCCGGTTCTCGCCGATCCGCAGACCTGGCGGCACCCGCTGCTGAGCGCCGCGGTCTGCCACCTGGGCGACCATCGTCTACGGGACGACCTGCTCGCGCTGGGCGAGCGCATTCCCGCCGTACTCGATGCGCTCGAGGCGTTGCCGCAGTGCTACCAGCACGGGGATGCGAGCCCGCAGAACCTGCTGGTGCCGCATGACAGCCCAGACGAGTTCGTGGCGATCGACTGGGGCTTCGACTGCCCGCAGGCGGTCGGGTTCGACCTGGGGCAGTTGCTGATCGGGCTCGCGCACGCGGGCGAGCTGGCGCCGGAGGCGTTGCCCGCAGTACACAGGGTGATCCTGAGGGGGTTCCAGGAGGGTCTCGCGCAGGACGGCCTGCAGGTGACCGAGGACGAGGTTCTCTACGGGTACCTGGGCTCGCTGCTGATCCGGGCCGCGTTCACCGCGCTGCCGCTCGAGATGTTTGGCATGCCCAACGCTCCGCTCGAGCTGTTCGAGCAGCGGGTCCAGCTGACCCGCACACTGGTCGACCTGGTTTCCCCTGTGGTTTGACGCGATCACATTTCAGTCGTGTCACAGCTGCAACGAACGGCGCCCTCACGTGTATCCATGATGCGTGAGGAACCTGAGCAGATACGCAGCAGCAACCGTGATCGCAAGCTTCGTGCTGACCGGATGCGGAAGCGAGTCCGGCGCCGGAAGCCCCAACACGCCGTCGCCCAGCGCGCCGACGTTGCCGACCGCGTCGGTGACCCAGTCGACGCCGGTGGGCACCGGTCTGCCGCTCACCGTCTCCAGGACCGGTGGGTTCGCCGGTTTCGACGACCAGGTGCAGATCGGCACCGACGGCGTCGCGACCGTGAGCAAGCGCGGCAAGGAGACCATCCGGTGCAAGCTCGACCCGAGCCTGCTGACGACCATCACCACGGCCGCTCAGCAGGTCGACTGGGCGAGTCTGGCCGCGACCAAGCCGGCCACGAAGCACCCGGACGACATGATCGTCGCGGTCTCCGCGAACGGAAAGACGGCCCGGATCGAGGACCCCAAAGTCAAGCCGCTGACGGCTTCGGTGACCAAACTGCTCACCGAAGCCGCCATCCCGCCAGGGCCGCTCTGCAAGCAGCTCTAGCTCGCGGTCAGGGCAACGTCATCGATCACGAAGCTCGTCTGCAGGGAGGAATCCTCCTGGCCGACGAACTTCACGGTCACCGTCTTTCCCTTGTACTGCGTGACATTCAGCGTTTTCTGCACGTACGACGTGCTCTTGTTCAGGTTCGAGTACGTCGCCAGCGTGGTCGCGGCGGACCCGTCGACGATCTGTACCTTGACCGTGTCGTACACCGTGGAGCCCGTGGTCTCAGCGGTGTCGATCCGGATCCACAACGACAACGCCGCCGCTGTCGCCGTACCAGGGATCGCGACCGACTGCCCGATGTTCTCGGTGCCGCTCCGGCCGTTCCCCTGCAGCCACGCCTTCCAGGTACCGGTGTGCGCCGGCCGGCTGGTGCTGTTGGTGATCGGGCCGGAGGTGCCGGTCCAGTTCACCGCACCGGACTCGAAGCCCGGGTTCTGCAGGAGGTTGTCGCCGGTCGGGGGCGGCCCGCCGGTGTAGTCCTTCTGCGCGTACGTCCACACCATGTGGCCGATGGCATCGATCTGGCGGTCCAGCGAGGTCAGGTCCAGGTTGTTGATGTTGTCGCAGGACCGGTGGTAGCACGGATCGAACGCACTCCCCGCCGTACCTCCCCACTTCGTCGCCTGGGCGGACGTCTTGGTGCCCTCGGCGCCGGAGAACGTCCCGGCCGTTGGAATGCCCAACGAACGGAACGCCGCGTGGTCGGAGCGGCCCTGGACGTCGATGAACTCGGTCTGCACGCTCTTCGAGGTGAAGTACGCGACCAGGTCGTCACGGGCGCCGTCGCCGGCCGGGTTGTCGTCGTACACGAAGTACCCCGGGTTCGGTGACGCGATCATGTCGAAGTTCAGGTACAGCTCGACCTTGTCCCGCTCGGCAGCGGGCAGGTTGTTCACGTAGTACTTCGAGCCGAGGAGCCCGAGCTCCTCGGCGCCCCAGAACCCGAACCGCACGCGATTCTTGGGGGTTTGGCCGCTGGCAGCGTAAGCGAGGGCGGTTTCGACTACGCCGGCGCTCCCAGAGCCGTTGTCGTTGATTCCCGGACCGGAACTGACGCTGTCCAGGTGCGAGCCTGTCATCACCACGTGGTTCGCGTCGCCGTGCGGCCATTCCGCGATCACGTTGTACGACGTACCCGCCGAGGTGCTGAACGACTGCAGGGTCGTGGTGTACCCGGCCGCGTCCAGCTTGGCCTTCACGTAGTCGGCCGAGGCCTTGTATCCGGGCCGGCCGGTGTACCGGTTGCCGCCGTTGCTGGTGGCAATGGACTGCAACTGGTCGAGATGAGCCTTGGTGTTGGTGACCGAGATATCGGGCGACTCGGCCGCGACCGCGCTGTTGCCGGTAGCAAGCAATGCTCCGGCGACGAGCGCTACTACGCCGAGCCCTGGGACGAGGGACTTGCGCATGATGGATCTCCTTCGGGCAAAGGAAATCCGGGGCGCGCGGGCCTGGGCGGAAGGCCTCGCACGCCCCGGACGATTCACCGTGAGCTCAGCTCGCGGTCAGCGAGGTGTCGTCGATGACGAAGCTGGTCTGCAGGGAGGAGTCCTCCTGGCCGACGAACTTCACGGTCACCGTCTTTCCCTTGTACTGCGTCACGTTGAGCGTCTTCTGGACGTACGACGTGTTCTTGTTCAGGTTCGAGTACGTCGCCAGCGTAGTCGTGGTCGACCCGTCGACGACCTGAACCTTGGCCGTGTCGTACACCGTCGAGCCGGTCGTCTCGGCGGTGTCGATCCGGATCCAGAACGACAGGGTGGCGGTGGTCGCCGAGGCCGGGATCGCGACCGACTGGCCGACGTTCTCGGTGGTGGCGCGACCGTTGCCCTGCAGCCACAGCTTCCACGTGCCGGTCCGCGCCGGGCGGCCGGTGTTGTTGGTGATCGGGCCCGAGGTGCCGGTCCAGTTCACCGCGCCGGACTCGAAGCCCGGGTTCTGCAGCAGGTTGTCGCCGGTCGGCGGCTCCGGGTCGGTGCCACCGCCGCAGGCGGCCGCGCCGGCCGGGACCGAGATCCCGCTGAACGCTGCCTCGATGCCCTTGCACTGCGCCGAGTCCGCGCCGTACAGCTCCTTCGCGGAGTTGATCGCACCCTCACGGGCGTCCTTGTAGGTGCTGCCCGAGCTCAGCTTGGTGCTCAGGGTGCGGTACCAGACCTTGGCGGCCACGTCGCGGCCGACACCGGTGATGGTAGCGCCGTTGCAGGCCGTGCTGCTGTGCGTCACGCCGCCGATGACCTTGCTCCCGGTGCCTTCCGACGCCAGGTAGAACCAGTGGTTCAGCGGGCCGGACGAGTAGTGCGGGTCCAGGCCGCCGGTGCTGGTCGACCAGCAGTCCACGCTGCGGCCGTCCTTCGAGGGCTTGTCCATGTAGCGCAGCGGCGTGCCGTTGCCGTTGATGTTGATCTTCTCGCCGATCAGGTAGTCACCCGGGTCGGACGAGTTGTTGGCGGAGAACTCCACCGCGGTACCGAAGATGTCGGAGGTCGCCTCGTTCAGGCCGCCCGCGTCGCCGGAGTAGTCCAGGTTGGCGGTCGCCTCGGTGACACCGTGGCTCATCTCGTGGCCGGCCACGTCGATCGACGTCAGCGGGCGCGTGTTGCCCGAGCCGTCGCCGTACGTCATCTGGGTGCCGTCCCAGAACGCGTTCACGTACGCGTTGCCGTAGTGCACGCGGGAGCGAGCGCCCTGGCCGTTGTTGAAGATGCCGTTCCGGCCGTGGACGTTCTTGTAGTAGTCCCAGGTCAGCTGGGAGCCGTAGTGCGCGTCCACACCGGCGGCCTGGCGGTTCGACGCGGCGCCGGTACCCCAGGTGTCGTCGGCGTCGGTGAACGTGGTGCCGTTACCGGAGGTCGAGCCGTTGAGGTCCGTGGTGTAGTTGCCGCCGCGGGTCGGGTCGCTCATCGTGTAGCTGCCCGACGTACCGATGCTGACGGTGCCGGAGTACATCGAGTTTCCGGTACCGGTCTTGACCTCGTCGTCCTGCGCGAGCACCGCGCCGGACTTGGCGTCGACGAACGAGTGCAGCACCGACGGGGTCTGGTCGGCCTTCACACCGGTGGTGACCACCTCGTACGCGAGGACGGGCTTGGTCGGCGTCACGAAGACCACCAACTCGCCCTTGTTGCCAGTGGCCTTGAACTTCGCCGCCTGCGCGCCCTTGGTGAGCGCCGCCGACTGGGACAGAGTCGGCTTGGTGGCGACGGCGACCGCCTTGGCGCCGCGGTTGTACGTGACCTGCCCGATCGTCTCGCCCTTGCGCTTGACGATCAGGTCACCCCCGACAACCTTGAGGCCGTTGAAGGTACGGTCGTAGCGGACGTACTCGGTGCCGTCCGCGTCCTTGACCACGTCGCGGACCTTGAGCTGCTCGCCGGTGCCGAGACCGAGAGCGGCGGCCGTCTGCGCGGTCAGCGCCTGTTCGGCCTGAACGGCGGCCGGCTGGTTGAAGCCGGATGCCGGGAGCGGAGCCGTCCGGTCGGCGGCACCCGCGTTCGAAGCGGTGAACGTCGTGGCAAGACCCGCTGCCGCGACAATGGCCACCGCCCCTGCTGATGTCAGTCGTTTCAAGACAACATCTCCTCACGGTGTGGTCGCTGTTTGGGCGCAGCGACCGAATTCAGTTGGGGACGCGCCGGATGCTGACGCAACAGTGCCACTGCCTCATTTGTGACACTTCGTGTCGATGCATGCGAGTTCTGTTACATCCGACTGAGGACCGACTGTTGCGGTCCGCTGGCCGCGCGTCAAGGGATTTGGGCGAAACGGCAGGGAAAACCCGCACCAAGGACAGCCTCAGTCCGCCGGGCGCAACTCCTGGCGAAGGTGTTCCGGCAACGTCACGGGCAACCGGCAGGTGAATTTCTGACACACATACGCCGCCGGGAGGTCCCGCCCCGCCATCAGCGGTACTGCGGATCCAGGCGCACCGGACGCGATCGCCGTACCCCAAGGCGCGTCAGCGAACGCAACCCGCACAAGCTCCCGCGCGCCGTCGGGAGCCGTGGTGACGATGGCGATTTCGAGGGGGCCGGTGGCGATCGTCTCGGCGACTGCGAGGGCGCGGCCGGCGAAGCGGGGTGCGCGATGGGCGATGGGCGACGAGGCCTGCAGCGCCTGCTGGGCGGCGGCCTCATACCGGTCTGATCCGGTCAGGCTCGCGAGCGTGGTGAAGGCCTCGGCGGCCAGGCTGACTCCCGACGGGGTCGCGTTGTCCGTCGCATCCTGCGGCCGCCACACCAACTGCTCAGCATCGGCAGCCGTGTCGAAATAGGAGCCATCAGCAACAAACTGCTCCAGAACCCTGTCCAGCAAGGCCTCCGCGACCCGATACCACTCGTCATCACCAGTCGCACCCAGCAACGTCAAGAATCCTTGAGCAGCCGCCGCATAGTCCTCGAGTACGCCGTCCGCACTCCCCCGTACCCCGTCCCGCGACGTCCGGTACAGCCGCGCGCCGTCCAGATGTACCTCCCGGATCAACCGCGCCGCCGCCTCCGCCGCCTCGACGTACTCAGGCCGCTCGAGCACAACCCCGGCGCGGGTGAGCGCCGTGATCGCCAACCCGTTCCACGCGGCAACGACCTTGTCGTCCCGCCCCGGGTAGGTGCGCGCGCCCCGTGCCCGCTGAAGCGCTTCACGCACCCGGTTCCACCGATCCACGTCATCCGGGTCCTGCCGAAGCTGCAGAACCGACGTACCGTGCTCGAAGGTTCCGGTCACGTCGCACAGCTCGATGGCCCAGTCGGCGTCGTCCCCGACGGCTTCGCGCAGTTGCTCCGGCGTCCAGGCGTAGTACTTGCCTTCCTCCCCATCGGTGTCGGCGTCAAGCGCGGAGGCGAAGCCGCCTTCCGGCGTCCGGAGCTCGGCGAGCAGGAACCCGGCGGTCTCCTCGGCGACGCGCTTCGCCAGCGGGTCGCCGCTCAGAGTCCACCAGTGCGTGTAGACGTCGAGGAGCAGCGCGTTGTCGTACAGCATCTTCTCGAAGTGCGGGACGATCCACTGGCCGTCCACGGAGTACCGCGCGAAGCCGCCGGCGAGCTGGTCGTACATCCCGCCCCGGGCCATCCGATCGCAGGTGTGGGCAACCATCGCCAGCGCGTCCTCGTCGCCGGTCCGGCGGTGGTGGCGGAGCAGGAAGTCGAGCACCATCGACGGCGGGAACTTCGGGGCCCGCCCGAAGCCGGCGTCGACGGGGTCGAAATCGAGCTTCAGCAACTGGACCGCCTGCGCCAGGTCGAACGCCTCCTGCCCCGCGGGTTGCTGCGCGCCGAGCTGTTCGACGACGCGCTTCCCGATCCCGTCGAGCTGCTCACGCCGGTTCTGCCACGCGTCGGTGATGGCCTCCAGCACCTGCCGGAACGACGCCATCCCGGCGCGGGAGTCCTTCGGGAAGTACGTCCCGCAGAAGAACGGCTCCCCCGCCGGCGTCAGGAACACCGACATCGGCCAGCCGCCCTGCCCGGTCATCGCGACGGTCGCGGCCATGTAGACGGCGTCGACGTCCGGGCGCTCCTCCCGGTCCACCTTCACGCTGACGAACCGCTCGGCCAGGTAGGCCGCCGTCTCGGCGTCCTCGAACGACTCGTGCGCCATCACATGACACCAGTGACACGCGGAGTACCCCACCGACAGGAAGATCGGCACGTCCCGTTCCCGGGCCTCGGCGAACGCCCGCTCCGACCACTCCCGCCACTCCACCGGGTTGCCCGCGTGCTGCCGCAGATACGGACTGGTCGACTGTCCGAGCTCGTTCGCCATACTCCCCACCGTATGCGGCCGCGATTGAATAGGACCGTGCCCGTCCATCCTTTGCTCGCCAGCCGCTTCAGCCCACTGATGTTCGACCCCGCGTGGACCGTCACCGAGGAGGACGTCGAACTGCTCCTCGACGCGGCGCGCTGGGCGCCGTCCGCGGGCAACTCGCAGCCCTGGGCGTACTTCGTCGCCCGCCGCGACGAGCCCGACCACAAGCGCATCGTCCGGCACCTCGCCCGCAGCTCCGCCCGCTGGGCCCCGAGCGCCTCGCTGCTGATCGTGACGATGGCCCACCGGTACGTCGAGGACACCGACTGGGCCTACTCCGATTTCGCCGACTACGACCTCGGCCAGTCGGTCGCGCACCTCACCCTGCAGGCCCACGCCATGGACCTCGCCTGCCGCCAGTTCCGCGCGTTCGACCTCGAAACCCTGACCACCGACCTGAACCCAAGCCCCGGCTGGCACATCATCTCGATGATCGCCGTCGGCCGCCCCGCCGAACCCCGCCCACCGGACCGCGACCGCCGCACGACTGCCGATCTCCGAACGGCCCCTTGGGACTAGATCGTCTGGGACAGGGCGACCGAGAGGCCGAGGGTGAGGGCCATGATCAGGAGTTCGACGCCGACGACGCGCCAGAACGGGCGGCCCGACTCCAGGAGGTCAGTGTCGGAGCGGCTGCGATGGAGCGCGGCGAGCACGATCAGGAGTAGGAAGGCAGCGACCTTTGCGATCAGTAGGCCGCCGTACGCGTCCTCGGTGACGGTGTCGATGATCGAGCCCCAGCCGCCGCCCTTCGCGGCCAGTCGGCCGGCGGCGCTGATCAGGCCGCTGATCAGGACGGCGATCGACGAGATCAACGCGACCTGGCCGTACCGTTCCAGCACGATCGGCAGGCCGGTCCGGCTCGCCCGTCCGTAGCGGACCAGGCCCGCGAGCCCGCCGACCCAGGTGGTCGCCGCGATCACGTGGATCACCAGGGCCGCGCCGGCGAGAACGACGTACGACTCGTTCCTCGGGTACGCCGTGACCGCGGTCGGGACCAGTGCGGCGATGGCGACCAGTACGCCGAGACCGGCCGCCGAGGACGTCTGCACCCGGCGGATGCCGATCGCCAGCGCGAGCACCAGGATGCCGGTGATCAGCAGCGCCTTCACCTCGGGTACGCCGAGCGCGTCGTCGAGCCGTAGCCGCAACAGCCGCACCGGGGTGTTGAGCAGGAGCGAGGCCGTCACGATCGCGCCCGCGAACGCACACACCGCCCAGATGATCGCCGAGTTGCTCGCGTCCCGGACCGCGCGCCGGCCCTGTACTCCGAGCGGTCCGCCCTCGATCCGCAGCAGTACGACGGCCGCGAGCAGCGCACCCGCACAGCCGACCGTGGCCAGCGTGGAGATCAACCGGAGCAGCGGCAGCAGCCAGGACACGAACGCCCCCGGCCCGCCGATCCCGCCGGCGTCGTACGGTTCGCTGCCGGCGGCGTACAGCGCCGCCACCAGGGCGCCCGAGGCGACGAGGACAGCACCGACCCCACCCGCGACCAGGCGTCCGGGCATGCGGTGCCGGGCGGCGCGGGTCGCGGTCACCGGAGGGACGAGTCGTGGGCACCATTCAGCACGCGGCTCACTATAGGGTCAGCCGAAGGTGGGCAGCCCAGTCCGACACCATCTCGTGACCAGGGTGTTTCCCAGCTCCCAGGAATCAGTTACAGCACCGGCATCGAGTCAGTGCTCAGAGTGGTCCTTGGAGTCACTCGGCGTCTGGGTCGGAGCCGTAGTCGTCGGCGTCGCATCGGTTGCCAGGGTAGGCGAAGGGTCCGGAGTCGCAGGGCCGTCGGACGGTGCTGGGTCGTCCGCACCATCGCGATCGAAGTCGATCCGCTTCAGCTGCTTGCCCATGTTGCGCCACAGCAGCACCGTGGCGGCACCGAGCGCCAGCACGATCAGCAGCGCGACCCATCCCGGCTTCACGACGTTGGGGTCGATCTCGGCCGTCTGAAGGGAGATCATCGCTGTTACCACGCCACCATTGTCTCATTGTCCGCAGCCGCCCTCAGCGCAACCCCGCGAACAGGTCGTTCTCGGGCAACTCCGACTCGACCAGACTCCGCGCCAACTCGTAGTCCTCGGTCGGCCAGGCCGCCTGGTGCACCTCCAGCGGTACGGCGAACCACGCACCGTCCGGGTCGATCTGGGTGGCGTGCGCGAGCAGCGCCTTGTCCCGCACCTCGAAGTACTGCGCGCACTCCACCCGCGTGGTGATGCGGCGCTCGTTCTCCGGGTCCGGCTTCCAGTCCTTCAGGCGCTCGGCGTACGGCGACTCCAGGCCGCGCGCGAGCATCCCGTCGTGCAGCGCCTTCATCCGCTCGTAGTGGAACGTGTGGTGGTAATACAGCTTGAGCGGCTGCCACGGCTCGCCGAGCTCCGGGTACGCGTCCTTGTCCCCCGCCGCCTCGAACGCGGCGACGGTGATCGTGTGGCACATGACGTGGTCCGGGTGCGGGTAGCCGCCGTTCTCGTCGTACGTCGTGACGACCTGCGGGCGGAACTCGCGGATCAGCTTCACCAGCGGGGCGGCGGCGTCCTCGACCTTCTGCGCCGCGAAGCAGCCCTCCGGGAGCGGCGGAAGCGGGTCACCCTCCGGGAAACCGGAGTCCACCCAGCCCAGCCACTCCTGCCGGATCCCGAGGATCTCGCGCGCCGTGTCCATCTCCTTGCGGCGGATCTCGGTGATGTTCGCCAGTACTTCCGGGCGGTCCATCTTCGGATTCAGGATCGATCCGCGTTCCCCGCCGGTACACGTGGCGACCATCACCTCCACGCCGTCGGCGACGTACCGGGCGGTCGACGCGGCGCCCTTGCTCGACTCGTCGTCCGGGTGGGCGTGCACATGCAACAACCGAAGATCTCCACTCACAAGACACAATGGTCCTCCAACGCATGCGAAAACCCACGACCGACCCCCTGGACACCCCTGTGACCGAGTCTTCTGCCGCCACTCCAGCCTCCGACCTGAACGCCCGCTACGGCCGCGGCGGGCGGTCCCGGCGGCCGCTGCTGATCGGCGCCGTGGCGGTGGTCGTCCTGGCCGGACTGACCTGGCTGATCTGGGTGGCGTGGGTGCAGTCGAACCCGCCGGTGACCTCGCAACTGCAGGGATTCGAGATCGTCTCGCCGACCAGCGCGAAGGCGACGCTCAAGGTGGACCGCAGCAAGTCGGTGGAGGCGAACTGCCGCGTGCAGGCCAAATCCGCGGACTTCTCGATCGTCGGCGAGGTAACGGTCACGGTCCCCGCCGACTCCCCCCGTCACCAGACTCTCCCGGTAACCCTGACCACGCAGCGCTCGGCGACCTCGGTCGTCCTGGTCGGCTGTACGACGGCAGACCAGCACCGCCCGCGCTAGCTCGGCCCGTCGTACTTCTTGAGCGCCGCGACGAGCGCCGTCTCGCTCAGCTTCAGGTGCTTGCGCAGTACCTGCTCCCGCACCGCCGGAGCGTCCGGTCCGCGCGCGAGATCGGCGTACAGCGAGTTCACGGCGGCCTGCCCGTACTTGGTGACGAGGTACTCGACGATGATCCAGCTGACGCCGTAGCTGTCCTCGTCGTAGTCGCCGTGGAAGACGCCGTCGATCGGGAGCACCACGAGCGCCGAGACCTTCTCCCGGAGCAACGTACGGCGTTCCGCGGCGAGCTCCTGCTCGTACCCGTTCTGCGCGGCGAGCCGGTTCTCGACGTACATGGCGAATCCTTCGACCAGCCAGGTCGGCGCGCTGTTGCCCAGCAGCCCCATCGCCGCATGGGTGAACTCGTGCGCGAGCAGCAGCCGGCCGGCCCGGGTGCGCTGATCGGGGTTGATCACCACCCGGCTGCCGACGACCTTGAACTCGCTCGCCTCCGGATTCGCCGGAGCGAAGTTGTGCGCGGCGACGGCGGCCGCGGGATGACCGCCGGTGCGCCACTCGGGATCCATCGAGCGGTTGTCGGCCATCGCGATCACCAGGATCCCCGCCTGGACCCGCCGGGTCGTGGACCGCACGATCGGGATCGCCGCCTGCGACTCGTGCGCGAGCCGTTCGGCGTTTGGCCGTTCGCCCACGGGAGCGACGACGACGACGCCGGGCCGGCGGACCACCTCGATCGCGCCGAGATCCCAGGGTTCGCGGTACGCCTTGAGGTCCGCCTCGGCCGCGAGATCGTCGTCGACCAGCAGCCAGCGACCGTCGCGTTCGGCGAACGTGTAGCCGAGCCCGGTGGCGCGCGGAGCCGCGTCGATGCCCGCGACCTGGATCAGCATGAGAACGCGGACCGCGCGGACGCTCGGTCCGTGCTGCGCCTGCACTTCCGGTGCCCAGTTGGCATCTACCTGATAGCTCAGCCGGGCGAGGCCGAGCTTGCGCAGGTTGGCGAAGACCTGCTGATCGCGTTCCCGGAGCTTCTTGTTCGCCGGGTCGACGTACTGGAGGTACTGCGACAGCCGCCCGGTAAGCACGGCGGTCGCGCGAGTTTTCAGGATGGCGCCGGCGCCGGCGCCGGCCAGCATCCGCTCCTCGACCGGTTGTTCGGACACCGTCGGCGTGGGTGTGGCCGCCGATGAGCTCGCGGGCGGGTCGTCCCGGCCTGCGACGGCCCAGGTCGTGGCGGCCGCTGCGATCGCGAGTACCGCGGCGACCGCTGTCCACCGCCGGCCGCGAGTCGGTCGCGCGCCATCCGTTGTCACATCCACCATGTCCCCCCAGGCCCCCAGGCGTCGGTCTCCGGGAGCGTAGGAAAGGTCAGGTCAGCGGTCAATCGGAGGCCCGGTGGCAACCGATTGCCGGGAATCTGCTCAGGGCGGACGGAATCGCGTTCAGCAAACGTTTTCCAAGCGTTTGAGACCGGCGAGAGCCCCTGCGTATCCGGCGGTCTCTTGCTACGCTCGTTTGATTGGTCGCCGTCGACGACGGCGGCCAGCAGTATTTCCTGCCCATCCCACCGACACAAGGAGCAGCCCGTGACGCAGAAGATCGACGAGGACAGCGTTGTCTGGCTGACGCAGGACGGTTATGACCAGCTGAAGTCCGAGCTCGAGCACCTCAAGGGCCCGGCCCGTGCCGAGATCACCCAGCGGATCAGCGAGGCCAGGGACGAGGGCGACCTCAAGGAGAACGGCGGCTACCACGCCGCCAAGGACGAGCAGGGCAAGATCGAGGCGCGGATCCGGCAGTTGGAGGACATGCTCCGCCGGGCCCGGGTCGGCGAGACCCCGAAGGCCGGCGGCAAGATCGAGCCCGGCATGAAGGTGTCCATCAAGTTCGCCGGTGACGACGACGTCGAGACGTTCCTGCTCGGCTCCCGCGAACTGCTCGCCCTGGACGCGTCGGTGGACATCGACGTCTACTCGCCGCAGTCTCCGCTGGGCGCCGCGATCCTCGGCAAGAAGAAGGGCGACAAGGCCTCCTACGAGGCCCCCAACGGCAAGGACGTGACCGTCGAGATCGTCGGAGCGGAACCCTTCACCGGCTGACCCACCAAAGCTCCAGCGCCCCGGTGGACGAACCACCGGGGCGCTTGGCTTTCCGGGCCGGTAATTCGGAGGCGGCTTCGCAGCCTGCGGTTCAGACTGCGGAGATGGACGCTGCGGGCGGGTACGACGAGGCTGAGCTGTTCGGCGGGTTGGCCGCCGAACAGTGGGCCGTGGCGTCGCGGGCGGATCCGCGGCGGGACGCCCCCTTCTACCGGGAGATCATCCGGACGCAGGGTGGGCCCGCACTGGAGCTGGGGTGCGGGTCGGGGCGGTTGCTGCTCACGTACCTGGCCGAAGGTCTGGATGTGTCCGGGTGCGACATCTCGCGAGACATGCTGGCGGCCTGCCGGCAGGAGGCGGCGCGACTTGGTCTGGATCCGACCCTGTACGAGCAGTCGATGCAAGATCTCGCCGTACCAGGAACGTTCCGGACCATCTACATCCCGTGCGGAAGCTTCGCCTGCGTGATGGACCGGCAGGAGGCCCTGCAGACCCTTCAGCGCTGCCACGCTCAGCTCGACCTCGGCGGCGTACTCGCCTTCAATGTGTTCCCGGTCGGCATCAACTACGCCGAGCCGCCCGGCGACGACTTCCCGACTCCCTGGGAACGCGCGATCCAGGTCGACCTACCCAACGGCAACCGCCTCGAGGTCTCGTCGCGGTGGACCGCGCTCGACCGCGTCGAGCAGAGCTGGCAGGAAGAACGCCGGTACGACGAGTACGCCGGAAGCGACCTGCTCCGCACCGAGACCCGCTCCGGCCAGGGCCGCTGGTACTTCCGCAACGAACTCCTGTGGATGCTCCAACTGGCCGGCTTCGCACCCGGCGACGTCACCGTCACCGGCGACTTCACCCCGGCTCAGTTCGGGCCTCGGCACGGCTACACGATGGTGATCACTGCCTTCCGCCGCTAGTGCGTGGCCGGGGCGAAGAGTTCGAGTTGGATGTTGTCCTGGTCGCGGAACACGAGGACCGAGGCGTAGGGCTCGTCCGCGATCGGTGACTGGGTCAGGGGCTTGTCGGCGGTGTCGGTGCGGACGACGCCGTGGGCCTCCAGGTGGTCCTGCCATGTTTCGAGATCGGCCCGTGTCGCGACCGTGAAGCCGGCATGGTCCAGCCCGGTCGCGGTCTCGGCGAACAGGGCGCCGTCGTTCGTGTCGTGGCGGTGCAGGGCGATCATCAGCCGGCGGTCCGCGTCGGCGAGGATGCGGCCGACACCGCCTTGGTGCGGTACGTCGAGCACCGGGTGGACGTCGAACACGTCGCCGTACCACTGGACGCTCGACTCGAGGTCGGTCACGGTCAGCGCCAGATGATGGAGTCCGGGCTGCGGGACTGTGGTCATGATTCCCCCTCGTACTACTTGGATTCCCCGTACTGCGCGAGGAACATCCGGGTCACGTCCTCGGTGAGACCGGTCCAGCGGTCACCGCCCGGGTCGTTGGAGATCTGCTGGCCGACCAGGCCGGTGGTGATCGCGGTCCAGATGTCGAGGTGCCGTGGATCGTGCACGCCGTTGCGTGCGAGGAGGTCGCGGGCCAGCGCCAGGGCACGGACCGCGACCTCGTACGACTCGGGCGACGGCGTGAAGCCGGGCACCGAGTGCTGGAACAACAACTGGTACCGCGCCACGTCGGACACGCAGAAGTCGACGAAAGCCCGTACGGAGGCGGCGAGATCCGCCTCCGGATCGTCGCTCGCCTCCAACGAACTCATGAACTCCACGAACGACTGCGCGGCCTGCGCGAACATCGCGTCCAGGATCGCGTTCTTGGACTCGAAGTACGCGTACACGGTCGGCGTGGTGATCCCGGCGCGCTTGGCCAGCTCGCGCAACGACAGCGCGGCCAGCCCGTTGTCGCGCACCAGACCCCAGGCGGCCTCCAGCACCGCCGCCCGGGCACTGGCCCGGCGGGCCGCGCGCCAATCACCATCCGAACTCTTTAACACAGTTCGAATTATTTGCACACCGTCTAAATCGTGTCAACGCCCAGTGGCACTCCGGTACTTGCGCACGGCGAGCGGGGCGAAGACGACGATGATCGCGGTGCACCAGATGAGGGACAGCCAGACCGGGTGCTGGGCCGGGAAACCGTCCGGGCTGGCGAAGGGCGACGGATTGCCGAACAGGTGCCGGCAGGCCGCGACGATCGAGGAGATCGGGTTCCACTCCGCGACGGGTTGCAGACCGCTCGGCAGGTTCGGCGTGGGCACGAACGCGTTGGAGAGGAAGGTCAGCGGGAACAGCCAGATCAGGCCGGCCGACGCCGCCACCTCGGCGCTACCCACCGACAGGCCGATCAGCGCGCCGACCCACAGCATCGCGAACGCGAACAGCAGCAGGATCGCGAACGCCGCGAGCGCCTGACCGAAGCCGTTGTGCCACCGCCAGCCGACGATGAAGCCGCACAGCACCATGATCAGCATCACGAACGCGTTGAACACCAGGTCGCCGATCACCCGGCCGGCGATCACCCCGGACCTTGCCATCGGCAACGACCGGAACCGGTCGATGAGGCCCTTGGACATGTCGTCGGCCAGCCCGACGCTCGCCGACGCGACCGCGAACGCCATCGTCTGCGCGAAGATCCCGGACATCAGGAACTCCCGGTACGCGCGCGCCCCGGGGAAGCCCGGGATCGGGATCGCGTTCCCGAACACGTAGGCGAACAGCAGCACGAACATGATCGGCTGGATGGTCGCGTAGATCAGCATGTCCGGCGTCCGCGGGAACCGCTTCAGGCTCCGCCACGCGAGCACCCCCGCGTCCGACAACGCCCGGCCGATCGGGTTCACCCGGGCCGGCAGCTCCGCACTCACAGCGACTCCTTCTGTTCGGCCTCGTGCCCGGTCAGGGTGAGGAACACGTCGTCCAGCGTCGGGCGCCGCAACCCGATGTCGGCGATCCGGATCGCCGCGGCGTCGAGGGTCCGGATCACGTCGACCAGCGTGCTCGAGCCGCCCGGCGCCGGCACGGTGATCCGCCGGGTGTGCTCCTCGAGCGTCGTCGACTCCGGATCGGCGATCCCGAGCGCGTCGGTCAGCAGTTCCAGCGCCCGCACGGTGTCGCCCTGATCGTGGACGACGACCTCGATCCGCTCACCGCCGACCTTCGCCTTGAGCTCGTCCGCCGTACCGCGAGCGATCACCGAGCCGTGGTCGACGACCGCGATGCTGTCGGCCAGCTCGTCGGCCTCTTCCAGGTACTGCGTGGTGAGCAGGATCGTGACGCCCTCGCGCACCCGGTCGCGGATGATCTGCCACAGGTCGAGCCGTGAACGCGGATCGAGACCCGTCGTCGGCTCGTCGAGGAACAGCACCTTCGGGTGCGCGATCAGCGACCCGGCGAGGTCCAGCCGGCGCCGCATACCGCCGGAGTACGTCTTCAGCGTCCGGTCCGCAGCCTCGGTCAGATCGAACGTCGCGAGCAGTTCCTCCGCCCGCTGCTTGGCCTGCCGGCTGCTCAGCCGGTACAGCCGGCCGAACATCCACAGGTTCTCGCGGCCGGTGAGCAGCTCGTCGACCGCGGCGTACTGCCCCGACAGCCCGACCAGCGACCGGACCGTGTCCGCCTCCTTGACCACGTCGTGCCCGAGCACCCGGGCGGTCCCGGCGTCCGGTTTCAGCAGTGTGGTGAGCACCCGGACCGCGGTCGTCTTGCCCGCGCCGTTCGGCCCGAGGAGACCCAGCACGGTCCCTTCCGGCACGTCGAGGTCGATCCCGTCGAGTGCCTTGACCGCGGTCTTTCTGCCCTTGAACGTCTTCACGAGGCCGGTTGCCTCGATAGCAGCCATCCGAACGTCCCCCTTCTGGATGTGACGCAGGCCACCATCCTGCCCGAGAACGCCGACAATTTCACTCCCAAATTATATTGAGCGTGATCGACTCAACTTTGTTGATACTTGAGTCGACATGACTCAAGGCAGCGTCTACGGTCGCGGAATGGGCATCCTCCGCCACCCCGATTTCCGCCGGCTCTGGGCCGCCGACCTGCTCAGTCAGCTCGGGTCCCGCCTGAGCATGGGCGCGATCCCGCTGCTCGCCGTACTCACCCTCGACGCGTCGACGCTCCAGGTGTCGCTGCTCCGGACCTGCGAGACCGCGGCGTGGCTCGTCCTGGGCCTCTTCGCGGGCGCGTGGGCCGACCGGATCCGCTGCCGTCCGGTCCTCGTGTACGCCGACCTGCTCCGGGCGCTGCTCTTCGCGTCGATCCCGATCGCCTGGTGGTTCGACGTACTCACGCTCACGCAGGTGTACGTCGTTCTCGTGCCGGCCGGGATCCTCACGGTCCTGTTCGATGTCGCGCACACGTCGTACCTGCCGAGGCTCCTCGAGCGGGACCGCCTGCTGCCGGGCAACGCGAAACTGGCCGCGAACCACTCGATCGCGGCGGTCATCGGCGCCGGCGCGAGCGGCCTGCTCGTCCAATGGCTCGGCGCTGCGCTGACGATCGGCCTGGATGCGCTGAGCTTCCTGTGGTCAGCGCTCTGGCTACGAAGCATTCGTCTGCCGGAGGCCGCGCCGGTGAAGCCGGAGCGGCCGAACCTGCGCCGCGAGATCGGCGACGGCCTGCGCTACGTGTTCAGGCATCCCCTGCTACGACCGCTGGCGCTCAACACGATGACGACCATGCTCTTCCAGGCAGCCGCCGGCGCGATCATGGTCGTCTACCTGGTCCGCGGCGTTCACCTGCAGCCGGCCACCATCGGCGTACTCAGCATGATCGGCCTGCTCGGCGCGATCCTGGCATCCGCCGTCACCGAGAAGCTCAGCACCCGGTACGGCGATGCGCGCACGCTGCTGCTGTCGTCGACGGGGATCGGCGTCGCGTTCACGGTGCAGGCGCTGACCGCACCGGGCTGGATGGTGAGCTGGTTCGTCGTCGGCACGCTACTGGCCGGCTTCTGCATCATCGTCAGCTACATCCTGCAGGTCAGCACGCAACAGCGCCTGTGCCCGCCGGACCTGCAGGGCCGAGTGAGCGCCACGATGAGCTTCGTCAGCTGGGGAGCCGCTCCCCTCGGCAGCCTCCTGGGCGGCGCGCTGGGCACGGCGTTCGGTCTGCACACCACGCTCTGGATCGCAGGCCTCGGCACCCTCGCCGGCACCGCGATCCTCTACTTCTCCCCGCTCCGCACCCTGCGAACGGTTCCCGGTGAGGTGGTTGCCCCCTGAGCTGGCGGGTTGCCCCCTCAGATTCTCGGTGGGCAACCCACCATCCGAGGGGGCAACCCTCAGTCGGAGGTGATTTGGGCAGTGCCGACCAGGACCTCTACGTCGAGGGCGGCGCGGCCGCGGCCGATTTCTACGTCCTTGGACTGGCCTGAGACGGCGCCGCTCCAGGTGACGCGGCCGAGCTGGGATTCGGTGTGCACGTGTACGTCGGAGCCGCGGCGGAGCGCGACCTGCGCCGTACCGGACTCGACGCGGACACGGGAGCGGCCCTTCGTGATCTGGGCGTCGAGACTGGCCGAGCCGGCCTGGACGAGTACGTCGATCGGACCGTCGACGTCGGTGACCTTCGCCGTACCGGCGGTGACGCGGACCCGGGTCAGGCCGGGCAGCCGCTCGGCGTTCACGCTGCCGCCGGTGACCTCGACCTCGACCTGGAGGTTCGGGTTGACGCGGATCGACAGCTCCTTGGCGAGCCCGTTGACGTGCGCCTTCAGGTCGGTCGGGTTGCGCAGCATGCTGAACCCGTCGATCGAGACGCCCATATCGCCTTCGCTGCTGATCGCGAGAGTGTCGCCGTCGCGCTTGATCACGTGCGGACCGTCGACCGCGACACCGTTCACGGCCGGCTCACCGATCAGCCGCACCCGCCGCCCGATCGCGCGCACGGTCACCCGCTGCACCCCCGACGGAATCGGCACATTGCTGTGCTCCTCCTCGACCAGCTCGGCCTCCTCGTCCACCACACTGTCCTGCACCTTCGCCGGCTCAGCAGTCGGCTCAGCGGCGGTCGGCTCAGCGGTCGGCTCAGCGGTCGAACCGGCGGTCGGCTCGGTGGTCGGGGAGTCGACGGCGTCGGCCCAGACGGTGGTGGACGGGACGTCGTCGCCGGTCGGCCACGGCCACGGGGGCTTGCCTTCGGACGCCTCGTCGGCAACCGGAGCTTCGGACGCCGGCTCGGCAGCCTCGGAGGGGGCGGTCTTGAGGGCGGCGATCAGGATGGTGGCCTCTTCGGTCGAGAGGTGCCCCTTGGCGACTCGGTCCAGGATGTCCTTGACCTTCTCGTCGTAGCTCTGGTTGCTCATGCCACCAGTCCAGCACCCCGCCGGGTCGAAACCAATCGGGGATCGCCCCGAACCCGGCCGCCCCGCACCCTGAACCGCGCGGCCCGGAGCCTGACGAAGCAAGCTTCATTTCGCTCCGTGAACAAAAAACCACGAATTGCTTGTGGTCCGCCCGGCGGATTCAATACATTCATTTCAAGCGACGCTTTGACTGGCCATCGGGCGCCGCGGCCGCACCATTTCAGCGGTCAACGACGACCGTATTCGTCCCACCCTCCCGCAAGGAGAATTCGTCATGCCCAATTTGAGGTCCCGCCTGATCACCCTGCCGCTCGCGAGCCTCGCGCTGGCCGCCGGCGGCGCTGCCCTGACCGCCACCACCGCGTCGGCCCACGAGCACCCGACCCCGGTCGCGAACGTCGGGGACGCCGTCGACTACGCGACCGACCAGGTCCAGCTGCACGTGGACGACGAGGCGCTCGGCCTGTACCCGGCGGTGGAGAATCCGCTCGGCTACACGACCAGCCACGTGGTCCCGGTCGGCGTGAACGTCGTGTCGCTCACGCTCACCGGCCACAAGTCCGTCGACGACGGCACCGGGCACGGGCACGACCACTGACCCATCGGCGGTGGCTCCGGTACGCATGACCGGCGCCACCGCACCGGTATCGCCCGTGGCCGCGGACCCTCCTCCGCGACCACGGGCGATCCACATCCGGGGCCGATTCGTCCTCACACCTCAAAAATAACCCCGAGAGGTTTCGATCGCATTTCCCGGGCCGCCGTAATTGTTACGGCACAATGACCGACCTGCATTAATTCGAACATTCTCCGATATGTCTCCGACAGGAGGATCCGGATGTCTCTGCCCATGACGTCCCGGCTCTTTGCCCGGCGGCGGAACTATCTGCTGCTGCTCGCCGTCATCGCCCTGACCGTCGCACCGGCCGCCCCCGCCACCGCGCACAGCAAGCTCTCCGCCAGTACGCCGGCCAACGGCGCCCGGCTCACGTCCACGCCGTCCGCACTCGCCTTCACGTTCGACCAGACCCTGCAACCGGTTCCGGGCTGGGACGCGGTCCTGGTGACCGGCCCCGACGGGAACCGCCATCCCGCCCGCTCGGTGCGGATCGTGGGCCGCACGCTGCACGCCACCTGCGACCGGCTCGGGACGGCCGGTGTCTACACGATCAGCTACCGGGTGATCTCCGGCGACGGCCACCCGATCGCCGGCCACATCACGATCACCCTCGACCGGCCGGATTCCGGTCCCCGCGCCGCCAGTGCGATGGCGCTGCCGACCGACGGCGTACCGGCGTGGTTGTGGTTCGCCGAGCTCGCGGTGGTCCTGTTCCTGGTGCGCGGGTTCCGGCGCTGGCGCTCCGATCTGGCCGCTCCACCCGAAGCGGCCGTCAGGGACCAGCGATGAATGTCGCCATCCCGTCCGTCAAGGCACGGCGCCCAGTCGTCGTCGGGGCGATCGCCACCCTCAGTACGGCTGCTTTGGCCTGGTCCATCGTCGTCACCCGCCCGGCCGCCGAGCCGGGCCTGACCACGACCAGTCCGGGCATCCTCTACACCACCCCGGTCGCCCGCTTCGTCACCAACGCAACAGCCATCCTCGCTGTCGGCGCCGTACTGCTGCTCCTACTGCTCGGTGCCCAGGGCCGGGAGCGGTACGCCGCGATCGCCGGTCGCGCCCGGATCATCGGCATCGCCTCCGGCACCGCCTGGGTCACGGCGACCACGACGACGTGGTGGCTCCAGGCCGCGGCGATCTCACAGTCCGGCTCGAAGATGCCGTTCGCGGGGATGGCGTCATACGTCGTCGACGTCTCTTCAGGTACCGCGCTCGTGGTGACAGTCGTCGCCGCGGGCGCGTACACACTGGCCGCCGTCCACCGCAGACCGGCGCTCGGCCTCGGTACGGCGCTAGTGGGACTCGTCGC
The DNA here is from genome assembly GCF_004331375.1 of Kribbella speibonae. Taxonomy (NCBI): domain Bacteria; kingdom Bacillati; phylum Actinomycetota; class Actinomycetes; order Propionibacteriales; family Kribbellaceae; genus Kribbella; species Kribbella speibonae. Next base: position 2,083,321 of record NZ_SJKC01000001.1, on the reverse strand, counting down.
CGTACCGGTCACTGGCCACGCGTCGCAGAGTGAGGCTCCCTGGCTGACCACACCCGCGATCACCGCACACATATGCGCAGTGAGCCTGTGGGTCGGCGGCCTCGCGCTGGTCACAGTGCTGGTCGCCGGCAACCGTTCCGCATTGGCCCTGGTGCTCCCGCGGTTCTCGACCGTTGCGGGCGGAGCGATCGCCACGGTCGGGCTCACCGGCGTACTGCTCGCGGGACCGCGTCTAACAAAGGACCTGACCCCGCACCTGTCCGTACTACTTCACGCACTCCTCGAGACCCCTGCAGGCTGGCTGGTGCTCGGCAAGCTCGCGGCCCTGATGCTCTTGGCCGCGACCGGCGGAGCGATCCGCCAGATCCTCCTGCCAGCCGTACGCCGTGAGGAGACGTCCGCTCTCGCCACGCTGGCGACTGTCGAACTCACGGTGATGGCTGTGGCCATCGCACTCGCCACAGTGCTGGCCAGACCGCTGTGAACACAGCAGTGCGGGCCCGGGAGAGTAGTCCTGGACCCGCACTGTGTTCTCTCTATAACCGCACAGCCTGGGAGGGCTGGTTGTTGTCAGGCGGCCGGCGTCATCTCCTCCGCCTTGAGCTCGTCCTGTACGGCGGCCAACTCGGCAGCCTCTGCTTCTTCGGCGGCCCGGCGGGCCCGGAGGCCGTACAGACCGGTCAGTGCGATGACCAGGCCGAGGGCCGCGATCCCCGTCACGACACCGAGCCCCGACTTGTACGCCGACAGGACCCCGGCCGGGGCGGTGACGCCGGCGGTCTGGCCGCTGATCACCGCGGTCACGATCGCGAGAACCACCGCGCCGCCGACCTGGTTGGAGGTGTTGAACAGCCCGGAGGCCAGTCCCTGCTCGTGGTCCGGGACCCCGGACACGGCCTGGATGTTCAGCGACGGGAACCCGATCGCGAACCCGAGACCGAGCAGCATGATGGTCGGGAACACGGTCGAGAAGTACGCCGACTCCGGGCCGATCCGCAACGAGAGCGCGTACCCGGCGACGAACAGCGCCATCGCGACGATGATCATCTTCTCGGTACCCACCCGGTCGACGATCTTGCCGACGTTCGGGGACAGCGTGGCGACCAGCAGTCCGGCCGGGAGGAACCCGAGCGCGGTCTCGAACGACGACCAGCCCAGCAGGTTCTGCAGGTACAGGGTGCCGATCAGCTGGAAGGCGACGTACGAACCGAAGACGGTCAGGATGGCCAGGTTCGCCCGCCGCAGCGAGGCGTTGCGCAGGATGCCGAGCCGGACCAGCGGGTGCTTGGTGCGCAGCTCGATCGCGACGAAGCCGGCCAGCAGGACGACGGCGAGCGCGAACAGGCCGATGGTCTGCAGCGAGACCCAGCCGGCGTGCTCGGCGCCGACGACCGCGTAGACGAGGGACAGCATTCCGGCGGTGACGGTGATCGCCCCCGGTACGTCGTACCCGCCGGCGGCGTCGTCCCGCGGGCTGTTCGGGATCAGCTTGATCGCGAACAGCAGCACGATCAGGGCGACCGGGCCGGGGGCCAGGAACGTCCAGCGCCAGCCGACCTCGGTCAGCGCGCCGCCGAGGATCAGGCCCATCGAGAAGCCGCTGGCGGCGCAGGTGGTGAAGATGCTGAGGGCGCGGTTGCGATCCGGGCCCTCGTGGAAGGTGGTGGTGATGATCGAGAGCGCGGCCGGGGCGGTGAACGCCGCGGCGACGCCCTTCACGAACCGCGCGGCGATGAGCAGTTCGGGGTTGGTCGCCAGTGAGCTCAGCATCGAGACCACGGCGAAGACGGCGAGGGCGATCAGGAACACCCGGCGCCGGCCGAGCAGGTCGGCGGTACGGCCGCCGAGGAGCAGCAGGCCGCCGTACCCGAGCACGTAGCCGGTCACGACCCACTGGAGAGAGGCAAGGGAGACGCCCAGGTCGGCGCCGATGGACGGCAGGGACATGCCGACCATGGACACGTCCAGGCCGTCGAGGAAGATCACGCCGCAGACCACCAGGAGCGCTCCCCAGAGGCGCGCGTCCCAAGTCATGCGAGCTGGCGATGTGGTTTGCGTAGTCACGAGGAGAGACTATTGCATGCGTGTGCATCTAATGTCTAGGCATTAAATGCCTTTGCATTGAATGCGCATGCATGCTATGGTCACCGACATGACCGTTACGAAGGTCAGCGCTGGACCTGGTGAGACCAGCGCCGATGCCGGTGCCGACGTCAGTGCCGACGTGAGGGAATGGCGCGAGCTGCTGGCCCGTCACGCGGACCTGACCTGCGCCCTCGACCGGGCGCTGCAGGCCGGTCACGCCCTCGGGATGAGTGAGTACGAGGTGCTCGAGCGGCTCGCGGAGCTGCCGGAGCACTCTGCGAAGGTGGCGACGATCGCCAAGTCCGTGCATCTGAGCCAGAGCGCGCTGTCGCGCGTGATCGGCCGCCTGGAGGTCGCCGGCCTGGTCGAGCGGCACATGTGCCCGGAGGACCGTCGCGCCGTGAACGTCCGGCTGACCGACGAGGGTCTGCGGCGCCAGACCGAGGCCCAGCCGACCCAGCGCAAGGTGCTGGCGCAGCGACTCCACGCACCCCTGGTGAAGACCTGCGAACCCGTATCCTCTGTGGATGCCTGAGGCGTACGACGCAGCACGCGAGGTCATCGCAGACCTGCACCGGGTCGTGACGCCCAACGGCGTCCAGGAGAACTTCCAGCTGTCCGCCGGCGGTGTCGACCATTGGGTCTACGCCCGCGGGCAGGACCGCGCCAACCCTGTGATCCTGTTCGTGCACGGCGGCCCCGCCTCGCCGCTCGCGCCGACCTCGTGGCAGTTCCAGCGGCCGATCGAGGAGTACTTCACGGTCGTCACCTACGACCAGCGCGGCGCCGGGCGCACCCTGCGCACGATCGACCCCGAAGCCATCGCGGACACCCTCACCATCGCGCAGTACGTCGCCGACGCGATCGAACTCGCCGAGCAGATCCGGGAGCGGTACGGCGTCCCGAAGCTGATCCTGATCGGCCACAGCTGGGGCACCATCATCGCCACCCAGGCCGCGCTCGACCGGCCCGACCTCTTCCACGCGTACGTCGGGGTCGGGCAGGTCATCGATGCCCGGGCCAACGAGCGGCTGTGCTTCGAGTACGCGCTCGACCAGGCGCGCGAGCACAACCACACCGAAGCACTGGAGCAGCTCGCGTCGATCGCGCCGTACCCAGGTGACGAGCCGGTGACCCGCGAGCGGATCATCGTCGCCCGTCAGTGGGCGCAGTACCGCGGCGGACTGTCGGCGTACCGCGACGATTCCAAGTACTTCTTCGGGGCGCCCGAGCTGTCGCCGGAGTACACGGTCGAGGAGACCGAGACCATTGGCGAGGGCAACGAGTTCACGCTGGGCCGGGTGCTCGACGAGATGCTCGCCGTCGACTACACAGGCGTGACGGAGTTCCCGATCCCGGTGCTGATGTTCCTTGGGCGGCACGACTACACCACGCCGGCACAGCCGCCCGCGGAGTGGATCGCGGCGGTCGAGGCGCCGTACAAGCAGGCGGTCTGGTTCGAGCACTCGGCGCATCTGGCGCCTTGGGAGGAACCGGGGAGGTTTCTGGTCAGTCTGCTGACCTATGTACGTCCGCTCGCTGACTAAAACAGGTTGCATCGGATACGTACGCTGCTGCAGGTGAAGGTAACGGCTGTTGTAGTGCGTCCGTCCGACCGCGCGGTCTTGATGCTGCCGGCGGGGCTGCCGCAGGTCGAGCAGGCGGATGGCTTCTGGTTCCCGGATGTCGAGTCTGTGCTGCGGGCGCTGCGGGACGAGCACGGCATCGAGGCCGTCGTACTCACGTGTTTGTCCGAGGACCCGCTCACCTACCTGATGCTCCCGAGCGGCGAGGCGCCGGCCGGGGCTCGGTGGGTCGACGACCATCCCGTTAGCTCGTCCGATCTGCCGAGCTGGGCGCGGCCGGAGTGGTACGGCGAGGCGCCGCAGTGGATCGCTGAGCGTCTGAAGGCGACCGGACCGTGGGTGCAGGTGAAGTCGTGGGGGCTGTCGAACGTGTTGCGGATCCCGACCGCCGACGGTGACGTGTACTTCAAGGCGCTCTCGCAGGCGTCGACCGAGCCGGACGCGTTGCCGTTCCTGTTCGCGAACGAACCGCTGTTCCTGCAGCGAGCCTCCACCGATCGTCCCGGTGCGGTGCCCGCTCCGCTGGCGATCGACGCCGAGCGCGCGTGGATGCTGCTGCCGGACCTCGGTACGCCGTTGCAGGACGAGAGCGACGTCGCGGTCTGGATCGATGCCGTGCGCAACCATGCCCGGCTGCAGCGCAGCTACGTCACGGAACCCGAACGCTTGCTGGAGTACAGCTGCGCCGACCGGCGGCTCGCTGTCCTCGACGCCGAGCTGGATCGGTTGCTCGAGCCCAACTCGCTGACCGGCCAGCTCGACCTGGAGCAGCAGGGCCGGTTGCCGGAACGCGCGAAACAGTTGCGCGAGGCAATCACCGAGCTGGCGGAGATCGGCGTACCCGAGACCCTGCTGCACGGCGACCTGCACCCACGGAACCTGGCCGTCCGGAACGGCCAGGTACTCGCCTTCGACTGGACCGATGCGGCACTGGCACATCCGTTCCTGGACCTGGTGACGTTGATGGAAGAACGCTCACCCCTGTCGAGCGACCCCCGCGTGTTGGACGCGTACCTGGGCGAGTGGGAAGAGTACGCCGCGCCCTCCGACCTACGCCGTGCACTAACCCTCGCGGAAGAACTCGGCTCCCTGCACCAGACCATCACCTACCTACATCTGCTGGACCACCTCACCGGGCCCAGCAAGAACTCGATGTCCCGAGGCGGATCGTTCTGGCTGAAGAAACTCCTCACACCTTAAGTGCTCGGCACCGCACAGGATCATCCTTGGGCACCCACCAACCATCTCGGCGGCTCGAAAATGGTTGGTGGGGGCACAAAGATGCCCAGAGCTGGTTAGCGGTGGAGGATCGATAGTTGGTTGTTCAGGCCTCGGCGGACGGGTGGGTCGAGGTGGCGGGACCATTCTGGGTGGCGTTCGCCGCGGAGTTTTGCGTAGTGGGCGAGTGCTTCGGCTAGGGCGGTTTCGCGGAGGTAGCCGCGGGCGAGGGGTTGTTTGCCGCGGCCGTTCGGGCGGGGGCGGCGTTCGTACGCCGCGTTCGCGGTGAAGATGCCGAGTCCGTAGAAGACCGTGATCAGGTCGGTGAGCGGTTCGTGGTCGGGTCGGCGGGCGAGCGTGATCCGGCCGCTGCCGAGGAGCAGTTCGTGGCCGACCTCGTGGGCGTAGATCGCGATCAGCGCGACCGGGTCGGCCATCAGCGCCGGTGCGAGCTGGATCTGGTTGCTGCCGTTTCCGCGGATCCAGCGCCCGGACTGTTCCTTCACCACGAGACCGCCCACCGGGCGCCCTCCACCGTGCAGACCACCGACGGGACGTCGTACGCCGTTCAGTTCGAAGCTCAGCGCGCACTGCCCCGGCCGGAGATCCATGCGGTTGTCGACGCGGCCACACAGCTCGGTCGCGGCGGCGAGGCTTCCGTCGTACCCGTGCGGGATCAGGTCGACCGGCAGCGCAATCGGACGCAGCAGCACGTCTCGCCCGAACTCGCTGATGAACCAATCCATCGACGTACGGATCCAGCGCCGGCTCCCGCCCGGCAACCGTTCGCGGGGCGACTTGAGCTGGGACCGCAACTGCTGGCTGCGGCGGATCATTCCGATCGGATTCCTCACCCGCCGGATCATGCCTGTCCGACGCCGCGGCAAACCTCACGGTTCCGCAGCGTCACCGGATGTTGACATCAGGTCAGCGGTGCGCCTTCCTGGATCGAGTCGATCTCGGCGTCCTTCACCAGCGACGCGAGCCGGGCGAAGGTCCGGATCCGGACCGCCCGGTCGACCTCGGTCGGCATCGCCGGAAAAAGCGATTCCGGAAACAGCAGATGCCGGCGGAAACAGTACGCCGCCAGCGCGTCGGAGGCACCGCGCTCCCCCAGGTACCCGAGCGTCTGCAGCGCCGAACGCCGGCCGGGAACACGCTCGACCGCCTGGTTGGCGAGGAAGATCCCGAACCCGTGGAACACCGCGAACAGATCGGTCAGCGCCTCGGCGTCCGGGCGGCTCCGGTCGATCAGGTGATACCCCCAGAGCACCTCGTGCCCGAGTTCATGGGCGGTGGCAGCGACGACCGCGGCCGGATCGGCCAGGGTGGTTGCCGACAGCATCACCGCCGTTCCCTCGATGCCGCCTGCCCGCAGGTCGAGCCAGGCCGCGCGTGATCCGCTGCCGGCCGGAGTCGACCAGATCGCCTCGGCGCGTCGGCAGAGCTCGGCCCGGCGATCCAGGTCGGTCTCCTGGAGGATCGCCGTACTGCGTTTCACCTCGGCCTGCAGTTCACGCTCGGCGAGTACGCCGATCTCGGCCGCGAACCCGGAAGCGGCCAGCGCGTCCACCTCGGCCGACGTCATCGTTGCCCGCAGCCCCGAGATCGCGATCAGGTCGCCGCTCAGCTCGGCGTTCAGCCGGTGCACGGCCGCGCTGCGGGCGGCGGCGCGGACCTCCTCCATCCGGAAGCTGAACCGGATCCGGTCGTCGGGTACCTCCATCCACGCGCACACCCGCAGACAGAGTTCGCGCGCCGCGCGCTCGGAGCCGTCGTACCAGGCGGGTACGAATTCACTGGGCAACACCGGCGACCGACGCAGCGGCTCGACCCCGAACCGGCCGATCAGCCAGTCCAGCGAGTCCTCGATCCACTGCTCCGGCCCACCGGGCAGCAGGACCTTCGGGCCGTACAGCTGCTCTCGATGTCGTTGCCGGCGGCGCCAAGCACCGATCAGATTCATACCCGAACTGACGCGGTCGCCCGAACGCCCGTTCCATCAGCAATGTTGCAGCTGGATCACCAAGCTGTATTTGATTGCCGCGACTCCGTCGCGGCGGGTCACGGGGCTCGAGCTCCCGGTCTTCCCTCGTCGCTCCGGTCGCTACGCTCCCTCCGCTCCTCAGTCCAGACCGGGAGGCCCCGTGACCGGCACGGTCGGCGGGCCGCCGGTCAGGTCGTCGAGGCGGGCCACGAAACGGGCCCGCGGCTCCGGGTCGAGAGCCTGATGCCACTCCGGCAGCAGCGGCCCGTCGCGAACCAGTCGATGCTGCCGGAACCGGTACAGCGCGAGCGCCTCGGCGAGAGCGTGCTCGCCGAGGTAGCCGGAGGTGTGGACCCATTCCTCGTCGAGTGTCGTCTCGTCGACAGCAGCGTTGACGAGGGCGATTCCGAATCCGTGGAACAGCGCGCAGAGATCGGTGAGCGGCTCCTCGAGCGGACCCGTCGCCCAGGGCAGCTCCGCGCGGGACAGCAGCTCGTGACTCAACTCGTGTGACGTTGCCGCCAGCAACTTCAACGGATCGGCGAGTACGTCGGACCGGAGCAGGACCGCGGACTGACCTGGGATCCGTGCGACACCCGGGCAGTCCGCTGCGAGGTCGAGCCAGCGGCCGACGGCCGGTCTCCGGCGTACGTCGGACTCGTACGCCGCCCGCACCCGTTCGGCCCGCTGCTCCGGATCGGATCCGGACGCGATCAGCAGGCACCGCACGACCTCAGCGCCGAACGCGCCCGTCCCCAGCCGCTGGACGATCGGCGTCATGTCCACGCCTAGGTCGGTCAGACCGGACTCGATGATCCGATCGACCTGCTCGAACGACGCCGTACCGAGCCGGTCCGAGTGGGCGCGCACGGCCGCGAGATCACCGGGTGACGCACCTCGCGAGAACGGGTGGTTCGGATCGACGTATTGATCGAGCATCGCCGCTCCGAGCAGCTCGGCGGCCTCGCTCACCGTCTCCAGCCGGAAGCTGAAATGGACCCGCTCGAACGGGACGCCCATCCGCTCGCACATCGTCGCGCAGAGCTCACGGGCGGCGGCTTCCGATCCGTCGTACCCGGCCGGCACGAACTTCCCCGGCAGGACGGGCGGCCGTCGCAGCGGTTCGACACCGAAGTGCTCGGTCAGCAACTGGAACGAGTCCTCGATCCACCGCCGCGGGCCACCGGGCAGCGCGAGCTTCGGCGCCCGCATTCCCTCCAGGAACGCGTGCTCGTCCATGTCCGCCATGCCAACTCCGACGCCGCCGCGGTGGCCTGCGTTCCGGCCGGTTCGGTGGCGTTCCAGTCACTTCAGGAGGAGCTTGCCGAGGCGGCGGGAGGCGACGTACATGCCGAGGGTGCCCATGGCGGCCAGGTAGAGGGCGTGGATCACGAGGAACCAGCCGACGTTGCCGGTGCTGAAGGCACGTTCGAGGACGACGCCTTGGTAGAGCGGGGTGATCTCGACCAGCCAGCGGATCGCGCCGGGGTACGTCTCGACCGGGTAGAACGTGGCCGAGAACAGGAACATCGGCATGATCGCCAGCTGCACGAACTCGAAGTCCTGCCAGCTGCGCATGAACGTGGTGAGCGCCATCCCGGCGCCCGCGAACGCGAACCCGATCAGCACCGAGGCGGGCAGCGCGAGCAGCGCCCACCAGGACGAGATCAGCCCCATGATCAGCATCACCACGATGAACATCGCCGAATAGATCGCCCCGCGCAGCAGCGCCCAGGTGACCTCGCCGGTCGCGACGTCCCACGGCCGCAGCGGCGTCGCGAGCATCGAGTCGTAGAGCTTGGCGTACTTCATCCGGAAGAAGATGTTGTACGTCGAGTCGAAGATCGCGCCGTTCATCGCGGAGCTGGCGAGCATCGCCGGCGCGACGAACGCGGCGTACGCGATCTTGGTGCCGTCGGACAGGGTGAAGTCACCGACCAGGTGGGCGACGCCGATGCCGATCGACAGCAGGTAGAACACCGGCTCGAAGAAGCCGGAGAGGAACACCACCCACGACCGCCGGTAGAGCAGGAAGTTCCGCTCGACGATGTGCCGTCCACCGCCGAGCCGCACCGGAACCGGGACCACCCGGGCTGCGATCGTCGCCATCAGCCGATGAGCTTTCTCGTGAAGCCGCGGACGGCCAGCCAGGTGCCGACCAGGAACCAGGTCAGCAGGTAGAGGAGGTTGCCGAGGGCCAGCAACGGGTTCACCGTGCCGAGGCTGAGGTTGCGGGACAGGTCGACCGCGTGCCACAGCGGACTGACATAGGCGAGCCACTCGATCCAGTCCGGCAGCTGCGAGACCGGGAAGAACGCTCCCGAGAACAGGAACGCAGGCACCACTCCGAACCGGAACACCATGGCGAATCCGGAGTCGTTGTCCAGGATCGTCGCGTACGCCGCGATCGGGCCGGCGACCGCCATTCCGACGAGCAGCGCGACCGGCAGCCCGAGTACACCGAGCGGTGACTTGAGCCCGCCGAACAGCGTGATGATCACGAGGAACACCGCGCACGACGTGAACACCCGGAACGCGATGAACGCGAGCTGCCCGTAGACCACGTCCGCCGGCCGCAGTGGCGTCGCGATCATCGAGTGGTAGAACTTCTGCCACTTCAGCCCACTCATCACCGGGTACGTCGCCTCGCCGACCGCGATCTGCAGCGCGGTGGACGCCAGCAGCCCCGGCGCGATGAACTGCAGATAGCTGACCCCGCCGAGCGCGCCGGTCCCGTTGCTGTCCACGAACGAGCCGAGCCCGATCCCCATCGCGGCCAGGTAGAGCATCGGCAGCAGGAAGCTGCTGATCATCGTGCCCTTCCAGGTCCGCTTGTAGACGGTCAGCCAGTAGTCGAACATCCTGCGACCGTTCTCCACCGCAAGCGCCATGTCAGTCCACCAACGTCCGGCCGGTCAGCCTCAGGAACACGTCCTCGAGGGTGGAGCGGCGTACCAGGACGGCAGCAGGTTGCAGCCCGCGCTCGTGGACCTGTGCGACCGCGTGCTCGCCGTCGTCGGTGTAGAGCAGCAGGCGGTCCGGCAGCACCTCGATGCGCTGGGCGAGGTCCTCGACCTTGCCGGCCAGGGCGTCGTGGTCGGCGAGCATCACGTCCGGCCCGAACCGCAGCTCGGTCACCTCACGGGTCGAGTAGTCGCGGATCAGGTCGGCCGGGGATCCCTCGGCCGCGATGAGGCCGCCGTCCATCACCACGAGCCGGTCGCACAACTGCTCGGCCTCGTCCATGTAGTGCGTGGTGATGATCAGAGTGACGCCGGCCTGTTTGAGCCGGAACAGCTTGTCCCACAACAGGTGCCGGGCCTGCGGGTCCAGGCCGGTGGTGGGCTCGTCGAGCAGCAACAGGTCGGGCTTGCTGACCAGTGAACGCGCGATCGTCAGCCGGCGCTTCATCCCGCCGGACAGCTCGTCGACCTTGACCTTCGCCTTCTCGGTCAGCGCGACGAACTCGAGCAGCTCGTCCGCGCGCTCGCGGCACTCCGCCCGGCTGAGACCGAAGTATCGCCCGTAGATCGTCAGGTTCTCCCGGACGGTGAGCTCGGTGTCGAGGGTGTCGTCCTGCGGGCAGACGCCGAGCCGCGCGCGGATCGCCGGTCCGTCGGCGGCCGGGTCCAGGCCGAGGATCTTCAGCGTGCCGCCGCTGACCGGCGAGACCGCACCGATCATCCGCATCGTCGACGACTTGCCCGCCCCGTTCGGCCCGAGGAACCCGAACGCCTCACCCCGCCACACGTCCAGGTCGATGCCACGCACCGCCTCGAAGTCGCCGTACGACTTCCGCAGCCCACGAACGTGAACCAAAGACTCCCGTTGGTCACTCACCCGACTGACACTAGACGGACCGTCGGACAGTTTGCTCGTCGTTTTGCTGATAGCCGAGCCGCTGCACGGCGTACGCCCGGACGCCTGCGGCCAGCCACTCGGGCAGGTCTCGGTCGACCATCTCGACGATGGCGCGCTGGTCCGCGTTCTCGACGAGGAGGTCGCCGAGTGCGTAGTAGGAGGTCGGGGTCGCTGGCCAGAGTTCCAGGACGCCTTGGTGATGCTGCTCGATCAACTCGAACGCCTCCGGGGAGTCCGGCTGTACGCCGCGGTCTCGCGCGGCGGCCATCCGCAACAGCAACCGGCGGCCCTCGTCGCCCATGCGCTCGTAGTCCTCGCGGGTCCAGCCGTCGGTCTCCCGCACAGCCTTCTCGAACCCTTCCGCGACGGTCTCACCGAACCGGTCGGCCAGGTCCTCCCGCAACCGTGTCCGCGCCTCCGACAGCCCGCTGAAGAACTCGTCGTCGGTCACCGTGTCGTCGCCGGACAACCCGGCGATGGTCCGCTCGATCGAACCGAGCATCACATCGAGCCGCTTCCGCTCCTGCAGCAACTGCTCCCGATGGCCGTGCAGCGCGCTCACCTCGTCGTCCTGCTCGTCCAGGATTCGCGCGATCGACGGCAGCGGTACGTCGAGCTCTCGGAGCAGCAGGATCCGTTGCAGGCGGAGCAGTTCGGGCCGGCCGTAGTACCGGTAGCCGTTGGTGGCGACGCGGCCGGGCGGGAGCAGACCGATGGCGTCGTAGTGCCGCAGCGTCCGCACCGAGACACCGGCGAGCCGGGCGACCTCGCTGACCGTGCGTTCCACAACGCCTCCTGCATAAAGAACTGGAGTATGACGTTACGTCAGCCTTTAGCGTCCGCGACATGGCATTCACGATCCTGCACACCCGACTGGCCGACCGCGGCGCGGCGCTGCCCGCGGACTGCCTGCGCGTCGCGAACGGTCGCATCACGGCGATCGGCGGCCCGGAGATCGCGCAGCCGGGCGACACCCTCGTCGACGGTTCCGGTACGACGCTGCTTCCCGGCCTGATCGACGCGCACATCCACCTGGCGCCGGGGTGCACGCAGCTCGCGGCGACGTACGGCGTGACCATGCAGCTCGACCTGTTCAGCATGCCCGAGGTGATCCATCAGGAGACACCGCGGTCGTCGTTCTTCACGTCGAGCATCGGAGCCACCGCGCCGGGCGGCCATCCGACGATCGCGTTCCCGCCGATCCCTTACGTCACCGGGCCGGACGATGCGAAGCGTTTCGTCGCGGACCGGGTCGCCGAGGGCGCCGATCACCTGAAGCTGATTTACGACGACGGCTCCGGCGCGGGACTGAACCTCCCGACGCTGGACCCACGCACTGTGCAGGCGCTGACCGACGAGGCCCACACCCACGGGCTCACAGTGGTAGCGCACGTTTCGACGGCTGCTGCCGCGGTCACGGTCGCCGAGTGCGGCGTCGACGTACTCGCGCACGTACCGTCCGACCTCATGTCCCCAGAGGACATCGAAGCCGTGGCCGACGTAGCCGTCATCGCGACGTTGAGCGTTCTCGCGGACGGGTTCAACGGGCCTTCCGGCCACCTGCCGTTGCTGGACGAACCAGAGCTGATGGCACGCATGCCTGCGCGGTGGCAGGACCTGCTGGACCAGCAGTCCCGCCGCTGGATGCCCCCGGTGCCGCCAGACAGTACGGCGGCCCGCGCCAACACGCTGGCGTTGCACCGGGCCGGCGTACGCGTGCTGGCCGGGACAGACGCGCCGAATCCGGGTCTGGTGTTCGGAGCGTCGCTACACCGGGAGCTGGTTCGGCTGGTGGGTGCCGGCCTCACACCAGCGGAGGCGGTCGTGGCTGCGACCAGTGCGCCCGCTGAGGTGTTCGGGCTAGCGGACCGCGGCCGGCTGACGGTCGGAGCGCGTGCTGACCTGTTGCTGGTCGACGGGAACCCACTGGCCGATATCACTGCCACACAACGGATTCGCCACATCTGGGTCGGCGGCGAACTGGTCAGGCCGGAGGACTACGCCGGCAGCGAGCAAGAGCTGGCCGCCATGCGCTTCCTGGGCGAAACGACAGACCGGATCCTCGCCGCAGTGAAGGAGATGTTCCCTCAGCCTCGTCCGACGTAAGGCATCCCGGCTGCCATGACCGTCAGCGTCGGGACCGCGACGGACGTCGGCAGTTCCGCGATCCGCACGACGAAGCCGGCCACGATCTTCGGGTCGAACGTCGGCTCGACCGCGATCGACCCGTCCGGCTGGAGCACGCCCTGTTCCATCCGGGCGGTCATCGCGGTCGCCGCGTTCCCGATGTCGATCTGGCAGGCGGTGATGCCGTGCGCGCGCCCCTCCAGCTCGAGCCCCTTGGTCAGCCCGCTGATCGCGTGCTTCGAAGCGGTGTACGCGATCCCCTGCGGCCGCGGTACGTGCGCCGAGATCGACCCGTTGTTGATGATCCGACCGCCCTTCGGGTCCTGCCGCAGCATCAAGTCGTACGCCGCCTGCGCGCAGAGGAACGACCCGGTCAGGTTCGTGTCCACGACCTGCCGCCAGTCCTCCTCCCGTACGTCCTGCACCGCCGCGGCCGGGGACCCGGTGCCCGCGTTGTTCACCAGTACGTCGACCCGCTCGAGCCCCGCGAAGAACCGCCGTACCGCCTCCCCGTCAGACACATCCAGCACGGCGAGCTCGACCCGGCCATCGCCGAGCGCGACCGTCTCGCGCAGCTTGTCCTCCGTCCGCCCGGTCACCCACACCTGGAACCCGGCCCCCGCCAACGCCAGAGCCATCTCCCGCCCCAGCCCTGACCCACCACCGGTAACCACCGCAACCCGCGTCATGCCGCCACCCTTCTACCTCGCCGGACAGGCGTCCAGGATGTCAGCAGGGCGGCTGCGACCGCAGTGAGGACCAGGAATTCCACCCAGACCCCATGACCGAGCGGAGGGACCAGTTCCTGCGTGAGGTTCCACGCAGCGTGCAGCAGGATCGCCGCCGGCACACCTCCCCGCAGGCGCTCGCTGACGAACAGCATCACCAACGTCAGCGGGAACAGCTCCAGGAAGAACGTCAGCCCCTGCTGTGTGAACAGCCCGTCGTCGTGCTGACCCGTACCGGGCAGGAAGTACAGCGGCACATGCCACACACCCCAAGCGGCGCCCAGCACCACGGTCGTCCCGAGCAGGCCGAAGTACCCACGTAGTCGCGGCTGCACGTACCCACGCCACCCGAACTCTTCAGCCACCGGCCCGGCCAGGAACGTGTACGCCGCAGCGCCGAGTACTCCGCCGGCACCAGAGATGACCGACGCGGCGTGATCGGGCAGCGCCGGCAGGTCCCCCATCACCGCGGACGCCACGAGCGGTGGCACCGCACCGAGCACCACGGCAGCGACCGGCCACACCAGTGACCACCGGACGACGCGCCGCCGCTCCCGGTACCGCAGCCACATCACCAACGCGGCCAGCGACGGCCCCGACGCCGCCAGCGCGAACACGAGACTGCCTGCTCCCTCATCCGGATTCACACCGAGTACGCCGAGGACTCCCCACGGCACCCAGGTCAGGACGAAACAGATGACGCCGAACTCCACCAGCCGTCGCTTGATCACCCGCCCCAGCCTCCTGGCCGAACCACCGACCGACGAGGGTGCTGGACCGACCTTCGGCGGGGTGCCAGCACCACCTCGCGCCGATCCGCGTCACAAAACCCGGCCCTCTGCCGTCGAAAGAAAGAAGGTGGAGGCGATCCACTGCGGACAGTGACCATCCGGCGACCGAGAGCAAATGAGTGGCGGCTCACTTGAAGAACTTGGAAACTCATTTGCGTGTATCACGCAAGCATGTATATGCTTGCAGCATGCAAGTAAACGACGCGTACACCCCACAGACCCCCATCGAGGGCGTCATGCACGCGTTCACCCGGATCGGGCGCCGTCTGAAGGCCAAGCAGCCCGGCGACACCCTCGACCACAGCGCGCACGTCGTGCTGTTCGCGCTGCGGTGCAACGGCGCCCTGCGGCTGTCCGACCTCGCCGGGAAGCTGGAGCTCGACGCCTCCACCGCGAGCCGCCACGTGCGGTCCCTGGAGCAGCTCGGACTGATCCGCCGCTCCCCCGACCCGGACGACGGGCGCGCGTTCCGCGTCGAGCTCACCGAGCAGGGCATCGAGCAGTGGGAGGCCAGTGCCCGGCACCGGATGGAGCTGCTCAGCGCGGCCATGGAGGGCTGGTCCGAGGAGGACGTGCAGACCTTCGAGCGGCTGATGACCCGTTTCGCGGACGGTGTCGCCGCCCGCACCGAGGCCCCGAGCAGCGCCGCCTGGGCCGACAAGGGCTGGGCCGCGGTCGCCCCGCGACTGCAGTCCGCCGCGGCACAGCGCCGTACCGAAGAAGACTCCGCGCCCGGCAGCGACCCTGCCGCCCGCGAGAACAACGACAACAACCTGGAGAGCACCAGATGAGCACCACAGAACCCGCCACCGCCGGCGGGGCTGCACCAACCGACGGTGGTCCCAACTACCTGTCCCACAAGCAGATCCTGGTCGTCCTCGGTGGACTGATGGCCGGCATGTTCCTCGCCGCCCTGGACCAGAGCATCGTGGGTACGGCGCTGCCGCAGATCGTCAGTGAGTTCAACAGCCTGGACAAGCTGTCCTGGGTGGTCACGGCCTACCTGCTGACCTCGACCGCCTCCACGCCGTTGTGGGGCAAGATCTCCGACCTCTACGGCCGGCGGCCGCTGTTCATCGCGGCCATCGTCACGTTCCTGGCCGGCTCCGTGCTGGCCGCGATGTCGCAGAACATCGAGATGCTGATCGGCTTCCGGGCCGTCCAGGGTCTTGGCGCCGGCGGCCTGATGTCCCTCGCGTTCGCCACCATCGGCGACGTGATCCCGCCGCGCGAGCGCGGTAAGTACATGGGGTACTTCGGTGCCGTCTTCGGCCTGTCCTCGGTGGCCGGCCCGCTGCTCGGCGGTGTGCTCACCGACGGCCCCGGCTGGCGCTGGATCTTCTGGATCAACCTGCCGATCGGCCTGGTTGCCCTGGGCATCGTCGGCGCGGTCCTGAAGCTGCCGCACGTGAAGCGCTCGCACAAGATCGACTACCTCGGCGCCTCCACGGTCGCCGCCGCCGTCACCTCGCTGCTGCTGGCCGTCTCCTGGAGCGGCCCGACCAACGGCTGGGGCACCACCACCACGATCGCGCTGCTGGTCGCGTCCGTCGTCCTGGCCGTCGCGTTCGTGCTGATCGAGCTGCGGGTGGCCGAGCCGATCATCCCGATGGACCTGTTCAAGGGCCGGATCTTCTCCGGGTACGCCGGGTTCGCGTTCCTGCTCGGCTTCGCGATGTTCGGTGCGCTGATCTTCCTGCCGCTGTACCTGCAGGCCGTCAAGGACATGTCCCCGACCCGCTCCGGTCTGGCGCTGCTGCCGATGATCGTCGGGATCTTCTCCGCCTCGATCCCGAGCGGCCAGCTGATGAGCAAGACCGGCCGGTACAAGATCTACCCGATCATCTCCGCGGTCATGGTCGGCGCCGCGATGGTGCTGCTGTCCACGCTGAGCATGAACACGCCGTACTGGCAGCTGGCGATCTACATGTTCGTGATGGGCGCCGGCCTGGGCCTGTCGATGCAGATCACCGTCACCGCGGCCCAGAACAGCGTGCCCCGGCAGCACATGGGCACCGCGACCTCGTCGATGACCTTCTTCCGCTCGATGGGCGGCGCGATCGGTACGGCGGTCTACGGAGCCGTACTGACCACCCGGCTGAAGGACCACCTGACCGACATCGTCCCGAACGCGACGCAGGGCATGGTCGACGGACTGGCCAAGGCGGCCAACTCCGTGCAGGCCCTGCACGGGCTGAAGGAGCCGATGAAGGGCTGGGCACTGCACGGTCTGGTCGACGCGATGGGCGACGTGTTCCTGGTCTCCCTGCCGTTCCTGGCGATCGCGCTGATCCTCGCGGTCATCACGCCGGAGCAGCGGCTGGCCGGCCGCAACGACGGCCCGAAGGCCGAGGGCGAGGACTCGCTGGAGTCCTCGGCGGCCGCCGCGATGCACTGATCACGATGCAGAACTGAGACCGAACTCCGGTTGACCTGACCGACAGCCGCCCTGGGAAGCTTCCCAGGGCGGCTGTTCTCGTGCTGTCCACGAGCAGGACGTCCGCCTGACCCCTCCGGGGACTTAGTTTCGACACGTACCGCGACGACAGGGACTGCTGCACGGATGAAGACACTTGACCGGCCGCTGGACGACGACGACCGCGCGATGGCCGACATCGCGGAGGTCCGCGACTGGCGGCGCCTGGCCGGCCCGCAGGCCGGCGAGACCGGGCCGACCCCGGTTCGCCGGCTGATTCGGCGCGTGAAGTCCGGGACGAACTGGAAGCCGTGGCCGATCAACCGCCGGACCGTGATCGACGACCAGCTCGACGGCTGGGGCTTCCTGACCCGCCGCAACACCGAGCTCGCCGTGTACGACGACCAGGTGCTGCCGCACAGCCCGTTCAGTGGCTGGGTCGCGTTCGCGATCGAGCCCGCGGACGTCGAGGAGGCGGCCGCCGGGCTCGACGAGCACTGGCCCGCGAAATTCGACCTCGCCTGCCGGCACTGGGGACAGCCTTCGTACGTCGGAATCGAGAGCAAGACCGGTTTCGAGGACGACTGGTCGCCCGGCGCCGGCATCGACCGCCGCCACCTGGCGGTCTGGACGCCCCCGGGCGCGGAGATCCACCTGTACAGCAACAAGCCGACAGCGAGACCGCTGTCGGTGTCGGTCGGAATCAACTACACCGTCTACCTCAACGAGGAGGGGACATGAGGACAGCAACCCACGGGGCCCGCGAGGGCTTGCGGGACCGCTTGTACGCGAACACGGACACCCCGGCGCCCCGCGGCGAACCGAACAGCAGCGTCGGGGTGGACGCGCTCACCCGGCTCACCCACGAACGCCTCGCGGCCGCGGGCGAGCGAGCAGCTCTGCCTCCGGACCTGGCCAAGATCGCCGATGTGGCACGGACTCCGCCACTGGCCCCGGGCCAGGCGCGCATCGACGACGCTTCCGGCGTACGCAACGAAACCAGCCGGTTCGAGCCCGGCAAAAGCACCGGCAAGGGCAACAACACGCCCGAACGCTAGACCCGAACACCCCTGAACGACGGAAGGAACAAGCCCGGAAATGAAAACCCTGGACAGGCCACTCGATCAGGACGAGGCGGCGTTCGCCGACTTCGCCGAGATCACCGACTGGCATGCCATCGCGGGCCCCAACAACGACGACAGCGGACCGGACGTCGTCCGGGCGATCGTGCAGCGCGTCACCGCCGCGACCGACTGGAAGCCGTGGCCGCTCGCACCCGGCGAGAAGATCGACCGGGCGGTTGCCTCCTGGGGTTTCACCACCAAGCGCGGCAGCACGATCATCGTGTTCCCCGGCATGGCCTTCGCCGATGCCCCGGACAGCGGCTGGTGCGCGTACCAACTCGGCCCGGACGACACCGCGGAGGCCGAGGCCGGGCTCGACGCCCACTGGCCGGACCACGTGGCACTGGCCCGTAAGTACTTCGGCGAGCCGGTCTACGTGAGCGACGACAGCAACCCGAACTTCCTCGACGAGTGGGGGCCGGGAGCGGGGGCCGACAAGCGCCACCTGGCCACCTGGCCGCTGAACGGCGCCCACCTCCGGCTGTTCAGCACCAGGCCGAGCCGGGACCCACTGACCGCAGCGGTCGGTGTCAACTACGCGATCTACATCGACTAGGAGACACGATGACGACACCATCTGAAGGCCGCCCGGGCTGGGAGCAGGGCAGCTGGGGCCAGTCGATGGACTGGCTCAGCAACTTGTCTCAGGAGCAGCAGCAGAACCTGCAGGCATTCGTCGGGATGACGCCGCAGCAGCGCGAGACCGCGATGAACTTCGTGAACCTCGACGACCGCCAGCAGGCGAACCTGATGCGGGCGGCGAACTCCGACCCGCTGCGGGACCGGGTGAACAACGCGATCCAGGGCGCGGTCGCCCGGGTCCACCTGGCCTACGACAACACCCGCGAGCGGATCAGTGACATGGCCACGTCCCTGGCCTCGCAGGCCCGGGACTACCGCGACGTCGCGGTTCAGGGCGCGCGCGACGCGGGGGCCGCCGTGGCGCAGGGTGCACGCGATGCCCGCGACACCGTCGTACAGGGTGCACGTGACGCCCGCGACACCGTCGTACAGGGAGCACGCGACACCCGCGACACGGTGGTGCAGGGCGCACGCAACGTCGCCGACCGGGCGACCGAGCTCGGCCAGCAGGCCGTCGGTGCGTACGAGACCGGCCGGGACCGGGTCGTGGACGCGGCCCAGCGCGGACAGGTCCGGCTCGACCAGGCCTGGCAGGCGGGAGCCGACCGCGTCGGCGAGATGCGGGACACGGTTGTCCAGGGTGCCCGCGACGCGGGGGCCGCCGTGGCGCAGGGCGCACGGGACGGCCGCGACGCCGTCGTCGGCGCCGGCCGGAACGCCGTGGCCGCCGGCCGGGATGCGGTCGGGCGCGCGGGCCGCTGGTTCGAGGGCAAGTTCAACGGAACGATGCTCAAGGCCGAGAGCGTGCTCAACAACTACAACAGCGGGCGGAACAACCCGGACCTCCAGAAGGACATGAAGGAGGTCATGCCCGACAAGGGCCGGCTGGAGATGATCCAGCAGGTCAGCGAGAACCTGAGTGCGAGGCCGGTCACGGCAGCGGAGAACGAGGCCATCCAGGCCCTCGCCCAGCAGTCCCAGACCAGGCTCGAAACTCAGACCGCGATGCGGGCCGGCCTGACCGGTGTCGCGCCGGCCGGCGGACCCGCGCAGCCTCAGGGTGTGACGGGTCAGCAGTCCGGTGATCAGGGCGCCCAGCCCAAGGTCAACATCAACAAGCCCAAGGACAACAAGGTCGAACGCTGATCAGTTGTCACAAGAAGACGCCGCCGGCCTCAGGGCCGGCGGCGTCTTTGCGTTCAGTCCTCGGTGGTTGCCGGGTGCGGCCGGCGTCTGGGCAGGGGTCTGGGTGGTTCGGGGTCTACGTCGTGGCCGGCCAGGTGGTTGACGATGGCGTTCAGGACGGCGGCGGTCGGGACTGCCACCAGGGCGCCGACGATGCCGGCGACCACCACGCCGGTGGCGATCGAGAGGATGATCGCCAGCGGGTGCACGCGGACCGCGCGGCCGAGCAGGAACGGCTGCAGTACGTGCGACTCCAGCTGCTGTACGCCGATCACCACGGCCAGCATGATGATCGCGATCACGGGGCCCTTGGCAACCAATGCGACGAGGACCGCGACCGCGCCGCTGAGCAGCGCGCCGACGACCGGGATGAACGCGCCGACGAAGACCAGGATGCCGATCGCGCTCACCAGCGGCAGGCCGAGGATCGCGGCGCCGAGCGAGATGCCGATCGCGTCGACCGCGGCGACGACCACCGTGGCGCGGACGAACGCGGTCAGCGAGACCCACGCCTTCCGGCCCGACGAGTCGGCCTTGTCGCGGGCCCGGCGTGGGAACAGCCGGATCAGCCACGACCAGATCTGCTCGCCCTGGTACAGGAAGAAGAACAGGCAGAACAGCGCGATGAACAGCCCGGCCACCGCGTGGGTCGCCGTCGTACCGACCGCCGCGGCCTGCTGGCCGAGGGCGCCGCCGGACGTGATCTGCTCCTGCAACTGCTTGAACAGGTTGGTGATGTCCGCGTCGGTCAGGCCGAAGTTGATCCGGGCCAGGTCGCGCAGCTTCTGCACACCCTCACCGACCTGGTCGGACAGGTCCTCGAACTGTCCGGCGATCTGCGTCCCGACCAGGGTCAGCAGGCCGGCGATCACCACGATCGTCGCGATGACGGTGATCCCTGCCGCGGGACCGCGCGGCAGGCGGAGCTTCTGCAGGCCCGTGGTGACGGGAATCAGCAGAGCGGTGAGGAGTACGCCGACGGTCACCGGTACGACGACCTCGGACAAGTACCGCATGCCGTAACCGATCACGCCGACGGCCGCGACGATCACCAGGAACCGCCAGGCCCACGCGCTGGCGATCTCCATCCCCGGCGTCACGCCCCGGTCCACCTTCGCCGACCGCGTTGCCGGCTCCTCCACCGAGGGCGCGATCGCCGCCTCGGTAACCGACTCGCTGGACGACCCCAGCACCTCGTTGTCCGCAACCGGGCTCTGCTGGTCGTGCTCTCCGGTCTCGTCCCGCCCCGACTCGCTCATCCCACCTCCGCACGCTGATGTCGTGATGACACTAGTGCCCGGCCGGGCCGGTTCCATGAATGTGAGTTGCCAGGCCCTCGGCGGCCTTCGGGTTGTCGTCTGCGAGCAGGCCGACGGCGGCGAGCACGTAGTCCGCGTCGACGCACACCTCGGCGTGCTGCGGGACCAGCCAGCCCTCCTCCTGCGCGTTGGTCCCGATCGCGCCGAGGATCCGCGCCGCGACCTCCGGCGGGTTGTGCCGCAGCACTCCCCCGGATCCGACCAGCAGATCGACCTCGCGCAGGTCCTTCCCGGAGCGCTCGATCACCCGCCCGCCGGGCCCGAACACGATCCGCTGCCGTCCCGCGTGCCGACGCAGCGCGACCGTGGCGGCGACACTCGCCAGCGTCTCGTCGTACGACGCCTCACGTCCGCTGTCCGGAAGGTACGACGGGTCGGCACGCCGGCGTTCGGCCGCGGTGTGCATCTCGTCCACGTCCGCGATCAACCCCGCCTCGGCACCGGCGGCGACGACGGGTACGGCGCTCCAGCGCATCCCGAGATCGCCTTCGACCGTCCGGGTCACGGGATGCGGCGCGACCACCTCGCGTCCGAGGTTCGCGTCCTCCGGGTCGAGTTCGATCACCGAGTGCACGTCGGTGGTGGCCCCGCCGATGTCCACGACCGTCACGTCACCGTGCATCGCGGCGAGTACCTCGACACCCCGCAGTACGACGTCCGGCGTCGCGGCGCGGACCATCCGTGCGAAGGACGGGTCCCGCGACAGGTTCTTCCCGCCGATCACGTGCGCCAGGAACATCTCCCGGATCGCGGCCCGGGCGCTGTCCGGCGCGAACACACCGATCTCAGGTACGACGTTTTCCGCCAGTACATGCGGTACATCCGCCGCGGCCAGTGTTTCCGTGATTTCCGCCTGCGCATCGATGTTGCCCGCGACAACGACCGGTTTCCGCCACTGGTACTTCGCCAGCGTCTCGGCGGCCTTCAGCAGTACGGCCGCGTTGCCGCCGTCGGTACCGCCGAGGAGCAGCACGACGTCCGGGCGATCCTTGCGCAGCGCCTTCTGGCTGGTCGCGGTCAGCCCGCCGCTGACGACCGCCACGACGCGCCCGCCGCTGGACAGCGCCACCCGCTTCCCCGCCTCCGCGGTCACGAGCTCCTCGTTGCCCACGACACCGATCCGCAGGCCGCCGCCGGCACTCGAGCACGCCAGCACCTCGGCGTTCCGGACACCCCGGTCGGCCGCCTCGAGTACGGCACGGCAGGCCTGCCACCCGTCCATGACGTCGGTGTCGATCGTCGTACGGTGCTCGGCCCGGGCCACAAGCTCACCCGAGCCGGAATCCACCGCAACCGCCTTAGTGAAGGTCGACCCGAAGTCGACCGCCACCACCAGGCTCACGCCATTGCGCGATCGAGGTCGAGCAGCAGGTCGTCGATCGTTTCGATGCCGACGCTCAGGCGGATCAGGTCCGCCGGGACCTCGAGCGGGGTGCCGGCGACCGAGGCGTGGGTCATCTTGCCGGGGTGCTCGATCAGGGACTCGACGCCGCCCAGAGACTCCCCGAGCGTGAAGACCTCGGCCTTGTTGCAGATGTCCAGCGCCTGCGCCTCGCCGCCGGTGACGCGGAAGCTGACGATCCCGCCGAACCGCTTCATCTGCTTGGCGGCGGTCTCGTGGCCCGGGTGCCCGTCGACGCCCGGGTACAGCACCTGGCTGACCGACTTGTGCCGCTGCAGGAACTCGACGACCTTCTCGGCGTTGTCGCTGTGCCGGTCCATCCGGACGCCGAGCGTCTTGATACCGCGCAGCACCAGCCACGAGTCGAACGGCCCCGCGACCGCGCCGATCGCGTTCTGGTGGAAGGCGATCTTCTCCGCCAGCTCGGCGTCCCGCACGATCAGCGCACCGCCGACCACGTCGGAGTGGCCGCCCATGTACTTCGTCGTCGAGTGCACGACCACGTCAGCGCCCAGCTCCAGCGGCTGCTGCAGGTACGGCGAGGCGAACGTGTTGTCGACCACCAGCAGGGCGCCGGCGTCATGCGCGATCTGGGCGACGATGGCGATGTCCGCGACGTTCAGCAGCGGGTTGGTCGGCGTCTCCAGCCAGACGACCTTCGTCCGTCCCGGCTGGATCGCGGCCCGGATCGCCTCCGGGTGCGTGACCGCGGCCGGCGTCATCTCCACGCCCCAGGTGCCGAGAACGCGGGCGAACAGGCGGAACGTGCCGCCGTACGCGTCGTCGGGGAACACCACGTGGTCACCCGGCACGCACAGCGAGCGGATCAGGGTGTCCTCGGCAGCGAGACCGCTGGCGAACGCGAACCCGCGGTTGCCGGCCTCGATCGCCGCCAGACACTCCTCCAGCGCCGTCCGGGTCGGGTTCGCCGACCGGGAGTACTCGTAGCCGTTGCGCAGCCCGCCGACGCCGTCCTGCTTGTAGGTGCTGGTCGCGTAGATCGGCGGGACCACCGAACCGGTGGTCGGGTCAGGCTCGTTCCCGGCGTGGATGGCGAGCGTTTCGAAGCCGTAGCGGTGTTCCGTGTTCACCGGACCAGCGTACGGCCTGGTCTGCTCGGCTCCCGCACGACGTCCGGCACTGAGACGATCCGGCGGATCCAGGTTGCCCACAGGTGCGTCGTACTGGCTGGCGAATGACCCATTGGGCCGCCTACGGTTGCGCACAGAGGGTTATCTAGAGGTTTGCGGTCATGGACCGGGCAAGGAAGGACGACGGCGCCGGATGAAGACGCAGGACAGGCCGCTCGACCAGGACGACCTGGCGATGGCGGATCTCGCCGAGATTCCGGACTGGACCGTGATCGCGGGACCGGACGGCGACGACGCCGGACCCGAGGTCGTACGCGCCCTGGTGAACCGGGTGATGGGTCAGACCTCGTGGCAGCCGTGGCCGCTGCAGGCCGGCGAGGTGATCGGCGCCGACATGGTCTCGTGGGGCTTCACCACGCTTCGCGGCACCACGATGATCGTGTTCGACGGTCTGGCGTTCCCGGACTGCCCGGACAGCGGCTGGTCGGCGTACGAGATCGGCCCGGACGACATCGCCGCCGCCGAGTCCGGGCTGGACGCACACTGGCCGGACCATCTCGAGCTCGCGACCAGGCACTGGGGGGAGCCCGACTACGTGGGTGACGAGGGCAGTCCGACGTTCGCGGACGAGTGGGAGCCCGGCGCCGGGACCGGCCGCCGGCACCTGGCCGTCTGGCTGCGTCCGGGCGCCCAGATCCACCTCTACAGCACCAAACCCAGCAAGGACCCGCTGACGACGTCTGTCGGGGTCAACTACGCCGTGTACATCGACTAGGAGACCCCGCATGAGTGAGCCCTCGCAGGAAGGTACGGGCGTTCGCGCCAGGTACTCCCGTTGGCGTGCCACGTCGCGGGGTCGCAAGACGCTGAAGGCGGCGTACGCGCAGGCGGCCCGCGATGTGAAGCGGATGGACCCCGCAGTCCGCGAGCGGATCGGCCGCGCCAACATGACGCAGTCCGACCTGCAACAGTTGGCAAACCTGCACGTCGACTCGACGATGCGCCCGGATCGGTCCGCCGGTCTCTCGGAGCGGCTCGGCCAGGCGGCGAACGCCCGGCTGCAGCAGGCAGGAAACGCCCCCAGGCAGCCCCGGATCTCCAGGACCAGGAACCCGCTCCGCAGGATCGCCCGCAGGTACTCACGCTGGGGACGGAACGAACGGCGCGGGACGAAGGCGCTCAAGGCCGCGCTGACGCAGGCGGCGAAGGACGTGAAACGTACCGATCCGGCCGTACTGCGGACCATCGGTCGATCGACGCTGACCAGCGCGGACCTCGCGGCGCTCGCGTCCGGCCGGATGGATCAGGTGTTCCGGCCGGAGGGCCGGCTCGCGGGGGCGCCCGGGCAGCAGAACGGCGCTGGGCGGCAAGGGCAGGGCATTCAGTCGCGGGACGCGGTGCGGCAGCTGCCGCAGCAGTCCGAGCAGATGAGCCAGCGGATGGAGGCGCTGCAGCAGTCGATCATCGCGAGCCAGCAGCAGGTCATCTCGCTGATGGAGGAGAACAACCGCCTGCAGGCCGAGATGCGTCAGCTGCTCGAGGCGCGCGTCCAGCAGCTGGAGCAGGAGAACGCCGCGAGCCCGAGCCTGGACCCCGCTCAGCAACGGGAAGGCGCCAACCAGCTGGAGACAGGCACCGACCAGGACCGAGGCGAACGCACCGAAGGCGAACCCGAAGCCCGCGCCGAGGGCGAACCCCGCACAGCAGGAGAGACCGAGGTCGGCGAGAACGGCGAAGACCGGACCGCCGGCGAGGCTGAGGTCGGCGAGGACGGCGAGGCTCGGACCACAGGTGAAGCCGAGGTCGGCGAGGGCGAGCCCCGTGGTGCGGGTGAAGCCGAGGTCGGCGAAGGTGAGCCGCGTGGTGCGGGTGAAACCGAGGTCGGCGAAGGCGAGCCGCGCGGTGCCGGTGAGGCTGAGGTTGGCGAGGACCGGGGCGCCGGTGAGGCCGGTGTGGCTGAGGTTGGGGACGACAGCGGGGCGCAGCTCGGTGAGGGCGGAGAACCGCAGACGCCGGCCGAGGGCTGGACCGTCTCGTCCGAAACCCAGGGCGAGTCCGTCCGGGCAGGCGAGGCACAAGAGGGGCGCCAGACCACCGGCGAGGTGGAGGCCCCCGCAGCCAGCGCCCAGGGTCCGGCGATCACCCCGGCACAAGCCGTCGACACCCAGCGGCCGGGCACCGACCCCCAGCAAGCTGGTGTTGACGGGCAGCCGCGGGGAGACGATTCGCGGGTGGCTGCAGCTCATGCGCAGGCGCCGCAAGGCCCGGCCGCCGGGGAGAGGTCCCAGGCGGAGATCGACACCGCGAACGCGCTCAAGTTCAACGACGCGACGACGCCGCTCAACAAGGTGTCGGCCAAGAGGACCGCAGAGGCCGTCAAGGCCGGCGGCGACGACTCCACGAGGCGGCAGCAGCAAACCGGCCAGGCCACCACGACCCGGAGTGGACCTTCCGGCAAGGACGGGCGCTGACCTGACGTACGCCGTCGCTTCCCGCGGCGGCGTACGTTCTGTCAGGCCTAGAAGTCGACGAGTTCCAGCTGGGTGTCGACCGAGCTGCCGTCGAGGAGGTTTTCGGCGGTTCGGACCGGTTTCTTGACCGGGAGGACGTAGGTGCCGGTCTTGGTCGGGAACACCGAGGTCTGCCACGTGCTGCCGCCGACCGTCACCGTGACCCGCACCGACCCGAACCCTCTCCGCCGCCCCTCGGTCAGGTCCGTGATCTCGTCGCTGACATCCTCCGGCACCGTGACGAAGTACCAACTACCCTCGCCCGCGTGCTCCCACAGCGGCGCCGTGAACCGGTAGCCGGTCATTCGCCCACCGGTAGGCCGCGCCGGGCGAGGACGGCACCGGCCGCGTCCAGCAGCACCAGGCGGAGCTCTTCGTCGGTGACCGCCAGATCGGCGCCGGCCGACATCGCCGCCCCGACGGTCTCGACGGCGGCCCCCGCGCGCAACCGGTCCGCCGGGCTCGGATCCGGTCCCGCCAGCCACAGCTGGAACCGGCGGCTCTGGGCGATCAGCGCGTCGAGGTCGTCCCCGAAGGCCGCGAGTACGGCGGCGATGTCGCGGAGCAGGGTCGGCCCGGTCGACCGGTGCGCGACGACCACGTCGACGTACGCCCGCAGGACCAGACGCTCGTTCTCCGGGGACCACGGTAGCGTCTCGGGGAGCTTCAGGATCTGGAACATGTCGTCGAGGAAGGTGCCGACGATCGCGCGCAGCAGCTCCTGCTTCGACGAGTAGTGGTAGTACAGCGACGCCTTGGTGATGCCGACCTGCTCGGCGATCTCGCGCAGGCTGGTCTTGTCGTACCCCTGGGTGGAGAACAGGTGGACCGCGGCGCGATGGATCTCCGCCTTGGTGTCCCGGGAACTGGTCGCGTGCTGCACGTCACCACCTTCTCACCTTCACCCACCTACCGGTCGGCAGGTAGTCTACCTACCGACCGGCAGGTAGACAGGGAAGACTTCACAAGAACTCCGCTTCGCGGAGGTTGGTTGAGTAGGAGGGGGTTCGGGGTGTTCACCAAACTCGGACGCTTCGTCGTCCACAACCCGTGGAAGGTGATCGCCGCCTGGGTGGTCGCGGCGGTGGCCGTGATCGCGTTCGCGCCGACGCTCGCGGACGTCACCACCAAGGACCAGGCGGCGCTGCTGCCCGACAAGTACGAGTCGGTGCAGGCGCAGAAGCTGGCCGCCGACGCGTTCGGGCAGACCAACGACGCGACCGCCAGCATCGTCGTCAAGCGGAACGCGGGCGGCGAACTGACCGCGGCCGACCAGGCGAAGGTCACCGAAGTGGCCGCCAAGATCACGGCAGCGAAGATCGACCGGGTCACCGCCGCGATCACCGGCCCGCAGGCGGTCTCGCCGAACAAGCAGGTCCAGATCATCAGCGTCGGCCTCAAGGGCGCGCCGGACGAGCAGGCGGTGCTGGACGCCGTACAGAAGATCCGTGACGTCACCGGCAGCACGTTGACCGGCGCCGATCTCGAGTACGGCGTGACCGGCGATGCGGCGCTGATGCTCGACAACCAGGACGCGTTCAACAACGCGTTCATCGTGGTCGGCATCGCGACCGTCGTATTGATCATCGGCCTGCTGCTGGTGATTTACCGCAGCCCCGTCGCCGCATTCCTGCCGATCCTGACGGTCGGTCTGGTGTCGGCGATCGCGCCCGGCCTGATCGCGCTGGTCGCGAAGGCGACCGATCTGCAGGTCACGCAGGACCTGCAGACGATCCTGACGGTCGTGCTGTACGGAGTGGGCACCGACTACATCCTGTTCCTGCTGTTCCGGTTCCGTGAGCGGCTGCGCGCCGGCGAGGCGCCGAAGGAAGCGCTGGTGAACGCGGTCGCCCGGGTCGCCGAGGTGATCGTGTCGGCGGCCGGCGCGATCGTCGTCGCGTTCAGCGCGCTGCTGCTCGCCGTGTTCGGCGGGTTCAAGAGCCTCGGCCCGGGTCTCGCGATCGCGGTCGCGGTGATGGCGTTCGCGGCGATCACGCTGGTCCCGGCGGTCGTCTCGCTGCTCGGCCCGAAGGTGTTCTGGCCGTCGAAGTCGTGGCAGAAGACGCCGAAGGGCGCGATGTTCAAGCGGTTCGGCACGTTCACCGCGCGGCGTCCGGCGGTGGTCGCGGCGATCTCCGGCGGCGTGATGGTCGTGCTCGCGCTCGGCTCGCTCGGGATGAAGGTCGACTACGACGCGTTCAGCCAACTGCCGGACGGTACCGAGTCCTCGCGCGCGATCAAGGACCTGCAGGCGGGTTTCCCGGCCGGCGCGCTGAACCCCACCACGGTCTACGTCCGGAGCACCGACGGTACGCCGCTGGATCCGGCCGAGCTCACGACGTACGCCGGGAAACTGGCGAAGGTCGACGGTGTCGGAGGCGTGCTTCCGGCCGGCGCCGACGGCAGCATGGCGTTGCTGAACAAGGACAAGACCGTTGCCCAGATCAACGTCGTACTGGACGGGGCGCCGTACGCGAACAAGTCGCTGGACCTGGTCGACGGGAAGCTGCGGGACGCCGTCCACGGTGAGGCGCCGGCCGGGACGACCACGTTGCTGGGCGGTGTGACCGCCAGCTACACCGACATCCGGGACGCCAACAGCCGGGACCTCTCCGTGATCTTCCCGGTCGCGGGCGGGCTGATCGCGGTCATCCTCGCGCTGCTGCTGCGGTCGCTGATCGCGCCGCTGGTGCTGATGCTCGCGGTGGTGCTGAGCTTCTTCAGCTCGATCGGCGCGACCGTGTTCGTGTTCCAGGGCGCCGCCGGGCATGCGGGCGTGACGTTCTCGCTGCCGATCATGCTGTACCTGTTCGTCGTTGCCATCGGCACCGACTACAACATCCTGATGATCGCGCGATTGCGCGAGGAGGCCGAACGCGGGACCGATCCACGGACCGCGGCCGACCGCGCGATCGAGCACGGCGGCCCGTCGGTGGCGGCGGCCGGATTGATCCTGGCCGGTACTTTCTCGTCACTGATGCTGGCCGGTATGGCGCTGCTCACCGAGATGGGGTTCTCGGTCGCGGCCGGCATCGTGATCTCGGCGTTCGTGATGTCGAGCTTCCTGGTGCCGAGCGTGATCGCCCTGCTCGGTCGCCGTGCCTGGTGGCCGCGCCGGATGAAGGCCACGTCGGCAGCTCCCGAGGAACGAGAGCTGGAACCGGTCGGCTAATGGAACCCGCAGGCTGAGGGGTCCTGCGAGATAAGACGGGTCCCGGACCACGATCGGTCCGGGACCCGTTGCGTTTTCAGCCGAGCTGCTCGACCAGCCAGCGGTCGAACTCGACCGCCGCGCGAATCCAGGTCACGGTCGTCTGGAAGAAGAGCCCCTTCCCGATCCCGTCGGCGATCAGCATCTGGCTCTCACCGATCAACCTGACGACGCCGTTGTCCCCGGTGTGGCTGTAGACCTTGGGCCACAAGGCGCGGCGGTTCCAGTCGTCGATGACGTCCAGGAGTCGCGGCTTGTCGTCGAGGGTGTGCACCCGGTCGTAGAACGTTCGCACCGCCAGCGTCCGCTGGTCCTCTTCGCCGCGGAACATGAAGTACGTCCGGAAGGTCTCGTACGGCGCCGCGAGATCACCTTCCTCGTCGACGAAGTGCTTGACCTCCAACTGCTCCAGCAGATCCTTGATCAATTCCTGGTCCGGTACGACGAGCGACACCGCGTCATCGTACGGTCGGGCCAGGGTCTACCCGCGCTTCAGGCGGACCGTGAAGATCGGCAGCAGGATGTGGACGAGCGGGCCGATCGAGAGGGCGTAGACGACGGTGCCGACGCCGATCGAGCCGCCGAGCAGGAAGCCCGTGGCGAGGACGGTCAGCTCGAGCGACGTCCGGACGAGACGGACGCTCAGACCGGTACGGCGTACCAGGCCGGTCATCAGGCCGTCGCGGGGACCGGGGCCGAACTGGGCGCCGATGTAGAGGGCGCCGGCCAGCGCGTTGAGGACGACACCGGACAGCATGAACACGATCCGCAGCCAGAGCGCGTCCGGGCGGTCGACCGTGGCCAAGGTCAGGTCGGTGACCAGGCCGATCACGATCGCGTTGCTGATCGTGCCGAGCCCGGGCCACTGGCGCAGCGGGATCCAGGCGAGCAGTACCACGAAGCTCATCGCGATCACCACGGTCCCGAAGCTGAGCGGGAGGTGCTTGGTGATGCCGGAGTGGAACACATCCCACGGGTCGAGGCCGAGGTTGCCCTGGATCATCAGGCCCATCGAGGCGCCGTACAGCGTCAGGCCGACGTACAGCTGCACCAGGCGGCGCGGGAGGTGGCCTGCCTTCAGCTGCTGGATCGGGTTGAGCGGCGCGAGCTGGCGTGGCGGGGCATCGGAGGTGGCGGTCACGAGATCCAGTGTCCGACGTAAGTGGCCTGGCATTCGATAGCCAGTTGCGCGATAGTGGACTGCATGCGAGCCCGTTATCTTCCCGCCAGCACGTTAAGCGGCCTGCTCGGCGAGTGGGCCGACGGAACCGGTCCGGCGTACCGGATCCTGGCCGAGCGGCTCCGGCTGCTGATCGCCGACGGGCGGATCATGCCCGGGTCGCGGCTGCCGAGCGAGCGTGAGCTGACCGAGGCGCTGGGCGTCAGCCGTACGACGGTCGCGTCTGCCTATCGGGAGCTGCGGGACAGCGGGTACCTGACGAGCCGGCGTGGTTCGGGCAGCGTCACGGCGCTGCCGTCGAAGGTCGAGCCGGAGCTCGGGCGGCACCACGCGCCGGGAATCGACACCGACGGGCTGTACGACTTCACGTGTGCGGCGCCGGCCGCGGTCGCCGGGATCAGTACGGCGGTGGCGTCGGCGGCGCTCGAGTTGCCGCTCCATCTGGCGACACCGGGGTACCACCCGCAGGGACTGCCCGTACTGCGCTCCGAGATCGCGGCGGCGTACAACGAACGTGGGTTGCCGACGACCGCGGACCAGATCATCGTCACCGCCGGGGCGCTCGCGGCGACGTCCATCGCGGTCCGGGCGATCACGCAGATCGGCGACCGGGTCCTCACCGAGAGCCCGACGCACCCGAACTCGGTGGACGCGATCCGGCGCAGCGGTTGCCGGGTGGTCGCCGTACCGATGTCCCCCGGCGGCTGGGACCTGCCCTTGCTGGAGGCAACGATTCGGCAGACGGCGCCGCGGGCGGCGTGGATGGTGGTGGACTTCCAGAATCCGACCGGTTTCCTGATGTCCGCGGCGGATCGGCAGCGGCTGGCGCGGGCGTTCGCGCGGTCGCGGACGACGGCGATCGTGGACGAGACGCTGTTCGAACTGTCGCTGGACGGGCAGGAAATGCCGCCGCCGTTCGCGTCGTACGACCCGGACGGTGTGATCACGGTCGGATCGGTGAGCAAGTCGTTCTGGGGCGGGTTGCGGATCGGGTGGATGCGGGTGCCGGAGGCGCTGGTCGCGCGGATCCTGGACGCGCGGGCGTCGATGGATCTCGGCGCGCCGGTACTGGAGCAGTTGGTGGTCGCGGACCTGCTGCGGCGCCGCTCGACTCTGCTGCCGGAGCGCCGGGCGTCGCTGACGGAGCGGCGGGACGCTCTGGCCGCCGCGGTGTCCGCCGAGCTGCCTTCGTGGAAGTTCCGGATGCCGTCGGGTGGGTTGTCGCTGTGGTGCGAGCTCCCCGACCCGGTCGGCTCCAGCCTCGTCGGCGTCTCCCAGCGCAACGGCGCGCTCCTGGTCGCCGGGTCCCGCTTCTCCCCCGACGGCGGCCTCGAATCCTTCATCCGCCTCCCGTTCACGCTCGACGTGGACTCGTTGCGCGAAGGCGTCGAGCGCCTCGCCGCGTCGTACAACTCCCTGGCCGCGGGCCCACCCACCCGGCGGCCCGGCGCGATGATCGCCTAGGGCGGACCTCCACCACTCATCAAGCTGGCGCTAGCGAGCCGGTTCACGCTCAGCCGTCGCGTCCGAGCGCCCTGTTGGGGCGGTTGATGAGTGGTGCAGGTCCGGGTCGGCACGTCATCGTGCCGTAAGGGGTGCGGGGAAGGTTCGCCTGGCCGGGGGCGTTGGGAGACTATGAGAGTCACACTGCGAGAGGCGTGAGAATGTCGTTCTTCAGCCGCAACACCGCCATGGTCGAGCCGGCGGCCGCGCTACCCGGCCGGCCCACCCCAGGCTTCGCCGTACCGGACGAGAACATCGTCCTGCACACGCCGCAGACCGCTGCCGCGCCCGAGGGCTTCGAGGAGGTCTGGTTCGGCACCGGATGTTTCTGGGGCACCGAGGAGATCTTCTGGCAGCAGCCGGGCGTGTACACCACGGCCGTCGGGTACGCGGGCGGTTACAGCCCGAACCCGTCGTACGAGGAGGTCTGCACCGGACGCACCGGTCACGCGGAGGCCGTCCGGGTCGTGTACGACCCGACCAAGACCACCTTCACCGACCTGCTGAAGGTCTTCTGGGAGACCCACGACCCGACGCAGGGCATGCGCCAGGGCAACGACCTCGGTTCGCAGTACCGCTCGGCGATCTATTACACCACCGACGCCCAGCGCGCCGAGGCCGAACGCACCCGAGACCTCTACGCCCCCGTCATCAAGCCCCTCGGCTACGAAGACATCACCACCGAAATAGCCCCAGCCACCACGTTCTACTACGCCGAGGCCTACCACCAGCAGTACCTCCACAAGAACCCCAACGGCTACCGCTGCCACAGCAACACCGGCGTACCGTTTCCTGCCTGACGCTCTTGAACGCGGCCTCCACCGGTTGGTGGGGGCCGCTTTCGTTTGCCTGTCACGAGGACGACGGCTCCAGGCAGGGTTGCGACCAGGGCGAGTACGCCGTACACCACCGCGACCGTGAGGCCCAGCGTTGCGCCCAGTCCGGCCGAGCTGAACGCCCAGGCGGCTGCGCCCTCGCGTGGGCCCCAGCCTGCGATGTTTGTCGGCACCGCTGAGGCCGTCAGCACGACCAGTGCCAGGGGCAGCAGCCGAGCCGGCGACACGTCGGCTCCGGTCGCTCGCACCGCGATCAGGAACACCGCAGCGTGGCCGAGCACCGCGACGGTAGATGCGAGCACGATGCCGGGCCAGGCCCGCCGCGCGAGGACCGCGTCGCGGAGATCGCTCGTGAAGGCGCGTCCGATCCGCGAGGAGGCGCGACGTCGATTCAGGCAGAGGAGTACGGCGGCCAGCGCCACACCGGAGACGACCACGACCGTCAGGGCGACCGGGGGAACGAAGGCGCCGGCGGGCCAGGACAGCATGAGCAGTACGCCCACCGTCAGCACGATCTGTACCGCAAATCCCGACGTCCGCTCCCACGCGACGGACCGCAGGCTCCGGCCCAGGTCGCCGACCTCGTGCCCGTGGCGCACGGCGCGGTGTACGTCGCCCATCACCCCGCCGGGCAACGTGGCGTTGAGGAACTGGGACCGGTAGTACGCAGCCACCGCGGTCCTCAGCGGCATCTCGACGCCAAGCCCGCCGGCGATGAGCCTCCACCGCCATGCGCAGCACAATGTGGTCAGCGACGTGATTGCGAGGGCGGCGGCGAGCGTCCAGCCGGTCGTCAGTCGAAGACCGTCCACCACTGGCCCCGTACCCACCCGCCACACGAGAACGGCGAGGATCGCGCCGCCGCCCGCCACGCGCGCCCAGTTCCAGATGCTTCGTTTGATGGCAGTTCCGATCTCGTAGTTGGGTCCGGATGAACCGGTGCGACGCTGTTGTCGTATGACCGTCGTACCCGCAGATACGGAGGCATCGTGCGTCTGGTTCAGCGTCGACTGCGCAACCTGATCGGCCCGCTCGCCGGCTTCGCTTGCCTGCTCGTGCTCCTCGGTGTCCTCGCGGCAACCACCGGCCTCGGCGTCGCCGGCTGGGCGACCGGCGTCACCTGCGGAGCCGGCCTTTCCGCGTTGACCGTCCGCTCGATGGCGCATCACCGTCGTGACGGGCTGGGGCCCGCGGACAGAGTGACACTGGCTCGCGCGGTCCTCGCCTGCGGAGTCGCAGCGCTCACGGCGGACTCGTTCGGCGGCCGGACACCGGTGGCGCTTTTCGTGACGCTCTCGACGATCGCGCTGATCCTCGACGGCGTGGACGGCCGGATCGCTCGGCGTACCGGCACCGTTTCGGCGTTCGGGGCACGCTTCGACATGGAGGTCGACTCGTTCCTCGTTCTGGTCCTGAGCGTGTACGTCGCACCCACGATGGGCTGGTGGGTGATCACCTTCGGCGCAGCCCGCTACGTGTTCGTGGCAGCCAGCTGGGCGGTGCCGTGGCTGCGCGGCTCGCTCCCGCCCCGCTACTGGGCCAAGGTCGTCGCCGCGATCGTGGGCATCGCCCTGACCGTCGCGGCTGCCCGCATCCTGCCCGATGCCATGACCACGGTGATGCTGCTGATCGCTCTGGGACTACTGGCCGAGTCGTTCGGCCGTCACACCTGGGGCCTCTGGCGCCTGGCCGGAAGCCCGCGGGGAACTCGTGCCACCGTGACGTCGGCGCTAGCGGTGCTCCTGGTCTGGGCTGCGCTTCTCGTGCCGGACCACACCGGCGACCTGTCACCGGCCACGTTCCTCCGTATCCCGCTCGAGGGCCTGGTGTTCGTCGTACTCGTATGGGTGCTGCCGTCGAGACTGGCGCGGATCCTCGCACTGATCGCCGGTCTCCTCGCCGGGGTGCTGATGATCCTCCGGCTGCTCGACAGAGGCTTCTACTTCGCCTTCGACCGCCCCTTTCACCCGGTCTACGACGCGGCGTACGCGGACTCCGCGCTGGCCCTGCTCGGCGACTCGATCGGCCGTGCCGGAGCCCTCGCGGTCTTCATCGGAGCAGGAGTCCTCTGTGTGGCCCTGCTCGCCCTGCTGGCGCTGTCGGCAGTGCGGGTGACCCGGCTCGTGGCGAGACACCGGCAGCCGACGATCCGGATCGTTGCCGTCCTGGCCGCGATCTCGATCGTGCCCACGCTGACCGGCGCCTGGCCCGTACAACAGCTCGCCTCGGCGTCCGCGGCCCGGCTCGCCACGCAGGTCCGTGACGACGTCCGCGACCAGCAAGAGTTCGAACGGGCGCTCGCGCAGGATCCCTTCCGCGACACCCCGGGCAACGACTTGCTGACCGGCCTGAGGGGCAAGGACGTCCTCCTGGTCTTCGTCGAGAGCTACGGACGCACGGCACTCGACTCTCCAGTAGTCGGGTCGGCGCTCGAGGCCGGGGACCGGCGGCTCCAGCAGGCCGGCTTCTCCTCCCGCAGCGGCTTCCTCACCTCGCCGACCTTCGGCGGCATCAGCTGGCTGGCGCACTCCAGCCTGCAGTCCGGGCTCTGGGTGGACAACCAGCAGCGGTACGACTACCTCGTCACCCTGGACCGGCTCACTCTCACCGACGCGTTCGGCCGCGCCGGCTGGCGGACAGTGGCCGCCGTACCGTCCAACGACAGGGACTGGCCGGTGGCGAAGACGTACTACCACTACGACACGGTCTACGACCGCCGGAACGTGGGGTACGTCGGGCCGTCGTTCAGCTATGCCGCGATGCCTGACCAGTACACCCTGGCCGCGCTCCAGCGGCTGGAGCTGGACAAGCCGAACCGCGGTCCCGTCATGGCCGAGGTCGACCTGGTGTCCAGCCACACGCCCTGGGCACCGCTCCCCCGGCTCGTCGACTGGAGCCAAGTGGGTGACGGCTCGGTCTTCAACCCGATGCCGGCCGAGGGTGACTCACCGGAGGACGTATGGCGGCAACCGGACCGTGTGAAGGCCGCTTATGCACAGTCCATCGCGTACTCGCTCGACGCCGTGAGCTCGTTCGTACAGCAGCGCCACGACCGCGACCTGGTGCTCGTCGTCCTCGGCGACCATCAGCCGGCCAGCATCGTGTCCGGCAACGGGGCGAGCCGCGACGTACCGGTGAGCATCATCGCTGCCGACCCAGCCGTGACGGATCGGGTAGCAGACTGGGGCTGGTCGGACGGGCTGCGGCCGGACGCCGACGCACCGGTCTGGCCGATGGATACCTTTCGGGACCGGTTCCTCACCGCCTACCGCTGAACTGGTTTTAGTGGCGGCGGGCCAGGTGGATGTGGATCTGGGCGTCGACTTCCACGGTTTCGGGGAGGGCCTCGAGGGTGCGGCGGAAGACCTCGTCGCGGTCTGCGGGCGGGAGCATCAGGTACGCCGAGACAGTCGAGAGCTGTCCGATGTAGTCGTGGGCGCTCATCGTGAGGCGGCGTTCGATCACTGCCTGCTGGACGTCGGTGAACCACTCGGTCTGCTGGAGTTCCGTGCCGGGCCATTGCATGGGGCGGTCCTCGGGGGTGCCGTCGGGTGACGGGACGCCGTCGTCCACCAGGTACGGCGCACGGGCCGCGCGGACTGCCTCTTTGAGGGCGGGGTCGGCTAGCTGGATCGGTACGCCGAACGAGGTGAACACACCACCCGGTCGCACGAGCGCCGCCATGCGCTCCCATCGGCCGTCGGGGTTGGTCCAATGGAGGGCGGCGGCCGAATACACCAGGTCGTACGAGGCATCCAGCGGCAGGTCCTCGAAGGCGGACTGCACGGTGGTGACGCTGGCCGGTAGGTGTTTGCGCGCCTCCGCGAGCATGGCCGCGTCAGGGTCTGTTGCGGTGACCTCGAGGCCTCCCTGCGCGAACAGACGGGTCGCCTTGCCGGTCCCGGCGCCGATTTCCAGGGCGGTCCGGAGCGGCGTACCGGCGTACGCCGTCACCAGCTCGAGGAGCTCCACCGGATACCCGGGGCGGAACCGTTCGTAGGCTTCTGCCACCGTCCCGAAGCTCAATGCGCGCGCAACCATGCCCGCATCCTGACATCTTGCGTACACCCACCGCCTGGCATTTTCGTCGAGTAGGCGGGATCAGGCGATGCCCGTCCAGACGGTTCGGTCGGTGAACGCTCCGCGGGCGGCGGCCTTGGTAGCTCGGGTTGTTTCGAGGGCATCCGTGGTGGTTCCCAGGTCGGCTGCGAGAGCGTAGACGACCTCGAGGATGTCGGCGAGTTCCTCGACCGCGGACGCGTCATCGGCCTCGAGAAACTCGTCGACCTCCTCGCGGAGCTTGTCGCGCAACCGCCTACGGAACTCGTCAGGCTCGGCCCGGTACGTCACCGGCTCGCCGCCGTCAGCCCGAATGATCTCGGGAATCCGATCCCTCACCAACTTGCCGCCAGCACTCTCCACCTCGACAGACTAGGTCAGACCGGGCGACAGTTCGCCCCAACCGCTTTCCGCTGCGCCAGGATCGCGCTTGTGCCCCCTGAGCAGGCGAGCCGCGGCCAAACCGTTCCCGACGCGGTGCTCGCTGAGCTCGGGCACCAGGTGCGCACAATCACCACCCCGTACGACGAACTCCCATGGCGCGTTCCCTCCGCGAAGGCGACGTTCCACCGCTGGCGTGAAGCACCGTTTCAGTACTTCCAGGTTCCTAGTTGGTGGTTGTTGGCGTCGTGGAGGGTTAGTTGGCCGTGGCGGGTGGGGACGTCGAAGATCAGCCAGCCGATGGATTGTTCGCCTTGGTTGAGGATTACTGGGTCGAGGGGTGGGTCGAAGGTGGTTGAGGTGACGATGGCGTCGCCGGAGTAGGTGGTGCCCCCGGCGACCGCGGTGAATTCGATCAGGTCCTGCTGGTCGGTCAGGGCTCGTAGGGTCACGTAGGCGCCCAGGAAGAAACCGTCTTCGGGCTTGTCGAACTCGTCGCCGGTGCTGAACTTGAGGCGCGTGACGGTGACCTCCAGTTGGGCGTCGCCGGACTCGCCGTACACCGTCACTTTGTCGCCGATCTTCCCGGTCGACGGCGCCGTCACCATCCACACCGTGGCGGGCTCGAAGTGCACGGTGCCGCCGACGTCGTCGACCACGGTCTGGACGACCTGTCGCTTGCCCGCCAACGAGACGGTGCACGGGACCTTCCCGCCGACCTCGACGATGCGGATCAGCGCCGTACCGCAGTCGATCGAGGCGCCCGCGGCCTGCGCCGGCAGCCTGGACCGGATCTCGGTGACCACCTTGCCGGTGTCGATGAGCGCCTTAGCCGGTGTGAGCTTGTAGGTGTAGTCGTCGCCGGTCACCTGGCTCAACGTCACGGTCACCGGCAACTTGGTGCCGGCCACCTCGGCCGTGCACTGGAACGTCTTGCCCTCGGCGATCTTCACGTCCTTCGGGCACTCGATCCTGCCGGGCTGTACGTCGGGAACGTGTTCCCGCAGGTACGCCGACACCGCCGAAGCGATCCGATCCGCATCGACGGTACCGCCGCCCCCGCCGACCTCGACCGAACACCCCGCCAGCGCCACAGCGAACAACACCGCAGCCCCTCGTGAACAAGCGATTGCACACATGACGCCCCCCGCCATCTGATGGGCGGCGGCTCCCCCCGCGTTCACGGTCCGCAGTCCTGCTCCAGGACGTTACTCCTCGCCGCACCGGGGAAGAAGCCATCAGGGATGATGGGCCGGTGTCGATCACCGCGAGCCATGAGCTGACTCCCGAAACGAAACTCGACCGCCCCGGCAGGCTGATTTTCCTGAACGGTACGTCGAGTTCCGGCAAGTCGAGTATCGCGGCCGAGCTGCTCGGCTCGCTGGACGGCACCTGGTTCCATCTCGCGATCGACCAGTTCCATCGGATCCGCGCCCGGCGGGAGATGCCGGACGAGGCGTTCTTGTCCGTGTTCCAGCGGACGGTGCTCGGATTCCACCGGGCCGTCGCCGGGATGGCGTCGGCGGGGAACGACGTGGTGGTGGATCACATCCTCGGTGAGAAGTGGCGGCTGACGGACTGCCTCACGGTGTTCGACGGGCTGCCGGTCCTGTTCGTCGGCGTCCGATGCGCGCTGCCCGAACTCGAGCGGCGCGAACGCGACCGCGGCAACCGCACGATCGGCAGGGCGGCGGTGCAGTTCCCGATCGTCCACGAGCACGGCGTGTACGACGTGGAGGTCGAGTCGGACCGGTATACCCCGGCCGAATGCGCTGCGCAGATCCGCGACCGCCTCGAGGCCGGCCCGCCGACAGCCTTCGACCAGCTCCGAAAGGCTGACCGGCGGGAGCCTGAGATTCATCCGGCGCGGTAGAGCGAGCCGCCTGCGGAGATCGCGATGCTGGCGCGTTGACCGCCGACGTTGAGGTTGACGATGAACGTCGTACCGACCTGTCGCACGGTGTACGTAACCGACCCGCTGGACCGTACCGGCACGATGAACGACAGGATCGAGGCCGTCGTGCCGGACCGAGCCATCATCAGCGTCGGCGCGGACTTCCGGACGTAGCTGCTCGGGTAGTACCAGCCCTGGATCGGGTTGGTCTGGGCCTGCTTGACGAGAAGCGCGCCGGCCGGCAGCGCCTGTTTGAACGGCACCTGGAACAGGATCGTCTTGGACGTGTCGCCCGGCGCCATCGCCACGGCGGTCGTCCGGGACACGACGGTCGCACGCTGGTCCGGCGGCAGATGCCACAGCGTCTGGAACGCCTGCGCGGTCCTCGCCGACGCCCGGTCCCACACCACGAGCAGATCCGGATCCTTCAGCGCCAGAACCGAGCGGACCCGGCTGATCCCGCTCCCCGGCGCATCCGCGAACACGTACGATTCCGCGTTCGCCTTCACCGAGTAGGCGGTCAGCCGTGTCACCGGATTCGGGTACGTCGACTTCGGCGTCGTCATCACACTGTGGGCATTCGGACTGACGGCCCAGGTACGGTACGCGCCGGCGCTGTACGCGGCGTACCCGCCGTCGACCAGGATGTCCCGCCCGCGGGCCGTGTACGTGATGCCGGTGTGGTCGAAGTGCCCGTGGAACGCCCGCGCCGGTCCGTACCTGATGCTGTACGTCGACTCGCCCGCGAAACCTCTGGTGGGATCGCTTCCCCACCCCGTGCGGCCGAACACGTAACCGGCCGAGTAGACCCCGACCCGCCACAGCGGCATCGTGCCCGCCGTACCCTTCGAACCCGCGAACTGCAACGGCGTACCTGTCCACGGGTACGTCGCCTGCACCTCGGTGTCACCGATCTGGTGGAGCTTACCGAGCGAGTTCGTTGCCAGCGTCAAGAACTTGGCCAGCAACGCGCGCCGGGTCGCGATCGTCGTACCGGGGTTGACGCCGCAGTTCTGCATCACCGCGATCGCGCGACCCCACAGCGAGTAGTTGAACGCCGCGTAGCCGGTGGACTGTTCGTTGGTCCCACCCTCGGCATCGATCGAAGTCGTGATCCCGGCCGCGAATCGTTGCTGCGCGAGGTTCTTGTAGTCGGTCCGGCCGAGCACACAGCCGACGCCGAACAGCGCGATACTCTCGTCGGTTCCATGGTTCCACGCACCACTCCAGTTGTAGGTCAGGAATCTCGCATGACTCAGCAGCGCCGCGTCGACCCAGGCGTACCGGGCCGGCACGGTACTCACGTGGAGCCCGGCGAGGATCGCCTGTCGCAGGCAGTTCAGCACGTTCGTGCGGTGCATGGTGGACTCCCACGCGCCGACGTTCGCCTTCCACGAGTACGGATTGTCGCGGTACCAGTCGTACGCGATCGTGTTGACCCGCGTCAGTGCGGTGAGATCACCCTTGCTCGCGGCAACAATCCCTTGCCCGAGCCATCGCAGTGAGTGGAACCACATGTACCAGCTGGCGTTCCTGTACGGATTCAACGCCCAGTTGATGTTGCCGCCGCCGTTGCCGACCTTGTACGCCGCATACGGGCCCCAGGCAAACTTGTCGGCGTACAGGTTCGCCAACGGGTTGGTCTTCTCGATCCCGCTGAACCCCGGGCACGCGTAGAACGGCGCCGCGAGCGTCTGGATCTTGTTCGTGTCCGTACCGATGTCCGTCGCCGGCGCGGCCGTCGGCGGTACGACGTTGCTCGCGCCCGGCACGAACTGGGACTCGGCCGGATCGTCCGGTCCTGGGACAATCTGGATCCCGGGCTCTTCGCCCGCTGCACGAGTGTTTCCGGTTGCCGTTCCCGCCCCCAGCACCAGAACAGCGATCCCTACGGCCGCAAGGGCCGCACTCCTCCTGAATCGCATGAAGTTGTACCTCCCCGGACGTCGGTCAGCCCAATGGAGGCGGTCAACTCACCGAGGTTTGCTTCCCCTTATCTGCCTCGATGCGGAAACCCCGCGGAAAGTTGCGTTTCCGCGCACAGCAGAGCGCCAGGACCCCGAGGAGTCCTGGCGCTCTGTTTGTTGGCTCAGCCCATGGTTTTCTGGCCGTCGATCGATTCCCGGATGATGTCGGCGTGGCCGGCGTGCTGGGCGGTCTCCGCGGTGATGTGCAGGAAGACCCGGCGGACGGTCCAGAACACGCCCGGCGGCTGCCAGGGCGCGGACGGAAGCTCGTAGCTGGTGTCCAGGTCGAGAGTGCGGACGAGCTCGTCGGTG
Source organism: Kribbella speibonae (assembly GCF_004331375.1). Taxonomy (NCBI): domain Bacteria; kingdom Bacillati; phylum Actinomycetota; class Actinomycetes; order Propionibacteriales; family Kribbellaceae; genus Kribbella; species Kribbella speibonae. The sequence continues at coordinate 2,041,966 of NZ_SJKC01000001.1, read as the reverse complement.
GCGGCGGCGATCTTCTCGTACGCCGCGAGAACGTCGGCGAGGGTCTCCCCCTCGACCAGGCGGAACTGGTCCTGCCAGGACGCCATCATCTCCGGGGTGTACTCGGTCGGCGTGGACCCGCCCTGGCCCTGCGCGAACTCGGCCCAGTGCTGCTCGGTCGAACTCACGTGCTTGATCAGCCCGCCGACGGTCAGCTCGCTGATGGTGCTGCGGGTCGAGGCCTGCTCGTCGGTCAGCCCCTGAGCGGTGTGCCGCAGGAACCCCCGGTGCTTGCCGAGGAACTCCAGGATGTCAGCCCGCTCACCGGTCAAGCCCTGCTCGTTTGTGGTCATACCGCGACTCTAAACGCCATAGCGGCCAGGATCTGTCCGCTACAGAAATTCATGTCCGGGGCGTGGTTCCGGCCGCGGCCCGCGACTAGCTTGGCGTGGGGGCGGCGACTGGGCCGAGCCCATTGCACAAGGGGGTTGACGTGGGAACGATCACGACCAGCGACGGTACGGAGATCTTCTACAAGGACTGGGGTACGGGCCAGCCGATCGTCTTCAGTCACGGATGGCCGCTGTCGGCCGACGACTGGGACAACCAGCTGCTGTTCTTCCTGTCGAAGGGGTACCGCGTCGTCGCGCACGACCGCCGTGGGCACGGCCGCTCGACGCAGACCGGCGACGGACACGACATGGACCACTACGCAGACGACCTGAAGGCGGTCGTCGACCATCTCGACCTGCGCGACTGCATCCACGTCGGGCACTCGACCGGCGGCGGCGAGGTCACGCACTACCTGGCCCGGCACGGCGAGGACCGGGCCGCCAAAGCCGCGCTGCTCTGCGCGGTCCCGCCGCTGATGGTGCAGACCGACGCGAACCCGGAGGGCCTGCCGAAGGCGGTCTTCGACGACCTCCAGGCGCAGCTCGCGGCGAACCGGTCGGCCTTCTACCGCGCACTCCCGGAAGGGCCGTTCTACGGCTTCAACCGCCCGGGCGCCGTCCCCAGCGAAGCGGTCATCGCGAACTGGTGGCGCCAGGGCATGATGGGCGGCGCGAAGGCCCACTACGACGGCATCGTCGCGTTCTCCCAGACCGACTTCACCGAGGACCTGCGGACGATCACCATCCCGGTCCTGGTCGTGCACAGCGAGGACGACCAGATCGTGCCGTACGCCGATTCCGGCCCGAAGTCGGCCGCGCTGCTCAAGAACGGGGTCCTCAAGACCTACAAGGACCTCCCGCACGGCCTGCCCACGACGCACGCCGACGTGGTCAACGCCGATCTCCTCGAGTTCTTCCGGTCCTAGTTCACCGCCCGGCTTCGTCACGCACCAGCGCGCCCTCCCGGCGACAGTCGCCTGACGAAAGGCACCATCCATGCACCACCGCAGAACACGTTTTCTGGCAGCCCTCGGCGCAGTCCTCGGCGTCCTGATCGCGGCCGTGACGCCCGCCGCGGCGTCGTACCCGAACCGGCCGCGGCCGACCGTTGTGCTGGTTCACGGCGCGTGGGCCGACGGATCGAGCTGGGCGAAGGTCACCAGCCGGCTGATCGACGACGGCTACCAGGTCCGCGTACCGCCGAACCCGTTGCGCAGCCTCCCCACCGACGCCGCGACGATCCGCAGCTTCCTCTCCACCCTGTCCGGGCCGATCGTCCTGGTCGGGCACTCGTACGGCGGCGCGGTGATCACCAACGCCGCCACCGGCAACCCGAACGTCAAGGCCCTCGTGTACGTCGACGCCTTCGCGCCGGCCGAAGGCGAGGCCGTGTTCCCACTGGCGGGTGCGGACTCCGCCCTCGCCGTCCCGCCGGAAACCGTTTTCGACTTCGTTCCGTACCCCGGAGCACCCACCGGCGACGTCGACCTCTACCTGAAGCACGACACCTTCGTGAACTCGTTCGCCTCGGGGATGCGGCCTGCGCAGGCCGAGCAGCTGTACCCGGCGCAACGCCCGCTCGCGCTGAGCGCCGGCTTCAGCCCGTCCGGGCCGCCGGCCTGGGCGACGATCCCGTCCTGGTACGTCCTCGGCACCCGCGACCTGATCATCACCCCGGCCGCGCAGCAGGACATGGCGACCCGGGCCCACTCCACCATCACCCGGATCCCGACCGGCCACCTCGGCCTCGTCACCGCTCCCGGCCCGATCACCTCGGTGATCGAGAAGGCGATCCGCGCCACCCGGTGACACCCGGCGCAGGTCGTCCGGATCTTCGGGCGACCTGCGCCGATCACCAGGCAACTGAGGTAGCGTCGATGGGGTGCGCGCCATCCAGTACTCCGTGACCGGTGAGCCCGACGTCCTGACCCTCGTGGACAGGCCGCTGACCGAGGTCGGTCCCGGGGAGGTGCGGGTGCGGATCCACCGGTCGGGCGTCAACCCGACCGACTGGAAGTCGCGCCGCGGCAGCGAGGCCGGTACGCCGGTGCACCCGGCGCAGGTGCCCAACCAGGACGGATCCGGTCTCGTCGACGCCGTCGGTCAGGGCGTCGACGCAGCCCTCACCGGCCGCCGGGTCTGGCTCTGGGAGGCCGCGTACCAACGGCCTTCAGGAGGTACGGCGCAGGAGTACGCGGTAGTCCCGGCCCGCCATGTGGTGCCGCTGCCCGACGACGCGTCGTACGATCTCGGCGCCGCGCTCGGCGTACCGTTCCTGACCGCTCATCGCTGCTTGACCGTGACCGAGGACGGCCCTGATCGCCTCGGTCCAGGCAAGCTCGCCGGCCGCACCGTGCTGGTGGCCGGCGGCGCTGGAGCGGTCGGCAACGCGGCGATCCAGCTGGCCCGGTGGTCCGACGCGACCGTGATCACCACCGTGAGCAGCCCGGAGAAGGGCCAGCTGGCCGCGCTGGCGGGCGCCGACCACGTCATCAACTACAAGCAGCAGGACGTGGTCGCGGAGGTCCGCGCGATCGCGCCGCACGGCGTGCACACGATCGTCGAGGTGTCGCCGGCGGCGAACGCGGCGATCGACGCCGCGGTGATCGCGCCGAACGGCTCGGTGTCGGTCTACGCGACCGACGGCGGCGCGACGACGGAACTCCCGGTGCGCGCGTCGATGGTGCCGAACGCCCGCTGGCAGTTCGTCCTGCTGTACACGGCCCCGGAGTCCTGGCGCCCGCGCGGCCTGGCCGACGTCACGGCCGCGGTCGAGTCCGGCGCCATCCGCATCGGCCCCGACGCCGGCCTCCCACTGCACCACTATCCACTGGACCAGGCCGCGGACGCACACGCCGCGGTCGAGGACGCCGTCGTCGGCAAGGTCCTCATCGACGTCATCCCAGACTGAGAAGCTCCTCGAACGGAACGTCTCGCCCTACGCGGCGAGGGCGGCCAGCCGCTGTTGCAGGGCTGCGGCGCAGCGGCAGGTGGGATCGGTGGTGCAGAGGAGGGCGGCGGGGTCGGCTTCGATCAGCTGACGGGTCGCTGCGAGTACTGCCTGCTTGGGGATGCGGCGGATGCGCGCGTTTCCGATCTGGATTTCCTTGGTCGCGGAGCGCAGGACCGGCTCAATGGCGTCGAAGTGGTGGCTTGCGCCGGGGACGTTGGGAAGCTCGACCCACAGGCCGTCGGCGGATCTCGCGTACCGGTAGAAGCGTGAGCGGCCGAGGTGCTGCTCGGCGAGGTGGATCGTGGTGTTCGAGGTGTGGGTGACGCCGAGCAGCAGGACGTCGCCGTCGAGGGCCTCGATCGGGCCGAGCGGCCAGTCGGGGCGCTGGGCCGCGAGCAGACGTTCGGCGGCCGGACCGGCGGCCTGGTAGGAAAACAGCGGATGCTCGGTGCGGAACGGCGAGCAGGTCAGCCGGAAAGTTTCCGCAACCGTTCCGAGCCAGCGGTCGACCGGGAGCTCGGCACGGAAACTTGTTGCCTGCGACAACCGCTCGTCGAAGTCCGCCCAGCTGTCCGCGTTCCAGTAGTCGTTGTGCGGGCGAACGAGCCCCGGCGGTGCCGGGATCCCGGTGAGATCCCAGGTACCGGCCGGCATCAGCACGGTCCCGCACACCTCGGTCAGCGCCGAGCAGACCGCCTCCGCACCGCCGTCGACGTACCCGAACGAACTCAGCGAGGAATGCACAATCACCTCGGACCCCCGCCCCAGCCCCAGCTTGCGCAGCCCGTCGGCGAGATCTCCTGCAGTCACTACCTCCGCTGCGCACATCCCGGCACTATCCCATCCACGCAGCCGGCTGCGCCTGGCATTTTCCCGGGCTGTTGCGCGGATCAACGGCTAGCGGGACCGTCGGATGCAGGGGTGATTGCCATGATGCTGGTGGTCGGTGGAACCGGTGAGCTGGGCGGGCAGGTCGTTCGGGGACTGGTCGGGCGCGGGGTGGACGTGCGGTGCCTGGTGCGGACCAGGACGGAGATTCCTGGGGTCGAGGTGGTCGTGGGTGATCTGACCAATCCCCCGAGTCTGCGGACAGCGTGTGCGGGAGTGGAGACGGTGGTCGCGACGGCCACCGCGATCGGGCGGCTCCTGTCCGGCGTGCCCGGACCGTCGATCAGCGAGACCGACGAGCGGGGCATGCTGGCGCTCGTCGATGCCGCCGAGGAGGCCGGCGTACGGCGGTTCGTCTACCTCTCGTACGCCGGGGTCGACGCGGGACTCGGGGTGCCGATCGAGCACGCCAAACTCGCGGTCGAGGACCGGCTACGACGGTCGGCGCTGCGGCGCGTCGTCGTACGGCCGGACGCGTTCCAGGAGATCCACCTCGGGCCGCTCGGACGATTCGATCTCGCCGGCGGCAAGGTCGGGGTGATCGGCAACGGCAACGCCAAACATCGCTGGGTGAGCACGGCGGACGTCGCCGCGCTGGTCGTCGCCGTCGCGGTCGAGTCCGATCCGCCCGAGCTGATCGAGTTCGGTGGACCGGAGGCGCTGAGCCGGAACGAGGCGATCGCATTCGCCGAGGACCTCCTGCAGCGCAAGCTCAAGGTACAGCGACTGCCCGCGCCCGTCGCACGGCTGGCGATCAGACTCCTCCGCCGGAGGAACGAGGCCGTCGCCTCTGTCATCGGCATCAGCCTGCTGTTCTCGCTGCAGGACGTGCCCTGGACCGACGAGCCCTTGCGCAGCAGGGCGATCAGCCCTCGCCCGGCCACCTCGTTCCTCCGCGACCAGGCCGGCCGCGCCTAGCTCAACTCGCCGGTCGGCTGGACAGTCAATGCGCCTGGAACAGTCCCGTCTGGAGGTAGGCGGCGTGCAGACGAAGGACCAGCTCTGTCGGGGGATGGAGCGGGCTCGGGGGTGTGGCGAAGAAGGCGGCGTCCAGGACCTCGTTCTCGGACGGGTGCAGTGTGCCGGTCCAGCGGTGGGTTTCGAAGCAGAGTGCGAAGCACTGGACGACGTCGCCGTTCGGGTAGGTCAGCGTGTGGACGTCGGCGCGCGACAGGCTGGCGAACGGGATCAGGTCCTCCTCCGCGACGATCAGCCCGGTCTCCTCGGAGAACTCGCGAGCCGCCGTACGCCGGAAGCTGTCGCCCGGTTCCGCTCCGCCCGCGGGGAGTTCCCACCGACCGGAGTCGCGACTCCTCTGGAACAGGATCCGATCGTCCGCGTCGATCGCGAGAACCTGCGCACCGGGCAGCAACAGCAGGCGGGAACCAACGTCGCGGCGGAGCTGGGCAAGGTAGGAGTCCACGGATGAGAGGGTAGGGCCGTGGACTGGGTGAGGCGGCGCGCGGGATCCCTGCTGGGGTTGGGGTTGGCCGGCGGGCTGGTGTGGACGGCGGTCGTCACCTTGTCGATGCCGAACTGGTACGACCCGAGCGAGGACTGCGCGCGCAAGGTCGGCGTGGACAACGCGCACCCACGCACCAGCTGGTTCCCGCCGTCGGCGAGCTGCGTGTCCGGCGACGAGGTCCGCCAGTACATGTCGACCACCCGCTCGGTGATCCTGTCCGTTGTCGGCGTACTGCTGCTGATCCTGATCGCGACCGGCCTGATCCTGACCGTACGACGCCTCACCGGCGATCCCGGCCCGCTCCGGACCGGCGACGACCTCAAGCGCCGACGCCGGTCCCACCTGCTGTTCGGGGCGCTGGACATGGGGGTCGCGTTCGCGGTCGTCACGTTCCTGAACGTGGTCGCGATCGTGTTCGGGAACCTCCCCGGCGCGATCCTGTTCATCCTCACCACGCTCGTCGGCCTGAGCGCGTTCGGCACCCTGCTCGACCGGCACATGGGCCCGCTTCCGAGCACCGCCCTCGACTCACGCCGCCGCGGCACGGTCGCCGGCCTCGCGACGTACGGCATCGTCTTCGCCGCAACCGCCGTCTCCGGCCAGCTCCCCTTCTTCCGCTTCTGGGCAGTCCCCCTCAGCGCCATAGCCTACGCCGCCATCACCGCCACCCAATGGTCTCGCGCGACCCGCCCCGCGGTCGTTGACAGGGTTGGTCGCGCCGAGGATGGTGAAGGAAATCTCTGACTGACCGGGGGTCGTCATGGCGGGATCTGTTGCGTATCCGGTGCACGTGAACGCGGCACTTGATCCGGGAACGTCCAGGTGGTTGTGGCTGCTGAAGTGGATCCTGGCGATCCCGCACTGGATCGTTCTGCTGTTCCTGTGGATCGGCTTCCTGGTCGCCACGGTGATCGCGTTCTTCGCGATCCTCTTCACCGAGCGCTACCCGCGCGGGATCTTCGACTTCACCGTCGGCGTGCTGCGCTGGTCGTGGCGGGTGAACTATTACGCCTACGGCGCGCTCGGCACCGACCAGTACCCGCCGTTCACGCTCGCCGAGGTCGAGAGCTACCCGGCGCAGCTCACCGTCGACTATCCCGAGCGCCTCTCCCGTGGCCTGGTCCTGGTGAAATGGTGGCTGCTCGCGATCCCGCACTACATCATCGTCGGCGTCTTCGTCGGCGGCAGCACCTGGGCCGCGAACGGCTCCGACGACTGGTGGTGGAACCTCGGCGGCGGCCTGGTCGGAGTGCTCGTCATCTTCGCGGCCATCGCTCTCCTCTTCACCGGCATCTACCCGCGCGGGCTCTTCGACCTGATCCTCGGGCTGAACCGCTGGGCCCTGAGGGTCTCCGGGTACTCCGCCCTGATGACCGATGTCTATCCGCCGTTCCGTCTGGACCTCGGCGGCAGCGATCCTGTCGCCGAGGCCCCGACGCCTGACTAGCAGGGCCAGCCGGGTTCGATGTTCTGGTTCAGGTGGAAGACGTTCTCGGGGTCGTACTGGCACTTCACCCGGGCCAGTCGGTTGTAGTTCTCTTCGCCGAAGCCTGCGATCACCCGGTTCTGGCCCTCGTTGCCGATGAAGTTCAGGTAGACGTAGCCGGTCGCCCATTCGGCGAGGTCCGAGCACACGTCGCGGGCCCACCTGATCCCGCGCGCGTCGTCGGCCGGGTCGGTCCACAGCCCGAACGGGTGCACGACCCAGGCCGCCTGGCGATGCGGCTGCGGCCACTTGTCCGCACCCCGCTGTACGGCGCCGCCCCACGGCAGGATCGCCTGTTGCGACGGTGACGGCGAGATCATGTCCGTCGACCGGCGGGCGAACGCCTCGACCGCGGGGTCGGGGAACGACGCCAGGTGTTCCCCGGACCAGTAGTTGCGGAACCCCGGCGGATCGTCGAGCGCCGATTGAATATCGGCGTACGGCATCTCGGCTACCAACTCGGCCTCGGGCTCCAGCGCGAACAGCGGCGCGAACGCGTCCCGCAGCTCCGCCTCGCTCCCGGCGTACACCGCCGCGGCGCCGACGATCAGCTGCCCTTGCAGATGCGGAGGCACGAACTCCTCCGGCGGCCCGGTCAGGTAGATCACGCCGCCGCCGAGCTCCTCGGGCGCGCCCGCCTCGAACAGGTCCCGGTACGCACGCAGCACCGTGGGACCGGCCGACGCCGGCCACATCAGCAACGCCAACGTTGTTGTGGGCAACTGTTGCAGGTGGAAGGTCAGCGACGTCGCGACCCCGAAGTTCCCGCCGCCGCCGTGCAGTGCCCAGAACAGCTCGGTGTTCTTCGTCTCGTCCGCGATCAGCAGCCGCCCGTCGGCGGTGACGAGCTCCACCGAGATCAGCGCGTCACACGCCAGCCCGTACTTCCGTTCCAGCCAGCCCGACCCGCCGCCGAGCGTCAGGCCGGCGACGCCGGTCGTCGACGCCCGCCCACCGGTCGTCGCCAGCAGGTACTTCTGGCAGGCCCGATCGAGATCGCCCCAGGTCGCGCCCCCGCCGACCCGCGCGATCCTGGCGAACGGATCGACCTGAACGCTGTTCATCCGGCGCAGGTCGACGACCAGGCCGCCGTCGGTGACCGCGGTCCCGGCCACCCCGTGACCGCCGCCGCGGACCGCGATCTCCAGCCCCTGCTCGGTCCCGTACCGCACCGCCGCCTGGACGTCGCCCACCGATTCGCACTGGGCGATCATCGCGGGCCGCTTGTCGATCATCCCGTTGAAGACCGTGCGCGCGTCGTCGTACGCCGGATCGGTGTCGCGCAGCAGCACGCCGCCGAAGCCCGATGGGCGCAGCTGTTCGGTGGTCTCGGACATGGTGGATCTCCCCCTTGCTCACTCCCCCAGGCGATTCACCGATCGTCCATCGCACCCCGCCCGGGGTCAACGCCCGGCCGATTACCGCGTCCTCACACGATTCGGCTGTCCACCAAGGGCTTTCACACGATCACGCCCCGAGACGATCTGTGCGCACCCGCCGTACGTCGGTAGTGTTCGAGGTGTGACTGATGCGGCGGTGATCGGTGGTGTGGGTCAGGTCCTGACCGAGGACGAGGTGACGGCGTTCGTCGGCGGCGTCCTGGCCGGCGCGGGCCTGGAGGGCCGCAGCGTCTGTGTGATCGTCCCGGACGCGACCCGCAGCTGCCCGCTTCCCTTGCTCCTGAAGGCGGTCACCGAGGCCCTGAAGGACAGCGACGTCACGATCCTGGTTGCCCTGGGCACGCATGCGGAGATGACGCCGGAGCAGCTCCGCGAGCACCTCGGCGGCGACTACCCGAACGTGATCAACCACGAGTGGTGGAAACCCGAGACGTTCGCGGACCTGGGCACCATCGCTCCCGACCGGGTCGGCGAGATCTCGGACGAGATGCTCCGCGACGAGGTCCCGGTCCGTCTCAACCGCGCCGTCGTCGAGCACGACGTGGCCCTGGTCGTCGGGCCGGTGTTCCCGCACGAGGTCGTCGGCTTCTCGGGCGGCAACAAGTACTTCTTCCCGGGTGTCGCGGGGCAGGAGGTCATCGACTTCTCGCACTGGCTCGGCGCCCTGATCACCAGCGCGAACATCATCGGTACGCCGGGCATCACCCCGGTCCGCGCGCTGATCGACGAGGCCGCCGCGCTCATTCCGGCCGAGAAGCTTGCCCTGTCCGTCGTCGCGCAGTCCGGGACGGACGCCCTGCACGCGATCGCCTTCGGCGACACCACCGAGTCCTGGCGGGCCGCCGCCGAGATCTCCGCGCAGACCCACGTCCGCTACCTGGAGCATCCGGTCCGGCGGGTCGTCTCGGTGATGCCGCCGAAGTACGCCGACATCTGGACGGCGGCCAAGGGCTTCTACAAGGTCGAGCCGATCGTCGCGGACGGCGGCGAGGTGATCCTGTACGCGCCGCACGTCACCCAGCTGGCCGCGATGCACCCCGAGATCGAGGAGATCGGCTACCACTGCCGCGACTACTTCGTCGGCCAGTGGGACAAGTTCCGCGACCTGCACTGGGGCGTCCTCGCGCACTCCACGCACCTGCGCGGCGCGGGCACCTGGGACCCGGCCAAGGGCGAGCACCTCCGCGTCCGGGTCACGCTCGCCACCGGCATCCCGGAGCACGTCGTACGCCGGGCCAACCTCGGCTATCTCGATCCCGCGACGGTCGACCTGGCCGCGTACGAGGCCGATCCGGACACCTTCGTCGTACCGAACGCCGGCGAGACCCTCTACCGGCTTCAGTGACCCGCCGGTAACCTCTGGCGGTATGGCTGAGGTCGTCATCATCGGGTCCGGGTTCGCCGGGCTGTGCATGGGAATCAAGCTGCGGCAGGCCGGGTGTGAGGACTTCGTCATCCTCGAGAAGGCGGACGACCTCGGCGGCACCTGGCGGGACAACACGTATCCCGGCTGCGCCTGCGACATCCCGTCGTACCTGTACTCGTTCTCGTTCGAGCAGAACCCGCGCTGGACGCGGATGTTCGCGCCCTGGGACGAGATCCTCGCGTACCTGCGGCACTGCGCGGACAAGTACGGAATCGCCGACAAGATCCGGTACGGCGCCGAGGTCACCGAAGCCGTCTTCGACGAGGCGACCGGTCGCTGGACCGTCACGGTGAACGGCGACGAGACGATCGAGACGCAGGCCCTGGTGACCGGCGTCGGCAGCCTGCACCGGCCGAAGCGCCCGGACCTCCCGGGCCTCGACTCCTTCGCGGGTACGACGTTCCACTCGGCCGTCTGGGATCACTCCGCGGACCTGCGCGGCCGGAACGTCGCGGTGATCGGCACCGGCGCGTCGGCGATCCAGTTCGTGCCCGAGATCGCGCCGCAGGTCGCGCAACTCGACGTGTACCAGCGGACGCCACCGTGGATCACCGGGAAACCGGACCGCGCGATCGGCGGCTGGGAACGCAAGCTGCACGAACGGTTCCCGGCCGGCCAGCGGGCGATCCGCAACGCCATCTACTGGGGGATCGAGGGGCGCGGCGCCGGCTTCGCGGGGAACCCGAAGCTGATGAAAGGCCTGGAAATCCAGGCGAAACGGCACCTGCACAAACAGGTCACCGATCCGGAGCTGCGGGCGAAGCTGACGCCGGACTACCAGATCGGCTGCAAGCGGATCCTGATCTCGAACGACTACTACCCCGCGCTCGCCCGGCCGAACGTCGACCTCGTCACCACCCCGATCACACGGGTCACCCCGACCGGCGTGGTCACCGCCGACGGCACCGAACGGGCCTGCGACACGATCGTGCTCGGCACCGGGTTCGACGTCTCCGCGAACCTGACCCGGATGCCGATCCTCGGCAAGGACGGCGTCGGCCTCGCCGACCACTGGAAGCGCAACGGCATCGGCGCGCACCTCGGCATCACGGTCGCCGGCTACCCGAACCTGTTCCTGCTGGTCGGCCCGAACACGCTCCTCGGCCACTCCTCGATGGTCTTCATGATCGAGGCCCAGGTCCGGTACGTGATGCAGGCCCTGCACCTCCTCCGCCGCCGCAACGCGACGTACGTCGAGGTCCGCGAGGAGGCCCAGGAACAGTTCGTCGGCGACGTCCAGGGCGAACTCGGCGAGACGGTCTGGGCGTCAGGCTGCACCAGCTGGTACCTGGACAGCTCCGGCCGCAACTCCACCATCTGGCCCGAATGGACCTTCGCCTACTGGCGCCGCACCAGAAAACTCGACCCCACCGACTTCGCAGTCGTCCACTAGCTCAAAAGGACACCGCTCCGCGGCGACAGCCCTTTGCCGCCTCCGGCGGGAACACCCGAGGCCGCACCGCACCTCCCGGACCGCAGCGCGTCACGAAAGGACACCGCTTCGCGGCGACAGCCCTTTTGCCGCCTCCGGCGGGAACGTCTGAGACAGCACCGCACTGACCGGGGCTGCTGCGCCGCGGTGTCCTCCGCCAGCCACGAAAGGACGCCGCTCCGCGGCGACAGCCCTTTTGCCGCCTCCGGCGGGAGCGCCTGGGGCAGCACCGCACTCACACGGGCTGCTGCGACGCGATGACCCTTTCCCGGCGGCAGCACACCGCCGAAGGCGCCCGACAAGACAGCCGCATGCCAGAGGTGTCCTCTGCGCCGTCCTGGTCCGGCAGGCCCGCATCCCTGGTGACGGCGTCGCCCGAGGCCAGTTTCGTCAGATTTGCACGGGTGCTCGGAGGTGGAGGCGACCGTTGTCGACGATGGCGAGGTGCCCATCGCCTGCCTCACCAGGGAGGTTGGCGACGATGGCTGGCACGTGATCTTCCCTGAGGAGGATCGCCAGATGGCAAAGGTCGGATCCACCGGCGAAGACGAATCCGGCGACGTGGCCGATGAGACGCGACAAGATCACGTAGGGCCGGTCAGCATATACGATCGGAGGGGTCGGGAGTGCGGCGATACGTTCGAGCAGGCCGGCGATGTAGCGGCTTTCGGGGACGTCGGCATCGCCCATGATCGACACAATGGGTGCGATCGACAGGCGAGTCAGGGCAGCGTCGTCCGGCAGCACCAGCAATGGTCCTCGGGCTGCCCCGCCGCTGAGCGTGCTGCCGGTCCGGCTGCTGGCCCGGCTGTTCTCGGTGGTGGAATAGTCGATGAAGTGCGGCACCTGCTCGTCGTGAACCCATTCGAGATAGGTACCTGGATACAGCTCGGTCAAGATTTGGGTGAACGCGGCAACCTGTCGCAGTTGGTCGAGGCTCCAGGGTTCCGGTGTCTCGAGTGCGTCCCAGGAGTGCTGATCGTCAAGCGGAGGCAGGTCGAGCGAGCTGGGGCTGGTCAGGCCTCGGTTGATGGCCAGCAATCCCTCGGCGGAGTGCTCCATCGTGGTCGACCGGTCAGGGTTCGCGCGGGTGACGGCGCCGGAGGCCCCGCGGATGAACGGCCGTAGCAGGATCGTGTGCCGGGTGTGTGGGTCGCCCTGCAGGTTCAGGACCGTGCTCAGGAACCGTGCCAGGTCAGTGGCGGGCAAGATGTTCTGGCGTGCGGACGGGCCGAGATCGACGATGACCTCCCCGGTCAGATGGTCCCACCACTGCGGCCGCCTGGCCGGGTCGTTGAGACCGGTTCCATTGAGGGTGATCAGCCAGCCGTCGTCGATGGTGATGTCATGCCGTGCGGCCAACCCGAAGGCCGGGCTCCGCTTGGTCGTGACACTGAGGTAGACGTCGGCACAGTCTCCGAGCGCGATATCTGGTGGAAGCTGCTCGCTGTAGTACAAGGACGTCGTGGCGAAGACCGGTCCGGTGGGTGGGGCAACGGACAGGGCAGCGGTGACTGGCCGGACCTGGAGCAGCCTCAGCCCATCCGGATGCCATGCCCATTCGATGTCGACTTCGTGACCCAGGTGGGTTCTCAGTTCGCCCGCTAAGGCAGCGATCTGGTCATACGGCGGAGGCGGGGCGGACTGGCCGGTGATGTCGTAGCGGTGGGCCGCGGTCAGACCGGAGACGAGGTGTTCACCAGTGCCGAGGGTGGCGCAGACCAGAGTTCGATCTTCTTGGGTAAACGCGACGCCTGCCAGGTCGGCATCCACCATCTGCTGGACGATAACCGCCATGCGCGGTGCTGGATCGGCGTCTCCTGCTCGGAGGCGCGCCAGGACCGCTCGCGGGCTGTAGAACGACTCCCAGCATGCGATGACCGCTTCGGCGACGTCGGCGAGTGTCGTCAGGTGCAAGTACGACTCGTATAAGCCGGCGTGGCTGCGGGCAGCGCCGTCCTCGACAAGGCTGGAGGACCTGACAGCCCACGGAGCACCGGCGGCGCACCAGCCGGCCAACGCCTTCCACAGCGCTGATGGCAACGTTAGGGACGTCAGAATCCTGGCGAGCCTGGTGTCGAGGTTGATCAGCTCGTTGCCGGCTGTGGCGGCCACCTCGTGAAACAGTTCGGCCAGTGCAGCGGTGCGGGAAGGCCCGAGTGCGTCCGCAAAGGCGCCGGCCGGAATGGCAGCGGCGTGGGGTACGGCGGTGTGCCCATCGAATCGGTCGGCCACCGCGGCGAGGTTCGCGAACTTCGCTCCGACGACCGTCATGTCGCGGCCAGCCGGGGAGTCGAGCCCGCAGAGGAGGGGGAATTGCTTCACTACCGAGTTCGTTGAGTTCACGGTTTGGTCCTCGCTGTCCAGCTCAGGGGCTGGACGCTCGGACCGCTAGTCGAGCGGTTTGGCCAGCCACTTGGTGAGAAGGGTGTCGACCTGGTCGTGCAGATCGCGCGGCGCGAGCGTTGTGGTGTCGACGCTGTAGTCCGCGCAGATCTTGTCGTAGCCCCAGGTGGCGTTGGAGTCAGGGACGATGGTGTGGTCTCCGCGGGCGTGCAGCCGCTGAGCACGCATCTCGTCGGTGCAGGTGATGTGAACGAACGCGAATCCGTCGGCCGCGAGCCTGGGGTAGTCGGTGGTCGCGTCCCGGAGGTCGTCGTTGATCACGACTCCGGTTGAGGCCTGCGTGACTCGGGCGAGGAAGTCGTCGGCCAGGTAGTCGGGGTTGATACGGCGCAGCCAGGTTGCCACGGTGCGGAGCACGTCGTTGTCGTGCTCCCACGCGCCGATCTGCTTGCCCGCAGTGGCGTAGATGTGGCTCTGGATCCGGTACAACGGTTCGGCGAGCTTGATGACCTGCACGGTGTGCCCGCGCTCCTCCAGCTCGGCCTTGAGGCTTGCAGCGACGGTGGACTTGCCGGAGCCGGCCAGCCCATAGAGTGCCAGTTTGCGCAACGGCACACCCACTGAGGATCCCCTTCTGGAAACTGGTCACGTCGGCTGCAGTCCGGCGGCAGGACGCAGCCAGGATAGCTTCGACCAGTGATCCTCCAGGCTGGCCACACCGTGGCTCGCCAGGAACTCGCGCGTGAAGGCAACCAGCTGCTCGTATTCGCTGCGCAGAAGGCTGAGATCGACCGGGCGGAGCGTGCGGGTACGGACGTACTCGACCTCGACCTGGTGCAGGGGATCAACGAGCTCAGCGCGGTCGGTGCACCTGTCGAGCATGATCGAGAAGACATGCCCGGAGGCCAGCGACTCCAGAAGGACGTTGTACCGGACCCTTCGGTATACCTCTCCCCAGGCCGGGCGTAGCCGCCAGCGGTCCGCGATCACGGCTGACAGGTCCGGGTTCGGCCCGAGCACCACTCCCTCGATCAGGACTTCGTGACGCATCTCGGCATCGGCGATGAACCTCTTGCGGCGGATGATCCAGGTGCCGTTGACGGCGGGAATGAATGCGACGTAGCCGCGCTCGGCTCGAGGCGTGGTGATCTCGAACAGGTGGTTGTCGAAGTCCCACTGCTCGAAGCCGCCGTTGTTGCCGTGTTCACAGATCCAGTCCTGCAGGCCGCCGTCGCGAACGGTGTCCAGGATGAGGGTGGTCAGACGCCACAGGTCAGGCTCGCCCTGGACGGTGAACTTGTACTCCAGTTCCTGACCGGGCAGCGCGTTGACGAACCAGCGTTGGTGGTTGACCGCCATGGGCCCGCAGGCGCGGTGACGTTCAGCCAGTTCGCTGGTCCAGGCGGTCGGGTTCGCTCCGGGCGAGTCGCCGGTCAGAGGGGAACCGGGCAGCGCGACGAACAGGACATCGTCGCCGGTGAAGGACTGCTGCGTGTACGGCGTCCACCGACCGTCGACGGGTCGGAGCAGGAACAGCGGCGCTAGGCCGCGACACTGCTCGCGCAGTGGGGCGTCGAGCGTTACGACCGCGGTGTTCGCTGCTGCGGTGAGCGCTTCCGGGCGGACACCTATGGCTGCCGTCACGGGCTCGGGACCTTGAGGTTCGTGACGAAGGCTGGCCGGCCCGGCCAGCAGAACGGATCGCTCGGCCGGGACAACGCCCGTGCTGGCTGAGCGGGACAGGATCATGGTGTCGGTCGTCATTGGTTTCCGCTTCTCGGCGTGGTGTCCGGATTGAGTTTGGTGTCGGTGAACGGGCGCAGACGCGGGGGTCAGTACGCCCGCCCACCGAGCTCGGGCGGGGCCCTCAGCTCCGCGGACAAGCGCCTCCCCCGCGCCAGGGGCACGAGTGAGCTGAGGACTCCGGATCGGGGCGGGCCTGCGCCGGGCGGGTGACGAATCCGCGTACGCGTCCTGGTGCGTTGAGGAGATCCGCCCGGACGTGGTGTGTGGCGCAGGCCCGCCGGTTCAGGGAGCTCACAGAGGCGGCGCCTCGCGGTCCGGCCCAGTCAGGCCGATACGGCTGGCCAACGTGGTTTGACGCCTCATCACGGGACTCCTGTCAGCTACGAGTTCGATGCTTCTAGGACACCGGCCCACGAGCCCCCGGACGGAGATGCGACCACTCAGAGTGCAACTGGCTTGCACAAGCTGCAAACATGGGTCACGCTCAAACTCCGCAGGATTGGATCGAGGTGACCGTTGAGTACTCCTTCCGCCTGGACCACGATGTCGGCAGTCACACAGGCAGCCGACGATGGCGACTTCGGCGCCGTTCTGCGTACAGCTCGTGTCGCCGCCGGGCTGAATCTGAAGGACGCGGCGCGGCTGGCCGGAGTCTCCGCGTCGACGCTGAGCCGGATGGAGACAAAACCCGGCCGGGCGTGGGATGTGCGCGACCTTCGCCGTCTTGCTGAGGTGTTCGGGATCCCGGAGCACCTGTTCGGACTGTCGCGCCCGATCTCCGGCCTGAGCCCCGCTAGCCTGAGCGCAGGTGTCGATGAGGATGGTGATCCGATGCGCCGACGCGACCTGCTCGCGACGACCGCCGCAGTCGTGACCGGCGCTGCAGTGCTGCCTCCGGGCCAGGCGGCCGCCGCGTACGGAATGGCCGACACCATCGAGGACGTGCTGTTCGGGCGAGCCACCGCCGCGCCCATTCCTGATCACCAACTGGCGGCGCAGCTCGCGGCGGCGCGTGCCGACTTCCGCGCCACCCGCTACAGCCAGCTGGCGCGACGCCTACCCCGGCTGCTCGCGCAAGCAGTCGCCGGCCGGGACACCGCCTCGACCAGCGAGGTCGGACTGGCGTCCACTCGACTGGCCCAGGCCTACTGCCTGGCTACGGAATTGCTGGTCAAACTGCATGATGACGGGATGGCCTGGGCCACAGCGGACCGCGCGGTCCAAGCCGCCCGCGCCGGCGACGACCCACTGACGTTGGCCGAGGCCCGGCGTTGGGCGGCCACCGTAATGCGGCGAACCCATCACCGCGATGGTGCCCAGCGGCTCATGCTCGACGCGGCAAGCCAACTGCAGACCGATACCGGCCTGACCGACACCAGCACCGCCGCTACGTACGGGCAATTACTTGCCACCGCCTCCTACACAGCCGCGCTGCGCGATGACCGTGACAGCGCCTGGGCCCTGATTGGCGAGGCCGAGGCCGCCGCACGCCGTACGCGCCTCACCAAGGACGACCGCTTCAACATGCTCGACCTGGCCGTCTACAAAATCAGCGTCTCGCGAGTTCTGGGCGACTTCGGCACAGCCGTCGATTACGCCCGCCTGGTCGACCCCGCCGGCATTACCGCCCCCGAACGTCGCGCCCGTTACTGGGAAGACACCGCCCTCGCCCTCCACGGACGCGGCAACAGGCAAGCCGCGTTTCAAGCCCTCGTCACCGCCGAACGAGACACCCCCCAAGAAGTCCGCTTCCGTCCCTGGGCGCAGCAACTGACCCGCGATCTGATGTCCGGCGACCGCATGAACAGCCTGCAGGGCGTACGAGACTTCGCCCGCCGCATCGGCACGCTCTGAACATCTGTCTGTCCTGCTACGGGCGACCGTGGTCAAGCTTCGCGTCGGGCCACCCGATATCGCTAGAGCCTTGCCGATCACGCTAGTTGGCAGTTCGCGGCCCGCCGAAGTATCTGCCTTTGCTTCGACGTGAACAGCCGCCGCCAAGAATGCGCCCTTCGCCCGCGCAACAGCTACCAACGCCGGACACGCTCCCTTCGGCGGCGGCAGCACGCCGCCGAAGGCGGCCGACGAGGCAGCCGCCGCGCAGCGGTGACCTTTGCGCGCTGGAACCAGTTACCCACGGCGTACACGTCCCGCCCAACGGCGGTAGCGCGCCGCCGGAGGCGGCCGGCAACGCAGCCGCCGCGCAGCGGTGTCCTTCTGGGCGGTCCATTAGGGGATCACCCGGACTCCTCAAGTAGGAGGCCGGGTGGGCCGGTGTACGACCTTGGGATGAACGGAAGACCGATCCGGAGGCCGATGTTTCAAGGCGTCAGCTGAAGGACTCTTGAGACATGGAAATCCTTCAGATCGCCGGAGCGGCGGCCATCGTGATCGGCATCGTGATCACGGCGCTGATCGCCATCGTTCCGTCAGTTGTGGACCGTTGAGGTCAGTCGGCCGACAGATGGACCAATAGGTCCTGCCGGGTCAGCACGCCCACCGGCTTTCCGTCGTCCAGAACCATCAGGGCGTCCCTACCTTCGAGCAGCTCGACCGCCTTCGTGACGGACTCGCCCGCACCCAGCGACGGGAGCGCCGCGTCCATGTGCTGCTCGACCATGTCGGCCAGCCGCGCCTTGCCGGAGTACAGGGCGTCCATCAGCGTCCGCTCCGACACCGCGCCGGCCACCTCGGCCGCCATCACCGGCGGCTCCGCACGGACGACGGGCATCTGCGAAACGCCGTACTCCCGGAGGATCGCGACCGCCTCGGCGATCGTCTCGTGCGGGTGGGTGTGTACCAGCGGCGGCAGGCTGCCGTCCTTGCCCGCCAGCACGTCACCGAGCGTGGTGCCCTGCTTGGTGTGCGCGAGGAAGCCGTACTGCGCCAGCCAGTCGTCGTTGAACACCTTGGTCAGGTAGCCGCGGCCGCCGTCCGGCAGCAGCACGACGATGACAGCTTCGGGGTCATCAAGTTCGTGAGCCAGCTTGATCGCGGCCGCGGCGGCCATCCCGGCCGAGCCGCCGACCAGCATGGCCTCTTCGCGGGCGAGCCGCCGGGTGAGCGCGAACGAGTCCGCGTCGGACACCTCGATAACGCGGTCGCAGATGTCGCGGTCGTACGTCTCCGGCCAGAAGTCCTCGCCGACGCCTTCGACCAGGTACGGCCGGCCAGTGCCGCCGGAGTACACCGAACCCTCCGGGTCGGCGCCGATGATCTGCACCCGGCCGCCGGAGACCTCCTTCAGGTACTTCCCGGTGCCGCTGATCGTGCCGCCGGTGCCGACGCCCGCGACGAAGTGCGTGATCTTGCCCTCGGTCTGCTCCCAGAGCTCCGGGCCGGTGGTCTCGTAGTGCGAGCGCGGGTTGTTCTGGTTCGCGTACTGGTTCGGCTTCCAGGCGCCCTCGATCTCGCGGACGAGACGGTCGGAGACGTTGTAGTACGAGTCCGGGTGCTCAGGGGCGACCGCGGTCGGGCAGACCACGACGTCGGCGCCGTACGCCTTGAGGACGTTGCGCTTGTCCTCGCTGACCTTGTCCGGGCAGACGAAGACGCACTTGTAGCCCTTCTGCTGGGCGACCATCGCCAGGCCGACGCCGGTGTTCCCGGAGGTCGGCTCGACGATCGTCCCGCCGGGCTTGAGCTCGCCGGAGGCCTCGGCGGCCTCGATCATCCGGACCGCGATCCGGTCCTTCACCGAGCCGCCCGGGTTGAAGTACTCGACCTTGGCGAGCACGAGCGGCTTGGCGCCGTCGGTCGTCTTCCCCAGCTTGACGAGCGGGGTGTTGCCGACCAGGTCCAGGAGAGAGTCTGCGTAGCGCACGATCTTTACTGTAGTGATATGCGCGCCTTTCCCCTATTTTCACTTGCGTCGGCGTAACAGCGTGTAATCCTTGTACTCATGAGTAGAGCCAGGGCAGCCAAGAAGCTGGCCCAGGCCGCAGCTTTCGGGGGCGGGGGACTCGGGCTCATCGGTGCCACGTTGTACGGCGTACTGACCGCTGAGGCCGAGTATGCGAAGCGCGTGATCGGACCGATGCGCTACTACCCGACTCCGGGCAACGGTCTGTACGGCCGGTATCCAGGACATCCGATCACGTTCGCCATGCTCGGCGACTCGAGTGCCGCGGGGTACGGCACCGACTCGCCGGACGAGACTCCCGGGGTGCTGCTCGCCTCCGGGCTCGCGGAGCTGGCCGAGCGACCGGTCCGGCTGGTCGACGTCTCCAAGACCGGGGCGAAGTCGACCGACCTCGCCGCGCAGGTGGACGCCGCACTGCAGGCCGGGCCGCATGTCGCGGTGATCCTGATCGGCGCGAACGACGTGAAGGCGAAAATGCCACCGTCGACGTCGGTCAGACTACTTTCCGCCGCGGTACGCCGGTTGCGGGCCGCGAACTGTGAAGTGGTGGTGGGGACCTGCCCCGACCTGGGCGTGATCCGGACGATCCAGCCGCCGTTGCGGTGGGTCGCCCGGTCCTGGAGCCACCGGCTGGCCGCCGCTCAGACCATCGCAGTCGTCGAAGCAGGCGGCCGTTCCGTGTCACTCGGCTCGCTGCTCGGCGAGGTGTTCCGTACCAACCCGTCGATGTGGGGCCGGGACAACTTCCACCCGTCGGCCACCGGGTACGCCGCCGCGTCGGCCGCGCTGCTGCCGTCGATGGCGGCCGCGATGGGGATCGGCACCGAGTCGTTCGTGCACCC
Organism: Kribbella speibonae; assembly: GCF_004331375.1. Classification (NCBI taxonomy): domain Bacteria; kingdom Bacillati; phylum Actinomycetota; class Actinomycetes; order Propionibacteriales; family Kribbellaceae; genus Kribbella; species Kribbella speibonae. The sequence continues at coordinate 2,021,749 of NZ_SJKC01000001.1, read as the reverse complement.
GGAGCAGTTCCGCGGCGAGGCGATCCTGCCGATCGCGGAGGCCGCCGTGCTGGCTGCCCGCCGGGCCGGCACCGAGGTCGCCGCGACCGAGGTCGCCGGCCGGGAACGCGGCCCGCGCGGCCGCTGGGCCGCCTTGCGCCACCGCCGCCGGCACCCCAAGGCCGAGGTCGACCGCGTCGACGACCACACCGAATCCAAGGACAGCGTGCCCGTCGGTCAGTAGGTCATCGACTTGTGCGTCCGCTGAGCGGGGACTTTCATGTCGGGAGTCTTGCCTCCGGGCGGCCACGTGGTGCACAGTCGATAACTACGCGGTACCCCGATAACGGGAGGCGAAGATGGGCTTGAACCACTCCGAGGAGACGCATCAGCGTTTGGTGGAGGCCGTGCCCAGATGCACCGGACGCGCAATGACCGAGTGGTTCCAGCTGATGAACGACGGACCGTCGTTCCTGCGCTTCGACGACAGAGTGAGATGGCTAGCCGGCGAGTACGCACTCGCGCACGGGCACGCAACCGCCATCGTCCATGAGTTCGATCTGGTCAAGGCGCATCGGCGAATGGGCTGAGCCGCAAAGGAGTCGATTCGAAGACCTGCCCTTTCAGGTGGAGGGGCAGGTCTTTCACGTTCCGATGAGGATCTCGTTGCCCTCCGGATCGGCCACCAGGTAAGGGTTGTCGGACAACACCTGCCCACCCGCCGACAACGCCGTTCGCACCCGTTGCGCCACCGCGTCCTCCGGTACGGCGAGCTCGAAGCGGATCCGATTTCGTTGCTGCCGAGGCTCTTCCAGCTGCTGGAAGAACAGCACCGGGTTCAAGCGCCGCGGGTCGTAGATGTCGCTCAGAAACTGCCGCTCGTCCTCCACGTAGCCCAGCAGCGCGACCCAAAACGCCCGAACCGCCGGTACATCGATCGCGTCGATCCCGAACTGCACGAACCGCAGGGGTGTGGGGTCCGCGCGCAGCCCGAGCTCCTTCGCCGCGTCCTCGATCCGCGTGGCCAGCGCGACGAACTTCGGGTCCGCGCCGTCGGCGTCCTCCCACCGGTCCTTCCCGCTGTCGATCACGACGCCCTCCGCCCGTACGTCGATCATCAGCGGAACACCCGCGGCATCGGCCAGCTCGGCCACCTTGATCGCCAGTTGCGCCGGTGCGGAGGTCGGGTAGAACGTCATCGCGGCGAAGAGCGCCAGCCAGTCGGTCGTCCCCGGCAGCGGGTCGCCCGGTACCAGGTCGACCTCGTTCCCCTCGTCGTCGGGCAGCATCACGCCGTACGCCCCGGACGGCTCCCGGCCCGTCACCGCGCGCGCCTCGTCGACCGCCGTCGCCGGCCGGACCACGTCGACGTGGATGCGGTTCCGCAGCGGTCGGGGCTCCGCTAGGCGCCGTACGGCGAACTTCGGGTCCCGGCGTAGGAGGTCCGGGCCGAGAACGGTGTCCCAGAACGGCTGCACCGCGGCCGGATCTGCCGCCTCGATCACGACGTCGAGGGTCTGGTCACCGGCCGGGTTCTCGGTCAGGCCGAGCTCCGCGGCGGCGAGCTGGGCTTCTTCGGTGGCCCGTACCCGGACGCCGGTCGAGCGGATGTCGACGTCGGGCATTCCGTGCTGCGCGAGGCGTTCGGCGAGCGCGGCGCCGGCGGCGTGCGAAGGAGCGTCGTACCAGGTCATGGGTACACCGTAGAACCAGAAGCGGACGAACTACGTCCGGAAAAGCCGGAAGGGCCGGCCCACCTGGACCGGCCCTTCCGTTGACTTGCTGGTGTGTCAGTCGCCACCGCGGAGGATCGCGAGGATCCGCAGGATGTTCCAGTACAGCCAGACCAGGGTGACGGTCAGGCCGAACGCGGCCCGCCAGGCCTCGTTCTGCGGGGCGCCCTGGCGGACGCCCTGCTCGATCATGTCGAAGTCGAGGATCAGGTTGAACACCGCGAGACCGGCGCCGAGCGCGGCGAACAGCAGCCCCATCGGGCCCATCCCGCTGATGCCGGTGCTGACCCCGAAGAAGCTCAGGACCAGGTTGACCAGCAGCACGCCGGCGAAGCCCGCCGTACCGATGACCACCATCTTGGTGAACTTCGGCGTCACCTTGATCGCGAAGTACTTGTACGTCGCCAGCGTCAGACCGGCCGTCACCATCGTGGCCAGCACGGCCTGCACGACGATGGCGTTGTCATTGACCAAGGCGGCGATGAACTTGCTGCCGATCCCGAGGAACACACCCTCGGCGACCGCGTACAGCATCAGCAGCGCCGGGTTCACCTTGCGGGAGAACGACAGCACCATGGCGAGCGCGAACCCGACCAGCGCGCCGGCCAGGAACACCGGCGTGACCAGCGTCGCCGGGACCATCCACCAGGCCAGGGCGGCGGCCGCCACGACCACGGCCAGGGTGATCGCGGTCTTGACGATCACGTCGTCCAGCGTCATGGGGCGGCTCGAGGCCGGAGCGCCCTGGTACTGCTGCTGCGGCGGCATACCCGATCCGCCGTAGCCGTAGGGGCTCTGCTGCTGACCGTACGGAGCGGCCCCCGGATAGGCCTGGCCGTGGCCAGGCGCGAACGCACTCGACCGGTTCAGCACCGGGTTACTGCTCTGCATCTCTTCCTCCTGATGACCCACATCCGGGGCCGTATCGAGATACTACGGTCCCACCCTTAACAACATCTGAGAATCCATCAACCATTCCGCACCGAAACCACCGGAAAATGCCGGAAAGCCACGAATTCAATCGGCCACCGATGCAATTCCCGGCTGTGCCGCCCGCAACCACCGAAGCCGCTCGGACCCACGCGGCTCGGCCCCGGCCCACAACCACCGCAGAACGCCGGCCGGCTTCAGCGGACGGTACATGTGCCGCAGCCCTACGGCCATCGCGCGGGCGCCGAGAATCGGCACGAGCCGGCCGTCCAGGCGCCGGATGAACCAGCGGCTGAGGATCGCCGAAGCGACGATGTTCAGCAGCACCAGCAGCGCCATCACGACCGACACTCCCACCAGGTATCCCCACTGCACCGTCGCCAACAGAGCCAGTAGACCGCCAACCACCACCTGGACCCGCTTGTACCAGCGGCGATGCTGCGGAAGGCCAAGCCGGTACGCGAGCAGGGCCTGGGCGATCGCGAGGTCACGAGCCTCGACGCACCACTGCTCGGCGTCGGACCTGAGGAGCAACTCGGGCGCGACTGTTCCTGGCTGCACCTTGGCCGGAAGGGTGCGCGGCGAACACTCGACCCGGGTGATCGCGGGCATCGGACACCCGGCGGCCGTTGCCAGCTCGCCGACGCGGAGGAAGAGTTCCTGGTCGTTCACACGCGGATCATCGTCGTGGCGGCGTACGCGTTACACGGGACCGGTCGGGCGGCGTCGTGCCTGTATGGGCAGGCACGACGCCGGGGCCGGCGGCCACCCAGGACGTGTTGCTCCCGCAGGCCGGTCAGAGGTGGGGATAGGTGGGTTCTTGGGTGCTGAGGGCGGCGCCTACCTGGTCGGCGAGGGCTACGGCTACCAGGCGTTGTTCGAGGTCGGGGCGGGCGATGCGGGTGGCGGCGGTCAGGAGGAAGCTGCCGCGGTGCTCGCCGGCGTGCTGGACAGGGAGCTCGATCTCGGCGTTCGTCGGGAGACCGTCGCGTTCGACCTTCAGGACATGGGATCCGCGGGTGACCGAGCCGTCCGGGTTCAGCCGCGGCGCGTCGACCCGCTTGCTCGCGGCAACGAACTTCGCGCCGTCGATCCCCAGTACGGCGGTCAGCTCGGCACGCACCTGCTCGATCAGGTCGTCGGTCGACCCGCCGGCCGCGACTGCCTGCGAGGTGGTGATCACACCGTCCAGGTACCCGGCCCGCCGAGATGCCTTGGCTTGTTGCCCGCGGCCCCAGATCGCGATCTGCGTGACGGCGATTCCGATCACCAGCAGCAGTACGGCCTGCTCGACGTCGTTGCTGCTGTTGATCGTGAAGCTGTCGTACGGCACGGTCAGGAAGAAGTCGAACCACACCGCGCTCGACACCGCCGCGACCACCCCGGCCAGCCGGATCCCGAACACGGCCACCGCCACGATCACGACAACCAGCAGCAACGCCGCGTTCGCGTTGTCGAAGTGCTCCCGAAACGGCGTCAGCAACGCACACACCGCCGGAGGCGCCAACAGCGAGGCAACCAGCACCGGAGTTCGATAGTTCTCCACCCCTCCATTGATGCGCACCACCCCACCCCGGATCAACAGTTCTCACAAAGGTCTGACACCGAAAACCCGGTGCTCGACCACGGACAGTGCACCTAGGTTGAGACCCATGCACCGCATCCGACCAGCAACCGACGCGGACGCCGCGCTGCTTGCGGAGGTGGCTTTCGCGGCTACCAGTGGCCAGGGCCGGATGCCGGCCGATGTCGACGAGACGGCCTGGCGCACCGAGTTCGAAGGGTGGAGCCGCGAGTCCGTCGCCGACCCCACCACGGACCTGGCCGTGGTCGAGGTCGACGGCCGCGGCGCGGGACGGCTGCGGGTGAGTCGTACGGCGGATTCCGTCGAGCTGAACGGCATCCAGCTGCACCCTGACGTCCAGAACCGCGGAGTCGGTACGGCGATCATCACCACGCTCAAGTCCGAGGCCGCGCGCCGCGACGTACCGCTGCGGCTGCACGTCGAGCGGGACAACCCGAACGCGCGGCGGCTCTACGACCGCCTCGGCTTCATCCGGACCGGCGGGGACGACAAGGAGGACATCATGGAGTGGTCGAAGGCCGCGGAGCAGAATCGGTTGTGGAACGCGGACGTTGCGCAGCGGTACGACACGCCGGGTGTCGGGATGTTCTCGGAGGACGTTCTCGGGCCGACTGTGGAGCGGTTGGCAGGGCTCGCGGGCGGTGGGCGGGCGCTCGAGTTCGCGATCGGCACCGGGCGGGTCGCCGTACCCCTGTCGGAGTACGGCGTGCCGGTGAGCGGGATCGAGTTCTCGGACGCGATGCTCGAACAGCTGCGGACGAAGGCCGACGCGGACAGCATCCCGGTCGTCACCGGCGACATGGCCACGGCGCGGGTTCCGGGTGAGTTCACCCTCGTCTACCTGGTCTTCAACACGATCGCGAACCTGCTCACCCAGGAAGAGCAGGTCGCCTGCTTCCGGAACGCCGCCCGCCACCTCTCCCCCGGCGGCCGCTTCGTGATCGAGCTCTGGGTCCCCGAACTACGCCGCCTCCCACCCGGCACCCCCGCCACCGTCGGCACCGCCGATCCCGGCTACATCCTGCTGGACACGTACGACGTACTGAGACAGCACGTCGTCTCCCACCACTTCCACTTCAACGAAGGCACCGAAGCCCAGCTCTTCCGTACCCCACACCGCTACATCTGGCCCGCCGAACTCGACCTGATGGCCCAACTGGCCGGCTTCACCCTCGAATCCCGCCACGCCGACTGGACCACCACCGAGTTCACCGCCGACTCCCCCTCCCACGTCTCGGTCTACCGCCTGCCCTCCTGAGCTTGCGGTTGTGCGTCAGGGGTGGTGGGTACCGCCTGCGGGATCCACCATGAGGGGATGGAGGCTCCCTCGGGTGGGGGATGTTCGGTGGGTGAGATCACTCGCGAGAGGGTTTGTGAAATCTTTCACGAGCGTTTAGCGTTGAAGTGAACATCAAGTCTGAGAACCCACTCAGGGAGAGTGAATCGCATGACAGCCCAGGTGCCGCACATCCTCATCGTCGGAGGCGGTTACGTCGGGATGTACACCGCGTACGGCCTGCGCCGGGCCGCCCGTCAGGGGCGGATCCGGGTGACCGTGGTCGACCCGCGGTCGGTGATGACCTACCAGCCGTTCCTGCCGGAAGCCGCGGCCGGTTCGGTGGAGCCGCGGCACGTCGTGGTGCCGCTGCGTAAGACGCTCAAGGGCTGCCGGGTGGTGACCGGCCGCGTGACGGGGATCGATCACGCGCACAAGGTCGCCAAGGTGATGCCCGAGGAGGGCCCGGAGTACGAACTCGCCTACGACCAGGTCGTGGTCGCGCTCGGCTCGATCGCCCGCACGCTGCCCATCCCCGGCCTGGCCGAGGAAGCCACCGGATTCAAGAACGTCGAAGAGGCCATCGCGCTGCGTAACAAGGTCCTGGACCGGCTCGACGTCGCGTCGTCGCAGCCCGACCCGGTGCTGCGCAAGTCCGCGCTGACCTTCGTCTTCGTCGGCGGCGGGTACGCCGGTGTGGAGGCGTTCGCCGAGCTCGAGGACATGGCCCGCTACGCCACCCGCTACTACGACAACATCAAGCCCGAGGACATGCGCTGGGTCCTGGTCGAGGCCACCAACCGGATCCTGCCCGAGGTCGGCACGGATCTCGGCAAGTACACCGTGGACCAGCTCCGCAAGCGCAACATGGACATCCGGCTCGAGACCCGGCTGGAGTCCTGCGAGAAGGGCCACGTGATCCTCAGCGACGGCGAGGAGTTCGACGCCGACACGATCGTCTGGACGGCCGGCGTGAAGGCCAACCCGGCGCTCGCCGCGACCGACTTCCCGCTGGACGAGAAGGGCCGGGTCAAGACGCTGCCGAACCTGCGGATCGAGGGTGTCGAGGACGCCTGGACCGCCGGCGACAACGCCGCCGTACCGGACCTGACCAGCGAGACCGGTGCGTACTGCGCCCCGAACGCGCAGCACGCCGTACGGCAGGCCAACCGGCTCGCCGCGAACATCCTGCGCGTCGTCGACGGTCAGCCGCCGCAGGACTACAAGCACAAGTACGTCGGCTCGGTCGCGAGCCTCGGCCTGCACAAGGGCGTCGCCCAGCTGTACGGCGTGAAGGTGAAGGGCTGGCTGGCCTGGTTCCTGCACCGGACCTACCACGTGTCCCGCGTGCCTACCCTGAACCGGAAGGCCCGCGTCATCCTCGACTGGACCCTGGCGCTGTTCTTCCGCCGCGAGGTCACCAGCCTCGGCAGCCTGCAGACGCCGAACGAGGAGTTCCGCCGGGCCACCCAGTCGTAGCCCCTCACCGATCGGCCGGGCCTCCAACTCGCCGGGGGCCCGGCCTTCTCTTCGCGGTCGCGCTCTGCCACGCTGTGCTCGATTGTCTGGAGGGGACATGAGCAAAGCGAGGCTGCCACCGCGCTGGTTCATCCGCGCTGCCTGGCAAGTGCACCGGGGGATCTACAGGACCAGCGGCCGGGGTCTCTCCCAACCGCGGGGCGACCGGTACGGGATGTTGCGGCTCACGGTCATCGGCCGCCGGACCGGCGAGCCGCGGAGCGTGATTCTCGGGTACTTCGAGGACGGGCCGAACCTGGTCACGCTCGCGATGAACGGATGGGGCGCACCGGAGCCCGCCTGGTGGCTGAACCTGCTGGCCAACCCGGACGCCGACGCGATCCTCACCGACGGGCAACGCCCGGTCCGCGGCCGCGCCGCCGAGGGCGAGGAACGTCAGCGCCTCTGGGCCCGCTGGCAGGAGATCGACAAGAACCTCGACGAGTACGCCGCTCGCCGCCCGCGAACGACCGCCGTGGTGGTACTCGAACCGCGCTAAAGCGTGCCGAAGACCAGGTCGCAGCATGCAGGTGATCACACGGAGAGTGCCTTGGCGCGCGGAGGCAGAGGCTTTGATGTGGCTTAGTCCTGCCCTCCAATCCCCCCGAGTCACTGGCCAATGACGTGCTCCGCCACCACTTCGGCCCAGAAACTCAGGCCAGCGGCTGCAGGACCCCCTTGCCCAGCTGTCTAGGCAGATTTCGCATATCTCCCCCCACTCGCGAGATATGTCGATGTCCCGAATGCTCAGGGCAGGAGGCGCGATCCGGGCACGCGGCTCGGGCGACCGGTATGCATCGCAACAGGACGCGTCACTGTTACAAGAAGTAACGAATCGGGCCAGTCAACCGTTTGAACCCGACTGAACACTATGCGCGACATCACAGGTCGATGTATACATGCTGCCTCGGCTGGGGGCAGATGGGTGGGGACTCTTCGAGGCGCCCCTGGCCACGAGGGGGAATTGCTGTGCGCAAACTATTCTATTTGGCTGATGCGATCGCCTGTGGGCTCTTCCTGTTTGGAGCTACCAGCCATAAGCCACTATGGCTCCTGCTCTCTGGCTTCGGATTTGCTACGATCTGGGCGTCGTTTCGGATCTGGCAACTCAGTGTCATCAGGCCTGTATCCAGTGATCCGTGCGAACCGTCGACAGAGGAACCGCAGCTAACCGAGCGCATCGAATCGATTCTGGACAAGAGTCACGACCTCGAACTCTCGGCGGTACAACTCACCACGTTCGCCTACCTTCTCCTCTATCCGGAGAACACACGTCGCCGGATCAAGGAATCGATGGATCTTCGTGAGCAACTGATCACGAAGTCCGCGTCAGCCGAGATAAACCGCGAACTGAACGACAACGGAGACACTAAGCTTGAGAAGCGCCTGGACGACGACGACGGTCCGCTGTACGTTCCCATAATGCGACCGCTGAAGAAGCGGCTAATTACTGGACTGTCAGTGCATGATAAGTCAGGGTCGGCTATAGCCACGCTCAGTCACGAAGAATCTTTGGTATTCCTGACTCGCTTGCTCCTCAAGCTCTTCGCGGAGACTTTCGATACGTCGTCTGACTACCGTTCGTGGAGCTTCAAAGAAGGCGTAGTCTTCATGGCAGTTATGGAGGCGGTACTTCAGATCCCTCAGGACGAGACCACCGACTCGGCGTCGCGCCAGAGCAGACGCGGCGAGGCCACCAACGGTCTCCGCTCTCTCGTCACCGCAAAAGAACTCCGGATCGCCGACGCCGACTCATTCGAACGGTTGTGCGCTGTGGTCCGACTCTTGGCTCTCAACTACGTGATCATCGCTGAACACCCCTCGGAGCACAGGTTCCTTGTGCGCTATTCGTACCGTGTACCGAAGCGGCCAATTCACCGCGGCAAGGATGTGAGTTTCTGGGCGCACATGAAGGGGTGGACGCGCGCGCTGATACGCAGTGACGCTGCATATCTTCAGGTGCCGGTAAACAAGGCCAAGCGCTGCGACAGCTATCACCTCGTACTGACCGCGCCGAACGGGACTCATTTTGCGCGAGCAATCTTGAAAGATGAGCGCGGGAAGTCTGTTGCAAAGCTGTCTCAGCGACAGTTCAGCTTGGGATCGGCTTATTTTCGCCTAGGGGAACGCGGTTACCAGGAAGCCCATTTCTACAGCCGTCAACTCTGGAAGTCACCAAACGCGGCATACTTGGATGTGCGCATTCAGGAGACACCTCCCGGACGGCTCGGCCGCGCCGCACTGGTCGCGGCATTTGCTCTGTTCCTTGCATACGTGGTGGGACTTTCTTCGCAGTCGAAGGCTCCAGAGGATTTGAATCTCGACTTCGCCGCTGTTCTGGCGGCCGGGATCCCTTCGGCCCTAGCCGTGCTCGCCTTCGTTCTCGGTTCGACTGCCGAGGACAGCAGGGTTATCGCGATCTTTGCTGTACCAAGCGCCGTCGTGACCGCTGTGGTCGCGCTCATCGGCTCTGCCCTGTTGATGTTCCCGGCCCACATCACCGACGCAGACAAAATTCGCGCATCTTTCGACTTCTTCGGAGTCTACGCAGTGGGATGGCTTCTCCTGTGCAGCGCCGCGACAGTCAACCTCGCGATCACGGTGTGCGCGCTCATCGTCCGCCTCGTGCGCCACGACAAGTTGAGGCGGCGAACTGCGGCATCCCTTGACGTCGAAGCTCTCGTCAGCCGATGATGACGGTCCGGAGCGGATTGGAAGTGGTGAGTGATGTCCTCCCTTCCCGTTAACCCTGCATGGAAGCCGCGATTGCATCAGCGGTCGGCCCAAAAGGACACGATTGACGGTCTCGTGCTCGAACTTCCGGCCGATGAACCGGTGGATATCCCGCTCGATGCCGATGCGTTCATCCGTGTATGGCCAGAATTGCTGGACCGTTGGGGCACCGACATCGCAACCGATCCAGACCCCGCGCAGCGGGCCGAGCCGAGTCAGATCGGTGTCTGGCTGGCCCACATGCGGGAGGTCCGCGCGCAACTCGACGTAACCTCTCACGATCCGGCGTTCGACGACCAACCGGGCGACCCCGGAGCCTAGAACTCGCGTTCGCGGGGACAAGGTCCGATGCGCCAGGCGGTGACCCTCGAAGCTCCGGGCCGAGCCGCCAACGCGGACTGCCCTCCTGTCTCGGCCAGAAGCTAGGGGCGGCATTGCCGACGGTCACGCTACGTGGGGCAAACCACCGCTGCCGTGATCCGCCGCACATAGGACGCGCGGACTTCGGAGGCATGCACTAGTCGTGCAGGAGGCCGGCGTCGTGGACGAGGAGGGCGATCTGGACGCGGTTGTTCAGGTCGAGTTTCGTGAGGATGCGGGAGACGTGGGTCTTCACGGTCGGGACGCTGAGGTAGAGCGTCGCGCTGATCTCGGCGTTCGACTTCCCCTCGCCGACGGCGACGGCGATCTCCCGTTCGCGGTCGTTCAGGTCCGCGAGGCGGGCAGCGGCCTTGGTCTTGCGGTCGTTCTGGCCGGAGTCCGCGACGCGGGTGATGAGGCGTTTGGTGACGGCCGGTGAGAGAACGGGATGCCCGGCCGCGATCCGGCGTACCGACTCGACGATCTCGGCGGGCGGGGTGTCCTTCAGGATGAACCCGGCGGCTCCGGCGCGGAGAGCGCGCAGTACGTGCTCGTCGGCGTCGAAGGTGGTGAGGATGACGACCTCGGGTGCGCCCGAGCGACGGCGTACCGCTTCCGTCGCGGTGAGGCCGTCGGTGCCGGGCATCCGGATGTCCATCAGGATCACGTCCGGCGCGAGCCGATCGATCAGACCCTGTACGCCGGACCCGTCGCCGGCCTCCCCGACCACCCGGATGTCCTCGGCGCCGCCCAGCATCAACTTCAGCCCGGCCCGCAACAGTGGATCGTCGTCGACGATCAGAACCCGAATGGTCATGCGGGCCACGGTAGCCAGGCGAACAGGCGGAAGTCGCCTTCGGGGGTGCGGCCGTGTTCGACGCGGCCTTCGACCAGGGCGGCGCGTTCGCTGAGGCCCTTCAAACCTTGGCCGTCTCCGCGCCGGCGGTTCGGGGCCGGATTCCGCAGCTCGACGGACAATCCGTTGCCTGGGGCACCGGTCACGCTGATCGTCACCGGCTCACCCGGCGCGTGCTTGACCGCGTTCGTCAGCCCCTCCTGCACGATCCGGTACGCCGTACGCCCGACGTGCTCCGGCATCGCACCCGGCGCGTCGAGCGTGAGATCCACCGGAATCCCGGCGTCCCGCGAACCCTCGACCAGCGCGGACAGGTCGGCGAACGCGGGCTGCGGAAGCTCGCCCACCGGCGCCCGCAGTACGCCGATCACCTCGCGGAGATCCTGCAGCGCCTGGTGCGCGCTCGCACGGATGATCTCGGCGGCGCCCGCGACCTCGGCGGTGGACGCGTCCGGGCGGTACGCCAGCGCACCGGCGTGCACGCTGAGCAGCGACAGCCGATGCCCGAGTACGTCGTGCATCTCGCGGGCGATCTCCTCCCGCGCCCGGAGCTGCGCCTGCTCGGCCTGCAGCGTCGCGACCGTCTCCGCCCGATCCGCGCGGTCCCGCAGCGTCTGCAGAAGTTGCCGCCGGGACCGGATGTAGAACCCCCAGCCGGCCATGGCCAGGTACAGGGTCATGCCGATGACGAGCTGCGTCTTCCAGTCCTCCTTGTGCCGCACCTGGAGATAGACGAGCGTGGCGGCGAAGTTCACCGCGAAGACCCAGATCGAGGTGCGCCACGGCTTGTGGACGGCGACGGTCATGATCAGCACCAGGGTCGGCCCGGCCGCGGCATCGGAGTACACCGAGACCGCGGCCGCGAGAAGCGCCAACGGCACCGCCCAGCGGCGCCGGAACCACAGGGTCAGGCACAGCAGCATCCCCGACCAGAAGTCGATCGCGAGCAGCAGGTGCGGCACCGGGTCGCCCTCACCCTCGCTGTAGGCGAGCAGCGAGACCATGATCGCCAGTACGAACGACACGCTGTCCACAAGCCAGTTACCGGCGGTACGACGTGGCGCGCTCATGTCTTGAATGTAGCGGTGTGTAAGCGGTCTCCGGGGCGGGTGCGGGTGTCCGGATACCGAAGTCGGTGCGATCAGGTACTTAGGTCGGCGGTAGGTTGCCGGGCATGAGTCAGCTCGCAGTCACCGTCATCGGCCCGGACCGCCCGGGAATCATCGCCGACGTCACCGAGGCCCTGGCCGGTACCGGGGTCAACCTCGAGGACTCGACCATGACGCTGCTGCGCGGCCATTTCGCGATGATGATCGTCTGCGCCGGACCGTTCGACCCCGTCAAGGCGGCGCTCGAACCGCTGCGCGGCGAGCTGGTCATCACGGTCCGCAAGATGGGTCCCGAACACGAGCACGCGCCGATCGGGGCGCCGTACATGCTCAGCGTCCACGGCGCGGACCGGCCGGGGATCGTGGCGGCGGTGACGCGGATGATCGCGGCCGCCGGAGGCACGATCACGGACCTGGCGACGCGGCTGAGTGGCGGGCTGTACGTGCTGACCGCCGAGGTCGAGCTGCCGCCGACCGCCGAGCTGGAGACGCTGGACCGGGCACTCGAGATCACCGCCGAGGAACTCGGAGTGGGCGTCACGCTGCGCCCGGCCGAGAGCGACGAACTGTGATCACTGACTGGTCCCCTGCCCGGTTGGACGTCGCAGGCAATGTTGTGGAGGTCGTCCACGCGCCACACCCGGTGCTCGCGACGGAGGGCGCTCCCGTTGATCCGCTCGATCCGGAGATGATCCAGCTCGCCGCGGACCTGGTGGCGACCATGCGGGTCTCCCCCGGATGCGTCGGTCTCGCGGCGCCGCAGGTGGGCGTGGCGGCACAGATGTTCTCGCTCGACGTGACCGGTCACCCCAAGACACGTACCTGCCACGGCGTCTTCGTCCTGTGCAACGCCGTCGTCGTCGAAGCCTCGCGCAACGAGAAGGCTCGCGAGGGGTGCATGTCGGTCCCCGACTTCACCGGCGACGTCAAACGCGCCACCCGGCTGACGGTCACCGGCATCCTCCCCGGTACGACGGACCAGGTCACGATCACCACCGACGCCTTCGAGGCCCGCGCCCTCCAGCACGAGATAGACCACTGCAACGGCAAGCTCTTCCTCGACCGGGTAGCCGGCGCCCACGCCGTGTACCCCCGAAAGGTCTACCAGTAACGAGTACTCTCATCCCCGAGCCTCAAGGCGTGTCTGACGGTTCCGCGCCGTAGCGAGGAGGTGCTCGGTGCGGTAGCTCGGCGTGCGGGGGCGAAGGTCTCGATGCGGAGCATCGTGGCCTTTGCACCCGTGCGGCGAGGTGCCGTGCCGAGTGCCCCGCAGTAGGCGCGGTACCGTCAGACACGCCTTAGGCCCGGGTGGCGGAACGGCAGACGCAGCGAGCTTAAACCTCGCGGCCCTAACAGGCATACGGGTTCGAATCCCGTCCCGGGCACCTTGATCTGACCTGCATAGATAGGCGGTCAGTAATATAAGCCAGAGCTTCGTGAGCCTGGTGATGGTTGCACCGGCGGTTGCAGTTGCCCTCTGAATCACGCCCACAGAGCCTTTCCGATCTTCGCCGCCGCGTCCTCGGCGAGCTTGCTCGTCACATGCGTGTAGCGCTTGGTCACAGCCAAGGTGGAGTGCCCGAGGATCTCCTGCACGACGCGGATGTCTACGCCCTGCTCCGGCAGCAGCGTCGCGGCCGTGTGCCGTGCATCATGAGGACGGGCATCCCGAAGGCCGGCCGCCTGAAGCATGCTCTTGAACTCGGCCCAGTCGCGCCGCGGATTGATCGGTCGCCCGGTCGGTCCGGCAAAGACCAAGTCCCAGTCTTCCCACAACTCCCCCGCCGCGAGTCGTTCCGCCGACTGTGCTGCCTTCTGAGCGCGCAGCTGTGGAATTAGCTCCTCCGGTAGTGCGCTCCATCTGGTCTTCCCGCCCTTCGGCGGCCTGAACTCCCATTCGCCGCCCTGTCTTTCTGGGCAGTACCGAGCATGCTTTGCGCATCCGGCCTTGCAGTTCTTCGTGTGCCGACTCTTCGCGGACGAGTCTCTCATGAGGCTGATGTGGCGATGACTACTTCACCGATCCAATCGTCGCCTGCTCCTCTGTTTTCGCCTCACCTCTTTCCTTGCGCAATATCGTGATGAATAAGTTCATCGCATCCAGTTTTTCTCGCAACTGAGGGTCGAGTATAAAGAGGATTGAAGTAACAAGCCATACGACAGATACACCCAGCAGCCATGGTTGCGCAATTTCCGGCAGGCCGACGGTATAGTTCAATATTATTACGGAAGTGAGCGGCAGGATCGCAATTATGGACAACTTCCCCGTACGCCAGATGCGCCCGCGAAGTCCCAATGGTGTCGGTGGTGGCGGTGGTGAAACCCAAGGTAGCTGGCGCAAATTTCCACTGGCGAGGGCGATAATGTACCTAACCAGAGACTTGTTGATTACCGTCGCGGAGTTGATGGTCGGTGCAATTAATTCGCACTTTATGGCTCTCAGCGAGGCTGCGACGCCTGCGCTCCTCTGCGCAACCCACTTCTCAGACTCACCATCCAATGCCGGCACGGAGTGACGGAAATCCCCATGCAACCCACGCGCCGCCGCCTCGATAAGCTGAACATAGTATTTCCGATCCCAAGCGTTTGATCGCCAGCCTTCTCGTCCTACACCGTAAATAACATCGAGAAGGGTATCCACAATCCAAGCATGCGGCTCGTCGCGTCGCAGTTCACCAAGTCGTAATGCTTGATGCCACTGAGGCGCAGCGAGAGATGCGCAAGCAACGGCCAAGGATGCCGATCCAAAAGCTAGAGAAAGACCAAAGAGAGTTAACCATGGAGCAGTGAACGCCGAATAGTAAGTCCGCGCCGCTACAAGGATTCCACCGATGGTCAACGTGGTTACGATGCCCACCGCTAGTGCCACGTTTTCCCGAGCCATCCACCAGTGGCAGCGCCAAATCATGTCCGCAGTCGCCGCGGCAACGGCCAGGGAAGCAGCGGCCACGAAGATCTGCTCGACGACTCCAGGGTTCATCAGTATCCGACCGGAAACATGAAAGGCAAGCGCCGCAGAAATCGGGATATATATCAGCCGCCAAGCCCATCTAAACAAGCGGTCAAGGCGACCGGACAATCCTGACACTGTTAGCCGACGCCAGTTCAGCCATTCCACGTTGGCACGTACCTGAGACGAGTCGAACCCGCTGAGAGGAAGATCGTCAAATAACATTGACGGAGCAAGCCACCGCCGCCATGTCCCAATCGATTCATCCTCGCGTTTGACAGCCCTTGCAACGAAAGTCTCGAACCAACCTGCACGAATCCGACAGCTTACCTTTCGCAAAGTTTCTTTGTATGCGCCACGGTAGGCCAAGTATGCATGCGCTGATAATCCGAGGCGCTTGTAGAAGTGACCACAACTTGCGCGCACGAGCACATCGTCCGACCGACTAGCATCCAACTCGGCGATCAGGTCGAGAGCTTGACGAAACCGACGAAGCTCAACCAGCAAATCTATGAAGTCCGATACAAGCCTTGGATAATCCGGCGCGGAAACCCGCCCCTCATTCATGTGTGCGAGACTCTGTGCGGGATCACCCTCTGCCCGGGCAATGAGAGCGAGGAGCCTCATGCGTTCCGCGCGTGGATTGTCGCCGCGATCGTATGCTTCGGATTCGACCCAATCTCGTGCAGCCTCGAAGCGACCCTGGCGGATTAGTTCTATGACCTTTGAATGTCTTGCGGCCTCGGCCTCCTCGTCGGCGTCGGTATCTTCTGGCTTCATCGGCGATGTTGGCACATACAGAGAGTGGGACCTAGCCCGGCAAGACCGCAAGTGACCAGGGCTTGCAGATCGGGCCTGTCTGCACCGCTGTGTGCTCCACTGCCCTTCTGACAAGTTTCTCTACGTCTTCAAGACGGGCCCCTCCAGGGCCCGAAAGCGCGCCGCCACCACAGGGCGGGACGCCTGCCCGCCACTCCGCTTCGCTGCGCTCTGGGCGCGTCCCTTGGCTTGGCGCACACGTGCCAACAGGGTGCCGAGTCGAAGACAGCACAACTCGCCATCAACTAGCCCGGCATCCTGTCAGTAGCACCATTCACCGAAAAGGCCGGCTACCGCTTCCGCCCGGCACGTACGCCTGTCCGTGGGTTCCCACATCGCCCCGCTAGCAATCGTGGAAGGGACGGCCCGGCACGGCTCGCGTCAAGGGCGCCTACGGCGTCCCTCCGGGGAGGACTGCCCGCGCTCCTACGGCTGGCACTTGTCCCGTGGTTTTGCCGGTGCCTCCTGGCAGAACACTTGTAGCAGAGCGTTGTAGGCGCCGGAGAAGCCCGACTCGGAGACATCTCGAAACTCCAACTCACCCATGTTGGAGTCCGGTAGCCAAGCGGCCAGCTCCCTGGCTCGTTCCCAGCCGTCGTCGCTTCCATAGACATAGACCTGGTTTATCTGGCCCTGAAATTCAGATCGCAGTTTGAGGAAGGCCGCGATCTCAGGCGAGTTGCCAGTGAGTCGAGCTCGCTTGTCCGGAGGCAGGCTTGCAATGGTTTGGTTGGTTTCGAGCGTCTGGCTGTGATACCGGTCGGCGACGTCCAGAAATGCTGCATACACCTCTGCACGCTTGGCGCGAGCATCCTTGTCCAGATCGGCATGCAGTTGCAGGGTCGTCACACCTAAGCTTGCCAACGCGCCAATAAATGCACCGAAAAGGGCGGATCCGGCACTGATAAAGCCGATCTTGTAGTCGCGGTTCTTATCCTCCCTCGCCTTCTTCGGTGAAGTCAGGGAAGACGCGAGCGCCGTCGTCTCTCGAATCAACACAGAAAATCGAATCAACACGAAGAGCATCACGGCTACAGCCGCAGAGATTCCGACGATGAGCCACAACATTTTTGGGCCTTCTGGTGGTAACGAGCCGGGAGACGTTGTTTTGGGCCAACCATGCTCTTGACACGTAGGTGTCAGATGCAAGCCGGGCAAGGCTACCGTTAATCTGCCCGCCACGACGGTAAGCAGACGTTTGAATGAATCTCGGGCCAGCCCCGCGGAATGCGGGGCATCCGACTGCCGGAGCCAAGGCTGACCAGCGCCCGGATCGGGCCATCTGTGCGACTGATACCACGTGGTTGCAGCTCCGGTTGCAGTTCGGTCGCGTTCGGTCTGGTCCGGTCGGGTTGCTCAGGCGAGTGGCTAAGGCGTCGTGAACTCTCGCGGATCGCTCCGGACGGTGACAAGTCGAACTTAAACCTCGCGGCCGAAAGGCATACGGGTTCGAATCCCGTCCTGGGCACAAACAGCCCCCCCGTCCTCCGCGCGCGCTTACTTCGTCGCTCCGCTCCTCAGCGCGCCCACTCCGGGCGCTCCCACCCACCCCCGGCTCAGCGCCGTACCTCTAGCTGCCGGCTGGCGCCGGCGGGTTGCGGGCTGGCGCCCGCGATCGACTGCACTGTGACGCGCCAGCTCGTGATGAGTGAGACCCCCCAGGGGTGGCCATCCACGCGGGCTGCTCGCACATGGCACGCACTCTGCAGACCCGCCCGCGTTGCAGGACTGGTCGTTCCGTTGCCGGATGCCGGTTTCGACGTCGCGAGCACCCGAGGTATCTGGGTGTGCCGCCTAGTGCCGGTCTTCGATGCGAGGCATGCCGCGTGAACAAATTTTCCGGCGGCAGTGAATCACCGGATCACCTTGCCTGCTCTGTGAGAGCACAGCTATCGGGGGGAGAACCCAATGTCTCAGCAGTATCCGCAACAGCAGCAGCCGTACCCACAGCAACCGCGGGCGCCGCGGAAGCGGCACCCGGTCCGCAATATTCTGCTCGTCACCACCGGGGTCTTCGTGCTCCTGGTCGGTGGCTGCACGGCGATCGTGGCCGGCATGGGCGGCGACAACGCCACCAAGCTGTCCGCAGGCGCGAACTCGAGCACGTCGCCGGTCGACAACGGTCCGACTCCGGACCCGGTGGTGACGCCGAAGAACAAGCCGACCCCGCCCGCAGTCACGAAGACGACCGTGCCGCCGAAGCCGACCGTGGCTGAAAGCAATGAGGTCACCAAGCCCGCGATGACCGCTGGCCAGGAGCAGGCGATCGGCAAGGCTGAGGACTACCTCAGCTTCACGGCGTTCAGCCGCAAGGGCCTCATCCGTCAGTTGTCGTCGGAGGCAGGTGAGGGCTTCTCGGTGGCGGATGCGACGTTTGCCGCCGATCACGTGAAGGTGGACTGGAACGAGCAGGCCGCGAAGAAGGCGAAGGAGTACTTGCAGATGACGCACTTCTCGCGCAAGGGCCTGATCAACCAGCTGGAGTCGAGCGCTGGAGAGGGCTTCACTCACGCACAGGCGGTGTACGGCGTAACCAAGGCTGGCTTGTAGCGCGATCGTCGCTGCCAGGTCGAACTTAGCTCGCGGGCTTCACAGGCATACGCATTTGGATCCGTCTCGGGGGCGGGCACCGTCAGGTGGTGGCGGTGCGGATGCCGCCGATGATGGCGAAGACTATGAAGAAGGCGTTGGCCAGGAGGGCCAGCCAGGCGATGGCTTTGCCGCGTTGGCCGGTTGTTTGGATTGTTCGGAGGGCTGTGAATGCCAGGTAGATCGAGAGGGGGGCGCAGAACGCTACGGTGAGGAGTGCGGCGACTGCCTGGCCGTTGACGCCGCCGCGGCTGGGGGCCTGGTGTGTTGGGGCGGCGTACGTGTCGCGGTACGAGTCTCGGTAGGGCGGGTCGGCGTACGGGGGCTCGGTGTAGGGGTCTTGGTACGGCTGCTCGTACGGCGGCTTGTACGGGTCTCGGCGTGGCGGGGTTGATGTGCGGCCGGGGCCGGAGGCCCACGCGAACGGGTCTGCGGGAGGCTCGTCGGGTTCGGGCTGCGTGGGGCGGACGAAGTCCTGGGGGCGTTCTTTGCGGTGGAGGAGGAGGGCGTAGTCGGCGCGGCGGGTGGGGTCGGTGAGGATTTCGTAGGCGCGGTTGAGTTTGACCTGTTGGGTGGGGTCGCCGCCGACGTCGGTGTGGTGGCTTCGGGAGAGGCGGCGGTAGCTGCGTTTGATTTCGTCGGCGTCGGCGGAGCGGCTGACCCCGAGTAGCTTCCAGGGGTCGGCTCCGTCGAGGTCCCGGAAGTCCCGGCTCGAACTCATCGAGCGACGTCCGCCTGGTAGCAGGTCAGGCGCCAGGCGGCGTGCTGCGGGTCCATTCCGTTGGGCAGGGTCCGGTGCCCGGTCGCGAACGTGACGGTCTTGTCGCCCGCCAGGTAGCACCACAGGTCGAGCTCTTCGTCGTTGCCGTAGTAGTACCACCGGTAGTGCGTGACGGCTTGCGACCCGAGGAACGGTGTCTGCAGGCGTTGCTGCGCCTCCAACGGCAGGTTGCCGAGGACACCGCGCATCTCCTGCGTGATGTTCAGCTGCGGCGGGACCGACAGCTGGGACTGCTCGTCCTTGCCACGCGACACGAGCGAGCGGAGACCGCCGCGAGGCTTCGTTGCCTGTTGCTGTACGACGGCGTGCTTGATGCTCGACGGTACGAACTGATCGATCCGCACGGTCTGCGTCCGCTGCCCCTGCTTGTTGACGCGCGGCG
Source organism: Kribbella speibonae (assembly GCF_004331375.1). Taxonomy (NCBI): domain Bacteria; kingdom Bacillati; phylum Actinomycetota; class Actinomycetes; order Propionibacteriales; family Kribbellaceae; genus Kribbella; species Kribbella speibonae. Next base: position 2,002,149 of record NZ_SJKC01000001.1, on the reverse strand, counting down.
TGGTCACGGCCAGGCCATGAGGCCCGAGGACGACGGCGTACGGGCGGTCGCGCTCACGTTCGTGCAGGTCGGCCCACCACTCGATCGCCGGTCCTACCTTGCGCTCGAGGTGTGCCTTGACGTCGTCGTGGAGCTCGCCCCACCAGTGGAACCGGTCCGGGCTGGAGACGAACCCCAGCGGCGCGGCCTCGTGCGCGGCAGGCATCGACGGCGCGGCCGGCGCACGCTCCACGCCACCACTTGCGGGCCGCTGTGCGGCCGGACGTCCCCGAGATTGCTCGGGCAGATTGTCACGAGTCATGTGGGCAGCGGCGGTGGGCGGCGGCATACATAGTCGGCAGCTTCCATCAGGTCGCGTCCCCAGGTCAACTCTGGTTTCACGGGCCTGTGGACAGACTCTTCGCGCGGGCCAGGACGCTGTCGAGCATCTCCGCGGTGAGCCTGCCGGTGAACGTGTTCTGCTGGCTGGGGTGGAAGCAGCCGAGGACGGTGACCTCGCCGTACGGGGTCGGGATCCGGTACTCGACCGCGTGGCCGAACTTCGGGCGCGGCCGCGGTACGTCGGCTCCGAGCACAGTCAGCGCTGCGAGCAGAGCGTCGTACGCGAACTTGCCGAGGCAAACGATCGACCGGGCGCTGGGGAGGGTGAGTTCGAGTTCGTGCCGGTACCAGGGTGCGCAGGTGTCGCGCTCCTCCGGGGTCGGCTTGTTCGCGGGCGGGGCGCAGCGGACGGCGGCGATCATCCGGGTGCCGATCAGGTGCAGGCCGTCGCCGGCGTGTTCGCTGGTGGGCTGGCTGGCGAGGCCGACCCGGTGCAGGCTCGCGAACAGCCAGTCGCCGGACCGGTCGCCGGTGAACACGCGCCCGGTGCGGTTCCCGCCGTTCGCCGCCGGCGCCAGCCCGACGATCAGGATCCGCGGCTCGGCGGCACCCCACCCCGGGATCGGCCGTCCCCAGTACGGCTGATCCGCAAAGGACTTTCGCTTGCCGACAGCAACGTCCTCGCGCCATTCGACGAGCCGCGAACAGGCCCGGCACACCGAGACACGTGCTTCCAGCTCCGCCAACTCATCAGTCGCCGCAAGCCGCACCACCTCGCCCGCATCGTGCGCCACCGGAGTACGCCGTACTGCGGGGTCCTCCGGCCACCCGGCCCCGGGCGGCACCGGACTCTCGAACAACTCCCCGGTCAACGGATGCGGAAGCTTCACCCACCCAGCCTAGAGAGTCAGGCGACCAGTTCCTCGACGGGTTGCGGGGTGGTCGCGGCGGTACGGCGTGCGCTCGGGATGGCCAGTGCTAGTACGACGGCTGCGGCGGCGAAGGCGGAGAGGAGGAGGAAGGTGTCGGTGAAGCCGGCTTCCGCGGGGAGTCCTGAGGGCTGGATGTGGCCCGTGATGATCGAGCTCGCGAGGGCGGTGCCGATGGAGCCGCCGATGGTGCGGATGTTGGCGTTCATGCCGGTGGCCGCGCCGGTCTGTTCGCGCGGGACGTTCTGCACGATCAGGCTGGTCATGGCCGCGTAGGCGAGGCCGAGCCCGACACCGAACAGGGCCGTCGAGACCGCCACCTGCCACTGTGCGTCGTGGAACTCCGCGAACATCAACGCCGCGACCAGGCTCAGCGCCGACCCGGAAACCACCTGCGCCTTGGCGCCGAACCGCGGCGCGAGCGGGCCGCTCAACGACCCGACGATCGCCATCGTCACCAGCATCGGCAGCATCAGCAGCCCGGCCTTGGTGACGCTCGCGCCGAAGCCGAAGCCGGCCGCCGTCGGGATCTGCAGGAACTGCGGCACGAACGCGTACACCGCGAACATCGCCGCCCCGAACAGCAGCGCAACGAGGTTCGTCGTCCACACCGCCGGGCGGCGCATCATCCGCATGTCGATCAGCGGGTTCCGCGAGCGCAGTTCGACCGTGATCCAGCCGGCGAACAGTACGACGGCCAGCCCGAAGAGCCCCACCGTGCGCAGCGAGCCCCAGCCCCACGACCGGCCGGTGCTCAGCGGGAGCAGCAGCGCGATCAGCCAGCCGGACAGGAACGCGGCGGCCAGCCAGTCGATCCGGCCCGGGACACGGTTCGGGGACTCCGGGACGTAGCGCCGTACCATCACCGTCGACAGCGCGACGACCACCATCGGGATCCAGAACAGCCAGCGCCAGCCGAGCCACTCCACGATCGGGCCGGCCAGGACGATCCCCAGCCCGCCGCCGGCCGCGATGATGGCCGACACCACGCCGACCACTGACGGCACGCGCTCGGCCGGGAACTCGTCCCGGATGATCCCGAACGCCAACGGGAACACGGCTCCGCCGACACCCTGGAAGATGCGGGCGGCGATCAGTACGCCGATGTTCGGCGCGAGCGCGGCGACCAGACAGCCGATGGCCAGCGCGGCCAGTGCGATGAACAGTGTGCGTTCCTTGCCGACCATGTCGCCGATCCGGCCGAGCAGCGGGGTCGCGACCGACACCGAGAGCAGGAGCGCGGTGAACACCCAGGTGACCGTGCCGGGGGTGGTGTGCAGGTCGTGCTGGATGACAGGCAGCGCCGGGCTGACCAGTGACTGCAACATAGAGAACGAGGCGACGACCGTGGCGAGGACCGCCAGGGTGACGCGAGGGTTTCCAGACCTGATGACAGGCATGCAGAAGTCCTTCGAAAGGAGTGTGAAAGCGCCAGAACATGGGCGCGGAGTCCCCGGCCTGGTAAAGTCGAGGTATGCCTCCACTATAGCGGAGGGATGCCTCCGCTATCAACTGGCTAAGGTGAGCGAATGGTGACCGGTGAGAGCAGGCCCGCGTTGCGGGTCGACGTACGGCGGCCGCAGCGAGCGGATGCGCGGCGGAACTTCGATGCCCTGCTCGGCGCCGCCCGGGATGCGTTCGCGAGCAAAGGGGTGGACGCGTCGCTGGAGGACATCGCGCGCCAGGCCGGCGTCGGGATCGGCACGCTGTACCGGAACTTCCCGCACCGTCAGGACCTGCTGAACGCCGTGTACTTCGGTGAGATCGAAGAGTTGTGCATCGCGGCGGAGGAGGCGGCCGGCCTGCCGCCGTGGGAGGCGCTGACCACCTGGCTGCACCGCTTCGTCGGGTACGCCGCGACGAAGCGCGCGATCTGGGAGTCGCTGAACCGCGAGACCGAAAGCTTCAAGGCCGCCCGCGAGGCGATGTACGCCGCCGGTACGCCGCTGTTCGAACGCGCCCAGGAGGCGGGTGAAGCGCGCAAGGACGTCTCCTTCGACGACCTGCTCCGCATGGTCAGCGGCCTCACCGGAGCCGGCTTCGTCGACCAGGCCCAGCGCGATCGAGTGCTCACCATCGCACTGGACGGCGTCCGCGCGCACTAGCGGAGCGAGAGCGCGACTCCGTCGAGGATGTCGTGTTCGGAGACCGTCAGGTCGGTGACCGGTAGGCGGTCGTAGAGGCGTTGGAGGATGAGGGCGCCGGCGCCGATCACGTCGATCCGGCCGGGGTGGATCGACCGTACGGCGGAACGTTCTGCGCGGGTGCTGGTGGTGAGCCAGGTTGTCGCGGAGCGGAGCTGGGCTGTGGTGAGGCGGGCGTGGTGGACGGCGGTGCGGTCGTACTCGGCGAGGTTCAGCGCGACCGCGGCCACGGTGGTGCAGGTGCCCGCTACGCCGATGAACGCGCGGGCGTCTTCGAGCGGGACTGTGGTGGCGTCCAGGAGGGCGTCGATGTCTTTCGCGATCGCCTGGAGTTCTGGTCCGGAGGTCGGGTCGGTGGTGACGTGGCGTTCGGTGAGACGGACCGAGCCGATGTCGAGGGATTCCGCGGCGATGACTCCGGTGGCGTCGCCGAGGACGAGTTCGGTGGAGCCGCCGCCGATGTCGGCCACGAGGTACGGCGCGGGGAGGTCGAGGGACGTGGTGGCGCCGCGGAAGCTGAGTTCGGCTTCCTCCCCGCCGGAGATGATCTCCGGTCGTACGCCGAGCCGCGCTTCGATGCCGGCGGAGAACGCGTCGCGGTTGCTGACGTCGCGGGCGGCGGAGGTGGCGACGAAGCGGATCCTGCTGACACCTGTGGACCGGATGACACTCGCGAAGTCCTCGGCGGCCTCGAACACCCGCTCCAGAGCCTCCGGGGCGAAGGCGCCGGTGGCATCCACCCCTTGCCCGAGCCGCACGATCGTCATCCGCCGATCCACCTCGACCAGCTGACCGCCGACGAGATCCGCGATCAACAACCGAATCGAGTTGGTCCCGCAATCCACCGCCGCAACCCGCACCCCCACGGCAGGCCCAGCCGGGGCGAGGTTGTCAGACACACGGACCTCGGCGGCCCCAGTCGTCCAAGGCGTCCAGGGTTTCGTCGCCTAGTGGGTTCACGCCGGGGCCGGCGGCCAGGGAGTGGCCGGCGAGGACGTGGAGGCACTTGACGCGGTTCGGCATGCCACCCGCGGTGATGCCGGCGATCTCCTCGACGTGGTCGATCGATTCGCGGTGTTCGAGGTACGACTCGTGGGCGGCGCGATAGCGAGCAGCCAGATCCTGGTCGTCAGCCAGGCGGTCGGTCATCTCCTTCATGAGACCCGACGCCTCGAGCGTGCCGATCGCGGACGCGAGCCGCGGGCACGTCACGTAGTACGTCGTCGGGAACGGCGTACCGTCCGGAAGGCGCGGCTCGGTCTCGACCACGTCGGGGAGCCCGCAGCTGCAGCGGTGCGCGATCGACCGGATGCCGCGGGCCGTTCGGCCGAGCTGCTTGCTGACTGCTTCTTGATCCGAAGGGCTGACGCTCACCCGGTCACCTTAGGTGACGGCGTGAGGATCGTCGTCGGGGCGGGTTTGGCGGGGGTCGGCGTCGCGGCCGGCGCCGGCGGTGTGCCCGCTCCCTCGACACTCCCCCACAGCTTCGTGTACCAGGTCGGCTTCTGCGTGTCCGTCGTATCGTCGGTCGGCGCCGACGGCTCCGGCGGGGCGCCGACCGGCTTCCCGTCCGCGCCGATCACGCGGTACCCGACCTCACCGGGCATCACCCAGCCGAGCCGCTGCCGCGCCTGCGCCTTCACGTACGCGTTGTCGTCCCAGCGGGTGATCTCGTCGTTCAGCTCCGAGACTCGCTTCTCCCGGTCCCGGATCTCCTGCTGCAGCGCGGTGATCTGCTGATGCTGGTCGAACCACACCCGCAGGCTCTGCGCGTACGACACGATCAACGCGCCCAGCACGAGCAGTACGACGGCCGCTCGCCCGGTCAGGTTGCGGGACCCGCGGGTCCGGGCAGGCTCCGCCGACGTTCCCGTCGTACGGCGTTTCGGCTGGTCGCCCCGCCGGGCCGGTGGACGCGACTGGGTCCGGCTCGACGGACGCGAGCCGGGTCGTGCACCGGAATCCCGACGGGACGGCATACCTGAACCTCCGAAAACGTCAGCCCTGGAAGCGCGGGAAGGCCGAGCGACCGGCGTACGTCGCCGCGTCGTCGAGCTCCTCCTCGATCCGGAGCAGCTGGTTGTACTTGGCGGTGCGGTCGGACCGGGCCGGGGCGCCGGACTTGATCTGACCGCAGTTGGTCGCGACCGCGAGGTCGGCGATCGTGGTGTCCTCGGTCTCGCCGGAGCGGTGGCTCATCATGCAGGTGAAGCCGCTGCGGTGCGCGAGGTCGACGGCGTCCAGGGTCTCGGTCAGCGAGCCGATCTGGTTCACCTTGACCAGCAGGCTGTTCGCCGCCTTCTCGGTGATGCCGCGCTGCAACCGCTCGACGTTCGTGACGAACAGGTCGTCGCCGACGATCTGGATCTTGTCGCCGAGCTGGGAGGACAGGTTGATCCAGCCGTCCCAGTCCTCCTCGTTCAGCGGGTCCTCGATCGACACGATCGGGTACGACGCCACGAGGTCGGCGTAGTACGCGATCATTTCGTCGGCGGACTTCTTACCGCCCTCGAACGCGTACACGCCGTCGGTGTGGAACTCGCTCGCCGCCACGTCCATCGCCAGCGCGATGTCCTTGCCCGCCTGCAGACCGGCCTTCTCGATCGCGACCAGGATCAGGTCGAGGGCCTCGCGGTTCGAGGACAGGTTCGGCGCGAAACCGCCCTCGTCGCCGAGACCGGTGGACAGGCCGCGCTCCTTCAGCACCGCCTTCAGCGCGTGGTAGACACCCGCGCCCTGCATGACGGCCTCGGCGTACGTCGCCGCGCCGATCGGGGCGATCATGAACTCCTGGACGTCGACGTTGCTGTCCGCGTGCGCGCCGCCGTTGAGGATGTTCATCATCGGCACCGGCAGGACGTGCGCGTTCGGGCCGCCGACGTAGCGGAACAGCGGCAGGCCGGAGCTCTCCGCGGCCGCCTTCGCGACCGCGAGGCTGACGCCGAGGATCGCGTTCGCGCCCAGCTTGGCCTTGTTCGGGGTGCCGTCCAGGTCGAGGAGCGCGTGGTCGATCAGGCGCTGCTCGTGGACGTCGTACCCGACGATCTCCTTGTCGATGTCCTCCAGGATCGCGGTGACGGCCTTCTGGACGCCCTTGCCGCCGTACCGGTCCTTGTCGCCGTCACGCAGCTCCACGGCCTCGAACTGGCCGGTGGAGGCACCCGACGGGACGGCTGCGCGGGCGATGGTGTCGTCGTCGAGCAGAACCTCGACCTCGACAGTGGGGTTGCCGCGCGAGTCGAGGATCTCGCGCGCGCCGACGGCCTCGATGGTGGCCACATTGACTCCCAAGTTCTCGATGACGAATCGCTGCTGAGCCTAGTCCCCAGACCAGCAGGCTCAGTGGGCTGGATCCCCGCTCAGCCCACCCCACCGCCCCAGTCGAGGTCGGCCCTAACGATCGCATCCGGAGGTACCTCCCGCGTCAGTAACACTCCGTTGGGCGCCCGATAGACCGCCAATTCACCGCAATCCACACCCAGCAAGACTTCCACGCGGGTCCGCCGCCCGACGTGGCTGTCCTTCGACGGCGCGAGATGGACGTGTGTACGCCGTCCCGCCCGCAGCCCCTCACGCTGGATCGCCGCCAGCGCAGCACGATTCGTGCCGTGCCACAGCAGATCCTCCGGGTAAACCCGTTCCCAACTGTTCTCCAACGCTTCACGTGTCACGGGCATCCCCTCGAGCGAATGCCCCTGACACGCCCGGATCCGCTCCCCGTCGACCTGCAGCCGCTGCTTGTCGTTCTCCCGTACGGCAACGTCCAGCCGCTCGCGGGTCAGCCCGAGAACCCGCAGTACGTCGGTGATCGTCGCCCACCCGTCCGCACTCATCGTGAGGCCGCGTTCACCCGCCGTATGGCGCAGCAGCCTGGAGACCGCTCTGCTGTCGCGGCTCATGTCAGCGCCCTCCTCAACCCGTCCACCCGGTCGTCGCGGCCCGGCCGCGTGACGACGTAGTACCGCACGGGCGGCAGGTCCTTGACCGGGATCTTCCGTACGGCGCTCGTCGTGCGAACCGAACCGTTGACGACCGCCGGCCCGATACCGAGACGCACGAAGTGGACCAGCAGTTCCCACCCCTCCGCTTCCACCGCAACGGACCACCGGAGGCCCTGGTCGAGCATGCTCCGCTCCAACTGCTGCCGATGCGGGCGATCCTTCGGCGGTACGACGAGCGCCTCGTCCTGCAGATCCTTCAACCGGACAGTACGGCGTCCCGCTAGGCGGTGATCGCTGCGCACGATGAGCGTTTGCGGGAACTGGGCGAGAAGTTCGCAGTCGAGGTCGTCGGGAGGGATTCCCAGTGCGGTCACGCCGACGTCCGCCGTACCGCCCCGGACGGCGGTCAGAGTCTCGGCGGCGTCGCCGGTGAGCAGGCGGAGTTCGCGACCGCGGGTGAGGTAGCGGCGGAGCGGGTCGGCCAGCAGGTACAGGTACGAACCGGAGCCGGCGATCAGCACCAGCGGTCGCGGTGGGGCGGCATCCAGCGTGCGGAGGAAGTGCGCCGTGCGGTCCTGGGTGTCGTTGGCGAAGGCAGCAAGCCGTTCGCCCGCGTCAGTCAGGTGCAGCTGCCGGCCGTGCTTGACGTACAGCTGCGTTCCGAGGCGCGCCTCCAGCTTGCGGATGCGGGCGTGCAGCGCGGGTTGACTGACATGCAACTCCACACCCGCACGCGTGAAGTTGCGGTGCCGAGCAAACACCGCAAACGCCTGCAGATCCTCCGCCACGAGATCCATCACCAGAAACTATAGCTATGTCGATAAGAGCTAGTTCTGCTGGATAGGTGGCTTGTCGACGATGGAGGTATGAACAGATTGGGAATCGATATCGGACGCGTGATCATCGCCGGAGGGTCCGGCGCGGGCGACACGTCGTTCTTCTCCGGCGACACCACAGCCATGCTGCGAACCCCCGCCGTACCTGACGCCTTCGAGGCGATCGCGCGCTTGGTGCCGTTGTTCGGCGAGGCGTGGCTGGTGTCGAAATGCGGGCCCCGGGTGCAGGAACGGTCGCTGGAATGGTTGCGGCATCACCGCTTCTTCGAGCGGACCGCGATCACGCCGGTGGTGCCGTACCGCTACCTCTTCAAGGACTGGGAGACGACGGAGGCGGCCGTACGGCGTGATCTACAGGCCGAACGAGCGGCGGGCGTCGGCTAGGCCTTTGTGGTTTTCGGCCGGGTCGGAGATGCCGGTGAGGAGGTTGGTGGTGATGCGCCAGGCGAAGTAGCCGGCCTGGACGGCGTAGCGCACGCGGAGGAACGTGGGCAGGCCGCGCTCGAGTTCGGCGGTCAGGTCGGGGCGCCGACGCAGGTACGCCGGGATCACCGGGTCGCCGTTGTACATGACGGCGGACGCGACGTCGTACAGGATCGGACCCCGCATCGCGCTCCCCCAGTCGATCAGCGCGACGCGACCGTCCGCCTGACGCCGGAAGGCCTCCGCGGCCGGATCCCCGTGCAGCCACGCCCACGAGACCGGTCCGAGCGCGATCGCGTCCGCGGTCGCCGCCTCGACGGCCGGCCGAATCCAGGGCTCGAGGTCCAACGACTCTTCGAACGGCAGCAGGAATCGCAGCCAGTCGGCGGTCGCACCGGATTCGAGCGAAGCAGCCGAGTGGACCCGCCCGAGCACGTCGCCAATCGCCTCCTGATCCGAGGGCAGCAACTCCTCACCGTCGACGTACTCCAGTACGGCGACCTGCCGCCCATCGACCCGCTCCACCAGCCGCCCACGCTTGCTCCACCGCGGCCGCCCAGTGCGCACGCCCGCGTCGTCCAGCCGTACCGCCAGCTCCAACCCAGGCTCGAACGCCGCGTCATCCAGCCCAACCGCCTTCAGAACAACCCGCTCCACCCCGGAGGTAGCCAGCCAGGTCGCCGAGTTCATCCCACCGGCCAGCACCTCCAGCCGACTCGGCTTCAGATCCCAGTGCTCCCGCAGTACCTCAGCGACATCCACCCACCCACCTTCTCAACCCCCCACCACCCCAAGCACCAGGTTTTGACGAACACAACAACAGGTAGTGCACCACCGAGACACCGTACACAAATCCACCTGCACGCTCAGGTGCACTACCCCACCACCGACCACCTCCTGTCCTTGGGTACGCCGACCACCTGCGGAAGTGGAACTTCCATCCCCAATCCCACCAGCGGTAGGATTGGCGTATGAGTGAGCCCGCGCACACGGACAAGCTGAGTGTGACCATCCCGACCGACCTGGCCGAGGAACTGCGGTCGAGGGCCGGGCGCGGGAATGTGTCTGCCTACGTGACCCAGGCCTTGGTCCGGCAACTGGAGCACGACCGGCTCGGTGATCTTCTGGCCGAGCTGGCCGAGGTGCACGGGCCGGTGACCGATGAAGAACTCGCGCGCGCCCGCGCCGAGTGGCCCGAGCGGTGAGCCCACGCAAACGCGTCCCTTCGGCGCCGCAGGGATCGCTCGTTCTCGACAACGAAGGTCTGTCCCGGGCCGCGACCGACCGCGCGATGTACGTCAGGCTGTACGCCGCGCACGCCGACGGCCGCCGCGTCGTCACCTCGGCGGCGATCCTCGCCGAATCCCTTCGCGGTACCCCTCGCGATGCGGCTGTGTACCGAGTGCTCAGCGGGATCGTCGTCGAGCCGGTCAGCCGGGCTCTCGGCGAACGCGCAGGTCAGCTGATCGGCGCAGCCCGGCTCGGTTCCGGGCAGGCCGTTGACGCGATCTTGGTGGCCACCGCCTTGGCCGAGGCGGGACCGGTGGTGATCGCGACGTCGGACGCGGGCGATCTGAAGGCACTCGTGGGCGACGAGCACCGGGTCGCGGTGGTAGCGGCAGACCGTTTTCTGACTTAGGTGTTCTTCTCGGCGGCGCGGATCTCACCGGTCAACTGGTGGATGGCGAGGCGGAGGGCCTGTTCGGGGTCTATGCCTAGGGTGCGGGATTCGCGGGCGAGGGTGAGGAGTTGGTGGCCGATTCGGTCCAGGTCCGTGCGGCCCGCGGGTGGGAGGTCGGGGGGTAGGACCTTTGCGGCGCGGGCTAGGACCTTGTCGGCCAGGGCCAGGGCCGGCAGGGCCAGTGGGATGCCTTCGAGGACCGAGGAGCGCTGCTTTTCGGTGGCCTTGATGGCTTCCCAGTTGGCCTCGACCGCGGCTACGTCGGTGGCGTCGACGGTGCCGAAGACGTGCGGATGGCGGCGGATCAGCTTCTCGACGATGCCGCCGGCCACGTCGTCGATCGTGAAGCCGTCGTCGGGGTCCTCCTCGGCGATCCGCGAGTTCAGCGCGACCTGCAGCAGCAGGTCACCCAGTTCCTCGCGGAGGTGGCCGCGATCGCCGGTGTCGAGCGCCTCGAGCGTCTCGTACGTCTCCTCGAGCAGGTACTTCGCCAGGCTCTCGTGCGTCTCCTGCTGGGTCCACGGGCAGTCCCGCCGGATCCGGTCCATCACCCGGACCAGGTCGATCAGCCTGGCTCCAGGAACGTCGTACGATCCGTGCTGGATCTCCACGCCGTACGCCGGTCGCGGGTCACGCGCGACCTGCTCGGCGACGACCCGCAGCAGGCCCGGCTCTCCGTCGTCGCCGACGAGCCACGCGACGTCGCGGCCGGCCTCGGCCGCGGACGACAACCAGGTCCAGTGCTCGCCGACGCCGCCCTCGACGTGAGTGACGGCGAGCCCGGACCCGATCACAGCCTGTACGTCGGGACGGTCCGGGCCGCCCGCTGCGCCGATCTGGTCGGCGGACTCCAGCGCCTGCCAGGTGGCACGCGTGAGGAGCCCGGGAGCGACACGAGGACTCGTGAGGACGACCTTGATCCCGCCCGCGGACTCGTCAGGCATACGACCTCGTCAGCCCTGGCCCTGTTGCTGCTGCTGTGCTTCCTCGGCGGCCTTGCGCTTGGCCGCGGTCTGGTCGGACTCCTTCGACAGCGACCCGGAGATCGCCGTGTCGAGCCGGCCGTCGCTCCACTGACCGAAGCGCGGCGCGACCGTGACCTTGATGTCCTTCGCGGCGGCGTTCAGGGCCTGCACGCCCTCCTGCGCCTTCTGCTGACCGTCCGCGTCGTGGATGCCCTTGCCGCCGGCGAGCTTGATCGTGACGATCAGGGTCGCGGCGAGCTTGTCCAGGAAGGCGCGGGACGCCGGGTCGGCCTGCAGCTTCTGATACGCCTCGGCGCTCGGCGCGACCGCGTTCTTGGCCGCGTCGGCGATCTCCGCGTCGCTGACCGAGATCGCCTTCTGCTGGCCGACCTGTGCCGCGAGCTCGTTGCTGACCATGCCGTTCAGCGCGGCCTGGTCCGGGTAGGACTCACCGAGGGCCGCGCCGACGGCGCGCGAGGTCTTGTCGACGTCGCCGATGCTGATCTCGGTGTCACCGATCATCGCCGCCGCGCCGGGGTGGGTTCCCGCCGCACAGCCGCCGGTCAGCAGCACCGTCGCCAGCACCACACCGAGAGCCCGAAGCCGTGTACTCACCGAATCTCCTCGCACGTTCCTGTCAGTTTCACGCCGGAACCACAATAGGTTCGGCGATCACGTCGTCGATCAACCGGGTGCACCATTGCAGCAGCTCCTGGTCGCGGAGCGGCTGACCGCCGACCGGCCTGGTGGCAGGTCTCGGCACCAGAATGGTATGCAGTTGCGGCTTCACCAGACTCTTCGGGTACAGCCTGTTGAGCCGCAGCACCTTCGAATCGGGCAGTTCGACCGGCCCGAAGCGGATCATGTTCCCCTGCAGCGTGACGTCGTGCAGCCCCGCCCGGCGGGCGTGGTTGCGGAACTTCGCCACCTCGATCAGGTTCAGCACCGGCTGCGGGATGTCGCCGTACCGGTCGTGCAGTTCTTCCACCAGTTCGGCGATGCCGTCGGCGTCGCGGACGGCGGCCAGCCGCTGGTACATCTCCAGCCGCAGCCGCTGCGACGGGACGTAGTCGTGCGGCAGATGGGCGTCGATCGGCAGCTCGATCTTGACCTCGGGTTCCTCGGCCTGGGTGTCGCCGCGGTACTCCGCGACCGCCTCGCCGACCAGCCGGACGTACAGGTCGAAGCCGACGTCCGCGATGTGCCCGGACTGCTCGCCGCCGAGCAGGTTGCCGGCGCCGCGGATCTCCAGGTCCTTCATCGCGACCGCCATACCGCCGCCGAGGTCGGCGTGCTGCGCGATCGTGGCCAGCCGGTCGTGAGCCGTCTCGGTGAGCGGCTTCTCCGGCGGGTAGAAGAAGTACGCGTACGCGCGTTCGCGGCCACGACCGACCCGGCCGCGGAGCTGGTGCAGCTGGGACAGGCCGAGCAGGTCGGAGCGCTCGACGATCATCGTGTTCGCGTTCGAGATGTCGATGCCGGACTCGACGATCGTCGTACACACGATCACGTCGGACTGCTTCTCCCAGAAGCCCTGGATCACGTTCTCGAGCGTGTGCTCGTTCATCTGGCCGTGCGCGACACTGACCCGCGCCTCGGGCACCAGTTGGCGGATCCGGGCGGCCGCCTTCTCGATCGTGTTCACCCGGTTGTGGACGACGAAGACCTGGCCCTCGCGGAGCAGTTCGCGCCGGATCGCGGCGGTCACCTGGTGCTCGTCGTACGCGCCGACGAAGGTCAGCACCGGGTGCCGCTCCTCCGGCGGGGTGGCGATCGTGGACATCTCGCGGATACCGGTGATCGACATCTCCAGCGTCCGCGGGATCGGCGTCGCGGACATCGTCAGCACGTCGACCGCGGTCCGGAGACGCTTCAACTGCTCCTTGTGCTCGACGCCGAACCGCTGCTCCTCGTCGACGATCACCAGGCCGAGGTCCTTGAACGCGACCTCGCCGCTGAACAGCCGGTGCGTCCCGATCACCACGTCGACCGACCCGTCGGCGAGACCGTCGATCGTCGCCTTGGCCTCCTTGTCGGTCTGGAACCGCGACAGCGGGGCGACGTTGACCGGGAAGGCGGCGTACCGCTCGGCGAAGGTCGCGTAGTGCTGCTGCACGAGCAGTGTCGTCGGCACGAGTACGGCGACCTGCTTGCCGTCCTGCACTGCCTTGAAGGCCGCCCGTACGGCGATCTCGGTCTTGCCGTAGCCGACGTCGCCGCAGACGATCCGGTCCATCGGCATGACGCGTTCCATGTCGTGCTTCACGTCGTCGATGGTGGCGAGCTGGTCGGGCGTCTCCACGAACGGGAACGCGTCCTCGAGTTCCCGCTGCCACGGGGTGTCCTTGGCGAACGCGTGGCCCTTGGTCGCCTGGCGCGCGGCGTACAGCTTGATCAGCTCGCCGGCGATCTGCCGGACCGCCTTGCGGGCGCGGCCCTTGCGCTTGGCCCAGTCGCCGCCGCCCATCTTGTCCAGGGTCGGCTGCTCGCCGCCGACGTACCTAGTGACCTGGTCGAGCTGGTCGGTCGGCACGTACAGGCGGTCGCCGGGTTGTCCGCGCTTGCTCGGCGCGAACTCGATCACGACGTACTCGCGGGTGGCCTTCTGGGTCCCGGTGCCGACGGTCCGCTGCATCATCTCGACGTACCGGCCGACGCCGTGCTGCTCGTGCACGACATAGTCGCCGGGCTGCAGCTCCAGCGGGTCGATCGTCTTCTTGCGGCGCGACGGCATCCGTTGCTGGGAACGGCGTTCGGCCGCGCTGCGCTGACCGGCGAGGTCGTTCTCGGTGAGCACCGCGAACTTGATGCCGTCGGCAATGAATCCGTGGTCGAGCTGCCCCTGCGAGACCAGTACGACGCCGGGCGCGGGCATCTCGTCGATGCCGTCAACCGCCCGGGCCGGCAGCTCGGCCTCGGAGAACACCTCGACGAGTCGCTGCGCGGGACCGTGGCCTTCGGTGACACAGACGACCCGCCAGCCGTCCCGCAACCAGCCGCGGATGTCCTCGACCGCCGCGCCGGTCTCCCCGCGGTACGGGTCGACCTCGTGGACGGCGAGGATCTTGCTGGTGACCGCACCGGCCTCGGTGTCGATGTCGAACGCGACCCGCGCTCCCATCGAGTCCCGCAGCTCGGGCTCGTCGGTCGGGGCGGCCGCGAACGGCGACAGGCTCCACCAGGCCAGGTCCCTGCCGAGGGCCTGCGACCGGACGGCGCCGAGCGACATGTACGCCGCCGCGCCCAGGTCGATCGGGGCCTCGCCACCACCGGCGGCCGCGGCCCAGGACGCCTCCAGGAACTCCTGGCTGGTCGCCACCAGGTCGTGCGCCCGCGCGCGAACCCGCTCGGGGTCGCTGACGACCACGTGCGTACCGGCGGGCATCAGATCGACCAGCAGCTCCATCTCGTCGACGAGCACCGGCGCCAGTGACTCCATACCCTCGACGGCATGCCCTTCGGCGAGCTTCTCGAACAGCTCGGCCAGCTCGGGATGTTCCTTGGCCAGTACGGCGGCCCGCGCGCGGACCTCGTCGGTCAGCAGCAGCTCGCGGCACGGAGGCGCCCACAGACCGTGCTCGGCGATCTCCAGGGAGCGCTGGTCGGCGACCGCGAAGTACCTGATCTCCTCGACGTCGTCGCCGAAGAAGTCCACCCGCAGCGGGTGCTCCTCGGTCGGCGGGAAGACGTCGATGATGCCGCCGCGGACCGCGAACTCACCGCGCCGCTCGACCAGGTCCACCCGGTGGTACGCCGCTGCGGCGAGCCGCTCGACGACGTCCTCGAGCTCGACTGTGTCGCCGACGTGCAGCTGCACCGGCCGGAGGTCCGCGAGGCCGGCGACCTGCGGCTGCAGGACGGACCGCACCGGCGCGACCAGGATCCGGATCGGGCCGGTCGTCTCGTCGGACGGATCCGGATGCACGAGCCGGCGCAGTACGGCGAGCCGCCGGCCGACCGTGTCGGAACGCGGCGACAGGCGCTCGTGCGGAAGCGTCTCCCAGGCCGGGTAGTAGGCGACGGCGCTCGGCTCGTCGACGAGGCACTGGAGGGCCTCGGTGAGCTCCTCGGCCTCGCGGAAGGTAGCGGTGACGGCGAGCACCGGGCGGTCGGCGCCGTTCTGGGCCGCGGCCAGTGCGGCGAGCAGGACCGGGCGCACCGGCGTCGGTGCGCTCAGGTCGAGGGTCGTGACACTGTCGCCGCGGGCGTCACGAACGGCCTCGGCCACCACCGGATCGGTGATCAGGGTGTCGACGAGACCGGTGAGCTTCACGAGTTGTACTTCCCTTGAGTTGCCTCGAGGCCGTCGGTGAGCAGGGATTCCACCGCGTCCGCGGTCCGGTCGACGGCGAACGGAAGGTCCTTGCGTTCGGTCGAGGAGAACTCGTTGAGGACGAAGTCGGCGGGCGCCTGCCGGCCCGGCGGACGACCCACACCGAACCGGACTCGATAGTACTCACCGGTGCCAAGCGATTTCCGCAGTGACTTGAGCCCGTTGTGGCCGTTGTCGCCACCGCCGAACTTGCAGCGCAGGACACCGAAGTCGATGTCCAGCTCGTCGTGCAGCACGACCAGGTTGGCCGGGTCCAGCTTGAAGAACTTCAGCAGCCCCGACACCGGCCCGCCGGACTCGTTCATGTACGAGCGGGGCTTGGCCAGGACCGTCCGCAGGCCGCTGATCCGGGTCTCGATCACCTCGGACTTGACCTGCTTGCTCTGCTTCCACTTCGCACCGGTCCGGGCCGCCAGTTCGTCGGCGACCAGGTGCCCGATGTTGTGCCGGGTGCGGGCATACGAAGGGCCGGGATTCCCCAGTCCGACGACCAACCACACGTCGTCCGCCACGGATCCCGGCCCTCCCGAAGATGTCTGGTGCTGCGGCAGCAGATTACTCGGCCGCGGCGGCCACCGGCTCCTCGGCCGGAGCGGCCTCGGCACCCTCGGCGGCGGCCTCGGTGTCACCCTCGAGCTGCTCGGCGGTCGGCTGCTGGGTGACGTTCACGACCAGGGTGTCCGGCTCGATGGCCAGCGTCGTACCGGTCGGCAGGGTCAGGTCGGAGGCGTGGATCTGGGCGCCGATCTCGAGGCCCTCGATCGAGACGGTGACACCGTCCGGGATGTGCGTCGCCTCGGCCTCGACCAGGATGCTCTGCGCCTCCAGGACGACCAGGGCGTCGCTGACGGCCTCGCCCTCGAGGTGCACCGCGATATCGACCTGGACCTTCTCGCCGCGGCGGACGATGACCAGGTCCACGTGCTCGATGAAGCCCTTGATCGGGTCGCGCTGGACCTGCTTCGGCAGCGCCAGGTGGGACTCGCCGCCCTCGACCTCGATCAGCAGCAGGGCGTTGGCGGTCTTCAGGGCCAGCATGGTGTCGTGACCGGGCAGCGAGATGTGCACCGGGTCACTGCCGTGGCCGTAGAGGACGGCGGGAACCTTGTTGTCCCGGCGGATTCGGCGGGCAGCCCCCTTGCCGAACTCCGTACGCGATTCGGCTTGGATCTTGACCTCGGCCACGACTGAACTCCTCAAAAGCGTTGCGGTGATCTGTTGTCTGGATAGAACTCGGCTGCGGCCTCAGCGGGCGCCTGCTGACCCCGAGAAGGCGTCAGGCAACGAACCACCGCGTCGATCACGGAGCCGCGCCCAACAGTTCTCGGGGGGCGTCCCTCGCCGAGGCAACCAAAACAGTCTACCCACGAGCGTGGCCAGACGGGAAATCGTCGGGCTGAGGCACTTTGCTCCCGCCTGCGAACCTCGACCGTCACCCGTTTCCGACCCGGCCGTTTCGGTACGTTGCCGGGGTGTTCGCGTTCCTCACCATCCTGACCTTCCTGATCCCGCTGGTGTTCCTCACCGGCGTGATCTGGCTCGTCGTGTGGAGCCGGCGCCGACGGCGGGCGATGCTCCGACGGCGGGCCGCGGAAGTGGCCTCGGTCGGGTGGTACCCGGTCCCACCGCACCCCTGGCTGCTGCAGATCGCCGCGAACCTGTACCGGGAGGGCGAGCCGGGTGAGGCGTACGCCGGCGTGTACCAGGGTCGCGGCCTGTGCGTACTCGACTACACGTACACCACCAGCAACGGCAAGACCCAGCAGACGCACACCGTCAACCTGATCGCACTGACCCTGCCGGTCGCACTGCCGCCGCTCACGGTGACGCGCGAATCGGGCCCGCGGATGTTCCGAGGTGGTGATCTCGAACTGGAGAACCAGCAGTTCAACGACCAGTTCCGGGTGGAGTCCCCCGACGACCGGTACGCGTCGGCCGTCATGCACCCGCGGATGATGGAGTGCGTGCTGTTCAACCCGGGCCTGGAGTGGCAGATCGCCGGGAGCGCGTTCGTGTCCTGGTCGACCGGCGCCTTCGCCGTACCGGACGTACTGGCCCGCCTGGACGCGATGACGCACGTGATCGACCTGATCCCGCCGTTCGTCCTCCGCGACTACGGGCAGCCGACGATCAGCTGAGTTTGGTCCAGACCTGTCGAAGGGCTCGGGCCGCATCGCCTTCGAGACCCGCCGCATCCAAGGTCTCGGCCAGCTCGTCGAACTCCGGGCCCCAGCGCCAGGCGACGCTGCGGAGCTGGTCCGGAAGGCCTGGATCCTTCAACGAGCCGCCGTCCGCGCGGGTCTGCTGCGCGATCAGCGCCTCGGTGACGCCGTGCTTCTCGGCCAGCTGGAAAGCGAGCACCGCCAGCGCCGCCTTGCCCTTGTTGTACAGGGCGTACGACGACTTCGCCGCGCTGGCCGCACCTGGTTCGGCACCGACGACCATCGGGGTGACCGCGGTATCCGCCCACAGTCCGGCCGCGGTCTCGGCGTCGGCACCTGACAGCATGAGATGGGTCGGACTCGGCCCACCGGTCGGAGGCGGCCCGACCACGCCCGCGTCGACGAACGTCGCATCAGGTACGGCGGATTGCGCCGCCTGCAACGACTTGGGCGACAGCGGATTCGCCTCGACGTACAAGCCGGCGAACCCGGCCCGGCCGACCTGCTCCGCGATGTCGACGGCTCCTTGCGGCGCGCACGAGCACAGGACGGCGTCGGCGAGCGCGACCGCGTCGTCGAACGACGCACCGATCAGCCCGGCCTCGTCGGCCCGCGCCTTGGACGCATCGCTGCGCCCGTCAGGCACCCAGCGCACCTCATGCCCGGCGACGACCAACTGCGCCGCAAGCTTCGAGCCCATCGCCCCGGGATGGAAGACCGCGATTCTCATGCGGCCAAATCTAGTGGCCGCCCAGATAGGCCAGTACGGCGAGCACCCGGCGGTGCTGTTCGTCGTTGGTGAGCAGGCCGAGCTTCGCGAGGATGCTGCCGACGTGCGTCTCGACGGTCCGCTCGGTCAGGAACAGCCGCCGGCCGATGCCGACGTTCGTGCAGCCCTCGGCCATCAGGGCGAGGACTTCGCGCTCGCGTGGGGTCAGCGGTGCGAGGCGGTCGTCTGCCTGTCTGCGGCCGATCAACCGGCCGACGACTTCCGGATCGAGGGCCGACCCACCGGCCGCGACCCGGTCCAGGGCGTCGAGGAACTCGTCGACCGCCAGCACGCGGTCCTTGAGCAGGTAGCCGAAGCGGCCGGTCGCGACGAGTTCGACGGAGTGCCTGGTCTCGACGTGCTGGGAGAGCAGCACGATCCCGAGCCCGGGGTGCAGCACCCGAAGTTGGCGGGCCGCCCGCGCACCGTCGTCGGTTCCGTCGGGCGGCATCCGGATGTCGATCACGGCCAGGTCGGGCCGGGTGTCCGCGACCACGGTCAGCAGGCTCGTGGCGTCCGCGGCGAGGCCGGCGATCTCGTGTCCCGCATCGGCCAGCAGCCGCGCCAGCCCTTCCCGGAACAGCGCCGAGTCCTCGCCGATCACGATTCGCACGGCAGCACCGCCTCGACCGTCGTACCGCGGCCGGCCGGACTCCGCAGCTCCAGCGCACCACCGACCGCCGCGACCCGATCGAGCAGTCCGCTCAGCCCCGAGCCGGGCCGCGGTACGGCTCCCCCGCACCCGTCGTCCTCGATCCGGACCCGCATCACGTCGGCCGACCGCGCCACCCGGACCACGATCGCCGTGGCGTTCGCGTACTTCGCCGCGTTCGTCACCGCCTCGGCAGCCACGAAGTACGCCGTCGTCGCGAGCTCCTCGGGCAGATCGGCCGGGATCTGCAGCCGGACCGGGATCGGCAGCGATTGGGTGATCGCGCTCAACGCGGCGTGCAGTCCGTCATCGAGGCTGGTCGGGCGCAGGCCGTGGGCGATCTGCCGCAACTCGGCGACCGCGGTCCCGAGCTCGGCGACGCCCTGGTCGAGCAGTCCGTTCACGTCGACCGTGCCGTCGTCCAGGTGCCGCTGAGCCAGCCGCAGCGCCATGCCCAACGCAACCAGCCGTTGCTGCGCGCCGTCGTGCAGGTCCCGCTCCAGACGCCGCCGCTCCTCGTCACCGGCCTGGACCAACCGCGCGCGACTCGCAGCCACCTCACGGAGTGCCCCCGCGAGCTCCGCCCGCAGCCGCGTCACCTCCACCAGACTGGCCGCCGCAGCCGCCACAGCTTTCAGTACGGCGGGCGGCGTCGCCTCGGATGCGAGTACGCCGATCTGCTCGCCACCCAGCAGTACCGGGACCAGCCGCGGTTCGGCCACCGGATCACCCGCGGCGTCGACGAAGCCGGACGCTCCCGGGATCAGCAGGCCGACCCGAAGGGCCGGATCGCGGAGCGCGCCCCGCAGCGCGGACTCGAGGTCCTCGGGCTGGGCCTGCTCGGTGTGGATCCGGCGCTGCAGATCCTCGATCGCCAGCAGAGCGGCACGTCGCGGCGGATAGAGCCGCCGATCGACCGCGCGCTGCAGCCGGCTTCGCAACGGCGCCAGGATCAACGCGCACACGGCGGTCGCTGCCGCGGCGACGACGGCCGAATCACGTCCTAGTACCAACCCGAGCGAGACGGCCGCGACGGCGTACGTGCCCAGGAGGACGACCATCACGATGCTGTAGCTGACCGTGTCGGCCAGCACCCGGTCGACGTCGTACAGGTCGTGCCGGAGCATCGCCACCGCGACAGAGGCCGGCAGGGACACCAAGGTGACGATCCCGAAGACTGTCGCCACGATGCCGCTGCGACCAGTGACCAGGATTTCGGCCAGGCACACCAGCGGGTAGACAACAGCGGCCAGGCCTGCGAGAAGCAGCCACTTCAGCTGCGCACGGACCGTGCCGGTCGAGCCGCGGTACCGGATCACCGCCGGTACGACCGCGGTCAGGCAGAGCGCCAGGAACCCGAAGAACGCCACCTCGCTCACCACACCAAGGGCCCCGGACAGCGGCACGTTCTGGAGAGCGCCGAGCACCAGCAAGGCTGGGGGGACCGGTCGCCATCGACGGCTCACCAGGTGACCTGTCGGGAAGTACAGCAGCAGGAAGGCGACCGCGGCCAGCAACCACCAGCCGGTCTCCTCGAGCCAGGCGACCACTCGGCTGTCCAGTGGCAAGCGCCCCGGATCGTGGGCGACGGCGTTGTAGTAGACGTCGCGTGCGGTCAGGAACACGGCGATCGCACCGATCCAGCCGAGGATCGCCCCGACCGGGTTGGCCGGCTGCCGGCGGGTGACCGCGAGTCCGAGCGCGGCGATCGCGGTCCCGATCGCCGCCAGAGCGATGAAGTTCCGCAGCGTGTGCGGGCCGGTGCGGTACGCGACCAGCAGCCAGGAGCTTCCCGCCACGAGCATCAGAACGAGCAGGAAGGTACCGAGCGCGACCCACCGTGGCCACCGCATGTCGTCAGGGTAAGGCCGGTTTCGGCCGGATGACTCCGCGCCAGCACGGAGAACCGGGTCCGTGCTCCCTGCGATGCGCCGACAGGCCTTGCGGCAGTTCGCTGGACCTGTCCGAACTACTCGCGGGAGGGGCCCGATGTCCACCACAACTGCCCGGCCGACCGTCGTACCGGCCGATCCTGTCACTCGCCGGCGCATCGGCGCGATCGGCCTCGTACTCATCATCAGCAACGTCATCGCGACGCCCGGCGGCGTGCTCTGGCCCGAACCGGCCGGCGGCGGCGAGACCTACTCGTACGCCGACATCCAGCCGCTGCGCGACCGCTGGTGGGGCCTGCTGGTCGTCCTGAGCATCAGCGGGATCCTCGGCGTGGCCGCTCAGGCCTTCCTCACCAGCTACCTCGTCCGCACGCGCGGCGCGGCCTGGGCCACGACCGGCGGATTCCTGATGTGGATCGGGATCGCCTTCCAGGCGGTCGGGGTCGGCGGCCTCGCAGCGACGTACTACGTGGCCACCGGGGTCGATGCCACGACAGGCGGCGCGGTGATCGCCAACGCGAACGACGACCTGCTCCACCTGTTCGGCCCGATGATTGCCGGCGCGCTGATGGTTGCCGTCGGAACGGTGATCCAGGTGGTCGGGTTGTGGCGGTCACACGCCGTACCGCGCTGGGTTCCGCTGCTCGTGCTGTTCGTCGTGATCAGCTTCGTGGTTCCGGGCAACGGGTGGATCGGGCTCGCCGTCCAGATCCCGATGGCAGCCGGCGCGATCGCCATCGCGTACTACGCGTGGCGCCGGGCCGCCGTCGGCACCGAGACCGTCTAGGCGCGGCCGTCGAACAGGCTGGTCACCGAGCCGTCCTCGAAGACCTCGCGGATGGCTCGGCTGATCAGCGGCGCGATCGAGAGCTCGGTGAGCTTGTCGAAGCGGCGTTCCTCGGCGATCGGCAGCGTATTCGTGACGATCACCTCGCTGGCCTGGCAGTTCTTCAGCCGGTCCACCGCGGGGCCGGACAGGATCGCGTGCGTCGCGGCGATCACCACGCCCGCGGCGCCCTCGGCGTACAGCGCGTCGGCGGCCTTGGTGATGGTGCCGGCGGTGTCGATCATGTCGTCGACCAGGATGCAGACCCGGCCCTTGACCTCACCGACGACCCGGTTCGCGACCGTCTCGTTCGGGCGGTCGATGTCGCGGGTCTTGTGGATGAAGGCCAGCGGCGCGTTGTTCAGCCGCGCCGACCACTGCTCGGCCACCTTGATCCGGCCGGCGTCCGGCGACACCACGGCCAGCTGCTGGTCGCCGTACTTCTCCGCCACGTAGGAGCTCAGGATCGGCAGCGCCATCAGGTGGTCCACCGGGCCGTCGAAGAAGCCCTGGATCTGCGAGGTGTGCAGGTCCACGCAGATCAGCCGGTTGGCGCCGGCGGTCTTGAACAGGTCGGCCATCAGCCGGGCCGAGATCGGCTCCCGGCCGCGGTGCTTCTTGTCCTGCCGCGCGTACCCGTAGAACGGGAGCACCACCGTGATCCGCTTGGCCGACGCCCGCTTCAGCGCGTCGACCATGATCAGCTGCTCCATGATCCACTCGTTGATCGGCGAGGTGTGGCTCTGGATCACGAACGCGTCGCTGCCCCGGACCGACTCCTCGAACCGGACGTAGATCTCGCCGTTGGCGAAGTCGTACGCCTGCGTCGGGACCAGACCGGACCCGAGTTCGGTGGCCACCTCCTCGGCGAGACCGGGATGCGCCCGGCCGGAGAAAACCATCAGGTTCTTCTCGGTGGTTCGTTTCATCCCGCTCATCGCCCGCGCCTCCCGTTGTCCTCGTACCGCTCAGGCCTGCTCGTCCGGCTGGTCCACCGGCTGGTCCGAGAGCGCCGCCTCGGCCGCCGCGGCGGTCTTGGTGCCGGCCCGCTTCCGCGCGACCCAGCCCTTGATGTTGCGCTGCCGGCCGCGGGCGACCGCGATCTCGCCCGGGCCGACGTCCTCGGTGAGCGCCGTACCGGCCGCCAGGTAGGCGCCGTCGGCGATCGTCCGCGGCGCCACGATCACCGAGTTGCTGCCGATGAACGAGTGCTTGCCGACGTGCGTCGGGTGCTTCGCGACCCCGTCGTAGTTCGCGAAGATCGTGCCGGCGCCGATGTTCGCGCCGTCGCCGATGGTCGCGTCGCCGGCGTAGGTCAGGTGCGGGACCTTGGCGCCGTCGCCGATGGTGGAGTTCTTGGTCTCCACGAAGGTGCCGATCTTGCCCTTCACACCGAGCTTGGTGCCCGGGCGCAGGTACGCGAACGGGCCGACGCTGGCGCCGTCGCCGATGATCGCGCTGAAACCGTGGGTGCGGATGATCGTGGCGCCGACGCCGACCGTGATGTCGGTGAGCGTGGTGTCCGGGCCGATGGTGGCGCCTTCGTCGACCGTGGTCGCCCCGTGCAGCTGGGTGTTCGGCAGCAGCGTGACGTCGCGGGCGACCTGGACGGTCTGGTCGACCCAGGTGGTGTTCGGGTCGACGATCGTGACGCCCTCGCGCATCAGGCGGGTGAGGGTACGGCGGTTCAGCTCGGCGCGGAGCGTGGCGAGCTGGACGCGGTCGTTGACGCCCTCGGTCTGCATCTCGTCGTCGGTGACGTACGAGCCGACCCGCTTGCCGTCGGTCCGGGCGATACCGATCACGTCGGTCAGGTAGAGCTCGCCCTGGGCGTTGTCGGTGGTGAGCCGGCTGAGACCGTCCCGCAGGGTGGCCGCGTCGAACACGTAGATCCCGGCGTTGATCTCGTCGATCGCCCGCTGCTCGGCGGTGGCGTCCTTGTGCTCGACGATCGCCGCGACGGTGCCGTCCGGGCCCTGCACGATCCGCCCGTACCCGGTCGGGTCGGGGACCCGCGCGGTCAGGACGGTGACCGCGTTGCCGTGCTTGTCGTGCTCGGCGATCAGGTCGTGGAGCGTCTCCGCCTCGAGCAGCGGCACGTCGCCGGACGTGACGACCACCGAGCCGTCGAAGTCCTTGGGTACGGCGGTGAGCCCGGCGCGGACCGCGTCGCCGGTACCCAGCTGCTGCTCCTGGACGGCGGTGCGAGCCTCCGGGTCGACGGCCTTGAGGTGTTCCTCGACCAGTTCGCGGCCGTTGCCGACCACGACCACGAGGTGTTCGGGGCTGAGCGCCCGGGCGGTGAGCACGGCATGGCCGACGAGACTGCGCCCGCCGATCTCGTGCAACACCTTCGGGGTCGCCGATTTCATCCGGGTTCCGAGCCCGGCGGCCATGATGACGACCGCCGCGGGGCGATGGGAAGTCACGCGGTCTTCTCCTCGAGTTCCCTGCGAGTTCTTTCAACAAGTATCAGCACGGGCACCCGAAACAGCGCCCGCGCAAGCCTACTTGCTTCGCGGAGACCCGTTCGCACGGGGACGGCGAGACCGATGTCACCCCGGCCGGAACAACAACCGGTCAGGTTGGTGACTCTCAGTGATCTTCGTGGTCCGCTTCGCCGCGTTTCCAGTACCCGCGGATGACGGTGTCCGCCTTCGGCCAGGGGCGGAGCGGACGGAGCGCGTCGGCCTCGCCGGCCGCGAAGAGGAACGTCCGCGGCGGGACCGCGAGCGACAGGACGTGGGTGGCCAGCGCGCCGCGCGGGATCCAGTGCACCTTCGTGTTGGCGCGGGTGGCCAGCGGGTACGCCGACTCGTCCGGATGGTCGATCTCGACCACGACATCGGCGCTCAGATGACTCGGGGCCTCGTCGAGCCACCGGGCCGCCGCGGGCAGCCCGGTGGGATCGACCGCGAAGACGTAGTGCGGGTGCGTGTACGGGAACGCGCGGCCGCCGGGTGGACCGGCGATCGCGACCTTGTCCCCCGGGCGCAGGGCCTCGGCCCACGGAGAGGCGAGTCCGCTGTTGTGGACCACGAAGTCGAGGTCGAGGTGCGTCCCGTCGTACCGCCTGACCGTGTAGCTCCGCGTCGGCGGGAACGGCCGGGGCCAGTCGAGCAGCTGGCGGTCGTTCGGCACCGGCAGGCGGAGTGTGCCGTCGGGGTCCGGGAACACGATCTTCACGTGATCGTCGCAGTGGTACGAGTGGAAGCCGGCCAACCCCTCCCCGGTCAGCGTCACTCGCACCATGTGCGCCGTCAGGTACGTCGTGCGCGCGACGACCGCCGTACGGATGCCGATCGGGTACGGGATCCGCGTCACCCCTTCACCGGCCTGGTGATGCGCCTCGACCCGCTCCCGCGGGTTGTCCCGGTTCTGCAGGTCGTCCCGGCTCATTGGGCGTCTCGCAGTGGGGCGAGGGCCTGGTCGAGTGCGCCGAGGGTCTGCAGCGCCGTCTCGTACGTCGCCGCCTGCGTGTACCGCACGCCGATCGCACGCCCCGCCTTCACAGCCGGCAGGCTCTTCCACAGCGGCGAGTCGAGTACGAACTTCACCGCCGGCCCCACGCTCCCGTCCGGCTCCAGCGTGTACGTGATCACGTCCGCGTCCTTGAGCTCGTCCGGCAGCAACTCGATCGACACCTGCTCGGACACCGCCGCGCTGCCCTCCCCCGGATGCTTCGGCTGCCCCGGATACGTGACCCCGATGTCCTGCGCGATGTTCGTCCCCCACGACTTGTCGTACTCACGCATGAAGCTGCCCTTCGCCACCTGCCCGTACCCGCCCACATGCGCGAACTTCTTCCCCCGCAGCGCGTCGGCGTACTTCGTCTTCAGCTCGGCGGCCCGCTGCTCGTACGCCGTTTTCGCCTTATCGAAGTCCTCCGCCCGCCCGGCCGCGTCGGACTGCCGTTGCGACAAGGTCCGCCACGCGTCCGGCACCGTCGGACCGATCGCCGCCACCGGCGCGATCGCCTTCAGCCGCGCCAGGTCGATGTCCTTGAGCACCGGCTGCGGCACCCCGATCACGATCAGGTCCGGCTTCGCCAGCGCGATCTTCTCGTAGTCGGTCTCGGCGGCCGTCTCCCCGGCGATCTTGGTGAGACCGTCGTACGTCGCCTTGTCCGCGGCCGACATCATCGGCACGCTGCGGGCGAACAACGAGATCCCGACCAGCGGCGCCCCGGCCTCGATCAGCGCGGGAACGGCGTACCCGGTCGCGACCACCCGCTGCGGGCTCTTGGGGATCGTCACATCGCCGCCGTCGGCGCGGAAGACCCGCGTCTCCCCGGCCACCGGCTCCGGATCGGACGCACCGCACGCGACCAGCCCGATCGTCAGGACGACCGCACCCAACGGGCGCAGGAACATGCCAACCTCCTCATCGATTGAAGTTAGGCTAGCCTTACCTGATGGCTGCTGATAGCGCGCCGAGGACAGCGGATGTCGCGGAGAGGACACCTTGAGCCTGGTCACCGCGCGCGGCGCGGACCCCGACAACTGCGACGAGTTCGGCTACGGCATCGGCACCCCGGGCGGGATCCTGGTCCTGCGGTACGTCGCCGCGACGACGCTCGAGTTCGGCGGGATCCGGCAGGACTGGCTGCACCAGCTGTACTGGTCACCGGACGGGCTGATGGCGGTCTCGTACCAGGGCAACACCGAGTTCGTCGGCGCCGGTGAGGCGATCTGGGCGCAGCGGGCGGTCAGTCACTCCGTCCAGGCGAAACCCACCTCGATCCGGCCGACCCGGCACACGGTCTACCGGTTGTGCCTGCGTGAGGATCCGCCCGGGCTGGCCGGGTTGCGGATCGGGACGGCCCGCGTACCGGCAGAGGTGGCCGCCGCGATCCAAGGGCTCGCGGTGCGCGGGCTGCCCGAGCAGGACGGGCTGCGGCTGCGCGCCTCGGTGATGCACGGGCTCGCATCGCTCCGGGATCTGAGCGAGCCCGCCGGCGACGGTGGCGGATTCGCGTTGCGGGTCGCGCGGGCCCTCACCAACGAGCCGGCCGACCCGACCAGTCTGGACGAATGGGCGGGCCGGCTGCACGTGAGTGCGAAGACGCTGCAACGGGACTTCCAGCGACAGTTCGGTCAGTCGTTCAGCACGTGGCGGGCGAGCCTCCGGTTGCGGGCGTCGCTGATCCTGCTCGACGCCTACCCGGTGTCGGAGGTCGCCCACCGGGTCGGCTACTCGAGCGCGTCGGCGTACATCGCGGCGTTCCGTCGTACCTTCGGCCGTACGCCGGGGCAGGTCAGCGACTGAACGCGGCCAGCGCGGCGAACGGGTCCTGTGCGGACGTCGCGGACATCCCGACCGTCCAGACGCGATCCTTCGTCGTGGTAACGCCGGTGAGCGTGCCCGTTGCGGCCTTCGGGGCGGGGGCGGCGACGAGCTTCGAGCCGCTCAGTTGCAGGACGTATGGCGTCGCGGTCTGGCCGTCGGCGAAGCGTTCACCGACCACCACCGGGAGATTGTTGCGCAGAGCAACGTCATACAGCTGGGCCATGCCGGCCGGTACGGCGACCTGGGTCCACTTGGCGCCGTTGTAGTGCAGGGCCAGCGGGGCGATACCGGACGTGTACTGGACGCCGACGAGCCAGATGTTCTTCGGGCCGGCGGCCGCCATACCGGTCGGGATCTGGGAGCCGTCGGTCGGCAGGTCCTTGACCAGCGTCCAGCGTTTTCCGTCGAAGTGCGCGAGGCCGGCGTTCAGGCCGAGCCAGGCGTTCTTCGCGGACAGAACGGTCAGCACGTTGCCGTTGATCGATCCCTCCAGGCCGGTGTTGAGGGCCTGCCATTTGCCGGCGGCGTAGCGGTAGACGACAGCGCGTTCCTTGCCGCCGACGTTCGCCCAGCCCGTGACCCAGGCCGAGGCGTCCGGCGCGATCACCACGTCGTCGAAGGATCCCGTGGGTACGGCGGGGGCCTTCACGACCTGCCACTTGGTGCCGTTGTAGTGCAGGGCCAGCGGTTTCGGCTGGTCCGGGTTGGTGCGGTCCTCACCCACGGCCCAGACGTTCTTCGCCGTACCGACCGCGACGCTTTCCAGGGTCGCGTTGGTCTTCACCGGCTGGGGTGTGGCCTTCCAGGTCTTGCCGTCCCAGCGCATCGCCAGCGGGCGCTGGTCCGCGAAGCCGTCCACCTGGTCGCCGCCGACAGCCCAGGTCCCGCCGGGTCCGGTGGCCACGTCGTTGAACGTGGCCGGCTGCCGATGCGTCGCGGTTGTTGTCCACTGCAACGGTTCTTGGGCCGGCCGAGCGTCCGCCGTACCCGCCGTGACGGTGGCCGCCAGGGCTCCGGCCAGTGCTACCAGCATGCTTGTCTTCAGTCTCACAACGATCCCCTCCGAGTCAGCGTCTCCTACACCCCTCCCGACGCTGCGGCACCCCTCCTGCGTCACACCCCGTCTTCTGTAACCCTGGAAGGCATGGCCCTCACACTCGGAGCAATCGTCCTGAACGTCCCCGACACCGGTCCAGCCGCCAACTTCTGGCGCGAGGCTCTCGGCCTCACCGCCGACCCAGACAACGGAGACTTCCTCGCCCCGCCACCCGGCACACCACCCACGCGCGTCCACCTGGACAGCACCGACCGCACCCACCTCGACCTCTGGGTAGACAAAGAAACCTCAACCCTGGAAGCCGAAGTAGCCCGCCTCACCACCCTCGGCGCCGAACAAGTCAAAGACTGGACCTACCCACCCAACGCCGACTTCGTCGTCCTCAAAGCCCCCGACGGCGCCCTCTTCTGCCTCATCGGCTGAGCAACGCCGCGACCTCGGGGCTGTTGAAGAGTTTCGCTGTCAGGGGTACGTGGGTGTCGCGGTTGTAGGGGTCTTCGTCGTGGGCGTTGGCGATGATCAGGGAGTACGCGCAGCGGTAGGTGAGGAGGTGGCGGGGGGCGTAGCCGAGGTGGGTGGCGAAGGATTTGTCGAAGGCTGCTTCGATTTCGCGGGCTCGGGGTGACCACAGATCGATGACGGTGGCGGTGGCGGCTGCTTCGAAGACCGGGTCGCCGGGCATGGTCAGGAGACCGAAGTCGAGGAGCGTGACAGGGCGAAGGTTCTCGTCGACGAGGATGTTGCCGGCGGTGACATCTCCATGGACCAGGCGGGTCTCCGGCTCCTTGAGATCGGACAGCAGGACGAGGAGGTTCTCGACCTTCGCCTCGAAGTTGTCGATCACCGGGCTCAGCTGATCGCCGAAGCGTGCCACCCGTCGACGGACGAGACCCGACAGCGCGTCGATCCACGACATCCCCTCCGGCCGGAACGGATCCGGTTCGTCGAGCACCGTCGTACGGCGAAGGACGGCCGGCGCCTCGACCTGCGCGACTGCCTCGACCACCTCGACAACGCAGTCCCGCATCCGCTCCCAACCGACCTCACCGAACTGCGGCGCCACGGCATGCAGCGGAACCCCAGGCAACTCTTCCTCGATCGTCACCCAATAGGCCCCTGGGCGGTGCAACTCCAGCACGCGAGGCGTCCGATAGGGCAGGCGTCCGTCGACCGCGGCGTACAACTCCCCCAGCGTGCGCAGCTCACCCTCGCCCGCGTGGAACCAGATCTTCGCGACCAAACCCCCACCGAGCCGAAACACCGCCCCCTGCATCCCGATGGCAACCTGCTCCACCTCCCGATACCCCAGACTGTGAAGCTGTTCCCGCAGAAAAGCGTCCGACAACGACATGCCGCCAGACCCTAGCCGCGCTTCCCCCAGGGTGTCTGTCGATTTTGACCCGGATCGCACGTCATCGTTTCCGAAAGGAGATTCCATGGCTGATCTGACGCGGTACCTGATTCTGATGGCTGAGCCGGAGCACTTCGCGCGCTGGGACGCGGCCGACGAGGCGGAGCGCGAGCGGGTGTTCGCGGACTTCCGCGCCTTCACCGCCGCGGTGCGCGAGCGTGGACGGTTTCGCGGCGGCGAGGCGTTGGTGCACCCACGAGACGCCCGGACGCTGCGGCCGGACGGCGACGGTCGCCGACTGACCGAGGGCCCGTACGCCGAGACCGCCGAGCAACTCGGTGGCTTCTATCTCGTCGAGCTTCCCGACCTCGCAACCGCGCTCGAGGTGGCAGCCCTTCTCCCACGCGAGTACGACATCGAAGTCCGTGAGTGCCTCGACGTCGGCGTACCGGACGAGTGACTCCGCTCGAGACCGTCATGCGCGACGAGTGGGGCCGGCTGCTGGCTCTGCTCGCCGCGCAGTTCCGGCGTCTCGACCTGGCCGAGGACTCGCTCGCGGAGGCCTTCGAGTCCGCGGCGCGGACGTGGCCCGCGGACGGCGTACCGGCCAACCCGCCGGCCTGGTTGCTGACCGCGGCCCGCCGCCGCGCGCTCGACCGGTTGCGCGCCGAAGCCGTCGCCGCCAAGTCGTTGCCGCTGCTCGCGGTCGAGGCCGAGATCACCGCGAACGCCCGCCGCGTACTCGTCGACGCGGCCGGCGAGGTCGGTGCGGTGGACGAACGTCTGCGGCTCATCCTGCTCTGCGCGCATCCTTCGCTGCCCGCGGAGTCCGCGGCCGCGCTGACGCTTCGGCTGGTGCTCGGTGTACCGACAGCGGACATTGCGCGGCTGTTCCTGGTTCCCACCGCGACGATGGCCGCGCGGCTGACCCGTGCGCGCAAACGTTTGTCCAACGCGCGGTTCGACGTACCGGTCGGGCCCGCGCTGCAGGAGCGGGTCGGTGCGGTCGCGGATATCGCGTACCTCGCCTTTACGGCGGCGTACGCACCTGGCTCGGGTTCGGACGTCGTACGGGCGGCTGAGGCCGGGGAGTCGCTCCGGCTGGTTCAGGTAGTGCGTGAGGTCGCACCGCCGTCGTACGAACTCGATGCCTTGCAGGCGTTGATGATGCTGCAGCACGCGCGGCGGGACGCACGGGTCGAGGACGGCAGGCTCGTGCTGCTTCCGGATCAGGACCGCTCCCGCTGGCGGATGGACGAGATCGCCGACGCGCTCGCGCTCCTCACACCGCTGGCCCGGGACGCACCGTCGACGCCGTACCTGTTGCAGGCGCTCATCGCCGCCGAGCACTCGACCGCGTTGCGGGCGGCGGACACCGACTGGGGGCGCATCAGCGAGTGGTACGACGAACTCGAAGCGCTGACCGGGTCTCCGGTGGTGCGTCTCAACCGCGCTGTTGCGGTCGCCGAGGCGGAGGGTCCTGAGGCCGGGCTCGAACTGCTGGAGGGTTTGGACCTTCCGGGCCACCGGCTTCCCGCCGTACGAGCCGAGCTCTTGGTCCGTGCCGACCGCCTGCCCGAAGCGTTGGCGGCCTATGACGCCGCGATCGCCGCTTGCGACAACGCTGCCGAGCGGGCGCATCTAAGGGGACGTGTCAGTCGTACGAGCGTTCGGCGAAGCTGAGGCCGGTGCGTTCGGAGGGGGTGAGGTATTGGGCCTTGCTGTGGACAGGTCGTGAGCGGACGTATTGGGTGAAGCCGGGGGCGCGGAGGCGGAGGTCGAAGTTGTGGCCTTCGAGGTGCCAGAGCGGGTCGGGGCGATCGTCAGGTGGGTCGAGGCGGTGCAGGTCGGCGATCTCGAGGAGGTCGTTCATCGGTTCGAGTTCACCCGAGATGCCCCACGCCTCGTCGAACACCAACGTCGCCGGCGCGATCCAGAACGTGAAGTGCCGCCGCGCGAACGCCGGGTCGACCCACTGGACGATGTAGTCGAGATCGAGCAGTACGCGCTGCCAGGGGAACCCGTCCTCGCGGACGCCGATGCTGACCGCGTGCACGCGGCAGTCGTGCCAGCCCATCACCTCGAAGTCGGCCGCCGTCCAGGTCGCCTTCTCCAGCTCCGTCATCGCATCAGTATTGTCGGAAGGGCCTGGAATCCTTCCGGTATGGGTGATTCGCTGGTGGATGTCGGGGGCGTCACGCTGTTCGTCCGGGAGCTCGGGCAGCGGGGTGATCGGCCGTCTGTGGTGGTGATGCACGGCGGTCCCGATGTCGGGCATGGCTACCTGGTGCCCGGGTTCGAGCCGTTGGCGCGGGATCATCATGTGGTGCTGTTCGACTTCCGCGGGTGCGGGCGGAGCAGCCGAGGGTTGCCCGCCGACGACCTGCAGCCGGAGTACGTCGTACAGGACACGCATCGGCTGATCGAGAGACTCGGGCTCGGGGCGGTCGACCTGGTCGGGTTCTCGACGGGCGGGCGAGCAGCGATGGAGTTCGTGCACCAGCATCCGGAGCAAGTACGGCGATTGGTGCTCGCGTCGACGTCGGCGTACTCGTTGGCGGAGGCTGCCGTCTACCTCGCCGACTGGGACGAGTACCAGCGCCGTCAACGGGTCGAGGACGAGGCGAACGGTGCCCTGCGCAACTCGACGATCTTCGTGTGGGACCTCGCCCGCGCGCCGGCGTACCTGCAACTGCTCGAATCCCTCGACACCGACCTCGGCGACTGGTCCGAGGAACGCGCGATGAACGGCCTCATGCGCCCGTGGATCACCGGCGACCCAGAACAGATCCTCCGCACCTTCGCGAAACCCGTCCTCATCCTGCACGGCGAGAAGGACATGGGCTTCCCGGTCCAGCTGGCCGAGCGCCTCCACGCAGCCGTCCCCAGCCAGCTGGCCGTCATCCCGAACACCGCCCACATGTGCCACTTCGAACAACCCGAGATCTGGGCACACCACATCCGCACGTTCCTGGACGACTGAAAACCGTGTGCCAGCCTCTCGTGGCGTCGCTACGATCATGCGCTGAGTGTCAGGGCGAGGAGGAGGTGGTTGCTGTGCGCGTTTCCTGCGCGGTGCCGCCTCGGATCTTCTGGCGGCTCTGACTCTCACCGGGGCTCACCGCATCCGACCTCATGCGATGGAGTCCCCATGAATTCTCTGAGCTTCGTCCAGACGTACTTCGCCGACTACACCGGCCGCTACTGGATCGCCGGCGGATGGGCACTCGACCTGTTCGCCGATCGGGTACGGCGACCGCACACCGACGTCGACGTACTCGTCCTTGCCCGCGACCTCGATCTGGTCGCCGCCACGTTCACCGACCCGCGGCCGACAGTCGAGAACCCGAACACCGGCGTCCAGCGCCCCTGGGAACCGGGCGAGACGTTGACTCCAGGTCCCGACGTACTGGCCTTCCCTGACGACCTGTTCCCGGCACCGGTCCGCGTCATGCTCGCGGCCTCCGACGGCGACGACTGGGTCTACCACCGCGGCCGCGGCATTCTCCGCAAACCACTCGACGAGATCACGCTCACGACCGCCGACGGCATCCCGTACCTCGCGCCGGAGCTCGTGCTCCTGTTCAAATCTCGCAGCGACCGCCCGAAGGACACCGAGGACTTCCACGACGTCGCCGCCGACCTCGATCCGATCCGCCGCTCCTGGCTGCACGACCACATCGCCGGGCGCTTTCCCGACCACCCCTGGCTCCCCACCTTGATCTGACACCAGTGAGTTGGCGCCTGGAGACCTCCACACCAGGCGCCGCTTGCCGCCCCACGAACGCAACGGGAAGCGGGCTGTCGCACCCGAACCGGTCCCGGTGAACAGGAAATAGCAGGTCCCCACCCACCACTTCCTGTCACCACCCACCACGAGCGCCCACTAGCCAACCACCAACCGCTCGCCAGCCAGCCGGCGATGGCGTGCAGCTCGACAGGTAGAGCACCAGCGAGACACCGTACGCACGAAGACAATTCACGCTCAGGTGCACTACCCAGCCGGCCGACACCTCCTGTCCGAATGCACACCCCCCCGTCGCACGATTGCGTAGGATGCGGTGTCGTGGAGGGGACGCGGCTCGATCTGGAGCGGATTCGGGCGGCGCGTGAGGTCATCGATCCGGTGTTCCTCGACAGTCCGTTGTATCGCTGCGAAGCGCTGGAACCGATGCTCGGCTGTGCGATCGACATCAAGCTCGAGACGGCGAACCCGGTGCGCAGCTTCAAAGGTCGTGGCACCGAGGTCGTCGCGACTCAACTCGCCGGCAGCGACTCGCGAGCCGTGGTGTGCGCGAGCGCGGGCAACCTCGGCCAGGCCCTCGCGTGGTCCGGTCGCGATCGCGGCCTCGACGTCACGGTCGTCGCCTCGCGGTTCGCGACCACGACCAAACTCGACCGGATCCGCGCCCTCGGCGCCAAGCTCGAACTCGTCGACGGCGACCACGAACTCGCCCGCGAACGGGCCGTCGCGATCGCGCGGTACGACGGAATTCGGCTACTCGAGGACAGCCTGGACCTCGAAACCTGCGAAGGCGCCGCCACCATCGCCCTGGAACTCCTGCCACGTATGCAACTGAGCGATCGGCCGGTGGTGTTGATCGCGCTGGGTGGTGGTGCGCTGGCGACCGGGGTGGGGTACGTGCTGAAGGCGCTCGCACCGGCGGTCGAGGTGCTCTGCGTCCAGCCGCTCGGCGCACCGGCGTTGACGCGTTCCTGGCATCAGCGTCGTGTCGTCACCACCGACACGACCGACACGATCGCCGACGGCGTCGCGGGCCGCATTCCGATCCCGGAGGTCCTCGACGACCTGCTCGTCGTGGCCGACGACGCCGTACTGGTCCAGGAAGCATCGATCGTCACCGGCCTGCGCCTGCTGCTCGACCACGCCGGCCTCGTCGTCGAACCGTCGGCCGCGCTCGGTATCGCCGCGGTCCTCGAAGACCGCGACCGCTTCGCCGGACGGCAGGTGTTCACGATCGTGTGCGGCAGCAATGTCGACCAGGACAAGTACCGGCGCTGGGTCGGCCTCTGATGGCGCGGCTCGTGGTGAAACTCCTGCTGCTGGACGAGGACGACCGCGTGCTCCTCATCCACGCCAAGGGCCCGAAGAACCACGCCGAATGCTGGTACCCGGTCGGCGGCGGCGTCGAGCCCAACGAGTCCTTGCAGGCCGCCGCCGAGCGCGAGACGTACGAGGAGACCGGTCTGCGCGACCTGCCGACCGGGATCCACGTGTGGACCCGGGACCACACGTACGAGTTCAACGGCCAGACCATCGACGTACACGAGGAATGGCTCCTACACCGCGTCGAACACTTCACACCGATCCCGGCCCAACTGACCGAGTACGAAACCACCACAATCCTCGGCTTCCGCTGGTGGACAGCCCCAGAGCTAACCGCCACCACCGAAACAGTCTTCCCACCACAACTCCCCGACCTCATCACCGCGATATCCGTTCGCTAGCTCGTCGTGCGAACCGCATCACCTGCTGTACGTCGCCGGCGACCTGGTCGTCAGCCACCTGGAGATCGTCCACGTCGACCTGCCCCAGGAAGGCGCGACGTACAAGCTCGCCGCCCTGACGAGCGTCCTCACCTTCCCTTCGTTCCGTGGCGAAGGATGGGCCGGGCGACTGGTCGGACCCGCCTGCCGCCGGATCGAGGCGAGCAATGCCGACCTGGGCCTGATCTGCTGCGACCCACACGACCAGCCCCTATCCACCTCAAAGACGAGCTGTGACGTGCAGGAGAATGTGTGCGTGTCTGATTCGATCGTCACTCGGCCGGCTCGTCTCGAGGACGGTGAGTACGTCTGGCCGCTCGCCCGGGCCTTCGCCACGTCCTTCACTCCCGAACGACCCGCGTTCGACGCGACCTGGAAGCAACTGGTCGACGTACCCGGCACGCTCCTGCTGGTCGCCGAGACCGCCGACGGCCGCATCGTCGGTTACCTCCTGGGCAGCACCCATCTCACCTTCCTCGCCAACGGCCCCGTCGCCTGGGTCGAGGAGGTCATGGTCGACGAAACCCAGCGACAGTCCGGAATCGGCCGCCTGCTGATGGACCACGCCGAGCGCTGGGCCAAGTCCACAGACGCTGCCTACCTAACGCTCGCCAGCCGCCGAGCCGGCCCGTTCTACCTGGCCCTCGGCTACGAAGACTCCGCCGTCTTCTTCAAGAAAACACTGGCCTGAGCTGCGGTCGCACGCTGATCCCCGACAGGCCGACCGACCCGCGAGGCTGAATCGTCGCGAGTGATCAGGTGTCGTAGTCGAGGCCGTCCCAGGGGGCGTAGTAGGCGATGAAGTTGCCTGGTTCGATGTGGATCGAGTAGGTGCCTTCGAACTCGGTGCCGACCCAGCCGAAGGTCACGCCGTTGCGTTGGACGGCGAACGGCGCGACGTCGATCGGCTCGAGAACGTACTTGCCGAGTTCACCCAGCCGCGCGGCGATCAGCTGATCCGCGGCTGCCGAAGCAGCCTGTCCAGGCGGGACGCCGTCGGGCCGACGTACCTCGTCGACCTTCACCTCGTCGAACGTCC
This sequence comes from Kribbella speibonae, assembly GCF_004331375.1. Taxonomy (NCBI): domain Bacteria; kingdom Bacillati; phylum Actinomycetota; class Actinomycetes; order Propionibacteriales; family Kribbellaceae; genus Kribbella; species Kribbella speibonae. The sequence continues at coordinate 1,966,031 of NZ_SJKC01000001.1, read as the reverse complement.
CGTCCGCCTTCCACAAGTACAACCCGACGTACGCCGCTCCGGGACCGAACAACTCGTCGCTGAGAAAGAACTTCCGTCCGTCCTCAGCAGTCCCGGCGTACGGGACGTGGTAGTCGTCCGGAACGATCCGGAACCGCGCAGGCATCTGCTCCGCCTCCCCCGCTGGCTCGACCGAACCCGCGCCACACCCACCCAAAGCAATCCCCAACCAGCCCGCAAGCACGCCGCACAGCAGCCATCTCCCCCGCCCCATGCCGCACAACCTAGCTGCGGCTGCCGGGTTGTGTCATCGCTGCCGGGTTACAACCCGCCATTGGTGACACAACCCGGTATCTCGACGCCTCGCGCTGGGTGGGTGTGGGTGGGACAGTGAGCGGATGTTGACGCAGGTGGGTGATGGGGTTTGGGTGCGGCAGAGTGAGTGGGTGTGGAGTAACGCTGTCGTGGTGCGGGGGGACGGCGGGTTGGTGCTGGTCGATCCTGGGATCGACGGGGCCGATCTGAGCGAGCTCGCCGATGACGTGGAGCGGCTCGGGGTTCCGGTGGTTGCCGGGTTCTCGACGCATCCGCACTGGGATCATCTGCTGTGGCATTCCCGGTTCGGGGACGTGCCGCGGTACGCGACGCTTGGGTGTACGACGGTTGCCGCTGAGGCCCGCGAGCGGGCGCAGGCGATGGCGGCGGAGAGCGCCGAGGGCGTCCCGCTCGAGCTGATCGGGCTGCTCAGCCCGCTGCCCGCGGACGGCGGACCGATCCCGGGCGAGGTCGTCGAGCATCAGGCACATGCCATCGGGCATGCCGCCGTACATCTCGCCGACCGCGGCGTACTGATCGCCGGCGACATGCTCTCCGACGTACTGATCCCGCTCCTCGATGCTCGTCGTCCCGATCAGGTGAGCGCGTACGAAACGGCCCTCGACCGGCTCAGCGAGGCCGCCCAGCACGTCGACGTCCTCATCCCCGGTCACGGCGCCGTCGCCGAGGGTCCCGAGGTGGCAGCTCGTCTGGCCGCCGACCGGGCCTACATCGACGCCCTACGCCGGGGAGAAGACCCGGCCGACGCCCGCCTCGCCCAGGACTGGCTCAAAGGCCCACACCAGTCGAACCTGAATCAGGCCCGAAGCGCCTAGAGCCAGGGCGGGTCGTATCGGCCGACGTACGCGCGTGCACGTTCTGTCGGATCTGCCCAGTACTGATGCGGCTGCCGGTGCACGTGCTTCTCACAGAACTCCCGAAGGTCGCTCGTGATCGTCTCCACCTCACGTACGGGACGACCTTCGAAGTCGCTGTTGACCTTCAGGAGCTCGGCCTCTGGGTTCCAGCCCGACGCATCGAACGCCCACGTGCCCCACCTCGCGTACACGTGCAGCGGATGCTCGAAGTCCCCCAGGTACAACGCCGCCAAGGCGATCTCCTGCTCGGGGTAGAAATCCCGGCACGTCCAGGCCAGCACATGACAAGCCCCACTCGAGAAGAACGCCTGATCCGTCCGCTCCCAGGAAACCCGCTGGTCCGCCCGCTCAATCGCAGTACGCCGAAACACCCCAGAAGCCGTCACCACCATGCCCAGATGCTAGCGAGCGAGACGGCAAAACCCCGGCTCAGAAACTCCCGAGCCGGGGTTGCGCTGCTCCCCCGCCAGGTTTCGATCCTGGTCTTCGAGATTCAAAGTCTCGCGGGCTGCCGATTACCCCACGGGGGATCGTGGTTGCCGGGACAGTGTGCCATGAGTGGTGTGGATGACACGCTGAGGGGTTCCTTACCTACGGTCCCGTAGGTTACGGTGGCGTAGGTAAGGACACGCTGAGCTGAGGGAAACAGATATGACTCCACCCGCCGTTGCCACTCCGGATGCGCCCACCCGTCCCGCGCCGGTCGACGAGGATGTGAACACCGGAACGCTCGGCGGTGAGCAGAAGAAGCTGTGGGAGCAGGTCGCGCTGGCGCTGTTCATCGGTATCCCGTTCCTGGCGGTGCTGGCGGCGGTGCCGATCGCGTGGGGCGGGTTCCTCGGCTGGCGGGACGTGGTGCTCGCGGTGGTCTTCTACACGGTCGCCGGTCACGGGATCTCGATCGGTTTCCACCGGCTGTTCACGCACAAGTCCTTCAAGCCGAACCGCCCGCTGAAGTACGCCCTCGCGATCGCCGGCTCGCTGGCGATCGAGGGCCCGGTGATCCGCTGGGTGGCCGACCACCGCAAGCACCACAAGTTCTCCGACCGCGACGGCGACCCGCACAGCCCGTGGAAGTACGGCAACACGCTGGGCGCGCTCACCAAGGGCTTCTTCCACGCGCATGTCGGCTGGCTGTTCGACACCGAGCAGACCCCGCAGCGGCAGTACGCGCCGGACCTGCTGAAGGACAAGGACGTCGTCAAGGTGTCCCGGATGTTCCCGCTGCTGGTCGCGGTCTCCCTCCTCGCGCCGGCCGTCATCGGCGGCCTCTGGTCCTGGTCCTGGACCGGTGCGCTGACCGCGTTCTTCTGGGCCAGCCTGGTCCGGATCGCGCTGCTGCACCACGTCACCTGGTCGATCAACTCGATCTGCCACACGATCGGCGACCGGCCGTTCAAGAGCCGGGACAAGTCCGGCAACGTGTGGTGGCTGGCGATCCTCAGCCAGGGCGAGTCGTGGCACAACCTGCACCACTCCGACCCGACCTGCGCGCGGCACGGCGTACTCAAGGGTCAGCTCGACACGTCGGCTCGCTGCATCTGGTTCTTCGAGCAGCGCGGCTGGGTCTCCGACGTCCGCTGGCCGGTCAAGGAACGCCTGGAAGCCCGTCGCGTGGACGCCTCGACGCGTACTCTGAAGGCTGCCTGAGACGGAAATCCTCCCCGTGCAACACCCCGAGTACGGCATGATGCTGACGTGATCACGACGTGACGGAACCCAAACCGCGGCGGTCCGGCCGGATCCGGATGACCAGTGCCGAACGTCGCGAGCAGCTCATCACCATCGCCCGCGGCCTGTTCGCCCAGAAGGGCTACGAGGCGACCTCGGTCGAGGAGATCGCGCACCGTGCCGAGGTCTCCAAGCCGGTGGTGTACGAACACTTCGGCGGCAAGGAAGGCCTGTACGCCGTCGTTGTCGACCGCGAGGTCCGCGCGTTGCTCGACGGCGTCACCGGCGCGCTGACGGCCGGCCGTGCGCACGAACTGGTCGAGCAGGCGGCGCTCGCGCTGCTGGACTACATCGAGAACAACTCCGACGGCTTCCGGATTCTGGTCCGCGACTCGCCGGTCGGGTCGTCGACCGGTTCGTTCATCTCGATCCTCAGCGACGTCGCGACCCGGGTCGAGCACATCCTGGCCGAGGAGTTCAAGCGCCGCGGGCTGGAGCCGAAGAACGCCCCGATGTACGCCCAGATGCTGGTCGGCATGGTCGCGCTCACCGGCCAGTGGTGGCTGGACGCCCGCAAGCCGAAGAAGCAGGACGTCGCCGCGCACCTCGTGAACCTCGCCTGGAACGGCCTGTCCGGCCTCGAGGTCAAGCCCGTTCTGGCGACCCGCCCGCACAAGTAACAGCCTCTGGTCGTACGCCGACATCCGACCGTGGAATGACCCCCGCCAGGACCGGGCCCCGTACCCTGGCCAGCATGACGGGGATGCTGACCGCGCGGCCGCTGCCTGCCCGGAGCAGGGCGTTCGACCTGTTCCTCGCCGGCGGCCTCTGCATGATCTTCGGCTTCCTGTCGCTCGCCCAGGCGCACTGGAGCGGCATCCTCGCGTTCGGCATGCTGGTCCCGCTGATCTGGCGCCGCACCCACCCCGAGTTGGTGTTCGGGGCGGTCTGCTCGGTCGCGGTCCTGCAGTGGCTCGGCGGCTTCGAACTGATGCCCGGCAACGTCGGCCTGCTGGTCGCGCTGTACGCGATCTCGGTGTACGGCGACGTACGGCTGAGCCGGATCGCGCTGGGGATCGGCGGTCTCGGCGTCCTGATGGCGACCTCGCGGTACTGGTCGAACTCGGACTGGAAACAGCAGGTCACGATGATGGTCGCGCTCGGCGCGCTCGTCTTCGGCGTGTGGGCGTTCGGCGAGCGTCGCCGTACCCGCGGTCTGTACGTCGCTCAGCTCGAGGAGCGGGCCGCCCAACTCGAAAGGGATCGTGACCGCGAGGCCAAACTGGCCGTGAGCAACGAGCGGACCCGGATCGCCCGCGAGATCCACGACGTGGTGGCGCACGGCCTGTCGATCATGATCGTCCAGGCCGACGGCGGACTGTACGCCGCGGACCAGTCGCCCGAGGCGGCGAAGAAGGCGCTCGCGACGATCGGCGACACCGGCCGCGCGAGCCTGACCGAGATGCGCAAGATGCTCGGGTTGCTCAAGCAGGACGAGCAGAACGAGCTCGACCCGAACCAGCCCCGCCCGCAGCCCGGCGTCTCCAGCCTGCCCGAGCTGATCGAGAACGTCCGCGAGGCGGGGCTCAGCGTCAGCTACGAGGTGACCGGGGTACCCCGCGATCTCCCGGCGCTGCTCGGTCTGACGGCGTACCGGATCGTGCAGGAGGGTCTGACGAACACGCTGAAACACGCCGGGCCGGGAGCGCGGACCTCCGTCAGCCTGGACTTCGGGCGCGAGATGCTGACCGTGGTGGTCACCGACGACGGCCACGGCGCCGGCGTCGCGCCGAGTACGGACCCGGGTCACGGCCTGGTCGGGATGCGGCAACGCGCCTCGGTCTCGGGCGGTACGGTGAGCGCCGGACCGAAGGCAGGCGGCGGGTACGAGGTGATCGCCAAACTGCCCTATAACTTGCCGACTGGAGAGTAAGTGAACGACGACGTGATCCGGGTGTTCCTGGTCGACGATCAGGAGCTGGTCCGAGCGGGATTCACGATGCTGGTCGACTCCCAGGCCGACATGCGGGTGGTCGGGCAGGCGGGAGACGGCGGCGAGGCGATCGAGAAGATCCAGGTGACGGCGTGCGACGTGGTCCTGATGGATGTCCGGATGCCCCGGCTGGACGGTGTGGAGGCCACCCGGCGACTCCAGTCGTTGCCGGAAGCCCCTAGGGTGATCGTGCTGACCACGTTCGACCTGGACGAGTACGCGTTCGCCGCGATCAAGGCCGGCGCGGCCGGTTTCCTGCTCAAGAACACTCCGCCGGCCGACCTGCTGAACGCGATCCGCCAGGTGCACTCCGGGGACGCCGTCGTCTCCCCGAGTACGACGAAACGTCTGCTGGAGCACTTCGCCGGGGCCCTGCCCGACGAGCAGACCGAGCGACCGGACCTCGCCGACCTGACCGCCCGCGAGCGCGAGGTGCTGGTCGAGGTCGCCCGCGGCCTGTCGAACACCGAGATCGCCAAGCTCTTCACGTTGTCCGAGGCAACGGTCAAGACGCATATCGGCCGGATCCTGGCCAAGACCGGCCTGCGGGACCGGGTCGCCCTTGTCGTCCTGGGGTACGAGACCGGGCTGGTCCGGCCCACCAAGTAATACCCAGGTAGTACGGGGAGTCCCGTCTGGAGTCCGACGAGATCGGGGGCTGCGCTCAATAAATTCTTCACCAACGTTCAGTTGAGTTGAGGAGTGACATGAGCTTGCAGACCGGAGAGCTTGCGGCCGGGCGGTTGCCGCAGGACGGGGAGCCGCGGACCGCGATCCGGGCGCACGAGTTGCGCAAGGTGTACGGACAGGGCGACACCGCGGTCGCCGCGCTCGACGGGGTCTCGGTCGACTTCGGGGTCGGCCAGTTCACCGCGATCATGGGCCCGTCGGGGTCCGGCAAGTCGACGCTGATGCACTGCCTGGCCGGGCTGGACACCCCGACCGAGGGCCAGGTGCTGCTCGGCGAGACCGAGCTGACCCGGCTGCCGGACGCGGAGCTGACCAAGATCCGCCGGGACCGGGTCGGCTTCGTGTTCCAGTCGTTCAACCTGCTCCCGATGCTGTCCGCGAACGACAACATCCTGCTCCCGCTCGAGCTCGGCAACCGCAAGCCTGACCAGCAGTGGCTGAGCACGCTGATCGACGTCCTCGGTCTGGCCGACCGGCTCACGCACCGCCCGTCGGAGCTGTCCGGCGGCCAGCAGCAGCGGGTCGCGGTGGCGCGGGCCCTGGTCGGCCGCCCGGAGGTCGTGTTCGCCGACGAGCCGACCGGGAACCTGGACTCGCGGTCCGGCGCCGAGGTACTCGGGTTCCTGCGCCGCTCGGTCCGCGAGTTCGGCCAGACCGTGGTGATGGTGACGCACGACCCGCTCGCGGCGTCGTACGCCGACCGCGTCGTGATGCTTGCCGACGGCAAGCTGGCCGGCGAGCTGCGGCAGCCGACCCCGGAGAGCGTTCTCGACGCACTGCGTCAGCTGGGGGCCTGACGTGCGACGTTCGATCCTCTCCTCGCTGCGCGCCCACCTGGGCCGCTTGATCGCCGCCTGTCTGGCGATCGTCCTCGGGGTCGGTTTCGGCTCGCTCGCGATGATCGTGCACGCGTCCGCGTCACACGGCGTCGACGAGACGATCGGCGCGCAGTACAAGGGCGTCGACGCCATGGTCTACCCGGACCAGGTGGCCATCTCGCCGACCGACATCGCCAAGGTGCAGAAGGTCCAGCAGGCCGCCTCGGTCGTCACGCTGACGACGACGTACATGGACGTCGCGTTCCCCGATCTGGTCCGCGGCACCTCGATCCCGGTCGACGCGCTCTACTCCTCGGCGCAGATCGCCGGTCCCGGCACCTCGTCCGGGCGGTTGCCTACCGCAACGAACGAGATCGCGCTGCCGGCCCGGACCGCGGCCAAGCACAAGGTCGGCGTCGGCCAGACCTTGCGGATCAGCTCGTACGACGACAAGTCGTGGACCGTGACGGTCGTCGGACTGGTCGACGACTCGAAGGTCGTCGGCAGCGCCTCCGCGGTCGCGACTCCGGCCGCGGTGAAGATCTTCGACCCGGGTGCGTACACCCGCGGGATCGCGCTGGCCGCGAAGCCCGGTATCACGCAGCAGCAACTGGCCGACGCCGCCCAGGCTGTGGTGACCAGCGGCCTGACCGCCTACACCGGTGAGGCGTTCATCGAGCACGAGGTGAAGGACTACACCAACGGCATCGACGTCCTCGGCGGTGTGTTCGGGATGTTCGCCGTGATCGCGTTGTTCGTGGCGTGCCTGGTGATCGGCAACACCTTCACGATCGTGATCGCCCAGCGGACCCGGGAGATGGCGCTGCTGCGCTGCGTCGGCGCGTCCCGCCGGCAGGTCTTCTCGTCGGTGATCGCGGAGGCCACTGTGGTCGGCGTGATCGCCTCGGCGATCGGTGTCGTGTTCGGCGTCGCGCTCTCCGCGCTGGGTCTGGCGCTGTCCCGCGAGTTCGACTGGGGCATCCCGCCGGTGCCGCTGCACCTGGATCTGTCGTCGATCTTCCTGCCGCTCCTGCTCGGCACGCTGGCCACGCTGATCGCGGCCGTCGTACCTGCTCGGCGGGCGACGAAGGTGGCGCCGCTCGCCGCGCTCCGTCCCGAGGCCGCTCCGGCGGCCGCGACCAAGGCCGGCGTACTGCGGCTGGTCCTGGGCTTCCTGCTCCTCGCGGGCGGCGGCCTCCTGCTGGCGGCCGGGGCGAAGTCGCACGAGGTACTGATCGGTGTCGCGGGCGGAGCGATCTCGTTCCTCGGCATTCTCGCGGTCGGATCGCTGCTCGTCCCGGCGCTGATCCGCGTGATCGGCGCGCTCCCCGCCCGCGGTGGCGGCGTACCCGCCCGGATCGCCGTCGCGAACGCGGTCCGCAACCCGCGACGGACGGCGGCCACCACGTCGGCGCTGCTCATCGGTGTGACGCTGATCAGCCTCACCTGTGTGGGGATCGCCTCGGTACGGAAAACGTTTGATGTGTCGATGGACGGTCAGTACCCGGTCGATCTGATGGTGACGACGTACAAGGAGAAGATGCCGGCCAGTGCCGAGCAGCAGCTCCGCGACATCAAGGGCGTCACCCAGGTCGTCCCGATCAGCAAGCTGATGGTGAAGTCCGGCGGTCAGGAGCTCGAGGTCACCGGCCTCGACGCGGCCAAGGCCGGATCGGTGATCCACAATCCGGCACTCGCCGCGCAGGTCAAGGCCGGTACGGCGTTGCTCGACTACCCGACCATGCGGATGCTGAAGGTCGAGAACGGGAGCCCGGTGACGATCGTGGCGGGGCAGCACAAGCTGACGCTGACCGCCCAGCGCGGGAACGGACTCGACCCGTTCACGGTCACCTCGACCGATCTGGCGAAACTGGCGCCGAGCGCGCCGGTGACCGGGTTCTGGCTGGCGTCGGATCCGAAGGCGGACGGCGGGGACGTGATCGACGCCGTGGAGCAGTCGATCCCGACCGTCAAGGATCTGTCGGTCGAGGGCGGACTGGCCGAGCGGACCAGCTACACGCAGATCTTCGACGTACTGCTGATCGTCGCCGTCGGTCTGCTCGGCGTCTCGGTGCTGATCGCACTGGTCGGCGTCGGCAACACGCTCAGCCTGTCGGTGCTCGAACGAACCCGGGAGAACGCGCTGCTCCGGGCGATGGGCCTGTCCCGCCGCCAGCTGCGCCGGATGCTCGCGGTCGAATCGTTGCTGATGGCACTGGTCGCGGCCGGTCTCGGGATCGTCCTCGGCCTGATCTACGGCTGGACCGGGACGAGCGCGCTGATGGGCGGCCAGACGGTCGACGGCGCCGTGGAGTACGCCGTACCCGGGAAACTGCTGATCGTGATCGCGGCTGTCGCTGCGGTCGCGGGCCTGGTCGCCTCGGTCCTACCGGCCCGCCGAGCGGCCAAGGTCGCCCCGGCCGGCGCACTGGCGACCGAATAAGCCAGCGGCTCGCCCGGCTTGAGGGGGCCGGGCGAGCCGCTTTCACACAATCTCGACCCGATTCCCGTGGCCGTCCGCGGTGTGAAAACGCCGACGACCCGGGATCGTCTCGTTGTCCCACGTCACCGGATAGCCCAACGCCTCGAGCCGCGCGGCCAGCGCGTCCAGATCATCGACAGCCAACGCCGGATGCGCCTTCTTCGCCGGCGTGAACTCCTTCTCCACCCCGACGTGGATCTCCGCGGCGCCATGCCTGAACCAGCATCCACCACGCGCTCGAAGCAGCTCCGGCTTCTCCACCTCGGTCATCCCGAGCGCCTCGCCGTAGAACGCCCGCGCCACATCCTCGCCACCCGGCGGGCACGACACCTGCACATGATCAAGCCGCATGTTCATCCCTTCTTCTGCGCCACCGCGAAGATCCGCCGGAACGGCAGCAACGTCCCGTACTCCTTCTGCGGATAGGCCTCCGCCAACCGCGCGCCGTACTCCGCTTCGAATGCAGGCCGCACATCGTCCGGCAGCGACTGCAGCACCGGCCGCGCGCCGGTCCCCTTCACCCACTCCAGTACGGCGTTGTCGCCGGACAGCAGGTGGAAGTACGTCGTCTCCCACGCGTCCACCACGCAACCCTCCGCGCTGAGCGCGTCGACGTACCCGGCCGGACCAGGTACGTCGGGACGCAACGAGGTGTCCTTCGCGTACTCGGCGTACGGCTCGGTGCCGGCCAGCTCCCGCAGGATCGCGTGCGACGGCGCATCGCCGTTGCCCGGGATCTGGATCGCCAGCCACCCGCCCGGCCGCAGCGCCCGGACGAACCCGGGCAGCAGGTCGAGCTGCTCCGGCACCCACTGCAGCGTCGCGTTCGTGACGATCACGTCCAGCGAACCGGGTTCGACGCTCCACTCGCGGACGTCACCGAGCTCGAAGCTCAGGTGGTCGTCGGCGTACTGCGCCGCCGCCTCGAGCATCTGCGGCGAGCTGTCGATCCCGCGGATCACGGCGTCCGGCCAGACCTGCCGCAGCGTCGCGGTCAACGCGCCCGGCCCGCAGCCGAGGTCGACCACGGTCCGTACGTCGGTCGCCCGCACTCGCTCGACCAGGTCCCGGAACGGCCGGGCGCGCTCGTCGGCGTACGTGCCGTACTGCTCTGGACTCCACACCGGAGACGTGCGCATCGTGACTGCCCCTCTCAGATTTATCTTGACGTCGAGATACTCTAACGCCAGTACTTGTCTTGATGTCAAGAGTCTTGATGGGTACTCTCAGGATCATGGAGGACGAGGTCGATCGGCTGATCGAGGCCTGGCGCCGCGAGCGCCCCGACCTCGACGTGGCGCCGATGGAGGTGCTGTCCCGGGTCAGCCGGCTGGCGCGGCATCTCGACCGCGCCCGCAGTCAGGCCTTCGACACCCACGGCCTCGAGTCCTGGGAGTTCGACGTCCTCGCAGCACTGCGCCGGGCGGGTACGCCGTACCAACTGTCCCCCGGCAAGCTACTCAAGGAAACCCTGGTCACGTCCGGCACGATGACGAACCGAGTCGATCGGCTGACCGCCCGCGGCCTGGTCGAACGGCTGCCGGATCCGCATGACCGGCGCGGCGTGCTGGTCCAGCTGACGCCGGCGGGCCGCGACAAGGTCGACGCCGCGATGGCCGACCTGCTGACCCATGAGCGCGCACTGCTCGGCGGCCTCAGCGACGGCGACCAGCAGAAGATCGCCCGGGTGCTACGAGAGCTGGTCCGCCCCTTCGATCTGGAAAAGCACTGACCGAAAACAACCGGTTTGCGTCGGCCACAAAACGTCCGGACAAAGCGCCGCCGAAATACCCGGAATTATCCGAAAAGACAACCCGTCACTTCTGCCCCGGTCCGATCGTTGCTAGTTGCAACGAGATCGAGAGACTGCTGTAGCCGACGACTATCGACACCGGCTGGGCCCACTACTAGGGTCGTCACCGTCGGTCGCTGATCGACTACAAAATGTCAGAACACGGTGACTTCGGCGGCAAGAGGTGGTTCGCCGAAAGTGGCCGCGCGGTGTCCGGGGCTCGGGGCCCGAACAACGCCGGCCGGCACGGGGCCCGCTCACCCAGGAGCTCGGCGCCCCCTCCGAATCACAGGGGATCGGAGGGGCGCCGTGGCTCGAAACCCCTGCTGGTCCGGGGGTTCCACGCGTCCTACTCCGCGCGTTCCGCCGCCTCGAACCAGGCCGTTTCCAGCTCGCCGCGCTCGTCGGCCAGCTTGCGGAGCTCGGCATCCAGCGCGGAGAGCCGCTCGTAGTCGCTCGCACTCACGGCCAGCTGGTCGTGCAGTTTCTTCTCGGCCTCGGTGATCTTCGCGAGCTGCCGCTCGATCCGGTTCAGCTCCTTCTTCGCCGCCCGGGCCGCTGCCGCGTCAGCCATCGGACGTTCAATCAAATGGCCGTTTTCCGCCGTTGACAAATCGGTGGACACTTCCGCGGCCGGCGTCAACGCATTCGACGCCGTCCGCCGCGGAATTCCGGCCGCGAGTTCGTCGAGATACTGCTCGACACCGCGCGGCAGATGCCGGACCCGGGCGTCGCCCATGATCGCGTAAACCATGTCGCTGACCCGCTCCAGGAAGTACCGGTCGTGGGTGACGGTGACGACGACACCGGGCCAGCTGTCCAGGAAATCCTCGAGCACGGTCAGCGTCTCGACGTCCAGGTCGTTGGTCGGTTCGTCGAGGATCAGCACGTTCGGCTCGTCGAGCAGGATGCGCAGCAGCTGCAGGCGGCGCCGTTCACCACCGGACAGGTCCGAGATCCGGGTCGTCAGCTTGTCCCCGGTGAACCCGAACCGCTCGAGCAGCTGCGACGACGTCAGCTCACCGCCCCGCCCGGCGAGCGCCGCCGTACGCCGGATCGCGGTGATGTGGTCGAGGACGGTGACCGTGCCGTCGATCTCCTCGAGCGTCTGCGACAGGTTGGCGATCCGGACCGTCTTGCCCTGCTTGACCAGGCCCCGGTCCGGCGCGAGCTGCCCGGTGAGGACCCTCAGGAACGTGGTCTTGCCGGCGCCGTTCGGGCCGAGCAGCCCGATCCGGTCGGCCGGTCCGAGCCGGAACGTGACGTGGTCGAGCATCTTCCGGTCGCCGAAGCTCAGGCTGACGTCCTCGACGTCGAACACGTCTTTGCCGAGCCGCGCGGTCGCCAGCTGCGACAGCGCGAGCTTGTCCCGCGGCGGCGGCACGTCCTCGATCAGCGCGTTCGCCGCCTCGATCCGGAACTTCGGCTTCGTGCTGCGGGCAGGCGCGCCACGACGCAGCCAGGCGAGCTCCTTCTGCAGGAGGTTCTGCCGCTTTGCCTCGGTGACCTGCGCGGTCCGGGCCCGCTCGGCCTTGGCGAGGACGTACGCCGCGTACCCGCCGTCGTACGACGTGACGCGGCCGCCCTGCACCTCCCACGTGTCGGTGCAGACCGCGTCCAGGAACCAGCGGTCGTGGGTCACGACGATCAGCGCGCTGGCCCGGTCGACGACATGCTCGGCGAGCCAGCTGACCGCCTCGATGTCGAGGTGGTTGGTGGGCTCGTCGAGAATCAGCAGGTCGACCTCGGTGAGCAGCAGTCGGGCCAGCGAGGCGCGGCGCCGCTCACCACCGCTCAGGCTGCCGACCAACGCTTGGTGGTCGACTTCGCCGAGCAGGTGCTCCATCACCGAGCGTGCCCGTGGATCGGCCGCCCAGGTGTAGGTCTCGACATCGCCGAGGACCGCGTGCAGCACGGTCTGGTCGGGGTCGAGGTCGTCGGTCTGACCGAGGTACCCGAGCCGCAGCTCGCGATTGTGGGTGATCCGGCCGCTGTCGGGCTCCTCACGCCGGGCCAGGACCTGCAGGAGCGTCGACTTGCCGTCGCCGTTGCGCCCGACCACGCCGATGCGCTCACCACGGCCTACGCCGAGACTGACCGAGTCGAGCAGTGTGCGGGTCCCGAAGCCCTTCGAAACAGCTTCCAGATTGACCAAGTTAGGTGCCGCCATAACGCGCCCAAGGGTAGCTGACTGCGCGAGCCGTGCCAGGATCGTCCAGGTGTTGACTACCGCCTGGCTCGAAGGACTGTCCCTCGGCGATGCGATCGCCGCCGATCCGCTCGAAGGCGGCTACGCCAGCAAGACGTTCCGCGTGCGGACGACGCTGGGCGAATCGGTGGTCGTGAAGACCCAGGACGACCTGCCGGCGGACCTGTACGCGCTGGAGGCGGACGGTCTCGACGCGCTGCGTGCGCCGGGCGGATTCGCCGTACCGTCAGTTCTCCGGGTGACGTCGTCGTACCTCGTGCTGACTGACCTCGGTACGTCGGAACCGTCGCCGACGTACTGGGAGGACGCCGGGCGGGCGCTGGCGGTGCAGCATCAGCAGACCGCGGACAAGTTCGGGTACCACCTCGACAACTACCTGGGCACGCTCCCGCAGCGGAACCCGTGGACGACTGACGGGCACGCCTTCTTCGCCGAGCACCGACTGCTCCGCTACCTGGAGGAGCCGAACTGCCACAACCAACTCCCGTCAGAGGATCGTCGCCGCGTGGAACGCGTCGCCGGCCGCCTCCCCGAGCTCATCCCGCCGCAGCCGCCCTCCCTCCTCCATGGCGACCTGTGGCACGGCAACCTGCTCCCCGCCCCGGACGGCGGCCCGGCCATGATCGATCCCGCCGTCCACTACGGCTGGCCCGAGGCCGACCTGGCCACCCTCCTCATCTACGGGCAGCTCTCCGACACGTTCTTCGACGCCTACGAGGAGGCGCACCCGCTCGCCCCGGGCTGGCGCGACCGACTGCCCCTCCTCCACCTCCGCGAACTCCTCTGCATCACCGCCCACTGGCCAGACCGCGCGGAAACCGTTTCCGAAATTTCCGAAATCCTCAAAGAACTCGACTGAGGTTCAGGACGTACTGCTTCTCGTTGAGCGGGTTGCCGTCCGTCCGGGCACGGCTGGGCGCTGGGCCTGGGACAGGGCTGTAGCCGTGAAAGCTGGTGGCGAGGAGCGCCTCGCCCCGGCCGAGGGTGGGAAGCAGGGACTCGAAGGGGTGTGTGGTGGCGGCCGGGATGGTGCCTTCGACGTGAGCCTGGGTCTCGGTGAGCGTGGTCTGCGTGACGATGCCGCGGTGTTCGGCGACATGGGCGAGCACCCGGGACACGGTGTCGGACGGCACGTCCAGCTCGAAGTGGTTGACCGGCTCCAGCACCGTCGTACCGGCCTCGGCGATCGCCTGCAGGAGGACGAGCGGCACCAGCTTGCGGAAGTCCCCGGCCACGGTCACCGGGCTCCAGTACGCCGTGTGCGTCAGATCGACCCGGATGTCCGGAACCTCCCACCCGAACAGGCCTTGGTGCAGCGTCTGCCGGACCGTCTCCTCGATCGCCGTGTGGAACGCCCGCGGCAGCCCGCCGAGCTCCACCTCCAGGTTGTATTCGATGCCCTCGGCAACCGGTGACACCCGGAAGCCGACCCCTGCGGCCCACGGGCCCTCGGTGATCTCGCGCATCGCCGAGCCGGTACCGATCAGCCGCTCGACGTGGATCGGCGTCGTCTCGCTGAAGGTGACGTCGACGCCGTACTCGGACTCGAGCAACGACGCGATCACCTCCTTCTGGACCTCGCCGTACAGGCTCACGGTGATCTCGCCGGTACCGCCCGTCTTCCGGACCCGGATCAGCGGATCCTGCTCGGCGAGCTGCGTCAACGCCTGGAACAGCTTCACCCGATCCCGCGCACTCACCACGGTCTCCAGCGTCGGCGGCGCGAACAGCCGGTGGGCGTACGACGTACGGACGCCGAGCTGATCGCCGATCCGGATGCTCTTCAAACCCCGCAACGCCACGATCTGACCGGCCTCGGCCCGATCCACCGCGTGCCGGCCGCCGTCCTCGAACACGTCGATCCCGCTCGGGCGCACCTGGTACGCCGGGCCGTCCAGCGGATGCACCGGAACCGTCGCCCGCGCGGCCAGCGTCCCGCTGACGATCCGCGCGGACGCGATCTTCTGTCCGGCCGCGCCCCGCTCGACCTTGAACACCCGCGCCCGCAGCTCGTCCTCCGGCGCCGCGATCGCCCGCGGCAACCACTGACGGATCCCGTCGATCACCTCGGCGATCCCGACCCCGGTCATCGCGGACCCGAAGTACACCGGATACATCTGGGCCTTCGCGACCTGACGGCGCAGCTCCGCCGCGTTGTCGACCTCAGCACCCTCGAGGTACAGCTCGAGGAACGAATCATTGCGCTCGGCAAGCATCTCGCCGACCTCGGCGCGCTGCACCGGCAGCGGTACGACGGACGCCGTCCGCAGGCCGAGATCCGCCACCGACTCCATCGGTACGGCGGCCGGCGTCAGCAACCGGCGGAGGTCGGCGAGCAAGTCGTCGTACCGCGCGCCCACCCGGTCGATCTTGTTCACGAACAGCAGCGTCGGGATCCGGAGCCGGTCCAGGGTGCGCATCAGCAACCGCGTCTGCGGCTGCACGCCCTCGACCGCGGAGATCACCAGCACCGCGCCGTCCAGGACGGAGAGCGCGCGCTCGACCTCGGCGATGAAGTCGGAGTGCCCCGGGGTGTCGATCAGGTTGACCGGCAGATCACCGAGCGCGAACGACACCACCGCCGAGCGGATCGTGATACCGCGTTTCCGCTCGAGATCCATCGAGTCGGTCTGCGTGTTCCCGTCGTCGACCCGGCCGACCCGGTCGATGACGCCGGCGGCGTACAGCAGCCGCTCGGTCAGGCTGGTCTTACCGGCGTCGACATGCGCCACAATACCCATCGTCAGAGAGTTCAAGAGTCCTCGCGAATGCGTCGAAGCGATCAGTACCCATGGGGTGGATCGATTCGCGGCGCATCCCGGTCTCCTGTCTGGTTCGATGAGGGTTCTCGTGGCGAAGCTAGCACCGGCCGCCGCCGGTGACGAACGATTTTTCAGGCTTCGAGGATCGGTACGTCGTACTTCTGGATGAACCGGTCGCGCGTCACGAGCGTCAGCCGCTCGACCAGCGCCTGCGCGACCAGCATCCGATCGAACGGATCCCGATGGATTGCCGGCAGTTGCCCCGCGAGCTCGGCATGCGACGTCCGGATCGGCAGTTCGCTCAGGCCGCTGTCCTCGACCACGTCACCGAGCTCCTCCGGCAGGTCGATCTGACCGGCGGCGGCCTTGATCGACAGCTCCCATCTGGTGGCGGCGCTGACGTACACCTCGAACTCGGTGTCGATCCGATCCTTCAGGTCATCCGAGAGATCGCCGACGTCCTGCAGCCACCACAGCAGGACATGTGTGTCCAGCAAGAGCCGCGCAGCGCCCGGCGCCGCGATCACGGCTGCATGCCGAAGTCGGCCGCAATCTCGGCGTTGGTCTCGGGCGAGTCCCAGTCGTCGGTGTAGCTGATCCGTCCGGCCAGTGAGCCACGGCCCGTCCGGCGCCCGACGTCGGCCAGCGGCACCACCTTGGCGACCGGATGCCCGGCACGGCTGATGACCACGATCTCGCCGTGTTCGACACGATCGATGATGCGTGACAGCTGCGTCTTCGCCTCATGGATGTTGTACTGCGCGAGCTCGCTCACCACATCCTCCTTAGTCCACTTAGCTAAGTGTACTACCGGCTGACGATCGCAGGGAGGATTCTGGCGCCCGGGACGGGGCCTTCGGCCTGGCGGACCATGCGGCAGCGGCCGGACTCGGCGAGCTCCACGGCCAGGTCGACGGCGCTGCGGCTGTCGGCGGCGAGGAAGAGACAGGTGGGCCCGGAGCCGGAGATCTGCGCGGCCAGCGCCCCCTGGTCGAGGCCGAACTGGAGCGTTTCGCCCAGCTCGGGGCGCAGCGACAACGCCGCGGCCTGCAGGTCGTTGCTGAGTGCAACGGCGAGGGCGCCGGGCTGGCCGGACAGCAGCGCCGACATCAGCTCCGGACGGACCTGCGGCGCCTCGACACGGCGCAGCGGACGCATCCGGTCCAGCTCGCGGTACACGTCCGGCGTCGACAACCCGCCGTCGGCGATCGCGAACACCCAGTGAAACGTCCCGCGGGACATCACCTCAGTGACCTGCTCGCCTCGTCCCTGACCGAGCGCCGTGTGGCCGACCAAGCAGAACGGCACGTCACTGCCGAGCTCGGCCGCATGATGCTGCAACTCGGTCTGGGTCAGCTGCAGGCCCCACAGCCGGTTGCACGCCACCAGAGTCGCTGCCGCGTCAGTCGATCCGCCGGCCATCCCGCCGGCCACCGGGATCGTCTTGCGGATCGTCAGGTCGACGCCCTCGTCGACGTCGTACTCCGCCTGCAGCAACTGCGCCGCCCGCACCGCGAGGTTGGTCTCGTCGGTCGGTACGTCGTCCGCGAAGTCACCCGAGATCTCCACCGAGATCTCGCCGTCGTCGTCGCGCAGTACGGCGGTCACGTCGTCGTACAGGGCAACGGCCTGGTACACCGTGGCGACCGGGTGGAACCCGTCCGGGCGCGGCGGACCGACCGACAGACCGAGATTGATCTTGGCCGGCGCCCGCACCGTGACCTCAGCAGAAGGTGGCACGTCGCACAGGCTAGTGCCTTACACAGTCCGACCTGCACCTGCGAGTGTGGCGAACTCTGTGATCCCCAGCATCTCGCCGCGCACTCTCGGGTCGATCCCCGCGGCCTCCAGAACCTCGTCGAGGCGTGAACGGTCCGGCATCCAGCGGGCCAGCGCGGACCGGATCGTCTTACGGCGCTGCGAGAACGCGGCCTCGATCACCGCGAACACCTCCTCGCGAGTCGCCTCCGTCGCGGGCGGCTCGCGGCGCTCGAACGCGACGAGCCCGGAGTCCACGTTCGGCGCCGGCCAGAAGACGTTCCGTCCGATCGGCCCGGCGCGCCGCACCTCGGCGTACCACGCGGCCTTCGCCGAAGGTACGCCGTACGTCCGCGAACCCGGTCCGGCCGCCAACCGGTCCGCGACCTCGGACTGCACCATCACCAGACCGTGCCGCAGCGAGTCCGAGACCTGGAGCAGGTGCAGCAGCACCGGCACCGCGACGTTGTACGGCAGGTTCGCCACGCAGGCGGTCGGCTCGCCGATCTCCGCGGGCGTCACGTCCATCGCATCCGCCTCGACCACGGTCAGCCTGGACGCCTGGTGCGGCGCGTACGACGCGACGGTCGACGGCAGCGCCTGCGCGAGCAGCGGGTCGATCTCGACAGCGGTGACCCGGTGCCCTTCCGCGAGCAGCGCCAGCGTCAGGGACCCCAGACCCGGCCCGATCTCGAGCACGGTCTCTTCGGGCGTCAGCTCGGCGGCGCGCACGATCCGGCGCACCGTGTTCGGGTCGATGACGAAGTTCTGGCCGCGCTGCTTGGTCGGGCGGACCCCGAGGGAAGCGGCCAGCGAACGCACATCAGCCGGACCGAGCAGTCTCGGTCCGGCTGATGCCGATGAATCAGACGAGGTCACCCCGTCAGTCTTGCACTACGCGCGCTTGCCGCAGACCGGCCAGGCGCCGTAGCCGCCGCGGTCGGCCTTGACCTTCTCCGCGATCGCGATCTGCTGCGCCTTCGACGCACCGTTCGCGTTGTACGCGTACGCCGTACCGCCGTAGGCAGCCCAGGTGCCGTGGTCGAACTGCAGACCGCCGTAGTACCCGTTGCCGCTGTTGATCGACCAGTTACCGCCCGACTCGCACTCGGCGATCCGGTCCCACGCGCCGACGTTGCTGCTCGACGGCGTGTCGGTCTCGGTGGTCTCGGTGGTCGGCTCCGCCGGCTTCGGCTTGGTGCCGACCACGACCTGCTCGTCGACCGCCTTGGCGACCACCTTCGACCCGACCACCTTGGTGGCCGACAGCTTGCCGTCCAGGTAGGTGTACAGGTACGTGACGGCCTTGGAGCCGTCGGTGCCCTTGGTCGTGGTCTTCTTGGTGCCCACTTCCAGCGTCGCCGACTTGGTCTCGTCGGTGCCGTGCGCGACCGCCTCGGTCTTGGTGACGGTCTTCTGCAGGACCGACACGAAACCGATCGTGTTCACGCCGAGCTTCAACGGGGTGGCCGCGGCCGGGGTGATCCGGTCGTCGGAGTCCCAACGGACCTTCGCCGCGGTCAGCGCCTCGCCGACGGTGCCGGCCAGCGACTTGATCGTCACGGTCTTGCCGAGGTGCACGATCTGCACGGTCTTCGGCGTCGTGATGGTCAGCTCGAGGCCCTGGCGGCCGAGCGGCGCGCTCCGGCTGGTGGACAGCTGGGCGCCGTCGTACCGCAGACCCAGATCGGCCAGCGCCTCGTGCACACTGTCGGCCGTGGTCCAGTACGCCTTCTTGGTGCCGTCCGCGTTGACAGTCAACTGCCGCCCGTACTGCACGGCGATCTCCTGGCCGTCCTTCAGCTTCGAGTCCGCGCCGGGCGCGACGACGTCGTGCTCACCGACCTGAACTTTCTCGGCCTTCAGGGCGTCTGCCACGGTGGAACCGAAGGTGTGAACCTTCCGCACCTGGCCGTCGACGGAGAGGGTGACGGTCTTGCTCTTCGCGGCATACGCCACGGAGCCGCCCGCGACGGCGAACGCAGCCGTCGCACCGACGGCCACGATGATGGACTTACGCACTAACGCTCCCAGGTAGGGCTACCCGGGCACGGGGTGGGACAGCACAGGCACCGGCCGCGAGCGCCAGGCTGGCGGCCTGGAACCTGTGGTCGACGCCGAGGGGCGTGCTGTGCCCGGAACCTTCCCCGATCCCGGCCAACATCACGGGACCATAACGAAGAAGTCGCGGAAGTGCCAATCCCCTGGTCGGCGAGTCGCAAAAAGGTGTAACGGCGTACTTACACCGTGTGATGGCCCCACTGCCCCCGATGGACCACTTCGGCGGTCGTCCGGCGCCCCCGTTTCAGCGACGGCGACCGCTTGTCCGGGGCCCGGTGACCGACCGACAGCACCCCGACCAGATCGAACCCCTCGGGTACGCCGAACTCCTTCAGCAACCGGCCCACCTTGTCCGCGGGAGGCCCGAAAAAGCAGGCTCCCAGGCCTTCGTCGACGACCGTCTGCAACATCAGCAGGACCGCCATCCCGGTATCGACGTACCAGTACGGCGCCGTCCAGCGACCCTCGTCCCGATCGGTCCAGCCCTTGTCCGCCTCGGTGTACCGATCGAGGTACGCGTCCTTGTGCGCGAAGGCCAGAATCAGCAGCGGGGCCCGGCGCAGCCCTGTGACCCATTCAACATATTTGGGATCCGGATCCTCGGCCGCGATCCGCCAGTACCGCTCCCGGTCCTCCCCCTCCAGGGTCAGGAACGCCCACCCCTGCGTGAACCCACCCGAAGGCGCCCGCAACCCGTTCTCGAGAATCCGCTCCCGAACGTCCTCCGGCACCCCCCGATCCGGGTCGTAGTTCCGCACCATCCGCCGCCGCCGGACAACCTCACTGAACTCCATGAAGCCTGTCTATCAGGCGTGCGAGGAGGAAGGCTTCGGTGCCCGCGAGGCCCACCGAGCAGAAGATCACGGTCTGGTCCGGCGACCTCCGCCCGGGCGCGTCACCCGCGAGAACGGCACCGAGGCTCGTCAGCCGCTCGTGCTGCGGCGTACCGGCCAGGACGAACGGCGGGTCGTACGCCGAGGTCTGCGCCACCGAGTCGGTCACCGCCACATCGGCGCGCGCGACCAGGTCGGGCCCGAACTCGGCCCGGCCGACCTGCTTGGGTCCCAGCGTCGTCACGTAGGCGCCGGGCGCGATCCAGTCGGCCTCGAGGACAGGTGTCGGGCTGCTCGTCGCCAGTACGACGAGGTCCTGTCCCTCGACCGCTTCCTGAGCCGAGCCCGCCGCGACCGCGGGCAGTCCGAGCTCCTCGGAAACCCTTGCGACAAAGGCGTTCCGCCGTACTGGATCGCGGCTGAACACCCGGACCTCGCTGAGGGTGCGGACCGCGGAGATCGCCCAGAGTTGCGTCCAGGCCTGCGGCCCGGCGCCGACCAGACCGAGGCTGGTGGCAGCCGGATTCGCGAGCGCGTCGACGGCGACCGCGCCGATCGCACCGACCCGGCGCGGGCCGAGCTCGTTGCCTACGGCCACACCACGGACGTCGCCGGAGGTCCAGTCGTGGACGACGACCATCTGGCTGCCGGGATCGGTCGGGAACGTGTCGTACGACCGGTAGCCGTACCACTCGCCCTCGAGTGCGCCCGTCGTGAAGACGAGGTTGCCGGCGCCCAGTTCGGCATGGACGCGCGGCGGCGTGTGCAACCGGCCGTCGTGTGCCGCCAGGATCGCGTCGCGCATCCAGGCGACGGCATCGGGTGCCGTCAACCGCTCGCGGATGTCGGCGTCCGTCAGCACCTTCACCACGAGCCGCCGAAGGCCCGGTTCGCGTTGTCGTTGAGGGCGGTACAGAGTTCGGGGACCGAGATGTTGAGGACGTCGGCCATCTTTCGGACCGTGTGGGGGATCAGGTACGACGCGTTCGGTTTGCCGCGGTACGGCGAGGGCGTCAGGTACGGGGCGTCCGTCTCGACGAGGATGCGGTCGACGGGCGTGACGGCCAGGGCGTCGCGGAGGGACTGGGCATTCTTGAACGTGACCACGCCGGCGAAGCTCAGGTAGGCGCCGCGGTTCACGCACTCGCGGGCGAACTCGGTGTCGCCGGAGAAGCAGTGCATCACCAGCCGGTCCGGTACGCCCTCGCGGTCCAGGATGCGCAGGATGTCGTCGTGCGCGTCCCGGTCGTGGATCATCAGCGTCTTGTCCAGGCGCTTCGCGAGCTCGATGTGCGCGGCGAACGACTCGTGCTGCGCGGCCTGCCCGTCCTCGCCGGTCCGGAAGTAGTCCAGCCCGGTCTCACCGATCACCCGGACCTTGTCGCTGCTCGCCGCGAGCCGCTCGATCTCGGCCAGTGCGCTCTCCAGCTCACCGGCCGCCTTCAGCTTCGGCGCCTCGTTCGGGTGCAGGGCGACACCGGCGATCAGGTTCGGGTACTGCGTGGCGGCCTCGACCGCCCACACCGCCCCCGGCAGATCACACCCCACCTGCACGATCCGCGTCACCCCCACCGACTTGGCCAGCCGAATCGCCTCCGCCGGACTCAGCCAGTCCCCGTCCTCCCCATCCGCGATATCCAGATGACAGTGCGCATCCACCACACTCATCGGCAACGGATCCGGCACCCTGGGCCGCACCCGATCCCGAGACCGCCCATCCTCCCCCACCGCAGCCCGAGCCCTCGTCGGCCGACCCACCTCCACACCATCACCCATGCGCCCCAGATTACTGAGTCACTTGACGACTCTCCGGCCCGAGGTGCGGATGGCCGAGGGTGGTCAGGTCCTTGCGGATTTGTGCATGTCGACAGTACGTATACGTCCACTGTCCAGCGATCCGGACTACCGCCCGGTGCAGGATGGCAGGTAGTAGACACATACGTACTGTCGAGCTGCAGTTCCGGCGAGCTGCGGCAACGCGCTAGTCGGCGGATTCGGCGGCGTCCTTGACCTTGGCCACCAGTTGCTCCCACATGTCTTGCGAGTGTTTGGCTTCGTCTTCGGAGGCGTTGTTGTCTTGGGTCAGTTTCAGGTGGGTGTTGGCGGTGAGGGTGTAGGTGAGGGTGTGGTAGTTCTCCGGTACGTCGGGTTGGCCCGTGAGGGGGCTGAAATGAGTGAAACTCAGTAGGCGCCCGGGCTCTACGGCGAGGACTTCGCCTTTGTCCTCGTAGGACTTGCCTTCGTACTCGCCGCTCCAGGTGATCGGACTCCCGACCTGCCAGTCGGTCTTCACGTCCGCCCCGAACCACAGCTGCTTCAACTGCTCCGGACTCGTCAGCACATCCCACACGCGTGCGGCCGGTGCATCGATGTCGATCTCGGCTACTGCCACGATCCCAGTCATTGTCGAACTCCTTTCTCCCCCGACCGTACGGTTCCCCACCCCCATGCGCTTGGAGAAAAGCGTCAGCCGGATCGTGCAGGAAGTCAGCAGTCGGGGACATGTTCTCCGCCGTACGGCGGCCAGTACGTTGCAGCGAGGTTCCGCCCCGATCGACAGGAGCAGCCGAATGTCCCGGATCAGCTCAGTTCTCGCCCTTCTCGGCCTGGTGGTGGGGACCACCGCGCTACCGGCCGACGCCGATGCACCGATTCCGGTGCAGATTCTCAGTCTGACCGACCTGCACGGGTATCTGTCCGAGACGGAGAATTTGACGATCGCCGGGCCGTCGGGGACGCAGCAGGTCGGGGGTGCTGGGTACTTGAAGGCTCATCTCGAGCGACTGCGGAAGCCGAACAGTTTTCTGATCGGGGCGGGTGATCAGTTCAGCGGGTGGCCGGACTACACGCAGGCGTTCGCGAACGAGCCGACCATCGAGGTGCTGAACGCGTTCGGGATGGACTTCGATGTCGCGGGCAACCACGAGTTCGATCGTGAGTTCCCGTTCCTGCGCCGGATGACGACCGGCGCCTGTTACGGCAAGCCTGGTTTCGACAGCTGTTTCAAGGACTCGACGGGCCGGAACTTCCACGGCACCGATTACGCGTACCACGCGGCGAACATCGTCGACCCGCGGACCAAGCGGCCGGTGCTTCCGCCGTACTGGATCGCGGAGGCCGGCGGGCAGCGGATCGGGTTCATCGGGCTGGGCTTTCCGGGGACGCCGACCGAGACGCTGTCGATCGAGGGGTCGGGGTTCGAGTTCCAGGGCATCGTCGACGCGGCGAACCGGGCGGCGGCCGCGCTGAAGGCGCAGGGTGTGAACGCGATCGTGGTGAGCATGCACGAAGGCGGTCAGCAGGGCGGCCTGTACGACGAGTGCAAGAACCCGACCGGTCCGATCTTCGACGCCGCACGGGCGATGTCTCCCGATATCGACGTGATCCTCGGCGGGCATTGGCATACCGCGTTCAACTGCATGATCCCGGACCCGAACGGCGTACCGCGGCCGGTCCTCGAGGCGAGCAACCACGGGCGGGTGCTCGGCGAGGTGAACCTGGAACTCGACCCGACGACCGGTGACGTGATCCGCTCCAAGACCACGGCCACCAACCACGCGGTGACCAAGGACATCACGCCGGATCCCGGGGTCCAGAAGATCGTGAAGTACTGGATGGACAAGTGGACCGCGCGGCAGCAGGAGCCGCTCACCAAGCTCGATCGCGATCTCGACTTCGCGAGGACCGCGGAGAGCCGCACGGGCAACCTGGTGGCGGACCTCTACAAGGCGGAGGCCGACAGCGACTTCGCGCTGATCCCGGCGGATCTCGGCATCGACGTGATCGCCGCGGGTCTGGAAGCCGGAACGGTGACGTACGGCGAGGCGTGGCCGGTGGCCGGGATCTCGCCGATCACCACGCTGTCGATGAAGGGCTCGACGGTCGAGGCGGTCCTGGAGCAACAGTGGATCCCACCGGCGTACGGCTGCAGCCGACTGTCCGCGCTCGCAACGTCGGCCAACTTCCGCTACACCTACGATCTCGGCCGGCCCGTCGGCGACCGCGTCGATCCGGCCAAGGTCCTGATCAACGGCAAGCCCCTCCAACGAGACAAGACGTACCGCGTGACGACAAGTGCGGCGATGCCCTTGCACGGAACGCAGTACGGCTACCCGGGGTTCCAGCAGTACACCCAACTGGTCAGAGCGCCACGGATGGGCCAAGAGGTCTTCCTCAACTACCTGCGGACCCATCCGTTGCTCAAGGCACCCAATCTCGGCCGCGTGACCGCGATCCCGGGTACGCCGCCACCGGCCGACGGACCGTTCGGTCCGCTGACCCTGCTGCCGCAGAACGAGATGACCGCGACCGCCACGAGCCAGGGTTCCTCCGCCTACAGCGCATCCGCCGCGGTCGACGGCAGCTGCACAACCATGTGGCACTCGAACTGGAGCCCACATGCCCCGCTCCCGCAGTACATCACCCTCGACCTGAAGACACCTCGCACGATCGAGGCGCTCGTCTACACGCCGCGCCAGGACGCCGCCGTACCGAACGGCCGCATCTCGTCGTACGACGTCCAGACGAGCACCGACGGCAGCACGTTCACGTCGGTGACGAAGGGGTCATGGGACGGCACGGTCGACGCGAAGATCGCGCGGTTCCCTGCGGGTACGACGGCACGCTACGTACGACTGGTGGGACTGGCCGGCGGGGCCGACTACGCGGCGGCGACCGAGCTCAATATAGCTCTAGCTCCGGGTTCCTGACCGCGGCGCGGTGGGCCGTCGGGGACATCCCGTACCGGCGGCCGAACTGCCTGCTCAAGTAGTGCGGGGAGTCGAATCCGACCGCGGCCGCGATCTGTGCGACGGACATGTCGGTGGCGCCGAGCAGCTCAGCCGCGCGCTGCAGCCTGAGCGCGAGTACGACGTTCATGATCGAGTCGCCGACCTGCTCCTTGAACAGGTGCGCGAGGCGCGACACCGACACCTGCGCGAGCCCGGCCAGTGACGTGAGGGTGTGCGGCCGGGCCGGGTCGGCGGTGATTGCCTCGAGCACCAGGTGCACGCGCGCGTCCAGGTGCTGTGTCTCCCGGCGGAGGCTCGCGACCGCAGCCAGCAGCACCTCTTCGATGCCGTTCATGGTCAGTTCGGTCGCAACGCTCTTCTCCAGCAGGTGCAGCTCGGTGTCGCCGGTCGGGGACAGTCCGGCGCGTTGCGCGTCGCGGTGCAGCCGATCGAACGCCGACACGACACGGTCGGTCTCCGAGGACCTGCTCAGCCGCACGTAGGACAGCCCGGGCATTGCCTGTGGCAACGACAACCACGAGTGCCACTCACGCCGCGGCTGGAAATGCGCCCACCAGGACTCCCAGTACGTCCCGACGGTGCCGTAGTCGTGCGGCGTCCCAGGGCTGACCAGTACGACGTCGCCGTGCCGCAGCGTCAACGTGTTCTGGCCGATCACGTACCGCCCCGTACCGGACGCGGTGTAGAGCAGGTACCAGCTGCCCACCCCGTCCGGCCGTACGACGCGATAGTCGCCGCCGCTGTGGAAGTGGCCGGTCACCAGCTTGCTCGGCGGCGGGATCTCGCTGTACAGCTCGATGAGCACCTGGGTAGCAAGATCGTGCTCGAAGTCAGCAGGCTCCGTCATGGTGGATCTCCTCGTAGGCACCCCAAGATTAGCGGAACGTCAGCAAGATCCTGCACCCGAGGGAAACGAGGGATCCGTGCCTTTCAGCACCGTCGCCGAGCTCGCCTACGACGCCGCCACGCTGGTCTTCGAGCATGGCTGGCAGTCGTGGAGCCCGAGCGGCTGGTACCGGCTCGACGCGCATCCACCGCGTCCGACGGCGCCGAATCATCACGTGATGGCGTACCGTCCCGGCGTCGACGCCGGCCGCTTCCAGGGCGAGGGCCTGCTCGCGGTCGCGACGGCCGACGAGGTCATGATCATCGGGGCGACGAGCCCCGACGAGGTCCCGTCGATCCGCGCCGAGATCCGCGGCGACCGGCTGGTGATCTCGGCCGATGGCGCCGTACAGCAGACGACAACGAAGCAGGCCAACCCGAATCAGGCGCTCGCCGACTGGGCCGACGCGTTCGCGGCCGGTGCCCCGCCGGTGCGCGTGTTCGGGCCGTCCTGGTGCAGCTGGTACGCGTATTGGGGCAAGGTCACCGAGCGGGACGTGATGACCGACGTACGGCAGTTCGACGAGCACGATCTGAGCGTCGATCTGGTCCTTCTCGACGAGGGGTACCAGGCCGCGATCGGCGACTGGCTGACGCCGCGGGACGACTTCGGATCGACCGTCACGCTCGCCGCCGACATCCGGTCGAGCGGTCGTCGCGCCGGCATCTGGGTCGCGCCGTTCCTGGTCGCGAGCGGCAGCGAGACGGCCCGGAAACACCCGGAATGGCTCGTTCCGGGCATTTCCGCCGGTACGAACTGGGGCCAGGAGCAACTGGTTCTGGACGTGACGCACCCGGGCGCCGCGCGCCACCTCCAGGACGTCTTCACCGAGCTCTGCCGCCAGGGCTACGACCATTTCAAGCTCGACTTCGTGTACGCCGGCGCGATCGACGGACCGCGCCACGAGCAGGTCGACGGCGTCGCGGCGTACCGACACGGAATGCGCCTGCTGCGCGAGGCCGTCGGGCCCAACCGGATCCTGCACGGCTGTGGCGCTCCGATCCTCCCGAGTCTCGGGCTCGTCGATTGCATGCGGATCTCACCCGACACCGATCCGTTGGTGGACCCACCGTCCGGCGACATCAGCCAGCCCGGTCAGCGCGGCGCGCGGTCCACGTCGGTGGCACGCGAGTTCCTGCACGGCCGGTGGTGGGCGAACGACTCCGACTGCCTGATCGTGCGGCCCGACGTCCAGGAGCGCGAGCTCTGGGCGGAGCACATCTCTCAAGGTCCAGGTTTGCGGATGTCGAGCGACCCGATCGGTGCACTCGACCGGTGGGGGCTCGATCGCACCCGCGAACTGCTCGTCCCGAGCTCACCGCGCCCGCATCCGCTGAAGGATCCCGATGCTTAGGCCCGCGCCGCGCCGTACCCGGCAGATCGGCAAGGCACAGCAGACCGCGGTCGCGTACGCGCTCCTCGCACCGAGCCTGGTCGGCGTCCTCGGCTTCCTGCTCGCGCCGGTGTTGATCGTGCTGGTCCTGAGCTTGTTCGACTGGAAGTTGCTCTCGACTCCCGAGTTCGTTGGATTGGCCAACTACAGCAGGCTGTCCTCCGACGAAGATGTCTGGCATTCGCTGCTGGTCACCCTGTACTACGTGGTCATCTGCGTGCCCGGCACAACAATTCTGAGCCTGCTCCTCGCCCTCCTGGTCGACCGGAAACTGCGCGGAATGAAGTATTTCCGGGCCCTGCTGGTGATCCCGTGGATGGCGACGCCGGTCGCGCTCGGCCTGGTCTGGAGCTGGATCTTCGACCCGGGCCGCGGTGCGCTGAACCAGTTCCTGGGCGTGTTCGGGATCGACGGTCCGGCGTGGCTGTCGTCGCCGGTGCTGGCGATGCCGAGCGTCGCGGCGGTGCACATCTGGCAGTTCGCCGGGTACAACATGCTGTTCTTCCTGGCCGGGCTCCAGAACATCCCGCGCTCGCTGCGCGAGGCCTCGTCGCTGGACGGCGCGTCCCCGGTCGCGCACTTCTTCGCGATCACGCTGCCGCTGCTGCGGCCGACGATGCTGTTCGTGCTGATCACCAACGTGATCGGCTCGTTCCAGGCGTTCGACACGATCTTCGTGATGACCGAGGGCGGCCCCGGTGACAGCACCGAGGTGGCGACGTACCTGATCTACGACGAGGCGTTCCGCAAGTTCGACTTCGGCTACGCGTCGACGATCTCGGTACTGCTGTTCGCGGTGGTGCTGGTCGCGACGATCACCCAGTTCGTCTACTTCGAACGCCGTACGACCTATGAGGTGTCCGGATGAGACTGCGCATCTTCACGTACGCCGTTCTGGTGGCCGGCTGCCTGTTCGCGATCTTCCCGTACTTCCTGACCGTGCTGACCGCGTTCAAGGGCCCCGGGCAACTGTCGGAAACGATGCCCTGGGAGCCTGGTCTGCCACCGAGTACGGCGGCGTTCGGGCGGCTGTTCGACTCGGGTTTCGGCGGGTACCTGGTCAACACCGCGCTCGTCACGGCCGGGATCACCCTCGGGCAGGTGGTGTTCGCGATCCTGGCGGCGTACGCCTTCGCGCGGCTCTCGTTCCCGGGCCGGGACGCGTTGTTCTGGGTGTATTTGTCGACACTGATGGTGCCGCCGGTGGTCACGATGATCCCGCTGTACCTGATGATGCAGAAGCTCGGGCTGGTGGACACGTGGGCCGGCCTGATGCTGCCGACGATGCTCGGGACGCCGTACGCGATCTTCCTGCTCCGCCAGTTCTTCCGCGGTATCCCCGCGGATCTCGAGGACGCGGCCCGGATCGACGGCGCCGGGCGGTTCCGGACGCTGGTGTCGATCGTGCTGCCGTTGTCGAAACCGATCCTGGTCACCGTCACCACCCTCGCGGTGGTGGCGAACTGGAACAGCTTCCTGTGGCCGCTGATCATCACCAGCAGCGAGGACAAGCGGCTGCTGTCGGTCGGGATCGCCTTGTTCAAGGGGGAGATCGGCGTCGACTACAACGCCGTGATGGCCGGCAGCCTGATCGCGCTGGCGCCGCTGCTGGTGCTGTTCATCGTCTTTCAGCGCTTCATCGTCCGCTCGGTCGCTGTTACCGGGCTCAAGTAGTTCGGAGGCTCTCATGTCTTTGTCCAGGAGGACTTTTCTGATCGGCGCGGGCAGCGTGCTCGCGCTGGCCGGCTGCGGCTCGTCCGACGACAAGGCGAGCGGTGGCGGCGGCAAGGTCGAGCTCGTGTACCGCCTGTGGGACGAGCAGCAGGAGGTCGGCTACAAGGCGGTGTTCGCGGAGTTCACCAAGCAGAACCCGGACATCACGGTCCGGATGGAGGTGCTGCCGTGGGACCAGTACTGGACCAAGCTGACCACTGAGCTGGCCAGCGGCAAGGCGCCGGACGTGTTCTGGCTGACCGTCGACTACTTCCCGGACTTCGCGAGCAAGGGTGTCCTGGCGCCGCTCGACGACCTGATCTCGAAGGCCGGTCTGAAACTCGACTCGTACCACCCGAACGTCGTGCAGTCGTACAAGTTCGAGGACAAGCAACTGGGGATGCCGAAGGACATGGGCATCGTCGGGCTGCTCTACAACAAGGACCTGGTCGCGAAGGCCGGGATCACGATGCCGGCCGAGCTGACCTGGGCGCCGGACGGCTCGGGCAGCTTCCTCGAGGTGGCGCGCAAGCTGACCGTCGGCAGCAAGCAGTGGGGTTTCTGCTCCTGGAACCACAGCCAGACCCAGTGGCTGAACTGGATCGCGTCGAACGGCGGCCACGCGATGGACAAGCCGTACGGCGCCTTCGAGTTCGCGAACCAGAAGTCGGTCGAGGCCCTGCAGTTCGCGCGGGACCTGGTGTTCAAGTGGAAGGTGTCGCCGGACGGCACCCGCACCAACCCGCCGACCGGGCAGGCGACCGAGATGTTCTACCGCGGCGAGGTCGCGATGTTCCCGGCGAACAACGCGCTGCTGCCGTTCGCGCTGCCTGAGGTGAAGTTCCCGATCGGGGTCGCGGCGATGCCGGCCGGCCCGAGCGGGCGGACGGTGGTGATCAACGGGCTCTCCGAGGCGATGTTCGCGAAGACGAAGCACCCGGACGAGGCCGGCAAACTCGTCGCCTTCCTCGGCTCGGAGAAGGCGCAGAAGCTGATGGGCGACGCGGGTTACATCATCCCGGCACTCAACAACGCCGGCGCGGGCTACCAGGCGTTCTGGAAGCAGAAGGGCATCGACGTCCAGCCGTTCATCGACTCCGCCGCCGGCAGCACCGTCAACCTCCCGATCGCCGAAGGCTGGACCGCCAAGTCCCCCGAGATCAACAAGACCGTCAACGACCTGTACCTCGACAAGGTCCCCGTCGCGGACATCGCGGCCTCCATGGACAAGATTGGCAATGACAAGTGAAAGAACTGACGGACTCGTACGACGACTTCCAGGACGCCGGCGTACTGCGGCAGCGGCTGGCTGGTGACGGCTATCTGTTCTTCCGGGGACTGTTGCCGCGGGACGTGGTTGCGGACGTGCATGAGCAGTTGGCGCGGATTCTTTACGACAGCGACTGGTTGGCGCGGGATGCCGATCCGCGGGAGCTGGTTGCGTCCGGGCGGGCCGTGGAGGAAGGGTCGGCGGGGTTCTTCGGGGCCTACACCGCCATCCAGAGCACCGAGGCGTTTCATCGGCTGGCCGTGCGGCCGGAGTTGCTGGAGCTCGCGGGACGGTTGCTGGGTGAGGAGGCGTTCGCGCATCCGGCGCACATCTGCCGGATCGCGCCGCCGTCGCCCGGGGCGAATCCGACGCCGATCCATCAGGACTACCGCTTCATCCAGGGGAGCGTGGACACGCTGACCACCTGGCTGCCGTTGAGTGCGGCGCCGCCGGAGATCGGCGGGTTGCGGGTGCTGGCCGGGTCACCCCGGCTCGGCGTACTGCCGGTGAAGGCGTCCGACGGTCCGGGGATGATGCGCGCCGAGGCGGACGAGGACCATCCGGAGTGGCGTACGACGTCGTACCAGCCCGGCGATGTGCTGCTGTTCGGAAGCCTGACCGTGCACGGCGCGATGCCGAACCGCACGAAGCAGCTGCGGTTGTCAGCCGACTTCCGCTACCAGGCCCTGACCGCACCGATGGCCCGCGACCTCCTCGGCACCGGCAAGCCGCACTACCACCCGGACGTGCCCGACTTCCCCACCCTCACCCGCGGCTGGACCTCGACGACCTGCATCGAGGTCCCACCCAACGTGAACTTCGTAGACCGCTGGGACCCACGCGTAGACAACGTACCGACCCCACCGTCCCGCTTCGCCTACGTCTGAACTCCGGACCCGCACCACTCACCAACCGGCAACGGTGGCCTGGGCTCACGCCTGGCGGCCCTTCGCCTGCAGGGGTTGGCGAGTGGTGGCGGTCCGCCTACGGGATGACGACGATCTTGCCGCGGGCGTGGCCGGACTCGCTGAGTTCCTGGGCCTTGGCTGCGTCTGCGAGGTTGAAGGTTTGGGCGATGCGGAGCCTGAGGTTGCCGTCGGCCGCGGCCTGGAGCTGTGCCTCCAGGCCGGCGCGGATGGTCTCCGGGGTGCCGCCGCCACCGGATGCCTCGATGCCGAGTTCGCCGGCGGCCGCGTAGTCCGCGATCGTCACGATCCGGTCGGTGCTGCCGCGCAGTTCGACCGACTCCTTCAGGCCGCCCTGGCCCGCGGCGTCGAACACCGCGTCCACGCCCTCCGGGGCCGCCGCGCGCACCCGCTCCAGCAGTCCGTCGCCGTACTCGACCGGCACCGCACCCAGCGAACGCAAGTACTCGTGGTTCGCAGGCGACGCCGTACCGATAACGCTCAGACCGGCCGCCTTGGCGAGCTGTACGCCGACCGAGCCGACCGCGCCCGCCGCACCGTGGATCAGGATCGTCTCGCCGGACTTCACGCCGAGCAGGTCGAGCACGCGCTGCGCGGTCTCACCGGCCACCGGTACGGCGACTGCCTGCTCCCAGCTCACGCTCGCGGGCTTGCGCACCACGTTGCCGCCGATCGCGTACTCGGCGTACGCGCCGCCGTCGGACCAGCCGACCACCTCGTCGCCGACCGCGAACTCGGCGCCGTCACCGGCCTCGTCGACCACGCCGGCCACCTCGAGCCCCGGAACGGCCGGGAACACCGGGTCGATGAACCCCTTGGTCCAGCCGCGGCGCACCTTGAAGTCGATCGGGTTCACCCCGGCCGCGCGGACCTTGATCCGGACCTGCCCGGGACCCGCGTGCGGCTCCTCGACGTCCTGCGCCTTCAGTACCTCGGGACCGCCGAACTCCTCGAACACGACCGCTCGCATAACACTGCCTCCATGAATTGGTTGTCGCTTGAAGTAAATGCTGCCCGCCGCCGCGGCATTCCCGACTGGCCGATCGGACAGTTGTCCACCGTCCGAAAGACGGGCCCGGGTGGATGCGTCAACCGACGTACTCTCGAGGACATGGCAGACGTACTGGCGGCGGCCCAGGTCATCGACGGGCCGACCGAGGAGTTGCTCCAGCGGCTGTCCCTCGCGACCGCGGACCTGGTCCCGCACCGCGCGGTCGCGCAGCTCGCCTCGCAGTGCGCGTCCACCCCGGTCACGGCGTAC
Organism: Kribbella speibonae; assembly: GCF_004331375.1. NCBI lineage: Bacteria > Bacillati > Actinomycetota > Actinomycetes > Propionibacteriales > Kribbellaceae > Kribbella > Kribbella speibonae. The sequence continues at coordinate 1,933,590 of NZ_SJKC01000001.1, read as the reverse complement.
GGCGATCCGGCGGTGAGCGGCGCGATCACCGGGGCCGACCTCGCGGGCCTGCTGGGTACCGTGACCGCCGGTCATCCCTGGCAGGGCGTGATCCCGATCGCCGGTGCGCAGCATCCCGTTCTCGCCATCTCGAGCGACCGGGCCCCTCGTGGCTCGGTGGTCGTCTTCGTCCTGACCGACGACCGCGCGGTCCCGGTGGATCAGCTGCAGGCGTTGTGGGATGTCGTCACGGCACACATGTACCGATTGACCCTCGAACGCGAACCAGGCGCGATCGCCCAGAACCGCGCCGTGGCCGAGGCCCGGAACGATCTCGCCGCCGAGCTGGGTGAGGCGCACGCGGCAACGCTCGCCACGATCCTCGGCGTACTGCGCAACCAGCGGATCGACGACGCCGCGGCCCGGACGATGGCCGTCGAACTGGCACTCAACGGCCTCGCCGAGCTGCGGACCGACACCCAGCGGGACCGGGTGTGCAGCGGCGAGGAGCCGGCCGGCCGCGCCTTCGACCGGCTCGCGGATTCGCTGCGAGCGTTGCTCCGGCACGGCCCGGTCGAGCTCGAGGTGGATGCCCCGGGCAACGATCAGCTGGTCCCCGCGGCCGTCGCGCACGCCGCCCGGGTCGCGGTCCGCTCGGTCGTGCTGGCGATGCTGACCCAGGACGACGTACGCCGGATTCGCGTGGCCTGGCGCTGGGACGGCAAGGAACTCGTGTCCACGGTCCGCGACGACGGCCCCGGACTCCTGGCGAACGTGCTGGATCTGGGCCAGTTGTCCGAGCGCCTCCGCCTGCACGAGGGCGACCTGGACCTGGACGCCGTTCCCGGCTGGGGCTTGACGGCCCGGATCACCGTCCGCACCTCACAAGCCCCGCAAACCGTCACGTCCGACCCCCTTTCCCCGCTCGGCGCCCGCGAACTGGAAGTCCTCGAACGCCTCTCCCAGGGTCACCGCAACCGCTCCATCGCCGACGACCTCCACATCAGCGAATCGACTGTGAAGTTCCACGTCGCCAACATCCTGACCAAGCTGGCCGTGGCCAGCCGAACCCAGGCCGCCGCGCTCTACCACGCGTCGGCCGCGGTCTAAGACAGTCGCGCCGCGCGGCTGCGGAGGTAGCGCTGCTCGGGCGTGCTGGTGGTGCGCTTGGCCGCTTCGAGGTAAGCGGTGCGGGCTGCGCTCAGGTCACCGGCCTCTTCCAGGAGATGAGCCCGTACGGCGGCGACCCGATGGTGTCCCGCGAGTTTCGGGTCGGCGGCCAACGAGTCGACGAGGTCCAGCCCGGCCGCCGGACCCAACAGCATCGCGACGGCCACGGCCTTGTTCAGCCTGATCACCGGATCAGGTGACAGCCGCGTGAGGACGTCGTACAGCGCGACGATCTGCCGCCAGCCGGTGTCGCCGAACGACTGCGCCTCGCTGTGCAGCGCCGCGATCGCCGCCTGCAGTTGATACGGACCGGGACGACGGCTGGGCAGCACCTCTTCGAGAAGCGCGACGCCCTCCGCGATCAGGTCGCGGTTCCAGCGGGACCGGTCCTGTTCGCCGAGGGGGATCAGCTCACCGGTGGGGCCGGACCGTGCCGCTCGGCGCGCGTGCGTGAGCAGCATCAGCGCCAGGAGCCCGCCGACCTCCGGCTCGGACGGCACCTTCTCGCGCAGCATCTGGGTGAGCCTGATCGCCTCGGCGGCCAGTTCGACCCGCTGCAGCGTCTCGCCCGACGACGCCGTGTAGCCCTCGTTGAAGATCAAGTACAGCACCTGCATCACCACATCCAGCCGGTGCCGCACCTCGGCCGCGGCCGGCATCCGGAACCTCGCCCCGGACTGCTGGATCCGTTGCTTCGCCCGGCTGATCCGCTGCGCGATCGTGGCCTCCGGCAGCAGCAGGGCGCGGGCGATCTCGGCTGTGGTCAGACCGCCGACCGCCCGGAGCGTGAGGGTGACCTGGCTCGCCGGCTGGACGTCGGGGTGACAGCAGAGGAAGAAGATCACCAGGGTGTCGTCCTGCTCGGCCGGATCGGTGTCGGCCGGCGAGCCGAGCAGGTCCTCGGGCAGCTGGCGTGTCGCGTCGAGTTGCTCACGGCGCCGCCTGGCCTGCTCACTGCGCAGCAGGTCCGTCATCCTGCGGACCGCGACGGTGGTCAACCAGGCCGGCGGATTCGGCGGGATGCCGTCCTGGCTCCACTGGGTTGCCGCCGCGAGGAGCGCCTCCTGGACGGCGTCCTCGGCGACGTCGAACCGGCCGAAGCGACGGGTGACGGCCGCGAGGACCCGCGGCGCGTGCTCGCGCAGCAGGCCCTCGATACCGGACGGGGTCGCCTCGGCCACGGTCACATGTCCTGGCCGCCGGAGTCCATCACCGGGCGGAGCTCGACCCGCGTCCGGACCAGCGCCGAGAAGCGCGCGGCCAGCTCGACGGCCCGGTCGTGCGAGGCGACGTCGATGATCCCGAACCCCGCGAGTACTTCCTTGGTCTCCGCGTACGGTCCGTCCGAGGTGACCGGCCGGCCGTCGACGATCTCGACGGTCATCGTGTGGGACGGGTCGGCGAGCCCGAACCCGGTCACCATCTCGCCGCTGGCGTTCAGCTCGCCGTAGAACTCGCCCATGGCCTGGAAGTGCGCCGCGACCTCCTCCTCGGACCAGGTCGCGTCGCCGCCGCCGAGCCCCAGGGTGTCCCAGTCCGAAGAGTCTCCGAACGTCATGATCATGTACTTCATCGCGCCTCGCCCTCCACACGGGTCATGGTCGATTCGTACCCGCCGCCCGGCCACTGCCAGGCGCCGCTGTTCACCGTCCGGTCGGCGTTGAACCGGCCGACGAACTTGGCCGGCGAGTCCGGTCCACCGAACCAGATGGTCAGAGTGTCGTCCGACAACTCGTAGGTGTACTCGAGGATCTTGCCGTTCGTACCGTAGAAATGTGACCGGAGCGTACCGGTGTCCGGGTCCACGCCGATGTACTCGATCCCGCGGGTCGACTCGCCGTCGGAGACGATGTCGATGTGCTGGACCAGGAACGACTCGTTCTCGAACCACTCGTAGCGGACGGTGCCGCTGTGCCCGGGGCCGCCGATCGACCAGGTGCCGACCAGCGGAGCGAGTGACTGCAGGGAGCTCTTGGACATGGCCGTCTCCTCTCAGCGCCGGACCAGTGCGACGGCGCCGGCCAGCGCGCCGAAGACCAGCGGAAGGGTCGGCGCCGTGCCCAGTACACCGACATTGGTGATCGCCGCTCCGACCATGAGGGCGACCAGGCCGGCGGCGGCGAGGCGGGTGAGCCGGGGACGGCGGGGAACCAGCAGCCCGATCCCGCCGGCCACCTCGAGGATGCCGACGAGCAGCCGGAACCACTGTCCCGCGCCGATGTCGTCGAACATCGCGACCATCTGGGCGTCACCGGCCAGCTTGGCCGCGCCGCCCATCACGAACTGTGCGCCCAGACCGATCCGGACGACCCAGATCCCGACCGTGCGGGCACGGCCGGAACGGGTCGGCGAAGCGGTCCGGGCGGTGCTGCGAAGTGCGAAGGTGTTCATGGTTCTCTCCGATCCGAGGTGAGCTCTCATCCCCTTATCGGAGTCGCCGGCGCGTTCTCTACAGCTGCCCGAAAAAGTTCTCGGACGAGTTGATCAGGCCTCTTCCAGCCGTGGGAACAGCGGGTCGCCCTTGGTCAGGACGGAGCCGGCCGGGAGCTGGCCCCAGGTGCCGGCGTCCTGGACTCGCTGGTCCTGCAACGACCCGAGCTTGGCCTCGGCGCCGAGGAGCTCCCAGAGCTTGGCGGACGTCTTGGGCATCGTCGGGTTGTGGAGTACGGCGACGGCGCGCAGGACCTCGGCGGCGGAGTAGAGGATGGTCGCCAGGCGGGCCCGCTGGGAGTCGTCCTTGGCGACCTTCCACGGCTCCTGCTCGGTGACGTACCCGTTCACGGCGCCGACGAGCTCGTTGATCGCGGCCAGGGCGTCCTGGAACCCGAGGGTGTCCAGGGCCTTGTCCGCGGTCGCGACGGTCTGCGCGAGCTTGTCCGCGAGCGCCTGCTCGGCCGGTCCGTGGTCGGTCGGCTCCGGCAGCGCGCCGTCGAAGTACTTGCCGACCATCGCCGCGATCCGGCTGGCGAGGTTGCCCAGGCCGTTGGCGAGCTCGGAGGTGTAGACCGCGCTCAGGTGCTCCCACGAGAACGAGCCGTCCGACCCGAACTGGATCGTGCGCAGGAAGTAGTACCGGAAGGCGTCCGAACCGAAGTGGTCGGTGATCTCGTGCGGCGCGATCGCGGTCAGCTTCGACTTGCTCATCTTCTCGCCGCCGACCAGCAGCCAGCCGTGCGCGAACACCTGCTTCGGCGTCGCGACCTCAGCGGCCATCAGCATCGCCGGCCAGATCACCGCGTGGAACCGGAGGATGTCCTTACCCACAAGATGCACGTTCGCCGGCCAGAGCTCCTCGAACCGCTCCGGGTCGGTGCCGTAGCCCGCCGCCGACACGTAGTTCAGCAGGGCGTCGATCCACACGTACAGGACGTGGTCCTCGTCCCACGGGACCGGGATGCCCCAGTCGAACGTCGAGCGGGTGATCGACAGGTCCTGCAGACCCTGCTTGACGAACGCGATCACCTCGTTGCGGGCGCTCGACGGCGCCACGAAGTCCGGCTGCGATTCGTAGAGCTCCAGCAGCTTGTCGCCGTACGCCGAGAGCCGGAAGAAGTAGTTGGTCTCGGACACCGTCTCCAGCTCGGTGCCGTGGATCATGCACCGCTGGGTGCCGTCCTCGTCGGTGCGGATGTCCGCGGGGAGCTTGAACTCCTCGCACCCGACGCAGTACAGGCCCTCGTACTCGCCCTTGTAGACGTCGCCCTTGTCGTACAGCTTCTGCCAGAACTCGCGGACCCGCTCGGTGTGGCGCTGGTCGGTGGTCCGGATGAAGTCGTCGTACGCGATGTCGACGTCCACCCAGGCCGGTTTCCAGGACTCCTCGACGAGCTTGTCGGTCCACTCCTGGGGCGTCATGCCCTGGGCCTGCGCGCTGCGCATCACCTTTTCGCCGTGCTCGTCGGTACCCGTCAGGTACCACTTGCGCTCGCCGCGCTGGGCGTGCCAGCGGGTCAGGACGTCCCCGGCCACCGTCGTGTAGGCGCTGCCGATATGCGGCGGGGCCGTGACGTAGTAGATCGGGGTGGTGACGTAATAGGCCTTCTCGGACATGTCAACAAGGGTAGTGGCGTGCGCCAGTGTTATTTACCGGGGTCCCGAGCAGCGAGTACGGCGTCGTACACGGTCCGTTTCGGCACGTTGAAGCGCTTCGCGACGTCGGAGATCGCCTGTTTGCGCGGCGTACCGGCCTCCTCGTCCTTCGCCACCTCCCGCGCCAGGTCCTCCGGGGTCAGCACCTTGTCCGGGTCCGCGCCCGCGACCACCACCGTGATCTCTCCGCGGACACCGTCCTTCGACCACCTGACCAGGTCGTCGAGGGGCCCGCGCTTGACCTCTTCGTACGTCTTGGTGAGCTCCCGGCACACCGCCGTACGCCGGTCCGCGCCGAAGGCCTCCGCCATCGCCTCCAAGGACGCGGTGAGCCGGTGCGGCGCCTCGAAGAACACCATCGTCCGCGGCTCGTCCTTCAACTCCACCAGCCGCCGCCCGCGCTCCCCCGGCTTGCGTGGCAGGAACCCCTCGAACGTGAACCGGTCCACCGGCAGCCCGCTCAACGCGAGCGCGGTCAGCACCGCCGACGGCCCCGGTACGGCGGTCACGTCGACGTCGGCCTCGATCGCCGCCGCCACCAGCCGGTACCCCGGGTCCGACACGCTGGGCATCCCCGCGTCCGTCACCACCACCACGGTCTGCCCGTCCAGCAGCGCCTGCAGCAACTCCGGCGTACGCTCCCGCTCGTTCCCCTCGAAGTAGCTGACCACCCGCCCGGACAACTGGATCCCCAGGTCCGAGGTCAGCCGCCGCAACCGCCGCGTGTCCTCAGCGGCCACCACCTCGGCCGCGGCGAGCACCTTTCCCAACCGCGCCGACGCATCCGACGCATCCCCGATCGGAGTCCCCGCCAGCACCAGTCGCCCGCTCATCGGAACATCATCCCAGGCCGGCCGGACCGACGCGGAGAGGCGGTGGTACCGGGGCGTCCGTACGATGGCGGGCGTGGCTGCTGTGATCGAGGACGGAACGGTTCGGCGGAGTGACGTCGGCGCGGAGCGGGAGACGCTCGGGCGGGACGTGCTCGGGAGACGGCTGCCGCCGCTCAAGGAGCGGTTGTACCCGGCGATGCCGCGGGACTTCGACGGCGGCTGGATCGCGACGCTGGCGATCACCGTGCTGGCCGGCGTGCTGCGGTTCTGGCACCTCAGCAACCCGGTGAAGTTCGTCTTCGACGAGACGTACTACGCCAAGGACGCGTACAGCCTGCTCAAGTTCGGCTACGCACGGCAGTTCATCGACCAGCCGGAGGGCGCCGCGGACAAGGCGATCCTGGCCGGCAACCTGGACGTCTTCAAGGACACCCCGAGCCTGACCGTGCACCCCGAGGTCGGCAAATGGATGATCGCCGCCGGGGAGCAACTGTTCGGGATGACGCCGTTCGGCTGGCGGTTCATGCCGGCGCTGTTCGGCACGCTGACCGTGCTGCTGCTGATCCGGACGGTACGCCGGATGACCCGGTCGACCCTGATCGGCTGTATCGCCGGTCTGCTGCTCGCGGTCGACGGCCTGCACTTCGTGATGTCCCGGGTCGCGCTGCTCGACATCTTCCTCGCGTTCTGGCTGGTCGCGGCGGTCTCCTGCCTGGTCGCCGACCGCGACTGGACCCGCCGCCGGCACGCCGAGACCCTGGACAAGCCGGTCGACGACGGCGCGCGCCGTACCGTCGGCCGCTGGCTGCTGATCCGGCCGTGGCGGATCGCGGCGGGGATCTGCTTCGGCCTGGCGCTCGGCACCAAGTGGTCGGCGGTCTGGGTGCTCGCCGCGTTCGGCGTGATGGTGTTCGCGTGGGACTTCGGCGCCCGGCGCGCGCTCGGCGTCCGGTTCGCGTTCGTGAAGTCGGCCCTGGTCGACGGCGTCCCGGCGTTCATCAGCCTGGTGCTGGTCGCGGTCGTCACGTACGTCGCGACCTGGACCGGCTGGCTGCTGCACGACAACGCCTACGACCACAACTGGGCCGCGAGCAACCCAGCGCACGGCGTGATGAAGGTCGTGCCGGACGACTTCCGGTCGCTGCTGGCGTACCACAAGGAAGTCCTCGCCTTCCACACCGGCGACTACATCAAGCACGCCACCCACCCGTACGCCTCGAACCCGGCCGGCTGGCCGATCATCGCCCGCCCGATCGGTTTCGACGCGGTCAACGACATCAAGCCCGGTACGCCGGGCTGCAACGCGCCGACCGGGACCAACTGTCTGCAGGTGATCTCTGCCCTCGGTACGCCGCTGTTGTGGTGGGGAGGTGCGCTCGCGCTGATCGCGGCGCTGGTGCTGTGGATAGGCACGCGCGATTGGCGGCTCGGCATACCGATCGTCGGGTTCGTGACGTGCTGGGTGCCGTGGTTCGCGTTCGACGACCGGCCGATCTTCTTCTTCTACGCCGTCACGATGATCCCGTTCACCGTGATGGCACTGGCGCTGATCCTCGGCAAGGTCCTCGGCCCGGCCCGGGCCGCGATGAGTACGGCGACCCCACGCCGGCTGATCGGCACCGCGGTGGTCGGCGCGTTCGTCGTCCTCGTGGTCCTGAACTTCGCCTACATCTGGCCGATCCTGACCGACGAGGTCCTCCCGCACCCCGACTGGCTCAGCCGCATGTGGTTCAAGTCCTGGATCTGACCGCGTACTGGACCGCCGCGAACGGCCACCGCTCCGCAAGCCAACGACTCACCGCTTCGTACAGAACGACGTCCAGCTCGGCCCGATCGGCGCGGACCCAGGATCGTACGTCGGTGACGCTCGGGTCCTTGCGCGACGGATAGATGTACAAGCACCCGATGACGTCGCCGTCGGTCTCGAGAACCGTGTACGTGAACCCGCGGCGCTGGACGAAGTCGTCCGCGTGCCGTTGGAGATCGCCGAGGTTGGACTCCGGCGTCATGCCGTTGACCGGCGGCCAGCTGCTGCCGTGGAAGCCGGGTGTCGCGCGGATGTGCTCGATGCTGCTGGTCCAGGCCGCGTAGTCCGGCAGGTTGTGCTCGGGTCCGAGCGGTTCCAGCCGGAATTGCGGCGTGGTCAGCTCCCGGGGAACGTCGAAGTCAGCTGGGACGAAGTCGGCCATGACGGCAGGCTACGAGGCAGACGGCCGGGCCACATCCGGTTTTCAGTGGAGTTCGTGGTGGCCCTTCGGCTTGTGTTTCTTGCCGTGGCGTTTGGCTGAGGACTGGCCACCTACGCCGCCGAAGAGGGCCAGGCCCTTGACCACGACGACGGGGGCGTTCGGGTCGGGGTCGTCGCTGCCGCGGGCGCCGAAGCCGCCGAAGATGCCGACGCCCTCGTTGCGGACGGTCACGCCTTCGGGGACGGTGATGTCGATACCGCCGAACACCGCGAACGCCCAGATCGTCACCTCACGGCCCTCGAAGACCGCGTTCGTCATGTCCAGGTCGTGCCCGCCGAACACCGCGAACGCGTTGGTCCGGCGCTTCACCCGCCAGCGGCCCTTCCGCTCGCCGCCGCCGAAGATCGCCACCATCGTATCGAAACTCGAGTCCGGGTCGGCCGGCTCCTCGATCGGCACCAGGCTGGTCGACGCGGCCGGCGCGGGTTGCGCCACCGGAATCGGCTGACCGGGAACGACGAGGTCGCGGGTGATCGGTTCGAGCTCGCCGAGGGTCTTCGCCTCCAGCGTCTGCTCGAGGCGCTCGGCGTGCTCCTCCTGCGTCAACCGGCCCGACATCAGGGCCTCCCGCAGTACGTCGACCACCTGGTCACGATCGATGTCGGACGCCCGCAGATGTGCGTGCGGATGCGGGCGATCGGGCAGGTTTTCCATAACACGCAACGATATATCGGAACCGGCTCGGTGAGGACCCCGATAAACCCCGGAACCGACCCCGATGAACCACCGTGGGCACCCACCAACCGTTTTCGGGCCGCCCAAATGGTTGGTGGGTGCTCAAGGACGCGGTTCGCCGGTGCGGAGAGCGAGGAGGAGCGCGACGAGGGTGATCGCCGCGAACGTGATCGCCGTACCGGGGTAGCCGCCGAGGCCCAGTCCGAGGCCGCCGACCGCGGCGCCGAGGAACGTCCCGAGGCTCATGCCGGCCGCGTTGACGCTGAGCGCGGACCCGCGGAGGTCACCGCTGCGGCGAACCAGCAGCGTGGTGACACAGGCGGCGACCGTTGCGTGGCTGGCGCCCATGAGCGCGGTGAGGAGCAGCGTGAGCGGAAGCGTCGGCGAGAAGTAGAACGCGGAGACGGCCAGCAACGCGGTGGTGACACCCACGACGAGCAGCCGTTCGGGTGTGATCCACGGGCGATCGGTGGCGAGGTACCGGCCGGAGAGGAGGTTGCCGAGGAAGAACGAGGCGCCGCTGAGCGACCAGACCAGCGCGAACCAGCCCGGCGCGAGCTCGAACTTCTCGTCGTAGAACGCCGCGAGATAAGCGAGATAGCCCATGAAGGCCGCGGTCCGCAGCATCGCGATGGCCAGCAACGGAAGCGCGCCAGGGATGCGAGCGAGCTCGCGGTACGTCGCCAGGTAGCTCATCCGCTCGCGGTGGGTGATCGGCGCCTTCCGCCCGCGTCCGCGCCAGAAGAACGCCGCCGCCAGGGCGAGCGAGATCGCGGCCGCGGCGAGCAGGTTGCCCCGCCAGCCCCAGATCAGCCCCGGCCCGGCGAGCACCGGAGCCGCCAGCATCGCCATCGCCGACGTCGTCGCGGACACCAGCGTCGCCGCGCGGCCGGCCGCTGCCGGCGACCTGAACCGGTCCGCGGCCGCCGCACCGATCGAGGGCGCCAGGATCGACGTCGACGCGCCGATCAGCAGGCAGAAGGCCGCCAACGCAAACACGTTGCCTACGGCCCCCAATACGGCGGAGACGCCGAGCAGTGCGAGCCCGCCCGCGGCGACCAGCTCGCGCGGCGCGCGGTCCATCAACGGCGCGAGCAACACCCCGACGGCCAGGGCTGCGAGTCCCCCGAGACCTCGCAGACCGCCGATCTCCGCGACGCTGCCGCCGGCGGCCTCGGAGATCGGCACCAGATACATCCCGAACACCGTGAACGGGATCAGGCTCACGGTCGAGGCCAGCAGGAACGGCCACAGCCGCTTGGCCATTCGGAGGTCGCCGGGCACTTCCGTGCTGAGCGGCTGGGTTTGCGTCATGTGTCCGTCCTGTAGCGATAGAGGCTGCTCGGGCGGGAGCTGAACTGGGAAAAGGGAAAGGGTTCCGCGGACAGCGCGGTGACACCGTGGCCGAGGAACGCACGGGCCACGGCACTGCCGGTCTGAGCGTAGACGGCCAGCGGCTTCGATTGCTCACGGCAACGAGTGAGGAGGACGTCGAAGCTGCCGTTGGACAGGGTCATACCGGTGGCGACGACCGCGTCGGCGGCGTCGATCACCTCGGTCATGTCACGGGAAACGGGCAGACCGGAGGCGGTCTCCCGGAGGTTGAAGTCGCACGGGAGACAGATGCCGCCGCGCGCCGTGATCGCGTCGACGAGCGGGTTCACGACACCGATCAGCGCGACCTTGGTGCCTTCGGCAACATCGAGCAGCCCGGCGACGGCGGCGTCACGAGCCCGGGCGCGAACATCCGGCGTACCCGCGGGGAGGACCACCTCCTCGGCGTACGGCGCGGCGTGGTGCGGCTCGACCGCGGCCAGGTAGGCGTCGAGCGCAGCGATCCGGACGGGCAGCGGGTCGTTGGAGGTGAGGACGTCGGCGAGTGTGCGGCCGGAGGTGTCGGCGCAGTACGCCGGGTCTAGCTCGCCCGACTCGAATGAGCACGCGCCGAAGACCTCGCCTACTCGCAACAGCACGTAGTAGTTCCGGTAGGTGACGTCGGCGCCGGGCAGGCGGGTCGTGTGGTGCAGCCAGAACGCACTGGTGATGTCGAGGTCCGCCGGCGACGGACCACGTTTTCCGGCGAGTACGTCTGCGGTCAGATCAGCCACGTTGACGGTCATGGGAGATCGGCCAGCCTTTCTGGGTTGTACTGCAGGGCGGACAGTTCGGGGCGGTCTTTGGGCTGGAAGCAGTACAGGAGAGAGCGGCGGTCGGTGGCCGTCCGGTTCGGGGCGGAGCGGTGCACCATCAGGCCGGGAAACATCAGCACCGACCCGGCCGGGGCCTCGACCGTCACCGCGCGGGTCTCGTCGACGACCGTTGGATCCACCAGCAACCCGGTCGGGTCCTGCGGATCACGACGTACCGGACCCTCCGCGGGGCTGCCCGGGATCAGGGTCATCGCGCCGTTCGCGGCGGTGTTGTCGTCGAGCATCACGATCGCGGTCGCGATGTCGTACGCCGCCGCGCCGCAACACCCGTACCAGTACGGGAAGTCCTGGTGCCACGCGAACTCCGACCCGACGCCGGCCCGCTTGAAGTTCAGCTTCGCAACGAACCGCCCCGCCGTTGCCCCGATCAACGAACTCATGGGCTCGACCAACCGCGGCTCGCTCCACAACGCCTCCAGGGCCGGATGCAGGTGCGCCACCGGCGACAGGCTGCGCACTGTCTTCCCGACCGCGTCCGGCTCCCAGTGGATCGTTGTCCCGTGCACCGTTTCCAGCCGGTGCCCGTCCGGCCAGATGTTCACGGTCGTCTCGCCGGCTTCGGCCGCGGACACGACGTCCACGTGCACCTGCTCGACCACGGCGCGCAGCCGATCCACCTCGGCGGCCGTGAACAACTCCGGAAGCAGCACATACCCACTCACAGGATCACATTAATGCGACGGAGTCGCAGATGGAAACTCTTCGCGGCGGACCTGCGCGGATTCCCTCCGGTCCCACGACATCGCCGACCACGGCACCGCGAGTTCGTCCAGCGAGTCGATCTCCCGCGGCCGCATCGACGCCATCGGCCGCGCCTCGGCATGCCGGGCGAACGCGGACTCGACGTACCGCGTCCCGGTGTCCGCGGCCAGGAAAACGTGTTTCCGCCCGCGATCGCAGTTGTGCTCCCACAACGCCGACAGGTACGCCGCCCCGGCGGAAAGCCCCGCGAACACGCCGGAGGTGCGGAGCAGATCCACCGCGGCCGACATCGCGTAGTCGAAGGAAACCCAGTGCAACCGGTCGTACAACTCGTGCCGCACGTTCCGGAACTCGATCGAGCTCCCGATTCCGGCGATGATCATCTCCGGGTCCTGCGTGTGCCCGGCCCCGAACGTGATGCTGCCGAACGGCTGGACGCCGACCAGGTTCACATCCCGGCCGCGTTCCCGCAGGTACGCCGCGATCGCGCCGGTGGAGGCGCCGGTACCGACGCCGCCGACCAGGCACAGCGGGCCCGACGGCACCAGTTCCGCCACGAGGTCCGCGATCGCGCCGTACCCGAGGTAGTGGATGTCGTCGTGGTACTGCTGCATCCAGTGGTACGTCGGATTGTCGCGGAGGATCTCGCCGATCCGGCGGACCCGGAGGTTCTGGTCGAGCTGCAGGTTGTTCGACGACGGCACCTGTTCGATGGTGGCGCCGAGGATCTCGAGCTGGATCTTCAGCGTCCGGTCCACCGTGGTCGAGCCGACGATGTGGCATTTCATCCCGTACCGGTGGCAGGCGAGCGCGAGGGCGTGCGCGTAGATCCCGCTCGAGCTGTCGATCAGCGTGTCACCGGGCCGGACCTGCCCGGTCTCCAGGAGCCGGCGGACGGCGCCGAGCGCGGAGTACACCTTCATGGTCTCGAACCGCAGGCAGATCAGATCGTCTCCGGCGCCGGAACTGACACGGATCGGGTCCGGGTCCTTGATGGCCTCCGCCAGGTGGTCGTGCAGTCGCGTCATCGGCGCGGTTCGCTCCTTGAGTCGGTGGTCAGCACGGGCGGAGAATCGAGGTGGGCGGCGGCGACGAGCTGTTTGGTCAGCTCGTGGTGCGGGTCGGTGGTGAGCGTCGCGGGCGGGCCTTGCTCGACGACCCGGCCGGCGTCGAGGACGAGGACCCGGTCCGCGACCGCTGCGACCAGGCGCAGGTCGTGACCGATCCAGATCAGCGCCGTACCGCGGTCCTTGAGCTCGGTCAGCAGGTCGAGGACCAGCGCCGTACCGTGATCGTCGAGCGCGGTGGTGATCTCGTCGCAGATCAGTACGTCGGGGTTCGCCAGGACTGCTCGCGCCAGGGCCGCGCGTTGCAGTTCGCCGCCGGACAGGCGGCTCGGCGGGCGGGCGGCAGTGATCGCGGCGACGCCGAGACGGGCGAGCGTGGCGACGGCTTCGGCGTGTGCCTGGCCCGGCGCGAGTCCGCGCAGGCGTTGCGCCGTACGGGCGACCTGCTGGTCGACGGGCCGTCGTTCGTCGAACGAGCCGCGGACCTCCTGCCAGACGTACTGGACGCGGCGGTGCTGGTCGCGGGTGCGCTTGCGGAGGACCGGAAGCGGTACGTCGTCGAGCAGGATGGTGCCGGTGTAGCGCTCGTGCAGGCCGGCCAGGCAGCGGGCCAAGGTGGTCTTGCCGCTGCCGGAGCGGCCGACGACGCCGAGGCAGGCGCCGGCGCGGACGGCGAGGTCGGCCTCGTGCAGGACGACGTCGCGGCCGCGCGGGCGCAGCGAGGCTGACAGGTTCATTGCCGTTAGCAACGGTTGTCCGAGGGCGGAGGTTCCCGGGAGTTGCAGGTCCGGCGCGGGCGGGAGTACGTCGGTGGCGATCACCTGCCCGGCGTCGAGCACGACGACCCGGGACGCGAGTGCTCGGACCAGGTCGAGATCGTGACTGAGCAACAAGATGCCGAGACCGGTGGTGGCGAGATCTCTGAGTTCGTGGACGAGTTGCAGGCGGGTGATCGAGTCGAGGCCGGTGCTCGGCTCGTCGAGCACGAGAACCTTCGGTCGGCAGGTGAGCGTTTGCGCAAGTGCTACGCGTTGCCGCTGGCCGCCGGAGAACTGATGCGGAAAACGTTTGAGCGTGGCGCGATCTCCAGGCAGCTGAGCCGCGCGGACGGCCTCGCGCGGGTCGCCGTCGTGCAATTTCGCCAGTTCCTGCAGCGTCGTACCGATGCGCCGGGCCGGGTTGAGCGCGCTGCCGGGATGCTGCGGCATGTAGGCGACGACGCGGCCACGCACCGCCGGCGCGTTCGGTGTCACTCCCTCGCTGTCAACAACCAGTTGGCCGCCAACCTCGACCCGTCCGGCCAGTCGTACACCGTCACCGTGCTCGCCTAGCAGTGCTAGCGCCGAGGTCGTCTTCCCCGACCCGGACGCGCCCACGAGCGCAGTCACCTCCCCCGCGACAACGTCGAACGACACGTTGTCGACCAGCACCGCGCTGCCAGCAGTCGCCGACAGCCCAACCACGCGCACCACCGGCGTCATCGTGTGCTCTCCACGAGGCGGCGTGATCTGTGGACGAGGCGGTCGGCGAGGAGGTTGAAGCCCAAGGTGAAGGAGACGAGCAGGAGGGCCGGGGCGAGGACCGACCAGGGTTGGAGCAGCAGGCCCTCGCGGTTGCGGGACACGCTGACGGCCCAGTCCGGCGCGGTGGGGCTCAGGCCGAGGCCGAGGAAGTTGACCGAGGCGACGAGGAACACCGCGAGCGTGATCCGGGTGCCGAGATCCGCCGCGACGGGGCCGAGCACCGAGCGTCCGACGTACCCGAGCTGGATGGTGACCCACGATTCCCGCTGCATCCGCAGCGCCTCTACCACTGGTCCACTGGCCGCGTCCAGGGCCGCTGCTCGGACGAGTCGGGCGACGGTCGGTACGTTCACCATCGCGACGGCGACGGTGATCGCCGCCGCGGACGCGCGCCAGCCGACGGCGACCACGCTGATGACAAGCAGGGACGGGAGCGGCAGCAGTACGTCGAGCGGCCGCATCATGCCTTCGTCCAGCCACCGGTGCCGGGTCGACGCGGCCGTCAGCCCGATCAGCCCGCCCACCAGATACGCCAGCACCACCGCCCCGATCGCCATCCCGAGCGCCGTCCGCCCACCCACCAACAGCAGCCCCAGCACATCCCGCCCCAACCCATCCGTCCCCAGCACTCCTTCGGACGAGTACGGCAGACCCGTCCGAGCGCCGTACGGCAGAAACGGGCCGACCACCGCAACCACCAACGGCACCGCAACGAGCCCCAGCGATACGCCTTCACGGGGGTTCATCGGAGGATCTCCGAGCGCGGGACCAGCCGGTTGCAGAGGAGGTCGGCGCCGAGGTTGATGAGGAGCGCGGCAACGGCCAGGACAAGCGTGAGACCTTGCACCGTTGGGATGTCGCGGGTCTCCACCCCGTCTACGAGCGCTGTCGCGAAGCCGGGGATCGCGAAGATCGCCTCGACGACCAGCACCCCTCCTAGAAGCGTGTCGCCGGTACGCGCCAACTCCTGGACACCAGGAACCGCAGCGTTCGGCAGCACATGCCGGAGCAGCAACTGACGACGCGGGATGCCGAGCCGTCGAGCCTGCGTCACATACTCGGCATTCAGAGCAGCAACCGTCCCCGCACGGACCTGACGCGACAACAGGCAGACCGTCCGGCCGAAGAGCACAGCGATGGGCAGGATCAGCAGCGCAGGCGAGGACAGCAGGCTCCCACCGATCCACGTAGCCGGCAACCACCCGAGCTTCAGAGAAAACACAGCCACCAGCACGACAGCGATTACAAAATCCGGAATCGCCGACAACGCCAACGTGACCGATGTGATCGCCCGATCGACCCGCCCGTTCTCACGCGTCCCCATCACGATGCCCAGGGCAACGGCCAGCGGTACGACGATCGCGAGCGTCGCCAGCGTGAGTACGAGCGTCGCGCCGATCGAGCTCCGCACGATGTCGGCCACCGGTCCCCCGCTGATCAGCGACGTACCGAGATCGCCCGTGAACACATTGCCCACCCAGTGCACGAACCGCTCGGCAGGCGGCTGGTCAAGACCGAGCTCCGCCCGCAGCGCGGCGACCTGCGCCGGCGTCAGCGTCTCGGTGAACCGCAGATCCGCCGCGTCTCCCGGCAGCAGCGACGTCAGCACGAACACCAGCACCGAGAGCACCGCCAACTGAACGACGGCGAGCCCCGCCCGTTGAGCGGCGTACGACCGCATTCAGGCCAGCCACACCTTGTCGAACCGGCCCTGGTCCAACGTGTTCGGCGGCACCGCCTGCACTCCCTGCACCTTCGACGACACCGCGATCATGTAGTCCGGCAGCCCCCAGGCGAGGATCCCGCCCTCGTCGCGCACCGTCTTCTGCAGTACGCCGTACTTCGCCGACCGCTCGTCCTCGGACGTCACCGCCCGCGCCGCCGCGAACGCCGTGTCGAACGCAGGCCGCCGCCAATGCGTGACGTTGAACGGCGAATGCGACAGCAACCGATCGGTGACGTACTGCGGAATCGGCATCGCCCCCGACCGATGGTTGCCAATAGCCCCCTTCGTGAGCAGGTCCTTCGCGTACGTCTGCGGGCTCCCGGTCGTGACCTTCAACCGCACCCCCGCCTCCGCGACCTGCTCCGCGAACAACGTGGCCGCCTCGACGAACCCGGCCGACGCGTCCGCGGTGAAGATCTCCACCTCTTTGCCCGCCAGCCCGGCCTTCTTCAGCAAGCTCCGCGCCCGCTCGACATCGCGTTCCCGGGGCGGCAGATCGGCCGGGTAGTACTGATATCCCTTGCCGAACAGGTCGTTCCCCACCTCACCCCGGCCGGCCAGTACGACGTCCACGAGCCGCTGCCGGTCCGCCACCAACTTGAACGCGAGCCGTACGTCGGGGTTGTCGAACGGCGCCTGGTCGACCTTCATCACGAACGCCTGCATCGTGCTGGCCTTCGCCGCCACGATCCGCACCGTCTTGCCGGCCTCCGCCGTCCGCGCGAACGTCGCCGTCATGTCGTTGGCGTACTCCGCCTGACCACCCTGTACGGCGTTCGCCCGCGCCTCGGAGTCGGCGGACAGGATGTGCAGCTCCTCGATCCGCGCGGGCTCGTCCCAGTAGTCGTCGTACCGCGACCCGACCATCGAGCGGCCGGCCTCGAAGGACACGTACCGGAACGCGCCGGTCCCGACGGGCTTGGTCGGATCCTTGAACCCGTTCCGCACGATCTGGGTGCCGATTCCGGCCAGCAGCGCGGGGAACTCCGCGTTCGGCTGGGTCAGCACCAGCTCGACCGTCGCGGGGCCGATCGCCTTGCTGCGCTTGAGATCCAGCGTCGCGAGCGACGACTGCGCGACCCGCTCAGGGACGGCGGGATCGACGATCCGGGCGATGCTGTACAGCACGTCCTCGGCGACCAGTTTGGCGCCGTCGTGGAAGGTCGCGTCGCGCAGGCTGAACCGCCAGGTCGTCGCGGTGCCGTCGTGTTCCCACTTCGACGCGAGCCGCGGTACCGGCTTCAGATCCGGGCCGAGTTCGACGAGCTTCTCGTAGATCGCCTTGTGCCGCGCGATGTCCACGAACAGGCTCTGCACGTGCGGGTCGAGCACCTCCTTCGCCCCGCCACCGGCGTACACGGCACGCAGCCGCCCGCCCTGTGTGGGTTGCGCGGCCGCACCCCCGTCCGCCCCACATCCGGTCATCGCCGCCAGCCCGGCAACCCCGGCCAGCCCCAGAAACCCACGCCTACCCAAAGCCTCGGACACGCGCCCCATCCTCACCTTTAGTGAAAACGATTGTCAAATCCAGCGCGCATCCGAACCCGACGCGATCATTCTTTCCGCCCGGTCCCCCGATCGCTCTCCGTGACGGCGTGTCTGATCCGCGCTAACGACAGGAGGTGGTCACTACCGATCGCCCGCGCCAGGCTCGCCGCACCAGGCCGAAGGGCCTCGGGCGGCACTACCTCCTGTCCTTAGGAGATTTCGTCGCAGTCGGGGGTGGCGCAGGTGTTCGGGAGGTTGGCCGCGATGCGGTTGAGGAGGGTGGTGAGCTGGGCCTGCTCGTCCGCGGTCAGGTGGTCGAAGAAGTAGCTGCGAACGGCGGCGACGTGATCGGGCGCGGCGGATTCGATCGCCTTGCGGCCGAGTGGGGTGAGGCGGACCATCGAGCCGCGGGCGTCGGAGGTGCATTCCTCACGGGTGACCAGGCCGCGTTTCTCCATCCGGCTGACCTGGTGCGACAGGCGGCTGCGTTCCCAGCCGACCGAGCGGCCGAGGTCGCGGGTGCGGAGCAGGCCGTCCTCGGCCTCGGACAGCGGGTGCAGCAGCGCGTAGTCGGCGCCGGACAGGCCCGAGTTCGTGATCATCCGCGCCTCGAGCGCGCGCATCAGTTCGCGATGCGTGTCACGGTACGACTGCCAGAGCCCAGCCTCCTGCGCCCCGAGCCACTGCGGTTCCTCCATCCATCTATTGTACGGACGGACGTTGACATGTCACCGACTCGCGTCAAGGGGTGCGCGAGAGGGCAACCGCGAGGCCGATCGTGCCGGCCATCACCGCGAGTTCCAGCACTGCCAGCTGCCGGAACGCCCCCGGTTCGCCGGCCGCCACCCGCGGGATCGTGTTCCGCCGGTGCAGCCAGCCGATGAAGACCAGGAGCGCGAACGCCAGCGTTTTCCCGAGCACGAGAACGCCGTACCCAGTGGTCACCCATTGCGTGATCAGCCCCCAGCCGTCCTGCCGGCCGCCGAGGTGGATCTCGGCGGTGAGGAGTCCGGTGATGCCGATCGTCACGGCGCAGACGAAGGCCAGCGCGCTGAACAGCTCAACGGCCTCGCGGGAGCGCGTGTACCGCAGTACTGCCCCCAACCCGCCGATCCAGGCGGTCGCGGCGACGACGTGGACGACGAGTGATGCGGTGGCGAGGACGGACCAGAGGCTGGTGCGGTCGATCGCGCCATGACCGGTGAGGAGCGGGCCGGTCAGGGCAGCGATCGTGAGTACGGCGGCCAGTCGGGCGGTACGCAAGGTCTTGGTACCGCTGAGGATCACGGCGAGTACGGCGGTGAGCACCACGGCGACTGCCAGCGCCCGGACCTGACTCAGCTGGCCGGCCGGTTCGGCGTGCTCGGCGAGATGGGACAGCGGGATGCCGAGGATCACGGTGGCGGTGGCGATCAGGCCGCCGATACTCGCGACCGACCAGATCCCGGCGGCCAGCGCGGCGTCCTGACAGGCGCGGATCGCTTTGTTTCCGAGCATTCCGTCCTTCGCCGGCAGGAACAGTACGACCGCCACCACGGCCCCGCCGGTGGCCACCGCGGCCGCGTCCGCGAGGATCCGCAGTACCGGAACTGCCCAGGAAACAGCGATTCCGGCGCCGAGCAGGCCGTCCGCCGGCCGCTGCGGCGCACCGCCGCCGGCGAGCAGCGCGACCACCATCACAACGATGCCGGTAGCAACTATCCCGAGCGCACGCCTCATGAGGCCGGACGGCGGCGGACGATCACCACGGCCAGCGCCACGACCACGAGCATCACCAGGCACATCGCGACGATCGTCACCGTGTTGGAGTTGCCCTCGGGCTGCGCCGGAGCGTCGGCCGGCTGGGTGGCGGGATGGCCGGCGTGCGTGACGGTGAAGGCGCCGCTGACGGTGATCGGGTGGCCGTCGGCCGAGACCACCCGGGCCTCGACCGTGTACTTACCGGCCTCGATCATCGCGCCGACCGGCTGCGTGACCGTGTTGTCGACCACCTGGACGGCACCGTTCGCGACGTTCGTACCGTTCGGCGCCTTCACCTGCACCTGCGTCCCGTTGGACCCGACCGGCTCGTTGAAGGTCAGCACCACCTTCGTCGGCGGGGCGGCCATCGAGGAACCGTCGGTCGGCGTCATCGATTCGAGCTTGGCGTGCGCCGCCGCCACGCCGGCGGAAACCACCAGCGTGAACAGCGACGCGACCAGTACTGCGATGAATCGGCGCATGGTTACTGCACCGCGGCCCGACGCGGCCGGAGCCCGAAAGCCAGACCGAGCAGCCCGACCAGCAAACCGCCACCGCCGAGCCAGCGCGCCACCGTGTCGGACGAATCGGTGGCCGCCGCGACCGGTGTGACCGCCGCGGCCAGCTTCAACGTCGGCGCCGGGTGTTCGGCCTCGGCGCCGTCCTTCGCGACGTCGGCCCACTTCACCACCTCGCCGTCGCTGTAGGTCTGATCCGCCGGGAAGCTCAACGCGTCCACGCCCTCGGGCAGCTTCCCGACCGACAGCGAGAACTCGTCGAAGTCGTTCGGCGGGATCCCGGCCCCGGTCGCGGTCCACGTGACCGTGGTGATCGCCTTGGTCAGCGTGACGTCACCGACCTTCACCTCGGCCGGCAACTTCTCTTCCTTCTTCTCCACCTTCCATCCGTCCTTCACCTGCGCACCCACGTGCGCGAACGGATGGTCCTTGGGCAGCGAGACGACGAGTTTCGTGGTGCTGGTGTTGTCCGACTCGGTCGGCACCCGGAACACCAGCTTCGCGTACCCGCCGGGCTTCGCGTCCGGCGACGACACCGTGACATGCGCCGACGCCGAACTCGCGGCGCCGATCACGACGAGCGCGGAGGCCGCGACGATCGCACCGGCACGCAGGATGAATCTCTTGGGCATGAGAGAACCTTTCAAGGCATACGAGTAGTCCGGCGCTGTACGGCCGGCTCAGAAAGCAGCAGTTACAGGGCGTGGCTGCTGACCCTGCGCCGTCGCGAGCAGGTGCTCGGTGCGGTGCATCGGCGTGCTGGAGCGAAGGCGTCGATGTGGTTCATCGTCGCCTTTGCTCCAGTGCGGCGAGGTGCCGTGCCGAGTGCCGCGCAGTAGGCGCGGGGTCAGCAGCCACGCCCAGGTCTGCCGGGAGGCCCGCGCCCGGAGACGCTCGTGCCGAGGCGGGACCCGTTCGGGGTCCACGACGTGAAGAAGCCGACAGCTGCGGGGACCAGCAGCACCGGACACAGGACCGGCAGTTCCGGGAGCAGTCGCGCGAACACCCGGCGTACCCGATGGACCCAGCGGTGCGCCTGGCCGATCGCGAGGACGCCCGCCAGCAGCGCACCCAGGTGGGTCGCCGTCATCATCAGGCTGCTCGCGATCGACATCCCGTGGTGCATGGTCAGCGAGTCCAGCGCGACGTGCACGAACAGCTGCACCCCGGCCAGCACGAGACCCGTCAGCAACAGCTCCCCCGCCAGGTACTCGCCGAGCAGCCAGCAGACGCCGGCCAACGCCGCCAGCGGAGGTACGACGCCGAGCGGCACACCGCCACCCCCGACGAGCGCATGACCGGCCACCGCCACCGCGACGCTCAGCGCCGCGACCACGGACGTCGTCCTGCGCTCGGTCACGGGAAAAGTCTGCCGTAGTCGTGCAACCATTCGGACGGCCCATCACGTTTGACTCGGCATGACTGGGGAGCGCCGCGGGTGAGAGCGGAGACGGAGCAGGACTACGTCGAGTTCGTCACGCATCATGCCAACTCTCTGTGCCGAACCGCTTACCTTCTGTGCGGGGACTGGCGGCGGGCAGAGGACGCGACCCAGGAGGCCCTGATCCGGCTGTACCGGGTCTGGGGCAGGATCCAGCGCAAGGGCGCGGTCGGTGCGTACGCGCGAAAGGTCGTGGTCTCCACCACACTCGACGCGCTCCGCCGGAAATCCAGCCAGGAGGTCGTCGGCGGCGACGAGTACTTCGCCAACGAGGCCGAGGCGGATGTGCTGGGCGTCGTCGAGAACCGGCTGGTGATCACGAAGGCCCTCGCCGAGCTTCCGCCCCGCCAGCGCGCGTGCGTCGTACTGCGGTACTTCGACGAACTGTCCGTCGAAGAGACCGCGACCGCCCTCGACTGCCGCCCCGGAACCGTGAAGAGCCAGACGCTGCGCGCCCTGGAGAAGCTGCGCACCCATCCGTCCCTGGCCGAGCTCTCCGACCTGGTAGGGATGAAATGACGGGCG
The DNA here is from genome assembly GCF_004331375.1 of Kribbella speibonae. Lineage (NCBI taxonomy): Bacteria > Bacillati > Actinomycetota > Actinomycetes > Propionibacteriales > Kribbellaceae > Kribbella > Kribbella speibonae. Next base: position 1,911,655 of record NZ_SJKC01000001.1, on the reverse strand, counting down.
AACTGAAGACCCTGATGGACCAGGCGACCGAGCGCGGTACGTCGTTCGCGCCCGACGTGACCGAACTGGTCGCGGCCGGCCGGCACCGGACCCGCCGCCGGCGCGCGGTGCTGGGCGCGGCCACGGCCGTCGGCACCGCGACCGCTGTGATCGCCGCACTGCTGGTGGGCAGGATCGTGGACACCCCGAAGGAGCCGCAACCGGCGACGGTCGCCCAGCCTGCCGCGATCACCGACCTGTGCGCGAAGTCCGACGACTTCTTCCGGACCGCGAACGACGACGCCTGGCGACGTCAGGTGGCGACCACCTGGACCGACAAGGTCGTCGAGGCGAGCGATGCCGACGGCACGATGACGGTTCGCCGGTCGCCGGACGGCACGCAGTACGCGTACTGCGTGGCGGGGGTGCCGATCCAGAAGCAGGTGCTGGGTGGGTTCGGCGCGACACTGCTGAACGTCGGCATCGTCACCCGCGAATACCAGATCCAGCGCTACTGGAGCATGGGCTGCGGCAACGCGCCGGTGAAGCGGGACTACGAGCAGGCCAGCTGCCGGGGTGTGCGGTACAGCTACGCGGGCCGGGTGCCGGAGGGAGTCACCCGGATCGCGTTCACCGGCCTGGGGCAGAGCAGCGACGCCACTGTCAAGGACGGGTACTGGGTGCACCGCGTCTACACCGACGACATCCTGAAGGGAAACACCGACCCGATCTACATCACGATGTACAACGACATCGGGAAGCAGGTGTTCAAGGAGCGGTACTGACGTCCTGCGATGATGTGCGGATGGACGTAGCTGTGCTGGAGATCGGGGGAAGCCACGTCACGGCGGCCGTGGTGGCGCCCGGCACGTGGGACGTGACCGAGGTGGACCGGGCGAAGCTCGAGTCGCAGAAGGCGGCCGGGGTGGTGGTCGAGCAGCTCGCGGAGACCGCCCGGAAGTTGCCGCTGGCAAACGGTCTGGCGGTCGCGCTGCCCGGTCCGTTCGACTTCGCCACCGGGGTCGCGTGGTACCGCGGTCAGGGCAAGTTCGACCAGCTGTACGGGTTCAACCTCGGCGAGGCGCTGAGCAGCGAACTGGGGATCGACCGGCTGCTGTTCATGAACGACGCGGAGGCGTTCGCGGTCGGCGAGTGGACCGCGGGCGAGGTCCGCGGGGTCGAACGCTGCGTCGGCGTCACGATCGGCACCGGCATCGGTACGGCGTTCCTCGCCGACGGCCGCGTGGTCCGCGAGGGCAGCACTGTCCCGCCGGGCGGTGAGCTGTACAAGACGACGTACGGCGGGAAACCGCTGGAGGACTCGATCTCCGCCCGCGCGATCCTCCGCCGGTACGCCGAGAGCGCCGGCGCCGAGGCCCCCGGCGTCAAGGAGATCGCCGACCAGGCCCGCGCCGGCGACACGACCGCTCTCGCCGTACTGCAGGCCGCCTTCACCGATCTCGCGGACGCCCTGAAGCCCTGGCTGGACCGTTTCGGTGTGACGCACACAGTCCTGGGCGGCTCGATCTCAGGCGCCTTCGACCTGATCGAGTCAGTCCTCGACTTCCCCGCCTCCGCGACACAGGACACCGAGCATTCGGCTCTCGTCGGCGCCGCCGCCCACTACCTACGCAGCGCGTAGCCGCTACGGTCGGGGGCGTGAAGATCGCCGCGCCCCGTGTCCGTGCCCAGCTCGAGTCCGCGCTTCCGGCGGAGATCGAGGACGAGGAGCGGTTGCTCGATCTCGGGCTGGAGGATGTGGATCTGAGCGATCTGGAGGCCGAGCACGTCGAGATCAGCGGTTGCCGGTTCACCCGGAGCAAGCTGGCCGGGTCCGACCTGGAGAAGCTGATCCTCGTCGACACCGAGCTCACCCAGTGCGACCTGGCGAACTCCCGCTGGTCCGACGCGGCGCTGACCCGGGTCGCGATCACCGGCTCCCGGATGATCGGATTCGCCGGGCCCGGCGCGAACCTCCAGCACGTGACCGTCCAGGACACCGTGCTCGACTTCGCGTCGTTCCGGTTCGCGAAGTTCTTCAAGGTCGCGCTGACCGACTGCCGCCTGCAGAGCGCCGACTTCGTCTCGGCCGACCTGACCGGCGCCGTGTTCCGCCGCTGCGACCTGTCCGGTGTGGAGTTCTCGCAGGTCAAGGCCGCCAAAGCGGTGTTCGTCGACTGCACCTGGGACGGCGCCAAGGGCCTAGCGTCACTGTCCGGGGCGACCGTGGCGGCTTCCTCCCCGATCGACACGCTCGCGTTCACCAGCGCTGTGACCGCCGCGAGCGGTATCACACTTGCTCACCCCGACGAGCTCGACTGACTGATCCCCGCAGGCGAACCCTTGGACCGGCGTGAGCCTGCCCACGCCGGGGCCGGGCAGGCCGGACGGCCCATTAAGGTGGGGACGTGACTGACTCGACGATCATCTACACCCACACCGACGAGGCTCCGGCGCTCGCCACGTACTCGTTCCTCCCTGTCGTCCAGGCGTACGCCGGCCAGGCCGGTGTCGGCGTGGAGACCCGGGACATCTCACTGGCCGGCCGGATCCTGGCCGTCTTCCCGGAGTACCTCCAGGACGACCAGCGGATCGCGGACGCGCTCGCCGAGCTCGGTGAGCTGGCCAAGACGCCCGCGGCGAACATCATCAAGCTGCCGAACGTCTCGGCCTCGGTCCCGCAGCTGAAGGCCGCGATCGCCGAGCTGCAGTCCCAGGGCTACGCGCTGCCGGAGTACCCGGACGAGCCGAAGACCGACGAGGAGCGGGAGGTCCAGGCCCGCTACGACAAGGTCAAGGGCTCCGCGGTGAACCCGGTGCTGCGCGAGGGCAACTCGGACCGCCGCGCCCCGGCCTCGGTGAAGAACTACGCCAAGACCCACCCGCACCGGATGGGCGCCTGGACGGCCGAGTCCAAGACCAACGTCGCGACGATGGACAACGACGACTTCCGCGCGACGGAGAAGTCGGCCGTGATCGAGTCCGCAGGCTCGCTGCGGATCGAGCTGGCCGGTGACGACGGCACCACGACGGTGCTGCGCGAGTCGGTCCCGGTCCTGGCCGGCGAGGTCGTCGACGCGTCCGTCCTGCACGTGGCCGCGCTGCGCGAGTTCCTGACCGCGCAGGTCGCCCGGGCGAAGGCCGAGGACGTGCTGTTCTCGGTGCACCTGAAGGCCACCATGATGAAGGTGTCGGACCCGATCATCTTCGGTCACGTCGTCCGCGCCTTCTTCCCGAAGACGTTCGCGCAGTACGGCGACGTACTGGCGAAGGCCGGCCTGGCCCCGAACGACGGCCTCGGCGGCATCCTGCACGGGATCGCGAGCCTGCCGGAGGGCGCCGAGATCAAGGCCTCCTTCGACGCCGAGCTGGCCGACGGCCCGAAGCTCGCGATGGTCGACTCGGACAAGGGCATCACCAACCTGCACGTCCCGTCCGACGTCATCGTCGACGCGTCGATGCCGGCCATGGTCCGGACGTCGGGGCACATGTGGGGCCCGGACGGCGCAGAGCACGACACCCTCGCCGTGCTGCCGGACCACAGCTACTCGGGGATCTACCAGGTCGTTCTCGACGACTGCCGCGCGAACGGCGCGTTCGACCCGGCCACCATGGGCTCGGTGCCGAACGTCGGCCTGATGGCGCAGAAGGCCGAGGAGTACGGCTCGCACGACAAGACCTTCGAGGTCCAGACCACGGGCACCGTCCGGCTGGTGGACGAGGCCGGCGACGTCGTGCTCGAGCAGGCCGTCTCGGCCGGTGACATCTTCCGCGCCTGCCAGACCAAGGACGCCCCGATCCAGGACTGGGTCAAGCTGGCCGTCAACCGGGCGCGCGCCACCGGCGACCCGGCGGTGTTCTGGCTGGACGAGACCCGGGCGCACGACGCTCAGATCATCACGAAGGTGCAGAAGTACCTGTTCGACCACGACACCGAGGGTCTGGACATCCGGATCCTGGCGCCGGTCGACGCGATCGGGTTCTCGCTGGAGCGGATCCGCCGCGGCGAGAACACCATCTCGGTGACCGGCAACGTGCTGCGTGACTACCTGACCGACCTGTTCCCGATCCTCGAGCTGGGCACTTCGGCGAAGATGCTGTCGGTCGTGCCATTGATGGCCGGCGGCGGCCTGTTCGAGACCGGTGCGGGCGGTTCGGCGCCGAAGCACGTACAGCAGCTGGTCAAGGAGAACTACCTGCGCTGGGACAGCCTGGGTGAGTTCTTCGCGCTGGCGGCGAGCTTCGAGCACCTGGCCCAGGCGACCGGCAACGCGCGGGCGCAGATCCTGGCCGACACACTCGACCGGGCGACCGCCACGTTCCTGAACGAGGACAAGTCCCCGACCCGTCGCGTCGGCGGAATCGACAACCGCGGCAGCCACTTCTACCTGTCCCTGTACTGGGCGCAGGAGCTGGCCAAGCAGACCGACGACGCCGACCTGGCCAAGGCCTTCGCGCCGCTGGCCGAGACCCTGGCCGCGAACGAGCAGACCATCGTCGACGAACTGCTCGCGGTCCAAGGCACCCCGGCCGACCTCGGCGGCTACTACCAGCCGGACCCGGCCAAGGCGGCCGCCATCATGCGTCCCTCCAAGACCTGGAACGACGCCCTCGCTACCCTCTGAGCGTCTTCAACAACGCGCCCCCGGTGCCCGACAGGGTGCCGGGGGCGCGTTGTTAATGCGTGGCAGCACCCACGATCGCCTTTCTAGACTGGCGGGCATGACAGCAACCCGATCCGTGCTTGCCGCGCAGGCGACGGACTTTCCGCGATGGTTCCAGGATGTGATTGCCAAGGCCGAGCTCGCTGACAACGGGCCGGTGCGGGGGACCATGGTGGTACGACCGTACGGGTACGGGATCTGGGAACTGTTGCAGGAGGCAATGAATCGGCGGATCAAGGCGACCGGGGCGCGGAACGCGTACTTTCCGCTGCTGATTCCGGAAAGCTACCTGCAGCGCGAGGCCGAGCACGTCGAGGGTTTCAGCCCGGAGCTCGCGGTCGTGACCCATGCCGGCGGCAAGCAACTCGAGGAGCCCGCGGTCGTCCGGCCGACGTCGGAAACCGTTGTCGGCGAGTACCTGGCCAAGTGGATCCAGAGCTACCGCGACCTCCCGCTGCTGCTCAACCAATGGGCGAACGTCGTCCGCTGGGAGCTCCGCCCGCGGCTGTTCCTGCGCACCACCGAATTCCTCTGGCAGGAGGGCCACACCGCGCACGTCTCCGCCGAGGACGCCCGCGCCTACGCGACGAAGATCCTGTACGACGTCTATCGCGAGGTCATGGTCGACGTCCTCGCGATCCCGGTCGTCGTCGGCCGCAAGACGCGACGGGAGCGGTTCGCAGGAGCCGTGAACACGATGACGCTCGAAGCGATGACGCGCGACGGCAAGGCCCTGCAGATGGGCACGTCGCACGAGCTCGGGCAGAACTTCGCGCACGCGTTCGACATCGGCTACCTGTCGAGCGAGGGACGGCGTGAGCTCGCGTGGACCACGTCCTGGGGCAGCAGCACCCGGATGGTCGGCGGCCTCATCATGGTGCACGGCGACGACGCCGGCCTCCGGGTCCCGCCGGCGGTCGCGCCGGTGCAGGTCGTCGTACTCGCGGTGAAGGACGAAGCCATCGAGGCGGCGCACCGGATCGCCGATGACCTGAAGGCTGCCGGGTTGCGGGTGGAAGTGGACGACCGTGCCGATCAGCCGTTCGGGCGCCGCGCGGTGAACTGGGAGCTGAAAGGCGTCCCGCTCCGCATCGAGATCGGACCCCGCGACCTCGCCGCCGGCAACGCCACCGTCGTACGCCGACTGCGCGACTCCGCCAAGACCGCCGTCGCCCTGATCGAGCTCACCGCACACGTCGCCGCCGCCCTCGAGGCGGACCAAGCACACCTCCTGACCGAGGCAAGCGCCCGCCAAACCGCCCGCATCACGGGGGTGTCCACAGTCGAGGAGGCGGTCGAGGCCGCGGGCACCGGCTGGGCGCGCATCCCGTACGACGCTGTCGGCGAACAGGGCGAGGACCGCCTGGGCGAATCCGGCATCACAGTCCGCTGCCTGCAACGCCCGGACGGCTCACTACCGGTGAACGACGACGAACCAGACCTGGTGGCCTACGTGGCCCGCTCGTACTAGCGGGCCAGGTACCTGCGGACGTCGTCGGCCACCTGGGAGCGGTAGCGGAAGCCGTATTTGCGGAGGATCGCGCTGAGGTGGGTCTTGACGGTGTTGAGGCTGACGCCGAGCTCGGCGGCCAGCTGGTCGTTGTCGAGGCCGTCGGTCAGTAGGACGGCGACGGCCTGCTGTGCCTTCGTCAGGCTGCTGAACCGGCGCTCGGGGCCCTCGTCGGTCTCCATCAGCATCTCGATCAGCTCGGACTGGATGTGCTCGGCGGCGTCGACGATCCGCTCCAGGTGCGTGTGGACGGCGGTACTCACGTCGGGCTCGTCCAGCGCCTCGGCCGCGATCTCCCGGATCGAGGCGACCCGGTGCGTCAGGTACTCCATCACGTGGTCGGAGGTCAGCAGGTTCGGGCCGATGTCCCCCGCGGGCAGCCGGCGCAACGACTCCCGGTCCTCGCCCTCACGGGTCAGGACCCGCTCGACCACCTCGCACAGCCACTCGAACGCCCGCACGGCGTTGTCGTCGTACGCCTTGGATTCGTAGCTCTGCATCGAGAGCATCCCGAACAGCTGATCGGGCCCGTCCTTGGCCGGCCGGAAGATCGGCACCGTCACCGCGTCCCCGGACCGCCGCCGCAGGTCCCCCACCGGTACGCCGGCGTGCAGGGTGGAACCGTTGTCGTAGGCGAACCTGTAGGTGTGCCGGTGCTTGATCAGCCAGGCCGTCTGCCCGTTCGGACCGAAGATATGGGTGTCCGGGTTCACGTACTCGCCGTCGTCGTACCCGTACGGGAACCGTACGCGGCTGGTGCCCTGCAAGAACCCGACGTAGAAGGCGTCGACGCGCGCGATCTTCCCGGCCACCACCCGTACGTAGTCGTACAGACCGTAGTGGTCGGCCCGGAACAACGCCTCGATCTTGTGGTACGCCTCGCGCAGGATGATCGCGGTCTCCGCGTCCACCCTCAGCGGGGCGACCTTCTCTGACTCCACAACGTCGGCTCCCCACACACACCTCGGCTGTATCGATCACTCGACTATCGCGCTGTACCCAGCGACTTGCCAAGTGATGCGGCCGAAGACGTGCCGAAACCGCGGTCGCGGATGGTGCCTACAGGTTCCCGAGTCGCCCTCCCAAGCCTCGGCCGAACCCTTGCACCACCCGCGACCACGAGCAGGACACCAGTGACTGTTGAGCCCCCGCGTCGATCGGTCCCGCCGCCCCCGGCGCGACCCCGACCCCCCGACGGATGGTTCGGTGCCCTTCCTCCCCCTGTTGCCTACACCGTGCCACCGATCGCCGAGCGTGACCATCGCCCGGCGCATGATCTTGCCGGGCCTCCGATCTCACTCCGGGGATGAGACGGTGTGTATACGATTACAGCCAGCTGGTGTCGAGCGGTTTGCCTTCGGCGTACCCGGCGGCCGTCTGCAGGCCGACGACGGCGCGCTCGTTGTACTCGGTCAGGTTGGCGGCGCCGACGTACGTGCAGGAGCTGCGGATGCCCGAGACGATCGAGTCCAGCAGGTCCTCGACGCTCGGGTTCTCCGGGTCAAGATACATCCGGGCGGTCGAGATGCCCTCCTCGAAGATGCTCTTCCGGGCCCGCTGGAACGCCGAGTCCTCGGCGGTCCGGGACCTGACGGCGCGGGCCGACGCCATCCCGAAGCTCTCCTTGTAGATCCGGCCCTGGCTGTCCCGGTGCGGGTCGCCGGGCGACTCGTACGTACCGGCGAACCAGGACCCGATCATCACGCTCGACGCCCCCGCGGCCAGTGCGAGCGCGACATCCCGCGGATGCCGTACGCCGCCGTCCGCCCAGACGTGCTTGCCGAGTTCGCGTGCCCTGGTCGCGCACTCGAGTACGGCGGAGAACTGCGGACGCCCGACGGCCGTCTGCATCCGGGTCGTGCACATCGCGCCCGGGCCGACACCGACCTTCACGATGTCCGCGCCGGCGTTCACCAGGTCCGTCACACCTTCGGCGGTGACTACGTTGCCGGCCACGATCGGCACCTGCGGGCCGAGCGCGCGAACCCGTTCGACCACCTCGAGCATCCGCTCCTGGTGACCGTGCGCGGTGTCGATGACGAGGACGTCCACGCCGACGTCCAGCAACGCCTTCGCCTTCTGCTCGGCGTCGCCGTTGATCCCGATCGCGGCGGCGACACGGAGCCTGCCGCCGGCGTCGAGTGCTGGTTCGTACAGCGTTGCGCGGAGGGCGCGCTGGCGGGTCAGGATGCCGACGATTTCGTTGTTGGCGTCAACCACCGGGGCCAACCGGTGCCGACCGTCGTGCAGCTGCTCGAACGCGGTCTCGGGGTCGACGCCCTGCGGGACCGTCAGCAGCTCGCGGGACATGACCGCGTCCAGCTGGGTGAACCGGTCGACGCCGGAGCAGTCCGCCTCCGTCACCACACCGACCGGCCGACCCTGGTCCACGACGATCACCGCGCCGTGGTTGCGCTTCGGCAACAGGTTCAGCGCCTCGCCGACGGTCCCGGTCGGCGGCAGCGTCAGGGCCGTGTCGTGGACCGGATCCCGTTCCTTGATCCAGGCAACCACCTCGGAGACGACATCGACCGGAATGTCCTGCGGAATCACCGCGAGACCACCGCACCGCGCGATCGTCTCGGCCATCCGCCGCCCCGACACCGCCGTCATGTTCGCCGCGACCACCGGAATCGACGCCCCGGTCCCGTCCGACGTCGCCAGATCCACATCCAGCCGAGACGCCACCCGCGACCGGTTCGGCACCAGGAACACATCACTGAAAGTCAGGTCCCCCGCCGGCTCCCGATCATGATGAAACCGCATGTCAGACCCCTTCCGCCCGGATTGAAAGCATTCTGAAAGTACGGGCCGATGTACTGCGGTGGACAGGCAACGTCTACCGATTGGGACGAAATGACTCGGGGAACGATCATCGCTACAGGTCTGGCAACTGTCGGCCTGGCTGCCGGCGCACTTGCCGTCGCCGCACCGACACAAGCAGCTACAGACACTGCCGCCGCCTCGCCGTGCCGGGTGGCCGCGAGGGCACACAACGACACCATCCGCCTCTGGTACTGCAACGGAACCGGCGGCACCCGCCAGGGCTACCACGCCCAGGCCCTGCTGTACTCCGGCAGCAACGTCGTGCTCCGCACCGCCTCCGGCTACCAGGCCCGCTACAACAAGAACAACACCGGCGGCGTACTCCCCATCTGGATGAACACCGGCACCTGGTGGGAAGGCGCCCTCAGCAACATGCGCGCCTGCAGTGGCACCCTCTGCACGGCCCTCGCCAGCTGACCCACTCGGTGAACCCTCGCTGCGGGAGGATCGCAGGTCAACCTGCTGCGACCAGCCGAGGAGAGCAATATGGCCGACGAGATCAGCGACGAAGAGACCCGGGCCCGCCTGGGCGACGCCCGGGATCCCAGGGAGGCCGCCGGCCTGGTCGACAAGTTCACCGGGTCCGGCTTCCAGGCCCCCGCCGGCAGCCTCCACGAGAACTACCAGCAACTCAAAGACGCCGGCGTCGACGACAAAACCCTCGCCGCCGTCATCCGAGGCAAGGAAGCCAAGGCCGCCGGCAAAGGCCCGGCCAAGTAACACCTCCGGCTCATCGCCGCGGCGGCTCAGCGACTGACGTCCTGAGCCCGCCGCGGCGAGCCTTTCGCGGCGTGATGACCGAAGTGGGCCGACGTCAACGGCCGTGACGTTGCCAACGGCACCTGACCGGCGAAGGCGTGTGCGATGGCGCGGTTGGCGTCGAGTTCGGCTTGGCGCTGGGCTTGGTTCTGTCTGAGGCTGGGCATGCGATCGCCGAACGCGTTGAGCCCCGGCTGACGGTCGTGCAGGTTGCGATTGAGCCGAGCGCAGGTGTGTTCGTAGATGTTGCCGGAACCCTGCCGCGGCTTCACAGCCAACAACTCCCGCCGGGGCTGCCCACCGGGCCTTTCGGGCGGCATCTCCCGAAACACCAGCCGATAGTCAGCCTTCTGCTGCGGATCGGACTGCAGATACGCAGTCACACAGTCCCGCAAATCCCCCTTCCCAGACTCATACCCCAACGCATGCCGCCCATCCGCCGCCCCGTTAGCCAGGGCGCCGATCTGTTTCAGCACCTGGCGATGCAGGTAACCGGCCGACCCCCGCGGGTCCTTCTCCGCGGCTGCCGCAAGGCGCATCAGGTCGACCGCGAACTCTTTGCCAAGAACAACCTCGTACAGCGGTAGGTCCCCGCTCATGGCGAGTCGTCTTCTCGCCGCGCGCGCTCCGCCTCCTCACGCTCCTCCTGGCGGATCTCCTCGAGGACCTGCTGGCTGTACGGCCCCATCATCTCGGCGATCTGGTCGATGGTCATCGGGCGGCTGTCCGGGAGGGGTTCGGTCGCGTAGACGCGACGCGTCGGATCGTCGATCGTCCCGGCCGGGGGCTCGTCGTCGCCGCGCAGTTGGCGGTACTGCGACGTCGACATGATCACGGCCTCCGGCTCGCCGCCGTCACCCCACACCACCGGCACGAACGACCCGTCCCGGATCGCAGCCACCATCCCCGCAAGCTCCGCCCCCACCGTCTCCACCGCGACCACCCCAGAACGACGCTCGAACTTCGACTCACCCCCAAGCTCCTCGAACTGGTCGTACGTCAGCAGCACACCCTCCGGCACCCCACCGTCACCAAAGCTGAACGCCATCCCCCGCCCACGCCGAAACCGACCCAGCACCCCGGCAACATCCCGCCGCACATCCTCAACCGACCGAACCGCAGAACCCTCAGTAGCCATACCCCGACACTACGACGCCCACGACACCCAAACCCCAGTTATCCACAGCCGCCAGCACCACTTGCAGCAACCTGCAGCCCTGTGGATATCCGGACCGACGAACACCCTCCGTATGCGAGGCTTACACCAACAGCATCCAGAACGGAGCCTCCATGCCCCGCCACCCGGCCCTCCGCCTCACAACCGCAGCCACCTGCGCCCTCTTGGCGCTAACGGCCTGCCAAGGCTCCCCAGACGCCGGGCAACCGAACACGGCTCCGCCGCCGTCCACTTCATCCCCCGCCTCGTCCCCCACTCCGTCCCCGACTCCCAGCGACACGCCTGAGGAAGTGGCTGTGGCCGAAGCTTCGGTTGCGTACCGAGGGTTCGTCGCCGCGACGGACGCGATGTACAGGAGCGGCGGCCGCAACGTGACAGCGCTGAACAAGTACGCGAGCGGCGTGATGCTGAAAGCCGAACTCATCGAGGCAGAGAAGTTCCGCGGTGACAAATGGCACTCCGTCGGAAGTCTTCAGGTCGTCTGGATCAAGCCGTTGAGCATCGGCAAGCCGAATGCCAGTGGTCAGATCGACAACCTGATCCTCAGCGCGTGCGTCGACTCCTCGAAGGCCGGCGCCGTGGACTCCAAAGGCAAGAGCGTCAGACCCCCTGGAACACCGACCCAAACCGTTGACGAGATGCGCATGCGTCGCGTCCAGGGCACTTGGAAAGCTGACTTCGCGCAAAGCAGGAAACCCGCGAAATGCTGACTTCCAAGCTCCTCGGCCTCGCCGTGATTCTGTCCCTCGTCGGACCATCCGCCGCGTTCGCCGACCCGACACCCGGCACACCCGGATGCGTCATCGGGTGGAGCGCTGGACAATGCGTCTACTCCGTAGAGGATGACGGCCATCCGCCGAAAACCTCGGTTAAGACCACGCCCGGAGCCAAGAAGACCAGTGAGACTGCCGCCTGTGTCTGGGAAGGGCAGGTTGTGCCGTGCCGGACCGGAGACGGGTTTTTTGATGCAGCATCAGGATGCTATCTGCGTCCGCTGGCCGGGCCCAGGTCCTTGGTCTCCCCGAGCAAGGTCAGCGACTACCCAGCGGGTACGAAGTTCTACGAATGCTGGTTGATTCTTGGCATCGACGAGGGTAAGCCGATCGTCCAGATCACGCCCGAGTCGGTGAACCGGCCGCCAGGTGAGACGCAGACCATCGATCCCCGGGTGGCAGCCCGACGGGTCGTGGAATCCATGAACTTCGTGGCGCCTCAGCTTGGGTTGTCGCCGTACGTTCAGAGTGCGGATCGGGTCGGGATCGTCAATGTGCCGGTTTGGATGTGGGTGACTGACCCGGGTGCTACGACGACCGGGCCGCAGACGAAGGTCGCGGCGCTCGGTGGTGTCTCCATCACAGCGACCGGGACGGTCGACCGCATTGAGTGGTCCATGGGTGAGGGCGAGACCGTGACCTGTAAAGGCGCCGGCACCCCGTTCACCAAGGCGATGGCAACGGGCAAGTCGCTCAAGGACATGCCGTCCTCACCGACCTGCGGCTTCAGGTACAGCAAGACCTCCCACTGCGAGAAGTCCGGCAAGTACAACGTCACCGCAACGGCGTACTGGACCGTTCACTGGACCGGCGGCGGCATGCAGGGCGACATCCCGCTCGACTTCAGCCGCTCCATCCCCCTCCAGATAGCCGACCTGCGCCCTGTCCTCGTCGACCCGGACGGCGGCTCGGCGTCGCCGTCGGTTGGACCGCGCGGCTGCAGCGGCTGACGCGAGAAGACCGGCCCCTGAACGGAGCCGGTCTTCTGTCACGCCTTTGGGGAAAGAAATTCGCGCCTGGCGACTATTTCTTTCCCCAAAGCTGCGGTGTCGGTCAGCGGTGGAGGTCGAAGCGGTCGAGTTCCATGACCTTGTGCCAGGCGGTGACGAATTCGTCGACGAACTTCTGCTGGGCGTCGTCGCTGGCGTAGACCTCGGCGAGGGCGCGGAGTTCGGAGTTCGAGCCGAAGACCAGGTCGGCGCGGGTGCCGGTCCACTTGACCTCACCGTTGACGGTGGCCTCGAACGTCTCCTCGCTCCCGTCGGTGGCGTGCCACTCGGTGCCGAGGTCGAGCAGGTTCACGAAGAAGTCGTTCGTGAGCGTGCCGGGGTTGTCGGTGAGTACGCCGTACTTCGAACCGTCGTAGTTCGCGCCGAGAACGCGGAGGCCGCCGACCAGGACCGTCAGCTCCGGAGCGCTCAGCTTGAGCAGGTTCGCGCGGTCGAGCAGCAGGTACTCGGCCGGGAGGCGGTTGCCCTTGCCGTAGTAGTTGCGGAACCCGTCCGCGACCGGCTCGAGCGCGGCGAACGAGTCGGAGTCGGTCTGCTCCGCCGACGCGTCCACCCGGCCGGACGTGAACGGTACGACGACGTCGTACCCGGCGTTCTTGGCCGCGATCTCCACACCGACACCGCCGGCGAGGACGATCACGTCGGCCAGCGAGACCGGCTTCGCGAACGACTGCTGGATGCCCTCGAGCGTCCGCAGGACCTGCGCGAGCTCGTCGGGGTTGTTGACCTCCCAGCCGCTCTGCGGCTGCAGGCGGATCCGGGCACCGTTGGCGCCGCCGCGCTTGTCACTGCCACGGAACGTCGACGCGGACGCCCACGCGGTCGAGACCAGCTGCGCCACCGACAGACCGGATGCCGCGATCGCGGCCTTCAGCGCGGTCACGTCGCCGTCGGTGAGCGGCTCGCCGGAAGCCTCCGGCAGCGGGTCCTGCCAGATCAGCACCTCGCTCGGGACCTCGGAGCCGAGGTACCGGACGCGCGGGCCCATGTCGCGGTGGGTCAGCTTGTACCAGGCGCGCGCGAACGCGTCCGCGAACGCGTCCGGGTCCTCCTTGAAGCGGCGCGAGATCGGCTCGTAGATCGGGTCGAAGCGCAGGGACAGGTCGGTGGTCAGCATCGTCGGCAGCTTCTTCGGGCCGTCGTACGCGTCCGGGATGATCGCCTCGGCGTCCTTCGCGACCCACTGGTTCGCGCCGGCCGGGCTCTGCGACAGCTCCCACTCGTAGCCGAACAGGATGTCGAAGAAGTCGCTCGACCACTGCGTCGGCTTCGTGGTCCAGGTGACCTCGAGGCCGCTGGTGATCGCGTCCTTGCCCTTGCCGGTGTTGTACGTGCTCTTCCAGCCCAGGCCCTGCTGCTCGATCGACGCGCCCTCGGGCTCGGCGCCGACGTTCTCTGCCGGGCCCGCGCCGTGGGTCTTGCCGAACGTGTGGCCGCCGGCGATCAGCGCGACGGTCTCCTCGTCGTTCATCGCCATCCGGCCGAACGTCTCGCGGATGTCGCGGGCCGCCGCGATCGGGTCCGGGTTGCCGTTCGGGCCTTCCGGGTTCACGTAGATGAGGCCCATCTGGACCGCACCGAGCGGACGCTCGAGGTCGCGGTCACCGGAGTACCGCTTGTCGTCCAGCCAGGTGGTCTCCGGACCCCAGTACACGTCGGTCTCCGGCTCCCACACGTCCTCGCGACCACCGGCGTACCCGAAGGTCTTGAAGCCCATGGTCTCCAGCGCGACGTTGCCGGTGAGGACCATCAGGTCGGCCCAGGAGATCTTCTGGCCGTACTTCTTCTTCACCGGCCACAGCAGCCGGCGGGCCTTGTCCAGGTTGCCGTTGTCCGGCCAGCTGTTCAGCGGCGCGAACCGCTGCTGACCGGCGCCCGCGCCACCGCGGCCGTCGTGGATCCGGTACGTGCCGGCGCTGTGCCAGGCCATCCGGATCATCAGCGGGCCGTAGTTCCCGAAGTCGGCCGGCCACCAGTCCTGCGAGGTGGTCAGGACGTCGGCGATGTCCGCCTTCACGGCGGCCAGGTCCAGGGTCCGGAACTCCGCGGCGTAGTCGAACTCCTCGCCGAGCGGGTTCGCGACGGCCGGGTTCTTGGCCAGGATCTTCAGGTTCAGCTGGTTCGGCCACCATTCGCGGTTGGCGTTCCCGCTGGTCGGGTGCACGCCCTGACCGTGGTCGACCGGGCAGCCACCGGTCTCGGCCTCGCCGCGGCTCTCCGCGGAGGCTTCGCCGGGCAGGGGCTCATGGTTCTCGGACATCAGATTCCTTCCAGACTGGACGTTTTCACAGGAAGTCAGGTACGTCGTGCGCAGTCCGCGCACAGGCCCCAATAGATGACCTCGGCCTCGTCGATGACGAAACCGTGGTCCTCGGACGCGGTCAGGCAGGGCGCATGCCCGACCGCACAGTCGACGTCGGCGATGGCGCCGCACGACCGGCAGACAGCGTGGTGGTGGTTGTCACCGACGCGCGATTCGTACCGCGCCACCGACCCCAACGGCTGGATCCGCCGCAGCAGGCCCGCCGCCGTCAAGGTGTGCAGCGAGTCGTACACCGCCTGGTGCGACGCCTGGGGCAATTCGTTGCGCACGGCACCGATAATCGAGTCGGTATCCGCATGCGGATGCCCGTACACCGCGGCCAGCACCGCCAGCCGTGGCCGAGTCACCCGCAGCGAAGCCCCACGCAACAGCCCCTGAAGCTCCTCCACCGTCGGCACGCCCCAGAGTCTTCCGCGTTTTCTGGAATGAGTCAAGAATAGCTGACGCGATTCTCAACCTGAGACATCACCGGGCCAAGTAGCGCCGTACGTAGTGGGCGACCTGGACCCGGCTCTCCATCCCGTACTTGCGCAGGATCACCCCGAGGCGCTCCGGCGAGCCACTCGAGCGCACGGACCGCGTTGTCGTCGTACTTGCCGTCCTCGTACCCGTACGGATATCGCACCCGATCCGATCCCTGCAGGAACCCACGAGGAACGTGTCCATCGGCGCCACCTTCGCCACCACCCCGCGCACGTAGTCGTAGAGCGCGTAGTGGTTGCCCCGCGGCAGCGCCTGCATCTTGTGATGCGCCTCCCGCAGGACCAGCGCCGTACCAGCATCAACCCTCAGCACCAAAGCGCCGCTCCTCTCGACAACGCCTACAGTGAATTCATGCCTGTACCCGGGCTGCTCAGCGGTTGGAGGCGCACGACCGGCGTCGGCGTACTCACGCTCGCCGCCGTCCTCGTCGCGCTGATCCTCACCCGTGGTCCAGATGCTCCCCAAACCTTCGGCCCGTGGTATCCCCTCACCGACCAGGCCGGAGCGCGGGCGTCCGCGGACTTCGAGAACCATGTCCCCTGCACCGTCGACAATCCCCCCGTGGCCGACTGCCAACGAGTCAAGCTGGGAGTCGTCCTCTACGGCACCCCCGCCGCGCCGTCGACGTACCTCATCTCCATCGTCCGGGCAGGCACCGGCGACGACACCCGGGAGACCCACGAAGGCACCTGGACCGTCACCCGCGGCACCGCCCTCGACCCGGCGGCAACCGTCTACCAACTGGACGCCTCCGCCCCCGCCCACCTCCGAGCCTTCTGGCCCGTGAGCACCGAGATCCTCTACCTCCTGGACCAAAACCGCAGACCCCGGCCCGGCACCGCCGCGTACGGCTACGCGCTCAGCAGCATCCCCATCGGCCAGACGGTTCAGGCCCCCGGCTGACCTGATTGCCGAGCCCCCCGAAGCTCGGCTTCCCCGGCCCGTTCCCCCCGAGCCACACCCAGCATCGAGCGGGGGTAACGGTCAGTCAACGGTGTTAGGGGGCGACCTGAGGCTCTCTACGCCGGGGGCAGGGCCGACGCCGGCGTTCAGGGCTTCTCGTGAGCTCAGACCGCTGCTCTCGCTGGTATCGATGACTCCGAGCGTGAACGCGACCACGGCGTCCGCGAACAGACTGGCGTCCTCCGAGCTGTACGCCGCCATCTGTTCGTCCTGTACGCGCGAACGCAGCAGGAAACCGTCCAGCATCGACTGGATCGTCAGCCCGTAGCGCTCGATGGTCCACCCGGGTCGCATCCTGACACCGAACGCCGCGAACAGTTGCGCGTAGCCCTCGTACCAGGGCGCCAACGCCTGCAGCATGTCCTCGACAATCGCGGCCTTGAGTTTCGGATGCTGCTCCAGCAGGGGCCCGATGTGCAGCAGCAGGAACGACCGCGGGTACGACAGCAGGCTCGCGAGCATCGCGTCACAGAATTGGGCAATCGCTTGAGCAACGTTCTCGGCCGCCACCAGACTCGCCATATCGGCCAGCTGCAAGGCCGGATTGGCGTTCGGTGCGTCGCGGTACAGCATCGTGTGAATCACCGCGTCGTTGACGAAGTCCTCCTTGGACTCCCACCGGTTGTCGAACGACTTCCGGCTCACTCCCGGCTGCCCACCGTCCCGGGCCAGCCGGACCACGTCTTCCTTCCGCAACCACTCCAAGGTCGCCGGAAAGTCGATCGAGCTCAACCGCCGCGGCCGCTCGTCCGGCGAGGTCACGAACATCGCATCGATCAACTGAGCCGCGGCATCGAGAAACTGCCTGGCGCTGGCATCGTCGGTGACGGCCTTCGGTCGTGGCATGTCGAACCCTCCCGCTCATATCATCCCCCGCTCCTCAGAGCGGTGCTGACGGCTGCTTCGCCTGACGCGCGCAGTAAGCCGTCTGGGCGGATCAGGAGGGCGTCGTGTTCGCCGTCGGGTTTCACTCGTACGACGTTCACGCGCGATGACGCCGGCCACGTGCGTGTGCCGAAGTCGAGGAGAAGCGCACGGCCGGGGTGCAGCAGGGTGGAGAGCCAGGTCGGGCCGTCGTCGGTGATCAGCTCCAGGTCGGGGATCCGGTCCGGTGCGTCGAGCCCGGACATCATGCCGGCGAGGTACCGGTTCGTGTCGGGCAACCGCATCAGGTCCGTGAAGATCTCCCGCAGCTCGACGACGTCCTCACTCGCGCCGGGGAGGGCGAAGACCCGTTGCGCGGCGGTGTGGCGCAGTACGCGCGCGGCCATCGGATGCCGCTCGGTCTGGTAGGTGTCGAGTACATCGGCCGTGCCCTGCACCGCGGCGGCGAGCTTCCAGCCCAGGTTGAAGGCATCCTGCACACCGAGGTTGAGCCCCTGCCCACCGAACGGCGGGTGAATGTGCGCCGCATCCCCGGCGAAGAAGATCCGCCCGTACCGATACGACTCGAGCTGCCTCGTGGCATCACCGAACTCCGACGCGCTTAACACCTCCGCCAGCCTGGTTTCCCTGCCGTACAACGCGGTCAGCGCTTCCTGGGTCTCAGCCGGCGACGCGACCCCGTCCCGTCCGAACGTGAACCGGTACCGCTTCTCGCCGACCGGCACGAGCATGCCCCAGTAGTCCCCGCCCTGCTTCGTCAACGTGCTGAAATGCCCCGCTGTCACCGGCACCTCATCGGACACCGACGACAGTCGTACGTCGGTCAGCACCGCGCGGAACGTCCCGGGCCGGCCGGGGAACGGTACGCCGAGCAGCTTGCGGACCGCACTGTGCGCACCGTCGCATGCCACGAGATAGCGGGCCTGCAACGTGTCTCCGCCTGCGATGACGGTCACACCGTCGTCGTCCTGTTCGACCGCGCTGACCTCGACACCGCGACGTACGACGGCTCCTCGGGCGACAGCGGCGTACTCGAGCTCTTCCTCGACGATCCATTGCGGTACGGAGATCGGGTACTGATGCCGGGTGTTCCAGGGCGATGCGTCGAGTGGGACCGGCAGTCCGGCGAAGTGGCCGCCGACCTCTGCGCGGGGCAATTCGCGCGCTTGGATCGGGCCGAGCAGCCCGCGCATGTCCAGCACCTCGGCGGTACGGGCCTGCAGCGCGCCGCCCTTGGTTTGTTCGAGCCGCTCGTCCAGCCGTTCGAGGACGGTCACGTCGACTCCGGCCAGCGCCAGCTCGTACGCCAGCATCAGTCCGGTCGGCCCGGCTCCCGCGATCAGCACGTCCATGGAAAGCTCCCCTCAGTGCAAAAGTAGACTAAGTGCAGAGTAGCACTGAGTGCTAAAGTTCACTCATGACGTTGCGCGAGCGGAAGAAACTGCGGACCCGGGCGGCGATCTCGGAGGCGGCCATCTCGCTGTTCGTCGAGCACGGGTTCGACCAGGTGTCGATCACCCAGGTCGCAGAGGCCGCGGACGTCTCGCGGCGGACCCTCTTCGCGTACTTCCCGACCAAGGAAGATCTGGTCGTCCACCGGTTCGCCGACCACGAGGACGAGCCCGCGCGCGTCGTGCGTGCCCGGCCGGCGGGCCAGTCACCTCTGGCCGCATTGCACGAGCACTACCTGGACGCCCTCCGCGCACACGATCCGGTGACCGGCCTCACCGACGTACCGGAAGTGCTCAGCCTGTACCACCTGCTGCGATCCACGCCCCAGTTGATGGCGCGCATGCTGCAGTTCAACGAGTCGTCCGAGACCCAGCTGGCCGCTGCCCTGCACGAGACCGCGGACACCGCCGAACTCCCCGCCCGCCTGGCCGCCGCCCAGATCGTGTCGGTCCAGTGGACCCTCTCGATGGCCAACTACGAGCGCGCCGTCGCAGGGACCCGCGCCGACGACGCGTATCCGGCCGCGGCCGCAGCCGCCGATCAGGCCTTCGATCTCCTGACCGGTGGACTGGGTGGCCTGTGGATTACACCTGAACGTTCTCCAGGTCCTTAAGCAGGTTCGGGTGCTGGGGGCGCCAGTTCAGGGCCTCGCGGGTGTGGGCGCTGGACGACGGCTGATCGGTGGCGAAGATCGGGCCGAGCGGACCGTACGTCGCCTCCGGGACAGACTCGACCGGCAGACCGAGGCGCCGGCCGATGACGGCGGCGATGTCGCGTACGGCGTCGCCCTCGTCATCCACTGCATGCCAAGCGGTTCCGGCCGGCGCGTTCTCCAGCACGAGCCGGAACAGCACAGCCGCGTCGAGCGCATGTACGGCGGGCCACCGCTGCGTGCCGTCACCGGGATATCCGGACACACCGCTCTGACGCGCGATCTGCGTCAATAGGCCGGCGAACCCACCGTCGCCCTGATTGTGCACGGTGCGCGGCATGCGTACTGCGGCACTCCGGACACCACGCTCAGCCAACGCGAGCGCGGCCATCACGGATCGCCCTCGCCCTCCGACCGGGCCGTCCAGAGGCAGCGGGTCCGACTCGGTTGAGCTGCGACCCGGTACCCACGGCGTACCCGAAACCGTGACGAGCGGACGACCGCTGCCCGTCAACTCCTCCCCCAACGTGCGGAGCGCGGCGCTCTCTTCAGCGATCCCCGCCGCGAGCGCCTCCGGACTGCTGAAGTCGTTGCTGAAGGCAAGATGAATCACCCCGTCCGACTTGGCCGCTCCTGTGCGCAGTACGTCCAGGTCAGCGAGCCCGCCACGAACCGACTCCGCACCGGCCTCCCGGAGCGCCGCCTCGGACGAGTCGGAACGCGCGAGGCCGAGGACGGTGTGACCGTTGTCAAGCAGTTCGCGGACGACAGCCGAGCCGATGAGTCCGGTACCGCCGGTGACGAAGACCTGCATGAGACACTCCTACCCGTGATGGGACCTTTGTCCCATCACCGTACACCCTGATGGGACAAAGGTCCCATCGCCTAGAATGTCGTCATGGCCAGATGGGAACCCGGCGCCCGCGACCGACTGGTCCTCGCCGCCGTCGACCTCTTCGCCGACCAGGGCTACGACGCCACCACCGTCGCCCAGATCGCCGAACGCGCCGGCGTCACCAAAAGCACCTTCTTCCGCCACTTCCCCGACAAACGAGAACTCCTGGTAGCAGGCCAGGAAACCCTCTGCCGCCTCCTCGTCGAAGGCATCACCACGGCCCCCGCTTCGGCAACACCCCTGGAAGCAGTAGCAGCCGGCCTGGAACGCGCCTCGAACACCATGGGTCCCCTCAACCGAGAACTGGGCCCCCGCCTAAAAGCAGCCATAGCCGCCAGCACAGAACTCCAGGAACGCGACGCCCTGAAGACCGTAGGCCTGGCCAAAGCCATGACGGACGCCCTGAAAGCAAGAGGCGTCCCTCACCCCGTCGCCCACCTGGCAGCCGAGCTAGGAGTCCTGGCCTTCAAACAGGGCTACGCCACCTGGACAGCCCTGGAACATGACGAAGCAGGCCTGGCCCCGCACACCTTGGTCGCCCTGGAAGATCTGAAAGCCGCGACTACCACTCTCAGCTGACCGCCGGACGTCGACTCGACGCCTGATCCGGTGATCGCTCATACTCGGTGTTCAGGCAGGCTGAGCGATTGTTCGCCGTGGTTGAACACCGGAGTGAGGGGTGCTGTGGAGCGTCAGGAGATCGAGACGTTCCTCGTCCTGTGCGAAGAACTGCACTTCGGCCGCACCGCCAAGCGCCTCCGGATCTCGCCGGCCCGCGTCACCCAGCTCGTCCAGAAGATCGAGCGCCGGATCGGCGCGGCCCTGTTCGAGCGGAACACGCGCGGTGTGACTCTCACCGACCTGGGGCGGCAGTTCCAGCGCGATCTCGCCCCCGCGCACGAGGCGGTCGAGAAAGTCGTCCAACGAACCATCCGGGCCGCCAAGGGGATGGACGGCGAGCTACGGCTGGGCTTCCTCGGCACCGCGAACGGACGGCACCTCGTCGAGCTCGCGCGCGTCTTCGAAGCGCGTCAGCCCTGTTCCACCGCGCGTCTCGTGCTCGAGGCGGAGGTCGGCGACCATCTGCGGCCGCTCCGGGAGGATCGGGTCGACGTCATCGCCGTACCACTGCCTGCCCGCGAGGACGGCATGGTCGTCGGACCGGTGGTCCTGCGCGAGCGCCTGCTGATGGCCGTACCTGAGCAGCACCCGATCGCACGCCGCGGGTACGGAACGCTGGAGGACCTTGCCGACAACCCGGTCATCGTCGCCTCAGGTGACCCAGAGGCGTACTGGATCGACTACTTCGTGCCGGCCCGGACGCCGTCGGGACGGCCGATCGAGCGCACACACCTCGTCGAGAGTCTCCAGGCAGGCATCGCGCTGGTCATGGCCGGTAAGGGCATCGGCCCGATCCTCGCGCAGTTCGCGCAGTACAACCAGCATCCAGGGATCGCCTACGCGCCGATCGAGAACGGGCCGCCCGTCGCGTCGGCGCTGATCTGGCGGGCCGACCGCGAAACCGAACTCGTCCGCGAGTTCGCCCGGCTCGCCGAGGCCCACGGCCCGGTGATCCTCGACTGGCCCGCGGCCTCCGAGGAGTCGCGCAGACCGACCGGGTAGTGCGGACCTGCGAAACAATCCTTGACCCCCGCTGAATGCCGAACCGGCCCGCACGCGGGTCTTCAGCAGTGCTGAACATGTGTTGAGCACATCGCCGTTGTCGCTGCACCTTCAGGGACTCCACAGTGGACCAGCCATCCGCTGTTTTTTAAGGAGTCACCTTGAGGTCGCTTCCGGTCACTGTCATCACCTTGCTGTGCGCCGCCAGCGTGCTGGTCTTCGGCGTCTGGGCGTACTTCGCGCCCGTCAGCTTCATCGACTACGTCAACTACGCGCCGTACAACGAGCATCTGACGCACGACGCGGGTGCCTTCCAAATCGGCATCGGCTTCGGCCTGATCACCGCGCTGCTGTGGAACAACACGCTGGGCGCGGCGCTGGCCGGCTTCGTCGTCGCCAGCGGCCTGCACACTTGGTCGCACTTCACTGACCGCCACATCGGCGGGCACGGCTCGGACGTGCCGCTGCTCGGCGCCACGACGCTGCTCGGCATCGTGGCTGTCATTCTTCTGCTACGGAGGAAGAACGCATGAGGATCCTCCTGGCCGGCGCTACCGGCGCTGTCGGGACCCCGCTCACCCGGGCGCTTCTCGAGACCGGGCACGAGGTCGTGGCTCTCACCCGCCGCCGCGGCGGCGCACCACCCGGCACCGCCGAGCTGGTCGGCGACGCGCTGGATCGCGACCGTCTACTGGCAGCCGTCCGCGGCATGACAGCCGAGGCCGTCATCCACCAGCTGACTGCGCTGAAGAAGGCCCCGATGCGGCACCGGGACCTGGCGGCGACCAACCGCCTGCGCACCGAGGGCACCGCGAATCTCCTCGCCGCCGCCCGCGCCCTGGGTGCCCGGCGCTTCGTCACCCAGTCGAACCTTTTCGGCTACGGCTACGGCAATCTCGGCGAACACGTCCTCACCGAGAGGGACACGTTCGGACAGGGCGGGTACGGGCGTTTCGACCAGCACATCGCCGCGTTGCGGTCCACGGAACAGCAGACGTTCCATGCCGAGGGCATCGACGGCGTCGCCCTGCGGTACGGTGCCTTCTACGGCGCCCGAGGCGACCACACCATCGCAATGCTCAAGCAGGGAAAGCTGCCGGTCCCGCAGGGCGGCCCCATCTCCCTCGTCCACGTCGAGGATGCCGCCGCCGCGACGGTTGCCGCCCTCGAGCACGGCCGCGGGGGCGAGGCGTACAACATCGTCGACAACGAGCCCGCCCCCTGGCGCGACTTCTTCCGCACGGCCGCCGCACACCTCGGCGCGCCGCCGCCGAAGTCGCTGCCCGGCTGGGTGCTCCGGCCGATCCCGCTCCTGCACGCCGTCATGACCGGCTCATACCGCCTGTCCAACGCCAAGGCAGCGGCCGAACTCGGCTGGACGCCGTCGATGCCGACGTTCCGCGAAGGCATCGCGGCGATCCGGGCCTGATCTCTCCTCCCCTGAGCTCCATCAACGAACGGACATGGAAATGACGCACCGCATCGTCGTCCTCGGCGCCGGCTACACCGGCATGATGGCCACCCACGGCATCGCACGCCGTACCAGGAACACCGACATCACACTGGTCAATCCGACCGACGTCTTCAACGAGCGCCTCCGCCAGCACCAGGTCGCGGTCGGCCAGGAACTCGCCGTCCACCGCATCCCCGACCTGGTCGCGCCGGCGGGCGTCGCCTTCGTCCAGGGCCGCGCGGCCCGGATCGACGCCGCCGGCCGGAGCGTGGTCCTCGACGACGGCCAGGAACTCACGTACGACTACCTGGTCTACGCGATCGGCAGCACGACCCCGCGTGTCGAGCACGCGTTCACCATCGACGACCCGGCGTTCGCGCAGGCCCTGCGGAGCAACGCCGAGGGCGTTCTCGCTGTCTGCGGCGCGGGCCTCACCGGCATCGAAGCGGCCGCCGAGGCCGCCGAGACGTACCCCCGGCTGCAGGTGGTCCTGCTCAGCCGCGGCGAGCCGGCATCGATGATGGGTCCGAAGGCGCGCACCTACCTGATGAACACACTCGATCGTCTCGGCGTCGACGTCCGCACCGGGGTGACCGTGACCCGGGTCCTCCCGGGCGCTGTCGAACTCGACGGCGGCGGACGCGTCCCGGCCGACGTGACGTTGTGGACGACGGGCGTCGTCCATGCCCGCCTCGCCGCAGAAGCCGGTATCGCCGTCGACGACGCCGGCCGGGTCACGGTCGACGCCGCCCTGCGTTCGGTCTCGCATCCCGAGGTGTTCGCGGTCGGCGACGCGGCGGCGATCCGCCAGGCCTATGGGACCATCCACGGGACCTGTCAGAGCGGTATCCCCACGGGCGCGCACACGGCCGAATCGATCGCCCGGATCCTGCGCGGCAAGGACCCCCGCCCGTTCCGCTTCGGGTACATCCATCAGCCGGTGTCGTTGGGCCGCAAGGATGCCGTCATCCAGTTCACCAACCCCGACGACACTCCGAACCGCTGGTATCTCAAGGGCCGGGCCGCGATCGCCTACAAGGAGGCGGTCAGTTCCAGCCCACTCAAGTTCTACCGCTCCAAGACCCCCATCCCCTCAGCCATCACCAAGCGAACCGGCGGACGCCACAACCGCCCCACCCCCGAAGCAGCCCTGACAACCTAAGAGCAGCAACCACAACACTCAACCAGCAACCCCAACCCCACAGCCGAGCCCAACGCAGCCACGGGAGCCGAGCTGACCGCCAAGCCCACCCCCCGCAGCCAAGCTGACCGCCCAACCCAGCCACCGCACCCAAGCCGACCCGCCAACCCACCCCCCGCACCCAAGCTGACCGCCCAACCCAGCCACCGCAGCCGAGCGAAGCGAAGGCGCAAGGGGGTGCGGGTGGCGGAGCCCCCGCCGCGCGGCAAGCGAAGCGCAGCCGCACAAATGACGAAGGCGAGGCGGTCAGCGCAGGTTCTGCGCGACACACCTCGCCTATCGGCTTCGTGGAGCTGAGGGGATTCGAACCCCTGGCCTCTTCGTTGCGAACGAAGCGCGCTACCAACTGCGCCACAGCCCCAAAGCTGGTCGTCTGGTTTCCCTGGCGACCGCGAAACTCTAACACGGACGGGCCCGCAGACTAAAACCGGTTATCAGTCGCCGACGGCCCGCTTCACCTCGACCTCTTCGGCCGGCTGGGGGGCCGGTGCTTCGGTGGGGGCGGGCTTCTCGGACGGGTCCGTTGTGCGGGCGCTGGAGAAGACCTCGTCGTCGGTGAGGGAGATTGTCCGGACCGTGCGGTCGGGCGCCTTTTCCTTCATGACGTACGTCGGGAGCGTGACCGGCACCGGGTCCCACAGGCCCTCGGCGGCCGGCTTGTCGGCCTTCGCCGCGGCGGGCTTCGGGGCAGGCTCGGCGGGGAGCTTGACCTCGATGGTCATCTCCTCGTCGGGTGACGGCGCGGGCTTGCCGGCCGGGCCGCGGTCGTGGCGGGCCTGGGCGCGGGCACGACGTTCGGCAGCGGTCTGCATCCGAGTGCGGGCCTGCCGGCGCAGCTGCACCCGGGTGAGTACGACGAAGCCGGCGATCAACGTGCCGGGGATCGCGACCGTCCACCACTGCAGCATCGCCAGACCGGCGAGCGCCACGACGGACAGCAGCGAAAGGGTCAGGATCGACAGCACCCGCCGACGGCGCATTGCGGCCACCCGGCGGGCTCGGTTGGGAACGTACCGCTTGGGTGGTGACGAGTCGTCGACGACGGTGGTCCCGGCCGGACGTACGACGTACCGCGTTCGTGATGGGTCGCGGGACAGCACGCGCGCCTCGTCGGACGACGGCACGACCGGACGGCGCCGCGCTTCTTCGCCCCGCTTCAGCCACATCGGGACGAGGTAGGCGGCCCACGCGGCGACGATCGCCACATAGATCAGCCCTGTCGTCCCCATGCGACGACGCTAAGGTGCGGATAGGGCCAGATGAGGTACGTGAGACGGTGTGTCGCAAGAAGACTCGTGTGACTGATGTGAATAGCACGCACCGTAGTCAGGTCAGTCGCGCTACGAGACCGGGTCCGACCTCTTCGACGTTGAGCGCGAAGATGCGGTGGTCGCGCCAGTCGCCGTCGATGTGCAGGAACCGCGGCCGCTCGCCTTCGAACCGGAAGCCGAGCTTCTCGACGACGCGCAGACTTGCCTTGTTCTCCGGGCGGATCGCCACTTCGATCCTGTGCAGACCAAGGGTGAACCAGCAGTGGTCGGCGGCCATCGCGACGGCCGTGGGCACGATGCCGCGACCGGCGTACTGCTCGTCGACCCAGTAGCCGAGGTTCGCCCAGCGCGCCGATCCGTAGGTGATTCCGGACACGGTGAGCTGGCCGACCAGCGGCCATTTCGCTCGTGCACCGGCGCCGGCCGCGCCGCCGTACGTGATGACGAACGGCAGCATCCGCCCGTAGCGCGCCTGCCGGTTCCAGTCGCGGGCCATCGCGCGGAACGTCCGAGCACCGTCGTCCGCACCAGGTGGCTGGGTCGCGTCCCAAGGTCGCAGCCAGCTGACGTTCCGCTGGCGCGCGGCGGCCCACTCGCTTCCGTCGCCGGCCCGCAGCGGTCGCAGTCCGACCTGCCCGTGCTTCAGCTCCACAGGCCATTGGACGACCGCCATCAGTCGACGTCCGTCCGCACGTGGTCCCCACCGTGCACTTGCTCGACCGCATGGCGCAGCAGCGGCTCCAGTACGGCGAGACCGTCCTTCACACCGCCCCGCGAACCAGGCAGGTTGACGATGACCGTAGTACCCGCGACACCTGCCAGCCCGCGTGAGAGTGCAGCCGTCGGTATGCCGTTCGCCATGCCATACGCCCGGATGGCTTCAGCGATCCCCGGCACGACCTTCGACAGCACAGCAGCCGTTTGCTCGGGTGTCTCGTCAGTGGGCGAGATCCCGGTACCACCTGTCGTCAGCACGACGTCGTACGACGCCTCGACGGCCGCGCGTAGCGCCTCCCCCACGGGTGCACCGTCCGGGACCACCTGAGGTCCTGAGACGTCGAAGCCCCAGGAGGCCAGCCGCTCCGCGATCAGCGGACCTGTGGTGTCGGTGTAGACGCCGGCGGCCGCACGGTTCGAGACGCTGACGACGAGAGCTCTCACGGCCGCTCCCAGTGCCCGGTCTTACCGCCCTCTTTCAGCTCCACCCGTACGTCGGTCAGCACCGCAGCCGGATCCAGCGCCTTCACCATGTCGATCACGGCCAGACCGGCGACGGCGACCGCGGTCAGCGCCTCCATCTCGACACCGGTCCGGTCGGTGGTCTTCACCTGCGCCTGGATCAGTACGGCGTCGTCCGCGACCTCGAGGTCGACCTTGGCGCCGGTGATCGCGATCGGATGGCACAGCGGAACCAGGTCCGGGGTCCGCTTCGCGCCCATGATCCCGGCGATCCGGGCGACGCCGAGCGCGTCCCCCTTCGGTACGCCGTCACCGCGCAACGCCGCCACCACCTCGGCGGAGACCAGAACCTTGCCGCTGGCAACGGCCCGCCGGACCGTGGTGTCCTTCGCGGACACGTCCACCATCCGCGCGGCCCCGGTCTCGTCGACATGCGTCAGCCCACCGGACCCCGGCGTACCGGAGCCGGCAGTCGTCGCGCCCGGGTCCTGCGTCATCCAGTCTCCTCGTCCAGAAGCATCAGCTCGACCTGATCGCCGGCGAGGACCGAGGTGACGTCCTCGGGCACCACGATCAGTGCGTTCGCCCGGCTCAACCCGCCGAGCAGGTGCGAGCCGTGCCCGCCGACTGTACTGGCCATCCAGCCCTGGTCGCCGGACGTGGCCGCAGCGCGGACGAACTGCCGCTTCCCCGCGGGTGAGCTGAACCCGTCGAGCGTCACGCCGGGCACCAGGGCCCGCCGGTACGGCATCTGCCCCATCATCTTGCGCAGCGCCGGCCGCACGAAGACCTCGAACGAGATGTACGCCGAGACCGGGTTGCCGGGCAGCGTGAAGATCGGGACCTCGTCCTCACCGATCACGCCGAACCCCTGCGGCTTGCCCGGCTGCATCGCGACCTGCGGGAAGTCCACCGTGCCGAGCTTGGACAGCTCCTCCTTCACGATGTCGTACGCACCCATGCTGACACCGCCGGTGGTGATGACCAGGTCGGCACGCACCAACTGGTCGGACAGGGTGTCCATGATCCGTTTGGGGTCGTCGTCGACGATCCCGACGCGATACACCACCGCTCCGGCGTCCCGCGCGCACGCCGCCAGGGTGTAGCTGTTCGAGTCGTAGATCTGCCCCTCGCCCAGCCGGCTCCCCGGCTCCCGCAGCTCGGCCCCGGTCGAGATCACCACAACCCGTGGTCGCGGACGCGCCTTGACCCGCGCCCTCCCGACCGCTGCGAGTACGGCGATCTGCCGCGGACCGAGCACGGTGTCACGGTCGAGCACCTGCGCTCCGGCCGTCACGTCCTCGCCCGCCCGCCGCACCGAGCCGCCGAGCGGCGGCTGCTGCGTGATCCGCACGGTGACCGTCCCACCGTCGGTCCACTCGACCGGCACGACACTGTCCGCCCCACGCGGCATCGGCGCACCGGTCATGATCCGCACACAGGTCCCAGGGGTCACCACGATCGGCTCACTGCGCCCGGCCCGGAACTCCCCGACCACCGGCAGGCTGATCGGGTTCTCGTCCGAGGCCCCGGCCAGGTCGCCCGCCTGAACGGCGTACCCGTCCATGGCGGAGTTGTCGAACCCCGGCAGGCTCACCCCCGAGACGATGTCCTCGCAGAGCACCAGCCCGACCGCGTCCATCAACGGCTGGTCGAACGCCGGCAGGGCCGCCACCCGTCCGAGTACGACCTCTAGATGCTCATCCACACTCCGTCTCACGAGCTCGACCCTAATCCACGGCTCAGCTGTTTCCGCGCCAAGTTCCGGAAGGGTGCGTGAAGAAGTCCGGTTGGGGTCTAGGCGGGGTCCGATTCCGGGTGATTTCCCCACACCATGCGGACGTCGGGGGCGCGTTCCTCGTTCGCCGAGCCGTCGGTACGGCGTACCTCGCGGAAGTCGTGCCGCTGGTAGAAGGCCTGTGCGCGCGTGTTGGTCTGGAAGGTCCACAACGCCAGACCGCCGGGGCGAAGATCCTTGGCGAGGTCGACGAGGGCGGAGCCGATGCCCTGGCCGGCCGCGTCCGGAGCGACGTACAGCTGGTCGAGGTCGTCACCGTCGAGGGTGAGGACCGCGACGATCCGGCCGTCGTCGAGGGCGACCCAGGTCTGCGCGTCGGGGAGCAGTACGTCGGCGAACCAGGAGGCGACCTGCTCCGCGGTGTGGATCGCGGGCGGCAGCTGGGAGTCCGCGGTGTGCCGTGAGCGCCACCAGACCGCGGCGGCCTCGTCGGTGTCGTAGGGCTCCAGCGGCCGGACGAGCAGGTCGCCCACGCTCAACGCAGTTCGGTCCCGTCCGGGACCACGCGGCGCTCACCGTCCGGCGCGGTCACCTCGACGTCCCCGATCACCACCACATCCTTGCCGAAGGCAACATCGCCGCGGACCTCGAGCCGCTCGGCCCGGACCAGCGACGGCGACCCGGCCGGGAACCGGGCATCGAAGTCGGCGAGGATCTTGAAGTACTCCGGGTCCAGGTCGACGTACGGCTCGTCGCCCTCGTGGGTGGTGGTCAGATCGCCGGTCTCGTCGAGCTCGTACACGTCCGAGCGCAGCACCAGCAGGTCGTTCGTCGTCTTCACCGGCTTGAACCGGCTGCGGTCCACGATCACCGCCTGGGACCCGTCGAAGGTCTCGATCGCGGTGCCCATCCCGGTCTCCAGCTGGATCACCTTCGGCGAGGTCGGGTCGGCCGGGTCGACGGTCTTGCGGTTCACCAGGATCGGCAGCCCGAGGATCCCGTCGTGCCCGTCCATCAGCTCGGCGAGCCGGTCCAGGTCGATCCACAGGTTGTTCGTGTTGAACATCCGGTGCCGGGTGACGTCCTGGAAGTACTGCGTGTCCTCGTCGGCCACCTGTGCGCTGTCCCGCAGGATCAGCCGCCCGTCGGACTTCCGCACCGCGACGTGCCCGCCCTTGCGGTCGGACCGGGTCCGCCGGCAGACCTCCATCCCGAACGGTACGTCGTGCTCCGCCATCCAGGCCGCGATCCGCGGGTCCGCGGTGGCGCCGAGGTTGTCCGCGTTGGAGATGAACGCGTGCCGGAAACCGTGCTCCCGCAGCGCGTCGAGGGTGCCCGAGGCAACCAGCGCGGTGAACAGGTCGCCATGGCCGGGCGGGCACCAGGCGAGCTCCGGGTCCGGCTCCCACTCGGCCGGCGTCAGGTCGTCGGCGAGCAGCTTCGGTTCCATGTTCTGCAGGAAGTCGAGCGGCAGGCCGTCCACCGCGAGCCCGTCGTACTCGCTGAGGATCTGCAGTGACTCGGTCTTGGTGCGGAACGAGTTCATCAGCACCAGCGGCAGCGGTACGTCGTACGCGCGCCGGGTGCTCAGGATCTGGCGGGCGATGATGTCCAGGAAGCTCAGCCCGTCCTTGACCGGCAGCGCGGACTTCGGGCCGGTGACGCCCATCGACGTACCGAGGCCGCCGTTGAGCTTGATGACGACCGTCTCGGCGAGCGCGGCGCGGAGTGCCTCTGGGTCGGTGTCCAGGTGGTCCAGGTGCGGCAGGTCGCCCACCGGCTCGATGTCGTCCTCGCGGATCTTTCCCTGTTGCCCGGACTCGAGCAGCCGGTAGTAGTGCGTGAAGACGCGTATCGCGACGTCGGCAGCACCGGCCGCGCGCATCTTCTCCTGCGCTTGTCTGAGACCCACCTCACCCATGCACCAACCCTAGGGGACGGCAAGTAATCCCAGTGTTGCGCGCGTCACGCTCATACGATCGAGGTGTGTTCCAGACGAAGGCCGCGGCGCGGCAGCACTTCCTGGGCGCGCGCGGGCTGCGGCCGCACGCGGAGGGACTGCTGGCGAGCGCCCAACAGGTGCTGCCCGAGGTGTACCGAGTCGCTCTCTACGTGTCCATGGGGCCTGAGCCGCAGACCGGTGCGCTGATCGACTGGCTGCTCGCGACACACCGAGAGGTGCTGTTGCCGATCCTGTACGCCGACAACGACCTGGGCTGGGGTGTCGCGCCCGGTGCGGCGGACCTGGTGCCCGGTCGGCTCGGTCTGTCCGAGCCGCCGACCGACCTGGGCTCCGACGCGATCGCCACTGCCGATCTGGTCATCTGCCCGGCCGTGGCTGTTACCCATGACGGCGTACGCCTGGGTCGCGGGGGCGGCTCGTACGACCGTGCGCTCGCCCGTGTCCGCCCTGGTACGCCGGTCTGGGCCGCTGTGTACGACACGGAGGTCGTCGACGCTCTGCCGTCCGATCCGCACGACAAGCCGGTGGATGCGGCGCTGACGCCAAATCGCTTGATCACACTGCGAGGATCGGAGGATGACTGAGACCGCGGTCCAAGCCGCAGCCACAGCCGCACGCAACCTCGGCCTGACGGTCACCGACCCGACTGTCCTCTACGAGGCGTTCTCGACGGTCGTGCACCTGCTGCCGTCACCAGTGGTCGCACGGGTACCGATGAACCTTCCAGGCGGCTTACAGGAACCAGAGCCCGCCGTACGACGCCAGCAGCGCGAGCTGGACGTGGTGGCCTGGATGGTGGAGCAGGGACTCCCCTTGGTCCCGCCGAGTCCACTGGTCCCGCTGGCGCCAGCGGAGCAGGACGGACTGTCCATGACCTTCTGGACGTACGTCGAAGTGGACCAGGCAGCTGAACCGGACTACGCCGGGGCAACCGCCCGCGTGGCCGAGCTGCACGCCCAGCTTGCGAAGTACCCGGGAGAGCTGCCCTGGATGACTCCCCTGCGGCTGATCGGCCCGGGCCTGGCGGCGGCCGAGGCAGTGCCGGGTCTGCTCGAGCAGGAGGACGTGGACCGAGCAAGAGCCGAGTGGAAGGTGCTGGAGCCCATTCTGACCAGCAGGGCCGGGTTCGAGGCGGTCTTCCCGTCCGCGACCGTGCAGCCGCTGCATGGCGACGCACCGTCGTGGAACCTGATCACCACCGTCGACGGACCGCTGTGGGCCGATTTCGAGGACGTGACGATGGGTCCGCTCGAGTGGGACCTCGCAGGCTTCGGCCCCGACCTGTGCCAGGCGTACGACGAAGGCGCGCGCTCCCGCGGTCTCCCGACGCTGGACCCGCAGATCCAGCAGGTGATGGACCTCGCCCGCGCACTGCAGGTCCTGGTCTGCACACCGCTGGTCCCGCAGTTCCCCGCCCTGGCCGACGGCATCCGCATGTTCGCCGCCCAGTGGCGAGATATGCCGTTCGCAGGCGGCTGTTAGCGGTCCGGCTTGGTGAACGTCAGGGAGTGTTTGCGGGTGGCCTCCACCGCGCCCTTGGTGTAGGCCCATTGGAGGGTTTCGCCCTTGACCCACAGCTCGGTCTGGTCGGTGTAGTTCGACGAGAAGGCGTGGCCGGACACACCGGTCAGGTTGACCCAGCGGGACTTGTCGAAGTCCGACAGGTCCACGACCATCCGCATCGACGGGGTCGCGGTCACCTCGTACCCCTCCGCGGCGTCCCAGGCGGTGGCGTCGACGATCGACGTACCGCCGCCCAGCTCGTACGGGCCGCGGTTGAAGATCTTCTCGACCGCTCCGATCCCGGACTTGCCCAGGGTCTGGTTGGTCAGCGTCAGCTTGTGCAGCCGGCCCCACTGCCAGTTGGACGGCTCCCGGGCCATCTTCTGGGTGATCTCGGTCCGCGCGTTGATCAGGGCCTCGCGGAGGATGTCGTCCCGGCTCTCCCGCTGCGGCGTACCGATGTTGTCCCACCAGCCGCTGTTCTGCTGCCCGATCAGCGTGTGGATCACCTCGAACCAGCGGGAACCGCCGTCCGGCCAGGTGCCTTCGGGGAGCTGGTCGTGGAAGGTCAGCGCGAGCAGGTTGCGCCAGACCACGTTGAAGTACGCCGCGGCCGCGGAGTCCGGCGGCTGGGTGAAGTCCCAGTTCCGTAGAGCGTCCTGGCCCTGCTTGTCGAACGCGTCGTCGATGCTGATCCGCAGCAGGTACGGCACCAGCATCTCGGCGGCCTTGCTCTTGGTGTCCAGCTGGATCGACGCCATCGCGTTCGCGTCCAGCTTCCCCGCCTGCTTGATCCGGTCGAGGATCTGCTGCGAGCGGTAGCCGTAGTCCCAGGAGTTGGTCAGGTAGTACGTGTACGTGTTCGGTACGACGGCCTGGTTCGCGGTGACGATGATGCCGCTCGGTGGGTCGAACTCGCTCGGCAGCGCGTCGAACGGGACGTACCCCTTCCAGGCGTACTTCGGATCCCAGCCCGGGACCGGCCAGTCGCCGCGGCCGGTGGTACGGATCGGGATCAGTCCGGGCGCCTGGTAGCCGATGTGGCCGTCGGTGTCGGCGTACACCAGGTTCTGCGAGGGCACCTGGAACTGCTCGGCGGCGACGCGGAACTGGGTCCAGTTCTGCGCGGTGTTGATCGCGAACAGCGCGTCAGCGGTCCGGCCCGGGTTCAGCGCGGTCCACTGCAGCGCGACGCCGTACGCCGTCGGGTACTTCGCCTGCGCTGCCGCCGACTCACCCACCTTGCGTTCGTCCTCGTCGACGTCCGAGATGAGCGGACCGTGCCGGGTCTCGCGGACGGTGATCTTCACCGGCTCGTCCTGGCCGGCCACCTTGAACGTCTCCTCGCGGGTGGCCATCGCGCGCCACTTGTTGTTGTAGAGGACGTTGTTGCCCTCGATCCGCTCCAGGTACAGGTCCTGGACGTCCGGGTCGAGGTTGGTGAAACCCCAGGAGATCGCGTTGTTGTGGCCGATCACCACACCGGGCAGGCCGGAGAAGCTGAAGCCGGAGACGTCGAACGGGCACGTCTTGCCGACGTTGTTGCAGTGCAGGCCGACCTGCGTCCAGATCCCCGGCATGGTCGCGCCCAGGTGCGGGTCGTTGGCCAGCAACGGCTTGCCGGTGGTGGTGTGGTCACCGGAGACGACCCAGGAGTTCGACCCGACGCCGTCGCCCTGGCCGAGCAGCTCGGGCAGGCCCTTGGCGACCTTCTGCACCGAGTCCAGCGACTTGAGCAGGTCCTGGGTGAGCATGCTCCGCCGGACCTCGTTGCTGACCGGAGCGGTGGTGAACTTGCCGTCCTTGCCGATCGAGCCGGCGGCCATGATCGGCTGGTTCCGGTCGTACGGATACTGCGGGTAGAGGCTCTCGACGTTGCGCGCCGGCATCGCGGCCAGCAGCTTCGTCCGGGTCACCTCTTCGTCCAGGTTGCCGCCCAGGTCCCACGCCATCGCCTTCAGCCAGGACAACGAGTCAGCCGCGGTCCACGGCTCCGGCGTGTAGTTCTTCGGCCCGCCGGGCTGGAGCGACAGGACGCCGTACTCCAGGCTGAGGCCGGAGCCGCTGTGCTTGGACAGGTACGCGTTGACGCCGCGGGCGTAGTCGTCGAGGTACTGCCGGGTGGTCGGGCTGAGCAGCGGCAACTCCTTCTCCGCCACCCGCCGCCAGCCGAGCGTCCGGACGAACTTGTCGGTCTCTAGCGCGGTCTTGCCGAACAGCTCGCTCAACCGGCCGGACGTGACGTGCCGGCGGAAGTCCATCTCGAAGAACCGGTCCTGCGCGTGCACGTACCCCTGCGCCGCGAACAGGTCGGCCGGGGTGTCGGCGTAGATCTGCGGGATTCCGTTCGCGTCCCGGACCACGCTGACGTCGGCGTCCAGGCCGTTCAGCTCGATCGTTCCGTCGTACGTCGGGAACGAGTGGCGGACGACGAAGACGACGGTACCGGCGATCACCAGGAGGACCGTGGCGAGAGCGATTCCGCTGATGACGACGACTCGAAGCAGGCGTGGCACGGACCAACCGTAGAGAATCCCCCCGCCCACCCCAAATGGGGTCCCTCACAACTTTGCGTTGCTCTGCGTCGGCTGGACAGGGACGCAGAGTTGAGGTACATGAGACCGGGTTTGGAATACTTCGGTCCGCTGGCGCATTATTAGCAGTCGGGTAGTAGGAGTGCCAGCGGCTTGAAGGGAACCGACCGTGCCGACGTACCAGTACCAGTGCACCGACTGTGGTGAAGCGCTCGAGGTGCGCCAGAGCTTCACGGACGATGCTCTGACCGTGTGCCCGAACTGCCAGGGAAACCTGCGCAAGGTCTTCAACGCCGTGGGCGTCGTGTTCAAGGGTTCCGGCTTCTACCGGACCGACAGCCGGTCGTCCGGCAAGAGCTCGGTGCCGGCGAAGTCCGAGGCGTCGTCCTCGTCCTCCGGGTCGTCGTCCAACGGATCGTCGTCCAACGGGTCGTCCTCGACTTCCTCGTCGTCGGCTTCCTCCTCCTCGGCTTCCTCCTCCTCGGGTTCGTCCTCTTCGGGTTCGTCCTCGGGCACCAGCGCGGCCTGACCGCGCACCCTGTGGATAACTGAAGGGCGGTCGCCGGCGAAACTCGTATCTTCTCCGGCATGAAAATCCCTTCCCTGCTTCGTGACCTGCTCCGGGCCGCCCGGTGGCACCGTCGGCTCCTGGCCGGCGTCGCCGCCGCGGCCGCCGTGTACTTCGGACTTCAAGCCCTCTCCCCCGCACCGCCGCCAACGGTCACGGTCCTGGCCGCCGCCCGCGATTTGACCGGCGGCGTCGCCCCGACGAACGACGATCTGCGGACCGTCGATCTGCCCTCCGGCTCGGTGCCCGCCGGTGCGCTCAGACCCGGCAGCGAGCTGACGAGCCGGCTGCTCAGCGGACCGGTCAGAGCCGGCGAACCACTCACCGACGCCAGATTCCTGGCGCCACCCGCCGTGCCACCCGGCTCGGTCGCCTACCCGTTCCGCGTCGACGACGCCGACATCACCGCGCTGCTCCGAGTCGGCGACCGCATCAATCTGTACGCCGCCGACAGCACGACCGCCGGCGCCGCAAGTCAGCTCGCCCGCGCTGTGCCCGTGGTCGCCCTGCCGACGCCTCGATCGACCACATCCGGCGCGCTGATCGTGGTCGCGACGACGCCGGAGGTCGCCACCCGACTGGCCCGGGCCAGTGCGAGCTCACGGATCACCGTGGCGCTGACGCCGGACACGGGCTGATCACTCTTCGGGATTGTGTCGGCACGATGTGTTGCGTACCGGCGCGGTCCCTCGCCCTGAGGAGGGTGCAGCCCTACGTTGTCCGGGTACAACCACCCGCTTCGTGGAGGCACCACATGCTCAAGGGCTTCAAGGAATTCATCATGCGCGGCAACGTCGTCGACCTCGCGGTCGCCGTCGTCATCGGCGCAGCGTTCACCAAGATCATCGGCGCGGTCGTCGACGGGCTGATCAACCCGCTGATCGCGGCGATCTTCGGCAAGACGGACCTCACCGGCGTCTGGACCTTCGACATCAACGGGGCGAAGTTCTCGATCGGTCTGATCCTGGACGCGGCTCTGAACTTCCTGTTCGTGGCCGCTGCCATCTACTTCTTCATCGTGATGCCGCTGAACAAGCTGGCCGAGCGTCGCAAGCGCGGCCAGGAGCCCGAGCCGGATCCGCTGACCACCGACCAGGAGCTGCTGACCGAGATCCGCGACCTGCTCCGCAGCCGCCAGGCGTAACGCCCCAGCAGGTGGGCGTACAAACCTCAGCCCCTGAGCTCGCCGGCGCCCACCTGCTCACCGGCATAACGCATCCAGCGGTACGGGACCGGCTGGCCGTCGTTCCACTCCTCCATCAAGGCGGCGGGGACGTCGACGAAGCCACTGCCGTGGTAGGCCCGGATCGCCGGAGCGTTCTCCGGACGGACCCTCACGAACACCTCGGAGTACCCGGCGTCCAGCGCCGGCCCGAGCAGTGCCCGCACGAGTTCGCCGCCGACCCCACGACCACGGACCTTCGGGTCCACGATGATCCGGGCGAGTTCGACCTCGTCCTCCTCGTCGTCGAGCCAGACCTCGCCGTACCCGACCGGCCGATCGCCGTCGAACAGCAGATAGGAGTGGATGTCCGAGTCGACCTTCCGCCAGCTCGTCCGCAGTTCCTCCGGGAACGGGTAGGCCACCCGCCCGGACAGTAAAGCCACTTCCTTGGCGTTCTCGGCCCAGCCCGCGACCTGGACGCCGTACCCCTCGTCGAACCCCCGAAGCTCCACGCTCATCCCCTCAGTTGACGAACCCCACGATCGTTCGCAGCAGCTGATCCAGGTACGGCGGGTCGTTCTTGGTACGGAAGGCGGGCGTCGGCGGTTCGGGACACCCGGCCAGCTCGCGACTCCCCCGGATCGACCGCAGCAAGGCATCGACCGTCTTCCGCTGATGCGATGGATTCTCCGGTACCGACGGCAGCACCGCCACCCGAATTCGTGTCAGCGACGTCACCTGTTCGTCCGTCACGCCCCGCAGGATGCCGCCCGCGAGCAGTTCGTCGGCGGCCGCCGGCGGGCATCCGCGATGTACCAGCCCGGCGTGAGCGCGCTCGTTCGCGGCGGCGTCGTCGCCGGTTGCGGGCCACGCGAGGAGGAGGCGATCGGCCAGGCCCGGAAACCTCAACGCCAGCAGGACCGCGACGGTACATCCATTGGAGGCTCCAACGATTCTTACCGGTCCGGAACGTTTCGCCAGCTGTTCACCCAGTACCGCGACCTCGACGTCCCACGTCCTGGCTCGCTGCGGCCGATCGGGCGCCAGCACTTCGATGCCGTCGGGCGCGAGCGCCGCGGACAGGCCGTCGGTGATTCCCGTCGTACCCCAGAAGGCTGCGGCGTCCATGGGCTCCCAGAGGCCGCCATGGACGAGGACCACTGACGCGGTCATCCGTGGTGCGGGGGCACCTCGTTCAGGATGCGCTCGTCGTCGTCGCTGCCGAAGTCGTTGTCACCCCAGGTCCGCGGGTCGTCGTCCCGGGTCTGTTCCGGCAGCAGCGGCTCGTCGTCTTCGTACGGGCTCGTCATGCCTCCAGATTACCGGCTCGGCGCGGCCCTCCCGTGATCGCCGGCAGACCGGCAGCCGCATGGAGGGGCGGAGGCGACCAGTGCGCGCACGTTACAGGTGGGCCACGGTTGAGGCTCGATCCCGCGGCGTGACCGGAAAGACGCGCCGCCGTGATGTTCCGGCACGCGCGGTGTGACCCCGTTCCACCATGATGGTGGACCTTGCCAACCCGGAAGGACCGAGTCGTGAGTGCACAACGGACACGGGGCCTGATCGGTGCGACGTTTGTCGTGGCTGTGCTCGGAGTTGCCGCCGCCTGCGGCACCGAGGACGGCTCGTCCCCGCCCGCCGCCCAGCCCACCCAAACGGTGACCATGCCGTCGCCCACCCCGTCACCCAGCCCCAGCGGTACGCCGAGCACGGACTGCCCCGAGACCATCACGGCCGTCCGCGCCGCCACCGACAAGGCGGTGTGGGGCCAGGGCGCGGCCACCTCGAAGTTCAACCCCGTCAGCGTGACGATCTGCCAGTACGACGCACAGGCGACCGGGCAGAACTACGCGACGATCACCACCAAGCGCATGGGCAAGCAGGCGACCGACCTGTTCGCCCTGGTCAACGCGGCGAAACCCGTCGCGAAGAAGCCGAGTATGTGCACCAAGGAGCTCGGCCCCACGTACGTGCTGCGGTTCACCGACAACGACCGCGGTGTCCTGTCGTTCGCCGCCGAGTCCTTCGGCTGCCACCGCCTGGTGGCGACCTCGCTGGAAGGTCAGGGCAAGCCCGGCACACTGCCGGCGCCGCGCCAGGTGACCGCCGAGCTGACGAAGTCACTCGGCCTGCGCTGACCCTGCGCCGGACGCGCACCCCGAAGCCGTCCGAGGTGGGGTCTACCCGCGCCTGCCTTGCGGGTCCCTTTCGAGGTCGACCCGCGAGGCAGGTTGCGGCGGCTGCCGCCTGTGCCGCACCCTCCCAGTGAGGGAGGGGTGGTCATGCGAATGATCCGGCTGCTGTGCGCGCTCGTCCTCGCCTGCACCGCCTGCTCGACTTCGCCCGCCGAGAAGGCAGCCGAGAACAAGCCCTGTACGCCGGGGTTCACCTGCACGACGCTGCGCGTCCCGCTCGACCGGCAACGCCCGGACGGTCCCTCGCTGGATCTCGCAGTCATCGCCGCCGACAACGTCGACGCGCCCCGCGGCGTCCTCCTGCTACTCACCGGCGGCCCCGGCCAGCCCGGCGTACCGCTCCTCCCCAACCTGCGGCGCAACCTGCACCCTGATGTGCTGCGTGAGTACCGCCTCGTCATGTTCGACCAGCGCGGCACAGGTCCTGACGGCATCAATTGCCCTGCTCTGCAAGAGACTGTGGGCGGTTCAGACTTTCTGACCCCACCCGCGACGGCTGTCGACGACTGCGCGCAGCACATCGGGTCCGCTGCCGGGTACTACGGCACCCCTGACACCGTCGACGACATCGAGCAGCTGCGCCAGTTCCTCAAGGTCGATCGGCTGACGATCGACGGGACGTCGTACGGCAGCTTCACCGCGGCGCAGTACGGGCTGAAGTATCCGGGCCAGGTGCGGGCGCTCGTGCTGGACTCCGTCGTACCGCACAAGGGATTCGACCCGATGGGTGTGGATCTGATGGCCGCGAGCGCCGGGGTGCTCAAGGAGGCGTGCCGCCAGGATCCCGCGTGTACGACGGATCCGGTGGCAGACGTGGCGTGGCTCGTCCAGCACGTCGTCAGCGGCACCGACCTGATGGAGTCGTTGGCAGTCGCGAGCCTCAACTCGGTCAACCCGTCGCTCAAAGGCATCCCAGCCATCCTGAACTCCGCACGCAACGGCGACCACAGCGGTCTGAAGGAGCTGCTCGAGCGAACCACCAGCAAGGGCCTCTCCTACGACACGCTGTCTGCCGGGCTCCACATGGCCACCCTCTGCTCCGACCTCCGTTTCCCGTGGTCCGGCAAACCCGACCGCAAGACCGCACTCGACGACGCCGTACGGCGCCTGGACCCGAAGGAGCTGTACCCGTACGACGTGGCGACCGCACGCGACCAGCTGATGATCCAAGGCTGCCTGCGCTGGCCGGCCGACCGCGTGTCGACGTACCCGGCCGCACAGGAACTGACGCCGCGCACGCTGATCCTGCACGGCACCAACGACCTGTTCTGCCCGCTCGACTGGGCCAAATGGGAGAAAGCACACGCGCGGGACGCCGAGCTGGTCGTCGTCCCAGGAAGCGGTCACAGTGTGCAACGAGACCCTCGCGGGAAGGCGGCGGTACGGGAGTTCCTGCTGGACAACTAGTGATCGAACTGTGTGCGAACGGTTGCAGCACGTGGGCGGCTCGATGCGTCTAATAGGTGTGAGGAGTTGTACGCCCAGCCAGGGAGTGGCGAGTGGATTTCGAGGAGTACGTGTCCGCCCGTGGACAGGAACTGGTGCGGCTCGGGTTCACGGTCTCCGGCGACTACCAGCGGGCGGAGGATCTGGCGCAGATCGCGCTGATGCAGGCGTTCCGCTCCTGGCGGAAGGTGCGCAACGCGGACGATCCGCATCACTACGTCCGGCGGATCCTGGTGAACGAGTACCTGTCGATGACGCGTCGGCGCTCGTTCACCGAGGCGCCGACGGCCGACCTCGACCCGCAGCGCACCGTCCCCGACCACGCCACGCATGTCGCCAACTCCGACGATCTGTGGCGTGCGCTGGCGACGCTGTCCGCCCGGGAACGGGTCGTTCTGGTCCTGCGCTACTACCAGGACCTGGACGACCAGACGATCGCCGAGGTGCTCGGCATCAAACCGTCCACCGTGCGCGCGACCGCGAGCAGGGCACTCGCCTCGCTCCGGCGGCGGCCGGCCTATTCCGGGGCCGGCGAATCCAACCGTGTCGATGAGAGGTTGTCGTGAGCAACACCGATCTCGAGGATGACCTGCGAGGTACCTTCGAACGCGCCGCGGCCTCGGTGCCGCAGGCCGCGGACCTGACCGAGCGCGCCACCACGGGCGCCCGTCGCGCCCAGCGGCGTACCTGGATCGTCTCCGGCGCTGCCGCCGTCGCGGTGGGCGCGGTCGCCGTCGCCGGGTTCGGGCTGGCGGGGTCGCGGAACCAGCCGATGCAACCGCCGGTCGCCGCCGAGCAGGCTCCTGCCTCGGCGGCGTCGACACCAGAGGCGTTCTCGAACAAGACCGTGACCGGCACCTGGCGTCCCGTGCAGATGGTCGGCGTCCAGTCGCTCAAGAAGGCCCGGCCGGACGACCCGGTGCTGGTGTTCAAGCCGGACGGCACCTGGAAGGGCTCCGACGGCTGCAACGGAATCGGCGGCACGTACACCATCGGTCAGCGCGGCGCCTTCAGCGCGACCTCCGGGGCGCAGCACATGGTCGGCTGCGAGAACGTGCCGCACACCGGCGTCCTGCATGACGCGAAGCGGATCGCGATCAGCGCCGACACGCTCCAGTTCTTCGGCGCCGACGGGCGTCAACTTGCGAGTTACGCTCGCGCACGGTAGTCGAATCTGTTCGCGGACGGTGATCAGGCCTTGACGGAACGGAGTGCTTGAACGGACCATCTAGTGGTTTGGTCCACCGATCTGGGGAGCTTCGTGCGACTCTCTGTCACCGTCCCGCTGGTCACACTTGGCTCCATCTCACTCTTCGCAGTCGCCCTCACCGCGCCCTCCGCGGGCGTGGTGACGGGTGCCGCGGCGTGCTCGCACGCCCAGCCGAGTGTGAGCTCGACCGAGGCGACGCGACTGGCGCAGCCGACGTCCGCGTCCGATGCGCGACCGCTCGGTGAGTCGCTCGGCGACGGTATCTACGCCGCGGTCCGCTCCCTCGAACCACTGGACGCGACCGGCCGCCCGACGTCCGGTCTGCCGTACGGGCTGAGCCAGGGCGTCGTCGGCGTGGTCGGCTCGGCGACGACCGGCTACAAGGTGGTTGTGGATTCCGCGAAGCTGGACGCGAAGAAGTACGAGTCCGCGATGAGCCGCAACCTGCCGTCGGCCGGCAAGCCGTTGGTGAAGGTGGAGCGCAGCTGTCGTTCGGCCCAGTCGATCGCTGACGCCTGGAACGCGGTCGGCGACCGCTCGTGGTCCTCCGACGCGTCCCGTACGACGTACGCGGCCGACCTCGATCCGCTGAGTGAGAACGTCGTCGTCGAGTACGACCAGGCGACGACCTCCCCCGCTTCGTTGGCCGGGCTCCGCGACCTGTCCGGCGTACAGCTCGTCCCCAGCTCGCTCGCGCGCACGTCCCGGCTGAGCGACACCCCGAAGGGCGGCCACTGGGGCGGCGCCCGGATCACGTCCGCGCTCAAGAACTGCTCCGCCGGCTTCTCCGTCGTACGGCGCTCCAACGGCCAGCGCGGCTCGGTCACCGCAGGCCACTGCGGCGTCCCGAACACGGTCTGGAAGTCGGGCACCAACTACTACGGCACCACGACCGTACGCACCAACTACCCGGACTACGACCAGGCGTTGATCACCGGCAGCGCGTACGGCGCCAAGATCTGGACCGACGGCCCCGGAGACACCGCCAACACGCGCACCGTCACTGGCGGTGGCGACCCCGGCGTCGGCACAGTGATCTGCCAGTCCGGCAGCTTCAGTACGTCGCTGTGCAGTCTGACGGTCCGCTCGACGTCTGCGAAGTACTGCGACTCCGACGGCTGCACGACGTACGTCATCCGCGCCACCCGCGGCGGCCTGGTCGCGATCGTCGGCGGCGACTCCGGCGGCCCCGTCTACTCCCGCCGCGGCACCAGCTTCGCCACCATCCGCGGCATGGCCTTCGCCGGCGCCGGCTGCGCCGCCTCCCGCTGCACCACCCTCTACGCCGAGCGCTACAACTCCATCACCGGCCACCTCGGCGTCACCGCCCTGACCGGCTGACCCACCCCCCAACTCCGCTAAGCTGTCCCCGCGTGCGCCCCCGTAGCTCAGGGGATAGAGCGTCGGTTTCCTAAACCGTGCGTCGCAGGTTCGAATCCTGCCGGGGGCACTCACTTCTGATCAGCGGAAGAGGTCTAGGCCTTGGCCGATGAGGACTGTGGCTAGGACCAGCAGTAGGACGACTGTGATCGTGTTCAGGTTGGTTAGTAGCCAGGTTTCCAGGGCTCGGAGGGTGCGGGCGGATTGGGTTGGGCCGGTCAGTACTACGGCTAGCAGGGGGGCTACGACCGTTGTGGATGCTGTGGCGATGAAGATGGCTGTTGCGGCTGTCAGCTGAGGGGTGGTTAGGGCGGCTCCGCCTATGTAGGAGCCGGCG
Organism: Kribbella speibonae; assembly: GCF_004331375.1. Taxonomy (NCBI): domain Bacteria; kingdom Bacillati; phylum Actinomycetota; class Actinomycetes; order Propionibacteriales; family Kribbellaceae; genus Kribbella; species Kribbella speibonae. Next base: position 1,868,538 of record NZ_SJKC01000001.1, on the reverse strand, counting down.
CTCAGGACCAGGGGGAGGTTCTTGAGGTTCGCCAGCGCTGCGGCGGCCCCAGCCAAAAGTAGACCGCCCGCGGACAGCAGGGCGATGCGGTCGACGATGGCGGGGCGGGGTGGAGGGGTTCCGGGGTCGGGGCGTTTGCGCCAGTAGCGGACGGCCAGAACAGCGAACAGTACGCCGACTGCCAGCTGCAGTACGTCGACGCCGTCACGGGTGCTCTCCTCGTGGCCCTCGGCGACCGTGTCCGTGAGCCAGGCGACGAGGCCGACAGCGACCGTCAACGCCCCGATCCACCCGGCGGTGAAGTACAGACCGGCCCGGACGGGATGTTCGGACAGCAGGACCAGCACGATGCAGACCATCGGCACCGGGCTCAGGGCGATCGCCATCGCCTGCGGGAGGGCGGCGCCGGCGACAGGCCACACGACTCAGTGGCCGTTCGGCGGCGGCGGGACCTGCAGGACTTCGAGGATGCTGATCCCGAGCATGTCCAGGTGGTTCAGGATGCCAGCCAGCGCCGCCTGGTCGGCGAGGTAGCCGTGGAGAACGGTTTGCGCAGGCTCCGAGTCCGCCGTCAATGACGGGAACGCGTCGGTCAGGTCGCGCGACAAGGTTCCCTGCACCCGGATGACGTAGTGACGCATGGGAGGCCCCTTTCACGCATGACTCTGCTGCCGCGGTAGCCGCCCCGGCTCCCCCGGATCGGGGGAGCCGAGTCGTAGCGGCGAGCAGCAGGCTGAGACCGTGGCCGAGTCGTTGCCAACACACCGAGCTGCTCGGCGGAAGATCCCGAAGCCCCTGGTGCGGCTGATCCGGCTCGTCCTCATCGCTGTCACGGCGTGGTTGCTCCTGCGCTTGCTGCGCGGTGTGGACTGGGGCGAGGTGGGCTATGCGCTCACCCATCTCAGCTGGTGGCAGATCGCGGTGCTGCTGGTCGCCATGGTGATCCGCCGCTCCGTGCTCGCGGCTCCGCTGGCGTTACTGATCGCGGGCCTCAGCTACCTGCGGGCGATGGTCAGCGATGTCGCGGCGGCGGCTGTCGCCACGATCGCGCCCTCCCCCGGCGATGTCGTCCTGCGGCTCGCCATGCTGCGCTCGTGGGGCATCAACGCCACCGACGCGGCGTCGGGCCTGACTCTCGCCACGACCTTGTTCTACGTCGCGCGCCTCGCCGCTCCGGTCTTCGGCTTCCTGATCTTCTGGGCGGCGCGCGACTTCTACGGCCCGTTCGCCTGGTCGGCTCTGGTCTTCGGCGCGGGTTCCGCCGTACTGCTCGGCGGGCTGCTCTACGCTCTCCGCGCCGAACGCACGGCGGCGACGATCGGGAGGCTGCTCGGACGACTGTTCCAGCGAGTGCGGCCGTCCAGCGCCGGACCGGATGCCTGGGAAGAGCGGCTCGTCTCGTTCCAGTCGCACAGCGCGGGCCGGATGCGCCAGCGCGGGTCGCTCACCGTACTCAGCCAGCTGATCCTGATCCTCGTCGAAGCCGGCGTTCTCGTGCTGTGCGTGGGTTTCGTCGGCGTCCAGCTGGACAGTACCGCCGTGATCCTCATGATCTGCAGCTTCATGGTCGTCTATCCACTGACCGGGCTGCCGCTGATGGGCGCCGGGGTCCTGGACGCGACGTACGCCGCCTTCGTGTCCGACCACAGTGCGATCGAGGCCACCGATCTGGTGGCGGGACTGCTTGTCTGGCGCGTCGCCGTCCAGCTCGTACCCGTCATCGTCGGACTGGCGACGGTGCTGGTGTGGCGGCGGCTCACCTGGAACAGGTGATCTCCACATGGGCGCGAGACCGCTGGTGTTCGCTCTGACGGTGTTGCTGTTCGTCGTACTGCACGAACCGGTCGCAGCCGCGGACTCGCCGGAAGACACGGCTGCTCACGTACTCGCGGATCGCTACGCGCCGATCGTCAGGCTTCAGGACGGCGGCACGAACTGCGAGTACGGCGAACAGTTCCAGCCCACCGACGTGGAAGCCGTCCTCGGTGATCAGCAGGTCGCCCTCCGCGGGCCCTGGCGACCGCCCGACCTGGTCAAGACCCAGCCGGAAGGCACCGATCTCGGCCGCGCGTACCCGGGCCATTTCCTGGACTTCCCGGGCGACCCGTTGCGGCCCGGCTGCGACTACGCGGAATGGTCGGCGCGCATCAACCGCGCGCATCCGGCGACCGTGTACGCCCACGTGGTCGCGGACTCGGGCCTGCTCTCGCTGGAGTACTGGTTCTTCTACGTCTTCAACGACTACAACAACACGCATGAAGGCGACTGGGAGTCCGTGCAGCTGATCTTCGACGCGACGACGCCGACGGCCGCGTTGCGCACCGACCCGACGGCCGTCGGGTTCAGTCAGCACGGGGGCGCCGAGCGGGCGCGGTGGGGTGACGCGAAGCTCGAGATCGTCGACGGCACGCATCCGGTCGTGTACCCGGCGGCCGGTTCGCACGCCAACAAGTTCGGCCGCCGGCTGTACCTCGGCCGCGGCTCCGAGGGCCTCGGCTGCGACGACACGACGAGGCCCGGGATCGAGCTCCGGCCCAAGGTCGCGTACGTCCCGATGGCGCGAGCGGACTATCTGAAGCAGTACCCGTGGCTGGCTTTCGAGGGCCGCTGGGGTGAGCGGCAGCGGTCGTTCTTCGACGGACCGACCGGGCCCAACCAGAAGGCATCCTGGGTGCAACCGGTCCAGGATGCCGAGGCGACCTGGCGCGACGACAGTACGACCGTACCGGCCGGCCGGCTCCTCGGACCGAGCAGCACCGGCGCCTTCTGTACGGCGGTTGCCACCGGATCGAACCTGCTCCGCGAGACCCTCGATCGCACGTGGTTGCTAGGCCTCCTGCTGACCGTGGTCGTCATCCTGATCTGGCTCGCAGCGAGCCGGACTCGCTGGAGTCCCAGCACACCGTTGCCGGCGAGGACGCGGCGCGCGTGGGGCCAGGCAGTCGCGGCCGCGTTCCAGTTGTTCCGGCAGAGACCCGGCCTGTTCGGAGGATTCGCCCTCGCGTTCGTTGTCCTGAGCCTCGCGACGCTCGGTCTCGCCGAACTCCAGGCCGCGCGGCACGACGCACCCGCCGACCTCGGCGCTCCGACCGAGAACGCGACCGGTTTCTGGGCGTCACTACTCGCCCTCGCCGTCACCGCGCTCACAGCCGCGACGTACGTCGTACTCCTCGCCGCTGTCACCTCGACGCTCGACCGGCTGGACCGCAGCGTCCCAGTGACGACTGCGTTCACCTGGCACGACGTGCGATCGCGGGCACGGCCACTCGCCGCGGTCGCCCTCAGGTACTTCGTGGTCATCGCCGTCCTGACCGTAGTCGTGGCGACGATCCCGCTGGCCGTGTACTACGCGGTGAGCAGGGCCTTCGCGCTACCTGCCGTGATCGCGGAGCAGGTGTCCGCGAGTACGGCGCTGAAACGCAGCCGGCTCCTGGTGAAGGGCCGCTGGTGGCGAACCGCCGGCCGGCTCACGATCGTCGTCGGGCTCGGGCTCGCCGTCGGACCGATCGCCGGAATCGTCCTCCTGCTCGCAACTGATCTGCAGCCCACGCTGATCAACGTGGTGTCGTCGCTGCTGTTCGCCCTCGTGATGCCGCTCGTCGCGGCCGCCGTCGGCTACCTGTACTTCGACCGCGCCGCCGCCGTGCGAGAACAGCCGGAAGAGGTCGCCCAGATCGGGTGACCTGGCCGGCGGACGCCGTACCTATTGTCGGGATGTGTCCCAGGCCGACGGCGGACCGCCGCAACCCGCAGCCAGGACCGGACCGGCCCGGCTGCTGATCGTCGCGATCGCGGAGGGCGTGATCGTTGCGGCGCTCGTGATCGCGCTGATCGTGGTCAGCGTCCGGCGCGGTGGAGGTACGGCGGACGCCTCGCCGGCCGCGGGTCCGGCCGATGCCGGTACGGCGATGTGCCCGGCGATCCCGGTCGCGAACCAGATCCTGCCGTCGATCGTCACGATCTCGGCCAGCCGGGGTGTCCAGAGCGGTACCGGCTCGGGGCAGGTGTTCCGCGACGGCGGCTACATCCTGACCAACGACCACGTCATCTCACCGGGCGTCGGCGGCACGATATCGGTCCAGTACAGCGACGGACACAGCTCGGCCGCCGTTCTGGTCGGCCGCGATCCCAGCACCGATCTCGCAGTACTGAAGGCCTCTGACGAGGCGAAGGGCTATCCCGTGATCGGCCTCGGCTCCTCGGCCGGGCTGCAGGTCGGTCAGCCCGTCGTGGCCCTCGGTGCTCCGCTCGGGCTGGCGAGCACGGTCACGTCCGGGATCGTCAGCGCGCTCGACCGGTACGTGCCGGTGCCCGGCGACGGCGTCACCCACCACTTGATCGGCGCCATCCAGACCGATGCGGCGATCAACCCCGGCAACAGCGGCGGCGCCCTGGTCGACTGCGCCGGAAAACTGGTCGGTGTCAACGCCGCGATCGCCACCGTCCCGAACGAGGCCGGTGTCGGCGGCGGCGGGAGCGTCGGGCTGGGCTTCGCGATCCCGATCGACCTCGCGAACCCGATCGCCGACGAGCTCATCCGGACCGGGAAGCCCGGACACCCGACGACCGGCCTGCAGCTTCAGGAGATCCCACCGGCCCTCGCCAAGGCGTCCGGCGCCCCGAGCGGGCTCTTCGTTCTCGCCGCGACCGGACCAGGCGCGAAGGCCGGTTTGAAGGCCGGCGACGTGATCACCGCGGTCGACGGCGCTCCGGCCGTCAGCAGTGAACAGATCGTGGTCGCGACACTGACCCGCAAGGTCGGCGACACCCTCGAGCTGACGTACGTGCGCGCCGGGACGTCAGCCACCACCTCCCTCACGCTCGCCGCTCCCTGAGGCCGGCGCGACCGGCTGCGAGGCGAGCAGATCCAGGCCGAGCCGCCGGGCCAGGAACCGTGCCGCCAGCTGGCCCTGCACGCTGTTCCCGGCCCGGTCCAGCCGCGGACCGAAGGTTCCCAATCCGCCCTTGCCGGGTGAGACGGTCACGATGCCGCCGCCGATCCCGCTCTTTCCCGGGACCCCGACGTCGAGCAGCCAGTCGCCCGACGTCTCGTACAGGCCCGCGATCGCCATCACCACCAGCGTCACCCGGGCGACATCGGCGTCGATCACCCGTTCCTGAGTCACCGGACAGACCCCGCCGTCCGCCAGCGTGGCACCCATCACCGCCAGGTCCGCGGCAGCGATGCTCAAGCAGCTCTGCCTGGTGTAGAGCTCGGTCGCCTCGGCCGGATCTCCGTCGAGAGCGCCGACACTCTTCAGGAGCGCCGCGAGCGCACGGTTGCGATGGTTCGTGGCCAAGGCCGACGCCAGTACGTCCTGGTCCAGAACGAGTTCACGACCCGCGAAGCGGGACAGCCCGTCGACGATGAACTGCCAGCGGTCGTCGAGTGACCTGCCCGGCGTGAGGCTGGTCGTCGCGATCGCGCCCGGGTTCACCATCGGGTTGGTTCGGCCGGCCGGCGACTGTTCGACCGCCTGGACGGAGTTGAAGGGCAGGCCGGTCGCGTTGACCCCGACGAGTTCGCGGAGAGCGTCGACGCCGACCGCCTGGCACATGAGGGCGAAGACGAACGGCTTGGCGACGCTCATGATCGTGAACGGCCGGTGTGCGTCCCCCGCCTCGTACAACCTGCCGTCGGTCGTCGCGACGCAGACGCCGAAGCCGTCCGGATCGGCACCAGCCAAGGCGGGATACACCTCCGACACCTCGCCGTCGCCGACGTCCTGAAAGCGCTCGTACGCCTCCTGGACCAGCTCCGCGATCGTCGATCCGTTGGGCAGACCACCAGTCGAGACGTACCTGGACATCTCAGAACGGCCAGACCAGCGGGACGATGACGAGGGCCGTCAGCAACCACCACGCCATCACCACGAGCCCGAGCTTCCAGTAGTCCCCGAACCGATAGCCCGCCGGGCTCATGATCATCATGTTCGCGGGGGTCGAGATCGGCGTCAGCAACGAGGCCGCACCGGCGACCGCGATCAGCATCAGCACCGGCTTGACCGACGTACCGGTGCCCTCGGCCGCTGCCACGGCGATCGGTGCGACGATCAGCACGGTCGCGGTGTTGCTGACCATCTGCCCCAGCGCGGCAGTGAGCAGGAAGAGTGCCAGCAGCAACAAGTACGGCCGGCCGGGTCCGACCGCGTCGATGATCACGTCGGCGATCCGGTCCGCGCCGCCGCTCGCCTGGATCGCCCCCGACAACGGGATCAGGCTGCCGATCAGGACGACGATCTGCCACGACACGGCGCGATACGCCTGCTGCGGACCGACCACCCTGGTCAGCACCATCGCCGTCGCCGCCAGCAGGCCGGCCATCGCGGGCGGTACGGCGCCGGTCGCGAGCAGCACGACCATCGCCCCGAGGATCGCCACGGCGATCGAGGCTTTCGACCCCCAGGGCACGGCCTGACGCCGAACGAGCTCCGGAGAGTCCACCAGCAGGATGTCCCGGTCCCGGTTGAGCTCGTCGAGGGTCTCCCAGGGGCCGTGGACGAGGATCGCGTCACCTTCGGCCAACTGGGTGTGCCGCTTGCCACGGTCCTTGCCCATCCGTTGTACGGCGATGATCACCAGCTCGCGGCCGCGATGCATCCCCGGGAACACGGTCTCGCCGACGAGTGCCGACCGCGGCGGGATCACGGCCTCGACCACGCCGGCCTCACGGGTCAGCAGATGGTCGACCGGCGCCATGCTGACCGCGAGCATCAGGTCGGCGGTCAGGTTGGTGACGTGCTCCGACGGCCCGGTGACGACCAGAATGTCACCGACATCGATCGCCGCGTCCGTCCGGTTGCGGCCCTGTCCGTCCTGCACGCCGACGATCGCCACCCCGGGGTACGGGGTCAGGTCGAGGTCGCGCACGCTCTGTCCGAGAAACGGCGAGAGCTCACGCACTCGCAGCCGGTAGAAGCCGTCCTGCAGGGCGTAGTGCACGTCGAGCGTCTCCGCATGCACGGCGAGATCGGCGGCGGGATGGGCGGGCCGGGTCGCCGGCAGCAGCTTCGGGCCGAGCAGCACCGCGATGGCGATGGTGCCGACGACGAGCGGAACACCGACGACGGCGAAGGAGAAGAACGGGAACGGCCCCGCACCCGCGTCGTTCGCGGCGTCCGACACGATGATGTTCACCGGCGTTCCGGTCAGCATCAGCAGCGAACCGGCGCTGCCCGCGAATGTGAGCGGCATCAGCATCCGCGACGGCGGCTGCGCGATCCGGATCGCGAGCATGACCACCAGCGGGAGCAGCGCCGCGACCGCGCCGTTCAGTGTGATAAGGGCCGACAGGACCGCGCACAGAGCCGTGACGGCGATCAGCAGCCGGCTCCGGGTGGTTCCGGCGTACCGGACGATCGTCTGTCCGGCCCAGGCGGTCACGCCGGTGGAGTCGACTCCCTCGCTCACCACGAACAGGGTGGCGATGAAGATCACCACCGGGTCGCCGAAGCCCGCGAGCACGGCGGTGAAGCCCAGCACGCCGGTCGCCCAGAGCGCCAGGGCGACCAGCACAGCGACCACATCGACGGGCAGCCTGTTCCACACGAACAGGACGACGGCCGCCCCGAGGATGATCAGGCTCAGAGTGCCGTCATCCATGCCTGCGTCCTATCCGAGGTGGACCGGAGCGGACGGACCCCAGGGGATCCCGATCAGGTACCAAGCGATGTAGAACAGCGTCCATGCGACCAGCACGATGCCGGTGTAGGGCAGCATCATCGACACCACCGTGCCCATGCCCGCCTTCTTCCGGTACCGCTGGCTGACGAGCACGATGAACGGCAGGTACACCATCAGCGGCGTGATCACGTTCGCCGGGCCGTCGCCGACGCGGTACGCCGCGACGACGGTCTGCGGTGCGATGCCCAACCGGTAGAACAGCGGGATGAAGATCGGTGCCAGGATCGCCCACTTCGGGATCACGCCCGGCATGATCAGGTCGATGACGAAGACCAGCAGGATGAAGCCGATCAGCAACGGCAGCGCGCCGATGTCGGCCCGCTCGAGCAGGTCGGCGAGGCCGGTCGCGGCCAGCGTCGACATGTTCGTGTAGTTGAAGTAGGCAATGAACTGCGCGATCAGCAGCATCAGGAAGATCAGTCCGCCGAGCCCGTTGAAGGTCTTCACGATCGCGTTGATCACGTTCGTACTGCCGGTCAGGGACTTCGCTCCGCGGCCGTAGCCGAGGCCGGCGGCGAGGAACAGCATCGAGATGATGAAGAGCAGGCTGCTCATGAACGGCGACGATCCGAAGATCTCACCGGTGTCCGGGTTGCGCAGCGGCGCGTTGGGGATGAACGTCAGCGCGGACACGATCGCGACCGCCACCAGCAGGTAGTACACCGACCAGCGCAGCCCGCGGGACTCCAGCCGCATCTCCTCGTCGGAGGGCTGATGGTCGACCGGTGCGTCGGACGGCGCCTCGGACGGGTCGTACCTGCCGAGCCGGGGCTCCAGCAGCCGCTCGGTGATCACCGTCATCACCAGCGCGCAGAACAGCGTCGCCGCGATGCTGAAGTAGAAGTTGTGCGTGACGTTCAGGCTGACGTCGGGAGCGACCAGGCCGATCGTCTCGTTGGTGACCTCGGTGATGATGCCGTCGGCGGGCGTGATCAGCACGTTCACGAAGAACGCCGCGCTGACCCCGGCGTACGCCGCCGCGATACCGGCCAGCGGATGCCGCCCGAGGGACGCGAACGCGGCCGCTCCGAGCGGGATCAGCACCAGGTAGCCGGCATCCGAGGCCACGCTCGAGATGCCGCCGAGCAGCACGATGATGAACGTGATCGCCGCTTTCGGGGCGACCTTCACCATCTTCCGGATCAGGGCCGCGATCAGCCCCGCCTCCTCGGCGACCCCGACCCCGATCATCGCGACCAGGATCACCGCGACCACACCGAAGTCGTTGAAGTTCTGCACGGCCGTGGTGAAGATGAAGCGGATCCCGTCGCCGGTGATCAGGCTCTCGGCCGTGATCGTCTCGTGCTTGATCTCGTAGTCCGGGATCACCGGAGCCGGCGGGGCGTCGTTCCCCGGCACGCTGCTGCCCTGGGGATACTCGGGGGCGACCTGGACCGTGGCCGGTTCGGCGACCTCGGTGGTCACGCTCGTTCCGGCCCAGGAAAGGATCTGGGACAGGCCGATGACGATCACGATCAGCGCGAGGAAGATCAGCGCCGGGTGCGGGACCTTGTTGCCGACCCGCTCGATACCGTCCAGGACGCGCTGCATCCCGCTCTTCTTGGCGGGCTTGTCCCCGACCGTTTTCGCGTTCATGAGCCCGGCGGGACGAACCGGAGGGCGAACTCGATCAGCAGCTTGGTCCCGAAGCCGGTCGCGCCCTTGTTCCGCCACGTCCGCGGCGCCGGTAGTTGCGCCGTACCCGCGATGTCGACGTGGCCCCACGGCTTGCCGTCGACGAACTCCTGCAGGAACAGGCCGGCGGTGATCGACCCGGCGTTGATCCCGCCCATGTTCGTCAGGTCGGCGATCGTCGAGTCGAGCTGGGAGCGGTACGACTTGTGCAGCGGCAACTCCCACACCGGCTCGTCCACCACGTCACCCGCCCGACGCAACTGCTCGACCACGGCCGGGTCGTTGCCCATCACACCAGCCACCTCGACACCGAACGTCCGCAGGCACGCACCGGTCAGCGTTGCGATATCGACGATCGCGTCGACGGGCTCCTCGGTCGCGAGGGCCAGCGCGTCGGCCATCACCAGGCGCCCCTCCGCGTCGGTGTTGAGCACCTCGACCGTCGTCCCGTTCCGCATGGTCAGGACGTCACCGAGCTTCATCGCCGATCCCGACGGCATGTTGTCGGTACACATCAGGTAGCCGGTCACAGCCGTCGTACAGCCCAGGTCACGCAGCGCCGTCATGCCTGCGAGTACGGCGGCGGCACCGGTCATGTCGTTCTTCATCTGGGCGTGCGACTCGTCGCTCGGCTTCAGGCTGATACCGCCGGAGTCGTACATGATTCCCTTACCCACCAGGGCAATCCGCCCGGTCGGCTCGGCCGGTTGATACCGCAGACGGATCATCCGGGGCGGTTCCACGCTGCCCCGATTGACCCCGAGCAGGCCGCCGCAGCCCAGCTCGATCAGCTGGTCCTTGTCGAAGACCTCCACCTCCAGACCCGCCGCCGTACCGACCTCGACAGCGACCTCGGCCATCCGGACCGCGGACAGCGTCGTCGCCGGGCAGTTCGCCAGGTCACGGCCGAGGCTGCACGCCGCCGCGACGATCCGGCCGCGCTCGATGCCCGTCTCCGCCGCCGAGACATCCTCGTCGGCGGCCACGATCTGCAGCGAGTCCAGCGTGGGCTGATCCGCGTCCCGGCCGACGAAGTAGCGCCAGCGCGCCAGCAGCACACCTTCGGTGGCAGCCTGGGCGAAGTCGGCGACCGCGATCCCGGACGACGCCTCTGACGGCACCTCGACGGCCAGGTTCTTGAGCCACGGGACGGCGCGCGCGTACTCCGCGGCCAGATCGCGGACGAGCGTGGCGTCGATCTCGCCGCGGTCGCCGATGCCGATGGCGACCCGCACCGGGCCGTCCGAGCGCGGCTGGACCAAGGTCTGGCCCTGCTGCCCGGTGAAACCGGCGGACTCCAGCCCGGCCAGATCGACGCCCAGCTCCTCCGGGGGCTCGGTGCCGGCAGCGACCGGTACGGCGAGGGCATCCGCCTCGTCCGCTGCCTGCTTCAACGAGGCGACACCGACCCGGATCCGGTACCGGGTCGAAGGCACCGGATCGAAGTCGCGAGGGACCGTGTTCACGAAAACCTCCTCCGCCGGAGCGGGGATCAGCTCTGGAGGGCCTGGACGAGCTCGTCCTCGCGCTCCTTCGTCAGATTGGTCTGGATGATCGTCGGGCTGAACGGTTTGAGCGCGTCGACCACCCGGTCGACCGTCGCCGAGCGGGCCAGCAGGAACACGGCCGCGTGGCCTTCCTGCAGTTCCTGCCCGACCTGCTTGATCAGGTCGTCGTTGATACCGATGTCGGTGAGCTTGCCGGCGATCGCGCCGGACGCCGCACCCACGGCCAGGCCGGCGATCGGGCTCAGGAAGATCAGCCCGATCAGGCTTCCCCACAGCGCACCGCTCGCGGCCCCCGCGCCGGTCAGGTTGACGGTCTGCTGGATGCGGACCTTGCCCTTGGCGTCCTTGTACGCGTACGCCGCATCCTCGCGCTGGAGGAGCTGCTGCTTCGCCAGATCCTCGGTCAGCTGAATGACGCGCTCGGCGTCATCGCGGCTGTCCAGACCGAGCACCACCAGATGGGTCATCGCGAACTCCTCGGGGCAGGGCGCGTCACTGTTGCCGCGCGGGACGCCTCATCCCACCAACAGCACCTGGCGGCGTCCTCCTCCGATTAGGGTGATCCGGCCTGCCGGGCCAGAAAGGCGGACAGCGGGCCCGGGAGTTCCGCGGGCCGATCGCCCCAGTCGTGGACGACCGCCGTACCGGCGAGCAGGTCGTGCAGGGCGCGGTGCTCGCGATGGAACACGATCGGCAGGAAGCCCAGACCCAGCGGTACGACGCTGAGCGGGAACGCGAGCACCCATCGCAGGGCTTGCCCGGGGTGGATCGTGCCGCCGTCCGAACGGATGACGCGGAGGCCGACGATTCCTTGGCCCGGTGTGCGCGCGGCGATGGTGAGGAAGCCGATCGCGTAGCAGACGGCCAGCGCCGCCACGCCTACCGTCGCGGGCAGTGGGCGCCGTACTGATAGGCCCCAGAAGGCGTTGGTCAGCAGGTTCACTCCTGCCAGGGCGACGGTGAACGAGGTTGCGATGATCAGGAGGTCGAGGGCGGTCGCTGCTGCTCGGCTCACCGCGCCGGCGTGGTGACCTGTGATGGTCAGGCGGCCGTTCCCGGTCGGGATCGGGACCTCTCGTCGCAGCAGGCGCCTGACGCCCCGGTCGAGCAACGCATCCAACCCGGCCAGCTGTCTACGCACCAGATCAAGGACCGACCCCGCCACCCGCGCCTGGCTCTCGACCACCACCCCAGCCAACCCAGCCCGCCGAACCAAACTCCCCACATCAATCCGTTCGACCAGCTTCTCGACGTCGACCCGCTCGAGCAGCCGGTCCACGTCGACCCGTTCGAGCAGCCGGTCTACGTCTACTCGGTCGAGGAGGCGCTCGATGTCTATTCGGTCGAGGAGGCGGTTGAGGTCTATCCGGGCGAGTTGGGCGTCCAGGTCCACGTGGGACAGGACGATGTCCGGCTGAACGGTTTCGACGACCCGGCCCGTGACCTTGCCGGCGAGCCGTCCGAGGACCGCGGCAGGACGCGTCATCCGACATACCTTTGTGTCACGGGGCTCAGGGAGGATCACCCGCTCCAGGTGATGAACAGTCCGTCCCGGCTCGCCACGGTGGTCGGACGTGACGGCCTACGAGAGGCTGCTGATGATCGACCGAGTGCTCGCCGGTCGGCTGTGGGCCGGCGGGGCCGCAACCGCAGTCGTCGCCGGACTGGCTGCAATCGTGGGCATTCTGCTGGCCCGCGGTCTCTTCGACGTACCGGTTCTCGCGCCTGCGGGCGAGGGGCTGTGGGGTGACGCCGACACGGCAACCTACGCACTCTGGTGCGTGTTCGCCGCACTGGTCGCCACCGGGCTGCTGCACCTTCTGCTGGTCTCGACGCCGCGGCCGCTGCAGTTCTTCGGCTGGATCGTCACACTGGCGACGCTGGTCGCGACCGCGGCCCCGTTCCTGAGCACCGGATCGACGGGCTCCAAGGTCGCGACCGCGGTGATCAATCTCGTCGTCGGCGTCGCGACCGGGATGCTGCTCACCGGCGTCGCGACGAGCGCAGTGCGGGTCCGCCCGGCGGTTTGAAGGACCTACAGCAGCCCAGTAGACCTCGCGGCGCGCAGAGCGGCGGACCGTTTGTCCACGCCCAGCTTGCGATACAGCGAGATCAGATGCGTCTTGACAGTGTTCTCGGTGATGAACAGCGCCTGAGCGATCTCGCTGTACGAACTACCCAGCGCAAGCTCGTCAAGGACCTCAGCTTCCCGCGCCGTCAGCCGCACATGGACACCGTTGACCAGAGCGTCCAGCCGGCGCGGCGGCGGGGCCTGCGCGCCCGGCCGGACACGAACCAACGGCGACATCCCGCCGGCCTTGCTCCACCCGGACCGGTGCCCGGACAGCTTCTCCAGCGCCGCCGCGGCGTACGGATGCGGGTTCGGGCCCGTAGCGTTCCGGCGCAACAGATCCAGCAACGCCGGATCATCCGCAACCGACGCGAGAGCATGCAGCATGTGCTGCGGGGTCACACGGTTCAGCGTGTCCAGCAACGCGGCTTCCGCCGCCGTCTCGTCGCCGGTCCGGCTGAGCAGCACCGTCCGGAAGGAGGCCGCGGCGGAGGCCAGTGGCGGATAGAGGCCGGCCTGGTCGAGTCCCGCGTCGAGCTGTTTCAACGCAGTCTCGGCGCCCTCGCTGATCATCGACGTCATCGCCCGGACCAACCCGGCTTCCGTCGAGTTACCGGTGCGCTCGAGCACCGTCACCTGTGTGCCAACGGTGGACGTGTCCCCCAGCAGTGTCGCCAGCCAGGCCCGCGCCAGTGCCAGGTCCCGGGACAGGAACGACGGCAGCGGGCCTGCTGCCGTCGGGTCCGCGGTCAGCTCGGTCAACGCCTCCCCGAGCCGGCCCCGTTCGATCAGGAGCACGGCTCTCAGCATCGTGCGTAGACCCGCGACAACGGTGTCGGAGCCGGCCACCTCGGTCCCCGCCACCACCCGGTGGTATTTCCATCCGGTGTCCAGGTCGAGCTCGTTCACCGCCGCGAGGCCCAGTACGACGTTCGCGCGCGCGGAGTACTCCTCTGGAAGGCTCTCCCGTCCTCCCACATCGAAAGCGGCTTGTGCCGACCGGGCCGCGTTCTGTACCTGGCCACGGGCGTAGTGCACGACGGCCTGGTGCGCCAGACAGCCGGCGATCAGCCGGTGGTGCCCCGCCATCCGTGCGGTCACGAGAGCCTCGTCCAGATGGGTGAGTGCCGCGTCCAGGTCGTCGGCCCAGGTCTCCGTGGCTGCGAGCTCGATGAGCAACCACGCCAGCCGCTCAGGCCCTAGTACTGCGGGAGGGCTGCTATGGCCACCGGTCAGCAGTGACCGCGCCTTTGCGATCGCCTCCTGGACGTCCTGCCACCCGTAGCGGGACCGCCACAGTCGCAGCAGTGCCGCGTCCGCCTCCAGAGCGTCGTCGTCCGGTGTCGCCGCAGCCTTGTCGGCAGCGCGTTCATCGGCCGCCGCCGCGTCCAGAACGGCACCGGACACGTCGCCGGTCACTCGACGGAGCAGCCCTCGGACGCCGAGCAGGTGGGGATGCTCATCCAGGTACGCGGCCGGCAACGCGTCGAAGCCGACCGCGACCAGGTCGGCCTTGCCCGCGGCCAGCAACTCCGGGCCGTGGCCGAGCAGGATCCGCTCGACCAGCGCCGCGTCGTCGGCATCGACGGCGCTGCGCAGTGCGGACCCGCTGTCGCCCCGGTTCTCGTAGTACAAGGCCGAGCGATGCTGTGCGCTGACGACCAGTTGCCGGTCGTCGGCGCTGGCCGCGATCCGCCGGCGGAGCAGTTCGACCAGCAGCGGGTGGTACCGGTACAGCGGTTTGCTCGCCACGTCATCGGCGTACGCCGTCACCAGCAGGCCGCCGCCGGCGAGATCCGCGAGTATCGACCCGGCCTCGGAGTCGCCGCTCAGAACCTCAGCGAGCCGACCGCTCAGCGTGGTTGCGCCGAAGGTGCTGAGGAGCATCGCCTGGACCCGTTTGTCGAGAGTGTTCAGCGTCTCGCCGAGCAGCAGGTCGAGGACCTCCCCCTGATTGCCCAGGGGCCACACGACGTCACCGGATGCCTGCAGTGTGCGGGCGGCGAGCACCAGGGCCGCTGCCCAGCCGGCCGCCTTCTCCTGAACCAGCATGATGTCAGCTGGACTGGCGTCCTGGGCATGCGCTCGGACCAGGGCGGCGGCCTCGGCGTCGTTGAACCGCAGATCGCGCGAACGCAGGGTCAGCGCCATCCCTCTGACCTCGAGCTCGGACACCGGCAACAACAGGTCGTACCGCGTGGCCAGGAGGAACCGGACCGCGTGCGGCGTCTCCTGCAGAACGCGTGCCATCTCGCCGACGACCGCCGCCGGCAACAGGTGGGCGTCGTCGACAACGATCGGGTCCGGGACAGTCGACCCGTCGCCTCCGCGAACCCAGTCGAGGACTCCCTCGAGCGCACCGGGCGCCTGGCCCGGCAACCAGACCACAGGCTGAGCGGACTGCCTTCTGCGTGTCACCCAGTCGGACAGCAGAACGGTCTTGCCGGTCCCGGGCGGCGCGACCACCATCGTCAGCGGCGAGCGCACCCCGAGGTCGAGGGCAGAGTGCAGGCGCTCACGCGTCACGAGCGTCAGCGGCGGCCGTGCGATCGTCCCATCGGCCGGGTACCGGAACTGCTCACGCGCTCGATCGGGCCTCGGGCTCGTCACGCGCGTCCCCCTCCCCTGGGCGGGCGTGTCTGACTGGCTCCTTGTCCCCGTTCCTCCGTCCTCCTCCGAAATTCGAGACTAGCTGGTTCGGGCCGACCGTGGCAGACCCGGATGCGGCCGGGTTTCGGCCAGCCGTTTGCTTCACTTGTGGGCTGTTCTGTTCTTTCCACCGGGCATGCGGGGCACCTTGGCCCCGATCCAGACCGCGACGACGACCAGCAGCCCGATACCGACCAGCCAGCCCCACAGGCCTTCGGAGACAGGGCCGAGCCGCCCGAGCCCGAACCCACCCGGGTCGGGCTGCTCCCGCAACGCCATGATGTACGCGATGACCGCGCGCTTGTCGTCAGGGAGCAGGACATGGTCGGAGAACACCGGCATCTGCTGCGGACCGGTGAGCATCGCCAGGTAGATGTTCCGCGGCGTGGAGTCCATCAGCGACGGCGCATAGCGGCCGTTCGGGAGCGCACCGCCACGGCCGGCGAAGTTGTGACAGGCGGTGCAGTTCGTCCGGAACAGCTCACCGCCGCGGACGACGTCCTCCTGCGTGGCCTTGCTGATGTCGTACGCCTCGCCGGCCGGCACCGCGGGGCCGGGAGCGAGCGATGCGATGTACGCCGCCAGCGCAGCAGTCTCCTGCTCGTTGTACACCGGCGGCTTCCGCGGGATCTGCGCGTTCGGCTGGGCGGCCGGCATTCGTCCGGTGCTGACCTGGAACTCGACCGCGGCGGCGCCGACGCCGAGCAGCGAAGGTCCGGCCATCCGGTCCTCACCGTTGGTGCCACCCTCGGCATGCAGACCGTGGCAGCTCGAGCAACCGACCGCGAACAGTCGTCGCCCTTCGTCGATCTGGTCGGACTGCGGCCCGTCCGCCCCCGCAGCACCGCCGGGCAGCAGTACGGCGTACGCGAACCCCACGATCACCAGCGCCACGCCGACCACCAGCGATCTGGCGACCCGTCCCCGGCGTACCGGCCGAGCGGTCCCGCTGTCCGCGTCGCGCATCTCCGCACCTCCGGGCCGACCCGGACACCTTCTGCACGGCCAGCAGATCCGACCGGACGCCCCGCGGTGATCCCCCGATTCGGGTGATCCGGAATCCCGTCCGGTGTGCCGACCCTCAGCGCGAGTCGCGCTTGGCCTGCCGGCGAGCCCCCATCGCCTGCGTCGACGCGTCCTTCTTCAGCCCGCCGGTGGTCTTCTTCGCCCGCGCCCTGGTACCCGCCGCGGGCTTGGCGGGATCCGCCGCACGCGTCGCCGGCGCAGTGGCCTTGGCCGACCGCGCCGCGTCGAGCCGTTCGCTGCGCAACTCCATCGACGCACGCCGCGCGGCGACCGCGACCTCACGGCTCACCTTCGCGAGCACCGACTCGAACAGCTCGGCCTTGTCGCGGTCGCGCTGGTTCCTCGGGTACGACATCCCCCGGCCACCGGCCGATGCGACCGAGGCGCTCGAGGCCCGCCGATAGTTCTTCACGTACTTCGTGCGCACCCGGCGAACCCGCTGGTGCAACTCCAGGAGCTCATCCTCGTCAAGGCCCTTCAACACGTCCCGCTCGCTCTCAGCCACCAACAGCCGCTCAGCCTCAGTCAACGAGTTCATCAAACCCTGGTTCATCTCGCCCCTCCTCACCCCGCATCGCACATTACGTCCCCCACCGGCACCCGTCGACCCCGTCGAACCCCGGCCTCGTCCCGGGGCAGAATTGGGGTGTGAAGAAGCCTGAGGTTGAGCCTGTTGTTGCGCGGAATCGGAAGGCTGCGCATGACTATCACCTGGGTGAGGCCTGGGAGGCCGGGATTGTGTTGCAGGGGCCTGAGGTGAAGGCGCTTCGGGCCGGGCGGGCTTCGCTGGTGGGTGGCTTCGCGATGGTCGAGGAGCGGGAGATCTGGTTGCACGGCGTGCACATCCCGCAGTACTCGCAGTCCCGCTGGTTCAACGGCGGCTCGCGGCGTAAGCGGAAGTTGCTGCTGCACCGGGCGCAGATCGACAAGATCGAACGCAAGGTCAACGAGGGCGGGCTGACGATCGTCCCGGTGAGCCTCTACTTCAAAGACGGCCGCGCGAAGGTCGAGATCGTCCTGGCGCGGGGCAAGAAGACCTGGGACAAGCGGCAGACGCTCGCCGAACGCGAGGCGACCCGCGAGGTCGAGCGCGCGGTCAGCCGCCGGCTGAAAGGCCGGCCTGACTAGGCCTTCAGATAGAGGTCGACCTCGGACAGTACGTCGGACAGCGGGCGGTGCATGTCCAACTGCAGGTAGCCGTCCGCGGGACGCTCGACACGATCCTCCCACCCGCGGAAGAAGGCCTCGCCGTCCACCAGCTCGTCGCCGAGGTCCACCGGTGGCTGGTTGACGCTGCGGCGGTGTGTTCGCAGCCGAGGACGCTGCGACAGGCGTTCGTCGAGGAGGGTCAGGTCGTGGATCTGGCACTCGATGTAGCGGTACGTCGCATCGTGTGCGCGAGCGATCTCCATACCCTGGTCAAGGATCCGCGGCCAGAAGCACGGGCTGTCCATGACCACGGGATGACCCTGGCCGAGTATCTGGCGGGCCAGGGCGTACATGATCTCGTACGACGTCTTGCCGCTGGTGGCGAGGTCGACGCCTGCCTCGAGAGCGGCGGTCTTGATCACGTCGTAGTCGACGGCAACGGCACCGTGCGTGGCGACGACGTGAGCGGCGACGGTGGACTTCCCGGCCCCGGGGACACCCGACATCTGCAGCAGGAACATCTCTGCGACCTTTCAGTGGGGCAGACCGGCCAGGTCGGCCATCAGGTGCATGTGGTGGTCGAAGTAGTCGGAGCGGACTTCGATCATCAGGGTGAGGCGGCCGAAAACCTCGAAGTTCAGGGTGCCGTACAAATGGGTCCACGCGACCAGTACGCGGTCGAGCTGTTCCTCGGGCATGGTGCCGTCGCGGTCCGCTGTCAGCCGCTGCAGATCCTGGTGGACCGCGGTGGGTACGGCCGCGAACGAAGGATCGGCGTCGGCGACGATCGCGGCGAGGAGCAGGATCACCTTGGTCGCCGGCTCGACGGTGTCCGGCGGCGCGGCGTACCCCGGAACCGGGCTGCCGTAGATCAGTCCGTACTCCGCCGGATGCGCAAGGGCCCACTCGCGAACGCCTCGGCAGACGGCGATCCAGCGGCCGCGGAGGTCGTCGCGCGGTACGGCGGATTCGGCGGTGCCCGCGGCCGCGGCGAGGTCGTCGTACGCGTCGATGATCAGCGCGGTGAGGAGCGCGTCGCGGCTCGGGAAGTACCGGTACAGCGCCGAGGCGACGATGCCGAGGTCCCGGGCGACCGCGCGCAGGGACAGGTTGGCGCCGTCCGCGGCGAGGTGCCGGCGCGCGACGGCCTTGATCTCCTGACTCATCTCCGAGCGCACGCGGGCGCGGAGCGACGGTGCCGACATGCCGACCAGTCTCGCACATCCGAGAACATTGATGCGTAACGAGAACGCCGTTCTTGACAGCAGTACCGAAATACAGTGAACTGAAGAGAGAACAGTGTTCTCACCGGAGGAGTGCCATGTCCCTGCAGATCGTCGTCGGCGCTGGACCGGTCGGTTCGGCCACGGCGCGCCTGCTCGCCGAGCGGGGCGATCAGGTCCGCGTCATCACCCGCTCCGGCGGCGGGCCGGACGGGGTCGAGCGAGTCGCCGCCGACGCGAGCGATCCCGACGTACTTGCGCGGTATACCGAGGGCGCCACCACGATCTACTCGTGCGCGGGCCCGCCGTACCACCGGTGGCCGGAGGACTGGCCGCCGCTGGGCGCCGCGCTGATCAAGGCGGCCGAGAGCAGCGGGGCCTTGCTGGTGACCACGGGCAATCTCTACGGGTACGGCGCCGTGGACGGCCCGATGACCGAGGAGACCCCACTCCGTCCCAACTCGATCAAGGGGCAGGTGCGGGCGAAGCTGTGGACCGACGCACTCGAAGCACATCGGGCCGGGCGCATCCGGACCGCGGAGGTGCGGGGTTCGGACTACCTCGGCGCCGGCGCGGTCACGTCGTTCAGCGTGGCGGTGCTGCCGAACGTGATCGCCGGTAAGCGGGCGTCCGCGCCGGCTGATCTGGACGCGCCGCACAGCTGGACGTACGTCGGTGACGTCGCGCGCACGTTGCTCGCTGTCGCCGGCGACGAGACCGCCTGGGGTCGCGCGTGGCACGTGCCGAGCGCGGAGGCGGTGCCGGTCCGGGCGCTCGCCGCGCGCGCGGCCGAGCTGGCCGGCGCACCGCCCGCGCGGATCGGCGCGATGCCGGTGATCGCGTTGCGGCTGGCGGGTCTCTTCAACCCGACGGCGCGCGAGCTGGTCGAGACGCAGTACCAGTGGCGGCGCCCGTTCGTCCTCGACTCGACCGCCGCGACTGTTGCCTTTGGCATCAAACCGGCACCGGTCGACGACGCGCTGTCCGAGTCGATCGAGACCCTCCGGACCTAACGGCCCGAACCGGACGACGCCCGGCGGAGTCTCACCAGCTAGGTCCTAGGCTGTGGGCGTCGACCAGAGAAGGGCAGTTATGAGTTCCAGGAGACCGCGCCGGTGGTTGCGTCGCCTCGTTGTCACGCTGCTGGTGCTGGCGGTGCTGGCGATTGTCGTGGACCGCGCGGCCGCGTACGTGGCCGAGAACCAGCTTGCGTCGATGGCCGAGAAGGAGGCCAAGCAGTACGACGTACGCTCGGCCGGCACCTCGGTGAAGATCGGCGGTTTCGGGTTCCTGCCGCAGCTCGTCAACGAGGACTTCTCGAAGGTCACGCTGACGATGGAGAAGCCGACGTTCTCCGGCGTACCGGGTGAGGATCTGAAGGTCGAACTGCAGAACGTGCACGTGCCGCGATCGTTGCTGACGCAGCAGTCCGGTGCGGTGACCGTCGACGCGACCGATCTGCGGCTGCAGTTGTCGCCGCGTGAACTGGCGCGGCTCGCGGTGCGCAGTACCGGGCTCGAGGGTTTGTCGATGTCGGTCGTCAACGGGCAGCTGCAGGTGAAGGCGACGGTGCGCGGCATCAGCATCGACGTACCGATCACGCCGCAGGTCACGGACGGCCGGGTCGCGCTGACGCTCGGGCAGATGTCCGATTCGATCCCGTCACCCGTGCAGAGCGCGATCCGCAGCCAGCTCGCCACCGGGATCACGCTCCCGGAACTGCCGTTCGGCGCCCAGCTCACCGGGATCAGCGTGGTGGACAACTCCGTTGTCCTGACCGCCGTCGTGAAGGACCTGAAGTTCAACGCGTGAGTCCCTTGGGTTGCGATGGTTCGCGATATATCGTCGAACTATCGCAAACACTTTCGTGAGGGACGGGTGGTCCAGATGACCGGATCGGCGTACGCCGCGGGCTGGCCTTGGGCGCAGTTCGCGCGGCACTGTTCAACCTTCGACGACATCAAGGACGAGTTGCGGGCGGCGATGAGCGGCCGCCGCGGGCACCAGGGGCACAGTCACCAGCAGCACTTCGGGCCGCCGTGGGCGATGTTCGGCGGCGGGCAGATGTTCGGTCCGCCATGGGGACCGCCGCCGCGCTGGCGGGGGCCGAAGGCGCGGCGCGGCGACGTCCGGGCGGCGATTCTGGCCGTCCTCGCCGAGCAGCCGATGAACGGGTACGGGATCATCCAGGAGATCGCCGAGCGCAGCGGCGGGGTGTGGAAGCCGTCGCCGGGGTCGATCTATCCGACGCTGCAGCAGCTCGAGGACGAGGGCCTGGTGACGGCGGACGCGGAGGTCGGGCGGCGGACGTTCCGGCTGACCGACGAGGGGCGTGCGTACGTCGCCGAGCATCAGGACGAGGTGTCCGCGCCGTGGGCCGCGATGTCCGCGCCGGCCGGCGGTGACGACGAGAACGGGTTCAAGCCGCTGTTCGGGCAGGTCGCGACGGCGATGTGGCAGATCCTCGCGAGCGGTACGCCGGAGCAGCAGGCGCGGGCGCGGGACGCGGTCGCCGATCTGCGACGGAAGCTGTACGGCATCCTCGCCGAGGAAGACGACGGCACGGACCAGCAGGACCAGTCATGACCTCCGCCGACCGGGACCGCCGCCGCCGGCACCAGCGCAACTGGGGCGGCGACTGGCACGGCCGCGGCTGGGGCGGCGAACTCCGCGCCACCGCCTGGAACAACAACCACCCCTGGGACGACCCACAGAACACCGCGCGGGACACCGGTCGGTGGGACGGGCAGGACGCTGGGCGGTGGGACGGGCGGGATACCGGACGGGACGACGCGCGGGGCGACGTACCTCGGAAGCGGGTTCGGATTGGGGATGCCGAGCGGGATCGGGCCGTTGCGGTGCTGAGTGAGCACTTCGTGGCGGGGCGGTTGACGCAGGCCGAGTTCGAGGAGCGGAGCGAGGTGGTGACGCGGGCGCGGTACGCGGATGATCTCGAGCCGTTGTTCGACGACCTACCGAGCTCAACGGAACTGCAGGCCGTACCAGGCCGAGCCGACCTCCGTCGCCGCCCCGGCCCGCCCCCACCGTTCCTGATGCTCGCGCCGTTCCTGATGGTCGGTCTGGTGATCACCTCGGTCGCACTCACCGCCCCGTGGCTGCTCTGGGGAATGTTCTGGATCGTCCTGATCAGCGGCATGTCCCGCCGCCACTGGCACCACCACCGCTGACCACCCGACTGGCCGACTGACCTACCGCCGCTCACGAGCCCGCGGGATCTCCTCCGCGAACTCGACGACGAACCCGTCCGGGTCGGCGACATGGACCGTCCGGTGTCCCCACGGACGGTCCGCCGGCCCGCTCAGCACCGGTACGCCGGCCGCACGCAACCGCTCGGCGTACGCATCCACGTCCGCCACCATCACCACCACTTCCCCACCCGCGCCCGGCGTCACCGCCCGCCCGGTCAACCACTCCGCGCGCCGCCGCTCGTACAACGCGAACCGCACCCCACCCGCGTCGAACTCCGCATACCCCGCATCCGTGAACTTGTACGCCAGCCCCACCACATCCCGGTAGAACTCCACCGACCGCCCCAGATCCCCGACGTACAAAATCACGTACCCGATCTCCATGAGCGGGACGCTACGCCATTGCCGCCGCAGAGGTGTTGCATATATGCTACAACCTATGGAGGCGGGCGAGCTGGTGAGACGAGCGCGCGAGGAGGCCGGGCTATCGCGCAGTGCGCTCGCGGCCAGGGCGGGGGTTCCGACCTCCACGGTCTCACGCATCGAGGCGGGGTCCAGCGATCCGACGCTCACCATGCTTTCGCGCTTGATCGCGGCTACCGGTCGCCAACTCTCGATCGCGATGGACGGCCCTCCGGGGTTGTCGATCGACAGCCTCACCGAGGCCTATTCGCCGGACAGCCCTGTCCGAAAGGTCAATTGGCCTCGCCTGCGAGGATTCCTCGACCAGTTGCTCGCGCATCCCGGACTCACCGCCGACGCCATCGAGTCTCCTCCACGCCGGACCGGCGATGCCGCCTTCGACGCCCTGCTGGCCGGCATCGCCGAGAAGCTCGCCGACGACGCCGGGATCCCGCGGCCACGGTGGACCAGATCGGTGCCCCCCGCACCTACTCCTTGGGAAGCTCCCGGAACGCCCGCGCGCGTTCAGCGAGCGCGGGCACAGGCACCTGCTCAGCTAGCCGCTCGAAACATCTGGCTCGCCGCTCACGACCTGTGGCGCGACGCCGCGTGAACCCCCAGCTCGGCCCCACGGTCCTCGGCAAGACCGAGATCCTCAGCTACCTCGGCGAAGTCGCCGACGAGCTTGCCGCCCGGCAGCTGGTCTGCCGCCTGGTCGTGGTCGGCGGTTCGTACCTTGCTTTGCACGACCTCCGGGAGGCCACCGCGGACGTCGATTCACTGACCGAGCTGACCGACGGACTTCGCGACGTCGTTCGTGTGGTCGGAGAACGGCACGGTCTGCGACCCGACTGGCTCAACGACTCGGCGATGACGTTCGCGCCTGCTGGGCTGAAGGTCGAGGACTGCGAACTGCTGTACGAGCACACGAATCTCTTGGTCCTCGGCCCGTCACCCGATCAAGTGTTCCTGATGAAACTGCTCGCCAGTCGCGCACCTGACCACGACGACATGACGGTGCTCTGGCCGAGGTGTGGGTTCTCCGATGCGCACGCGGCTGTGGACGCGTACTACTCGGCGTACCCATTCGAAGAGCGAGACCCGTACCTCGTTGACTACGTGCAGCAGATCGCGGACCAATCCACACGGCAATAACTGTCGGCGGCGGGCCATATGTTGCGTTCCGTGTATGACGGTGTGTTGATTCTTGAGAGTTTGAAGGTCGGGACCGTGCTGGACGGGATCCCGTTGACTGTGACGAAGGTCAGTCGGGTGGCTGTTGAGGGTACGTCGGCCGACCAGCCGGTGGTGTGGTCGTTGGTGGAGTTCGCGGTGGAGCGTGGGGAGGAGCTGGCCGAGGTGCTGGCGGGGGTTCTCGACGCTCCGGGGTGGTATGCCGACTTTCATGACGAGCGCGAGATCTTCGTGATCTTCCCGGGGCGCGTGTTCCGGTACCGGCGGGGTGACGACGCGGCGCGTGAGGAGGCGAAGGAGTTCGGGCGCGGTCTGGCGATCCCGGAGGCGCAGCTGGACTGGACGCGGTGATTGGATGAGCAGATGGTGACCGTCCTTCGCTACGCGGCCTTCACGTCCGATCCTGCCGGGGGTAATCCGGCTGGTGTGGTGCTCGATGCCGGTGGGCTCGACGACGACGCGATGCAGGGGATCGCGACCGAGGTTGGGTACTCCGAGACCGCGTTCACCGACGGACCGGACGCGAGCGGCGTACGCCCGGTGCGGTACTTCTCCCCCAAGGCCGAGGTCCCGTTCTGCGGTCATGCCACCGTCGCGACCGCCGTCGCACTGGCGGAGCGGAACGGCCCGGGCGAGATCGTCTTCGACACACGAGCGGGGCGGGTCCCAGTCACGGTCGACGACTCCCTGCGCGCGACCCTCACCAGCGTCGAGCCGTCCGTCTCACCAGCCGGCGACCTGACCGACGTACTCGACATCCTCAACTGGTCACCCGCCGACCTCAACCCGGCCTTACCCGCAAGGATCGCGTACGCCGGGGCGCGGCATCTCGTCCTGAGTACGGCGACCCGGCAACGACTCGCCGCGCTCGACTACGACTTCGACCACCTGCTCGCGTACATGCTCGAACGCGACCTCACCACGCTCCAACTCGTCTGGCAGGAATCGCCGACCGTCTTCCACGTCCGCGACCCGTTCCCCGTCGGCGGCGTCGTCGAGGACCCGGCGACCGGCGCCGCGGCAGCCGCCTTCGGCGCGTACCTGCGGGAACTCGGCCAAGGGCAACCCACGATCACCCTGCATCAGGGCGACGACCTGGGACGCCCCAGCCTCATCACGGTCGAGCTCCGTCCGGACGACAACCGCGTGCGGGTCAGCGGCAACGCCGTACCGATCACGGCACCCGCGTAAGCCACTCCTCGGTGCCGAACTTCGCCGCGACCCGCTCCTCGGCCAGCGCGACGGTGTCTTCGGAGATCGCGCCGTCCGACAGGCCGTACCGGTTCCGGAAGGTCCCCACCATCCGCGAGATCACGTCCGCGCGGTCGAGCCCGGTCTGGCTGCGCAACGGGTCGACGCGCTTGTTCGCACTCGTCGTGCCCTTGTCGGACAGCTTCTCCCGACCGATCCGCAGTACCTCGACCATCTTCGAAGCGTCCATGTCATAAGCCATCGTCACGTGATGCAGCACGGCGCCGCCGGCCAGCCGCTTCTGCGCGGCGCCCGCGATCTTGCCGGCCGGTGACGTGATGTCGTTGATCGGCTGGTACGTCGCCGCGACGCCGAGATCGTTGAGCGCACCAATGACCCAGTCGTCGAGGAACGCGTACGACTCGGTGAACGAGAGACCGGACACAAGCGATTCCGGGACGTACAGCGAATACGTGATCGTGTTGCCCGGTTCGACGAACATCGCGCCGCCGCCGCTGATCCGCCGTACGACGGTGACGTCGTGACGGGCCGCGCCGTCCAGGTCGACCTCGTTCCGCAGCGACTGGAAGCTGCCAATGATGCCCGCGTTGGACGCCCACTCCCAGACCCGCAGCGTCGGCGGGCGCTCTCCTGCTCCGACCTGCTCGGTCAGCACCTCGTCGAGCGCCATCTGCAGCGCCGGCTCCCGCGGTACGTCGTGCACGAACTCCCACTCGTGGTCGCGCCAACCGGTCGCGCCGGTCACCGCCCGCCGTACGGCGACCGCTACCGCCTCGGGCGAGAACCCGAGCATCTCGACGCCGTCGCCGAGCGCACCGCGCACCCGCGCAGCGACCTGAGCCGCGGACGTGTCCACCTGCAGACCCGCCAGAGCCCCGTTGATCCGCTCCAGCGCGTCGTCCGGTTCGAGGAAGAAGTCACCCGAGATCTGCGCGTTCCGCACCTGCTCGTCGACCACGTCGAGGTCGGCGACAACGAGCTTCCCACCCGGAACTTTGTACTCACCATGCATATTCAGCATCAACTTGCTCTGGTCAACGGTTGTTCCCGGACGCATACTCCCGGCCATGGCGGAGATGAGCATGAACAAGGCGATCCATGCCGCCGTGCGGCGGGACCTGGATCGGTTTCTCGACGCACTGCAACGGTTCCCGGACGGGGATCGCGCGCGGGCCGCGCAACTGGCGGCGGCCTGGCAGAACTTCGACGGACAGCTGACGCACCACCACGAAGGTGAGCACGAGATCGCGTGGCCGGCGCTGCAGAAGCTCGGTGTGAGCCAGGAACTGCTGGCGCAACTGGATTCCGAGCACGACACGATGGCGGCCGCACTGGCAGCGTCGCGAACGGCGATGGGCGCGTTGCAGCGCACCGCGGGCGCGGAGGACGCGGCGACCGCACGCACCGCGATCCACGAGCTGCGACGGGTCACCGTCGAGCACCTGGAGCACGAGGAGGCCGAGATCGAGCCGGTCTACCTTGCGAACGAAGGCTCTCCGGAGCTGAAGGCGATGGGCCGCGAGTTCGCCAAGGTCGGTCCGGCCCAGGGCGGAGCGTTCTTCGCCTGGGCGCTCGACGGCGCCACCCCCGCCGAGTCCGCCGCGATCACCGGCACGATCCCGAAGCCGGTCCTCGCCGTGATCGCCGGTGTGTTCGGCCGGTCCTACCGCAAGTCAATCGCGCCGACCTGGCGGAGCTGACGGGTGCTCGACCGGTAGCCGGGCGGGCAGCCCGCGCAGCAGCGTGTCCAGATAGAGGTCGAAGCGCGGCGCCGTCGGGCCGAAGTCGTGGGCGCCCTGCTGGGCGCCCAGCCAGGTGATGACGCCGATCGAGAAGATGTGCCAGCTCTGCACGGCGAGCTCGCCGTCGGCGCCGGCGAGCTCGAACGCGCGCGTCGCCCGGTCCCTGAGGAGCCCGTACGACACCGGGTTGTGGCGATGCGGTGCAGCCACCCGCGCCGCGTAGCCCGGAACCGACAGGAACTCGTCGTGCATGGACCAGGCGAGCTCCGCCAGCCAGTCGCGCCAGGTGTCCGGCGTCGGCTCCTTCTCGGGCACGATCCGCCCGACCATCACCTCGCTGACCAGGTCGAACAGCTCGTCGCGGTCGCGCACCCAGCGATACAGCGCGGAGTGTGAGACCTCGAGCCGGGTCGCCAACTCCCGCATGGTGAGCGCGTCCAGCCCGGTCTCGAGAGCGGCTGCGACGATCCGCTCCCGGTTCAACCGCGCCGGCCGTCCCACCTTCGCCATGCGCGGCAGCCTAACCCGGACAGCAACTGGTACGTCGGAGTGCTCGCGGGCCGCTATGGACCGGACCTCCAGCACTCATCAATTGGCGCCGCCTGCGTGAGTTCACGCTCACGCGGGCGGCACATCGGGGCGGTGAGGGACGTTAGTGAGTGGTGGCGGTCCGCATCACGCCGACGGACTGGCCGTGGGCGGAGTGCCCGTCGGCGGGGTGCCACCTGGGCCGCCCGGCGTCTGGAACGAGTCGTCGGCGCCAACCGCGGTGTCGGACAGGTAGAGCGCGATCGCGAACGCCGCCTCGTAGCCGTCGCGGGTGCGCTTCGGGGTGAGCAGCATCTGGTCGCCGATGTCGGCGTAGTGCATGTCGGTGTCGTTGGTGGTGTCCGGTGTGCCCTTCGCGGCGTACGGCGCCTTCGCGAGGTAGGCGGCCTTGAAGTCCTCGGCGAAGAACAGCTGCGACGTGAACTCGTACGCGTTCCCGTCCGTGCCCGTGGTGCGGATCTTGACGTGCGTGTGGACGGTCCGGCCCTGGTACCAGCCCGGCAGGATCGTGGTGAACTTGACGATCCCGCCACGGTTCGACACCTGGTAGCCACGCAGGTAGTTCTTGCCGGTCGTCCCTTCGGCCGCGATGTCCGAGTACACGCCGGCCGCGTCACAGTGCCAGATGTCGACAGTTGCCCCAGGCAAAGGCTTGCACTGGGACCCGGACAGCTGCAGGACATGCAGGACCAGGTGGAACTTCGCGCCGGTCACCACCGACCCGTCCGACGTGTCGACCCGGAGGTCCGACCGGTTGAGCCCTTCGTCCACGAAGTACGGGCCCTCGGTCATTTCCGGTTTCGCGACACAACTCGGCGTAGTCGCCGTCTCCGCCGCCGCATCCGCGTTCGTCGCCACCGCCGTACCCACTGCCGTGAACGTCATCCCGGCGGCCCCGAACACCGCCAGCGCCCGTCGCCTGCTGAGGACTCGGCCGACCGGCCTGTCGTCGTCTTCCATTGCCGTCTCCTTCGTTCGTCGGTCCCCGTACGAGGGACTGACGCTAGAAAGAGAGGCTGGTAAGGCTCCCCGGCTTCGCTGGCAGTACGCCGTGAATGTCAGGCAGCTGGCTTGAGTTGTACGGCGACCTGCCAGACGCGGGTGCGGACCGTGTCGATGTCGGCGGAGGCGTCGACCTCGTGGTGGATGCCGCGGCCGGAGTAGAAGTGGATCAGCGGCGCGGTCTGCTCGTGGTAGACCTCGAAGCGCCGGCGGATGACGTCCTCGGTGTCGTCCGAGCGGTGCTCGATCTCGGCGCGCCGGAGCAGCCGGTGAACGAGGGCGTCGGCCTCGACCTGCAGGACCAGGGCAGCGTCCAGCGAACGGCCTTGCGCGCCGAGGATCTCGTCCAGGACGCCGGCTTGGTCGAGGGTTCGCGGGTACCCGTCCAGGACGAATCCCGGACGGGCGTCGGCGTCCGCGAGCCGGTCGCGGACCATCGCGTTGGTGACCTCGTCGGGCACGTACTCGCCCGCGTCCAGGTAGCCCTGCGCCGTCTTGCCGAGCTCGGTACCGTCCGCGATGTTGCGGCGGAACAGGTCACCGGTGGAGATGACGGGAACCCCGAGGTGCGCTGCCAGGTGGCCCGCGTGCGTACCCTTACCGGCCCCAGGAGGGCCCATCAGCAAGACAGTGGTCACGGCACACTCCTGACTCTCGGTAAGGACCAAAGGATAGGAGAACCTCCGCTCCGGCGGTACGGCGTACGTCACTCCGGATCGCCGGTTGGGTCACACCCCGCTCGTTACTGTCCGGAATCGCCTTCAGAACTCCATTTCCGGGCGGAGCTCGATGACGTCGCCGGGGCCGGCGAACTTGGCGGCGAGCTCCTCGGCGCGGTCGCGGGTGGCGCAGTCCAGCACGAAGAACCCGGCGAGCTGCTCCTTGGACTCGGCGTACGGCCCGTCGGTGCTGACCGGGCGCTTGCCCTCCCAGCGGTAGGTCCGCGCGGTTGATGGTGCGTCCAACGCCAGGCCGGTGACCAGTTCGCCGGACGCGGACAGCTCGGAGAGCAGCTCGTCGAACTCCTTGCCCATCGCGGCCCGCTCGTCCGCCGGGATCGCGCGGCCGACCTCGGTGAAGTCGATCGTCGGGTGACCCCACGGCTGCATGTTCGAGTGGATCAGGACCACGTACTTCATCAGAGAACCTCCTGTGTCGTGCCGGTACGCCGTACTGCGCCCGTGCACCCCGGACGTCGGAGGCGCCGACAGGCCCTCGACATTTTGCCTGGATGTATTCCAGCTCACACCAGGTCACACTCCGCGAGCGGGCTCCGTCAGGGCTGCAGAGGCGACGATGAGAACGGAGATGAGCATGATTCTGGTGACAGGCGGTACGGGAACGATCGGCCGTCAGGTGGTCCCGCTGCTCCAGGCGGCCGGCAGCAAGGTCCGGGTCCTCAGCCGGAACGCGGGCGACCGCGGCGACGGCGTCGAGTACCTGGCCGTCGACCTCCTGAACGGGGAGGGACTGGACCGGGCCGTGGACGGCGTCGACGTGATCCTGCACCTGGCCGGCGGCCCGAAGGGTGACGACGTCGGCACCCGCAACCTGGTCGAGGCGGCCGAGCAGGCGAAGGTCGGTCATCTGGTGCACATCTCGGTGACCGCGGTCGACCAACTGCCGCTGACGTACTTCAAGTCGAAGCTCGGCGCCGAGCAGGCCGTCCGGGGATCGTCGGTGCCATGGACCGTACTGCGGGTCGCCCAGCTCCACGACTTCGCCTGGAAGACCGTGCGGGCAATGGCGAAACTGCCCGTCATGCCGATGCCGGGCGGCCTCCGCATGCAGCCCGTCGACGGCCGGGACGTGGCCGAACGGCTCGCCGAGCTCGCACTCGGTGAACCGCAGGGCCTGGTCCCCGACCTGGTCGGGCCCAAGGTTTACAGCCTGTCGGAGCTGGCTCGCGACTACCTACGGGCCGCCGGCAAGCACCGGCTGTCGCTGCCGATCCGCGTCCCCGGCAAGGCGGGCAAGGTGTACCGCGCGGGCGGCAACCTCACCCTGACCGGCGCCGATGTCGGCACTCACACCTGGGACGAGTTCGTCGCCGCACAGGTGTAGGGCTCCAGGAGTTCCACCAAGTCCGGCGTACGACGGCGCGCGATACCGGCCAGGAAATCTGCGACCTGCACCCGCGGATCGTGCTTGGAGTCGACCTGCACGAACGAATGCAGCGGCGCCGGCTCCACACCCTCGGCGAGGAACGCTCCGAGACGAGCCACCCGGCCCGGCGTCAACGCGCTCTGCTCGTCGTGCACCACAGCGACCGAACGACCGCCGGCGCTCCAGTACAGCACCGTCTCAGCGAGCGCCGGCACCAGCGGCTCCAGCGGCGGCGGGAGCTCCGGGTCCTCGTCGATCAGCCGCTGCATCACCTCTTCGACCCGCGGCCGCGTCACCGCACGCAACGCCGGTACGTCGGCCGGCATCGTCGCGAAGAACCGGTCCACCGCGGCGTGATCCATCAATCGCACGCGTTTCGTCCTCGTCAGATCTACGAACGCGGCAAGGAACCCGGTCCGGTGCCGCAGCGCCGCGGCAACCTCCGCGTGGTCCGTGCCGAGGCTGGTGCCGGCGCCGTACGACGGCTCCTCGGTGAACAGCTCGAACACCCGCGCGGCGACGTACGCCGTCTTGTCGATGCTGAGGACGTGCGCATGCCCGCGCAAGGTGGTGAGCAGCCACTCGAGCGCGGGCCGCTGCTCAGGTCGCAGCAGCTGGTTGGACTTGTACTCCGACCGGCGGCGCAGGCGGGATCGCAGTACGTCGATCACGTCGGCGGCCGCAGGTACGGCGAGATCGACACTGGCATGGGTGATGACGGGTGAGGCGGGGTCGAGCAGGTTGGTTCCGGAGAACCCCGACTCGTCACACGCGACCTCGACGAAAGAAGTCACAGAAGGCATGGAAAGGCTGGCTCCAAGGCTGAAGGACTGCACGCTACGGGGCCCGTCCTCGGGACGGGCTTGATCGGACGCGCCAGGAGTCATCGGGGCGCGGTGACGATCAGTAAGCGGCAGCAGCCTGGGCAGACATGCGTCCCATCATGGTCCGGCGGGCCACCGGACACCAGCCATTTGTTACGGCTTGCGACCGAGAGCTACGAGAAGGAGCTGGCCGGCGCCGCTCAGGTTGAGCTTCTGCTGGTCCTCCGGCCACCACGACGTCAGGTCGACGAGCCCGGGCGCGACCAGCTCGAGCCCCGCGACGAGCTCCCCGATCTCGTCCCGGGTGCGGAACCGCATGTGCGGGAACGCGTCCTGCAGCTTCTCCTCGATCGCGGTCGAGAACTCGGACAGCCGGCCGCCGTCGCGCGGGTTGAGCGGATGCGTGAGCGCCAGGTAGGAGCCGGGCGGTACGGCGGCCAGATAGTCCGCGACGACCGGCACCGGGTCCGGCGTCGAGTGCAGGACCAGGCCGAGCAGGATCCCGACCGGGCGGGTCAGGTCGAGCGCGTCGGTCACGGACGGGTGTGAGAGGACGGCGGCCGGGTCGTTGAGGTCCGCGTCGGCGAAGAAGCTGTGCCGGTCGTCGGCGAGCAGCGCCTGGCCGTGGGAGATCGCCGTCAGGTCGTTGTCGACGTACACGACGGTCGCGGCCGGGTTGGCACGGAGGGCGATCTCATGGGTGTTCGGAACGGTCGGCAGCCCGGAGCCGAGGTCGAGGAACTGGTCGATCCCGCCCTCGGTGATCATCCGGCCGATCGCGTCGGCCATCCAGCGGCGGTTCTGCCGGGTCAGCTCGGAGATCTCGGGCGCGATCTTCAGCAGTTCCTGGACGAACTGCCGGTCGACCTCGAAGTTGTTCTTGCCGCCGAGCAGCAGGTCGTACACCCGGGCCTGCGAGGCCCGTTCGAGGTCGATGGCGGCCGGCTCGTCGTGTTCCGGCATGCCCGCACCTCGTTCCGTGACCCGATTCCGCCATCCGAAAAGCTGAATTGCCGGAAGAGTATCCAGGCAGCAGTCCAGCGCCCGCACCGGGGCGGCCTCCGATGAGTTTCTCCGGCGTCGTTCGTCTCAACACCAACCGCACGAGGAGGAACGACCATGGCGAAGGTGCTGTACTCGGTGACGCTGTCCGTGGACGGCTTCATCACCGGCCCGGACGGCGACATGCAGTGGATGCGCCCGTACCTCGGCCCCAACCCGGAGGTCGACGACCTACTCCCCCGGATCGGGTCGCTGCTGATCGGCCGCCGCTCCCACGACGGCGACGACCCGCACAAGGGCGAGCCCGGGGAGGGCGAGGCGTTCGGCGGCGGCTGGAGCGGACCGGCGTACGTCGTGACCCACCGTCCACCGTCCCGCCCGGAGACCGGGGTCACGTACGTCGACGACTTCCGAAAGGCCCTCGACCAGGCCAAGGAAGCGGCCGGCGACAAGTACGTGAACGTCATCGGCGCAAACATCGCCAAACAGTGCATCGAGGCCGGCGAACTCGACGAGGTCCTCCTCTTCTACGCCCCCGTCATGCTCGGCGCCGGCACCCGCCTCTTCACCCACCCGGGCGGCCGCACGGTGCGCCTCGAACGCAAGAGCGTGACGCAAACTCCGCTCGCGACCAGCCTGTGGTTCGACGTCGTTTAGTGGTCGGTGGGGACACTCCGAGGGGACTGGGAACAAGCAATAGCCTGTTCCCAGTCCCCGTTGCCTGTCACCAGTTCCTAGAACTCGGCCGCGGTCAGGTGCATGACGGCGCGGATCTCGACGGAGCGGTTGGCGGTTCGTGTGTCCGGGAGTAGGCGGGCGAGTTCGACGGCGCGGTCGCGGTTTTCTACGTCGATCACGTAGTAGCCGTCGATCTTGGTGGGTTCGTGGTCGGGTAGGCGGACGGACAACTGGGCGTCCGCGAGCAGCTCGCCGCCGACCAGTTCGCCGGCGTCGTGGGCGACTCGTTCGAACTCGTCGCGCTGCAGGCGTGCCTCGCCGTCACCCTGCAGGATCAGTAGAAACTTCATCGGCGCTCTCCTCTCACAGGTACGACGGAGTCGAACGCGCAGTCTTGACATGATGGGCAAAT
The DNA here is from genome assembly GCF_004331375.1 of Kribbella speibonae. Lineage (NCBI taxonomy): Bacteria > Bacillati > Actinomycetota > Actinomycetes > Propionibacteriales > Kribbellaceae > Kribbella > Kribbella speibonae. Next base: position 1,835,262 of record NZ_SJKC01000001.1, on the reverse strand, counting down.
GTTCGCCCGCACCAACCGCCTGGTCCTGCGCCGCTTCACGCCCGCGGACGCCGAGCGGTTCGCCGCGTACCGATCAGATCCGCAGGTCGCCCGCTTCCAGTCCTGGGAGGCCCCGCTGCCCCTCGCCGAGGCGCAGCGGACGGTCGAACAGTTCGCGCAAGGCGATCCGGAGGCGCCCGGCTGGTTCCAGTACGCGGTCGACCTGGACGGCGTACTGATCGGCGACCTCGGCCTGAACTTGAACGAGAACCTGATGCAGGCCGACCTCGGCTTCACTCTAGCGGCGGAGTACCAGGGACACGGCTACGCATCCGAGGCCGTCCGCGGGCTGCTCCACCACTTGTTCGTCGACCGCGAGCTGCACCGGGTCTCCGCCGAGTGCGACGCCCGCAACACCGCGTCGGCCCGGCTGCTCGAACGTGTCGGCTTCACTCGCGAGGGCGAGCGCCCAGCCAACTCCTGGTTCAAAGGCGAGTGGACCGACGACCTGCTGTACGGACTGCTCAGGGACACGTACCTCAGCCGGCAGCCGCCCACGCCCGCGCCGTCAGACTGATCGACCCGTCGGCAGCGATCGGCAGCCGCTCCCGTACGGCGTCCCGCAACGCCTCCTGATCCGCGACCTCCAGGCTGCGCAGATACGCCGGCGCCACACCCTGCCCGCCCAGGAACGGCTCCCAATAGTCGTCGAACGACGCGAACTCCGTCGGTACGACGATCTCGCGCGTCCGCACCTCGCTGAACCCGGCCTCGCGGAACAGCCCCTCCAACCCCTCCGGCGTACAGAACGGGAACCGGCGGCCTTCGTCGTGCTCCCGGTCCTGCGGCCGTACCTCGGCCATCGCGTCGAAGAAGTACCGCATCAGCTGCATACCGCCGGCGTAGTCCCAGACGTAGACCGCGACGGTCGTACCGATCTCGCGCATCCGGCGCAGCGCCTCGACCCGCTCGGGGATGAAGTTGAGCACCAGCCCCGCGACGACCACGTCGTACGGGCCGTCCGGGAGCTCGGCCGCGGACCGGACCTCGAACGCCGCCCGCGGATCGTCGACGGTCTGTCGCGCATAGCCGACGAAGCCCTCCGACGGGTCGGCACCGAGCACGGACACCGGATCCGCCGTACGAAGAATGGTGCCGGTCAGCGCGCCGGTACCGCAGCCGACGTCGAGCCAGCGCAGTCCGGCCGGCTGCTGCAGCCAGCCGACGAACTCCGGCGCGACGAGCCGGCTCCAGCGGCCGACGTACGACTCGTAGATCCCCCCACTCGACCACTCGCTCATTTGCGCAGGATAGACGGAAGCGCCACCCCCGTCAGTTCTTCGGAGACCGTCCACAGCCGGGCGCTGGTCTCGGTATCCAGGGCCGCCTTGGGCTGCTTGGCCAACGCGGTCGGGCCGACGAGGCCGAACCGTCCGGACGGGCCGTAGTACTTGCCGTGCTCAGCTGCGGGGTCCGCCGCGGCGAACAACAGCGGTTCGGTGCCGGGCTCGACGCCCTGCGAAGGGAGTGGGGCGAGGAGCATCAGGCGCGTGGCCAGCGGCGTCCGGTCGCGGCCGAGGCTCGGGCCGGTCGTCTGCAGGTTCGTGTTCGTGTAGCCAGGGTGTGCCGCGACGCTGCGCAGGCCCCAGCCGTGCTCGGTCGACAGCCGGGCGAGTTGGTTGCTCAGCATCAGGTCGGCGAGCTTCGACTGCGAGTACGCCGCCACCGACCGGTAGCGCCGTTCCCACTGCAGGTCGTCGAAGCGGATCCGGCCGAAGTTCGCTGCACCGCTGGCCATCGTCGCGACCCGCGGCGCCGGAGCGGCCAGGAGCAGCGGCAGCAACCGGACGGTGAGCGCGAACGGACCGAGGTAGTTCGAGCCGAACTGCAGCTCGAAGCCGTCCTTGGTGACCATGCGGTCGGGCGGGTTCATCACGCCGGCGTTGTTCACCAGCAGGTCCAGGTGCGGCTCGTCGGCGGTCAACCGCTCGGCGAACTCCTGAACCGAGGCCAGGTCGGCGAGGTCGATCCGCCGTACCTCGAGCTGGGCACCCGGATGCGCGGCGAGGATCTCCTCCCGAGCCGCCTCGCCCTTCGCCGGGGTCCGGACCGCGAGCACGACCCGCGCGCCCGCGGCCGCGAGCCGCTTGGCGGCTTCCTTGCCGGTCCCGCTGTTGGCGCCGGTGACGACGGCGAGCTTGCCGGTCTGATCTGGGACGTCGTACATAATCCACTCTCCATAAGAGACTGATGGTCTGTTATGGCGTCGACGCTATCAGACCGGCGGTCCGATAACAACAGACCGCTGGTCTGTAGACTGTGACGTATGACCTTCCAGCGCGCGCGCAGACCGGAGCAGCGGGCCGAGCGGCGGCGAGCGATCCTCGCGACCGCGGCCGCGATGCTGACCGAGATGCCGGTCGCGGACATCAGCCTGAACGAGCTGAGTCGCCGCGTCGGCCTCGCGAAGTCGAACGTGCTGAACTATTTCGACTCCCGCGAGGCAGTCCTGCTCGAGCTGTCGAGCAGTGAGCTGTCGGCCTGGGTGCAGGACCTGGCGACTGCCTTGCCGGACAGCTCATCTGAGACGACCGACGAGCGCGCCGACCGGCTCGTCGCGACGATCGTCAGCACATTGGCGAAGCGGCCGGTGCTCTGCGACCTGATCAGTACGCAGGCAGCGGTGCTGGAGCGGAACATCACAACCGAAACGGCACTCGCCTTCAAGCGCGCGGCCGCGGTCTCCTACGAACAGATGATCACGGTGGTCGTCGGTGTCCTGCCGGAGCTCGGCCCTGAAGGCGCAGGCAGGTTCATCGCCGCTGCGAGCCTGCTCGCCGGCTCGATCTGGACCCACTCCCACCCGGTGCCCGCGATCCTCGCCGCCTACGAGACCGACCCGGCGCTGGCTGCGATCCGGATGGAGTTCGAGCCGGCGCTGACCGACGCCCTGCGCACCTTGTTGTACGGCGCTCTGCCGCGCGTCACGGAGTGAAGACGGGCGCAAGGTCCACGTAGACGCGGTAATCGGTGATCAGACCGTCGTCGTTCACGTCCCAGATCGAGCAGGCGGGCAGCGTCACGTCCTTGCCGTCCAGCCGGGTGTAGGTGACGTCGGTTTCGGCCACGGTGGTCGCGCCGATGGTCCGAACGTGCAGCAGTTGGTGCCGGGTTCGCTGCACCATCGTGAAGAACGCCGCGTTGCCGGCCAGGATCGCGTCAATCCCGAGCAGCGGTTCCTGGTTGCCGAACGCGAACCGGGAGTCGCGGGCCAGCAGGGCGGTGAACGCGTCGAAATCCTGCTCGTCGACGGCTCGGAAGACTTCGGTTGCTTCAGGCATGGAACCGACGCTAACCAGGCTCGGCGCCGCCGGACATCCCACATTTATGGCATGTCGCCGGGGCGCCCGGTCGTGTCACCATCGATGCCATGACCAACGCCGCCCGCGTTCGCGCGCATGACCGGTTGGCCGCGCTGAGTACGGCGCGCCTGCCGCTGCCGGACGTGTTCGACGAGGCCCAGGAGATCCTGGCGCGCGCTCTGCCGCGGGAGGCCAGCTGCTGGCACTCCGTCGACCCGGCGTCGCTGGTCGAGACCCGCTATTCGGCCGAGCGGATGCCTCCGCCGACCGTGCAGGTCGCCGAGATCGCCTATCTCGCCGACGACTACAACTCGTTCGTGGAGCTGGCCAACGGCCCGCGGCACAGCGGTCTCCTCAGTGAGGCGACCGGTGGTGATCCGCGCCGCAGCCTGCGGTTCCGGGAGCTGATCGAGCCAGCTGGGATGCGCGGCGAGCTGCGGGCCGCGTTCGTCGTCGACGGCGTCTCGTGGGGCTGCGTCTCGTTCTTCCGGGAAGGCGACTTCGACGCCGACGACCGGGACTTCGCCGAACTCGTCGGACCGCTGCTGGGTCTGTGCTTCCGCGCGGCCGGGATCCATGCCCGGCCTACCGGCCCGGCCGCGGATCTGTGGCCGGGTGTCATCACGTTCGACGCGCGGCGCGCGGTCGAGTCGTACACCCCCGCGACCGCGAACTGGTTGCGCGAGTTCGGTTTCGCCGGCTCACCGGCTCTGGACCGGTTGCCGTTCGAGGTGATGACGCTGGTCGAGCGCGTCCGCGGTACGGCGCATGAAACGAGTGCCCGAGCGCTCGGGGAGTCGGGGCGCTGGATCCGGATCCACGCCGCACCGGCCACCCACGAACGCGTGACGGTCGTGCTGCAGGCGGCCGCCGTACCGTCCATCGCGCCGCTCATCTCCGCGGCGTACGGGCTGACACCACGGGAACGTGAGCTCACGGAGCTGGTCCTGCAGGGCTGCGACACCAGGGCGATCGCGGCCCGGATGGAGTTGTCGCCGTACACCGTGCAGAGTCACCTGAAGTCGATCTTCGCGAAGGTCGGCGTCCGCAGCCGGGGCGAGCTGGTCGGCCGGATCAACGGGTGATCCGGCCGACGACAGGAACTACGGCAAGTAGTAGTTCGGGTTCGGCAGCTTGAAGGTGCGGTCGGCGAACCCGCCCTTCAGGTCCGAGAACTGGTCGCCGAAGTTCGCGACGATGTCGTAGCCCAGGGACTCGATGTGCGCCCGGGTGGCCGACTTGTAGTGGATCGTCGTACAGGATCCGTTCGGGTCGCCGGCGCAGGCCGCCTTCAGGTAGTCCGGGTAGTCGGCGACGGCCGGCTTGGTGAACAGGCCGTCCTCGCCGTTGCTCAGCGCAGTCGGCTTCGGGTATCCGGCGTCGACGCCGATACCGTCCGTGGTGAGGTTGCCCAGCGTCGCCTGCTCCTGCGCGGCGCCGCGGCCGGTCAGGAAGAAGATCGCGTACCCCTCGCGCTCGGCCGTCTTCACCAGGTCGACCATGCCGGGCACGGCCGGGAACCGCTGGTTCAGCACGTAGTCCGCGTTCGTGGCCGGGTTGTACGCCCAGTTGCTGAAGATCTCGTAGTTCCACGTCGCCAGCGAGGTGTCGTCGACGTCCAGGAGAATCGCCTTCGTCTTGCGAGTGTGGTGCGGCAGCGAGATCCAGCGGGCCCCCGCGGCGGCGGCCTTCCGCGCTTCCTTCGCGTAGTTGCTGTCCGCCGCGAAGGTGCCGGTGCCGAGCGGGTCGCCGTAGTAGTTGCGCAGTTGCTGCCGCAGTACGTCGATGTTGGTGACCTGCTTCTCGCTGTGCGGTGTCGACGTCTGGATCGCCGGCTGCTGTGTCGCGGCACCGGCCGAGTACGCGACCCCGCCGACGACCGATGTCATCGCGACCGCGGCGACGCTGGTCAGAATCATGCGGCGGGACGGCCGGCGCCAGGAACGGAATGCCATGGTGACCCCTCCAAAACAGGAATGCTTGCGAAAGGCACGCTAACTCCATCCGCCGCCGATGTACCTGCCGCACGCCGCAACTTGAGGGGAATCCTGCGTCAGACAGCCTTCAGGTAGCGGTGGCACGGGATCGGCAACGTTCCGCGTTCGACCGACGCCGGATAGTCGAAGGGGCCGCCGTCGATCCAACCGCTGCGTTCGTAGAACCGCCGGGCACGCGCGTTGCCAGTCGCCACCGCCAGCCAGGCTTCCTGGTGACCTCCGGCCTTCACCTGCCGTTCGGCTTCGGCGAGCAGGGTCCCGGCGACACCCGATCCCCTGTGGTCGCGCCCGACGTACACCTGCTCGACCTCGGCGCCCACCACCATGACGAACCCGGCGATCTCGTCGTCGACAACGAGCACCGTCGTGTCCGCGACCCGCTGCGCGGCCCGGGTCCAGAACGACTCCTTGGTCCGGATCGCGACCAGTTCGTCCGGCACATGCCCCAGGTGGCCGTCCTGCCAGCCGGCGTACCAGATCGCGGCCACCGCATCGGCATCGTCAGCAACAGCAGGTCGCACAGTCATGCCGTCAGCGTAAATGAACCCGCGGCGCCCCTACGCTTGCTCCGTTCGCTTCCCTCACGAAGGAGAACACGCCGTGGCCACTGGTCTGGTCAGGACCGACGATCCGTGCCTCGCGTGGGGAGAGTCGATCGTGGAAGCCGTCAGCGAGAAGACCAATCGCGTCGTGCGCTGGCGCGGCCTCGACTTCGTCGTCCGGCCGAACGATCGAGCGCCGACGGACGCGGTGCACTCGCTCCGGTCGAACGACAGTCCGCTGTTTCTGCCCGAGGAGCTGGCCGACACGGTCCGCCGGTACGCCGCTGGGAAGCCGAAGCGGGGCGATGCGGAACGGTTGGTCCGCGCCACCGGCCACACAGTGTCGCAGTCGGCCGCGTTGAGCAGCCCGCTGTTCGACAACATCGGCGGGCTCCACGAGCAGGAGGCCGCCCTGGACGACGCGCTGGCCGACGTCTGGAGCCAGGAACGACTGGCCGAACTCTGGCCGAAGACCGAGTCCGGGCGGTTCATCCCCGTCGACGAGGTACCGGACTTCGCCTTCGCCGGCCGGAACCCGGCGGCGGCAGCGGCCGCACGGGAACTGATGACGGAGATCGTCCGGCAGCAGGGCCCCGGCGCCCCGATCGGACCTGAGGACTACGCCGCCCTCTCCGAGGCCTTGATCGCGACGAAACCCGACGAACGGTTCGGCGACATCCTCAAACTGCTGCCAGGCACCGACGAACTGTCGCCGTCAGACAAGTTTTCGGCGGAGGTCGGCATCCGCAGGGGCTTCGCCGAGGCCGTCGCACAGGGCGATCCGTCGCGCGCGGCCGCCGGCGTCCGGAGGGCGTCGGAGCGGATCGACCCCCAGCTCCGACGGCTGGTGGACGATCCGGCCCTGGCCGCGGTCACTCCGGGTCGTACGCCAGATTCGGCCGGAGCCAGCGTTCGGCCTCAGCGAGCGGGAGGCCACGACGTACGGCGTAGTCCTCGATCTGATCGCGGCCGAGGCGGCCGACACTGAAGTAGCGCGACGCCGGGTGCGCGAAGATCAGGCCGCTCACCGCCGCGGCCGGCGTCATCGCGAACGACTCGGTCAGCCCGAGGCCGATCTTGTCCGCCGCGAGCAGCTCGAACAGGTCCCGCTTCTCGCTGTGGTCCGGGCTCGCCGGGTACCCGAGGGCGGGCCGGATGCCGCGGAACCGCTCCGCGTGCAGGTCCTCCAGCACCGGCTGGACGCCGGGCTCGAACCACGCCCGCCGCGCCTCCAGGTGGATCCACTCGGCGAACGCCTCCGCGAGCCGGTCGGCCAGTGCCTTCACCATGATCGCCCGGTAGTCGTCGTTGCGTTCCTCGTACGTCTTCGCCAGCGCCTCCGCGCCGTGGATCGCGACCCCGAACCCGCCGAGATGGTCACCGGACGGCGCGATGTAGTCGGCCAGGCAACGGTTGTTCCGCCCGGCCGGCTTCTCGGTCTGCTGCCGCAGCATCGGGAACGACCGGTCCAGCCCGTCCAGGACGATGTCGTCGCCCTCGCTGTGCGCCGGCCAGAACCCGTACACGCCCTCGGCGGTGAAGGACCCGTTCGCGATGATCTCGTCCAGCAACGTGTTCGCGTCGTCGAACAGCTCCCGGGCGACCGGCTGCTCCAGGATCGCCGGGTACTTCCCCTTCAGTTCCCAAGCCAGGAAGAGGAACTGCCAGTCGACCATCTCGCGCAGCGTCTCGATACTCGGGGAGACGTAGCGCAGCCCGGTGAAGTCCGGCACCGGCAGCTCGCCGTACTCCACCGGCTCCTTGTTCGCCCGCGCCTCCGCCAGCGTCAGCATCGGGGCGCGCTGCTTGTTCGCATGCTGTTCGCGCAGCCGCTCCTGCTCGGCACTGTTGCTCTTGGCAAGCTCTGCGGCGCGGTCGGTGTCGAGCAGATCGGACACCACGCCGACCACCCGCGACGCGTCCAGCACGTGCACAGTGGTGTTCTCGTACGCCGGTGCGATCCGGACTGCGGTGTGCTGCTTGGACGTCGTCGCGCCGCCGATCAGCAACGGGAGCTTCAGCCCGCGCCGCTCCATCTCGGCCGCGACCGACACCATCTCGTCCAGTGACGGCGTGATCAGCCCGGACAGGCCGACCGCGTCCGCGCCCTCGGCCACCGCGGTGTCGAGGATCCTTGCCGCCGGCACCATCACGCCGAGGTCGATCACCTCGTAGTTGTTGCAGCCGAGCACCACGCCGACGATGTTCTTGCCGATGTCGTGGACGTCGCCCTTCACGGTCGCGAGCACCACCTTGCCCTGCCCGCGGACCATCTCCGCGCGGCCTTCACGCCGGGCCTGCTCCTTCTCCTCCTCCATGAACGGCTCGAGGTACGCCACTGAGCGCTTCATCACGCGGGCGCTCTTCACCACCTGCGGCAGGAACATCTTGCCGGCGCCGAACAGGTCGCCGACGACCTTCATCCCGTCCATCAACGGGCCCTCGATCACTTCCAGCGGCCGCGGCAGTTTCTGCCGGGCCTCCTCGGTGTCGTCCTCGATGAAGTCGACGATGCCGTGGACTAGCGCGTGCGACAGCCGTTCCTCGACCGAACCCTCCCGCCAGGTCAGGTCGACCTCGCGCTGCTTGCCCTTGCCCTTCACGTTCTCGGCGAACGCGACCAGGCGGTCGGTGGCGTCGTCGCGGCGGTCGAAGATGACGTCCTCGACCAGCTCCAGCAGGTCCTTCGGGATGTCCTCGTAGACCGCGAGCTGACCGGCGTTCACGATGCCCATGTCCAGGCCGACCTGGCCGGCGTGGTAGAGGAACGCCGAGTGCATCGCCTCCCGGACGATGTCGTTACCGCGGAACGAGAAGGACAGGTTCGAGATCCCGCCGCTGATGTGGACGCCCGGACAACGGTCTTTGATCAAAGGCAAAGCGTCGATGAAGTTCTTCGCGTAGCCGTTGTGCTCGGACATACCGGTCGCCACGGCGAGCACGTTCGGGTCGAAGATGATGTCCTCGGCCGGGAACCCGATACCGGTCAGCAGATCGTAGGCACGGCCGCAGATCTCCACCTTGCGCTCGACCGTGTCGGCCTGGCCCTGCTCGTCGAATGCCATCACGACGGCGCCGGCGCCGTACGACATGATCCGGCGGGCGCGGTCGAGGAACTCCTCCTCGCCCTCCTTCAGGCTGATCGAGTTGACCACGCCCTTGCCCTGCACGCATTTCAGGCCGGCCTCGAGCACCGACCACTTCGAGCTGTCGATCATGATCGGGATCCGGGCCACCTCGGGCTCGGTCGCGATCAGGTTCAGGAACGTCGTCATCGCCTGCTCGCTGTCGAGCAGGTCGGCGTCCATGTTCACGTCCAGCAGGTTCGCGCCGCCGCGCACCTGCTCCAGCGCCACGTCGACCGCGGCCTGGTGGTTGTCGCCCTCGATCAGCCGGCGGAACTTCGCCGAACCGGTGACGTTGGTCCGCTCACCGATCATCACGAACCCGGTGTCGGTGCCGATCTTGAACGGCTCGAGCCCGGAGAACCGGGTGGTGTGGTCGGTCGGTACGACGGTCCGCGGCCGGAGATCCTGCACCGCGTGGGCGATCTTCTCGATATGCGCGGGCGTCGTACCGCAGCAGCCGCCGACGATGTTGACCAGGCCGGACTCGGCGAACTCGTGCAGCAGCGCCGACGTCTCCTCGGGCGTCTCGTCGTACCCGCCGAAGGCATTCGGGAGGCCGGCGTTCGGATGCGAGGCGACGTACGTACCGGCGAACCGGGCCAGGTCGGCGACATGCGGGCGCAGTTGCGTCGCGCCGAGGGAGCAGTTGACGCCGACGACGAGCGGATTGGCGTGCTCGACCGAGCTCCAGAACGCTTCAACGGTCTGACCGCTCAGGGTGCGGCCGCTCAGGTCGACGATCGTCACCGAGATCCACAGCGGCAGGTCCGGCGCGACCTCACGGGCCGCGGCGACGGCGGCCTTCGCGTTCAGGGTGTCGAAGATCGTCTCGATCAGCAGCAGGTCCACGCCGCCCTCGGCGAGCGCCGCGATCTGCTCGGCGTACGCGTCCTTCACCTGCTGGAAGGTCACCGCCCGGTACGACGGGTCCTCGACGCGCGGGCTCAGCGACAGCGTCACGTTCAGCGGGCCGATCGAACCGGCGACGAATCGGCCGCCGAACTCGTCCGCGGCCTGCCGGGCCAGCCGCGCGCCGGCGACGTTCATCTCGCGGACGTAGGTCTGCAGACCGTAGTCGGCCTGGCCGATGCTCGTCGCGGTGAACGTGTTCGTGGTGGTGATGTCCGCACCGGCCGCCAGATACTGCCGGTGGACATCGAGGATCAGGTCCGGCCGGGTCAGGTTCAGCAGATCCGGGTCACCGGTCACATCGTGCGTGTGGTTCCCGAACCGATCGCCCTGGAAGTCGGCAGGCTGCAGCTTGGCGCCCTGCAGCATCGTGCCCCAGGCGCCGTCGAGGATCGCGATCCGCTGATTCAGCAGCTCCCGCAGCGCGGCTTCACTCATCTGCCAACCCCTCCAGAAGAACTCTCCGGAGGCGCCCTTGCATCAGTGCTCCAGGTCGAGCGTGGCGGACCCGGGTCCGTTGCAGCGCCTCTCGGCCTGGATGCCCCATGTTAGTGGCGTCACACTCAGCGCCAAGCGCATTGTCCACATTCTAGGACGGGTGTTCACTCAGTGGATGAGTTGCTGGATTGCCGGGGCGTACAGCGCGACGACGGTGTCCAGGTCCGCGGCGGCGATCGGGCCGGTCTTGTCGATCGCGATCGCGGCGCCGAGGCCGAGCAGGTGCGCGGTGATCAGGGCGGCGCGGAGGCCGGCGTCCGGACCGGTCAGCCGGGCGGCGAACGCGCGGGTGACCTGGCCGCGGAAATGCTCCCGGATCTGCGCCCGCTCGTCCCCCTTGCCTGCCGCGAAGACGACCCGGACGAGCAGGTCCTGATCGTTCTCCCGGCGGTACTCGACCAGCGTCCGGACGGCGTGCTCGCCGAGCCGTTCGTTCGGTGCTTGGAGCAGCAACTGAGCCGCCTCGCTGAAGTCCGCGACCCGTTCGAAGAGCGCTTCCTTACTGCCGTAGTACTTGACGATCAGGGCAGCACTGACCCCCGCGTCCGCGGCGACCCCGCGCAGCGTGACCGCGTTGTACGGTTCGCGCGCGAACGCCTTCCGCGCCGCCCGGAGGATCGTCGTCCGCCCCGGATCCGTCACGTCGTCGTCACCTCGTACGCCGGCTCCGGTCGCCGTACCGGAATCAGCAGCACCAGCCCCGCGGCGACCAGCGCGGCGATCCCCGCGATCACGAACACGATCAGGTACGCCGACAGCGCGGGCGCGACCCGGCCGCCCGCGGAGATCGTGACGCCGGCGAGCACGCTCGCCACGATCGTGCTGCAGATCGCCTGCCCGATCGTGCGCATCAACGTGTTGAGGCCGTTCGCGGCGGCCGTTTCGGTCACCGGCACAGCATGCATGATCAGCGCCGGAAGTGCCGAGTACGCAACGGCGGTTCCGGCACTCACCACCGTCGCGCCGATGACGATCCCGGCGACATTGCTGCTGGTGAAGAGGCGGACGACGTACCCGGCGGCCATCAGGACCGACGCGATCCCGAGCGTGAACCGCGGGCCGCGGGCCGCCGAGATCCGCGCGGACACCGGCGAGAGCAGCACCATCGCGACACCGCCGGGGAGCAGGCACAGGCCGCTGACCACGATGGATTCACCGAGACCGTAGCCGGTCCAGGTCGGCTCCTGCACCAGTTGGGCGGTCGAGAGTGAGTTGGCGTAGAAGGCGAAGCCGATCAGCAAGGCGCCGAGGTTCGTGAAGAGGACCGCAGGCCGCGCGGAGACGCGGAGGTCGACGAGCGGGCTCTTCGTCCGCAACTCGTACCAGCCCCAGAGCGGGACCAGCAGTACGGCGGCCGCGGACAGTCCGACGATCGCCGACGTACTCCACGCACTGCTCTTGGAGACCGCGAGCAGCAGGCAGACCAGGAACGCGCTCAGCCCGATCGCCCCGAGGACATCGAACCGGCCGCTGGTGCGGATCGCCGACTCCGGCACGATCAGCAGCACCAGGACGATGTCGAGCAGGCCGAGTCCGAGGTTGATCCAGAACATCGTGTGCCAGTTCGCGTACTCGACGACGAGCGTCGCGGCCGGAATGCCGAACGCGGCGCCGATGCCCAGCGTCGAGCTCATGATCGCGATCGACGGGATCACCCGGCGCGGCGGCAGTTCGTCGCGCAGGATGCTGATTCCGAGCGGGACCACGGCGACCGCGGCGCCCTGGAACGCGCGGCCGACGATCAGCACGGACAGGTTCGAGCTGCTCGCGCAGAGCAGTGAGCCGATCACCATCGACGACAGCGCGATCAGCAGGACGCGGCGCTTGCCGTACATGTCGCCGGCGCGGCCGAGCAGCGGCGTGAACACCGCGCCGGTGAGCAGAGTGACCGTGATCAGCCAACTGACGTCCGACGCCGGGCTGTGGGTGATTTCGGGGAGTACGGGGAGCAGCGGTACGACGATGGTCTGGCTGATCGACACCAGCACGCCGCAGAACGCCAGCGCTCCTAGAACCAGACGTGGCCGAACGGCAGGACGGGCAGACAAGCGGAGTCCTCACAGGGGTGAACGGTTGTTTACCCGATGATCGTAAACGCTTGTTCACCCCCGGAGGAAGTGGACCGGGAAACCGTTCACCAATTGGCCCAGCCCGACGGGCAACCAGTTGCCTACGGTGGGGCCCATGAGGATCTTCATCGCCGGCGCCACCGGCGCGATAGGCCGCCGCCTCGTCCCCCTCCTGGTCGCCGAAGGCCACCAGGTAACCGCCCTCACCCGCCGTCGAGGCGGCTCGTCCGTCGCCGGAGCCGGCGAGGCGGGCGGGAGGCGGACCGGCGAGGGCTCGCCCGTTGACGGGGGTGGGGTGCGGGCTGTTGTTGGGGATGTTTATGACGTTGGGCGGTTGCGGGAGGTGGTTGCTGAGGCTCGGCCTGACGTGGTGATGCATCAGCTGACCGACCTGGCGTCGCGGGACTTCGCCGCGAACGGCCGCATCCGCCGCGAAGGCACGCGCAACCTGGTCGACGCAGCCCTCGCGGCCGGCGTACGGCGAGTTGTCTCGCAGAGCATCGCCTGGGCGTACGAGCCCGGCGCGATCCCCGCGACCGAATCCACCCCGCTCGACCTGCACGCCACGGACGCCACCCGCCGCGCCACGGTCGAGGCCGTCGCCACCCTGGAGTCGATCACCGCCGAAGCCCCCGAGTGGGTCGTGCTCCGCTACGGCATGCTCTACGGCCCTGACACCTGGTACACCAAGGGCGGTCTGATGGCCGATCTCGCCACCACCGGCAACCTCCCCACCGGCCCCGACATCACCAGCTTCCTCCACGTAGACGACGCCGCGACCGCCGCAGCAGCCGCCCTCACGTGGCCGACCGGCGCCGTCAACATCGTCGACGACACCCCTGCCCCCGCATCCACTTGGGCGCCGGCCTTCGCCGAGTCGGTCGGCGTCTCCCCCGACCTACCCACTGACCACCGCGCTCGGGATGGCCGACGCGAGCTCGACCCGAGCGCCGCGCGTACGCCGTGGGCTCGCGGAGCGTCCAACGCCCACGCCCGCTCACTCGGCTGGACCCCCACCCACCCAACCTGGCACACCGGCTTCACCTCCTGACCCGTTCGAGTCGTGGCGATTGGCTCGCGGTCCGGAGTGCGAGTCGTGGATTGTGGTTGAGATTCGGAGCCGATTTTCACGACTCGGCGGGCACAAGAGATCGGGCCCGGCGCTCCGAGGGGGAGGGGGAGCGTCGGGCCCGATCTTGGCGGTCCGCCGGCAGCGAGGGGGTGGCGCTGGGGGCGGCGGACCGGGTCTGTGTGTTGACAGGTGGTGCTGGGTTAGCGGACCGGGCCGGTGATGAGTTCGATGGTTGCTTTGTGGGTTTGGCCGGACTGGTCGGTCCAGCCGACCTCGACCTTGTCTCCGGGGTGCTGGTTGTTGAGGAGCTCGGAGAGGGTGTCGGGCGAGGTGACGGCGTGTCCGGCGAAGGAGGTGATCACGTCACCGGCCTCGATCCCGGCCTCGTCCGCGTGACCGTCCGCGACCACGTCACCGACGACCGCACCGCTGGTACCGGCGCTCGTCACGACCGAGACCCCGAGCATCGCCGAGTCCCCGATGTGTACGTCGTCCGACGCCTTCCCGTCCTGAATCTGCTCAGCGATATCCAGCGCCTGGTTGATCGGAATCGCATACCCCTCGGTCGTCGTCCCGGTGCCGTTCCCCTGACCCGATCCGCCACCGGAGCCGTCCCCGTACCCGTTACCCGAGCCGTCGCCGTACCCGTTACCCGAGCCGTCGCCATACCCGTTACCCGAACCCGAGCCGTCGCCCGATCCATCGCCGCTGCCCGAGCCTGAGCCGTCCCCGTAGCCGTTGCCGGAGCCGTTGCCGAAGGGGAAGGTGCCGGTTCCGTTTCCGTCGCCGTAGCCGTTGCCCGTGGTGGTTCCGTTGCCCCAGGCGGCCAGGGTGGCGGTGGCGCTCTGTGCGGTGGACGCCGCGGTCTGCCCCGGACGGCCCTGGCCGCCGTTGTTGCCGCCATTGCCGGCCACGTCGACGCCGATCACCTCGCCGCTCGCGTTCACCAGCGGGCCACCGGAGTCGCCGGCCTGGATGTTCGCGTCGGTCTGGATCAGGTTCTCCAGGTTCTCCGGGTCCTGCCCGTTCTCGTCGGTCGCGGTGATCGACTGGTTCAGCCCGGTCACCTTCCCGGCCGCGTAGCTCGGCTCGCCGCCGTCGCCGCCGGCGTTCCCGACCCCGACGACCTGATCACCGAGCTTGACCTGGTCGGAGTTCCCGGTCTTCGCGGTCTCCAGCCCGGACGCGTCCTTGAGCTTCAGTACGGCGATGTCATGCTCCTCGTCGTACCCGACGACACTCGCGCTGTACGTCTTCCCGTTCCCCACGTCCGTCACGCTGATCGACGTCGCGCCCTCGATCACGTGGTGGTTGGTGAGGACCTCGCCGTCGGAGGTGAGCACGATCCCGGTGCCGGCCGCCCGCGCGTTCTCGTACCCGAGGACGGTGTTCACGTCCACCAAACCCGGAGACACCTTCGCGGCCACGGCGGCTGGGTCGAAGGCTTGCTGCGACAGCTGCGAGCTGTTCGCGCCGGAGCGCTGGTCGATGCCCCAAGCAACCGAACCGGCAACCAGCACAGCGGCCAGCCCGAGCGCCCCGGCACCCAACAGCCGCCGCCCCCGCTTCTTCGGCGCCTGGACCGGAGCCCCAAACGCATACGGAGCCCCAAACTGCGCCCCATACTGCGGCTGCCCGTACTGCGGCATCTGCTGGTACTGCGGATACGCCTGCTGCCCGTACGGCTGCCCCGGCTGCTGACCGTGCGGCTGCCCAGCCACCTGAGCCGGTTGACCTGCCACGGGACCCGGCTGCTGACCATGCTGAGCGGGCTGCTGGCCGTACTGCTGACCTGGTTGCTGCCCCGCCTGCTGACCTGGCTGTTGGCCGTGGTTGCCGCCGGCTTGCTGTGCGCCGGGCTGTGGGCCGGTGCTCTGCTGTCCGTCGTTGTGCGGTCCCGGTGCAGCGCTCTCGTTCATCTGGTGTCGCCCTCCTCGGCAAGTTCCCTCTGCCTTCGAGTAGAGCTCGCCAGACTGAGAACTCCATCGGGCCCGCCAATGAATCAGCTGAGAATCCGCTCCACGGCCATCACCACGGCCGTCCGCCGCAACGACCGGTCCGGAAGCTTCGCGCCGTACTCGGGGTTCATCGACGACCAGCTCGTCGCGATCGCCTGAATCAGCGACAGCAGACTGACCGGGCTGAACCGCCGCGACACTGCCCGCCGCCGGATCCCCCGCTGAATCTCCTCCAGCCGGCGCTGATTCACCGCGACGATCGCCTCCAACGGCTGACCGTCCGGACGCTCGAGCCGGTACCAGACCGACAGCCGGAGCCGGTCCGGATGCTCCTCGAAGTAGTCGAACACCCGGCCCGCGTACGACGGCAGGTCGTCGACGTCGAACCCGACCTCGTCCAGGTACTTCTCCAGCGACGCCTTGAACACCGCGTCGAACAGCTCGTCCTTGTTCCCGAAGTACGCGTACAGCATCGCCTTGTTGCACTCGGCCACCTCGGCGATCCGGCTCACCCGGGCACCGCCGATCCCGCGCGCCGCGAACTCCTCGGTGGCGGCCTCCAGGATGCGGGCCCGGGTCCGGTCTGCGTTCCGTTGCTGCATGCGGCGAGCTTACCAACCAACTGGTTAGTTGATTTCCAACCAACTGGTTGGTTAGATAGAAGGCAGATCCAACCAAACGGTTAGTTAGGAATGAAGATGAGCAAGATCTGGCTGGTCACCGGCAGCTCGCGCGGCCTGGGGCGCGCGCTGACCGAGGCGGTGCTGGCGGCCGGCGACCGCGTCGTCGGCACGGCTCGCACACCGGAGCAGCTCGACGACCTGGTGACGAAGTACGGCGATCGAGTCCGGGCGGTCGCTCTTGATGTCACGGACGCTGAGGCTGCACGCGCCGCCGTACGGACTGCGGTGCGGGAGTTCGGTGGGCTGGATGTGGTGGCTAACAACGCCGGCTACGCGAACAGCGCGTCGATCGAGGAGATGGCTGACGACGACTTCCGGGCGCAGGTGGAGACCAATCTGTACGGGGTGGTCAACGTGACGAAGGCTGCGCTGCCGGTGTTTCGCGAGCAGCGCGGCGGGCATTTCCTGCAGTTCTCGTCGATCGGTGGTCGGGCCGGCGGGACGCCTGGGATGGGCGCGTATCAGACGGCGAAGTTCGCGGTCGAAGGGTTCTCCGAGGTGCTGAACAACGAGGTGCGGCCGTTCGGTGTGAAGGTGACGATCGTCGAGCCGGGCGGTTTCCGGACCGACTGGGGTGGTTCGTCGATGCGGCTCGCCGCGGTGCACCCGGACTACGAGTCCACCGTCGGCGAGATGCACCGGCGCCGGATCGAGACGGACGGCAAGCAGCCGGGCGACCCCGCGAAGGCGGCGCAGGCGATCCTCGAGATCGTCGACCTGGACAACCCGCCGCTCCGGCTGCTGCTGGGCACCGACGCGCTCAAGCTCGCCGAGACCGCGTCGGTCTCCCGCGCCGCAGAAGCCGCCGAGTGGTCCCACCTGACCACCTCAACCGACTTCACGTGACGTGACGACACAACCCGCATCTGGTGGGTGGGCGTCCGAGAAGCCGGGTCTACGTCCGAGATCCGGGGCGTAAACCCTGCATCTCGGACGCCAACCCAGCAAATGCAGGCCGGGGAGCTGCGCTACTCGCGGAGGTCGCGGAAGAATTCCCTCACGTCGTTGACCAGGAGCTCCGGCGCTTCGAGGGCGGCGAAGTGGCCGCCGTGGTCTGCGTCGGTCCAGCGGGTGATGGTGTTCGAGGTTTCGCAGTAGCGGCGGATCGCCACGTCGTGGGCCATCGCGAGGACGGCTGTCGGGACGCCGGAGTTCGGGCGCGGGGTCCAGTCGCGCGGTTGCGCGTACCCGATGTAGGCCGCCGAGCCGCCGGTCCCGGTCAGCCAGTACATCATCACGTTCGTGAGCAGCCGATCCTTGCTGATGATTGCCTCCGGCAAGGTCTCGGCGGGATACGTCCAGGCCTTGAACTTGTCCATGATCCAGGCCAGTTGCGCCACCGGCGAGTCGACCAGGCCGTAGCCCAGCGTCTGCGGCCGGGTCGACTGGATCGAGATGTAGCCGAACTCCTCCTGCATGAACCGCGCGATCCGCGCCATCTTGTCCTGCTCCAGCGGCGTCAGCGTCTGCAGTTCCTCGTCGGACATCTGCAGCGGCGGCAGGTTCGTCCCACCGTTCGTATGTACGCCGACGACGCGCGAAGGAGCGGCCCGCCCGACCTCGGGTGACACCGATCCGCCCAGGTCCCCACCCTGTACGCCGTACCGCTCGTACCCGAGCTCGCTCATCAGCGCCGCCCACACCCGCCCGATCCGCGGGAACGTCCAGTCGTCGTCCGCCGTCGGCCCGGAGAACCCGAACCCGGGCAGTGCCGGAATCACCACATGGAACGCGTCCGCGGCCTGTCCGCCGAACGCGACCGGGTCGGTCAACGGCCCGATCAGGTCCAGGAACTCGACGATCGACCCGGGCCAGCCGTGCGTCAGCATCAGCGGCAGCGCGTCGGGCTCCGCGGACCTGACATGGATGAAGTGGATCCGCTGTCCCTCGATCTCGGCGGTGAACTGCGGGTAGGAATTCAGCTCCTTCTCGGCCGCGCGCCAGTCGTACGACGTACGCCAGTACTCGACCAGCGTCGAAAGCCAGGAGACCGGTACGCCGGTGTTCCGGTCGTCACCGGGAAGCGGTGCGGGGAGCCGGGTGCTCGCCAGCTTGGCGGCGAGTTCGTCGAGCGTGCTCTGCGGGATGTCGATGCTGAACGGCTTGATCATGTCTCTACTGTCTCAACCAGTTAGGACACCTTTAGTCCTAACTGGATGGCAGACTGAGAAACATGATCGAGACCTCGGCACGACTGCTGAAACTCCTCTCCCTGTTGCAGCAGCCCAAGGAGTGGAGCGGCACCGCTCTGGCCGACGAGCTCGGCGTCGGGATCCGGACGGTACGGCGAGACGTCGACAAGCTGCGCAACCTCGGCTACCCCGTCGACGCCGTCCCCGGTGTTGCCGGCTACCGCCTCGGCGCCGGCGCCGCACTCCCCCCGCTGCTGCTCGACGACGAAGAGGCGGTCGCCGTGGCGGTCGGGTTGCGCGCTGCCGCGACAGGCACCGTGGCGGGCACCGAGGAGTCGTCGGTACGAGCGCTCACCAAGCTCGAACAGGTCCTGCCGTCCCGCCTGCGGTACCGGATCGAGCTGCTGCAACAGATCGCGGTCACGCCCGCGGGCGGTCCGTCTGTGCAACCCGACGTACTGCTCGCCGTCGCCGCGGTCTGCCGCGACCATCTGCGGCTCAGGTTCGACTACCGCAACCACGACGGTACGGCGTCCACGCGCACGACGGAGCCGCATCGCCTGGTGCACACCGGGCGACGCTGGTACCTGGTCGCCTGGGATCTCGACCGCGACGATTGGCGGACGTTCCGGCTCGACCGTCTGGAGCCGCGCATCCCGACCGGACCGCGCTTCACACCGCGCGAGGTGCCCGATCTGGCGACGACGACGCGCGGCGTTGCCTCCGGCGCCTATCGCCATCAGGCCCGCGTCCTGGTCCACGCGCCGGCCGAACAGGTGGCCGACCGCTACGGCCCGCACGTCGCGGCGGTGACGCCGATCGACGAGGCGACCACGCTGGTCGAGACCGGCGCGGACTCGCTCGAGCACCTCGCGCTCTACCTCGGCGTCCTCGGCCTGCCGTTCGAGGTGCAGTCCCCGCCGGAGCTGGTCGATTGCATCCGCGAGCTCACGACGCGCCTGGCGGCGGCGATTCCAGCGTCCTGACGGTGTCCTGACAGGTACCGTTCAACCATGCAGGATCGGTACGTCGAGACCGTGCTGGGCCGGATCCGCTTGCGCGTCGAGGGGTCGGGGCCAGCGATGCTCTTCTGGCCGAGTCTGTTGATGGACGGCACGCTGTGGTCCGCCCAGGCCGCGCATTTCGCCGGCCGTTTCCAGGTGATCCTGGTCGATCCGCCCGGGCACGGCGGCAGTGATCCGCTGACCGGGCCGTTCACGTTCGAGCAGTGCGCCGAGGTGATCCTGGCGATCATCGACGACCTGCAGGTCGAGCGGGTGCACCTGATCGGGAACAGCTGGGGCGGGATGATCGGCGGCACCTTCGCGGCACTGCATCCGGACCGGATCGG
This sequence comes from Kribbella speibonae, assembly GCF_004331375.1. Classification (NCBI taxonomy): domain Bacteria; kingdom Bacillati; phylum Actinomycetota; class Actinomycetes; order Propionibacteriales; family Kribbellaceae; genus Kribbella; species Kribbella speibonae. Next base: position 1,815,582 of record NZ_SJKC01000001.1, on the reverse strand, counting down.
CAACGCCGTCCTGATGAACGCCACCGCGTCCCCGGCCGGACGACGGCAACGATTCGAGTACGGCGTGCTGCTGGCCGCGGCGCAGCTCCTCGGCGGGATCCGCGGACCGCTCACCGGGCCGGTGCGCGACGCGTTCCTCGGCCCGACGGCGAAACGCGAGAAGCCCGAGGTCGTTGCCACGGTCAACGAACTTGCGCGCAAGGTGGACATCAGGTCGGGGCGGCACGCCGTCGCGAGCGTCGTACCGCAACGGCCTGACCAGCGACCGCTCTTCGGCACGATCCGCACACCGGTCCTGGTGGTAGCCGGCGCGGAGGACGCCACCTTCCCGGTCGCGGAGACCGAGGAGATGGCGGATTCCATCCCCGGCGCGCGCTTCGTCGTACTCGAACAATCGGCGCATCTGGCGGCGCTGGAGTCACCGAAGGAAGTGAACGCCCTGATCGACGATTTCCTCGCCGACCAGGGCGTGTGAACACTTAGCTGACGACGGCCCCCGTCTTCGGGTCCAGGATCAGCTTCTGTTTGCTCGGTCGCCAGAAGTTGAACATGCCGGTCAGGCTGCCGGCCCGCTGGTCGAACGAGTGGTCACCGATCCGGCCGGTCCGCCAGTTGTCCTCGATGAACTTCAGGACCGAGGTCTGGTCGGTCAGCGAATGGTCGACGTAGTTGGTCTTCGCGTACGGCGAGACCACCAGCAGCGGCAGGCGCGGGCCGTAGCCGCAGCGGTCGGCGTAGCCACCGGCCACCGGTGCGTGACCGCACAGCGCCGACTGGTCGAGCGCGGCGTCGTGCGACCCGTTCACCGTCGGGGGCTTCACGTGGTCGTACCAGCCGTCGGAGTCGTCGTACGCCAGCACGACCGCGGTCGAGGACCACTCCTTCGACTTCTGCAGCTGGTTGAGCTCCTTGACGATGAACGCCTGCTCGTCCAGCGGGTCGGAGTACCCGGCGTGGCCGTCCTGGTACTCGCCGGCCTTCAGGAAGCTGACCGCCGGCAGATTGTCGGCCGCCAGGGCCGCGTCGAAGTCCGACGTGTCGTACTGGTGGTTGGCCTGGTCGGTGTGACCGATGGCCGCAACGGACGACGGCGGCAGGTGCTTCGGGTTCGCCGTCGACTTGTAGTACTGGAACGGCGCGTGGTGCGGGCTGTAGTCGTTCGCCGCGATGCCGCCGATGTTGGCGTGCGACGCGCCGCAGACGGCCTTGCCGTTGGCGGTGCCGGTCGGCTTGAAGCCGCCCTGGAACCAGCCCCAGGTGACCTTGCGCTGGTTGAGCAGGTCGCCGATGTTCTGCCCGTGCATCACGGCCAGGTTGTTCGCCGACTTGCCGTTGTTGTTCGAGCAGTCGTCGTAGTACGGGTCGGGGTCGTTGGTGATGGTGCCGATCCCCTGAGCGTCCGGCGACTGTACGGCGTACGCGTCGGTGGTCGGCGCGCCGGTCTTGGGGTCGACCGCCTGGCCACCGTGGGTCTGCCCGGAGATCAGGTTCAGCGCGCCCGGGGTCGACGGGCCGTAGACCGTGTCGAACGAGTTGTCGCTCATCGCGTAGTGCTGGGCGTAGTTCCACAGCCCGGTGACGGTGTTGCCGTCGTAGTAGTCCATCACCAGGCCCGGCTCGCCGAACAGCACCGGCTGCCCGGTGCATTTGTCGGTCTCGGTGTTCTCGACGAACTTGTCCATCTTGCCGCCGTTGACGGCCTTCTGTTCCGGCCCGTAGCCGTGGTTCTGGTCGCAGGTCAGCGCCTGCGACGGCGCCAGCCGCTTCGGGTTGTACGCGTTCGGGTTGTCCGTCAGCAGCTTCTTCGACAGACCGTTCACCTTGGGCGTGTGCCGGTCGGCCGTGAACGGCGTACCGTCCGCGTTGGTCGCGTTCGGGTAGGTCCCGAAGTAGTGGTCGAACGAGATGTTCTCGCCGAAGATCACCACCAGATGCTGGATCGGGGTGGTGGTTCGCGCCGGGTGGTACGAAGCGGCGTCGGCCGCCGTGAACGCCGCACCGGCGTTGGTCACCTGCTGGTTAGCGCCGGGGGCGCCACAGGCGGCCAGCAACAAGGCCGTCGCAGCCGCAACGACTGTGGCAGCGACAGGAAGTCTTGCGCGCATGCCTTCTCCTCCTGAATAACTCATCCGAGCAACGACCGGGCGAAGTGGTCGCTGCCGTCCCGAACACCGGGAAGCACGAAGAAATAGCCACCGCCGACCGGCCGGATGTAGTCGACGAGAGGCTCGTCGGCCAGCCTGGTCTGCACGGCCTCGAACTGCCGGGCGATGTCCTGCTGGTACGCGCAGAACAACAGCCCCATGTCCAGGTCACCGACCGCGTCGGTGCCCTTGTCGTAGTTGTAACCGCGGCGCAGGAACTGGCTGGCCGCGGTGTCCGCGGTGCGCGGGTTCGCCTTGCGGATATGGCTGGTCAGCGGAATCGCCCCGCCGGTCGGATCGGCCGGGTAGTTCGGGAGGTCGGTCTCGCTGCTGCCGTCCAGCGGCGCACCGGTGTCGCGGCGCCGGCCGAACATGTTCTCCTGCTCGCCGACCGACACGCGGTCCCAGAACTCGACCAGCATCCGGATCTGGCGCAGCACCTGGTAGCTGCCGCCCTCGGTCCAGGCCGGCTCGCCGTTCCCCTTGCCGACCCAGACGAGCTTGTCGTGGTCGGCCGGCGCCGGCTTGACGATGCCGTCCTTGAAACCCATCAGGTTGCGCGGCGCACCGGCTGGGCGCGGCTGGCTTTGGAAGCCGTCTACCCGCCACCGCAGCTGCATGGCGCCACGGGTGTGCCGGGCCAGATCCCGGAGCGCGTGCAGGACGGTGTCGGTCTCCGACGCGCACAGCTGCAGGCTCAGATCCCCGTGGCACAGGCTGGTGTCCAGGCTGTCGTTCGGGAACTCCTTCATCGCCGTCAACCTCGCGGGCTTGCGATCCTTCAGCCCGTACCGGTCGTCGAACAGCGACGCCCCGACGCCGACGGTCACCGTCAGATCGTCACCTGGCATGTCCGGTCCGAGTACGCCGGAATCGGCCGGCGGGGCCGTGATACCCAACGGCGGCAGGGCACCGCCCGTGGTCAGTAGCCGCGCCCGGTCGGTCAGCGTTTTGAACAGGTCGGTGAGCTCATTCTTGCCCTCGGCAATCACATCGAACGACGCGAAGATCGCCTGCTTCGGTTGATCGGTGGTGATCCCGGCCTGGTGGAAGCCGTGAAAAGGCACGGCCGTCGGCGTCGTCGCCTCAGCGGCCTGCCCGGTCGCGACCGCAGCAACTGCGGCTGCACCGGCTCCCGCGAGGGCGCCGCGAAGAAAGGAGCGGCGGCCGACGTCACTCATGATCCCCTCCGGACTTCGCAGATTGCGGCGACTGGGGCGAGCTTCTCCAGTAGTTCGCCGACGGCACCGTTGAGCTGTTGCCGAGTGGCCGGGTCGAGCTGGTCGACCGGGGTGTTCTGGTGTGCGGCGAGCAGCGTGCGCACGCGGCTCTCCCACTTCTGCACCTCGGGCAGTTCGGGGTAGCGAGGCTTGAGGACCGGGTCGAGGATGGCCAGCACGTTCGCCGTACCGTTCAGGTTCGCCAGCGCGGTGTTCAGCGACGTACCGCTGCCTTGGTCGTTCTCGCCGGTCAGCTCGAACTGCAGCGCATTCTCCATGATCTCGTGCGCACGCAGCCCGAGATCATTCGGATCCACCTGCTCATTGGGCAGATCCGCCTGCAAGCCGTGGACGTCGGCCGCCAACTGATCCGCGACCGGCTTCAGGCCCGAGCCCTTGTGCCACAGGCCCTTCTCCAGCGCATGAAATCCATTGGAGGGCCCATCGATCTTGTCGGCGAAGTCACCGAACGCGTCATACGCCGCGCCGAGCGAGTTGTACGCCAGGTGCGCAGGCAACCAGTCCGCGCGAGCGGCATCGAGATTTCCGGCATCCACGTCCGCACGCAGCTTGTCCGTCTTGACCGCCAGGTCCGCGACCCCACGAGCGACCCCGGCCTGGTACTTCTTCACCAACGGCAGCAGCTCGTTCTTGGTGACAGGTACGACGGCAGCGCCGCCCTGCCCAGCACCCGTCAGCGTGACCGTCGGACCGGTGATCGCATCGGTGTCCTCGATCAGGCAGCGGATCGCGTACTGTCCGGCGCCGAGCTGCACGTCCATGGACGCGCTCGTGTTCGGGCCCAGGCCTTCCACCTCGCCGTACACCTTCTTGCTGCGAACCTCGACCAAGTCGACCTCAGCGGCCGCGTCACCGACGTTGTGGACGACGAGCGTCTGCCGGCCGGTCTTCGCGTCGGTCCACCCCTGACCGCATTGACTCCGGGACACGGTGATCCCGGACGGGCCGCCGGTCGCGTCGGCGGAATCCTCCCAGGGCCGCCAGACCGTGACTCCCACCGCCGCGCTCAGAACGACCAATGCGACAGCCGCCGGCACTGGACGGGGTGTGCGCACGACGGGTCGCTCCTGAGGATCGGCAATTTACATTCGCCGGAAATGCTAATCCTGAGAAAGCCTTACACCGCACGGGTTCGGCCTTGTTTGCCGGTCCGTTCACGTATTGTTCGTCCGCTACGCCTGGCGGTTCGGTCAGCGACGAGCCGGAACTGAGAGCCGGCTGAGATCGGAGGCCACCACGATCTCGCCGGAGAACTCCGCCGCGGCCTCCTCATGGAAGCGTTCCGGCTCCAGGTAACGCTGCGAAAAGTGCGTGAGGACGAGTTTGCGCACACCGCATTCGGCCGCGACCCGGGCCGCCTGGCGCGCGGTCAGGTGACCGAAGCGCCGGGCGAGTTCGGATTCCGACGACAGGTACGTCGACTCGATGACGAGCAGGTCGGCGCCGTCCGCGAGGCGCAGTACGTTCTCGCACAGGCGGGTGTCCATGATGAACGCGAACCGCTGCCCCGGCCGCGGCTCGCTGACGTCGTCCACGTGCACGACGCGATCGCCGAGGTCGAGCGATCCGGCCCGTTGCAGCCGGCCGACGTCGGGCCCGGTCACGCCGTACGCCGCGAGCTTGTCCGGGAGCATCCGGCGTCCGTCGGGCTCGATCAACTGGTACCCGAAGGTCTCGATCGGGTGCTCAAGCCGGCGCGCCCACAGCTGGCCGAACGACCCGACGGACAGCAGCCCGTCCTCCTCCACCGGCTCCTCGAGCAGCTCGGCCCGCTCGAAGAACGACGCGGCGTACCGCAACCGCGTGAAGTACGTCTGCCCCGACGCCGGATAGTGCGCCCGCACCGGATGCGGTACGTCGTCCAGCGACAACCGCTGCACGATGCCCGGCACGCCGAGACAGTGGTCGCCGTGGAAGTGCGTGACGCACAACCGCGTGATCGCGCCGGCCGCGAGCCCGGCGTAGATCATCTGCCGTTGCGTTCCCTCGCCGGGATCGAACAGGAACCCCTCGTCGTCCCAGCGCAGGAAGTACCCGTTCTGCGTACGTTCCCGGGACGGCACCTGACTGCCGGTCCCGAGCACGACGAGCTCACGCAAGCGCAGCCACCAGGGTTGACGACGACATGTTGCCGCCGCAGGAGACGACCGCGACGCGCTTCCCGGCCAGTTCGGTACGTCGTTCGCGCGCGGCCGCGAAGGCCAGCGCGGCCGACCCTTCGATCAACTGATGCTCGGTGTCGATCACCGTCCGGAGGGCGTCCCGGATCGCGTCCTCCTCGACGAGCACCCAGTCGTCGACGAGTTCACGGCACAGGTCGAAGGTGATGCTCCCCGGCTCGACGCTGCCCGCCGTACCGTCCGACAACGTCTGCCCGGCGTCGACCTGCACGATCTCACCGGCCCGGACCGAGGCCGCCATCGCGTCGTCGACGGCCGGCTGCGCGCCGTACACGTGAATTCCGGGCAGGTGCTTCTTGAGCACCGCGGCGACCCCGCTGATCAGCCCGCCGCCACCGACCGCCACCAGGACCGCGTCGAGTGGCGCACCGGCCAGCTGCTCGACGATCTCCACGCCGACCGTCCCCTGCCCGGCGATGATGTCCGGGTCGTTGTACGGCGGGACGTACGTCAGCCCGTGCTCCGCGGCGTACGCCCGGGCCTTGATCTCGAGGACTCCGGTGTCGTTGCCCTCGGCCCGTAGTTCGAGACCGAGCCGGCGTAGTGCCGCAACCTTGCCCGGTGCAGCGTTCTCGGGCAGGTAGACGATGCCGTGTCCCCCGAGGGTCGCCAGCGCGTTGCCGACCCCCAGTCCGTGGTTACCGGTCGACGCGGTGACCACGCCCGCGGCACGTTCCGCGTCGGTGAGCGTCAGCACCTTAGCGAGCGCGCCGCGAGCCTTGAACGAACCGGTGCGCTGCTGGTGCTCACACTTCACCAGCACCTCAGCGCCGAGCTCCTCACTGAATGCGCCGTACCTGACGAAGGGCGTCAACAACAGATGCTCCCGCAAGGCCGGCGCGACGCGCTCGGCCCCTGCGGCAGCTTCTGCGGGGGTCATCACTCCGCTGGGCTCAGGCTGGTGCCCAGGGCCTGCCAGTCCAGCACCGGCGCCGCGAGCTTGCTGATGGTTGCCAGCAGCCCCAACCGTGCCGCGCGGATCTCGGGCTCCTTCGCCATCACGAGGATCTCGTCGAAGAACGCGTTCACCGGCTCGATCAGGACCGACGCGGTGGAGACGAAGTCGCCGAGCCCGGTCGGCGCCTGCCCGATCTTCTGGACCGCCTCGTGCAGCACGACCTCAGCCGGCTCGGTGAGCTTGCCGGCGTCGTACTCCGCCTCGGTGCCTTCGGGAACGATCCGGCGGACACGCTGCAGAACCGCGACCAGGTCGGCGAAGTCGCTGTTGCCGACCAGTCCCTGCAGGGTCGTCAGCGTCTCGTCCGCCACCACCGGAGCAGTTGCCAACGGCAACACCGCGGCGACCTGGAGGTGGTCGTCACCGCGGTCGATCAGCTGCTGCTCGTACCGCCGTACGGTGAACTCGACCACTTCACCCAGCGACTCGACGGGTACGTCGATGCCCTGGGCACCGATCTCCGCGGCGGCTGTCTGCAGACCTGTTTCGAGGGTGATCGCCCGCAACTCCGGGTGCTCACGCAGGATCGCGACGACACCGGCAGCGGCCCGGCGCAGCGCGAACGGGTCGGAGCTTCCGGTCGGCTTCGCGCCGATCCCGAACAGCCCGGCCAGCAGGTCGAACCGGTCGGCGAGCGCCAGCAGCGCGCCCGGCGTGGTGGACGGGACCGGGTCACCGGCCGACCGCGGCAGTTCCATGTCGTACAGAGCCTGGGCGACGGCCTCGGTCTCACCGGCGCGCTTGGCGTACTCGCGGGCCATCGTGCCGGCCAGGCTGGTCAGCTCGACCACCATCTGCGATCCCAGGTCGAACTTCGCGAGATCGGCGGCCCGCTGCAGGGTCGTCAGGTCCTCGCCGTCGAGATCGACCGCAGCGCCCAGCTTCAGCGCGATCCGCCCGATCCGGCCGGCGCGGTCCGCCATCGAACCGAGCTTCTCCTCGAAGGCGAGCTTCTCCAGCTCACTCTTCATCGACTCCAGCGGCGTCTCGAGATCGGCCCGCCAGAAGAACGCGGCGTCCTCGTAGCGCGCCCGCAGTACGCCCTCGTTACCGGCCCGCACCAGGTCCTCGTCGACCGAACCGTTGGCCACGGCAACGAAATGCGGCAGCAGCTTGCCGTCGCCGTCGCGGACCGGCAGGTAGCGCTGATGCTTGCGCATCACCGTCGTGAGGATCTCGCTCGGCAGGTCCAGGTAGTCGGCCGCGAACCCGCCCAGGATCGGCGTCGGCTCCTCGATCAGGTTGACGATCTGGTCGACCAGCGCGGACTCGCCCTCGACGTCCACCACGCCGTTCACGGTGGCGGACAGCTCGGCCGCGGCCTCGACGATCGTCGAGCGCCGACGGGCCGGGTCGGCCTCGATGCCGTGGATCCGGAGCAGGTCCAGGTAGCCCTCGGCCGACGCGATCTCGACCTTCGGCTGCGCGGCGGTCCGGTGTACCCGCGTCGTCCGGCCGGCGGCGAGGCTCGAGACGGAGACCGGGACGATCTCGTCGCCGAGCAGCGCGACCAGCCAGCGGATCGGGCGGGTGAACGACAGCTTGGCGTCGTTCCACCGCATGTTCTTGTCCGAACGGAGCCCCGCGACGATCTCGCTCAGGACGCCGCTCAGCACCTCGGCCGCACCGCGACCCGGGTCCGGCTTGGTCACCGCGACGTACTCGACACCGTCGACGTCCAGGTCGTGCAGCTCGGACGGCTCCACCTTCTGGCCGCGGGCGAACCCGGCGGCGGCCTTGGTCAGGTTGCCGTCGGCGTCGTACGCGGCCGCCTTCTTCGGACCGCGCACCACCCGCTCGGCATCCGGCTCACCGGCCTGGACCGAGGCGACGAAAGCCACCACACGGCGCGGCGTCGCGTACGTCGTGATCGCGCCGTGCTCGAGCCGGGTCGCGGCCAGCTTCTCCTCCAGCGCCGCCTGCACCGCCGCGGCCGTCTTCGTGACCTCGGACGGCGGCATCTCCTCGGTGCCGATCTCGAAAGTCAGCTGCCGGGTCCCCGTGCTCGCCGGGAACTCGGTCGGCTCGTCCGCGGCCGGCCGCAGCTCGGCGAGACCCAGCGGGTGCTTCAGCTCCTCGCGGCGCTCGGCCCACAGCCGCGAGACCTCGCGGGCCAGGGTCCGCATCCGGCCGAACGCCTTGGCGCGTTCCGTCGTACTGACGGCGCCGCGGGCGTCGAGCACGTTGAACGTGTGCGAGCACCGCAGCACCTGGATGTGCGCCGGCACCGGGAGGCGGTCGTCGATCATCCGGCGGGCCTCGTTCGCATACTCCTCGAACAAACGCTTCTGTGATTCCACGTCCGCGTCGTCGAGGTAGTACCTGCTCATCTCGTACTCCGCCTGGCCGAACGCCTCGCCGTACGAGATCCCCGGCGCGTAGGCGATGTCCTTGAAGTGCGAGACGCCCTGCAGCGCCATCATGATCCGCTCGATGCCGTAGGTGATCTCCACCGACACCGGGTCCAGCGTCATCCCGCCGGCCTGCTGGAAGTACGTGAACTGGGTGATCTCCAGGCCGTCCAGCCAGACCTCCCAGCCCAGACCCCAGGACCCGGTCGCCGGGTTCGCCCAGTTGTCCTCGACGAACCGCACGTCGTGCGCGTCGATGTCGATCCCGAGCGCGGACAGGCTGTCCAGGAACAGCTCCTGCGGGTTGCCCGGGTCCGGCTTGAGCACCACCTGGAACTGGGTGTGCGTCTGCAGCCGGTTCGGGTTCTCGCCGTAGCGGCTGTCGTCCGGCCGGACGCTCGGCTCGACGTACGCCACCCGCCACGGCTCCGGACCGAGCACCCGCAGGATGGTCGCGGGGTTCAGCGTTCCGGCCCCGACCTCGGTGTTGAACGGCTGCACGACCATGCAGCCCCGGTCGGTCCAGTACTTCGTGAGCGCGAGCAGCGCGTCCTGCATGGTGAGCACAGCAGACCTCAAGCCATCTTTCGGGGGGTTTCCGGAGCGAAGTCTATTAGGGCGCGCCCTACAGTGGTGCGGTGACCTCGCCCCGACATGCGGCGGTAGTTCGCTAGTTCCGTCGTCCGCTCCCCGGCGCCGATCCGGCCTCCGGGTGAGCCGTGCTGCCCATCTTCACCTCGCACCGGCAGGGACGACTCTTGCACCAGGTCACCACGATCGACGACACCATTTCCGCGGATCGGGCCCTGCGCCTGATCAGACGCGGCTCGACCCTCCACTGGGAGGGCGATTTCCAGAACGCCAAACAGCTCCTCGCCGCCCTCGGACGCCGGCTCCCGGAGCCGAACGGCGGTACTTTCCACGATCAGCGCCGGCACCAGGCAGAACGGGTCCGCGTTCTGAACTCGTTGCTGGTTCCGCTCATCAACCACCAGGTCCGCCTGCGCCGGGCGCCCGACGTACGGCTGGCCTGCGCCGAAGCGTACGGCGCACCCAGCGGCGAACGGTGGGTGCCGCTGCGGGAGTTGCTCGGTGTGATCGGCGCGCACCAACTCAGGCTCCGCGGCGTCTACGTACCGGCCCTCGGCGAGCGCATCCACCCGCACTACAGCGTCTTCGCCCCCACCAGATCGGAGTACGCCGACCTGGTCGCCGACTGCCCGTTGCCGCGAGCGGATACCGCGTTCGACGTCGGCACCGGGACCGGACTGCTCACCGCGATCCTGTCCAGACGAGGCATTCGCCAAATAGTTGCTACAGACAACAACCCTCGCGCGATCACATGCGCCCGCGAGAATCTCCAGCGTTTACAGGTGGAAGCCACCGTCGTCGAGACCGACCTGTTCCCGCCGGGGCGGGCGGATCTGATCGTCTGCAATCCGCCGTGGATCCCCGCGGCGCCGGCGACCCTCCTCGATCAGGCCGTGTACGACGAGGGCGGCCGCATGCTCCGCGCGTTCCTCGGGACCGTCCGCGAACACCTCGAACCGGGCGGGGAGGTGTGGCTGATCCTGTCCGATCTGGCCGAGCGGCTCGGGCTGCGGGAGGAGGGTGAGCTGTTCGAGCAGATGCGGGGTGGCGGGCTGCAGGTGGTCGGGCGGCGGGACGCCGTACCCCGGCACCGTCGGGCGCGGCCGGGCGAGTTGACCTCTCTCTGGCGACTTCGGACGGCGTCTACTATCGGCGGGTGACGGTTACGGATGCGCACGGGGCGGTCGACGCGGTCTGGAGGATCGAGTCGGCGCGGATCATCGCGGGCGTCGCGCGGATCGTGCGGGACGTCGGGCTCGCGGAGGAGCTGGCGCAGGACGCGCTGGTGGCCGCGCTGGAGCAGTGGCCCGATTCCGGCGTACCGAACAATCCGGGCGCCTGGCTGATGGCGATCGCGAAGCGGCGGGCGATCGACCTGATCCGGCGCAAGGACACGTACCAGCGCAAGCTCGCCGAGATGGGCCACGAACTGGAGATCGACGGCGACTCCGTCGAGGACGACGTCGAGGCCATCCTCGAGGACCACATCGAGGACGACCTGCTCCGGCTGGTGTTCACCGCCTGTCACCCGGTGCTCACCATGGACGCGCGGGTGACGCTGACGCTCAAGCTGCTCGGCGGCCTGAAGACCGACGAGATCGCCCGCGCGTTCCTCGCCCCGGAGGCGACGATCGCGCAGCGCATCGTCCGCGCCAAACGCAACCTCGCCAAGGCCGGCGTCGAGTTCGAGGTGCCGTCCGGGCCGGAGCTCCTGGAGCGGACGTCGTCAGTGCTTGAGGTCGTCTACCTGATCTACAACGAGGGGTACTCCGCGACCGCCGGCGACGACTGGATGCGGCCGGCGCTGTGCAACGAGGCGATGCGCCTGGGACGGCTGATCGTCGAGCTGATGCCGACGGAGCCCGAAGTACTCGGCCTGCTGGCGTTGATGGAGTTGCAGTCGTCCCGCGCGAACGCACGCGTCGGGAGCGACGGCGAACCGGTGCTGCTCCTCGACCAGGACCGCCGCCGCTGGGACCGGCTCCTGATCCGCCGCGGCCTCGAAGGCATCGAGCGGGCCTGGGCCTTGGAGAAACCACCCGGCCCGTACCTCCTGCAGGCCGCGATCGCCGCCTGTCACGCCCGCGCGGCCGACCCCGAGGAGACCGACTGGGCCCGGATCGCCGGTCTGTACGCCGTCCTCGCGCAGGTGACCCCGTCACCGGTGATCGAGCTGAACCAGGCCGTCGCGATCTCGATGGCGTTCGGCCCGGAACGTGGGTTGGCCGCGGTCGACCTGCTGGCGGACGACCCTTCTTTGAAGGACTACCACCTGCTGCCGAGTGTGCGCGGCGACCTGCTGTTCAAGCTCGGCCGGCTGGACGAGGCCCGCGCCGAGTTCGAGAAGGCCGCCGCTCTGACCCGCAACGAGCGCGAACGCAAACTCCTCCTGGAACGCGCCGCCGCCTGCTGACCAGCTGTTTACTTGTGCCGGCGGGCCAGCCAGGCCATGGCGCCGGCGCCGAGTACGACGGCTCCGCCGACGGCGGCTGCGACCTTCGGGTGGCGCTTGCCCGTCGCGGGCAGTTCCTTCATCGCGCCAGGTACCTGCTTCATCTTCTGCCCGGTCTGGCCGGCGACGTCCGACATCCGGTGGCCCGCACTCGACGCGGTCTCCTTCATCCGGTGCGGCACATTGAGCCGCCGGGTGAGTTCCTGAACGGTGTCGGCGAGATGCTGCCTGGTGTGGTCGAGGTCCTCGCGCAGCGTCTCGCTGTCGGTCATCGGCTCGCGATGCGAGGCGTTCTTCGTCGTGGTCATGCGATGGTCTTCCCTTCCGGCTGGTGTCCCTTGAGGGCTTCCAGGTCCTCGTGCACGCCGTCGACGGCACGTTGCGGAACGGGCGGGGTGGCACGGGTGACGTGCCGCTTGCCGAGCAGAGCGGCGACGGCCGCGACCGCGAACAGGACCGCGGCGACGATCAGCGCCGACAACCAGGCCGGCAACGCGGTCGCGAGCCCGAGGATCGCAGCGGCGATCAGGACGCCCACGCCGTACAGCGCGAGCGTGCCGGCCCCACCGAACAACCCGGCGCCGACCCCGGCCTCCTTGCCCTTCTCCTTCAACTCGGCCTTGGCGAGCTGTATCTCGTCACGGACCAGCTGGCTGAGGTCGCTGGTCACGTCGCTCACCAGGCCACCGATGTTCGCGTTCTGACCGTTCGGTCCAGCCTCACGCCGGACCATCTCCGGACGCGCCGTCATGACCGCCTCCCGTTCTCGGTTGCGCATCCGGTACCCAGACGGACCGAGCGTCACGCAGCGCAGCACTCAGGATGTGATCTGCGTCACAGGATGTCGAGTGGTCGGCCACCGTTCGACGCAGTGGTGAGATCGTCACCCACCAGGAGGAATCCACCATGAATACCGTCGTATCGAAGGACGGCACCACCATCGCCTACGACCGGCGCGGGAACGGGCCGGCGCTCGTTCTCGTCGACGGCGCGCTCTGCTCCCGCGCACAGGGTCCGATGCCCGACGTCGCCGAGGCGCTCGCGGACCGTTTCACCGTCTACAACTACGACAGGCGCGGGCGCGGCGACTCCGGCGACGCGGGCGAGTACGCGGTCGAGCGGGAGATCGAGGACCTGGCCGCGGTGATCGAGGCGGCCGGCGGGTCGGCGTACGTCTACGGCTCGTCGTCCGGCGCGGCACTGTCGCTGCGGGCGGCGGCCGCCGGGGTGCCGATCGAGAAGCTGGTCGCGTTCGAGCCGCCGTACGTCGTCGACGACAGCCGCAAGCAGATCCCGCGGACCTGGATCGCGGACCTGCAGGCCCTCGAGCCGGGCGACGCGATCAAGTACTTCTTCACGAAGGGGATCGGGCTGCCCGGGATCTTCGTCACGATGATGAAGCTGATGCCGGCCTGGAAACCGATGAAGGCGATCGCGCACACCCTGCCGTACGACGCGCAGGTGCTCGGGCAGAACTGCTTCGGCGAGCCGATGGACACCGAGCAGTGGGCGCCGATCGAGCAGCCGGTGCTGGTGGTGAACGGCGGCAAGAGCCCGGGATGGATGAAGGCCTCGACGCGGGCGCTCGCAGCGGCGGTACCGGGCGCCGGACACACCGAAGTACCGGGTCAGAACCACGTCATCAAGGCCACGGCGATCGCGCCGGTGATCGCGGACTTCTGTGCCTGAAAGCCGCGAAGGGCGTCCGGCCGGAGCCGGACGCCCTTCGTCGTACGTCGAGGTGGATCAGGCGCCGGTGATGAGCGCGCCGGAGCCGGTGCGGGCGGCGTCGAAGCGGGCCTGGGCGTCGGCCCAGTTCACGACGTTCCACCACGCCTTGACGTAGTCGGGCTTCACGTTCTTGTACTGCAGGTAGAACGCGTGCTCCCACATGTCCAGCATCGCGATCGGGATCTGCCCGGCCGGCAGGTTGCCCTGCTGGTCGTAGAGCTGGTGGATCAGCAGCTGGCCGCCGAGGGCGTCCCAGCCGAGGATCGCCCAGCCGGAGCCCTGGATCGTGGTGGCGCTCGCGGTGAAGTTGGCCTGGAACGCGTCGAACGAGCCGAAGAACTCGTCGATCGCCGCACCCAGCTCGCCGTCCGGCTTGTCGCCGCCGTCCGGCGACAGGTTCTTCCAGAAGATCGAGTGGTTGACGTGCCCACCGAGGTTGAAGGCGAGCGTCTTCTCCAGCCCGACGATCGCGCCGAAGTCACCCTTGTCGCGGGCCTCGGCCAGCTTGTCGAGGGTGTCGTTCAGACCCTTCACGTAGGTCGCGTGGTGCTTGTCGTGGTGCAGCTCCATGATCTCGCCCGCGATGCTCGGCGCGAGCGCGCTGTAGTCGTAGGGGAGGTCGGGAAGCGTGTACGTGGTCAACTCTGCTCCTTCGTCAGGGCCCCGCGAGGGCCGATATCTGCGATGTCCTCAGTCAGCGACACCAGCTTGAAACTTCAACCACGGTTGAGGTCAAGTAGCCACGCGGGTGACGCGGCATCCCGACCAGTGCCCGGCGCGACCGCAATCACACCCCTGCGCACCCGCCGGACACCACCAGCTTCACATACTCCGCCAGAGGACCCACGACTGAGTCTCACCTCAGCCAGAAGCTACACACTCGGGCGGAAACCCGCCTCGGCCAGCTGAGCGCGGAGCGCCTTCGCGAACGCCTCCGGATGGTCGACGAAACCGGTGTGGTCGCCGGGGTACCGGGTCGGCTCGACACCCAGCTCGGCGGCGAGGGCGGTGGAGGTGCGGTCGCAGAGCTGACCGGTGGATTCCTCGCCGATGCCGACCACGACGTCGACCTCGCGCAGCCGGTCGACGTCCGGCACCCAGCTGATCGACTCGCGCATCTCGTGGCCGAACCAGAACCGCTCGGTCGCCTCCTGCTCGGGGTCACGCTCGCCGCCGAACATCATCTCGACGACCTCGTCGGGCAGCTGGATGTTCGCGAGCGCGAAGAACTGCTTCCAGGCGCCGGTCACGTCACCGGCCAGATAGTCGGCCATCAGCTTCTCCGACTGCGCGAGCAACTCGTCCGCGTCCGGGAGCAGCCGGTCGAGCGGCGGCTCGTGCGCGATCACCGTACGGACGACGTCCGGGTGACCCTGCGCCAGCGCGAGCGCGCTGACTGCTCCCCCACTGGAGCCCAGTACGACGGCCGGCCCCGCGTCGACGTACCGGATCAGCGCGGCCAGGTCATCAGCCCGCTGCTCCGGCCGCGACGTACCGCCCGGCTCGAGCTTGCTCCGCTTCACCCCACGCGGGTCGGTCGTCAGCACGGTGTAGTCAGACGCCAGCAGCTCGGCCAGCGGGGCGAACGCATCAGCGTCCATCGGGGCGCCGACCAGGACCAGCAGCGGTCCTGATCCGCGCACCTCGTAGTACAGCTCTGCCTCGGAAACCTTCAGTGTGTTGTTCATGGCAGTACCACGAACGGGACTCCGGGGAATGGACAGTCAGCTCGCGAAGACGTCCGAGTCGGGTCCGAAGTCGGCTTCCTCGACGACGCGGCGTACCTCGACCTCGTTGCCGAGGGCCTCGGCCAGGCGGGCGGCCCACTCGATTGCCTCGTCGCGGTTGCGGACCTCGACGACGATCACGCCGCCGATCAGCTCCTTGGTCTCGGCGAACGGGCCGTCGGTGACGGTGCGCTTGCCGGCGTCGACCTTCACCCGCGCGCCGAGCGAACTGCGGTGCACACCCTCCGCGAACAGCAGTACGCCGGCCTTCGACAGGTCCTCGACCACGCGGCCGACACCTTCGGCCACCTCCTGCGGCGGGAAGTTCCCGGCCTCGCTGTCGGCGTCGGCCTTGTTGATGATCATGTAGCGCATCGCAGATGCTCCCTCGTCGTGTCGGTCGATCACTTACTCTCACGTCGAGCGGGGCGGCACCAGATCGACACCCTGATTTCAGAACATTTCCCGGGTCAGCTCGTACAGCCTGCGCGCGTTCCGCGGGTCGAAGGTCGCGAGCTCCGGGTCGACGGGTGTGCCGACCGCTCGGAGGATGAGGCGCTCGTCCGGCTGGGCGTCCATCACCGCGAGCGTGTCGCGGACGCTTTCCGACGGGGGCTTGGCGAAGAGGGTGGAGAGGAGTTTGGCGGCGGCGCGCAGCGGTTGCGGGAGGTGGTTGGTGCCGCTGCGTGTGTACGGCGGCTGTACGCCGAGGTACTTCGTCCGGCCGTCCGGGTGGTTCTGGAGGTAGTGCACCGCGAGCAGATCGTTCGCGCGGCCGCCGCTGAGGATCGCCTGGACCACGCTGTACTTCTTGGTGAACTGCAGATCGTCCCAGTTGACGGCGCCCTTGGTGATGCCGGTGGCGCCGAGGTTGGTGATGATCGGCGTCTCGCCGCGCTCCAGCAGGTCGGTCAGGCCGTAGCTGAGCATGAAACGGCTGAGGTAGTAGAGCATGAACGTGCCCTCGAGCCCGTCGGGCGTCTCGCGACGCTTCAGGAACGGGAGCATCGCGGCGAGCACCAACGCGTCGAGCGCCTCGTGCCGCGCGCCGACCTCCTTGATCACCCGGTGGTTCTCCGCGATCGACAGCAGGTCCGCGCGCACGAACGCGGCCTGCCCGTCGAGCGGTTCCGCGGCGCGCAGGAACTCCTCCCCGCGCGCCGGCGTACTGCCGATCACGGTCACCCGGGCGCCGCGCCGCAGGTAGTGCAGGGCGATCTCCCGGCCCATTCCCGTCGTACCGCCGGCCACCACGACGTTCTTCATCTGCGCCATCCTTAAGTCATCGATCGGTGACTTAGACCGTAGAGGGCAGCCGGGTAGCATGTCAACGATCGATGACTTGGAGGGCGGATGGCGCACAAGCGGGATCGGGAGGCGACCCGGGCCCGGCTGCTGGAGTGTTCGCGGCTCCGGTTCGCCCGGGACGGGTACGACGGGACGAGCGTCCGGGACGTGGCGGGCGACGTGGGCGTCGACCCGGCGCTGGTGTTCCGGTACTTCGGGTCCAAGTCCGGGCTGTTCACCGAGGCGATGGCGGGATCGTCGGCTCCCGTCGTCCTGCCGGACGGGCCGGTCGAGGAGCTGCCTGCGAAGCTGTTGCGGCAGCTCGTGTTCGAGGACTGGACCGAGTACGCCGGTGAGCATCCGCTGATCGCGATGCTCCGCTCGTCCGGTCACGAGGACACCAAGGACCGACTGCGCCAACAGGTCTGCGAGGGCTACCTCGACGTACTGTCCCAGCTCGCGGACGGCACCGAGGACAAGAACCTCCGCACCGAACTCTTCGCCGCGTGGCTCCTCGGTATCGGCATCCTCCGCACCGCCGTCGGCACCCCCACCCTCACGAAGGCCACCGAGGAAGATCTCCTCCCGCACCTCGCGACCGTCGCCGAAGCGCTCTTCGGCCGGGAGGTCGCTACCTAGTTCGGCTGGTCGCCGGCTGGGTTGTAGGCGCAGGCGTCGGCGAGGTTCTGGACCGGGCCAGGTGGGGCGGTGGTGGTTGTGGTGGTGGGCTTGCGGGTGGTGGTCGGCGTGGCGGGGGTGGTCGGCGTGGGGGTCGGGACCGGGGTGGATTCGAGGGCGTTCTCGACGGTGTCGCGGAGGGCCTGGTAGTCGGGGTGCAGGTACTTCAGGCGCAGCTTGTCGGAGTCGAGCGTGACATTCGAGACCGTCCCCGACTTCACCTTCAGCGCCAGCTGCACCATCGCGGGCAGCAGCTCCTGCGGGATGTCGGTCCGCAGCAGGTGCCGGCCGGCGCGGGCGATCGCCTTGTACTTCGTGACGAGCGTCTGCGGATCCGCCGCGTCGACGATGCTCTTGATCACGCACCGCTGCCGGACCTGCCGCTGGTCGTCGTCGGCGCCGTACCGCCCGCGGGCGAACCACAGCGCGTGCCGCCCGTCGAGGTGCTGGTTCGCACCCGGCTCGATCCACTCCTTCGGCGGGATGTGCGAGCTGCTCACACCGCCCATCGCGACCCGCTCGTTCACGTTCACCCGGATCCCGCCGAGCGCGTCGACGATCTCCGGGAAGCTCTGCAGGTTGACCTGCAGGTAGTAGTCGAGCTTCAGGCCGATCGCCTCACCGACCGACTGCTTCACCACGTCCGCGCCCTCGTTGTCCGACGGTCCGAGGATGCCGGGATGCGCGTCCGGGATGTTCTGGTACATCGCGGTCAGCATCCACTCCAGCCGCCCGTCGAGGCTGAGCCCTTCCTTGCCGAAACCGTCCGGGTAGAACCGGTGCAGCGGCGAGTCCTTCGGGAACGGCATGAACGTCAGGTTCCGCGGCAGCGAGATCAGCGCGGTGTTCCCGGTCTTGGTGTCGATGCTCGCCACGATCACCGTGTCGGTCCGCACGCCCTCGCGGCTCGGCGCGTCGTCCCCGCCGAGCAGCAGCAGGTTCAGCCGCGGCTTGTCCTCCCACGGGTCCTTGATGTTGACCGTCGACGGCCGGGTCGCGCTCTTGCTCTCGCCCTGCGACTGGAACACGTCCTGCACCAGCGTCCGCTGCGCGAGCACGCTCTGTACGCCGACCGCCGCCGGCGCCGCGATCGCGAAACAGAGCAGCCCGACGAACGTCGCGCCGAAGGCCCGCCCGCCGGCCCCACCCGTTGCCGGGCGCAACGACCGGTGCGAGGCCACGATCACCACGATCCAGCCGAACGCGACCGCGCCGATCGCCACCGACGTCATCAGCAGCCGGCTCGGTACGACGGCGGCCGCGAGTACCTCCTCGCGCCGGGTGAGCCCGACGTACACCCCGAGCCCGACCAGGCCGAGGAAGAGCGTGAGCACGAACGCACCGAGCCGCCGGCGCCCGCCGACGATCAGCCCGAGTCCTGGAACGAGTGCGCCCAACAGGGTGAACCCCAGCAACTTCGGCATCGACCGCGGCCGCCTAGCCGTCGCGCGCGCACTCCCCATTGGCACCCCTGTCGCCCCGTTGTCCCCTGATGCAAGTGTGCGTCAAGTACCCGCGCCCTTACCTCTTCAGACGTGTTACAGGGTCAATCGGTTGTCAAACGGTCAGATGAGCGCCGTTGAATCCTTCGACCTCGACGAGGGTGCGGACCACGGCGGCGATCCGGGCCGGTGGGCTCCACTTGGTGGTGTCTGCGTTCGGCATCGCGGCGCGGTTGGCGGGTGTGTCGATGGTGCCGGGCAGGATGGTGTTCACCCGGATGCCATCGCGTGCGTACTCCGTGTGCAGCGCGTCGGCGAACGCGATCACCCCGGCCTTCGCGGTGATATACCCGGCCGCCCCGGAGAATGGGCGGAGGGCAGCACCGCTCGACGTACAGACGATCGCTCCGCCACCGCCGGCGAGCAGATGCGGCAGGACCCCCTGGGTGATCAGGTACGTCGGACGCAGGTTCAGCCGGAGCTGCTTCTCGAAGTCGTCGATCGGCGTCTCGTGCACCCGGGCACCGGACGCGAACCCGCCGACGAGGTTGACCAGGGCGGTGAGCGGGGCGTTCTCGTCCGAGGTGGCGAGCGCGACGACGTCCGCCGTAGCGGCCGGGTCGAACGGATCGGCGATCACCGGGTTGAGCGCGGGGTCGGCGCCGAGGCGAGCAAGGGATTCCTCGGACCGGCCGGGTACGACGACCCGCCAGCCGGCCCGCAGGAACTCGGCGGTCACCGCGACCCCGAGCGCGCCGGTGCCACCGGCAACCACCACCGTGTTCGTCATATCCGCGAGCCTAATCGGATCACGCCGACTAAGTTGGTCGGCTGTGCGGATTCTGATGCTGGGTGGGAACGGGTTTGTCGGGCGCGCGATCGTGGACGACGCGCTGGCGCAGGGGTACGAGGTCACGTCGTTCAGCCGCGGACTCAGCGGTTCGCCGCTGCCGGACGAGGTGACTTCGCTGGTCGGGGACCGGGAGGCCGGCGACTACCGGGCGCTGCGGACCGGCGAGTGGGACGCGGTCGTCGACACGAGCGGCTTCCGGACGCGGGACGTCGACCAGGCGATGGACGTGCTCGGGGACCGGGTCGGGCGGTACGTGTTCATCTCGAGCCACGCCGTCTACGTCCGCGACCTGCCGGCCGGGACCGACGAGACCGCGCCCCGGCGCGAGCCGCTGCGCGACGCCGACGTACTCACGAACGACACGTACGGACCCTGCAAGGTCGCGTGTGAGGACGACGTCGTCGAGCGGTACGGCGATCGCGCGACGATCGTCCGCCCCGGTCGCGTGACGGGCCCGGGCGATTCGTCCGGTACGGCGCTCTACTGGATCCGGCGCGGCGCCCGCGGCGGACGGGTCGCGCTCCCGACCAAGCCCGAGGCTCCGCTGCAACTGGTGGACAGCCGTGACGTCGCCGGCCTGATCACCCGGCTCGTCGCGGACGACCGTGCCGGCGCCTACAACGCGATCGGACCCGACTCCACCATCGAGGAACTGATCCGCACCGCGGCTGAACTGGCCGGGAGCACCGTCGACATCGTCCCGGTCCCGTTCGACGCCGTACCTCGCCGCTTCCCCTTGATGGACCCCGAGTCCGAATGGGGCGAACGGCGCCGCAACCCGGCCAAGGCCCGCGCGGCCGGCATGCCCGTCACGCCGCTGCGCACAACCGTCGACGACGTCCTCCGCTGGGACAAGAACCGCGGCGAACCGGAGCTGAACATCGGACTCACCCCGGAACAGGAGGAGCAGCTACTCGGGTAGGGCGAGGGTTCGGCCGGCGTCTCGGGCGGCGTTGATGGAGCGGGTGAGGGTGTCCTTCAGGGCACTGGCCTCATCGGTGAAGCCCTGGACGACGGACGTGTCGCCGACGGGTTCGGTGCGGGCAAGGAGCTCGATGTACCGGTCGCCGTCGTCCAGCGCCGCCTCGGCCCGCAGCGCGGCGTCGGCGGAGCGGACCCGGTCGGCGTACCGGTCCAGCAGATCCACCTTGCGCTTGATCGCGTCGACCGAGAGCGCGAGCGCGCGACGTTGCGGTCCCAGTACGGCGTCGAGCTCGGCGGTCGCCATACCGCGTGCCACGTCCTGCTGCCGGGCCCGCAGGACGGTCTGCTCGCGGAGGACCTGCGCGATGTCCCACAACTGCTCCGGCAGGACGAGCTCGTTCTGTACGTCGTCCAGCAGCCCACGCCGGGTAACTGTTGCCTCAAGCACCGTTTTCACGGCCCGCTGCGCCCGCCCGAGCATCCGTGCGGCGGGCTCGTCGAAGTCCTCCGGGAGCAGGTACTTCCCGTGCTGGATCCGGACCGCCTTGTGCCCGCGATCCTCGACCGCCGACTTCACCAGGACCCCGCCGGTCGCGAGCGCCGCGACGCCGGCGAGGGCGACCGCGCCCCACGCCGCGACCGCGGTCGGCAGCGTCGCCGCCATCACGATCAGCGCCAGGATCCAGCCGCCGACGCACACCGCGACCCACACCAGCAACGTCCCGAACGTGTTGCCCGGCGCGACCGACCACGACGTCTGCCGCTTCGGCCGCGACGCGTCGGCCGCCACGAACAACTCCGGCCGGTGCTCGTACAACCGCCGCACGCCAACAGGCACACCCGGCGCGAACACAGGCTCCATCGCCACCTCCGGAGAAGTCGTCAGCACTCAGCGTAGCCGTGCCGCGAGACCATCGAGGAAGACGCCGAGCCCGAATTCGAACAACTGGTCCAGGTCGTACTCGTAGTCGAAGTCGTCGGCCAGCAACTCCTGAAAAGCCGTCAGGTTTCCGGTCGCGATCATCGCCGCCAGCTGGTCGCCCTGCCGGGTGGCCCATTCGTCGGCCGTGACCCCGGTGTCCTGCTCGGCCTGTGCCTCGGACTCCATCACCAGCGCGATCCCCCGCACGTACGCGAACAGGCTGATCGTCGTCGACAGCGCCGCACTCTTCTCGAATCCACGCAACGCCCGCAGCACCGCGTCCGTGTGCGGCAGCAGCCGCGGCACCAACTGCGGCCGGCTGAGACTGATCGCACTCGCCAGCCAGAGATGCCGCCGGTACGCCGCCCAGTGCACCCGCGCCACCGCCGTCATCGCGTCCCGCCAGTGCGCCGGAATCTGCCCGAGCGGAAACTCGCCGAGCGCCGCATCGACCATCTGTACGACGAGCGCGTCCTTGCCGCCGACGTATCGGTAGAGCGCCATCGTCGACACCCCGAGCTCGGCCGCGATCCGCCGCATCGACAGCGCCGCGAGCCCCTCGGCGTCCGCGATCGCGATCGCCATCCGCACGACCTCGTCGCGATTGAGATCCGGCAGTCCGTCAGGAGCGACCGCCGTACGCCGGGAACGCGGCGGCGGACCCACCACGGTCCCGACCCCTGGCGCGGCATGCACCAACTGGTCGCCCTGCAGCACCTGCAACGCCTTCGTCGCGGTCGCCATCGCCACCCCGAAGTCGCGGACCAGCGCCCGCGTCGACGGCACCCGGTCCCCCGGCAGCAGCTCCCCGGTCTCGATCCGCCGCCGCAACTCGGCCGCGATCACTTGGTACGGCGCCTCGGACATTGGTTCACCCTAGTGCACATACGCCGTACGCGCACTATCTCAGATCGAGACCCGCTGCTGACATGTCAGCTAAGGCAAGGCTATCCTCAGCGCCATGCAGGAATCGGTAGGGCTGACAGGCGACGACCTGCGGCTCGGGTATCACGGCCGCCAGGTGGTCGACGGCGCCTCGCTGCACATCGAGGCCGCGAGCGTGACCGCGCTCGTCGGGCCGAACGGCAGCGGGAAGTCGACGCTGCTGCGCGCCCTCGCCCGCCTGCACCACCCGGACGCCGGGAGCATCACCGTCCCCGGCGGCGGTAACGCGCTCGACCTGTCGGCGAAGGAGTTCGCCCGCAAGGTGACGTTGCTGTCGCAGTCCCGGCCGACGCCGAACGGCGTCAGCGTCCGCGACGTCGTCGGGTACGGGCGGCATCCGTACCGCAGCCGCTGGCGCAACGACGACGCGGACGGTCCGCGGGCGATCGAGCACGCCATGAGCGTCACCGGCGTCACCGCGATGGCCGAGCGCGGCGTCGACGAACTGTCCGGCGGCGAACTGCAGCGGGTCTGGCTCGCCACGTGCCTCGCGCAGAACACCGGCGTACTCCTGCTCGACGAACCGACCACGTTCCTCGATCTGCGCTATCAGATCGAGATCCTCGACCTGATGCGCGAACTCGCCGACGAGCACGGGGTCGCGGTCGGCGTCGTCCTGCACGACCTGAACCAGGCCGCCGCGGTGGCGGACCGGATCGCGCTGCTCGATCAGGGGCGGGTCCGCGCGACCGGTACGCCGGAAGAGGTCCTGCAGGCCGACGCGCTCACCGCGACGTACGGCATCACCATCGAGGTCGGCACCGATCCGGCCACCGGGCTGGTCAGCACCCGCCCGATCGGCAAACACCTGACCCGCGTCACAACTATCTGAGGTCATCCTGATGAGACGAACCGCCATCGCCCTGATCGCTGCTGCCCTGTTCGGCCTGACGGCCTGCGGTACCAGTGAACCCACCGCGTCGAGCGACACCAGCGAGGCTGCCGCGCAGCCGGTGTCGCTGACCGACGGCCGGAACAAGAAGCTGGACCTGAAGGCGCCGGCCACCAAGGTGGTCGCGCTGGAATGGGGCGCGGCCGAGAACCTGATCTCGCTGGGCGTGATGCCGGTCGGGGTCGCGGACACCAAGGGCTACACGAACTGGGTCACCGCGGCCAAGCTGGACCCGGCCGTGAAGGACGTCGGTACCCGCGGTGAGTCCAGCGTCGACGCGATCGCCGCGCTCAGCCCGGACCTGGTGATCACGACCACCGACGAGGCGGCCAACTCGATCGCGCAGTTCGAGAAGATCGCGCCGGTGCTGGTGATCCGCGGCGCGGACGCGGCGAACGCGATCCCGCAGATGAAGACGAACCTGGACCTGATCGGGCAGGCGGTCGGGAAGTCGGAGCAGGCCAAGCAACTGACCGCCGACTTCGACAAGGCGGTTGCCGACGGCAAGCAGAAGATCAGCGACGCCGGCAAGGCGGGTACCGGCTTCACGATGGCCGACGGCTACAAGCAGGGCAGCACGATCTCGATCCGGATGTACACGACCGGTTCGCTGCTCGGCGCGGTGACGACCGAACTGGGTCTGAAGAACGGCTGGACCGGCGCCGGCGACAAGGACTACGGGCTCGCGCAGACCGACCTCGAGGGCCTGACCAAGCTGCCCAACGGCGCGTTCCTCTACATCGCCAACAAGAACGACGGCGGCGACGTCTTCGGCGGCGACCTGGCCGGCAACGCGATCTGGAAGAACCTTCCGTTCGTGAAGTCCAACCAGGTCCACCGCCTACCCGACGGCATCTGGATGTTCGGCGGCCCGAAGTCCACCGAGCAGTTCATCGAGGCCGCAGTCCAGGCAGTCACCTCTTGACCCAGGTCACCGCGCCGGCGCCGGAGGTCGAGAGCCTCCGGCAGCCGGTACGCCGGATTCGGGTCGCCGGCGTCTTCGCGCTCGCGTGCGTCGCCATCGTCGTCCTCGCTGCTGTGCACCTGACTCAGGGGACCTCATCGGTCGGCGCGAGCGACCTGGTGCGGCTGGTGTTCGGGCAGGGGACGGACAACGCGGCGAACGTACTGGTGGCCTCTCGGCTGCCGCGGTTGCTGGCAGGGGTGCTCGTCGGTGTCGCGTTGGGGGTCGCGGGGGCCGGGCTGCAGTCGCTGGCCCGGAACCCGCTGGCCTCGCCGGACACGTTGGGGGTGAACGCCGGCGCCTACCTGGCCGTCGTGGTGGTGGCGGCGTTCGGGGTGTCGTTGCCGGTAGTACCGGCCGGCGCGGTCGCGTTCGTCGGCGGGCTCGCGGCGGCAGGCCTGGTACTGGCGCTGTCAGCCGGCGGCTCGACCGGGCCGACGCGGCTGATCCTCGCGGGATCGGCAGTGGCGATGGCGTTGGGCGGAGTGACGACGCTGATGCTGCTGCTCTTCCGCGAGGAAACCGTCGGCACCTTCGCGTGGGGCGCCGGCACGCTCGTCCAGACCGATCTGCACGCGGTCACCCAGATGGCCCCGGTCGTTGCCGTCGGCATCGTCGGCGCGTTCCTCCTGGCCGCGAACCTCGACATCCTCACCCTCGGCGACGACACCGCCTCGGTCCTCGGCGTCAACGTACGCCGGACGCGCGTACTCATCACGCTCGTCACCGTGCTGCTCTCCGCGGCAGCTGTCACGGTCGCGGGACCGGTCGGTTTCGTCGGCCTGGTCGCTCCCGTTCTGGTCCGGCTGCTCGCCCCGCTCATCCCCGGTCTGCTCCGGCACCGCGTCCTGCTCCCGCTGTCCGGGCTCGCCGGTGTTCTCGTCGTACTGACGTCGGACGTCGTACTGCGGGCCGCGTTCGGCGGCCAGGCTGGCGTAGAGATCCCGACCGGCATCATGACGATGGTGGTCGGTGCGGTCGTTCTGATCTGGCTGGCCCGCCGGCACCGCGACTCCGGGCCGAGCCGGTCCCCCGCCGGAACCGGCAGCGGACTCCGCAGCCGCCGGACCTTCCTGCTCGTGGCCGCGGGACTGGCCGTTCTTCTGATCGTGGCCGCGCTGACCGCGATGCTCACCGGCGATGCGTTCCTGCGCACCGGCGACCTCGCGAACTGGATCAACGGGCGCTCCGGTCGGGCGATCACCTACGTCCTCGACCAGCGCTTCCCGCGGGTCGTCTCCGCCGTACTGTGCGGTGCCGCGCTCGCGATCGCCGGGACGACGGTGCAGGCCGTCTGCCGCAACCCGCTCGCCGAACCCGGCATTCTCGGGATCACCGGCGGCGCCGGGGTCGGCGCGATCGCCACCCTCATCCTGTTGCCGTCAGCAAGCATTTGGCTGCTTTCCGGGGTCGCCGCGGCAGCCGCGGTCGTCACGTTCGGCCTCGTCTACCTGATCTCCTGGCGCGGCGGGCTCAGCTCCGACCGGCTCGTACTGATCGGCGTCGGCGTCTCGTCGGCCGCGACCGCGATCATCACGCTGCTGATCGTCGCGACCGACCCCTGGAACCTGAGCCTCGCGATGACCTGGCTCTCGGGCAGCACCTACGGCCGGACGCTCCCGCAGGTCGCACCCGTCGCGCTAGCACTGCTAGTACTCACGCCGTTCGTCGTGCATGTACGGCGGGAACTCGATCTGCTCGCGCTGGACGACGACGTGCCGCGCATCCTCGGCGTACGGCTCGAACGGACCCGCCTGCTAGCACTGCTAGCTTCCGCGCTGCTGACGGCCGCCGCCGTGTCCGCGATCGGCGTGGTCGGCTTCGTCGGCCTGGTCGCCCCGCACGCGGCCCGCGCCCTGGTCGGCGGACGGCACGCCCGGATCCTCCCCGTCGCCGCACTCCTCGGCGCGATCCTCGTCAGCGCCGCGGACAGCCTCGGCCGCACCGTCCTCGCCCCGGCCCAAATCCCCGCCGGCCTCCTCACCGCCCTCATCGGCGCGCCCTACTTCGTCTACCTGCTCTGGCGAACGCGGGTGCCGGTGCGCTGACCTCCGTGTCAAGATGGGGCGCATGCTGCGCGAACTGCACCTCACCGGCAATCCGGATGCCGACAAGTTGCTCAACGACGACCCGTTCGCCTTGCTGGTCGGCATGCTGCTCGACCAGCAGTACCCGATGGAGCACGCGTTCTCGGGTCCGCTGAAGATCGCGAACCGGATGGACGGGTTCGATCTGCACAAGATCGCTGCGACCGATCTGGAGACCTTCGTCGAGCTGTGCGTCACGCCGCCGGCGATCCATCGGTACGGCGGGTCGATGGCGCGTCGCGTGCATGCGCTCGCGCAGGAGATCATCGAGAAGTACGACGGTGAGACTGAGAACATCTGGCTCTCCGGCCGGCCGAAGCCGGATGGGGCCGAGGTGCTGAAGCGGTTGAAGTCGCTGCCTGGGTTCGGTGAGCAGAAGGCGAAGATCTTCCTGGCCCTGCTTGGGAAGCAGCGCGGTGTGGCTCCGAAGGGCTGGCGGGAGGCTGCTGGCAGCTACGGCGATCGCGGCTCGCGGCGTTCGATCGCCGACGTCACCGACGCCGCCTCGCTGGGCGAGGTCCGCAACTTCAAGAAGGCCGCGAAAGCCGCCGCGAAACAAGCCGCCGGCGCCTGATTCCCGCGACACCTGAGCCTGACCTGTTGCAGGTCGGGGGTTTTCGTGCGGGTTGTCCCTTGTGAATCACGGGGTTTTCTGCGGGAGGCGGCGTACCCGTCTTATGCTCGGCTGGGCAGCCGACGGGAGGAACGCGGATGGACATCCGGGATCTGGATCGTAGGGCCGGCGCAGTTCTCGGGGAAGTCGTGATGCAGGTACGGCCCGAGCATTTGTGGTTTCCCACCCCGTGCCCCGACTGGACGGTGCGGGGACTGATGCGCCATCTGGTCAGCCAGAACGAGGGTCTCGCCGCGGCCGCGCTGAACGGCTCCGCCTCCGTGCACGTCTGGACCGGCGGCCGCCTCGGCGACAACCCGGCCGGCGCCTACCGCCGCTCCAACGTGCGGGTGGCGGATGCGTTCGCGGACGGCGGCGCACTGGACCGGCTCGTGGAGGTCCGCGAGTTCGGCTCGTTCCCGCGCCGGATCGCGCTGACCTTCCACCAGCTCGACTGCATCGTGCACGCCTGGGACCTGGCCCGCGCGATCGACGTCCCGTACAACCCGCCACCGGACATGGTCGAGTTGGCGCTCACCCTGGCCCGCCGCATCCCCGACACCGACGCGAACCGCGGCACCGGCTACGCCTTCGAACGCAGCGTCAAGGTCTCCGGCACCGCCCCAGACCTCGACCAACTACTCGGCCTCCTCGGCCGCAACCCGGAGTGGGTCTCCCCGCTCGACTGAGTACGTCGGCAGGTCGATCGCGTCCGGTTTGGCCACGGCCGACTTCGCCAGTACGCCGGCCAGCAGCCGCGAGGTCATCACCCGCAGCATCAGATCCCGGTAGGCGATCCCGAACCGGCTCATCGGCATCGCCATCTTGACCCCTCCCGGCGGCAGCTCCATCCGCTGCTCGACATACGCCCGCATCCGGGCCTGGTACGCCGGGAACGCGCTGGCGTGATCGCCCTCCGCCGCAGCCAACTCGCCCGCGAGGACGTACGCGCCGACGAGTGAGAGCGCCGTACCGTGGCCGGCCATCGGCGAACCGCAGTACCCGGCGTCACCGACCAGCGCGACGCGTCCGCGGGACCACTCGGGCACCTCGACCCGGCTGATGGTGTCGAAGTAGAAGTCGTCGGCCGCGTCCAACCCGTCCAGGATGTGCGCGGTGTGCCAGCCGAGCCCCTCGAACCGGGACCGCACCAGCCGCTTCTGCGCCGCGACATCACGCCGGTCGTAGCTGAGCACCGGCGACCGGAAGCTCAGCAGCGCCTTCGCGTACCGCGGATCGTGATCCGGCCGCAGCCCGACCCAGCGCCCGCCCGGCGCCGTGTGGATCTTCATCCAGTGCTTCAGGTCCTCCGGGGCCTCGATCGTGAAGTACGACGTGTAGCCGCCGAGGTGGCGCACGAACTCCTCCTCCGGCCCGAACGCGAGCCGCCGTACCCGGGAGTGCACCCCGTCCGCGCCGATCACCAGATCGAACCGCCGCCGCGTCCCACTCGCGAACGTCACGTCGATGCCCTTCGGGTCCTGCGTCAGTGCGGTGACCGAGTCGCCGTACAGGTACTCCACCTCATCCGTCGCGTCCACCAGGATCCCCGCCAGATCGCCCCGCAGGATCTCGATCTCCGCGACTGGTCCGGCCCCGTCGAGCAGTTCCGCGGGCATCGCCGCGGCCTGCCGCCCGTCGGCCTTCACGTACGCGAGCCCGCGCTCGTGCAGCTGCCGCTCGGCGACGGCCGGCATCAGCCCCATCCGCTCGGCCACCACCCGCGACACCCCACGCAGGTCCACGGTCTGCCCACCTGGCCGCGGCCCCGGCGCGATCTCGACCACGGTCGGCGCGAACCCGAACCGCCGCAACCAGTACGCCACCGCCGGCCCCGCAATCCCACCACCGGAAATCAGCACAGTCTTCATATCCCAATCCCTCTCACTAGTGCGCATACGCCGTACAGTGCACTAGTCGAGAGAGATGGCGCCAGCGCGCACTAGTACACCGGCCGAGGTGCACTAGTCAGAGCGTGAGGGCCAGTCGGGTCGCTTGCTCGATGGCTCGTTTCGCGTCGAGTTCGGCGGCTACGTCGGCGCCGCCGATCAGGTGGACCGGGCGGCCGGTCAGAGCGTCGGCCAGCTCGCGGACAGGTTCCTGGCCGGCGCAGATCACCACGTTGTCGACCGCCAGCACGCGCGGGTTCTCGCGGTTCGGGCCGAAGGTGACGTGCAGGCCTTCGTCGTCGATGCGTTCGTAGTTCACCCCGCGCAACTGCTCGACCTGCTTGTTCTTCAACGCGGCCCGGTGCACCCACCCGGTCGTCTTCCCGAGCCCGGCACCGATCTTCCCGGCCTTGCGCTGCAGCAGGTACACCTTGCGCGGCGACGGCTCCGGCTGCGGTACGGCGAGCGCACCTGGGAGCTGCGTCGGATCACCGACACCCCACTCCGCCTTCCACGCGGCGAGGTCCGGCGTGGTGGTGGTCAGGAACTCGCTGACATCCACCCCGATCCCACCGGCCCCGATCACCGCGACCGTGTCCCCGACCGGTTTCCGCTCACGGACGACCTCGACGTACGAGAGCACCTTCGGGTGATCGATGCCGGGGATCGCGGGCACCCGCGGGACGACGCCGGTCGCGAGCACGATCTCGTCGAAGCCGGCCAGGTCGTCGGCGCCGGCGCGGCGGCCGAGGTGCAGCTTGACGCCGGTCAGCTCGAGCCGCCGCCGGTAGTACCTGATCGTCTCGGCGAACTCCTCCTTGCCGGGGATCTGCTGGGCGATCCCGAACTGGCCGCCGATCTCCGCGTCCGCCTCGAACAGCTCGACGCGATGCCCGCGCTCGGCCGCCGTCACCGCCGCCGCCAGCCCGGCCGGCCCGGCCCCGACGACCGCGATGCTCTTGGTACGCCGGGTCGGCAGCAACTGCAACTCGGTCTCCCGGGCCGCCCGCGGATTGACCATGCAGCTCGCCTTCTTCTTCGCGAACACATGATCCAGACACGCCTGGTTACAGGCGATGCAGACGTTGATCTCGTCGGCCCGATCGGTCGTTGCCTTGAGCACCCACTCCGGGTCGGCCAGGAACGGGCGCGCCATGCTGACCAGGTCCGCGTCCCCGCGCGCCAGGACCTCCTCGGCGACCTGCGGCAGGTTGATGCGGTTCGAGGTGACGACCGGGATCTTCACGTGCGGCTTGAACGCCGCGGTCACGCTGGTGAACGCGGCACGCGGCACCGACGTGACGATCGTCGGCACCCGCGCCTCGTGCCAGCCGATCCCGGTGTTGATGATCGACGCCCCGGCGGCCTCGATCTCCTTGCCCAGCACAACCACGTCGTCCCAGGTCTGCCCGCCCTCGACCAGGTCGGCCATCGAGAGCCGGTAGATGATCAGGAAGTCGTCGCCGACCCGTTCCCGGGTCCGCCGGACGATCTCCACCGCGAGCCGGCGCCGGTTCTCCGGGCTGCCACCCCAACGGTCGGTCCGCTTGTTGGTCCGCTCGGACAGGAACTGGTTGATGAAGTACCCCTCGGACCCCATGATCTCGACGCCGTCGTACCCGGCCTCGCGGGCGAGCGCCGCGCAGTCGACGTACGCCGTGATCTGCCGGCGGACGCCGCGGTCGGACAGGGCGCGCGGTTTGAAGGGGTTGATCGGGGCCTTCAGGGCGGAGGCCGAGACGCTGAACGGGTGGTACGAGTAGCGGCCGGCGTGCAGGATCTGGAGCGCGATCCGGCCGCCTGCTTCATGCACCGCACTGGTCAGCAGCCGGTGCTTGCGTGCCTGCCTGCGGTTGGTCAGCCGCGACCCGAAGGGTGTCAGCCAGCCGGTGCGGTTCGGCGCGTAGCCGCCGGTCACCATCAGGCCGACGCCGCCGCGCGCACGCTCGGCGAAGTACGCCGCCAGCTTGGGCAGATCGCTCAACCGATCCTCGAGCCCGGTGTGCATCGACCCCATGATCACCCGGTTCGGCAACACGACATGCCCGAGATCGAGCGGCTCCAGCAGGTGCGGATACGAACTCATCGGTTGTCCTTCCGGAGGGCTTCGATCACTTCGTCACACCAGGCGACGAAGGATTCCTCGGCGCGGATGCCCCCGCGCAGTACGAGGTACTGGTGCAGTTCGCGGCCGCGCAGGCCGGACGGTTTCGGGAAGTCCCGCTTCTGGATCCCGCGGTACACCTCGAGCCGCGTCGCGTGCTCGGCACGGTGCCGCTCGATCTCCTTGAACACCACGTCCGCGGCACCCAGCGAGGCCCCGCGGAGCTTCACGCCGAGCCCGTCCCGCAGTACGGCGGGATCCTCCGGCTCGGCCAGCCAGCGCGACAACTCCGCACGCCCGGCCGCCGCGACCCGGTACACCTTCTTGTCCGGGCGGCCGTCCTGGGCGATCTCGGTGTGCTTCACCCAGCCGGCCTCGTCCATCCGCCGTAGCACCCGGTAGATCTGCTGGTGGGTGGCCGGCCAGAAGTACCCGATCGACCGGTCGAACCGCCGGGCCAGCTCGTACCCGGACCCGGACCGCTCGGTCAGCGAAACCAGAATCGCGTGCTCCAGCGCCATGACCCGAGGCTACCTATGCAACTCGTTGCACTGCACCTGATTGCATCCCATGTCACAGGACATGTCCGGACAAGCTTGGCCGACTTTGAGAGAATGGTTGCAGACGCCAGCTATTTGATCGGAGCATCATGAACCAGCACCCGACCAAGACGACGTTGCCCGGGATCGGGGTTCGGTACGACCTGGTCACCGACGCCGGCAAGCATGTCTCGGTGGTGGTGCACAACGACGGGCGGCGGTTCCTCGGGTTCCACAATCCCGAGGACGACGACGAGTGCCAGGCCAGCGTCCCGTTAGGCCAGAGCGAAGCGGCGGCGCTCGCGCAGCTGCTGATCCCCGAGCCGCTCGACCCGGTCCGCGGCGAGATCGAGATCGACCTGGTCACGGAGCACATCCCGGTCACCGCCAAGTCGCCGTACTCCGGCCGGACGCTCGGCGACACCCAGGCCCGCAGCCGGACCGGGGCCTCGATCGTCGCGGTCCTGCGGCGTACCGGGGCGACCCCGTCGCCGACGCCGGACTTCCGGTTCGCGATCGGCGACACGCTGGTCGTGGTCGGCACCCGTGAGGGCGTCGACGCCGTGGCCGATCTGATCGCCGGGGGCTGAGGATGCACGAGAACATCACCGCCCTGCTGATCGAGCTGGGCGCGGTCATCCTTGCCCTCGGCATCCTCGGCCGGATCGCCGGCCGGCTCGGCTTCTCGCCGATTCCCCTTTATCTACTGGCAGGTCTCGCGTTCGGACACGGCGGGTTGTTGCCGTTGGCAGCGAGTGAGGAGTTCGTCGCGACCGGCGCCGAGATCGGCGTGATCCTGCTGCTGTTGCTGCTCGGGCTCGAGTACACGGCGTCCGATCTCGTCGGCACCCTGAAGACGCAGTACGTCTCCGGGGCGGTCGACTTCCTGCTCAACGCGTTGCCCGGCGCGGCCGTCGCGTTGCTGCTCGGGTGGGGTCCGGTCGCGGCGGTCGCACTGGCAGGCGTCACCTGGATCTCGTCGTCCGGTGTGATCGCGAAGGTCGTCGGTGATCTCGGCCGGCTGGGTAACCGGGAAACGCCGGTGATCCTGGGGATCCTCGTACTCGAGGACCTGTCGATGGCGGTCTACCTGCCGATCCTCACCGCGCTGCTGGCCGGTGTCGGGCTGGCCGGCGGGAGTATGACGCTGCTGATCTCACTGGGCACGGTGAGCGTGGTGCTGTTCATCGCCCTCCGGTACGGGCGGGTCATCAGCCGGGCCGTCTCCTCGGACAACCCGGAGATGCTGCTGCTCGTCGTCCTCGGTCTCACGCTGCTCGTCGCGGGGATCGCGCAGCAGTTGCAGGTATCGGCGGCGGTCGGCGCGTTCCTGGTCGGCATCGCGTTGTCGGGTGAGGTCGCGCACGGCGCCCGTAATCTGCTCAGTCCGCTGCGTGACCTGTTCGCGGCGGTGTTCTTCGTGTTCTTCGGGTTGAGCACCGATCCGGCGAAGATCCCGCCGGTGCTGGCGATCGCGTTCGGGCTGGCGGTCCTGACCACACTCACCAAGATCGCCACCGGCTGGTACGCCGCTCGGCGCGCGGGCATCTCGACCGCGGGGCGCTGGCGTGCGGGCGGGACGCTGGTCGCGCGGGGCGAGTTCTCGATCGTCATCGCGGGTCTCGCGGTCGGCGTCGAACCGAAGCTCGGTCCGCTGGCCACGGCGTACGTGCTGATCCTGGTCATCCTCGGCCCGATCGCCGCCCGCTACACCGAACCCCTGGCCCGCCGCCTCACCCGCAAACCCCGCAAACCAACCGAGGCCCCCACCCCCGAACCTGCTAACACCCCCAGCTGACTCCTACCTCGCCCGGAGGCCGGCGGCGGCCTGCTCGACTGTCTCGGCGATGCGGCGGGACCGCGTCTCGGCGCGCTTGGCGAGGGTGATCCACTCGAGGATGGTGCGGCGGGTGGACGGCGGAAACGCCTGGAAGTTCTCGTCCGCCCGCGTGTCGGCCGCCAGCGCGGCCCGCAGGTCGGGCGGAACGATCAGGTTCTGCGCGTCAGCCAGCAGATCCCACGTCCCGGTGCTCCGGGCGTGCGCCACCAGCTCCGCCCCCGCCGGCATCATCAACCCCGCCGCCGTCAGCCGCTCAACCCGCTCCCGGTTCACCTTGCTCCAGGTACTCCGCGGATTCCGAGGCGTGAAGCACTGGTACGTCGTCCGCTCGTCACGCCGAACCGTCTTACTGTCGATCCACCCGAAACACAGCGCATGCTCAACCGCAGCCGCCAGGTTCATCCCATCCGCCTCGCGATGCACGACCAACCACACCGACCGCTCGGTCCGCCCGTTGGCCTCCAGCCAGCCCCGCCACTCGCTCACATCCGCACAGCTCAAGCTCTCCATACAGACCAGCATGCGCCGAATAAGTGCTCATCCAATGAGCAGTTTTTCTCCGCGTTCATGATCGAGCAGCGCCCGCTTCCGCTCGATACCACCGCCGTACCCGGTCAAGTTCCCGGTTGAGCCGACCAACCGATGGCACGGCACGATGATGCTCACCGGGTTCTTCCCGTTCGCCAGCCCCACCGCCCGCGCCGACCCCGGCTTCAACCCGAGCACCTCCGCAAGACCGCCGTACGTCGCAGTCGTCCCGAACGGGATGTCCTGCAGCGCAGACCAAACCTCCCGCTGGAACGGCGTACCGCCAAGCTGCAGCCGCACCTCGAAGTTCGTGCGGCCGTGATGAAAGTACTCGTCCAACTGCACCGCGACCGAAGGAAAGGCCGAGTCGTCGCGATCACCGAACCCGGCCTGCTCCGGGCGGTAGCGCTGCCGGTCCATGTACAGCCCCGTCAACTCGCCCGCCTCGGTGCCCACCAGCGTGAGCGGACCGAGCGGGCTGTCGACGACGGCGTACGTCACCGGGTGGACTCCCACTGCGCGCGGTCGATCCGGTAGAGCACGTGCCGCTGCAGCCGGTGGCCGTCCGCGATCCGGGGATGGTCGAAGTCACCGGGCTCGTCGTGCACCATGCCGATCCGCTGCATGACGCGCTGCGACGGCACGTTCGGGGTCGCGGTGAACGACACGATCTCGTCCAGCCCGCCCGGACCGAACCCGTGCGCGAGCGCCGCCCGGGCCGCCTCGCTCGCGTAACCGTTGCCCCAGGCCCCCTTCGCGAGCCGCCAGCCGATCTCCACGGCCGGCATGAAATGCGCCTCGAAGCTCGGCACCGACAGCCCGGTGAACCCGATGAACTCACCGGTGTCCCGCACCTCCAGCGCCCACAGTCCCCAGCCGCGCTCGTCGATCATCGGAATGGTCCGGTCGATCAGCCCGTCGCTCTGCTCCCGCGTCTGCGGCGCCGGGAAGTGCTCCATCACGGCCGGATCCGCGTTCAGCGCGGCGAACGGCTCCCGGTCGGAGTCGCGCCAGTTGCGCAGCAGCAGCCGGTCGGTGGTCAGTTCGGTCATCGTCACTCCGTGGGGATCTTGTTGATCGCATGGTCGCCGGTGGCCCACAGGTACTGCACGGCGTACGCACGCCAAGGCCGCCACGCGCGGGCGTGGTCGGTCAGGAGTTTGGGGGCCTCGGGCAAGCCTAGGTCACGGGCGGCGTACCGGATACCGAGATCGCTGGCCACGAAGGCGTCCGGGTCGCCGAGCGCGCGCATCGCGATCGACTCCACGGTCCACGGGCCGATCCCGGGCAGCGCGGCCAGCTGCACCCGCGCGCGATCCCAATCAGCGCCCGCGCCCAGATCGATCTCCCCCGCGGCGAGCGTCGCGATCAGCGTGGTGAGCGTCGTACGGCGTGACTTCGGGAACGCCAGCGTCTCCGGGTCGAGCTCGGCGAGCGCCTGCATCGTCGGGAACAGATGCGTGAGCCCGCCGGCCGCGTCCTCGATCGGCTCGCCGTGTTGCAGTACCAGGCGATGCGCGTGCGTCCGCGCCGCCGCGGTCGACACCTGCTGGCCGAGCACCGCGCGGACCGCGAACTCCTCGCCGTCGACTGTGTGGGGGACCCGGCGGCCTGGTGCCTTCGCGATCAGCGGAGCGAGCACCGGATCGGCGCCGAGCAGGTCGTCGACCGCGACCGGGTCCGCGTCGAGGTCGAGCATCCGGCGGCAACGGCTGATCGCGATCGCGAGATCGCGCTGGTCGGTGAGCGAGAGCTGGCAGGCGATGTGGTCCGGCATCGGTCGCAGAGCGACGACGCCATGACCGTGCGGCAGCCGAAGCGTGCGGCGGTAGTGCCCGTCGCGCCACTCCTCGACCCCAGGTACGCCGGTGGCGATCAGGTGACCGAACAGGTTGTCGGGCGTCAACGGTGCACGGAACGGAAGCCGGAGCGAGATCGTGCCAGGCGCGGTGGACGTCGTACCGCGGCGGGCTCGGCGGCGCAGCTCCGTCGGGGCGAGCGCGAACACCTCCTGCACGGTCTCGTTGAAGGTCCGCACGCTGGAGAAGCCGGCGGCGAACGCCACGTCCGCCATCTGCAGCTCACTCGTCTCGATCAGCAGCCGCGCGGTCTGTGCACGTTGCGCCCGGGCGAGCGCGAGCGGCCCGGCGCCGAGCTCGGCCTGGAGCTGGCGTTGCACCTGGCGGACGCTGTACCCGAGCTGGCCGGCCAGCCCCGGTACGCCGTCGCGGTCGACGACGCCGTCCGCGATCAGGCGCATCGCCCGGGCGACCAGGTCGGCGCGGTCGTTCCACTCGGGGGAGCCCGGGCTCGCATCGGGCCGGCACCGCTTGCAGGCGCGGAACCCGGCCTGCTGGGCCGCCGCGGCACTCGGGTAGAACCGCATGTTCTCGACCTTCGGCGGCACCACCGGACAGCTCGGCCGGCAGTAGATCTTGGTGGTCAGGACCGCCGTGAAGAACCACCCGTCGAACCGCGCGTCCTTGGACTGCACCGCCCGGACACATCGCTCCCTGCACTCGTACACGCCCTCCAGCATCCCTGCCCCCACCGACAGTTCCTAGCGAATTTGCGACATGGAGGTGTTCGCGGTTTTGCGACGGGAGGAACCGGTGGCGGATTCTCGCCAGCTTCGCCGCCGCTGCGCCGATGAACTTGAAGCATGAACGAACTGCTTGGCAAGAAGGTACTGGTGACCGGGGGCAGCCGCGGGATCGGCGCGGCGACCGCCGTCGCCCTGGCGGAGCGTGGCGCGGACGTCGCGATCACCTACAACTCGTCCTCGGACGCCGCGGCGTCGGTGGTGAAGGAGATCGAGGCACTGGGGCGGCGCGGGTTCGCGTACGCGGTCGACTCGGGCGATGCGGTGGCGGTCGGTGACGGCGTACGGCGGGCCGCGGAAGCCCTTGGTGGGTTGGACATCCTGGTCAACAACGCCGGCGTCGGCGCGATCGCTCCGATCGGCGACCTGTCGCTGGAGGACGTCGACCGGGTGATCGCGGTCAACGTCCGCGGGGCCTACGCGGCCGCGCAGGCCGCCGTACCGGAGCTGTCCGACGGCGGCCGGATGATCCACCTCGGCAGCTGCGTGACCGGGCGGGTGCCCGGGCCGGGGATGACGCTGTACGCGATGAGCAAGTCCGCGATGACGGGCCTGAGCGCGAGCCTCGCCCGCGAACTCGGATCGCGCGGTATCACGTCCAACGTCGTCCACCCCGGCCCGATCGACACCGACATGAACCCGGCCGACGGCCCCTTCGCCGCCGCCCAACTGACCAACCTGTCCCTCCCCCGCTTCGGCACCACCGCCGAGGTAGCGGCCGCCATCACCTACCTGGCCGGCCCGAACGCCACCTACATCACCGGCACCGCCCTCACCATCGACGGCGGCCACACCGCCTGACCCGAGGGCGCCCAGGCGTCTGAGGGGCTATCCGGCTCTTGTGACGGATGTGTGGGTGGTTCGAGCGTGGCGGGAGTGGCGCAAGCCGTTCTCTGTGGAGGTTCTGGGTTGTCGGGACCCTGCCGAGCGGGGAGAGTCCCTGCTGCTCGGACCCGAGCAGCACCCGAAGAGCTGGGAAACTAAGTTGCAGCCAGCAACCTATTCTTCCCCACCAAGCCACCCCACACACCGCATCCAGCCGCCGACACTCACGGCTCGAGCCCCGGCACCACCGGGGTGGTCTGCAGCTCGACAGGTAGAGCACCGCCGAGACACCGTACGCGTGACCACCTTCACGCTCAGGTGCACTACCCAGCCGACCGACAGTTCCTGTCCAACTGCAGACACACGCCGGACGCGCGGCCGGTGTCGGAAGCGTGTGCTTGATGGAGGGTTTCGGCGCCTCGCCGGAGACCTTCTGGCGAGCCGGATCTTCGGCTCTCCTGTCCGATGTGTGGGTCAACTGTGGGCCGATCGGGGACTCTGGCTGGTCATTTCAGGTGGGTAGCAGTCCCCACTCCCCAGACCTGGACCTCGCGGCCACCCTCGGTCACACCGCCTGTACGCCCAACACACAAAGCCGGATATCCCCCGAGTTGGTGCCTTGCCCCCTCAGATTCTCAGTGGGCAACCCACCGGCTCAGGGGATAACCACAGGAGGTTGTCGGTGGGGGTGGTTAGCGTCGGGTGGGTGAAGTTTTCGGTGACGGTTGGGGCGGTGGGGCACGGGCGGGATCCGCGGGGTTTGGCGGAGCTCGCCCGCGTGGTGGAGGACTGCGGGTGGGACGGGATGTTCCTGGAGGACTACCTCGTCTACCAGGGCGACACGACCCAGCCGACGTACGATCCGTGGATCTGTCTGGCCGGTATGGCGATGGCGACCGAGCGGATCCGGATCGGGACGACCGTCACGCCGCTGCCCCGCCGGCGGCCGTGGAAGGTGGCTGCGGAGGCGGTGGCGCTGGATCAGCTGTCCGGCGGGCGGATGATCCTCGGCGTCGGGATCGGGGACCCCGGCGATCCCTTCCTGGAGAACTACGCGCCGCGGGTGCTGGCGGAGATGCTCGACGAAGGGCTCGCGATCATCGACGGACTCTGGACCGGGCAGCCGGTGACCTTCAGCGGCAAGCACTACTCGCTCGACAACGCCCAGCTGACGGCTCGGCCGGTGCAGACACCGCGGATCCCGATCTGGGTAGGAGGCAACTTTCTCGTGCCGGCCGTCCGTCGGCGGATCCTCCGGTGGGACGGATCGTGTGCCTACAAAGGGAGTACGGACGCACCGCAGCAGATCACCCCGGACGACGTTCGCGGGCTGCTGGCCGAGCGGGACATCGATGTGAAGGTCAGTGGCGGGGATCCGGGAGCGTTCGCGGAGGCGGGTGCGGCGTGGTGGGGTCGGTGGATCGCGCCGATGCCGGTCGAGGACACGTTGGCGATCGTCCGCCAAGGACCGCCGACCTGACCCGTTGACAGCGCGGCGGCCTCGGGAGAGACTGCGGATTGTTTTTAACGTTCAAAACGTCCGTGGGAGGTCGCTGTGGCTACTTTGAAGCAGGTCGCCGCCCACGCCGAGGTCTCCGTGCAGACGGTGTCGAACGCGCTGAACGCCCCGCACCGCCTGCGCGCGGACACGCTCAAGCGGGTGAACCGCTCGATCGAACTGCTCAACTACCGGCCCAATCGTAACGCCCGCAGTCTGCGCACCAGCGCGGTCGAGCTGATCGGGTATTGCGTGCCCAGCTGGCCGAACCAGACGCACCTGGTGATGGACCAGTTCCTGCACGCCCTCTGCGCCGCGGCCGAACGCACCGGCCGGCACATCCTGCTCTTCACCGCACCGGGCGGCGTCGACGGCATGCCGACGTACGACGACCTGCATGCCCGCCGGATGGTCGACGGATTCGTTCTGTCGCAGACCGAGACGCACGACCCGAGGCACGGCTGGCTGAAGGAACAGGACATCCCGTTCGTCAGCTTCGGCCGCGTGTGGAAGCAGACCACGCAACCCGGCGCGTGGGTGGACGTCGACGGCGCGGCCGGTTCCGCGATGGCGGTCCGGCACCTGTACGAGAGCGGCCGTCGCCGGATCGCCTTCCTGGGCTGGCCGAAATCGTCCGGGCTGGGCGAGGACCGGGTCGGCGGCTGGCGCGACGCGTGCAAGGACCTCGGTTTGCCGATCACCGGACTCGCCGTCCGGTGCCGCGAGGACAGTATCGAGGAAGGCGCCCGCGCCACCGCGCGACTGCTCGACGGCGGCCGCACCGTCGACGGGATCGTTGCCCTCAGCGACATTCTCGCGCTCGGCGCGCTCCGCGAGCTCACCCGCCGCGGTCTGACCCCCGGCCACGACGTCGGCGTCACCGGGTTCGACGACTCCCCGCTCGCCGAGGTCGTCTCCCCCGGCCTGACCAGCCTCCGGCAGCCGATGGACCAGATCGCCGAGGAGCTGATCACAATCCTGACCGGCTCCCCCAACGGAAGCCCGATCGAACGCCTACTGCGGCCAGAACTGGTGATCAGGGGCAGCTCGGCCCCTGGCTGATTTTCGGCGCTTCCCCGGGCGCCGCGAGAAGGAGGAACCGCCATGACTCCCTATCCGACCAATCGAAGAACCGCCCGCAGACCGGTACGCCGGACCGCCGGCGTCGTCCTGCTGACCACCGCGACCCTGCTCGCCGGCGCTGCGTCCGCCCTCGCCGGCCCCTCGACCTCCGGCGCGTCGGCGACCGCCTCCTCTCCGGTCGCCGCGTCCGGTGCGTCCGAGCTCTCCGAAACCACTCGACTCACCGACCGCCGTTCGCTCGTCGTCGGCGACCGCGCCTACGCCATGGGCGACGAATCCGGCCTCTACCCGGCCGCCGGGTGGCACATCCGCGGTGAGATGGGCGGTTTCTGGTCGCAGCCGATCAAACTCCTCGACGGCATCTGGTTCGGCCTCGACGGGAACTGGCTCGGCAAGCAGGTGCCCGCCGCGAAGTACACCAGCGGCCACGGCTACAGCCGGATCGACTACTCCGGCGCCGTGAACGTCCGCCGTACCGACTTCGTCCCCGACGGCATCCGCGCGACGCTCGTCGGACTCACCCTCAGGTCGAGTACGGCGAAGACGGTCAAGCTCGACGTCGACGCGCACTCGGAGCTGATGCAGCCGTACCCGTGGGGCTGGACGAAGCCGACCGCCGCGGAGGCGAACCTGCCCGACACGGGCGCCTTCAGCGACGGCGCGCTCCGTTTCCGCGAGCAGGGCACCCCGTCGTACCCGAACGCGACCGCGCACGACTACGCCGCGTTCGTCGGATCGTCCCTGCGTCCGACGGGCCACCAGCTCGGCGCGGACCACCGCGGACCGCAGAGCCCGGCAGTGATGTGCCCGGCCGACGGTACGACGCCTGCGCGCTGTGACGACTCGCTCGTCGGGAAGGGCACCGGCGGCCGGCTCACGTACGACGTACCGCTGGCCGCCGGTCAGTCGAAGACGATCTGGTTCGCCGTGGCCGGGTCCGACCAGGGCAGCCGGGCCGCGGAACGCGAGTACGGCAAGGCGCTGAGCAACCCGGACAAGTTGCTGCGGGCAAAGACCGCCGCGCGGCAGCAGGTCGACGCGCAGTCCGCAGTGGACCTTCCTGGTGACCGTCTGCTGCAGCAGAGCGTCGAGTGGAGCAAGCAGAACCTCGCGGACTCCGTCCAGGAGGCGCGCAACCTGCAGATCCGGGACGTGAACGAAGGCAAGGACTACCCGGCACCGGTCGGGACGGTCCCGACCGCCCGCTGGTTCGGCGCCGGCTTCCCGGACTATCCGTGGCTGTTCGCGACCGACGGCGAGTACACGGCGTTCGCCGCCGTCGCCGCCGGCCAGTTCGACACCGTGAAGGAACACCTGCGGGCCCTCCGCGATGTCAGCGATCTGCTGAACAACCGCAGCGGCAAGGTCGCGCACGAGGTGACGCCGACCGGCGACGTGTACTTCGGCTCGAACCAGAGCGCGGGCAACACCGACGAGACGGTGAAGTTCCCGAGTACGGTCGCACTGCTGTGGCGCTGGACGGGTGACAACAAGTTCCGCGACGAGATGTACGACTTCAGCGTCCGGAACCTGCAGTACATCTACAAGACCCTCGACAAGGACAGCGACGGCTGGCCCGAAGGCCTGGCGAACGTCGAGCGCGCGGGGATGGGCGTGGAGAAACTCGACAGCACCGTGTACCTCGCCCGCGGGCTGCGGGACCTGGCCGACCTCGCCGCGTCCAAGCACGACACGAAGGTGCAGCAGTGGGCGACCGGTCGCGCCGACGACCTCGAGTCCAAGTTCGAGGCGCAGTGGTGGGTCGCGGCCGCGAAGGGGTACGCCGACTCGGTCGACAACCCGACCGACCCGGCGAACGACAACACCCCGATCTTCCAGCGGCACTGGATCGGCGTCACGCCGATGGAAGCCGTGCTGACCCGTCCGGGCCAGACCTCACCGCTGGCGTCGGCCGAGCACGCGAAGACCGCGCTCGACCAACGCGAAACCTCTTGCTACACAGGGGAATTCGGCCTCTACCACACCGGTACCGGCCCGACGTCCGCCGACGGCGGCAACCGTGGCGACTCGTGCGACTCGGTGGTGTCGACGGTCCAGAGCGAGCGCGCGATGTTCGGTCTGAACACGTCGATCATGGCCGTTGCAGAGGGCAACTTCGGACGGCTGGGCACCATGCAGCAGCAGCGGTACACCACCGCCAATGCCCGCATCCAGCTCGACCCGTCGGTCTGGGAGACTCCCGGTGCGATGCCGGAGATCGCTCCGTCGCCGGACTCCCCCGCGAACATCGGCCGGCCGTTCTACGACCGCTCGATGACGCTGCAGGCCTGGGGCGCGTACGGGATCCTCTGGCCGGTGGTGCACCAGCAGCTCGGCGTCGATCCCGATCTGGGACACGGGCGGATCGCCGTCGTACCGCAACTGCCGGAAGGCCAGCAGAAGGTGGCCGGTAGCAACATCCGGGTCGGTCGCGGGGCGGTCGACGTGTCGGCACGCCTTACAGGTAAGGCGTTGTCGACCGAGGTCACCGCGAAGGGCGTCGGCGCGGCGCTCACGGTCGGCGCCGTACTGCCGACCGGCGCCAAGGTGCACAGCGTGACGGTCGACGGTCACGCAGCGCAGTACAAGCTCGTGACCACGAGTCGTGGAACAGAGGTCCACGTAGCGGCGCGCGGTGCGCGGACGTTGTTGACGATCACTCTCAAGTAATTGAACGAATAGAGCAAAAGCAAACAGCCCCTCGCTTCGCTCGGGGTTGTGGGTGAAGTCGGCCGGTGCGCAACCGTTCTGCGCACCGGCCGGTTCGTCATGCCCGGAATTCGGTACTGCGCAGTCTTGGTGACACAAGAAGGCGGGCCCCTCCGAGTATGAGTCGGAGGGGCCCGCACAGCTGAAGGAAGGTGACGTCTCCAGCTTCCCGATACGGGTCCGTGGAGGCCGGCAGACCCCGTCACCGGTCTACCTCGGTGGGGATCCCCACCGCGAGGGCCCTCGGTTTCCGTTCGACCCGCCGCTCCGATCGAAGCAGCGTGTCGACATTTCTACCGCTGTCGGCAGGCCCGGCACAACCCTTTCCAGGCAACAGTTTCGGTCGTCCACAGTGATACCGCAACCATCCACAGAAACCGTCCGAGTTATGCACACCCCCTGTGCATAACCCCCTCAACCCTTGGGCGGTTTGACTGCCATCGGGTGCAGGAGCCGGTACCCGGTGTACACGCCGAGCACACTGACCACCAGAACGGTGGGGACGGCGACCGCGAGTGGTGGACGGTGGTAGCCGATGTTGTTCAGCGCGTCCGCGAGCCACTGCGCGACGAGCAGGAACTCGGCCGCCGCCGCGGGCACGAGAGCGAGCGGCAGCAGCAGGATCCCGCGCCAGACGCCGAACCGGACGAACGTGATCCCGAGCAGCCAGCCCGTCACCTCGTGGGCGACGATCATCAGGAAGAACTCCGCGAACACCAGACCGACCTGCGACGTACTCG
Source organism: Kribbella speibonae (assembly GCF_004331375.1). NCBI lineage: Bacteria > Bacillati > Actinomycetota > Actinomycetes > Propionibacteriales > Kribbellaceae > Kribbella > Kribbella speibonae. Next base: position 1,772,243 of record NZ_SJKC01000001.1, on the reverse strand, counting down.
TGAACAGGTGCGGGTTGGTCAGTTTGTCCGGCCAGCCCTGCGAGGCGTACAGCAAGTGTTCCACCTGGTAGACCAGCACCCACACCAGCGAGGTGGCCGCCGCGGCGCCCGCGAGATAGATGCCTGCGGCAACTGAAAACATCCGGCGGGTGATGCCCTGGGAGATCAGCAGCGCGAAGTACGCCGGGGTGACGGTAATGCCGAGGGCCATCGAGAAGTACTTCGGTGACTGGGTTCCGTAGTCCCACGCACTGGTGGTGACGCCGTTGGACAGGAGCTGGAACACGACCCCGATAAGGAACAGCGCGAAGACCATGACCGCCCAGTACCCGAGCAACATCGGCCGGAGACCGATCACCAGCGACCACAGCACATGCTTGAGCCGATGCCGGTCGGTGACACCACGAGGCAGCGCCCTGGTCTGGACCGCCGTACTCATGACTTGACCCCCGTGAGGTGGACGAACAGATCCTGCAGGCCGACCGGGCCGATCTCCAGACCGGCGGCGGTCGCCTGGGCGAGCAACGCCGGGTCGAGGTCGCCGAGGACCGTGGTCGACTTCGTACCGCCGAGTCGCTCCTCCGCGAGCACCGTGAAGCCGGCGGTGAACTCGTCGACCGCCGCGGCCGGACCGACGATCGAGGCGCCACGGCCGCGGAGCGCGTCCACCGGGGACTGCGTGACGAGGCGGCCATGGTCGAGGATCACGACCTCCTCGAGCATCGCGCTCACCTCGCTCACCAGATGGGTGGACAGCACGATCGTGCGCGGCACCTCGGCGTAGTCGGCGAGCAGCATGTCGTAGAAGAGGTTCCGGGACGGGACGTCCATCCCCAGGTAGCTCTCGTCGAAGATCGTCAGCGGGGCGCGGCTGGCGAGGCCGAGGACGACGCCGAGCGCGGACTTCTTACCGCGGGAGAGCTTCTGGATCTTCTTGTTCAGCGGGACCTCGAAGCGGTCCAGGAGGTCGCCGGCGAGGTCCGCGTCCCAGTACGGGCGCAGCGCCGCGGCGAGCCCGACCGCGTACTTCACGGGTACGGCATCCGGACGGTCACCGGCCTCGCGGATCAGGCACACCCGGCTCGTCACGACCGCGTTCTCGTACGGCTCCTGCGCCGTACCGAGGTCGCCGCCCTCGATCAGCACCCGGCCTTCGTCCGGCCGCCGGAAACCGGCCAGCGTCGCGGCGAGCGTGCTCTTCCCGGACCCGTTCCGGCCGAGCAGCCCGTGGATCTTGCCCGGCGCGAGCCGCAGATCGAGCCGATCCAGCGCAGGCACACCAGCGAACCGAACCGAAAGATCCTCGGTCCTCACAGTCAGGGCGGCGGTCATCAGGCTTCTCCGTACGAACGAATGTGCTGGAGGATGTCTTTCAGGGGGATGCCGATCGCCTTGGCCTCGCGGATCATCGGGTCGACGACGTCGGCGAAGAACGAGTCGCGGCGGCCGGTGCGGAGCAGGTCGCGGGCGTTCGGCGCGACGAACATACCGATGCCGCGTTTCTTGTAGAGGACGCCGTCGTCGACCAGCTGGGCGAATCCCTTGGCGGCGGTGGCCGGGTTGATCCGGTAGAAGGCGGCGTACTGGTTGGTCGACATCACCTGCTCGTCCTCGGCCAGCGCGCCGGTCACGATGTCGTTCTTGATCTGCTCGGCGATCTGCAGGTAGATCGGACTCCGGTCGTCGAACACCACTCCACCCCCTTCCTTGGTTCGTTACCTGAGTAACGAACCATAGCACCCTTGGCGGGTCAGCCTCCGGCGGAAGCTTGGGCCTGCTGGAGTGACTTCTTCAGGGCCGGTACGACGGGACCGACGCGGACTGCGAGTTGGGCAAGGCGATCCTTGTGCCGGGTCCGCTGGTCCTTCGTGACGACCGTGCGGAGATCCGCTGTAGATGCCAGTACGACGATGGCGGCGTCGCGGAGGTCGACGCGCGAGACCAGGCGGGACGGTCGGAGGGTGTCGCGGGCGCTCTGCAGGATGTGGCGGCGTACCAACGGGTGGCGCAGCGTGATGCGGGCCGACGGGAAGAGGCCGAGCACGCGGTACGGCTCGACCCTGATCAGATGCGCCCGAGCAAGCTCGTCCCGAACCTGACGAACGGTCACCCCACCCCGCCGATCAATCCAACGCCGCCACCGCCGCGGCCCCACCGCCCGCAATTCCGCAAGCACCCCACCAACCACCGGATCCACCGGGGCCGACGCACGCGTTGTGAGGCGGGCTCGGCCGTTGTCGTCATCCAGGTGTCCGCTGAGTTGCAGGTCGACCAGGATTGCCGCGCGGAGCAGCTTCCCCAGCTTCGAGCGGGCCGTCAGCCGGCCGCGCTCCGGGTCGTAGGCCAGCAGAAAAAGCCTTGCCGCCAAGGAATCCGGGCCCGCCGCGTTGCCGAGCGCAACTGTCTTCCGAGGCCGCGCCGGCTGCCGGGCCGACGTCGAGCGTTCCGGCCGCCGCAGCGGCGTCACCACAGCTCTACTCATCGTTGTCCTCCTTGGACGGGCGGCCCGGACCACGCTGTTTCGTCACACCGCTCGGCAGCCGGCCGGCGTCGGCCAGCGCGCGGCGGAGCAGGAACTCGATCTGGGCGTTCGTGCTGCGCAGGTCGTCGGCCGCCCACCGGGCGAGCGCGTCATGCACCGCGGGATCCAGCCGAAGCAGGATCTTCTTCCGTTCGACAGGCACCGCTAGCTCACTGGTAGAGGGAGCCGGCGTTGACCACCGGTTGCGCGTCGCGATCGCCGCACAGCACCACCAGCAGGTTGCTGACCATCGTCGCCTTGCGTTCCTCGTCGAGTTCGACGACCTCGTGCTCCGACAGCCGGTCCAGCGCCAGTTCGACCATGCCGACCGCCCCTTCGACGATCCGCTGCCGGGCTGCGACGACCGCACCGGCCTGCTGGCGGCGCAGCATCGCCTGGGCGATCTCCGGCGCGTATGCGAGGTGCGTGATCCGGGACTCGATCACCCGGACACCGGCCGCCTGCACCCGGGCGCCGATCTCCGCCGACAGCGTCTCGGTGATCTCGTCGGTGCTGTCCCGCAGCGACATCCCGCCCTCGTCGGTGTGTACGTCGTACGGGTAGCTGTTGGCGATGTGCCGGACGGCGGTCTCGGTCTGGATCGCCACGAACTCGACGAAGTCGTCCACCTCGAACATCGCCTGCGCGGTGTCCTCGACCTGCCACACCACGACCGCGGCGATCTCGATCGGGTTGCCGTCGGCATCGTTGACCTTGGCAACGGCCGTCTCGTGGTTGCGGATCCGGGTCGAGACCTCACGCCGCGAGGAGATCGGGTTCACCCAGCGCAGACCGTCGGTCCGGATCGTCCCGGCGTACCGCCCGAGGATCTGCAGCACCCGGGCCCGCCCCGGCGAGACCGGGGTCAGTCCGGCCGCGAGGATCAGCGCGGCCAGGAACACCAGGATCCCGAGCGTGATCAGTACGCCGTTACTGTTCCCGGCGCCGACCACGAACACCAGCACACCAACGACCGCGAGCACGAACGCCAGCGCCGCCATCGGCCACCCGTTCAGCTCCCGCCCTACCCGCTCGGTCACCTTAGGCGCCGGCATCTCCACCGCGACATCCACCATCACAAGCTCCTCTCGAATAGCTCCAAGGTAGCAAAGTGATATCATATTTACAAGACACCTCTCGTGGGTCCACCCATCAGATGCCGGGTTTGCGTCCGGGATCCTGGACGCAAACCCGGCATCTGGGACGTCAACCCACGAAACGCGGGAGGTCAGGGCAGGCGGGTGGCCAGCGATTCCAGGTGGGATTGCCAGAGGGCGGAGTGGGAGTTCGGGAGGGGGTCGATGGCGGAGGGGCCCCAGGCGTGGATGGGGCGGATGCCGTGGAGGGCGTTGACGAGCCAGGCCTCGGTGGTGTTCTGCAGGGCGTCAGGGGTGAGCGAGTGCTCGGCGACCTCGACGCCCTGGGAGGCGGCGATTCGGCGGAGCAGTTGGGCGGTGACCGAAGGGAGCAGCGGGCGGTCGGGCTCCGGGAAGCAGAGGGCGTCGTCCTCCCACCACACGACGGCCGAGTACGCCGCCTCGAGCACCGTCCCGTCGGCGTCCAGCAGCAGGATCTCGTCGGCGCGGTCGGCCGCGGACTCCTTCAACTTGCCGAGCAGTTCCAGATCCGGCCCCTTCACCCGCGGAGCCGTCCGCGGATCCGGTCCGTCGTGTACGGCGACCCGCACCCGGCCACCGATCGGCGGCGCCGGCCGCAACTGCACCGCCAGCTCCCCCGGCGCCTTCAGCTCGAACCGCGGGAACCACCGCCCGAACCCGGGCAACCGCCCGATCTGCTCGTCCCAGAACCGCTCCGCAGCCACCCCGGCCGCGGCACACGACCGGACGAACCGGTCCCGGTGCAGCTCCAGTCCCCGGACCTTGCCATTGGCAACCAGAAACGAATCCGCCACCAACAGTTCCGTCATGCTCCCCCACCCATTCTCTGTCCGCCGACGGCAGCCGTTGCCTTCAGCACCATTTCGTCGTACTCCGCGACCGGGTCCGAGTCGAGCACGATCGCACCCCCGGCCCCGATCACGGTCTCGTCCGGTGTCAGTACCGCCGTCCGGATCACCACACTCAGGTCCGCACGCCCGTCCACGGTCAGGTAGCCGAGCGCACCGGAGTACACCCCGCGCGCGCTCTCCTCCAACGCGTCGATGATCTGCATCGTGCGGATCTTCGGCGCGCCCGTCATCGATCCCGGCGGGAAGCACGCTCGCACGGCGTCCACCGCGGTCACCCCGGACCGCAGCCGCCCGCGAACGGTCGTGACCAGCTGATGCACGGTGCGGTAGCTCTCGACCTGCATCAGCTGCGGCACGTTCACGGTCCCGGGCACGCTGACCCGGCCGAGGTCGTTGCGGATCAGGTCGACGATCATCAGGTTCTCGGCGCGAGTCTTGTCGTCCTCGGCCAGCGACTTCGCCGCGAGCTGGTCCTGCGCCGGGTCGAGGTCGCGCGGCGCGGTCCCCTTGATCGGCCGGCACTCGGCCCAGCCGTCCGCGTCCACGGTCAGGAACCGCTCCGGCGACGAGCTCGCCACCGCGAGATCGCCGTACCGCAGGAAGGCGGCGTACGGCGCCGGATTCGCGGACCGCTGCCACCGGAAGAACTCGAACGGGTCCTGGACCGCGGGCAGCCGGACCCGGTTCGTCAGGTTGACCTCGTACGTCTGGCCTGCCTCCAACTCGGCCAGAACCTGCGCGATCCCGGCCAGGTACGTCGCGCGGTCCTGCTCCAGGTGCTCCTCGAGGTCCAGCCGGGAGATCGCGGGGGCGTCGACGCTGCCCATCCACCAGTTCGACGCGGCCTCCTCAGCCCGGTCCAGCCAGTCTTCGCCGTCGCCGAGCGCCACCAGGTACGTGCGATCGTGGTCGTGGTCGATGACGACGAACCGGTTCGCCCAGATCCACAGCGCGTCCGGCGTCGGCGCCTCGTGGGCGGCCGCTCCCCCGGTCAGCGCCTTCAGCTCGTAGCCGAAGTAACCGACATACCCACCGCAGAACAGCCCGTCCAGCTCGGGCGGCGGCTCTGTCTCAAGGGCCGCCAGCAGCTGGTTCAGCTCGGCGAAGACGTCGCCGTCGATCACGTCGCGGGTGAGGACGCCGACTGTCGTCGTACCGAGGATCGAGATGCGACGGGGCAAGCGGTCCGTGAGGCTGCCGTCGAGCCAGTACGCGACCGGCTCGGCGGCCAGCAGCTCGCGGTAGACAGTCTCGCCGTCGAGCGCCCGGTCGAGCGTCCGGATGGACCAGCGCAACGCACTCACAGGCACACGGTACCGAGCCCGAGCCGATTCCAGGGCGCGGATCAGGACGTGGTCAGCGCCACCTTGGTCCGCATCGCGGTGATCCGGCGGATCGGGATCGCGACCTCGAGCCCGTCCTTGGACTCGGCACGGTCCGCGAGCCAGGCCGCCGCGGTGTCCCGGCGGACGTCCGGCGTACCTGGAAGGTAGAGCGCGTTCACCAGCCGCATCGCGTCGTCGCGGCTGTGGATCATGTACACGTACCGCTCGCGCTGGCTCTCCATCACGTCGAACCCGGCGTGCTTCAGCTGATCCTTCAGCTCGGTGATCTCACCACCGGCCGGGAACTGCGGCGTCGACCGCAGCCTCGTGGTCAGACCGCTCAGCGTGCGGATGTCACCGCGCCGCAGCGGCCGGACGGCGGGCACGATCGCGGCCAGTACGCCGCCCCGCCGCAGTACCCGTGCTGCCTCCGCGAGCACGTCCGGCAGCGGCTGCAGGACCATCAGGCCCATCGAGCACGTGACGACGTCGAACACCTCGTTCGCGAACGGGAGGTGCCGCGCGTCGGACTGCACCCGCGGACCGGGCGCACCGGCGAGCTGGGCGGCGTTGTTGTCGACCCCGACGACCCACCGCCCGTACAGCTCGCGCGCCACCGGCCCGTTGCCGCAGGCCAGGTCGAGCACCCTGCGCGCCTCGCCCGAGACAGCACGGACGAGCCAGCGGTACGGCGTGTGATCGCCGGCCACCGCACGGGACAGCAACGCCTCGGTGCTGCCCGGGGCGGCGGTATGGAACTCCCGCAGGTACTGCGGCCAGTCGACAGGATTCTCAGACATCGCGGCCCGACGCTACCGGCAGCACACCCGATGTACCGCATCGGGTGCACTGCGTTAACAGAGAGTTGAACTGTCAGACGCGGCTGACGAAGATGTGGCCCGCGGTCTCGTCGGTGATCACACCGCCGGCCTCGCGGCTCCCGACCAGGACACCCTCGGCGTCCAGGGTGGAGTCGACCTCACGGCCGGGCAGTGCCCCGGCGCGGCGCAGGACCGCCATCGCGAAGTCGTCGGTCTGCACCGGCTCGGCGATCCGCCGCACCAGCACCCGCACGCTCTCCCCGGTGGCCGCGTCGAGCACCTGGTCCAAGGGCTCGACCCCGACCCGGAATTCCCCGATGTCGCTCGCCTGGTGGTCCTTCTGCAGCTCCTCCAGGCCCGGAATCGGGTTGCCGTACGGCGATTCGGTCGGGTTGCCGAGGAGCTTGAGCAGGCGCAGTTCGACCGCGTCGCTCATCACGTGCTCCCAACGGCAGGCTTCGGCGTGCACGTCCTCCCACTCGAGCCCGATCACGTCGACCAGCAGCCGCTCGGCCAGGCGGTGCTTGCGCATCACCCGGGTCGCCTGCTTGCGGCCGACGTCGGTGAGCTCCAGGTGGCGGTCGCCCTCCACCTTGATCAGACCGTCGCGTTCCATCCGCGCGACCGTCTGACTGACCGTCGGCCCGGACTGGTGCAACCGCTCGGCGATCCGCGCCCGCAGCGGCACGATGCCTTCTTCTTCCAGTTCGTAGACGGTCCGCAGGTACATCTCGGTGGTATCGATCAGGTCGGTCACGACAACCATTCTCACCTATTGAGGCAAGCCTTACCCAATTCGGCTGGGTACAGGGGCACGATGAGCACGGTGACAGCGGTGATGTGGTTCCGGCGGGACCTTCGGTTGAGCGACAACCCGGCCCTCCTCGATGCGGTCGCGCACGGCCGCGTCCTCGGGTTGTTCGTGCTGGATCCGTTGCTCTGGGGACGATCCGGCGATCGACGGCGGGACCAGTTGGCCGCGTCGTTGCGCAGTCTGTCCGAGTCGATGGGCGGGCGGCTCGTCGTACGGCGGGGCGATCCGGCGGTCGTCGTACCGGCGGTCGCGGACGAGGCCGGGGCGGCGAGCGTGCACATCAGCGCGGACTACGCGCCGTACGGACAGCAACGGGATCAAGAGGTTGAAGCCTCATTGAACTGTCCGTTGGTGCGCACCGGATCGCCGTACGCCGTGGCGCCCGGGCGCGTGCTGAATCAGCAAGGGCGGCCGTACCAGGTCTTCACGCCGTACTTCAAGGCGTGGCTGGCGCACGGGTGGCGGCAACCGGTGGAGGCGCCGTCGGACGTCCGATGGATCGAGGCGGACAGCGAGGACCTGCCGGAGAGCACGCAGGTCGCGGGTGAGCAGGCGGCCCTCGAACGATGGCGGGCCTACGACGTCGCGGCGTACGACGAGGAGCGGGACCGGCCCGATCTCGACAGTACGTCGCGGATGTCGATCCCGTTGAAGTACGGCGAGATCCACCCGCGGACGATGCTCGCCGACCTGGCCCGCAAACGCAGCGCCGGCGCGGAGGCGTACCGCCGCGAGCTGGCTTGGCGCGAGTTCTGCGCCGACCTGCTGGCGCGGCACCCGCACGCCGCGTGGCAACCGCTGCGTCCGGAGTTCGAGAAGATGCAGTACGACGAACCCGGCGAACTGTTCGACGCGTGGTGCGCGGGCCGGACCGGGTTCCCGTTCGTGGACGCGGGGATGCGGCAGCTGGCCGCGACCGGGTTCATGCACAACCGGGTCCGGATGGTCGTCGCGTCGTTCCTGGTCAAGGATCTCCACGTGCACTGGAAGTTCGGCGCACGTTGGTTCATGAAGACGCTGCGCGACGGCGATCTCGCCTCGAACTCGCTCAACTGGCAATGGGTGGCCGGCTGCGGCGCGGACGCGGCCCCGTACTTCCGGATCTTCAATCCGGTCAGCCAGGGGGTGAAGTTCGACCCCGACGGCGCCTACGTACGGCGCTGGGTCCCCGAACTCCGCGATCTCGACAGCCGGCCCGCTCACGAGCCGTGGAAGCACGGCGGCGCCGACGGTTATCCGGATCCCGTCGTCGACCACGCCGAGGCGCGGGCCGAGGCGCTGAGGAGGTACGAGGCCCTCCGCGCTTGACGCTCGCTTGTCCCATACATCTATAGTGCTAGTTACATAGATGAATGGGGTTATCGATGATCGAGTTCCATCTGGACGGCCGGTCGGGGGTCTCGCCGTACCAGCAGATCGTTCAGCAGGTCCGGAACGCGTTGCGGCTCGGACTGCTGCGGGAGGGCGACCAGCTGCCGACGGTGAAGGACGTCGTGGCGGCGCTGGCGATCAACCCGAACACCGTGCTCAAGGCGTACCGCGAGCTCGAGCACGAGGGCCTGGTGCAGGCCCGGCCCGGCCGCGGCACGTTCGTCACCCGCACCCTCACCGACAACACGCTCGCCGCGCACGGCCCGCTCCGCCAGGACCTCCGTCGCTGGCTGGCCAAGGCCCGCAAGGCCGGCCTCGACGACGAGAGCATCGAGGCGTTGTTCCTGACAACCTTTCGGTCCGCCGCTCAGGAGGACATAGCGTGAACACAGTTCTGCAGGCCCACGGGCTGGGGAAGAAGTACGGTCGGCGCTGGGCGCTGACCGATTGTGATCTGGAGGTTCCGGCCGGGCACGTGGTCGGGCTGGTCGGGCCCAACGGGGCCGGTAAGAGCACGTTGCTGAATCTGGCCGTGGGGATGCTGACGCCCAGTGCGGGAACCGTCGAGGTGCTGGGCGCGCCGGCGGGAGCGCAGCAGTCGAAGGTCGGGTACGTCGCGCAGGACACGCCGACGTACGCGCGGTTGAGTATCGCGGACCACCTGCGGCTCGGTCGACGGCTGAACCCGGCGTGGGACGAATCCCTTGCACAGCGGCGGATCGAGCACCTGAAGCTCGATCCGAAGCAGCGGGCCGGCAAGCTGTCCGGTGGTCAGCGCGCGCAGCTCGCGCTCACGCTCGGACTGGCGAAGCGCCCCGAATTGCTGATCCTCGACGAGCCCGTGGCGGCGCTCGATCCGCTCGCCCGGCGCGAGTTCCTCCAGGACCTGATGGAGGCGGTCGCCGAGCAGGAGCTGAGCGTCCTCCTGTCCTCGCACCTCGTCTCCGACGTCGAGCGTGCCTGCGACTACCTGATCGTGCTGGTGGATTCGCGGGTTCAGGTCAGCGGCGAGATCGACACGTTGCTGGCGACACACTTCCGGCTGACCGGCCCGCGCCGGGACCAGAAGGACCTGCCGCGCGACCAGCACGTCGTGACGGCGAGCCACACCGACCGGCAGTCGACGTACCTGATCCGCACCGGCCAGCCGATCCTGGATCCGGCCTGGACGGTCACCCAACTCACGCTCGAGGACCTGGTGCTGGCCTACATGGGCCGCGACGTCCAGCCCGAGCGACCGGTCCTGGAGGTGCAGCGATGATCTGGCTGACCTGGCGGCAGTTCCGCGTCCAGTTCCTGGTGGTCGCGACCGTGATCGTCGCGGCCGGCATCACCCTCGCCATCACCGGCCCGGGCCTCGCCGACGACTACCGGCGACTGGCCGACTCGTTCATCGAGAGCCTCGGCTTCCAGCGCTTCAACCCCTTCCTGTACGTCGCCGGCCAGGCCCTCCTGTACGTCACGCCGCCGGTCATCGGGGCGTTCTGGGGCGCACCGCTGGTCGCGCGCGAACTGGAGACCGGCACCCACCGGCTGGTGTGGAGTCAGAGCATCGGCCGCCGCCGCTGGCTCGCGACCAAGCTCGCGGTCACCGGTGGCGCCGCGATCGCGATCACCGGGCTGCTCAGCCTCGCGGTGACCTGGTGGGCCGACCCGATCGACAAGGCGATCAACGCCGGGCAGGACTCGAACACCTACCTGCCCCGGATGTTCCCGCCGGTCTTCGCCGCCCGCGGCCTGGTCCCGATCGGGTACGCCGCATTCGCCTTCGCCCTCGGTGTCGCGCTGGGCCTCGTGATCCGCCGTACCGTCGTCTCTCTCGCGGTCACGCTCGCAGCCGTGATCCTGATCCAGATCGTCACGCCGACGCTGATCCGGCCCCATCTGCTGGCGCCGACGGACAATTACCTCGTCGCGAGCGCGGAGAACATCCGGGGCTTCGGCCTCAGCGGAGACGGGCCGAGTCCGACAGTGAAGGAGCTGGAGGTCGCCACCGGAGCGGTCGGTGCGTGGAAGCTGTCCGACGACACCGTGGACAAGTCGGGCAAGGCGCTGAGCACGTTGCCCGACTGGGTCATCAAGTGCGCGCCGGCTCCGCCGCCCGGCCTGTCACAGCAGCCGAACAGCGATGCCGACCGGACCGCCTGCTTCCAGCGACTCGCCGACGAGGGCTACCGGCAACACGTCCGGTACTACACCGCGAACACCTTCTGGGACCTGCAGTGGCGTGAGTTCGGGTTCTTCCTGGCGCTCGCGGTACTGCTCGGCGGGTTCAGCTTCTGGCGGATCCGGCGCGACCTCTCGTAAGACGCCGTACCAGCAGGGCTGCGGCGAGGACGGCCGCGGCGACGACCGCCGACGTCCACGGGAGTGTGACCGCGAGGACGACGCACCCGGTCAGGCCGATCACGTTGACGGCGCGCGGCCAGCGACGCTGATCGGCCGGCTGGGTGAACGCGGACGCGTTCGCGATCGCGTAGTACAGCAGGACACCGAACGACGAGAAGCCGATCACGCCGCGCAGATCGGTAGTGAGGACCAGGACCCCGACCACCGCGGCGAGCGCGAGCTCGGCGTGGTGCGGGACCTGGTAGCGGGGATGTACGGCGGCCAGCCAGGTGGGCAGGTCGCGGTTGCGGGCCATGGCGAGCGTGGTGCGGCCGATGCCGGCGATCAGCGCGAGCAGGGCGCCGAGGCTGGCGAGGGCGGCACCGATCCGTACGACCGGTACCGCCCAGACCGCACCGACCCCGTCGACCGCGGACGCGAGGGGCGCCGTGGTCGACGCGGGGTCGCCGGTCCGCAGCAGCGCCAGCGCGACCGCGAGGTAGATGCCGATAGCAATGACCAGGGCGATCAGGATCGCTCGCGGGATCGTCTTCGCCGGCTCCCGGACCTCCTCGCCCATCGTGGCGATCCGCGCGTAGCCGGCGAACGCGAAGAACAACAGTCCCGCCGACTGCAGAACGCCGTACGGCGAGGTGCCGGCCGTCTCGTGATGCCGCGGGGCGGCTGTGAAGAGGACCATGAGCACTAGGGCCAGCACGATCAGGGTGCAGGTGACAAGGATTCTGGTGAGGCGTGCTGTCCTGGTCACACCTCGGTAGTTGACGGCTGCCAGCGCTAGGACCGCTGCGAGGGCGATGAGGCGCCGCAACCAGTTGATGTCGGTGACATAGGTTGCGAAGGTCAGCGCCATCGCGGCGCAGGACGCGGTCTTGCCGATCACAAAACACCAGCCGGCGGCGAAGCCCCACCACTCCCCTAGGCGCTCACGTCCGTAGACGTAGGTGCCGCCCGACACGGGGTAGACCGCAGCCAGCTGCGCGGACGACACTGCGTTGCAGTAGGCAACGATCGCGGCGATCAGCAGGCCGACCAGCAGCCAGGACCCAGCCACCTCCGCAGCCGGCGCCCAGACCGCGAACACCCCGGCGCCGACCATCGACCCGAGCCCAATGACAACCGCGTCTCCAACCCCCAACCGCCGCGCCAGCCCTGGGGCGGCGGGGGTGGTGGCGTCGGGGGTTGGTGCGGGCATGTCAGTTGCCCGCCGCCATGGCCGTCGCGATCTTGGCCTCGGCATCGGCGACATCCTCCTTGAGGGCTTCGGGCATCAGGTCTGCCCACAGCGGGAGCATTTCACGGCGTGCCTCCAGCATCCCCAGCGGACGCGGGTAGAACCACACGTGGAAGTGCGCCGAGCCGTCGCCCCAGCGGTAGACGTGCACCCGCGCAATGTCGCCGAGTGACAGGATCGCCCGCTCGATGCGTGCGACCACTGGGCCGTAGCTCTGCGCGACCTTGTCCGGAAGGTCGGAGAACGAGTCGTGGTGCCCCCGGCTGGCCAGCCACACCACGCCCGGGATGGTGACCCCGGTAGCGCGGCACAACGCCCAGTCGTCGTCGTACCAAAGCGGCGGTTCGTGCTCCGAGTTCTCGAAGTCGGCGAGCCAGTCGCACAGCCCGCAGTGCGGCCCGCCGGGTTCACCGACGCGGGGCGGTTCGGGGATCACCCGCGGCTGCGGCTCGAGACGGACCAGCGGTTCGGCGTACGGAAGTGTCATGGCGGTCTCCGGTGTTCAACAGGATGATGCCGCCCAGTGAAACACGCTCGTTACATAAAATGCAACGGTCATGTTTCATGCCTCGATGACGCCGCGCAGCACCAGGTCGAGGGTGAGCCGCCGGGCCCGGGACCGCGACCAGTGGTGCCGGCCGCGCATGTGCACATACGTGAAGGCCGCCGAGACCATCAGCACCTCGGCGACGTCGCTGACCCGGCCGTGCGGGTGCAGCGTCCCGTCCGACTCGCCCTCGCGGAGGAACCGCTCGAACGGGTCCAGGAACGACACCGGCCCGTTGCGCGCCTGCTCCTGATGGAAGACCAGATCCGACGACAGCATCAGCGGCAGATGCCGGTCGATCACGTCGAACAGCGCTTCCAACGTGCGGATCAGGCCTTCACGACCGGAGCCGGTGCCCGCGAGCACCGGCCACAACGTGTCGCGGTAGTCCTCGGCCAGCGCGTCGAGCAGCGAGTTCAGCAGCGTCTCGACGGTCAGGCCCTGCCGCCACAGCGTGACCCGGGACCGCCCGACCTTCTCGGCGACCCGCTCCAGGGTCACGCCGGTCCAGCCGTGCTCGGCCAGTACGGCGATGGTCGCCGTCCGGAGCGTCTCGTCCACCGCCACCGTCATCCGCGGCCCCTCACTCTTGTGCAACAAGGTTGTTGCACTGCACGATGACTGTACCAACCACCGAGGGAGGACGCGTGGAGACCAGGACCGAGATCCAGGTGCGGTTCACCGACCAGGAACGGGACGGACTGGCCGCGCTCGCAGCCGGTCTACGGGGCGTCGCCGAAGCCGACCTCACCGAGGAGGACGCCCTGGTCGCTGCCCTGGAGCTCGCGCTCACCCGCCTCATCGACGACTTCGAGGTCCCCGACCCGGCAGCCCGCGCCCAAGTCCAACGAGCCCGAGACAACCTCCGAGCCAACTGGATCCGCGGCAGCGCGACGCTTTAGACCGCCTTCAACACCCCAAGCAGACGCGCGACCTCGGTGGCGACGGCGTCGCGGGCTGGGCCTAGGTACTTGCGGGTGTCGACCAACTTGGGGTTGTCGGCGAGGATCTGGCGGACCTTGTCGGTGAAGACGTTGTTGAGGTGGGTGGCGATGTTGACCTTGGTCATGCCCGCCTCGACCGCGCGGGTGAGGTCGGGGTCCGCGACGCCGGAGGAGCCGTGCAGGACCAGCGGTACGGCGACGGCCTCGTGGAGGCGGGTGATGAGGTCGAAGTCGAGCGTCGCCGTACGCTCGGTCATCGCGTGCGAGGACCCGACCGCGACGGCGAGCGCGTCCACACCGGTCGCCTCGGCGAAGGCGACGGCCTCGTCGGGACGGGTACGGGCGCCGGGCGCGTGAACGCCGTCCTTACCGCCGACCTCGCCGATCTCGGCCTCGACGAAGACACCATGATCGTGGCAGAACGCCGTCACCTCGGTGGTCGCCGCGACGTTGTCGGCGTACTCGAGCTTGGACGCGTCGTACATCACCGACGTGAACCCGAGCGTGACGGCCTCGGTGACCAGGTCCCGATCCATCGCGTGGTCGAGGTGGACGACGACCGGCACCGTGGCGGCGGCCGCCGCGGCCAGGGTCGCGACGCCGATCGGCTTGAGCGCGCCGTGGTACTTCACCGCGTTCTCGCTGATCTGCAGGATCACCGGCGCACCGGCCTGTTCGGCGCCGGCGATCAGCGCGATCGCGTGCTCCAACTGGATCACGTTGAACGCGCCGACCCCACGACCGGCCTTGGCCGCGGCCAGCACGACCTCGGCACCGGATACCAACGGCATGAATCCTCCTAATTCACAGACACTTGAGGCTGCCACCGTCGGTAAGCGGCCAGATCGATGTCTCCGGCAACGGGTGTCAGCACAGCGGCAGCAGACGCGGCGACAGCGGACTTGAGTACGACGGACCAGTCCGGCTCCGGTGCCTCCGCGACAGCCGTGGCGACGACCGCCGTACACGCATCGCCCGCACCGGTCGGATTGCCGCGCACGGTCTCGACCGGCGACGCCCGCCAGACGCCCTTCTTGCTAGCGGCAACCATTCCGCGCGCCCCGTCGGTGATCACGGCCGCGGTCGCACCGAGCGCGACCAGCTCCGACGCGCCCTCCTCGACCTCCACGTCGCCAACGGCAGCACGCAGTTCGGCAGCGTTCGCGCGGACCACAGCACCAGCACTCGCGGCGGCGTTCAGCGCAGCACCGCCGGCATCGATGACCGTCAGTACGTCGTGGTGCCGGGCGCGGACCGCGATCTCGGCGTACGCGTCGGCCGGCAGTCCCGGCGGCAGGCTGCCCGAGCATGCGAGCACGCCGAGCCGGCCCCATGGCATCCGGTCGCCGAACGCGCGCCACTCGTCCGCGGTCACCGTCGGCCCGGCCTCGTTGAAGATCGTCGCGTCCCCGTCCACATCGTTGACGATGGCAACGGTACGGCGGGTCTCGCCGACGATCGGGGTGAGCAGCGCGGTCAGCCCGGCGTCGAACAGTTCCTCGGCGACCAGCTCACCGGTGACCCCACCGACGAATCCGAGCACCAGCACCTGGTGCCCGAGTGTCGCCGCCACCCGCGCGACGTTCACGCCCTTCCCGCCCGCGCGCCGCCGGATCCGGTCGACGCGATGACTCCCGCCGACTCGCAGCTCGTCGACCTCGTACGTGACGTCCAGCGCGAGGTTGAGCGTGACGGTTCCGATCAGTCCAGCCACGACCCGGCCCGCATCACCTTCTGGACGGCGTACTCGTCGTCGAGCAGCACCAGGTCCGCCCGCTTCCCGGTCTCGATCGAGCCCACGTCGTACCAGCCGAACGTCTGCGCCGGCGTCGTCGACGCCATCCGCGACGCGTCCACCAGCGACGTCCCGGCGGTCACCGCGTTCCGGAAGGCGACGTCCATGGTGAGCGTGCTGCCGGCAATCGAGTGGGAGCCGTGGACGAGCGTCGCGAGGCCGTCCGTGACGTCGACCTCGAGGCTCCCGATCATGTACCGCCCGTTCGGCATCCCGGTCGCGGCCATCGCGTCGGTGATCAGCGCGATCCGGTTCACCCCGGCCGCCGCGAGCGCCACCCGGACCACCTGCGGATCCAGGTGCATGCCGTCGTTGATCACCTCGAGCAGCAGCCGCTCGTCGTTCAGCGCGGCGCCGACCGGACCCGGGTCGCGGTGATGGAACGGCCGCATCCCGTTGAACAGGTGCGTCGCCACGGTCGCACCGGCGTCGGCGCCCGCGATCATCTGTTCGTACGTCGCATCCGTGTGACCGAGCGCGGCGATCGCGCCGGCGTCGACGACCTGGCGGATCGCGTCCAGCCCGTTCTCCAGCTCCGGCGCGATCGTCACCATCCTGACCGCGTCGCTCAGCACCTTGGCGACATCGTCCTTGAGCGGCGGCCGCAGCAGCGTCGGCTCATGCGCGCCGCAGCGCGCCTCGGACAGGAACGGTCCTTCGAGGTGCACGCCCGCAATGACGCCGTCGGTGATCAGCTCCGCCAGGCACGCGGTCTGATCGACCAGCTCATCGAGGGATGCCGTCACCAGACTGGCGAGCGTGGTCGTCGTACCGTGCTTGGCGTGGAAGGCCGCGACCTTGCGCGCCTCCTCCGGATCGGTGGTCGAGTACGACGACCCGCCGCCGCCGTGCGTGTGGATGTCGACGAAGCCCGGTACGACGGTCACGTCACCGAGGTCCTCGGGGCGCTTGCCGTCGGCCGGCATCCCCTCGGAGCGCCGCCCGAACGCGCGGACGTCCTCCCCCTCCACCTGGATCCAGGCGTTCTCCAGCACGTCGTCGGGCGTCACCACCCGGCCCACGCGGTACGTGGTCACAGCTCCTCCTCGTCTGCACGGTCCCAGGCCATCTGCGCGGCGCCGAGCATGCCGGCTTCCTCGCCGAGCACCGCCGCCACGATCTCAGGTTCGCGCTGGAACGTCAGGCGTGCGTGGACGCCCTCGCGCAGCGGTTGCAGCAGGGTCTCGCCGGCGCCCACCAGACCGCCGCCGATCGCGATCCGGGTCGGGGCGACCAGGGTCGTGTAGAGGACCAGCGCGTCGACGAGGGCGGTCAGCGCGTCGTGCCAGACCTGAGCCGCGTCCGGGTCCCCGGCCGCGAGCAGTTCCATCACCTCGCGGGCGCCGTCGACGGTCCGTCCGGTACGGGCGGCGTACCGCCTGGCCAGTGCTGCTGCCGACGCGACCGTCTCGAGGCAGCCCCACTGGCCGCAGGCGCAGAGTTCGGCGGCGTCGCCGTGGATGAACTTGGAGTGGCCGAGCTCACCGGCGTACCCGTCACCGCTGACCAGCGAGCCGTCGACGATCATCGCGGCCGCGATCCCGGTGCCGAGCGGGAGGAACATCGAGTTCGTGGTGCCGGCCAGCACCCCGTGCCGCAGTTCGGCGTACCCGCCGGCGCGGACGTCGTGGGCGAGCACGATCGGCTCCCCGTCGCCGACCGCGGCCTTCAGTTCGGCGAGCACCGGCGTACCGGTCCATTCGAGGTTCTCGGCGCCGACCGTGCCGTGCTCGGCGTCGATGACACCGGGGACGACGACACCGATGGCGCGCACGCGATGACCCTCCGCGGTCGCCTTCTGGCTGAGCTCGACGACGGTCTCCAGCAGGGCGTCGAGCACGGCACGGCCACCGTCTCGCGCGTCGGCCCGGGGCGTCGGCCTGGTCTCGCGGTGCAGCACGGCACCGTCGGCGGCGACCAGGCCGCACTTCATCCGGGTTCCACCGAGGTCGACGGCAACCACGACTTCACAGGGGTCCACGGAGCGCCATTATGCAGCGTTACCTGGCAGTCCGAACATCCATGAGCAGAATCCGGACAAACTCACACCGCCCAGCGCGCAATCTGGTCCGATCGTGTCCCGGCCGCCGACCGGTAACCGTGGGCAGGGAATCCACGGTTCCCAGCTGTCAGGAACGCAGGCCGTGGTCGAACGCGGCCACCAGGAAGGTGACCAGGTTCTCGGCCAGGTCGCTCGGGTCCGCCGTGTCCTGAACGCCGGCGGCACCCGGCGTCGGGGACAGTGCCTGCGACTGATGCAGCGCGAGCAGCCCGAGCATGTTCACGTACCCGAACGCGACCGCGTCCGGTGATGCCTGCGGCAGCGCCTTCTGCAGCGCCGCCAGGTACCTACTCTCGATCGGTTCGGACTCGACCGCGTACAGCTCACGGATCCGGCGGCTCGGATCGAACGCGATCCGGCCGATGAACCGTGCGATCAGCGCACCGCGTTCACCGCGGCGCAGTACGAGATCCAGCCCGGGCTCGACGAAGGCCCGGATCAGCGCCTCCGGCGTCGGCGGAGCGCCCGCCTCCAACTGGTCCAGCCGGCGCCGCCGTTCGGTGTTGACCGGCGCCATCGCCCGCGCCACGGCCGCGCGGAGCAGGGCCTCTTTCGAGCCGAAGTGATAGTTGACCGCCGCGATGTTCGCTGCCGCCGCAACCGTGATGGCGCGCAGCGAGGTTCCCTCGTAACCCCCTTCTCCGAATCGTTGCTCGGCGACGTTGAGCAACCTCTCCCGGGTCGTTTCGACCGGTGTCTCCACAGAGTTCTCCTTCCCCCCAGCTACTGCTCGCGCAGGCACCCCACCTGCTCACGCGCAGTAGCCTGCAGTCAGCATAGTTCAAACGGTCGTTTGAACTGGAGGGCTCAGCTCAGTTGTCTCCGAGAAATCCTCAGATTTCTCTGAAACCCTTTCCTTCCCAGCCCCTTCTGCCTTCACACCTCCACCACGGCCCGTGTACAAACGAGTGATTCCTGTTAGTGCATTAGGGTCCTGGGCCATGAGTTTCGTGCGGGTCGAGCGGCGATTTCAGGGGCCGGAGAGGTCGGGCAACGGCGGGTACGTCGCCGGTCTGGTCGGGACCGCGCTGGCAGCCGGTCTCGGGCCGGAGGCGGTGCCGAAGGTGACTCTGCGGATGCCGCCGCCGCTGGAGAAGGACCTCGAGCTGGCGGCCGGACGGTTGACGGACGGTGACGCTGTGGTGGCAGAGGCGGTGCCCGTCGACAGCGAGTTCCTCGCCGACGCGACGATCGATCCGGTGCTGCCCGAAGAGGCTCGCGCGGCCGAGGCGTCGTACCGCGGGCTGCACGACCACCCGTTCCCCACCTGCTTCGTGTGCGGGCCGGCGAACCAGAACGGTCTGCGCCTGCAACCCGGCCCGATCGGCGGCGGCCGTACGGCGTGCACCTGGACGCCCGCCGCGGACCTCGCGACCGACGGACTGGTCGACGAGGTGTTCCTGTGGGCCGCGCTCGACTGCCCCGGCGGCTGGACGATCGACCTCGAAGGTCGCCCGTCGGTGCTCGGCCAGCTGACCGCGTGCATCGACGCGCGGCCGGAGGCCGGCGAGGAATGCGTCGCGCTCGGCCGCTACCTCGGCGAGGACGGCCGCAAGACCTTCACCGCGAGCACCCTGTACGACGCCGACGGCCGGGTGCTCGCCCGCGCCAAACACACCTGGATCACGGTCGACCCGGCAGCCTTCAACTAGCGGGCGCGGGCGGCGTGGGCGCGGACCTTGGCGCGGTTGCCGCAGGTGGCCATCGAGCACCAGCGGCGGCGGCCCCGGGCGTCGAGGAACAGCCAGCCGCACGACGGACAGGTCCGCACGTGCTCGCGCGACGAGCCGGTCAGTAGCTCGCCCGCGAGCAACGCGAGTTTGTGCAGTGGGAGCTCCGGATCCTCCGGCAGCTCCCAGACCGGCCCGTCCGCCGAGCGTACGAGGTGCCGCCGCGCGGAGGCCTTCTCGATCAGCCGGGCCGCCGCCGCGAAGGTGTGATCGGTCGCCTGGCCGGTGAGTACGTCGTACAGCTCGGAGCGGAAATCGAGGGTGGTCCGCAGCCGCCGTCCCACCTCGGTCGGACTGCTCCCGGCTCGCTCGATCAGCCGGAACACGGTCGCCGGCGGTACCAGGCCGACGTAGGAGCTCCAGATCAGGAAGGCCTCGTACGACGTCAGCCACTCGGTCCGCGCGGCGCCACGGGTGGTCCACTCGGACCGGGTGTTGACGAAGTCGAGCACCGGGTGCGCGCCGACCGGCTTGGGCAGGACGACGCCCTGCACGAGCTCCAGGTGGGACGGCAGCGCGCTCATCCGGCTACCGGGCCGGCGTCGTGGGCTGGGTGGTGGCCGTGGTCGGCACCGGGATGCTGACGTTGCCGTTCTGCGGGATGACCATGAACTGGATCTTGCCCGACTCGATCGCGGTCTTCAGCAGGTAACCCTGCGCCCCGAGCATCGCGACCTGCTGCTTGACCGACTGCAGCTCGACGTTGACCTGCTGGTTCTTCTGCTCCTGCGTCGCCTTCGCGAGCTCCGCGCGCTGCTTGGCCTCCAGGCCGTCGATGATGCCCTTGTCCAGCGGCATCGGCTTCTGGACCGTGAAGGACAGCTCACCGCAGTCGTTGTTGCCGTTGTAGCCCGGGCCGCAGAAGTAGTCGCCGCCGACCGCGGCCGGCAGCAGCCGGGTGAACTCCTTGGCCGCCGCGGACTGGAACGCCGACTTCATCTTCTCGTTGTTGTAGAGCTCCGCCCAGCCGTAGTTGGTGGCGACCGCGGACAGGGCCCGGTCGATCTGCGGGCGGAAGTAGCTCTGCAGCATCTCGTTCCAGCCGCTCTCCTCGTACGCCTCGGTCTTGAGACCGATCCGCTCGTGGAACGACTTCAGCACGTCCTTGTTGCGGTTCAGCGTGAAGTAGACCTGGACACGGACACCGAGCCGGACGTTGTCCTTGCTGACCACGGTGACCTCGTCGGCGGCATCGGTATCGGCGCCGTCGCCGCCGATGATGTACGAGCGCTGGTCGGTCGGGTACGTGTACAGCGTGTCGCCGGGGCCGATCAGCTTGTTCGTCGAGCCGGGCGGGATCACCGACTTGAACTTCTTGTCCTCGATCACGCCGCCGCCGTAGTGCAGCCCGATCCGGTTGGCGTCGGTGTTCGCGAAGTTGAAGATGTTGAACAGGATGATGATCCCGATCACGATCAGGACCAGGATCCCGATCACCTTCGCCTTGCCGCCCCCCTTGGGCTTGAGCGCCGCAGCAGCGTTCCCCAGCTTTGCCATCAGTCGTCGAGCTCCTTGTGCTTTTCCACCAGTCGCCGGACGTCGGCGAGGGTCAGGTCGGCGGTGACCGCGACGTCCCGCGGCACCGACGGATGCGAGCTGAGCGTACGTAGACCCTGCTCCGCAGCCGCGACTGCCCGCTCCAGTGCCCTGACCTCCTGCATCAGCGCCCGATGTTCGGCGTTCAGCGTGGCCAGTGCCCGCTCCGCGCTGACGGCCCGGCGGTACGAGGACCACGCGAACCAGGCGGCGCCGATCAGCAACACGATCGCCGGCAGTCCGAGTCTGATCATGCCGTCGATTGTGGTTCATCCCAGGGCGAAATTCTGTTGAAGGGCAAACCTCGTGGCAGTAAGTTCTCAGTACACGCGAAGGGAGGTGGTCCAACGCATGAATTGCTATCGGACTCGTGAGGTGGCGGCGGGCTAACCGCCAACCACAGTTAAGTGGGCAAGTGGTCGGCCGAAACCAACGCCAGCCACCGGGCCTGCGGGCAGTCAGGTAGTCCGCCTGACCCTGAGTTCGGCCACCCGGTCGTGTCTCTGGAAGCGCCCGCAGGCTTCTCTTATTCCGGCGCCGGGCAGTCCAGCCCGAGCGCCTGGCCGATCTCGTAGAGCTGTGCCTCGAAGTACGCCGCGGCGTCGGGCAGCACCCAGTGCAGCTGGCCGAAGATCTCCATGCAGATCAGGCCGTAGAGCCGGGTCCAGTACGTGAGCGACAGGTAGATCGCGCCGGCCGGCATCCCACCGAAGTGCTCCGACTCCTGGGTGAGCTGGGCCACCAGCTCGGACCCGAGGACCTCGTCGGGCGGGTACGGGAACGGCTTCCAGTGCCAGATCTGCGCCACCAACTCCTTGAACACCGACCCGAAGCGCATCGCCGCCTGGTGCCCCGGGGTCTCCTCGTGGTCCGCCGCGTCCGGACTCGGCACCGCCGTACCGAACAGCAGCGCGAACTCCGCCGGGTGGGCCAGTCCCCAGTCCCGCAGTCCGTTGGCGAGCAGGTACAGCCGGGCGCCGAGATCCACGTCGTCGTCGGTCGACTGCAGGTCCATCAGGGCCGCGGTGAGTTCGTCGTACAGGTCCGCGATCAGGGCGCCGATCAGGGCCTCGTGGCTCGGGAAGTACCGGTACAGGGCGGGTGGCGTGAGGCCGAGTTCGCGCGCGACGGCCCGCAGGCCGACGGCCGCCGTACCGCCGGAAACCAGCAGCCGGCGGGCCGCCGACTTGATCTCCGCCAGCGTCGCCGCTCTCCGCCGGTCTCGGCTCTCCACCGTCAAATCTCTCCTTGACATCGCCAGGGGGCACGATCGTAGAGTGAACACCGTTAACAGTTAACGCTGTTCACTCCAGCTCCTGCCGCTCAATCTACGCCCTGGGGGACAGTTTCGTGTTCGAGACGCTCGGCCGTTTCGCCTACCGGCGGCGCCGTCTGGTGCTCGCCCTGACCGGTGTCTTCGTCGCCCTCGGCGTCGTCTGGGGCACCGGCGTGTTCGGCTCGCTGGCCAACGGCGGCTTCGACGCGCCGGACACCGAGGCCGCGAACGCCGTCAAGACCATCGAGCAGAACGTCGGCCGCACCGGCACCGACGTGATCGTGCTCTACCGCAACCCGTCCGGGACCGTGGCCGATCCGTCGTTCCGGCAGGCGGTCGAGGGCGACCTGGATGAGTTGCCGACCGCCGACGTGACCGCGGTGTCGACGTACTGGAGCACCAAGTCGCCGGTGTTCGTCTCGAAGGACCAGCACAGCACGTACGCCGTCCTCACACTCGCCGGTGCGACGCCGGAGGACCGGCTGGACACGTTCCACAAGATCGCCTCGCAGGTGCGTTCGGGACCGGCCGGTCTGGACACGAAGGTCGGCGGCGAGGTCGCGGTCTTCGACGAGGTGAACACGCAGACCGAGCACGACATCGTGAAGGCCGAGACGATCTCGACGCCGATCGTGCTGATCCTGCTGGTGGTGGTGTTCGGCGGCCTGGTCGCCGCGTCACTGCCGCTGTTCGTCGGGGCGCTCGCGATCCTCGGCTCGTTCGTGCTGCTGCGCGGCCTGTCGGCGATCACCGACGTGTCGATCTTCTCGATCAACATCGTCACGATGATCGGTCTCGGACTGGCCATCGACTACGCCTTGTTCATCGTCACCCGGTTCCGCGAGGAACTTGCCCGCGGCAACGATGTCGAGACGGCGCTGGCCACCACGATGGCGACGGCCGGGCGGACGGTGGCGTTCTCCGGCGTGACCGTCGGGGTGGCGATCACCAGCCTGGTGCTGTTCCCGGTGATGTTCCTGAAGTCGATGGCGTACGGCGGCGCCGCCGCGGTGGCGATCGCGATGATCGCGGCCCTGACCGCGCTGCCGGCGTTGCTCGCGGTCCTCGGGCACCGGGTGAACAACCTGCGGATCTTCAAGCCCCGGCGTTCGGCTGCTGAGCATGGTGCCTGGTATCGGCTGGCGCACAGCGTGATGCGACGCCCGATCCGGTACGTCGTCGTCCTCGTCCCGGTGCTGCTCGTGCTCGGAATTCCGTTCCTGAGCGCGCAACTCGGCGGCGTCGACCACCGGTCGCTGCCGCCCGGCGCCACTTCGCGGACGGTGACCGAGACCCTGCAGCGCGACTTCCCGGGAGCGGGCGGGTCGGACATCTACGCGGCGGTGCGGTTCTCCTCTGCCCCAGGTGATCCTTCGGCGGCGTTGGCGCCGTACATCTCATCGTTGCAGCAGGTGCGGGACGTGGAGAACGTGCGGATCGGTGGGTACTCGCGCGGCGTCGCATCGGTTGTTGTGCACACGCGCTTCACCGCACAGGAGTTGCCAGCGCGGGACGTCGTTCACGGGGTGCGCGCGGTGCCCGCGCCGTCCGGGACCGACGTACAGGTCGGTGGTGAGACGGCCGCGGTGATCGACCTGCTCGATGTGCTGAAGGAGCGGGCGCCGTACATGGCCGGATTCATCGTGGTGGTGACGTTCCTGCTGCTGTTCGTTGCCTTCGGCTCGTTCGTGCTGCCTTTGAAGGCATTGGTCATGAACGTGCTGTCGCTGTCGGCGGCGTTCGGCGCGATGGTGTGGATCTTCCAGGACGGGCACCTGTCCGGGCTGCTGGACTTCACGCCGGCCGGGTTCCTCGACGCGACCAACCCGGTGCTGCTGTTCGCCGTCCTGTTCGGGCTGTCGATGGACTACGAGGTGTTCCTGCTCAGCCGGATCCGGGAGGAGTACGACAAGACCGGCGACAACACCCAGGCCGTCGCGCTCGGGCTGCAGCGGACCGGCGGCATCATCACCAGCGCGGCGCTGCTGCTGATCATCGTGGTCGCGGCGTTCTCCACGTCGGGCATCGTGTTCGTGAAGATGATCGGCGTCGGGCTGGTGATCGCGATCGCGCTGGACGCGACGATCGTCCGGGCATTGCTGGTGCCGGCGACGATGCGCCTCCTGGGCCGCGCGAACTGGTGGGCGCCGGCGCCGCTGGCGCGCTGGTGGAAGTCACACGGCTTCCGGGAGGAGCCTCAGGGCTGGAGCCGCGAGAGCTCCCAGTCGCCGCCGGAGCTGGTCCGGCGGTAGGCCAAGCGGTCGTGCAGACGGCCGGTGCGGCCCTGCCAGAACTCGAACGCCTCCGGGGCCACCAGGTACCCGCCCCAGAAGTACGGCGTGGAGATCTCGGTGCCCTCCGGCCACTGCCGCTCGTACGACTCGTACTGCAGGTCCAGCTCCTCGCGGGACTCCACCGGCTGGCTCTGCTGCGACGCCCACGCACCGAGCTGTGACTCCCGCGGGCGGCTGGCGAAGTACTCGTCGACCTCGTCGCCGGGCAGCTTGCTGACCGTGCCTTCGATGCGGACCTGCCGTTCCATCGCGTGCCACGGGAACACCAGGGCGCAGTGCGGGTTGGCGGCGAGGTCGTCGGCCTTGCGGGACTGCTGGTTGGTGTAGAAGACGAGCCCACGCTCGTCCACACGCTTCAGCAGCACGGTGCGCGCCGACGGACGCCCGTCCTGGTCGGCTGTTGCGAGCACCATGGCGTTGGGCTCGGCCAGGCCGACTTCCCTCGCCTGCTCGAGCCAGGTCTGGAACTGCACGACCGGGTCGGAAGCCACCTGGCTCTCCAGCAGCTCACCGAGCCCGTACGTACGCCGCATCTCCGCAAGGTCCACGCTTCGAGCCTACTTACGTCCGAACCTGCTCCGCCGATAGGCCCGCCACACCTTGGTACGCCCGATCGCGCGGACGACCGGACTGCGGCGTCTTTGCACGATTGGTTGAGTGACTGGTCTCTGTTGAGCCTTGGGAGCGCTTGGGAGGTGCTGGTTGACCTCGGCGAGGTGCTGATCGAAGGTGGCTCGCCACAGCGCCTGACGGAGCGTGGCTTCACCCGCGGCCGAACTGGCGCCGGCGACGGATGCTGCCCACAGGGTGTCGAGGGACTCGAAGCCTTCGACGTCTTTCAGGAGCTGCTCGATCAAGTCGCGGTCGGCGGCGTCAGCCAGACAGCGGACCTTCGCCGGGCTCCTGCGCGTGCTGACGGTCGGACTGGGTTTGAAGAACGGTACGTCGCCCCACGCGGGCACCAGCCGCCGAACGAGCTCGCGGTGCAGTGCGTTGTCGACGCGCTGCGCGGGGTCGAGGGCGAACGCCGACCGGACGAACGCGGGGATCAGGAGGGGCGAGACGACACCGGTGCGCTCCCCCGTCGTACCCCAGCGCCGGAGGCGTTCGACGACGTAGAAGTAGTCGAGCATGGTCGCGTTCTCGATGCCGCCGTGGACCGCGGTCCGCAGTACGCGCTCGACCTGCTCGCCGACGGCCGCACGGGCTTCGGCCGCGGGTCCCGCCGCCGCGACCAGACGGGTCTGGAGGTGGTTGCTGAAGGCATTCAGCTTGCTCGGCAGCGGTAGCGCGTCAAGTTGCAGCACGTCGCGTGGGTAGAAGTGGCCGTGTGCCACCTCACCGCCGGCGCCTCCGATCGCGAGGTGCCCAACACCAGCGAGCGTTGCGGGTGGCGTGTGGAAGAGGTAGCTGGCGGGGCGCAAGCCCTCGGCGTACCGGTGCCAGCGCAGCGCTCGGTTGACCATTTCCAGCGGCTGCGGCTTGGCGGTCGGCTTGACTGGCTTTCCAGGAGTCTTCCTACTCACCACGTGCTCGACTGGTTGCTCCAGCAGTTCCACCAGCGACTCCGCGACCTCCAGCTCGCCAGGGACAGCGTCGTAGCTGTTGAGCTTCAGATCGACACCTGCGGCGAGAAACGCACCTGCGACGACGCGTGAGTCGCGGCCGCCACTCAGGTCCACAGTCGGCTGTCCCGGCCACAGGCGGCCCACCGATCGCGCTACGTCCTGCAGTGCGGCGGCAGTCTCCTCTGCGGTGTCCGCGTTGTCCGTCGACCACACACTGGTCGTCTCGATCCGGCTGACGGTCCGCTGCTGACGGTGGCCGTCGGCAACTATGTGCGTCGCACCGGGCACCGTCAGAACACCGTCGTACGGCGTGGTGTCGTCCATGAACCAGCCGCACGCCGCAGCGAATCTCCAGCCACGCGGCGCTGCCACAGCTGGAACGCCCGCGAAGAGGAGGGCAGCCGCGGGACGATTCGTCCACACCCACCCGTCCGGGAGTCGGAGCTGGAACAGCCGTCCGACACCGATCGAGTCGGTGAACAGGTCCAGGCGTTCCTGTTCTGGGTCCAGGAGCGCCATCGTGAACGGCGGCGCCAGTTCGAGGAAGCTTGCCGGAGTACGCCGTACTGCCTTTGCCAACTGGGCTGGGGCATCGGACGGCGTGATGTCGCCGATCACGCGCTGGTAGCCGAGCGGCGCGTGCACACTGGCCACGCGGACGTCGCCATCGTCGTGCCAGGACGGCCAGAGACACGTGCCGTCGTGGCGGTCCCACATGTGCAGTCCGACCGTTCGTCCGTCGTACCCCTGGTGCTTGGCCTCGCGCCCCCAGAGACCGCCGTAGTACGCCTCCACCCGGGCACGACCGGCGGCGGCCCGCGCGGTGCTCTCGTGCGCGAAGTTGTAGGCGATCAGCGTTTCCATGCAGAGCCTGATGCAGGCTCCGCAGGGAAAGTTATTGCTGTTGGCCCGGGTACTGCGGGGGCTGGTTCTGCGGCCGGTCCTGCGGCTGGCTGTGTTGCTGGCTGGGCGGCTGCGGTGGCTGGTAGGGCTGCTGGCCTGGGTAGCCGCCCCACTGCTGCGTCTGCTGCGGGTAGGTGGACTGGTAGCCGCCTTGCCCCAGCCCGGGCGGCTGCGGAAGCTTGGCCAGCTTGGCCTCCTGGCCCCAGCGCCGGATACCGACCAGCAACAGCGGTATGCCGAGCAGGATCATCGACCCGTCGAACAGGAAGTACGACGCGCCGAAACGCGGCGCCCCCGGGAACTCGAAGAGCTTCATCAGGTCGAACGACTGCCGCATCGGCAGCACCATCGTGGCCACGCCGACCGCGGTCAGCAGCAGCCCGGACCCGGTGGTCACCCCGGCGCCGATGGCCGGCGCCATCATCAGCAGGCCGAGCACGACCGCGATGACGACCAGCAGCGCGAGCCAGGGCAGCGAATCGCCGAGGTCCTCGCGGAACGTTTGCAGGCGCCGGATCAACCGGGGCGTCGCATAGGACGAGGTACCCACGGCGACATAGGTGACGATGACGCCGATCACGAGCCCGAGGGCGGGGAGAGGCTTTGTCATGCACCGAGACTAGACCTGCGTGCGGTCCACCCCCCGAACCTCCGAACCGGTCACAAAGCTGTCCGAGCGTCGACACTGAGACATATGCTGCCTGAGCGCCCAGGTGCGCGGGCTCTCCTGGTGGGCCTGCGTCCTGATACGAGGACGAGGGAGTCGCATGTCTGATCCGAGGACCGAGGTGCAGCACGGGCTGGAGGGTGTGGTCGCGTTCGACACGCAGATCGCCGAGCCGGACAAGGAAGGTTCGGCGCTCCGCTACCGCGGCGTGGACATCGAGGACCTGGTCGGCCGCGTGCCGTTCGAGAACGTCTGGGGCCTGCTCGTCGACGGCGCGTTCACGCCGGGCCTGCCGCCCGCGGAACCGTTCCCGCTGCCCGTGCACACCGGCGACGTGCGGGTCGACGTACAGTCCGCGCTGGCGATGCTCGCACCCGCCTGGGGTCTGCGGCCGCTGTACGACATCGACGACGTGCAGGCTCGTGAGGACCTGTCCCGGGCGGCCGTGATGGCGCTGTCGTACGTCGCGCAGGCGGCGCGCGGGATCGGACAACCGATGGTGCCGCAACGCGAGGTGGACAAGGCCACCACGATCACCGAGCGGTTCATGACCCGCTGGCGCGGCGAGCCGGACCCGAAGCACGTGCGGGCGGTCGACGCGTACTGGACGTCCGCGGCCGAGCACGGCATGAACGCGTCGACGTTCACCGCACGGGTGATCGCATCGACCGGGGCGGATGTCGCCGCGGCGCTGTCCGGTGCGGTCGGTGCGATGTCCGGGCCCCTGCACGGCGGCGCACCGGCGCGGGTGCTGACGATGATCGAGGGCGTCGAGCGCAGCGGTGACGCGCGCTCGTACGTGAAGGGTCTGCTGGACGGCGGCGAGCGGCTGATGGGCTTCGGGCACCGCGTGTACCGGGCCGAGGACCCGCGCGCCCGGGTACTTCGCCGTACGGCGCGTGAACTGGCCGCCCCGCGGTACGAGGTGGCCGAGGCGCTCGAGCAGGCCGCGCTGGCCGAGCTGCGGGAGCGGCGCCCCGACCGCGTGCTGGAGACGAACGTGGAGTTCTGGGCGGCGATCGTCCTGGACTTCGCGGAGGTGCCGCCGCCGATGTTCACCTCGATGTTCACCTGCGCCCGGACCGCCGGCTGGAGCGCCCACGTCCTGGAGCAGAAACGCACCGGCCGCCTGATCCGCCCGTCGGCGATCTACTCCGGTCCTGCCTCGCGCCCGGCCGACTCCATCGAGGGCTGGAACCCCAACTGGGCTTAGCGGTCCTGGCTCGGGCTTCGCCCGGTGCGTTGTTTGTACTGGCGGCTGAAGTACGGGACGTCGGTGTAGCCGAGGGCGGCGGCCGTCGCGGTGACGGTCATGCCGCTCTCGGTGAGGAGTTGGTGCGCGCGGTCGATCCGCGCCTGGATCAGGTACTGCGCGGGCGACATCCCGAACTGCGCGACGAAGCGGCGCGTGAACTGGGCCCGGCTCAGGGAGGCGTTGGAGGCCATCTCCGCCACGGTCCAGTCCCGGCCGGGGTCCTGTCGGAGTTGCCGGGCGATCTCGTCGACCGCGGTGTCGGTGACGCTGCGGCCCGGGTGGTGGACGGCGTCCCAGATCAGGGCGACCAGTTGCTCGAGGCACAGTTCGGCCTGGTGCCGTCCGAGAGCGTCACCACGCCGGTACGACGCGTCGCTGGTCCGCGCGAGGACGCCGAGCAGCTCGCGATCGAGCACCTCGCCCCAGCGCGGATCGGGGGCGGCCGTCGTACCGGTTTCGAAGTGCATGCCGAAAACCAGGAGCCTTCGGTGCGGGTCATGGGTGGCTCGTGGGGTGTCGCCTGGCTGGAAGACCGCACAGACACCGGGACGCAGTTCCTGGCGGTTCCCGTCGAGTTCGAGGGCGCCGCGGCCGTCGACGACGCACCAGAGCAGGTGGTCCTGCAGCACGGGTGATGTCCAGGACCAGCTGGGTTCGCAGCGCCAGAAGGTCGGAGCGGTCATTCGCTCGAGCCGGAGTCGATGCAACAAAAGTTCAAGTCCTCGCGTGGATCGTCCGTGGTCCGTCGCGGTGCATTCGCAGGAAAATGGGGTTCACCGGAAGAATAAGGCAGATTCGCGGGAGCCGTGCATGAGCGTTTCATCCAATGTTGTCGACGTACATCAGGAAGAGTTCGAGCGCACCGGGTACACGTTGGTGCGGGGGCTGTTCTCCCCGGACGAGGCCGAGCGCCTGCGGGACCACTACATGGACGTACGCCGCCACGGGCCGCAGGCGCACGAGTTCGCGGGTCACACGTCGACCGACCGGGACCCGCTCAAGCGGTACCCGCGGCTGGCGCAGATGCACCGGTGGGACGACACGTCGCGGCAGTGGCTGACCGACCCGCGGATCGATCAGGTGATGACGGCACTGCTCGGCAGGTCGCCGTACGCCGTACAGACGATGCTCTACTTCAAGCCGCCGGGCTCCCGCGGGCAGGCGCTGCACCAGGACAACTTCTACCTGAAGGCCGATCCCGGGACCTGCATCGCGGCGTGGATGGCGCTCGACCGGGTCGACGAGGCGAACGGATGTCTCGAGGTCGTCCCGGGGTCGCACCGCTGGCCGATCCTCTGCACCGAGAAGGCCGACACCACGGTCAGCTTCACCGATGTCACGGTCCCGCTCCCGTCGGACGGCGGCGCCGTACCCGTGGAGATGGAGCCAGGCGACGTGCTGTTCTTCCACGGCGCACTGGTCCACGGCAGCAACCCGAACGTCACGACCGACCGGTTCCGGCGGGCGCTCATCGGCCACTACATCGAGGGCGAGGCGGAGCGGGTCGCGCAGTACTACCACCCGGCGCTGCGGATGGACGGCACCGAACTCACCCTCGAGGTCGCCGAGGGCGGCGGCGCCTGCGGCGAATGGACCGACACCCCCGACGGCCCCGTCGCGCTCCTCACCGGCACCGAGCGCACCACCCGCAAGCACGAGTAGCCCTTCTTTGTGCACCAGATCCGTACGCCAGGCGGTCCGCCGTACGGATCTGGTGCACAAAGTGGACCTTCGCGCGGAGGGTTGGGTGGGGTGTGCGAAGATGGAGCGCGCTGACAGCGTCGTCGGCCTTCTAGTTGCAGACGACGAAGGGGACACGCTGGTGACCAGCGAAATTCGGATTCCTGAAGAGCTCAAGCCCGCCGACGGCCGCTTCGGCGCCGGGCCGTCGAAGGTCCGCCCGGAAGCCGTCGCCGCCCTGGCGACCGAGGGCGCGAAGCTGCTCGGCACCTCCCACCGGCAGGCGCCGGTGAAGAACCTGGTGAAGCGGGTCCAGGAAGGCGTCGCCGAGCTCTTCCAGCTGCCGGACGGGTACCAGGTGGTGCTCGGCAACGGCGGCTCGACCGCGTTCTGGGATGTCGCGACGTTCGGACTGATCCGCGAGAAGAGCCAGCACCTGAGTTTCGGTGAGTTCTCCTCGAAGTTCGCGAAGGCTTCGCAGCTGGCGCCGCACCTCGGCGACCCGTCGATCGTGAAGGCCGACCCCGGCACCCGCTCGGTCGCGGTCGCGGAAGCCGGCGTCGACCTGTACGCGTGGCCGCACAACGAGACCTCCACCGGCGTGATGGCGCCGGTCAAGCGCGTCGAGGGCGCCGACGAGGGCGCGCTGGTCGCGATCGACGCCACCTCGGGCGCGGCCGGCC
The DNA here is from genome assembly GCF_004331375.1 of Kribbella speibonae. NCBI lineage: Bacteria > Bacillati > Actinomycetota > Actinomycetes > Propionibacteriales > Kribbellaceae > Kribbella > Kribbella speibonae. Next base: position 1,740,902 of record NZ_SJKC01000001.1, on the reverse strand, counting down.
TGCCGGTCGACCTCAACGAGGCAGACGTCTACTACTTCGCCCCGCAGAAGGGCTTCGCCTCCGACGGCGGCCTCTGGATCGCGCTGATGAGCCCGGCCGCGCTCGCGCGGGTCGAGGAGATCGCCGCCTCGGGCCGGTGGATCCCGGCGTTCCTGGACCTGGCGACGGCGGTCGACAACTCCAGCAAGAACCAGACGTACAACACGCCGTCGCTCGCCACGCTGTTCCTGATGGCGGAGCAGACCGACTGGATCAACAACCAGGGCGGTCTGGACTGGAGCGTCGCCCGTACGACGGACTCCAGCACCCGCCTGTACACGTGGGCCGAGAAGTCCGAGTACGCGACGCCGTACGTCACCGACCCCGACGCCCGCTCGCTCGTCGTCGGCACCATCGACCTCGACGACGCGATCGACGCCACCGCCGTCGCCAAGACCCTGCGCGCCAACGGCATCGTCGACACCGAGCCCTACCGCAAACTCGGCCGCAACCAGCTCCGCGTCGCCATGTTCCCCGCGGTAGACCCCGAAGACGTCGAGAAACTGACCCAATCCATCGACTACGTCGTCGAAAACCTCAAGTAACCCCCACGCCACAGCCGCCGTCCCCACCCGGGGCCGGCGGCTGCCCTTTCCCACCGCCGCGCCTGCCCACCGCCGCGCAGACACCCCACCGGCAGCCCACCCCCAGCACCCGCGGGGTTGAACCTCGAGCCGCGACGGCACAACGGGACGTGCCGAGCATCCGGCGAGCACGGTCGGGGAGCAGGGCGAGATGGCCGGGAGTAGCGGTGTTGTCGGGCCGCCTGGGGTACCGCGGGGCCGGCGACGGTGCTCTCCTGCCGCAGCGATCCGTCGGCCCGCCAGGCAAACGGACGCCCACCACTCACCAACCCCGCTCATCGGCGGATCAGACCACCGGCTGAGCGTACGGCGCGCGGGCGCCTGCTGGTTGGTGAGTGGTGGGCGTTCGCTTCGGTCCGCCGGGCCGACGCGCGGAGCCAGGTGGTGAGGGTGGGGCCTGTACCGCCGATTGGACGGAGCCGCAGGCCAGCGCGTTCACCCGGCAGGCCGGCGTGCAGCACGGCAACAGGCACGCCGAGCGCAGCCGCGGTGCCGAGGACAGCCGAACTGACGGGACGCCACGGAGCGGGACGGAGCGGGACGAGACGGGACGAGACGGGACGCACCCGGGGTGCTGTGCGCCGCAGGCGGGTGCCCGAGGTGCCCGGGGCGCGGCGCATGCGGTGGGTCCGGTGGAGATGTGCCCGGCGTGCAGCGGCCGAGAGATGCGCGGTGCGCGGCGGCCGGGAGATGCGCGGCGCACGGCGCACGGGGATGCGCGGTGCGCGGCGGGTGGCAGGCGCCGGGATGCGCGGTGCGCGGCGGGTGGGCCGGCGCCGGGATGCGCGGTGCGCGGCGGGTGAGCCGACGCCGGGACACGCCGGCCGGCGGTCGGCACACAGGAATGGATATCCCCTCGTGTTGGGGGTTCTCCCAGCGCACACCAGCAGAGAACCCATAACGCGAGGGGATAACCCTTCGTGTGCCAAGTCCGTCGCCAGGCGCAGTCGGGCATGGCGCGGGACGTACGCGCTCGGGTGCGGCTGTGCCGACGTGGGCGGGTGCCCGCCGGTGCAGCGGCTTGGGCTGGGGGTCGGGCCGGAACGCGGCGAGCGAGGCCGGGACGCGGCGGACGGGACGGGCGTGGCCGGGACGCGGCGGGCGGGGCCGGGACGCGGCGGGCGGGCGGGGCGGGGTTAGGAGTGTTGGCGGCGGTGGGGGGGGGGGGGGGATTGGCCGGTTAGGCGGTCGTTTTCGGCTTGGCGGTCTTGGCGTTCGCGGCGGCCTGGGGGGAAGGTGATGACGGTGATGATGAGCGCGAACAGGGCGGCGCCGATGATGATCCAGCGGAGGTTGTGGCTCTTGCCGGAGTCGGCGTTGTTGCTGTCGCCTGTGGTGGCCGGCTTGGGGGTGGCACTGGTTTTGGGGGGCGTGGAGGCGGCGGCCTTGGCGGGCACCTGGACCTGGTAGACGCCCGAGTTCGCACCTTCGCTGCCGACCAGGACGGACCCGTCGGTGGGGCCGACGGCGACGGTCTCGCCCTGGCCCAGCGGCGCGGCGCCGCGGGCGATGGCGTTGGGGGTTTCGCTCCAGGCGACCGTCGTCACGTCGGCGTACGTCCGCAGCACCACCCGTTGCCCGTCCGGCAGGAACGTCCCGTCGGTGATCACCCCGGTCGGCGCCGCGGCGAGCTTGGTGAGGTCGTTCGTCCCCTCGCGGGACGGTGCGGGCGGGGCCGCGTAGATCGCGCCGGTGCCCTTGAGCGCCTTCGTCACGATGTAGAGCTGGCTGGTCCCCGGCTCGATCAGCAGAGTCTCGGCGTCGTGCGCACCGTCGGGGTACTTGAAGTCGTACCGGTGGTACTTGACGTTCGCCTCGTCCTCGAGCGTGGCCGGCTCCGGGATCGTGTAGATCTCGATCTGCTCCCGGTTCTCCTTGTTGTCGCCGATGTCCGCGATGTAGATCGTGCCGTCGCGGTCCACGCCGAGCGCCTCGACGTCGGTGACCTTCGCGCCGAACCGCAGCACGGCCTTCACCTTGCCGGTGGTGCCGTCCACGGCGAACACCCGCCCGGTGTCACCGGAGTCGTTCACGGTCCAGTAGATGCCCGAGTGCTTGACGCTCTTCGCCAGCCCGGACGACTCCTGAATCCGTTCGTCGCGGATCGTGAACAGCTTCTTCGGCGCCGGTGTCGTCGGCCCCGCGTCCGGGCTCGCCGCGGCCGTCGACGCGGGCAGCGCCACGCCCGCCAGCGTGCACAGCGTCGCCCCCAGCAGAGCGAGCGCGGTCCGGACCTGTCTCACGAGACCACCTCGGCGGCCGGGGTCTGCTCGGGCGGCAGGAGGAGTTCGGCCAGCCGCGGCGTCACCTGCCATTCAGTGACCATCGACCGGTACTCGGCCTGCAGGTCCGCGGTCGGCTTGGCACCGGTCCGCGCAGCGCGGAGCAACAGATTGCGCGGCGTGTGCTGACTGTCCACGAACTGCACGACCTCCACCCGGTAACCGACCTGTCGGAGCACCGCCGCCCGCAGGGAGTCCGTCAGGACGTCGGCGAACCGCTCACGAACGATGCCATATCTCGTCATCAGCGCATAAGGCGCCGGTGGTGTGACGCTCTTCAGCTGCTTTTGGATGTCGTGATGACAACATGGGGCCGCGAGCACCAGTGAGGCCTCCCAGCCGACGGCCCGCGCGAGCGCGTCGTCGGTAGCGGTGTCGCAGGCGTGCAGCGCCAGCACGACGTCCGGCCGGACGTCCAGCTCCGCGCCCTCGATGGTCGCGTCCAGGAACCGCAGGTGTTCCTGCCAGCCGAGCGCCTCGACCACCCGCGTGTTCCGCTTCCGCGCCGCCGGGTTGTGGTCGATACCGGTCATCCGGACGTCATGTCCGGCCGCGGTGAGCAGGTGGTACGCCGCCAGCGTGAGATACGCGTTCCCGCAGCCGAGATCGACCACCTGCAGCGGGCGGCCGGCCGCGATCCGCCCGGCTGACACCGCGTCGTCGAGTGCCGGCGCGAGCAGCTTGCAGAACTCCTCGATCTGCTTGTACTTCGCCTGCCGGGACGGCTTCACCCGCCCCTGGTGGTCGCTGATCCCGAGCTCGATCAGGAACGGCGCCGCCGGATCGAGCACCCGCCGCTTCACCCGGTCGTGGCCGGTCTCCTGCTCCCGGCGGTCCTCCTGCCGGTGCAGCAGCTCCTTGCCCTTCTTGGTGTACCGCAGCCGCAGCGTCTCGCTCGTCGTCTCGACGTGCCACGACCCGTACGGCAGGTCGAGGAGCTCGTCGACCGCCTTCTCCAGGTCCGCGCCGGCCACGTTCCGCGTGTGCGCCTGGCGTTCGTCGAACTCGGTGATCTGCAGGTGCCGCTGACCCTTCAGATCGACGTACCGCAGCTCCGCCCGGAGGTACGCCGGCGGCTCCAGCCCGCGCCGCCTGCCCGAGGCCAGACCGCGCACCAAACCACTCTGGTCGAGCAGGGCAGCACGGATCACCGCCCGCGCGCCGGACTCCTCCGGCAGCGCCGACTCGTCCGACCGCACCTCTGGCTGCATCGCGCCATTGTCCCCGACCCATTGGGTCGATCACAAAAGGGTCTCGCCCACCCACCGTCGCACCCCGTGAACTCACCGCACTCACCCCCGGCCGGTTCATGGGAGTTGCTGGTCGTCGGCGAGCAACCCCAGCCCTCTGAGGCGGGTGATGATGCCGCCTTCCTGGCGGCCCAGTGCCTCGACGAGCTGCTCCAGGGGTGCGCTGTTGTGGAACATCTCGATCAGGGTCTGCTCGTCCTCGGGACTCCACTGACGGAACGCGTTCGGGTGGGTCTTCCGGGCGCGTTTGATCTTGTGGGTCATCGAGCGCGGGTTCATCGGCTCGAGCGACCGGATCCGGGCCTGCCGGTGGCGGCCGACCTCCTCGCCCTCGCGCCAGAACACCACGGCGCCGTCGTCGAACGTCATCAGGTCGGCCGGCACGTCGCAGTAGTCGGCGTCCTCGAGCATCACGCGCATCATCGCTGGTTCTCTCCATTTCCTCGGTGGATCCGTGGTCGACAGAGAAGATGCCGCGATCCCGGCGCCGCCGGCGCACCGATTCGGAACCTGTGGACAACCAAACCGCAGAACTTCTTTGCAAAATCACTTTGCAAAGAGTCTTTGCAGTCCTAAGCTCAGACTCATGAGCGACGAGAACCACAGCGCGAAGAACCACAGCGCCGAGCCCGCACGGACCGAGCCCGCACGGACGGTCCAGCTGGACCGCCACCTCGTGCGCGCCCTGGCCCACCCGATGCGGAACCGGATCCTGGGCCTCCTCCGCGTCTACGGCCCGCAGACCGCCACCACCCTGGCCGGACGCCTCGGGGTGAACACCGGCGCGACCAGCTACCACCTCCGCCAGCTCGCGGACGCCGGCCTGGTGGTCGAGGACGACAGCCGCGGCAACGCCCGCGACCGCTGGTGGAAGTCGGCACACCAGGGCACCGAGTTCAACGCGGCCGAGCTGCTGGACCAGGAGCCCGAGCTGGCCCTGGGCTTCCTGCACGGCGTCGGCCAGACGTACGCCGAGAACATCTTCGGCTTCATCGACGCGATGCAGACGATGCCCGAGGACTGGCGCGACGCCAGCGTGCTCTCGGACTACTTCTTCCATCTCCGGGCCGACCAGCTGGACGTGATGATGCGCGAGGTCATGGCGGTCCTGGAGAAGTACAAGACGCCGGACCTGACCGCTCCGCTCCCGGAAGGCGCCGAGCAGGTCACCGTCCAGATCCAGGCGTTCCCACGCGAGACGCGCTAGCGGCACCGGGGGTGAGGCGGACTATGAGCGACAAGGGCAATCGGGCGCCGTTGGCGGCGTTCCTGGTGGCGAACGTGGTGTCGATCTGCGGGACCCGGGTCAGCGCGATCGCGATCCCGTGGTTCGTCCTGATCACCACGGGATCGCCCGTGAAGACAGGCCTCGTGGCACTGGCGGAGATGGCGCCCCTAGTGGTGGTGAAGGCCATCGGCGGCCCGCTGATCGACAAGGTCGGGGCGCGCCGGATCAGCATCGTGGCCGACACCGCCAGTACTGCGGTGGTCGCGCTGATCCCCCTCCTGCACGAGCTGGGTCTTTTGCACTTCCCGACCCTGCTGGTGCTGGTCGCGATTGCCGGCGCGCTCCGCGGGCCAGGCGATGCCGCCAAGTCGACGCTGATCCCGGACATCGCGCGCGTGGCCAAGGTTCCCCTGGAGCGGGTGACAGGCCTGGAGAGTACGACGGAACGCCTGGCGGGCTTCTTCGCGTTCGCGCTCGCCGGCGGCCTCATCACCCTGGTCGGAGCAGTCAACGCCCTCTGGATCGACGCGGTGTCGTTCGGCATCTGCGCCGTACTGATCGCCCGCTGGATTCCGAAGTACGCGACGCCCGCACCAAAGCAGGAGCAGGAACAGGGGTACGGCCGCCGGCTGCTGGAGGGCTGGACCTTCCTGCGGACCGACAAGCTGCTGCTGCCGCTGGTGGTCATGATCGCGGTGACCAACCTGCTGGACGCCGCGACCAGCACGGTACTGCTGCCTGTCTGGATCAAGGAGCACGGCTACGGCCCCGGCCACACCAGCCTGATCCTCACGTCGTTCGGAGTGACCGCAACGCTGTTCGCGTTGCTGGCGTCGGCCATCGGTGACCGCATCCCCCGCAAGCTCGTCTTCACCGTCGCGTTCCTGATCGCCGGAGCGCCGCGCTTCGTGGCGATGGCCACCGATGCGCCGCTCTGGACCCTGATGGCGGTGTACGCCGTCGGCGGCATCGGAGCCGGCTTCATCAACCCGGTGCTCGGCGCGATCCAGCTCGAACGGATCCCCAGCCACCTGCGCGGACGGGTCAACTCACTGTCCAACGCCGTCTGCTGGACCGGCGTACCTCTCGGGGGTCTTGTGGCCGGTGGGGCCGTCGCCGCCATCGGACTGGCGCCCGCACTGCTCGCGGGTGGCGCGATCTATCTGATCGCCACCATGTCACCGGTGCTGATCGGCCGGCACGAGCAGTGGCGAGCTACACCGGGTCCGACGGATCCTCCGGAAACGGCGGCAGATCCAGATCGGGTGGCAGTCGGAGTGCCTTCGTCTTCGTAGCGTTGTCCAGCTCGCGCCGCATCCGCTCTCGCTCTGCTCGCAGCAGCCCGAGCATCACCAGGTCCAGCAGCATCCCGCCGGCGGCCGCGAACTGCGTAGCGGCGAACTGGAAGACCTGTGTCATCAGCAACGACACCAGCACCGCCAGCTCGAACAGCCGGACCGCCCTGGCCCGATTGCGCTTCCGCAACGCCAGAGCCCCGCGCAACGTGAACGTCGCGGACAACAAACTGCCCGCCGTCACGCCGAGCACCGGAAGGTGATTGAGACCCTCCCCCAGCACAGCGGCGATGACGAGCGCGGCCACGAACTGGACCGCCAGTGCGGCCACGGCGATCGGCGGCGCCTTCGGATGGGTGGCAAGCCGCTCGAACCCACGCTGCAGCGCCTGCCAGGCCGCGTCCACCGGAGCGGCCAGCTCGACCTCGTCAGGCGGACATGCGGCGAGTAGCTCGGCAGTCTCCCGCCGCCCCTCGATCTGCCGAGGTACGGCGCGCAGCAGCTCCGCCGCCTCGGCACGGCGCCGCCTGGACAGACCGCCCGCGACCCCTTCGACCGTGTGGTCGATGACGTTCGCCAGCTCCTCCCGCGCATCGATCGGCCGGCGTGTGGCGAGGAACCGGGACCCGAGGACGATCAGCACGAAGACGATGTACACGATCGCGGCCGTGGGCTTGTAGAAGTAGTTGTTGTCCGAGGTGACGAACTTCCCCACCTCGTCGATGAACAGCCCGAACCCGATCCCGCCGATCGTCGCCGCGGCCGGCCGCACCACGGGACCGACGTACCCGAGTAGCAGAGAGATCGCGATCAGCATCAGCAGCCCGCCGGGCAGCACGTGGGCGATGTGCAGGCCCTTGCCGCCGATCTGCGGGTACCCGCTGAGGCTGAGGATGAGCCGGGTGATCAGCACCGTCGCGACCCCGGACACCACGAACGTGGTCAGGTGCTCCCCCGACCGCACGTTGCGGACCAGCCCAGCCCGCATCAGGTACGACGAACGCTCACCGGGACTACTCATGCGCCCACACGTTAGCGTCAGCGGAGGAAGGCCGCCACGACGACGATGGCGACCAGGGCGGCCAGTACGAGCGAGGTCACCAGTCGGCGCGTGCGGGGGTCCACGAGGTCAGGGTAGGCGGCAGTTCCCGATCACTGTGCCATCGGGGTCGGCCGACCGTCGGTACGCACCGGCCGTTACAGCTCTCCTGGGTGTGCTCATGCCGACCACGGTGGCCCGATCGGGCGCACCGCGGTATCCCAGAAAAGTGGGAGGTCAGCGGAGGTTGATCAGTGGTTCCGGGCGGTGTACGCCGCGGGGGCGGTAGCCGAGTGCGTCGGACAGGCCCAGGTAGTCGGAGAGCAGCCAGATGATGGCCAGCCACATCTCGGTGCCTTGCAGCCCCGGGATCGCGCGGTCGTCGGTGCCGTCCGGTGCGAAGGCGAAGCCGGCGCCGTCGACCCAGCGGGGCAGGATGGCGCGCAGCTGAGCCTCGGCCCAGCGACGGCCGTCCTGTTCGCCGTACGTCGTCTGCTTGCGGGCCAGCCAGAGCGGGTGGATGACGTCGAGGATGTTGCACGCGTTGTAGTTGTCGCCGGTGAACATCCGCTTGTCGTTGCTGTGGGCAAGAACCGTGGAGACGGCCTGCTCCGGATACGGCAACGGAAGGCCGAACTGGGCGTAGGTGCCCCGGGTGAGGCGGTAGAAACCGTTCACGACCTGCAGCAGACCGTCGTCGGGATGCGGTGAGCCCCACGCGCCGGTTTCAGGATCGACGCGGGTGTGGAGCCAGCCCATCAAGAGTTCAAGTTCACCGGGTTTACGGTTGACAGCGAGCGCCGTACCGAGTGCGTCGATGCCGGAGCCGGCCGACCAGGCTCTCCTTGCCCAGGGCAAGTTGTCGAGTTCGTCGACGGTGAAGTCCGTGGTGATCGGATGCTCGAAGCTGCTGCCGAGGACCTGGAGGGCGTAGCCGACACACAGAACGTGATAGCTCGCGGGCCCTTCCAGGACTGAGAGTTCGGCGTCCGACGGTTTACCGAGACCGTCGTCGGAGAGGTCTCCGGGTGATACCAGTCCGGTGGGCGGGTCCTGGCGCGCGCGGAGCCGGCGCACGAGATCGTCACGGGTGTGGCCGGCCGGCGTCCGGCGTACCAGCAGGTCCGCGATCTCGATGGCGTCGCACCAGGGGCGGATCTCCGGATCGCGATCGATCCCGGGACGGTCGACGAAGCGGGAGCCGTCCCAGCAGCGCGCGAGTACGTCGTCGGTCTGCGCGCGGGCCTTCGCGGCGAAGTCCTTCAGCAAGGTCGGTAGATCACCTGACATGGATGCTCCTGTCCGCGAGCGGAGGATACGGGCGGGGTTGCCGGCCGCGACCGAGTCGGCCGGGATGTCCTTGGTGACGACCGCGCCGGCGCCGATGATGGTGTGCGGTCCGACCGTGACGCCGTCCAGGATCGTCACGTTGGAGCCGATCCAGACGTCGTCGCCGATCGTGATGCCGACCGCGGTGTGCGGCTGCTTGAAGATCGGCTCGCCGGGCGCGGTGCCGTGGTTGAAGGCGAGCAGCGACGTGTGCGCGCCGATCCGGACACCGTCGCCGATCGTCACCACACCGCGTACCGCGGCGAACGGGTTGATCGTCGAGTCGGCGCCGAGCGCGATCCGGCCGGTGACGTAGGCGTGCGCGGCGATGTACGAACGGTCCCCCATCCGGAGCTCGTCGCAGTACACCGCGGCCGACTCCGCGACGTACACGTCGGGCGCGAGCTCGACCGACCCGCCGAGCCGCGCCTGCCGTTCGGCCTGCCGGTCACGCTCGGCCGCGGAGGCCTTCCGGGCATACTCCCACGGCAGGAAATCCAGTCGCAACGGCTCGTTCGGCAGCATGGGAAAACGCTATCCAATTCTTGGGACGCAGACCAGCCCCGAGAGGCCGCTGCTAACCTCCCGTCTGACATGAACACTTTTCCGTCTGTGCGAGGGGCGGCCGGGCGATGACCACGAGCGGACCCGTTACGGACGGCGACGACGGCAGTGACAGCGGCACAGAGGGCGGCGACGGTACGACGAGCAGCACCCGCCGAAGCCACCGGGTGACGATCAGCGACCTCGCGCGCCGGCTGCACATCTCGAAGGCCTCCGTCTCGTACGCGCTGAACGGCCGCGCCGGGGTCAGCGACGAGACGCGCCAGCGGGTGCTCGACCTGGCCGAGGAGCTGGGCTTCCACGCGAACTCCGCCGCGGTCGCACTGTCGGCGAGCCGTACCCGGACGATCGGGATCGTGATCGCCAGGGACCCCGCGCTGATCTCGACCGAAGCGTTCTACATGCGCACCCTGGTCGGCATCGAGCAGTACCTGAACGAGGTCGACTCGTCGCTGCTGCTCCGGCTCACGGGCGAGCACGGCGAGGACCTCGACGTACTGCGGCGCTGGTCACGGCAGGGTCGCGTCGACGGGTTCATCCTGTTCGACGAACTCGAGAACGACCAGCGGATCCCGCTGCTCAAGGAACTCGGGGTGCCCTGCGTCGTGGTGAGCTCGAACGAGCCCGACGACACGGTCGGACGGCTGATCAGCTCGCCGGACGAGACCGTCTCGCTGCTGCTCGGGCACCTGGCCGAGCTCGGGCACACGGACATCGCGCACATCAGCGGACCGTTCACGTTCATCCACGAACGGCTCCGCGTCCAGACGCTGCAGCAGCACGCCGCGCGGCACGGGATCACGGTGCGGCACATCGAGGGCAGCTACCGGTACGACGACGGCGCCGAACTCACGCGCCAACTCCTGACCGGCCCCCATCCGCCGACCGCGATCGTGCTCGGGAACGACCTGATGGCGGTCGCGGCACTGCGGGTCGCGATGGATCTCGGTACGGCGGTCCCCGGCGACGTCTCGATCGTCGCCTGGGACGACTCGCCGCTGTGCGAACTCGCGCGGCCCGGGATCACCGCGGTCGACCAGAAGACCATGGAACGCGGCCGCGCCGCCGCCGACCTCCTGCTCCGCATCGTCACCGGCAACCACCCCCTCCACGAAGAGGCCCCCGCCGGCGAACTCCGCCACCGCGAATCCTCCGGCCCCGCCCCGTCCTAACCCCGCCTCCGCCGGGGTTGCCCCTTCCCCCGCAGGGTTGCCCCGCCAGATTCTCAGCAGGCAACCCTCCAACTCCGTGGGCCTCCCCCGGCTTGGAGGGTTCGCGGAGGCGCGTAGGGGTTGCCCGTCGAGGCGGAGGGTTGCCCCCTCGGATTCTCAGGGGGCAACCCTGCGACTGAGGGGTTATCCCCTCGGGTTGGGGGTTGGCCCCTCAGTCGCAGGGTTGGCGCGGGTGGTCGTCCGGGCCGCGGGGGATCGCGTTTCGGCGTACGGGGGTGGAGTTTGAAGACTGTGTGAAATCGCGTGGTGGCGGAGCGTGGTGGATTGCGTTTGCCGGGGTGGGGGTGGAGGTTGGTGGGGTCACGAGGTCGTAACGAACACCCGCTAACTGAACCGGTTAGGGTTACGGAACTTAACCGGTTAGGCCAGTATGGGGCCGATCCGCCTCCGCAGGTCTGCGGAGGCTCGAGACGGGACGAGGGAGTCCGACGTGAGACTGCGTTCGCTTGTAGCCGCGGTTGCGGCGACCGCCATGGGAATCAGCCTCGCCGCCTGTGGTGGCGGCGACAAGGACGATTCCTCCGGCGGCAGCACCGGTGACCAGACGCTGACCTACTGGGCCAGCAACCAGGGCACCAGCCTCGACAACGACAAGGAGGTCCTGACCCCGGTCCTGCAGAAGTTCACCCAGGAGACCGGGATCAAGGTGAACCTCGAGGTGATCGGCTGGAACGACCTGCAGACCCGGATCCAGACCGCGATCACCTCGGGTCAGGCGCCGGACGTGGTCAACATCGGCAACACCTGGGCGGCCTCGCTGCAGGCCACCGACGCGTTCCTGCCGTTCGACGGCGACGCGATGACCGCGATCGGGGGCAAGGACAAGTTCGTGCCGACGGCTCTGGCGACCGGCGGCAAGGAGGGCACTGACCCGACCTCGGTCCCGCTCTACGGTCTGGCCTACGGCCTGTACTACAACAAGGCGATGTTCGCCGCGGCCGGGCTGCAGCCGCCGAAGACCTGGGAAGAGATGGTCGCCGCGGCCAAGAAGCTGACCAACCCCGCGAAGAACCAGTGGGGGATGGCGCTGGCGGCCGGCAGTTACACCGAGAACGTGCACTTCGCGTTCATCAACGCCGCGCAGAACAAGGCCGACTGGTTCAACGGCGACGGCAAGCCGACCTTCACCGGTGACGGCAACGTACAGGGCGTGCTGCGGTACCTCGACCTGATGCAGAAGGACAAGGTCGCGAACCCGTCGAACGCGCAGTACGACAACGGCACCAAGTCGGTGAACGACTTCGCCACCAAGAAGGTCGCGATGGTCATCAACCAGAACAACGCCGACTCCTCGATCGTTGCCAACGGCATGAAGGCCGGCGAGTACGGCGTCGTACCGTTCCCGGCTCCGGCCGGCGGTGAGCAGGTGGCCAGCCACGTGGCGGGGATCAACCTGTCGATCTTCAAGAACACCAAGCACAAGGACGCGGCGCTGAAGTTCGTGAAGTACATGACCGACGCGCAGACCCAGACGACGCTGGGCAAGCCGTTCTCCTCGCTGCCGGTGCTGAAGGACGCGAAGCCGGTGTTCACCACGGACGCGGCCGAGGCGGCGACGTTCCAGGACGTCTACAACACCAAGTCGAAGCCGCTGCCGCTGGTGCCGGCCGAGGACCAGTTCGAGAGCACCGTCGGCAAGGCGATGAACGCGATGTTCGCCAAGATCGCGACCGGCGGGACGGTGACCGCCGACGACGTGAAGGCCGCGCTGAAGACCGCCGAGGACCAGGTGGCGGCAAGTAGCTGATGTCTCTCGCCACAGAGCAAGCTTCGCCGGCCGCCACGCGGCCGGCGAAGCCCAAGTCCAAGCGCGGCCTCGAGCAGCGGCCCGGGCTTAATCGGTGGTTGCCGTATGCGCTGCTGGCCCCGGCGGTGTTGCTGGAGCTGTTCATCCACATCATTCCGATGCTGGTCGGGATCTGGATGAGCTTCGTCAAACTGACCAAGTTCTTCATCGCGAACTGGTCGTCGGCGCCCGGCGCCGGGCTCGGCAACTACAAGGTCGCGCTCGACTTCAACAACGCCGTCGGGCAGGGACTGCTGAAGTCCTTCGGCGTCACGGTCGTCTTCTCGCTCGTCACGGTCGCGTTCTCGTGGGTGCTCGGGATGGCCGCCGCGGTCGCGCTGCAGCCGGAGTTCCGCGGCCGGGGCATCGTCCGCACCCTGTTCCTGGTGCCGTACGCGCTCCCGGCGTACGCCGGAATCCTCACCTGGAACTTCATGCTCCAACGCGACACCGGCGCGGTGAACCACGTCCTGGAGCAGCTGCACCTGACCGACGGGAAGACGTTCTGGCTGATCGGCGGCAACGCGCTGATCTCGCTGATCACGGTGGCCGGCTGGAAGCTGTGGACGTTCGCGTTCCTCACCCTGATGGCCGGTATGCAGAGCATCCCGCGGGACCTGTACGAGGCCGCGTCGGTGGACGGCGCCGGCAACATCCGGCAGTGGCGCAACATCACGCTCCCCTCGCTGCGACCGGTCAACCTGGTGCTCGTACTGGTGCTGTTCCTGTGGACGTTCAGCGACTTCAACACGCCGTACGTGCTGTTCGGTACGGCGCAGCCGCCGGCCGGTGACCTGATCACGTTCCACATCTACACCGCGTCGTTCCTGACCTGGAACTTCGGCACCGGGGCGGCGATGTCCGTACTGCTGCTGATCTTCCTGATGATCGTCACCGGCGCGTATCTGCTCGTCACCGGAAGGAGGTCGCGTCGTGCGTGAGACCAGAGGGTTCAAGATCTACCGCGGTGTCACCCTCACCGTGCTCGGACTGTTCGTCCTGGTGCCGCTGTACGTGATGGTGACGTCGTCGCTGAAACCGCTCAAGGACGTGCAGGGCGCGTTCTCCTGGTGGCCGTCGAACCTGACGCTGGCGCCGTTCGTGGACATGTGGAAGACGGTGCCGCTGGCCCGGTACTTCGTGAACTCGACGGTCGTGTCGGTGGCGGCGACGGTGTTCTCGGTGGCGATCGCGATCCTGGCCGCGTTCGCGGTGTCGCGGTTCAGGTTCCGCGGGCGGACGGTGTTCACCACCACGGTGCTGTCGACGCAGATGTTCCCGGGTGTGCTGTTCCTGCTGCCGTTGTTCCTGATCTTCGTGAACATCAACAACCAGTTCGGGCTGCAGCTGGTCGGGACGCGGCTCGGGTTGATCATCACCTATCTGACGTTCAGCCTGCCGTTCTCGATCTGGATGCTGGCCGGGTACTTCGACAGCATCCCGCGCGAGCTGGACGAGGCCGCGCTGGTCGACGGTTGCGGTCCGATGGGCGCGCTCTGGCGGGTCGTCCTGCCCGCGGCGCGGCCTGGTGTGATCGCGGTCGCGATCTACTCGTTCATGACCGCGTGGGGCGAGGTCCTGTTCGCGTCGGTGATGACGACGGAGGCCAACCGGACGTTGTCCGTCGGCCTGCGCCAGTACTCGACCCAGACCAACATCTACTGGAACCAGATCATGGCCGCCGCCCTGGTGGTCAGCGTCCCCGTCGTCATCGGCTTCCTCCTGGCCCAACGCCACTTCGTCGCCGGCGTCACCGCCGGTGCGGTGAAGTAGGCGGATCTGCAGCACTCATCAATTGCCGTTCCGGGGGCCCGCCTGAGCGTGGCAACCGATCCGAACGGGCACTTGATGAGTGCTGGCGGTCCGGCTGTCAGTACTCGGAGATCCCGCTGATGGATACCGAAGTGGAGTAGAAGGTGGCGTACTTGCCGTTCTTGCCGACGGTGGCGCCGCTGTAGCCCTGGGTGGAGAGCCGGTACGCACCGACCTTGGCGTCTCGGGCCGAGCTCGGTCCGGAGGCGGGGATGCCGGCTCCCTTCAGCGCGAACGTGACGATCTGCTGCCGGACCGCCGCGTCCGGGACGAAGAGCGCCAGCGCTCCGGGGAGGCCTTGTTTCAGCGATGCGACAGCGGCCTTGATGCACTGCGGGCAGTTCTGGACCTTGGCGCTGCCGCTGCCGCTCACGTCGACGTACTCGGGGTACTTCTTCTTCGCGTAGTCAGGACTGATGTACACGTCGATGGTGCCCTTGTTGCATTCCCATCGGCGGTCCAGCTTGCACACGAAGCCCTTGGACTTGAACGCCGTGACGAGCGAGCTGACCGTGGCACCCGGGAGGCAGCCGTTGCATCCGGCCGGCAGTTTGGTCGGCTGCGCAGGCGGCTGGGTGGCCGGCTGTGCGGTCGGCTTGGCCGGGCTCTCACCGGTGGTCGGGCTGCCACCGGTGGTCGGTTGCTGGGTCGGGGCCTCGCTCGCCGGACGGAGCGTGGGCTTCGTCGACGGCGCGACCGGCTGGGTCGTGCCGTCGGCGGCATCGTCCGATCCGCCGGTGAACCGGGTGACCACGAACACACCGGCGCCGATGAGCATCAACGCACCGACGATCGCCACCACGATCGGACCCACCTTCCGCGCCGGCGGAGGAGGCGGGGGCGGCGGGTAACCGCCGTACTGCTGGCCGTACTGCTGCTGACCGTACGGCGGTTGCTGCGGCGGCTGCTGCCCCGGGTACCCGCCCTGCTGGTTGCTCACGGCCACAATATAAGGACCGCCCGGTTCAGCTGGTTACCTGTTGTATTCGCCCTCGATGGATGCCTCGGCGGTCCAGGTGGCTGAACGGGTCGTGACGGCGGAGGTTTTCGGGGGTGTGCAGGTGAGACGGAAGCCGGTGAGGGTCAGCGGGTCGCAGTCGTCCATGCTGTACCCGAACCACTCGATGACCGCTTGGTGGATCGCCGGGTCGACGAAGACGCGCGCCAGCAGGACCTTCAGTTCGGCGTTCGTCGCCGCGATCGCCAGGGCATTGCCCTTGGCGCGGTCGAACCCGCCCGGTGTGAACGTGCGGACGGAGAGGCTGCCGAGACGGGTCGGGTGCGCGGCCGACGGACGGAAGGTCAGGACAGCCGCCGTACCTTTCCTGCACGTGCCTTCGGTCTCACAGGTGTACCCCGCGGTCTCGGCCTGGGCCCGGAAGGCCGGGAGCGTGGTGGTGTAGAAGCAGCCGTAGCAATAGGTCCCGTCCGGTGGCACCGACGAGGTGGACGCCGACGGCGTGCTCCGGTCCTCGGCGGCCGGCTTGTCATTCGCGCGAACGGATTGCACCACCACGATCAGGACACCGGCCAACAGCAGTACGCCGAGCACGATCCAGCCGGTCCGCCGGCGAACTGAACTGTTGGTCACCGGGGCAATCTACGAACCGACCGGCTCAGCTGAAGAGTTTTTCGCCCCAGTACGAGCCGGGGGTCACGCCGGCGGGGCAGGCGAAGATGCCGGAGCCGACGTGGTGGATGTACTCGTTCATCGTGTCGCTCTTGGCCAGTTGGTTCTGGACGGGGATGAACTGCTTGCGCGGGTCGCGCTGGTAGGCCAGGAAGAACAGGCCCGCGTCGAGGCGGCCGAGGCCGTCCGAGCCGTCGACGAAGTTGTAGCCCCGGCGGAGGAGTTCGGCGCCGTTGTTGAACTGCGGGTGCGCGAGCCGCACGTGAGAGTCCATCGGCATCTTCGGGTCGCCGTCGGAGTTCTTCGCGGTGAAGTCGATCGTGTCGAACTCGTCCGCCTTGCCCAGCGGGGCGCCGGTGCCCTTGCCGCGGCCGATGATCGTTTCCTGCTCGCCGAGCGACGTACGGTCCCAGATCTCGATGTTCATCCGGATCCGCCGCGACACCAGGTACGCGCCGCCGACCATCCACTCCGGGCCGTCCTCGGGCTGCACCCAGAGCTGCTGCTCGAGTTTGTCGGCTTCCTCGAGCTTGAGATTGTTGGTCCCGTCCTTGAACCCGAACAGGTTCCGCGGCGTCGCCTGTGCCCGCGACGTCGACGACGTACGGCCGAATCCGAGCTGCGAGTACCGCACGGCGACGCGCCCGAACCCGATCCGCGCCAGGTTCCGGATCGCATGTACGGCGACCTGCGGGTCATCGGAACAGGCTTGTACGGCGATGTCCCCGCCGGACCGCGCCGGGTCGAGGTCGTCGCCGATGAAGTGCGGCAGGTCGACGAGCGCCTGGGGACGCTTCGCCGCGAGCCCGAACCGCTTGTCGAACAACGACGGGCCGAATCCGACGGTGATCGTCAGCCGCGCCGGCGGCAGGCCGACCGCTTCGCCGGTGTCCTCCGGGGGCGCCTCGCCCGGTCCGTTCACGGCGCCGTACTGACCGATGTCCCGCCCGGCCGTGAGCAGGGCGGCCGCGGCGGTCCACTCCTTCAGGAGCGCGATCAGTTCGTCCCGCTTCGTCGTCGTCACATCGAACGCGGCGAAGTGCAGCCGGTCCTGCACCGGCGTGGTGATCCCCGCCTGGTGCGGTCCGTGAAACTCAACAGGCCCGTTGTTGTCCGCAGCCTGCGACGGCTCGGTGGACACCGCCGAGTGCACGGCATACCCCGCAACACCAGTTGCAACCGCAGCACCTGCGGCGCCGAACAGTCCTCGCCGCGAGAAACCCCGCCGCCGCCCCGGCTGCGCCGGTGCGGCGGCGGGGGAAGAGGAGGAACCGGGGACCGGCGTTGGGTCGGAGCCCGGGGTTGGGGGTGTGGAGTCGTTTGTCATTTCTTGGCCAGTACTCCGGCGACCTTGCTGACTGGTTCGGCCAGGCCGTCTACTACTGCGCCGAGCGCCTTCTTCTCGGCTTCGGTGGCGGTGTAGGGCTTGAAGCCGTCGCCGTCGCGGTACTTGTCCAGGGCCGCGAAGACCGTCTTGAAGTTCGTGTCCAGCTGGGTGACGAGGGCCGGGTCGCGCTTCTGCAGGGCCGGGCGGAGCGCCTGGATGGCGGCCTGCGAGCCCTCGACGTTCGCCTCGAAGTCCCACAGGTCGGTGTGCGAGTAGCGGTCCTCCTCGCCGGTGACCTTGCCGGTCGCGACCTCGTCGAGCAGTTCCTTCGCGCCGTTCGCCAGCTGCAGCGGCGTCAGCTTCACGACCTTCGCCTTCGCGACGACCGTCTTCACATCGGTCAGCAGCAGGTCGGCGTACTTCTCCATGCCCTTGGTCGAGTTGGAGACCCAGAGCGCCTGCTCGATCCGGTGGTACCCGGTCCACTCGGTGCCCGGCTCGACGTCGTTGATGCGGGCGTCGATCTTCGGGTCCAGATCACCGAACGACTCCGCGACCGGCTCGATCCGCTCCCAGTAGGTCCGCGACACCGGGAACAGCTCCTTCGCCTTCGCGACGTCGCCGGCCTTCACCGCGGTCACGAACTCGGTGGTCTTCTGCTCCAGCGCGACCGCCTGCGAGTTCACGTACCGCTGGTAGCTCTCGGTCGCCTGCTTCAGCGCGGTGTCCGTGTCGATCTGCGCGGGCGCGTCGCCGGTCACGTTGAGGTCGCCGCGGATCCCGTCGCCGACCATGCCGGGCTTGCAGACCGCCTGGTACTTGCCGGTCGGCAGCTCGACGATCAGCTCGCGCTTCAGGCCCGGGCCGATGTTCTCGACCTCGCCCATCACCCGGTCGCCGTCGGCGTACACGTAGAACTCGGTGACCTTGCTGCCGCCGTTGGTCACCGAGAACGTGCTGGTGCCGGACTTCACGTCGCGGCGGCTCAGCTCGCAGCCCGAGTCGGACGCCTTGACCGACACCGGGCCGGTGCCGTCGTCCTTCGCGGCCGGTTCGTCGTCCGCACACGCGGTGAGCGCGGCGAGGCCGATGACGACCCCGAGGATGGAGGCCCGACGGGCCAGAGTGGTGCGCATGCGTGTTTCTCCTGGGGATTCAGGCCGCTTTGGTGGCGGTCGTCGTCGTGACGGCGGGCGGTGTGGAGCTCTTCACCGGAAGGAAATAGAGCACCATCACCGGGACGAGGTAGACGACCCACGCGATCGCCTCCACCACGGTCGGGGCCGGGTTGAAGTTGAAGATGCCCTTCAGCAGTACGCCGTACCAGCTGTCGGGCGGGATCACGTGGGAGATGTCGAAGGCCAGCGTGTTCAGACCGGGCAGGATGTTCGCTTCCTGCAGGTCGTGGAAGCCGTAGGCGAAGATGCCGGCCGCGACCAGGATCAGCACCGCGCCGGTCCACTTGAAGAACACGGCCAGGTTGATCTTCACGGCGCCCTTGTAGATCGCGAAGCCGAGCAGTACGGCGGTCGCGAGCCCGAGCAGGACGCCGACGAACGGTACGGCGGTGGTCGCGGTGGCGGCCGAGGCGTACACGATGAACGCGGTCTCGATGCTCTCCCGGAAGACCGCGAGGAACGCCAGGATGACGACGGCGCGGGACCCGATCTCGAGGGCTTGGCCCATCCGTTCGCGCAGTTCCTTGGCGATGCTGCGGGACGCCTTGCGCATCCAGAAGATCATCCAGGTGACGAAGCCGACCGCGAGGATCGACATCACCCCGCCGACGGTCTCCTGCGTGGTGAACGACTTCGCGGTCAGCGCGGTGACGAACTGGAGCAGACCCCAGGCGGCGACCGCCACGGCAAGCGCCGCGGCGACACCGATCCAGACCAGTTTGAGTCGATCGCGATGCCCCGACTTGACCAGGAAGGTGGCGAGGATGCTGACGACCAGCGAGGCCTCGAGTCCTTCACGGAGTCCGATCAGGTAGTTCGCGAGCATGGCGGGACTCTCTCATAGCATTAGGTACGGCTAACCTTCCTGAGGTTAACCTAAGAAATCCCATTCGCCTACCGTGATGTAGGCCGCACTGTGGCCCGGTCCTTCGCCCAGCCGGGACTCGATCAACTGCAGGCTGCCCGCCGTCCAGGCAGGGCTCTCGTAGGTGTCGAAAACCCTGACCCACTTGGTGACATCGAGCGGTCGCCGCAACCGCGCCAAGGTCAGGTGCGGGGTGAATTTCCTTCCTTCCACCGTCACGCCGGCGCGACTCGCTGCCGCCCGGGTGGTCATCGCCAGGTGCTTGAGCGACTCGGTGTCGTCGCGAACTCCGGCGTACAGCACTCGCGCGTCCGGGACGCCGGGGAAGGCGCCCGCGCCGGTCAGCTGCAGCTCGAACGGTTTCTGGCGCTGGGCAGCGAGCTCCAGCCGCTCCTCGAGCTCCTCGGTCTTCCAGTCCGGCACCTCGCCGAGAAACGCCAGCGTGAGATGCCAGTGCTCGTCCGCCGCCCACCGGATGTCGTCGTCCGGATGGTCCCGGCGCGGCTCGACGAACTCGCTCAGATCCTCCACTACCTCGAGAGGTGGCACCACGGCCACGAACAATCGCATCCGAAAATCATATCGTCGGCCAACTCTCATGCTCCGAGTCGGTTGCCACGAATCCGGACAGTCAGGAAGTTGAGCCCCGATCTAGCCAGTCTATGAACGAGAACACCGCCGCGTCAGGCTGGCCACCTAGCAACTTCTGGAGATTCAGCGATCGCTCGGCCAATTTCTGAGTATCCAAGTAGTAATGTGAATCAGCTTTCCAGAATATCCGTTCCTCACAGAGACGGTCTAGATATCGAGTGCGTCGCTCATTCGACTTGACAATCCCTTGCTCAAGCTTCTCGGCAAACACATTCGGAGCAGCGCCGGCTCCTAGGCGAAAGAATCGAAACAAGGCTCGCAGATCCATATATGCAGAGTACGCCGTAAAATTGACCTCACCCTCGGCAGTCACATACGGACGCAACAAAGGCCACAAGCATTTCCCGCGAATAGAAATCAGGTTGGCCGAACTAACCTCAACCCTCGACAAGCGCGCAGCATCAAATCCGCGAGAAGCGATCATACTCGGATAGTTTTCCGCCCCTTCAACAGGCACGCCTTCTACTTGCAGCAACGGTGAATCGATCAGCAGTTCACTGCAAACGACAATCGCCATCGGCCCTAGGGCGAACCGACCATCCTTTTCGGAAAAGATTACACCTTCGTCCGTCAGTATGATTGCCTGGCGAAGTTGACCCCTTATCGCAAGTGCGCCAGTTAGGCCCTCCACAGTGAAGTTGAGGTAGTCATCTACACCAGGATCGAATATCTCAAGGTTAGCCATTCCGTCGGATTGTGTCCATCCCCACAGCGAGGCGCGCCCGAGACTCGTAACGGGCTGTGACTTTATCTGCGAGGCAACCAACGCAGAGACGATTGACTCATTTACCGAAGGATTGGTTTCTCCCGGATTTGTCGGCGCCATTTCTTGCACAAACCGATAGTAGAACGGCCCCACGCTATTCTCATCGATATGTACCGGCCGACCGGCCAGGACGTTCTTAGGATCGATTGATGCACGCGCCAAGAGATAGTCTCCGAACACGACATTGACTGGATTGCGCCCTTCGAGGAATGGATGATCCTGCAGGAACTGATTAGCGTGAGCCTCATAGTCGGACCGAATGGCGTCTGGCACATCAAAAGGCAGCTCGCCAGAGTAGTCGATGCCAATCAGTTTCGCGATGAGGCGACCAGCCTGCTCATCGGCGCTGTACGGCTCGAAATTCTCTATCTCGACATCCGCCGGGAGACGGGACAGCAGGCTGGCGGATGCCTGCGACAAGAACTTCCCTTGCTCACGCTCCAGCAGCTCCCTAACCAAATCGAGGAGAATCTTGCGCGACGATATAGCCATTGCTGGCTTCTTTCCCAAGTCTTTGTGGGGGTTGGCGACAGCCAGCGCCTCCGACAACACCTCCAGAACGGGCGCATAACCCAAGAAGGATCGAACCTCGTTCCAAGAATGGGATAGACTCGCTATCGAGCGCCCCAGCATTGCCTCAGCAATAAACTTCAGGCGATGATCACGAAGTTCTGCGAACGCCTTGGGATGCTGAACCACAATGTCATAATTCCCCGACTTGCCACTGTTTGCATGTCGCCGAAGGTAGCCATTGATGAAGGTGGCAGCCTTGGTGGAGTCAAAGAATTCGAGACGCACTTCCATCAAAGCGGAGCCGAAATCTTCGAATGCCATGCGAATGATTTCTGCTGTATCGGGACGAGATAGCATCACGACGCTGACACCAGATCCAGCCTTTGCGTTTGCTAGACTGTTTACATTCTCCAAGAATGCCAGCAAGTTTGAAGTTCCTGCCCGCAAATGGGCCTCATCCAGGGAATCTACCACTAGACCACTTTCACCCCGGCTAACCTCAGCCATGAACTCCGAGTCGAAGCCCAGCGCGTCATGCAGGAGCCCGGTGAGCGAGTATGATCCGACCTGGGCGCGCGCAGATTCGATTACAGGCCAGTTGAGACGATCTGCGATAGCCGCGGCCGCCGCAGACTTTCCGACTGCCCCGATTGCTTCGATTAGCAAGACCCGCGCCTCAGATGGCTTCTGAACGACTTCAATATTGGGCCAAACATAGCCCTCGATCATTTGCGGTGTCGATAGGAAGGCAGGCGGGCAGGTAGCCTGATCATTCGGAACTACCGGTTCGGAGCGTCGCCGGAGATCAGCCAAAAGTTCAGAAAGAATATTCACATTTCCCCCCAGGCCGCATCGTGAGATCCCACGACCCCTCCCGCGTGGGCACCTGCGGCGCTGACAAGTCACCCATTTTTTAGACTTTTCGGTGAGATGTCAACGCTGCACCGATACCGTTGAAGACGGCTGTTTGGGACGTGGCGCCGCCTCTGGGGTCGGCCGATACTGATGGAGTGCTAGCGACAGGCGGCAAGGCCCTTGACCCTCGACTTGACCTCAAGCTGCCGTCGCCGTGTGTGGTGATTCTGGTGGGTCCGGGGGCGTCCGGGAAGTCGACGTGGGCGGCGGAGCATTTCGGGGACGAGCTGGTGGTGTCGAGTGATCGGCTGCGGGCGCTGGTCGGGGCGGGTGTGGACGACATCACGGCCAGTACGGACGCGTTCGCGCTGCTGGATGTGGTGGTGCGGCAGCGGATCGGGCGCCGGCTGACGACCGTCATCGACACGCTGGGACTGGACAGAGACAGGCGCGTGCGGTGGCTCGAGCTTGCTCGTGAGGCCGGGATGGCCTGTGTCGCGGTGGCGTTCGACACGCCTGCCGAGGAGTGTCGGCGGCGGAATCGGGAGCGTACGGCGAAACGCATCCCCGCTGACGCTCTGACCAGCCAACTGCGGTCGTGGGCGTCGGTGAAGAAGGAGTTGCCGGCGGAGGGGTACGACGACGTACTCGAGCCGACTGTGGTGCGGGTGGTTCCGGATGCGTTCGTGGAGTCGACCGCGGCGCAGGCTCGGCAGTCGGATGCCCCGGTGGGGTTGCGTTTCGGGCTGCAGTTGAGCAGATACCCAGGCGGTCGGGAAGGTCTGGCTGCGTGGATTCGTGAGGTGGCGGAGCGGGCCGAGGCGGCTGGGTTCGACGCGATCTACGTGATGGATCACTTCCGGCAGATCCCGCAGGTGGGGCGGGCGTGGGAGGACTTCCTGGAGAGCTGGACGACGCTCGGGTACCTGGCCGCGTGCACGACCCGGGTCCGGCTCGGCACCCTCGTCTCCGGAATCACCTACCGGAACGTCGCCCACCTGGGGAAGATCGCGGCGACGCCGGATGTGTTGAGTGGTGGGCGGGCGGTGTGCGGGGTCGGCCTGGCGTGGTTCGAGGCGGAGCACAAGGCGTACGGCTGGCCGTTCCCTCCGGTGAGCGAACGCTATGCGCTGCTCGAGGACGCCTTGCAGATGCTGCCGATTTTATGGGGACCAGGCAACAAACCGTTCCACGGCAAGGTCCTCGACGTACCCGACACCACGTGTTATCCGCGACCGCTGCAGGAACACCTGCCCGTGCTCGTCGGTGGGAGTGGACCACGGACACTCCGACTGGCCGCACGGTACGCCGACGCGGTGAACGTCTTCGGGGACGCAGCCGCCGTACAGAAGGCCGCCGGCTACCTGGGAGACAGGCCGGTCGAGCTGACGCACCTGTCGACAACCCTTGTAGGCAAGGACTCCCGGCAGGTGGACGAGCTCGTGCAGCGGTTGCGCCCGCGGAACGTCAACCCGGCGAAGTACGCCGCCTCCGTGAACGCCGGCACCGTCGACGATCAGATCGGGCGGTTCCGCGAGCTGTCCGAGGCAGGGGTGGCCGAGGTGATGATCAGCCTCCCCGACCTGGAGACGTTGGACTCTGCGGCCGCGGTGATTTCAGCGTTTCGGGTCTAGGTCGAGCTTGAGCAGGGCGTTCTCGATCAGTTCGGGCATCGCGGGGTGGATCCAGTACTGGCCGCGGGCCATCGTGTACGCGTCCAGCCCGAAGCTCATCGCCTGGATCACCGGCTGGATCACGGTCGGCGCCTGCGGGCCGATCACGTGGCAGCCGATGATCTGCCCGCTCTCCGGGTCGGCGAGCACCTTCGCGAACCCGGTCGTGTCCTCCATCGCCCAGCCGTAGGCGATATCGGCGTACGTCTGAACCGCTTTCACATAAGGGATTCCGCGTTCCTGCGCCTGCTCCTCGGTGAGACCGACGGAGGCGATCTGCGGCGCGCTGAACACCGCGTGCGGGACGAAGCGGTGGTCGGCCTCGATCCGGTCGTCGGGGTTGAGCAGGTTGTGCTTCACCACCCGGGCCTCGTGGTTCGCGACGTGCTTGAGCTGATGCGGGTTCGTCACGTCGCCGAGCGCGTAGATGCCGTCGGCACTGGTCTGCTGGTACGCGTCGACGAGCACACGACCCTCGCGGTCCACATCCACCCCGGTGGCGTCCAGGTTCAGCAGGTCCGAGTTCGGTTCCCGGCCGACCGCGACCAGGAGCTCGTCGACGATCAGTTCGTCGGCGCCGCCCGGGTGCAGCATCCTGAGCAGGATCGTGCCGTCGTCACGGCGCGCGACCCGCACGGTCTCGTGGTTGAGCCGTACGTCGTACTTCTCCCGCGCGATCTCCGTGTACCGCGCGCCGATCTCGCCGTCCTCGAGCCGGAGCAGCCCGTTCGAGCGGGCGATGACCGTCACCTCGACCCCGAACGACGCGAACACGTGCGCGAACTCGGCCGCGACGAACCCGCCGCCGATGATCGCGATCCGGCGCGGCAGTTCCTCCAGCCGCATGATCGTGTTCGACGTGTGATACCCGGTCTCCTCGAGGCCCGGGATCGGCGGGACGATCGGCCGGCTGCCGGTCGCGATCACGAACCGGTCCGCGCTGAACACATCCGTCGACCCGTCCTTGCCGTCGACCGTCAGCTCCTTGAACCCGGTGAACCGCCCGGTCCCGTCGTACACGGTGACGTTCGCGTTGTCCGGGTTGTGGTGCCGGTACTCCGAGCCGCCGGCCGCGATCGGGTCGATCCGGCCGAAGATCCGGTCCCGGACATCGCGCCAGCGGACGCCGAGCAGTTGCTCGTCGACGCCGTACCGCGCACTCAACGACGGCGTCGCGGCCACGTCGGCGGCGTGCACGAACATCTTGGTCGGGATGCACCCCACGTTCAGGCAGGTACCGCCGAACGTGCCACGCTCGACGATCGCCACCTTCCAGTCGGCGAACCGCCGATTGACGATGGTGTTACCGGAGCCGGTCCCGATGATCACGAGGTCGTAATGGGTCACGCCCCATTCTGACCCTTACTGGCAAAACCTGCGCTGGACCCATCGAGCAGGAAAGATAGGAGGGGTGGCAGGTGGTGAGCTGACGAGCACGTACGGCACGGTCGTCTGGGACGGCATCGGGACGCTGAGGATCCGGTACGCCGAAGCGCCCGCCGGGCTCGATCCGCTGACCTGCTCGTTAAGGACCCGCCTGGGCGAGCGCGTCCTCCCGGTCGAGGCGCTGCAGGCGGTCGAGGTACGGGAGAGCGGGTTCCGGCTCGTTCTTCGCGACGGCGCCGACCCGCTCCAGTCCGTGACCGGCGTCGACGTGCTGAGCGACCCGTACGACTTCCCGGGCGCCGATCCCGCGCTCGCGGAGCGGGTCGCCGGCGAGATCCGGCGTACCCTGACCCGCCGCGACGTACCGGTCGCCGAGGCCCGCTGGCTGGTCGCGCCGCCGGCTGCGCCGGATCGGATCGAGGGGCGCGACGCGACGCTCGCGGTGGCGAACGGGCAGCTCACGTTCAAGTACCACCGGTCCGCGGGCCGGAAGAAGAAGGCACTCGGCGACCCGTGGCCGGTGCCGCTCGGGGACATCGTCGACGTCGAGTGGACGCCTGAGCAGGGCCGGCTCGGTGCGCGCGGTTTCCTCCGGGTCAGTACGGGCGCGACGCCCGCCGTACGGCCGAAGCCGAAGCACGACCCGGCGGCGATGATCACCCGTCGGCAGACGGACGTGGACACGCTGTTCTTCGCGGCGCGCCTGTTGACACGCATTCGCCCTTAGGCGACTTGCGGGTCTTTCTTCGGCGATACGTCAGGGGTGTCGACGACGGCCTTCTCGCCCAGGAGTTCGGTCTGCGGGAGCACTTCGAGGTGCGGGCGCGGGAGCAGCCGCGGGCGGATCGCGAGGCCGCGCCGGCGGGAGAAGTACAGCACCGATCCGACTGTGCCGAGCACCGTCAGCCCACCGCCGACGATGAGCGAGTAGCGCGCGCCGAACTCCTGCCCGACCCAGCCGATGAACGGCGACCCGATCGGCGTACCACCCATCAGAACCGTCATGTAGAGCGCCATCACCCGGCCGCGCATCGTCGGCTCGATACTGAGCTGCATCGTCGCGTTCGCGGACGTCAGCATGGTCAGCGAGGCGAGGCCGACCAGCGGCAGCACCAGCGCGAAGCCCAGGTAGCTCGGCATCAGCGCACTGACCACCTCGGCGACGCCGAAGGCCAGGGCCGCGCCGATCACCAGGCGGGCCCGGATCCGGACCCGGCGCGCCGCCAGCAGGGCACCGGCCAGCGACCCGATCGCGAGCACCGAACCGAGGATGCCGTACTCCCCCGCGCCCTTGTGGAAGACCTGGGTCGCCATCAAGGCCGACGTCAGCTGGAAGTTCAGTCCGAAGGTGCCCGCGAAGAACACCGCCACCAGCACCATCATCAGATCCGGCCGGCGCCACAGGTAACGCATCCCGTCCCGGATCATGCCCTTGTCCCGGGCCGCGGGTTTCGGCGTGTGCAACTCGGAGACCCGCATCAGCCGCAGTGACAGGATCACCGCGGAGTAGGTGAACCCGTTGATCAGGATCACCGGACCGGTGCCGATCCAGTTGATCAGCAGACCGGCCAGCGCCGGGCCGAGCAGCCGGGCCGCGTTGAAGGACGCGGAGTTCAGACCGACCGCGTTCGACAGTTCGTCGCGGCCGACCATCTCGACCACGAACGCCTGCCGGGTCGGGGCGTCGAACGCCGTACCGACACCGAACAGGAGGGCCAGCAGATACACGTGCCACGTCTGCACGACGCCGGCGATCGTCAGTCCGCCGAGAGTCAGCGCGACGGTGGCCATCGCGATCTGGGTGATCGTCAGCACGGTCCGCTTCGGGAAGCGGTCCGCGACCAGACCGGCGTACGGGCCGAGCAGGAGCGCGGGCAGGAACTGCAGGCCGGTGACGATCCCGAGCGCCGTACCGGAATGGGTCAGCTCCAGGACCAGCCAGTCCTGGGCGACCCGCTGCATCCAGGTGCCGACGTTCGAGACGATCGCGCCCGAGGCGTACAGCCGGAAGTTCCGGACCTTGAACGCGCGGAAGGTGGGGCTCATCGAGCCGCCAGTCGTTCGAGAACAGGTGCTGCCTTGCGCAGGATGTCGCGCTCCTCAGGGGTCAATTGCTTCAGTTTGGTCTGCAGCCACTCGTCGCGGCGGCGGCGGTTCGCCAGGATCAGCTCATCGGCCTTGGCGGTCAGCTCGACCATGATCTGGCGCTTGTCGGTCGGATGCGGGCGGCGGACCAGCAGGCCCGCCTCCTCCATGTTCGTCACGACCCGCGTCATCGACGGCGGCTTCACCTGCTCGTGGGCGGCCAGCTCGCCGATCGTCATCGCCTCGTGCTTGGCCAGCGCGCCGAGCACGCTGAGCTGGTTCGCGGTGAGGTCGTGACCGGGCTCGCGCTGCCGGCGGATCTGCCGGGACAGCCGCAGGGTCGACGACCGCAGGGCACTCGCCAGCCCGACGTCACTCTTCACCTGCTGCGCTACGACTTCGGGCATGTCTTTACCTTAACTCATTACCTTTGCTAACTAAAAACACTGGACCGCCAGCTGGTATTCCCACGCGATAGAGTTCCCGCTCATGGGGACGACGGCCGAGCTGGAGCGGTACGAGCAGAGGTTCCGGCGGGCGGGACTGCCGCTGTTCATCGAGGACTTCTCGCCGACGCACGACATCTTCACGCGGGCGGCGCCGCTGCTGGTGCTGGTGTTCCTGGCCGAGATGCTCGGCGCCACCTCACTCGAATGGGACTGGTGGCAGAACCTGCTGGCCGCGATCGGCGGTCTGCTCGCGCTGATCGCCGGGTTCGGCCTGCTCAACGGGTTGCGCGGACGGCCGTTCGGTTCGCTGCCGACCCGCTTCGGGACTCCGGAGCTGGCGGTGTTCGTACTGCTACCGGCCTTGCTCCCGGTCGTCACGCAAGGCCAGGTCAAGCAGTTCTTCGGCGTGGCCTTCGGCAACTTGCTGCTGGTCGGGCTGGTGTACGTCATCGTCGGCTACGGCTTCATCGCGACCGTGGTCTGGGGAATGCGCCAACTGGTCCGCGAGCTGGCCAACTCGGTCGCCAGCTTCGTCCGGGCGCTGCCGCTGCTGCTGGTCTTCTCGCTGGTGCTGTTCATGACCGCGGACATGTGGCAGGTATTCGCGTGGATGCCCGCGGCCTTCATCGTCTTTTCCGTGATCGCGTTCGCCCTGCTGAGCACGGTGTTCCTGCTGATCCGGCTGCCGCTGGAGGTGGACTCGATCGAGCGCACCGCCGGCTCCGGTCCGCCGCTGAGCCGGAGCCAGCGCTTCAACGTCAGCGTCAGCCTCGTGATCCGGCAATGGATGCAGGTGCTCGTGGTGAGCTCCGGCGTCGGCTTGTTCTTCGTTGCCTTCGGCATGCTCGCGATCAGCGAACACATCTACCAGCAGTGGGGCGTCGACGCCGGCTCGTGGTCGTACCACGTCGAACTGCTCAACCACCCGCTCGTCCTCAGCGCCTCGCTGATCAAGGTCGCCGTCGGCATCGCGAACTTCACCGGGCTCTACTACTCGATCGCCTTGCTCACGGACTCGACGTACCGCACCGAGTTCCTCGACCACGTCAGCAACGAGCTCCGCGAACTCTTCACCGCCAGGGCCGAGTACCTCGAACTTCGGCGTACCTCTTAGGCGAACAACTCGTCGACGCGGCGCGACCATTCCGGGTACTCGGCGCTCTTCCGCGCGACCTCGGCGTACATCGCCCGGCCGACCTCGGGGTCGTCGTCACTGAAGCGGACCGCGCTCATCTTCTCGAGCTTGTCCAGGATGACGTCGTCGCCGGCCAGGTGCACCGGATCCCAGGTGTAGCGCTTGAACGACTCGAGGTCCGGGATCGCGGCCAGATACGCGTGCGTGAACCCGTCGGCCGGATCGCCCAGATCCGCCCCGACGACCCCGAACGCGGTCGAGTCCATCGCCGCCGTACGCCGCATCGCGGCCAGCACCTCCGCCTGCTCGTCGGCACTGACACCTGCCTTGAACCGGAACCGCAGTACGTTCACAAACATGCGACCTCCTAAAAGAATGCACTGACAAGTGCAGTTTATAGGACCACTGAGTCTATCCAGCTACCCTGTCCGGGTGACAGGCACGCGCGGACGCATCGACAAACGCCAGGCGATCCTGGAGGCGGCCTTCACGGTCTTCGCGCGGGACGGCTACCGGGCGGCGAGCGTCGACACGGTCGCGGCCACCGCCGGGGTCGCGAAGCACACGATCTACAACCACTTCGGCGACAAGCAGTCGCTGTTCCGGGCAGCCGTCGCCGCGCTCGCGGACGACGCCCTCGCCCGCAACCTCGCGGCGATCGAGACGTTGCGCCCGGAACGTGACCCGGTCGAGGCGCTGACCGAGGTCGGCCTCAAGCTCGCCAAGTGCTACTGCGACGAGAAGTCGTGGGCGGTCCGCCGGCTGCTGCAGGCCGAGCTCGGGAGCATGCCCGAACTGCAGGACATCGTGCGGGAACGCGCGACCGACAAGGTCAACGACGCCCTCGCCGACCGGCTGGCCCGGCTCGCGCTGGCCGGGCACCTGCGACTGTCCGACCCCGCGGTCGCGGCGGAACAGTTCGGCGCGCTCCTGACCGGGCCGTTCGACGCGCGGTCCCGCCTCGGCACCCGCAAGATCCCGTTCAACGAACTGGCCGAGGTCACGCAGAACGCCGTACAGACGTTTCTGCGTGCCTTCGGCGTCAGATGACTCAGGTCAGCCAGTCGGTCAGCGGGCCGATGGCGAAGTAGACGACGAACAGGGCGGCGACGACCCACATCAGCGGGTGCACCTGACGGGCCTTGCCGCGGACGGTCTTGAGGATCGCGTACGAGACGAAACCGGCGCCGATACCGGCCGAGATCGAGTACGTGAACGGCATCAGCACGATCGTCAGGAACGCCGGGAACGCGACCTCGAGATCGTCGAAGTCGATCCCCTTCACCTGCGTCATCATCAGGAACCCGACCAGGATCAGCGCCGGCGTCGCGGCCTCGTACGGGATCAGCGTCACCAGCGGCGCGACCACCATCGAGATCAGGAAACAGATCCCGGTCACCACACTCGCCAGCCCGGTCCGGGCACCCTCGCCGACCCCGGAGGCCGACTCGATGTACGACGTATTGCTCGAGACGGACGCAGCGCCACCGGCGGCCGCCGCGACACTGTCCACGATCAGGATCCGCTGCGAGTTCGGCGGGATGCCGTTCTTGTCGTTCAGGCCCGCCTCCGCGCCGATCGCGGTCATCGTGCCCATCGTGTCGAAGAAGTCGGCGAGCATCAGCGTGAAGATCAGCAGCAGCGCCGACACCACCCCGACCTTCTCGAACGACCCGAACAGGTTGAACTCGCCGATCGTGTCCAGGTTCGGTGTCGTGAACCACTGGTCCGGCAGCTTCGGCACACTCAGGCCCCAGCCGCCCGGGTTCTTGTCGGTGCGGGCGCCGATGTTCGCGATCGACTCGATCAGGATCGCCACCACGGTCGCGGCCAGGATGCCGATCAGGATCGCGCCCTTCACCTTCCGGGCGTACAGCGCCACCATCAGGATCAGGCCGACCACGAACACCAGTACCGGCCAGCCGCGGAGGTTGCCGCCGACACCGAGTTCGACCGGCGGACCGCTGAGCGCCGCGGGACGGCGTACGAAGCCCGCGTCGACCACGCCGATGAACGCGATGAACAGGCCGATGCCGACGCTGATCGCGACCTTCAGCTGCAGCGGTACGGCCTCGAACACCGCTTTCCGGAAGCCGGTGAGCACCAGGATCAGGATGACCAGGCCCTCGAGGACCACCAGGCCCATCGCGTCCGCCCAGGTCATCTTGGTCGCGATCGAGAACGCCACGAACGCGTTCAGGCCGAGGCCGGTGGCGAGCGCGAGCGGGAAGTTCGCGACCAGGCCCATCAGGATCGTCACCACGCCGGCCACCAGCGCGGTCGCGACCGCGATCTTCGCGATCGACGCCGCCGGGTCGGTGCCGCCGCCGACGAACTGTCCGGAGCCGTCCTTGACGGTGCCGATGATCAGCGGGTTCAGGACGACGATGTAGGCCATCGTGAAGAACGTGACCAGCCCGCCGCGGACCTCCCGGCCGAGGGTGGATCCGCGCTGACTGATCTTGAAGAACGAGTCCAGAGGACCGGAACCGGAGCGGGCCATCGCGGCCTGGGGCGAGCTCATGATCGCATCGTGCCAGTTCCTACCGGGCAGTTGCGAGCACTAATGGGAAACGAAGCTAAGGTGGTGATGTGACTGAGGAGCAGGAGCCGGCCAAGGAGCGCACGGACAAGAAGCGCACCGACCCGACCAGCCAACTCGCCCGCGGCGAGCTGGTGCACGCCGAGGTCAAGCCGCTCGACCTGTCCGGCATCCCCAGCGTGATCACCGGTATCGCGATCTGGGCGGTCGCGTTCGTCGTCCTGTTCGTCTTCCGCAACCGCCTCGAGGCCGACGGCCTCGACTGGTGGCTCTGGGTCCCGGTCGCCGGCTTCGGCCTCGGCCTCATCGGCCTCTGGTACTGCAAACGCCGCTGGACCGCCATCCAAGCCGGCCACCGCCCCGCCACCGAAGACTGACCCTCACCGGCCCCGGCGAACAACGCCCAGCTGCGGCTCAGTCGTCAGTGGGGGTCAGTTCGAGGGTGTCGTAGCCGGTGGTGTCGAAGGCGTGGTCGGGGGTGGGGGGTTCGGCCAGGTCGATGGTGGCGTCGGAGTGGGCGCCGCAGCCGTAGTCGTAGGCGACCACGCGGGCCTCGCCGGGGGCCATCTCGTTGGCGCAGACGCCGAACGCCTGGCCGAGGCTGTCGGCGAGGCGGATCCAGTAGCCGCACGAATAGCACTTGTACGGAACGGCCTGGGCGATCGCGGACGCCGGCCCGAACTCCCCGCCGCACCAGCGTTCCGCCGCCTCTTCACGCCCGAACGGCGAGAGCACGCGCTCGCGACCGAGGCCGAGCTCCTCGACCACCGTGAGCACGTCGTCCGGCGCATCGGCGGTGTCGGTGAACCCGGGCTCCAGACGCGGGTCGTCGGCGTGCGTCGGGAACAGGTCGCCGGGGCGGAGGTCGCCGGGCTGAACGCGTTCCGACCACGGGACCCACTCGGGCGCGACGACGGCCTCGTCGCCGGGCAGCATCACGACCTCGTTGACCGTGACGGTCTTGGCCCGCGACGCGCGGGTCAGCGTGACGGCCCAGCGCCAGCCGCGGTATCCCGGGTGGGTGGAGGCGAAGTAGTGGGTGACGAGGCGCTCACCCTCGACCAGATGACCGAGGTGCTCCCCGACCTGCGCGGCGCCGGCCTCGGCGATCGCGGCCTCGCGGGCCGGTTCGACCGCCGCGACGCAGACGGCGTCGGGCTTCGCGCGTACCGGTTCGGGGCTTTTGACGGGAGTCACAATCGCCCATTCTCGCACGCCCCTCGCCGTACGCCGAACCGCCGTCGACCCGCCCGCGATCAGGTGCCCGTACGCGCGGTGCCTGCCGTCTGTCCGTCGTACGAGGCAGGATGGTTCCATGCACACCCCCGACCCCGCCGACCCGAAGGCGACTCCCGGTGGAAACACCCCGGGCGGTCCGCCGCGCGATGGCGAGGCGAAAGGGGCAGGCAAGTCGGCCGGCGAACGGTTCGGAGAGGCCCGCGAGCGGGTCGGGAGTGCGGGCAAGAAGGTCGGGCACGCCTCGAAGGTCGGCGCCGAGGGCGTGGCGTCGGCGTCCAAGAAGGCCGCTGAGGTCAGTGGCAAGGTCGGGCGGGCGACCGGGCGCCGGATCCGCGGCCTGACCAGCGCTCAAGGCGCCGGCGAATCCGGCCTGTCGCGCCTGATCGAACTCGGCGCGGTGAACGCGGCGGGCGACACGGCGTTCGCGGTCTCGCTGGCCGGCACGGTGTTCTTCACCGTGCCGAGCGACCAGGCCCGCGACCGGGTGGCGCTGTTCCTGCTGCTGACGATGGCGCCGTTCGCGCTGATGGCGCCGCTGATCGGCCCGCTCCTCGACCGGTTCCGGCACGGTCGCCGCTGGGCGATCGGAGCGACCCTCGGCGCCCGCGCGTTCCTGGTCTGGAGCCTGGCGTCGACGATCTCCGGCCAGGGCTCCGCCTGGCTGTACCCGGCCGCCCTCGGCTGCCTGGTCGCATCCAAGGCGTACGGCGTGACGCGCGCCTCCGCCGTACCGCGGCTGCTTCCCAAACAGATCACGCTCGTCACGGCCAACTCCCGGATCTCGCTCGCGGGCGTCGCGGGCGCGACCGTCGGCGCCGGGATCGCCGGCGCGTTCGCCGCGATCGGACCGCAGTGGTCGCTGCGCTGGGCCGCCCTCGTGTACATCGTCGGCCTGGTGCTCGCGATCCGGCTGCCGTCCGCGGTCGACTCCCCGGCCGACGAAGAAGTGACGGGTACGGCAGGACGGGACGCGCGCCGCCGCGCGATCACCGCCGCGGTGGCGCGCGGGATCCGGTGCAACCTGGGGCTGCGGTTCGTGTCCGGGTTCCTCACCATGTACTTGGCGTTCCTGCTCCGCGACCAGCCGATCAGCGGGGTCAAGGGCGCCGTCGCGGCCGGTGCGGTGATCGCCGCGGCCGGGATCGGGAACAGTCTCGGCACCCTGCTCGGATCGTTGCTCAGGGCACGAAAACCTGAAGGGGTCGTGCTCGCCGTACTGCTGGCGGATGCGACGGTGGCAGTCGCGGTCGCGGTGCTGTACGGCCTGCCGATCCTGATCGCACTCGGCCTCGTCGCGGGCCTGTGCAGCTCGCTCGGCAAACTGTCGCTGGACGCGATGATCCAGCGCGACGTGCCGGAGTCCGTGCGGACGTCGGTGTTCGCGCGATCGGAGACAGTGCTGCAGCTCGCGTGGGTTCTCGGCGGTGGCTGCGGGATCGTGCTGCCGCTGATCCCGCGTCTGGGGTTCGGGTTCCTCGCGGGCGTGCTGCTGATCGTCGTCTTCCTGGTACTGCGGATGCGCCCGAGCCACCGCCCGACCCCGGACACGTTGCGCCCGGGCGGCCTCGGCGGACCCCGCGCCGGCCACGCGCACCCGACGGAGCACCGGCACCCAGCGGGCGACGAGCACCCGGAGAGCACCACCCGGACGATCCTCAGCGTCGCCGAGCAGCGGGCGAACCGCCAGCGCCGTTCGAGTTCGCACGACGAGCCCACGGTCGAATGGCGCTCCGCAGATCAGAAACCGCCACCCGAGCAGCCGATGGGCCGCTGGTGGAGCGGCCAAACCGACGACGAGGACACCGGCGAGAACCCGACCCCCTGGTCCGAAGAACCAACAGTCGAACGCAACCGGAACCACCCCTTCAAACGCCGCCCCGGCAGCGAACCCCCGCGCCACCCACCCCGCTGACGCGGTCCGTCATCTCATGGGTTGACCCACGAGATGGCGGGTTGGCCCACCGGATACCGGCCGCAAACCCACCATCTCGGACGTAGACCCCTGAGATGGTGGGTTTGCGGCTGACTCTTTTATGGAGGGAACGGATTCAGGCTGCGGGGGCTAGGTCGGCCTCCTCGGGGGTGGGGTCTTCGGCCGGGGCGGTGGTGTGGGTGGTGCCGCGGAGGGTGAGGGTGGCGGCTACCGCGGTGGTGAGCAGGAGGATCGCGCCGACCAGGGCGACGACGTTCATGCTGTGGGTGAAGGCGTGGCGAGCGGTGGCGAGGACGGTGTCGGCCAACTGCGCGGGCAGCTGGGCGGCCGCGGCAGTCGCCGCCGGCAGGCCTTCGCGGACAGGAGCTGCGACGCCGGCCGGCAGGTTCGACGGTACGTCGGCGCGGTAGACCGCAGTACCGATCGAACCCAGCACCGCGATCCCGAGCGCCCCACCGAACTCCGCGCAGGTCTCCATCACCGCGGACGCCGAGCCGGCGCGCTCCGGCGCCACCGAACCGACAACGGCCTCGGTCACCAGAGTCATCACCATCACCAGACCGGCGGCCAGCAGACCGGCACCGGCGAGCGGCACCGCCAGCGACGAGTCGACGTGTACCTGGGTGAGTACGCCGTACCCCGAAGCCGCGAGGACGAAGGCCCCACCGATCACGTACGCCCGATCCAGCTTCCCAGCGAGTGCAGTGGCCAACGGAGCCGCGCCACCGACCAGCACCGACGGCGCCAGCGACCACAGCGCCGCCTTCAGCGGGCTGAGACCGTGCACCAGCTGCAGGTACTGAGTCAGGAACACCGCGTTGCCCACCAGCGCCAGGGTCCCGATGGTGTTCGCCGCCAGCGACCCGCTGAACGCGCGGTTCCGGAACATCGACAGGTCGACCATCGGGTGCGCGGCGGTCCGCTGCCGCTGGACGAACAGCACCCCGAACACCAGCCCGGCCACGATCGCCACCACCGGCAGCGCCGCCATACCGTGCGCCGCCAACTCCTTGATCCCCCAGATCACCGGCAGTACGGCGGCCAGCGACAGCACCGAACCCAGCAGGTCGAACCGTCCGCGCACCGCGGCCTTGAACTCGGGCAGCAGCACCGGCGCGAGCACGACCAGCAGAACCATCGCCGGGGTGTTGATCAGGAACACCGAACCCCACCAGAAGTGCTCCAGCAGGAACCCGCCGAGCACCGGACCGAGGGTGATCCCGCCCATCATCACCGCGCTCCAGAACGCGATCGCCTTCGACCGCTGCTTCGGGTCGTGGAACATGTTCCGGATCAGCGCCAGGGTCGACGGCATCAGAGTCGCGCCGCCGATCCCGAGCAGCGCGCGGGCCGCGATCAGCTGCTCCGGGTTCTGTGCGTACGCCGCCGCGACCGAGGCGACCCCGAACCCGATCGCGCCGAACAGCAGCAGCCGGCGGCGGCCGATCCGGTCGCCGAGCGAGCCCATGGTGATCAGCAGGCCGGCCAGTACGAAGCCGTAGATGTCGAAGATCCACAGCTGCTCGGTCGCGTTCACGCCGAGGTCCGCGCTGATGAACGGGACCGCGAAGTACAGCACCGACACGTCCATCGAGACCAGCAGCAGCGGCAGTGCGAGCACGCCGAGCGCGATCCACTCCTTGCGTCCCGCCCGTTCTGTCGAACCCATGACACCCCTCCGGTTTATCTGTCTACGCCGCACACTGTGTGCGCCATACACAGACCATACACAAGACTGTCTATGCTGTAAACAGATAGGATGGTGACCATGGACGAGAACGAACTGCCGCGGGTGCTGCAGCAGCTCTGGGGGATCGAGGGGCGGAGCCGCCCGGGGCCGAAGCCGGCGTTCCACATCAGCGACATCGCGCGGGCAGCGATCAAGCTGGCCGACGCGGGCGGGCTGGGCGCGGTCTCGATGAGCAAGGTGGCGGCCGAGCTCGGCTTCACCACGATGTCGCTCTACCGGTACGTCGACGCCAAGGACGACCTGTACGTCGTGATGCTCGAGCACGCGTTCGCCGAGCCGCCGGCGCTGGACCCGGAGCTCGATTGGCGGGGCCGGATCACCGCCTGGGCCGAGGCGTTCCGCGACGGGCTGCGCCGGCACCCGTGGATCCTGCAGATCCCGATCCAGGAGCCTCCGCTGTCACCGAACCAGCTGGCCTGGATGGAGTCCGGGCTGGACGCGTTCGACGGTACGCCGCTCACGCCGCAGGACCGGCTGTCCGCGATGCTGCTGGTGAACATCTACGTCCGCGGTACGGCGCAACTCACCGCCAACATGCTCACCGAACCGGACGAGGTCCGCGAGGCCGACCGGCTCTACACGGAGCGCCTGACGATGCTCGCGACCCCGGACCGCTTCCCCGGAATCGCGGCGACCCTCGAGCAGCCCCTCGACGAGGGCTACGCCGGCGACTTCGACGCCGCCGAATTCGGCTTCGGCCTCACCACCGTCCTCGATGGCATCGCCACCCGCATCACCCGCACCCGAACCCGAACCCGCTGACTCCCCCTCGCCCCATTTGCCTGGCTGACCCACCAAGTCGGGGGTTCGTGACCCTTCACCAGGGTCCAGAACCCCGCACTTGCTGGGTCAGCCAGGCAAATTGGTGGGTCAGCCAGGCAAATGGGGACGGGCGGGGTGGGTCAGATGTCGAGTTTGTCGGCTACGCCTCGGAGGACTGTTGCTACCTGGCGGGCGGACTTGTTGTCGGGCTGGCGGCCGCGGCGGTAGCCCTCGCCGAGGCGGTCGAGGAGTTTGATCAGGTCCTCGATGACGACCTGCATCTCGTCGGGCTTGGGGCGCATCGCCTTCGCCACCGACGGCGGCGGGTCGATCAGCCGGACCTGGAGGGCCTGCTCACCCTTGCGTCCCTCGACGACACCGAACTCGACCTTCTGGCCCGGCTTCAGGTTGGTGACACCCGACGGCAAGGCCTCGGCGCGGACGTAGACGTCCCCACCCTCCTCCTTGCTGAGGAATCCGAACCCCTTCTCGGAGTCATACCACTTCACCTTGCCAACGGGCACGGGAGACCTCTTCTTCACAATCAGGCACAGCGGTCGTCAAGCATTCGGAAGCAACCGGGTCCCGCGGGACCCGGTTGAAAACCCAGCGTACGTGAACCGGCGCGGCGGCGCCTCCGGGAAACTACCTGAACCGGCAGACTTCCCGCACCCCTTACAAGTTCCGGTACTTTTCGGGCTCCGGCAACCGTTCGTTCATCGATCCGGACCGGAACCCGCGCGGGTCCACGCGCGCGGCCGGGAACCCTTCGGCCATGACCGCATTCACCAGCGAGTCCTGATCCACCTGGTCCAGCAGCGCGGCGTCGATCTCGATCGAGGCGCTGTCCCCGAGGTCCCGGACCCGCACGTTCTGGACGCCGTACGACGTCAGTCGCGAACGGACCGCCTGCTCGGCGCGATCGACACGCGCGAGCAGGTTCGGCGTGATGCGGATGCCGTACGCGATCCGGCTGGACAGGCACGCCGCGGCCGGCTTGTCCGACGTCTCGAGTCCCCAGCTGCGCGACGCCGTACGGATCTGCGCCTTGGTCAGCCGCGCGTCCTTCAGCGGCGTCAGCGCGCCGCGCTCGAAGGCGGCCCGGATCCCCGGCCGGAACCCGGCGATCGCGTCGTCGGCGTTCGTGCCGGTCGCGATCGCGGTGATCCCGAACTCGTCCGCGATCGGCTGCAGCGTCTCGACCAGCTCGGCCTTGCAGAAGTAGCACCGGGCACCGGAGTTCGCCTGGTATCCCTCGCGCTCCATCTCGTGCGTGTGCGGCGTGACATGCCGTACGCCGATGGTGTCGGCGAACCGCGCCGCCGGCTCGAGCTCCGCCGCCGGGAGCGACGGCGAGATCGCCGTTGCCGCGACGACGTTCGCCGGGCCGATCGCCCGCGCCGCCGCCGCGAGCAGGAACGCCGAGTCGGCGCCGCCGCTGAACGCGACCACCATCTTGTCGTACGTCGACAGCCGCCGCATGAGCGCTTCCAGCCGCTGCTCGAGCACGTACTCGTCGAGCCAGGCCGGGAACTCGGTCAGGTCGTTCAGGACGACGTCGGCGCCGTACGCGCGCAACTCGTCCGCCGTGAACGGGCCGGTCGCGACCGACACCGCCAGCGCACCGGCCGCGTGCGCTCCGTCTATGTCGGCCGTGTGGTCGCCGACGTAGATCGTGGCCTGGTGTTCGCGCAGCGCCGTACCTTTCTCGGCGCCGTGCAGGTCGCCGACCGGCTCGTCGACGTCCAGGCCGAGGTGCTCCAGGTGCAGCCGGACCGACGGGGTGTACTTCGCCGAGACGACCATCGTCCGCCCGCGCAACGCCCGGATCGCGGCCAGCGACTCGGCCACGCCCGGCAGCGGCAGGCTGCCCGTGATCGCGTGCGACGGGTAGTGCGCGCGGTACCGCGCGACCATCGCGTCGACCTGCTCGGGCGGGAACCAGTTCGCCATCTCCCAGGTCAGCGGCGGGCCGAGCCGGCTCACCACCAGGTCGGTGTCGATCGGTACGCCGGTCTCCGCAGCCAGCAGATCCCAGACGGCCTGGATCCCGGGCCGGGAGTCGATCAGCGTCATGTCCAGGTCGAATCCGACCACCAGTTCCGGAACGTCGGCGGTATCGGGAGCGGGTTCAAGAGCGGCGGTTGACACGTCCCCAACCCTACGTGACCCGCCCGGCGGCCGGTCTCGCATCCCGAAACAGCCAAAATGTCTACTAATTCAGTCGGATTATAGAAGTTAACCGACCGTGAGGGAGTCATCATGACGACGCAACTGCAAGCACCGGAGATCACCGTCGCCAAGGCCGGCGGGGCGATCGGCGCGGTGATCGGCAACGTCGAGCTCGGCGGCGATCTGGCGCCGGAAACCGTCGCCGCGATCCGGCAGGCCCTGCTCGACCACAAGGTGATCTTCTTCCGCGACCAGCACCACCTCGACGACGCGGGCCAGCTCGCGTTCGCGAAGTTGCTCGGTACGCCGACACTCGCGCACCCCACCTCGAAGAGCCTCGACGACGCCGCGAACGTGCTGCCGATCGACTCTGACTACAGCAAGGCGAACAGCTGGCACACCGACGTCACCTTCATCGACCGGATCCCCGCGATCAGCTTGCTCCGCGCTGTCACGCTCCCGGCGTACGGCGGGAACACCACCTGGGCCAACACCGTCACGGCGTACGCGAATCTGCCGCAGTCGCTGCAGGCACTGGTCGATCGGCTGTGGGCGGTGCACAGCAACAAGTACGACTACGCCGGCCACGCCGACGAGGGGCGCATCGGCGGCGTGGACGTGAAGGTCGAGGAGCACCGCAAACAGTTCGAGTCGAAGGTGTTCGAGACCGAGCACCCGGTGGTTCGCGTGCATCCGGAGACCGGCGAGCGCTCGCTCGTACTCGGTCATTTCGTCCGCCGGTTCGTCGGGCTGAGCAGCACCGAGACGACCGCGCTGTTCCAGCTTCTGCAGAACCGCGTCACGAACCTCGACAACACCGTCCGCTGGCAGTGGCAGCCGGGTGACCTGGCGATCTGGGACAACCGCGCGACGCAGCACTACGGCGTCGCGGACTACGACGATCTGCCCCGACGGCTGCACCGGATCACGCTCGCCGGCGACGTACCGGTGAGCGTGGACGGCGTCCGCAGTACGCCGCGCACCGGCGACGCATCGCACTTTTCCGCACTTGACAGCTGAAGACACGATGTCCGAGCACTTGACATCTGGAGCTGTTTTGTAAACCCTCGTCCCCATGGACTCGTTTGCCGATCGAACCAAACGCCGGCTGCGGGACGAGCTGCTGGACGCTGCGCAGGACGCCATCGAAACAGGTGGGTACGACGGGCTTCGGATGGCCGAGGTGGCTCGTCGGACCGGGGTGTCCCGGCAGACCGTCTACAACGAGTTCGGCGACAAGTGGGGCGTACTGGAGGCCGTCGCGGCGCGCGAGACCGAGCGATTCCTGCTGGATGTCAACGGAGCGCTCGCCGAGCAGACCGATCCGATCGACGGCCTCCGGGCCGCGGTCGAGCGGGCGCTCACGCTGGCTGGGGAGAACCCGCTGGTGAAGGCGGCGCTGGGCCAGCCGGGATCGGACCAGGCCAGCCAGCTGCTGACGACACGGGGGCAGCAGGTGCTGGAACTGGCTCACCTTCGGCTGGATGCCCATGTCAGGGAGCACTGGCCGGAGGTTCCCGCAGAGGACGCGACCAGCTGCGTCGACGTCGCCTTGCGCGTCGTCATCAGCCACATCGTCACGCCGGGCCCTCCCCCGGCCGTGGTGGCGGCGCAGCTGGCTCGCGTCCTCTCCCCCTTCCTTGCTGAATCTCGGAGGTTGCACGTATGAACGAACTGCACAGGCAGGGTTTCAGCTCGCTCAAGGCCGGCGGGTTCAACTGGGACGCACTGCCGTTGCGGCTCTTCGACAAGGGCAACCGCAAGTTCTGGAACCCGCGCGACATCGACTTCAGCCAGGACGCCAAGGACTGGCAGGAGCTGAGCGACAACGACAAGGACAACGCGTTGCTGCTCTGCTCGCAGTTCATCGCGGGCGAGGAGGCGGTGACCGAGGACCTGCAGCCGTTCCTCCAGGCGATGGCCGCCGAGGGCCGGTTCGGCGACGAGATGTACCTGACCCAGTTCTGCTTCGAGGAGGCCAAGCACACCGCGGTCTTCCGGCTCTGGCTGGACGCCGTCGGCGTCACCGAGGACCTGCACCGGTACGTCGAGAACAACCCGGGCTACCGCGCGATCTTCTACGAGGCGCTGCCCGTCGCGCTCAAGTCGCTCGCCGACGACCCGTCTCCGGCCAATCAGGTCCGCGCGTCGGTGACCTACAACCACGTGGTGGAAGGCACTCTGGCGCTCACCGGGTACCACGCCTGGAACCTGCTCTGTACGGCGCGCGGCGTCCTGCCCGGGATGCAGGAGCTGATCCGCCGGATCGGCGACGACGAGCGGCGGCACATGGCCTGGGGCACGTTCACCTGCCGCCGGCACGTCGCCGCGGACGCCTCGAACTGGAAGGTCGTCACCGACACGATGGAGGAGCTCCTCCCGCACGCGCTGACGCAGATCCAGTGGGCGCTCGACAACTCGCAAGAGCTGCCGCCGGAGATCAATCCGACCGCCTTGATGACGTACGCCGGCGATCGCGCGACGCGCCGGCTCGGCGCGATCGAGTCGGCCGTCGGCGCCGACGTGGCCGGGATCGACCTCGACTACTCCCCCGAGAAGCTCGAGGACGACTTCGGCGACGAGGACTCAGCCGCGCTGGCGGCGGTTCGCTAGTAGGACAAGAAGCGCCGCAGTCGCCAGTACTGCGGGAAGCCAGGTGACCGTCGTCGTACCGAGACGGTCGGCGACCTGGCCGCCGGTGAAGGCGCCCAGTGCGATCGATCCGTTGTACACCCCTACCAGGACAGCGGACGATGATTCGGGGGCACTGGGCGCCGCCGCGTGTCCCCACGCTTGCGTGCTGACACTCGTTCCGCCGTACGCGAGACCCCAGATCACCAGCAGGACAAGGGATCCGGCGAGGGTGGTGCCCAAGACGGGCATCGCCAGTGCTGTCAGGGCGATGCCGCCGGCGATGAACGTGAGGGCGCGGGTCGGGCGGAGGGCGCCGGTGAGGAAGTTGCCGATGACACCGGCCACGCCGTACGCGAGGAGCAGGGTGCCGATCAGCGCCGGGCCGGTGTGCGGCTCGAGGAGTGGACGGACGTACGTGTACGCCGCGAAGTGGCCGGTCACGATCAGCCCGACGAGGACGAGGCCGACACGAACCTGCTTGACCTGCAGTACTTCCCGCACGTCCACCAGCCGGACCGCGCGTTCCGGCGGCAGGTTGGGCAAGAAGATGCCGAGAGCAACAGTCAGGCCGAGAGCGAGCAGTCCGACGCCGGCGAAGGCCCACCGCCAGCCGACGAGTTCACCGACGTACGCGCCGGCCGGGATCCCCAGCACCGAGGCGATTCCGATACCGCTGAAGATGAGTGAGGTGGCCGGTCCGGCGGCGTGTTCGGGTACGACGCGACGGGCGAGGCTGACCGTGAAGAGCCAGACGCCGCCGATCGAGACGCCCATCAGAACGCGCGCGACCATGAAGATCCAGTAGGCCGGGGCTGCTGCGGCGGCGAACGCGGCGACGGCGAGCAGGACCATCAGACCGCTGAGGACTGTTCTGCGGTCCAGTTTGCCGAGCAGCAACGGAAGAACAGGGGCGGCGACGGCGGACACGATGCCGGTGACGGTAAGGCTCAGGCCGGCGGTTCCTTCGGTGATGTGGAGGGTCTCGCTCATCGGGGTGAGCAGGCCGACCGGGAGCATCTCGGCGGTCACCACCGTGAAGACGGTGGCCGCCAT
Source organism: Kribbella speibonae (assembly GCF_004331375.1). NCBI lineage: Bacteria > Bacillati > Actinomycetota > Actinomycetes > Propionibacteriales > Kribbellaceae > Kribbella > Kribbella speibonae. The sequence goes on along the minus strand of NZ_SJKC01000001.1, from coordinate 1,697,864 downwards.
CGTCGCGGAGGCGGCCCACGCCCGCGCGTCCGTGGCGGTGGCCGGCTGGTCGACGCAGATCGTTGTCATGTGTCCAGTGAGCCGCCGCGAGGTGGTGCGGAACAACGGCGATCTGGTCATCCTTGTATTAGCTGAGCTAATCGATCATCGTGGAGTCATGGCTGTCGAGATCCGTGAACTGGAGTGCTTCCTCGTCCTGGCGGACGAATTGCATTTCGGCCGTACGGCGGAACGCCTGTACCTCTCGCAGAGCCGGGTCAGCCAGCTGCTGCAGTCGCTGGAGCGGCGGATCGGCGGGCCGTTGTTCGAGCGAACCAGCCGTCGGGTCGCGCTGACGCCGTTGGGCAAGGAGTTCCTGACGTCGCTGCGGCCTGCGTACGCAGCACTGGAGCGAGTCGTCGAGAGCGCCCGCGAGTACGCGGCGAGTGTGAAGGGCAAGCTTCGGATCGGCTTCCAGGGGGCAGCGAACCAGACCGTCCTGAGTGCGGTGTCGGAGTTCCAGACCCGCAATCCGAACTGCCTGATCGGGGTCTGCGAACTCCCACTCAACGATCCGTTCGGCGCCCTGCGGCGCGGTGAGGTCGACGCGGCCGTCGTCATGCTGCCCGTCGCCGAAGACGACCTCGTGCTGGGCCCCGTCTTCTCCCGCCAGCAGCAGACGTTGACCGTCTGCACGAGCCATCGGCTCGCCGCGCGGGCGTCCATCGACGCGGAAGAACTGGCCGACGAGACGCTGATCGCGATCGACGGACCTGCCCCCAAGTACTGGCGCCAGGCACAGGCGCCGACCCAGACCCCCACGGGCGCCTTGATCCACCGTGGTCCCGAGGTACGCACGCTGCAGGAAGGCCTGTCACTGATCGCGGCCGGCCGCGGCGGGATGCTCGTCTGCCGCTCCACCGCCGAGCACAACCGTCAGTGGCGCGGCATCGTCAGCGTCCCGATCAGCGGCCTGCCCGAGTCCGCGCTGGGCCTGGTCTGGCGGCGTGGTGAGGACACTCCGGCTCTGGAGGCCTTCGCCGGTCAGCTGCGCGACGAGTAGAACTCCAGATGGGCGGCTGCTGCGGCCGGCCAGGAGTAGGTTGCGGCGAGGGCGCGGCCGCGGGCGGCGCGGTCGGTTCGGGGTGCTGCTCGGAGGTGGCGGGCCAGGTCTTCTGGGCCGGTTGCGTATGACGCGGCGTCGCGGAAGATCTCCCGGAAGACCGGGAGATCGGAGACGACGAGCGGTACGCCGGCCGCCAGTGCCTCCATCGGCGCCAGGCCGAACCCCTCTTTGACGGAGGGGAAGGCGAACACCTCGGCGGCCGCGACCAGCGACGGAAGCTCGGCGTCGTCGACCGGGCCGAGCACGACCGGCGCGACACCCAGCTCAGCGGCGCGCTTCTCCCAGCGCGACCGGTAGTCACGGTAATCGAAGAGCGTCTCGCCACCGCCGATCACCAACTGCAGGTCCGGGTCGCCCAGCAGGGCGTACGCCTCGAGCAGGTCGAGCGATCCCTTCCGCGGCTCTATCCCGCCGACAGTGACGACGTACCGGCCGAGCAGCGAGCGCCACCGCTCGCGGGCCGCCGTCGCAGCCGGCCGATCACTCGCCGCGGCCGCGAAGCGCGGTCCGTCCACTCCGTTCGGGATGACGGTTGCCTCGAGCCCCCATCCGGCGCGGAGCTCGGCGGCGACGGCCGTGGACACGCAGATGTGGGCGTACGGTTCGACGATCGCCCGCTCGTGACAGGCGGCCAGCTCCGGGGTGGTGAACTGGTCGAGATGATGCACGGTGCGGATGCACCGGCCGGCCGCGTTCGCGCTGATGCAGTCCTGCGCGTGCACCACGTCGTACGGCGATCCGTCGAAGGCATCCCGCAGTACGGCGATCGACCGCCGGATCCGCGCGCCGACCTCCTCACCGGGCCGGTCCGGGAACGGGACCAGCGAGACCTTCACCCGCGGATCGACCGGCCGGAAGAACCCTTCGTCGCCACCACGTGCCAGCGACCACACGGTCACATCGGCGCCGGTCGCGGCCAGCGCCTCGGCCAGGTAGAGCGTGTGCACGACGCCGCCGCGCGGTTTGGTCGAGTAGCTCAGCAGCGCGATCCGCATCAGTAGACCTCCGGCCGGCGTTCGTCGAGGTGATGCAGGACGCGACGAGCCGTCTCGATCTCGGCGCGTACGTCGACGTCCGCGATCGCGATCCCGGCCTTCGACCAGGTGCGCGCGACGATGTCGCCGCCCGGACCGACCACCTTGGACTGACCGAGGAACCGCAGGCCGCCGATCGACCCGGTCAGGTTCGAGGAGACCAGCACGACCTGGTTCTCGGCCGCGCGGGACCGGTCGTACAGGTCGAACAGCCGCGACTGCCGGTCCTCGTTCATCCGCGGCGCCCGGTTGGTGATGCTGGTCGGCCACGCGCACAGGCACGCGATCAGGTCCGCGCCGTCGACGGCCAGCGTCCGGGCCGCCTCCGGGAACGTCTTGTCGTAGTCGATCATCATGCCGATCCGGCCGACCGGGGTGTCGAAGGCGGCGAACCCGTTGCCCGCGGCATAGATCGCGCGTTCGCCCGGCGGCTGATGCACCTTGCGGTGCTTGCCGAGGATGCCGTCACCGGTGACGCACAGCGCGGTGTTGTAGCGGTCCGGCCCGTCCGCCTCGCAGAAGCCGAAGCACACCACCATCTCGCCGGCCATCGCGATCACCTTGGCGATCAGCGGATCGTCGAGTGCCAGCGCCGGCGGCAGGTCCTCCTGGGACGGACTGGTCAGGTCGGTCAGGTAGCCGCCGAGCGCCGCGTCCGGCAGCACCAGCAACCGGGTCTGCTCGCGGTGGCCGTGCCGGATCAGCGCCTCCACCCGGGACAGGTCGAACTCCAGGTCCCGGGTGAATCCTGCCGCCACCGCACCGATCCTGAGCACGGTCAGACCGTCGCAAGCTCAGGCGATCCGTACGTCTCCGGGCGCCGGTCCCGCAGATGCCCCATCGACCGCCGGGCCAGCTCGAGCGCCTGCTCGACGTCCAGCTCGGCGATCGCCATCCCTTCGGTCACCCCGGTGTCGGCCAGGATCTCGCCGCCCGGGTCGACCACCTTCGCGCTCGCGACGAACCGCAGCGAGCCGAACATCCCGGACTGGTTGGCCGACAGCCAGACCACCTGGTTCTCCAGGGCCCTGGCCCGGTCGAACAGGTCGAACCGCCGCTTCCACCGGTCCTTCGCGAGGTCCGGATCCGGGTTCGTCCGCGCGCCCGGCCAGGCGGAGAGGCAGACGATGATCTGGGCGCCGTCCAGCGCCAGGGTCCGGGCCGCCTCCGGGAACGCCTTGTCGTAGCAAATCATCAGGCCGAGCCGCCCGACCGGTGTATCGAAGGCCTCGAACCGGTCCCCGGCCGCGTAGTGCTCGTCCTCCCGGAGCGGTTGATGGACCTTCCGGTGATGCCCGAGTACGCCGTCACCCGTGACGCAGACCGCGCTGTTGTAGATCAGTCCGCCGTCCGCTTCGGCGTACCCGGCGGTGACGACCAGGTCGCCGGCCAAGCGCGCGAGGCGCGCGATCTCGGGTCCGTCGACGGTGAACGCGGGCGGCGGTTCGGCCGTACCGTCGAGACTGAGCAGGTAGCCGCCGAGGGCGCCTTCGGGCAGGGCGAGCAGTTGGACGCCGGCTGCGCGAGCCTGTTCGATCAGGGCCGCGACGCGGGCGAAGTCGGCTTCCAGGTCGCGGTCGAAGTTCGCGGCCACGGCCGCCATCCTGAGCATCACGCTGCTCCCATCCCGGTCACCCCGGCGCTCAACGCCTGGGTGACGTCTCCGTCCGGCCAACGCAGTACGACGCCTTGCCCGGTGGTCAGTTCGCCGCACACCGCACTGACGGCGGGCCCGGCGTCGAGCTCCTGCGGACCGGCGGTCAGCATCGCGAAGCCGGGGAAGCAGGTGAGCCAGTCACCCATCGAGGCCGCCTCAGGCTTCGGTACGTCGGCTACGTCGAGCACCGCACCGCAGCCACTCGCCTCGGCCAGCATGCCCAGCGTCCCGGCAACGCCGGCCATCGACACATCCTTGGCCGCTTGGGGTCTCGCTTCGCCGACTGCCGCCACCATCGCCCACAGTTCATCAGGTCGCCGACGGCTGGTCGAGTCCCACTGCCGTCCCGCATACCCAGGCCGCCAACCACCAGCCAGGTCAGCCGTCAGCCGCACCTGTTGTCCCGGTCGTCCTCCACCACCTGGCACCGGGTGTGCAGTCCGGCCGAGCGCCGTCACACTCAACGCCGCCGGCACACCAAGCTGCGTGTGCCCGCCGAGGACAGGTACGCCGTATGCAGCCGCCGCCCATTTCAACCCGGCCAGCACCCGGCTCGCCTGCGTTACGTCGCGGGCGCCGAGCGCGTCGAGCAGCCCGACCGGTTCGGCGCCCATGGCGGCCAAGTCGTTCACGTTGACCAGCACGGAGCACCAGCCGGCCCACTCCGGATCGCGCTCGACCATCGCCGGCAGAATCGCGTCACACGCCGCCACCAGATCGCTTCCCGGAACCGGCGCACCGTCGTCGCCGACGAACTCCGCCGGCCCGATCCCTTGTAACAAAGGGCCCAACGAACTCTTGGTCGCCGCCGCCAACCGCGCGATCCGGTCGATCGGCCAGCGCATCAGAACATGTGGCACACCCGCCACGATCACCGGCCGTACCGTCTTCCAACCGAGCCGCTCGAAGAACCGCTGTGTGCCGAGCTGCACGGTCGCGTCGAACCGAAGCGCACCCTCCGCCTCCGCCCGCGCGCACGCCGCCCGCACCAACGCCGCCCCCACTCCCACCGGCCGCCTCACAACCTCGCTTGCGTCCGAAGAAGTGGCGGGACATCTCGCCAGTTGTTCGGACGCAAGGGCTGTGACCAGGCGGCCGCCTTGCCACCAGCCGATGTCGGGGGTGGCGGTGGCGGGTCCCAGGCGGACGCCGCCGATCACCTCACCACGGGTGTCGCGCGCTACCAGGACGATCGTGCGTGGATCCTCGTCGCGCTCGTCGAGATCGGTCCGGTCGAACAAACCCTGTTCCTCGACGAAGGCACGGCACCTCAACGCGTAGTACGCCTGCTTGGCCGACCCGTCCGCCTCCTCGATCAGGAAGGCCGGAGGCGGATCGCCGAGCAGCGCACGCACATCCGCGGCCCGCATCACGCCGGCCGTCTGCACCACCGTCGTACTCATGCGCCGGCCGCCGACAACAGACTGCACGCACCGCACGCGGCACACCCGGCGCCCTGGTCCGCACCACGCATCTCCGCGTCGGCGAGCAACGCGGCCACGCGAGCAGTGATGTCCCGAACCAGCGCCGGCTCCGGTGCCACCACCCCGTCGGCCCGCGCGAGCGTTCTGAGCATCGGCCGCAGCGGTACGACAAACGGGTAGACCCCACGCTCGATCAGCCGTCCGGCCCCGGCCACCAACTCGTCCGGATCCTCGCCGAGACCGATCAGCAGGTACGTCGACACCCGGTTGCGACCGAACACGCGCACCGCTTCGTCCCACGCCGCCTCGTACTCGGCCAGACTCACCGTCGACTTCCCCGGCATCCACTTGCGTCGTACGGCGTCGTCGAGCGACTCCACGTGGATACCGATCGAGGTCGCACCGGCGTCGCGGAGCTCGGTGAGGACGGACAGGTCGCCGGGTGGCTCGATCTGCACCTGGATGGGCAAACCAGGTACCGCCGCGAGCACGGCTCGAACCGACCGCACCAGGTTGCGGGCGCCTCGATCGCGGCCGGTCGTCGTACCCGTCGTCATCACCATCTGGGTGACGCCGTCCAGCCGGACCGCCGCCTCGGCGACCTCGGCCAGCTGGGCCGGCGTCTTCGCGGCGATCGTCGCACCTGCCCGGAGCGACTCCTCGATCGAGCAGAACCGGCAGCGCGTCGATTCGTCGTACCGGATGCAGGTCTGCACCACCGTCGTCGCGAGCACGTCCTTGCCGTGCAGCAACGCGATCTGCTGGTACGGCACGCCATCGGCCGTGGTCAGGTCGTAGAACCGCGGCCGGCGGACTGGTTCGACCGACAGGCCCAGGTCCAGGCCGTTGCGGAACACCGCACCGTCCCGAACCTGATAAGGGCTGTCGGCGACGATCGGGAGGGTCGCGTTGGCGCCGTCGACGACCAGGTGCCCGTCGTCGCTCGGTCCGGCGCCCTTGCTGCGGCGGACGGGGGCGTCCACCTGAACGCCGTACACGGCCATCTCGGCCCGGGTGGCCAGGTCGCCAACGCTCATGGTCGTCCCCTCAGAACATGTACGTCGAGTTGATGATGGCGCCCTTGCGGGCGTAGTGGATCAACGCGTCCTGCACGTCCAGCGGGTGGGTCGGGATGACGCCCTCGATCAGGTCCTCCTCACGGGCGCCGTGCAGGGACAGGCCGAAGCGGCAGCAGTACACCTTGCCGCCCTCGGCGATGAAGGTCTTCAGCGACTCGTTGATGTTGTGCTCGCCGGGGAAGGCCGAGTTGCCGGTGGTCGGGAAGCCGCGGGTGGCCAGGCAGTTCAGCGACCCCGGGCCGTAGAAGTAGATCGCGGACTCGAAGCCCTTCCGCTGTGCGCGGGTCGCCTGCAGGATCGCGACGAAGCTCACCGACGACTCGTGCGCGATGCCGTGCACGAGGGTGAAGTAGGTCTCGCCGTCCTCGGCCTGGTAGTCCGGGAACACCTTGGTGCCGCCGTAGATGCTGGAGCCCTGCGGCAGCGAGGGATGCGGGATCTCCTCCAGGCTCTTGGTCTCGAGCTCGGTCAGTTCGACGGTTTCGGGCATCTCGTTACTCCTTGGGTCAGTCGTACAGGTGGGAGAAGGTGCGGTGGAAAACGTGCTCGCCGAGCTCGCCGTCGCCCATCGCGGCGCGCAGCCTGGCGTACTCGCCCGCGTGGTCGCCCCAGGGCTGGTCGCTGGCGAACAGCACCCGGTCGTGCCCGGTCCCGCGGCGTTCGATCTCGGCGGCCAGCCAGCCCGGGGCGAAGCCGATCGCCCAGGACAGGTCGGTGTAGATCCGTTTCCCGGCCTTGATCCAGTCGAAGAACCGGGAGCCGATCAGCTTGATGTGGCCGCTCATCCCGCCGCCGAAGTGGACCAGGTGCAGCGGTACGTCGTCGGCGTACGTCTCGACCAGGTGGCCGATATGGTCGATGTCGGACGCCGCGCCGGGTGAGGTGTGGACATGGACAACGAGCCCGTGAGCCCTGGCGGTGTTGAAGATCTCGTCGAGTTGCGGGCGGACGGCGTCGTCGGTCGGGTGACCGCCGAGCAGGAAGCTGAACTTCAGCGCCCGTACGCCGGGTTCGGTCGCCAGCGTCAGCGCCTTCGCGGTGAGCTCGGCGTCCTGCGGTCGCGGTGAGACCCAGAGGCCGGCGCGGATCCGGTCGTCGCGGGCCGCCGCCTCGACCACGAGCTCGTTGAAGCCGAACGACACCGCGACATCGGGTACGCCGTAGTTCGGGATCACCAGGGCGCGTTCGGTGCCCTCGGCAACCAGATCGGCGATCAGCTCGTCGATCGTCGCGCGGGCGGTGACGTCGGGGTTGACCGGAGGCCCACCGTAGAAGGGATACGCGGGCAGTATGCCGAGGTGGCGGTGGGCATCGTGGACGGGCATGTCAGGCCACCGTCCGATGTTTGCCGGCGATCCAGTGCACTCCGGCTCGTTGCTCGACGATGCGTTCGACGACGTACTGCGCGTCGTCGGCGACGCCACCGAAGCGTCCGGATCCCCACGTGTGCTGCCAGGGCAGGCCGATGAAGTACAGGCCCGGCACGCTCGTCACTCCGCGCCGATGGGTCGGGTACCCACGGCCGTCGAACACCGGCACGTGGATCCAGCTGTCGTCCCGGCGGAACCCGGTACTCCAGATGATCGCGCCGATCCCTTGTAGTGAAAGGGTTTCAGGCGGGTTGGCCGGCTCCCAGACCGGGTGGTAGCGCGGCTCCGACGGTGCTTCGATTCCTTGCGCCGCGATGTAGGCGTCGATCGTGTCCTTGATGCCTTCGGAGACCGCGTCGGCGTGGTCCAGGTTCTCCTTCAGGTCGTCGGCGAAACGCAGGGTGGCCTGGTCCGCGTCGACCAGCCGGCCGTACAGCCGCATCCCTTCCAGGGCGAACTTTCGCAGGTCGATGTCGCGACCGCCGTCCCGGCCGGTGACGTAGTGGTTCACCCGGAACCGCACCGCCTCGGCGTCGTCGAACTCGTCGATTCCCTTGCGGTAGTAGCCCATCCGGTCCAGCCAGGCCACCACATCGAGCCCGCGGTAGAACCGGGCGACCCGCGGCGCGCTGCCGGTGACGAGGTGCACGGTGCGCCCGGCGAGGTGCAGGTCCTCGGCGATCTGGCAGCCGGACTGACCGGTCCCGACCACGACGACCTCGCCGGGCGGCAACTGGCCAGGATTCTTGTACTGCGAGGAATGCAGCTGCTGCACGTCGACCCGCTCGGCGATCCGCGGAATCCGGGGCTGCTGGTACGGGCCGGTCGCTACCACCACCTGGTCAGCGGTGATCGTCCCCGCGGACGTGGCGATCCGGAACCCGGCGTCGAGCCGCGTCGCCCGGACTCCCTCGACGAGCGGCACGTCGTACGAACGCTTGTATTCCTCGAGATAGCCGACGATCTCGTCGCGGACCATGAACCCGTCCGGGTCCGGGCCGCCGTACGGGAACGCCGGCAGCCGGCACTGCCAGTTCGGAGTCACCAGGCAGAACGAGTCCCACCGCCGGTTGCGCCACTCGCTGCCGACCCGATCCGCCTCCAGAACAAGGTGATCCAGGCCCTGCGCGACCAGATGCCGGCTCGTCGCCAGCCCGGCCTGCCCGCCGCCGACCACGACGACGGGAAGGTGCGCACCGTCGGTGAGTTGCATGTCGGCTCCCGGGTTTCGGTCCTACTGGATGACATCCAGTGAAGGACCGCCCGATTGCCGCGCAATTGCCTCCGGAACAAACTCAGGTTTCCGAATCGCCGCCGCGGGTTTCGCGTGTGTAACCACGCATTACCGGTCGAACTTGCGCACCTCGGTCTCGGCGGGGGTGATCGGCCGGCCGTCGGCGGCGTGGATCTCCAGCGGGCGCAGGGGTTTGCCGTCGCGGCGATCGAGCAGTTCGGAATGCGGCTCGCGGGGCTCGAAGGCGAAGGCCTCGCCCCATTGGCGCAGCGCGACGATCACCGGGAACAGCGCCTCGCCCTTCGCGGTCAGGACATAGTCGGCGTCGGTGTGCTCGAGGATGCCCTTGTCGATCAACCCCCGGAGCCGCGCGCTGAGGATGTTCTTCGCGACGCCCAGGCTGCGCTGGAAGTCGCCGAACCGGCGGCTGCCGTCGAACGCGTCCCGCACGATCAGCAATGACCACCAGTCACCGACCACGTCCACCGACCGCGCCACCGGGCAGCTCTCACCGTCGAACCTGGTCCGCTTGACCATCCCGCACCTCCTGGTTGCAACATGCTACCAACTCTTCATACGGTAGCAACATGCAACCAAACCTCCACCAACGGATCGCCCTCGCGATCGCGGCCGGTGTCGCGGTCTCGACCGTCTACGCCGCGCAGCCGCTGCTCGTGACCATCGGCGCCGACCTCGGGGTCGGGCCGAGCACGGTCGGCGTCTTCGTGACCGTCACGCAGCTCGGCTACGCGCTCGGGCTGTTCTTCCTCGTCCCGCTGGGCGATCTCGTCGACCGTCGCCGGCTGATCCAGACCCAGTTCGCGCTGCTGGCGCTGGCGCTGCTCGTCACCGGTGTCGCGCAGAACGCCACGATGCTGCTCGCCGGCCTGGCCGCGGTCGGCGCGCTCGCCGTGGTCACCCAGTCCCTGGTCGCGTACGGCGCCGCACTGAGCGATCCCGCCCATCGCGGGCGCACCGTCGGCACCATCACGAGCGGGATCGTCATCGGCATCCTGCTGGCACGGACCACCTCGGGCATCCTCACCGACCTCCTCGGCTGGCGGGCCGTTTACCTGATCGCCTGCGCCGTTTGCCTGACAATCTCCACGCTCTTCACCCGGTCGGCCCGGCAACCCGGCGTCGGCCTGACGTACGGCGCGCTACTGCGGTCCACCGTCGACCTCTGGCGGGAACCTCCGTTCCGCGAAAGCGCCGTACGAGCCTTCTTCGTCTTCGCGTCGTTCAGCACGCTGTGGACCTCGATCGCTCTGCCGCTCACCGAACGCGGCCTGTCGCACACCGAGATCGGCGCCTTCGGTCTCATCGGTGCCGCCGGCGCACTCGCCGCCGGACCGGCCGGGCGGCTGGCCGATCGCGGCCACGGGCAGCTCGTCACCATCGCCGGTTCGGTGCTGTTGGCAACGAGTTGGCCGGCCACGGCGCAGTCCCTGGTAGGGCTGGCGATCGGGGCGGTGCTGCTCGATCTCGCCGTACAAGCGATTCACGTCACCAACCAGAGCCGGATCTACCGCCCGGACGCGGGCAGCCGGTTGATCGGGGGCTACATGGTGTTCTACTCGCTGGGCAGCGGGGTGGGCGCGATCGCGTCCACCGCGCTGTACGAGCGCGCCGGCTGGACCGCGGTCTGCTGGCTTGGCGCGTTCTTCGCGGGCGGGAGTCTGGTCAGTTCAGTTCGAGGAGTTCGACGGACTTCTCGCGCATCTCGACCTTGCGGATCTTGCCGGTGACGGTCATCGGGAAGTCGTCGACGAGCAGGACGTACTTCGGGATCTTGAAGTGCGCCAACCGCCCGGTGGCGAACTCGCGAACGGCGGCCGCGTCGAGCGGGTCGGCGCCGGGCTTGAGCTTGATCCAGGCGCAGAGTTCCTCGCCGTACTTCTCGTCGGGGACGCCGATCACCTGGACGTCGGCGATCGACGGGTGCGTGTAGAGGAACTCCTCGATCTCCCGCGGGTACACGTTCTCGCCGCCGCGGATGACCATGTCCTTGATCCGGCCGACGATGTTCACGTACCCGTCCGCGCGCATCGTCGCGAGGTCGCCGGTGTGCATCCAGCGCGCCGCGTCGATCGCCTCCGCGGTCTTCTCCGGCTCGTCCCAGTACCCGAGCATCACGGAGTACCCGCGCGTGCACAGCTCGCCGGGTTCACCCCGCTCGACGACCAGCCCGGTCGCGGGATCGACGAGCTTCACCTCGACGTGCGGCATCACCCGCCCGACGGTCGACGTACGGCGGTCCAGGTCGTCGTCGCGCCGCGTCTGCGTGGACACCGGCGACGTCTCGGTCATGCCGTAGCAGATCGCGACCTCGGCCATGTGCATGTCGGCGACGCAGCGCTTCATCACCTCGATCGGGCACGGCGATCCGGCCATCACCCCGGTCCGCAGACTCGTCAGGTCGTAGTCCGCGAAGTCCGGTAGCCCGAGTTCGGCGATGAACATCGTCGGTACGCCGTACAACCCGGTGCACCGTTCGTCCTGCACGGCTCGCAGCGTCGCGGCCGGGTCGAACGCCGGCCCCGGGATCACCATGCACGCGCCGTGCGTGGTGCAGCCGAGATTGCCCATCACCATGCCGAAGCAGTGGTAGAACGGCACCGGGATACACAGCCGGTCGTCGGCGGTGAACGCGATCGTCTCAGTGACGAAGAAGCCGTTGTTCAGGATGTTGTGGTGGCTGAGGGTCGCGCCCTTCGGGAATCCCGTCGTACCGCTGGTGTACTGGATGTTGATCGGGTCGTCGAAGGACAGCTCGCGCTCGCGGGCATGCAGCGCGTCGAGCGGGATCCGCTGGGCGTCGTCGCGGAGGGCGTCCCAGTCGCCGGTGCCGAGGTAGACGGTCTCCTCGAGGGCGGGACAGCTGGGTTTTACCTCGTCGACCATCGCGCGGTAGTTGCTGGTCTTGAACTCGGTCGCGGAGACGAGCAGCCGGACGCCGGACTGGTTCAGCGCGTACGACAGTTCGTGGGTGCGGTACGCCGGGTTGATGTTCACCAGGATCGCGCCCATCAGCGCGGTGGCGTACTGCGTGATCGTCCATTCGGCCTGGTTCGGCGCCCAGACGCCGACCCGATCGCCCTTCGCGATCCCGCGGGCCATCAGGCCGCGCGCGACCAGTTCGACCTCGGCGCCGAACTCGTCGTACGTCCAGCGCCTTCCGGTCTGGACCTCCACGAGGGCTTCCCGATCGCCGTACGTGCCGATCGTGCGTCTCAGGTTCGCGCCGATCGTCTCGCCCAGCAACGGAACCTCGGACACCCCGGACGCGTACGACGGCAGGCTCATGGTTGCCATGTTCACGCCGCCCAGATGCCTCTGCAAGTGCACGCGCGGCAGGAAACAGGGGGTGGACGGCAAGCAATGTCCTTACCAACTCTCTGTCACTTTCGGTCGCGGAGCGTGGTTGGACCGTTACATTGGCGGAGAGAGGTGTGAGGCGATGGGCCGATCGATGGAAGGTCACGCCCGCAGCGACCGACCGCCGGGGCGTACGGCCGAGGCGGCGCAACGTACCGCTGCGGTGCAGGAACGCGTCCAGGCTCTGAACGGCATCCTGGCCGACGCGTTGGCTGTCGATGTCCACGGCACCGATCTGCAGAGCCTGAAACGGGCGCCGCGACGGGCGCCGCCGACCGTGTCGCCGGCCGATCTCGAGGCGCATCCTGGACCCGTCTGGGATGCGTTCGTGCCCCACCCGCCGTTTCGCTGGTGGGGTGCCGAGCGGCGGTTCGCGCGTCGACTCGCCGACGCGGAGGACCGGTTCGCGGAGGCGATCGAACGGCACCGGGCTTTTGAGGAGAACCGCCGAGAGCGGGTGGCACGCGCTCTGCGGGAGCAGGTCGAGCACCAGCGCCGGCTCGACGAGGCGACCGCGGAACAGCACGCACGCGTCGACGCTTACGAGCACGCGGTGGAGAACCACGACCGAGCAGCCGTGACGCGGTACTTCACCAAGGCGCTGGACCGGGTACCCGAGCCACTGGACTTTCCACGCCGGCGCAGGGTCGGGTACGTCCCGGAGTCGACACTGCTCGCGGTGGAGTGGGATCTCCCCGACGTCAGCGTCGTACCGGCTGAGGCGTCGTACCGCTACGACCGCTCGCTGGATGCAGTGCTGGCCGTTCCGCGAGACCAGGTGGAGCTGCGACGGCTCTATCAACAGCTGGTGGCGCAGCTGGCGTTGCGGGCGCTGCACCTGGTCTTCGGGAGCGACAGGTACGGCGTGGTCGAGACGGTCGTGTTCAACGGGGTGGTCGAGTCGGTTGACCTCACTACAGGGCAGACCGTGCGGCCGTGCCTCATCACGTTGCGGGCGACACGGGAGCAGTACCAGGCGCTGGTGCTGGACCAGCTCGACCCTGTGGCCTGTGTACGGCACTACTTCGCTGCGGAGGTGTCACGGCACCCGGAGGAGCTGCAGCCGGTGGAGCCGGTGCTGGAGTTCGACCTGACCGATCCGCGCACCGTCGAAGCGGTGGACGTCATCAGCGAGATCGACGCCCGCCCCAACCTGCTTGAGCTCAGCCCCGAGTCCTTCGAGCACCTGGTCCACAACCTGCTCACGCGGATGGGCCTGGAGACGAGACTCTTCCGCCGCGGCACCGACGGCGGGATCGACTGCGTGGCCTACGACCCCCGCCCGATCACCGGCGGCAAGTTCGTCGTCCAGGCGAAGCTCTGGACCCGCACCGTCCCACCGTCCGCCGTCCGCGACCTCTTCGGCACCGTCCTCGACGCCGGCGCCACCAAAGGCATCCTCATCACCACCTCCGGCTTCGGCCCCACCAGCTACCAGTTCGCCAACGGCAAACCCCTCCAATTAATCGACGGCACCGCCCTCCTGTCCCTCTGCCACCACCACAACATCCCTGCCCGAATCATCCCCCGCGCCAGCTAACCATGTTCTTCATAATGGACATATGTCCGATATAGTGGACATGGAGGTGGGGTACGGATGCATTTCCCCGAACCGATGTCGAGCGTTGTTCCCGGCCTGCACGGCCGCGTTCTCGCGGTACTCGTACGAGCCGGCCAACCGCTCACCGGGCGTGCGGTTGCCGGACTGTTGCCGACGCCCGCCAGCCCGAGTGGGGTTCACAGGGTTCTCGACGACCTGGTGCGCAACGGTGTGGTGATCGCCACGCCTGCGGGTCGGGCACGGTTGTACACGCTCAACCGGGAGCATGTGGCGTATCAGGCGATCGAGCAGCTCGCGCGACTCCGCGACCTGCTCATCGAGCGCATCAAGGCAGAGGCTGAGTCGTGGGAGATTCCGGCGAACGCGGTGTGGCTCTTCGGATCAACGGCCCGCGGACAAGGCGACGCCGACAGCGATCTCGACCTGTTGGTCGTCCGGCCGGACGACGTCGACGACGGGGACCCTCGTTGGCTCGATCAGCTCGACACGCTGTCCGCGCACGCAAGTCTGTGGTCCGGCAACGCGTGCGAAGTCGTCGAGTACAGCGCCCAGGAGGTGCGCGATCTCGTGAGGCACGGTGAGCGGCTGGTCACCGAACTCCGACTGGACGCCGTTCCCATCGCGGGCAGTTCACCGCGGCAAACCCTCAACCGGAAGGCGGGCTGATGGCCGCACTCGACGAAGCCCGAGCGCACCTGGCGAAGGCCCGCGAGTTCCTCGAAGCCGCAGAGTTGACGAACGATCTTTCGCTCTTCAACGCAGCAGCTTCGAATGCGGTCACCTCAGGCATCAACTCGAAGGACGCGATTTGCCTTGCAACGATCGGTCAGACCCGCAAGTCCGACAATCATGTCGAGGCAGTCGCGGAGTTGAGAGGCGCCGGTGCGCCGGGCCGGGACAGCAGCGCCACACTGTCCCGGCTCCTTCGGCTCAAGTCGAAGTCGCAGTACCAAGCGGCCCCAGTGTCGGCAGCGGATGCGTCCAAGAGCATCGACTGGGCCACTCGGTTGCTGGCAACCGCCGAAAGTGTCACGCCTAGTTGAGTGGCGTTTCGTAGATTTGGAGTTCGGTGCCGCCGGGGTTTTCGCCGTCGTCGGGGGCTGTGTAGAGGCGGAGTTTGGTGGGGGTGGTTTCCAGGGCTACTGGGTTGCGGGTGGCGTTGTGGTTGGTGGTGGGGGAGAAGTAGGGGAAGGGGATCTCGTGGAGGATGCGGTTGGTGCGGAGGTCCAGGAGGGCTAGGCCGCCCAGGTCGTACGACGTGTTGTTGGGGCCGGGCAGTGTGGTGACTCCGCCGCACAGTTGCTTGCCGCGGGCGGCGTAGTCGCAGTCCTGGTAGTCGAGGATCTGGGACTCGTTGGCGACCTTCTCCAGCTGCTTGCCCGTCGGGGTCCAGTCGTAGAGCGTGCGGGAGCCCCAGCTCACCCCGTGGACCTGGCCAGTCGTCCGGTCGCGTACTACTCCCCCGACGTGGTCCTTCACCCGGAAACGCTCAGTGACCCGGTAGGTCTTCGGGTCGACCGTGTAGACGATCGCCCGCGAGTTCGGCCGGTACTCCGCGGTCGGTACCCACAGGTCCTTCCCGTCGAAGTCCAGGCCGCCCGGGTGGTACGCCGTACCCTCACCGAGCCGGATGTCCTTCTTCAGGTTCCCCTGCCGGTCCAGCACGAACAGGTGCCCGATGCCCTTCCCAGGGGTCCGGTCGTACCCGTCCACCGGCACCGGGTACTTCACCGGCGCCTCCAACACCTCAACACTGCTCAGAAAGATCTGGTCCCCGACGATCGCGAATCCCTGCGGGTGGTACGTCGGGAACTTCAACGGCACCCGCTGCGCCAGCGTCCACGCCGTACTGCGGCTGGTGGCCTGGAACGCACGCGTGACGTCAGAGTCCCGGCCGGTGGCCTGGGCGGTGGTCAGGCCGGTGAACAACACACCGGCCAGGGCGGCAACAGTCAGCAGTCGTCTGCGCATTGACGGTCTCCTCAGCTCGAAA
The DNA here is from genome assembly GCF_004331375.1 of Kribbella speibonae. Taxonomy (NCBI): domain Bacteria; kingdom Bacillati; phylum Actinomycetota; class Actinomycetes; order Propionibacteriales; family Kribbellaceae; genus Kribbella; species Kribbella speibonae. The sequence goes on along the minus strand of NZ_SJKC01000001.1, from coordinate 1,682,029 downwards.
GTCGATGCTGCAGTGTGAGATGCCCAGATGACTTGCAGGTGATGCCAAACTGGCCGTTATGGACACAGGGGTGAGTGTTGTCGGGTCAGGACAGGTCAGTGGTACGCCGGACATCCTGCGCGTCACGTTCGGCGTCGAACAGGTCGCACCGGATGTCGCGGCCGCTGTGGCGACGGTCGGCGAGCGCACGGACGCGGTGATCGCGGCGCTGCGGGCACAGGGGGTCCAGGAGTCGCAGCTGGGCACCAGCTCGGTGAACGTGTTCCAGGAGTACCGGGAGCCCGGCACGGACCCGGCGTACCGGGCGTCGCACACGGTCCTGGTGGAGACGAAGGACCTGACCGGTTTCGGCGCGCTGCTGAACGCGGCCGTGGATGCTGTCGGCAACAGTCTCGCGCTGCACGGGCTGCAGTTCGACATCGAGGACAAGACCGACCTGCTGATCCAGGCGCGAGAGCTGGCGTTCCAGCAGGCCAAGACGAAGGCCGCGCACCTGGCCGGCCTGGCCGGCTTCTCACTCGGCTCGGTGACCGCGATCTCCGAGAACAACGCCCACACGCCGCTCGGCGGCCCGGAGATCCGGATGTCCGCGTCCAAGGCGTACGACTCGGCCATCAACATCGTCCCCGACGAGCAGAACGTCGTCGTCTCGCTCCAGGTGCACTTCGCCTGGGCGTAACGCGCGTCTCAAATCGAGCACAGGGGTTGCGTTGTCGGCGGCGTCGTACAGACTGCTCTCATGTACGCACCGGCTCCGCTACGGCGGCAACTGAGTCGATCCGGGCTGTTACTGCTCGGACCGGCGTTCGTCGCTGCTGTCGCGTACGTCGACCCGGGCAACTTCGCCACCAACATCGCCGCCGGTGCGACGTACGGCTATCTGCTGTGCTGGGTGGTCGTCGGCGCCAACCTGATGGCCGTCCTGGTGCAGTATCTGGCGGCCAAGGCCAGCATTGCGACCGGACGAACCCTGCCGCAGCTGTGCCGTGACCACTTCCGCCGGTCCACCTCGACCGGGCTGTGGGCGCAGGCCGAGGTGGTCGCGATCGCGACCGACCTGGCCGAGGTCGTCGGCGGCGCGATCGCGCTGAACCTGCTGTTCGGGATCCCGCTGCTGCTCGGCGGCGTGATCACCGGCATCGTCTCGTTCGCGCTGCTCATCTATCAGTCGAAGCGCGGCCAGCGGCCGTTCGAGGCCGCGATCATCGGCCTGCTCGCGGTCGTACTGGTCGGCTTCGTGGTGTCGACGATCAAGTCGGAACCGTCCGCGAGCGGTGTGGTCGGCGGACTGGTGCCGCGGCTGGACGGTACCGACTCACTCGTTCTCGCGGCCGGAATGCTCGGCGCGACCGTCATGCCGCACGCGATCTGGCTGCACGGCGCACTGGTCACCGACCGGCACTGGAAGACCATCCGCTCCGACAGCGGCAAGTCCCGCGTACTGCGCGCCACCCGCGTCGACGTGGCGGTGGCGATGGCGTTGGCCGGAGCGGTCAACCTGGCCATGGTCGTGCTGGCCGCGGCTGCTCTCAAGGGCACCGGCGCCGACTCCCTCGACGCGGCCCACGTCGCGATCGGCGACCGGCTCGGCCAGCTACCGGCACTACTGTTCGCGCTCGCGCTGCTGGCCAGCGGTTTCGCCTCCTCCTCGGTCGGGACGTACGCCGGTTCGGTCATCCTGGACGGCTTCTGGAAACGTCACGTCGCGCTCCCGGTCCGGCGCCTGATCACGCTGATCCCCGCGCTGCTGATCCTTGCGATCGGCATCGACCCGAGCCGCGCACTGGTGGTGTCGCAGGTCGTGCTCAGCTTCGGCATCCCGTGCGCGCTGTGGCCGTTGGTGAGATTGACCGCTTCTCGGCGCGTCATGGGTGACCTGGTCAACCGGAAGGCGACTACTCTCGCGGCATGCCTGGTAGCCACCGCCGTCACGGCCCTCAACGTCGTACTGATCGTGCTGACCGTTCGGGGATGACGTGACGCGGGTGTTCGCCGTGAGCGACGTCCACGGCCACCTGGAGAAACTGACTGCCGCACTGCACGCCGCCGGCCTCACCGATGCCGACGGCAACTGGGCCGGTGACGAGGACACCCGCCTGTGGTTCCTGGGCGACTTCTTCGACCGCGGCCCGGACGGGATCGGCGTCCTGCGGTACGTCCGCGGCCTGATCGGCCAGGCGCCCGACGGTGCGATCCGGATGCTGCTAGGCAACCACGAGATCCTGGCGCTCGGGATGTACAAGTTCGGCGACACGTTCGTCCCGCACGACGGCATCACACTGCGCAGCTTCGAGCGTTCCTGGGCCCTGAACGGCGGTCAGGACCGCGACCAGGAGCTGCTCACCGACGACGACGTGGCGTGGCTGCTCGACCAGCCGCTGCTCGCCCTGGACTCCGACCAGCTGCTGATGCACTCCGACACCGCCGAGTACGTCGAGTGGGGCGACACGATCGACCAGATCAACGCCGCGGCCGGAGCCGAGCTGCACTCCGACGACATCGAGGTGTGGTGGGAGATCTGGCGCCGGACGACGTCGCGGTACGCGTTCCGCGGCCCGAGCGGCCCGGAAGTGGCCCGGATCCTGCTCCAGCACCTCGGCGGCCGCCGGATCGTGCACGGCCACAGCATCGTCGCCGATCAGCTCGGCATCGACCCGGAGTTCCTGACCGGCCCGCATCTGTACGCCGAAGGTCTTGCCCTGGGCATCGACGGCGGCGCCTTCGACGGCGGGCCGTGCCTGGTGGTCGAGCTCACCGCTGAGTGACTCGACCACCGTTCGCAGCCGGTGGGCCTACTTGTCAGCGGTGAGGGTGCCGCCGACGGACCAGCTGTCCGGTGGGGTCTCCTGGATCCAGACCTGGACGCTCTCGGCCGGGACGCCGAGGCTGTCGACGAACGCGTCGGTGACCTTCTGGACCAGGTCGCGCTTGAGTTCCGGAGTCCGCGGGCCTTGCAGGACGGTGACGATGGGCATCGGATTTCCTTTCGTTGTGGGGTTCTGAGCCCATTCCAGTCCTCCCGGCCGCCGGGAACGAGCGGCAGTTCCGATGTCCTCCCATCACTCGAACTGATCGGACGCCTTCCGGCACGCCTCGAGCAGTACGGCGAGATCGCCGCCGACCGTCGTACCGGCCGGAACCACGAGGCTCGTGGTCAAGGCGAGCCGCGGCTCCGGTCGCCGGAACACGACCCGTCCTTCGCGGAGCAGGCGCGCGTGTGACTCGTAGATGACCGTCCAGCTCGGGCTGCCGGCGCCGATCGCGGCGTGCGTGTCCTGCAGGCTGCTGGAGCGCGGGCCGAGCACCGGCTCGAAACCCGCGGCCGCGCAGGCCGACAGCACCAGGTCGACCAGCGGCGGGTTCGTACGGCGTTCGGTGATCCGGAGCGGCAGCTCGCGGAGGTCCTTCAGCGGGATCTCGTGGTCCGGGGCGGCTGATCTGGGAAGAGCGATCAGGAGTGCGTCGTCCCAGACCGGGACGAACTCCAGGCCGGCTGCCTCGTCGAGTCCGCGGACGAAGGCTGCGTCCAGTTGGCCACTGCGGACGCGGTCGAGGCGAGCACGGGTCGAGGTGCTGATCAGCTCGACGTGGAGCCCTCCGGCGGAGAGCTCGGCGACAACGGTCTCGAGCCGTTCGCCCAGTCCGGTGCTGGTTCCCAGGCGGAGGCTTCGCGCGGGGTTGCCGGTGGCCGCAGTACGAGCTGCTTCGACTGAGGCGAGTACGGCACGGGCGGCGGGCAGGAACCGTTGTCCCGCCTCGGTGAGGCGGATGGCGCGGGCCGAGCGGTCGAAGAGCAGGACGTCCAGCTCGCGTTCCAGACGGGCGATCTGCTGGCTCACACCCGGCTGGCCGATACCGAGCTGCTCGGCGGCGCGGCCGAAGTTGAGTACCTCGGCGACGGTGACGAAGTACTGGATCTGCCGTAACTCCATCTGATGATCATCGCGGATCCGGGAATGGGGCGAGCGCGGGCCGGGTTGTCAGCGGTTATGGCGGAGAAGACTGTGAAGATTCCCGGACCGGACCACCCGATCACCGTGGAGAAGAACCCGGACCGTGTGGTCGTGAAGGTCGGCGACCAGGTCATCGCGGACACCCGGGACGCGCTGTCCCTGCAGGAGGCGAGCTACCCCGCGGTGCAGTACATCCCGCGGGGCGACGTCGACCTCACGCTGCTCGAGCGCACCGAGCACCAGACCTACTGCCCGTACAAGGGCGACGCGTCGTACTACTCGATCCTCCCGGACCTGGAGAACGCGGTCTGGACGTACGAGCAGCCGTACAACGCGGTCGCCGACATCCGCGACCACCTCGCGTTCTACCCCGACAAGGTGTCGATCGAGATCATCCCCTAGGGCGTGTCTGATGGTTCCGCGCAGTAGGCGGGGAACCATCAGACACGCCCTATCACCGGAGCGAGCAGCTCCGGCGGTACGACGTGACTCTGGTCGGGTAGCTCCGTGAGGGTCGCGTGCGGGAGGATCGCGACGATGCGGTGCGCGGCGTCGAGCATGAACGGCGCGGTCGCGGTCCCGGCGATCACGAGAGTCGGCGGCGTGATCGCCCGGAGCGTTTCGACCGGGGTGGTGCCTTCGTGGCCCATGACGGCGAAGTCGTAGGCGAGCGTCGGCGCCAGCTCGGCCACGCCCGGGGCGGCGGCCACCTGCAGTGCTTCGGGTTTGGGCATGCCGGTCATCAGCAGGAACAGCTCGACCGCTTCCCGGTTCTGGCCGTCCCGGATGAGTTCGAGCACCTGCTCACCGTCGTCCGAAGGGTCCACGTCGTCGGGTCCGTACGGCGGCTCGTGCAGCACGACCTTGGTGAACGGCAGCCGGCTCGCTGCGATCGCCGCCAGTCCCGCACCGGACGAGTGGCCGTAGAGGGCCGCCGTACCGCCGACAGCTGTCAGTAGCGCGGCGATGTCGTCCACCTCGCGCTGGACGTCGTACGGCGTGCTGTCACCGGAGTCACCGCGGCCGCGGCGGTCGTACGTCACGACGTCGAAGTGGTTCGCCAGCTCGTCGGCCAGCGGCCGGAGCGCGTGCCGATCGCACAGTGCTCCCCCGACCAGGATCAGTGGGTGCCCACTGCCCAGGCGGTCGTAGGCGATCGTCGTACCGTCCGCGGACGTCACTTTCTCCATCTGCTGCTCCTCCGTCGTCGTTGCTGACGTGGGGACGTCGGAGCCGCTTCGGCCGCTTCGACATATGTGGTGGCGCGTGGGCTATCTGGGTGGTTCACTGCTTCGCGATGATCACCAGAGTTGATGACTACCTCCACAGGGTCCCGTTGTCCGGTTCGGTCGCCGAACAGGTCGGGCCGTTCACCTTGTTCCGCAGTACGACGGTTTGGCCGTACTACGCGCGCCCGGTGCCCGGCGCCGAGGTGAAGATCGAGCCGGCCGACGTTGAACTGGTGCGCGCCCGGTGTGCCGAGCTGGGGCTCCCACTGAGCTTCGAGTGGGTCGTGGAGACCTGTCCCTCGTTGGGCGACGCTGCGGCCGCAGCCGGCCTGACTGTGGTCGAGCACCCGTTGCTGGTGCTGGAGCGGGCTGACTTCCGCCCTGCCGTGGCCGATGCTCGCTGCGAGATCCTCTCCGCTGACGAGGAGGTGGTCCGGCAGGCCCGTGCGGTTGCCGGACTCGCCTTCAGTGAGCCGGGCACGGGCGTCGGCAAGGCCGGAGCGACCGAGAGGGATTCCGCGGCCGCCGAGATGTCGACCGACATGGTTCTGGCACTGCAGAGCAGGGCTCTCCGAGGTGTGTCGGTAACGGCCGGTGCGTTCACCGACGAAGGCATGGTGGCCAGCGGTACTCACCAGCCGGTCGACTCGACCACGGAGATCGTCGGCGTCGGCACACTGCCTTCCATGCGTCGCCGCGGCCTTGCTGCCGCAGTGACCTCGGCTTTGGTCGAGCACGCGCTGGACAACGGTGTGGACCTGGTGCTGCTGTCCGCCGAGTCAGACGCGGTAGCAGCGGTTTACGAGCGCGTCGGCTTCCACCGGATCGGACACGCCGGAGCAGCTGAGTGACCGGGAGCCCTAGTACCCGGCTGGTCGTACTGCGCGGGAACTCGGGCTCCGGCAAGTCGACCACCGCCCGGACGCTGCGCGAACGCCTCGGCCGCGGTACGGCGTGGGTCGAGCAGGACCACCTCCGCAGGATCCTGCTCCGCGAGCGCGACGTCCCGGGCGGCGTCAACATCGGACTGATCGACCTGAACGTCCGCTACGCGCTCGACCACGGGTACGACGTGATCCTCGAGGGGATCCTGGACGCCGGCCGGTACGGCGACATGCTGCGACAGCTCACGTCCGACCACCGCGGGACGACCCTGCACTACTACTTCGAGATCCCGTTCGCAGAGACCGTCGTACGGCACGGGACCCGGGACAACCGGCGTGAGTTCGGCCCGGACGTGATGCAGGACTGGTACCGGGAGCACGACGTACTCGACGGGATCGAGCAGACCGTGATCGGCCCGGGCAGCGCGCTGGACGAGACCGTCGCGAAGATCCTGACCGACCTTGAGGCGGATCCCGTACCGTAGTAGGGATGAGCACGACCGAGCCGATCCGCCCCCGTACCCTCGCTGAGGCGTTGCGGGGCTGGGGCGACGCCGCGCTCGGTGAGCTGCTGCGGCGACGACCTGACCTGGCGCAGCCGATTCCTGCGGACACTGGGCAGCTGGCTGCGCGGGTCACCAGCAACGCGTCGGCCGCGCGCGCGATCAACCGGTTGGACGAGTTCGGTGTGGACCTGCTGGAGTCGCTGTCCGCGCTGCCGGAGCCGGTGGATCTGGAGTCGTTGGCGCAGGGCGTGGACCAGCCGGAGGAGGTGGTCCGGCCGCGGGTGGCCGAGCTGCTGGACCTCGCTCTGGTCTGGGGTACCGAGGACGACCTGCGGCCGATCCGCGCGGTGCACGAACTGCTCGGCCCGACGCCTGCCGGGCTCGGTCCGAGTACGACGCGGCACTTCGGCGATCTGGACCAACTGATCGACGACGCCGGCCCGGACGCGCGCGCCGTACTCGACAAGCTCACCTGGGGTCCGCCGACCGGCTCGGTGGAGAAGGCCGACCGACCCGTGACGATCGCGTCGGCGCGGACGCCGGTGGAGCGGCTGCTGGCGCGCGGCCTCGTCGTACCCAGGGACGCGAATACGGTCGTGCTGCCGCGGCAGATCGGTCTGCACTTGCGGGGCGGGCGGGTGCTGGCGTCGACGCGTCCAGTACCTCCGCCGCTGGCCGGTAAGAAGGTGTCGGCCGCTATAGCTGACCGAGCTGCGGCTGGCGCTGCTCTCGACCTGGTACGGCTGGTTGACCGAGCTCTGGAGCAGCTGGGGACCGAGCCGCCGCCCGTACTGCGCACTGGTGGCGTCGGCGTCCGTGAGGTGCGCAGCCTGGCCGGGAAGATCGGTGCGGAAGAGCAGACCGCTGCTGCGGTGCTGGAGATGGCTTACGCAGCTGGGCTCGTTGCCCCGGTGGAGGTCGGGACCACTGAGCTGTGGCTGCCGACCAGTGCATACGACGACTGGCTGGAGCTGGACCTGGCGCATCGGTGGGCTCAGCTCGTCATGGCGTGGTTCTCCGGCCTCAGAGCGATCGGACTGATCGGGCGGCGCGACAGCACCGGCAGTACTGCGGCTGCACGAGAGCGGCTGATCAACGCGTTGGCACCGGACCTGGAGCGGTTGCTGGCGCCGGAGATCCGGGTGCTGGCGTTGCAGGCCCTGGCCGAGGCTGGAGCGGGTACTGCGCCGGCTCCGGAGACCGTGGTGATGTGGGTGGCTTGGCATCGTCCACGGCGCGGTGGGCAGTTCCGGGACGACCTGGTCGAGTGGAGCGTGTCAGAGGCCGCACTACTCGGGCTGACTGGTTTGGGCGCGTTGGCGGCACATGCCAAGCCGTTGCTGGGACCTGAGCCAACTGCTGACGAGCTGGCCGAGGCGATCAGTCCGTTGATGCCAGAGCCGGTGTCTGAGGTGCTGCTGCAGGCTGACCTCACTGCGGTGGCTCCTGGGCCCTTGGTGCGGACCGTGCAGGATGAGCTGTCGGCAATGGCGGACGTCGAGTCGGACGGTGGCGCCGGCGTCTACCGGTTCAGTGAGAGCTCCGTCCGGCGTGCGTTCGACCTCGGGCGGACCGCGGAGCAGTTGCACGCGTGGTTGGCGGAGCATTCACGGACACCGGTGCCCCAGCCGTTGGCGTACCTGATCGACGACGTTGCCCGACGGCACGGCGTACTGCGGCTGGGAACCGCGTCGACGTACCTGCGGTGTGATGATGAGAACGTGCTGACCCAGCTGCTCAACTCGAACCTGCCTGGCGTGCGGTTCCGTCGACTGGCGCCGACCGTGGTGGTGTCGCCGTCACCACCGGACATGGTGCTCAGCCGCTTGCGGGACGCCGGGCTGGCGCCGCTGGCGGAGACGTTCGACGGTGCGCTGCATGTGACCGGTACGCCGCGGCGGGGCGAGGCGCCGCGTCGACGGACCAGCCGGGACTTCAACGAGAGCGCGTTCGACCTGACCGACGACCAGGTGAAAGCGGTCATCGAGAAGGTCCGCGCCGGCGACCGGATCGCCGCCGAACGCCCCGGCGACGACGGCCTGATCGAACCCGCCGCCCCCGCGGAAACCATCGCCGTCCTCACCAACGCCGCCGAGGCCCACACCCGCACCTGGATCGCCTACGTCGACCACAACGGCCACTCCTCCGAACGCGTCGTAGAACCCGTCCGGGTCGCCGACGGCTGGCTGACGGCGTACGACGACACCACCGAAACCCCCCGCACCTACGCCCTCCACCGAATCTCCACCGCCCGGCCGGTCGAATGAGGGACGACGACGATCGGGCATTCTGGGCAATGTTCCGCTGGTCCCCGAACGGCGGCTACATGCCCTTGATCGTCCGCGCCTGGATCTGGCCGCGACCGCGGCAGGCGTGGTACCAGTTCCGCCTCCGGTGGGGCGGTCGGCTGGCACCCGCGAAAGACCTGAACCTGATGCTGGACGCCGGCGGCTGGCGGACCTTCATGGTTGCGATCTGGTTGATCTCCTCCGCGAAGCGCGCGGACCTCCGTCCGCGGATCGAAAGAGACATGCTTGCCGGCCGGCCCTGCGGCTACGGCTGGACCTACAGCTTCTGCACGCCGCTGGCCTGTCTGGGCACCGAGGCCGACGCCCTGATCCTCGCCGCCTACCTCGACCACGCCCTCACGTTGCCCGTCGAGCCGGAGGGCTACAAGACCCAGCGTCAGGGCGAGGCGCTGGCCACTCTCCTGTACCTCGACGAGCAGCTGGGAACCACTCACGCCCAGCGCTTCCTGGGTGAAGACGGTCCGTGGGAGCGCTGGCCGGGTTCTGCCGACGACGACCTGTCAGCCGGTGTGGACCAGATCCGCACCGAAGTCATCTTCGCCGCCGGGGGCAACCCGGGTACGCGCAAGCGGCTGAAGCAGGAGCACCGCCAACTGCAGGAGGAGCACCGGGCCGCCAAGTCCAAGCCCGTTTGAGGGACGAGGCACAATGGAGGGTCGGGGCGAAGATAGGAGTTGCGGGTGTCGGACGGTCCTTTGATCGTGCAGTCGGACAAGACCTTGTTGCTGGAGACGGCGCATGCGGACGCTGGTGAGTGCCGGAAGGCCATTGCGCCGTTCGCCGAGTTGGAGCGGGCGCCGGAGCATGTGCACACGTACCGGCTCACACCGCTGGGCCTGTGGAACGCTCGGGCCGCGGGACATGACGCCGAGCAAGTGATCGACGTACTGCTCCGCTACAGCCGGTACCCGGTCCCCCACTCGTTGCTGGTCGACATCGCGGAGACGCTGGACCGGTACGGGCGACTGCGGCTGGAGAAGCACCCGCAGCACGGTCTGGTGCTGGTGACGACCGACCGGCCGGTGCTGGAAGAGGTACTGCGCAGCAACAAGGTGAAGCCCATGCTGGGCGCCCGGCTCGACGACGACACCGTCCTGGTGCACCCGTCGGAGCGCGGTCACCTCAAGCAGACCCTGCTGAAGCTCGGCTGGCCGGCCGAGGACCTGGCCGGGTACGTGGACGGCGAGGCACACCAGATCGACCTGGTGACGGACGGCTGGGAGCTGCGCCCGTACCAGGAGCAGGCGACCGACTCGTTCTGGCACGGCGGCTCCGGTGTCGTCGTACTCCCCTGTGGCGCCGGCAAGACGATCGTCGGCGCGGCCGCGATGGCGCAGGCATCCGCGACCACGCTGATCCTCGTCACCAACACCGTGTCCGCGCGGCAGTGGAAGGACGAGCTGCTCAAGCGCACCAGCCTCACCGAGGAGGAGATCGGCGAGTACTCCGGTGCGCGCAAGGAGATCCGGCCGGTGACGATCGCGACGTACCAGGTGATGACGACGCGCCGGAAGGGCGTCTACACACACCTGGAGCTGTTCGACGCGCGCGACTGGGGCCTGATCGTGTACGACGAGGTGCACCTGCTGCCCGCTCCGATCTTTCGGATGACCGCCGACCTGCAGACCCGTCGCCGGCTCGGACTGACCGCGACGCTGGTCCGCGAGGACGGCCGCGAGGGCGACGTGTTCTCGCTGATCGGTCCCAAGCGGTACGACGCACCGTGGAAGGACATCGAGTCGCAGGGCTGGATCGCGCCGGCGGACTGCATCGAGGTCCGCGTGGATCTCGAGCAGACCGAGCGGTTCGTGTACGCGACCGCCGAGCCCGAGGACCGCTACCGCCTGGCCGCCTCCACACCGGCGAAGTCGAAGCTGGTCCGGCGGATCGCCGAGCACCACGCCGACGAGCCGCTGCTCGTCATCGGCCAGTACATCGACCAGCTGGACGAGCTGGGCGAACGCCTGGAATGCCCGGTGATCAAGGGCGAAACGACCGTGAAAGAACGGCAGCGGCTGTTCCAGGCCTTCCGCACCGGTGAGATCAAGCGGCTGGTGGTCTCCAAGGTCGCCAACTTCTCCATCGACCTCCCCGAGGCGTCGGTCGCGATCCAGGTCTCCGGCACCTTCGGCTCCCGCCAGGAGGAAGCCCAGCGCCTGGGCCGGGTCCTCCGCCCCAAAGGCGACGGCCGCACCGCCCGCTTCTACTCCATAGTCGCGAGAGACACCATAGACGCCGAATTCGCCGCCCACCGCCAACGCTTCCTAGCCGAACAGGGCTACGCCTACACCATCGTCGACGCCGAAAACCTCTTCGCCTGATCGGCAGCTCGACAGGAGGTGTCAGCTCGGTGGGCAGATCGCCACGCTCACCCGACCGAGCATTCCACCGCAGTGGACGTATACGTACTGTCGAGCTGCCGGACATTCACGCGCCGAGCCGCTGAGCCAGGGCCGCGCGGACGGTGGCGACAACCCAGGCCGGGTCGCCGATGATCTGCTCGTAGGTGAACCGGAGCACCAGCCAGCCGGCCGTGTTCAGCTCGTCGTACCGGTAGCAGTCGGCCGCGAAATCCCGTCGCGAACCGTGGAACTCGAAGCCCTCAGCCTCCAGCGCCAATCTGGCAACGCGATGACCAAGATCTACCCGGGCATGGAACCCGTCGTGCGAGACCAGAACCTGCGGCTCGAAGCCGTCGACGCCCGCATCGATCAGGAGCGCTCGGAGCATCGACTCCAGGAAACTCCCGGCGAACGGAGTTGCCGCGGCGGCGACCTGACGAGCATTCGGGCAGCCGGCACCCCGCATCGCAGACACCTCGGCAAGCAACTCCTCCGGATGCAGATGCCGGGTGGCGAGGGCAGCGTCGGCGACAGCAAGCGCCTCGGCGAACGGCAACAGGCGGCAACAGTCGACGACGGTCCGGGGCAGCGAAGTGATTCGCTTCTGGCGCTCGGACGAACTGACATCGGCCCAATGCAGCACAGCAGGTGGACCCGGTCGCGGACGGCGATGCGGCGGCAAGATCAGGTGGGGTTTCTCCGGTGTCACCAGCAGAGGAAGGCCGGATGCAGCCGCCGCGCTTGTGTGCGAGAGGACGCCGTCATAGGCGAGTGCAGCGACCATCTCGGCCGGGAGGCCTGGGAGCGCGTAGATCCCCAACGCGATCCGCTGGATATCGCCGCGCGAGACAGCCTTCGCGACAGCGTGCCGTGTGACCAGGACGGCCAACTCGGAGGCTGTGGCCCAACCACCCCGGCGCGCCAGTATCCGATCGACAGATTCCATCCCGGGATGGTGCCTGAACTTGCCCGTCCGATGCTTTTGTTCATCCACAGGCGGCAGCTCGACAGGAGGTGTCGCTCCACAGCACGCCCCCTGCACGCTCAGCTGCCCAGCCACCGGCCTGCAGTGGACGTATACGTACTGTCGAGCTGCCGGGCTATTCGCCGAGGCGGGTGTGGATGCCGTTGAAGTGGGACTTCATGGAGTGGGCGTAGGTGTCTGGGTTGGCGGTTTGGAGGGCGTTCAGGAGGTCTCGGTGCCAGGTGGCGGCGTCGGTGGGGGTGTAGCGGGCGCCGGGGAGGCGGGCGTCTACCTGGGCGAAGGTTCGCCAGAAGACTGACAGGAGGTCGATGACGAGGGCGTTGCCCAGGGGTTCGTAGAGGGCTTGGTGGAAGGCCCAGTCCTCGTCGGGGAAGTAGTTGCCTTCGGCGGCCTTCGCTTCCATGCGTTCGACGATGGGTTCCAGGGCGTCGTAGCCGTGCTCCTTGAAGTGGGCGACCACGTCGTCGGCCAGGCCGACCTCGATGGCCTGGCGGACCTCCAGGACGTTCTGGACGTCGCGGAGGTCGCCGGCCATCGACTGGGACATGCGGAACGCGAGCCCGTCCTCCAGGGACTGCAGTGAAACCTCGCCGACGTACGTGCCGTACCCGTGCCGGATCTCGATGATGCCGACCGCCTGCAGCGCCTTCATCGCCTCGCGCAGCGGGTGCCGGCCGACACCGAGCTGCGCCATCAGGTCCTGCTCGTTCGGCAGCGGGTCACCCGCCTTCAGACCGCGTTCCAGGATGTACGACTTCATCGCGTCCCGGATAAAAGACTGATTCCCTGCCGCACCACGTGCCCGGCTGAGCCCACCCGTTGTCACTGCCGGCCTCCCTTTGACTCGGATCGCTCAGTGTAATCCGGCGCGATCCAGGAGCGGTCGGATCGCGGCGATCTCCGTGTCGTTCAACGGGATCGAGGGGTACGCCGTGACCGGGCAGTCGATCACGCCCAACAGGTAGAGGCCCGCCTTGAAGGCGCCCAGTGCGGCCGAGCTCGCCCCCATCCGGGACCGGTCCGCCACGTTGATGATGTCGAAGAGCCGGAACAACCGGTCCTGCTCGTCCCGCGCCGCCGCCGCGTCACCGCCGGCCGCGGCCTTGAACAGCCGCGCGTACCCGGCCGGGTCCACGTTCCCCAGACCAGGGACGACGCCGTCGACGCCGAACGCCAGCGCGGAGTCGACGGTCACCTCGGACCCGGTCATGATCGCGAAGTCCTTCAGGCCCTTCTCGCGACGGGACAGCACCAGCTCCCGCAGCGACGTCTCCTGGCCGGACGAGTCCTTGACCCCAGCAATCACGCCCTGTTCGCCCAGGGATGTCATAAGAGAAGCGGGGAGTTTGGTGCCCGCTCGGGGTGGAATGTCGTAGGCGTAGAGCGGGGTGTCAGCAGCCAGCTCTGAAAGCCGTACGAAGTGGCGCTCGATCTCGGCGGGGTGGGTGGCGGCGTAGAACGGCGCAGTGGCGACCAGACCGTCCACACCGGCCTTCAACGCGGCAGAAACATGCGCAGCGACCCGATTGGTCGACGTGTCGATGACACCGGCGAGCACCGGCACCTGTCCGGCCACCTCCGCGACGGTCGTCTCCAGCACGACCTGTCGCTGTTCGTCGGTCAGGAACGTGCCCTCGCCGGAGGTGCCGAGCACGAACACCCCGTTCACACCCCCGGACAGCTGGTGCTGGACGAGCCGGGCCAGCGATGCGGTGTCGACGTCGTACGTCGGGGTGAGCGGGGTGACGAGCGGCGGTACGACGCCGGTCAACTGGGCGGTCAAAACGTCTCCAACCTTTAGAGGGCGAATGTGGTGAAGCGCAAGGTCGCGAACGAGGAGGTCTCACCGGCCTCGTAGAAGATGCCGACGGAGCCGTCGGCGAGCAGCACCAGATCGGAGTACCCGGCCATGCCCTCGTGCACGACCAGGGCCGGCTCCCACGACACGCCAGAGTCCGCGGACACGAAGACGGTGAGCTCCCGGCGGGACGTGGGGTTCACGGGTGTGGACAGCAGCAACCGCCCGTCGGGCAGGCACAGCACGCTGCCCTGGATACCGGGTGCGGTGATCTCAGGAATCCCGGCGTACGGCGCATCGAGGGTCTGACCGCCGTCGGACGACCAGGCGTGGACGCGGGCCGGGCCGGTGCCCTGGTGGTTGCGGGCGTTGAAGTACAGCCGGCCGTCCGGCAGTTCGGCGACGGCGGTCTCGTTCGCGTTGATCTCCGCGCCGTCGTTGCTGTCCACGAAACCGATCGACCAGGAGACGCCGCCGTCGTCGCTGTAGATGCAGTGCCCGCCGTTCAGCCGCACCAAATCCTCGACAGCAGAGGACGGCACAAAGGAATGATTGGCCGGTACGACGAGCCGCCCGGAGCGCAGCGTGATGCCGTGGCACGGGCCCGTCGCGTACCAGCCCCAATCGCCCCGCTTCACCTCCGCCGTGATCTCACGAGCCGGGCTCCAGGTCGCGCCGTCGTCGGCGGACCGCTGCACGAACACCCGCCGCCCGTCGACGGGATCGGTGCCCCGGGCAAGCGACATCTCGACCGCGTCGGCGCCGTTCTGCACCGTCACCAGAACGATGTCCCCCGATATTGGGTCGACCAACGGAACCGGGTTTCCACAGGTCTTGCCCGGCGCCGCCGACACCACCTGCAACGGCAGCCACGAGAGCCCGCCGTCGAGCGAACGTCGCAGTACGACCTCGATCTCGCCCGCGTCGCCGGCCCCGTGCAGCCGGCCCTCGCAGAACGCGAGCACCAGCGCGCCGCGAGCGAGCACGGACGGGATGCGGAAGGTGTGGTACCCGCTGCCCGCCGGATCGAAGACTGGCACCGAAAGTGCGCCGACTCTTGAAGACATAGGACGTACTATGTCATGGTGTGGCCCTCCGATGGAAGTGAGGCCTCATGCCGGTCAGCAGAAGAACATTCCTCGGCGGTGGTCTGGCCGCCGCCGCTGTCGCGGTCACGGGTACGCCGCTGCTGGCGGGGTGCGCGTCCGACAAGAAGAACACCGCCGTGGCGAACGCGGCCGTCAAGCTGCCGACGTACACGAAGTACGGCGAGATCACGCCGGACCTGCCCGGGACCGACGTTGTGCTGGACGGCTTCCTGAAGTACCCGGCGAACCCGGTGAAGGCGATTGCCGAGGCTCCTGGTGACGGCAAGCCGATCACGTTCATGACGAACATCCCGGGCGCCATCCCGCCCGCCGTGGACAAGAACCAGTTCTGGCAGCAGCTCAACCAGCGGCTCGGCTCCGAACTGCAGATCAGCATGGCGTCGAACGACGAGTACAAGGACAAGTTCGCGACCCGGATCGCGGGCGGTGACCTGCCGGACATCCTGAACATCCCGCCGGACACGCCGCAGATCCCGGGCCTGGTGAAGTCCAAGTGCATGGACCTGACCGAGCACCTGTCCGGTGACGCGATCAGCAAGTACCCGTTCCTGGCGAACATCCCGACCGAGTTCTGGAAGGGCTGCGTCTTCAACGGCGCCATCTACGGCGTCCCGGTGCCGCGCGGCATGTCCCGGACGTCGGGCGTGCTGTACCGCGAGGACCTGCTCGCCGCCAAGGGCATCAAGGACCCGGCGCCGAAGACCTTCCAGGAGTTCTTCGACCTGGCCAAGGAGATGACGGCGGCCAAGGAGAACAAGTGGGCCTGGACCCGGGTGCCGCTGTCGACGATCCGGATGATGCTGGGAATGCCGAACGTCTGGAAGCAGGACGGCGGCAAGTTCACCTCGATGTACGAGCACGAGGCGCAGGAGCAGGCCCTCGAGGCGGGCCGCAAGATGGTCGCCGCCGGCGTGGTGAACCCGGACGCCTTCAACGACAAGGCCAGCGCCCGCAAGCAGTGGTTCAACGGCGGCAGCGCCGCGTTCGACTACGACAGTTTCGTGGCCTGGAACCAGTACTACAACGACAACACCGCGGGCGATGCGTTCGCCGTGAACATGCTCGACGTACCGGGTTTCGACAGCGGTGAGGGCACGCCCTGGATGGGCGGGGCGCTGAACAACGTGACGGCGTTCAGCAAGAGCAGCACGCACTCCGCCGAGACGTTGCTGAAGATCGCGAACTGGATGGCGGCGCCGTTCGGCACCGAGGAGTACCTGTTCCGCAAGTACGGCGTCGCGGGCCGGCACTACACGTTGAAGGGGACCGACCCGGTGCCGACCAAGGTGGGCACCGTGGAGACCGGGATCGGCCTGCAGTACATCAGCGATTCGACGCTGGCGCTGTACTGGGCCGGCAAGCCGGACGTGCCGACGAAGCAGCACGCGATCCAGGAGAAGTTCGCGAAGCGGCTGGTGTACGACGCGTCGTACGGCCTGTACTCCGACACCGGGTCGAAGAAGTGGGCTCAGCTGGTCAAGACGATGAACGACCTGGAGAGCCAGATCGTGCAGGGCAAGAAGCCGGTCTCGGACTGGAAGGCTGGCGTGGAGTCCTGGAAGGCCGCGGGCGGCGACAAGATCCGCACCGAGCTCGAGCAGGCGCACGCCGACACGGCAGGGAAGTAATGCTGCAACGAAACAAGACGCGCCCGCAGCAGCAGCTGAGCCTCGGCCGGCGGCTGCTGCGGGACCGCGTGCTGCTGCTGTTCGCGCTGCCCGGGATCGCGCTGATCATCGCGTTCCACTACGTACCGCTGCTGGGCAACGTGATCGCGTTCAAGGACTACCAGCCGTTCCTCGGGATCAGCGCGAGCGACTGGTCGGGCTGGGAGAACTTCAGTGTGATCTTCAACGGCGACCCGGCGTTCCTGCGGGCGTTGAAGAACACTCTGATCCTCACGAGCCTGCAGTCGATCTTCGTGTTCCCGGCGCCGATCCTGCTCGCGCTGCTGCTGAACTCGCTGTTCTCGGAGCGGATCAAGCGGATCGCGCAGAGCATCCTGTACCTGCCGCACTTCATGTCGTGGGTGATCGTGGTCGCGCTGTTCCAGCAGATGCTCGGCGGCAGCGGTCTGCTGAACAACTACTTGCGGTCGCACGACCTGTCGACGATCGACATCATCGGGAACTCCGAACTGTTCCACGTGCTGCTGACGTCGCAGATCATCTGGAAGGACACCGGCTGGGCGACCATCCTGTTCCTGGCGGCGCTGTCCCAGATCGACTCGCAGCTGTACGAGGCAGCGAGTGTGGACGGTGCGAGCCGGATGAAGCAGCTGTGGCACGTCACACTGCCCGGTCTGCGCGGGATCATCATCCTGCTGTTCATCCTGCGGCTCGGCGACTCGCTGACCGTCGGGTTCGAGCAGATCATCCTTCAGCAGCAGGCGGTCGGCCGGGACGTCAGCGAAGTACTGGACACGTACGTCTACAACAACGGCGTACTCGGTGGCGCCTGGGGTGTCGCGGCGGCGGTCGGCCTGGTGAAGGGCATCGTCGGCGTGATCCTCGTGCTGACGGCGAACAAGGTGGCACACATCTTCGGCGAGCAAGGGGTGTACCAGCGATGAGTACGAAGATCGTCCAGGGCGTGCCGATGCCCGGCTGGCCGATGCGGATCTTCAAGGGACTGGTGCTGCTGGTCTTCTGCGCGGTCGTGATCGTCCCGTTCGTCGGCGTGATCTCGACCAGCGTGGCGCCGAACAAGCAGATCAACGAGTCCGGCGGGCTGGTGCTGCTGCCGAAGTCGATCAGCTTCGCGGCGTACGAGTCGTTGTTCGCGGGCGGCGTTGTGACGCGGGCCTTGTTCGTCAGCATCTTCGTGACGATCGTCGGCACGCTGCTCAGCCTGACCGTGTCGTGCCTGCTGGCCTACGCGCTGTCCCGGCCGAGTTTCGTCGCCGGGCGGCCGATCCTGCTGGTCGTGCTGTTCAGCATGCTGTTCTCCCCCGGCATCATCCCGCTGTACCTGACGGTCAAGGGCGCCGGGCTGCTGGACAGTGTCTGGGCGCTGATCGTGCCGACGATGATCAGCGCGTTCAATGTCGTCGTACTGCGGGCGTTCTTCATGAACCTGCCCAACGAGCTCACGGAGAGCGCGCGCATCGACGGCGCGGGTGAGTTGAAGACGTTCACCAACATCGTGCTGCCGTTGTCGAAGGCTGTGCTGTCGGTGATCGGCCTGTTCTACGCGGTGGCGTACTGGAACGCGTTCTTCTCCGCGCTGCTGTACCTGAACGACTCGAAGCTCTGGCCGTTGCAGCTGGTACTGCGGACGTACGTCATCAACGACACCCAGCTCGGGAGCGCGGAGCTCGGCACCGAATTGCTGCCGCCGCAGGCATCGATCCAGATGGCGATCCTGGTGGTCTCGATCGTGCCGATCCTGATCATCTACCCGTTCCTGCAGCGGCATTTCGCGAAGGGTGTGCTCACCGGCGCCGTGAAGGGCTGATCCGGGGTTGCCCAGGGCAACTTCAGGGTCGCGCCTGGGCAAACCCTGTGGGTTCGGCGAGTACCGTCGAACGGTATGGGGATAGCGGCTGCGGAACGGGTGGGGGAAGGCCGGGCACAGGTCTTCTGGAGGGTGGTTCGGGAAGCGATCCTGCTGGCGACGCTGTTCCTCGTCTACAGCGCCGGCCGTCAGATCGCGGCGAGACACACCGGTTCGGCGTTCGACCACGCACACGAGGTGCTGTCGCTGCAGAACTGGCTGCACCTGCCGAACGAGGCAGCGGTCCAGCACTGGGCCCTGCAGTTCCCGCACCTGATCAAGGGCGCCAACCTGTACTACGCCAGCGTGCACGCTCCGCTGACGGCCGCCGTACTGCTCTGGCTGAGCATCTGGCGGCCGAAGGCGTACTCACATGTCCGGTGGACGATGGTGTCGCTCACCGGACTGGCGCTGATCGGCCACATCGCGTTCCCGCTGGCACCGCCGCGGATGATGCCGGGCTTCGTCGACACCGGCCTGCTCTTTGGCCAGTCCGTGTACGGCCCCGACCACACCGGCGGCGCGGTGAACCAGTTCGCCGCGATGCCGAGCCTGCACGTCGGGTGGGCGGCCCTGATCGCGCTGTCGATGATCCTGATCACCCGGTCGCGCTGGCGGTGGCTGTGGCTGCTGCACCCGATCATCACGTTCGGCGTCGTCGTGGTGACCGCCAATCACTACTGGCTGGACGGCATCGTCGCTCTGGTCCTGCTGGCCGTCAGCCTGCCTCTGCTGCTCCGGCCCGGTCTGCACGCCGACAGGCCACGGACCCGTAATTCAGTACCACCGCGCAGAGTGCTCAAGTAACGTGGCTGGGCTCCCCCCACTGCTCGCCGGAGGTTTCAGCATGCCCTCAGATACGTCCGACACTCTCCAGGCCGAGAAGGACTACCTGAAGACCTCCCGGGCGGCGCTGGCGCTGATGCGGGAGAAGACCGGCGCGCTGGAGATCCACAGCGCGGACCGGGTCAACCAGGAGTACCTGCAGGCCGCCATCTTCCGGCGGATGAAGGAGCTGGAGGACGACCCGGACGTACCGCTGTTCTTCGGGCGGCTGGACTACCTCGAGCCGACCGACGAGACGTTCCACATCGGCCGCCGGCATGTGAACGACGCGCTGGGCGAGCCGCTGGTGGTGGACTGGCGGGCGGACATCTCGGTGCCGTTCTACCGTGCCAGCAAGACCGAGCCGATGGGTGTCGGGGTCCGTCGGCGGTTCGGCTTCACGCACGGCGAGATGACCGCGTTCGAGGACGAGGACCTGACCGCGAGCGGCCAGGACGAGCAGCACAGCGACATCCTGGACGCGGAGATCGAGCGCCCCCGTTCCGGCCCGATGCGCGACATCGTGGCCACCATCCAGCCGGAGCAGGACGTGATCGTCCGGGCCGGCGTCGACGACACCATTTGCGTACAGGGCGCGCCTGGTACCGGAAAGACCGCGGTCGGGCTGCACAGGGCGGCGTACCTGCTCTATGCGTACCGGGACCAGCTCAGCCGGGCCGGTGTGCTCGTCGTAGGTCCGAACGCGAGCTTCCTGCGGTACATCGGGGACGTCCTGCCCGCACTGGGCGAGATCGAGGCGAAGCAGACCACCGTCGAGGAGCTGGTCGCCCGCGTGAAGGTGGCCGGTCCGGGTCCGGCGCCGGTCGACGTACTCAAGGGCGACGCCCGGATGGCCGACGTACTGCACCGGGCCGTCTGGTCGCACGTCAAGCTGCCGGAAGAGTCGCTCGTCGTACCCCGCGGAGCGCATCGCTGGCGAGTCGCGGCGTACCAGGCCGAGGAGCTCGTCACCGAGCTGCGCAGCCGTGGCATCCGGTACGGCGCCGGCCGCGCGATGCTGCCGCAGCGCCTGGCCCACGCCGTACTGCTGCGCATGGAGGCGGCCGGTGACTCCCCCGACGACCGTGTGCAGGACTCGGTCGCACGCAGCCGCCCGGTGAAGCAGTACGCCGACGCGCTCTGGCCGGCTGTGGACCCGGCGAAGCTGCTGTTCCGCCTCTTCACCGACCCGGAGCTTCTCGCGGAGTACGCGGACGGCATCCTCACCGCGGAGGAGCAGGCTCTGCTGCTCTGGGAGAAGGTGCCGCGGTCACCCGGTGCGGCGAAGTGGTCCGTTGCCGACGCCACTCTGATCGACGAGATCGCCGACCTGGTCGACCGTACGCCGTCACTCGGCCACGTGGTGCTGGACGAGGCGCAGGATCTCTCCGCGATGCAGCTGCGTGCGGTCGGCCGACGGTGCTCGACCGGCTCGATGACTGTGCTCGGCGACATCGCGCAGGGCACGACACCGTGGGCCACACCGTCGTGGGACGAGGCCCTGAAGCACCTGGGCAAGACGAGCGCCCACACCGAGGAGCTGACCGCCGGCTTCCGCGTCCCCGGTCAGGTGATCGAGTACGCCGCCCGCCTGCTTCCGACGATCGCACCGCATCTCAAGCCGCCGACAGCGGTACGACGAGCGCGCGGTGAGCTGACCATCACTCGCGTACCGGACAGCTTGGCTGCTGCGGTGGCAGCGGTCCATGAGGTGTCGGAACGCCTCGGCTCGATCGGCCTGATCGTCCCGGACGCACTGGTCCCCGCAACCCGAAAAGCCTTGCAGGGCATCGCTTTCTCGGTCCTGGGCGACGAAGACGACGTGGACGCGCACCTGGACGTCGTACCGGCGTCGCTCGCCAAAGGTCTCGAGTTCGACCACGTGGTGCTGGTAGAGCCGGCCGGCATCGTCTCCGGTGAAGCCGATGAGCGGACCGGGCTCCGTCGCCTCTACGTCTGTCTGACTCGTGCCGTCACCTCACTGGTTGTTCTGCACAGTGAGGACCTGCCTGAGGTCCTAGAAGCCTCGTGACCCGCCGGACCGGCGTGACGAGCGCCGGGACGACCCGCCACCGCTGGAGCGCGTCCGCGACGACCAACTCGAACGCCGCGAACTGCCGCTGTACCAGCTGCTCCCACCGTCGTCGTCCGAGCCGCTGCTCGACGCGGCGGCCCAGTCACCGACAGAGCTGCCGACGTTCGACCTGAACCGGCCGAAGCGCGCACCTGGTCGACGGGACCGCCAACGCGACCGCATCTCCTCGCCACGACGGCGGAAGTCGGAGTCCGGGAACCACCACACGCGGCCGTCGCCCTGCGACCAGTACCCGTCGACGTACGCCGCGAGGTCCTCCGCGTGCTCCCAGTACGGTCGCTCGATCTGCCAGCCCTTCACCATCCGGATCTGGGGCTGCTCGCCGGCCTCGTCACGCTGCTTGCAGGCCGCGCAGACGTCCACGTTGCGCGCAGTGCCCTCCTCGGGCTTCCACTGCACCTCGGCGACGCTCGGACCGTGCCGCGGGTCGAAGAAACAGGGTGCCGTGGGTTCGGGGATCGGCTCGCCCGCACGCACCGCGTCCAGGCAGCGGAGACCGTAGCGGGCCGAACCGAGCAGTGTCGTCACTGCCTCGATGTCCTTGTCGCCCTTGGCCTGATCGAGCCGGTGCCGTGCCTTCTCGACGGTGTCGAGGACGTCCTTGGACAGCTTCGACTGCTGCGGGTCGGACACCGTCGGCAGCGCGGAGACCTGCTGGGAGAGCGCGATGATCTCCTCGTTGAGCAGCGGCTGCGCGACCTTCAGGTGGGCCTTCTCGTCCTGCCGCCGCGCGCGCCGGGCACCCAGCCCGGTCACGGTGACCCAGAGCCCGATGATCCCGGCCACGCCACCGGCGTACGGCGCGGCGTCGACGTAGAACGGCTTGTTCACGACCTGGGCGCGCTGGATGAACCGCTCGAGCATCGTCTCGTAGTTCGGCGCACAGCAGTCGACCGCCTGGTCCACCGCGTCGCCGACGAAGTACGTCGGCCCGTGGTCGGCCCGCTGGACCGCGTGCAGCCCGCGGCCGTTGGACGACGACGAGGCGTCGACCAGTACGGCGTACACGCCCTCGACGCCGACGCGGTCGTACAGCTGGTCCGCGATCTCCTCGCCTTCCCAGGCGGGCTGCGAGTAGTACCTGCTCTCGGACTTGCTGATCTTCTCCACCGGGATCACCGCGATCCGGATCGGGGCGCCGGCGCTCTTCGCGGCCGCGTCGAGCTGAGCGGTCTCGCTGGGGCTGAGCTCCTTCACGTCCGGATCGACCCAGACACCGGCGTCGCCGAGGTGACCGGCCACGGTGTTCATGTACGCATCAGGGTCGCCGGCCGCGTGCGCCAGTGGCGCGGGCAGGACCCACAGTGTGACGACGGCGAGCGCGCCGAGCAGACGTTTCATCGTGCTCCTCCCGAGAGCCGCTCACGGCAGGCGTTGCAGACCGGGACCTCCCGGGGCCGCCCGCCAGGTGGCGTGTACATCCAGTCCGTCACGGAGATGCCGTGGCCGGGGTCGAAGAAGCAGGTGGCACGTCTCGGCGGCGCGGTCGTACCAGCGACGAGCGCCTGCGCACAGGCCAGCCGCCAGCGCCCGTACTCGACCGTGGACCGCACTGCGCGCAGCTTGTCGTCGTCGGGTGCCCCGTCGACCACGCGCCCGGCGTCGGCGTACGCATCCATCGCCGCCTGCACATCCGCTGCCGTGTCCATGCCGTCCAGACGCACGTCCGCGGCATCCAGTTCCTCGCCGAACCGCGTGACGTCCTCCCGCGCGGCGGCCCGCCGTTCGTCCAGCGTGTCCACTTCGTCGGGCAGGACCTCGTACGACGGACGGTAGAGCGCGGGGCCTTCGTCCTTGCGCGACCGTCTCCTCCACAGGAGCAGACCGGCCGCTAGAACCACCACCACGACGATCAGCAACGGCCACAGCCACCCGGGTGCGCCCTTGGATGCCTTGGGTACGTCGAGTTGGTCCAGCACCCCGTTGAGCATGCCGACCGGGTCGGAGCGGCTGTGCTTGTCCAGTTCGCTCGTCAGGATGTCCGCGATCGGGGCGTCGACCCCGACCGCGCTCCCCCAGGCGATTGCCCCGCCGAACACGACGAGGTAGATGCCGTCAGCCTTCTGCCGGTCCACCACCTGGTCGACGTACGTGTGGGCCGCTGTGCTCTTGTCGCCGGGGCCTAACGCCGTGGCGGGCACGACCGCGATGCGAATCGCCGGGTCGTGCCCGCTCACTCGTTCAGCCAGTGCGGCCGCGTCCTTGTCCGGTACCAGGGACCGCTGCGTCGGGTCGACGTACACGGGTGACGTCTTCCACCCGTCGACCACCGCGGCGGGGTCGTTGGACCCCGTCAGGGTGGTGGCGAGGAACAGCACACCGGCGAGCAGACGCATGGGCAGAAGACTGCCCTACTACGGGTCCTCCTCAGTCAGCGGTTGCCGTGACGTAGATGTCCTCGTCCCGCTCCAGCTCCTCCACCCGCTGCAGGGAGGGGTCTCGCCAGAGCAAGTAGACGAGGCCCAGTACGACCAGCGAGAGCGCAGAGGCCAGCACGGGGAGGTAGCCGACGCCAAGCGTCTGGATGACCAGTCCGCCGACCACCGCGGACAGTCCGGCACCCAGGTAGATCGCGGACGCGTTGAGCGAGATGAGCAGTCCACCACCGAGCTCCAGCAGCAGGTTCTGGATCGGTGGGTTGAAGGCCCAGGTCAACATGCCCCACACCACCAGAGCGGCTCCGGCGCCGACCTCGGTCGTCAGCGTCAGGTCGAGCGTGGCGAGGACGGCGGTGATGCCGGCCATCAGGACGACCAGGGTGCGGAGGCTGCCGAAGCGGTCCGTGATCCGGCCGCCGAGGAAGTTGCCGATGACCGCGCCCACGCCGTACAGGAGCAGGAGCAGTCCGGTGACGCTGCCGGTCAGGCCGGCGGTGTGCTTGAGCAGCGGGACGATGTAGATGTACACGCTGAAGGCGGCGAGGACGGCCAGGACAGTCATCGCCAGGATGATCTGCACGCGCCGGTCGGCCACACCGGCGAAGCGCTCGCGCAGGCTGACCACAGGAGGTGCGTCGACCTTCGGCAGCGCAGCGCGCTCGACAATGGCGACCAGTACGGCGACAGCGGTGATGAGAGCGAATACGCCCTTGTAGCCGAGTGTCGGGCCCAGCAGGGTGCCTGCGGGTACGCCGAGCACCAGGGCGAACGTGAGGCCACCGAACACGATGGCCACTGCTCTACCGCGTTCCTCAGGTGGCATCAGACTGGTGGCGAACAGTGTGGCGGCCGGTGTGTAGACGGCGGCGCCGAACGCGGCCACGACCCGGCCGACGATCAGGATCGGGTAGTTGACGGCCAGCGCGGCGATCAGGTTGCCGAGCGCGGCCAGCACCAGTGCGGCGATCAGGAGGGTACGGCGCTCCCAGCGGCCGGTCAGCGTGGACAGGATCGGCGCACCGATCGCGTACGACAGCGAGAACGCGGTGGCCAGTTGGCCGGCAGCGGTCAGCGAGACGTGCAGCTCGGAGCTGACGTCGGGCAGTACACCGGACACGACGTACGCGCTGGTGCCGACCGCGAACGCACCGGCGCCGAGCAGGTAGATCCGTGCGGACATCGAGGGCCCTTCGAAGACGTGGGTTCCAGTAGTTCGATCATCATCGTACTACGATCATCGTCGAACTTCGATAGGCGTCGTACTATGGACTCATGGCCACCAAAGTCCTCCCGCAGCCGGAGCGGGACGAGATCCGCGTCGAGGCGGTTCTCCAGGCGCTGGGCGAGCCGGTCCGGCTGACCATCGTCCGCGCGCTCGCCGACAACCCGGCCGGCGTCTGCTGCGGCGAGATCGAGCTGCCGGTGACGGCGTCCACGCGCGCCCACCACCTCAAGACCCTGCGCGAGGCGGGCGTCCTGTCCACGCACACCGACGGCACCCGCCGGATCAGCATCCTGCGCCGCGAAGACCTCGAGGCCCTCTACCCGGGCCTGCTCACGGGCATTCTGTCGGCGAAGCAGTAACCAACCGCAAGGTTGCGGTGGGTGGTTGTAGAAGTGCGGCTGGCAGACTGAAGCGGTGGAGCTCCGGGCGCGGTGGGACGACCTGGTGCCCGGGTCTGCCTCGCTCGCGGACGAGCTGGTCGCGCGGTACGTCGACCGCACCCGGCGCGCGTACCGCGACCACTACCTCGGCGTCGTCCTGACCGCGCTGGACTCGTTGATCCAGCTCTCCACGGACCCGACCAGCGTCCGGCTCGCCGCGTGGTTCCACCGCGCCGTCCACGAGCCCGGCGGCACCCCGTCCGAGGACGCCGAGGCCTCGGCCCAGCTCGCCGAGCGCCTCCTCCCGCAGTACGGCGTACCGCCGATCCGCATCGCCGAGGTCGCCCGGCTGATCCGTCTGACCGCCGACCTGGCGATGCCGCCACCGGACGCCTACGCCCCACCCCGCCGCGACGCGAACGGCGACGTACTGCTGGACGCCGTCAACGCCATCCTCGCCTCCGACCCCAGCCGGTACGTCGTCCACACGGCCGAGGTACGACGCGACGCCGGCGAGCGCAAGGTCGCGCTCGAGAGCCGGTACGACGAAGTCCGCGAACTGCTCGACGGACACCTGTACCGCACGCAACTGGCGCGGCAACGCCTCAGCCCGGTCGCCCGCGTCAACCTGGAGGCAGAGCTCGCTGGACTGGACAGTGAACTCCCAGCCCCATGGCGCGGGTGGCAACAAGCCGCGCTGACTGCCACGGCGACCTTCACCGCCATCGCGGCCGCGGTAGTCGCGATCGCCGCATCCGGTGCGTCCTGGCAGACCCCAGCAGCACAGGACGAGGCCGGCTGGCCGACAGTCGCGCTGGCTGTCCTCTCCTTCTTCAGCGCACCGGTCCTCTTCCGGTGCGCCCGTAGCGCCAGCCAGCGCGCCCGCCTGATCGCTGGCGCCGTACTGGCGATTGCTGTGACCGGACTGCTCATCGCCTGGGCCCAAGCGCCGAGGACGAACGTAGCTGTCGGCGTGGGCCTCCGCGTCCCGTTGCTGATCTCCGCACTGGTCCTGCTGCTCGTTGCCGGCGCAGCTGGCCTCGTAGCCTCACTCCTCCGCACGCGGACAGCCCGCTACCTCCCTGCACGCAACGTCGGTCAGCAACTCGCCTGGGTCGTCGTACCGGGAGCAGTCGCCCTCATCCTGCTGCTGATCGTCCAGCCGCTGTCTCGCAGCTACGTGCTTAGCTCCAACGAGCGCGTCGAGGGCACACCACGGGACGCCGGCAAGGCCAGCCCGTCGGTCCTCAACGGCACCGTCGCGTGGGTGAGCGATTCCGTCGCGGGCACTGGTGCCGAAGAAGCGATCGGCACCAGGTACGGCGTCGCGGTCCCTCGCCCGAGCGGTGTGGTCGAAATGCTCGACGCGGCCACCGGTGCGCTGCGCTGGCGCTACAGCCGCTCCGACTCCGACGAGAAGCCCGTGATCGCGGCCACCGGCAACGGCGACTACGTGCTGGCGCAGTTCGCCGACGTCGGGTACCTGTTGCTCGACGCGAACACGGGCCGCCGTAAGGCCGCATGGCCCGGTCGTACGCGTGACCGTTTCATCCTGCAGACCCAGCCTCTCCTGACCGGCGAGCGCTCCGGCAAGCTGCACGGTGTCGATCCGGACGGTCACGAGCGCTGGACGTACGACTCAGGCGACTGCACCGAGCTAGGCGCCATCGCGACCGCCGAGACCGTGCTCACCTTCGCCAGCCACACCTGCGACGACCGTCCGGACGAGATGACCGCACTGGACGTCCAGACGGGCAAGAAGCTCTGGACCAGGACCTCGGCGGACACCTACCGCCGCCCGGTCGTCGTGGCCGGTCTGGTCGTCGTGGCCGAGCCCGGCGGCGACGGCGACGTACCTGCCGCGCTGACCGCGATCGAGCCGCGCACCGGCGACATCCGCTGGCGCTGGGACGTGCCGAAGGCCTGGGCCTGCCGCACGCTGCTGAACGCGGCCGGGAAGTACCTGATCATCGTGGACTGCCCTGGGCCGAGCACCCAGGAGAACCGGCGGACCGTCGTCACCGCGGTCGACGCGAACACCGGCCTGACCGCCTGGCAGACGCTGGCGCCGGTGAGCCCCCGGACCAAGGTCACCGTGACCGCCGACGGCCGGGTCGTCTCGCTGGGTCGCGGCGCCGGAGGCTGCGTCGCGAACGTGATCAGCCGCGCCGGATTCCGGCAGGTGAAGCTCCCCACCGGCATCTCCTGCAGCCGCGATCCGCGCGCCGTCGGCAACCTGGTCCTGACCTCCGGCCCGAACACGGTCATCGCCCTGCGCTAGTGACTCCGCGTAGCCGACGTCTACCCAAGGCCCTCCCGTCCACGCCGGAGTGTGACGTAGGCCGCAATTCCACGGCTGCAATTCGTTGCGGAGCGCCCCTGTCGGAGCGGTCAGGTGACGAGCCGATATCGCTTTGGCCACGGACCGATCCGGGAACCCCGGATCGGTCGGCCGAGGATCCCTACCGGTGCCAAACTCCTTAGCCATGGACCTGCGCGACCAGTGGAATCGCCTGCTGCCGCACGCGCAGCCGTTGGGCGACGACCTGCTGGCTCGTTACGCAGAGCAACATCGCCACTATCACGATCAGCAGCACCTGACCGAGGTCCTGCAGACCATCGACGAACTGGCCGAGTACGCCGACGACGCGGACACGGTACGGCTCGCGGCCTGGTTCCACGACGCGATCTACGATCCGCAGGCCGACCCCGGCGAGAACGAGGAGGTCTCGGCCCAGCTGGCCGAGCTCGAGCTGGCGGCGTACGGCGTCGAGGCCGAGCGGGTCGAGGAGATCGGCCGTCTGGTCCGGCTGACCGCGAAGCACGACTGCGCGGCGGACGACCGCAACGGTGCGGTGCTCTGCGACGCCGACCTGCGGATCCTGAGCCTGCCGGCCGAGCGGTACGACGAGTACGCCGCCGGTATCCGGCAGGAGTACGCGCACGTCCCCGACCGGGATTTCGCCCGCGGCCGGATGTCGTTCCTGCAGAGCCTGAGCGAGACGCGGTTGTACGCGACCCCCCGCGGCCACGAGGAGTGGGAGCGACCGGCCAGGGAGAGCCTGACCCGGGAGGTCGGGTCGCTGGGCCCTAAGGCGGCCCGGCCGATCGGCGGGCTGGTCCCGGTCATCTACTTCGGCGCTGCTCTCGGTGCTGTCGTGGCCTGCTCGGTCCTGCTGGGCCGCGGTCTCGGAGCAGCCGCCAAATGGCCGGCCGAGCCGTCCGACATCGGCGGCTTCCCGGTTTGGGCACCGATCGCCGGTACCGCTGCGGCTGCCGCACTGGCCTGTGCGTGGTTCCGGCGAACCCAGCAGCGTCTCGTGACCGTCCCGGCGATTGTCTTCGCCGCGGTCGGCCTCATCGCGATCGGCGTGTGCTGGTGGCGCTGGCCGGTCGCCCAGCCCGGCGCGGCCATGTCAGAGCGCTGGCCGTACCTGCTGCTCGCTTCTGTGGCACTGGTCCTGGCTGGTGCGTTGCTGGCGCTGGCCCGACGGCTGCGGCTCGCACCGCCGTACGCACAGGCTCCTCCACGCTGGCTCGGCGTAGGCGCGACGGCTGTGTGTGGGGCATTGCTCGCGTGGATCGTGGTGTCGGCTGGTGAGCCTTTCGTACAGGCCCGGCTGGAGACCGCCAACACGGTCAGCACAACCACCACCGCCCAGCCGACCCAACTGCCGGTCCAGCTCGACGGAACGCTGGCCTGGAGCCGTGAGGTGCCGGCAACCGGCGCCATCACCGGTACGGCCGGTGGAGTCGCGGAACTGCGGTCGGACGGTGTGGTCATGTCCGACGCGGCCACGGGGCAGATCCGGTGGCGCTACGCCCGGGCCGACGTACAGGACGCCGCCAGCAGTGGCGCCAAGGGCCTGGTGGTGTCCACGGACGGGCGAACGATCGTCGCGCACCTCCCCCGCTCCGAGTACCGCGCACCCGCGGGCATCAAGCTGCCGACGTACGCCGTACTCAACGCGGTGAGCGGAGAGGTGCTGACCGAGGTCGACACCGACGGGACCGCCCTGGCCGTCGACTCGAACCAGCTGCTCGTGGCTGAAGGCAAGTACGTCGTCGCGCACGGCGTGAGCAGCCCAACCCACTGGCGCGCGCAGGTGCGCTGCACCGTGACCCAGGGCGCGCTGGTAGGCGACCAGGCTGTCGTCGTGGACGCCTGTGCGGGCAACGGCGCTGTCGTACGCGGTCTGGACATCAAGACCGGCGCCCAGCGGTGGGAGGTCGACCTGGGTACGCGGATCGACCTGAGCGCGGAGCTGGACCCGTCGACGTGGGTCGGCGAGCTGGTCGCCGTACCGGACACCCGTGAGGTCTCCGGGCTGATCTGGACGGCTGCCGCGGGCGGCACGCTCTACCAGTGGTCCGTGGACATCGGCGAAGGCCACGTGATGTGGACAACCCCCGTGCCGGGCACGCCACGACCCCGGCTCGGCTCCTCATCCTGCGACGCACAGCTGGCCGCCACGCACGCGTCGCTGGTCCTGATCACCTGCCGAACCGGCAACGACCCCGGACAGCCTCAGACGTACGACGTGTCCTCGTCGAACCCTGCTGACGGGACACCGCAGTGGCATCACCTGCTGCAGGTGCCGCCGCGACTGCAGCAACCGGAGTACCCGCGGAACGGCTTCGGGCTGCTGCCGGACGGACGTGTGGTCACACTGATGCCGCAGCCGAACGGCAGCTGCTCCCCCGTGATGATCGGCACCACCGGTGTCCAGCCGCGCCCGATCCTGCCCAGCCCGAACACGCAGTCGGTCGCTAAGTCCGAGGAAGTCACCTGCAACAAGCCGGCCGTCACCGTGGCCGCCGCCCGCCCGATCTTCTCCGACGGCACCCGGTTGTTCGCACTCAACTAGGGAATTGGTTTGCCGCGGATGGTGTTGACACCTACCGTGATCCGCATGTTCCGCGTGGTTTTCGAGTTCGACCTGTCAGGCACCTGCCTGACGGGCGCTCCCACGTGGGCACTGTCAGTCGATTCAGCCACTCGAAGCTGACCCTCCTCCAGCACAGCAGGACCCGCGGAGGAGGGTGGCTCGAAACCGGCCCCCTCCACGCGGTGACAGCGCTGTGAGGGCTTGCCGGAGGGTCCTGGCTCACACCGAACCTTCTGACAGACAAAGGATTTTCTGATGGCCAAGAGCCAGTTCGTGCGGACCAAGCCGCACCTCAACATCGGGACGATGGGTCACGTCGACCACGGCAAGACGACGCTGACCGCCGCGATCACCAAGGTGCTCGCGGAGCGCGACCCGAGCGTGAACCGCTTCGTCGCCTTCGACGGTATCGACCGTGCCCCGGAGGAGATGCAGCGCGGGATCACGATCAACATCTCGCACGTCGAGTACGAGACCGCGACCCGGCACTACGCGCACGTGGACATGCCCGGGCACGCCGACTACGTGAAGAACATGATCACCGGCGCCGCCCAGGTGGACGCCGCGATCCTGGTCGTGTCCGCACAGGACGGCGCCATGCCGCAGACGCGGGAGCACGTGCTGCTCGCGCGCCGGGTAGGCGTGCCGTACCTGGTGGTCGCGCTGAACAAGGCGGACACCGTCGACGACCCGGAGCTGCTCGACCTGGTCGAGCTGGAGGTCCGTGAGCTCCTCACGGAGTACGGCTTCCCCGGCGACGACGTACCGGTCGTTCGCGTGTCCGGGCTGAAGGCGCTGGAAGGCGACCCGAAGTGGACCGCCGCGATCGGCGAGCTGCTGGACGCGGTCGACAACTACGTGCCGGTCCCGGACCGTGAGCTGGGCGAGCCGTTCCTGATGCCGATCGAGAACGTGCTCACCATCAGCGGCCGCGGAACTGTGGTCACCGGCGCGGTCGAGCGCGGTTCGCTGAAGCTCGGCGACGCGGTCGAGGTCGTAGGTCTCGGCCCGACGGTCACCAGCACGGCGATCGGGATGGAGACGTTCGGCAAGTCGCTGGAGTCCGCGGACGCGGGCGACAACGCGGCGGTGCTGCTGCGTGGCGTGAAGCGCGACGAGGTCCGTCGCGGCCAGGTGGTGGCGTTGCCGGGCAGTGTGCGGCCGCACCGGAAGTTCCGGGCGAACCTGCACGCGCTGTCCACGGCCGAGGGCGGCCGGCACACGCCGTTCGCCGCGGACTACCGGCCGCAGTTCTACTTCCGGACCACGGACGTGTCCGGCGGGATCGACCTGGGTGAGATCGCCCTGGTGATGCCCGGCGACACGATCGAGCTCGGAGTGGAGCTGGAGAAGCCGATCGCGATGGACGTCGGCCTCGGCTTCGCGGTCCGCGAAGGCGGCCACACCGTCGCCGCCGGCACAGTGACCGAACTGCTCGACTAGTAAGGAACGGCCCTCAGCCTGCTGAGGGCCGTTTCCTGTGTCTGAGCCCCGCGGCGATCAGCCGCTCCACCAGTTCGCGGCTGGTGACCGGTACGGCGCCGGCGGCGATCAGGTCGTCGTAGCGGTCGCTCGGTACGTCGTAGTGGTCGCGGTCGAAGCCGCGGGCCGGAATGCCCGCTGCCTTCGCGAAGGCGTGCAGCTCCTCGTAGGACTCGTCGCTGACCAGGTGCGACCAGACACGGTTCCAGGCCGGCCAGGCGGGCGGATCGATCAGGATCATTCGCGGGCGTCCTGGGCGTCGAGCAGGTTGCGCCAGGAGCGGACGAACCGCGAGTTCACGTACGCCTTCGTCCACGAGCCGTCCTGGCGGACCGACGTACCGACGTGGAAACGCCGTACGCCGCTCTGGTACAGCCACGGCACGTGTTCGGGTTGCAGACCGCCCCCTGCCATCATCACGCCGGCGACCGCCGGGTCCTCCTTGGCGAGCTTGCACAGGTCGTCCAGACCGTGGCTGACCCCGATGGACGAGCCGGCCGTCAGTACGCAGTCCAGACCGGGCAGGGTGCGCAGGGCACGCCAGGCCGGTTGCTGGTCGAGTACGGCGTCGATCGCGCGGTGGAACGTCCACGGTGTACCCGCGAACGTGCTGACCAGCGCGGACACCGACTCGACGTCCACCTGGTTGTCCGGGGTCAGGAACCCGAGCACGAAGCCGTCCGCCCCCGCGGACAGGAACGACTGTGCCATCGCGGTCAGCCGGTTCAGGTCGGCGCCGGTCGCGGTGAACGAGTTCTCCAGGCGCAGCATCACCCGCAACGGCAGGTCGGTGACCCGCCGGATCGCGCTGACGGTCGACACCGACGGGCACAACCCGTCCGCCTCCATCGAGGCGCACAGCTCCAGCCGGTCCGCCCCGCCCTCCTGTGCCGCCTCCGCGTCCGCCGGGTGCAGCGCGATGATCTCCAGCAACGAACCCATGCGCGCCATCATCTCCCATATTGCGGTTGCACTCCCGCAGCGTCTTCTGTATCGTTTTTCTAGAACGATTTAGAAGAACGATACAGATGAGGTGATCGAGATGCCGGGCGTGACACTCAAGACCGTGGCGAAGGCCGTGGGCGTGTCGCCGTCGACCGTCTCGAACGCCTACAACAAGCCCGATCAGCTCTCCACCGCACTGCGCGAGCGGATCCTGGCCACCGCCCAGGAGCTCGGGTACGCCGGACCGGACGCCTCCGCGCGCGCCCTGCGCAGCGGGAAGGCCGGCGCGGTCGGGGTGCTCTTCACGGACAAACTGGCCTACGCCTTCTCGGACCCGTACGCGGTCGGCTTCCTGGCCGGCCTCGCGGAGGTCGCCGAGGAGTTCGCGACCAGCCTGCTGCTGATGCCGCTCAGTTCCACGGACATCGCCGGCGGCAGCAACGCCGTCCAGCAGGCCGCGATCGACGCGGCGGCGATCTTCTGCGTGCCGGGCGGCCATCCGGCGCTCGAGATCCTCGCCAACCGCGGGATCCCCGCGGTGTCGACCGATCGGGGCGATCACCCGGACCTGTCCTGGGTGGCGATCGACGAGGTCGAGGCGGCCGCGCAGCTGGGCGAGCACCTGGCCCGGCTCGGTCACCGCGAGGTCGTCGTACTGGTCGACAACGCACAGGCAGCCGGCGGGCGGCCGGTGGAGCTGACGCTCGACGAGGTCGGGTACACCGACTGCGAGCTGCGGATCCAGGGCCTGCAGAAGGCGATGCCGGACGCCCGGCTGCGGATCGTCTCCGGCGGGCACAACGCGTTCGCGTCCGGACTGAAGGGCGCCGAGTTCGTCCTCGACTCGCAGGACCGGCCGACGGCGATCGTCGGACTGAGCGACGTCCAGGCGCTCGGCGCATTGGAGGCGATGAAGGTCCGGGGGCTGACCCCCGGTCGCGATCTGACGCTGGCCGGCTTCGACGACATTCCTGCCGCACTGACGGCCGGGCTGACGACGGTCCGGCAGCCGATCAAGGACAAAGGACGTGCGGTCGGCCGCATCCTGCTCGACCCGGCCACGACCGAACGCCAGCTACTGATGCCGACGCAGCTGATCGTCCGCTCGAGCAGCGGACCGGCGCCGAAGCACTGACAACTCCACACAACCTCCCTGGAACCACCCGGTTCCCGGGCCGATCAATCACGCTCTCAGGAGGGAGCAGAATCATGATGCACTTCATTGCCGGCAACACCGCCGTCGAGAACGCCAGCGCCCTCGCTCAGTCGGCGCTCCCGAACGCTCCCCAGCAGCCGTACGACGAGCCCGCCCCGCGCCGTACGTTCGCAGTCCGCGCGCGCTTGAGCGCCGTACTGCGCACCGCCGCCGAACGCGAACTCCGCCTCGCCAACCGCATCGACCCCACCTGCACCGTCAACTGACCCACTTTGAGCCCCCGCCAACCAAATCCGCGACGGAAATCTGGTTGGTGGGGGCCCAAAGAGCTCGCGGCGTGGATTTGTCGGACGCGTCTGGCACTCTGAAGGGCGATGGATGAGCCAGGGGTGTTGTTGAGCGCGCGGGCGATGGTGTTGCACGACCTCGCCGCGCGGGGCTTCGACGACGCGGTGATGGTGTCCTTGCTGGAGGACGCCGTCGCCGGTCGTCAGTGGTGGCTGGACCAGTGGCCGGACGGCGCCGAACACATCGCCGGCCTGGTCGCGCAGGACGTGCAGGACCGCCTGGTCGACTCCGGGGTCCGCTGGCCGCGCTGCACTGCCTGCGACGACCTGCACGACCACGAGCTCCGCATCGAGCCGGAGCTCGGCCCCGACCCGCAGTGGGTCTGCGAACGCGCCGGCATCTCCGTCGCACCCCTGGGGCACCTCACCTGACCCCTCCGGGTAATACCTGATTGCTCTACATGTAGCCAGACTACTATTGTCTGTCTACATGAAGGTCCTCAACGTGCTCCGGCTGACGGCCGGGGTCCATGCGCTGGCGATCTGCCTGCAGCCGGTGGCCGCCGGGGTCTATCTCGACGGCTCCCCCGGCGGCGTGCGGATGCACGAACCGATCGGGCTGGCCCTGGCCTTCCTCGGACTCGCCCAGTTGCTGCTGGCAACGATCTGGTGGCGGACCGGCGGCCGCTGGACGGCGCCCGCGGCGAGTCTGCTGATCCTCGCGGGTGAGGTCGTGCAGATCGCCATGGGGTACAGCCGCCAGTTGGCGATCCACGTCCCGCTGGGCATCGCGCTCGTCACCGCCACCGTCGTCTTCGCGTTCTGGGTCAACAAGCGACAGGTGGTCGCCGCATGATCACCCTCGAGCCGCAGCCGGCGGCCAAGGTACGTCGGCCGCGCGTCAGCCTGCACGTCCTGCGGATCACGCTGGTTCTGCACGCCGCGTTCGTGATCGCACAGCCGATCGCGGCGGGCTACTTCCTGTCCGGCAACGTCGACGCGATGACCAACGTGCACAGCACCGTCGGCGGCACCATCTGGATGATCGCGCTCCTCCAGACCGTCGCGGCCGCCTGCTACACCCTCGTCGGTCGCGGACGGATCTGGCCGGCGCTGGTCTCCCCGATCCTCGTCGTCGCCGAGTTCGTCCAGCTCACCTTCGGTTACCTGCAGAACTTCGCCGTACACGTCCCGCTCGGGACCGCGATCGTCGGCACCGTCTGCTGGATGACGGTCTGGTCGTTCCGCCGCACCGCACGCCTGAACCGCCGGGAGGCGAAATAATGAAGCTGTCCCGCCGCGGGTTCCTGGCCGCCGGCGCCGTTGCGACCGTGGCCGGTTGTGGCGCAGAGGCCAAGCCCGCACAGGCCGGAGAACTCCTGCGCAGCAAGGCGAAACTGCCCACACCTTTCCAGGTGCCGCTGCCGATACCACCGGTCAAGAAGCCGACCCGCTCCGATGCGAAGGCCGACTACTACCAGGTCGTCCAGCGCAAGGCGAGCCTGGAGATCCTCCCCGGCCTCAAGACGGAGGTCATGGGGTACGACGGCCTGCTCCCCGGCCCCACGTTCGACGTACGCAGCGGACGCACCACTGTGGTCGAGCAGGTGAACGAGCTCGACGTGTCGACCGTGGTCCACCTGCACGGAGGCCACACGCCCAGCCCGAGTGACGGCTGGCCGCTCGACCTCATCATGCCCGCGAACGGACAACACGCCGGCCACCACATGTCCGGCGGCGACATGACCATGGGCAAGCGCACGTACACGTACCCGAACACGCAGCGTGCCGCGACCCTCTGGTACCACGATCACACCATGGACTACACCGCACCACAGGTGTATCGCGGACTGTTCGGCCTGCACATCATCCGGGACGAGGAGGAGGAGAACCTCCCGCTACCGAAGGGCGATCGGGAGATCCCGCTCGTGATCGCGGACCGTGCGTTCGACGCGGACGGGTCGTTCCTGTACCCCGCCGCGAAGGACGGTCCCGGTGTCGAATCGGCGTACATGGAAGGTGTCGTCGCCGACGTGACGCTGGTGAACGGCGCACCGTGGCCGGTGCACGAGGTGGACGCGGTCCGGTACCGCTTCCGCATTCTCAACGCCAGCAACGCCCGTCGGTACGAGCTCGCGTTCGACAAGGGTCCGGCGACCTTCGTGCAGATCGGCAGTGACGGCGGACTCCTCGACCAGCCGGTCGAGCACAAGACGCTGGTGATCGCGCCGGCCGAGCGGTTCGACGTGGTCGTGGACTTCTCGCAGTACCAGCCCGGCGACGAGGTCACGGTCGTCAACAAGCTCGACAAGAACGCCGGCGTACTGCGCTTCAAGATCGCCCGCAAGGCCGCCGACGACACGAGCATCCCGGCGACGCTCTCGTCGTACGCCGTGACTCCAAGGCCGAGCGGTGTCGTACGGCGGGAATGGCGGTTCCGGCGCGGTGACGCCGGAGGCCACCGGGGCTGGACGATCAACGGGAAGGCATTCGATCCCGCGGTGATGCAGGCGCAGGTGAAGCTGGATCAGTACGAGGTCTGGTCGTTCGTCACCGACGTACACCACCCGGTGCACGTCCACCTCGCGCCGTTCCAGGTCCTGACCCGGGGCGGGAGCAGCAAGCTGTCGGCGTACGACCACGGCTGGAAGGACACCGTCGACATCCGCCCCGCCGAGGTGGTCGAGGTCTTGGTCAAGTTCACCGCCCACAAGGGCAAGTACCTGATCCACTGCCACAACCTCGAACACGAGGACATGGCGATGATGGCGGCCTTCGAGACGATCTAGGTACGGCGGAGGAGCCGCACCGCGAGTGCCGCCAGCCACACCCAGCCGATCGTCACGGCGAGACGCTGGAACAGACCACCGACCTCGACGAGACCGGCCGTCTGGTTGAAGCCCGCGCTGGCGAGGACGAAGCACGTCAGGAATACCGTTGCGCTAGCCAACGAATACCAGAACCAGGTACGGCCGCCGCGGGACAGGACTACTTGCACCGCGGCGATGCAGACGAAGGCAGGTAGCGAGAAGCCGTCGTGGAGGGCGCCCAAGGTGGTGTAGTCCACGGTCGGCGACGTACCGATGGGGAAGCCGCTCACCGGGTCGGTCCGGAACAGGCCGGCGCCGATCAACCCGACACCCCAGACGGCGATCAGTACGGCGCCCGCGCGGAACCCGGATCGCCAGACGCCGGCCGCGAACGCGACTGTCAGTGCTCCGACGACGAGGAAGTTGACGACCTGCACCCACCCGCCCGGTCCGAGCGCCAGTGAGCTGACCGGGTGGCGAAGTGCGTTGTACCCGGAGCCCTTGAAGACGCCCTCCAGCAGGAAGACGACCACGAAGAGCGGACCGACAACGAGTCCGCACTTGAGTAGTGTCCGATGGGCGGCCATCAGCGGGTGCCGGCGGCCAGGGCCTCGGCGGCTTTGGTGCGCAGGGCTGCGCGATCCACTCCGGCGGCCTGGAGAGTGCGGGCCACTCGGCCGCGGTCGGTGTCGAGCAGGCCGACCAGGATGCGCATCGGGCCGAAGCGGCCGCCACCGAGCTTCGGCGGGGCGTCCAACGCACGGCGGAGCATGAGCTTGGTCGACTCGCCGATCTGTGGATCGCGGGCCCGGTCCGGCGTTGCCTCGGGCAACAGTCCCATCCGGACGGCGATCCCGGCCACGGCCAAACTCTGTTCCCATTCACGGTTCAGCGCGGTCCGGATCGCGCTCTCGGTCAGCCCGGCGTCGGCCAGCAGCCGCGCGGCGGCCGAGTCCTCGAGCGCGGCGACGGCGAGCAGCACGTGCTCGGCCTCGACCGTCCGGGAGCCGTCCCGGCGAGCTTCGGCGCGCGCCGCGCGTACCAGGATCGCGCGCACGTCCTTGTGGTCCGGCATCAGCGCCTCCTCAGGGCAACTCCGGCGGCGACCAGCCGCCGGGCGTGTTTCTTGTGCACGGCCTGCCGAGTGACCCCCAGCACTTCGGCGACCTCGGACCAACTCCAGCCGGCCCGCATCGCCCGCTCCACCTGGCTGTCCTCCAGCCGGTCGGCCAGCCGGCGCAGCGCCACCACCGCGGCCAGCCCGGCCGCGGGGTCCTCGGGATCCACCAACTCGGTCATCTAAGCAACTTAGGTTGACAACCTCGTCGTGTCAACCCAAGTTGCTAAAACCGACGGGTTGACGACCTGGGTTGCTCCTGCCTATATTCAACACATCGGTTGATCAAGGGAATGGTTGATAAAGATGATGGTTGACGATGGTCAGCTCGACCGGTCGTTCGCGGCACTGGCCGACCCGGTCCGGCGAGCGATGATCGCGCGGCTGTCCCGCGGCCCGGCCACCGTGAACGAGCTGGCCGACCCGTTCCCGATCACCAAGCAGGCGGTGTCGCGGCACATCCAGGTGCTCGAGGCCGCCGGGCTGATCACC
The DNA here is from genome assembly GCF_004331375.1 of Kribbella speibonae. Taxonomy (NCBI): domain Bacteria; kingdom Bacillati; phylum Actinomycetota; class Actinomycetes; order Propionibacteriales; family Kribbellaceae; genus Kribbella; species Kribbella speibonae. The sequence continues at coordinate 1,643,338 of NZ_SJKC01000001.1, read as the reverse complement.
AGGACCCGGGACGGCCAGCGCCGCCCCTGCCACCTGGTGCCGGCCGCCCTCGAAGCCCTCACGAGCTGGATCGACGAGTACCGGCTCGAAACCGAACGCCGCTTCCGCCGGATGGAAGCACTACTGAAGGAGCAAGGATCATGAGCGGCACCACCATCAACACGCCCGCAGGCACCCCGTTCGTCGAGGTGACGCGGGAGTTCGCCGCCTCGCCGGCGCAGCTGTTCCGGGTCATGTCCGACCGCGACCTGGTGGCCGAGTGGCTCGGCCCGCGCGAACTCGACGCGACCATCGAGGAGTACGACGTACGCACCGGCGGCAAGTACCGGTACGTGCACCGCGACGACTCCGGTGAGTACGCGTTCCGCGGCGTCTTCCACACCGTCGAGCAGGACCGGCTGATCATCCAGACCTTCGAGTGGGAAGGCGCGCCGGGCGAGGTCTGCATCGAGAAGATGACACTCGAGCCGACCGAGAAGGGCGTCCGGCTGCACCAGCAGTCGGTGTTCCCGTCCGTCGAGGCCCGCGACCAGTCGATCGAGTACGGCATGGAGAGCGGCATCAACGACTCGATGGACCGCCTGGCCGAGCTGCTCGCCAAGGAGAGCTGATCATGAGCCAGGTCGTCGTCGACATCTCGGTGTCGCTGGACGGCTACGTCACCGGGCCCAACGCCGGGATCGGCAACGGGCTCGGTGACGGCGGCGACCCCATCCACGACTGGGTGTTCCACGGCACCTACGCGGACCGCGCCGTCCTCGACGCCGCGTTCGCATCGAGCGGCGCGGTCGTCCAGGGCCGGAACCTCTTCGACGTGATCGACGCCCCGGACGGGTGGAGCGACGAAATGGGGTACGGCGCGAAGCCGACCGGTGAGGTCAACCCGCCCGTCTTCGTCGTCACCCACACACCGCCCGCCAAGACTCGCCTGGGCGACCGGTTCCGCTTCGTCGGCAGCCCGGCCGAGGCGATCACCCAGGCCGCAGAAGTTGCCGGCAGCAAGGATGTCTACGTGATGGGCGGTGGACAGATCTGCCAGGCGGTGCTCGGCGAAGGACTGGCCGACGTACTGCGGTTGCACGTAGCTCCCGTCGTACTCGGAGGCGGGACCCGGCTGTTCCCCGCCGAGGCCGCGCCGGGGTACGCACTCGAACTGATCGACGCCGTGTCGACTCCCGCGGCGCAGCATCTGACCTACAAGGTGGTGAAGTAGTCATGGGCAACGTCATCGCAACTGCCGTCGTGTCACTGGACGGTTTCGTGGCCGACACCGAGGACGGCGTCGGGCCGCTGTTCGACTGGTACAACAACGGTCCGGTCGAGATCTACGGGACCGACCCGGGCCGGCCGTTCCACGTCAGCGCGGCGAGCGCGGAGTACATCGGCTCCACCTGGCCGAACGTGCGGTCGTGCATCATCGGCCGGCGGCTGTTCGACATCACCAACGGGTGGAACGGCGTCCCCGCGGTCGGCGAGCACGTCTTCGTCGTCACCCACGAACCGCCGACCGACTGGCCCTTCCCCGACGCCCCGTTCACCTTCGTCAACGGCATCGAGCAAGCGGTCGCCCAGGCCAAGGAGTACGCGGGCGACGCCGACGTCAGCATCACCGGCGGCAACCTCACCGGCCAAGCACTCGCCGCCGGCCTGGTCGACGAGATCGCCTACAACCTGGCCCCGGCCCTCCTCGGCGCCGGCCGCCGCTTCTTCGGCGACTACGTGGGTCCCGAACTCCTCCTCGACAACCCCCGCGTAGTAGAAGGCGACCGCGTCACCCACCTGCACTACCGCGTCAGCAAAGGGTGATCCGCGATCACGGTCCGGGAGCCCGGGGCGATCTCGGTGAAGCCGGCGTCCTGGACCACCGGGAGGTTGCTGGTGAGGAGCGTCTGCCAGTGCGCGGGAGTGGCCGTACGGACTGCGAGCGCGAAGTCCGTCTGCTGCCACTCCTTCCGCGCTTGCTCCGACAGCTCCCACCACGCGAGCTGGGCCGCGTGGCCGCACTGGGCCATCGCCTTGCCGCTGGACATCTCGAGGGTGGGGTTGAGCCAGAGGACCGGTACGCCGGGTTCGAGGGGCGGGAGGTCCGCGGTGTCCTCGAAGTCGGTGCCGGAGACCTGGAGCTTGAACAGGTCAGGCGGTACGTCGTCCACGCCCGTCGGCGGAAACACCCGCACCTCAGCTCCGGTTCCGTGGACTGTGATGCCTGGCAGCGCCTCGGCGCGGCGCCATTCGATGCCGCGGGCTCGCTTGGTGATCTTGCGGATGTGGTTGTCCTGCCACGCAGCCATCGCCTCGGCCCACTCCCCCTCGCCGTACGACCGCTCGTCGGCCAGGATCGCGAGCACCGCCCGCGCCGCGGTCTCCAACGCGTCCGTCTGACTCGGCCGCGCGTTCTTCTCGACCCGGATCACCAGCGTCAACACCTGTTCCACGCCGCGAGTCTGCCACGTCGACTCCGTACGGCAGGTTGTAGCGTGAGGGCATGCAGCAGTACCTGGATCTGTTGAGGCACGTGCTGGACAACGGGACCGAGAAGGGGGACCGGACCGGGACGGGCACGCTGAGCGTGTTCGGGTACCAGTCGCGGTACGACCTCACCCAGGGCTTCCCCGCGGTGACGACGAAGAAGCTGCATCTGCGGTCGGTGATCGGGGAGCTGATCTGGTTCCTCAGCGGCTCGACGAACGTCAAGTGGCTGCACGAGAACAACATCTCGATCTGGGACGAGTGGGCCGACGCCGACGGTGAGCTCGGTCCGGTGTACGGGTACCAGTGGCGGTCCTGGCCGACGCCCGACGGGCGGCACGTGGACCAGATCGCCAACCTGATCGCGTCGATCAAGAACAACCCGGACTCCCGCCGGCACATCGTGAACGCGTGGAACGTGGCCGACGTCGACGACATGGCGTTGCCGCCGTGTCACACCATGTTCCAGTTCTACGTCGCGGACGGCCGGCTGTCCTGCCAGCTGTACCAGCGGTCGGCCGACATCTTCCTGGGCGTGCCGTTCAACATCGCGTCGTACGCGCTGCTCACCCACATGGTCGCGCAGCAGACCGGGCTCGAGGTCGGTGACTTCGTGCACACGCTCGGCGACGCGCACCTGTACCTGAACCACCTGGACCAGGCCCGTCTGCAGCTGACCCGCGAGCCGCGTCCGCTGCCGACGCTCAACCTGACCAAGCGCGACTCGATCGACGGCTACGAGATCGCCGACGTCGAGCTGGTCGGCTACGACCCGCACCCGGGTATCAAGGCGCCCATCGCCGTATGACCGTCATCCTGATCGCCGCGGTCGGACGGAACGGTGTGATCGGGCGGGACAACGACCTGCCCTGGCGGATCCGCGAGGACCTGCAACGGTTCAAGCAGCTCACCCTCGGCCACACCCTCGTGATGGGCCGCAAGACGTACGACTCGATCGGCCGACCGCTCCCGGGACGCCGTACCGTCGTCGTCACCCGGCAACCCGACTGGTCCGCGGACGGCGTCGACGTCACGCACTCCCTCGAAGAGGCCTTGAAGTACGACGGCACGCTGTACGTCGCCGGCGGCGGCGAGATCTACCGCCAGGCCCTCCCGTACGCCGACACCCTCGAACTCACCGAGGTCGACCAGTCCCCCGACGGCGACGTCACCTTCCCGGCCCTCGACCCAGCGACCTGGACCGAGACCGCCCGCGACCCTCACGACGGCTTCGCTTTCGTTAGCTATCGCCGCAGCTAACAACGAGTAGGCAACGGGGTCACCAGGAAGACCTGGAACCGCGTAGATTGTGTGCGCGTCACGGAGGTATCCAGGGGCACCTCTCGGAGGGGAACACGATGACTGAAGCCGACAACACCGCTGCTCAGGCCGCTGCCGCGGCGCCGTTGCAGCCGCCGACGGCCACGGCACCGGGACTGATACTGACCGCGCCGGCACCGTCACAGCCGGTGGCGGAGACCGCTGCGCCGAGTATGGCGCCGGCGGTCGACCCGGCCGCGCTGCCGGGCCTGGACACCAAGGTGGACACCTTCCTGACCGCGCTGATGGCGGCCGAGCCGCGCTCGCCGGAGTTCGCGTCGAAGGCCAGTGACGTGCGGAGCATGGGCGACCTCGACATCCGCGCCGCGGCCGAGAGCTCGAACCGGCTGCTCCAGTCGCCGGTGCGCGCGCTCCAGGAAGGCGGCCTGTCGGAGGGCTCGACCGTCGGCAAGACGCTGCTCGAGCTGCGCCGTACGGTCGAGGACCTGGACCCGAAGGAAGCCACCGGGGTGAAGAAACTCCTCGGGATGATCCCGTTCGGGGACAAGCTCGAGGACTACTTCCGCAAGTACCAGACCGCCCAGAGCCACCTCGAGGGCATCCTGCACAGCCTGCGCAACGGCCAGGACGAGCTCGGCAAGGACAACGCCGCGCTGAACCTGGAGAAGCAACAACTCTGGGACGCGATGACGCGACTGAACCAGTATGTGTACGTCGCCGAGCGCCTCGACGCGCGGCTGTCCGCGGCGATCGCGGAGCTGGACGTGACGAACCCGGAGAAGGCGAAGGCGTTCCGCGAGGACGTGCTGTTCTACGTCCGGCAGAAGCACCAGGACCTTCTCACCCAGCTGGCCGTGTCGATCCAGAACTACCTGGCCATCGACATCGTGATCAAGAACAACATCGAGCTGATCAAGGGCGTCGACCGCGCGTCCACGACCACGGTGTCGGCGCTGCGGACGGCGGTCATCGTCGCGCAGGCGCTCGGCAACCAGAAGCTCGTCCTGGACCAGATCACCGCGCTGAACACCACCACCAGCGGCATGATCGAGCGCACCTCGCAGATGCTCAAGGACAACTCGGTGGCGATCCAGCAGCAGGCCGCGTCCGCGACGATCGGGCTGCCGCAGCTGCAGGCCGCGTTCGCGAACATCTACGCGACCATGGACGCGATCGACACGTTCAAGGGCGAGGCGCTGGACAACATGGCCGCCACGATCGGCACGCTGGAGAACGAGGTGACCAAGTCCCGCTCGTACCTGGACCGGGTCGCGAACCAGAACCAGCAGGTCGTCCACGGCAGCCTCGACCTCAACCTCGGTCGCTGAACCGCAGGGAACCACGAAAGGCTAGGGGACGGCTTTGGCGCTAGGTGACTTCTTCGCGCGGCTGACCGGTCGCAAGGAGGAGCCCGAGCCTGCCCCGGTCCCCAGGCCGCCGACGACCGACGACCTGCTGGCGGCGCTGGTTCGCGTCGAGCAGCTGGTCGCCGGCGGCGCCGTACCGGCCGTCGTCGCGTCGCGGGTCGCCCGGGTGGTCCGCGTCGTCCGGGAGACCATCCCGCGGCTCGGGAACCTGGGCGGCAGCCTGCAGGCGTACTCCGTGATGGCGACGGCGACCGACTACCTGCCGGAGGCGATCGGCGGGTACCTGCGGCTGCCGCGGCAGTGGGCCGACACGCGCCCGGTGGACCGCGGCAAGACGTCGCTGATGATCCTGATCGATCAGTTGGACCTCTTGGCCGCGACGATGGACAAAGTCTTCGACGCGGTGAACCGCGCCGACGCGGCGGCGCTGATCGCCCACGGCAGGTTCCTGCAGGAGAAGTTCGGCACCGGCTCCACCGGCGGAGGCTTGGCCCTCGGCCCGACCGAGTCGACCCCGCCGCCCGACCTGGGACCGGCGGGACCACTGGCACCACCACCTGGACGAGGAGGGTCATGAGCGGCGCGGGGGGCAAGTCTCTGCAGCAGGCGTTGTCCGAGCTGCTCGTGGTCGCCGGCCGCGCGGGTGTCGCGGACGACCGAGCCCGGTCGGAGGCGCTCGCCCTGGCGGCCGCACTGGCCGAATCGGCACCCGGAGCACCCGCCGACTGGGGCAAGGCGTTCGAGGGCGCGACGACGCAGGACTTCTTCGACGCCGCGGTCCGTGGCCGTCGCTGGCGGGGCGCGCCGACGGCTGTCCTCACCGAGCTGATCGCGAACGGTTCCGCGGAGAAGGCGGCGTACGCCGAGGCGCTCGCGGAGGTCGCGTCCGCGGCCTGCACGCTGGGCGAACCCACCATGCGGGTAGTAGGCAACGCGTCGGTGGCAGCCGCCGCCCAGCTCCAAGCTGCTGGTGCCCGTCCGCTCCAGGTTGCGTCAACCCCGCAGCAGAAGGCGCAGGAAGCACCACAAGAAGAAGCAGCAGCAGTAGAGGAAGAGCCTGCGAAGACGGTTGAGGAGCTGCTGGCCGAGCTGGATGAGCTGACCGGGCTGGCTCGGGTCAAGCGGGAGGTGCACCGGCAGGTCGCCGTACTGCGGGTCGAGAAGCTGCGGACCGAGGCAGGTCTGAAGAGTCCGACGATCACGCGGCACCTGGTGTTCGTGGGGAATCCGGGCACCGGGAAGACGACCGTCGCGCGGCTGGTGAGCGGTATCTACAAGGCGCTCGGCCTGCTGTCGAAGGGACAGCTGGTCGAGGTCGACCGCTCCGAGCTCGTCGCCGGCTACCTCGGGCAGACCGCGACGAAGACCGCTGAGGTCGTCGCGTCCGCGGCGGGCGGCGTGCTGTTCATCGACGAGGCGTACAGCCTGACCGCGGGCGACCTGGGCGCCGACCAGTACGGGCGGGAAGCCGTCGACACGCTGGTCAAGGAGATGGAGGACCGGCGCGACGACCTGGTCGTGATCGTCGCCGGGTACCCCGAGCCGATGGAAGTGTTCATCGCCGCGAACCCCGGGCTGGCCAGCCGCTTCCGGACCACGATCGAGTTCGAGAACTACAGCGACGACGAACTCACCGACATTCTCACCGGGCTCGCCGAGGCCGCGGACTACGAGCTGGTCCCGGAGGCGGTGGACAAGTTCCACGAGGTGCTCGCGGCGACCGCGCGGGACAGCTCGTTCGGCAACGGCCGGTTCGCGCGCAACGTGCTGGAGGCCGCGATCGGCCGGCACGCGTGGCGGCTCCGCGACGTACCGGCACCCACGACGGACCAACTGCGTCAGATCCTCGCCGAAGATCTGACCGAAGCACCCGTTGCGTCCGAAGAACCGAGGTCTCCAGCCCACGTTTCTTCGGACGTAAGCGAGCAGGCTGAGCAGATCGAGCGAGGAGAAGAGGCGTGACCCAGACGCAGAGTGCGCCGCCCGCGACCGTGCCGGCGGCCCCGCCGCCGGGCGCGACGCAGCCGGCGCCGAACGCCAGGACCGCCAACCCACGCGGCGCTGTCGCGCAGTGGTTCGAAGGTACGCCGGGCCGGATGCGCGCGTTCCTGATCCTGGCCGCGGCGATGAGCGTGGTGTTCGGCCTCGCCGCCGCGCAGGGCTTCAGCCAGTCCGAAGGCGCCCTCGACCGCGCCCAGGCGAACACCGCGCAACTGGTCCGCATCCAGGCGATCCACACCAACCTGGTGAGCGCGAACGCCGATGCCACCAACGCGTTCCTGGTCGGCGGTCTCGAACCGCCCGACCAGCGTGCGCACTTCGTCAACTCGCTGGCCGCGGCCGCCGGGCTGATCGCCGAGGCCGCGACCGCGCAGCCCGCGGACCGCGACGTGCTCGGCGCGCTGAACAAGACGCTGATCACGTACGGCGGACTCATCGAGCAGGCCCGCGCCAACAACCGCCAGGGCCTCCCGATCGGTTCGCAGTACCTGAAGGACGCGAACTCGGTACTGCAGGACGACTCGCTGCCGCTGGTGAAAGCACTGGTCGAGGCGAACGAGAAGCGCGTCGACACCGAGTTCGACGGAATCAGCAAAGGCACCATCTGGGTCCTCGTCGGCGGCCTGCTGAGCCTGGTGATCTTCGCGATCACGCTCCGCTGGCTGGCCCGCCGTACGCACCGCTACCTCAACGTCCCGATCGCCGCCGGCGCCGCCATTGTCCTGCTGACCACCGTCATCGGCGGGGTCGCACTCGCCGGCGCGTCGAGCTCCGCGAAGGACACCCGCAGTGCCGAGTACGACCGCACCCTGGCGCTGTCCCGGGCCCGGATCGCGGCGTACGACGCACGCTCGAACGAGAGCCTGACCTTGATCGCGCGGGGCTCCGGCGACGCGTTCGACAAGGCGTACACGGCGGCGGCCGCCCAGGTGGACGAGCAGCTGGGCAAGGTCGGCGGCAGCGGCGGCAACCTGCAGCAGCTGTGGACCGCCTACAAGGCCGTGCACACCAAGGTGCGGACGGCCGACGGCACGGAGGGCAACTGGGACGGCGCCGTCGCGATGGCCGTCGGCAAGAACACGGCCGACAACTCGGTCGCGACGTTCAAGGCCTTCGACTCCTCGTCCAACCAGCAGCTGACGCGGACGAGTACCGCCGTGCAGAGCGAACTGAAGGATGCGCGCGACGGCCTCCCGCCGATCGGCTGGCTCGGCGTACCGATCGGCATCCTGGCCGCGCTCCTGGTCGCCTGGGGCATGTCGCAGCGACTGGAGGAGTACCGATGAAGAAACTGATCCCACTAGCCGCCGCCACCGCCCTCCTCCTCACCGCCTGCGGCAACGGCAACTACACCGCCACCCAGATCCCGGCGAAGCCTTCGCCCTCGGTCGCCCCCGCGGCCACGCCGGCGCAGGAGAACTGCAAGGGCATCGATGCACTCGCGTCGTTCAAGCCGGACGGCCCGTTGCCGGATCCGACCGGGCCGATGCCGGCCGGCACCTGGATGGAGACCATCAAGAAGCGCGGCCGGCTGATCGCCGGTGTGTCTGCGGACAGCTACAACCTCGGCTACCGGGACCCGATCACCGGTCAGATCCAGGGTTTCGACATCGACATGATCTACGCGGTCGCGGACGCGATCTTCGGCAAACCCGCGACCGGCCAGCCGCACAAGGTCGAGCTGCGGGTCATCTCCAGCCCGGCCCGGATCCCCTCCCTGCGCGACACCAAGAACCCGGTCGACATCGTCGCCCGGAACATGACCATCAACTGTGCGCGCTGGGAGCAGATCGCGTTCTCGGCCGAGTACTACCGCTCCGGCCAGAAGACGCTGGTGCAGCTCGACTCGAAGGCCGAGACCGCCGACGACCTGTCCGACCAGACGATCTGCGCTCCGGCCGGGTCGACCAGCCTGGACAACCTGAAGAAGCGGAATCCGAAGATCAAGCCGATCACGGCCGACACCGACACCGGATGCCTGGTGCTGTTCCAGCAGGGCAAGGCGCAGGGGATCAGCGGTGACGACACGGTGCTCGCCGGCGACGTCGCACAGGACCCGTATGCCAAGGTGCTCAAGGAGCGGTTCAGCGAAGAGCCGTACGGTCTGGGCATCTCACTGCTGCACCCGGAGTTCGTGAAGTTCGTGAACGGTGTGCTCGAGCAGATCAAGGTCAACGGCTACTGGAAGGCGTCGTACGACAGATGGTTGGAGCCGGCCCTCGGTAAGGCGCCGGTGCCGCCCACACCCTTGTACGGCCGACCGATTCCGCCGCAATGACCGTTCGTACGCCGATTGTTTCGGCTCCTGCGCCGCCGGGGCGGATGGGGAGCAGCGTTCCTGCTACGGAGCTGCTCTCTTATCTTGGTGCGCTTGGGGAGTGGCGGGATCGGCGGAAGGCGGAGCTGGACGAGCTGGATCAGGCTGCCTTGCATTCGCCCGACGGGGACGCGCTGAGTGCCGACATTGTGCTCAGCATGACGGTCTGGAAGGCGGTCTCGGACCGGTACGAGTTGATCCTGGTCACCTGGGACTCGGGCCGGGTCGGGCAGCAGGAGACCGAGCGGATCTCCACGCTGATCTGGGGCGGCCTGGACGCCGGCGGCGCGGGCGGTTCGCTGGCCGTTTCGTTGCCTGAGGCCTGCAAGTTGTCGGACGCGCTGGCGTCCAGCCTGCGCGCGAAGCTCGCGCTCCAGCCCGGTGACGCCGATCTCGCAGCCCGGCTGCGGCAGCTGAGGGCTCAGGTGGAGCGGATCAGCGACCTGGTCAAGCAGGAGCCGGCGAACGTCCGCAACGACGCGCTCGCCAAGCACCACGACCTCGATCGCCGGCTCGTCGACCTGACCGACCGCAACAAGCGCGGCGCCGACATCGGCGGCCTGATCGGCCCGCTCGACCAGGATGCCGCGAAGGTCGAACGGGATCTGATCGTCGGTGCCGCCACCCGCAAGGAGCGCGCCGCCGACGTCGCCCGGGCCCGCACAGTACGCAGCGAGCTGGAAGCACAAGGCACGGCTGTGCGCGCGTTGGCGGACAAGGCGGTCGCCACGGTCAGTCCGGCGCCGCGCCTCGCCGTACCGGATGTGACCGCGCTCGGGGCGGTGCCGAACACCCCGGCCGAGCTGGCGAAGTACCTGACCCGGCTGGACGCCGTACGGCGGGCGCTCGGTCAGGCGCAGGCGGCGTACGGGGCTGCCCTGCAACGACGTGACGAGCTGGCCCAACTGCTGGACGCCTATCTGGTGAAGGCGGCAAGTGTTGCCCCGGGCAACGAAGATCTCGCCGAGCTGTACCGGCGCGGCCGAGCGGTGATCGAGACCGAGCCGGTGGAACTGGCTCGCCTCGGCGCACTGGTAGCGGCCTACCAGGCCTACCTGGAAGGGACGAAATGACGACCAACACCGCCTGCACCCAGCCGGGCTGTACCGGCTCCATCGTGGACGGGTACTGCGACGTCTGCGGCTCCCCCGCCGCGCCGAGCGCCCAACCGTCGACCGCAGCCCCGGCCACTGGGAAGTGCACGCAGCCGGGGTGCACCGGGACGTACGTCGACGGGTACTGCGACGTGTGCGGCTCGCCCGCCCCGGACGGCGGCATGGCGGCCGACCCGGACCCGATCAGTACGGTGTCGACCGTCTCCCGCGCCTCCAACCGGCTGGCCTCGACGCCACTCGGCTCGGCGCGGGCGCAACAGGCCGGCTCGAAGCTGACCCGCAAGCTCGGTACGTCGTCCACCCGGCTGCGCGGCGCGCGGCTCGGCGCCGGGCTGACCCATGTGCCGACGATCCCGGCGATCGATGCGAGCAAGGCGATCCTGGCCAACCCGATGGTCCCGGAGGACCGCCGGAACTGTCCGAGCTGCGGCCACGCGGTCGGGCGCTCCCGCAACGGTCAGCCGGGCCGGACCGAGGGGTTCTGCCCGAACTGCCGCAACCGGTTCTCGTTCTCGCCGAAGCTGCACGACGGCGACCTGGTCGGCGGGCAGTACCTGGTCCGCGGCTGCCTGGCGCACGGCGGTTTCGGCTGGATCTACCTGGCCCAGGACCAGAACGTGTCCAACCGCTGGGTGGTCCTGAAGGGCCTGCTGAACTCCGAGGACCCGGACGCGGTCGCGGCCGCGATCGCCGAGCAGCAGTTCCTGGCCCGGGTCGAGCACCCGCTGATCGTCGAGATCTACAACTTCGTCACCCACGACGGCGCCGGCTACATCGTCATGGAGTACGTCGGCGGCACCTCGCTGAAGACCCTGCTCAAACAGCGGATGGCCGCCAACAACGGCCAGTACGACGCACTGCCGATCGACCAGGCGATCGCGTACCTGCTGGAGATCCTGCCGGCGTTCTCGTACCTGCACGATCTCGGCCTGGTGTACTGCGACTTCAAGCCGGACAACATCATCCAGGTCGGTGACGCGGTCAAGCTGATCGACCTCGGCGGTGTCCGGCGGATCGACGACCTGGACTCGGCGATCTACGGCACGGTCGGCTTCCAGGCACCCGAGGTGGCCGAGGTCGGCCCGTCGATCGCCTCCGACATCTACACGCTCGGCCGGACGCTGTGCGTGCTGGCGATGGAGTTCCGCGGCTACCAGAGCCGGTACGTCGACGCGCTGCCGCCGGTCGCCGACGTACCGCTCTTCCAGAAGTACGACTCGGTGTATCGCCTGCTGGCCAAGGCCTGCGCGAAGGACCCCGCGGACCGGTTCCAGTCCGCGGACGAGTTCCGCGTGCAGCTGCTCGGCGTACTGCGGGAGGTCGTGGCTGACAAGCAGGGCGTGAAGGCGGCCCAGCACTCGGCGTCGTCGCTCCTGTTCGGTACGCCGGGCGACAGGTCCGCCGGTCTGGGCGAGGCGGCCCTGCCGTGGCAGCAGCTGCCGTCGCTGGCGCCGGACGACAGCGACAAGATGGCCGGCTGGCTCAAGACGGTCAGTGTGCCGGACCCGGCCGAGCGTCTGGACCTGCTGGTCAACGCGCCGGAGCAGTCGCCGCAGACGCTTCTCGAGGTCGCTGAGGCTGCTCTCGAGGTCGGACCGGAGCGCTACGACATGGTCGACACCGCTGTCGCTGACCTGCTCAACGCGGACCCGTGGGAGTGGCGAGCGGTCTGGATGGCCGGACTGGTCGCCCTGGCGCGTGGCGACTCCAAGGCAGCCCAGTCCGCGTTCAACGCGGTCTACGGCCAGGTGCCGGGTGAGCTGGCGCCCAAGCTCGCGCTGGCGATCTCCTGCGAGCACAGCGGCGAGTTCGACGTTGCCGAGGGCCTCTACCTCACCTGCGCGCGCACCGACGCCAACTACATCGCCCCGTCGGCGTTCGGCCTGACCAACATCAGGACCTCGCGCAACGACCTGGACGGCGCGCTCAACGCACTCGAACTCGTACCGCCGACCAGCGGCGCGTACGTACGGGCTCGTCGCCAGCGAGCCGGTGTGCTGGCAGGATCGGGGCGTGGCCTTCCCGCGCTCGCCCAGGCGATGGACAGCATCGCGACGCTGACCATCGACCCGGTCGACCGGGCCAACCTGGCCGCGAACGTGTTCCGGACCGCGCTCGCCGAGGTCCAGCAGTCCGGTCCGCAGGAAGCTCTGCGGATCGACGGACGGGCAGCCACCGAGACCTCCCTGCGGGACGGGCTCGAGGCCACCTACCGGCTGCTGGCCGACCAGGCGCAGACCCGGCCGGAACGGATCGCCCTGGTCGACCAGGCCAACGAGGTTCGAGGATGGACGTTGCGATGACGAGTACGACCGACACGGTCTGCCCCAGCTGCGGCGGGGCGGTGTCCCAAGCGGACCTGTTCTGCGAGGCCTGCGGCGCCGAGCTGAAGCCGGGGACCGCCCCGACCTCACCGGCCCTGGACACCGACACCGAGCCGACCGTGGAGATCGGCGCGGTGCCCGGGCCGGAGGCTGCAGCCGCTGCCGGCCCGTGCAGGTCGTGCGGTGGCACCGTCGGCGCGGACGGGTACTGCGAGACCTGCGGCACCAAGGCGGCCAAGCCGCGTGACCACTTCGAGGAGCAGCCCGCTCCGTGGGTGGCCGGGGTGTGCGACCGCGGCATCCGGCACAGCCGGAACGAGGACGCGATGGCCATCGCCGCGGACGCCGAGCCAGGCAGCCGGGCGCTGCTGGTGGTGTGCGACGGCGTCAGCTCGTCACTCGACTCCGACGTCGCCTCGCTGGCGGCCGCCCGGGCGGCGCGTGAGGTGCTCGAGGCCGGTCGCGCGCAGGGCCTCGGCACCGACTCGTCACGGGCGAGCGCGACCGCGGCCCGGCTCAAGGCGGCGGCCGACGCGGCGAGTGACGCCGTACTCGACAACACCAGTCCGGACAGCCCGAACCCGGCGTCCTGCACGTTCGTCGCGGCCGTCCTGGAGGACGGGCTGCTGGTCGCGGGCAGTGTCGGCGACAGCCGTGCGTACTGGTTCCCGGACGCAGGCGAGCCGGTCGCACTGACCGTCGACGACTCGTGGGCCGCCGAGCTGATCGCCACCGGGGTCACGCGCGAGGAGGCCGAGTCCGGACCGCACGCACACGCGATCACCCGTTGGCTGGGCAAGGACGCGCCGGACCACACGCCCCGGACCACGACGCAGCAGGTGAGCGGTCCGGGCTGGCTGCTGGTCTGCTCGGACGGCCTCTGGAACTACTGCTCCGAGGCGGCACCGCTGGCCGACCTCGTACGTCAGACAGCTGCGGACAAGGGCGGCGAACCGCTGGCCACCGCGTCCGCCCTGGTTGACTGGGCCAACGCCCAGGGCGGTCAGGACAACATCACCGTCGCGCTCGCACGCATTTAAGGGAGAGGGACCCGAGATGGCCGACTTCACCGCCTCCGTTTACCAGAACGAGTTCCTGCCGGACGGCGGGACCGACGTGCACGCCATCGTCACGGTGAACTGCACCGGCGCCGGCGCCGCAGGGCAGTCCGGCAGCGGCGACGCGGGCGAGATCATCATCGTCGACACGTCCGGCTCGATGGGTCGCGACGGTGTCCAGGCGGCGGCGTACGCCGCGCAGACCGCGCTCGACCAGATCCTCGACGGTGTCTGGTTCGCGGTGATCTCCGGCAACGACCGCGCGCAGCTGGCGTTCCCGCCGTCCGCGGAGCCGGTGATGGTCAAGATGGACCCGTACACCCGGCAGGCCGCCAAGGACGCCGTGTCGCGGTTCTACGCCGACGGCGGGACCGCGATGGGCACCTGGCTGCGGCTCGCTTCCCGGGTGTTCGCCACCGTGCCGTCGCTGACCCAGAAGCACGCGCTTCTGCTGACCGACGGCGAGAACCAGCACGAGACTCCCGAGGTGCTGACCCAGACGATCCAGGCGGTCACCGGCCAGTTCCAGTGCGATGCCCGTGGCGTCGGCGTGGCCTGGCAGGTCGACGAGGTACGGCGGATCGCGCAGGCGCTGCTCGGCACTGTCGACATCATCCCGGCACCGAACCAGCTGGCCGAGGAGTTCGCGAAGATCATCCAGAACGCGATGAGCCGTGGTGTCGCGCAGGCCGATCTGCGCGTCTGGGCACCGCAGGGCGCCGAGGTGCTGTTCGTCCGGCAGGTCGCACCGACGGTCGAGGACCTGACGTCGCGGCGTACGGCGATCAACCCGTTGACGGGGTCGTACCCGACCGGCTCCTGGGGCGACGAGTCCCGCGACTACCACGTGGCGATCCGGCTGGCCGCGAAGGCGGTCGGGCAGGAGCAGCTCGCCGCTCGCGTGCAGCTGGTGCTGGGCAACGACACCGTCGCGCAGGGCCTGGTGAAGGCGCTGTGGTCCGCGGACGAGGCGCTCACCACCCGGATCAGCCCGGAGGTCGCGCACTACACCGGGCAGACCGAGCTGGCGCAGGCGATTCAGGACGGTCTGGCCGCGAAGGCGGTCGGCGACACGGCGACCGCGACCACGAAGCTCGGTCGCGCGGTGCAACTCGCTGCGCAGACCGGCAACGAAGAGGCGACCACGCGGCTGCGGAAGGTTGTCGAGATCGACGACCAGGATACGGGTACGGTGCGGCTGAAGCGGACGGTCGAGAAAGCCGACGAGATGGCGCTCGACACGGCCTCCACCAAGACCACCCGGGTGCGGAAATGACCGTGAACTGTCCCAGCGGACACCCCTCCACCTCCACCGACTACTGCGACGTCTGCGGGCTCCCAATCCCCGCAGACGCCGGCGCAGCGGCTCCCGCAGCCAACACCCCCGCGGGCAGCACTCCCGCGGCCAACGCTCCGGCGGGTCCTGGGGCAGGTGCCGGCTCCTCCGCGGTCACCTCAGACCCGGCGGCGCCCGCTGCCCCGTCGGTGCAAACGTGCCCAAACTGCTCTGAGCCTGCCGCCCCCGACGCGCTGTTCTGCGAAAGCTGCGGCTACGACTTCACCACCGGCACCATGCCACGCCCGGCCTCGTCACTCGACCTGTCGTCCGGTCCGGTTCCCGCGACGCCACCGCCGACCCCGTCGGCACCAGCCGCGCTGGCCGAGTGGGTCGTCGAGCGCTGGGTCGACCCGGACTGGTACGCCGTACAGCAGAGCGACGACCCGTGTCCGTCACCGGGACTGCCCACCGTGATCCCGCTGACCGAGAAGAGCCTGCTGATCGGCCGGCCGTCCCGTAGCCGCGGGATCTCGCCGGAGATCGACTGCGGCGACGACACTGGCGTGAGCCGCCGCCAGGCCCAGCTGACCACCGACGGCCAGCGCTGGTGGGTGGAGGACCTGCAGTCCTCCAACGGCACGTACGTCGCCTCTGCCGCCGGACCGCTCCCGGAGACCCCGATCATCCCGGGCCAGCGCCAGGAGCTGAACCCGGACGACCGTGTGTACGTCGGCGCCTGGACCCGCCTCGTGGTCCGCAAGGCGACCCCGGAAGAGCAGGCCGGACAGGCCTAGTTCACGTCGTCGCGCCGGGCTGGGTCTGTTGGGTCCAGCCCGGTAGCGGGTTGAAGCACAGCCACTCGATCACGGCCGAACCGATCACGATCGGGAGCGCCCACGCCCACCACTGGTGCGGCAGGGAGACGACGGCGATCGCGGTCCACAGTGCGATCCAGCCGCCGCCGTACCCGCGCAGCACGCCGCGGTACCAGAGCCCGCCGGGAGCCTCGGCGGCGCGCTGGCCGACGTACACGAACAGGTACGACGCGATCGTGATCGGCCAGAAGTACCAGAGCCGGTCCCAGTCGTAGGGGACCATCACCAGCGCGGTCAGGCAGACCAGCGCGATCGCCCAGTGGTAGACCTCGCCGGCCCAGTTCAGCCCGCGGCGGCGCAGCGTGAGCACGATCGCCAACGGGCCGAACACGACCGCGAAGACACCGGCCAGGACATGCAAGATCAGGGCGATGTCACGCATCGCCCCGCTCCCCCAGAACTCTCTGACATGTCAGGGAGCATAGGGATTCGGGGCGTGCGCGTCTCTACCTCACGGCTCAGTTCTCCGGGAAGGCCAGCACGCGGCGGACCGCGAACTTCCGGTACCCCTGACGCTCGAAACTCTTCGCCATCGGGACGTTGCCGAAGTCGGTGTCGGCCCGGATCTGCTCGGCGCCGGTCTCCGCCAACTGGTGCGTGAGGTCGGCCAGCAGGTCGTTGATCAGCCCTTTGCCGCGGTGCTCGGGGACGACGCCGAGGTACCCGACAACCGGCCCGCCCGCGTTCGCCGACGGCACGTGGAACCCGATCAGCTCACCATCACCGTCGTACGCGAGCCGCCACCAGTCCCGGTCACCCGGCATCGACTTGTACATCGCCACCTCTTCACGGGCCGCCTCCTCGGCGCCCAGGCGCGCGATCTCCCGCGCGGTGGCGGCGTCCAGGCTGCCCTCGCTGACCCGACGGAACACGTCGACGAACGCCTCGTCGTCGGCCGGCTCGAACTTCAGCCGCGTGGGCCGCTCCGGCAGCCCGTACTCAGGCTTCCATTCGTAGCGCAGCCGATCGGTGATCCCGGTCAGCCCGACCGCCGCGGCCGCCTCACTCCGCACCTGCAGCGCGGTGACGACCTCGGCATCGTCCTGCCAGTCGCTGTCCAGGAAGAAGTGGTACTCCGGCGGCTCGGCATCAGCCGGCCGGGACGCGACGGCGTACTTCAGCAGCTCGGTCCACACCGGGACCGGATCACCGTCGCCGGCGTAGTACAGGCCGTCGATGCTGTACGGGTGGGTCTCGCCCGGAGCGCCCCACCAGATCACCAGGGCCTGGATCGCACCGTCCTCCTCGACGACCCAGTTCCAGGCGTGCTTGTAGTAGCCGGCGGCAACGTACTCGCGGTACCGCTCGAGAGTCACGGTGTTGACGGACTTCTGCTCGATCAGAGCGAACATGGTGTCGAGGTCGGCCTCGACGGTGTTGCGGATGGTCACAGATCCTCCAGCAGGAGGCGCGCTGCTCCGCTCAGTGCGAGCTGTGCGAGCGGATCGGGCGCGCCGGGAAACAAGTCAGTGTGTTCATCGGTCGCTCCTTCCGCTCCGGGATCTCTCTCGCCGCGCCAGAGCCTAGGTGTCCGAGGGGTCATAGTCCACCTGTTATTCACAGCTGGGATGTACCGGGGTCGTTCCGGGCGGGAAGCCTCCGGGCATGAGAACCCTCATCGCCGCCGCGACCCTCGCTGTCACCACAGCCCTGGGCCCCACGGCCTACGCCGCCCCAACCCCTTCTCACACCTCGTCGTACGTCACCGCGATCGACACCTGCGCGCTCAGTTCGTTGCCTCCGGAGGCCTCGGACACCCTCGACCTGATCCACTCCGGCGGGCCGTTCCCGTACGACCAGGACGGCACCGTCTTCTCGAACCGGGAGGGCATCCTCCCGGACGAGTCCAGCGGGTACTACCACGAGTACACCGTGATCACGCCCGGCTCCCCCGACCGCGGCGCCCGCCGGCTGGTCGGCGGCGGCGCGATGACCACACCCGCACACGTCTACTACACCAGCGACCACTACAGCTCCTTCTGCGAGGTCGACGAAGAACGCTGAGCTGGCTGCGAGTAATGTCGTCGGCACGTTGAGTGATCAGGAGGATCTTCTGCGATGCCGACTCTGCGTCCTACCGTTGCCGGTCTGCTGCTGACCGCAGCACTGCTCGTCTTCGGCCGGCCCGAACCCGGGCTGGCCGAAGCGACCGGCGACCCGTTGAAGCTCACCACCGGGTTCTACGTCGACCCGGCCTCACCCGCGGCTGCCTACGTACGGCGGCATCCGGAGGACACCGAGCTCGCGTCGAAGATCGCCGCGCAGGCGTCGGCGCGGTGGGTCGGCGCGTGGAGCGGGGACGTGCAGGCGGGCGTGACGGCGTACACGACGGCGGCCGACAAGGCGGGCAAGCTGCCGGTGCTGGTGACGGACAACCTCCCGGGCCGGCAGTGCGGGATCGGCGGCGGGGCCGCGTCGGGCGCGGCGTACCGGACGTGGATCGCGGCGGTGTCGGCCGGGATCGGGACACGGCCCGCGGTGGTGGTGCTCGAGCCGGACGCGCTGGCGCGGCTGGACTGCTACCCGACATCGGAGTGGGACGCGCGGATCGCGCTACTGAAGTACGCCGTGGGGGTGCTGGCGGTGAAGAACCCGAATACGTGGACGTACCTCGACGCCGGGAACGTGACGTCGGGTGACGCGAAGGAGATGGCGCGGCGGCTGCGGCTCGCGGATGTCGGCAAGGTCCGCGGGTTCGCGCTGAACACCGCGAACTACTTCACCACCGAGCAGTCCGTCACCCGCGGCACCGAGATCCTGCAGGCCCTCGGCGGCGGCACCCACTACGTCATCGACACCAGCCGCAACGGCAACGGCTCCGACGGCAGCTCCTGCAACCCACCCGCCCGCAAACTCGGCACACCCCCGGCCCGGACCGCGGCCCCGGTAGACCTGCACCTCTGGCTCCGCACCCCCGGCGAATCCGACGGCCCCTGCGGCCTCACCCCAGACCTCCCCACGCGCACGTTCTCCCCCGTACTGGCCCACCACCTGATCACCGGCAGCTGACCCCCACAACACAAAAGGTCCCGGGCGTTCGCCCGGGACCTTCTGCTGTGTGCTGTTGGACTACTTCTGGATCAGAAGTCCATGCCGCCCATGTCGGGCGCGCCGCCCGGAGCGGCTGCTGCCTTCTCCGGCTTGTCGGCGATGACGGCCTCGGTGGTGAGGAACAGGGCCGCGATGGACGCCGCGTTCTGCAGCGCCGAGCGCGTCACCTTGGCCGGGTCGATGATGCCCTTGGCGATCAGGTCGACGTACTCACCGGTCGCGGCGTTCAGACCGTGACCCGGCTCGAGGTTGCGGACCTTCTCCACCACGACGCCGCCCTCGAGGCCGGCGTTCACGGCGATCTGCTTCAGCGGGGCCTCGACGGCCGAGCGCACGATCTGCGCACCGGTCGCCTCGTCACCCTCGAGCTCCAGCTTCTCGAAGGCCGCGACGGACGCCTGCAGCAGCGCGACCCCACCACCGGCGACGATGCCCTCCTCGACGGCCGCCTTCGCGTTGCGAACGGCGTCCTCGATGCGGTGCTTGCGCTCCTTCAGCTCGACCTCGGTGGCCGCGCCGACCTTGATGACCGCAACGCCGCCGGCCAGCTTGGCCAGCCGCTCCTGCAGCTTCTCGCGGTCGTAGTCGGAGTCCGACTTCTCGATCTCGGCGCGGATCTGGTTCACCCGGCCGGTGATCTGGTCGGCGTCGCCCGAGCCCTCGACGATGGTCGTCTCGTCCTTGGTGACGACGATCTTGCGGGCCTGGCCGAGCAGCTCGAGGTCGACGGTGTCGAGCTTGAGGCCGACCTCCTCGGAGATCACCTCGCCGCCGGTGAGGACGGCGATGTCGACCAGCATGGCCTTGCGGCGGTCACCGAAGCCCGGCGCCTTGACGGCGACGGCCTTGAAGGTGCCCTTGATCTTGTTCACGACCAGGGTGGCCAGGGCCTCGCCCTCGACGTCCTCGGCGATGATGGCCAGCGGCTTGCCGGTCTGCATGACCTTCTCCAGCACCGGGACCAGGTCCTTGATGCTGCCGATCTTGCTGTTCACGACCAGGATGTACGGGTCGTCGAGGACGGCCTCCATCCGGTCCGTGTCGGTCACGAAGTACGGCGAGATGTAGCCCTTGTCGAAGCGCATACCCTCGGTGAGCTCGAGCTCGAGGCCGAAGGTGTTGCTCTCCTCGACGGTGATGACACCTTCCTTGCCGACCTTGTCCATCGCCTCGGCGATGATCGAGCCGACCTGGGTGTCCGCGGCCGAGATGGACGCGGTCGCCGCGATCTGCTCGCGGGTCTCGACCGGCTTGGCCAGCGCCAGCAGCTGCTCGCTGACGGCCTCGGTCGCCTTCTCGATGCCCTTCTTCAGGCCCATCGGGTTGGCGCCGGCGGCGACGTTGCGCAGCCCCTCGCGGACGAGGGCCTGGGCCAGCACGGTGGCGGTGGTCGTACCGTCACCCGCGACGTCGTCGGTCTTCTTGGCAACTTCCTTGACGAGCTCGGCCCCGATCTTCTCGTACGGGTCCTCGAGCTCGATCTCCTTGGCGATGGAGACGCCGTCGTTGGTGATCGTGGGTGCGCCCCACTTCTTCTCCAGCACGACGTTGCGGCCCTTCGGGCCGAGCGTCACCTTGACGGCGTCGGCGAGGGTGTTCATTCCCCGCTCGAGGCCGCGGCGCGCCTCTTCATCGAAAGCAATCAGCTTGGGCATTCTCCGCGAGTCCTCCCGCGTCGAGTCTTTGTGGTCCAGCCGGCCCGATGCCCGCGACGGACGGCACCGGCCCGCGACGCTCATGTCCCGCCGCGCTCCAGCACCTCATCGAAGCCGTCTTCTTGCACACTCCACCGGACACGAGCGCTTATCACTCTCACCCATGGAGTGCTAACCAAGTATTAGCACTCGACCCAAACGAGTGCAAGCCAGCCCCCGCTACGGTGGGCCCCATGGTGAACGTACGCCCGGCCGGCCCGGACGCCTGGCCCGACGTCCAGGCGGTGATGGGCGAGCGCGGCGACCCCTCCCGCTGCTTCTGCCAGTACTTCCGCCTCCGCGGCAAGGCGTGGTCCGCCAGCAGCCCGGAGAACAACCGTGCGGGCCTGAGGAGCCAGGTCTGTGACGGCGAGCAGGCACCGGGCGTTCTCGCGTACGACGGGAGCGCACCGGTCGGGTGGTGCGCCGCCGGACCGCGTACGACGTACCCGCGGGTCGAGGCCTCGCCCAACTGGCGCACGGACCACCCGGACGCCTGGGTGATCACCTGCTTCGTCGTACCGGTCGGGCACCGGCGGCAGGGCATCGCCGGGGAGTTGGTGCACGGGGCTCTCGAGCTGGCACGCTCGTACGGCGCCGGCACCGTCGAGGCCTGCGCCGTCGACACCGCTGTGGCGGGTCGCATCCCGTCCGCCGACCTGTATCGCGGCCCGCTGTCCGTCTACCTGGACGCAGGCTTCACCGAAGTCAGCCGCACCAGCCCGCAGTGGGTCCTGGTCCGCGCTACCCCACGTCCAGCTGGGCGATCAGGTACTTCGGGGCGGTGAGGCGCCAGGCTTCGGTGACCAGTTCGGTGAGCTCGTCCTCGTCCGCCTGCTCCACCTGGATCAGGATCCAGGCGAAGCGGCCGCCCTCCCAGGACGGCGTGTAGACCTCCGGGTTCTCCGCGACGAGGGCCTCCTGCTCCTCGCGGAGCGCCTTGAGGTGCAGGCGGGTCTGGTCCTCGGACAGGTACGCGAAGCTCTTGTTGCGGACCTTGAAGACCGGCTGTCCCGCCCACCCCTCCTGCTCCTCGGCGCCCGGCAGCGCCGCCATCACCTTCACCACCGCCTGGACATCCATATCGAGGAGGCTAGGCGTGCCCACCGACAGTTTCACTTGACCACAGTCACCGTCACCGTCGTCCCAAGGCCCAGCATCATCCCGGGAGCAGGCGAGACGCCGAGGACCTGACCAGGGCGGTAATTGGGGTTCTTCGTGTACCGGAACGTCGCCTTCAGCCCGAGGTCCTTCAGCACACCGGCGTACTCCGTCCCCGTGAGTATCTGCGGAAACGACTGGTAGCTCGGTACGCCGGCCAGGTCCGGCGTGACCACGACCTGGGACAGCAGCCGGTCGACCTCGGCAGCGCTTGTGGAGGACTCCGCCCGGAACCAGAAGTCGTGGAAACGCACCTCACCCGTGCAGATCCGGACCTTGTTGCTCCCGGTGCTGCAGGTCGTCTGCCGGCGCACCGCCGGCACCCCGCCGATCACGATGTTCTCGTCGGTCCACAGCTTCGGCTCAGGCCCGCCGCGGCCCAGCTTCACGCTCTCGACGCCGACCGGGCGATACATCATGCAGTACTGCCCTGCGCTCGGGTCGTCGATGAGGACCGTGTCCACCATTGGCGTGCCACAGCGGCTCTTGTTGGTGGGCCAGTCCACAGGAACAGCGATGGCTGCATGGTCGAGGCCGACCAGGCGGGTTGCAGGTGCGATCGGTGTTGGGGTCGGGGTCGGTGACGTCACGGGGGCGGTCTGGTCGTGTGAGGTCAGCAGGGTGGTCCCAGCGATCACCGCCGCGACAGCTACTACGGCAGTGGCTGTGAGTCCCGCCGCACGGCGGCGGCGTCGGCGGGTCGCTCCGGCGTGGAGAGCGTCCAGCGGGGGCGGTCCTACGGGGGTCTGGTCGGCGGTGCGTGCCAGGAGGTCTGTCAGGTCGGTCATCGGGGTTCTCGCAGTTCTGCCAGGTGTGGGTCCTGCGCCAGGGCCTTCACCGCTCGGGACAGTCGGCTCTTGACGGTGCCGGCGGCGACGCCCAGTACGGACGCCATCTGCTGCTCGCTCAGGTGCGCGTAGTACCGCAGTACGACGGCTGTGCGCTGGTCGCCCGGCAGGCGGTCGAGTGCGCGCATCACGGCGTCCGTGTCGTCGACACCTGCCGTCTGGTCGGCGCCCGGGGACTCCGGGAGGGACGCGGACGGTAACTCGCCGTGCCAGCGACGTCTGCGGGAGGAGCGGAAACAGTTGACCAGTACGCGGTGCACGTACGCGTCACGGTCCTCCGCGACCCGTACCCGGTTCCACTTGACCAGGCAGCGCTCCAACGCGGACTGGACGAGGTCCTCAGCCTCGGACGGCGTACAGCCGAGCAGAACCGCAGACCGCACCAGCGTCGGCCAGCGTGCGGTGACGTACTCAGTGAACTCGTCCATACCCCTCCTCACCCGTACAGACAGGGTGACGGGTACCAGAGGTTCCGCCTATTTGATGACCGTCAGCGTGACCGTTTCGCCCGGGTTCAGCAGCGTGCCTGGACGCGGAGAGACGCTGACCACGCGGCCCGGCTTGTACACAGTCGACGTCCTGGTGCGGAACTCCGCTCTCAGCCCCAGCTCCTGCACCAGCTTCGCGTACGACGTACCGTCCTGGCTCTCGTCCAACGACCACGAGCTCGGTACGCCGACGCGGTCCGGCAGGATCTCGATTCGGGAGAGGATCCGATCCACCTGGTCGGCGCTCGTGGACGATGAGGCGCGGAACCAGACGTTCAACGACGGGAAGCCCACTGCGCCCCAGCACACGTCGTCACTCGCACAGCTCGTCGTACGGCGCTCCGCCTGCACTCCGTTCACTGTGAACGTCTCGTCCACCCGGAAGCCGCTCGGCGGGGCGGTGACGAGCTCCACGCTGTCAACGTCCGGCGGGCGCGGCAGGTCGCAGTACGACGCCGCGGACGGGTCGTCGATCAGGACGGTGTCCCGGCGCGGCGTACCGCATCGGCTGGCGTTCGTGCCCCAGGCCTTCGGCACTGTGATCGCCGCATGCCCGTAGCCGACCATCCGCACCGCCTCCGGCTCCGGGGGCGGCTCTGGGGTCGTGATCAGGGTCCCCGAGCCGCTGGAGCTCAGCAGGTTGGTGACACCGATGACGGCCACCACGGTGGTCGCTGCGGCGACAGACGCCAGCACGCCGCGGCCACGGCCACGGGTGGTACCGGTGCGCGGGGGCTCCACCCCTTAAGTCTCTGTGCTGGCGGAGCGTCTTGTCACGAAAGTCGTCAGGGGTGGATCAGGGGTCGGTCGGTACCGATCCGGATGTGGCGCAGGGGCCGGAAACGGGAGAGTAGAGCCATGACGAACTCCAACGCACCGTTCCAGAACCTGTCCGGCAAGGTCCTCCGCCGGTCCGCGAACCAGAAGATGCTGTCCGGCGTTTCCGGCGGTATCGCCGAGTACCTGAACGTCGACGTGACCCTGGTCCGCCTCGGCTGGGTCGGCCTCACCCTGATCACCGGCGGCGCCGCGATGATCGGCTACGCGGTCGCCTGGATCGTGATCCCCGAGTCCGACGGCAAGGCGGTCTGGCAGAACGTGCAGCAGTCGGTCAACCAGAACCAGAACCAGGACACGACCGAACAGGACATCGCCTCCCGCCTCTACGACGACACCAACAACAAGCCCCCGGCGGCGTGAGCACGACTGCGCCCACAGGAGGCGCAGAGCCCCAGGCGGGGTGACGGGTACTCGCCACCCCGCCGCCGCACTGCCACACTGCCGTGGTGCAGCGCACTGACGAGATCTCCAACTGCCCCAAGTGCGGGCACCAGATCAGGGTTGACCGGCGCTACGTCACCTGGTGTGACAGATGCGATTGGAACGTCGACCCGACCCCCAACGAGGACCGGACACCACCCTGGCGGCTTCGGCTCGAGCAGCGGCTCGCCGAAGCGCTCTACCGTGAGCTGGAGACCGGGCACGTCCACCGCCCCGGCTGGGACGCCGCCAGGATCAGTGCGCACGTCCTGTCCGCTCTGATCCTCCTGCTACCGCTGCTGGCCCTCTTGGTCGGCATCGCCTTGCTTGTCTTCTACCGGCCGCTCTGGCTCAGCGCATTGCTCGCACTGGTCGCCTTCGCGGTGGTGTTCCTGCTACGTCCACGCGCCGCGCATCCGCCGGAGGACGTGCACCCGGTGCCACGCGACCAGGCCCCCACCCTGTACGCCGTGCTCGACGAACTCGCCGACACCATCGGCACCCGGAGAGTGGCAGCCGTCGTCGTCAACACAGACGCGAACCTCTGGTACCAGCAGGCCGGCTGGCGCTTCCGCCCGGTCGTCTGCATCGGGCTACCACTCTGGGCAGGCCTGCGGCCACAGGAGCGGATCGCCATCCTGGCGCACGAGCTCGGCCACGGCCGGCACGGCGACGCCAGGAGTAACTGGCTGGTCAACGCTGCCTGGTCCGTTCTGGATGAGCTGAACGCCACGTTCAGCGAGCAGTACGGCGACCGGGTCCGGCGAGAACTCGGGTACGACGACCCCACCGGTGCCACGATGGTCAGCCGGATGCTCAACGCCACCATCGGCACTCTGGTGCGCGGGGTCGCCTGGCTGCTCGAGCGGCTCCAACTACGCGGCGACCAGCGAGCGGAGTACCTCGCGGATCGTCAGGCGGGCGAGATCGCGGGTTCCGAGGCGACCGCCCAGGCGCTCGAACGGCTGGGTTTGGCCGACGCGTCGTACCGTGCCATGGAGCGCGCCCTTCGCTTCCCGACCGAGATCGACCCGCTGGAGGCGGTCCGGCGAGAGGTGAGCGAGGTCCCGGCCCGGGAGATTGAGCGCCAGCTACGGGTCAGCCGCCTCCGGGAGGCCCGTACCGACGCGACGCATCCCCCGACGTACCTCCGCACGAAGCTGATCCGCACCCGCCCCGCCACCACGGCTCGTCTGGTTCTGGGGATCGACCGCAGCCGCGTCATCGACCAAGAGCTCCAGCCGGCGGCCGCTAAGGCACTGGCCGAGCTACGCGCCTCCCTCTAGACGTTCAGGGCGGGTTTGCGGAGTGCGGCGACTGCCTGGTCGGGGTGGTCGGTGAAGATGGCTTGGAGGCCCAGGGTGGCGAAGCGGGTCAGTTCGGTGGGGAAGTCGGTGGCGGTCGGGAGGAAGCGGCGTTCGGCGCGGAAGGTCCAGACCTGGACGGCCAGGCCGGCGCGGTGGGCGTGGTCGACCAGGCGGGTGGGTTCGCCGAGGCAACCGTCCGAGGTGCGCGGCAGGACCAGGTCCTTGGCCGGCGCCAGCACCTGCGCGTACGTCGCGATCTCCCGGAGACCACGTGGCTCGATCAGCTCGGCGTACGTGCGTCCGTCACCGGTGCGCAGGAAATCGTTCGGTGCGCTCTCGGAGTCGATCAGCTGCACCAGCGGGACCCGTGTCATCACCGACAGCCTTCGCAGGCTCGTCGGCTCGAACGACTGGATCATGATCTCGTCCGGACGCAGCCCAAGCGCCAGGATCCGCTCGGTGAGCAGCTCCTCGAGCGGCAGGCCGAGCCGCCGGAAGTACGTCGGGTGCTTGATCTCCGGCAGCACCCCGATCGGCCGTCCCAGCCGCACCGACTCCCGGCGCGCCAGCGCGACCACCTCGTCGAAGGTGGGGATCTCCTCCAGTCCGTCGTACGCCGTGTTGTTCGCCCGGAGCGCGGGCATCCGCTCCCGGGCCCGCAGCGTCCGGAGTTCCGCGTACGTGAAGTCCTCGACGAACCAGCCGGTGACCGCGGTCCCGTCGACGATCTTGGTGATCTTCCGGTCCGCGAACACCGGGTGCTCCGCGACGTCCGTCGTACCGGAGATCTCGTTCTCGTGCCGGCAGACCAGGACGCCGTCAAGGGTGGCGACCAGGTCGGGTTCCAGATAGTCGGCGCCCTGCAGCGCCGCCAGCCGGTAGGCCGCCGGCGTGTGTTCCGGGCGGTAGCCACTCGCTCCCCGATGCGCGATCACCAACATGGATCCAGGACAGGGGCCGGACATGACCCGGTGGGAACCCGTTGCCCAACGCAAGGTGAAGGTCTACCGACCGTCACCGTCACCGCGTGTGCTTGGCCCCTGGCAGCAGATTGGCGGCCAATAGATACTGTGCGACGCAGTACGTCGCTATCACCAGGTAGTCGCGTGCCGCGAAGTCATGTCCGGCCAAACCGGCGCCGATGAGCCCGTCCGAGATCAGGAACAGCGCACCGCCCAGTCCGGCCTGCCAGCCGTTCCACCCGCTGGTGACAGCCGTCGCGGTGACCAGCAGCGAGTACACCGCCACCGGGATCCGGCTGTCCCCCAGACCGGGCCACAGCAGGACCAGTGCGCTGGCCCAGACCACGCCGTACGCCGCCAGGACGACCAGCGACCGTCGACGCGCTCGGCGTGCGAACAGCACCACGTAGCAGACATGTGCCACGCCGAACGCCAGCATGCCCGGCAGCAGCTGGTCGACCTGCAGCAGGAAGTCACCGGCGAGTGAGGCGCCCAGTGCGACCAGCAACGTGACAGGGCCGCCGTTCAGCCGCGCCCAGACGGCCAGCGTCGGCATCAGCAGCACCTTGGTGATCGCCTGGGACCAGGTCTCGCCGATCCCGATCGTGACCAGATGCGCCACCGTGAGCACGCCGTACGCGAGCAGCCGGCCCCGTCCCCTCGTCATGCCCTAGATGGTGCCGGTCGGAGGGTCCACAGGTGCGAGTAATTCGCATGCGGCTGTCGGAGGCGGCACCTAGCCTGAGAAGGCTATGAGACAACTGCCGCTCGCCGATCCCGGCGTCCCGAATCATCGCTCGCCGGCCCGCTACCTGTGGTGGGTCGCGGGCGGTCAAGCACGCACGCTCGCGGGCGGGATGGCGTTCGGCATCCTGTGGATGGCGGCGCAGGCGTTCATCCCGGCGATCCTCGGGCGGGCGATCGACGAGGGCATCGCGGCGCGCGACGGCGAGCGGCTGCTGCACTGGACGGCGCTGCTGTTCGCGGTCGGCGTGGTGCAGGCGACGGCGGGCATCATGCGGCACCGGTTCGCGGTCACCAACTGGCTGACCGCGGCGTACCGGACGGTCCAGGTGGTCACCCGGAAGTCGGCCGACCTCGGGGCCACCCTGCCCAAGCAGCTGGCCACCGGCGAGGTGGTCAGCATCGGTGCGGGCGACCTGTCCTACATCGGGAACCTGATGGAGATCTCGGCCCGGTTCGCGGGCGCGATCGTCGCGTTCGTGGTGGTCGCGTCGATCCTGCTGTCGTCCTCGACCGTGCTCGGTCTGGTGGTGCTGATCGGCGTACCGATCATGCTGTTCTGCCTCGGTCCGATGCTGCGGCCGCTGCACAAACGGCAGTCCGCGCAGCGCGAGGCGGTCGGCGAGCTGAACTCGCTGGGCTCGGACATCGTGGCCGGCCTGCGGGTGCTGCGCGGGATCGGTGGCGAGGAGTCGTTCTCCCGGCGCTACCGGAGCGAGTCACAGCAGGTGCGGAAGGCCGGCGTACGGGTGGCCGGCATCCAGTCGGTGCTGGACGCGGCGCAGGTGCTGCTGCCTGGCGTCTTCGTCGTACTGGTGGTCGGTCTGGGTGCGCACTTCGCTCTGCGCGGTGACCTCAGTGCCGGCTCGCTGGTCGCGTTCTACGGGTATGCGACGTTCCTGGTGCTGCCCCTGCGCACGGCGACCGAGTTCGCGAACCAGCTGATGCGCGGACTGGTCGCGGCGGGCCGGGTCATCCGGGTGCTGAAGCTGGAGACCGAGATCACCGACCCGGAGACACCGGTGCGGCTGCCGGACCACGGCGACCTGGTCGATCCGGTCTCGGGCGTCCGCGCCCGCGACGGACTGCTCACCGCGGTCGTCTCAGCGGAGCCGGACACCTACGACAAGCTCGCAGACCGCCTAGGTCGGTACGACGAGGCCAGCGAGGTCAGGTACGGCGGTGTGACGCTGGCCAGCGCCACACGGGCAGACGTTCGCGAGCGGATCCTGGTGAGCGACACAGGCTCCCAGCTGTTCACCGGTGTGCTGCGCACGGAGCTGGACCCAGCAGGTCGCTGTACGGACGACGAGCTGATGGCAGCGCTACGTACGGCGTCTGCGGACGACGTACTCGTCGCGCTGCCGGACGGGCTCGACTCCGAGGTGGAGGAGAAGGGCCGCTCGTTCTCGGGTGGACAGCGTCAGCGGCTGGTCCTCGTCCGCGCCTTGCTCGCCGACCCGTCGGTGCTGGTCCTGGTCGAGCCGACCTCGGCCGTGGACGCGCACACCGAGGCGCGGATCGCGGACCGGCTGCGCGACCACCGGTCCGGCCGCAGCACCGTCGTACTGACCGCGAGCCCGCTGCTGCTGGACCGCGTCGACGAGGTGATCTTCGTCGCCGCCGGCCGAGTCATTGCCACCGGCAAGCACCGCGAGCTGCTCGAGAGCACCCCGCTGTACCGCAGGACCGTGACCCGCCAGACCGAAGAAGAGGAGGCCCTCCGATGAGGCAGATCCTGCCCGTGGCCGGGCCGACCGAGATCCGGCGGCACGCGCGACGGCTGGCCCGGCGGCACCCGCGCGCGCTGTTGATCGCGCTCGGGCTGCACGCGCTGGCGGCAGTCAGCGGGCTCGCGGCGCCGCGGCTGATCGGCGACCTGGTCGAGGACGTGCAGCACGGCACGACCGCCGCCAAGGTCAACGTGGTGATCATCGTGATCGCCGGCTTCATCGTCGCGCAGTCGCTGCTGACCCGTTGGGCGCGGTACCGGTCGTTCGCGCTCGGCGAGCAGGTGCTGGCCGAGCTGCGTGAGGAGTTCGTCGACAACGCGCTCGCCCTCCCGATCGGCACGGTCGAGCGGGCCGGTACCGGTGACCTGCTGTCGCGGACGTCGCGCGACGTCGACACGCTGTCCCGGACGGTGCGGTTCGCCGTACCGGAGACGATCATCGCGTTCGTGACCGTGATCTTCACCGTGGTCGCGACGGCGCTGGTGGGGGTTTGGGTTTTGGTGCCGCTGGCCGCGATGGTCCCGCTGCTGTGGCTCAGCACGAAGTGGTACCTGCGGCGCGCGAAGGACGGGTACCTGCGCGAGAACGCGGCGTACGCGCAGATGACCAGCTCGCTCGCGGAGACGGTCGAAGGCGCGCGGACGGTCGAGGCCCTGCGGCGGTACGACGATCGCGTGCGGCGCGGTGATGCCGACATCCGCGGGAGCTATCTGGCTGAGCGGTACACACTGTTCCTACGGACCGTGTACTTCCCGGCCGCTGAGCTCGGGTACCTCGTGCCGGTCGTCGGCACGCTGCTGTTCGGCGGCTGGATGCACCTCAACGGGCACGCCTCGCTCGGTGCCGTGACGGCCGCCGTGCTGTACGTGAACCAGCTGATCGACCCGGTTGACCGGTTGCTGTCCTGGCTGGACGAGCTCCAGTCCGGCGGCGCCGCGTTCGCGCGCCTGCTCGGTATCAGCGACGTACCGGACGACCGGACGCCGTCAGGGCGGGAGCCTTCCGGTGAGCTCGTCGAGGCCCGTGACGTGCGGTTCTCGTACGTCGAGGGTCGCGACGTACTGCACGGCGTCGACCTGACGATCCAGCCGGGCGAGCGGATCGCGATGGTCGGGCCGTCCGGTGCGGGCAAGTCGACGCTGGGGCGGTTGGTCGCGGGTATCCACCCGCCGCGGACCGGTTCGGTGACGGTCGGCGGTGTGGGCATGACGGAGCTGCCGCTGGACGAGCTGCGCAAGCAGGTTGCTCTGGTCACGCAGGAGCACCACGTCTTCGTCGGAACGCTGCGGGACAACCTCTCGATGGCACGTCCTTCCGCAACGGATGCGGAACTGCTCGACGCACTCGGTGCAGTGGACGCGCGCGAGTGGGCCGTGGCGCTACCGGACGGGCTCGACACTCGGGTCGGGTCCGGACAGCTTGCGTTGACGCCGGCCCAGGCCCAGCAACTGGCGCTGGCGCGGCTGGTGCTGGCCGACCCACACACGCTGGTCCTCGACGAGGCGACCTCGCTGATCGACCCGCGGGCCGCGCGGCACATGGAGCGCTCACTGGCCGCCGTACTGGAAGGCCGAACAGTCATAGCCATCGCCCACCGCCTCTACACCGCCCATGACGCCGACCGAGTAGCAGTAGTAGAAGACGGCCGCATCACAGAGCTAGGCAGCCACGACGACCTGGTAACCCGCCAAGGCTCCTACGCCGCCCTCTGGAACTCCTGGCACGGCTAACCCCGCAAGGTCACCTCTGACCTTGCGGGGGTCCGCCCCTTCTAGCGTTTGCGCAGTAGCAGGACTGCCGAATCGACATGCGGCGGTGGGGTGAAAGCCTTGCGGGGAAGGCGAAGGCCGATGGACGGGTCGTAGTGGCGGAACCATCGATTGGCCCCGGGCGCGTCACCGCGAACCCACCGATTCGCCACCTGCCGCTGCAGCACCAGATCCGCCGACACCAGGCGTGAACCCGGCGACAGCAAACGCTTCAGCAACAGAGTGGAGATGTTGTACGGCGGACTGGACACCACCCGGAACGGCCGCGACGGCAGTCGCAGATCACCGGCATCGGCGCGGACGACCGTCACCGGCGCGTCCGCGAACCGCCGGCGCAACCGATCGGCACGACCTGGATGGAGTTCGACGGCGACCACCCGGGCGCCGGCCCGGACCAGCGGCGCGGTCAGCGCGCCGAGTCCGGCCCCGACGTCGAGGACGAGCTCGCCGGGCGCGATCCCGGCCGCGTCCACAACCCGTTGGGCCCAACGGCTATCGAGCGGATGCCATCCCCAGGCACCCCTCGCCTGCCCGGAGGCGGGCACGACGGACCATCACGAAGTACGTAATCATGCGCCGACCCTAAACCGCCGCGACACCTTGACTCAAAGCATTTTCGGCGTCGCACCCAGTGCCGTCACGGTCTCCGTCGTACGGCGCTGCGCCAGCTCGAGGCGACTCCGCCGGGCTGTGTCTTTCGCGAGCTCCCTGCGAACATCCAGGACTCGTACCGGCAGGTCGTCGGTCATCAGCAGCGGCGCGTACTCGGCCGCGGTCGTCCAGCGATCGCCGGTGCGGGTGAACGTGAAGCGGGCCAGCAGGCCTTCGGCCTTGGTGCTGTTCGGTTCGCGATGCGCGGCGACCAGGTTGCCGAGCCCGTACGCGACCCATTTGCCGCCGATCTCCTGCATCGGCTGCACGACGTGCGCATGGTGACCGATCACCAGATCGATGTTGCTGTCGGCAAGCAGTTGCGGACCGATCTCTCGCTGCTGGTCGTTGAGCTTGTTCGAGTACTCCGTACCCCAGTGGCAGCTGACCAGCACCAGCTCGGCGCCGCGGTCGCGGGCCTCCTGGGCCTTCAGCTTGATCGTCTTCGCGCTGATCGTGCCGGCCCGCCAGGTCTCGCCGTTCGGGTACGGCAGCCCGTTGAAACCGAACGTGTAACTGAGTGACGCGACCTTCACTCCGCCGACATCGACGATCGTGATCTGCTCGGCCTCGGACCGAGAGCGCGCCGTACCGGCGTGCTTCAGCCCGGCCCTGTCCAGCGTGTCGAGCGTCCGGTCGACGCCGGCCGCGCCGCCGTCGAAGCTGTGGTTGCTCGCGGTCGTGCAGAGGTCGTAGCCGGTCTGCATGAGCGCGGTGGCGATCTGCGGCGGGCCCTGGAAGAGCGGGTAGCCGTGGTACGGCCCGCCCGCACGTGCCAGTGGTGTCTCCAGGTGCGCGATCGCGAGATCCGCCTTCTGGACAAGGGGTTTCACACTGCTCATCAGCGGCGCGAAGTCCCAGTGACCGTTGTCGCCGTCACGTTTCGCGGTGGTCCACAGGCGTTCGTGAAGCAGTACGTCGCCGGTCGCGACGACCGTGATCTTGTCAGCCTGCTTGCTCTGCGTCGGTTTCGCCGTCGGCGCCGGGCTGCCACCTGTCGTGTTCGCGAACGTGTCGGCCAGGCATCCGCTGGTCGCCACCGCCGCGGCTCCGGCGAGCACTCCCCCGAGCACCGCGCGTCGTCGTACCGCCATTCCGTCCCCCAAACCCTCGTTGCCGTTGAAGACGCCGCGCAGGACCGGTTAGTTGGGGGTGTGGTAGAAGTGCCGGTATAACTATCCCGGAGGAATCATGGTCGAGTTGAAGACGCCGACGCAGATCGAGCAGATGCGCGCGGCCGGGCGGGTCGTCGGCACCGCGCTCGCGACGGTGAAGAAGGAAGCCGCGGTCGGCGTCTCCTTGCGCGAACTCGACGAGGTGGCCCGCGACGTACTGCGTTCCGCCGGCGCGGTGTCGTTGTTCGACGGATACCAGCCCGGGTTCGCGACGTCGCCGTTCAGCGGCGTGATCTGTACGTCGGTGAACGACGCCGTACTGCACGGTCTGCCGTCCGACCTGCGGCTCGCCGACGGCGACCTGCTCAACGTGGACTGCGGCGCCTCGATCGACGGGTGGTGCGCGGACTCGG
This sequence comes from Kribbella speibonae, assembly GCF_004331375.1. Lineage (NCBI taxonomy): Bacteria > Bacillati > Actinomycetota > Actinomycetes > Propionibacteriales > Kribbellaceae > Kribbella > Kribbella speibonae. Next base: position 1,610,056 of record NZ_SJKC01000001.1, on the reverse strand, counting down.
CGATCAGTTTCTGCATCGGTACGCCGCGGACCGAGGACCTGGAACTGATCGCGACGACCGAGGAGGCGCTCGCCGCCGGGATCGCCGCCGCCGTCGAGGGCAACCGGATCGGCGACATCGGCGCCGCCATCGGAGCGGTCGGGGACCGGGCCGGCGTCGGCACCAACCTGGACTTCGGCGGCCACGGCGTCGGCCGCCGCATGCACGAGGAGCCCCACATCCCCAACGGCGGCCGCCCCGGCCGCGGCCTCAGACTCCGCGCCGGCCACGTCGTCGCGATCGAGCCCTGGTTCTGGTCCGGCCCCGGCTCCACCTACAGCATCGACGAAGACGGCTGGACCCTCCGCTCCGCCGACCGAACCCGAGGCGCCCACGCCGAACACACCGTAGCCATAACCCCCGAAGGCCCCCAGATCCTCACCCTCCCTTAAAACAAAGGTTCCTGGGACGGGGCGGAGTGGTGCATGCCGGTGATGGGGGCCGCGCGGTGGGTGGAGGGGCGGGCGAAGCCGTGTTTGGTCAGGAGGGGGCGGAGTTTTTGGTCGAAGGACTTTCGGTAGCTGGGGGATGCGTTGGAGCCGTGGGCATACAGGGACGTGTAGCGGCTGACCAGGTTGGGGTGGTCGTGGGCCAGCCATTGCATGAACCACTCCTTGACGCCGGGGCGTAGGTGGAGGAGGAGCGGGGTGACGCCGGTGGCGCCGGCTGCGGACAGGTCGCTCATCAACTGGTCCAGCTGATCCGTCGAGTCGGTCAACCAAGGGAGGACCGGGGCGACCATGACGCCACACGGAAGTCCCGCCTCGCGGATTGCGCGGATGAGCTCCAGGCGGCCGCGGACGGACGGGACGCCCGGCTCCAGACGGCGGCGGAGGTCTTCATCACCCAGGGCGAGGGAGAGTCCGATGCTTACGGAAACCTCGGCCGAGGCCGCTGACAGCAACCCCAGGTCCCGGCGGAGCAGGGTGCCTTTGGTGAGGATGGACAGCGGCGTGCCGGACCCCGCGAGCGCCTCGATGATGCCGGGCATCAACCGATAGCGCCCCTCAGCACGCTGATACGGGTCTGTATTGGTGCCCAGAGCAACTTGTTCGCGGCGCCACGACGGGCGGGCGACTTCGCGGCGCAGTACGTCGGCCACGTTCGTCTTCACGACGATCTGCTGGTCGAAGTCGCGCCCGGCGTCGAGTTCGAGGTACTGGTGGGTGGGCCGCGCGAAGCAGTACCGGCACGCATGCGAACACCCGCGGTACGGATTGACGGTCCAGTTGAACGGCAACGCCGTACCGGGCACCGAGTTCAGCGCCGACCGCGCCAGCACCTCATGGAACGTGATCCCCTGGAACTCCGGTGTCGTCACCGACCGGACCAGCCCCGCGATCGACCCAAGCCCCGGCAACGTCCCCGGAGCCTCGGCATCAACCCGCTGGCCGGCCCACCTCATGCCTCACAGTCGAACACATGTTCCCATGAACGTCAAACGGCTGCACGGGCAGCCTCCTCGACGCGGGCGCGGTACGCCGCCCACCACTCCGCATTCTGTTCGGGGAGGTTCGAGTTGGTCGGGGTCATGCCGGCGGCGCCGTCCAGTTGTTCGCGGAGGATGTCGGCGTGGCCGGCGTGGCGGTTGGTTTCGGCGAGGACGTGGACGAGGATGCCGTGCAGCGTCACCGACGACTTGCGCCACCACGGCACCACGCCCGGCGCGTCCAGGTCGAGCGCCTCGATCGTCGCGTCAGCGTGCGCACACGCCCGCTGATACCGGTCGACGATCGACGCGCGCGTCTCGTCCGCGGTCGCCCACATCTCGACGTTCGGTTCGGCGTCGTCGTCCCACCACGGCAACTCCTCGGCGAACGGCCGGTCGAAGGTCTTCCCGAAGTACCAGGCCTCGACGATCGACAGATGCTTGACCAGGCCGAGGAGGTTGGTCCCGCTGGGCGTCAGCGGCCGGCGGACGTCGTACTCGCCGAGCCCATCCAGCTTCCAGACCATCGCCTCGCGGGCCTTACGGAGGTAGTCGTGCAAGGTTTCTTTCACAAAGAAAGATCATGCCTCAGCTGAAGACCGCCGCGTTGGCCCGCGCCCATTCGCGGTACGTCGTCCCCGGCCGGCCGGTGAGGTCGAACACCGCCGGCTCCGGCTTCATCGGGTACTCGGCCATCATCCGGAACCCGTCGAGCAGCCACTGCGCCGTCTCGCGCCCGATCACCGGCGCGAGCCCGTCGACGTACTCGTCCGGGGTCAGCTCCTCGAACCGCACCTCCCGCCCGATCGCCTCCGAGATGTACGCGACCTGCTCCGGCGGCGTGAGCCCCTCCGGTCCGCTCATCGTGATCTTCCGCCCGCCGTACTCCTCGGACAGCAGCACCACCCGCGCCACCGCCGCGATGTCCGCGAGGTCGATCGGCGTCTGCACCGCGCCGGCGTACGGCGCCCGCACCACCCCGTCGGCCTTGATCGACGGCGCCCAGTCGAGCGTGTTGTTCATGAACTGCCCCGGCCGCAGGAACGTCCAGTCGAAGCCGCCCGCCTCGATCGCCCGCTCGATCCGGTAGTAGTGCCACGTCGACGGATCCCCTTGCGCCTCGTAGTCCGCGGGCTCCCCTGACAGTACGACGACCCGCCGCACGCCGGCGTCCCGCGCACAGCGGACGAAGTCGTCGACGTACGCCGGAAGCGGCGCGAGGTACACCGTGTCGACACCGGCGAGCGCCGCGGGCAGCGTCTCCGGCTTGCCGAGGTACCCGCGCGCGACCTCCACACCCTCCGGCAGGGCCGCCCGCGCCGGCTTGTTGGTCAGCGCGCGCACCGGGGCGCCCGCCGCCACCAACTCGTCGACCAGGAGCCGCCCCACACTCGCCGTCGCGCCCGTCACCAGGATCGTCATCCGAAATCCCCTCTCGATCAGAATTCTCGTAGGGTATACGAGAATTCGAGGAAGCGCCTATCGTTGGCCCGTGAGCGAGCGGCGGAGTGGTGAGGGGCAGCCGGACAAGACGCTGGCGTTGCTGTGGCGCAACCACAGCAACTCCACGGCTGACGAGTCCGTCGACCGGAAGCGCGGCGCGGGCCGGCGGCCGTCGCTGAACGTGGACGACGTCGTCCAGGCAGGCATCCAGCTCGCCGACGACCAGGGCCTGGCGGCGGCGTCGATGGGCGGGCTCGCGAAGGAGCTCGGCGTCGGCACGATGACGCTCTATACATACGTGCCGTCGAAGGACGAACTGCTCGATCTGATGGTCGACCAGGTGCTCGGCGAGCGCGAGCTCCCCGGCCCCGGTGAGTCGCGGCCCGAGGACTGGCGAGAGCAGGTGGAGCTCTACTCGCGGCAAACCCGTGCGATGTTCCAGCGGCACCTGTGGTTGTCACAGGTCTCGACGATCCGCCCGCCGGTAGGTCCGGGCATGCTGGCGGGTCGCGAGTACCTCCTGTCCGCGCTGCTGGGGCTCGGGCTCGGAGCGCTCGAGACCAACACCGCTGCGCTCGCGATCACGACGTACGTCGACTCCGCCGCGAGCCTCGAGGCGGAGAGCCAACTGGTCGAGCGCGCGACCGGCCAGAGCAACGACGCCTGGTGGTACGAGCGGAACGACCTCTGGGAGACGTACTTCGACGTCGACCGGCATCCTGCGATGACCACGATCTGGCACGCGGACGGCTACCAGTCGAGCACCCGGGAAGCCGCCGCCGACTCCTACCGCTACGGCCTCGACCGTCTCCTCGACGGCATCGAGAACACCGCCCTATAGATCGAGCGAGATCCAGGCCGGATCGTGATCGGTCCCGTCCCGTGCGAGCTTCCGCCGCCGGCCGATGAACGCCTGCCGGAGCCGGGGCGCGAGGGCCGGCGACAACCAGATCTGGTCGATCAGGTCGAATGTCCGCGGTTGCTTCGACTCCTTGAACGTCGACGTCCACGCCGGACTGGCCGGCAGATCGACCGTCGTCTGCACGGCCCCGATCTCGGTCGGCGCCGTGAGCGCGTTGACGAGACCGGCCTGCGCGTACGCGACCAGCGCGGACGAGTCCGGGGTGTCGTTCATGTCGCCGCAGAGCAGGTACCGCTGGCGGCTACTCATCCGCGAACCCATGATGCGCACGATCGTCTCGGCCTGCTGGGTCCGCAACAGCTGCGCAGCCGCAGCGGCCGCTAGCGGGTCCGCAACGGTGAAGTCGACGAACTTCGACTTCAGGTGCGTGCCGAAGACGGTCAGCAGTCTCCGGCCGCGCGCGTCCAGGATCTCCGCCTCCACCAGGTCCCGGGAGAAGATCGGCCGGTCCGGTACGTCGGGATGGAACGTCCGCTGATAGCTCGTCACCCCGCCGATCGGGCGCCGGGACAGCACCCCGATGTCGATGAACCGCGCCGAGTCGTTGCCGTCGATGACCATCACATGCTCGTAGGAGCCGTTCAGGTGCTCGCGGTTGAACTCCCGCAGTACGTCGACGTTCTCGATCTCCTGGACGATCCAGACGTCGACGTCCGCGGCGAGCAACCGCTCGGCGACCCGGGTGGTGTCCTCGGGCTTCTTCGCGGTGAGCAGCTTTCCGTGCCCGTCGAGCTGCAACCGCCGACGGTGCTCGTTGTCGAACTCGTACGTCGCCGGCACCGAACTGCTGCCACTCGCGAGGGCCTCGAGCGCCCCCGTGAAGTTCCAGCGGTCGAACAGGTTGTTGAGATTGAACGTCCCCACCGTGAGTTCCATGTCCCTACCTCCCCTTACCGAGAAGGTACGCCGGCTACTACTCGCGGTCACGAACTCGAAGCGAACAGTTCCTGACGGTCAGCTACGGGCGCCGGAGAGAACGTCGGCGCCGATCGGGTTGAGCATGTGCCGGACCGAGCTGCCGATGCGGTGGGTGGTGACCAGGCCGGTGTTGTGCAGGATCCGGGCGTGTTCGCTGGCCGACGCCAGTGAGATCCCGGCCCGGGCCGCCAGTTCGCTCGTCGAGCACGCACCGCTCGAGATGCTCTTCAGCACCCGCGCCCTGGTCTTCCCGAGCAGGTCGGCCACGGCGCGATCGCGGTCCGCGTGCCGTACGACGGCCTCGGGCCGGCCGGCGGGCCGGACCGGGTACACCAGCACCGGTGGCAGCGCGGGATCGAGCAGCATCATCGGGTACTTCCAGCAGAAGAACGAGGGCACCAACCGGAGCCCGCGGCCGTTCAGGTGCAGATCGCGGTCGATGTGCGGCAGGTCGACCGACAGCACCGGCGCCTCCCACCGCAGCGCCGGGTGCAACTGCGGGATCAGCGACTCGAATCCGTCGTTGGCGACGGTGTCGTTGTGTTTGGCAACGGTCGTCTCGACGGCCGGTGTGATCATCGGCATCTGCGGCGCGATCTTGGTCCGGTGGAACGAACGCAGCCCGTGCACCAGCCGGGTCATCACGCCGTTCTCGCCGGCAGCGAGCCGCCGGGTCCAGGCCGGCAGCCGGACGCTGTCCGACAGCCTGCCCAGCTCGGATCTCAGCTGGCCGGGTGGTGTGGCGGCGACCGCCGCCAGCCCAGCCTCCAGCCCTTGACCCGCGGCGAGCGGTGTCAGGAAATCCGGTGAGTACCCCACCGGCGGCGCCAGCGCGAGCAGTTCCTGCTCCGGCTCGCTCAGCCGGGCCCTCGCCCGTTCCCGCCAGGTGCCGAACGTCTCCGGCTCGTCATCGGTCTGCAGGACGTGGAGACCCAGCAGGACCTCCCACAACGGATCGGGCTCCTGCGCGATCGTCGTCCTGGCCAGATCCGCACACTCGAAATGGACGCGGAACACCACGGTCTCCTCCCCCGAGGAAAGTCACCCGCCGTGGTCAACGGGCAACATGATGACCGTAACAGCTCCAGGGGTCACCCACCGTGACGTACTACTCCCACTCGATGGTGCCCGGGGGCTTGCTGGTGACGTCGACGGTGACGCGGTTGATCTCGTCGACCTCGTTGGTGATCCGGGTCGAGATGCGTTCGATCACGTCGTACGGCAGGCGGGCCCAGTCGGCGGTCATCGCGTCCTCGCTGGTCACGGGGCGCAGTACGACGGGGTGGCCGTACGTCCGGCCGTCGCCCTGGACGCCGACGGACCGGACGTCGGCCAGCAGGACCACCGGGAACTGCCAGATGTCGCGGTCGAGACCGGCCGCGGTGAGCTCGGTGCGGGCGATCAGGTCCGCGGCGCGCAGGATGTCCAGCCGCTCGCGGGTGACCTCGCCGATGATCCGGATGCTCAGGCCGGGGCCCGGGAACGGGTGCCGGTAGACCATCGTCTCCGGCAGGCCGAGCGCCAGGCCGAGCTCGCGGACCTCGTCCTTGAACAGCGTCCGCAGCGGCTCGATCAGGCTGAACTGCAGGTCGTCGGGCAGCCCGCCGACGTTGTGGTGCGACTTGATGTTCGCGGCGCCGGCACCGCCGCCGGACTCGACCACGTCCGGGTAGAGCGTGCCCTGGACCAGGAACTCGATGTGCCGCTCGGCGTCCACCTTGCGGGCGGTCGCCTCGAAGGTCCGGATGAACTCGCGGCCGACGATCTTGCGCTTCTGCTCCGGGTCGGTCACGCCGGCCAGCGCGGTCAGGAACTGCTCCTCGGCGTCGATCGCCTCGAGCCGGATCCCGATCGCGGCGACGAAGTCCTTCTCGATCTGCTCCGACTCACCGGCGCGCTGCAGGCCGTGGTCGACGTACACGCAGGTCAGCTGGTCGCCGATCGCCTTGTGCACCAGGGCCGCCGCGACCGCGGAGTCGACACCGCCGGACAGCGCGCACAGCACCTGCTTGTCGCCGACCTGCTCGCGGATCAGCGCGACCTGCTCCTCGACGACGTTGCTCGTCGTCCAGTCGCCCTTGCAGCCGGCGATCTCGTACAGGAAGTGCTCCAGCACCGCCTGCCCGGCCTGCGAGTGCAGGACCTCCGGGTGCCACTGCACACCGGCCAGCCGCCGGTCCAGGTTCTCGAACGCGGCCACCGGCGCGCCCTCGGACGCCGCGAGTACGGCGAACCCGGCGGGCGGCGCGTGCACCGCGTCACCGTGCGACATCCACACGTTCAGGTCCTCGGGGACGTCGGCCAGCAACGTCCCGGGCTCGCTCACCGTGACCGGTGTACGGCCGAACTCGCGCAGTCCGGTACGCCGGACCTCGCCGCCGAGCGTCTGCGCCATCGCCTGGAAGCCGTAGCAGATCCCGAACGCCGGAACGCCGGCCTCGAACAGCCCGGAGTCCACCCGCGGCGCGCCCTCGGCGTACACCGACTGCGGCCCGCCGGACAGGATGATCGCCTTCGGCCCCTTCGCCAGCATCTCCTCGACCGGCATCGAGTGCGGCACGATCTCGGAGTACACCTTCGCCTCACGCACCCGACGCGCGATCAACTGCGCATACTGCGCCCCGAAATCAACAACCAGAACCAACTCATGCTCAGCCACCACCAAAGCCTATCGGTGCAGGTCAGCAGGGCTGTAATCCGCCACCGGCAACCGCTCGTTGGTGATCTCGAGCCAAGGAAACCGCCGCCGCATCGCAGCCTCATGCCGCGCCGCACCAGCCTGGTCGCCGATGTAGTCAGAAATCGGATACACCCCGAACCACAACCGCACCCGGCAACGAGTCGATGAACTCACAACACCGGACGCTAGCGGCGCCAGTTGTCCGTGGTGTTACCGAGAGTTACAACCTGAAGACGCCCCGCAGACCCAGAAGTCACCACCAAATGCGCCGGGGCGCGGAAGGAGAGCAGGTCGATCATCGGCGGCTCCTCTACCAACCGCACTCCGGTCAACAGGTTGCTGGTGCACTCCAGCGCGACGCGTGTCTCCAGGCGGGCGAGGCCGGCGCCGAGGCAGCGGTGGATTCCTAGGCCGAAGGCTAGGTCGGCGGGGCCGCCGTGGCCGGTGAGGCCGAGCAGGACAGGGGTGCCGGCGGGTAGGTCCGTGGTACCGAGCGTTGTTCGGTGGGCGGTGACTCGGCGCCAGGTGGGCACCGACGATGCCTCCTGGAGAACCTGTTCCACCGTTGTACCGGGATCGTCGAGATAACGCTGGAAGGCGGTGGAGATGAGTTGGGTGGTGGTCTCCTGGCCGGCGATCAGGAGGAAGTAGCCGACGGCGCAGACCTCTTCGTCAGTGAGGCCGAGGCCGACGAGCACTCCGAACAGGTCGTCGCCCGGTGCCTTGCGGGCGGCCGTCGTACGGGCGCGCAGCCACGCGTAGAACTCGGCCGCGCTGTGCGCGAGCTCCAGCTGCCGGTCCTCGTCTGGCCAACCCCAGAAGAGTTCCAGCGAGTCCAGGCTCCAGGCCTTCAGCGCAGGTACGTCGACGTTCGTCAGACCGAGCAGGTGCAGTACGACGAGGGCCGGCGGCTCCGCGGCGATCGCCTGGACCAGGTCGACCTCGTGACCGTCGGCAAGGGCTTTCGAGGCAGCCGTGACGCGTGAGGCGTTGAGCTCCCGGGTCAGCGGTTCGACGGCGGCGACGCGGGCGGGGCTGAAGAAGCGGGCGACGGCGGCGCGGATCGGGCGGTGCGACTCCCCCGCGTTGTTCGCCAGCGTCGGCGGCAGCGCGAACCCGACCCCGGACAGGACCCGGAGCGCCTTCACGGACAGCGGCGTGTGCGCGAGTACGGCGTTGTCCGGCCGGAACGTCTGCGGGTCGAGCAGCACCTCCCGCGCCAACACCGGGTCGTCCACAACCCAGTACCCGAGTTGGTCGTCGTACCGCGCAGGGCACCCGGTCACTCGAACCATCCCGCCACGGCCGCGGTGAACTCCTCCCGGCTCCACGTTCCGGCCCCGGCGGGGATCCGGCCGATCACTGGGACCCCGGTCGTCGCCGGCAGGTCCTCCAGGTTGCACTCCTCGGCGAGATCCGGCTGCTCCGGCAACGAGCCGATGACCAGGCCGTCGATCGGCAGGCCCCGGGACCGCAACGCCTCGATGGTCAACCCGGCATGGTTGAGCGTCCCCAAACCGGCCCTCGCCACGACCACGAACCCGAACGGCGACGTCAGGTGCCCGGCCAGGTCGGCGAGGTTGTTGCCGTCAGCATCCAACCCGACGAGGAGGCCGCCCGCGCCCTCCACCAGCACCGTGTCGTTCGTCCGGGCCAGCTCGTCGATCGCCCTCGCGTGCGCGACCACCGGAGGCAACCTGACGCCCTCTCGCCGGGCCGCGGTCGTCGGCGCCAGCGGATCACGCAGCCGGACGCCCTCGTGCAACTTGGTCAGTCCGCTCAGCCGGTGCACGTCGTCCAGGTCCCCCGGATCGTCCGGTCCGACCCCGGTCTGCGCGGGCTTGACGACGGCCACCGAACCGGTCGCCCGGACCGCGAGGGCTGCGGTCGTGACGGTCTTCCCGACGCCGGTGTCGGTCCCGGTGACGATGACGATCATGAAACCGCCCCGATCGCGTCGACGATGACGCCACACGCGTGATCGAGATCCGCGGCCGACAACCCGGCGTGCGCGGTCAGCCGCAGCCGGGAGATGCCGTCGGGGACGGACGGCGGCCGGAAACTTCCCACCCGTACGCCGTTCCGCAGACACAGCTCGGCCGCGCGAACGGTCTCCCGCGGACCAGGCATCGGCACCGAGACGACCGGCCCGGACGCCGGCGGCACCTCGCAGGCCGCCGCCAACCGGGCTGTCGCCGCGTGGATCGCGGCGGGACGGTCGGACTCCGCCTGGAGGACCTGGAGGGCGGCGAGGGCAGCGGCGCAGGCCGCCGGGTTGAGACCCGTGTCGTAGATGAAGGGGCGGGAACGATTGATCAGATGGTCGCGCAGCACCGACGGTCCGAGGACGACGCCGCCCTGGGAGGCCATGGCTTTGGACAGTGTCATGGTCACGATGACGTGGTCGAGGCCCGCGAGACCCGACGCGTGGACCGAGCCGTGCCCACCGCCGGTAACCCCCAGCCCGTGCGCCTCGTCGACCAGCAGTACGGCGTTGTGCGCGGCGGCGACCGCGGCCAGCTCGAGCAGCGGCGCCTCGTCGCTCAGCACGCTGAATACCGACTCGGTCATCACCACCGCGTGCGGTTCGTTGCGCTCGGCAAGCACCTTCTCGACGGCGTCCACGTCGTTGTGCGGGACGACCTCGACCCGGGACCGCGCCAGGCGGCAGGCGTCCACCAGCGAGGCGTGCACGTGTTCGTCGGAGACCAGCAACGTTCCCGGTCCGCCGAGCGCGGTGACGACACCGAGGTTGGCGAGGTACCCGGACGAGAACGCGAGCGCGGACGCCTGCCCGGCGTACGCCGCCAGCGCGGATTCGAGCTCCTCGTGAAGTTTCGTCGTACCGGTGACGAGGCGGGACGCGGTCGAGCCGGTGCCCCAGGTCCGTACGGCGTCAGCGGCCGCCGTCACCACGCGCGGATCACGGGCGAGACCGAGGTAGTCGTTGCCCGCGAGGTCGATGAGGTCACCGTCCGCGGCGCGCGCGTTCAGCCGCCGGGTCAGGCCCCGCGCCTCCAGCGCGGCCGCCTTGGGGGCGAGCCAGTCCTCCAGCATCAGCCGGCCTCCTCGACCGCGCCGGTGATCGCGGTGCCGATGGCGGCGATGTCCTCGTCGGTGCAGACGTACGGCGGCATCGTGTAGACGAGATCGCGGAACGGCCGCACCCAGACTCCACGGCGCAACGCGGCTTCGGTCAGCCGGGGCAGATCCACCGGCCCGCCGAGCTGTACGACGCCGACTGCGCCGAGCACCCGTACGTCTTTCACGCCCGGCAACTCCCGCGCCGGAGCAAGCCCCGACGAGAGCCCCGCAGAGATCGCGGCCACCCGAGAAGCCCAGTCCTGGGACAACAGCAGGTCGATCGAGGCGAGGGCGACACTGCACGCGAGGGGGTTCGCCATGAAGGTAGGACCGTGCATCAACGCACCGCCCGGCCCGTTCGAGACCGTGTGCGCGACGTCCGTCGTACACAACATCGCCGCCAGCGTCAGATACCCACCGGTCAGCGCCTTGCCGACGCACAGGATGTCGGGGTCGACGCCCGCGTGCTCGGACGCGAACAGCGTGCCGGTACGGCCGAAGCCGGTGGCGATCTCGTCGAAGATCAGCAGGAAACCGTGCCGGTCGGCGAGCTCGCGGAGAACGCGCAGGCAGGCGGGGCTGTACGGGTACATGCCGCCCGCGCCCTGCAGGACCGGTTCGACGATGATGCCCGCGATCTCACCCGCGTGCCGCTCGGCCAATGCCGCCAACTCGTCGGCCCAGGACTGCAGCTCCGGGTCGTCGGCCGGCCTGTCGAAACCCGCCGGCGGTTGCGGGCCGAACACCTGCTCCTTGAGCGCGCCGGTGAACAGCGAATGCATCCCGTTGACCGGGTCGCACACGCTCATCGGCGCGAACGTGTCGCCGTGGTACCCGCCGCGGACGGTCAGCATCCGCGTCCGCCCATGGTTGCCGCGCGCAACCTGGTACTGCAGCGCGAGCTTGATCGCCACCTCGACCGAGACCGACCCCGAGTCGCAGAAGAACACGTGCCGCAGCGGATCCGGCGTGATCTCCACGAGCCGCTCGCCCAGCCGGACCGCCGGTTCGTGGGTCAGCCCACCGAACATCACGTGACTGAACTCGTCCACCTGACGCTTCAGCGCGGCGTCCAGCACCGGATTCCGGTAGCCGTGGATCATGCACCACCAGGACGCCATCGCGTCGATCGCCTCGACCGTCCCGCCCGCACCGTCGTCCAGCCGCAGCCGTACGCCGTCCGCACCCCGAACCAGCCGCACCGGCGAAGGGTCGGTCAGCGACGAGTACGGATGCCAGAGCAACTCCGCGTCCTGCTGTATCCACTCACTAACCGACTGTGACACCGCGCTCCTCCATCCTGAGGATTCACCACGGTAATCCGTCCGCCCCGCATCCCGGCCCGCAGGTGGCCACGATGTGATCAGCGCCTCAGGCCGTGCCGGCCTTGGCGATATGCAACGTGACCGCGATCGGATCGAGCCGCGGCTTCGCGAGGGCCATCAAGATCCGCTCGCCCTCGACCGACTCGTCCCGGATCCATTGCACCGGTGCCGCGAGACCGATCCGGCCGACTTCCGAGACGGTCTCGAGGAAGTTGCGTGACTCCACCAGGGTCCACGGACGGTCGCGCTCGTAGCCGATCGCCTCCGCGGTACGGGCGGGTTGTTGCCACTGGCCACCGACCCGCTGGTTGCCGTAGAGCAGTTGCCCGTCGGGACGCAGTACGGCGACCCGGTCGGCCCACTCGCCCTCGTCGACCAGCTCGGCGGCCCGCAGCACCCCCGCATAGCCGGCGTCGTGCACACTCGGCGGGGCGTTCCGGCCGAACCCGTACGCCTCCAGCGCCCGCATGTGCCGCTCGAGTACGCCGAAGCGGCTGAGGATCTCGGCCACCGCGAGGATCGCGACCTCGACCTGGAATCCGGCCGCCTTGAAGCGCCGCGCCGAGTCCGCGAACGCGTCCGGGTCGAGGAACTCGGTCTCGACGATCGCGTCGTACCGCTGCTCGATCACGTAGGTCTCGGCCATCGCGAACCAGCGCCGGCCGTCGGCCTCGATGTTCTCAGCCGGCGTCGGCGGTACGTCGGCGATCGGCTCGTAGAAGCCGGGGTGATAAGCCTCGTAGGCGAACGGGCTCAGAACGACCGGACGGCCGCGCCGGCGTAGGAGCGCGGCCAGCAGCGCGGTGATCGTGGCCTTGCCGTCGCCCGCCTGACCACCGACGAACACCAGGACAGGTTGCTCCTGCCCGGTTCCGTCGAGCTGGTCGGGCACGATCAGGTCGCGAAAGATCCGCGCACTCTCGGCCTCACTCAGCAGTCCCCGGTCAGCCCCTGCCGACTCGCTCCCCCACAGTTCCGTCACGGCCGTCCCAGCGTCTCGCCATCGTCTGCGTCGTCGTCCGCGACGTCGTCATCCTCGCCGTCGGACGCCTCGTCCTCTTCGTCTTCATTCTCATCGTCGTCGTCTTCGTCGTCGATGATGAGGAGGTCGTCGGCTTCCTTGCGGATCCGCTTGATCGCGCGGACGTCGAGCGGCGTGAGTTCCCGCCCGCGCGCCGCCCAGGCCTCCTGCTCGGCCCGCCAGCCCGCGATCGCGGCGGCATCGGGCTCGGCCGCGGATTGCTCGGTCCCGATCAGGTGGGCGTAGAAGCCGATCGCCTGCCGGACGCCCTCCTGCGCGATCTCGAACGCCATCGCCTGCGGGGCCGACCAGGTCGCCGGACCGATGCCAGACAACACGTTGACGGCGGCGACGTTAACCACGGCAAAACGATAGCCGACGCGTCAGGTCAACGCCCACCGGGAGCATCCCTGAACGAACGCGAGGTGAACCCCAGGCGTGGTTAGCCTTCCACTGCTTCGAACCACTGGGGAACCGGCCGACGTCGATCAACGTCTGCTGGAGGACAAGACCGATCACAGCCGCGTCGTGCGGCTCTAGTCGCAAGGAGCATCAGGTGCCGTTCAGCAAGGACTCGAAGAGCCAGAAGCCCAAGGACGAGCCGAAGAAGAGCACGAAGGCATCGCCGTCCAAGGACCTGCCGATCCTGACACCGGCTCGCAAGCCCAGGGGCCAGGGCCAGGGCCGCGGCTGACCTGCCGCCTTTGAACCCGCAGGGAACCAGCCTGCGGGTTCGGAACGTCTGCTGCACACACGACCGATCATGCGCCGCGTCCGCGGCTTCGACAGGAGGAACCGGATATGCCGTTCAGCAAAAAGGGCAAGCCGCAGGAGCACACCAACAACCAGAGCCCGAGCAACACGCCCAGGCACGAGCGGGGCGCGTCCCGGAAGCAGGCCGACCAGAACCGGTCCACAAACCCGAACACTCGTCGCGGGCGCGACAACGCTGCCGCGAAGAAGAACGAGGGCAAGGGCAAAGGTAAGGGCAAGGGCTGAGCTGAGGGGCTGTTCGCGGGACCTCGCGGCCGGGGCAACCATCGATCGGTTGACCCCGGCCCTTCCATGTTCAGCCTCGGCGCGGCCCGCGCCGGCCCGGGCGTTGCGAGTTCGAACGCTGCGGGCCGGCCTTCCGCTTTGGGTTCTGCGTGTTCTTCGCGGCCGGCCGGGCCGGAGTGGGCGGTCCGGCCTCTAGGGCCTTCTTTACAGCGTTGAACGCGTCGTTGGCGTTGCGGGCCGGGCGGACGCCGGTGAGTTTGGGGATTGCCGCGCGCTGGCGGCGGGTGTGCGTCTGGATGCGGTCGACGACGCGGGTGCGGACCTCGTCGAGGTCGGCGCCGGTCAGGTTCTCCACGGGCTTGCCGCGGTCCAGGGCGACGTCGAACCATTCGGTGTAGCCGTGCGTGTGGACGACCTGGTTCGGGGACTTCTGTCCGAGGCGCCGGTACTGCGCGAGCACGTCGTACCGCTCGTCGAGACCGAGGACCTCGTCGCGGAGCCCGAGCTCGACCTGCCGGTCGTACGTCGCGGCGACCCGCTGGTCGATGTCGGCGGCGGGGCGGTCGACGGACAACACGACCTGCCGGGTGGCCGGCGCGACGGACCGCTCCGGATCGTTGCCCATGGCCCGTGCCAGCGCGTTCACGATCGCGTCGTAGTTGTTCTCGTGGATCGTCCCGGCGGCCTTCGGGTCGAGCCGGGTGAGTACGGCGTACGCGTCCTCGGCCATGCTGCGCGGGAAGTCGCGGCGGATCGCGTTCCGCGCCTCGGCGATCGCGTCGACCTCCCAGCCCTCGAGCAGCGAGCGGACATAGACACTTGTGCCGCCGACGATCACCGGGACGCCACCGGCCGCCCAACTCGCTTCCATCTCCCGGCGAGCTTCAGCGACGAACGTCTCCAGCTCGAGCTTCCGCACCGGCTCGGCGACGTCGATCATCGTGTGCGGGATGCCCCGCATCTCCTCGAGCGTGGTCTTGCTGGTGCCGATGTCCATGTACCGGTACACCTGCCGCGAGTCCGCCGAGACGACCATCGGCGCCAACCCGAGCTCGTCCCGGATCCGCAGACAAAGATCGACCGACACCGCGGTCTTACCCGCCGACGTCGGCCCATACAGAGCGACCAGGAGCCGGGGAAGGGAGTCAGCCATACCTCAAACCCTAGCCGGACCCGGCACGCCAGCGATCCCTGAACGGCTACTTCCAGACGCCGTTCTGGTTCACTTCCCGCCCGGCCTTTCTGGTGCGCCCCGAGAAGTCGCCGATCACCTGGCCCCGGGTGTCGCGGACCTTTCCGTCGTCGCCGAGTCGGCCGGCATCCGCCTCCTGCGCACCCTTTCTCGCCTGGCGGCGACCCCGCGTGGTGCCGCCGCTCTGCGTTACCTCGCGGCGTTGCTCCTTCTTGGTCGGCTTCTTCTGGCCGAAGACACCCATCGCGCTCACGTCCTCCCGCGTCGATTGATGAAACACAGACGACGGTAGAGCGGCGCGGGGGCAGACAGCCGTTCGAATCAGTGTTCGGTGAGGATGCCGTGCACCGAGCAACGGGCCGACCAGCCCATCGGGTGGACCTGGACGATCATTCGGCGGCGGCACTCCGCGCAGTACCGCGGGGGCTCCAGCGCCAGCGCCTGCGCGCAGGACTCGTGGTTTCCGTCGGTCAGGTCCCGCCCGCATCTGCCGCAGTACGTCATAGCGTCTTCTGGAGTTCCTTGACCGGCATTTTCAGTTCGGCGAGCAGGTCGAGGTCGGCGGTCGCGGGGCGGCCGAGGGTGGTCAGGTAGTTGCCGACGATGACCGCGTTGATCCCGCCGAGCAGGCCCTCGCGGGTGCCCAGGTCGCCGAGGGTCAGTTCGCGGCCGCCGGCGTACCGCAGGACCGTCCGCGGCATCGCGAGACGGAACGCGGCGATGGTGCGCAGCGCGTCCTTGCCGTCCATGATCTCCAGGTCGCCGAACGGCGTACCGGGACGCGGGTTGAGGAAGTTCAGCGGGACCTCGTGCGGGTCGAGCTCGGCCAGCTGGGCGGCGAGCTCGGCGCGCTGCTCGAGCGACTCACCCATCCCGACCAGGCCGCCGCAGCACAGCTCCATGCCGGACTCTTTCACCATCAGGCAGGTGTCCCAGCGCTCCTCGAACGAGTGCGTGGTGACGACGTCGCCGAAGTACGAGCGGGCGGACTCGAGGTTGTGGTTGTAGCGGTGCACGCCCCACGACTTCAGCTCGTCGACCTGGTCCTGCGTCAGCATGCCGAGCGAGCACGCGATGTTGATGTCGACCTCGGCGTTGATCGCGTCGATGCCGGCCTTCACCTGGCTCATCAGCCGCGGGTCGGGCCCGCGGACCGCGGCGACGATGCAGAACTCGGTGGCGCCGGTCTTCGCGGTCTCCTTGGCGGCCTCGACGAGTTCGGGGATGTTCAGCCAGACCGCGCGCACCGGCGAGGTGAACTGTCCGGACTGGGAGCAGAAGTGGCAGTCCTCGGGGCAGCCGCCGGTCTTCAGCGAGATGATCCCCTCGACCTCGACCTCCTCGCCGCACCACTTCACCCGGACGTCGTGGGCGAGCGCGAGGAGTTCCGGCAGCCGGTCGTCGGGCACGGTCAGAACCTCGACCAACTGCTCCTGGCTCAACCCGGTGCCCTGCTCCAGCACCTGCGCACGTGCCACATCCAGGATGTCGCTCATCATTCTCCTGCCTCATCTCAACCGGTCGGCCTCACAGTAGGTCAGGTCGGTACGGCGGGGCTGCGGCGGGCGTCACGTGGAACAGATCGAGCCGTTGTGACTCACCGCCACTCTCCGCACTCCCCGGGAAAAGATTTCTGGATTTTCTCCGGAACCTCGTAACCCCCCGTAGACGGGCTCGTTGATGTGTACGAAGGCGGTTACCGCAAGGAAGACCGCCACCTGATTACCAAGAGCTACAAAGGCCGATCATTACGATCAGCACGCAGAGTGGTCACAAGGCCCGAAGCCCCTGGAAATCGGATGTAAGGTAGTAACCAAGAGCTCGGGTCGCCAGCCATGGTTGGTGACCCGATCCCAAAGCGCCGGGCGCCTCACCCCGGCTTGAGTGGGTCCCTCGGGAAACGATTTGGGCGGAAACGTTCCCGAGGGACCTGCTCCCTTTTCCGGACCTTTTAGCAAAAGCCTCAGCAACTTACTGCTGAGGCTTTTTCATTTGCCCAATTTCTCGCCGTTCTGTTACGAATCCGTCACAGCCTGCTTCGGGATGATCGGCAGCCGCAGGGCACCGGGCGCGTCCGTCGGGACGACCGGATGCTCGGGCTTCACCGGCTGGATCCGCTGGTACGCCGTACCGATCGCCGGACGCGGGTCGTCCGCACCCTTGTTCGGCCAGAACGAGAGCGCCCGCTCGGCCTGCGCCGTGATCGTCAAGGACGGGTTGACGCCGAGGTTCGCCGAGATGGTCGAGCCGTCGACGATGTGCAGACCGTCGTACCCGTAGACGCGGTGGTACGGATCCACCACGCCGGTCTCCGCACTGGAGCCGATCGCGCAACCGCCGATGAAGTGCGCGGTCATCGGCACGTTGAACGGCTCGCCGATCGTGCCGCCCGGCGTACCGTTCATCAGCTTCGCCATCCGCCGGACCACCTGGTTCGCGACCGGGATCCAGGACGGGTTCGGGGCGCCGTGGCCCTGTTTCGACGTGAGCTTCCACCGGCCCAGCCGGTCGCGCTTGCCGTACGTCGTGATCGAGTTGTCCGCGGTCTGCATCACCAGTGCGATCACGGTCCGCTCGGACCAGTGCTTCAGGTCGTACAACTTGCGGATGTTCTTCCGCTGGACGCCGAGTTCGCGCAGCCAGGTCCGCCAGCGCGGCTTGTCCCCGTCGCCGTCGGTCAGCACGGTCTGCAGCAGCGACATCGCGTTGCTGCCCTTCCCGTACCGCACCGGCTCGATGTGCGTGATGTCGTCGGGGTGGAACGACGACGTGATCGCCACCCCGCGCGTGTAGTCGACGTCGGCGTCGCGGGAGATGGCGCCGAGCAGCGACTCCGAGTTCGTCCGGGTCAGCACGCCGAGCCGGTCCGACAGCCGCGGCAGCTTGCCCTCGTCGCGCAGCCGGTGCAGGAGCTTCGCCGTCCCGAGCGCCGACGCGGCGAAGATCACCTGTCCCGCGGTGAAGCGCCGGGTCACCTTGCGATGCGACGTACGGCAGGTGTCGATCGCGTACCCGCCGCCTGTCTCTTCAGGGAGCGGCTCGACGGACGTCACGGTGGTCATCGAGTAGACCTCGGCGCCGGCGTTCTCGGCCAGGTACAGGTAGTTCTTCGTCAGCGTGTTCTTCGCGTTGTGCCGGCAGCCCGTCATGCACTCGCCGCAGTCGATACAGCCGGTACGGCGGGGGCCCGCGCCGCCGAAGTACGGGTCGTCGACCTCGACGCCCGGCTCCCCGAAGAAGACACCGACCGGTGTCGGGTGGAACGTCTCCCCGACGCCCATGTCCTCGGCGACCTGCTTCATCACCTTGTCGGCCGGCGTGAACCCCGGGTACGTCGTGACGCCGAGCATCCGCTTCGCCTGGTCGTAGTACGGCGCCAGCTCGGACTGCCAGTCGGTGATGTGCGCCCACTGGCGGTCGGTGTAGAACGCGGGCAGCGGTTCGTACAGCGTGTTCGCGTAGACCAGGCTGCCGCCGCCGACCCCGGCGCCGGACAGGATGATCACGTCGCGCAGCGCGCTGATCCGCTGGATGCCGTACCACCCGAGCTTCGGCGCGAACAGGAACCGCTTCTTGTCCCACGAGTTCTTCGCGAACCCCGCGTCGTCGAACCGCGCCCCGGCCTCCAGGACCCCGACCCGGTAGCCCTTCTCGGTCAGCCGCAGCGCGCTGACAGACCCACCGAAGCCCGACCCGATGATCACGACGTCGTAGTCGAACGTCATGGACGGCCGATCTTCTTCAGGATCCGTAGCGCGCCGGTCATCAGCTCCGCGAACTTCTCGTCGGACAGTCCGTGCGAGGCGGCGATCGGGATCAGCCGCTGAGTGGCGATCGCCTGCGGTTCGACGTACCGGCGGATGCCCTCGACACCCTGCCGCCGGCCGAGACCGGACGACCGCATCCCGCCCATCGGCGTGTCGATCGACCCGAACGTCGCGCCGTACCCCTCGTTGACGTTGACCGTTCCGGCCATCAACTGAGCGGCGACCGCGCGACCGCGGCGGCCGTCGCGGGTCCAGACGCTCGCGTTCAGGCCGTACTCGCCCTCGTTCGCGCGCTGGATCGCCTCGGCCTCGTCGGAGAACCGGTAGATCGAGACGACCGGGCCGAACGTCTCGTTGTCGAAGCACTCCATCGCCGGAGTGACACCGGAGAGCACGGTCGGCTCGTAGAACAGCGGACCGATGTCGGGTCGCGGCTTCCCACCCGCCAGTACGGTCGCACCTTGCGCGCGGGCGTCCTCGACGTGCCGGGTCACCGTCTCCAGCTGCGCCTTCGAGATCAGCGAGCCCATGTCGACGTCCCAGCCGGTGCCGGCGCTCAGGCGAAGCTTCTTGACCCGGTCGACGAACGCCGTGACGAACGCGTCGTACACCTGATCGGCGACGTACAGCCGCTCCATCGAGACGCACAGCTGGCCGGCGTTCGCGAAACACGCCCGGATGGCGCCCTCGGCGGCTCGGTTGATGTCGGCGTCCCGCAGTACCAGCATCGGGTTCTTGCCGCCGAGCTCCAGGCTGCAGCCGATCAACCGCTCACCGGCCTGCTTGGCCACCAGCCGGCCGGTCTTGGTCGAGCCGGTGAAGCAGATGTAGTCAGCGTTCTGGATCAGCGCGCCGCCGACCGTCGGGCCGTCGCCGTTCACCGCGAGCCAGGCCTCCCGCGGCAGGCCGGCCTCGTACAGCAGCTCGATGCCGCGGAGCGCGGTCAGCGGGGTCTGGCTGTCAGGTTTGTGGACGACGGTGTTGCCGGCCAGGATCGCGGGCAGGCCGTCGGAGATCGCCATCGTCAGCGGATAGTTCCACGGCGAGATGATGCCGACGACGCCCTTCGGGACGAACCGGGTCTCGGCGCGCGTGAGCACCGGGAAGATCCCGAGCTTGCGCTGCGGCTCGAGCAGCTCGAACGCCTTGCGGCCGTAGTACCGCGCCGTCAGCGCGACGTGCGCGAGCTCCTCGAACGCCTGCTTCCGGGCCTTGCCGGACTCGCGGATGATCAGGTCGACCAGCTCGTGGCGGTGATCGAGGACGAGATCGTGGTACCGCAGCAGGATCGCCGCGCGCTCCGCGAGCGGCACCCGCCGCCAGGTCTGCTGGGTCCGCCGCGCGGCCCGCACCGCCGCCGTGACGTCGTCCTCGCTCGACACCGGGAGGTCCGCGATCGGCTGGCCGGTGGCCGGCGCGTACGACGTACGGGTGCCGGCCGTGGCGCGCAGCAACCCCGACAACCGGCGGATGACCGACTGATCTGTCGCGTACGACGCAGTCGGGTCGAGCTCCGGATCCGCGGGAATCGACGTCTGCTCACTCATATCCAAAGGCTACCTGCCGGTAATAGCGGCTGTCAGTATCAGAGAATGGTTAAGCTGAGCGGCTGAAGCCTGCGAAGGGGTGGACTGTACAGATGGTGGACAGCGGGGGGCTCTGGACGCCTCCTGAGGACGAGCTCGGTGAGGCGCTGCAGACAGCCCAGGTGCTGATCGAGGAGGGCCGGGCCGACGAGGCGGGGCCGTACCAGCAGCGGGTCATCGAGCTGGCCAGGGAGCGGGCCGAAGGGCACCCGAATCACTACGAGGCCAAGCATCTGATGGCCGCGACCCAGTACGAGCTGGCCGGATCGCTGAACGCGTCCGGGCGGCACGAGGAGGCACTCGCCGCACTGCACGAGGCGCAACTCGGGTACACCGAGCTCCAGGACGCCGGCGTACTCGACGCCACCTGCTTCCTGGCCGACGTCCGCGCCCGGCGCGCGATGACCCAGGCGCACCGCGGTCACGGCGCCACCGCCGTACTGGAGATGGACGGCGCGGTGATCGCGTACGGGCAGCTCGTCGGCGGCGAGGACGGGCTCAAGCACCAGCCGGACTTCGCGCGGGTGCTCGCGATGAATGCGCTGATCCTGCGACGGTACGGCGATCCCGCGCTGGCGGTCGCGTCCGCGGACGCGGCGACCCAGCTGTTCCTGCAGCTCGCGGACCAGATCAACGAGAGCCCGCAGTCGCTCTCGTACGCCCGCTACCTGTGTACGGCGACCGCGGTGTCGGCGGATGTCCACGCGGCCGAGGGGCGGCTGGATCTCGCGCTGGAGGCGGACGAGATCGGGCTGACCACGGCCGACACGCTCGCCGACTCGGACTCGGCGACCGATATGCGCACGCTGGTCGCCGCCCTGGTCCGCAAGGGCAAGCACCTCGGCATCGTCGGCCGCCTGGAGGGCGAGGCCTGCCTGCGAACGGCGTACGACACCGACGCCGAGACGGCCGCCCGCGTGGTCGAGGAACTGGACCGCGGGTTGCCGCTGACGCTCGTGGCGGCGCTGGAGAACGCGGAGATCAAGCTCGGGCCGTTCGAGCAGTACCACCGGCTGGTCGCGCTGAGCGAGCCCGCGCCCGGGATGACACTGGCGACCGTGTCGGGCCGGACGGACCCTGAGTCCGCGGCGCAACGTGCGACCGAGCTGGCAGAACTGGTGAAGCCGCTGCTGTCGCAGGACGGCAACGCAGCGCTGACGCTGGGGCTGGAGGCGCACTACCTGTTCGCGATCTCGTCCGAGCGGGAGTCGCACCGGATGCGGTTCCAGACGGCGACGTACGTGCCGATCTGGGCGCAGCTGCTGCTCGACATCTCCGAGGCGTACTTCCAGGCCGGGCGGACCGACATCGCGCTCGACCTCGGCGGCTGGTGCGCGGAGGTGGCGACCGCGCTGATCCCGTACGCCGACGACAACGAGCTGATGAAGGAGCTGGCCGGAGCCTGCTACCGGCACCACGGCAACCTCCTGGCCGCCACCGGCGACCTGACCGCGTCCTATCACGCCCACGAGGCCGCCGAGCAACTCCAGCTCGGCCGTTGACGGCTGGTAAGAGGGCGTCTGCTTGACGCGCCTCCCTCTCGGACGGACGCTGGCGCTGAGAGGGGGAGGCTCATGGACGTTGTGGACATGCACAATCGCACGGTCGCGAACTTCGCGGACCTGGTCTCGGAGGTGCCGCCCGATCGGTGGTCGGCGCCGACGCCGTGCTCGGACTGGGACGTCCGGGCGCTGGTCAACCATGTGGTCGGCGAGGAGCGCTGGACCGTGCCGCTGATGGCGGGCAAGACGATCGCCGAGGTCGGCGACAGCCTCGACGGCGACCTGCTCGAGGACGATCCCGTCGCCGCGGCGTCGTACGCGGCCCGCGAGGCGGAGGTCGCGGCGACCTGGACGATCGACAAGGTGCATCTGTCGTACGGCGACGAGGATCCGCACGAGTACCTGCGGCAACTCGCCGCGGACCACCTGATCCACGGGTGGGACCTGGCCGTCGCGATCGACGTACCGCCGCGGATGGACCGCGACCTGGTGGCCGAGGTCGCGGACTGGTTCGCGAAACGCGAGGAGCTGTATCGCTCGGCCGGGATGGTCGGCGATCACCTCGACGGTTTCACCGAGCCCACCGAGGCCCTGCTCGCCGCCTTCGGCCGCGATCCTGGGTGGAGGTCTCCCTAGTCCTGCAGGTCGGCGCGGAGGGCGCCGACGAACAGGCCGGCTTCCGTCTCGGTCATGCCGGTCTCGGACACCACCAGGGCGGTCGCCTGGTGGAGTTCGCCCGCGGCCTTCAGGGCGCGGGTGCGCTCGGCCAGGTTGGTGCCCGGGCGCCGGACCAGCGGCGTACCGGTCGTCGGCGGCACGTACCGCCCGAGGCGGATGTCGTCGACCAGCTCCTTCGACTGCTTGAGGTCGAGGCCGGTGCGGTCGCGGATCAGCTTGACCGCGTGCACCGCCTTCTTGGTGGTGATCAGGAACCGCACCTGATCGACGTCGTCCGGGGACAGCTGGCCTCGCGCCGCGGCGAGGGCAACATTGTCCGTGTCCTGGCTGCTCCGACGGCTGAACAATCCCATGCGGCAATCCTTCCAGAAACCGTCAAGGAGCGAGGAGTCGAGGCAAGTCTTCCGTCAGCCTTCAAGGGTGTGCAGGAGATGCGGCCACACCAGCCGCCCGAGTGCCCGGTCGCCTTCGTCCGAGCCACCGCGAGCCATCACCTGACCGCCCGACTTCGGCTGCTCACCGGGAAACACCGGTCGGTGCCCGGCCGGCGTCGAGATCAGCACCTCGGTCCGCTCCGGCCGCACCGCCGCGATCCTCCTGGCGAACTCGGCCGACGGCCACACCCGGTCGTCCTCGCCGGCCGCGAGCAACAGGTCGCCGGCGAACCGCTCGACCGGTATCCGTGCGGCCTCGGCCCGATCGGCGGCCTTGATCAGGCTCTGCCGATACAGGCCGACGTAGCTCGGCGGGTCGTCGGCGGGCTGCCAGTCGAGGTCGAAGGGCACGAACGGCAACGCCTCGCCGCGCCAGGTCCACGCCGGGGACTGGCGGCCGTCCGCGATCCAGGCCCACATGTACGCCGTGGGCGAGAGTCCGACCACCGCGTCCACGCGATCGTCGTACGCACCGAGCAGCAGCGCGGCCTCGGCACCGCGGGACACGCCGACCACGGCCACCCGGTCGTTGCGCTCCGCGAGCTCGGCCACCGGGAACGACTCGAGCGGGATCTCACTGATCGTCTCGTCGAACCAGCGTGGCGCGAGGACGTCGTACCCCTCGGCCTCGAGCAGCCGGGCCCGCTCGAGGTCCGGCGTACCACTCGAACCGTGCAGGAGCAGGACCCCGGTGCTCAACCGACGACGACCTCGACCCGCTGGAACTCCTTGACTTCCGTGTAGCCGGTGGTGGCCATCGCGCGCTTGAGAGCGCCGACGAGGTTCATCGTGCCGTCCGGGACCCAGGACGGGCCGAACAGGATCTGCTCCATCGTGCCGGTGACACCGACCTCGACCCGCTCGCCGCGGGGCAGGTCCTGGTGCCAGGCCTCGGCTCCCCAGTGGTACCCGCCGCCCGGGGCGTCGCTCGCGCGGGCCAGCGGCGAACCGACCATCACCGCGTCCGCACCGCAGGCGATCGCCTTCGCCACGTCACCGGACCGCCCGACCGAGCCGTCCGCGATGACGTGCACGTACCGGCCGCCGGACTCGTCCATGTAGTCCCGCCGCGCCGCCGCCACATCGGCCACCGCACTGGCCATCGGCACCGCGACCCCGAGCACCTTCCGCGTGGTGTGCGCCGCGCCGCCGCCGAAGCCGACGAGGACGCCGGCCGCGCCGGTCCGCATCAGGTGCAACGCCGCCTGGTGCGTCGCGCAACCGCCGACGATCACCGGTACGTCGAGGTCGTAGATGAACTGCTTGAGGTTCAGCGGCTCCGCCTGCCCCGACACGTGCTCGGCGGACACCGTCGTACCGCGGATGACGAACAGGTCGACGCCCGCGTCCACGACATGCTTCGCGAACTGCTTGGTGCGCTGCGGCGACAGCGCGCCGGCTACCGTCACACCGGAGTCGCGGATCTCCTGCACCCGCTGGGAGATCAGCTCAGGCTTGATCGGCGCCGCGTAGATCTCCTGCAGCCGGTGCGTGGCCTGCTGCGTCTCCAGGCTGGTGATCTCCTCGAGCAGGCTGGTCGGGTCCTCGTACCGCGTCCAGAGACCTTCGAGATTCAGGACGCCCAGACCGCCGGCCTTGCCGATCGCGATCGCGGTGGCCGGCGACATCACCGAGTCCATCGGCGCGGCCAGGATCGGCAGCTCGAACCGGTACGCGTCGATCTGCCAGGCGACCGAGACCTCCTCGGGGTCCCGCGTCCGCCGCGACGGCACGATCGCGATGTCGTCGAACGCGTACGCCTGCCGCCCACGCTTCGCGCGGCCGATCTCGATCTCGGTCATCTGGTGTCCTTACAGGTAGCAGGCGGGTCAGCGGCCCGAGTAGTTCGGGGCTTCGACCGTCATCTGGATGTCGTGCGGGTGGGACTCCTGCAGGCCGGCCGAGGTGATCCGGACGAAGCGGCCCTTCTCCTGCAGCTCCGGCACGGTCCGGGCGCCCGTGTACCACATCGACTGCCGCAGGCCGCCGATCAGCTGGTGCGCGACGGCCGACAGCGGGCCCCGGTACGGCACCTGACCCTCGACGCCCTCGGCGATCAGCTTCTCGTCGGAGCCGCCGTCGTGCTGGAAGTAGCGGTCCTTGGAGTACGACTTGCGCAGCCCGCCGGACTGCATCGCACCGAGCGAACCCATCCCGCGGTACGCCTTGAACTGCTTGCCGTTGATGAACACCAGGTCGCCCGGCGACTCCTCGCACCCGGCGAGCAGCGAGCCCAGCATGACCGTGTCCGCACCCGCGACCAGCGCCTTCGCGATATCGCCCGAGTACTGCAGGCCGCCGTCGCCGATCACCGGGACACCGGCCGGCTTGCACGCCAGCGACGCCTCGTAGATCGCGGTCACCTGCGGCACGCCGACACCGGACACCACTCGCGTCGTACAGATCGAACCGGGGCCGACGCCGACCTTCACGCCGTCCGCACCCGCCTCGACCAGCGCCTGCGCGCCCGCGCGGGTGCCGACGTTGCCGCCGACGACGTCGACGCCGCGGGTGGCCGGGTCGGCCTTGAGCTTGCGGATGATCTCGATCTGGGCCCGGGAGTGACCGTGCGCGGTGTCCACCACGAGCACGTCGACACCGGCCTCGACCAGCGTCATGGCCCGCTTGTAGGCCTCGCCGAAGAAGCCGATCGCCGCGCCGACCATCAACCGGCCGGAGCCGTCCTTGGTGGACAGTGGGAACTTGTCGCGCTTGACGAAGTCCTTCAGCGTGATCAGGCCGGTGAGCTTGCCGGCGTCGTCGACCAGCGGCAGCTTCTCCACCTTGTGCTTGCTGAGCAGCGCCATCGCGTCGTCGGCGGCGATACCCTGCCGGCCGGTGATCAGCGGCTGCTTGGTCATCACCTCGCGGACCGGCCGGGACAGGTCGGTCTCGAAGCGCATGTCGCGGTTGGTGACGATGCCGACCAGGACACCCGCGTCGTCCACCACCGGGACGCCGGAGATCCGGTACTGCGCGCAGAGCGCGTCGGCCTCGCCGATGGAGGCGTCCGGCCCGATGGTGATCGGCTGCGCGATCATGCCGGACTCGGAGCGCTTGACCAGGTCGACCTGCTGGGCCTGGTCCTCGAGCGAGAGGTTGCGGTGCAGGACGCCGAGACCGCCCTGGCGGGCCATCGCGATCGCCATCCGGGCCTCGGTGACGGTGTCCATCGCGCTGGACACCAGCGGGATGTTCACCTCGACGTTGCGGCTCAGCCGGGACCGGGTGACGGCCTCGGACGGGATGACGTCGGACTCGTTCGGCTGCAGCAGTACGTCGTCGAAGGTGAGGCCGAGGACGGCGAACTTGTCGGGAACTCCAGCTGGGGTGATGTCCATGGGGAAAACGAGCACCTTTTGTACGGCGACAACGGAACCCCATCCTATCCGCGCCGCCCGCAGGCCCCGAATCCGCCGTCCACTGGCCCCTGCACCGGCCACCGCACAGGCAACCGCCCGCCGCGGTTGCGCGGCGGGCGGTCGGTGATCGGCCGGTTACCTGATCGGCTTGTTCACGACGTCCAGGATCTGCAGCAGGCTGGCGTCGGTGGTGGAACCGTACGTCCGGGCGATGGCGGCGTGCTTGCCCTCGGGGTAGGCGCCGCTGGAGTGCTTGCCCTTCGGGTAGGTCTTGCGAACCGAGCCCGTGCTGACGTTGCCGCCCGCGTGCTTCCCGGTGGACTTGGCCGCTGCCTTCTTCGGCGTCGCCTTCTTGGCCGTCGCCTTGCTGGTCGTGATCGACTTCGCCGTCGCGTCGGGTACACCGAAGAAACGCTCGGCGGTCTGGTTCGTGACCGGGTCACCGCTCGGCGTCGGCAGCACCGGCGAGACGATCGACTCGACCGCGTCCACCAGTTCCTTGACCTGGTCCGGAACCTGGGTGACCTCGCTGCTCGGCGTGTCACCGTCATCGCTCGAATCCGAGCCGGACGTGTCCGAGCCACCTGTACCGCCGGTGTCACCGCCCGGCGTCGTGGTGCTGTCCGAGCCCGAGGTGTCCCCGTCGCTCGACTGCCCCTCGCCGGATCCCGCGCTCGGCGTCGACGTCGGCGTGGCCGTCGGCTCCCCGGTCGACGTGTTGTTGTCGCCGGTGCTGTCGTCCGTCCCGTTGTCGACGGTCGGCGGCGTCGTGGTGTCCGTCGGCGTCGGAGTCGGCGTGTCGGTCGGCTGGTCCGTCGGGGTCGACGGCGGGGTGTCCGGAGGCGTGTCCGGCGGCACTTCCGTCGTCGTGGTGTCGGTCGGCTCGGACGTCTTGGGATCAGCCGGCTTCGTCGTCGTGGTGTCGGTCGGCTCCGCCGTCACCTCGGTCGTCGTCGGCTTGACCGGATCCACTGTCTTCTGCTTGTCGGTCGGCAGCGGGTAGCCCCACTCGCGGGCCGCCACCGGCTTGTCGCCCGGCGGCACGACCACTTCCGGCGTTCCCTTGATCTCCTGCGCCTGCGGGTCGTCGCCGGCCGAGCCGTCCTTGCCGTTCTCGGCGGCGCGCTGGGCCTTGGCCTTCTCCTTGAAGTCCTTGCCGACCTTGACGATCGTGCTGCGGTCCACGATCGGCAGACCGTCGAGCTCTTCCTTCGGGAAGCTGGTCTGCGGGCGGACCGCGTCGACCATCTTCTCGATGACCTTCTCGTACGGCGACAACGGGTCACCGGTGACCGCCGCGGCCACACCGGACACCGACAGCGCGGCCACCGCGGCGACACCGAACGCCAGACCGCGGGTCGCCACCTTGCGGGCGAACGGGTCGGTGATCGGGTTCAGCGCGGCGCATCGCGCCAGGAAGCTCTCCGGATCGTCGATGGTTTCCACCGGGAGCTCGTCCTCGACCTCCACGGCCAGCCGTAGATCGGCCAGCAGCGCGACGGCCGGGTCGTGCTCGCCCGCCGTACGGGCGGACTCCCCACCGGCAGCGAGCAGATCGAGTAGCGCGTCATCGGCCTCGATCGCGTCCAGGTCGAAACGGTCAGCCATGATGCCCCTCCCCCACTCGTCCTCGTTCCAGCTGTGCTTCATGCCCCACAAACCCCCTGAGCGTGTTCAACGCCCGATGCTGTGCGACCCTCACCGCCCCCGGTGTCATCCCCAGTGCCCGGCCGGTCTCCTCGGCTGACAACCCCGCAACGACGCGAAGGCGCAGGATCTCCCGCAGTTTCTCCGGCAACTTGTCCAGCAGGCCCATGATGTGCTGGACCTCGGACTGCCGAACCGCGCGCTCCTCCGGCGTCGGTGACTCGTCCGCGCCGTCCGGCAGGTCCGGCGTCGAGACGTCGGCGACCGCGAACGCACGCTGGGCATCGGCGACCTTGCGGGCCGCGATGCCGTAGACGAAAGCCTCGAAAGGCCTCCCCTCGTCACGGTACCGGCTCAGCGCGCCGAACACCGCGACACAAACTTCCTGTGCGACGTCGTCGACCATGTCGGCGCCGCCGGGATAGGTCCACAAACGGGACCGTACGTAACGATGCGCGACTGCGCGCACCCTGGTGAGCAGGTCATTGAGAGCTGTGCGGTCCCCGTCGCCGGCCAGCGCGGCAAGATCCCTGAGCTCGACCCGGTCGTGGGTGTCAGGTACTCGGACCTCTGTCACCCCTCGCCCCCTCGTGTTCGGACCGGTCAGCCTGAAAGATGGTACGGCGCTCAACTCTCGTTGCCTAGTGGCAGTTCGTGGTCAAGCGCATGTTTTCATCACGATCTGTCACTACCGGCGAGTTCGGTCCCCGGCGCCACGAACCGGATCAGCTCAGAAGCGTGCTCACCGCCCCAATCAATCGCCGTACGCCGGACCTCACGCCACCCCGCCCGCCGGTACAGATGTACCGCGGCCCCGCGGTTGTCGACCACCTCGAGTGCAAGCTCCCGCCCGAGGCCCGCGGCCGTCGTCACACAGTGCTCCAGCAACCGCCGCCCGATCCCCTGCCCCATCGCCTCCGGATCCACGAACAACCGCTCCACCTCGGCGCCGTCCCCCACCCCCGTCAACACCACATGCCCCACAACCCGCCCCCCACTCACCGCAACCCAGCACCCCAGCCGATCCTCCGGCGTCAACCAGCCCCGAGGATCAGCCGGCCAGTTGATCGGATACCCCGCCCGCTCATGCACAGCCCGCAACAACTCCACACAAACACCCAGATCCCCCTCACCCCGCACCCGAATCAACACCCACCCATCCCACCAGCCCCCGCCCAACCCCCAGCCCCCACCCCTCCGACCACCGGCCCCGCCGCTCGCGACAGCCGGCGAGGTTGGGGAGGCTTTCCTACCCGATCCGGGAAGCAAACCTCCCCAACCCCGAGGCGGAGTCGCGGCCCAAGGCCCGCGGTCTGCGGTCTGCGGTCTGCGGTCGCGGTCTGCGGTCTGCGACTCAGCTGCCACCAGTGCATCTCCCTGGGGTCGCCCCGCCCCCGTCCGCATTTGCCTGGTCCACCCACCAATTCGGGGGTTCCACACCCACGTCCACGGTGCAGAACCCCTCATTTGCCTGGCACACCAGCCAAATCCGCGGGTCAGCCAGGCAAATGAGGTGGGCCGACGGAGCCGCGGTGAGCGGGGCGTGCGGACGGGGTGCGGGCATGCGGTGAGCGCGCGGTGCGCGGGCGCGCGGTGAGTGGGCGCGCGGTGGGCGCGCGGTGAGTGTGCGCGCGGTGAGCGCGCGGTGAGTGTGCGCGCGGTGGGCACGCGGTGGGCCGGCGGGCGGGGCAGGTGGGTTGTTCTTGGGGAAACGCAGCACCGCCCGGCAGTTGGGCTGCCGGGCGGTGCTGGTGTGCTGTGCTGTCGTGCTGGTGGTGCTGAGGGTCAGTGGCCGTGGCCGTGGCCGTGGCCGGCTGCGGCGGGCTCTTCTTCCTCGGGCTTGTCGACCACCAGGGTTTCGGTGGTCAGCAGCAGTGCGGCGATCGAGCCGGCGTTGGCGAGCGCGGACCGGGTCACCTTGACCGGGTCCAGGACGCCCTGCGCCAGCAGGTCGCCGTACTCACCGGTGGCGGCGTTGAAGCCGCTGCCGGACTCGAGTTCGGCAACCTTCGAGGTCACGACGTAGCCCTCGTAGCCGCCGTTCTCGGCGATCCAGCGCAGCGGCTCGACGACCGCCTTGCGGACGATCCGAACGCCGGTGGCCTCGTCGCCGTCGAGCTCGAGGTCCTTGTCCAGCACGGTGGACGCGTGCACGAGAGCGGAACCGCCACCCGCGACGATGCCCTCCTCGATCGCGGCCCGGGTCGCGGACACCGCGTCCTCGATCCGGTGCTTCTTCTCCTTGAGCTCGACCTCGGTGGCCGCGCCGACCTTGATGACGCAGACGCCGCCGGCCAGCTTGGCCAGCCGCTCCTGCAGCTTCTCGCGGTCCCAGTCGGAGTCGGTGCGCTCGATCTCGGACTTGATCTGGCTGACCCGGCCCTCGATGTCCTCGCCCTTGCCGGAACCCTCGACAACGGTCGTGTTGTCCTTCGAGACCACGATCCGGCGCGCCGAACCGAGCACCTCGAGGCCGACCTGGTCGAGCTTCAGCCCGACCTCGGGGGCGACGACCTGCGCGCCGGTGAGCGCGGCCAGGTCCTCCAGCATCGCCTTGCGGCGGTCACCGAAGCCCGGCGCCTTGACGGCGACGGAGGTGAAGTTGCCGCGGATCTTGTTCACCACGAGGGTGGACAGCGCCTCGGCCTCGACGTCCTCGGCGATGATCAGCAGCGTCTTGCCGGACTGCACGACCTTCTCCAGCAGCGGCAGCAGGTCCGCGATCGCGGAGATCTTGCCCTGGTGGATCAGGATGTACGGGTCCTCCAGCACCGCTTCGCCGGCCTCGGCGTCGGTGATGAAGTACGGCGAGATGTAGCCCTTGTCGAACTGCATACCCTCGGTGAACTCGAGCTCGGTCCCGAAGGTGTTCGACTCCTCGACGGTGATCACACCGTCCTTGCCGACCTTGTCGAACGCGTCCGCGATCAGGCCGCCGATCTCGGCGTCCCGGGCGGAGATGGTCGCGACGTGGGCCATGTCGCCCTTGTCGTCGACCGGCCGCGCGGTCTCGACCAGCTTGGCCGACACGGCCTCGACGGCCGCCTCGATACCGCGCTTGAGGCCCATCGGGTTGGCGCCGGCGGCGACCGCCCGGAGGCCCTCGTGCACCAGTGCCTGCGCCAGCACCGTCGCGGTGGTGGTGCCGTCACCGGCGATGTCGTTGGTCTTGGTGGCGACCTCCTTGGTGAGCTGCGCACCAAGGTTCTCGAACGGGTCGTCCAGCTCGACCTCACGGGCGACGGTCACACCGTCGTTGGTGATGGTCGGGGCGCCCCACTTCTTGTCCAGGACGACGTAGCGGCCCTTCGGGCCCAGCGTCACCTTCACCGTGTTCGCGAGCTTGTCGACGCCACGCTCCAGCGCGCGCCGCGCGTTCTCGTCGAACTCGAGGATCTTCGGCATGAAGAAAACCAGTCCTTTTCCGTATGTCTCGTTGCAGGGAACGACCAACCCGCTGTCCCGGACCCACTCCGCCCCGGCGCCAGAGGCTCCGGGGCGGTGTCAGTCAGGAACAGCGGGCGTTCGTCACTTGCTGACGACTGCGAGGATGTCGCGGGCGCCCAGGATCAGGTAGTCCTGACCGTCGTACTTGACCTCGGTGCCGCCGTACTTGGAGTAGATGACCTTGTCGCCGACGGCGACGTCCAGCGGGACGCGGTTGCCGTTGTCGTCGATCCGGCCCGGGCCGACGGCGAGGATCTCGCCCTCCTGCGGCTTCTCCTTGGCGGTGTCCGGGATCACCAGGCCGGACTTCGTGGTCTGCTCGGCTTCGAGCGGCGCGACGAGGACGCGGTCCTCGAGCGGCTTGATCGTGACCGACACTTGCTGACCTCCACGGTCGAATTCGCTTGTCTGTGACATGTGGTCGCGCTCCCCTGCCGTCGCGGGGGTCAGAGGCCGGACCGCTGGCACCCTCGTGTCGAGAGTGCCAACACCGAATCTAGGCCGCGATTAGCACTCGGTCAACTCGAGTGCCAAAGGATTCTCAGCGTGAGACGTAGTTCCGGTGACGACTCCGGTACAGAATGTGGTTATGAGGCTTCCCAAGCTTCCCAAGCTGTCCGGCCGGACCGTCGCGCTGCTGGCCGCCGTCGGCGCGGTCGCGGTCGGAGCCGTCGCCGCCAACGCGTCGAAGAACCCGTCGCCGCCGGTAGCAACGCCGGTGTCCAAGGCGCCGGTGGCCGACGTGTCGGCCGACCAGCCGGTCTCCCACGAGGCCACGGCCGCGGAGCTGAAGGCAGCAGCCGCGCTGCCGCAGTGCAGGTCCGCCCGCCTCGTTCCGGTCAACCGCAGCTGGGGCATCCCGATGCCGTCGATCCTGGGCAGCACGAGCACCACCTGCAACCTGATGTACGGCGACGACCCGTACCGCGGCTCCAGCCGGACAGGTGATCCGGAGACCGCGATCCAGGTCCTCCAGCGCAACCTGAACTTCTGCTACGGCACCAAGCTCGCCGTCGACGGCATCTACGGCAACAACACCCGCGCGGTCGTCAAGACCGTCCAGCGCAAGCACCACCTGGTCGTGGACGGCATCTACGGCCCGAAGACGCGCTCCGCGATGAACTGGCGGCTGTACTCGATGGCAACCCGCAGCTGGAGCAGGAGCTGTTCGAGTCCCCTCTAAGGTTGCGGGGTGAGTGTCACCGCGCTGCTCGACGGACCGGGCGCTGAGGTACTGGCAGCCGCCTGCGCCGAGTACCGCCCCGGCAAAGAGCTCCAGCTGGTTGAGAAGCTCAGACGCCGGTACGACGCAACGCTTGTGACGATCGCGGTGACCCAGGCCGCGCTGCGGCACCGTGCCATCGCCAAGTTCGGTCCGGACGCCGAACGCATGTACTTCACCCCAGACGGCCTGGAGCAAGCCACCCGCACCACAGTGAGCACCCACCGCGCCGCACGTGTCGCAGCGACTCAGATCGACACTGTGGTCGACCTAGGCTGCGGTATCGGTGGCGACCTCATCACGATGGCCCGTGCGGGTCTGCGAGTCACCGGCGTCGAGCGGGACCCCGAGACCGCAGCGGTCGCTCGTACGAACCTCGCCGCGTTCGAGCTTCCGGGCGAGGTTCTGGTCGGCGACGCGGAGGCTACGGACGTCACGCCGTACGACATGGTGTTCGCCGACCCAGCGCGCCGGGCGGACGGGCGGCGCGTGTTCGACCACAACGCCTACTCACCGCCGTGGTCGTTCGTGACCGGGCTGCTGGAGCGGACCGCCTGTGTGAAGGTCGCGCCGGGCATCCCGCACGACGCGATCCCCGAAGGTGTGGAAGCGGAGTGGATCAGTGACTCCGGTGAGGTCAAGGAGGCCGCGCTCTGGTCCGGTGCGCTGTACGGCGGTACGCCGCGACGGGCCACGCTGCTGCCTGGTGGCGCGAGCGTTGCCGACGCACCTGAGGCGGACAGCGGTCCGGTCGGCAAGTACATCTACGAACCCGACGGAGCGGTCGTCCGGGCCGGTCTGGTCACCGCGGTCGCCGCAGCGGTCGACGGCTGGCTGCTGGATCCCCGCATCGCCTACGTCACAGCGTCGACGTACGTCCCGACAGCGCTGGCGTCGGCGTACGAAGTGCTGGAAGAGCTGCCCTACAAGGAGAAAGCGTTGCGCTCCTGGGTTCGCACCGGGGGCATCGGGACGCTGGAGATCAAGAAGCGCGGCGTCGATCTCGACCCGGCCCAGTTGCGCAAGAAGCTCGCACCGAAGGGCTCGACGTCGGCGACCCTGATCGTCACGCGCATCGGCCGCGACGCCGTCGCCTACTCGTGCCGCCGGGTGACCGGTGTGGCCGACCACCGATAAAATGCCAGACTATGCCCGTTGGCCGCCGACCTCTCCGCTCGAAGCTCTATCCGTCCGCCGGCGCTCATCACTGGGCATCAGGCGGCACCAGCTCGATCCAGACCCATGAAGAAGGACATCTGGTGTACGCCGCTCGCGGCGTCCTGGCTGTGCAAACCGATCGGGGTACGTCGATCGTGCCCGCCAACCGCATCGCCTGGACGCCGGCCGGGTTCACCCACCAGCATCGCGCGCACGGCGAGACCGACATGCGGATCGTGTTCCTGCCCGCAGAACTGGCCGAACGCGTCCCGGACCGCCCGGCCGTGTTCCTGGCCTCCGGTCTCGCCCGCGAGGTCATCCTCGCCCTGACGAGCCGCGAACTCGAGCCCGCCGCGCGTGCCCGTCTCCAGCACGTCCTCGTCGACGAGCTCCACGAAGCCGCAGAGCAGCCACTGCAACTACCGGAACCGCACGACGACCGCCTGCGCAGCATCGCGCAACGACTCCGCGAGAACCCCGCGGACAACACGCCACTCCCCGAACTGGGGCGCCAGGCCGGAGCAGGCGCCCGCACGTTGAGCCGCCTGATCCGCACCGAGCTCGGCATGACGTACTACGAATGGCGCACGCAGCTCCGGATCTATCACGCCCTCGTCCTGCTCGCGGACGGCCACGACACCACGTACGTCGCTCACGCCTGCGGGTGGGCGAACCCGAGCGGTTTCATCGCAGCGTTCGCCGCCGTCGTCGGCACCACCCCGGGCCGCCATCGCGCGGAACAAGCCGGACTTGCGCTCGACGGACATTCGAACATATGATCGATCTCGCGAGCGGGTCTTCGGGTGACAAGCCGGTGGACGAGGTGCTGCGTCTGCTGCCGCGACTCCCCGGAGGCCCGCCACTAAGTCACTCTGCCCGGAAGCGTTCCTTCACGGGCATCCGAAGCCGCGCCGTCACGATATCTCCAACCGCCGACACCACCTGACCGCGCACCGCCTGGTCACGCACCGCCTGATCGCGCACCGCCGGCCAGTGCTCGTCGCCGCCGCCAGCAGGCTTCCCTTGGACGAACTCGGTCACCAGCCGGTCCCAGTCCTTCGCCCGCCGGAGCATCGCATGCCCTTCCCCGGCGAGGGAGTACGTCGTGACCTCCACCCCGGCCGCCCGCAGCCGCTGCGCGTACGCCGCCGTACCCGCCGGAGAGGTGATCGTGTCGTCGATCCCGTGCACGAACGTGACGGGCGGGCGCAGCATGACGAGCGGCTCGTCCCGCGGCAGCCACGGCGCCAGCCCGAGCACACCCGCCACCCGCGGATGGTCGCCGGCGGCAACCACCGCACGCCCACCCATCGAGTGCCCGATCAGCAACACCCGCGAGATCACCGGCGGCAGTTCGTCCAGAACGGTCCGCAGATCGGCAGCCGCGTCGCCGTCGTCGTTCCAGCCCCGGAAGCGATACCGGAGAAACCCGATCGCGACGTGCGGCGCGACCGACCGCGCGGCCCGCGCGAACGGCCACATTCGAAGCAGCGCAGGGCGCCACAGGTGCGGGTCGGCGTGCGAGCGTTCCTCGCCGCCGTGAGCGAGCAGCACCAGCTCACGAGCGCCCGCCGGGTGCCGGACGAGGTCGACACCCGGGCGTCTCACGACTGCGCGTACAACTCGGCGGCGTCCTTGCGGATCGCCATCATCCGTCCAGGCGGCGTTTCGCTGAAACCGTACGAGCGGTAGAGCTCGTGCGCGTCGGCGGTCGCCAGCAGGACCTGCCGCAGGCCCTTCAGCTCCGGATGCTCGAGCAAGGTCGACACGACGAACCGCCCGAGGCCGTGCCCACGGTGCGATTCCAGCACGAACACGTCGGCCAGCCAGGCGAACGTGGCCCGGTCCGTCACCATCCGCGCGTACGCGACCATCGCCCCGTCGGCGTCGTACACCCCGAGGTTCAGCGAGCCGACCACCGCGCGCTCCACGACCTCGCGCGGGATCCCTTCGGCCCAGTACGACGTACTCAGGAAGCCTTGCACCACGCCGACGTCGATCCGCTCGGCGGAGTCGTCGGCCTCGAAACCGTCCGGCCCGGTCCACTTCATGCGTTGAGTACCTCCGTGACGGGCATCGACGAGTCAGCAGGGAGATCGAGCGGTGACGGCGCCTTGCCGGAGCGGACCAGCTCCGAGCCGAGCGCGGCGACCATCGCGCCGTTGTCGGTGCACAGACCGGGCCGCGGCACCCGTACGGCGATACCGGCCGCGGCCGCACGCTCCTCGGCCATCACCCGCAGCCTCGAGTTCGCCGCGACGCCGCCGCCGATCAGCAGGTGCTCGAACCCGCGGTCCTTGCACGCGTCGATCGCCTTGCGGGTCAGGACGTCGCAGACCGCTTCCTGGAACGCCGCCGCGACATGGTTCACCGGCACGTCCTCACCATCCCGGCGACGAGCCTCGACCCAGCGCGCGACCGCGGTCTTCAAACCGGAGAACGAGAAGTCGAACCGGTGCCGCTCGAGGTCCCGCTGCGAGGTCAGCCCGCGCGGGAACGTCACGTACATCCGGTCGCCGCCGTCACGCGCCGCCTTGTCGATCCACGGACCGCCCGGGAACGGCAGCCCGAGCACCCGCGCCACCTTGTCGAACGCCTCACCGGCCGCGTCGTCGATGGTGCTGCCCATCGGTACGACGCCGTCGGTGATGTCCTCGACCGCGAGGAGCGACGAGTGTCCGCCGGACACCAGCATCGCGACGCAGCCCTTCGGCAGATCGCCGTGCTCCAAGGTGTCCACCGCGACGTGCGCCGCCAGGTGGTTGACGCCGTAGATCGGCTTGTCCAGCGACAACGCCAGGCCCTTCGCCGCGGCGACGCCGACGAGCAGCGCTCCGGCCAGGCCGGGCCCACTGGTCACCGCGACCGCGTCGACATCGGTCGGCTTGATACCGGCCGTCTCGCAGGCCCGCCGGATCGTCGGCACCATCGCCTCGAGGTGCGCACGACTGGCCACCTCGGGGACGACCCCGCCGAACCGGGCGTGCTCCTCGACACTGGACGCGATCGCGTCGGCGAGCAACGTCTGCCCGCGCACGATCCCGACCCCGGTCTCGTCACACGACGTCTCGATCCCCAGGATCAGGGGCTCACTCATCGTTCCTCCACCGCATGATCACCGCGTCCTCGCTGCCACCGTAGTACCCACGCCGCCGGCTGATCTGTTCGAACCCGAACCCGGCGTACAACCCGATCGCCGGCTCGTTGCCTGCAGCAACCTCAAGCAGAACCGTTCGTCCTGCACAACGGTCCAGGACCGTCACCATCAGCTGCCCGCCGATCCCGGTACGCCGCTCGGCCGGCGTCACCGCGACCCGCAGCACCTCGACCACGTCCTCCACCACCGGCGGCACCAGCAGTACGACGTACCCGACGAGAGCGCCCTCGTCCGCGACCAGGACGACGCGGTCCTCGGTCAGCCGGTCGAACTCGTCCGCCCAGGCGCCCGCGCTCCAGGCCTCCG
Source organism: Kribbella speibonae (assembly GCF_004331375.1). Classification (NCBI taxonomy): domain Bacteria; kingdom Bacillati; phylum Actinomycetota; class Actinomycetes; order Propionibacteriales; family Kribbellaceae; genus Kribbella; species Kribbella speibonae. Next base: position 1,572,738 of record NZ_SJKC01000001.1, on the reverse strand, counting down.
GCCCGAAGCACACCTCGTCCAGCGCGACCAGTTCCGGGAGGTCTTCCGGACGTGCCGCCCTGATGGCAGGTCTCACAGCACGCTCTTCGGCCCGCTGGACATCGTGACGTCCGGCCGGCGCAGGTACAGCGGATCCGGCGCGACGACCTCGAGCGTCCGTGTCGCGACCCCCGTGGCCAGCACCTCGGCCGACGGGTACTCCACGACATCGTCTGCGACAACGTTCAACGCTTCGGCGTACAGCACCGCGCCGCGGCCGATCACGGGCAGACCGGACAGCACGTGGGCGACCTCGGCCGGCTTGTCGACCGCGGGTCCCTCGAGCCGCCGACGGCTGCCGTCCGCGGCCGAGCCGTCGTACAGCGCCCAGTAGATCTCCTTGCGCCGCGCGTCCGTCGCGACCGCGACGGGCAACGTCAACGTCGACTGCCGCGCGAGGACGTCGAGGCTGCAGACGCCGGAGACCTTGATCCCCAGCACCTCGCCCATCGTCCGGGCCGTCACGAGCCCGACCCGCAGCCCGGTGAACGGACCTGGGCCGACGCCGACCGCGATCCCGGTCAGGTCGCGAGGAGTGACTCCCGCCGTTTCCAGCGCCGCCGCGATGGCCGGAGCGAGGAGTTCGCCGTGGCGCAACGCGTCAACGGTCGTCGACGAGGCGACGATCTCGCCGGCCGGCGTGGCCAGAGCGACGGTGACGGCGGCACTCGAGGTGTCGAAGGCAAGCAACATGTCAGTCAGTGTCCCGTCGGCGATGATGGTTGCACGATAGCGGTGTCCAGGTGCGTGCATCGCAAGGCGGACGAGCGCCCTCGATGCGGGGTTCATCGTGGGTGCTCGTCCAACGCAGCGAGGTGCGTGCCTGGGCGCCGCTAGCGTGTGAGCAGCATCGTCGACGGGACACTATCTCTCCAGTACGGACACCTGTACGCCGGACGCGGCCCACCGCGGGCCCACCGGAGTGATGCGCAGTGACCGCGTCTCGTCGGTGTCGTCGTCGCCACGGGTGACCACGATGTCCAGCCGATCGGGCGCGAGCGCCTCGGCCAGTCCATGACCCCACTCGACCACCGTGACCGCGTCCTCCAGGCTCGCGTCCAGGTCGAGATCGTCCAGCTCCGCGAACCCACCGATCCGGTACGCGTCGACATGTACCAACGCGGGACCGTCGGCCAGCGACGGATGCACGCGCGAGATCACGAACGTCGGCGACGTGATCGCTCCACGCACCTTCAGCCCGACGCCGAGTCCTTGCGTGAACGTCGTCTTGCCGGCGCCCAGATCACCTGACAGCACGAGTACGTCGCCCGCGCGCAGCTGACCGGCCAGCTCCTCGCCGATCGCCTGCATCTCGTCGGCGGTCGGAACGGTCAACTCGACCGGCATCGCCTTGGCAAAGGTCAGGTTCTGCGCCTGCTGGTCGACCACGGAGTACCCACGCCGCCGCCAGAACTCCACGGTGTCCGGCAGTTCGACCCGCGCGATCAGGTTCACCCGGCCGAGCCCCCGGCGTACGGCGACTTCCTCCGCGCAACCGACCATCGCCGAGGCGACGCCGCGCGCCTGGTACCGCGGGTCGACCGAGACCCGGCGGAGGTTCAGGACGTCACCGACCTGCTCGAACAGCACCGCCCCGAGCGGAACGCCGTCGCTCAGCACCAGCAGCCCGCCGTGCTCGGCGATCGCCGCGGCCACCGTGGTCGCGTTCTCGGACAACGCCGTCGACGGCGGGTCGAGGACCCGGCGCGCGGAGAAGGCGTGGTGGATCACATTCACGATGTCGTCGACGTGGTCCTGGGTGGCGTCGACGACGTGCAGATCTGTCATCAGGTGGGTCCTAGGGATTGTTCGGCTCGCTCGATCATCCCAAGGAGGGCCGCGGTGAATTCACGGTGGTGCTCGATCAGGCCCAGGTGACCGCAGTTCTGCACCTCGACCAGCTCGGCGCCGGGGACCCGCCGGACGATCTCCTCGGCGTGCGCGAACGGCGTCAGGTGGTCCTTGTCGCCACCGATCACGACGCACTCCACCTTCTGCAACGGCTCCAGGGCGTCGTACTTGTCGTGCAGCGCGAAGATCGGGTAGAACTCCGCGATCACCTCGATCGGCGTCGCCGCGATCATCTCGTTGACGAACTCGGTGAACGCCGGCGGCACCTCGGAACCGAACGAGTACTTCCGGGTCAGCAGGTAGCTGATGTCGGTCCCGGCCTTCCGGCTGCGCTCCACCACGTCCGGGATCCGGGCCAGCGCGGCGACCGTCGGCGTAGCCAGCGCTCGCGCGAGCATGCCGACCTTGCCCGGGAACACGATCGGCACCTGGTCCAGCCCGCCGGCGCTGGTCGAGCACAGGCCGACGCCGATCACCCGGTCGCCGAACAGCTCGGGATGCTGCTCGGCGAGCGCCATGATCGTCATCCCGCCCATCGAGTGACCGATCAGGATCACCGGTCCGGTCGGCGCGAACCGCTCCATGATCCCGTACAGGTCCTTGCCGAGCTGGTCGATGCTGACGTTCGCCCTCGGGGACCGCCCGGAGCGGCCGTGCGAGCGCTGGTCGTAGAACACCATCGTCCCGATGCCGGCCAGGTCGCGGCGCTCGAAGTGCCAGGCGTCCATGTTCAGGCCGTACCCGTGCGCGAAGATCACGGTCAGATCCTCGGGCGGTAACGGCAGCTTGCTGCGCACATTCTTTCCCCGCCCCGCCGCCCCGGTCAGGCCGAGCCTGCGTTTCGGCGGCGGAGCCGGTCGCCGCGAACGCTTCAGCTCGTCCACCTCGACGTACAGCTCGACGCCGTCGTCGGCGGTGAAGATGTACGGCGTCCCGCGCTGGGACCCGAACGGCTCGGCCTCCAGCTGTTTGCGTTGCCCGGAGCGCCGGCCGATCACCTGGCGCTCGACCGCGACACCGGCCGCGGCTCCCGCGGCCAGCACTCCGACCGCGGCCCCGATCAGACCAGCAGTCCGTCCTGCTTTGGACATGCCGATCTACCTTTCGCTGTCGACGTACCTGCGCGGAATCCTTGCGCCCAGGCGGGTGACGATCTCGTAGTTGATGGTGCCGGCGGCGTCGGCCCAGTCGTCCGCGGTCGGCTCACCCGACGTCCCCGGGCCGAACAGCACGACCTCGTCGCCCGCCGCAGCGTCGTCGTCGCCGAGGTCCACCACGCACTGGTCCATGCAGATCCGGCCGACGATCGCCCGCCGTACGCCGTACGCCTGGACCGGGCCGCCGTTCGAGGCGTGCCGCGGCAGACCGTCGCCGTACCCGAGCGGGATCAGGCCGAGTGTCGACGGCCGCGGCGCGGTCCAGGTCAGCCCGTACGAGACGCCCGCACCGGCCGGCACCCGCTTCACCATCGCCAGCCGCGCCTTCAGCGTCATCGCCGGCCGCAACCCCAGCTCGGCCGACGGCAGCGCATGCCCGAACGGCGACAGCCCGTACGTCGCGACGCCCGGGCGGACCAGGTCGAAATGGGTCTCCGGCAGCGCCAGCGTGGCGCCGGAGTTCGCGAGGTGCTTGAACTCGGCGTCGATCCCGAACGACTCGGCGACCTCGACCGCTTCGGTGAAGGTCGCCAGCTGGGACTCGTTCACCGGGCTCTTCGGCTCGTCCGAGGAGGCGAGATGCGACCAGATGCCCTTGATCTCGATCTGTCCGGTCGCCTGCGCACGGACGGCGGCGCGGATCAACGCCGGCCACTCCTCCGGTACGGCGCCGCCGCGGGACATGCCGGTGTCGATCTTGAGGTGCACCCGCGCCGGGCGGTCCTGCACCCCGGCGACGAGCTCGTCGATCTCCCAGGGCGCGCCCGCGGACAGGTCGATCCCGGCCTCGATCGCGTCGGCCAGCGGCTCGCCGGGAGTCGTCAGCCAGCAGAAGATCGGTCCGGTGTCACCGGCAGCCCGCAGCGCGAGCGCCTCCTCGAGCACCGCGGCGCCGATCCAGTCCGCACCGGCCTCACGGGCCGCGCGGGCGACCGGCACCATCCCGTGCCCGTACCCATCGGCCTTGACCACAGCCATCAGCTGCGCACCCTCAGCGCGGGCACGCAACGTCGTCACGTTGTGACGGATCGCAGCCAGATCGACCACGGCCTCAGCACGGACCGGACGTGACTCGGGAGTAGACATGGTCAGTCCAGTGTCTCAGGTGGCGTCGATCAGGTCGGCGAGGGCGCTCATGTTGTGGAAAACCGTGTCCGCATCGGAAAGTTTCGCGGCGTCGGTCATGCCGGCGTACCCGAAGACCTTCATCCCGGCGGCGATTGCGGCGGCGACACCGAGCGGGCTGTCCTCGATCACCAGGCAGTCGACCGGTTTCACGCCCATCGACGCGGCGGCGTGCAGGAAGAGGTCCGGGGCGGGTTTGCCGTGCGCGACGTCCTCGGCGCTGAAGATCCGGCCCTCGAACCGGTGCAGGAAGCCGACCGCGGTCAACGCCGTACGGATCCTGCGATGGGTGCCCGAGGAAGCCAGACAGTAGGTGACGCCGCGCGCCTCCAGGTGGTCGAGGACAGCCTCAACGCCCTCGATCGCCTGGAGGTGGGCGAAACCGTCGAACAGCCGCTGGTGGTACCGGTCCTCGAGATCCGCCGGCAGCGGCCGCCCGAGCCGGGCCTCGGCCTGCTGCCGCATCGAGGCCATCGACCCGCCCATGAAGTCCCGTACCGCCTCCTCGAACGTGTACGGCAACCCCGCCTCGGTGAGCAGCTCGGCCAGAATCGTGTTGGCCAGCCGCTCGGAGTCCACCAGCACACCGTCGTTGTCGAAGATCACGAGTTCGCTCACGCCGAGAACCCTAAGCGGCCACCGCATCGGGTGCGGTGGCCGCCAGGGTTCGCGAGAGCGAGGGGGTCAGTTCTCCTGGATGGAGAAGTCGGTGAAGTTGAAGCGTTGCTTGGTGTTGCCGGTGGAAACCACCTCGACACCGAAGTCGACCTGCCACGTCGTCGCCTTCGGCGCCCAGCCGCGGGTGATCATGTCGTTGAAGAAGCTGGCCAGCGGCATCGTCCCGGACTTCTGCGTCACCTGTGACACGTACGCCGTGTAGCCGCTCTCGTGCCAGACGTCGTACGTGAAGCCGCCGAACGTGACGGTGCCGACCTTGCGCCCGGCAGGCACCTGACCCTTGTTGTCGGTCCAGATCATCAGCTCGTTGTTCAGATCGTCACCGATCCAGGCGTCGAACGCGACGTTGTAGATACAGGCCGGACAGTTGGCGGGTGTGCTCGCCGCGAACTTGGCCGACTGGATCTTCGACAGCGCCACGTCGTTGTAGTCCTTGTGCACGTTCGGGTACGCCTGAACGCCCTTGTCACCCGGCAGCGGCTGGGTCACGTCGACGTACCAGTTGTTGTAGTTGCAGGCGCTGAGCGTGTACGTGCCGTTCTCGTTGTTCCACATGTTGTTGTGCACGTAGTACGCACCGAACGTGCGGCCGTCGCCCTGGTTGTTCGTCGAGGTGGTGACGAACGAGGGGTTGGTGCAGGTCTGACTCGGGCTGCCGGTCGACGTCGGCGTCGTCGTCGGTGGTGTCGTGGTCGTCGGTGGTGTGGTCGACGTCGGCGGCTTGGTCGGAGTCGTGGTCGAGGTTTGCGTCGGTGTCGGCGTCGGCGTGCTGGACGTCGGCGGCTTCGTCGGAGTCGTGGTGGTGGTCGGAGTCGGCGTCGTGGGCTGTGCCGGAGCCGCCGTGAAGTCGTAGTGCACCGTGTAGGTCAGCTTGGTCCCGGCGCGGTACCGGTCACCGTCGTACCGGAGCGCCCGCAGCCGGTAGCTGGTGTCCGTCGTACGGCGTGGGTCGATCGACACCATCGCGGGACCGGACGCGGTCGCGGTGATCGCAACCGGCTTCTGACCGAACCCGTGCAGGACCGTGCATCCCGAGGACGCGTCCAGGACACACGTCTCGACTCGTCCGACGCTGGGCAGGGCTGTCACCGTGCTGTCCGCGGCGTTCGCGGTCGCGACCGGCGAGTCCTTGCCCGCGTGCACGACAATTGGTGCCGCGACCAGCGCGCCGACGGCCAGTACGGCCGCGGGGACGAGGATGCGGCTCCGGAGAGATCGAGTGGGGGGCATGTGAAAAACATTCCTGTCTTTGGCTGACAGGCCGTCCGGTGTTGCCCCAGTGCTACCGGATGACCAACTGGTTGGTTGGGTCCCCAGAGAATTGCTCTCGCGTACGCGGCCTTGACGTTATCGAACCGTGATCAAGAGGTGTCAACCCCGGGTCCTGAATTAACGAAGCCTTCACGTGCAACGCGGACTCCCCCGTCAGCGTCCTCAGAGTGTGAACAAGTGTGTGAACAAACGAATGATCGCACTCGCCGCGACGGTTCTGCTAGCTCTCACCGCGTGCGGCAACGAGTCCGTGACCCGGTCCGGCCCCGAGGCGTCGCTGACCGGGCGAACGTTCCTGTCCACCGAGGTCACCGAGAACGGGAAGCCTCGACCGCCCGCGAAGAGCCAGGTCCGGCTTGAGTTCACCACCAACGGCCGGATGTCCTGGAACGCCGGCTGCAACACGTCGGAGACAACGGTGTCCACCTCTGACGGACGGCTGAGCCTCGGCAAGGAGATCACGTCGACGGCGATGGGGTGTATGGGCGATCGGCAGGAGCAGGACACCTGGATCGCCAAGGTCCTCTCGGCGAAGCCGGTCTGGAAGCTGGACGGCGACAAGCTCGTCCTCACCACCGAGAGCACGACGATCTCGCTGCTCGACAAGGAGAGCGCGGAGCCGGATCTCGCCCTCGACGGCACGAAGTGGCAGCTGACAACGGTCGTCACCGGCCAGGCCGCGTCGCACCAGGCAGGTTTCGAGAAGGTCTGGATGACACTGAACGGCGAACGTGTCACCGGGTCGACCGGCTGCAACTCGTTCCAGGGCACGGTCGCGCGCGACACCGGCAAGCTCACCTTCGGCGAACTGGCCACTACCCGCCGGGCTTGTGCCGGCGACGCCGCGACGGTGGAATCCGTTCTCTTGAAGGGCTTGAAGGGCGAGTTGACCTACACGATCGACGGCTCGACGCTGCAGCTGCGCTCCGCTGACGGCGGACTGGACTTCAGCGTGCCACGCTGAGGTCGAACGCCTGCACCTCGTTCTTGGTTGTCTCGTAGGAGATGAGCAGGTGACCGCGGTCCTTCAGCTGCTGTCGTTGGGCCGCGGTCAACGGGATCGTCCAGTGCTGCACGCCACGGGTGACCTCCTGCGTGGCCTGCTTCACCAGGTGACCGCTCATGTTCGGTGACCATGGCGGCGTCGCGCCGTCGGTGATCGCGCAGGGCGTGAACCCGTAGTCCGGCGGCGGGTCGGTCGTGCACGACGTTGTCCACACCGGGATCGCCGCCACTTGCCCACTCGTCAGGAACGCCCGGGCAGTACCGGATCCCTTCGACGAGGTGAGGAGATCGACTCCGGTCGGACCCACCCGGCTGGAGAGGACCTTGAAGTCGTCGGTCGGCACCCGGCCGGAGATCGGTACGCCGTTGCGCGCGGACTGGGCAATCGTTTGCGGCGACAGGGCTCCGTTGAGGTTCGGGTTCGAGACGTTGGGCGGCGTCGGGGTCGTCGGGCGATCCGCGGGCGGGGTGTACCCGGGGAGCGTGGCGAGCCCCCAGCGGTACGGGTCCGACTGCACCGATCCGAGCGCCGACCACCCGAGCCGCGTACTCATATCGATATGCCGCAACGTCGTCGTACCAGGTGCTGACGTGTCGTCGTTGTCGTACGGCGTGATGTTGAGGCCCAGACGGTTGGGGTCGACGGCCGCGGGGAGGTCGGCGAGCGGGATCTTCACCTCGAGGTCGTAGCCGCCGCCGGCGTACGCGTGCGGGACCGTGGTCTCGTTGCTGCCGACCCACTGCGCCGTCGACGCGACCTGTACGCCGGGCGCGTTGCCGGTGTCGAGGGCGCCGCTGGAATAGCCCTGGTGGTTGTCCGCGTCGCGTTCCCAGCACGGGCCGCCGCTCTGGGTGAACGGGAAGATGCCGAGCTTGAACGTGTTCGCGGTGTCCTTCAGGTCCTGGGACGCGGTGCCGCGCGGGTCGAGCAGGATCTCGACCGAGTCAGCCTGCCAGTGACCGACACATTCCTCGGGCGTCACGGCGTACGACTGGTAGTCGTCGCGGACGTGGATGAAGAAGTACAGCGCGTCGTCGGACCAGCTGACCTTGGCCGTATTCCCTTCCCCTGTTGACGAAACGCCGCAGTCGTCGACACCGGTGCAGGTGCTCGCACCCTGCCAGATCCGGCCGAGGTCGAGCGTCGGGCCCGGGTACTCACCCGGGTCGGCCTTGCCGTCGACGACCGGCGCCTGCGTTGTCTGCGGGATGGTGGAGGTCGGGACGAGGGTGAGGGTGAGGGTTTCGCTTCCGGTCGCGGTCCGGATGGGAATGCTGACGTTCTGCTGGGCGGGCAGCGTGGTGTCGGTGTTGGTCAGCTTGAACGTGACAGTGGCGTCCGCGCCGGGTGCGAGGTCGTACGGCTTCGCGTTGGCGTCGACGGTGAAGTTCGGCGGGAGGTCGAGCGACACCGCGCCGGTCTGCTGCTTGGCGGACCAGTTGTGGACGACGACCGGTACGTCGATGGTCCGGCCGATCCCCATCGACTGGATCGCCTGCGAGCGGCCGAGGCGGTTCGCCTGCGGTGCGGTGTTCTGCAGCCATTCGTCGTACTCCTTCCAGTTCCCCCAGCGCTGGAAGCGTCCTTCGGCCGCGGAAACGATCCGTACAACGTTTTCCGTGTAGCCGGTCTTCGCGTGCTCGGTCGTGTAGAGCGCGGAAACCTTCGCGTTCTGGTCGACGGTCGCGGTGGCGGCCGGGGTGACGGTGAAGGTGACGTCGGCGCTCGATCCCTTGCGGACCGGTTTCGGGCCGTCGGTCGACCAGCCCGCCGGTACCGTCAGCGCGACGTTGCCCTTGGCAAGCTTTCCGCGGAGGTGCACGGTGGCCTGGAAGGGTTCACCGGCGACGTTGTAGAACCTGTCGAAGGTCAGGTACTCGAGCGTTCCGAGCGGCAGACCGCCCGGGTCGGGTTTGGTCGCGCCGAACAGGATCGCGTCGTCGCGGCCCGCTGCCGCGTTGCTGTTCGGCTGGAACGGTACGAACGACTCGGTCATACCGAACCGCGGACAGGCCGGAACCGACGTGCCCTTGTACATCACGCGACTCTGGGTCGGGTACGCCGCGCGTCCCTCGTCAGCGACCTGCTGCCAGATCTTCGGCGTACCCGCGGTCTGCCCCTGCGTGTTACCGGCCGGCCAGAGGTACGGCGAGTTGTACCCGGTCCACACGCCCGCGACGGTGTCGAGGCCGGTGGGTGTGAATCCGGTGGTGCAGTTCGCCGAGGTCGTCGTACCGCCGGTGCCTGCGGTGGCTCCGCCGGAGAAGACCTTCTTCACCTGCCAGGTGCTGAGGGCGTGCGGGCCCTTGAGTTGCTCCGGGAACATGTTCGGATCCGCGGCCGCGAGTACACCTTCCCAGATCAGCCGTCCGGCCTGCTGGTGGTTTCCGTGGCCGGCCGCGAGCGTCGGGGTGAAGCCGATGTAGACCTCCGGCTGCGTCTCGCGGATCACCCGCGTGACCCTCCGGAGCGTTTCCTGCTCGTCCCAGAAGTACTGCGTCAGCGGTGCGCTCTGGTTGTAGAAGAAGTCGATCCGGTCGAGGTTGAAGATGTCGACCGTTCCGGAGCGGTAGTGCGCGACCCGGTCCTCGTTCTCGCGCCGCAGCCCGAGCTCCGGCCCGAGTTCGGGACCGGTCGCGTTGCCGCCGCCCTCACCCCGGGTCACCATGATCACGCCGCACTTCACGCCGTACTGCTGATGCCAGACCCCACACGGCCCGATGATGCTGGTGTCGTCGTCCGGATGGGCCCACTCGCCCATCACGTCGACCTTCGTCTGCCGATCAGCCACATACGGCTGGACCGTCTGCTGAGGTGTGGCCACGGCCGGCACCGGCAGCACGACGAGCAGGACAAGAACCACGAACCCGGCGAATCGCTTCACGTTCACACTCCCATGGCGGCGGAGGCAACGCTCCAGTCCTACGTCCGCCCCCACGACCCGCGCAACCGCTTACCGCGCGTCCTGGTCGGTTCAGTTCAGGAGGCGGCGGGTGGCTTCGGGGAGGGCTTGGGCGACGGTGATGGCGGTGGTGGGGCCGCCGGCGGAGGCGAGGTTGGCTGCGGCGGCGTGGAGGTACGCGCCGGCGCTCGCCGCGTCGAGGGGTGTCAGGCCGCCGGCGAGGAGGGCGCCGCAGAGGCCGGCGAGGACGTCGCCGGCGCCCGCCGTCGCCAGCCAGGGCGTGGCGTTCGTGTTGATCCGAACCTCACAGTCCGGGCTCGCGATCACGGTCGTAGCGCCTTTGAGCAGGACCGTCACGTCGAAGGTCTCGGCCGCGAGCCGCGCGTACTTCAGCCGTTCGGCCTCAACGGTCGCGCGATCGACGCCGAGCAGACGCGAGAGCTCGCCGGCATGCGGGGTGATCAGTACGTCGACGTGGTCGCCGGAGTCGTCGAGCGCCTTCAGACCGTCCGCGTCGAGGACAACGGGTTCCTCGGCGTCGAGCAGGTCGCGGATCCGCGGGATGTCGAGCTCGTCGCCGAGTCCGGAGCCGATCGTCCACGCCTGCACCTGGCCGTCGCCGACGACTTCCGGGTGAGCCTCGCGGACGGCGCTCGCCACCGCGTCCGGGCCGACGTACCGGACCATGCCGACGGGTCCCGCGAGGGCGCCGGCGGTGGCGATCACCGCTGCACCTGGGTACTGGGTGGAGCCGACCATCAGGCCGAGTACGCCGCGCGAGTACTTGTCGGACTCGCCGTGCGGGACGGGATAGAGCGCTCTGATGTCCGCGGCTTGAAGCGCCTGCGCTTCCGCGGGTGGGAGGTCGAGTCCGATGTCGACGAGGTGGACCGGGCCGCAGGCGGTGGCGGCGGGGTCGACGAAGTGGCAGATCTTGTGGGTGCCGAACGTGACGGTGAGCGCGGCGTTCACATGCGGCTCGGGCGTCGCGCCGGTGTCCACGTCGACACCGGACGGCGTATCAACAGCCACGATCGGTACGCCGTACCGCTCGGCAACCTGCACCGCCGCAAGCGCGTCAGGCCGAAGCCCCGGCCGCCCACCGATCCCGACAATCCCGTCCACCACGACGTCGGCGATCGGGATGTCGTCGGTCGACCCGAAGCGTCCGCCCGCGACCTTCAACGCTTCGAGCCCGCCTGCGTGCGCCTTGTCCGACAGCAGCACTGCGGTGACCTGAGCGCCGCGCCGCGCCAGGTTCGCGCCGGCGTACAGGGCGTCGCCGCCGTTGTCGCCGGAGCCGATCAGGAGGACGACGCGAGCGCCGTACGTACCGCCGAGGAAGTTGCTGATGGCAACCGCCAGTCCGGTCGCCGCCCGCTGCATGAGCGTGCCCTCGGGCAGCTTCGCCATCAGCTCGGCCTCGGCCGCCCGGACCTGCTCGACGGTGTGCGCGTGCCGCATGCTCAGCCCTCCAGGACGACCACGGCGGAGGCGATCCCGGCGTCGTGGCTCAACGACAGATGCAGGCTCTGGACGCCGAGTTTCGCCGCCTGCGCCGCGACCGTGCCGGTGATCTCCAGCCACGGCCGCCCGGTCTCGTCGGTCTGCACCTCGGCGTCGTGCCAGTGCATTCCCGCGGGCGCCCCGAGCGCCTTCGCCAACGCCTCCTTGGCCGCGAACCGTGCCGCCAGCGAGGCCGGCGGCTTCACCGCCTCCACGGCCGTGAACACCCGATCCCGCAACCCCGGCGTACGTTCCAGCGTCCGCATGAACCGATCCACGTCGACCACATCGATACCCACGCCGACGATCATGCAGCCACCCTAGCGGGGCGCCGTGGACTGGCGGATTCGCAGGTCGACCGCTAGGTCGAGCCGGAGGGCGGTGGGGGTGCGGCCCCGGGAGAGGTCGAGTACGACGCGGGTCGCCAGCTCGGCCATCTGGTGCAGGGGCTGGTGCACTGTGGTGAGCGTCGGCGTCACCCATTGCGCGACGGGGAGATCGTCGTACCCGACCACCGACAGGTCCCGCGGCACCTCGAGCCCGAGTTCACGGGCGGCCTGATAGACGCCCAGCGCCTGCATGTCGCTCCCGGCGAAGATCGCGGTGGGCCGGTCGGCGGCGCGGAGCAGCACGAGCGCCTCACGATGGGCGCCGGCGACCTCGAAATCGGCCCACCGGATCAGGTCCGGATCGACGTCGGCGCCGGTCGAGCGCAGCGCATCGGTGTACCCGTCGACGCGTTGCCGCGAGCACAGCGTCTCGATCGGACCGCCGATCATCCCGATCCGGGTGTGACCGAGCGTCCGCAGGTGGGTCGTCGCCAGCCGGCCGCCGTTCCAGTTGGCGGAGCCGATCGACGGTACGTCGTCCCCCACGTCGCCGACCGGATCGACGACCACGAACGGGATCCGCCGCGCCTCCAGCTGCGCGCGCTGGTCGGCGTCCAGGTCCGAGAACACCATGATCACGCCGAGCGGCCGCCGGTTCAGCACCGACTCGATCCACTCCTGCCGCGGCCGGAGCGCGCCGCCGCACTCGGACAGCACCAGCTCGACGCCCTCGGCCCGGACGACCTCCTCGACGCCGCGGATCAGCTCCATCGCCCACTCGCCGCCGAGCTGGTTGAACACCAGGTCGATCATCGGCCCGGCCGCCGTACTCGAGCTCCGCCGCCGGTAGCCGTGCTCCTGGATCAGGCTCTCGATCCGCGCCCGGGTGGCCGCCGCCACGTCCGCGCGCCCGTTCAGCACCTTGGAGACGGTCGGCACCGACACCCCGGCCTGCTCCGCAATTTTCGCAATGGTCGGCCGCTCGGCCACGACGCCTCCCGATCCGAAACTTTCGAACCAGATTACATATGGATCGTGCGGCCGTGGGTGTCCGGTACGCCGGAGAGTCGGTAGAAGGACGTGTTGACCTGGTCGCGCCATTCGCGGGCGTTCGACAGCTGGGTCTCGAAGCGGGTGGTGATGTTCTCGCGGATGGCCGGCTCGAAGCGCTCGGCGATCACCTGCCAGCGGGCGACCATCGCCTCGACCTCGGCGTACCCCTGGAAGTGCGTGTCATAGATGTGTTGCAGCACAGTGCTCCCGCTCTGCAGCACGTGGTCGTAGGGCACGTGGTGGAAGAACAGCAGCAGCTCGTCGGGGCAGGTGTACACGTCCTCGTACAGACTCGCGAGCGGTTCCGGGTACTGCCCGGTGAATCCCGAGCCCGTCTTTACGGTCCTGTCCACGCCTACGCCGTACCGATCCGCGAAGTGGTACGTCCCGGCGCCCGAGAACTCGTACCCGTTCACACTCGGCCCGTAATGCGTCCCCGGCGTGACCATGAACCCGACGCCGAGGGGTGCGGTGTACCGCTCGTACGTCTGCCACGAACCGGACAGGATGGTCACCAGCTCGCCCCGGGTCCGGTCGTCCATCGCGAACGTCGCGGCCGCCCACTCGTGCAGCAGGCTGACCGGATCCGCGGCCGGGTCCCATGCCAGCCGACCGAACGCGTAGAGGTTGCTCTGCGCAAGCTTGTGCCCGGTCCAGTTCGCGTCGTCACCGACGTTGGACACGGCAACGATCGCACCGATGCGGTCGGCAACGGTCACGCCGCCGCCACCGGTCGTGTCGAACTGCAGGATCTCCCGCCACCAGGGCCCCAGGTAGCAGAGGTCCTGCTGCTGGCCGGAGTACTCCTGCGTGACCTGCAACTCGACACCGAAAACGGTTTCCTGGAATTCCCCGAGCAGTGGCGAGACCGGCTCCCGGACCTGGAAGTCCAGCGGTCCGTGTTTGACCTGCAAGACAACGTTTTCCTCGAACCGCCCGTCCAGCGGGATGAACGCGTCGTACGCCGCCCGCGCCCGATCCGCCCGCCGGTCCCGCCAGTCCTGCTCGAGTTCCGCGCCGGAACATCGCCAGAAAACCGTTCCGCCGTACGGCGCCACCGCCCGCGCCAGCAGGTTCGCGCCCTCGGGGTCCCGCGCGGACCGCACCACGAGCCCGCCGAGATCCGGTACGACGTCGTACACCCGGGCGATCGTGGCGGCCCACCAGCGCGCGACCCGCTCGTCGCGGGGGTCGTCGATGAAGTCGACCGCGAGACTGACGGCGATCCCGTACTCGCGGAAAACGCCGGCCAACCGCGCCACATCGGGCAGTTCGGCGGTGGCGAGTGCGACGGCGTTGATCCCGATCGACGCCAGCAACCGCGCGTACGCCCGGACCCGGCTGAGGTCGGGCACCACCGCGCCGTCGCGGAAAAACAGCGATTCGCCCGAGTATCCGCGCCGTACCGCACCGGACAACTCGTCCCAGTGGTCCAGCATCCGGATCGGTACGGCGGGCTGCTCGACGACGGTGAAGTCGCCGCTCATCCACTCGAAGTACCGCAGCACGTAGAAGTACCCGTACAGCAACCCGTGCCCGCCCTCGGCCGCGACGACCAGATCGTTGCCCCGTCGCACCACCACGAACCCCTCGACGCCCAGCCCGTGCTCGGGTACGGCGGCCTCGACCTCCTGCCACAGAGCGGTCTCACGGACCCGGGTCAGCGTGCAGACGGCGATCTGGACATCGGTGCGGAAACGGCGCGTCTGCCGGATTTCCGCGCGGATCGTCTGCGCGAGCACCCCGGACGCGTGCACCGTCACCTCGGGCAAGCGCTGCGTTCCCAACCAGGCGGAGTCGGTCATCGAGAGTCGATGCTTACACACCAGACGGTCACGACGGCGTGACCGAAAGTTTCGAGACCGTACCGTAGCTGAGACACTCTGGGGACACTCTGAGACCAAGGCCACGCTGTCCCGATGTGGGTGCATCCGGCGCCGATGGGAAGAATGGGCCACATGCTGCAGCCGTCGCGGGAGGTGACTCCCTACACCGAGCTCGACCGGGCCACCTGGGCGCAACTGGCCGAGACGACCGTCTCCCCGCTGACGGCGGACGAGGTCGAGCGGTTGCGCGGTCTCGGGGACGAGATCGACATGGACGAGGTCCGCGAGGTTTACCTGCCGCTGTCGCGGATCCTCTCGCTCTACGTCCGGCACGCCCGCGCGCTGCACGCCGACACCGAGAGTTTCCTCGGCAAGCCGGCCGAGACCCGGACCCCGTTCGTGATCGGGATCGGCGGATCGGTTGCCGTCGGCAAATCGACGACCGCGCGACTGCTGCGCGAACTGCTGGCCCGCTGGCCCGAGCACCCGCGGGTCGCGCTCGTCACCACCGACGGGTTCCTCTGGCCGAACGCCGAACTCGAGCGCCGCAACCTGATGCAGCGCAAGGGCTTCCCGGAGTCGTACGACCGCAAGGCTCTGCTGCGGTTCGTGGTCGAGGTGAAGTCCGGGATCGACACGGTCGAGGCGCCGGTCTACTCGCACCTGCACTACGACCGCATGGAGGGCGTACGAACGACGGTCGAGCAGCCCGACATCCTGCTGCTCGAGGGCCTGAACGTCCTGCAGCCCGCACCCCGGCACGCGGACGGCAAGAGCGGCCTCGCAGTCAGCGACTTCTTCGACTTCTCGGTGTACGTCGACGCGGCCGCCGACGACGTCCGCTCCTGGTACGTGGCCCGCTTCCTCAAACTCTGGGAAACAGCCTTCCGCAACCCCGAGTCGTACTTCGTCCGGTACGGCGAACTGAGCCGCGAGGAAGCGATCAAGAAGGCCGAGTCGCTCTGGGACGGCATCAACGGCCCGAACCTGCGCGAGAACATCCTCCCCACCCGCTCCCGCGCCACCCTCGTCCTCCGCAAGGGCGCCGACCACGCCGTCCGCTGGGTCAGGCTACGGAAGCTCTGACCGCAGGTACGACGGCGAGCGCGACGACCGCGGCGGTCAGCGCGAACGCCACCGGGTAGCCGGTGCCGCCGACGATCGCACCGAAGGCCAGTGCGCCGAGTCCCCAACCGCCGTCGTACGCAAGGTTCCAGAGCGCACTGACCTGCCCGAACCGCGACCGGTCGACGCGGTTGTACATCAGCGCCAGCGTGAGGTTCTGCGCCGCACCGAAGCCCGCCCCGAAACACACGGAACCGATCAGGATCGCGACCGCACTCGGCAGGAAGATGAGCGACCCGGCACCAACAGCCGCGAGCGCGAGCGCCGGCGCGAGCAGCTTCGCAGGCCCCACACGATCGGCGTACCGCCCGGCCAGCCACCGCGCCGCCGGAGCCGCAATCGCCTGCACCAGAAGGGCTGTCGCGACGATCGCCTGCCTGTCCCCCGCAACCGCCAGCGGCAGAAACGTCACGCTGATCCCAGCCGCCACCGTCACCGCAGCGAACACCAGCGTCGGCATCAACAACCCACTCCGCCGTACGCCGCCCAACACCTTCACATGCTGCTCTTCCACCGCAATCCGCGCCGGCAACCCAACCAACATGACCAACCCGGCGAGCGAAGCAACAGCCGCCAGCACGAACAGCGCACCGAACCCGATCACGTCGATCAGGTAAACCCCCAACGGCAGCCCAATCACCGCAGGCACCCCAACCGCCACGCCGTACACCCCCAGCGCCTCACCCCGCCGCGCCGCCGGCGTCAACTCAGCCACCAACGCAACCGCCCCCACCACCAGAATCGCCAGCCCCGCCCCCCGCACGATGCACACGCCGAGCACCACCGGCAACGAAGCCGAAGCCAACAACACCAACGAAGGCGCCCCCAACAACACAAGCCCAACCCCGAGCACCACCTGGTACCCCCACCGCACCAACATCCGCGGCACCACCAACTCAACCCCCACCGCCGCAAACATCATCGCCGCAGTAGAAAGCCCCGCCCCCACACCCCCCGCCCCATGAGCCGCCAAGTACAACGGCACCACCGAAGTCAACAAGTACATGCTCAACCCCGACCCAAACACCACCACCAACAACCGCACAAACCGCCCACCCAACAGCGGGACACTGACAACGGGAACCTCGCACGCGGTAGCCATACCAAGAACGTAGATCGATACCGGTACGCCCTACAGATCCAGTTCGCCACCCCCAGAGAGGACCAGTTGCCACATCACTTTGTCGACAATCCAAACGCACGCGGAGCACGGGTTACCGTCTCCGGGTGGGAGGTTCCGTGCAGGTTCGGGTGGCGCCTGCCGGGCGTGAGCCCAGGTCGGAAGCCCACAGCCTTTTACTTGAGCTCGCGGGTGGCTTCGTCGGCCGGCCGTCGCTGAGCCACGACGAACATGGTCGACCGCAGGTCGATGGGGTGGCGGTCAGCATCTCCTACAGCCGGCGCCGGATCGCCGTTGCCGCGTCGTACGACGGGCCGGTCGGCGTCGACCTCGAGGAGCGGGAGCCGCGGGACTTCTGGGGGTTGGCTGAGCGGTGGTTCGGGGCGGGGGAATTGGAGTGGATGGCGGGGGAGGTGGATCAACTGGGGGCCTTTCTGCGGCTGTGGACGGCCAAGGAAGCGGTGGGTAAGGCGCTGGGGATTGGGTTGCGGGGGGCGGGGCTTCGGCGGGTGGTGCCGGTAGGGGGTGGGGTGGTGGAGTCCGCGCCTGGGCTCCAGGTGACGTATGTGGCGTGTGCGGGGGCTGTGCTCGCGGTGGCGGCGCCGGTTGGCGTCGGGGTGTCACCGACTCTTGACCCGGCGTGTGTGCGTGGGTAACTTTCGCGTCGCGGGGGAGTATCTGTAATTCAATTACTTTGGCGTTCGCCCCTGCCCGCCTGGACTGAGTTGGTGACACCGATGGAACTGACCCGACGCCAGACCCTCGGACTCGCGGCGGCTACCGTCGCCGGGTCGACGGTCGCCGCCACCACGACCGCAAGTGCGCACACCGATCGCTGGGTTCGCGACACGCTGCGCCGGATGACGCTGGAGCAGAAGGTCGGCCAGCTGTTCGTCTTGTATGCGTACGGCCCGGCGGCCGACACCGCCGACGCCCGCAACACCAGCCTGTACGGCGTGGCGACGCCGGCCGAGGTGGTGGCCAAGTTCAACCTCGGCGGCGTCATCTACTTCACGTGGACCGACTCGACGAAGGACCCGCAGCAGATCGCCGGCCTGTCGAACGGCCTGCAAAAGGCATCGCTGACGAACACCGGCATCCCGCTGCAGATCAGCACCGACCAGGAGTACGGCTCGGTGGTCCGGGTCGGACCGCCCGCGACCCAGTTCCCCGGTGGTATGGCGCTCGGCGCGACCCGCTCGGCGAACTTCGCGCGCGCGGCGGGCGCGATCGCCGGTCGCGAACTGAAGGCACTCGGCATCACCACCGACTTCGCGCCGGACGCCGACGTCAACGTGAACCCGCTGAACCCGGTGATCGGCGTCCGCTCGGCGTCCTCCGACCCGGCGCTCGCCGCGGAGATCGTCGCCGCGCAGGTCAAGGGCTACCAGCGCGACGGCCGGATCGTGTCGACCGCGAAGCACTTCCCGGGCCACGGCGACACCGAGACCGACAGCCACGTCGGGATCCCGGAGATCCACCACACCCGCGAGGAGTGGACCGAGATCGATCTGCCGCCGTTCCAGGCCGCGATCCGGGCCGGCATCAAGTCGATCATGACCGCGCACATCGTCGTGAAGTCCCTCGACCCGTCCGGCGACCCGGCGACGTTGAGCCGGCCGATCCTGACCGGGATCCTGCGGGAGCAGTTGCGGTTCGACGGCGTGGTGATCACCGACTCGCTGGGGATGAAGGGCGTCCGGGACAAGTACGGCGACGCGGAGATCCCGCTCCGGGCGATCGAGGCGGGTGTCGACCAGCTGCTGATGCCGGTCGATCCGGGACTCGCGTACAACTCGGTCCTCGACGCCGTCCGGAGCGGTCGCATCTCGGAGGCCCGCATCGACGAGAGCGTCACGCGCATCCTCGCGCTCAAGCACGAGGGCGGACTCGTCGACCGCCCGTACGTCGACCTGTCGCGCATCGCCAAGGTCGTGGGTACGCCGGCCAACTACGCCGAGGCCCAGCGCATCGCGGACCGCAGTACGACGCTCCTGCGCAACGACGCCGACCTACTCCCGCTCTCCCCCGCGCCGCGCAAGATCGTCGTCACCGGGTACAGCCCCACCAACCTGGCGACCGCCCTGCAGAAGCGCGGCGCGACGACCACCGTGAAGGACACCGGCAGTACGCCGACCGACGCGAAGATCGCCGACGCCCTGGCGGCCTCGGCCGCCGCGGACCTGACCATCGTGCTGACCAACAAGGCCTGGGACACCGAGGTCACCGACAAACTGGCCAAGCAGCAGAAGCTCGTCAACGGCCTGCTTGCGTCCGGCCGCCCGGTGATCGTCGTCCCGGTCCGCGACCCGTACGACGTCGCGTACTTCGACGCCCCGGCGACCACGCTGGTCACGTACGGAAGCACCGTGGTGTCGATGGAAGCACTCGCCAAGGTGCTGTACGGCGAGATCGCGCCGACGGGCAAGCTGCCGGTGGAGATCCCCGCGAAGCCGGACCCGAACAGCCCGGACCCGGCGCCGGTCCTGCACCCGTTCGGCCACGGGCTCTCGTTCGATCCGCGGGCGACCCGGCTGACCGTTGCCTCGTACAACATTCATGCCGGGGCCGGCGAGGACAACGTTTTCGACCTCGACCGGACCGCGCGGGCGATCAAGGCCCTGGACGCGGACATCGTCGGATTGCAGGAAGTCGACGTGCACTGGGGCGACCGCAGCCAGTGGCTGGACACGATCGCGGAACTGGCCGGAAAGCTCGGAATGTACCCGGCGTTCGCGCCGATCTACGACCTCGACCCGCCGGCCGCCGGTCAGCCGCGGCGTCAGTACGGTGTGGGCGTGCTGTCCCGCTTCCCGTTGGTGCGGACGCAGAACCACCCGATCACGCGGCTGTCGACGCAGGACCCGAACCCGGCACCCGCTCCGGCGCCGGGGTTCCTCGAGGTAGAGGTCGATGTCCGCGGGCGGCGGGTGCACGTCTACTCCACCCATCTGGACTACCGCGGCGATCCGACCGTACGGACGATGCAGGTCGCCGACACCATGAAGATCCTCGCCCAGGACCGGCGGCAGGATCTGCAGATCCTGGTCGGTGACTTCAACGCCGAGGCCGGCGCGCCGGAGCTCGCCGGGCTCTGGACGCGGCTGACAGACTCGTGGCCGGCGGCCGCGGAAAACGTTGGCGGGCCGAACACCTACCCGGCGGTCGCCGCGAGCAAGCGGATCGACTTCGTCACAGTCGGCAGGGGCCTGACCGTGCGACGCGCCGAAGTACCCGCCGAGGTCCCGGTCGCCGAGGCCGCCAGTGACCACCGTCCGATGATCGCCGACCTCTCGTTCCGTTCCTGAGGAGACCTCATGAAGCGACGCAGTTTGCTCGCCGGCGCCGGTGCAGTCGCCGCCGCCCCGCTCATCGACGCACCCGCCGCGCAGGCCGTGTCCAGCCGCAAGGTGATGACCGGCGCCGAGGTGCTCGCGAAGGACGGCTGGCGCGCGCTGTCCGGCCAGAAGGTCGGCGTGATCAGCAACCCGACCGGGATCCTTCCCGACTTCACCCACGTCGTGGACACCATGCACGCGTCCGGCAAGGTGAACATCGTCGCGGTGTTCGGTCCAGAACACGGTTTCCGCGGCAGCGCGCAGGCCGGCGGTTCGGAGGGCGACCACGTCGATCCGCGGACCGGGATCATGGTGTACGACGCGTACGGCGCGAACGCGGACAAGCTGGTGAAGCTCTACACCCAGTCCGGCGTGGAAACCGTGGTCTTCGACATCCAGGACGTCGGCGCCCGGTTCTACACCTACATCTGGACGATGTTCGAGGCGATGCTCGCCGCGGTCCGGACCGGCGCGCGGTTCGTCGTACTGGACCGCCCGAACCCGGTCGGCGGGTACGCCCGCGGACCGATGCTGAAACCCGGCTACACCTCAGGCGTGGGAAAGAAGGAGATCATCCAGCAGCACGGGATGACCGTCGGCGAGCTGGCCCGGATGTTCAACGCCGAGTACCTGCCGCTGGAGCCGAACGGCGGCCGGCTCAAGGAACTCGAGGTCATCGAGGCGAAGAACTGGAAGCGCGACCAGCTGTACGACGACACCGGTCTCACCTGGGTGATGCCGAGCCCGAACATGCCCACCCCGGACACCGCGCTGCTGTACCCGGGCCTGTGCCTGTTCGAGGCGACCAACATGTCCGAAGGCCGCGGTACGACGCGACCGTTCGAGCTGATCGGCGCGCCGTACGTCGACTACAAGTGGGCGCAGGCCCTGCAGACCAAGAACATTCCGGGCGTCGCGTTCCGCGAGGCGTACTTCACGCCGACGATCAGCAAGAACGCGAACGTGCTGTGCGGCGGAGTCCAGGTGCAGATCACCGATCCGCACCGGGTCGAGGCGATCACCGCGGCGACGCACATGATCGTCGAGGCCCGTAAGCTCTACCCCGAGTTCACCTGGCGGGCGGAGACCCCACCCGGCCGGTGGATCGACCTGCTCACCGGGTCCGATCGGTTCCGGACCATGCTTTTGGCGGATGCGACCGCCGAGCAGATCGTGGCAGCCTGGAAGCCCGAGACGGAGGCCTGGACGGCCCGGCGGGCGAAGTACCTTCTCTACAAGGGAGCACACCGGTGAAACGGTGGGCTGCGGTCACGACGATTTCTGCGGTGATACTCACGATGGCTTCCCCTGCTGTTGCTGGCAGCAACAACTCTGGCCGGTTCGACCGGCCGTACGACGGCTACGCGCCGAAGACCACGCTGCTGCGCGACGCGACCCCGGCGAAGGCCGGCCTGGACCCCGCGCCGATCGACGCCGCGCTGGCCCAGGTCGCCGCCTGGACCCAGCCGAGCGGTACGACGAAACCGTTGTACGCCGGCGCCGTCACGCTGCTCGGCCACGACGGCAAGATCGTCACCCGGACGGCCACCGGCCTGGCGCTGAAGTACGCCGACGGGCAGGGCACCGAGCTGCCGCCGGACCAGCAGATTCCGATGCGCACCGACACGATCTTCGACATGGCCTCGGTGTCCAAGCTGTTCACGTCGATCGTCGTGCTGCAGCTGGTCGAGAAGGGCAAGGTCGACCTGGACGCGCCGATCGCGACCTACATCCCGGAGTTCGCGGAAAACGGCAAGGAAACCGTCACGGTCCGGCAAGCACTCACGCACACGAGTGGATTTCCGTCCTGGCTCCCGCTGTGGAGCGCCCAGCCGGACCCGGCCTCCCGGCTGCACATGGCGCTGACGGCGAAGCTCATCAACCCGCCGGGAAGCACCTATCTCTACAGCGATCTGAACCTGATCGCGCTCGGTGAGCTCGCCCATCGGGTGACCGGGAAAACGCTGGACAAACTGGTCGCCGATGGGATCACGAAACCGCTGCAGATGCGCGACACCGGCTACAACCCGGACCCGAAGAAGAAGCAGCGGATCGCCGCCACGGAGTACCAGGCCTCGCCGCCGCGCGGCATGGTCTGGGGCGAGGTGCACGACGAGAACGCCTGGTCCCTCGGCGGTGTCGCCGGCCACGCGGGCGTCTTCAGCACGGCCGACGACATGGCCGTGCTCGCGCAGACGTTCCTGAACGGCGGGAGCTACCGCGGCGCCCGGATCCTCAAGGAATCCTCGGTGACCGCGATGATCACGAACTTCAACCAGGGCTTCCCCGGCAACGACCACGGCCTCGGCTTCGAGCTGAACCAGCGCTGGTACATGGGCGGCCTGTCCGGACCGCGCACGGCCGGCCACACCGGCTACACCGGGACGTCGCTCGTGATCGACTTCGACTCCCGCTCGTTCGCGATCCTGCTCAGCAACCGCGTGCACCCGAGCCGCAACTGGGGCAGCAACAACCCGGCCCGCCGCGCGGTCGCCCAGGGCCTCGCGCTCGCCCTCGGCGTCGGCCCACGGCACGGGAAGGACGCCTGGTTCTCCGGTACGACGGACAACGCGACCAGCACGCTCGACGCGAAGGTCGCCGTACCGGCCGGGGGCGCGAAGCTCGCGTTCGACCTGTTCGTCGACACGGAAGTCTCCGATCTGCTGTATCTCGAGACCTCCGCGGACGGAACGACCTGGACGAAGGTTCCGTTCTCGGTGCGCGACCGGGGTTCCGTGATCGACACCGACGGCTCGATCAGCGGTTCCGGCGACCGGCACTGGCACCAGGTGACCGCAGAGCTGGGCAGCGGCGAGCAGACCGTTCGGTGGCGCTACACGTCCGACCCGCTGTACCAGGGCCGCGGCGTGTACGTCGACGGTGTGAAGATCACGAGCGAGGCTGGTCTTCTTCTCGACGGTGAACGAACGCCTGAATCATTTACCGCAACAGGTTGGAGACTTTCGCGTCGGTGACCCCATCTCGTGGTTCGTCGCCGTACCGTGCTGTTATGAATTCGACAACCTCTCCAGAACCCACGGGGCCGCTGCTGGTCCGGGTCCGCGCGGTGATGCCCGCGCTGGCGCCGGCCGAGCAGCGGGTGGCGAACGCGGTCCTCGCGGATCCGGGCGGAGTGGCGGCGATGACGATCTCCGAACTGGCCGAGGTGGCGTCCACCTCGGAGACCACGGTCATCCGGTTCTGCAAGCAGATCGGCGTCCCCGGCTATCCGCAGCTCCGTCTGCAACTGGCGGCCCAGTCGGCGCAGGAGAGTATCCGGCCGGAGGTCGGCGGGGACATCGAGCCGGGCGACTCATTGGCCGACGTGGTCAGCAAGGTCGCGTTCGCCGACGAGCGGGCGGTCCGCGAGACCGCGCAGCAGGTCGACGTGGACACCCTGGCAAAGGTCGTCGACGCGGTGGTGAACGCTCCCCGGGTCGACCTCTACGGTTTCGCCGCGAGCGCGTTCGTGGCCCTCGACCTGCAGCAGAAGCTGCACCGGATCCGCCGGGTCGCGTTCGCCTGGTCGGACGTGCACATCGCGCTGACGAGTGCCGCACTGCTCGGCGAGGGCGATGTCGCGATCGGCATCTCGCACACCGGCACCACGGTCGAGGTCGTCGAGGCGCTCGAAGAGGCGGCCAAGCACGGCGCCACCACGGTCGCGGTGACGAACTTCCCGCGCTCCCCGCTGGCCCGGACCGCGGACTTGGTCCTCACCACGGCCGCGCGCGAGACGACGTACCGCTCGGGTGCGATGGCCAGCCGGATCGCGCAGCTGACCGTGATCGACTGCCTGTTCATCGGGGTCGCGCAGCAGGTGCTGCCGGACGCGCGGAAAGCGCTGGAGGAAACCGCCTCGGCGGTCCGCGGGCACCGGCTGAAGGGGTCGGAGTAGCAGCCTGTCAAGATTCAACGGAATTGAAAATCCTTCAGTAGAAAACTAACATCGATCCCGTGACCTCACCGACCGAGCAGCGCAACCCGAGGACGCTGGCCATCGATGCGGTGGGCACGTCCGAAATCCTCCAACTGCTGAACAACGAGGACGCCCTGGTCGCCGGGGCGGTCAGCGCGGTGATCCCGGAGCTGACCAAGGCTGTGGACGCTGCCGTCGAGGCGGTCCGTGGCGGCGGCCGGGTGCACTACTTCGGCGCCGGTACGTCGGGACGCCTCGCGACCCTGGACGCCGCCGAACTCCTCCCCACGTTCCACGTCCCGGACGGACTGGTGGTCGCCCATCATGCCGGCGGCACCGAGGCGCTGCTCCGCGCGGTCGAGAACGTCGAGGACTCCGAGGAAGGCGGCGCCCGGGACGCGGCCGCCGTCACCGGTCAGGACCTCGTCGTCGGCCTCGCTGCTTCCGGGAGCACGCCGTACGTCGCCGGCGCCCTGAAGGCCGCCCGCGCGGCCGGGGCGACCACCGTGCTGGTCACGTCCAACCCGGACGCCCCGCTGGCGCCGCTGGCCGATGTCGTGGTCGCCGCGGACACCGGCCCCGAGGTGATCGCCGGCTCGACGCGGCTGAAGGCCGGCACTGCGCAGAAGATGATCCTGAACGCGTTCTCGACGACGCTGATGATCAAGCTCGGCCGCACCTGGTCCAACCTGATGGTCGACCTGGTCGCCACCAACAAGAAGCTCCGCGGCCGGATGCTCCGCATCCTCGCCGAGGCCACCGGCGCCGAAGAGGCCGCCTGCGAGGCCGCTCTGGCCGAGGCCGACGGCGAGCTCAAGCCCGCCCTCGTCCACCTCCTGACCGGTACGCCGATCCCGGCCGCCCGCGCCGCCCTCGAAGCCGCGCACGGCCGCGTAGCGACCGCCCTCGCCGAACTAGGCTGACCGCTCCACCGGCGGCCGCAGGACCAGCGTCACCACGATCAGCGCCATGAAGAGCGCCGTCAGGGCGAACGGCACCGGGATCAGCGGATCCAGCAGCACGAGGACCGCGCCCACGGGTACGACGAGGTTGACCACGCGGTCGGCGTTGTCGCGCAGGGCGATCCACCAGATGCCGAGGACGAAGATCGCGATCGGGATCGTCACCGTGTAGGACGCCGCGAGCTCACTCAGCTCGGTGTGGTGGGTGATGCTGTCGATCTCCACCTCGATCCCGGCCGAGAACGCGCCGGCCGCGGCGAACACGAAGTAGTGCACGTACCCGTAGCGGATCGAGCGGGCGAACGACGAGATCGCAGTGTGGTGCGGCGGCCAGAAGTAGATCCACCAGAGCGCGGCGGTGACCACCAGCGTGAGCACCGAGAGCGCGATCAGCTTGCCGAGGTCCTCGTGTTCGTGGACGGCCTCGAAGATCGCGTTCGCCGACGCGAGCAGGCTCTCGCCGAGCAGGATCAGCGTGAACAGGCCGTACCGCTCGGTGATGTGGTGCGGGTGCCAAGGCGTCGTCCAGCGCCGCTCCGCCACCACCGGTACAGCCAGCTCGGCGAGCACGAACACGAACCAGGCGACGACCACCAGCTTCTCGGGCATCACCAGCGTGGTCAGCCACAAGACCTGCACGATCGCGATCCCGCCGGCGTACCGCAGGGTCGCTCGCCGGCTCTCTCCGGCGGCGTGGGACGCCCGCAGCCATTGGGCGATCATCGCGACCCGCATCACGACGTACCCGAACACGACGACGGTGAAGTCGCGGTCGGCGTAGACCGACTCGATCCCGGCGGCGAGCACCAGGACGCCGCTCATCTGCACGATCGTGAGCACCCGGTACAGCCAGTCGTCGGTCGCGAAGGACGTGGCGAACCAGGTGAAGTTCATCCACGCCCACCAGATCGCGAAGAACACCATCCCGTAGGACATCAGGCCCTCGGCGATGTGCTTCTCGGACAGCGCGTGATGCAGCTGCGCCGCGGCGACACTCACCGCGACCACGAACACCAGATCGAAGAACAACTCCAGCGACGACGCGGTCCGGCCGGGCTCGTGCGGATCCCGCGGCCGCATCGGAACCAGCCGGGACCGCGTCGTTGATGGCGTCATGGCGCACAGATTAGACGGAGATGTCCACCGAAGGACGCAGACGTGCGGCCGCAGCGAGGGCTTCGTGGGCCGGGTTGGCCAGGAAGCCCTTGATCAGGGTCTGGTCGGCGGGGTGGGTGAGGTGCGGGAGGGCGATCTGTTCGTACGCCGCCTGGAAGCGCGGGCCCCAGCGGCGGGTGCCGAGGCGGGCGGTGCGGGAGCAGTTGTCGACCATGTAGGCGACGTCGCGGGCGTGCATGTACGGGAGCAGCGAGTCGACGGCCTCGATGATCGACTCGTTGACGATCTCGGACCACGCGTGCCCGCGGGCCGCGAACTCGTCGACCTGCGCCGTCATCGTCGCCACGAACAGCCCCGCGGTCAGTGGATCGATGGCAGCCGGCGAAGTATCGCGGCGGGCGTGGACAGCGGCGCTGTGCGACCACATCGGGCTGCCGCCGATCTCGGTCATCGGACTGGTGGCGAGCCGGCGTTCGGCCAGGATCACGCTGCGCAGTTCGGTGCCGTCGGCAACCTCGTCGTACACCTCGGCGACCAGGTCACGCGCCGGGCCGTACGCCGCGGAGTACGCCCGGTCGAAGAGGTCCTCGTCCCCGCTCGCCGCCCGCACCGCCGCGAGACCGTCGTTCGAGATGGTTCGCGCGATCGGCCCGGTGATCGTCTCGGTGGACCGCTCGTACGCCGTCACCGGGTCCGCACCCTCGATCCGGAAATGCCGGTACAGCGCCTCCACCAGACCGTGCACCGCGCCGAGCAGGATCGCCCGTTCGCCGGCGATGTCGGACAGGTACTCGGACCGCAACGTGGTCGCGAACGTGTACGGCGACCCGAGCCCGATCGACCACGCGAGCGCCCGATCCCACGCGTGCCCGTCCGGATCCGCGTGCACGGCGATACTCGCGTTGATCCCGGCCCCGTTGACGGTCGCGCCCTGCTGGTACAGCCGCCGTACCGAGTCCCCCATGCCCTTCGGGCACACCGCGATCACCGGATGCCCGGCGGGGAAGGCGCTGCCGATCGAGGTCAGGTGGCCCAGCAGGAAACCGTGGGACAGACCAATGGTCGCGCCGGGCTTCAGGACCGCGAAGATCTCCTCGTGCTGCGCGGCCAAGGCCGCGTCCGCGATCAGCAGGATCACCAGGTCCGCGCCCGCGGCGACCTCGAGCCAGTCCCCCAGCGTCCCGTCGTCCTCGCTGAACCCGTGCGCACGGGCGTCCTCGACGGATCGGGACCCCGGACGCAACCCCACCGACACGGTGATCCCGGTGCCGTCGAGCGAGTCGCGCAGGTTCAACGCCTGCGCCCGCCCCTGCGGGCCCCAACCCAGTACGCCGATCCGCTTCACACCGTGCAACGCCGCGGGCAGCAGACCGAACAGGTCCCGCCCGCCGCGCACGATGTCCTCGGACCCGCCCGGAACATCCATCCGCTCAACCCGAAACACCGAACTCTTCATGCCTCAAGTCAACGGGCGGCACGGTCATTGCAGCAAGCGCAATGTCCGCACCGCCCCGTTGCAGGAACTGAAAGATCAGGCTTCCAGGCCGACGGCTTTCAGAGGGTTGGGCCAGGCCTTGAGGGCGGCTTGGAGGGCCGGGTCCTGGGTGGTGGCCAGCGCTTCGGTGTAGGCGTCGGTGATGACGTCGGCGATCCGGACGGGAGCACCGGTGTCGGCGGATCGTACGGCGGCCTCGACCATCGCGAGGCTGACGACGTTGGAGTGGACCTCGGACTGCGGCGTCGCCGACGTACGGACCGCGTCGACGAACTCGACCAGCGAACCGGCGATCTCCTCCGGCTCGTCGGCCATCACCGCGGGGAGTGCCTCACCGGAGGCCAACGCGGCGACCGGGGCGTTGTCGCCGTCCCATGTCGCCGTACCGCCCGAAGTGCTCGCCCGCCAGCGGCCGTTCCACGACGTCTCGAGACCCGGCGCGCACCAGCTCCCGGTGAAGGTGAAGCGGCTGCCGTCGGCGTACGTGAAGATCGCGGACGCGGCCGCGTTGCCGTCGAACCAGCTCCAGGGCGGGTTGTACGAGTCGCAGTACACCGACACCGGCTCCGAGCCGAGCAGCTTGCGGGACAGGTCGAACTGGTGGATCGCCATGTCGACCAGCAGCGGCTCGGCCATCCGCTCCCGGAACCCGCTGAAGTGCGGGGCCTTGTAGAACTCGCACGACAGCGTCCCGATCGGGCCGAGCTCGGCAAGCTGACGCTGGAAGGCGTTCACCGCACGGAAGTAGCGGCGCGACTGCGAGACCATCAGCAGCTTCCCGCTGACCTCCGAAGCCGCCACCATCTGCAGGCACTCGCGGACCGTCTCGGCCAACGGTTTCTCGCACAACACCGGGACGCCGCTCAGCAACGCTTCCACGCTGACTTTCGGATGCGCCACCGGCACAGTCACGTCGATCACTGCGTCGAACTCGGCAGCAAGTTCCCCGATCGAGGCCGCCACGGGCAGGTCGGTGTAGCCGTGTTCGTCGGCCGCAGTCCGGGCGGTGTCCAGGTCGAGGTCGACCAGGCCCACCAGTTGGACCTCGGGGTTGGCCGCGATGGTGCGCAGCCAGGCGCGCCCCATCCCGCCGGCGCCGACCTGCAGCAGGCGCAAGGGTTCAGGCATCGGCAGGCTCCTCGATGGGTCCGGTGTACCCATGTCCGTTGAAGAAGTCGCCGGTCTCGTAGCGCAGCAGCGTCGGCACCGCGCGCTCGGGCCGGTCGGAACGGGCCCAGGCGACGCCGTTCGCGATCACCTTACGCACGTCCTTGTGGTGATAGACCGGGTAGTCCTGGTCGCCCGGCGAGAAGTAGAAGATCTTCCCGTGCCCGCGGCGGAACGTGCAGCCCGAGCGGAACACCTCGCCGCCCGAGAACGACGACACGAACACCAGTTCGTCCGGGACCGGGATGTCGAAGTACTCGCCGTACATCTCCTGCTGCTCGATCACGATCGGGTGCGGGACGCCCTGCGCGATCGGGTGCGTCGGCGCGACCGTCCAGACCAGTTCGCGGTCCCGTTCGCTACGCCAGCGCAGGGTGCAGGTCGTGCCCATCAGCTTGCCGAAGATCTTCGACCAGTGACCGGAGTGCAGCACGACCAGGCCCATCCCGGCCAGCACGTGCTGGTACACGCGGTCGACGACCTTGTCCTCGACCTCACCGTGCGCGGCGTGGCCCCACCAGACCAGCACGTCGGTGTCCGCCAGCACCTCCTCGGTCAGGCCGTGCTCGGGCTCGTCGAGGGTGGTCGTGGTGACCGTCGCCTCGAGGTTCTCGCGGATCCCGGCGGCGATGGTCTCGTGCATGCCGTCGGGATAGATCTCCCGGACATGCGGTTCCACCTGCTCGTGCCGGTTCTCGCCCCAGACGAGTACGTTCATTGTTCTTGTCCTTAAGGGTTATTTGACGGCTCCGCCGATGGCACCGGCGGCGATGTACTTCTGTGCGGCGATCAGCAGCACGATGGCCGGGACAGCCGAGAGGACCGCGGTGGCCATCACCGCGTTCCAGTTCTGCACCTGCGTGCCGAGGTACTGGTAGATCCCCAGCGTCACCGGCCGGACGCCGCCCTTCGTGGTCAGCGTCAGTGCGAACAGGAAATCGCTCCAGGAAAACAGGAAACTGAACAGTCCGGCGGTGATCAGCGAGTTCTTGCTGATCGGCAGCACGATCGCGACGAACGCCCGGAACAGCCCGGCGCCGTCCACCCGCGCCGCCTCCACCAGCGACGGCGGCAGCGAGAGCATGAACGACCGCAGGATCAGGATCGCGAACGGGATCCCGCTGCTGCAGTTGGCGACGATCAGCCCCGGGATCGAGTTCAGCAGCCCGATCCGCTCGTACGCCGTGTAGAGCGCGTTCGCGATCACGATCCCCGGAATCATCTGCGAGATCAGGATCGCCAGCAGCCCGACCGACACCCAGCGGGACCGGAACTGCGACAACGCGTACGCGCACGGGGTCGCGATCGCCAGGCTCAGCACCACCGTCCCGGCCGCGATGATCATGCTCGTGACCAGGTTTCCGCCCTGCTCGTCGAGCGCGCGCTTGTAACCGGAAAACGTCGGATGCAACGGCAGGAAACCCGCCGTCAGGGTGTTTCCGGACGGCTGCAGCGAGGCGTTCAGCATCCAGTAGACGGGGAACAGCATCACGCACAGGATCAGCACGCCGATCACGGTGTACGCCGTACGTCGCAGCATGCCCTGCCCCCTACTCGTCGACGGCACGGCGGGTGCCGCGCAGGTAGAAGATCGCGAACACGAACGAGATCGCGATCAGGATGTTGGACAGCGCCGCGCCCTGGCCGAACCGGAAGTCGACGAAGGACTTCTCGTACGACTGGGTCGCCAGCGTCTGGGTGGCATTGGCCGGTCCGCCGCCGGTGAGACCGAGGATGATGTCCAGGACCTTGATCGTGTAGACGACGCCGAGCATCAGCAGCACGCTCGCGACCGCTCGCAGGTTCGGCCAGGTGATGTACCAGAACGCTCGCCACCCGGTCGCGCCGTCCAGTTGGCCGGCCTCGTAGAGCTCGTCGGGGATCTCCGCGAGACCGGAGTACAGCAGGGTCACGTTGAACGGGATGCCGATCCAGATGTTCACGCCGATCACCGCGATCAGCGCGACCGACGGCGAGTTCAGCCACGGCACCGGATCACCGATCAGGTGCAGCTTCAGCAGCGTGCGGTTCAGGATGCCGCTGTCCTGCTCGAGGATCGACCGCCAGGTCGCACTCGACACGATCAACGGCAGCAACCACGGCAGCAGGAGCAGCGAACGCAACAGGCCGCTGAGCGGAAAACGGTTTCGGAAAAACAGTGCGAGCCCGAGTCCGATCGCGAACTGGAAGGCGATCGACCCGACCGTGAACAGCGCGGTGTTCAGCATCGCGTCCGAGAACAGCTTGTCGGTCACGACAGTGCTGTAGTTCTTCAGCCCGACCCACGGCGCGGCCCCGGTGAAGAACGTCTTCAGCCCGTAGTCCTGCAGGCTCATCAGCAGGTTCTTCACCACCGGGTAGCCGAACAGGGCCACCATCGCCACCACGGCCGGCAGCACGAACAGCACCTTGGTGAGGGACTCGCCGCGGTGGTGCCGGCCGCGAACCTTCTCGCGGCCGGCCACCGTCGTCCGTGTGAGCGTCACCATCCGTCAGCCGCCGGAGGCCTGCTTGAAGGCGTCCTGGGCAGAGGCCTTACCGGTCAGCGCCAGCTGGATCGCCTGGTAGATCACCTTCGCGGCGTCCGGCCACTTGTCACCGAGCTTGCCGGTCCGGGCGCGGGCCGTCTTCACCTGCTCGGCGAACGCCTTCATCGACGGCACCTCCTTGGCGTACTGATCGAGCAGCGCGGTCTTGGTCGGAAGGGTGAACCGGGCCTTCGCCCAGGCCAGCTCGTTCTCGTCCGAGTTCAGGCACTTCACGAAGTCCGCGGCCTTCTGCTGCTTGGCCTGGTCCTTGTTCAGCGGAACCGTCCAGGCCTCACCGCCGAGCGGCGCGACCGGCGTCTGGTCCGGCTTGTTCAGCGGGAACGTGACCACGTCCCACTTGACGTTCGGGGTCTTCTCCAGCGCCGGGATCTGCCACGGGCCGTTCACCATCATCGCGGCCTTGCCGGCCGCGAACTGGTCCTTCGCGTCGCCCTGCGTCCAGTTGATGACGCTCTTCGACGCCGACCCCGACTTCACCAGATCCACCCACAACTGCAGGGCTTCCGCCACCTGCGGGCTGGTCAGATCGGTCTCGTCACCGCCGTTGGTCCACATCGCCGGCAGGAACTGCCAGGAGCCTTCGTACGTCGCGTTGGCGTTGAACGCGATCCCGTACCGGCCGGGCTTGGTGAGCTTCTTGGCCGTGGCCTTCAGCTCCTCCCAGGTCTTCGGCGGCTGCACGCCGGCCTCGGCCAGCATGTCCTTGTTGTAGAACAGCGCGATCGTGTTCGTCACCGGCGCGAGTCCGTAGAGCTTGCCCTCGTACGACGTCGCGTCGACCATGCCCTGGATGACTCCGTCGGCGTTCAGCCCCATGTCGTTCAGGGGCGCCAGCGCACCGGTCGCGGCGATCTGCTGTACGTCGGGGTTGTCGAGCATCAGCACGTCGGGCAGCGTCTTCGACGAGGCCTGCTGAAGCACCTTCTGGATCAAGGTGTCACCAGGCACCGTCTCCCGCTGGATCGTGATGCCGAGCTGCGTCGCACAGGAGTCAAGTCCCTTTTGCACCAGGGATTTGTCCGGGTCGTTGTTGTAGTAGTCCAGGATCGTGAGGCTCTTGACGCTGTCGCCGGACGTGGACGACTGGTCGCCGCCGTTGTCACCGCAGGCGCCCAGCAGGAGCGACACCGTCGTCGCACCCGCCAGCGCGGCGGCGATCCGCTTGCTGATCATGACATCGGACTCCTTCTAAGCGTTTAACCGAGGAACGTGGGGACTGCCGAGAAGCTTGTGGATTGTGCGGTAAACCGCTTAACTGAGGCGTTGAAGGACTATGTTCCGTACGTCACACCGCTGTCAAGAGTTCAGAGGGGGTCGATCGATGGTCACGATGAAAGACGTCGCTCAGCGGGCCGGGGTCTCGATCGCGACCGTCTCGTTCCTGCTGAACGACACCAAGCCGGTGACCGCGGCGACCCGGGCGCGGATCGAGCAGGCGATGCTCGACCTCGGCTACCGGCGCAACATGGTCGCCCGCGCGCTGGCCAGCCGGCGGACCCACATCGTCGCCATGGCGTACCCGGCGCTCGAGCACCGGTTCGGGATGTCGACGTCGGAGTTCTTCACCAGCGCGGCCGAGGCGGCGCGCAATCAGGACTACCACCTGGTGCTGTGGCCGGTCGGCAACGACGGCGTCGAGCTCCGCGAGCTGCTGGGACAGGGCCTCGTGGACGGCGTCGTCCTGATGGAAGTACAGCTGGACGACCCGCGGGTCGACGTACTGCGGCAGTCCGGTACGCCGTTCGCGCTGATCGGGCGTACGACGGAACTCGACGGGTTGTCGCACGTGGACATCGACTTCGACACCACGGTCGAGGACGCGGTCCGGCACCTGTCCGAGCACGGTCATCGCGAGCTGGCGTTGATCTCGGGTGACCTGACCGACCCCCGCTTCCACGCGTACGGTCCGTGGGTCCGCACCGAGGAGGCGTACCGCCGGGTCGCGGCGTCGTACGACCTCCCGATCAGGATCATCCCCTGCTCGGACACCACGCAGGCGGGTAAGGACGCGGCCGCTCGGGTGCTGAGCGAATACCCCGAGACCACAGCGATCCTGGTCCTCAACGAGTACGCCGCTTTGGGGGTCGTGTCCGGTCTCAAACACACCGGTCACGACATCCCCGGCGACATCTCCGTCCTGTCCTTGCTGATGGTTCCCGAGACCGCGGCGATGGCGGATCCCGAGCTCACCATGATGCGTACCCCCGGCCCGGAGCTTGGTCAGCTGGGCACGCAGGCTCTCCTGCGCCAGCTCGAAGGCGACGAGCCGCTCCCACCGCAGCTGGTGCCG
Source organism: Kribbella speibonae (assembly GCF_004331375.1). Classification (NCBI taxonomy): domain Bacteria; kingdom Bacillati; phylum Actinomycetota; class Actinomycetes; order Propionibacteriales; family Kribbellaceae; genus Kribbella; species Kribbella speibonae. The sequence continues at coordinate 1,538,913 of NZ_SJKC01000001.1, read as the reverse complement.
GCCAAGCTCTACCCCGGAGCTACGGTCGCAGGTCCCAGAGGGCCGCGATCAAAGGCCGGTGCAGGTCGGCGCGGCGCGCGCAAAGCCCGATCGTGAGCGGTTCCAGGTCGGCCGGCAATTCGACGAGCTGATCGCGAACCGCGGACGACTCGAGCACGAGCCGCGGTACGACGCCGGTCCCGCACCCCAACGCCACCAGGGCAAGCAGCGCCTCGTGCCCATCCGGCTCCCCCGCAATCACAGGCTTCACGCCAGTCCTCCGAAACCACCGAAACGCGGCCTCCCGAACAAGCCCCCGAGCCGGCACAACAAACGGCCCATCGGCCGGGCTCTCGTGGGCTTTCACCAGGACTAGGTCGGTGACCGCGACGGGTCGGCTCACCAAGGTTTGCGGGAGGCGCTTGGGGATGCCCGCGACCGCGGCGTCCACCTCACCTTCATCCAGGCGAGCCAGAGCGGCGGCCGCGTCGCCGGTGCGGATGCCGAGGCGGATCTGCGGATGCGCAGCCCGCAACGGCGCGAGCAACTCAGGCAGCAACGTCTGGCAAGCCGTAACGGTCGCGAAGATCCGCACCTCACCACTCAACCCAGCAGGCTCACCAGACCCGGCCTGATAGTCCGCCCACAGCCCCAGCGCCTTCTCGGCGTACACCGAGAACCGCCGCCCCTCCGCCGTCAGCACCACACCCCGCGGCCCCCGATCAAGCAGCTGCGCGCCCACCCGCGTCTCCAACCGCTGAATCGTCCGAGTCAACGTGGCCGCACTGACATGACACTCCAGACTGGTGCGCCCGTAGTTGAGCGTCCGCGCCAAATGCAGAAACAACTCCAACTCACGGTGTTCCACGGGACCTCAGAAGAGAACAGATACGCAATGGACAGGAAGTGACAAAGAAGAGAGAAAAGAAAGGAAAGAAGAGATAGAGAGGTTTGGGTGGCTGGCTGGCTTCAGCACTTAGGTGTCAGGAGTCTGCGTGGGCGCCCCCTCAGCCACCCGCACCCGATCATGGCACAGAGCATGGAAGCAGAGGCGTGCGTGGAGGCAGGGCTCGGCTCGCACACCTCTGCGTTCGGGGGTTACTCGTCGTCGAGCCACTCGGTACGGCCGGCGTCACGGTGGTATCCGTCGTGATAGCCGAGGACGCAGGCGGCTCCGGTATCCGGGTTCTCGCCGTCACATGGCTCGGTCAGCGACGGCCGCAGGCTCGGCCACGCGCTACGAGAGGCGCTTGGTGCAGATATCTGATCTGGTGACTCATTTTGACTCACGGATTCGAGGATGATCGGAACGTTGTCGCTTGTCAAGCCAGAAGCCCTTGCATGGTACGGATCCCGACACCCACACGATCCTCGATTGACCTGTGCCGCCACATGTGCCACCGTTGTTCCTGCTGACTCATTTCGAATAGAAGGAGGCGAGATGCGACTCACTCACAGTGCTGGTTCTTGTGACAACGGCCCGTGTCCCAACGTGTTCGACACCGATGACGGCACGCTGGTGGCGGTGCAGGGCGCGCAGTTGGTTGATGCCGACGCATTGGCGCAGTTGAGCCAGATGCCGGCGCACGAGACGGTCGTCCTGGTGCCGCGAGAGCTCCTGCTGGAGTACGCCAAGAAGGTGGCAGACGGAGCCGCGGTGTGAACTTCGAGGAGTTCGACGCTCACTTCGACCGATTCACAGCAGACGTCTTCCGTCTGGAGAATCTTCAGAGCTACGCAGTCTCCGAAGAAGACGCACGACTCAAAGCCTTCCGCAACGGCACGGCGAGGCCGGAACGGTCGGTGCGTACGGAGCCTTGGCTGGCTCGGATCGCCGTCACCACCGTCGCGGGCAAGAGCTGGGAGCGAGTCCATGTCATCGATCACCCATTGACCGAATACCTTCGGTACGAGCTCGTCGGGTACGTCGAATCGCAGGCGGCCGGAGAGCGCATCCTGATCACGGACCGGGCAGCCGACGGGTCGCTGACCAGACTCGGCGAGGACTTCTGGTTGTTCGACGCCGACTCTCCGGACGCGTACGCCGTACTGATGCACTACGACGAGGCCGGACATTTCGTAGGCTTCGACCACACGACAGAGCCCGCCGTACTGGAACGCTGCCGTAAAGAGCGCGACCTCGTTCTCCGGCATGCGGTGGACCTCAACACCTACCTGGCTGAGCAGAAAGCAGATCTGTAGCTGCGTGCGTACTCCGGATCAAACTCCACGAACTCCGCGACAACACATCGGCGCGGAGCTCAGACGCCTGCGAACGTTGGCCGGCGTCAGCGGACGTCAACTGGCCCAACAGACCGGCCTGAGCCAGTCCAGGGTCAGCCGGATCGAGCGCGGTGACGCACTCGCATCAATCCCTGAGCTGACTCGATGGTTGGAGCAGTCCGGTGCGACTGACCGCCTGGAGCAGTTGATCTCAGCTACCGAGGCGGCACTGAATCAGACCGACGCATGGCACGAGTTCGCGCAGGACGTCAGCTTTGCGGAGATGCAGGAGCAGGTTCAGCGCCGGGAGGCGACCGCCCGGACCCAGCGCTCGTTCCTGCCGACGCTGGTTCCCGGTCTCCTCCAGACTGCGGAGTATGCGCGGCTCGTGTTCATCGCGTCGGACCTGAGCGGCGAGCAGGATTACGCGGCCGCAGTCCAGCGCCGCCTCGATCGCCAGCAACTCTTGTACGACCAGGCGCACACCTTCGAATTCATCCTCACTGAAGCGGCCCTCCGCTGGCGGCCTGGATCACGAGAGGTGCTGATCTCTCAGCTGGATCGCATTGCGAGTGTTGCCACGCTGAGCAACGTGACCATCGGCGTCATTCCGTTGGATGCCGAGTCCCGCGCAATCGCCTGGCACGGTTTTACTCTCAACGAGGACGTGGACGATGGCGAGCCGTTCGTTCAGGTCGAGACGATGCACGCGTACCTGACGGTCGCGCGACCCAAGGACGTGGAGCTGTACCGGCGGCAGTACGACGTACTGCGTGAGTCGGCCGCCACCGGACAGGCCTGTTCGGACTTCCTGAGTGAGCTCCGAGCCGAGTTCCTGGCCGGTTGATCAGGAATCCTCTCTGGTCTCGTACTTTCGGCCATCCGAAATGGTCTGCGGATGGGTGTGCCAGCCAACCGGGCTCCCGAAGACTGGGGAACATGAGACGTACAGCCTTGACCTTGACCGTTGCTGTTGCCTCGCTGGCCACCGCCCTGCTCCCGGGAGTCTCGCAGGTAGGCGCCGCAGCGTCGCAACCATCAGGCGGCATCGACTGGGGCAAGTGCCCGGCGGACATCTCCCCGTTCCCGATTCCGGCAGGCATGCAGTGCGGCACGTTGAAGGTCCCGCTGGACTACAGCAAACCTGAGGGCCGGACCATCGACATCGCTGTCTCGCGGCTGGCAAGCAAGAAGCCGGAGTCACGGCGCGGGGTCCTGCTGACGAACCCCGGCGGTCCGAGCGCCGGTCAGGGCTACCCGGCCTTTCTCGTCACGGCCGGTCTACCGCAGAGCGTCCTGGACAACTACGACGTGATCGGGTTCGATCCACGCGGTATCGGCAAGAGCACGCCGGTCACGTGCAACCTCACTTCGTCGCAGCAGTCGACCGGCAACATTCCGCCGTACGCACGGAACTCCGCTGACGTGGCCAAGCGGGCCGTCGAGATGAAGAAGGTCGCCGGACAGTGCGCGGCCTCGGAGACCTCCTGGATGCTGCCGCACGTCAGCACCGCCAACACGGCCCGCGACATGGACCGGATCCGTTCCGCGCTGGGCGAGTCGAAGATCTCGTACGCCGGTGCCTCCTGGGGCACGTACCTCGGCGCGGTGTACACCACGCTGTTCCCGCAGCGCAGCGACCGGATCGTGCTCGACAGCAATCTGGGACCGGGCGGCTGGGACTACCCGAGCGAGCGGCTGTGGTCGCGTGGCGTCGAGGACCGGTTCCCGGACTTCGCGAAGTTCGCCGCCGCCAACCACCGCGAGTACGGGCTGGGCCGGACGCCGGCGCAGGTGACCGCGAAGTTCCACGAGCTGGCCGCGCGCCTGGACAAGTCGCCGGTCCCAACGCCCGACGGGCCCTTCGACGCGGTGACGTTCCGCCTGCTCAACTTCGGCCTGCTCTACGGTTCAGCGCAGATGCCGATGCTGGCCGGCATCTGGAAGGCCCTGGACGCGGGCCAGGCGCCGCCGCCACTGCCGGGAGGCGGTTCGGCGGAGGACCCGGAGAAGTTGATCTCCGGTCGCTACGCCATGATCTGCAACGACTCGCGCTGGCCGACCTCGGTCCAGACCTACCAGCGCAACGTCGCCGCCGACCGAATCCGGTATCCGCTGTTCGGAGCGGCCGGGGCCAACATCCAGCCTTGCGCGTTCTGGCCGGAGCCGACCGAGCCGCCGGTCCGCATCACCGACCGGGGACCGTCGAACGTGCTGCTGGTGCAGAACCTGCGCGACCCGGCCACACCGCTGGCCGGCGCCGTGAAGATGCTGGGGGCCCTGGGCAACCGTGCCACGATGGTAACGGCCGACCAGGGCGGCCACGGCGTCTACCCGGCGGGCCGGAACCAGTGCGCGAAGTACGCGGTCACGACGTTCCTGACCACGGGCGAACGCCCGGAGCGCAGCTACCACTGCCCGGCCGAAGCAGAGCCTCGCTGACCTGGAGATGACAGAAAGGACGACGACTCGGTGATTCTGACCACCAACAGACTGGTGCGCCGCGGCCTGTTCGTCACCGAGGTCCTCGTCCTGGTCGGCCTGAACGCCGAGCACGTCGTACGACGTCTCGTCCTGGACGGATCGCCGCCGGCGGGCGAAGTCCTGTACTCCTGCGCGGGTGTGGCGATCGGCGCGCTCGCGCTGCTCCGGCGCCGCCTGCCCGGCCGGCTCGCACAGCTCGCGACGGCCGCGATCGTACTGTCCCTGCTGTGCAGCCTCACCGGTTTCCTCACGAAGCCGGGCGGGATGCTCGCCGGTGACTCGGAGACACTCGCCCTGATTCTGCTGGTCGGCGCGAGCTGCCACCAACTGAGGCCGCGGACAGCCGGTGCGATCGCGGTGTTCGGCGGGCTGGCCGCCGTCCTCGCACCCGTGCTGCGGTACGGCGGAGACTCGGTCAGTCTCACCGTCGCGGTCTTCTGGGCCTTGTTGTGGGGCAGCGGTGTCGCGGTCGGTCTGATCCTGCGCGATGGCGAAGCCCGCCGTGAGGCCGCGCAACTGGCCGCCCGGAACCGGGAACGGATCGCTCTGGCCCAAGAGCTGCACGACCTGGTGGCGCACCACATCACGGGGGTTGTGGTGCGCACGCAGGCGGCGCAGGTGGTACTCGCGGACGGCACGGAGCGGGAGTTGCTCCAAGAGATCGAGCGGGCCGGAGCCGATGCCCTCGGCGCCGTACGACGGCTGGTGATGGTGCTGCGCAGTCCGGAGCAGCAACTGCCGCTCGCCGCCGGGAATCTGGTGGAGACCATCGAGGCCACCGTCGACGGCGACGAGGCCGTCACCTTGCGGTTGGCGCCCCAGCTCGCGGACGTCGAGGTGGCTCCCGAGACGGTGTCGACGGTGCACCGCGTCCTGCTCGAATCCTTGACCAACGTACGCAAGCACGCGCCGGACGCGCGCCAGATCACGGTCACGGTGGAGCCGTCCGCCGAGACCGGCCCGCGGTACCTGCGGGTCGAGGTGCGCAACGACGGGACTCGGCAGGGTCGAAGCCGCCACCGCAACGCGGACGGCTATGGACTGATCGGAATGGGTGAGCGGATCGACGCGCTGGACGGAAGGCTGACCGTCGGGGAGCACGGCGAGCACGAATGGCGGGTCCTGGCTGAGCTGCCCCTCCCCGGTGGCATAGGACCGGAAGGGAGAACAACACCATGACGGTGCGAGTCCTGCTCGCCGACGACCAGGCCATGGTCCGTACGGGATTCCGGCTGATCCTCGAACGGGAGCCTGATATCGAGGTCGCCGGAGAGGCCGCGGACGGGAGGCGCGCGGTGGAGCTGGCCCGGGAGCTGCGTCCTGACGTCACGCTGATGGACATTCGGATGCCGCTGATGGACGGCCTGGCCGCGACCCGGCTGCTGGCCGGTCCCGAGGTCGCCGACCCGCTGCGGGTGCTCGTCGTGACGACGTTCGACCTCGACGAACTCGTTCACGAGGCACTCCGCTCGGGCGCCCGTGGATTCCTGCTCAAGGACGCCGGGCCGAGACTGCTGGTGGAGGCGGTGCATGCCGCGGCCAACGGCGATGCGCTCGTGTCGCCGTCGATCACTACTCGGCTGCTGGCCCATTTCAGCACCGCCGGCGGCCGTCCGCGCCGCCCCGAACCTGCTTTGACCGACCGTGAACTGGCCGCCGTCAAGGCCGTCGCCCGGGGCCGCACCAACGCCGAGATCAGCGCGGAGCTGACGATCTCGCTGTCGACCGTCAAGTCGCATCTGGCCGCGGTTCAGCGCAAGATCGCCGCCCGCAACCGGACCGAGATCGCTGTGTGGGCGTGGGAATCCGGCCTCATGTCCCCGGTTCCGCGGTCGACCGGTCGAGGCGGATCGTAGGCTTCGGCACCTGGTACGTCGTGACGTCGCCGCCGTGCATGACGGCGAGGATCGCTTCGCCGACGATCGCGCCGAGACCGTGGACGTCGACCGTCACGACACTCAACGGCGGATGCGCCAACCGGGCGACCGCCGTGTCGTCCCACGCGATCACGGACAACTGCTCGGGGATGCGAACGCCCAGGTCCTTGGCCGCCGCGAGACCGCCGATCGCCATCAGGTCGTTGTCGTACACCACGGCCGTCGGGACCTGGCTGCCGGTCAGCAGCTGCCGGGTCGCCTCCCGGCCCGCGTCCTCGGAGTAGTCGCCTTCGATGACCCGGCCCTGCACGTCCCGCTCGGCGCACGTCTCCATGAACGCGTCGTCGCGGGCCTGGCAGTGCAGCATGTCCCGCGGCCCGCTGACCCGCGCGATGTCGCGATGCCCGAGATCCGCGAGCGCGCGAACAGCCGCCCGGGCACCCTCGGCGTTGTCGACGAGCACGTTGGTGATCGGCACCTGCAGCTCCGGCCCGCCGAGCAGGACCGCCGGCACCCCCAGCCGCTCGAGCTCGGCGAGCCGCGCGTCCTGCGCCCGGAGGTCGACCATCACGATGCCGTCGACGTGGTCGTTGGCCACCCAGCGCTGCCAGATCGCGATCTCGTCGGCGATATCGGCCGCGAACTCGATCAGCAGACTCACCCGCCGCCCGACGAAGACCTCCTCGATCCCCTGCACGACGTCGGCCATGAACGGCTCCATCCCGAGCAACCGCCCGGGACGCGCCAGCACCAGCCCGGCGATCCGCTCCCGCGTCACGTCCTGCATAGACTCCCCTCCAAGGCCACCGAAGCCACTATATTCACAGACCTAACAAACTCAGCAGAGAGCGGATGTCCCGATGCAGCAGGTCAGCGACGCGTCGCGATCTCCGGGTTACGACCCGGCACCGACGAACAGTCGTGCCCTCATTGTGGACAGCATCCGCTCCGCGGGCACGGTCAGCCGGGTGGAACTCACCCAGATCACCGGCCTCACCGCCCCTTCGGTCACCACGCTGGTCCGGCGGCTGATCGACGACGGCCTGGTCGACGAGGCCGGTCGCGGCTCGTCCACCGGTGGCAAGCCTCGCACGATGCTGCGGATCAGGGCGGCAGCGCGGTACGTCGTCGGCGTCCATCTGAGCGCCGACAGCCTGACGTACGTGCTGGTCGACTACGCCGGCGCCGTCGTGGCCCGCTGGCGGCGCGCCGGGCCGGGTGACGACAGCGATCCGGAGCAGGTCGTGGAGCGGATCGCGGCCGAGACCACCGAGCTGATCGAGCGTTCGGGGATCGATGCGTCGCTCGTCCTCGGGCTCGGCTTCGTGTGTCCCGGGCCGCTGATCCGCAACCGCGGCGTGACGTCCGCGCCGCCGTCGATGACGCGCTGGGTCGGGTTCCCGATCCATCGCCGGCTGGAGGAACGGCTCGGCCTGCCCGCTTTGCTGGAGAACGACGCGACCGCGGCCGCCGCGGGCACCCGGCTCACCACCAGCCACGACGTCTCGGTGATGGCCGCGCTGTTCATGAGCGAGGGCATCGGATCCGGCCTGCGGCTGAACGGCAACGTCTACCAGGGCGCGCACGGCAACGCCGGCGAGGTCGGGCACATCTGCGTCCAGATCGGCGGGCCGCAGTGCTGGTGCGGGAGCACCGGCTGCCTGGAGGCGATCGCCGGTCCCGCCACGGTCGTCGCGAAGGCCCGCGCGGCGGGGCTCGACCTCGGATCGCCACGCCGTACCGGGGTCGCGGCGTTCGCCGCCATCGCCCGGCTGGCACTGACCGGCGACTCCCGGGCCGAGGCGATCCTGCGGGACTCCGCGGCCTGGCTCGCGCTCGGCGCGCAGACGATCACCAACATGTACGACGTCCAGCTGCTGGTGCTGACCGGGCCGGCGTTCGCCGTCGCCGGGACGATCTACCTGCCGGTCATCCAGGAGCGGATCCTGAGCTCGTCGTTCGGGCGCGCCGTGAACACCGAAGTTGTGCTCGACGAGCGCGGTCACGACGCCGCCGCGATCGGCGCGGCCCTGATGATGCTCCGCTCCGAGCGCGCGATCTCCGCCTGATTTGGGACCCTTCGCAGTCGAACCGTTACTGGGCTGGCTCTTGCGCCTTGTTTATTAGGCGAACTAAGTTACGGCCAGCTTCCCTGGCGGCTGCCGGGTGACGCGCTTCGAGGACCGCGTTCGCGCCGGTCGTGCCGAGAGGATCCAATCGATGCCCCAGAACCCGATGAACCGACCGCGGGCGCGGCGCCTGGTGGGCGCCGTCGCCGCCGCGACCGCCACCGCACTCCTGCTCGCCGCCTGCGAGGGCGCCGCGGCCGGCAACCAGCCCGCCGCCAAGGACGCCTCGATCACCGTCGCGGCCGTTGACATCACCACCGAGAACTTCAACCCGTTCAGCAGCACCGCGCTGCAACCGACGCTGGGCGTCATCTACGAGCCGCTGTACTGGTACAACTTCGCGAAGCAGTCCGACCCGACGCCGGTCCTCGCCTCGGGCTTCTCGTGGAACGCCGCCGGGACCGAGCTCACCATCAAGACCCGGCACGACGTGAAGTGGAACGACGGCCAGCCGTTCACCGCGAAGGATGTCGCTTTCACGTTCAACCTGGTCGCGAAGACGCCCGCGCTGAACCCGTCCGGCCTCGCCGCGACCGCGAAGGCCACGTCCGACGACACCGCCGTACTGACCTTCAAGTCGAAGTCCTTCATGCAGGAGCCGGCCGTGCTCGCCAACCAGGCGATCGTGCCCGAGCACATCTGGAAGGACATCAAGGACCCGACGACTGACCTCAACAAGAATCCGGTCGGCACCGGGCCGTTCAAGGTGAAGTCGTACACGCCGCAGAGCTTCGTGCTGACGAAGAACGACCAGTACTGGGAGGCGGGCAAGCCCACCATCAAGGAGGTGCGCTACCTGCCGGTGACGTCCGCCGACGCCGCCAGCGCCGCCCTGGTCGCGGGCAAGGTCGACTGGGCCAGCGCCTACCTGCCCGGGATCGACAACATCATGAAGTCCGGGAAGAACCTGACCTACGTGAACACCCCGGTGATGACGACCGTCGTCGTAACCTGCTCCAACGCCGCCCTCGGGTGCGCCGGACCGCAGACCGACCCGGCCGTCCGCAAGGCGATCTACCTCGCGATGAACCGCGAGCAGCTCGCGAAGCTGGCCGGCGGCGGTGTCGCGGGCGTCGGCTCGCCGACGATGCTGCTCCCGGGCCGCGACGACAACTGGATCGCGGACGCCGGTACGGCGAAACTCCCGCAGAGCGCGAATGCGGACGAAGCGGGCAAGCTCCTCGACGCGGCCGGGTGGACGAAGGGCAGTGACGGCGTACGGGCGAAGGACGGCAAGCGGCTGTCGCTGACCGTCCAGACCGTCACCGGGTGGAGCGACTACATCCTGATCAACGACACGCTCAAGCAGCAGCTGGCCGCGGTCGGCATCGAGCTCAAGCCCAGCCAGGTGTCCTGGAACGAGTGGAACGCCGCCCAGACCAACGGCAAGTTCCAGCTGTCGCTCGACTCCGTCGGCCTCGGCGCGTCCACGAACCCTTACTTCACCTACGACAGCAAGCTCGCCACGACGAACACCGCACCGGTCGGCAAGTCCGCGTCGGCCGGTAACCAGTCCCGGTTCTCGAACCCGGCCGTCGACGCCGCGCTCAAGACGGCCGCCGGTACCACGGACCAGGCCGCCCAGAAGGCGGAGTACGCGAAGATCCAGTCGATCATCGCCGACCAGCTGCCCTACATCCCGGTCTACGTGAACTCGATGCTCACCGAGTTCAACACCTCGCGTGCGACAGGCTGGCCGACCAAGGACAACCTGTATGTCCTGCCCGCCGCCTGGAAGGCCTGGGACGCCGGCATCGTCCTCAAGACGATCAAGCCCGCCAGCTGAGCGCGGCCGGCTGTGCGCTACCTGCTGCGGAAACTCGCCTTCTACGTGGTCGCCCTCTGGGCGGCCCTGACGCTGAACTTCCTGGTTCCCCGGCTGATGCCGGGGAACCCGGTCGACCTGATGCTGTCCAAGCTCGCGACCAAGGGACCGGTCACGCCGACCACCCGGACCGCGATCGAGGCACTGCTCGGCACGGACACGCACTCGTCGCTGTGGAGCCAGTACTGGACCTACCTGCACCACCTGGTCACCGGCGACCTCGGTACGTCGATCGCGTACTTCCCGGCGCCGGTGTCCCAGGTCATCGGCCAGACCCTGCCCTGGACCGTCGGCCTGATCGGTCTCGCGACCGTGATCTCGTTCGCGATCGGGATCCTGCTGGGACGCGCCGCCGGCTGGCGGCGCGGTTCCTGGGTCGACAACCTGATCCCGGTCACCACGATGCTGCAGTCGGTGCCGTACTTCTGGCTCGCGCTGCTGCTGCTCTTCCTGCTCGGCAGCACCTGGCCGGTCTTCCCGCTCAGCGGCGGGTACGACGTGTACTCCGTGACGCCGGGCTGGAGCCTCCCGTTCGCGCAGTCCGTGCTGTACCACGGAGCCCTGCCGGCGTTGACGATCGTGATCTCGTCGGTCGGCGGCTGGATGCTCGGGATGCGCAACATGATGGTCTCGACGATGTCCGAGGACTTCGTCGTGACCGCCGAGGCGAAGGGCCTGACGCCGCGCCGGATCCGGTCCCGCTACGTGGCCCGGAACGCGGTCCTGCCGTCCATCTCCGGGTTCGCGATCTCGCTCGGTTTCGTGGTCGCCGGCTCGATCGTCACCGAGGCGGTGTTCTCCTACCCGGGGATCGGGTCGGCACTGCTGCTTGCTGTCGGCAACAACGACTACGCGCTGATGCAGGGCGTCTTCCTGATCATCACGCTCGCGGTCCTCGGCGCGAACCTGCTCGTCGACCTCCTGTACGGCGTCATCGACCCCCGCACCCGTGCGCGGTCCTGAGGAAGGGCTCTATGGCTATCACCACTGAAGGGGCCGCCGCCGTGCAGGAATCGGCGCCGGTCCGCCGCCGGTCCTTGCCGCCGATGACCGTCAAGCTCGCCGTCGGGCTGGGCATCGCCGGCCTGATCATCCTGTTCGGCGTACTCGGTCCGCTGCTCGTCGGCAACCCGTCGACGGTCCGCGACATCGGCCTGACCGGACCGGGGAACGGATTCCTGCTCGGCACCACGCAGAGCGGTCAGGACGTGTTCGCCCAGCTCGCGTACGCGACCCGCGGTTCGCTGATCATCGGCGTCGTGGTCGGCGCGATCACGTTGCTGCTGTCGTCGTTCTTCGGCATCGTCGGCGCGTTCGTCGGCGGCTGGACCGACGAGGCGTTCTCGCTGTTCACCAACATCATGCTGGTGATTCCCGGTCTGCCGCTGGTGATCGTGATCTCCAGCTACGTGCCGAACAAGTCGATCTGGCTGGTGGCCGCGGTCCTCGCGATCACCAGCTGGGCCGGGTCCGCGCGCGTCCTGCGGGGCTTCACGCTCAGCGTGCGCAGCCGCGACTACGTACTCGCGGCCCGGATCGGCGGCGAGAAACGCTGGCGGATCCTGCTCGTCGAGATCCTGCCGAACCTGATCCCGCTGCTCGCGTCGCAGGTGGTGTTCGCGGTGATCTTCGCGATCCTCGGCGAGGCCGGCCTGTCGTTCCTCGGGCTCGGCGCGTCCGGCTCGTTCACCTGGGGCACGATGCTGTTCTACGCCCAGAACGGGCTCGCGCTCCGGCTCGGCGCCTGGTGGTGGTTCGCGCCGCCGGGCCTCGCGATCGCGCTGTTCGGCGCGGCGCTGTCCCTGATCAACTTCTCGATCGACGAGATCATCAACCCGAAGCTGCGCTCGCAGACGCGCGCCGAACGCAACAAGTGGAGCGTGAAGTCATGAGCGTGCTCAGCATCGAGAACCTCAGCATCGACTATCGCGCCGAGACGACCGTCCACGCCGTACGCGAGGTCTCTCTCACCCTGGAACGCGGTGAGATCCTCGGCCTTGCGGGTGAGAGCGGCTGCGGGAAGTCGACGCTGGCGTACGCGATCACCCGTCTGCTCAAACCGCCGGCGGCGATCACCGGCGGACGCGTCGTGTTCTCGTCCCGCGAGGGGTACGACATCGACCTGTCCTCGCTGGCCGGCGACGATCTGCGGGCGTTCCGCTGGGACAAGATCGCGATGGTCTTCCAAGGCGCGATGAATTCGCTCAATCCGGTACTTCGGATCTCCGAGCAGCTCGAAGACGTGTTCATCACGCATCGGCCCGAGCTGAGCAAGGCGGACCGCCGGGCCCGCTGCGCCGACCTGCTCGAACGGGTCGGCGTCGACCGGGACCGGCTCCGCGCCTACCCGCACGAACTGTCCGGCGGCATGCGGCAGCGCGTGATGATCGCGATGGCGCTGGCCCTCGAGCCGCAGGTGCTGATCATGGACGAGCCGACCACCGCGCTCGACGTGGTCGTGCAGCGGGAGATCCTCCGGGAGATCACCCGGCTCCGGTCGGAGCTGGGGTTCGCGGTCGTCTTCATCACCCACGACCTGCCGCTGCTGCTCGAGATCAGCGACCGGATCGCGGTGATGCGGGCCGGGCTGATCGTCGAACTCGACGACGCGCTGACGCTCTACACGAAGCCCAAACACCCGTACACGAAGCGATTGCTGTCGTCCTTCCCCAGCCTGACCGGTGAGCGCGGCGGCTTCGTCCGGACCGGCGAGATCGCCCTCGAAGAGACCGATCAGACGGTGGAGGCCTGATGAGCGTCCTGGAGATGCGCGATGTGGTTAAGGAGTACCGGCTGCGCAACGGTCTGCGGACCACGCGGCTGCGCGCCGTCGACAAGGTGAGCTTCGAACTGACACCGGGCCGGACGATCGCGCTGGTCGGCCAGTCCGGTTCGGGCAAGTCGACGATCGCCAAGTTGCTGATGCAGCTCGAACGGCCGACGTCCGGAGCGATCCTCGTCGACGGCGAGCCGATGCAGTACCACGGTGCGCGCGCGGCGGCGTACCGGAAGGCTGTGCAGATGGTGTTCCAGGACCCGTTCGCGTCGCTCAACCCGTACCACACGATCAGCCATCACCTGGAGCGTCCGGTGAGGCTCCACCACCCGGACTTCACCCGTTCACAGGTTGATGAGCGGGTACTGGAACTGCTCCGCCGCGTCCGCCTCGACGAGGACTTCGTCCACCGCAAACCGCACGAGCTCTCCGGCGGCCAGCGCCAACGTGTCGCCATCGCCCGCGCCCTCGCGCCCGAGCCGGCGATCCTGGTCGCGGACGAACCGGTCTCGATGCTCGACGTCTCGATCCGCCTGGGCGTCCTCAACCTCCTCGCCACCCTCCAGCGCGAGGAGAACCTGGGCGTCCTCTACATCACCCACGACCTCGCCACCGCCCGCCACTTCAGCGACGAAATCATGGTGCTGTACCACGGCCAGGTCGTCGAACAAGGCCCCGCCGACGACGTGATCCTGAACCCCCAACACGAATACACCCAGCTCCTCGCCGAAGCCGCCCCCGCCCCAGAACGCCGCCTGACCGAACTGCGCCCCTGACACTTTGTGCACCGGATCCGTACGCGAGCGGCGCTACGGTACGGATCCGGTGCACAAAGTGGAGCGTCAGAGCTTGAGGGCGGCGGCGACCACGTCCGCGAGGGCGTGGGCGATCTCGTCGGCCGTGTCCGAGGACTCGGCTTCGACCATGACCCGGACCAACGGCTCGGTGCCGGAGGGGCGGAGCAGGACCCGGCCGGAGTCACCCAGACGCGTGGTGGCCTCGGTGACCGCGGACTGCACCGCGGGGTCGGTGCCCGCGCGGGACTTGTCGACGTTCTTCACGTTGACCAGGACCTGCGGGAGGCGGGTCATCGCACCGGCCAGATCGGCCAGGCTCTTCCCCGTCTGGGCGACCCGGGAGAGCAGCATGACCGCGGTCAGCGTGCCGTCGCCGGTGGTCGCGTGATCGGACAGGATCACGTGCCCGGACTGTTCACCGCCGAGCTTGTGGCCGCCGGCCTTCATCGCCTCGAGCACGTACCGGTCGCCGACCTTGGTCTGCTCGACCGCGATCCGCTCCCGGACCATCGCCTGCACGAAGCCCAGGTTGCTCATCACGGTCGCGACCACGGTGTCGTTCGACAACCGGCCGCTGTCCCGCATCGCCAGCGCCAGGATCGCGAGGATCTGGTCGCCGTCGACGAGCTCGCCGTTCGCGTCCACCGCCAGGCAGCGGTCCGCGTCGCCGTCGAGCGCGATGCCGACATCGGCGCGGTGCCCGACGACCTCACGCTGCAGACCCTCGATATGCGTGGATCCGCAGTTCAGGTTGATGTTCAGCCCGTCCGGGGCGGCGGCGACCGTGATCACCTCGGCGCCGAGCCGGCGCAGTGCCTCCGGCGCGGTCTGCGAGGCGGCGCCGTTCGCGCAGTCGATCACGACCTTGAGACCGTCGAACCGGTTCGGCGCCGAGCGGACCAGGTGCGAGACATACGTCTCGAACCCCTGCCCGTCGTCGGTCACCCGGCCGACGGACGCGCCGGTCGGGCGCTGCCACTCCTCGTTCATCCGGGCCTCGATGGCGTCCTCGATGACGTCGTCGAGCTTGATCCCGCCGCGGGCCAGGAACTTGATGCCGTTGTCCGGCATCGGGTTGTGGCTCGCGGACAGCATCACGCCGAGATCGGCGCCGGTCGAACCGGTCAGATGCGCCACGGCCGGAGTCGGCAGTACGCCGAGCCGGACCACGTCGACGCCGGCGCTGGCCAGACCGGCCACCACGGCGGCTTCCAGGAACTCACCACTGGCACGCGGATCCCGGCCCACAACGGCGCGCGGCCGGTGCCCTTCGAAGGCACCGGCCTCGCCGAGTACGTGAGCTGCCGCGACCGAAAGGTCGAGCGCCAGCTCCGCGGTCAGGTCCACGTTCGCCAGGCCACGGACTCCGTCCGTGCCGAACAAACGCCCCATCAGGTGATCAGCGCTTGCTGTACTGAGGCGCCTTACGGGCCTTCTTGAGACCGGCCTTCTTGCGCTCCTTGATCCGCGCGTCGCGGCTGAGCAGACCGGCCGACTTCAGGCCCTTGCGGTTGGCCTCACGGTCGGCGTCGTTCAGGCAGCGGGCCACGCCGAGCTGCAGCGCACCGGCCTGGCCGGTGATTCCGCCGCCGTTGATCCGGGCGATCACGTCGTACGAGCCCTCGAGGCCCGCGACGACGAACGGCTCGTTCACGTGCTGCTGGTGGACCTTGTTCGGGAAGTAGACGTCGAGGTCCTTCCCGTTGATCTTCCACTTGCCGGTGCCCGGGACGATCCGCACGCGAGCGACGGCCTCCTTGCGACGGCCGGTGGCGCCGGCCGGGTTGATGACCGCGACCCGACCCGTCTCGGCGCGCTGCTCCGGAGCCGGGTTCGTCTCGGAGGTGTAGGCGACCGGGCCCTCGGTGTCGATGGGGACCTCGGTGTCGAACTCTTCGGTCTCGGTGGTGATGTCGCTCACGCTGTGAATCCTCGTTTACCTGGTTCGTCGATCGCTTACTGGGCGATCTGGGTGATCTCGAACGGCTTCGGCTGCTGCGCCGTGTGCGGGTGCTCCGGACCGGCGTAGACCTTCAGCTTGGTCAGCAGCTTCCGGCTCAGGCGGTTCTTCGGGAGCATGCCCCAGACGGCCTTCTCGACGGCCTTGCGCGGGTCCTTGTCGAGGATCTCGCCGATCGGCGTCGCCGTCAGACCACCCGGGTGACCCGAGTGACGGTACGCCAGCTTGTCGGTCCGCTTGGTGCCGGACAGGGCCACCTTGGAAGCGTTGACGACAACGACGAAGTCGCCGCCGTCCACGTGCGGAGCGAACGTCGGCTTGTGCTTGCCGCGCAGCAGGGTGGCGATCTGGACGGCGAGCCGACCGAGCGTGACGTCGGTGGCGTCGATCACGTGCCACTCACGAGTGACGTCAGCAGGCTTCGGGCTGTACGTGCGCACGGTCGTTGACCTTCGTTTCTCAGAGATTGAACAAACTGGACGTCGGCGAGCGGTCAGCCGACAGGACAGTGTCTGTACCGGACCTGGAACGCACAACAGCAGCCCAGAATACCGGCGTGGCCACGTTCGGGTCAAAGCGAGCCCACACGCCGAGGGGACCCCGGCTTGGAAGCAGCTGAGGACCGCACTAGTTTAGCGGTGAAGATTGCAGTCCGAATCGCGTCCCGCCGGCTGATCTACCCTCATTCATCCAGGCGATGACGCCAGCTTCCGAAGAGGGCATCGTGACCGAACAGTCGCTCACCGTCCGGGACAACCGGACCGGCAAGGACTTCGACCTTGCCATCACCGATGGCACCATCCGTGCCGCAGACCTCAAGCAGATCAGCGCATCCGACGGCGACGGTGGCCTGGCCACCTACGACCCCGGCTTCGTCAACACCGCGTCCTGCCGCTCCTCCGTCACCTTCATCGACGGCGACAAGGGCATCCTGGAGTACCGCGGGTACCCGATCGAGCAACTCGCCGAGCAGTCGAACTACCTCGAGGTGGCCTACCTGCTGGTCAACGGCAAGCTGCCGAACAAGGCGGAGTACGAGGCCTGGGCGCACGACGTGACGTATCACACGTTCGTGCACGAGAACCTGAAGACCTTCATGCAGGGCTTCCGGTACGACGCGCACCCGATGGGCATGCTGCTGGCCTCGGTCGGCGCGCTGTCCACGTTCTACCCCGAGTCGCGCAACATCTTCGACGAGGAGTCCCGGGCGCTGCAGATCCGGCGGCTGATCGCGAAGATGCCGACGCTCGGCGCGTTCGCGTTCCGGCACGCCCAGGGCAAGCCGTACGTCTACCCGGACAACGAGCTCAGCTACACGGCGAACTTCCTGTCGATGCTGTTCAAGATGAGCGAGCCGAAGTACGCCGCCGACGACCGCCTGGTGCGGGCGCTGGAGATCCTGTTCATCCTGCACGCCGACCACGAGCAGAACGCCTCCACGAACGCGGTCCGCGCGATCGGCTCGACCCAGGTCGACCCGTACACCGCGGTGGCCGGCGGGATCGGCGCGCTCTACGGCCCGCTGCACGGCGGCGCCAACGAGGCAGTGCTGAAGATGCTCCGCCGGATCGGCTCGATCGACAACGTGCCGTCGTTCATCGAGGGCGTGAAGAACGGCGAAGAGCGGCTGATGGGCTTCGGCCACCGGGTCTACAAGAACTACGACCCGCGGGCCAAGATCATCAAGAAGGCCGCCGACGACGTCTTCGAGGTCACCGGCATCAACCCGCTGCTGAAGATCGCCGTCGAACTGGAGAAGATCGCGCTGGAGGACGAGTACTTCGTCTCCCGCAAGCTCTACCCGAACGTCGACTTCTACTCCGGCCTGATCTACGAGGCGCTGCAGTTCCCGCCGGACATGTTCACCGTGCTGTTCGCGATCCCCCGCACCTCCGGCTGGCTGGCCCAGTGGCTGGAGATGCTCGGCGACGGCGACCAGAAGATCGCCCGCCCGAAACAGATCTACACCGGCGCCCGAGGCGTCCAGTACGTCCCGATGGGCGACCGCTGACCCATCAGCAACACCTCACAGCCGCCGCGCACCGGACCCCGGTTCGCGGCGGCTGTTCCTTGTCCCGCGGTTTCTGTCCGTGGGCGCTGTTAGCTTCGGTGGATGGGGTTGCTGGCGGGGAAGGTCGCGCTCGTTACTGGGGCGAGTCGTGGGGTGGGGAAAGGGATTGCTCTCGGGCTCGGTGAGCAGGGGGCGACTGTGTACGTCACGGGGCGGACCGAGACCGGCGGGGCGGCTCCGACGCCGTTGCCCGGGACGGTGCAGGTGACGGCTGATGAGATCACCGCGATCGGTGGGACCGGGGTCGCGATCGGGTGCGATCACCGTGATGACGAGCAGACCAGGCAGGCCGTCCAGCGAGTGCTGGCCGACGCCGGGCGTCTCGACGTACTGGTGAACAACGTGTGGGGCGGCTACGAGTACTTCTGGGACGGTACGCCGTTCTGGGAGGAGGCCGGCTTCTGGACACAGCCGCTCGAGCGCTGGGACTCGGCGTTCCAAGCCGGCGTACGGGCGCATTACGTGACGACCGTGGCGGCCGCCAGGGCGATGGTCGCCGCGGGGGCGGGCCTGATCGTCACCGTGTCCTCGGAAGGCGCCGAGAAGACCGACACCGGCGTCGCGTACGGCGCTGCGAAGGCGGCGACCGACCACATGATCGCCTGCATGGCCCACGAACTCCGCGACCACGGCGTGACCGCTGTCTCGCTCTACCCCGGCCTGGTCCGCACCGAGTCGGTCCTGCGCGCCGCGGAGTTCATCGACCTCACGGACTCCGAGTCCCCGCTGTTCGTCGGCCGGGCGGTCGCGGCGCTCGCCGTGGACCCGGACGTCGCCCGCCACACCGGCAAGGTGGTGCGCACTTCGGCCCTGGCCCAGGAGTACGGCTTCACCGACCCACACCCACGCTGACCGCCGGCTACTGGCCGGACAGCTTGGCGACGGCCGGTGCGAGGGTTTCGGCGAAGTCGGCGCCGATGACGATGTACGAGAAGCCGATCTCTTCGCGCCGGCGCTGGATTTCCTCGGCGGCCGCTCCAGGGTCGCTCGGGAGGATGACGAGCGAGTCGGCCGCGCGGAGCGCCGCGGTGTCGAGGTCGGGCGGCGCCATGAACGGAGCGACACGGTCACCGACGGCGGCCACGTGCTGGGCGAGTTCGAGGTCGCGGCGGCCGGCGAAGTCGCGGACCCGCTGCGTGGTTTCGGCGCGATCGTCGTCCGCGGGGAGTACGAACGTGACCGCGTCAGCGACCTCGAGCGCCAACTCCTGCGACTTCGGTCCGCTCACCGCCATCACCACCGGCGTATGCAGCTCGGGGCCGTCGAATTCACGGAGGGCGGTGACGGTCTCGCGCATCCGGGAGCGACGCTCGGCCAGGGAGACGGCAGGCAGCCCCAGTTCGACCTCGATGCCAGGCCGGCCGGCGCCGATACCCATCTCGAAGCGACCTTCGGTGAGGACCGAGAGCGAGTGAGCTTCCCACGCCGTGCTCATGGGTTCGCGCAGCGCGGCGGCATAGACCCACGAGCCGACCCGCAGATCCGCGATCGCAGCCGCGGTAGCCAGCGTGGGGGCGAGCGTTGGCTGCCAGGTAGGCACATCAGGCATCAGCAACGTCGAGTACCCGAGGTCAGCAATCCGCCGTACCCGATCCCGCCACGCCGACAGGTCATCACCGACGGGAGCAACAACCCCGAAGCGAAACGGTCTGGTCACACGCCCGGCCTGCTCGGTCATCGCAGTTCTCCTTGAATCTGAGGCTTCGTCCGATCCCTTTGCCCTATCCACGAAGCCCCCACCAAGAATCCGACAACCCCACCCAAGAAACCTCCAGCCGCGGTTGGTTAATGTCTAGCAAATTAACCAATTATGGGGTGTTGACCGGGCGTGGGACCAGGTTAATGCTTTCACCATGAGTAGGGAAGGGCGTACGACGCTGCGGGACGTGGCTGAGGCTGCGGGGGTTTCCGTGGCGACGTGTTCGTACGTGCTGAGTGGGCGGGCGGACCGGACGACCCCGCTGCCGGAGCCGACGCGGAAGCGGGTGGAGGAGGCCGCGCGGCGACTCGGCTACAAGGGGAACACCGCCGCTCGGAGTCTGCGGCGGCAGCGGTCGGAGTTGATCGCGATCGTTTACGCGCCACCCGTCGGACCGTGGCTGGATCACCTGACCGCGCAGTCCGAGGACATCGCCGCCGCCCACGGCTACTCGGTCATCGGAGTCCCGGTACGACGCCTCGACCGGGCCGCTCAGTCGCTGCGAGTCATCACCCGCGGTCACGTCGACGGCGCGATCTTCGTCGGCGGTCTGAGTGACGAGCTCGACCTCACCGCGGCCCGCCGGTCCACCCGCGCCCTGATGGCCTTCAGCGACACCCTCGAACTCCCGGGTGTCGACGTCGTCCGGAACAACGCCCGTACGGCGCTAGCGGAGGCCACCGCCTACCTGATCGACGCCGGCCGCAGACGGATCGCGTTCCTCTCCCACACTGGCGCCCAGGAGGACCGCTACCTGGGGTACGTCGACGCGCTTCGGCAGGCGGGCCGCGAGGTCGACCCGGGCCTCGTGCGGATCGGCGCCGCCGCCCGCGAGGACGCCGTACGGGTGGTCCGCGAACTGCTCGACACCCCGAACCCTCCGGACGCGATCGTTTCGGAGTCCGACCGCGGTGGGTTCGCGGCGTTGCAGGCCGCCGTCGACCGGGGCGTCAAGGTGCCGGACGACCTGGCCGTGATCGGTACCGGCAACACCCGGGAGGCGTCGTACTCCCAGCCGCCGCTGACCAGCGTCGGCATGCATCAACTCGACTTCACCGAGATGGTCGAGGCGCTGTTCGCGCGGATCGACGATCCCGCGCTGCCGGCCCGGGAGCTGTCCATGCCCTGGGTGCTGAACCACCGCGCGTCCGCGTAGCTCGCCCCCTGTCCACGCGGTACCTGCTATTCGAAAGGTTTTGTCATGCCCTCGTACAACCGCCGCTCGTTCCTCCGGCTCGGCCTCGGCGTCACCGTGCTCGGCGCGGTCGGGGCGGGCTGTGCACCGGCCAAGCCCGCCTCGAAGAAGGAGGACAGCCGGACGTTCACGATCTACTGGAACGCCGGTCACGGGTACCAGGCGTACAAGCAGGTGATCGACCAGTTCGGCAAGGACCACGATCTGCAGGTGAACTGGCAGAAGTTCCAGTGGCCGGACCTGACCACGAAACTGACCGCGGACTTCCGTTCCGGAAACGTTCCGGACCTGGTCGAAGAAGTTTCCGCC
The DNA here is from genome assembly GCF_004331375.1 of Kribbella speibonae. Taxonomy (NCBI): domain Bacteria; kingdom Bacillati; phylum Actinomycetota; class Actinomycetes; order Propionibacteriales; family Kribbellaceae; genus Kribbella; species Kribbella speibonae. The sequence continues at coordinate 1,517,589 of NZ_SJKC01000001.1, read as the reverse complement.
GGCACCGGAACGCAGTACGGACTGGCCGGCAACGTGCTGGCTCTGGACGAGTTCGCGGCGGCGGACAAGGAATTCGGTTTTCCGGGTGATTTCCTGGACCAGGCGGTCGTGGCCCGCCAGTACGAGGGCAAGACCTACTCGATCCCCCTGCACCTGACGGCCAACGGTCTGCTGTTCTACAACAAGCAGCTGCTGTCGGCGGCGGGTTTCGACCAGCCGCCGTCGACCTGGGACGAGTTCCTCGAGGTGGCGAAGGCGACCACCAAGGACAAGGTGTCCGGCTGCGCGCTGAACTCGGACCCGAGCTACGCGGCGCCGTACTACAACCAGCAGAAGGTCGACTTCAGCGACGCGGGCGCCAAGCAGTTCATGATGCCCGCCGACGGCGCGCTCAAGACCCTGCAGTGGATGCAGGACCTGATCTACACCCACAAGGTCTCCCCCGCTCCGGTCGCGACGACCGACTACTCCGGCCCGCAGAAACTGTTTTCCGCCAAGCGCGCCGCGATGTTCGTCTCCGGGCCGTGGGACATCGGCCCGATCCGGCAGGGCAGTCCGGACATCGAGCTCGGTCTCGCCGTACCGCTGACCGGCACCGTGCAGTCCGCCGCGATGGCCGGTTCAGGACTGATGATTCCGGCGAAGGCCAAGGACCCGAAGTTGTCCTGGGAGCTGATCACCAAGCTCGCCGCCGTGAAGACCGAACTCGCGGCGACCAAGGAAGCCGGTATGTCGATGCCGCGCAAGAGCTGGGCCGCCGACCCCGCGGTCGCCGCGGACCCGAACCTCGCGACGATCGCCAAGGCCCTCGCCGTGGTGGCGAAACAAGATGTAGCGCTTTCCGCGAGCGGCAAGGCGGCGCAGGTCAACGAGCTGTGGAAGAAGGCCTACCAGCAGATGATCATCCAGCACGCGCCGGTCGGGCCCGCGCTGGACGACTTCCGCAAGCAGGCCGGGGCGGCGCTGTGATCCGTCGCCGGCAGGCGCTGACCGCCTGGCTGTTCCTCACCCCGGCAGTCCTGTTCTTCGTCCTGCTGTTCTTTCTCCCGATCGGCAACCAGCTGATGACAGGCCTGTACGACGCCGACGGCGTCTTCGCGGGCCTGAGCAACTTCAGCCGGGCCTTCCGCGACCCGGAGGTCCTGCACTCGTTCCTGATCACGCTCGCCTACGCAGCCGGCACGCTGGTCGTCGGTACGGCGGTGGGCCTCGGGCTGGCCGTCATCCTCAACCAGTCGCTGCGCGGCCGCACGCTGTTCCGCTCGGTGCTGCTGATCCCGTACCTGACGTCGGTGTCGATCATCGGCCTGCTCTGGCGGAACATCCTGGACCCGCAGGTCGGCATCCTCAACCGGCTGCTCGAGGCGGTCGGCCTGCCCGGGCAGACCTGGCTCAGCACGCATCCGCTGGCGACGATCGTCGGGATCACTGTCTGGTCCGGCGCCGGCTACACGATGGTGCTGTTCCTCGCCGGGCTGCAAGGCATCCCGGGCCTGTACTACGAGGCCGCGCGGATCGACGGCGCCGGGCCATGGCGGCGGTTCTTCGCGATCACGCTGCCGTTGCTCGCCCCGACCACGGTCTTCGTCTCGATCATCGGGCTGATCGGCACGCTGCAGCAGTTCGCGCTGCCGTACATCGTCACCGGCGGCGGCCCCGGCAACGCGACCTCGCTGTACGCGCACCGGCTGTTCATCGTCGCGTTCAACGACAACGACTTCGGGTACGCGTCGGCGCTGTCGCTGCTGTTGCTGATCGTCGTCCTGATTCTGTCCCTGGTGCAGCTGCGGATCGGAGACCGGGCCGATGCGTGAACGACTGTTCCCCGGTGACCGCGTCGCGGCGTACGTCGTCCTCGTCGTCCTCGGCCTGGTCACGGTACTCCCGCTGCTGTACATGATCGTGCTGGCGCTGCAGAGCGACAGCGAGGTGCAGTCGGGCGACCCGGTGCTCTGGCCGGATCACCTGCAGTGGCAGAACTTCAGCCGCTTGTTCGAGGCGGCGCCGTTCGGGCGGTTCTTCGTCAACAGCTTCGTGATGGCCGGCGCGATCACCGTCTCGCACCTGATCTTCGACCCGCTGGTCGGGTACGTGTTCGCCAAGCTGGACTTCCCCGGGAAGCGGATCGCGTTCGTCGCGGTGCTGTCGACGCTGATGGTGCCGTTCTTCGTCCGGATGCTGCCGATCTACTCGATCTTCGCGAGCCTGGGCTGGATCGACAGCTACCAGGGCCTGATCGTGCCGTTCCTGATGGATGCCTATGGCATCTTCCTGATGCGGCAGTTCATCCGGCCGCTGCCGGACGAGCTGATCGAGGCGGCCCGGGTGGACGGCGCCGGCGAGTTCCGGATCTACCTGCGGGTGATCCTGCCGCAGTGCAAGCCGGCACTGGCGGTGCTCGGCCTGTTCACGTTCGTCTTCCAGTGGAACGAGTTCCTCTGGCCGCTGATCGCCACCAGCCGCACCGAGATGCGCACGCTGCCGATCGGTCTGACCCTGTTCAACCAGGAGTACTTCACGCAGTGGAACCTGACGGCGGCCGGCGCGCTGATCCTGTTCGTGCCGACCGCGATCTTCTTCGTGATCACCCAGAGGTTCCTGGTGGCAGGCATCGCCCTCTCCGGACTGAAATGAGACCTCCCTCGATGCGCCCCAATGTGATCGTCTTCTTCACCGACCAGCAGCGCTGGGACACCGTCGGCGCGGCCGGATGCCCGCTCGGACTGACCCCGAACCTCGATCTGATGGCCCGCCGCGGGACCTTCTTCGAGACCGCCTGCACCACCAACCCGGTCTGCGCGCCGGCGCGGGCGGCAATGCAAACCGGAATGTTTCCGACCAACACCGGCGTTTTCCGGAACAACGTTCCGCTGCCGACCGACGCGCCCACGCTGGGCCGGCTGTTCGGTGCCGCGGGCTACCGGACCGGCTACATCGGCAAGTGGCACCTGGGCACGCAGGACCCGGTGCCGGCCGAGGAGCAGGCCGGGTACGAGGACTGGCTGGCCTCCAATCTGCTCGAGTTCACCTCCGACGCCTACCGGACGGTGGTGTCCGACGGAAACGGGGAACCCGTTTTCCTGCCCGGCTACCGCCCGGACGCGCTGACCGACGCCGCCATCCGTTACGTCACTCGTGCGTCGGCCGACGACCGGCCGTTCATGCTCTTTCTCTCGCTGATCGAGCCACACCACCAGAACGAGCACGACGACTACCCGGCGCCAGAGGTCTACCGGAACACCTACACCGGTGCGTGGCTGCCACCGGACCTCGCAACACTGCCCGGTACGGCGCACCAGCACGCGGCGGGGTACTACGGCCAGATCAAGCGCGTAGACGAGTGCCTCGGCCGGTTGCGGGACGCTCTGGTGAGCCTCGACCTCACCGACGACACGCTCCTGCTCTACACGTCCGACCACGGCTCACACTTCAAGACGCGGAACAGCGAGTACAAGCGCTCACCGCACGACGGCTCCGTCCGTGTGCCCCTGGTGGTTGAAGGGCCCGGGTACCGCGGCGGCTCGCGGGTCAACACGCCGGTCAGTACCGTCGACGTCGTACCGACTCTGCTGGAGGCGGCCGGGATCGAACTGCCCGACCACCTGGACGGTGTGCCGCTGCGGGAGTCCCGTCGCGACGCGGTGCTGATCCAGGTCAGCGAGTCGGAGGTCGGCCGTGCACTGCGGACCAGTCGCTGGAAGTACTACGTGCACGCGCCGGACGCCGGCGACGTACCAGCGGCCGCGACCTACGCCGAGCGGGCGTTGTACGACCTCGACGCCGATCCGTACGAGCTCGACAACCTGATCGACAGCGTCAACCACCAGGAGGTCGCGGCAGAACTCCGCGCGCGGCTGATCGACGAGATCGCCGCGATCGAAGGACAGGCCGTGACGGTGACGCCGTACCCCGCGCCGAGGGACCGCCAGCGTTTTCCGGAAACCACTGTCCGCCGTCTGAAACTGGACGGCCGTCGGCTGGAGTGACGTACTCCCCCAGGCCTCAGGGTCTCCCTGAGTCGTACGGCGGTCGGCGTAGCGCAAGTGCCGCCGGCCGCCCGACGCGGCAGGCGGGTGGTTTTCGCGAACCTGTTCAGGACATCGATTCTGAACAGGGAGACCACCATGAACACCGTGATCCACAAGGGAAATCGAGCCGCCGAGTGGCTCGGGCAGCGGAGCGTCGACATCCTGCGAGTCAGCCTTGGGCTGATCTTCCTGGTGTTCGGCGTACTGAAGTTCTTCCCCGGGGCCAGCCCGGCGGAGGCGCTGGTGATGCGCACCATCGACACACTGACGTTCGGCATCGTCCACGGGCGGTCCGCAGTACTACTGACCGCGGTGATGGAGTGCTTCATCGGGCTCACGCTGGTCTCCGGCCGGCTGCTGCGGACCGGGCTGCTGGTGCTCGGCTTCTCGCTGGTCGGGATCATGTCGCCGCTGGTCCTGTTCTTCGGCGACCTGTTCCCGGGCACCCCGACGCTGGAGGCGCAGTACGTCCTGAAGGACGTCGTACTCGCAGCGGCCGGCCTCGTCGTCGCAGCAAAAGCTCTCAGCGTGATGCCGCTCCGAATTGGAGACGGCCCCGGGCGGGCTTGATGCCTCGGTCCGGGGCCGTCCGGCGCCTCTGCCGACTACGACGCGGCCGGGGCGCCTGCCGGTTCCTTCAGGTGGGCGACGAGTTCGTCCACCTGGCCGCGGGCGCGGATCATCGACAGGTGGTCGATGTAGTCCCGGGACTCCACGATCAGCCCGTCGCGCACCCGCAGGACGAAGATCGCCGGCACCCGGAACGGCTCACCGGTCGCCAGAATCGTTCCGGCGTACTCGAACTCGGCCACGATCACCTCGGGGTCGGCGGTCTGGTGCACGCGGAGGTTGTCCGGCTGGAAGCGCACCACCTCGGTGACCCGCGGGCCGACGCCGCCGAAGTGCTCGCGGAGCGCGTCCCGGCTGAGCAGGGGGTGGTCGCCGTACGGGTTCATCGGGTGCCGGACGTCGGTCTGCTCGGCGTACAGCTCCGGCAGAACGGCGAAGTCGCGGTCGGCGACACCGTGCACGAGCTTCAGGAAGACCTCTTCAGGAGTCATCGGATTCCTCACGGGTATAAACGGAGTGACGACTTCGAATATATGGAGTCTCGACTTCGTTTACAACCTCGGCGGCGTTCGCGGCGTCTTCTAGGCTGAGGTGCGACGGAGGGGAGCTGGGGTGCGAGCAGACGCACGGGACAATCGGGCCAGGATCATGACGGCCGCGGACGACGTCTTCGGGCGGTCGCCGGGGGCGTCGACCGACGATGTGGCGAGGCTGGCCGGGGTCGGGATCGCGACCGTGTTCCGGCACTTCGCGACCAAGACCGAACTACTCGAGGCGGTCCTGACGCTGCGCCTGGAGCGGATCCGCGACCGGGCCCTCGAGCTGGCCGCGAGCGACGACCCTGGTACGGCGTTCTTCGAGTTCTTCACGCAGGTCGTGTCCGAGTCCGCGTCGAAGCTCGCGATCGCCGAAGCGCTGACCGCGGCGGGGGCGGCGGCCGGCGAGGAGGCCCGAGAGGCCGGTCGCGGGATGCGGGAGGCCTTCAGCGGACTGCTGACCGCGGCTCAGAAGGCCGGTGCGGTCCGGGACGACGCGGAGATGCCGGAGGTCTACGCGCTGCTGATCGGCGCGTCCCGCGGCGCGACCGCGGCCAAGCTCGACCCGGAGACGCGCGACCGGATGCTCGCCCTGATCTACGACGGCCTGAAGCCTCGCCGGTGAAGCGTGTTCTCAAGATCGTCGTTGCCCTGCTGCTGCTCCTGATCGTGCCGCTCGGCGCCTACGCGATCTCGTTACGCGTGCAGTACGCCGGTGACCCGACGGCCCGGACCCGCGACCAGGACGCGCTCTGGCTCGGTCACGCGTGGGTCGACGGCCGGAAGACCGCCGCCGACGTGACCGCCCTGGCGCAACGTCTGCAGGGCACCGGCATCCGCGACCTCTACGTGCATACCGGTCCGCTGGAACACGACGGTTCGTTGCCGTTGGCAAAGGTCTCGCCGAAGGCGCGCTGGTTCGTCGACGCGATGCGTACCGCGGCTCCCGCCGTCCGCGTGCAGGCCTGGCTCGGTGACGTCGTCCAGCCGGGCAAGGACCCCGGGATGAACCTCGACGATTCTGCGGTACGCCGGCGCGTCGTCGAGTCGGCGTCCGCCGTTCTGCAGCAGGGGTTTCAGGGCATCCACTACGACTTCGAGCCGGTACGGTCCGGGTCGAAGGGCTACCTGGCCGTGCTCGATGAAACCCGGGCGCTCGGTACGACGTTGTCGGTCGCGGCGGCGCAGATCGACCCGCTCTGGTACCTGCACGTGATTCCGATCGACAAGTGGTGGTCACAGGACTACTTCCGCCAGGTCGCGGAACGGGTCAACCAGGTCGCCGTCATGTCCTACGACACCGCACAGCCGTTGGAGTCCCTGTACGGCGGGTACGTCGCCAAGCAGACCAAGCTGGCGCTGGAGGTCACCCCACCAGGTACGGACCTCCTCATGGGGCTCCCGGCGTACTGGGAGAACAACCCGTCCCACTGGGGCAACGCGGAGACGGTCAGCGCGGCAGTCCGCGGCGCACGCCTCGGTCTTGGCGACTCACCTCGCCAGAACTTCGGCCTGGCCTTGTACGTCGACTTCGCGGCCACCGACGAGCACTGGGCGGCGTACCGCGACGGCTGGTGTGTGGCGCCCTAGAACGGGTTCCAGCGGGTCAGAGCGAGGATGAGGACGCAGACGGCCACATAGACGGCGTTGATCAGCAGCACCGGTGACGGTCGGCGGACAGCGGGCTGCTCTGGCAGACCGGTGCGCGAACGCAGCCGGAGTGTCTCGAAGACAGCAGCGACGCCGGCCAGCTCCTTCTCCGCGATGCCGCCGACAACGTGCCAGTCGTCACCTGCCGCCAGGCTGAGCCCTTCGTCCTCGACCTCGACCGACTCCACGGCCCGCCACGGCACGCGCTGCTCGAACCAGCCAGTGCGAATCGTCAGCTCGGTCGCGGTCGCAGTCACCCGGTAGAGCGCACGTGAACCGAGTGAGTGCACCAGCTGCGCGCCGACGAAGGTCCCCACGACGGCGCCGTACCACTCACCCCAGCTCGCGAGTGTCCCGACTGCGACGGGCGCAACAACCAGTACGGCGACAAGCGCCGGCAGGCTCCACCACGACCGGGTCTGCAGCGGCACCTCCCACGGCAACATCGGGACGTCCCGCGCCGCCTCGACCGACGGACGCTGAGGTGTGTGCTCATCCGGCTCGAAGTCCGCCGGCAGCCCCTCGTACTTCTCGGTGCGCCACGGCACCCGACGCGGCGCCCGGAACGGGCTGACCGGGCGGAGCGCCTGGCCACCGAGCAGAATGGTCGGCCAGCTGCCCTCAGCCAGATCGCCTACCAGCAGGGCGTCGCCGCGGTACCGCTTGAGCGTTTCCGTCCACTCCTGCTTGAGCCTGGCGGGTGCAGCGTCCTCGTCCTCGTCGAGCGCGCTGAAGGCGTCCAGCAACCGCAGGTCGCTCTCGTCGTCGTCCAGCTCGGCGTCGAGGAAGCCCAGCAGGACACCGTCCTCCGTCGACCGGACCGCGAACGCAGAGGACGCGTCCGGCGCGATCCAGACAGGTACGCCCTGTCCGCGCCAGGACTCACGTGGGCGGGCTCTACGGAGCTGAACGTCGCGGAGCACGAACAGGAGAGCCAGGACCCACGCTCCCCCGGCCACCGTGTACCACCAGGTGTAGTCAGCGAGCTCTGCACGGAGCCGGAGCCAGTCCGGGTCCGCAGGGTCGACGAGGACCGGGACCTGTGCACCGGTGTCGTAGTCGTCCACCACGGTCACGGTGTGGCTGCGGCCGTCGGGCAGCTGCAGTACAAGGTCCCCGTCGTCGTTCGTACCCTTCACGACAGCGGTCTGCTCGACAGCACGTTGTACATGCGTTTCCTCGCGCTGGTCCTGCCAGTGCATCAGACCGAGCGCCGCAGCACCCACGAGCACCAGCCCGCCCGCCACGAGGAGTCGGCTGGTCACACCGACCGGTGCGGCCGCCGGCACCTGCACCTGCTGTCGCGGCATCCCCGCCACCAGGGACCGTTGCCTGCGGCGGCTCGTGAAGACCCAGATCAGCAGTACGGCACACAGGACGCCGTACACGGTCCAGGCGATCCGCGCCGAGGCGACGTCGTCGTACCGGAGGTCGAGGATCATGAACAGCACGCCGGCGGCCGCGGCGGCGATCGGCCGCCACCACAGCAGCGCGAGCGACGCGAAGCAGGCGATCATCGCCAGTGAGAACGTCCGGTCCGGACCGCAGATCGTCGGGTCCTCGATCGAGCAGCTGCTGGTGTCACCAACGACCGACGCCACAATCGCCCCGAGCCAGACCACCGGCAGAAGCCAGCGATAGATCCAGCTCGGGACAACAGCAGCGGCCCAGCGGCCGGCCAGATCGCCTGTCATCGCAGTCCCCCCTCCACGGTGTGGGAGAACTCTAAGGTCAGCGGGTCCTTTGTACGCGACCTTCGTCCCAGACCGGCTCGTCGGGTTCGTAGACCGAGCCGTCGGCGCCGAAGACCAGGTAGCGGTCGAAGCCGCGGGCGAACCAGCGGTCGTGGGTCACCGCGAGCACTGTGCCGTCGAACGAGTCGAGGCCCTCTTCCAGTGCCTCGGCCGACTCGACGTCCAGGTTGTCGGTGGGCTCGTCGAGGAGCAGCAGCGTCGCACCGGACAGCTCCAGCAGGAGGATCTGGAAACGGGCCTGCTGGCCTCCGGACAGGCTGTCGAAGGTCTGCTCGGCCGCGTGCGCCAGCTCGTACCGGTCGAGCTTCCGCGACGCCAGCTCGCGCCCCATGCCGTCCCGGTGGTCGTCACCGCGGTGCAAGATCTCCAGCAACGTCCGACCGACCAGTTCTGGGTGCTCGTGGGTCTGCGCGAACCAGCCGGGCCGTACCCGCGCACCGAGCTTGGCGTTGCCGGTGTGCGCCACGGACGGGATCTGTACGTCGCCGACGGGCTCGTGCTCCACATCGGGGTCCGAACCACCGTTGGCGAGCAGCCGCAGGAAGTGCGACTTCCCGGACCCGTTGGAGCCCAGCACGGCGACGCGTTCGCCGTACCAGACCTCGAGGTCGAACGGCTTCATCAGCCCCGTCAGCTCGAGTGCGGTGCACACCACGGCCCGCTTGCCTGTGCGGCCACCGGTCAGACGCATGCTGACCTTCTGCTCGCGTGGCAGGGCCTGCGGCGGACCAGCTTCCTCGAACTTGCGCAGCCGCGTCTGCGACGCCCGGTAGCGCGACGCCATGTCGGAGTTGTACGCCGCCTTCTGCTTGTACATGAGCATCTGTGCGCGCAGCTTGGCGTGCTCCTCGTCCCAGCGCTTGCGCAGCTCCTCGAAACGCTCGAACCGGTGCCGCCGGGCCTCGTGGTACGTCGCGAACCCGCCGCCGTGCGTCCACGCGGTGTTACCCGCCGCACCGAGCTCTACGGTGACGATGCGGGTAGCGGTGTTGGCCAGCAGCTCCCGGTCGTGGCTGATGTACAGCACAGTCTTGTCGGAGGTACGCAGCTGCTCCTCGAGCCACCGCTTGCCTGGTACGTCGAGGTAGTTGTCAGGCTCGTCCAGCATCAGGACCTCGTCCGGGCCGCGGAGCAGCGCCTCCAGCACCAGACGCTTCTGCTCACCGCCGGACAGCGTCTTCACCTCACGCCAGCGACAGCGGTCGAACGGTACGCCGAGTGCGGCCGTCGTACAGACGTCCCAGAGGACCTCCGCGTCGTACCCACCGACTTCACCCCAGTCGGCCACGGCCTGGGCGTACCGGAGCTGGGTCTTCTCGTCGTCCGCGTCCATCATCTTCTGCTCGGCCTTGTCCAGCTTGGCCGCGGCCTGCTGGATCGCCTCCGGCGCCACACCGAGCAGCAGGTCCCGCACCGTCGACGAGTCGCGCACCGAGCCGACGAACTGCCGCATCACGCCCAGCCCACCGGACCGGGAGATGCTGCCGCTGTGCGGCTTCAGGTCGCCCGAGATGATCCTGGTGAGAGTGGTCTTGCCCGAACCGTTCGCCCCGACCAGCGCGACCTTCGCACCGTCCCCGACGCGGAACGTGACGTCGTCCAGCAACACCCGCCCGTCCGGCAGCTCGAACCCCACACCGCCAACATCCACGTGACCCATCCCCCCAGTCTGACGGCCACCGCAACCCACACGCGAACAGTTATCGTGTGCCGGTGCCGCACCACCTGAGGGGACGCGAGATCCCGCCCACGACCCGTGAGTACCAATGGGTCGCGAGCATCGTCGAGGCAGTCGAGCGGCGCACCGGCCGGCCGTCGTCGTGGAACCGGCGGCTCTACGAGGAGCTGACCGGCACCGGAGGCACGGCGCAGATCGACGGACCCATGACGATCAACAGGCAACTCGTCCTCGAACCCGTCATGCGTGCGTACGACGCGACCGGAGCACTGGGCCTCGAAGACACCGGCGGAGCCCGGATCGCGGTGATGCTGGTGGTCCACGAGACCGACCACCACCAGCACGAGGTCGGCGAGGAGGACGCGCCGGACGCGGTCCGCTTCGACTCGATGGAGGCCGAGGTCGTGACCGAGGGGCTCGCGGACAGCAACCGGGACCGGATCGTCGACCAGATCATCACGGACATCGCCATGGACAAGGCGATCCCGCGGATCCACGACGTACAGGCCGTCATGCCGTACGCCGGGTACCAGGCGGGCGTCGAAGGGGTGCTGAACGGCCTGCACACGATCAGCGGACGGTCGCGCGCGGAGGTACACGCGGCTGTCGACGGGACGCCGTTCGTGCAGCGTTACAACGCCATGGCCGACGTGGTCATCGACTCGCGGCTGGCGAACCTGATGCCGCCGGAGCACCGGTCCCAGATCAGGCTCCGGCTGAGTCAGCCGCTGCGCGCCGAACTCGGGTCGCTCGGGAACTACAGCGCGGAGAACGAACCTCCGGTCGAGCTCGCCGCACGCGGCCGGGAGACCGCAGCCAGGGCGGTCCAGCAGCTGGAACGTGAGCTGGGCGCGATCGAACAGCACTACCGGCAGTACGGCGAACACCCGCCGCGGATGCCGATGTCGTCGCAGGAGCGGGCGCAGGTGCAGCGGATCGAGACGTACTACGGCCGGCCTTCCATCGACCTGGAGACCAGCCACCTGCGGCAGTTCCTGGACACCGGCGCGCAGGCGGGCCTGGCGGGAGGCGGTGCGGCAGCCGGCGCGGGCGCCGCGGCAGGAGGCGGAGCCGCAGCGTCGGCAGCGGCCGCCGCGGCACCGGCCGATTTCGCCGCCTGGCGGACGGCCACGCCGCGATCCACCGACGGACAGGCTCGGTAGTCGACCCTTTGGAAGGGAATGATCGGCCGGGATGGACGCCTATCGGGAAGTACAGCGGCTGTATGCCGAAGCCATGATGTCGACTGCCTCCGGGCAAGAGCTGGCCGCCGAGCTCGGGCAGACGATCGAGCGGATCGGTGACCTCCTGCCACAAGCGGCTCCGGACGAGCGCAGCTCCGTACTGCTGATGAACAGCTCGCTCGCGGAACGGCTCGCCGCGCTGCCGAAGGAGAGCCGATGAACGAGGTCCTCGAGCGCGGTCCGGAGATCCCTGCCGGCACCTGGGAGCACGACTGGGTCTCGTCGGTCGTCGCGAAGGCCGAGGAGTTCTCCGGCCAGCCGTCCCGCTGGAACGGGAAGCTGTACGAGCAGGACGGACCGATCGCAGGCCGCTGTCTCCCCGACGGCAGCATGACGATCAGCCGGGAGCACGTCCTCGACGCGGCCCGCCCCGCCTACACCCCAGGTCATGTGCTCACCGCGGACGAGCGGACCGCGGCCGCCGGCGCGACCAGGATGGCGGTGTTCCAGGCACGGCACTCGATGTCCGAGGTCGGGGACGACAGCGTGCCCGGCGCGACACCGATCGAATCGCTCGAGGACATCGCCCTCGAGAACGCACGGTGCGACCGGTTCAGCAGGACGTACGGCGACCGGATCGCTGAGAGTATGACCGAGCAGTCGCTGTCCGTGGGCGCTCACGGTCCGGCGTTCCCGGCGTACTCGGCGGCCACGGATCACCTGCAGTACACGCTGGGCGGCGCGACCGGGCTGGGCCACAACCAGCTCGGCGACCTCATCGACAAGACCCCGCGCACGCAGCGGTTGAACGCGATCGCCGACCGCGCACTCGACCATCAGGTGGGTGACCTGATTCCCGAGTCGCATCGCGCCCAGCTGCGCGAGGACCTGACCGGGCCGCTCCGCCGCGGTCTCGGCGGCCTCACGATGACGGAGCTGAGCGAGCTGACTCACCCCGGGTCGAAGCACAAATGGGGCTGGGACTCGGCTGAGTGGACCGAGGTGGAGTTCACCACCAACCTCGGCGACATCAAGGAGCACTACGAGTCCTGGAACGCGGAGCACCCGGGCGAAGAGCCGCCGGAACTGCCGGACTCGGTGCGCGAGAGGTTCGTCGACCGCGAGGAGGAGATCCAGCAGATCTGGGCCAGTAAGGGCTGGCCGGCGCAGCAGCCGGTAGCGGGGCGCGAGCAGGCGTACTACGAGCGGCTGCCCGATTACGGGCCTCTGACTGACCGCGATCGGGAGATCGCCAAGCTGCAGCAGTTCCTGTGGTCGCACACGGCACCGAGCCAGCGCACCGACTCGGCAGTAGACACCAGTGGACGCCCCGACAACGTCCGGCAGATCGGCTCGGCGCGTAAGCCCGATCGCGGGATCGAGTGAGCTACCAGTCCTTGAGGGCGCTCAGGTAGGTACCGCCGGACGGGCGGACCGAGCCCGTCATGAACAGCTTCAGCGGCGCGGAGTACAGCCCGTACGTGTGGCTGCCGGTGAAGAAGCCCGCCGACGTACAGCCGTCATACACGACCCAGATCTCCTTGGTGCCGGCTGCGGTGTCGAAGCGGAGTGCGATCGCCTCTGACGGCTTGGCGACCTGCGGAGCGCACTTGAACACCGGCAGGTCCGGGTTCCGCTCCGGGAGCACCTTGATCGCGTTGACCACCTGCTGCGCGACGGCAGCGCCGAACTCCTCCTGTCCGAGCAGACCGCCGGCACCCGTGCTGTAACGGCACGCGCGCAGACCGGTCACCGGTGTGTTCAGGTCGAGTCCTGTCCCGGCCGGTACGTCGTTCGGCGCCGCAGCCTGCTGGATCGGATGAGGGACCGGGCAGCCTGCCTTCTCGGCGTTCGTCGCGACGCCGTGTGAGGACCGCGGCTCAGGCGCGACCTCCTTGCCCGCGCCAGCGGAGTTGCTGTCGCTGGTGGCTACCGGTGACTCACCGCCCAGCAAGCCCCACACGCCACCGACCGCCGCAACCACCAGGACTGCACCTGCAGCCATCGACAACGCCTGCCGACGACGGCGAACCCGTCGGCGGGCCTCACTGGCCAGGCCGGACGTCTGCATCCCCTGGGCGCCCGCGTGGTCCTGGAACGCAGAGGTGAACTTGGGGCCGAGCTCCTGCTCTGGGTCGTGCTGCTCAGGCATCCTCGGCTCCTTCCGTGCTCAGTGTGGTCTTCAACGCAGCCAGTGCGCGGTGTACGTGCGACCGCGCCGTCGCCTCCGCGCAGTGCAGCAGCTGGGCGATCTCGGCGTACGACAGCTCCTCGTAGAACCGCAGTACGACGGCAGCTCGCTGCTTGTCCGGGAGCGTCGCGCACAGGTCCCAGATGGCATCCGCCTCCGCGCGGGCCGCCGTACCGTCCGAGACGGCGCGCGCCGTGCGCACCGGGTCGTCGACCGGCGCCTCCCGCCGGCGGAACCGCCGCCACCAGGAGATGTGTGCGTTCACCACCATCCGCTTCACGTACGCCTCGGGGTCGTCGGCCCGACTCACCCGGCCCCAGCGCGCGCAGGCTGTCGTCAGAGCGTCCTGTACGGCGTCCTCGGCCAGGTTCGCGTCGCCGGTCAGGACATACGCGAACCGCAGCAGGGCATCCGCCTTCTCGGTGACCCACACCTCGAAGTCGAGCGGCCCGGTCCGAACCTCAGCTGCCGCCAAGACTGCCTCCATACCCCTCAGGACGCCGATGGACCGCGGTCCGTTGCAGTACGGCACCGTCCGCCCGAGGTCACCGAGCCAACCGACCGTTGTCTCCGCCACCACGCTCGTCCCGAGCCGCACCCTCTCCCCGCTGCGGCCGCTGGTGCGCGTCGGCCTCAGGCACAGAGATACCAGACGCAGGGCTCTGTTCAGCCTGCAACCGCACCGCAAACCGCTCCCAGTCATGCTCAGCCCCCCGCCCCTGCTCCTCCCACGACTGAGCCACAAACTGCTGATGCGGCGCATCCCGCGGCACCGGAGGCACCTGCTGCTGCGGCTCAGGCGGTTGCTGGTGCTGAGGCTGCTGCCAGCCCGGGGCCGATTGGGGCACAGGCTGGGGTTGCTGCCAGGGCTGGGGTGGCTCCTGTTGTGGTGGGGGTGGTTGCTGGGTGCTGGCCGCGGGTGGGCCGGCCTGGATTCCGGCTGCCCAGCGCGGGTCGGCCGGGGTCTGGTGGGGTTGTTGTTGCTGGTTGGTTTGGGCTTGGGCTCTTAGGGCTGTGAGGCGTTGGTGTTCGGCTAGTTTGGGCGCGGCTGTCTGGTGGAGTTTGGCCAGGAGGCGGTGGCCCTCGCGGGTTGCCATCAGGGGCATCGCCTTGAAGTGGTCCTTGAGCGGGCGCCTCGCCAGCGCGGCGAGCTTGTTGTAGCCGCGGACGAAATGGTTGACCTCGCGGTCGGTCCACGGGCGGTTGCGTTCGGTCTCGATGGCCCAGCGGGTCGAGCCGATCTGGTGCCGCCAGGCGCCGTTCTTCCGCTCGTTCGTGAACACCGGCTCGGCCTCACCCCGCCGGTACACATGAACGCCGTCAGCCACCCCCTGCGCCTCGATCGCATCCGCGGTGTCCAGCATCTGCTGGTACAGCTGATCGTGCTGCTCCGCAGAAATCCACCGCCCGTACCCGACCTCCTGCCGACTGTCGTTGAACCGCTCCATGATCCCGAGCTGGCTCTGCGACTCGTGCACGGCCGCGATCGCGACCTCGACCCGGTACCCCTGCTCCTGGAACGACCGCATCATCTCGAGGTCGCCGATCGGGTACGGCACGACGACGTCCATCCGCCGCGCCTTCACGTCGTGGAACGCCCACCCGCGCCACTGAGCCGCGTCGTCGGCATGCCCAACGGTCGCGTTGTAGTCGTCGTCGAGCGCCGCACCCGCGTAGTCGGGGTGCTTCTCCAGCAACTCGTCGTGATCGAGGACGTACGCCTTCTTCATGCCGAGGCGGTCCATCGCCGCCGCCTGCATGGTCGTCTTGCCCGCGCCGGGCTGTCCGAGGATGAACAGCACGGTGGGCTGCCGCCACGGCGGGCGCCCGCGGCCGTGCTTGACGATGCCGGGCTGGATCCGCCGGCGGTAGAAGTCGGCCAGCTTCTCCTTCGGCAGCTGGCTCATTGCCGGCCGGCGCGGACCCTGGCGAGCAGTTCGGGGAACTCCGCGTTGATCCGCGCGATCTCGGCCCCGTCGTCGGGAGACAGCCCGCGCCGCAGCTCCTCGTACCCGGCCGACACGTCCGCCAGCCGATCGGCCTCAGCATGGTCACCGGCGTCGTCCGCGGCGCCGATCCGGGCGCTGTACGCCGCGATCACCGCGCCGATGCGATTACGCGCGGACTCGAAAGCACGCTCCTCGTCGAACGACCAGCGCGGATTCGGCTCGCTGCTCCCCGTTTCCGTCATCCAGGTAACGATATCCCGGATATGGATGCCGGAGGCAAATTAATCCCGGCGCGCTCGCAGTACCCGGAAACCCTTGGCGCTCCCGGTCCGTTCGCACGGATACCCCTGCTCGGTCATCCACCGCTGCAACGAGTCACCGCCCAGGTTCTTTCCGACAACGAACCGTGCGGTCC
The DNA here is from genome assembly GCF_004331375.1 of Kribbella speibonae. Classification (NCBI taxonomy): domain Bacteria; kingdom Bacillati; phylum Actinomycetota; class Actinomycetes; order Propionibacteriales; family Kribbellaceae; genus Kribbella; species Kribbella speibonae. The sequence goes on along the minus strand of NZ_SJKC01000001.1, from coordinate 1,501,634 downwards.
CACCCGGTGCAAGGCGTCCAAGCCAGCGCAGCAACATTTTGTGGAGTTCGGGTTTGCCGATGTGGATCGCGGGGTTCGACCAGATCTCGTCGAACCGCACGTCCTCGGGTACGTCGTCCGGCAGCACCGCCCGTACGCGGTCCGAGACCCCCGCGGCCTTGGCGTTTTCCACCGTCAGCTCGAGCGCGCGGTTGTTCACGTCGACCGCCCACACCGTCGCCTCCGGCACCTCTGTCGCCAGCGCGCATGCGATCGGCCCGTAGCCGGTCCCGAGGTCGAGGAACGTCCCCGCGGCGCTCGGCGGTTCCACCGAGCGCAGGAGAACCGACGTACCGATGTCCAGCCGGTCTCGGGAGAACACCCCGGTAGCCGTCGTGAACACGTACGACCGTCCCCAGATCTGGGCTTCGACGGTACGTCGTACGTCCGCCGACTGCGGCTCCGCCGAAAAGAAGTGGTCACCCACGCTGATGTACCTCTCCTCGCACCTGTCGGGCCTGCAACGCCCGCGCGGCCAGCTCGCCGTCCGCGGGGTAGCGCACCTCTTCCAGTGTCAGCCCGTGTGCCGGCAGAACGGACACAGCCGGGTCCCGCACCTTCCCAGCCAGTACGGCGGCCGGCCACTCGACGTCCCGACGCCCGTCACCCACAGGGATCATCGAACCGACCAGTGCTCGCACCATCGAGTGACAGAAGGCATCTGCGATCACAGTGCCCTCCAGCTGCCCCACGCCGGTCCGCCGCCACGAGAACTCCAGTAGGGCCCGCACCGTGCTGGCGCCTTCCCGCTTCTTGCAGAACGCCGCGAAGTCGTGCTCTCCGAGCAGACCGGTCGCGGCAGCGTTCATACGATCCACATCCATCGGGCGCCCCACCCGGAGCACCTGTCCCCGGGTGAGCGGGTCCCAGCCGGCCGGGTCGTCGCACAGCCGGTACACATACCGGCGGGCCAGGGCGGAGAACCGGGCGTCAAAGCCCTCAGGAGCCGCCGTAACGGCCGTGACAGCTACATCCGCGGGCAGGACGCCGTTTAGCCCCCTCAAGAGCCTCAGCGGGTCCACAGCGCCTTCGACATCGACGTGGGTGACCTGTCCCCGAGCATGAACACCCGTGTCGGTCCGGCCGGCACAGGTCACGATCACCGGCTCCGGCAGCCGCAGTACGACACGAACCGCCTCTTCGAGCTCCCCCTGCACGGTACGGAGACCCTCCTGACGGGCCCACCCGTGAAAGGCCGCTCCGTCGTACCGAAGATCAATCCGCCAACGCACACGGCAATCTAACGCAACAGCGCCCCCCCACCGTGCGGTGAGGGGGCGCTGAAGGAGTGCTTACTTGTCGTCGTCCGACTCGCCGGCCTTGGCGAAACCGGCCGCCTCGGCGTCTTCCGCGGTCTTGAACCAGACCTCGGCGACGGTCTGGTCGTACCACGGCGACTCGGTCGTGTGGTACTTCATCGAGTTCTCGTTGCCCTTGACGGTGAAGCCCTCGGGCGCGGAGCCGTCCTCGAGCGGGGCCGCGGACTTGTCGAACTTACCGGCCACGACGTCCTGAACCGGCGCGTCCTCGACCTTGTCCTCGACCTTGGTCTCGGCCGCGGCAGCCTTCTTCGCCGGCGCCTTCTTGGCGGTCTTCTTCGCCTTCGGCGAGTCCGACAGCGCCTCGACCAGCTCGATCTTCACCATCGGGGCGTTGTCGCCCTTGCGCGGGCCGAGCTTGGTGATCCGGGTGTAGCCACCCGGACGGTCGGCGTACCGCTCGCCGATCTCGGTGAAGAGCACGTGCACGACGCTCTTGTCCTTGATCCGCTTCATCACCTGGCGGCGCGAGTTGAGGTCACCACGCTTCGCCTTGGTGATCATCTGCTCCGCCAGCGGCTGCAGGCGCTTGGCCTTGGCCGCGGTGGTGGTGATGGCGCCGTGCTCGAACAGCGACGTCGCGAGGTTGCTGAGGATCAGCTTCTCGTGCGCCGGGCTGCCGCCCAGCCGGGCACCCTTGGTGGGGGTAGGCATCTCATTACTCCAGGAATCTCAGGCCCGGGGGGCCTCATGAAGAGGCCCCGACGGGCCTTCGGTCAGCTCAGTACTGCTCGGTCTCGGCGAAGCTCTCGTCCTCGTCGTCCGCCTCGTTGCCGTAGGCACCGGACGCGGCGCGCAGGTCGAACCCGGGCGGGGAGTCCTTCAGCGACAGGCCCATCTCGGCCAGCTTCAGCTTGACCTCGTCGATCGACTTGGAGCCGAAGTTCCGGATGTCCAGCAGGTCCTGCTCGCTGCGCGAGATCAGCTCACCCACGGTGTGGATGCCCTCGCGCTTCAGGCAGTTGTACGACCGGACGGTCAGCTGCAGGTCCTCGACCGGCAGCGCCAGGTCGGCGGCCATCTGCTCGTCGACCGGCGACGGGCCGATGTCGATGCCCTCGGCCTCGACGTTCAGCTCGCGAGCCAGACCGAACAGCTCGACCAGGGTCTTACCGGCCGACGCGACGGCGTCGCGGGGCAGCATCGACGGCTTGGTCTCGACGTCGACCACGAGCCGGTCGAAGTCGGTGCGCTGCTCGACGCGGGTCGCCTCGACCTTGTAGGTGACCTTGAGGACCGGCGAGTAGATCGAGTCGACCGGCATCCGGCCGATCTCGGCGTCGGCGGACTTGTTCTGTACGGCGGACACGTAGCCGCGGCCCCGCTCGACGACCAGCTCCATCTCGAGCCGGCCCTTCTCGTTCAGGGTGGCGATCTTCAGGTCCGGGTTGTGCACCTCGACACCGGCCGGAGGCGCGATGTCGGCGGCGGTGACGTCACCGGGGCCCTGCTTGCGCAGGTACATGGTGACCGGCTCGTCGTGCTCGGAGGAGACGACCAGCTCCTTCAGGTTCAGGATCAGCTGGGTCGCGTCTTCCTTGACACCGGCAACGGTCGAGAACTCGTGCAGGACACCGTCGATCTTGATGCTGGTGACGGCCGCCCCCGGGATGGAGGACAGCAGGGTCCGGCGGATCGAGTTCCCGAGGGTGTAACCGAAGCCCGGCTCCAGCGGCTCGATCACGAACCGCGAGCGGTACTCGTCGACGACCTCTTCGGTCAGGGTGGGGCGCTGTGCGATCAGCACTTCTGTCTTCTTTCTGTTCCGCGACGACCACTATTTGAGGTCGCGAAGGAAGAACGCACCGATCCGGCCGGCGGCCCGCAGGCCGCCGGCCGGAACCGGGTCAGTTCTTCGAGTAGAGCTCGACGATCAGGTGCTCGGCGACCTGGGTGTCGATCTGCTGCCGGGTCGGCAGCTGGTGGACGAGGATCCGCAGACGCTCCGGCATCACCTCGAGCCACGCCGGGACCACACGCTCGGCGTGCGTCTCCCGGGCGATGATGAACGGCGTCGTCTCGACCGACTTCGCCTTGACATCGATGATGTCGTGGGCGGAGACGCGGTACGACGGGATGTTCACCTTGACGCCGTTCACGGTGAAGTGACCGTGCACGACGAGCTGGCGGGCCTGGCGGCGGGTACGGGCGAGACCGGAGCGGTACACCACGTTGTCCAGCCGGGACTCCAGGATCTGCAGCAGGTTGTCACCGGTCTTGCCGGAGCGCCGCGAGGCCTCCTCGTAGTACCGGCGGAACTGCTTCTCGAGGACGCCGTACGAGTAACGCGCCTTCTGCTTCTCGCGCAGCTGGAGCAGGTACTCGCTCTCCTTCGGGCGGCCGCGGCCGTGCATACCCGGCGGGTACGGACGACGCTCGAACGCCTTGTCGCCACCGACGAGGTCGACCCCGAGACGGCGCGACTTCTTGGTCATAGGTCCGGTGTAACGGGCCATGGTTCGCTACCTTCCTCTCTCTGGGGTCAGACCCGGCGCCGCTTCGGCGGGCGGCATCCGTTGTGGGCGACTGGGGTGACGTCCTGGATGGTGCCGACCTCGAGGCCGACCGCACCCAGTGAACGGATCGCGGTCTCACGGCCGGAGCCGGGACCCTTGACGAACACGTCGATCTTGCGCATGCCGTGCTCCATCGCCCGGCGCCCGGCGGCCTCGGCGGCCATCTGCGCGGCGAACGGGGTCGACTTGCGCGAACCCTTGAAGCCGACGGTGCCCGCGGAAGCCCACGAGATGACCGCGCCGGTCGGGTCGGTGATCGTCACGATCGTGTTGTTGAACGTGCTCTTGATGTGCGCGTGGCCGGCGGCCACGTTCTTCTTCTCCTTGCGGCGCACCTTCTTCGCGCCGGCCGCGGTGCGGCTCTTGGGAGGCATAGGTCAGTTGCTCCTGGGGTCGACGGTCATCCGGGTCACTTCTTCTTCTTGCCGGCGATCGCCTTACGACGACCCTTACGGCTGCGGGCGTTGGTGCGGGTGCGCTGACCGCGCACCGGCAGTCCGCTGCGGTGCCGGCGACCCTGGTACGACCCGATCTCGATCTTGCGGCGGATGTCCGCGGTCACCTCGCGACGGAGGTCACCTTCGATCTTGTAGTTGCCTTCGATCCAGTCCCGGAGCTTGACCAGCTCTTCGTCGCCCAGCTCGTGGACGCGCTTGTCCGGGGAGACCCCGGTGTTCTTCAGCGTTTCCAGGGCCCGAGTACGGCCCACACCGAAGATGTAGGTCAGAGCGACCTCGATGCGCTTGTCGCGCGGCAGGTCGACTCCTACGAGGCGTGCCATGTGGCGGTGTTCCTTTCGTCAGCAGAGGTGTGGTGGCGCGCTGCGTCCTTGCCCGCCTCGGTGATTCGTTGTGCTTCACCGGCAAGGCCCCGGCCTCTGTTCCGGGGGCAACGTCCGGGACGGATCCCGGACGAGCATGCGCGCTGTGGTGCGAAAGTGCCGTGTTCCTGCGTGAAGGCTTTGTCAGCCCTGCCGCTGCTTGTGCCGCGGGTTCTCGCAGATCACCATGACCCGGCCGTGACGGCGGATCACCTTGCACTTGTCGCAGATCTTCTTGACGCTCGGATTGACCTTCATCGAGCTACTTTCTTCGACAGGTGTTGGTGGGTCTTACTTGTACCGATAGACGATCCGACCCCGGGTGAGGTCGTACGGCGACAGCTCCACGACGACCCGGTCCTCGGGGAGGATCCGGATGTAGTGCTGCCTCATCTTGCCGCTGATGTGCGCGAGCACCTTGTGCCCGTTGGACAGCTCAACACGGAACATCGCGTTCGGCAGGGCCTCGACGATGGTGCCCTCGAGTTCGATGACTCCCTCTTTTTTGGGCATGTCCTCGCACTTCTGTAGACGTGACTGGCTATGGCTGCAAACAGCCAAGGAAAGAGTCTACGCCACACACCCAGGCGAAACCCAATCGAGACCCGGTCAGCGCCCGCGCGAGGCCTCGAGCTCGGTCAGATGATCCGATCCCCAGGTGTCCAAGGGTATCAGCGCTTCGTTGAGTGACCGTCCGAGTTCGGTGAGTGAGTACTCCACCTTCGGCGGCACCTGGTGGAACACCTCCCGGTGCACGATGTCCCGCGACTCCAGCTCCCGCAGTTGCTGGATCAGCATCTTCTCGGTGACCCCGGAGATCTCCCGCCGCAACTCCCCGAACCGCATCGGCCCGTGGTGCAACGCCCACAGGATCCGCGGCTTCCACTTCCCGCCGATCACGTCGGCGGCGGCGTCCAGGCCACAGGTGTAGGCGCGCATACTTACCTTTCCGTCAGTACCTGACTATTTAGTGGGTACTTGTCCATTCTAAAGCGCCGACCGCAGGGTTGACGGCATGAAGACACCTGTCACCGTCCTGGGGCTCGGGGCGATGGGGACCGCTCTCGCCCGCGCCTACCTGGCCGCCGGCCATCCGACCACCGTCTGGAACCGCACACCCGGCCGCTCCCCAGAACTCGAGACCGAACGCGCCGCCACCGCGGCCGAGGCGATCGCTGCCAGTCCGCTCGTCATCGTCTGCCTGCTCGTCGACGACACCGTCCGCAGCACACTGGACGGAATCGACCTGAGCGGCAAGACAGTCGTCAACCTCACCAACAGCACCCCCGACCAGGCCCGCGCGACCGCGGAACGAGTTACGGCCGCGGGAGCGCAGTACGTCGACGGCGGGATCATGGCAGTGCCCGCGATGATCGGCGGACCCGCGGCGTTCATCTTCTACAGCGGCGTACCGGAAGCGTTCGAGAAGCACCGCGCGGACCTGTCGGTGCTCGCACGTCCGGAGTACGTCGGCGCCGACCCGGGACTCGCCGCGCTCTACGACATCGCCCTGCTCAGCGGGATGTACGGAATGTTCGGCGGCGCGCAGCACGCGCTCGCGCTGATCGACAGCACGGGCGGGCCGACAGAGCCGTTCACGAACCAGTTCCTGGTGCCGTGGTTGACCGCTATGCTCACCAGCCTCCCCCGCATCGCCAGCGATCTCGACAACGGTCCTGCCGGCACGGCCGGTTCGAATCTCGCGATGCAGGCAGCTGCTTACGACAACCTGGTCAGCACAGCAGCAGCTCAAGGCGTCGATCCGCTGCTGCTGACTCCGATGGGCGAGTTGCTCAACCGGGCCGTCACGGCAGGCCACGGTGACGAGGACCTGGCGGCGCTCGTGAGGCTGCTCAGGACTGAGTAGCCGCCCACTGCTCACCCGCACGCCAGACCTGCTCGGGCATCAGGTCGAGCAGGTCGCAGGCCGCATCCAACTGGGCGAGGGCGGTGGTCGTGTCGCGGTACGCCGGAAGAATCGCGACGAATCTCCTGCCCTCACAGCTGAAACCGAACGCCGGTACGTCGGCCAGCGCCTCGACCGCCCGCGGATGCAGGACCGCCATCGCGTGGTCCTCGCGCCCGTTGAACAAGCCGTACCGCGCCGGCAATCCGTCGATCTGCAACGGCAGCGGCAGGTAGCCGGCCGCCGCGACCGGCGCCAACGCGGTCGGCAGCACCTGCAACGGCGGTAGGGGCCGCTCCACGTGCAGATCAAGGAAGTCGAAGCCGAGTTCACGGCGCCGGACCTTGTGCCGGAACCGTCCGGTCCAGAACTCCCGGCCGCGATGCCGCCCGGACGTCACGTCGACGACCTCGGCCTTCGGGTCCACGTCGAACGGTGGGAACGGCCAACGATCCAGCAGGTCCGTCCCGGATGCGCTGATCCGCCAGCCGAGCTGCCCGGCGGCCTCGGCCCAGGCCCGGCGCCGCCGGCTGTCACGGACCCGCAGCAGCACCGTGAACCCGATCAGTACCAGGAACCAGGCCAGCACCATCCAGCCCACCCAGCGCGGTTCCAGCAGCAGCCCGGCTATCACCAGCGGTACGGCGACGGCGAACCAGATCACGTAGACGATCGCGGCCCCTTGGTGCAGCTGCCAGGCCAAGTCGGACCGCAACCGCGGTCCGGTGACGCGGTGGCTGACCGGGGCCGCCGTCAACGGCGTCTGCCCAGGCCGCCGAGGGCGATGATCGCCCACGGGATCAGCAGCCAGACCGGCCAGAAGTGCGGCCAGTGCCCGCCGTTGCCGAGACCGATCACGAACCAGATCACCACGTTGATCATCACGACGCCGGTGAAGCCGCCGATCGCTCCGCCGCGGCCGTGCGGGTGGTTGTCCTTCTTGCGCTCCGGGAAGTTCCCCGGCTCGGGCGCCGGCTTGCTGTCCTGCACCGCCTTGGGCGTCTCGTACGTCCGGACCGCCGGCAGGTCCCGCACCAGCGGCTCGAGCTCGCCGTACGTCTGCACGGTGTAGAGCTGGTCGAGCCGGGACGAGAACTCGGGCTGGTCCAGCCGCCCGTCCGCGAACGCGTCCCGCAACCGCCCGGCGATCTTGTCCCGGTCGGCTTCGGTGAAACGCTGGTGCGGCTGGTACTGAGGCATGTCACAAGTGTGCCTCAGCCCCGGTCCCCTCCGCGTCCCCCAACGGGTGGACCCACAGGGTCCGTCAGTCGGCCAGGGCGCCGAACTTGACGCCGAGGTCGGCGAGGTGGGATTCGCCGCCGTCGAGGGCGGTCAGGACCCACGGGCCGGCCGGGGTCAGCGTGAAGGTGTGCTCGGTGTGGGCGGCGTACCGGCCGTCGTCGGTGACGACCGTCCAGTCGTCCTCGAGCGTGTGGTTGTCCTGCTTGCCGAGCGTGAGCATCGGCTCGACGGCCAGCGCCATCCCCTCGACCAGCTTCGGGCCGCGGCCCGGGCGGCCGAAGTTCGGTACGTTCGGCGGCTGGTGCATCGCCGAACCGATCCCGTGCCCGACAAAGTCCTCGACGATCCCGTACGACGAGTTCGCGCGGACATGCGCCTCGACCGCGGCCGAGATGTCCGACAGCCGCCCGCCGAGCCGCGCCGCGGCGAACCCGTGCCACATCGACTCCGCGCAGATCCGGGCGAGGTCCAGCAGCTCCGCGTCCACCTCGCCGACCGGCACGGTGATCGCGGCGTCGCCGTGCCACCCGTCCACGATCGCACCGCAGTCGATCGAGATCAGGTCGCCGTCGGCCAGCACCCGGTCACCGGGGATGCCGTGCACGATCTCGTCGTTCACCGACGCGCAGATCGAACCGGTGAACCCGTGGTACCCCTTGAACGACGGCGTCGCGCCGGAGGACCGGATGTTGTCCTCCGCGATCGCGTCCAGCTCGCCGGTGGTGATTCCGGCCCGGACCGCACCGCGGAGCAGCTCCAGCGTCCGGCCGACCACCAGGCCGGCCTTCCGCATGGACAGGATCTGCTCGCGGGTCTTGATCTCGATACCGCGGTCCCTGAACATCACGTCCGGCCTACTCCGTGACGGTCTTCAGCGCGACGAGGACGCGCTCACTGACCTCTTCGATCTCGCCGACGCCGTCGACCTCGACCAGCAGACCGCGCTCGGCGTACACCTGCAGCAGCGGCTTGGTCTCGGCCGTGTAGACGTCCTGCCGGTGCCGGACGACCTCTTCGGAGTCGTCCGTCCGGCCCTCGATGTGGGCCCGCTTCGTCATCCGCTCGACGAGTACCTCGATATCGGCGACCAGCGCGACCACGGCGTCCAGCTTGTGACCGTGGTCGGCCAGGATCTCGTCCAGCGTGCCCACCTGGGCCAGCGTCCGCGGGTACCCGTCGAGCAGGAAGCCCTCGCCCGCGTCGGCCTCCGACAGCCGGTCGCGCACCATCGAGTTCGTGACCTCGTCCGGCACGTAGTCGCCGGCGTCCATGTACCGCTTGGCCTCGATGCCCAGCGGCGTCTCGTCCTTCACGTTCGCACGGAAGATGTCGCCGGTGGACACGGCCGGGATCTTCAGGCGTTCCGCAAGCACCTTTGCCTGCGTGCCCTTGCCCGCCCCGGGCGGACCCATCAGCAACATTCTCATCAGCGCAGGAACCCTTCGTAGTTTCGCTGCTGCAGCTGACTCTCGATCTGCTTCACCGTGTCGAGTCCGACGCCGACCATGATCAGGATCGACGTACCGCCGAACGGGAAGTTCTGGCTCGCGTTCAGCAGGACGAGAGCGACCAGCGGGATCATCGAGATCACCGCGAGATAGATCGCGCCGGGCAGCGTGATGCGGTCCAACACGTACTTCAGGTATTCCTCGGTCGGCCGGCCCGCCCGGATCCCCGGGATGAAGCCGCCGTACTTCTTCATGTTGTCGGCGACCTCCTTCGGGTTGAAGGTGATCGAGACGTAGAAGTACGTGAAGAAGATGATCAGAGCGACGTACGTCGCCATGTAGATCGGGTGGTCGCCCTTGACCAAGTTGCCCTGAATCCAGTTGGACCAGCCCTTGCCCTGCTGGAACTGACTGATCAGAACGGGGAGATACAGCAGGCTGGAGGCGAAGATGACCGGGATGACGCCGGCCTGGTTGACCTTCAGCGGAATGTACGTCGAGGTGCCGCCGAACATCTTCCGTCCGACCATGCGCTTGGCGTACTGCACCGGGATCCGGCGCTGGGCCTGCTCGATGAAGATGACCGCGGCCATGATGACCAGACCGATCGCGATCACCACGACGAAGGTGGTGATGCCCTTCTGCTTGCGGATGCTCCACAGCTGGGTCGGGAAGGTGGCGACGATCTGGGTGAAGATCAGGATCGACATACCGTTACCGACACCACGGTCGGTGATCAGCTCGCCGAGCCACATGATCACGCCGGTACCGGCGGTCATGGTCAGCACCATCACCGTGATGGTGAACCAGTCGTCCTTGTACAGCAGCGGCTCGCTGCAGCCCTGGAAGAGCCGTCCCGGCGTCCGCGCCAGCGCGACGAACGCGGTGGACTGCAGGATCGCCAGACCGACGGTCAGGAACCGGGTGTACTGCGTGATCTTCCCCTGGCCCGCCTGGCCTTCCTTCTTCAGCGACTCCAGCCGCGGGATCACCACGGTGAGCAGCTGCAGAATGATGCTGGCGGTGATGTACGGCATGATGCCGAGCGCGAAGATCGCGAGCTGCAGCAGTGCGCCGCCGGAGAACAGGTTGATCAAGTTGTACAGGTTGGCGTTCTGGCCGCCCTGCGAGATCTTGATACACGTGTGCAGCGACTGGACGTTCACACCGGGAGCCGGAACGACGGAGCCGATCCGGAAGATCACGACGATGAAGAGCACGAACAAGATCTTCCGGCGCAGGTCCGGAGTCTTGAACGCGTTGGCAAAGGCGCCTAACACCCTGTCCTCCCACAAGTTTCCCTTGCCGCGGGCACGGCAGGGGCCTAGCTAAGCCGCTGGGCAAGAGACGAGCCAGGGCCCGTCCGACCGGCGCAGGATATCAAGCACCGGGCGTTACGAGCCCTGGACCTCGTGTCACACCTCGGACGTGGTCCCCCCAGCCGCCTGGATCTTGTCCGTGGCGGACTTGGAGAACTTGTTGGCCGAGACCTGCAGTGCCACGGTCAGTTCGCCGTCACCCAGTACCTTGACCGGCTGACCGCTACGGACCGCGCCCTTGGCCACCAGGTCGGCAATGCCGACCTCGCCACCTTCGGGGAACAGTTGTCCGAGCTTGTCCAGGTTAACGACCTGGAACTCCACTCGGTTCCTGCTCTTGAAGCCCTTCAGCTTCGGGAGCCGCATGTGCAGCGGCATCTGGCCACCCTCGAACCACTCGGGGATGTTGTTACGCGCCTTGCTGCCCTTGGTACCGCGGCCGGCGGTCTTGCCCTTGCTGCCCTCACCACGACCCACGCGGGTCTTGGCGGTCTTGGCACCGGGCGCCGGACGCAGGTGATGAACCTTGAGCGCCATGTCAGTCGACCTCCTCGACGGTGATGAGGTGGCGAACCGCACGCACCATGCCGCGAACCTCGGGCTTGTCCTCGTGGACGGCGCTGTCGCCGATCCGCTTGACGCCCAGGGTGCGCAGCGTGTCGCGCTGGTTCTGCTTGCCACCGATACCCGAACGGATCTGGGTCACCTTCAAGCGTGCCATCAGGAAGCCGCCTCCGCCCGCGCCTTCAGCAGGGCCGCCGGGGCGACGTCCTCGACCGGCAGGCCACGGCGCGCGGCCACGGCTTCCGGGGTCTCCAGGCTGCGCAACGCCTCAACGGTGGCGTGCACCACGTTGATGGAGTTGGACGAACCCAGCGACTTGCTGAGGATGTCGTGGATCCCCGCGCACTCCAGTACGGCGCGCGCCGAGCCACCCGCGATCACACCGGTACCAGGAGCGGCCGGGCGCAGCAGCACCACGCCGGCGGCCTTCTCGCCCTGGACCGGGTGCGGAATGGTGCCCTGGATCCTCGGCACCTTGAAGAATGCCTTCTTGGCCTCCTCGACACCCTTGGCGATCGCCGCGGGCACCTCCTTGGCCTTGCCGTAACCCACACCGACGGTGCCTTCGCCGTCGCCGACGACCACGAGGGCGGTGAAGCTGAAGCGACGACCACCCTTCACGACCTTGGCGACACGGTTGATGGCTACCACGCGCTCGATGTAGGCGGTCTTGTCCGCCTGCTGACCGCGACCACCGTCGCGGCCACGGCGCTCACCACCGGCGCCGCCTCCGCGACGCTGCTGGCCTCCGCTCATTTCGAACTACCTTCTTCCCTTGTCGCCATCAGAAGCCGAGCCCGCCCTCGCGGGCGGCGTCGGCCAGGGCCGCGATGCGGCCGTGGTACTTGTTCCCGGCCCGGTCGAAGACGACCGAGTCGATGCCGGCGGCCTTGGCCCGGTCGGCGATCAGGCCGCCGACGGTCTTGGCCTTGTCGGTCTTGTTCGCCTCCGCGCCCCGCAGGTCGGCCTCCATGGTGGAAGCCGAGACCAGCGTCTTGCCGGCGACGTCGTCGATGACCTGCGCGAACAGGTGCTTCGAGGACTTCGAGACCACCAGGCGCGGCCGCTCGGCCGTGCCGTTGATCTTCTTCCGGACCCGGATCTGCCGACGCAGCCGGGAAGCCGTCTTCTTGGCGGAGTGCTTGTGCGGACGCAGTCCGATCGCCATGGTTACTTACCAGCCTTTCCGACCTTGCGGCGCACCTGCTCGCCCGCGTACCGCACACCCTTGCCCTTGTACGGCTCGGGCTTGCGCAGCTTGCGGATGTTGGCGGCGACCTCACCGACGGACTGCTTGTCGATGCCGATGACCGAGAAGCGGGTCGGCGCCTCCACGTTGAAGGTGATGCCCTCCGGGGCGTCCACCGTGATCGTGTGGCTGTACCCGAGCGAGAACTCCAGCTGGGTCGGTCCCTTGGACAGGACGCGGTACCCGACGCCGACGATCTCGAGCTTCTTCTCGTAGCCGTCCGTCACGCCGGTCACCAGGTTGGCGATCAGGGTGCGGGACAGGCCGTGCAGTTCCTTGCTCTTGCGCTGGTCGTCCGGGCGGGTCACGGCGATCGCGCCGTCCTCGTCCCGGTTGACCACGATGGGCTCAGCGACGACGTGCGACAGCTGACCCTTGGGACCCTTCACAGTGACCGTCTGGCCGTCGATCGTGACGTCGACGCCGGACGGGACCGTGACCGGGAGCTTACCGATGCGAGACATTGCAGTGGTCCTCCTTCCGGTTCTTCGTCACCAGACGTAGGCGAGGACTTCCCCGCCAACGCCCTTGTTCTTGGCCTGACGGTCGGTCAGCAGACCCTGGGACGTCGAGATGATCGCGACGCCCAGGCCACCGAGGACCTTGGGCAGGCTGGTCGACTTCGCGTAGACCCGCAGGCCCGGCTTGCTGATCCGGCGGACGCCCGCGATGGAGCGCTCCCGGCTGGGGCCGAACTTGAGGTCGACGATCAGGGTCTTGCCGACGGTGCCCTCCTTGGGCTCCTCCACCTTGTAGGAGGAGATGTAGCCCTCCTGCTGGAGGATGTCGGCGATGCCCTGCTTGATCTTGCTGTACGGCATCGAGGTCGACTCGTGGTACGCCTGGTTGGCGTTGCGCAGACGCGTCAGCATGTCTGCGATCGGGTCGGTCATCGTCATGGCCTGGGGCCTCTTTCCCGCCGTGGTTTCGCCGTCCGGCGACCTACGGTGACTAGATGGTGGTGAATGGGGAGAAGTTCGGGGGTGGAGACGGTCACCAGCTGGACTTGGTCACGCCGGGCAGCTCGCCCCGGTGCGCCATCTCCCGCAGGCAGATCCGGCACAGGCCGAACTTGCGGAAGACCGCCTTCGGCCGGCCGCAGCGCTGGCAGCGCGTGTAGCCACGCACCGCGAACTTCGGCTTCCGGGCCTGCTTGACCTTGAGTGCTGTCTTCGCCACGTCAGTTCTCCTTGAACGGGAAGCCGAGCGCCCGCAGCAGGGCCCGACCCTCGTCGTCGTTCTTCGCGGTGGTCACCACGGTGATGTCCATGCCCCGGACCCGGTCGATCCGGTCCTGGTTGATCTCGTGGAACATCACCTGCTCGGTCAGACCGAAGGTGTAGTTCCCGGTGCCGTCGAACTGCTTCGGGGACAGGCCGCGGAAGTCGCGGATCCGGGGCAGCGCGAGCGCCAGCAGCCGGTCCAGGAACTCCCACATCCGGTCGCCGCGCAGCGTCACGTGGGCGCCGATCGGCATCCCCTCACGCAGCTTGAACTGCGCGATCGACTTGCGGGCCTTGGTGACCTGCGCCTTCTGGCCGGTGATCGCGGCCAGGTCCTTCACGGCGCCCTCGATCAGCTTCGAGTCGCGAGCCGCCTCGCCGACGCCCATGTTCACCACGATCTTGGTGAGCCCGGGCACCTGCATGACGTTCTCGAACTTGAACTGCTCGTGCAGCTGGCCGACGATCTCCTCGCGGTACTTCGTCTTCAGCCGCGGCTGGACCTTGGTCTCCGAAACTGCGGTGCTCATCAGATCTCCTCGCCGGTCCGCCGAGCGATCCGGACGCTCCGGTAACCGGTGTACGTCGAACCGTCGGGACGGCGCTTCTGGACCTCGACGCGGTTGTAGCCGACGCGCGTGGTCACCTTCTCCTTCTTGCCGTCCTTCTCGACCTCGACGAGAAGCGCCACGTTCGAGACGTGGATCGGGGCTTCCTGGGTGACGATGCCACCGGTGGTGCCGCCGCGCTGGGCCTGCTGCACCTTGGTGTGCTTCTTCACCCGGTTGACGCCCTCGACGATGACCTTCTCGTCGTTCGGGAAGACCTGGATGATCTTGCCCTCAAGGCCCTTCGAACGACCCGAGATCACGCGGACCTGGTCGCCCTTCTTCACGTTCAGCTTCTTCTGCTGGGCCATCTCAGAGCACCTCCGGCGCGAGCGAGATGATCTTCATGAAGCGCTTCTCCCGCAGCTCCCGGCCGACCGGCCCGAAGATACGGGTGCCGCGCGGCTCGCCGTCGGCCTTCAGGATCACCGCGGCGTTCTCGTCGAAGCGGATGTAGGAGCCGTCCGGACGCCGGCGCTCCTTCACGGTACGCACGACGACCGCCTTGACGACGTCACCCTTCTTCACACCACCGCCGGGGATCGCGTCCTTGACGGTGGCGACGATCGTGTCACCGACACCGGCGTAGCGCCGACCGGAGCCACCGAGAACGCGGATGCAAAGGATCTCCTTCGCGCCCGTGTTGTCGGCGACCTTCAGTCGCGACTCCTGCTGGATCATCTGTTGATCTCCTGGTTGTCTCGCTGGTTCTCACTCACGTGAGCCTTGCGGAACGAATAATTTCGAATGGTTGCCGATCGCATGACCGAAACGGCTACTTGGCCTTCTCGAGGATCTCGACGACGCGCCAGCGCTTGGTCGCCGACAGCGGCCGGGTCTCCATCAGGAGGACGCGGTCGCCGATCCCGGCGGCGTTCTGCTCGTCGTGCGCCTTGAGCTTGCTGGTGTGCCGGATGACCTTGCCGTACAGCTTGTGCTTGACCCGGTCCTCGACCTCAACCACGACGGTCTTGTCCATCTTGTCGCTCAGCACCAGGCCCTCGCGGGTCTTCCGGCGGCCTCGCGCCTCGGTGGTCGTGCTCACGGTCTCGTCCTTCGTGTTCTCGGTCATGCGTTGGCCTTCTCACTGTCGTCCGCAGCTTCGTCGGCCTCTGCCTCGGCTACCGGGGCGTCGACCTCCTCGGTGATCCCGAGCGCACGCTCGGACAGCACCGTGTAGATGCGGGCGATGTCCTTGCGGACGGCGCGCAGCCGGCCGTGGGACTCCAGCTGGCCCGTGGCAGCCTGGAACCGGAGGTTGAACAGCTCCTCCTTGGCTTCACCGAGCTTCGTCAGCAACTCGTCCCGGCCCAGGTTCCGCAGCTCGGCGGCGGTCAGGGTAGCCATCAGTTCTCACCTGCCTCTCGGGTGATGAAGCGGCACTTCATCGGCAACTTGTGGATCGCGCGGCGCATCGCCTCGCGAGCGATGTCCTCCGGCACACCGGAGAGCTCGAACATCACGCGACCGGCCTTCACGTTCGCGATCCACCATTCCGGCGAACCCTTACCGGAACCCATCCGGGTCTCGGCCGGCTTCTTGGTCAGCGGGCGGTCCGGGTAGATGTTGATCCACACCTTGCCGCCACGCTTGATGTGCCGGGTCATCGCGATACGCGCGGCCTCGATCTGCCGGTTGGTGACGTAGTGGCTCTCCAGCGCCTGGATGCCGAAGTCACCGAACGCCAGCGTCGTACCGCCCTTGGCCGCGCCGGAGCGCGTCGGGTGGTGCTGCTTGCGGTGCTTGACCTTGCGGGGGATGAGCATTGTTCAGCTCTCCGTTCCGGTCGTCTCGGCAGCCTTCTCGGCCGGCGCGGACGCCTCGGCGGCCGGGGCCGCGTTGTTGTTGCGCGCGTCGTCACGCCGGTCGCCACCGCGACCGCCACGGTCACCACCGCGACCGCCACGGTCGCCGCCGCGTCCGCCACGGTCACCGCGGTCGCCACCGTCGCGACGGGCCGGACGACCACGCTGCTGGGTGGCGGCGCGGGCAGCGGCCTGCGCCTCGCGCTCGGCGCGAGTGCCGGCGACGTCGCCCTTGTAGATCCAGACCTTCACGCCGATCCGGCCGAAGGTCGTCCGGGCCTCGTAGAAGCCGTAGTCGATGTCGGCCCGCAGCGTGTGCAGCGGGACGCGGCCCTCGCGGTAGAACTCCGACCGCGACATTTCCGCGCCACCGAGCCGGCCGGAGCACTGGATCCGGATGCCCAGGGCGCCGCCACGCATGGTGGTCTGCATCGCCTTGCGCATCGCGCGGCGGAACGCCACGCGGCCGGACAGCTGCTCGGCCACGCCCTGCGCGACCAGCTGGGCGTCGACCTCGGAGTTCTTCACCTCGAGGATGTTCAGCTGCACCTGCTTGCCGGTGAGCTCCTCGAGCGAACCGCGGATGCGGTCCGCCTCGGCGCCACGGCGGCCGATCACGATGCCCGGACGGGCGGTGTGGATGTCGACCCGGACCCGGTCACGGGTGCGCTCGATCTCCACGCGGGAGATGCCGGCGCGCTCCATGCCCTTGCTCAGCAGACGACGGATCTTGACGTCCTCGCCCACGTAGTCCTTGTACAGCTTGTCGGCGTACCAACGGCTCTTGTGGTCGGTGCTGATGCCGAGACGGAACCCGTGCGGGTTTACCTTCTGTCCCACGTCAGGACTCCTTCTTCTCAGCGGTGGCCTTCTTGGCGGTCGCCTTCTTCGCGGTCGCCTTCTTGGCCGGCTTCTCGGCGGCCTCGGCCGGCTTGTCGGCGGCCTTCTTGGCCGTCTTCTTCGCCGGTGCCTTCTTCGCCGTGTCGGCGGTGTCCGCGGACTTCTTCGCGGCTGCCTTCTTGACCGGGGCCTTCTCGACCGGCTCGGCCTCGACGACGCGCGGCGCGACGACCACGGTGATGTGGCTCGTGCGCTTGTCGATCCGGGTGGCCCGGCCCTGTGCCCGCGGGCGGTGACGCTTCAGCGTCGGGCCCTCGTCCACGTAGGCCTTCGCCACGACCAGGTCGGCGCGGTTCAGGTGTTCGGTGCCCTCGGCGTTCGCCGCGGCGCTGTCGACGACCTTGTACACGGTCGCGGCAGCGGCCTGCGGGGCGAACTTCAGAGTGGCGAGTGCGTCGTCGACGCCCAGACCGCGCACCAGATCGACCACGCGGCGCGCCTTCATCGGCGTCACGCGGACGAAGCGCGCGACCGCGAAGGCCCCGGGCTGCTCGCCCAGCAGGCTCTCGCGACGGGCGCTGATCGCCCTACGCTCTTGAACGCTCATGATGTTCGAATCTCTCCGTAGATTGCTTTCGCTTCGTCACTGAACCCGTGCGGGATCAGCGACGCCGTGACTTCCGGTCGTCCTTCTCGTGACCCTTGAACGTCCGGGTCGGGGCGAACTCGCCGAGCTTGTGCCCGACCATCGAGTCCGTCACGAACACCGGCACGTGCTTGCGGCCGTCGTGCACCGCAATCGTGTGGCCGATCATGTCCGGCACGATCATCGATCGCCGGGACCAGGTCTTGATGACGTTCTTGGTGCCCTTCTCGTTCTGCACCTCCACCTTCTTGGCCAGGTGGTGGTCGACGAACGGGCCCTTCTTGAGGCTGCGTGGCATGTGGCCGGCTCCCTATCAGCGCTTCTTGCCGGCCTTGCGGCGCCGGACGATCATTCGGTCGCTTTCCTTGCGGGTGCGGGTCCGGCCTTCCGGCTGGCCCCACGGGGACACCGGGTGGCGACCACCCGAGGTCTTACCCTCACCACCACCGTGCGGGTGGTCGACCGGGTTCATCGCGACACCGCGGACGGTCGGGCGCTTGCCCTTCCAGCGCATCCGGCCCGCCTTGCCCCAGTTGATGTTCGACTGCTCGCCGTTGCCGACCTCACCGAGGGTGGCGCGGCAGCGCACGTCGACCATCCGGACCTCGCCGGACGGCATCCGCAGGGTGGCCATCCGGCCTTCCTTCGCGACCAGCTGAATGCTGGCGCCGGCCGAGCGGCCCATCTTGGCGCCGCCGCCCGGGCGCAGCTCGACGGCGTGCACCGTGGAGCCGACCGGGATGTTGCGCAGCGGCAGGTTGTTGCCGATCTTGATGTCCGCGGCCGGGCCGTTCTCGACGACCGTGCCCTGCTTCAGGTTGGACGGGGCGAGGATGTAGCGCTTCTCGCCGTCCACGTAGTGCAGCAGCGCGATCCGCGCGGTCCGGTTCGGGTCGTACTCGATGTGCGCGACCTTGGCCGGCACGCCGTCCTTGTCGTACCGCTTGAAGTCGATCAGCCGGTACGCCCGCTTGTGACCGCCACCGTGGTGCCGGGTGGTGATCTTGCCGGAGTTGTTCCGGCCGCCCTTCTTGGGCAGCGGACGCAGCAGCGACTTCTCGGGGGTCGAACGGGTGAGCTCGACGAAGTCGGCCACGCTCGAGCCACGGCGGCCCGGCGTCGTCGGCTTGTACTTGCGGATTCCCATTACGACTGGCCTCCGAAGATATCGATGCGGTCGTCGCCCTTGAGGGTCACGATCGCCCGCTTGGTGTCCGGGCGCTTGCCGAAACCGGACCGGGTCCGGCGGCGCTTGCCCTTGCGGTTCAGGGTGTTGACGTCGCTGACCTTGACCTTGAACACCTTCTCGACCGCGAGCTTGATCTCGGTCTTGTTGGCGTCCGGCGCGACCTCGAACGTGTACTTCTGCTCGTCCAGCAGGCCGTAGCTCTTCTCGCTCACGACCGGCCGGAGCAGCACGTCACGGGGGTCCTTGTTGACTCCGTGGCTCATGCCTCTACCTCCTCGGCCTCAGTCGACGTGGCGACGGCCTTGACGGACTTGCCCTTGGGCGCGCCGGCGACGAACGAGTCGAGGGCGCTCTTGGTGAACACCACCGCGTCGCTGCACAGCACGTCGTACGCGTTCAGCTGGTCGGCCGCGATCAGGTGCACGTGCTGCACGTTGCGCAGGCTCAGCCAGGTGAGCTCGTCGGCGCGGTCGACGACGACCAGCGCCTTACCCGGCTCGGTGACCTCGCCGAGGACCTTCAGCGCCGACTTGGTGGAGGGCTTGTCGCCGTCCACGAAGCTCTCGACGACGAACACGCGGCCGTCACGGGCCCGGTCCGACAGCGAGCCGCGGAGCGCGGCGGCGATCATCTTCTTCGGGGTCCGCTGGCTGTAGTCGCGCGGCACCGGGCCGTGGACGACGCCACCGCCGGTGAACTGCGGCGCACGGGTCGAACCCTGGCGGGCGCGACCGGTGCCCTTCTGGCGGTACGGCTTGGCGCCACCGCCGGACACCTCGCCCCGGGTCTTCGCCTTGTGCGTACCCTGGCGGGCCGCGGCCAGCTGGGCCACCACGACCTGGTGGATCAGCGGCACGTTGACCTGGACGTCGAACAGCTCGGCCGGAAGCTCGGCGGAACCCTTCTTGCTGACCTTGTCGCCCTTCACGACGACGACGTCGACGGTGCTCACTTGCCAGCTCCCTTCGCGGCGTTGCGGATCAGCACGAGGCCGCCCTTGGGGCCGGGGACGGCGCCCTTGATCAGGATCAGGCCGCGCTCGGCGTCGATCGCGTGCACCGACACGTTCTGCGTGGTGACCTGCTCGGCGCCCATCCGGCCCGCCATCCGCAGGCCCTTGAAGACCCGGCCCGGGGTGGCGCAGCCGCCGATGGAACCCGGCGAGCGGTGCTTCTTGTGCACACCGTGGGTGGCGCGCAGACCGTGGAAGCCGTGCCGCTTCATGACACCGGCGAAACCCTTGCCCTTGCTGGTGGCGGAGACGTCGACGAGCTCACCGGCGGCGAAGGCCTCGGCCTTGATCTCCTGGCCCAGGGTGTACTCACTGGCGTCGGCGGTGCGCAGCTCCAGCAGGTGGCGCCGCGGCGTCACGCCGGCCTTCTCGAAGTGCCCCCGCATGGGCTTGGTCACCTTGCGCGGGTCGATGTCGCCGAAGGCGATCTGGACACCGTCGTACCCGTGGCTGGCCGAGGTGCGAACCTCGGTCACGACGCACGGGCCGGCCTGGACCACGGTCACGGGGACGACGCGGTTGTTCTCGTCCCAGGTCTGGGTCATGCCGAGCTTGGTGCCCAGCAGACCGCGCGTGTTCTTTAGCTTGCTCATTGGCTGTTCGCGTCCCTCAGAGCTTGATCTCGATGTCGACGCCGGCCGGCAGGTCGAGACGCATCAGCGAGTCGACGGTCTTCGGCGTGGGGTCGATGATGTCGATGAGCCGCTTGTGGGTGCGCATCTCGAAGTGCTCGCGGCTGTCCTTGTACTTGTGCGGCGAGCGGATGACGCAGAACACGTTCTTTTCCGTCGGCAACGGCACCGGGCCAGCAACCTTCGCACCAGTACGCGTCACCGTGTCGACAATCTTGCGTGCCGAGCTGTCGATGACCTCGTGGTCGTAGGCCTTCAGCCGGATGCGGATCTTCTGTCCCGCCATCGCTTCGCTTCGTCCTTCTCTATCGTCTTCGCCTTCGTTGCTCCGACCCCCGCGGTCGGGTGTGTCGCGCACGCGGAACGCACGTGACCCACCGCTTCGTCGACCTGGATTGGAGATCGGGGCCCGGTCTCGGACCGGAACCTCGGCAAGGTCTCCGGTCCAGCGCACCAGCCAGATCAAGAAGATCTGGGGCGCACCCCGGCGGCCTCGCCTGAGCAACCTGAATATTGTGCCAGAGATCGGCGCCGGAACGCCAATCGGGTGGCTTCACGCCTGATCCGGTACCACCTGAGCGCCGGATCAGGCGCAAAGCAGAGGTCCGCGAGGGCTCAGTGGTGCAGCCCTCGCGGACCTCGTGAGATCACTTGATGATCTTGGTGACCCGGCCGGCGCCGACGGTGCGGCCACCTTCACGGATCGCGAACTTCAGACCGTCCTCCATGGCGATCGGCTGGATCAGCTCGACCGACATGTCGGTGTTGTCGCCCGGCATGACCATCTCGGTGCCCTCGGGCAGCGTGACGACACCGGTGACATCGGTGGTGCGGAAGTAGAACTGCGGGCGGTAGTTCTGGAAGAACGGCGTGTGACGGCCGCCCTCCTCCTTGGAAAGGATGTAGACCGACGCCTCGAAGTTCGTGTGCGGGGTCGTGGTGCCCGGCTTGATGACGACCATGCCGCGCTCGACGTCCTCGCGCTTGGTGCCACGAAGCAGCAGACCGACGTTCTCACCGGCCTGGCCCTCGTCGAGCAGCTTGCGGAACATCTCGATACCGGTGACCGTGGTGGTCTGCTTCTCCGGACGGATACCGACGATGTCGACGGTCTCGTTGACCTTGATGACACCGCGCTCGATCCGGCCGGTGATGACCGTACCGCGACCCGTGATGGTGAAGACGTCCTCCACCGGCATCAGGAACGGCTTGTCGATCTCGCGCTCCGGCTGCGGGATGTACTCGTCGACCGCGTTCATCAGCTCGAGGATCGACTCGCCCCACTTGGCGTCGCCCTGCAGCGCCGGGTGAGCGGCGACGCGGACGATCGGCGCGTTGTCGCCGTCGAACTCCTGCTCCGAGAGCAGCTCGCGGACCTCGAGCTCGACGAGCTCCAGGATCTCCTCGTCGTCGACCATGTCGCACTTGTTCAGGGCGACGACCATCGCCGGCACGCCGACCTGACGGGCGAGCAGCACGTGCTCACGCGTCTGCGGCATCGGGCCGTCGGTGGCGGCGACGACCAGGATCGCGCCGTCCATCTGAGCCGCACCGGTGATCATGTTCTTGATGTAGTCCGCGTGACCCGGGCAGTCGACGTGGGCGTAGTGCCGGGCCTCGGTCTGGTACTCGACGTGCGCGATCGAGATGGTGATACCGCGCTGACGCTCTTCCGGCGCCTTGTCGATCTGATCGAAGGCCGATGCCTCGTTGAGCGTCGGGTACTTGTCGTGCAGCACCTTGGTGATCGCCGCGGTAAGAGTGGTCTTACCGTGGTCGATGTGACCGATGGTGCCGATGTTGACGTGCGGCTTAGTCCGCTCGAACTTCGCCTTCGCCACTGGGGCCCTCCTAGATAAATTGACTACGCCGTACGCCGACGCGCTTGGGGTGTGGTGGTCAGGAGCGAGAGACTACTCGCCCCGGGCCTTCTTGATGATCTCTTCCGCCACGTTCTTCGGAACCTCGGCGTAGGAATCGAACTGCATCGAGTAGGACGCGCGGCCCTGGGTCTTCGACCGCAGGTCACCGACATACCCGAACATCTCCGACAGCGGCACCAGGGCCTTGACGACCCGGCTGCCACCAGGACCTTCGTCCATCGACTGGATCTGGCCACGGCGGGAGTTGAGGTCGCCGATCACTTCACCCATGTAGTCCTCGGGCGTGGTGACCTCGACCGCGAACATCGGCTCCAGGATGACCGGGTTCGCCCGGCGGGCGGCATCCTTGAAGGCCATCGAACCGGCGATCTTGAAGGCGAGCTCGGACGAGTCGACATCGTGGTAGGCGCCGTCGGTCAGCGTGACCTTGACGTCCACCATCGGGTAGCCGGCCAGTACGCCGAACTCCATCGCCTCCTGGGCGCCCTCGTCCACCGACGGGATGTACTCCCGGGGGATCCGGCCACCGGTGACGGAGTTGACGAACTCGTAGCCGCCTTCGCCGCCGGCCTCGACCGAGGTCGGCTCGATGTTGATGATCACGCGCGCGAACTGACCCGAACCACCGGTCTGCTTCTTGTGCGTGTAGTCGACCTTCTCGACCTTCTTCTTGATGGTCTCGCGGTAGGCGACCTGCGGCTTGCCGACGTTGGCCTCGACGCGGAACTCGCGCTTCATCCGGTCGACCAGCACCTCGAGGTGCAGCTCGCCCATTCCGGCGATGATCGTCTGGCCGGTGTCCTCGTCGGTCCGGACCTGGAAGGTCGGGTCCTCCTCGGCGAGCCGCTGGATCGCGACGCCCAGCTTCTCCTGGTCGGCCTTCGACTTGGGCTCGATGGCGACCGAGATGACCGGGGCCGGGAACTGCATGGACTCCAGCACGACCGGCTTGGCCGGGTCGCTCAGGGTCTCACCGGTCGTGGTGTCCTTGAGGCCCATCACGGCGACGATGTGGCCGGCGCCGATCGACGCGATCTCCTCACGCTTGTTCGCGTGCATCCGGTAGATCTTGCCGATCCGCTCCTTGCGGCCCTTCGTCGGGTTCAGCACCTGGGTGCCGGTCTCGAGCTTGCCCGAGTACACCCGGATGAAGGTCAGCTTGCCCAGGTGCGGGTCGGCCGCGATCTTGAACGCCAGCGCCGAGAACGGCTCGCTGTCGTCCGGCTTGCGCAGCACGACCTGCTCGGAGTCCTTGACGTCGTGGCCCTCGATGGCCGGGACGTCGATCGGGCTCGGCAGGTAGGCGTTGATCGCGTCCAGCAGCGGCTGGACACCCTTGTTCTTGAACGCCGTACCGGTCAGCACCGGGGTCAGCTTGCTCGCGATGGTCGCGCGCCGGATCGCGGCGACGAGCTGCTCCTGGGTGGGCTCGTCGCCCTCCAGGTACATCTCCATGATCTCGTCGTCGGCCTCGGCCAGCGTCTCGATCAGCTTGTCGCGCCACTCGGCGGCGATCTCGGTGTGCGTGGCCGGGATCTCCTCGACGGTGTAGTCCTCACCCATCGTGGTCTCGCCGCGCCAGGTCAGCGCGCGCATCCCGATCAGGTCGACGACGCCGATGAAGTCGGCCTCGGACCCGATCGGCAGCTGCAGCACCAGCGGCACCGCGGCCAGCCGGTCGACGATCATGTCGACACAGCGCATGAACTCCGCGCCGGTCCGGTCCAGCTTGTTCACGAAGCAGATGCGGGGTACGCCGTACCGGTCCGCCTGACGCCACACGGTCTCGGACTGCGGCTCGACGCCGGCGACACCGTCGAACACCGCGACGGCTCCGTCGAGGACGCGCAGCGAGCGCTCCACCTCGACGGTGAAGTCCACGTGGCCCGGGGTGTCGATGATGTTGATGGTGTGGTCTTTCCAGGTGCAGGTCGTCGCGGCGGACGTGATCGTGATGCCGCGCTCCTGCTCCTGCTCCATCCAGTCCATCGTGGCGGCGCCGTCGTGGACCTCACCGATCTTGTAAGTGATACCGGTGTAGAAGAGGATCCGCTCGGTCGTCGTCGTCTTGCCGGCGTCGATGTGGGCCATGATCCCGATGTTGCGGACCTTGGCCAGGTCGGTGGTGATTTGTACGGCCACCTCGGTGGTCTACCTCTCGATTCTGTACTGCGTCAAAGGGGTGAGTGCTGGAGTCCGGATCGGACTCCGGTTCACCAGCGGTAGTGGGCGAAAGCCTTGTTGGCTTCGGCCATCTTGTGCGTGTCCTCGCGGCGCTTCACCGACGCACCGAGACCGTTGGACGCGTCCAGGATCTCGTTCATCAGGCGCTCGGACATGGTCTTCTCGCGACGGGCCCGCGAGTACGTCGTCAGCCAGCGCAGCGCCAGCGTGGTGGACCGGCCGGGCTTGACCTCGATCGGCACCTGGTAGGTGGCTCCACCGACCCGACGGCTCTTGACCTCGATGCTCGGCTTCACGTTGTCCAGCGCACGCTTCAGCGTGATCACCGGGTCGGTGCCGGTCTTGGTGCGGGTGCCCTCGAGCGCGCTGTAGACGATGCTCTGCGCGATCTGCTTCTTGCCGTCGACCAGGATCTTGGAGATCAACTGGGTGACGAGCGGCGAACTGTAGACCGGGTCGATGATGACCGGGCGCTTCGGGGCCGGGCCCTTGCGCGGCATTAGCTCTTCTCCTTCTTCGCGCCGTAGAGGCTGCGAGCCTGCTTCCGGTTCTTCACACCCTGGGTGTCGAGCGAACCGCGGATGATCTTGTACCGGACACCCGGGAGGTCCTTCACCCGGCCGCCACGCACGAGCACGATCGAGTGCTCCTGCAGGTTGTGGCCGACGCCGGGAATGTAGGCGGTGACCTCGATACCGCTGGTCAGGCGGACACGCGCAACCTTGCGAAGCGCGGAGTTCGGCTTCTTCGGCGTGGTCGTGTAGACGCGCGTGCACACACCACGACGCTGAGGGGAACCCTTCAGGGCGGGCGTCTTGTTCTTGGACACCTTGTCCTGGCGGCCCTTGCGGACCAGCTGGTTAATGGTGGGCACCGCGTGGGTCTCTTTCTGTCGTCCGGCTGGGTTTGTAGCTTTTACCTGACCCCCGCGGTCGGGTGTGTCGCGTGCGCACGAGCAGACCGAAGCCGTAATCTTCCAGACTGTCGGCAGGAGTCCCGTGCCACGCGGCCCGACCCGTTGGACGAGGGGCACGCATGACGGCCCAGGAAAGACCCCGGGCACGATCGTTAAGACTAGCGGGTGCCTCAAGTGCGGTCAAAATGACTGATCGACCACGGTTGAGAGCCTTCCGCCCTTCTAGTGTACAAGGCTTACGGAGTAGCCCTCCCGGCCAGGAAATCACTGGCCACGACGGCGTCTCTCCCGACCGTCAGCACGGCCGGCGGCAAGCGCTTCCAGAGGCACCGGACGAGCTCGGCCGAGGTGGCGGACAGCACCGCCTCACCCGTCGCCTTGCCACGGCCGATCCCCTTGTGGCACAGGGGTTAGCGTCCATTCGTCGCCGGTGTCAGCCGCCCGTACGCCGACCTGCCGACTGACCGCGGGCGCGAACCCGCGGGCGATCATCCGCGGCCGGAACACCTCGAACATCTCGTCCACGCCGTCGGCCGCGATCACCGCCGACGGGACCGCCGGACCGGGATCGACCTGCGCACCCGCCGCCAGGCCGGCCTGCGCGAGGTCCACCAGGTGGATGACCGTCTCATGCAGAGGCCGACGCGACCAGAACCCCGCGCGCTGTTCCGTTGGGGCGAAATTCCAGCATTTCTCGTCCGAGGGCGGCCGCGAAGCTCGCGGCCGCCCGCTCGAACTCGGACAGGTGATCGATCGGGTCAGGAACGGAACTCGACGTCGGTGATCAGGCCGTCGACGACCCGGTAGAGCGCGAGTTGCGGGGTTTCGCCGTCGTCGTACGTGATGACGTGCTCGACCACCCACTCCCCCAGCATCAGCCGCTGGACGACCTCGGTCTTGCAGCGGCCGGCGGCGAAGCGCGGGCGGTAGAACTCGCGCAGGAACCGGCGGCCCTTGAGCTCGGTGCCGTCCGCGAGCAGGATCCGGGCAGTCGGCGAGTACATGGCCAGGAAGGCCTCGAGATCGTGGGCGTCGTACGCCGCGTGCTCCCGGCCGATCACCCGCGCGGCCGGTGTGTCGGCGGTGACCGCGGCGACCGTCGCCGCTCCCAGGCCCGCCAGCGGCGGCTGAGGCGCGGCGGGGACCACGGGTGCGGGAGTGACCGGTGCGGGGGTGACAGGCGGCTGAGTGGCGGGTTCAGCCGGTGCCGGGGCTTCTTGCACCGCTACGGCCGCTTTGGGCGCGGACGTCGTACGGCGGGTCGTGGTGGTCTTCTTGGTGGCCGGGGGTGGGACGAGGAGCTTGCCGTCGGTGCCAGGCTCTTCGCCGAGGTGGGCGATCGCCCAGTCGAGAGCCTTGGTCACGGCGGCGCGTGATTCTTCGGTGTGGTCGAGCATGTCGAACCCGTGGTGCCCTTTCGGTACGTCGATGATGTCCAGCGCGGCGCCACCCGCGGAGACGAACTCCGCTACCGGACCGGCGAGCTCCTCACGCTCGAGTCCGACTCTTGTCAGCAGCACCGGCAGGTCCTTGTGTTTGCCGATCACTTCGGCGGCGGTGACCAAATCGTCGACACCGGGCGGGGTGGCGAGCAGGGGGTACGTCAGGGCGACGAAGCGCAGCCAGTCGGGGCGGCTGTCCAGCCACTCACCGGCGAGCAGGCCCGCGCCCGAGAAGAACCACAGGCCGACCCGATCGGGATCGACACGTGGATCGGAACGCAGTACGCCGACCGCAGCCTCCACCTCGTCCGCGGCCGTGACCAGTCGGTCGAGGCCGTGAATCAGGCTGTGGTCGACCACCGCCGAGACCAGGCCACGCCTGGCCGCAGCGGTTGCATAACCCTTGTAGACCGGCCAGTCCCGAGGCATCACCTCGAGGCCGGCAGGCCCAGGTCCCCCGTGCACGAAGAGAATTGCGCCGCCTCGGGCGGTACCGGGCGGGCGGTACAGGTCGATCTCCCCCAGGCGATCGACGCGTACGTCAGAACCTTCCAGAACCCCCAAGACGAAAGGCCGCAGGTAGGCCGGCAGATCCGTCATGCACCAATCTTGGCGCATCACGGGCACCTTTACAGCCGCCACCCCGAGTGTCTTTTCCGGCACCCGCCGTGTGAGCGCGTAAAAGCACCGAGGGCGGCACCTCCCAGCCGGGAAGTGCCGCCCTCTTCAGGCGTTGACAGCGCTCAGTTCTGGTACGAACCGAGGTCGAAGTCGTCGAGCGGGACCGACTGACCGCTGGACGGGCCGAAGTCGTAGTCGTACGACTCGTAGCCGACCATCGAGTACATCGCGGCCTTCGCCTCCTCGGTGGGCTCCACCCGGATGTTGCGGTAACGGTCCATGCCGGTACCCGCCGGGATCAGCTTTCCGATGATGACGTTCTCCTTCAGACCGACCAGCGAGTCGGACTTGCCGTGGATCGCGGCCTCGGTGAGGACGCGGGTCGTCTCCTGGAAGGAGGCGGCCGACAGCCACGACTCGGTCGCCAGCGAGGCCTTGGTGATCCCCATCAGCACCGGACGGCCCGAGGCCGGCGTACCGCCCTCGGCCACGACGCGACGGTTCTCCGCCTCGAACATGATCCGGTCCGCCAGCTCGCCCGGCAGCAGGTTCGCCTCGCCGGACTCGATCACCGTGACCCGGCGCAGCATCTGCCGGACGATGATCTCGATGTGCTTGTCGTGGATGGCCACACCCTGCGACCGGTACACCTCCTGGACCTCGTCCACCAGGTGCTCCTGCGCCTTGCGGACACCCAGGATCCGCAGAACCTCCTGCGGGTCCGGCGTACCCTGCGTCAGCTGCTGACCGACCTCGACGTGCTGACCGTCCTCGATCAGCAGGCGGCCACGCTTCGACACCGGGTAGGCGACCTCCTCGGAACCGTCGTCCGGGGTGAGCACCAGCTTCCGGGTCTTGTCGGTGTCCTCGATCGCGATCCGGCCCGCGGCCTCCGAGATCGGCGCCTTGCCCTTGGGCTGACGCGCCTCGAACAGCTCGACAACACGCGGCAGACCGTGGGTGATGTCATCACCCGCGACACCACCGGTGTGGAAGGTCCGCATCGTCAGCTGCGTACCGGGCTCACCGATGGACTGGGCCGCGATGATGCCGACCGCCTCGCCGATGTCGACCGGCTTGCCGGTCGCCAGCGAACGGCCGTAGCACTTGGCGCAGGTACCGGTCTTGGCGTCACAGGTGAGCACCGACCGGACCTTGACCTCCTCGATCCCGGCCTCGACCAGCTTCGCGATCGACACGTCGCCCAGGTCGGCGCCGCCGGCGAGCACGACGTTGCCGTCGGCGTCCAGGGCGTCGGTGGCCAGGGTCCGCGCGTACGCGCTGGTCTCCACGTTCTCGGCGTGCACGACCTTGCCGGACGGGTCCTTCTCGCCGATCTGCTTCGGCAGGCCCCGCTCGGTGCCGCAGTCCTCCTCGCGGATGATGACGTCCTGCGACACGTCCACCAGACGACGGGTCAGGTACCCCGAGTCGGCGGTCCGCAGCGCGGTGTCGGCCAGACCCTTCCGCGCGCCGTGGGTGGCGATGAAGTACTCGACCACCGACAGGCCCTCACGGAAGTTGGACTTGATCGGCCGGGCGATGATCTCGCCCTTCGGGTTGGCCACCAGGCCACGCATACCGGAGATCTGCCGGATCTGCATCATGTTGCCTCGGGCTCCCGAGTGCACCATCATCCAGATCGGGTTGTCCTTGGCGAAGTTCTCCTCCATCGCCTTACCGACCTCCGCGTTGGCGCCGGTCCAGATCTCGATCAGCTCCTGACGCCGCTCGGACGAGGTGATCAGACCCCGCTCGAACTGCTTCTGGACCTTCTCGGCCTGGGACTCGTACCGCGCCATGATCTCCGGCTTGGACGGCGGCGTGCTGAAGTCGTCGATCGACACCGTCACACCGGACCGCGTGGACCAGTAGTAACCGAGGTCCTTCAGCGCGTCCAGCGCGTGCGCCACCTCGACCTTGGTGTACCGCTCGGCCAGGTCGTTGACGATCCCGCCGAGCTGCTTCTTGCCCACCTCGGTGTCGACGAACGGGTAGTCCGCCGGCAGCGCCTCGTTGAACAGCGCCCGGCCCAGCGTGGTCTCGAGCGCGAACCCGCCGTCGGCCAGCGCCACCGCGTTCTCCGGTGCGGCCGAACCGCTGAGCCGGATGGTGATCTTGGCCTGCAGCGACAGCTCGTTGCGGTCGAAGGCCATCATCGCCTCGGCCACCGAGCTGAACGCCCGGCCCTCGCCCAGCGCGCCTTCCTTCAGCATGGTCAGGAAGTAGATGCCGATGATCATGTCCTGGGTCGGCATGGTGACGGGACGACCGTCGGCCGGCTTCAGGATGTTGTTCGTCGACAGCATCAGGATCCGGGCCTCGGCCTGCGCCTCGGCCGACAGCGGCAGGTGCACCGCCATCTGGTCACCGTCGAAGTCCGCGTTGAACGCGGAGCAGACGAGCGGGTGGATCTGGATCGCCTTGCCCTCGATCAGCTGCGGCTCGAACGCCTGGATACCCAGCCGGTGCAGGGTTGGCGCGCGGTTCAGCAGCACCGGGTGCTCGGTGATGACCTCTTCCAGCACGTCCCAGACCTGGGCGCGCTGACGCTCGACCATCCGCTTGGCGGACTTGATGTTCTGCGCGTGGTTGAGGTCGACCAGCCGCTTCATCACGAACGGCTTGAACAGCTCCAGCGCCATCGCCTTCGGCAGACCGCACTGGTGCAGCTTCAGCTGCGGGCCGACCACGATGACCGAACGGCCGGAGTAGTCGACGCGCTTGCCGAGCAGGTTCTGACGGAAACGGCCCTGCTTGCCCTTGAGCATGTCGGACAGCGACTTCAGCGGCCGGTTGCCCGGACCGGTGACCGGACGACCGCGGCGGCCGTTGTCGAACAGCGCGTCGACGGCCTCCTGCAGCATCCGCTTCTCGTTGTTGACGATGATCTCCGGCGCGCCCAGGTCGAGCAGTCGCTTGAGCCGGTTGTTCCGGTTGATCACCCGGCGGTACAGGTCGTTCAGGTCGGAGGTGGCGAATCGGCCACCGTCGAGCTGGACCATCGGCCGCAGGTCCGGCGGGATCACCGGGACGCAGTCGAGCACCATGCCCATCGGGCTGTTGTTGGTCGCCAGGAACGCGGTGACGACCTTGAGCCGCTTCAGGGCGCGGGTCTTGCGCTGGCCCTTACCGGTCTTGATCGTCTCGCGCAGGTTGTCCGCCTCGGCCTTCAGGTCGAAGGTCTCCAGCCGGCGCTGGATCGCGGCGGCACCCATGGCGCCCTCGAAGTACTTGCCGAACCGCTCCTTCATGGCGCGGTAGAGGATCTCGTCGCCCTCGAGGTCCTGGACCTTCAGGTTCTTGAACCGGGTCCAGACCTCGTCGAGGCGGTCGATCTCGCGCTGCGAGCGGTCGCGCAGCTGCTTGACCTCCCGCTCGGCGCCTTCCTTGACCTTGCGGCGTACGTCGGCCTTGGCGCCCTCGGCCTCGAGCTGCGCCAGGTCCTCCTCGAGCTTCTTCATCCGCTGCTCGATGTCGTTGTCACGACGGTTCTCGAGCTGCTTGCGCTCCACGTCCACGCGACCCTCGAGCGAGGACAGGTCGCGGTGCCGCGACTCCTCGTCGACGTCGGTGATCATGTACGCCGCGAAGTAGATGACCTTCTCCAGGTCCTTCGGGGCGAGGTCGAGCAGGTAGCCGAGCCGCGACGGGACACCCTTGAAGTACCAGATGTGGGTGACCGGCGCGGCCAGCTCGATGTGGCCCATCCGCTCGCGGCGCACCTTGGAGCGGGTGACCTCGACGCCACACCGCTCGCAGATGATGCCCTTGAAGCGAACGCGCTTGTACTTACCGCAGTAGCACTCCCAGTCCCGGGTGGGACCGAAGATCTTCTCGCAGAACAGACCGTCACGCTCCGGCTTGAGCGTCCGGTAGTTGATCGTCTCGGGCTTCTTGACCTCGCCGTGCGACCACTGGCGGATCTCATCCGCGGTCGCCAGGCCGATCCGAAGCTCGTCGAAGAAGTTCACGTCGAGCACGATGTGTTATCTCCCGTTGCTAAATGTTGGTCTGAGTGAGTTGTGTGTTGATCTCAAGCGGCAACCCGCTCAGACCTCCTCGACGCTGTTCGGCTCCCGCCGGGACAGGTCGATGCCCAGTTCCTCCGCCGCCCGGAAGACGTCCTCCTCGCTGTCGCGCATCTCGACCCGGCTTCCGTCGGACGAGAGCACCTCGACATTGAGGCAGAGGGACTGCATTTCCTTGACCAGAACCTTGAAGGACTCCGGGATACCCGGCTCCGGAATGTTCTCGCCCTTGACGATCGCCTCGTACACCTTGACCCGCCCGACGACATCGTCGGACTTGATGGTCAGCAGTTCCTGCAGCGCGAAGGCGGCGCCGTAGGCCTCCAGGGCCCACACCTCCATCTCGCCGAACCGCTGGCCGCCGAACTGGGCCTTACCGCCCAGCGGCTGCTGCGTGATCATCGAGTACGGACCGGTCGAACGGGCGTGGATCTTGTCGTCGACCAGGTGGTGCAGCTTCAGCATGTACATGTAGCCGACGCCGATCGGGTCCGGGAACGGCTCACCCGAACGACCGTCGAACAGCTTCGCCTTGCCCTGCCCGTTGACCATCCGGACGCCGTCGCGGTTCGGCAGCGTCGAGGACAGCAGGCCGGTGACCTCTTCCTCCGTGGCGCCGTCGAACACCGGGGTGGCGACGTTCGTCATCGGCTCGGCCGCACCGGCGCCGATCTTGATCAGCCGCTGCGCCCACTCCTCCTCGTTCTCAGGGTCGACCTCCCAGCCGCGGGAAGCGATCCAGCCGAGGTGGGTCTCCAGCACCTGGCCGACGTTCATCCGGCCGGGCACGCCCAGCGGGTTGAGGATCACGTCGACGTGGGTGCCGTCCTCGAGGAACGGCATGTCCTCGACCGGCAGGATCTTCGAGATGACGCCCTTGTTGCCGTGCCGGCCGGCCAGCTTGTCGCCGACCGAGATCTTCCGCTTCTGGGCGACGTACACCCGGACCAGCTGGTTGACACCCGGCGGCAGCTCGTCGCCGTTGTCCCGGTCGAAGACGCGGACGCCGATGACGGTGCCCTCCTCGCCGTGCGGGACCTTCAGCGACGTGTCGCGGACCTCGCGCGCCTTCTCACCGAAGATCGCGCGCAGCAGCCGCTCCTCCGGGGTCAGCTCGGTCTCGCCCTTCGGGGTGACCTTGCCGACCAGGATGTCACCGGTGGTGACCTCGGCGCCGATCCGGATGATGCCGCGCTCGTCCAGGTCGGACAGCATCTCGTCGGAGACGTTCGGGATGTCCCGGGTGATCTCCTCCGGGCCCAGCTTGGTGTCGCGGGCGTCGACCTCGTGCTCCTCGATGTGGATCGAGGTCAGCAGGTCCTGCTGCACGACGCGCTGGCTGAGGATGATCGCGTCCTCGTAGTTGTAGCCCTCCCACGTCATGAACGCGACCAGCATGTTGCGGCCGAGGGCCATCTCGCCCTCGTCGGTGCACGGACCGTCGGCCAGCGGCGTCCCGACCTCGACCCGCGCGCCGGCGTCGACCAGCGGGCGCTGGTTGATGCAGGTGCCCTGGTTCGAGCGGCGGAACTTCGCCATCCGGTAGGTCTGGTACGTGCCGTCGTCGGCGGCGATCTCGATCAGGTCGGCCGAGACCTCCTTGACCACACCCGCCTTGTCGGACACGACCACGTCGCCGGCGTCGACCGCACCGCGGAACTCCATGCCGGTACCGACCAGCGGGGCGTCCGAGGTGATCAGCGGCACCGCCTGGCGCTGCATGTTCGAACCCATCAGCGCGCGGTTGGCGTCGTCGTGCTCGAGGAACGGGATCAGCGCGGTCGCGACCGACACCATCTGGCGCGGCGAGACGTCCATGTAGTCGACGTCGTCGACCGGAACCAGCTCGACCTCACCGTGGCGGCGACGGACCAGCACGCGCTCCTCGGCGAACCGGTTCTCGTCGTTCAGCGCGGCGTTGGCCTGCGCGATGACGAACCGGTCCTCCTCGTCCGCGGTCAGGTAGTCGACCTGGTCGGTGACCTGGCCCTCGACGACCTTGCGGTACGGCGTCTCGACGAAGCCGAACGCGTTCACCCGGCCGTACGACGCGAGCGAGCCGATCAGACCGATGTTCGGGCCTTCCGGCGTCTCGATCGGGCACATCCGGCCGTAGTGCGACGGGTGCACGTCACGGACCTCGAAGCCGGCCCGCTCACGGCTCAGACCACCCGGGCCGAGCGCGTTCAGCCGGCGCTTGTGGGTCAGGCCCGCGACCGGGTTGGTCTGGTCCATGAACTGCGACAGCTGGGAGGTGCCGAAGAACTCCTTCAGCGCCGCCACCACCGGACGGATGTTGATCAGGGTCTGCGGCGTGATCGCCTCGACGTCCTGGGTCGTCATCCGCTCGCGGACCACCCGCTCCATCCGGGCCAGGCCGGTGCGGAGCTGGTTCTGGATCAGCTCGCCGACCGTGCGCAGACGACGGTTGCCGAAGTGGTCGATGTCGTCTTCCTCGACCACGATCTCGCCGGTCGGGGCGGGCAGCTCGGTCTTGCCTTCGTGCAGCGCGACCAGGTACTTGATCGTGGCGACGATGTCGTCGACGGTCAGCACCGCCATGTCGTGCGCCTCGTCACGGCCGAGCTTCTTGTTGATCTTGTAGCGACCGACCTTGGCCAGGTCGTAGCGCTTGCCGTTGAAGTAGTAGTTCTCCAGCAGCGCCTGCGCGGCCTCGCGGGTCGGCGGCTCACCCGGACGCAGCTTGCGGTAGATGTCGAGCAGCGCGTCGTCCTGGCCGGACGTGTGGTCCTTCTCCAGGGTCAGGCGGATCGACTCGTAGTCCCCGAACTCCTCGAGGATCTGCGCGTCGGTCCAGCCGAGCGCCTTCAGCAGCACGGTGACGTTCTGCTTGCGCTTGCGGTCGAGGCGGACGCCGACCATGTCCCGCTTGTCCACCTCGAACTCCAGCCACGCGCCGCGCGACGGGATGATCTTGGCGGTGAAGATGTCCTTGTCGGACGTCTTGTCCGGCGTGCGCTCGAAGTACACACCGGGCGAACGGACGAGCTGCGACACGACGACGCGCTCGGTGCCGTTGATCACGAAGGTGCCCTTGCGCGTCATCAGCGGGAAGTCACCCATGAAGACGGTCTGGCTCTTGATCTCGCCGGTCTCGTTGTTCATGAACTCGGCGGTGACGAACAGCGGAGCGGAGTACGTGACGTCCCGCTCCTTGCACTCGTCCACCGTGTTCTTCGGCGGCTCGAAGCGGTGGTCGCGGAACGACAGCGACATGGTGCCGCTGAAGTCCTCGATCGGGGAGATCTCCTCGAAGATCTCTTCCAGGCCGCTGGGGCCGGACAGGTCCGACCGCCCCTCGGCCTCGGCGGCGGCCACCCGGGCCTGCCACGTTTCGTTACCGACCAGCCAGTCGAAACTGTCCACCTGCAGCGCAAGCAGATCCGGAACCTGGAGAGGCTCGGAGATCTTTGCGAAGGAGATGCGGCGGGGGCCGGTGACGTTGGAAATGCTGTCGGACTGGGGGTTGCGCGAGGCGACCAAGGGGCGTCCTTCCACGGGCTCGCAAAATCACATCGGTGCTGGGAGCGCACGCCAAGCCGCCCCAGTCAAGTTGGGAACTCGAGCGAGGGCGAGAGAAAGGCAGCGCAAAGCAATAGGCTACATGATCCAGGCAAGCCTGTCCAATGGGGTCCAATAGTCTGCCTCGGACCACCCTCTCCGTCAAGGACCGACCCGGAGTCTCCAGCGGGCAGATCACCCACGAGACACCCGGCGCCCCAAAGGTCGCGGAGTTAGGAAAAGATTACAGTCCGGCGATCTCCTGGACCAGCCATCGGTCGCCGTTTCGGACCATCGTGAACCGGGTCCGGTTCAGGTCCACCCGGGGACTACCCTTCGTGATCGTGCTGGTGGTCGTCTGGTTGACGAAGATGATCAGCGTGACCCGGTCGGCGTCGCCGTCGCGGACCCCGACCTCGCGGACGTCGGCCTTCACCGTGGCCTTGGTCTTGGTGGCCAGCTCGCCGGCCACCTTCGCGGTCTCGTCGAACTTCGCGGCGAAGTCCGGAGTCATCGTCGCCCGCGCAGCGGCGAAGCTTTTGTCCAGGTCACGGTAGTCATAGCTGAGCGCCGTCTCGGCCGCCTTCCGGCCCGCCGCGGCTGCCTGGTTGCGGGCGTCCTCGGCCTGCTTCCCGTGCCAGGCCTTGATGCCGAGCACCGCTGCGACGGTCAGGGTGAGGATCACGACGATGCCGAGCGCGGCCGTCAGCGCCGTCCCGAGACCGCGTTTCTGCTCACTCTCCGTAGAGATTTCGGGAGCAAGTGACTCCTCGGTAACGGGCTCCGAAACCTCTTCTGTGGTCGGGGTCACATCCCGCGGACGGGGCTCCTCGACCTCTTCTACGACGTCCGGGGTGGGCTCGGCCGGGGTCAGGGCGGCAGGCTGGTCCGGTTTCGCGGTGCGGCGCTGGCCGGCGATACGGGGGCGGTTGCGGGGCGTCGGCATCAGCCCACCACCTGGAGGTCGGCGGTCAGCCAGCGGTCCTTCTCGCGGACCACGTCCAGCTTGATCCGGTACCGGCGCTGGACGCCCTCGGCCGAGGCCGTGTTCGTCACCACCGCGTTCACGATCACCAGCACCTGCGCGGAGTCCTTGTCGTTGGAGACCACAGCAGCCTCCTTGACGTCGCCCTTGGAGGTCGCCTTGTTCGTCACCACGTCGGTCTTCACCGCGTCGATCCCCTGCTGGAACTCCTGTTTGAACTGCCCGGTGGAGTCGTCGATGACCCGCTTCGAGTCCGCGTCCCAGGTCTGGTAGTCGTACGTCGTGAAGTCCAGCGCCAACTGCCGCGCCGCCTTCATCGCGCCGTCACGCTGCGAGTCGTCGGCCCGCTGCTTGCTCAGGGCGACCACCGACAGCGTGAGGCCGGCGAGCGCCACGATCAGCAGCACGCTGAGTGCCCAGGCCAGCACGAGCCGGCCGTTCCGTGCGATCACTGGCCGGTCACCGGTCCAAGGATGAGTGCCTTCCAGGAATCGCTGCCGAGCAGGTCCTGCTGTCCGCCGGTGGAGCCCAACGTCATCCCGGGCATCCCATCGGCTCCGCCCGCGGCGCCGGTCACCGGGTCGTACCCGAGGCCGTAGCCGGACCGGTTCAGGTCCTCCCGCGACGACGGCGACGGCTTGTTCTGCGAGCCGCGGACGTTGATCCCGCTCGACGGTTTCGCCGTACACCCGGCCTTCGTGTTCGCCGGGGTGTCCTTCACGTCCTGCGGGACCCGCTTGTCCGTGCCGCCGTACCCGGGCCGGCAGGCCGGCGGCTGGAGCCCGACGACCAGCCCGAAGTGCGCGTCGTAATGCCCCGTCCCCGGGTCCTTGGCCGGTACGACGTACCCGCCCATCGACACCGCCGGGTACACCACGAACAGCTGCTCGACGGCGTCCAGCCGGACCGCGGTCAGTTCGCTCACTGTCAGCAGGTTACCGAGCAGCACCGCGACCGACGCGCTGTTGTCCTGGATCAGGCCGGTGATCTGGGTGGACGCGAGCGAGCCCTGGTCGATCACCTTGCGCAGGTTGGCGTCCGAGCTGACCAGGGTGTCGGACAGCAGCGCCAGGTTCTTCGCCCAGGTCTTGATCGCGTCGCCGCTGGCCACCTGGGTGGCGAGCACGGTGTCGCCGTCGTTGATCAGCTTGATGGTCTGCAGCACGTTCGCGTCCGCGTCGTCGATCAGCTTGCCGGAGCTGTCGATGATCTTCTGCAGGTCGGTGCCCTTGCCCTTCAGCGCCGCCCCGAGCTCGCGGACGGTGGTCCGCAGGCTCTCCTTGTCGACCGAGTTCACCAGCTGGTCCAGGTTCAGCAGCAGCTCGGTGGTGTCGATCGGGATCGCGGTGTCCTTGCGGTCGATTGTCGAGTTGTCCTGCAGGTACGGCGCCCCGTCGCGGCGCGGCTGCAGGTCGACGTACTGCTCGCCGATCGCGGACCGGTTCGCGACCACCGCGAGCAGGTCGTTCGGGATCTTCACCTTCTTGTCGATGTCGAGGTTCACCTGGACACCGTCGGAGAGCAGCTTGAGCTCGCCGACCCGGCCGACCGGCTGGCCGCGGTACGTCACCTCGGCGCCGCTGAAGATGCCGCCGGACTCGGAGAAGCTGGCGCTCACCGTGTAGTCGTCGTCGACGATCAGCTTGTCGATCTGGGCGTACCGCGCGCCGACGAAGGCGACGCCGACGACGGTGATCAGCAGGAACACCATCAGCTGGATCCGGACCGCTTTCGTGATCATCCGACCACCCCTGGCATCAGCGCCTTGGCCAGGTCGGGATCGAACCCGGCCCGGTTCAGCGTCGGCGAGCAGACCGGCAGCCCGAGCACCGTGATGCACGTCGTCGTGGTCCCGGTCGGCACCGGCAGCGACGGCAGCACGCTGCCGGGAGCAGCGCTGGTGGGCAGGTGCACCGGCAGGCTGATCCGGTTGGTCGGGATCGCGGTCGGCCCGACCGTCGGCAACTTGATTCCGAGCAGCGTGTCGAGTGCCTTCTTGGTGTTCACGTCCAGCGTGATCCCGAGGTTGGTGTAGTCACCCTTCGCGGCCTTGGCGGCGTTGTCGGGGAACGGATAGGTGAACAGCAGCTCCAGCGACTTCGGCAGGTTCTCCCCCGCCTCGGCGAGCTTGGTCAGGATCGGGTACAGCGACTTCAGGTTGGCGACCAGGTCCTTCTGCGCCGACGTGATCACCCGGGTCGCGGTGTTGCCCAGCGTGGCCAGCGCCTGCAGCGTCTTGACCAGCGCGGCGCGCTGCTTGTCCAGGGTCGCGATCGACGTCGGCAGCGAGTCGATCGCGGTCGCCAGCGTCGCCTTCTGCGCGTTCAGCTTCTTCGCGAGCGCGTCCACCGACTTGATCGCCGTGACGATCCGGTCCTTGTTCTGGTCCAGGGTGCCGACGAACGTGTTCAGCTGGGTCAGCACGCTGCGGATGGCCGGCTCGTTGCCGGTCAGCGCCTTGTTCAGCTCCTGCGTGATGATCTGCAGCTGGGCCACCCCGCCGCCGTTCAGCAGCAGCGAGAGCGCGGACAGGACTTCCTCGACCTCGACGTTGCTGGTGGTCCGGGACAGCGGGATCACCTCGCCGTTGTCGAGCTTGCCGCGCGGCTTCTCGGTCCCGGTCGGGCTCGCCAGCGACACGAACTTCTCGCCCAGCAGACTGGTCTGGCGGATCGTGGCGTGCTCGTTGTCCGGCAGTTCGAGGCTCTTCGGAAGCTTGATCCGCACCTTGGCGACGTAGCCGTCCAGCCACACCTTCTCAACCGTGCCGACGGTGACGTCGTCGACCTTCACCGACGACTTCGGCACCAGGTCCAGGACGTCCGCGAACTCGACGGTGACCGTGTACGACGGCCCCTTGATCTTCGCGCCACCCGGCAACGGCAGCGAGTACACGGAGAAGTCACAGCCGCTCAGCAGCATCGCGAGGGCAGCCACCCCGGCGACAATCGACGTACGGCGTCTCATCGGACCAGCCCTCCGAGCGTCGGGTCGACGGGGTCCGGGCTGTTCAGCGGGGCCTTCGGTGCCGGCGCCCACGGCGTACCGGCCGGACCGCCGCTGACCGGCGCGGTGCCGGTCAGCTGCTCGATCAGCGGCAGCTTGGCGAGGGCGTCCAGGACCGGCTTCAGCGTGGAGCACGTCGACATCGGCTGGTTCGCCTGCAGCAGCAGCGAGCAGACGAAGGTCGCCGGGTCGTCGAGCTGGCCCGGGTTGATCCGCTGGTCCAGCGTGCCGAACTGCGGGTTGTAGATCCGGGCCAGGTTGCCGAGGCCGAGCGGCGCGGTGTCGAGCACCTCGGCCAGCGCGGCCTTCTCGTTCACCAGGATCTGCGACAGCTTGGTGGCGCCGGTGACCGTGTTCTTCACCAGCGTCCGGTTCTCCTTCACGAACGTCGCGACCTCACCGAGCGCGGTGGCGAGCAGCGACAGCGACGTACCCAGGTCCTTGCGCTCACCGGCCAGCGTGGTCGAGACCGCGGCGAAGTTCGTGTTGAACTGCCGGACCAGCTGGTCGTTCGCGGCGAGCGCGGACACGAACGTCTGCAACTGCCGGATCGTGTTGAACAGCGCCGACGAATTGCCCGACAGCGTGCTGGTCAGCTTCGAGACGTCGGTGATGGTCTGGTTCAGCTTCGCGCCCTGGCCGTTCAGGTTCTTCGCCGAGACGTCGAGCAGCCGGGCCAGGGCGCCCTGGTCGTTCGCGCCCTTCGGCCCGAGCGCCACCGACAGGTCGTTGAGGCTCTGGTAGATCTGGTCGAGCTCCAGCGGTACGGCGGTCCGGTCGAGCGGGATCTGCGCACCGTCGGCCATCACGGCGCCCTTGGAGTACGCCGGGGTGAGCTGCACGTACCGGTCCGCGACGATCGACGGCGACGCGATCACCGCCTTCGCGGTGGCCGGCACCTTGTGCTTGGCCTCCCACCAGAACTTCACCCGGACACTGCGGCCGGCCGGCGTGACGCTCTCCACCTCGCCGACCTTGATGCCGAGGATCCGGACATCCGATCCCGGGTACACCGAGACCGCGCGCGGGAAGTACGCCGTCGCCGTCACCCGCTCGGGCTTCGGCCACAGCGTCACGACGCTGACCGCGAGGATCACCACGACGACCCCGACCGCGATCAGCCGGGACAAGGCGTTGACCTTCATCAGCCGCCACCTCCCAGGATCGCCGGCAGGCCGGGGATCGGGACCTTCGGCAACGGGATCTCCGGGACCGGCGCCAGGTTCTGCAGGTAGGTGTCGAACCACGGCCCGGTGCCGAGCGTGTTCGTGAAGACCCGGACGAACGGCGCCAGACCCTTGATACTCGCGTCCAGGGAGTTCTGGTTCTGCAGCAGGACAGCGAGCACCGCGTTCACCTTCTGCAGCGTCGGCCCGAGATCCTTGCGGTTCTCCCGGACCAGCGCGGTGATCTGCGCGGACAGCTTCTGCGTCGACACCAGCAGTTGGTGGATCAGCGCCCGCCGGGCCTGCACGGCCTGGAAGACCTTGTTGCCGTCCTTCATCAGCTTGATCAGCTGCTGGTTGCGGTCGGCAAGCACCTTGGTGACCACGTTCGAGTGCTGCAGCAGCAGCTTGAGCTGCTGGTCGCGGGCGGCCACGTTCCGGGACAGCCGGGACAGGCCGGTCAGTGAGGCCTGCACCTCTTCGGGCGTGTTCTTGAACGTCGCCGACAACGTGTCCAGGGCCTTCGCCAGCTGAGCGGTGTTGATCCGCTCGGTGGTGTTGGCCAGATCGGTGAACGCGTCAACCACGTCGTACGCCGAGATCGTCCGCGCCAGCGGGATCTCGGAGCCCGGCTTGAGCTCGCCGGCACCGGCCGGGTTGAGCTTCAGGTACTTCTGGCCGAGCAAGGTCTTGATCTTCATCTCGGCGCCGGTCTCGTCGCCGAGCTTCACGCCCTTGTCGACCACGAAGTCGACCCGGACGTGGGTGCCCTCGAGCTCGACCGTGCGCACCTTGCCGACGCGGACGCCGGCCACCCGGATCTCGTCGTTCGGCTTCAGGCCGCCGGCCTCGGAGAACTGCGCGGAGTACTTCGTCCCGCCGCCGATCAGCGGCAGGTCCTGCGCCTTGAACGCGGCCAGCATGATCAGCCCGATCACCGTCAGGCCGATCACGCCGATGGTGACCTGGTTCTGCTCCCGGAACGGCTTCACTTCTTGCACCTCGCCGAGTTGAGGTCGTAGGCGACCGGGATGCGGGTCCCGGTGGGCAGCGTGACGTTGCCGTCGAAGTTGCACAGGTAGAAGTTGAACCAGGAGCCGTACGACGCGGTCCGGGTCATCGTGTTCAGCTTCTCCGGCATGAACTGCAGGGTCTTCACCCAGATCGCCTGGGTGTCGTCGAGCGTGGTCGC
This sequence comes from Kribbella speibonae, assembly GCF_004331375.1. Taxonomy (NCBI): domain Bacteria; kingdom Bacillati; phylum Actinomycetota; class Actinomycetes; order Propionibacteriales; family Kribbellaceae; genus Kribbella; species Kribbella speibonae. The sequence goes on along the minus strand of NZ_SJKC01000001.1, from coordinate 1,460,309 downwards.
GACCGCGCGGAGCTTGTCCAGGTCGGCCTTGATCGGCACCCGGGTCTGCTGCAGCAGGCCGGCGGTCTTGGTGTTCAGCGAGTTGATCGACGTCAGCGAGCCGAGGATCGGGGTGATGTCCTGGCTCAGGCCGGTGATGAACTGCTGCAGGTTGACCAGCAGCTGGGAGAAGTTCGCCTGCCGCTGGGACACGATCTGCAGCGTCGAGGTCAGGTTCGTGATCAGGTCGCCGATCACCTGGTCGGCGTCGGCCAGCGTGGTGGTCAGCGACGCGGTCTTGGCCAGCAGCGACTCGATCGTGCCGCCCTCGCCCTGCAGCACCTTGATCACCTCGAACGCGAACTGGTTCACGTCCGCGGGGGTGAGCGCGGTGAACAGCGGCTTGAAGCCGTTGAACAGCACCGAGAGGTCGAGCGCCGGCGTCGTCCGTTCCTTCGGGATGACGCCGTTCTTCTTCAGCCGGTCACCGCCGCCGAGGCCGTCGGTGAGCGCGACGTACCGGTTGCCGACCAGGTTGCGGTAGCGCAGCGTCGCGTGCGTCGAGGTGTCGATGACCTGGTCGGAGTCGACGCTGAACGTCACCATCGCCAGCGTGTTCTGGTACAGGGCGATCTTGTCGACCTGCCCGACCTTCACGCCGGCGATCCGGACGTCGTCACCCTGGTTCAGCCCGACCGCGTCGGTGAAGACCGCGCGGTACTTCGTGGTCGGGTTGAAGCTGATGTTCCCGATCGTCACCGCCAGCAGCGCGGTCGCGACGGTCGTGATCACCACGAAGATCCCGAGCCGGACGGTGTCGAACGTGGTCTTCCGGTCGAAGAAACTCATTTGAGATTTACCTGCCCTCCGCGGAGGAGGGGCCCGACCATCAGGGTGGTCAGATCGGGTACGTCGTTCGCGGCGACGCCCATCTCGGGGCCGACGACCGAGTCGATCACCTTCTGCTCGGCCGGCGATCCGACGCCCTGGGTGTCCATCGCGAAGCCGGGCATCGCGCGGTTCAGCTTCAGGTCGAGCGGGAAGCGCTGGTTCTTGTTGTGGTCGCCGATCACGCCGTCCTCACCGGTGATGTACGGCGCCGGGTTCTCCTGGGTGTACGGACCCGGCTTCGAGCCTGGGTGGCTGTAGTTCTTGCCGACACAGGTCGGCCCGCGGTGGTCCTTGTACACCGGCAGTTCGTTCGGCTCGTACGGCGTCGGCTGGTTGGTGATCAGCTCGAGGTTGATGTTCAGCCGGCCGTCGCGGAACGTGTCGTTCAGGATCGGGGTGGTGTCGGTCATCACCTGGAGGAAGCACGGCACCTCGGGCGAGTACCGCTCCAGCAGGTCGAGGACGGGACGGGTGACCTGGCCGAGCCGGATCACCCGGTCCTCGTTGGCCTTCAGGAACGTGTCCCCGGTCGTGGACAGGTTCTGCACGTCGACGAAGAACTGCTGCAGCTGCTTCTGCTTCTCGACGATCGTGTTGCCGGTGGTCGTCAGGTTCCGCAGCGCGCGGACCAGGTCCGGCGTCGCGTCGCCGTAGATGTCCGAGACCGTGGTCAGCTTGGCGAGCGCGTCCATCAGCTTCGGGATGTGCGGGTTCAGCTTCTTCAGGTACCCGTCGAGCTGGGTGAGGGTGCCGGCGATCTCGGCGCCGCGGCCCTCGAGCGCGGTCGCGAGCGTGTTCAGCGTGGCGTTCAGGTCCGCCGGGTCGACGGCCTGGAGCAGCGGCAGCGCGTCGTTCAGCACCTTCTCGATCTCGATGCCGACCGCGGTCTTGTCCCGGCTGATCACGTCACCGGCCTTGATGTGCGCGCCCTCCGGACCGCTCGGCGGCACCAGTGCGACGTACTTCTCGCCGAACAGCGTCTTCGGCAGGATCCGGGCGCTGACCGCGGCGGAGATCTCGTTCACCTGCTCCGGCTTGAGCGCCAGGTCGACGGTCGCCTCGTCGCCGTCCGTGGACACCCCGCGGACCTCGCCGACGATGATGCCGCGCAGCTTCACGTCCGCGTGCTCGTTGAGCTGCAGGCCGATGTGGCTGGTCTTGAGCTCGACGTTCACGGTGTCGGTGAAGACCTTGGCGTAGAACGCGTACGTCAGCCAGAGCAGGAACACCAGCACGCCGATGAACGCGACGCCCAGCACCTTGTGCGAGATCAGTTTGGTCACGTCAACCCGCCAGCCTGACGGTGGTCGTCGTACCCCAGATCGCCATCGACAGCAGCAGGTCGACGACGTTGATCACGACGATCGACGTCCGTACGGCGCGACCGACGGCGACGCCCACACCGGCCGGGCCGCCACTCGCGTGGTAGCCGTGGTAGCAGTGCACGAGGATCACCAGGACCGAGAACACCAGCACCTTGCCGAACGACCAGAGCACGTCTCCGGGTGGCAGGAACAGGTGGAAGTAATGGTCGTACGTGCCCGTACTCTGCCCGTAGAACGTGGTGACGGTGAGTCTGGTCGCGAAGTACGACGAGAGCAGGCCGACGACGTACAGCGGGATCACCGCGATCAGGCCGGCGATGATCCGGGTGGTGACCAGGAACGGCAGCGACGGGATCGCCATCACCTCGAGGGCGTCGATCTCCTCGCTGATCCGCATCGCGCCGAGCTGCGCGGTGAAACCGCAGCCGACAGTCGCGGCGAGTGCGATCCCGGCGATCAGCGGGCCGATCTCGCGGGTGTTGATGTACGCCGACACGAAGCCGGCGAACGCCGACGTACCGATCTGGTTCAGCGCCGAGTAGCCCTGCAGGCCGACCTCGGTGCCGGTGAAGAACGCGAGGAACGTGATCACGCCGACGGTGCCGCCGATGACCGCGAGCGCACCGCTGCCGAGCGTGACCTCGGCGAGCAGGCGGAGGATCTCCTTGCGGTACCGGGTGACGGACTTGCCGGACCAGGCGAGCGCCTTGATGTAGAAGGCGAGCTGCTCACCGAGGTGGTCGAGCGAGTTGAGCGGCTTCTTGACCAGCACGTCCACGAGGGCCGACACGTCAGGCCCCCTTCGGCGGGACGAGCTGGAAGTAGATCGCGGTCATCGAGAAGTTCGCGACGAACAGCAGCATGAACGTGATGACGACCGACTGGTTCACCGCGTCACCGACGCCCTTCGGACCGCCGCCCGCGTTCACACCCTTGTACGACGCAACGATCGCGGCGATCGCCCCGAAGACGAGCGCCTTCGCCTGTCCCTGCCAGAGGTCGGGCAGGTGTGCGAGCGCAGTGAAGCTCGCGATGTAGCTGCCGGGTGTACCGTCCTGGAGGACGACGTTGAAGACGTACCCGCCCATCACGCCGACCACGCTGACGAACCCGTTCAGGAAGAACGCGACCAGCATCGTCGCCAGCACACGCGGTACGACGAGGCGCTGGATCGGGTCGATCCCGAGCACCATCATCGCGTCCAGCTCCTCGCGGATCTTCCGCGAGCCGAGGTCCGCGCAGATCGCCGAGCCGCCGGCGCCCGCGATCAGCAGCGCGGTCGCGATCGGCGAGGCCTCTCGTACGACGGCCAGCACCGCGGCGGACCCGGTGAACGCCTGCGCGCCGAACTGCTTGATCAGGCCGCCGACCTGCAGCGCGATCACCGCGCCGAACGGGATCGCGACCAGCGCGGTCGGGATGATCGTCACGCTCGCGACGAACCAGGCCTGCTGGAGGAACTCCTTGACCTGGAACGGCCGGCGGAACATGGCCCGGCCGGTGTCGAGAGCGAAGGCGAACAGCGAACCTGCCTGCTTCAGCGGGGCGGTGGCGGAAACGGTCACCTGGCGCCCACCACGTTGGTTTCGAACGAACCCGGCGGTGGGGTGACGCCGTTCTCGCGGCACCAGGCGCCGGGCTCCCGCTGCGTCGGCCGGAGCATCCCGCTGCTCGGCAGCTGCTGGATCGGGATCGGCGGCAGCGGCGGCAGTTCCTGGCCGGCCTCGGCGGCCAGCTCGTCGGCGTCCTTCTCCTCGGACATGCCGATCGGGCCGACCATCTGCGCGTTCAGGAACTGGCGGACCACCGGCTCCTCGCTGGACAGCAGCATCTCCCGCGGCCCGAACATGGCCAGGTGCCGGTGGTAGAGCATGCCGATGTTGTCCGGCACGGTGCGCGCGGTGTTCACGTCGTGGGTGACGATCAGGAACGTCGGGCTGAACGCCTCGTTCAGGTCGATCATCACCTGGTTCAGGAACGACGTACGGACCGGGTCGAGGCCGGAGTCGGGCTCGTCGACGAGCAGGATCTGCGGGTCCAGCACCAGCGCGCGGGCCAGACCGGCGCGCTTGCGCATCCCGCCGGAGATCTCGCCGGGCAGCTTCTTCTCCGCACCCACCAGGCCGACCATCTCCATCTTCTCCATCACGATGGAGCGGATGTCGGACTCGGACTTCTTGGTGTGCTCGCGGAGCGGGAACGCGACGTTGTCGTACAGGTTCATCGAGCCGAACATCGCGCCGTCCTGGAACAGCACGCCGAACAACCGGCGTACGTCGTAGAGCTCGCGCTCGCTGCAGGTGGCGATGTCGGTGCCCTCGATGTACACGTGGCCCTTGTCGGGCTTGAGCAGACCGATCAGCGTCTTCAGGAACACGGACTTACCGGTACCGGACGGGCCGAGCATCACGCAGATCTCACCGGCGGGCAGCGTCAGTGAGACGTCGCCCCAGATCAGCTGGCTGCCGAAGGACTTGGTGAGACCTTCGACGCGGACTTCGACGCCCACCGGTCCTCCTCACGGGAATGTCTGCTGCTGCCCAACGACAGGGCAGTGGCCTAGGTTACGCACGAGTACGGTTTTGCGTAACCCCTGGAAGTCAAGCGGTTGCGATACTAACCATCACGTAATAGCAGAAGGGCGGCCCCCAAGCGGGGACCGCCCTTCTCTACACATTCGTTACGGTCCTTGACGGAACGTAACTGAGGTCACTTCAGGGTGACGGTGGCGCCGGCGCCCTCGAGGGCCTCCTTGGCCTTCTCCGCGGCAGCCTTGTCGACCTTCTCCAGGATGGCCTTCGGAGCCGACTCGACGAGGTCCTTGGCCTCCTTCAGGCCGAGGCTCGTGAGACCGCGCACCTCCTTGATGACCTGGATCTTCTTGTCGCCGGCCGACTCGAGGACGACGTCGAACTCGTCCTGCTCCGCGGCCTCTTCGGCGGCAGCCGGGGCGCCCGGGGCACCCGCAGCGGCAACGGCGACCGGGGCGGCGGCGGTGACGCCGAACTCCTCCTCGAACGCCTTAACGAACTCCGACAGCTCCAGCAGGGTCAGTTCCTTGAACTGGCCGAGGAGCTCTTCGGTGCTGAGCTTCGCCATGGTGGCGGTCCTTCCTAACAATGGTGCTTGGTGATCACTGATGGGGTGTTGCGGTGAGATGCCTCAGCTGTCCGCTGCGGCAGTCTCCTCGGCGCTCGCCTCGGCAGGTGCCTCGACCGTGTCCTGGACGGTGTCCTGAACGTCGGCTGCCGGAGCAGCCTCGGCCGGCAACTTCTCCTGCAGCGCCGCGAACAGGCGCGCGGCCTGCGACAGCGGAGCAGCGAACAGCGACACCGCTTGCTGCGGGGCCGCCTTCATCGCACCTGCGAGCTTCGCGAGGAGGACCTCACGCGACTCCAGGTCAGCGAGCTTGCTGATCTCGTCAGAGCTGAGCGGCTTGCCGTCGAGCACGCCGCCCTTGATGACGAGAAGGGGATTCGCCTTGGCGAAGTCACGCAGGCCCTTGGCCGCAACCACCGCATCGCCCTTGATGAAGGCGATGGCCGACGGACCCTCGAGCAGCGAGTCGAACGACTCGACACCCGCGTCCTTGGCCGCGATCTTGGTCAGCGTGTTCTTCACCACGGCGTAGTTCACGTCGTCACCGAGCGAAACTCGAAGCTGCTTGAGCTGCGCAACGGTGAGACCGCGGTACTCGGTCAGCACGGCGCCGTTGGAGCTACGGAACTCGTCCGTCAGCTCCGCGACAGCGGCTGCCTTGTCCGGCCTCGCCATGGGGGTCTCCTTCTTTCGGCTTCCATGCCTCGGACCCCTGACAATGAAAAACGCCCCTGCGCAGGCGCAAGGGGCGTGAACATACTGCTGTCACTCTCCAAGTCACCTGCGCGGGCCGCCCACCTGAGTGGGACTTTCAGCTACCTAGGGCAGCAACCAGCGGTCTTCGGCAAGGTCCAGAGTAATCGCTGAAGTCACTCGGACAAAATCGGTTGTGGGTGCGGGGGGATCCAGCGGTGCATCGCGGTGGCTGCGGCCCAGCCCGTCCCCGCCATGATCACGATCGCCGGCCCGAGCCCCAGCAGCGCAGTCGCACCCGCGAGCAACAGCGGTCCCGCACCGTTCCCAGTATCCGCGAACAACCTGAACGCCCCAAGGAACTGAGCCCGTCCGACCGGCGGTGAGGCGTCCGCACCGAGCGTCATGATCACCCCGGCACCCAGCCCGTTCCCGATCCCCATCAGCAGCGCGACCGCGGTCAGCGTGGCCGTGGTGTGCGTCAGCGGGAGCAGCAGATGCGCCAGCCCCAGCACGATCATCGACGGTACGGCGACCCACTTGCGACCGAGCCGGTCCATCACCGAACCCGCCGGATAGAACAGCAACATGTCCACCGCACCGGACAGTCCGAAGATGATGCTGGTCGTCTGCGGATCCAGCCCGATGTGCAGCGCCCACAGCGGGATCACCACCTGCCGCGAGGCCCGCACGGCCCCGACGAGCAACGCTCCGACACCGAGAGTCCGCAGTACCGGGAAGTGGTCGCGGATGACGCCCCAGGTCGACTGTGCCGCGATCGGTCCTCTCCCGCGGCGGTTGGCGACGTCCGGCAGGCTGACCAGGACCGCGCACGCGAGTACGGCGGCCACCAGGTGCACCCAGTACGCGCCGTCGGTCCCGAGGAACTTCATCGCGCCCGCACCGAGGAACGGACCGATGAACGAGCCGATGCGCTGTACGCCGCCCAGCGTGGACAGCGCCCGGGCCCGTAGCTCGATCGGCACGGCCTCACTCAGGTAGGCCTGTCGCGCGAGGCCCCAGACCGCACCGGCCAGTCCGGTGCAGCCGATGGCAATCGCCAGGCCCCAAACAGTCGGAACCACCAGACAGGCTGCCAGTGCGAGTGCGACGAGGACGGTGGCGGCCAGCATCGCACTGCGCTCGCCGATGCGGTTCGTGAGTGCGCCGGCTGGGATGTCGCCGATCACCTGGCCCAGTCCGGCGGCACCGACGACCAGACCGGCCACGGCAACCGAGGCACCCAAGTGAGTGGCGGACAGGGCTACTACGGGCGCAATCGCGCCTTGCCCGATCCCGTAGAGCAATGCGGGCAGATAGACAGCTGGTGCGATCTTCCAGAGACTCCGCATCACCGGCCGCCGGCCAGCGCCGTACTGCGGTCCCGGGCGACCGGGGTGGCCCCCAGCAACTCCGACACCGACCAGGCACCTTCGGCGACCCTCATCCCGAACTCCTCCATCCGCTCGACCGGCATCCGCATCTCGGGGCCGGAGACACTCAGACAGCCGGCGACGTCACCGGAGTAGCCGAACACCGGCGCCGCGACGCTGCAGATCCCCGGCGTCCGCTCGGTCCGCGACATCGCGTACCCGCGCCGGCGGATCGCCGCGAACTGCTCCGCGAGCACCTCCGGGTCCGTGATGGTTGCCGGCTGCACCTGTTCGAGCGGGCCCTTCAGGACCTCTTGCTGCCGCTCGAACGGCAGGAACGCCAGCAACGCCTTCCCCGGCGCACCGAGTGGCAGCGCGACCGGCAGGCCGAACTCCGTGTAGGTACGCCGCAACTGGTGATGGCTCTCGACCTGGTCGAGGACGACGCGCTGCCCCGACGGGAGCAACTCGTGCACGGCCGCGGTCTCCCCTGTGTCATCGCGGAGTGCACGCAGCACCGGCAGGGCAGCGTCGCGCAGGCCGGCCGGGATCCCGCCGCTGTGCGCCAGTTGTACGACCAGCGGACCGATCGCGTAGCGCTTGTGGGCGGTCTGCCGAACCAGCCCGTTCTCCTGCATGGCCAGCAGCAGCCGGTGCACGGTGCTCGTGGACAGCCCGGTCGCCCGCGCCAGATCACTGATCCCGAGATCGGGCGTCCGTGCATCGAAGCACCGAAGAATCGCCACAGCCCGATCAATCGACTGCACCGAACCCCGCGCTTCCTGCATGGTGAAACCATATCCCGCAATACGGGAAACCTGTCGAGGTAGTGTCCAGCCGGTGAGCATCACCGCCGCCTGGAGCCGGCTCGACGCCTGGCTCGCCCAGCACGCTCCGGCGACGTACGCCGTCCTCGCACCGCCCGCCACCGACGCGGACCTGCGGATCGACCTCGAACTTCCACCCGAGTTGACCGAGTCACTGCGCTGCCACAACGGCGTGACGGCCTGGGCGAACCTCCTGCCGGAGGCGTTGCCGTCGAGCGCCGCCCAGATCGCCGAGAACTGGCAACTGCGAATGGACCTCGCCGCGGACGTCGACGGATTCGCGGTGCATCCGCCGGAACCGGAGCCCTACTGGCACCCGGCGTGGATCCCGTGGGCCGACGGTGACGGCGATCTTCAGGTCATCGACCTGCGCCCCGGCCCGACGCACGGACGACTGGGTATGGCCGCTCACGACGGGACCGGTGACTTCACGGCCAGCTGGCCGGACCTCACGTCGTACCTCTCAGAGGTGGTGCACTCCCTGCACCACGGCACCGGCGTCAACGGCTGGTACCCGTACCTCACCACCCACCAGGAGCTCTGGTGGGACCGTGGGCCGGACCAGCAGACCGTCAACGACGAGCCGCTGGTCCGGGTGCCGCGGGACTAGCTCAGGACTGCCAACGCGTCGATCTCGACCAGCATGTCCGGCAGCGGCAGGCCGGTGAAGACGGTGGTCCGCGACGGCAGGACGCCGCTCGGCGTCCGCGTCGACACGAACTCGGCGTACGCCTCGTTCATCGCGGCGAAGTCCTCGCGCTGGGTGAGGTAGACGCGCAGCATCACCACGTCGTCGATACTCGCGCCGCCGGCCTTCAGGATCGCCTCGATGTTCTGCAGCACCCTGGTGGTCTGGCCCTTCACGTCACCGGTGAACACGAAGTCGCCGCTGGCCGGGTCGACCGAGCCCTGGCCGGACACCTGGAGGATGTTGCCCTTGCGGACGCCCTGCGAGAACACCGGCATCGGCGGCGGCGCGTCGGTGGTGGAGACTGCGCTCTTGTCGGACATGAGACCTCTCATCAGTTGTAGTCGGCACTGATTGCTTCTGCGGTGGCGAGCAGGTCTGGCAGTAGCTCGAGCACCTGGTCATAGTTCAGCAGTACGTCGGGCACGGACAACGACACGGCCCCGACAACGCGCCCGGTGCTGTCACTCAGCGGCGCACCGATGCAGTTGATGAACGACTCGTGCTCTGCCTTGTCCTGCGCCCAGCCACGCTCTCTGGTCACCTGCAGCTCGTCCCGCAACCGGTCCGCGTCGGTGATGGTGTTCGGCGTGTACGCCTTGTAGTCCAGGGTCTGGAGGACCGCCTCCTGCTGCCGTTTGGGCTGTGCGGCCAGCAGGACCTTTCCGACCGCGGTGCAGTGCAGAGCCGCCGGTACGCCGACCTGCGAGTACATGCGCACCGAGCGCACGCTGTCGAGCTTGTCGACGTAGATGACCTCGCCGTTCTCCCAGGCGGCCAGGTGAACCGTCTGGCCGGTCTTCTGGTTCAGCTCCCGCAGATGCGGCGCGGCAACCTGCCGTACGACGTGTTGCTCGCGCGCGACATCCGCGAGCGCGAACAGCTGCGAGCCCAGGCGGTACCGGTGCTGCGCGTCCCGCCGTACGAACCGCTCTGCCTCCATGGTGCGCAGCAGACGGAGCACTGTCGTCTTGTGCACGCCCAGCTCGGTCGCGAGCTGGTCCAGCGACCGCTCCCCCTCGCCGAGGCTCTTGAGGATCTGCAGTGCTCTGCCGAGGCTCTGACTCATACCTTGGTCGCCGCCCACTCCTCGTCGGTGGCGTTGAGCAGCCGCTCCCGCTCAGCCGCGGCCGGCGGTGGCGCGTGGTCCTCCGGCGCAGTGAGCACCGCCGCGGCGTTCAGATGCCCCAGGCGCAGCCGTTGCACCATCGGCAACCCCTGCAACGTCGCTGCCAGAAACCCGGCCGCAAACGCGTCCCCGGCGCCCACCGTCTCTACAACCTCTACGGACAGCGCGGGGACTGCAGTGCGACCGCCTGGCTCCAGCACGATCGCCTGGTGCGCGTCATCCTTCACAACCAGGACAGGCGTTCCCAGACGCTCGTACAGCTCGTCCGGATCGCCTGTGCCTGCAAAGACCTCTGCCTCGTCCGCACCGATCAGCACAATGTCTGCTGCCTTGAGCAACCGCCACAACGGCGCAGGGTCCCGGTCCCTCCACAGCGCCGGCCGCCAGTTCAGGTCCACGCTGAGCAGGAACTCCCGCGGCTCGGTCGCCAGCCGCTCCAGCATGTCCGCACTGGTCGTCGAGATCGCCGCAGTGATTCCTGTGGTGTGCACGAGCTTGGCTTGCATCAGCCGGTCTCTCACTTGCTGTCGATCCAGGAACTCTGGCGACATCGCAGCAGCCGCGGAGCCGGTCCGGTAGTAGTGCATCCGGGAGCGCCCGTCCGCGGACTCCTTCACGTAGAGCGCCGTCGGCCTCGTCTGGTCCAGCTCCACGCCCCCGACCTCGACACCCCGCGCCCGCAGATCCCGCAGTACATGCCGACCGAAACCGTCGTCGCCGAGCCGCGAGATCCAGCCGGTCGGTACGCCGAGGGCCGCCAGCCCACCGGCCACATTGCACTCCGCCCCACCGACCGACCGCCGGAACGTCTCCACGTCTTCGAGCGGTCCCGGTCCGCCCGCCAGCATGATCATCGCCTCACCCAGACAGATCGCGGCCGTCTCAGAGAGCGGTTCGGGCATCGGCACTCCTTGGCGGCGGGGTGATGGGATGGGGGTGCGTTGACGCGACTTCGGGCGCGATGCTACAACCGACGAGTCAGAATGCGCAATGAGCGTTGCGTATTTTGCAATCCCAACCCAGGGGGTCAGATGCCTGCTTACGATGCCGACGCCGTCGCCGCTCTCGCCGATCAGCAGGTGAGCTGGCAGGACAAGGCCCTGCCGCCCGCCTTCTGGGGCCGCACCGTCGCGGAGGTGCTGGCCGGCAAGCCTCGGCTCTCGCAGCTCCCCACTCCGCTGATGACGCTGTCGGCCCCCGGCCTGCGACACAACGTCGACACCCTCGCCACCTGGTGCACCCGGCACGGCGTGGAGCTCGCGCCGCACGGCAAGACCACGATGGCGCCCGCGCTCTGGGCGATGCAGCTGGACGCCGGCGCCTGGGCGATCACGCTCGCCAACGGGTTCCAGCTCGGTGTGGCCCGCGCGTACGGCGTACAACGTGTGCTGATCGCCAACGCGGTGATCTCGCCCCTGCAGCTGCGCTGGATCGCGGACGAGCTTGCGAACGACCCGTCGTTCGCGGTGCTGGTGTGGGCCGACTCGATCCGCACCGTCGAGCAGATGGAAGCGGCCCGATCGGCGTACGTCGGCGCGGACGCGCGACCGCTCGACGTGCTGGTCGAGGTCGGCGGCATCGGCGGCCGGACCGGCGCCCGTGACCTCGAGACCGCACTGGCGGTCGGCGACGCGATCGCCGCCGCGTCGACGCTGCGCCTGGCCGGCGTGGCCGGGTACGAGGGCGCGATCGGGCACGGTGTCGACGAGGCCAACCTCGAGGAGGTTCGCGCGTACCTGCGGGAGCTGGCGACCGTTCACCACCGGCTGCGGCCGAAGTACGACGCCGACGTCGTGCCGGTGGTGAGTGCGGGCGGGAGCCAGTACTTCGAGCAGGTCGCGAAGGTGCTCGCCTCGGAAGCGGGCGAAGGCGCCCGGGTGGTCCTGCGTTCCGGCGCGTACATCGCCCACGACGACGGGCTCTACCGCCGGGTGTCGCCGCTGGGCGAGCACCCGCGGACGGACGGCGAGCAGCTCGTGCCCGCGATGCACGGCTGGATGCGGATCACGTCGCAGCCCGAACCGGGTCTGGCGATCTTCGACGGCGGGCGCCGCGACTTCCCGTTCGACCAGGACTATCCCGAGCCGCAGCTGATCCGGCCGCGGTCGGAGGGCTCGCCGATCCTGCCGGCCACCGGGATGAAGGTGACGAACCTCAACGACCAGCACGGCTACCTGCAGTTCGGCGACGACCAGGACGTGGTGATCGGCGACGAGCTGCGCGTCGGCCTGTCACATCCCTGCACGGCCTTCGACAAGTGGGGCCTGATCCCGGTCGTCGACGACCCGGACGCCGCGGATCCCGTGATCGTCGACCTGGTCCGGACGTTCTTCTGACATGAGCGATCTTCTGATCACGGGGGGGCTGGTCGTCGACGGCTCGGGCGCGCCCGGGTACCGCGCCGACGTGGCGGTTGACGCCGGGCGGATCGTGGCTATCGGCAACGATCTGCCGGCGGCGCACCGGACGATCGAGGCGGACGGGCTGGTGCTGTCGCCCGGGTTCATCGACATGCACTCGCACTCGGATCTGCAGATCCTGGTCAACCCCGACCACACCGCCAAGGTCAGCCAGGGCGTGACGCTCGAGGTCCTCGGTCAAGACGGCCTGTCCTTCGCGCCGATCGACGACCCGACGCGAGCCGTCGTACGCCGCCAGATCGCCGGCTGGAACGGGGAGCCGGACGACTTCGACTTCTCCTGGTCGACGGTCGCCGGGTACCTCGACCGCCTCGACCAGGGGATCGCCTGCAACGCGGCCTACCTGGTCCCGCAGGGCACGTTGCGCCTGATGGTCGTTGGCACCTCCAACCGTCCGGCGACCGTCGACGAGCTCGCGCGGATGAAGCAGCTGCTCGCGGACGGGCTGCGCGACGGTGCGGTCGGGATGAGCAGCGGGCTCACGTACACGCCCGGCATGTTCGCCGGCACCGACGAGCTGGTCGAGCTGTGCGAGGTCGTCGCGGCGTACGGCGGGTACTACGCCCCGCATCAGCGCTCGTACGGCAAGGGCGCTCTCGAGGCGTACGCCGAGATGGTCGACGTCGCACGCCGCGCCGGGTGCGCGCTGCACCTGACCCACGCGGTGATGAACTTCGCCCCGAACGCGGGCCGGGGCCCCGAGCTGGTCGAGATGATCGACAAGGCACTGGCGTCCGGCGTGGACGTCACGACCGACACCTATCCGTATCTCCCCGGGGCCACCACCCTGGCGGCGATCCTGCCGAGCTGGACGGCCGAGGGCGGACCGGATGCGCAACTGGCCCGGCTCCGCGACCCGGCCGCGCGGGAGCGGATCACCTACGAGCTGGAGCAGGTCGGATCGGACGGCTGCCACGGCTGCGTGGTGGAGTGGGACACGATCGAGATCGGCGGTGTGCGCAATCAAGCGCTTTCGGAAACGGTCGGAAACACGGTCGGTGCGCTTTCCGAACGTTCCGGAAAGCCGGCCGCGGACGTTTTCTTCGAGATCCTGCTGGCCGACGATCTCGCCACCTCGATCCTGCAGCACGTCGGCCACGAGGAGAACGTGCGCGCGATCATGCAGCACCCGTCGCACACCGGCGGATCGGACGGGATCCTGGTCGGCGGGAAGCCGCACCCGCGCTCCTGGGGCACGTTCCCGCGGTACCTCGCCCGGTACGTCCGCGAGCTCGGTGTACTAGACCTCGCCGACTGCATCCACCACCTGACCGGCCGTCCCGCCCGTCGCCTCCAGCTTCCGGATCGCGGGCTGGTCCGCGAGGGGTACGCCGCCGATCTGGTCCTTTTCGACCCCGCGACGGTCCAGGACACCGCCACGTTCCCCGACCCCCGCCGGCAAGCGGCAGGCATCCCGTACGTCTTCGTCAACGGCACCCCTGTCATCGACGACTCCCACCGAACGACCGCCCGCCCCGGCCGCTCGATCCGCCGTACCTCAGCTGAGAGGAATTAGTTGTGAACACCCTGGAGCTGCTCCGCGCCGACCGGGTTCTGACCGTTGTGCGCGCCCCGGAGATCTCGGACGCCCGCGACCTGTGCGCCGCGTTGGTTGCCGGTGGCATCCACGTCGTCGAACTCACCTACACGACCCCGGACCTCCCGCGACACCTGGAGCGCGCCGCCTCCACCGCTGCCGAGACCGGCGCGGTCGTCGGCGCGGGCACCGTCCAGACCGGCGACCAGGCCACGCAGGCGATCAACGCCGGCGCCCAGTTCCTCGTCACCCCCGGGCAGGGGCCTGAGGCCGCGGCGATCGCCGAAGCCGCGCGGACCGCCGGCGTTCCCGTCGTCCTCGGCGCCTTCACGCCGTCCGAGGTGATGACCGCGCTCGCTCTCGGCTCGGCCGCGGTGAAGATCTTCCCCGCCCACCAGCTGGGCCCGAAGTACTTCAAGGACCTCAACGGCCCGTTCCCCGGCGTACCGCTGATCCCGTCCGGCGGCGTCAACGCCACGAACGCCTCCGATTTCCTGGCCGCCGGTGCCCTCGCCGTCAGCGCCGGAACGGACGTCGTCTCCCCCGCCGATGTGGCCGCCGCCAGCTGGGAAGCGATCACCGCGAAGGCCAAGACCTTCTGCGCCGCTATTGCACAGTGATGCTGCCGTAGCTGGTGCGCAGGTAGAGGCGGTTCGAGGAACTGGGGTCGTTCGGTACGTCGACCTCGGTGGACCCTTGGGCCGCGAGCGCATCGATCGCGTACGTCGCCGTCCCTGGAACCTGCACTGTGAGCGAGCCGTTGCTCGCCGTGGCGTTGACCTGTTCCGGCGCGCTGTCGAACAGCAGGTCGACCGAGCCGTGCATCGCGTCCACCGAGACCCGTGGGCTCCGCAGCCGGGTCAGGGTGATCGACGCGTCGTTGGCTTCCACGGTCAGCGGCGACGCGACGCCGGTCGCGGACATCGACGTACCGTCGGCCTTCGCGTGGACGGCGGCCGTACTCGGCACCTCCACCGTCAGCTCCACGTCGCAGTGCACATCGGGACAGGTGGTCTCCACGTCCAGCACCCCACCGGTCGTCGACACCTTGACGGCCGGCTGCGCGACGGCGTACGTCCCGTCGACCGTCACATGCACCTGTCCGTCGGCGCTCGCCAGCAGTTGCATCGCCACCCCCGACACCACCTTGACGCCTTGCGGGCCGGGCGTGAACGAGGCCGAGTAGTCGTACGGCAGCTTCCCGCGAATCAACGACACGGTCACCGCCGCGGCGGTCATCACGAACACCAGCACCGGTATCAGTCCGATGAGCAGCATCCTGCGCTGCGCGGTCGTCATCACGTGTCCAGGTACTTGAGTACGGCCAGCACCCGGCGGTGCTCGCCGTCGGTCGGCGACAACCGGAGCTTCAGGAAGATGTTGCTGATGTGCTTCTCCACGGCGCCTTCGCCGACGACGAGCGCCTGGGCGATCCCGGCGTTCGACCGACCCTCCGCCATCGCCCGGAGAACGTCCTGTTCCCGCGGACTCAGCACCGCGAGCGGATCCACCTTCCGCGATCGCACCAGCAGCTGCGAGATCACCTCCGGATCCAGCGCCGCACCACCGCCCGCTACCCGGCGCAGCCCGTCGATGAACTGGTCGACATCCGCCACGCGATCCTTGAGCAGGTACCCGACACCGCCCGGGTTCCCACCGATCAGTTCACTGGCGTAGCGCTCCTCGACGTACTGCGACAACACCAGGACGCCGACCTCGGCGTACTGCTCGCGAATCACCAACGCCGCCCGCAGACCCTCGTCGGTGAACGTCGGCGGCATCCGTACGTCGACCACGCACACGTCGGGCCGATGCGCCTCGACCGCCTTCAGCAGCGCATCGCCGTCGCCGACGGCCGCGACCACGGCACAGTCCTGCTCCTCCAGCAGCCGCACGATGCCCTCACGCAACAGCACCGAGTCCTCGGCGATCACCACCCGCATCCGCTCAGTCTCCTCACCCACAGGGCACCTCCGCGGTCAGCGTGGTCCCGCCACCCGGTGGACTGTCCACCGTGAGCCATCCGTCGACGCCGGCCACCCGATCGCTCAGTCCGCGCAACCCGGTGCCCTTGGACGGATCGGCGCCACCCTTTCCGTCGTCCCGGACCTCGATCCGCAGCACATCACCGACCCGCGTCACCGAAACCTCCACGTGCGCCGCCTCAGCATGTTTGCCCACGTTGGCCAGCGCCTCCGTCACCACGAAGTACGCGATCGACTCGATCGTCAGCGACGGCCGGGGATAGATGCCGATCCGCAGGCGCATCGGCACCGGTGATCGGACCGCGATCGCCGACAGAGCCGCGTCCAGACCACGATCGGACAGCACCGGCGGATGCAGTCCTCTGACCAGATCGCGAATCTCGGCGATCGCCTGCATCGCCTCCGAATGCGCCTCCTCGATCAACCTGCGCACCGCGGGCTCCTTGTCCCCGAGCCGGTTCTTCGCCCGGCCGAGTGTCATCGCCAGCGAAACGAGCCGCTGCTGGGCGCCGTCGTGCAGGTCGCGCTCCATCCGCCGCCGCTCGGCCTCGACGGAGTCGACCACCTGCTGCCGGCTCGTCACCAGCTGCGTGACGCGCTCCGCCAGGGCACCGCTCTCGGACCGGCCGAGCAACCTCCGCGCGAGCTCCGCGTCCAGGGCCGACGCCAGTCGGATCAGCCAGGGCGACACCACGAGCAGGAACACGGCCGCAACGATCGCCACCATCACCGCGAGTTTGGGCGAGTCGATCACGAACGGCCCGAGCTGGGCCTGCGAGGCCGCGAACCGGTCGTAGTACAGCGGCAACGCCATCAGCACCGGCGGCACCGACCACGCGGCCGCGATCAGCACCAGCCAAACGATTGCCAGCGGCAA
The DNA here is from genome assembly GCF_004331375.1 of Kribbella speibonae. Taxonomy (NCBI): domain Bacteria; kingdom Bacillati; phylum Actinomycetota; class Actinomycetes; order Propionibacteriales; family Kribbellaceae; genus Kribbella; species Kribbella speibonae. Next base: position 1,443,486 of record NZ_SJKC01000001.1, on the reverse strand, counting down.
CAGCAAGACGTAGTACAGGAACTGCTGCCACATCCCCCGGTCGGTCACCGCGAGCCGCGCGTCGGCGACCCGTGATCCGGCCGGCGGCGGTGGGATCAACGGCGGGACGACCTGCCCGCGGGTGATCTTCGCCCGCGCTCGCTCCCACCCGGCCACCAGGTACACGAACCGGTTCGCGCCGACGCTCAGCGGAATCCCGACGTACCCGAGCGGCCACGCCAGCACGGCGACAAGGACCGTGGCCAGCACCAGCAGGCCGGAGGTGAGCACCACCACCGCGTCGCCCAGGATGTGGATGGTTGCCAACCACAAGTACGGCGAGCGCCAGAGCCCCCACGGCGTCCGGGGAACCGGATTCGCCGCAACCGTCATCCGGACCACCTCCCCGTGTCAGCGCCTGCTTGCCGTCACAACTTACGTCGTCCGCGCCGGCGGGCGGCATGAGGACAGCCCACGGGCTCGACCGGGGGTTATCCCCACCCCCGTTCGTGGGCTGGCCGGACTGTGCCGGACGGCCGTCGCCGGAATCCTCGAAGGTATGACGACGACAGCGATCACCAACGACCTGAGCGTGGACGGGAGACTCGGCGACGCGATCGACGACCGGGTGGCCGACGCGCTCGACGACTACATCGCCGAGGGCCGGCTGGACGGCAGGATCCGGGCCCGGCGCTCCCCCGGAGGTCTCGCCGCGCTGGTCGCCGCCGGGGTCGCGGCGGTACTGCTTCCTTGGTGCCTGATCCTCGCGGCCACGCTGCCGAGCACCTACCAGGCGGGCCACTGGAAGCTCACCTGGATCGGCCTCGACTGCGGCACCGCGATCGCCGCCGGACTCACGGCGTACCTGCTGCACACACGCAACAGGTACGCCGCTCTGACCGCGATGGCCGCCGGGACGCTGCTGATGGCCGACGCCTGGTTCGACGTGAGTACGGCGGCGGCCGGGTTCGACCGCACGCTCTCGCTGACCGAGGCGCTCGTCCTGGAGCTGCCGCTGGCCTTGTGCGCCTTCGTGGTCGCGGCCCGCGAGCTCAGACGATGAGCTCCAGCACCGGGCCTTCGTGCAGGGCGCGGTAGACCTTGTCCCGCAGGACGTTGGCCTCGGCATCGGTGAGCGTGCGATCCACCGGGCGAAGGACCAGCCTGACCAGGAGGTTTCGTTGGCCGGGAGTCATCTGCAGGCGCTCACGGGCGGACGCCGGCAAGTCGTCGTACGACGTTTCGCCCAGCACCTCCAGTGACTCCGCGGCATCGGCGTCCGGGCCGAGCGCGGCGCGCACCTTGTCGCCCAGTACCTCCGCCGACACGTCCGCCGACGCGTTGACGACGACGGACAGGTCGCGACGTACCGGCGGCATCGACGAGACCGCCTTGTACGGCGCGAGATCCAGCATCTGACCCGCCACCCGCGGATCCGTCGAGCGGAGCAGGCGGATGTCCCGGATCCCCTTGCGGAGCATGAGCAGCCGGTCCAGGCCAGGGCCCATCGCGAGACCGGTCCAGCCGTCGTCGAGGCCCGCCATCCGCAGCACGTGCGGCGCGGCGACCCCGCATTCACCGATCTCGATCCACTGGTCGTCCAGCAGGACATCGATCTGCCGGCCGTGGATCGTGTACGGGTGCACGGCCGACACGGTCCGATAGGTCTGACCGGGCAGGACGGTGTCGACCAGACGGGCGATCATGTCCTCCAGTTCCGGTTCGCCCAGCGTCACGGTGCGGCTGACCCGCCACAGGTCGAGCTGATGCGGCGTACCCGTGTGCTGCCAGTCGACCGAGTCCCGGCGGTAACAGATACCGGCACAGATCATCAGCACATCGGACGACTCCGACCCGGCGAGCGCACGGAGCGCGGGCGGAATCATCGCCGACGTGTGGCTTCGCAACACCTCGGTCTCGGACACGTAGCGCGTGTAGCGGGCCTCCCGGGTCACCGCGCCGGCGGCGTACCCGAGGTTGTCGTAGTTGTCGGCCATCGGGACGACGGGATGGTCGCGACGGGTCCAGATCTCGGTGTACGGCCAGGCGGCACCGAGCGCCCTACGGATCGAGTCGACGACGAGCTGGACAGCGTGCGGGCCCTGGGCCGGGTCGGTGAGGTCGCGCAGCGCGAGGGCAGAGTGCAGTTCTTCAACAGTGAGGACAGACATGAGTTTCTCTCCAGGATGACGGTCTCGACGGGGGTCCACCCCGGTCGGCCGCGGTCACCTCAGGAGAGAGCGCAGCAGCAGCTCACCCCGTCGGCACCGTCGTGCCGGCCGGGGCGCAGAAATCGCTGCCCGTGCTGCGTCATGCCGTCCACTGTACCGTCCGCCCACCACTGTCCGCCGCGATATTCGGTCCACCGCGGAACCACTGGGTGCGACGATGGGCCGCATGCGATGGATCGACACCCTGGAAGGCGCGGCCGCCGGCAAGCTGCCGGAGGCCGTGCACCGCTACTTCCGGCAGGGCTCGGCCGGCGGGGTCAGCGTCGGCGAGGCGACCTCCGCCTGGTCGGCGTACCGGTTCCGTCCGCACGTGCTGAACGACGTGTCCGCCGTCGACCTGAGTACGACGGTACTCGGCACACCCGTCGACGCACCGATCCTGGTCGCACCGTCGACGATGCAGCGGTTGGCCGACCCGGACGGCGAGCTCGCGATGGCGCGCGGCGTCGGCGCGGCGAAGTCTGTGCTCGGCGTCTCCAGTAACGCCGGTACGCCGTTCGCCGAGCTCGGGGCGACCGGGGTTCCGTGGTGGCTGCAGATCTACGTCGTACGGAACCGGGACATCACCGTCCGGATGCTCGACGCCGCCGTCGAGGCCGGGGCGCGGGCGGTCGTGCTCACCGTGGACACCCCGGTGGTCGGCCGGAAGGAAGACGAGGGCGAGACCGTCTGGGACGTGGCGCAACCGGGACAGTTCCTGGCCAACCTGCCCGACGGCGACTGGAGCGACGACGACCTCGCGAAGGCCGACGACCTGAACCCCGACGTGATCGGCTGGCTCGCGGAACGCACCGGCCTTCCGGTGGTGGTGAAGGGCGTCCTGCGCGGCGACGACGCCAAACGCTGCGCGGACGCGGGCGCCGCCGGCATCATCGTCTCGAACCACGGCGGCCGTCAGCTCGACGGCTCGATCCCCACGGCCCAGGCGCTGCCCGAGGTCGCCGAAGCCGTCGCCGGCAGCAACCTCGAGGTGTACGTCGACGGCGGCATCCGCCGCGGTGAGCACGTCCTCGCCGCGCTGGCCCTCGGCACCCGCGCGGTCTTCGTCGGCCGTCCCGCCCTGTGGTCGCTGACCGTCGGCTCGTCCGAAGGCGTCACCCGCCTCCTCACCGACCTCGCCGAGGAACTCGACCACACCCTCCGGCTGGTCGGCGCCGCCACACCCTCGTCGCTCACGCCGGACCTCGTCACTTCGACGGGAGCGAGATGAGCTTGCGCATTGTTGGGCTGAACGCGTTCCTGCCGGGGTTCCGGCTCGTCCACGAGTTCGCCCAACGGAACGGCCACGAACTGGTCCTGGTCGCGACCCTGCCGGACACCAGCAGGTACGGCGCCTCCGACCCGATGGTCGCAGGTCTGCCGGACACTCTGAACGTGCTGATCACCCGCAAGCTCCGGACCGTGGCTGCGCCGATGATCGCCGCGCTCCGGCCGGACGTGATCATCTCGGCCGCGTTCCCGCGCCTGATCCCGGCCGAGATCCTCGAAATCCCGGCGTACGGCGCGATCAACTGCCACCCGTCGCCGCTACCGGCCGGGCGCGGGCCGACGCCGCAGCGGCTGATCTACGAAGGTGACGAGCGGGTCGGAGCGACCGTGCACCGGACCGCGGCGGAGTTCGACACCGGCGCGATCCTCGCCCAGCGGATCGCTCCACTGCCCGACGACCTGAACGGCTCCGGCCTCATGCAGTCCTGGCGAACGCTGCTCAGTGAATGCCTGGACGAGGCCGTACCCAAGCTTGTCGCCGGCGATCCCGGTGAACCGCAGGACCCGGCGAACGCCTCCGACGCACCGTTCTTCACCGACGACGAACGGCTCCTCGACCTCGCCGAGCCGTCCCGGGTGATCCGCCGCAAGGCCGCCGCCCTCAACGTCACCGCACCCACCGCCCAGCTCGAACTGGACGGCACCACCCACGTCATCACCCGGACCGACCCGACCACCACCCACAGCACCGCGCCTCCAGGCACCGTCCTGGAGAAACACGCCAACGGCTGGACCATCCAAACCGCAGACCAGCCGCTCCGCCTCACCTACGGCTGACAAGCAGAAAGCCCCCGGGAGATCCCGGAGGCTTTCTGGTGACTGCGGTGAGGCTCAGGCCTCGGCCGGCTCCTCGGTGAGGTTGCGGCTCAGGTTGGGGTCAACCTGGACGCCCGGCCCCATCGTGGTCGAGAAGACCGTCTTCTTGATGTAGCGGCCCTTCGAGCTGGCCGGCTTCAGCCGGAGGATCTCCTCGAGCGCGGCGCTGTAGTTCTCCACCAGCTGGGTCTCGTCGAACGAGGCCTTGCCGATGATGAAGTGCAGGTTCGCGTGCCGGTCGACCCGGAACTCGATCTTGCCGCCCTTGATGTCGTTCACGGCCTTGACCACATCCGGGGTGACCGTGCCGGTCTTCGGGTTCGGCATCAGACCACGCGGGCCGAGCACCCGGCCGAGGCGGCCGACCTTGCCCATCAGGTCAGGGGTGGCGACCACGGCGTCGAAGTCCAGCCAGCCGTCGGTGACCTTCTTGATCAGGTCGTCGTCGCCCACGAAGTCGGCGCCGGCGGCCTTCGCGGCCTCGGCCTTCTCACCGGTGGCGAAGACGAGGACCCGTGCCGTCTTGCCGGTACCGTGCGGAAGGTTGACGGTGCCACGCACCATCTGGTCGGCCTTACGAGGGTCGACCCCGAGACGCATCGCGACGTCCACGGTGGAGTTGAACTTCTTGCTGCCGGCCGCTTCCTTGGCGAGCTTGATCGCCTCGAGCGGCGTGTACAGGTGATCGAAGTCGATCTTCTCTGCGGCGGCGCGGTAAGCCTTGCTGCGCTGTGCCATGACTGGTTCCTCTCTGGGGTGTGGTCTCCGGGCGGCGCTTCGCCCTGCCACTACTACGTGTGAAGTGGTACTGATCAGCCGTCGACGGTGACGCCCATGGAGCGCGCCGTACCCTCGATGATCTTCATCGCCGCGTCGATGTCACGGGCGTTCAGATCCGGCATCTTGGTGGTGGCGATCTCGCGGACCTGGTCCTTGGTGATCTTGCCGACCTTTTCCTTGTGCGGGACCGGCGAGCCCTTCTGCAGACCGGCGGCCTTCTTGATCATCTCCGGCGCCGGCGGCGTCTTGGTGATGAAGGTGAAGGAACGGTCCTCGTAGATGGTGATCTCGACCGGCACCACGTTGCCACGCATGGATTCCGTCTGGGCGTTGTACGCCTTGCAGAACTCCATGATGTTGACGCCGTGCGGGCCGAGCGCGGTACCGACCGGCGGGGCCGGCGTCGCGGCACCGGCCTGGAGCTGCACCTTGACCAGGGCAGCGATCTTCTTCTTGGGAGGCATTCTGTCGGGTCCTTAGACTTTCTGGATCTGGTTGAAGCTGAGTTCCACCGGGGTCTCCCGGCCGAAGATCTCCACCAGGGCCTTGATCCGCTGGGCCTCGGCATTGATCTCCGTGACTGTGGCGTGCAGGGTCGCGAACGGCCCGTCGACCACCATGACCGAGTCTCCGACACCGAAGTCGGCGACCTCGACCTTCTTCTTCGCCGCGGTCTTGGCGGGTGCGGCGCCGGCTTCGGCGGCCGCCGCCTCGGCTGCCGCCACGACAGCCGGAGCGAGCATCTTCTCGACCTCTTCGAGGCTGAGCGGGACCGGCTTCTGGCTGTTCCCGACGAAACCGGTCACCGACGGCGTGTGCCGCACGGTCGACCAGGACTCGTCGGTCAGGTCCATCCGGACCAGCACGTAACCGGGGAGCACGGTGCGCTTCACCATCCGGCGCTGACCGTTCTTGATCTCGGCGACCTCTTCGGTCGGCACGATGATCTCGAAGATGTAGTCCTCCATGTTCAGGGAGTTGATCCGGTTCTCCAGGTTGCCCTTGACCCGGTTCTCCATCCCTGAGTACGTGTGCACCACGTACCAGTCGCCGATCTGCGACCGCAGCCGGCTGCGGAGCTCCTCGAGCGGGTCGCCCGGCTCTTCGGGCTCCGCCTCCTCGGCCTCCGCGTCGGCGTCCGTCGCGGCGGCGGCCGCGGCCAGCGCGTCCACGTCGGCGTCGTCGTCGGTCTCGTCGTCATCGGACTCGTCGCCGCTGGAGAAGACCACCTCGTCGGCCGCGGCGGGCGCCTCGGCGGTGGTCAGCGGAGCCGTCTCGGCGGTCTCCTCGGCCAGCTCCTCGGCGGCGTCCTCGACGTCGTCCTCGGTCACGACCTCGGCGGCCTCGGACTCGTCGGCCGCCGGGACGACCACGACCGGCTCGTCGTCGGACGTGTCGGCGTCCGCGCGTGGCGTCTCCGCCTCGTCGTCCGCGGAGTACTCGTCGTCGTCCGCCTCGTCCTCGTCGTCACCGGCGGCGTCGTCGTCGTCGAGACCCGCGAACGGGTCGTCGTCATCGTCGTCGTCGCCGGCGAACAGGTCGTCATCGTCGGTGGCGTTCTCGTCGAAGTCGAGATCGAGGTCGGCGTCGGATACGTCGAACTCGTCCTCGTGGTCGAGGACCTCGTCGTCGCGCTCGGACACGTCGTACTCCGTCATCTGTGGATCGGGGTCTTGTTCTGCTTCGGGTCGGGTCAGGAACCCGGGACCTACGGTCGGATCGTGGTGGGCGGCCTCAGCCGAAGATCTTGAACATCGCCCAGCCGAAGGCGAGGTCGAGGACCGAGACGATCGCGATGACGAACACCACGAAGGTCAGGACGACCACGAAGTAGGTGGAGAGCTGCTTGCGGGTCGGCCAGACGACCTTGCGGAGCTCGGCGACCACCTGGCGGTAGAAACGCAGCAGGCCCCTGCCCTGCTTGCCTTCCGCAGGCTTGCCGGCGCCGGACGGTGCCGGGGTGCGCGTCTCCGTCACGACCTACCTCTTTCGCTAGCGGCGGCCTGACCGGCCCTGCGCCGGTCAGGATTTGCAGGGCACGAGGGACTTGAACCCCCAACCTTCGGTTTTGGAGACCGATGCTCTGCCAGTTGAGCTAGTGCCCTCTGCAATCCATCCGGACGCCGCGTCGGACCTGATCTCGGGCATGCCGGATCAGGGCCACCAACGCCCGGACCTAGAGAAGTGTACGGGGTCGGAGCCACCTGGTCGAACTCAGCCTCGACCTGGTCCTTTCCCGTCCAGCCCCTCATCGGGCGCCGCACCGCGGTCAGAACCATACAGCCTCCAGTTGGTCCCAACGGACAGTGCCCCCGGCGCGTTCCCCGACCAGCCCGTGAAACCCGCGAGCACCGCCGTACGGCGTGGTGCCAGGATGGGCCGCATGGGTTCCAGGATCTCGGCGCGGATCGGCGCCATCAGCGAATCGGCGACGCTGGCGGTCGACGCCAAGGCGAAGGCGCTCAAGGCGGCCGGGCGGCCGGTGATCGGGTTCGGCGCGGGTGAGCCGGACTTCCCGACGCCGGACTACATCGTCGAGGCGGCGGTCGCGGCCGCACGGGACCCGAAGAACCACCGGTACAGCCCCGCGGGCGGCCTGCCGGAGCTGAAGCAGGCGATCGCGGACAAGACCAAGCGCGACTCGGGCTACGAGATCGAGGCCTCCCAGGTCCTGGTCACGAACGGCGGCAAGCACGCGGTCTACAACGCGTTCGCGACGCTGCTCGACCCGGGCGACGAGGTGCTGCTCCCGGCGCCGTACTGGACGACGTACCCGGAGACGATCCGGCTGGCCGGCGGCGTACCGGTCGAGGTGTTCGCCGACGAGTCGCAGAACTACTCCGTCACCGTCGAGCAGCTCGAGGCGGCCCGGACCCCGAAGACGAAGGCCCTGCTGTTCTGCTCACCGTCGAACCCGACCGGCGCGGTCGACAGCCCCGAGACGATCGCGGCGATCGGCCGCTGGGCACTCGAGCACGACCTGTGGGTGATCACGGACGAGATCTACGAGCACCTGACGTACGGCGACGTGCGGGCGACGTCGATCCCGGTCGCCGTACCGGAGCTGGCCGACAAGACCGTCGTACTGAACGGGGTCGCCAAGACGTACGCGATGACCGGCTGGCGGGTCGGCTGGATGATCGGCCCGAAGGACGTCATCAAGGCCGCGACGAACCTGCAGTCGCACCAGACCTCGAACGTCTGCAACATCGCCCAGCGGGCCGCGCTGGCCGCGGTGTCCGGCGACCTGAGCGCGGTCGACGAGATGAAGGTCGCGTTCGACCGGCGGCGGCGGACCATGGTCCGGATGCTCAACGAGATCCCCGGTGTCGAGTGCCCGGAGCCGACCGGCGCGTTCTACGCGTACCCGTCGGTCAAGGGGGTGTTCGGCCGGGAGATCAACGGACGGACGCCGACCACGTCGGCCGAGCTGGCCGATCTGATCCTCGACGAGGTCGAGGTGGCGGTCGTGCCGGGTGAGGCGTTCGGCGCCCCCGGGTACCTGCGGCTCTCGTACGCGCTCGGCGACGACGACCTGGCCGAGGGGCTCGGCCGGATCGCGAAGTTGCTGAGCTGATTTCGCGGGGCGGGTAGGGGATCGGTAACCTTCGGTAATGACGCAGCGGGATCTGCGGGTGCTGCCGAAAACACACCTGCATCTGCACTTCTCCGGGTCGATGCGGCACCTGACGCTGGTCGAACTGGCGGACAAACACGGCGTACGGCTGCCGGACGCGCTGCGCACCGATTGGCCGCCGGAACTGTCGGCGGCGGACGAGCGCGGCTGGTTCCGGTTCCAGCGGCTGTACGACATCGCGCGCTCGGTGCTGCGGACCGAGGACGACGTACGCCGTCTGGTCCGGGAGGCGGCCGAGGACGACCGGGCGGACGGCTCGCGCTGGCTGGAGATCCAGGTCGACCCGTCCGGGTACGCGAACCGCTTCCACGGGATCACCGAGTTCACCGACCTGGTGCTGGACGCCGCCCGCGACGCGTCGGCGTCCACGGGGATCGCCGTGCAGGTCATCATCGCCGCCAACCGCACGCGGCATCCGCTCGACGCCCGCACGCTGGCACGGCTGGCATCGCAGTACGTCGGACGTGGCGTGGTCGGGTTCGGCCTGTCGAACGACGAGCGGCGCGGTACGACGTCCGAGTTCGAACCGGCCTTCCGGATCGCCCGTCACGCCGGGCTGCTCGCCGCACCGCACGGCGGCGAGCTGTGCGGCCCGGCGACCGTGCGGACCTGCCTGGACGAGCTCGGCGCGGGCCGCATCGGCCACGGCGTCCGTTCCGTCGAGGACCCCGACCTCCTGAAGCGCGTAGTCGACGCGCAGATCGCGTTGGAGGTCTGCCCCGCGTCCAACGTCTCGCTCGGCGTCTATCGCCGCCCCGAGGACGTCCCCCTCCGCAAACTCTACGAAGCCGGCGCCCGCATCGCCCTCGGTGCCGACGACCCCCTCCTCTTCGGCTCCCGCCTGGCCGAACAGTACGAAACCGCCCGCACCGTCCACGGCTTCACCGACTCCGAGCTGGCCGACCTGGCCCGCAGCTCCGTCCTAGCCTCCACCGCCCCACCCGAAACCCAAAAAACCCTCCTCACCGAAATAGACGAATGGCTAGGCACCCCCGCCACGGTCCCGGTCTGACCTACCTCGCCCGTCACGGCCAAACCGAATGGAACGTCGCAGGCCGCCGTCAGGGTCGCCTCGACTCACCGCTCACCCCACTCGGCCTCGAACAGGCCCGCCAGAACGCTCGCCTGTTGCTCGACGAGGGCATTGACGCGATCTTCGCCAGTCCGCTCGGCCGGGCCCATCGAACGGCTTCGCTCATCGCGTCGGAGCTCGGGCTGAGCGTCCAGGTCGTCGAGGACCTCGCCGAGATCGACCACGGGCTGTGGTCGGGGCTCGGGTCGGCCGAGATCGATGCGCGGTGGCCGGGGCAGCGAGATGTGCGGGAGCGGACGAAGTACACCTTTCGGTTTCCGGAGGGTGAGAGCTACGCGGACGGTGAGGTACGGGCTGGGCGCGTGCTGGCGGAGATCGAACGGAGCGGCGTACGGCGGCCGTTGCTGGTGTCGCACGAGATGATCGGGCGGATGCTTCTGCGGCAGCTCGGGGTGCCCGAAGCGCTCGCCACCCGGCAGCCCTCGGACCTGGTCTACCGCGTGCGTGCGGGTGGAGTGGTCGAGGGGTTGTCGAGTTCTGGATAAGTGCTGGTTGCGTTCCGGTTCAGGTCATTGTTCGGGGGGCGGTGCGGGCCTAACTTTGCGTGCATGACGCCGACGAAGATCCTGCTGCCAGAGGACGAGCTGCCGACCCGTTGGTACAACGTGCTGCACGACCTGCCGACGCCCCCGCCGCCGGTGCTGCATCCGGGGACAGGGCAACCGATCGGGCCGGACGATCTCACGCCGCTGTTCCCGATGGACCTGATCCTGCAGGAGGTCTCACAGGAGCAGTACGTCGACATTCCGGGTGAGGTGCTCGACGTCTACCGGCTGTGGCGGCCCAGCCCGTTGTATCGCGCGCACCGGCTGGAGAAGGCGCTCGATACACCGGCCCGGATCTACTACAAGTACGAAGGCGTCTCGCCGGCCGGATCGCACAAGCCGAACACCGCGGTCCCGCAGGCGTTCTACAACGCGAAGTCCGGCGTCCGGAAGCTCACCACCGAGACCGGCGCCGGCCAGTGGGGTACGGCGCTCGCGTTCGCCTGCGCGCAGTTCGGACTGGAGTGCGAGGTCTGGCAGGTGCGGGCGTCCTACGACCAGAAGCCGTACCGGCGGGCGATGATGCAGGTGTTCGGGGCGACCGTGCACCCGAGCCCGTCCGACCTGACCGAGGCCGGGCGGAAGATCCTCGCAGGTGACCCGGACTCCACCGGTTCACTTGGGATCGCGATCAGCGAGGCGGTCGAGGCCGCGGTGCAGGATCCCGAGGTGCACTACGCGCTCGGGTCGGTGCTCAACCACGTGCTGCTGCACCAGACCGTCATCGGCGAGGAAGCGCTGATGCAGCTCGCGATGGTCGGCGAGACACCCGACCTGATCGTCGGCTGCACCGGCGGCGGGTCGAACTTCGGCGGCCTGGCGTTCCCGTTCCTGCGGGAGAAGTGGGCCGGCCGGATGTCCCCGGTCGTGCGGGCGGTCGAGCCGGCCGCGTGCCCGTCGCTCACCCAGGGCACCTACGCGTACGACTTCGGCGACACCATCGGGATGACGCCGTTGATGAAGATGCACACCCTCGGCCACGACTTCATCCCCGACCCGATCCACGCCGGCGGCCTGCGGTACCACGGGATGAGCCCGCTGATCAGCCACCTCTACGAGACCGGCGAGATCGAGGCCGTCGCCAAACCGCAGTCCGAGTGCTTCGCCGCCGGAGTCCAGTTCGCCCGGACCGAAGGCATCGTTCCGGCGCCCGAGCCCACCCACGCGCTGGCGGCCGCTGTCGAGGAAGCCCAACGCTGCAAGGAGTCCGGCGAGGAGAAGGTCATCCTCACCGCCCTCTGCGGTCACGGCCACCTCGACCTCGCCGCGTACGACGCGTACCTGTCCAACGCCATCACCGACCGCACCTGGGAGGACGCCGAGATCCAGTCGGCGGTAGCCGAGGCCCTCACCCACCTACCCGCGATCAGCTGACAACTCAGCGCCCACCGCGCTTCCACCACGGCTTGGGCCGCTTCGCCACCGCGGTGAGCCAGTCCTCCGGGATGGCCCAACCGCGGGAGGTCAGCGCGTCGAAGTACTGCACCTTCAGGCTGTCCGGCAGCCAGTACGTCGCCTTGCGGCCGCCGGACGCCTCGAAGTACGTCGTCCGTTGGCGACGGCTCCACACCGTCGCCTGACTCGAGCTGTAGGCGAGCCGGACGAAGTCCCAGCGCGCCTGCTCGTCGTCCATGTCGAAGGGACGCTCGACCACGCGTCCCTTCGCCTGCGGCTCCTGCTCGATCTCGTCGATCAGCTTCTGCACAACGGCCCGTTCGTCGGTGAGCTCCGCCGGCAGCCGCAGTCCCACCGGATCCAGCACCACCACACCCAACCGCGGCCGCGCCACCTCCAGGAACACCTCGAGCAGCGCGAACCCTTCCTCGACCCGCCCGAACCGCTCCAGTTCGGCGTGCAACGTCGTCACGGCTTCCTCGGGCATCCCACAACTTTATAGAGCGCAACCAGTGAGGGGCTGCCCCTATCTGCCCCGGGATGCCCCGCCGCCCTCACGCTCAGCAACCGCCAACGCGCGCCGAAATCACCGCCGACGCGTCGGCATCCGCGATCCGCGGCGGCCGAGAAGGCCTTTTTCCACAGGGATTCGGGGCATCTCGGGGCAGTGTGGGGCAGATCGTCCACAAGGCCCGATTTCGCCGTCGCAGAGGGTGTTCAGCGCCTTACAGTTACCGCCATGTCAGGGCCGAACGAGTTTCTCCGCGAGGCGCGGGAACGCACCCCATCACGGCGCGCGCCGGGCGAGCACATGTCCCGGAGCGAGCTGGCCGACACCATCTGCGCGTGGCTCTGGGACACCACCGAGATCAAGTACGAGCTGGACGGCCACTACATCGCCAAGCTGGAACGCGGCGCGGTCCGCTGGCCCGGCGCGGCGTACCGCTCCGGGCTGCGCCACGTGCTCGGCGTTGCCTCCGACAACGACCTCGGTTTCTTCCCGCCCGCCGGCCTCGCCCTGACCGAGCCGGAGCTGACGCCGCCGGCGTCGATGGCCGGCCACGACGACGATCTGGTGACCGCGGGCGACGAGTCCATCGGGCTGCTGTCGTTCGCCGAGGAGTCGAACGTCGGCGAGCTCACCGTCGAACAGTTGCACGCCGACATCGAGCGGATCGCGCAGTCGTACCTGCGGACGCCGATCCGGCCGTTGTTCGCGAAGAGCCGCGCGATCCGCGACCGCGCCTTCGGACTGCTGGCCGGCAACCAGTCACCGCGGCAGTCCCGGGACCTGTACGGCGCCGCCGGCTGGGCGATCACGCTGCTGGCCTGGATGTCGGTCGACCTCGGCCGGCCGGACATCGCCGAGGGCCACACCCGGACGGCGTGGGCCTGCGCCGAGGCCGCGGATCACGACGTACTGCGGGGCTGGATCCGCGCCACCCAGCACACCGCCGCGTTCTGGCAGGAGGACTTCGCCCGCGCGGCGGCGTACGCCGAGGACGGCCTGCGGTACAACGCCGGCACGGCACGGCTCTTCCTCGCCAGCGCGGCCTCGGTCGACCTCGCCCGGGCCGGGCGCACGGACCGGGCCCGTGACCTCCTCGATGTCGCCCGAACCCTCGCCGTGCGCCCGGCCGACTCCGAACCAGGCGGCGTCCTGCTCTGTACGCCGGAACGCGCCGAAGGACTGTGGGCGGACACGCACCTGGCGTTCGGCGACGCCCAACGGACCGCGGATCACGCCGACCACAGCATCGCCCTGTTCGAGGCCGTCCCGTACGCGCTCCGGAACGCCGGTTCCGAGCGGATGGCCCGGCTGCAGCAGGCGAAGGCCCGGCTGCTCCTCGGACACCTCGACGGCGCGATCGAGGCGGTCGACCCGGTGCTGGAGCTCCCGCCGGAGTACCGCGTTCGCCCGTTGATCCAGCGCCTCGCGGAGGTCGCCGCCCTGACGTCGCCGTACGCGCGCAGCCCGAAAGGCCGGATGCTGCGGGACCGGATCGCGGAGTTCACCCAGCAACCCGGGCTACCGGCCCGCCTGACCACCCCGGACCGACGACGCGTGATCGAGGAGCACACATGATCAGGGAAGTCCGCGATCACTGGTACTGGCGCCCGAACTGGCGACCCGGGCGGTCGTTCTACACGTGGCACGTCACCTTCGCGAACGATCCCGTGCTGACCGACATGCACGCGGCGTACGGGCGGCTGGTCGGTTCACTGCCCGGGATCACGCCGGTGCCGGTCCAATGGCTGCACCTCACGCTGCAGGGCATCGGGTTCGCCGACAAGGTCCCGCAGTCGGACCTCGATCCGATCATCGACGCGGCGCAACGCCGGCTCGAGTACTTCCGTCCGTTCGAGATCAAACTCGGCCCCGCGGTCGTCGACGTCGAGAGCCTGCAACTCCCGGTCTCCCCCGTCGACCGCCTGCGCCGCCTGCGCGCACAGCTCCGCGCCGCGATCACCGACGTCTGGGGCAGCGACTCCGTGCCCGCACTCCCAGAGCTCGACCCGCACATCTCCCTCGGCTACTGGAACCAGCCCGCCCCCGCCGACCCCCTCCGCCAACGCGTCAACGCCCTCCCCGGCGGCACAGCCCGAACCGAACTGACCCAAGTCACCCTCATCAACCTGACCCGAGACAACAACCACTACGAGTGGACCACCTACGCAAACCTCCGCCTCGGAGTACGCCGATGAACGCATCCCTCTCCTCCGACGTGGCGGCACCGATCATTCGTGCCCTCCTCGACTTCCGCACCCTGTGGACAACCCACGATCTCGTGACGACCAGCGGGGTCACGGCGCCGTCCGTCCGCCGGGTGATCGGCCAGCTGGAGCGCGAGGATCTTGTGGAGCGCAAGGCTCCCGGCGTCTTCGCAGTACCAAGCTGGCTGGCGCTCCTCCATCGCTGGAACCAGGACTTCGCCTTCAGCCGCAACCCCTGGTTGTCGTACTGGCGAAGCAAGCACGATCTCCAGACACTCCTCGACCGCATACCGGGTACGTCGGTCCGCCACGCGGTGAGCGGCACAGCGGCCGCCCAGCGTTGGGCTCCTGACACCCCGGCCGGCCCCACCGTGATCTACACGCCGGATGCTCGATCCGCTGCCGCGTTGTGGGAGCTGGTGCCGTCGAGGAGCAAGACGATCGTCCTGGCCCAGCCGCCGACCGAGCTGCCGTACACCCGCACACGAAAGCTGGAATCCGGCCTCCGCCTGGCTGCACCGACCCAGGTGCTGTCCGACCTGCTGACCGGCGCAGCCAAGTCCCCCACAGCCGCCGAGCCCCTGACGCAGTGGATGCTGCAGCACGAGCTTGAGTGGCGTTACTGAGGTGGCGAGTAGGCGCGGATGGAGACCACGTGGGCGCGTTGGGCGCCGTTGGTTTGGCGGGTGGTGAGGCGGAGCTGGGTGGCTTGGGTCGCGGTGTGCAGGTGATGGTGTTGGGTGCGGTGGTGGTTGTCCGTGACCGCGGCGACCAGCTGCCACGGGCCGTCGCCGTCCCGGACCTCCAGGTCATAGGCAGCGAGCAGCGTCGGAAGGGTCTCGAACGGGGTCCGATGGTGATGCAGGTTGATCAGGTCCTCTTGGACATCGGCATCCAGGACGACGACGATCTCGGAGAGTTCGACCGGCTCGGGCCAGGTGAGTTCGAGCCAAGGCTCGGAGTCCCACGCAAGATCTTCGGACGACCACAGGTTCGGGCCGCCGTACGGCCGGGAGTAGCCACCGATCACCTTGTCCGGTGCGTACGCCGCGGTCTCACCAAGACGGATGCACAGACCGCCGCGAGGCAGGATGTGCTTCCAAGCGCGGAACTGCTCCGTCCACTGCTCGTCGGCCGCCGGGTCGCGATGAGCAAAGTGAACTGTCCCCGGAAGCCTCGTCGCAGCAGTATGCACGGAGACGTCCGGCGTGCTGCGCAGTACGACGAACGCGTTGGACGGAGCCGCCGGACGCCAGGCCAACGGGACCTGGATCCAGCGCTTCTCCCCAGCCGGTAGGTCGACGGTGCAGGAGTCGACGAGCTTGGCCGGGAGGTAGTTCTGCGCCTTCACCGGGTCGTGCAGCTCGACGGTCAAGGAGCCGCCGGCCGAGTCGACGAGTAGCTCGAACCCGTCGAGCGCAGGGTCGACCGGGATGACCATGCCGAGGTCGGTGGTCAGCGGCAGCGTTCCGGACGAGACCTCGAGCGCGGGCCGAGTCAGAGTGGAGGACGCGGTGACGGTCGCGGCCAAGGCAACGTTTTCCGGATCGTCGTCGACGACCCCGAGAACCGACGCGTCGGCGCGGGTCAGCGTATGCTTCAGCAGGCCGAACCGGTCGTGCGCCAGCTCGCGTGGCGTCAACCCGTTGCGCAGGGCAACAGCCGCGCCGACGCCGGCCGCTTCACCGAGCAGCGCACAGGTCGCCATCACCCGCGTGGTCCCGAACGCGACATGGCTCGCGCTGATGTTCCGCCCGGCCATCCACAGATTCCGGACGTTCCGTGAGTACAAGGAACGCAGCGGAATGTGGTAGTTCCCGTCCGGATGCCAGTGCTTCGATCCGCGCTCGGCCGCGTACACGCCGCCGGGCGGGTGCAGGTCGATCGACCAGCCGCCGAAGGCCACCCGGTCGTCGAAGTCGGTCTGCCCGAGCACGTCGTGCTGGGTGAGCACATGGTCGCCGAGGAAACGCCGGTACTCACGTTTTCCGGGGACCGACCCGATCCACTCCAGGGTCAGGTTGTCCGCGTCGAACCGCCCGGAGTTCTTGATGTGGTCCCAGATCCCGTACACGACGGCCTGCAGCTCGTCGCGGATCGCCTCGTTGTCGTCGACGACGTCCAGCTCACCGCCCCACTCGATCCACCAGAACGCGCAGCCGTTCAGATCCGTCCGGATCACCCGGCGTTCCGGAATCGCGGTTTCCGTGACGTCCCGGGCGAACGACGGCGGCACGAACCGGACCGGTTCCCCGGCGTCCTTGCTGTAGAAGAGGATCGTGCTGCCGAGCGTGTTCGAGTCCGGTACGTCGGGCGCCCACGACTCGTCGTACTGCGAACGCGGCTCCCGGCCGGTGCGGAACTCCGCGCCGGAAAGCATTCCGACCAGCCCGTCTCCCGAGCAGTCCACGAACACCGGGCTGACGAACCGGATCTCCTTCTCGGACCCCATCTGCCACCCGGTCACCGACCGGATCTCGCCGTCCGCGGCCTCGACGGAGCGGACGTCGGTGTTCAGGTACAGCGTGATCCGCGGCTCGGCGCGGACCGCCTCCAGCAGCACGAGATCCCAGTAGTACGGGTTTCCGAGCGGATTCCGGAACTGGTTCTCGACGAACAGCTCACCCATGATGCCGGTCTCGCGGGCGAAGCTCTGGACGCCGTGCGCGGTCGCGCCGCACACCCACACCCGCACCTCACTGGACGAGTTGCCGCCGAGCACCGGCCGGTTCTGCACCAGCGCCACGGTGCTCCCCTGCCGCGCGGCTCCGATCGCCGCGCAGATCCCGGCGAGCCCGCCGCCGACGATGGTCAGATCGGACTGGACCTCGAGCTGTTGCATGCACTGACCTCTCTAGGTATCTGGCTGTACGACGGGCTGCCCGGGCCCGTTCGGATGATGTGCGGTCAGGTGGTCGGGCACCCGCTGTGCGACCAGGACGAACAACAGGCCGGCCGTCAGTACGTCGCTCGCGCGGCCGGCGAAGAACTCGGTCCAGTTCGCGCCGTTCGGCGTACCGGTGTCGAGGGTGACGTCCGCGATCCGGCCGATCGGCGCGTCCGGCATCCCGGTGATCGCGACGGTGAGCGCGCCCTCCTCGCGGGCGCGCCGGAGGAAGTCGAGGGTGGTCGGATCGGTGCCGGACCGCGTGACGGTCAGCGCCACATCGCCTTCGCCGAGCAGGCCGGCGCCGATCTGCGACGACTGCGGACCGTCGAAGAATCCCACTGGGATCCCGATCCGCAGCAGCCGGATGTACAGCTCGCGGGCCGGGATCGCGTCGCCCCACTCGCCGTAGATATGAGTACGCCCGGCGCCGGCGATCGCGTCCGCGACCCGGGTGGCCGCGGTCAGATCGATCGCGGCCAACGCGTTCCGCAACGCGTTCGCCTGCGTCGACGCGAGCACGTTCAGCACCTGCTCCGGCGGGTCCGCCGGCCCGATCGCCATACCGATGTCGCTCGCCCAGCCCGCTTCCAGACCGCGGCCGACCTCCATCGCCAGCGCGGCCCGCAGCGCGGGATACCCGGCGTACCCGAGGTGGGTCGACAGCCGGGTGACCGTCGCGGCCGAGGTCTGCGCGGCCTCGGCCAGCTTGGTGATCGAACCGCGCGCGACCTCGTCCGGGTTCGCCAGGACGTGTTCGGCGACCCGCTGCATCGCGCCGTTCAGCTCGGGCAGGGCCCGCTTGACCTGCTGCAACGGACTCGGACTGCCGGCTCGTTCCATCGAGGAATCCATTCCGTGATCATCACGTATAGACGAACTGCGCACTCGCGACCCCGTCGGCGGCACTCACCACCCGCACCCAGTGCGCACTGAACCCGGGCGGGAAAACGTGTGACCGAACCTGCCCCGGCTCGACCGTCAACGTCTCCACCGCGCCGAACCGGCCGTGCCCGTGGAAGTCGATCTCGACCGTGATCGGCAGCGGGACGTCGGAGAAGTTCTCCAGGTGCAGGCACTTTCCGTCGAAGCCCGTCATCAGGTACGGATCGGACGGAACGCCGGCGGAAACCGTTGTCTCCCACCACGGCCCGCCCCATCCGGCCGGCTTCCCGAAGCTCCATAGGTCGTCGGTCTTCCCGAACCACAACCCGGACTGCGGCTCGGCCGTCGTCGGATTGAGCCCGTGACTCGGCGAAGCGTTGTCCGCGCCGGCCACGAGCATCCCGCGCCACGAGCAGAAGTCGCCCAGCACCCACAGATGCGTCGAGATCGGGCGGACGCCCCAGATCCGGCCGCCGTACGCCCACGGCGACAGCTCGTAGAACAGTCCGTGGTGGTCCAGCAGCAGCCGCTCGTGCTCGACCTCACGGATCCGCGGCCACTCGGTCTGCCACTTGTGGTCGAAACAGTGCGACGCCTTCGGCAGCCGGTACCGCGTCCATTGCTGGTCGGCCTCGGTGAACACCTCGAGGATCGCCGACGCCCGGTCCCAGCCGGTCGCGAAGATCGTCCCGCCGAACTCGTGCCGTCCGCCGATCGCGGTGAACGGATCGTCCCGCAGGATCTTCCACTCCTGGCCGTCGTACTCCGCAAGTCGTCCGCGCGACCGCTCACCGGCCCATTCCGGCTCGGAATACTCGTTGGAACACACCACCAGCCGGCCGAACGAGGTGTAGCAGTCCTTGTAGTGGACCTTCATCTCGCCGTCGGTCCCGAGCTCGTCGTTGAGATCGAAGAGCTGCGTGCACTCGTACGTCGTGACGTCGAGCTCGAACAGCTCGCCCTCCATCGCGAGCACGTAGACGTGCGTGTCCGGTTTCGTCAGGTGCCGCGCCGTACCGCACACCCGGAGCGGCTGCAGCTCCGGGACCGTCACGATCTTGTGGTCCGCGGAAATCACGTGCGGCCCGAGGACCAGCTTCGAGGTCGGAAAATGCACGAAACGGTTGGTGTACGTTCCGTCCACGCCGAGAGTTTCCGGAACGATTTCCATCGACAGGTCGGCGTCGACCCGGCGCAGGCTGACCCCCGCACCGGACGGGGCCTTGTGGGAGTTGTAGTTCTGGACGTAGAGCTTCCCGTTCCACGGCATCAGCGAACCGATACCGAGCTCGCTGCGCGGCGGACCGAAGTCGCCGATCTGCGCGAGATGCGGAAAAACCCCTGAAACGTTCTGCATCATTTGATCCCTGTATGAGTCATGGCGGCGATGAAGCGGCGTTGCAGGACGACGAACACGATCAGCACCGGCACGATCGAGATCACCGAGGCGGCCATCGTCAGGCCGGGCGCGATCTGGCCCTGTTCGTCGACGAAGTTGGTCAGGCTGAGCGGCAGCGTGTACCGGTCCGGGTTGCTGATCAGCACCAGCGGCGTCTCGTAGTCGTTCCAGGACCAGACGAACGCGAGGATGCCGAGCGCGCTCATCACCGGCGTTGCCAACGGCAAGTAGATCCGGGTGAACACGCGCCACTCGTTCGCGCCGTCCATCCGGGCCGCCTCGGCGAACTCGGACGGCTGGCTGACGAAGAACTGGCGCATCAGGAAAGTGCCGAGCACGGTGAACATTCCGGGCAGGATCAGTGCCCAGAGCGTGTCGTACAGCCCGAGTTTCTGGAAGTAGATGAACCGCGGAACGAGCAGCAGCTGGGCCGGAATGATGGCCGTCGCCAGGTACAGCAGGAACAACTTGTCCCGGCCCTTGAACGACATCCGGGCGAAGGCGTAGCCGGCCATCGTCGCGGTGATCAGCTCCCCCGCGACCCGCAGCAGCGCGACGAACACCGAGCGGCCGAACGCCGGCAACACCGAGGTCGCCCCGCTCAGGACCGTACTGAAGTTGTCCCACTGGAACGGGTCCGGGATCCACTGCATCGGGATCTTGTAGGCGTCCACGTCCGCCTTCAGCGCGGTCGAGATCATCCATGCGAACGGCGCCAGGAAAGCGATGGCGAGGATCCACAGCGGAACGCCCCAGATCCATTTGCTGTATTTACTGGTCATTGAGAGCCCTCCCGCGCTGCGCCCGCCAGGTGACGAGGGTCAGGACCAGTACGCCGACGAAGGTCACCAGGCCGATCGCCGACGCGTAGCCGAACCGGTAGAACTGGAAGCCGGTCTGGTACATGTAGTACGAGATCGTGGTGGTCGCGTCCCCCGGACCGCCCGCGGTGATCAGCGCGATCAGGCCGAAGCCCTGCGACGCGCCGATGATCAGGGTGACCAGCAGGAAGATCGTTGTCGGCAGCAACGACGGCCAGGTGATCACGCGGAATTTCGACCACGCGGACGCACCGTCGATATCGGCCGCCTCGTACAGCTGTCGTGGCGCGTCCTGCAGCGCGGACAGGTAGATCAGCGAGCAGTACCCGACACCTCCCCACACCGCCATCACGATCAGCGCCGGCAGCGCCCAGTGCGAGGAGGCGAACCATCCCGGCTGGATCCCGAACGCGTCCAGCACCTGGTTCACCAGGCCGGCCTTCGGATTCATCAGCATCAGCCAGGTCATGCCGATCGCGACCACGTTGACGATGTACGGCAGGAAGAAGATCGCCCGCAGGACGGCGCGGCCCGGGAGCGGGCGGTTGAGCGCGATCCCGAGGGCGAGTCCGAGGACGACGGTGAGCGGGACCGACACGACGACGTACACCAAGGTCAGGCCGATCGCGTGCCAGAACCCGGGGTCGCGGGCGATCGCGACGAAGTTGTCGATGCCGTTGAAGGTGATGCCGCCGAGGCCGGACACCAGGTTCCAGTCCGTGAAGGCGAGCACCACCACGCTGATCAGCGGGATCAATGTGAACGCGAGTACGCCGAGCAGGTTCGGGGCGATGAACAGGAATCCGATCCAGCCGGACGGGCGGATCCCGGAACCCTGCTCGGTGCGGGCCTTGGTACCGGCCGCGACGACCGTGGCGGTGGCCATCAGGGCCTCCTCTCGTTACGGGCGATCGCGGCGTCGGCGAGCCGCCGTACCTCACGGATCGCGACCCCCGGGTCCTTCTCGCCGAGCCAGCACAGGTCGCGCTGCTGCTTCACCGCCAGGGAAATCTCCGGAAATCCGGTCAGCCGGGTGTCGGTGGCGAGCTTCGGATCGGCCGCCAGCACGACGCGCCGGAACGAGTCGAGATCGAAGTACTTTTCCGGCTCTTTTCCGAGCATTCCGGAAACGATCTGCTCGTCGGTGACGTTGCCGAGTGCCGGCATCTTGCCGCCCTTGAGCATCGGAGTCGCCCCCTCGGTCAGCCAGAACTTCACGAACGCCCAGGCCGCCTCGAACTTCGGCGACTTCGGGTTGACCATGATGAAGTTGCTGAACGAGCCGCCGTTCCAGTTCTGGCCGTCGACGGTCGGCGACGGCGCGAACGCGACCTTGAAGTCGTGCGGGTACTTCTTCGCGTCGTACAGGTAGCGCAGGTTGAACGGCGCGGTCGACCAGAGGTGGAACTCCTCGCCGAGGAACGAGTTCTGCTGGTACGCGTCCAGGTGCCGGGACAGCACCTCGGTCCACGGGAACGCCGTACCCTCGGCGATCATCTCGCGGCCGATGCGGAAACCCTGCTCGAAATGCGGATCGCCGAAGTTCGACCGGTTTCCGTCGTACCAGTAGTTCGGTCCGAGGGCGATCCGGGCGATGTCGGGCAGCGTGTACGTGCCGACGGTCTTGTCGGTCGTGAGCTTGCGAGCCGTCGCGCGGAACTCGTCGATCGTCCACGCCTGCGGGAGTTCGACGCCGGCCTGCTGCCGGAGTTTCTCGTTGAACAGCACGAAGAACGGCTCCCGCGCGGTGGCGAGCGCCTTCACCTTGCCGTTGTCGATGTACGACCGCGGCTGCTCGGTGTCGAGGAACACCTGCAGGTCCGGGTCGGCCTTGACCCGATCGGTCAGGTCTGCCGCCAGGCCGGACCCGGCCCGCAAGGCCATCGCGCCCTGCGAGTACGTGAAGTACACGTCGATGTCGACGCCGCCCTGGAGGGCGGTGTCGAGCTTGAGGTTGCCGCGGTCGTCGTTCACGAACCGCGTGTAGTTCACCTTGTACTGCGGAAACTTCGCCTGGAACGCCTTCACCACATCAGCCGGCCCGGACGCCGCCGGCACCCCACCCCACACCTGCAGAGCCCCAGACCGCCCACTGTCACCACCGGAACACCCCGGCACCACAGCAGCAGCCAACCCTGCCCCCACCCCGGCCAACACCTCCCGCCGAGAAAACCCTTTACGCCTCACACTCCACCTCCCACCAGATTGCGCAAAAGATTAGCAATCCAAGCCCCCTGTGCTCACCCCTTACGCAAATCTTTTTCAGCCGCCGCTAACGACAGGAGGTAGCACCTCCCGCCAGCCACTCGCGTCTGATCACCCGCGTACCTCAGACGGATCGACAGGCCTACCTCCTGTCGTTAACGCGCCGTGAGCGCGCTGCGAACGGTCTCAATCACCCAGGCCGGATCCCCGATCACCTGCTGATAGGTGAACCGCAGCACCAACCAACCGGCAGCGACCAGGTCGTCGTACCGTCGGCAATCCGCAGCGAACGCGCCCGGCGAGCCGTGGAACTCGTATCCCTCGGCCTCCAGCGCGATCCGCGCCCGCCGATGCCCGAGATCGACGCGAACCCGGATACCGCCGGCGTACACGACGACTTGCGGCTCGAACTCGTCGATCCCGGCGTCGATCAACAGACTCCGCAACATCGACTCCAGAAAGCTCTCCGACCGCGTGACGGCCGCCGCGGCGACCCGAACCGCATTCGGCCGGCCCGGTCCGCGCATCGCCTCGGCAGCCGCTTCCAGCTCGTCCTTCGCCAGCCTGCCGGTGCCCAACGCCGCGTCTGCCACCGCGAGCGCCTCGCCGAACGGTAGGAGCCGCGAGCAATCGAGGACTGTTCGCAGCAGGCCGGTCAGCCGAGCATCACGCTCCGCCGACGAGACCGCCGCCCAGTGCAGCTCAGCTGGGCGGCCCGGGCGCGGCCTGCGGTTCGCGGGAACAGTGACATGGGGCTTCTCCGGCCGTACGAGCAGCGGCAGCCCCCAGGCCGTTGCGGCGCTGCTGTACGAAACGACGCCGTCGTAGGCGACCGCAGCAAGTCGGTCCGGTCCGAGACTCGGCAGGCCGTAGACACCACGCGCGAGCCGCTCGATCTCGCCCCGCTGCACCGCCGCCTTCAAGACCCCGGCCGAGACCAACCCAGCCAGCTGCGCGGCTGTCGCACAGCCACCTAGCCGGGCCAGGATCTCGGCGGCAACGGTCACCCAGCGATACTGCGGGATTCGCCGCGACCGCGCCGGAAGTTGTCCACAGGCCCGCTAACGACAGGATGTAGTAGCCCCCGTGTAGGCCCGGCACGCTCAGCCGGCCGATCAGGAACGGCTCAGCGGGCAGTACTTCCTGTTCTTACAGGGTGCAGTTCACCAGGACGGGTTCGTTGATGAGGGTGATGTTGAAGGATTGCTGGACCTGGGTGCGGACGTGGGTGGCCAGGGTGAGGAGTTCCTTGGCGGTGGCTTGGCCTCGGTTGGTGAGGGCCAGGGTGTGTTTGGTGGAGACGGCGGCGTTGCCGATGGTGAAGCCCTTGGAGACGCCGGCGTGTTCGATGAGCCAGGCGGCGCTGGTTTTGACGCGGCCGTCGGGCTGCGGCCACTGGGGCGCGCCGGCGGGGACCTCGGGGGGGGTGTCGAGGAGGGGGTTCGTGAAGAAGGAGCCCGCGCTCCAGGTGTCGTGGTCGGCGGGGTCCAGCACCATGCC
This sequence comes from Kribbella speibonae, assembly GCF_004331375.1. NCBI lineage: Bacteria > Bacillati > Actinomycetota > Actinomycetes > Propionibacteriales > Kribbellaceae > Kribbella > Kribbella speibonae. The sequence goes on along the minus strand of NZ_SJKC01000001.1, from coordinate 1,419,329 downwards.
CTTGCCGCGGCGCAGGCCGAGGACGGCTTCGCGGACCTCGGTCATCGGCGCGCGCGATCCCGGCTCGACGTCGAGTACCCGGGCAAGTTCGGCGTACCCGACCGGCGCGGACAGATCACCCAAGGTCAGCTGGAAGGCGACCTCGAGTACGACGTACCGCGACGGGTCGGCCTTGAAACGCGAATTGCGGTAGCTGAACCCGCAGTCGGCCGCGAAGATCGTCTCCACCTTGCCGGCGACCCGGTCCCAGACCCGGACGGACGCGACCGTCTCCGCGACCTCGTGACCGTACGCCCCGACGTTCTGCACCGGTGTCGACCCGGCGAGCCCGGGGATGCCGGACATCGACTCGAGCCCGCTCCACTCCTCCGCGATCGCGCGCTGGACGACGCCGTCCCAGTCCTCCCCGGCGGCGATGTGCACCATCGCCCCGGCGCAGGCGGACGCGTCGACGCGGATCCCGGATGTCGCGACCTTCACCACGGTCCCGCGGAAACCGTCGTCCCCGATCACCACATTGCTGCCGCCCGACAGGAGCAGCACCGGTTCCCCGGCCGCGTCGGCGTCCCGGACCGCCGTGATCAGGTCGTCCTCGGTACCGACCTCGACGAACTTGTCGGCCGTACCACCGATCCGCAGCGTGGTGTAGTCAGCCAGCGACACGTGCGTACTCACCGGACCCGCACGACCGCCCTGGCCCGGCCGAGCACCTTCTCCTCGCCGGCAACCGCGGTGATGTCGATCTCGGCGAGGCCGTCCGCCACCTTGTCGACCTTCGCGGAAAACGTCACATTCGCGCCCTTGTCGTCATCCGGTACGACGACCGGCTTGGTGAACCGTACGCCGTACTCGACCAGGTCGGCCGGATCGTCGAGCCAGTCCGTGACGACGCGCACCGCAGACGCCATCGTGAGCATCCCGTGCGCGATCACACCCGGGAGGCCGAGCGCCGCCGCCATCCGGTCGTTCCAGTGGATCGGGTTGAAGTCCCCGCTGGCCCCGGCGTACCGGACCAGGTCCTCGCGCCGCAGCGTGACGGTCAGCGGCGGAAGCTCAGTACCAACCTCGATCATGCGTCCGCCCGGTTGTGCGAGAGGGTCGACGTCGCCGTGGCGATCGGTTCGCCGTCGACGGTGGTCAGGGTGGTCTCGTACATGATCACCTCGACGGGACCGGCCTTGCGCACGGTGGTGATGGTGGCGGTCGCGGAGATCGTGTCACCGGCCTTGATCGGACGCGTGTAGCTGAACTTCTGCGCGCCGTGCACGATCCGGTCCAGCCGCAGGCCGAGTTCCTCGTCGTTCAGCAGCTCCTCGAGCGCGCGGCTGCCGACCATGAACGCGAACGTCGGCGGCGCGATCGCGTCATCGCCCCGGTACGCCGGGTTACGGTCGCCGATCGCGTCGGCGAACTCCCGGATCTTCTCCCGGCCGACCTGGTAGGACTCGGCGGCCGCGTAACTCCGGCCGACCATCGTGGCGTCGATCGTCATATCCGCTAACCCTACTGGCAGACTGCCAGAGCGTGCCTGGCAGTCCCACGCCGTAGCGAGCAGGTGCTCGGCGGACAGTAGGCGTGGGGCTGCCAGGTACGCTCTTCCCCGGGTTTCCGCCGCCCATGATTCCGACGGAGAAGGTGGAACGTGACGGCAGTGGCCGCGCTGGCGAAGTACGCGCCTCGGTACCGGCTGGAGATCGGCGAGCCGGAGGGCTCCGAGTGGCTGCGGGTGGACCGGATCCTGGAGCCCGGCAGCCCTGAGCTCACCGAACTGCTGAAGCGCGACGACGAGGCCAGTTGTCACCGTACGGCGCATGCGAACGCGCTCAGCATGATGTCGTTCTACGCCGGCCGCGCGCCCGCGACGGCGCTCCTGCTGTGGGCGCTGGAGGGCCGCGTCCTCGACATCCGCCCGGAGAACCTGTGGGTCCGGCCGCACGACGGCCACGGAATCGCGGCGGTCGCGGTCCGTTCCGCGGATTTCCTGCCCGGTGGGCTGAAAACGCTGTACGACGTCGTACTGCGGAAACACCTGCTGCCACTTTCCGAGGAACTGCACCGGCGGACGCGAGCGGGGCTACGGCAGGTGTACGGCGGTGTCGCGGCCGGCGTCGCGATGGGATTCTGCGCCGCGACGCGCGAGGACGTCACGGTGGAGCCGGCGTACCTGCTCGAGCGCTGGCGGACCTTCGTCGCAAAGGCGCCGGGCGGCCTCGCGCGGCTCGGCGAGGTGGAAGTGGCGGGCGGGAAGCTCGTCTACCTGCGGAACACGTGCTGTCTGTATTACACGAGCGACGTCGGCAACGGGACGCTCTGCGGCTCCTGCTGCCTCACTCCCCGTGACGAGCGTCTCACGGCGTACGAGGGCGGCCGCCCGATTCTGACCGTGTGAGGGAACAAGCAAAGGGCCGCTTCGGGAGTCCGAAGCGGCCCTTGCGAAAGAGCTGAGGTCAGCGGGTCTCGCGGTGGTCCGTGTGGTCGTTGCACCGGTGGCAGTACTTCTTCAGCTCAAGACGATCCGGGTCGTTGCGCCGGTTCTTCTTGGTGATGTAGTTCCGCTCCTTGCACACCGTGCACGCCAGCGTGATCTTCGGGCGAATGTCGGTCGACTTGGCCACTGCTACCTCTTCGGGTCATGAGTACGCAACTTGGGTGATCGCACTCTCGAAATACTGAGTCGGTAGCGGGGGCGGGAGTCGAACCCGCGACACCACGATTATGAGCCGTGTGCTCTAACCACCTGAGCTACCCCGCCGGGTGAGTTGGGCTCCCACCCGGAGGTGGGATGCCGTTCTCAGAGCCCCTTTACGGAATCGAACCGTAGACCTTCTCCTTACCATGGAGACGCTCTGCCGACTGAGCTAAAGGGGCGGGCCGAGGAGAGAGATTACACGGTCCGCCGCCCCGATGTGAAATCGAGCCGGCCACACCTTGCAGGCCCCTCAGTCCGTCCCGGAAAGCATACCGGTTCCGCGGAGTGCTCCTGACCAATTTTCAGTCCAGTACGGCGTCGTCCTCGGCGAAGTCGGCCGAGGCGTCCGTCGGCGGATGCGCGAGGTGCCACTGCACGGCGGCACGCAGCGTCTCCGCCGGATCCACCGGAGCCCACCCGAGCACCGTGCGCGCCTTCCACTGGTCCATCAGCAGGTGCTGGTCGATCGCCCCGGTGAGCGACAGATCCGACGGCAGCAGGTCGTCCCGCACCCGCACCAGTTCCGTGTCCTCGGCGCCCGCCGCCGCCAGGATCTGTTCGGCGAACAGCCGGTACGGCGCGGTCGACGGCTCCACCACGTTGAAGGCACCGGGGTGGTCGCCACCCAGCGCCAAGGACACTGCGGCTGCGACGTCGCCGACGTACACGCGACTGAAGAGGAACTGCCCGGAACCGACCGGGATCCGCCGCCGCCCCGCCCGGACCCGCCGCAGGACGAACTCGAAGCGCCGCTGATAGTCGTGCTCGCCGTACACCGCCCCGAGGCGAAGCACGGTCGCGCCGGCCGGGAGGTACCGCTCCTCCATCTCCAGGTTCTCGTACTCCGGTCCGTCGACGAACCGACGCTCGCGCAGCGGCGACTCCTCGGTCAGCGGCAGCGCGTCCGTCGTACGGTCCGAGTGCAGGCCGTCGTACGCGCGGTAGACGTCGCCGCTGGAAATGGCGACGAGCTTCACGGACGGCCCGACCGCGCCGAGGGCCGCGTCGGCGGCCGCCGCGTTCATCCCCGAGATGTCGACGAGCGCCTCGGGATCGAACGGCTTCAGCGCGGCGGCCAACGCCGTCCCGTCGTGGCGGTCGACGTGCGCGTGCTCGACCGGCACCAAATCATCCGGCACCAGATCGTCCGGCTCGTGGTCGCCGCGGTGCACCACCAGCGGCGTATGCCCTTCCCGCACCAGCCGCTCGACGACGGCCCGGCCGATGAACCTAGTTCCACCCAAGATCGCGATCCGCATGGACACAGTCCTACCCGTCCTGGTAGCCAGGGCCCAGATTCGTCTGCGGCGAGCAGACATCAGATGTCGAGAACCCTCGAACGGCTTCGTCCTACTGACAGAACCTACGAGAGGAGCACAGATGTCCGAGACAGCTATGCCGCCGGTGGTGCCGGCCGAGGAGTGGGCTGCGGCTCGCGCCGAACTGCTGGTCGCCGAGAAGGAGGCCACGCGGACCCTGGACCGGATCGCGGCCCAGCGGCGACGGCTGCCGATGGTGCGGTTCGGCGAGTACACGTTCGCGGCGGCGGACGGGCCGGTCACGCTGCTGGAGTTGTTCGGTGAGCACCGCCAACTCGCGCTGTACCAGTTCATGGACGCCGGCCCGGACGCGTTCTGCCCCGGCTGCACCGGCTTCACCAAGAACGTCGTCAACCTCACGGGCCTGGCGGGCAACGACGTGGCCTGGGCGACCGTTTCCGACATGCCGATCGAGCAGATGGCCGGGTACTGGAAGCAGATGGGCTGGGAGCACATCCCGTTCGCGTCCTCGGCGGGTACGACGTTTTCCGCCGACTGCGGCGTCGGCGGCGGCTTCCTGCTGAGCATGTTCCTGCGCGACGGCGACAACGTTTTCCGCACCTACACGACAGGCCAGCGCGGCGTCGACCGCCTGCTGTTCAGCACCAACGTCTCCGACCTCGCCGCGTACGGCCGCCAACAGGACTGGGAGGACTCCCCAGCCGGCTGGCCACAGACACCGACGTACGGCTAGAAGTGCCCTAGGTCCAGACGCGGCTCGGGTACGACGAACGCAGTACCGGCATGACCTCTGTGACGAAAGTCTCAACGGACTCCCGGTTGTCCTCCTCCGGGAGTCCCGCGACCTCGAGCGAGATCCCGGAAAGCTCGTGCCCGAACGCTTCCTGGTACCGGCCGAACTTGTCGATCACCTGCTCCGGCGACCCGACCAGCACCGATCCGCCGTCGAGGAACTCCTCCAGCGTGTGGAACGGCAACTGGTTGTGCCGGGCGCCGGGTGAGTCCATGAACGCGTCGAAGATCGGCCGGTAGCCCTCGACCGCTTCCTGCGACGTTTTCTTCAAATACAGCCCGTTGAACCCGGCGCCCACGACGGCGGCCGCCGGGTCCCGCCCGTACGCCTCCCAACGCTCCCGGTAGTGCCGGATCAGCCCGGCGTACTTCTCCAGCGGATGGAACCCGTTCGCCGAGAACAGAGGGTCACCCCAGCGCGCCGCGAGCTCGGTGGACTCCGTCGACGACGCCGATCCGTGCCACAGCGGGATGCCTTCCGGCCGGTACGGCCGCGGCTGCGTGGTCGCGTCCGTCAGCGCCGGACGGTACTGCCCCGACCAGGAAACTCCCGTTTCCCGCAGCAGCCGCCGGAGCAACTCGTACTTCTCCCGGTTCCGGTCCCACTGTCCGTCCAGCTCATACCCGAACAGCGCGTTCTGGTCCGGGTCGTTGCCCTTCCCGATGATGATGTCGAGCCGTCCGCCCGACAGCTGGTCGAGCGTCGCGTAGTCCTCCGCCACCCGCACCGGGTCCAGCAGCGATAGCACCGTCACCGTGGTCAGGAGCCGGATCCGCGATGTCACCGCCGCGATGTAGGACAGTACGACCGGCGGCGACGACGAGATGAACCGTTGCGCGTGCCGCTCCCCCACGCCGTACGCGTCGAAGCCCAGCTCCTCCGCCCACTGCGCCTGCTGGGCGACGCGCCGGAATCGCTCGGACGGCGTCAGCTGCACGCCGCTGATCGGGTCCGGCGAGTTGTCGATCAGCGTGTACGTACAGAACTTCATCGTGGCTTCTTCTCGCCCGCGGTCACCGGCAGGCCGAGGCGGTTGCCGGGTACGGGTGCCGGGCAGGTCCCGTACGCCGTGAACGCGAACGGGAGGTTGATGGTCCGGTTGAAGTCGATCCGCACCGACCCGTCCCGCTCCACCGGCCCGGTCGTCACCGTCCGCCAGGGCGCCGTCTCCTCACCGTTCGTCTGGTCGTGGAACGAGAGGGTGAGCCGGCTGTCACCCGCAGCAGTCGCAACCAACTCGTAGGCCGCACCGCCCAGCGCCACGTGCACGGTCCCGACCGCGGTGATGTGCTGACGCAGGTCGTCGCGCGCCGTCGACACCTCCACCCGCTGCGCCTTCGGATACGGGCTGAAGTACCCGGTCACCGTCCAGGCGTCGTCGATCGGGTACGTCGGTACGCCCCTGAAACCCTTCCGCGTCGCGGCGCCCGGGTCCCGTTGCCGGACGGCGTACCGGCCGCCGCGGAGAACGAGTTCCGCCAACCGGTTTCCGTGCAGCAGCCAGCTGAGTGAGCCGGCTTCCGGAACGCTCGCGGAAACCGTTCCGTGGACGGGTTCTCCGCCCGCCGTCAGTTCGCCGGACGCCGTGACGTGGGCTCGGCCGTCCGCCCACCACTGTCCGGCCAGACCCTCGATCGCGCTGGGCGTGGCCGACAGCCAGTCGAAAGCGACGATGGACAGCCAGCCGTAGTCGGTGTCCAGGTCGCGCTCGCGCGCCGCGTGCCAGGTCTGCCAGTCCTGCTCCAAGTCGGAAACGACCGTCATGACGCTTTCCTTTGTTCGCGGTGGGCGACCTCGGACCGGACCAGCGGGATCACGTACCGGCCGAAGTCGATCGCGTCGTCGTAGATGTCGTAGCCGCGGGCGGAGAAGATCCGGATCCCGAGGTCGTAGTAGTCGAGCAGCGCGGTGGCCACGGTTTCCGGCGTTCCGACCAGTGCCGTGGAGTTTCCGCCGCCACCGGTCAGCCCGGTCGGCGCCGTCCAGAGCGCGCGATCGTGGCGCTCACCGGCTGCGACCGCCTTCAGCAACCGCTGCGATCCGGCGTTTTCCGGGGTCTTCGACCGCAGCCGGGCGCTCGCCGGAACACCCCCGGCCTGCACGTCCTTGATCCGGCCGAGAATGCGTTCCGCCTTCTCCCAGGCGAGTTCCTCGGTCGGCGCCAGGATCGGCCGGAACGCGATCTGGATCGTCGGCCGGTCGGTCCGCCCCGCCCGCGCCGCCGCGGCGTCGATGGTCGCCAGCTGTTCCCGGGTCCCGGCCAGCGGCTCACCCCAGAGCGCGAAGATGTCCGCCTCGGCCGCCCCGACCGCGTACGCCGCCGTGGACGAGCCGCCGAACGAGATCCGCGGCCGCGGCTGCTGGACCGGCTTGATGTCGGCGAGGAACTGCTCGAACCGATAGTGCTTTCCGTCGAAGTCGAACCGGGTGTCCGAGGTCCACGCCTGCTTGAGGATCTGGATGAACTCGGCCGTCCGCCCGTACCGGTCGTCCTTCGCCAGGAAGTCGCCCTCGGCGGCCTGATCAGCGGTCGAGCCGCCGGTGATGACGTGCACCTCGAACCTGCCGCCGCTGAGGTGATCCAGGGTCGCAAACGTTTTCGCGGTCAGCGTCGGATACGCGACGTTCGGCCGGTGGGCGACGACCAGGTTGATTCGCTCGGTGCGGCCGGCGACGTACGCCGCGACCTGAGCCGGGTCAGGGGAACCCGAGTGGTAGGCGAACAGGATGCGGTCCCATCCGTTGTCCTCGTGGGCGCGCGCGAGTTTGCTGGTGTACTCCAGGTCCAGCGGACCGCCGGATCGCGGCGTCACCTCGCTGGCCGGATTGGTCCCGGCGATGCCGAGGAACTCAACTGGCATGGCGTTCTTCCTTCCGTACGGTGGGTGCGAGCAGCTTGAGCAGGTCACGGGCGACGGCGTCGTTCTGCCGGAAGCCGGGACCGTTGAAATGCGGGCGGGAGAAACCCGACGAGCCGGCCGATCCGGAAACGGACGACCCGAGCAGAAACAGCGTTTCCTGCGTGGACCCGTCCGCGCGGATCGCGCGACACCGTGAGTCCGCCTTGAGCTGACCGCCGCCGAGACTGGTTCCGTCGGCCGCGAACAGTTCATCCGCCGCCAGCCCACCCGAGTCCAGCAGGCCGCGCAGCAACGGGTCGGCGGCCGCGAGTACGTCGGGACGCGGCAACCGGGCCTCGACGAAAGCCCGTGCCCGGATCTCACCCGGGACGGCCGGGCTCGTGGCGACGAACTGATCGTTGTCGATGGCAACGCCAAGTTCCGGTCCGGCGAACCGGACGATGCCGGCCCGGTGCAGCGCGAGCAGTTCCTCCAGCCGCCGCGGCGGCGGCCCGCTCGCCACGAACGAGAAGAAACCGTGCCACTCGTTCTCCACCCGCCGCACCCGGTCCTCGTCCGACAGCTGGCCGTCGGTGATCGCCCGCGACAGCACGCTGTAGATGCTGAGCAACGCGTTGAAGACGGCCAGATCCGCCGAGTACGCCGGATCCGCGCGCCGCAGCAGATCGTTCTCGACCAGCTCGGTGAGAAACCGCTCGAACCCTTCCCGATCCTCGAACAACCGACCGGCCAACGGCCGATCCACCTCGCCCCGGACAAACCGGTCCTCCGGATCGGGAACACCCGCGGCAACCACGGCACCAAAGGCGGTGGAGCTCGCAGCCCGGGACGGGGACGGCGACCAGCGGTCGAGTGCTTCGGCGAAGTCGCCCCACGACCCTCGGGTGCGTTCGGGATGGGCAGCGAAGAGCTGCCGGTAGTGGGCGTAGGCCAGTTCCTTCTCGATCAGCGGTGCGACATCACGATCGAAGTCGAGCAGGCCCTCGCCCAACGCTTCCGTCGTCAGGTAGCGCGTCGGCACCGGCTTCGTTCCCGGGACGGTGTAACCGAGCTTCGAGTGGTACGGCACGCCGCGGCGCGAACCGACGTACAGGATCGGCTCGTCGCCGGAGGGGTGATAGCTGAGCAGCCCCTCGCACTCGTCGTACCAGCCGCCGCGGCCCTCGGTGAGCAGGACCATCAGGTCGACGAACGCCTGCCCGAATCCCCGGACGATCACCGGCGCCTGCGGCCACAACCCGTCCAGGTCGACGTCGGCGGTGTACCCCGGCGGGACGTAGGTCAGCCCGGCGTCCGCGGCCTGCGCCGCCCACGCCGATTCCGATGCCGTGGGCAACCGATCCAGGTAGCCGAGGGCGAGCACCACCGCGTCGGCCGCGATCTCCCGTCCGGACGCGAGGATCACCCGCTGGTCCGCAGTGAGCTCGACGGCTCGCTCCGGATGGGTGACGACGGTCGCGGGGAGATCGCGGACGACGCGCTCCCACACCCACGCCAGGTACTCCGCCTGCACCAGGCGCGGTGGGAAGTCCAGCGGGCCGGGAGGTTCGAGCCCGGCCTTCTCGAGGATCACCGCGCCCTCGCCTGCGACCCAGGTGGCGAGGTCCGGCCCCGGCACGATCGGCCCGTCGCACTCGACCGACTCGTCGGTGAAGATCGTGACGTCGGACGTCATCGAGTTCATCCACAGCAGCCGCGACTGCTCGCGCCGCCAGATCCGTCCGCCGCCGGCCGGAAACGGATCCACCACGTGGATCTCGACCCGGCGGCCGCCGAGCAACTCGCCCGCGCTGGCCGCGAACCGTTCCAGCAACCCGGCGGTCCGCGGCCCGCCACCGACGAACACCACCGTCGCAGCCGGTTCCTTCCACGTGTGCAGCGAGGCCACCGTCATCGTTCCAGCCCCAGGTGGTCGCGGAGCGTGGAGCCGCCGTACTCGGAACGGAAAACGCCGTACTCGCGGAGCAGCGGGACCACCCGGTCGACGAAGTCGTCGAGGCCGGACGGGGTGAGATGCGGAACGAGGACGAAACCGTCGGCAGCGTTTTCCTGGACGTGCCGGTTGACGGCCTCCGCGACCGTGGTGGGCGAGCCGACGAAGGTCTGCCGGTTCTGCTGGTTGATGACGGTCTGCCGCAGCGACCAGCCGTGTGCCTGCGCCTGTGCCCGCCACTCGGAAACGATCGGAAACGGATCGTTGTACCCGACCCGCCCCTGGGTCACCGACGATCCGACGACCGGGTCCTCGGCCGGCAGCGGACCGTCCGGGTCGTACGCCGAGAGGTCGCGTCCCCAGAGCAGCTCGGCCAGCACCAGCGCGGTCGGGCCGGACACCTGCTGTTCCCGGATGTACGCCGCTTTCTCGATCGCGTCGGCGTCCGTGTCCGCGACAACGACAGTCACCGCAGGCATGATCTTCAGCGACTCGTCGGCCCGCCCGTACTTCGCCAGCCGGGCCTTGACGTCCTTGTAGAAGGTCTGCCCGGCCCCGAACGTCCCGTGCCGGCTGAAGATCACGTCCGCGCTCGACGCCGCGAACTCGCGTCCCTCGTCGCTGTCACCGGCCTGGATGATCACCGGCCGGCCCTGCGGCGACGGCGGCAGGCCGAACCGCCCGCGGACCGTGAAGTGCGGGCCGTCGTCCGCGAAGGCCCCAGCGCCTTCGCGGGCGAACGCGCCCGCCGCCTGGTCGAGGACGAGTTCGTCACCGCTCCAGGAGTCCCAGAGTTTCCGCACGATCCGGAGCGATTCCTGCGCCCGCACGTACCGGTCGCCCTTGTCGAGGTACCCGCCGCGGCGGAAGTTCTCGCCGGTGAACGCGTCCCAGGACGTCACGACATTCCAGGCCGCGCGTCCGCGGGAGACGTGGTCGAGGGTCGCGAGCCGTTTCGCCAGTTCGTACGGCTCGTTGAAGGTCGAGTTGACGGTCGCGGCCAGGCCGAGGTGCGTCGTGACCGCGGCCAGTGCGCTGAGCACGGTGAGCGACTCGGGCCGGCCGACCACGTCGAGGTCGTGGATCCTGCCCTTCACCTCGCGCAGCCGCAGTCCTTCGGCCAGGAAGAAGAAGTCGAACGTTCCGCGTTCCGCCGTTTCCGCCAGTTGCCGGAACGATCCGAAATCGATCTGCGACCCGGCGGCGGGATCCGACCAGACGGTCGTGTTGTTGACCCCCGGAAAGTGCGCGGCCAGGTGGATCTGTTTGGTCATCGCGTACTCCTCGCGTACCTGTTCACGGGCCGCCGCAAACCGAGCCGTCCGCGCAAACTCCCGCCCCGCTCCCCGGACCCGGCCAGGCCGCGTTCCCGCAGTACGGGAAGCAACTGCTCCGCGATCACCGGCACGTCGAGCTCGAGCGACGCCGGCCGAAGCTGTACGCCGTCAACGCCCGCCTCGACCCACCGCTCGATCGATTCCAGGAGCCGCCCGACGCCGTCGGCATGTGGCCGCACCTCGACGGAAACGAGAACGATCGGACCGCGCGGGTCCCGATCCGGGGTCAGCCCCACACTCCGGCTGCCGTCGCCCGCCGCCAGCGTCACGCTCCGGCGATCCGCCGCAGACTCCGAACCGGAGCGCAGCGCCCGTACCTGCGCGGAAAGCTCGCCGGAATCCGGCAGAAACACCAGTTCCGCGTCTGCGGCTGCCTCCAGCGCCTCCGGCCCGCTGACCCTGATCGCCGTGATCGGATGCCCCTGCGGCGGCCGCGGAACGATCGACGGGCCTTTGACACTGAACGTCGGCGACGCGAAGTCGACGTAGTGCAGCTTCTCCCGGTCGACGAACCGCCCGGTCGCGGCGTCGCGGATGATCGCGTCGTCCTCCCACGAGTCCCACAGGCGACGGCCGGCGTCGACGACGTACCGCGCCTCGCGCCAGGTCTCGGCGGCCGGCGCCGGCTCCCGCCGCCCGATCACCGCAGCGGCTTCGGCCGACGTCGAGACGTCCGCGATCCATCCGGCCCGGCCTCCCGAGATGTGGTCGAGCGTCGCGACCGACGCCTGTACGTGGAACGGCTCCGTGTGCGTAACGGTGATCGTCGGCAGCAACCCGATCCGCTGCGTCACCGGCGCGACCCGTGCCGCCAGCCCGAGCGCATCCAGCCGGACGCTCACCCGGCCGGGTACGTCGGCCGGCGCCTCGAGCGCATCCGCGAACGTCACGAGATCGACGCCCGCAGCCTCTGCCCGCTGCGCCGCACGGACCGCGAGCTCACCGGTCAGAATCGCCCGCGGATCGACCTCCGGACCGCGCCACGCCCCCGGATCGCCACCCGCTCCGTCGATCTCGATCGCCGTGACGAACCGGCTCATGACGCCACCTTCAACGCCACCGAGAGGTCCTTGCTGAACGGCAACGGGCCGACCGACTCGGGATCGGCCTCGGTGTCGAACTGCGGCTCGAACCCGACCGACAGGTACAACCCCGCTGCCTCCGGTTGCCGCGGACCGGTCGTCAGATACAACCGCCGGTACCCGAGATCGAGCGCTGCCGCCTCCAACTCGGCGAGCACGCGACGCCCCAGCCCTTGCCGGCGATGCAGATGCGACGTCCACATCCGCTTCACCTCGGCGGTCTCGTCGTCGTACCGACGGATCGCGCCGCCGGCAACCGTCTGGCCGCCGTACCGCAGCAGTACGAACACACCGCCGCGCTCGACGTGGAAGTCCGACGGCGGTACCTCGGTCAGCTGGGTGTTCTCGTTCGTCCGTCCGTACCGCGTGCTGTACTCGACGACCAGGTCCGCCAGCAACGGCGCCGCCTCGGGATCCTCCGGCCGCGCCCGGATCGCCTCCACCGCGGCGAGCTGCACCGGCGTGCTCTCCACCGGCTGCTCGCCCTCGACGGTCGCGAGAAACGCCTCCGTCACCTGGTACAACGGGACCGACGCGACCGGATCGAGCAGCAGCCCGCCGCCGTCGTACAGCTGGACGTGCGAGGACAGGACGAACCATCCCTGCCCGATCGCGCCGGCGCCGAGGCTGGTAAGCACCGGCCGGAGCGCGTAGTCGATCACCAGCACATGCGCGGGCGTGCCACCCGTTGCCAGCGGCAACACGGTCTTGCCCTTCAACGCGTACTGCGGCAGCAGATCCAGGAACACCTTCAGCAAACCGGAGTACGCCGCTTTGTAGACCGGGGTCGTGACCACGACCGCGTCGGCCGCCTCCAGCAGCGCGGCCGCCGCGGAAATCGCTGGATCGTCGGCCTGACCGCGCAGCAACGGCTCGGCCGGAAGGTCGCGGAGGACGATCGGCGTGACGGTGTGGCCGTGGCTGATCAGGCGCTTGGTGACGTAGTCGAGCACCGCGTCGGTCCGCGACGGAACCGACGGGCTGCTGGAGATCGTTGCAATGGTCGCCATCGAGTTCTCCTATTTCTTCGGCAGACCGGGCGGGTTGATCAAGGACTTCGGGACGGCCTCGGCCTGCAGGCCCCACTTGGCGAGCACCTTCGCGTAGCTGCCGTCGGCGATCGCCGCGTTCAGCGCGTCCGCGAGCGGCTTGACCAGGCCGTTGTCCTTCTTCGTCGTGATCCCGACCAGGCCCTGCACCGGATAGCTGGACGAGACGGTGCCGACGATCTCGGTTTTGTGCTGAGTCGCGACGTGGTACGACGCGGTGGGATTCGGGCCGAGGTACAGGTCGATCCGGCCGGACTGCAGCGCGAGGTAGGTGTCCGCGGCCTGCTGGTAGTACTTGAGGTTCGCGGGTTTCCGCCCGGCCGCGACGTTCTGCTTGTTCCAGTCGACCAAGATCGCTTCCTGCAGCGTTCCGGAACCGACAGCCACGTTCTTTCCGGAAAGGTCCGCCGGCCCGGTGATCTTCAGCCCCGACCCCAGCTTGGCCTCGAACGCGTGCAGCCCGAGCCGGTACGTCGCGAAGTCGTACTTCTCCTTGCGCAGCTCGGAAACCCCGATGTTCGAGATTCCGACCTGGTATTTCCCGGAGTCCAGCCCGAGGAACAGGTTCTCCCAGCTCGTCGTGTCAATCTCGGCCTGCAGTCCGAGCACGCTCGCGACCAGGTAGGCGACGTCGATCTCGACCCCGATCGGCGTCTTGTTGTCGTCCGCCGTGAACCCGAGCGGCGGCAGACCGCCGCCGGCCGAACCGTTCCCGATCACCAGCTTTCCGGACTCCCGCACCGCGGCCGGCAACTCGGCCGCGATGCTGTCCACCTTCGCCGAGGTGATGTGCTTCTGGCCCGCCGAAGTGTCGAACGAAACCACGGAGGGGTCACTGCTCTCGGCGGGCTGCGTCTGCGGATCGGCACAAGCGGCCGCCGCGAGCAGAACCACTCCGAGCACCGCAATCCAACGTTTTCTCATCAGTCGTCCTCAGCTCGTCAGGGGAAGGCCGGGCGGATTGATCTCGGACTTGCCGACCGCCTCGGTCGACACGTTCCAGCGCTCCAGGACCTTCGCGTAGCTGCCGTCCGCGATGACGCCGTCGATCGCTGCCTGGTAGGCCTGCACCAGGCCGCTGTCCTTCTTCGTGGTGGCCGCGATCAGGCCCTGCAGCGTCGGCCCGGCACCGGAGAACTTGCCGATCGCCTCGGTCTCGCCGGAGGTCTTCACGTGATAGGCGATCGACGGGTTCGGCCCGAAGTACCCGTCGATCCGGCCGGAACTGAGGGCCAGATATGTGTCGGTGTTCTTCTGGAAGTACCTGATCGTTGCCGCTGGCAACCCAGCCTTGACGTTGGCCTCGTTCCAGTCGACCAGGATCTTCTCCTGGTTCGTCCCCGATCCGACCGCAATCGTTTTCCCCGCGATGTCCCGGGCGCCGGTGACGCGCCAGGTCCCGCCCTTCTTCGCCTCGAACGCGATGTCGTCCTTCCGGTACGTCGCGAAGTCGTACTTCTGCTTGCGCTTCTCCGTCACGGTGATGTTCGAGAAGCCCACGTCGTACTTGGCCGAGTCGAGGCCGACGAACAGGTTCTCCCAGCTCGTCACCTGGATCTCGGGTTTCAGCCCGAGTGCCTCCGCGACCAGGTACGCGATGTCGACCTCGAGCCCGATCGGGGTCTTGTTGTCGTCGGCGTAGAAACCGAGCGGCACGCTGCCGGAGCCGAACCCGGCGCCGACGATCAGCGTGCCGCGGTCGCGGACCTTGGCCGGCAGCAACGCGGCAGCTGCGTCGTTGCGCGCGGTGGTGACCCGGTTCTGCTCGGCGGAGGTATTGACTCCGGTGTCCGAGGCGGCGGTGGCATCAGCACCGCAACCAGCCAGGGTGAGCAGCGCAAGGGAGAGGACAAGAAGTCGTTTCATCACAGCACCTTCGAGATGAACGCACGGGTGCGCTCGTGGACGGGGTTGTCGAGCACTTCGCGCGGTGGACCGGACTCGACGATCCGTCCGCCGTCGATGAACACGACCGTGTCGGCGATCTCCCGGGCGAAGCCGATCTCGTGGGTGACGACGACCATCGTGGAGCCTTCGCGGGCGAGCTCCTTGATCACGTCGAGGACCTCGCCGACGAGCTCCGGGTCCAGCGCGCTGGTCGGCTCGTCGAACAGCAGCACCTTCGGCCTCAGTGCCAGCGCGCGAGCGATCGCGACCCGTTGCTGCTGACCACCGGACAGCTGCCGCGGATAGGCGTCGGCCTTCTCACCGACGCCGACCCGCTCCAGCAGCTCCCGCGCGAACGGCTCGACCTCACTGCGCTTGCGGCGCTGCGCCGACACCGGCGCCTCGACGATGTTCTGCAACGCGGTCAGATGCCCGAACAGGTTGAAGTTCTGGAACACGAACCCGACCTGCGACCGCTGCCGCAGGATGTCGCGCTCGCGTAGCTCGTGCAGCTTGTCGCCGCGGCGCTTGTACCCGATCAGCTCGCCGTCGATCCGGATCAGCCCGCGATCCACCTTCTCCAGATGGTTGATCGACCGCAGTAGCGTCGACTTCCCCGATCCTGACGGGCCGAGGATCACGGTGACCGCGCCGGCCTCGACCTCGAGGTCGATCCCCTTCAGTACTCCGAGATCGCCGAAGCTCTTGTGCACACCCCTGACGTCGATCATCGCGTCGTACCTCGCGCGAAGCGGCGTTCCACGTAGTACTGCACGATCGACAGCAGCGTGGTCAGGACGATGTACCAGACCGTGGCGACCATCAGCAGCGGGACGACGCGGCTGTTCCGGCCGTAGATCACCTGCACCTGGTAGAAGAGCTCCGGGATCGCCATCACCGAGACGATCGAGGTGCCCTTGAACAGGCTGATCACCTCGTTGGCGCCGTTCGGCAGGATCGAGCGCATCGCCTGCGGCAGCACGATCCGGAAGAACTGCCGGTGTTTCGGAATGCCCAGCGCGGCCGCGGCCTCGGTCTGGCCCGCGTCGACGGAAATGATTCCACCGCGGATGATTTCCGCGGCGTACGCCGCCTGATGCAGCGCCAGCCCCAGGACCGCGGCGCCGAGCGGACCGAACAGGTTGTTCGTACTGAAGTGCACGAACTCCGGGCCGAACGGGATGCCGAGGCTGAGCTCCTGGTAGAGGTACGCGATGTTGAACCAGAACAGCAGCTGCACGATCAACGGGATCGAGCGGAACGCCCAGATGTAGCCCCAGGCAACTACCTGCAGGAACGGGCTGCCGGACAACCGCATCGAGGCGAGGACGGCGCCGAGCACGAACCCGAGCACTGTGCCGTACACGGTCAGCTGCACGGTCACCCAGAGCGCCGAGAAGACGGTCCGGGTGGCGAAGAACTGGAAGAACGTCGGCCAGTCCCAGCCCGGGTTCGTGGCCAGTCCGTGGACGAACATCGCGAGCAGGACGAGAACGACCCCGACGCCGACCCAGCGCCACGGGTGCCGCCGGGCGACGACGGTCAGATCGGCTTCGAGCGGTACGACGGTCGCCGGCGGTCCGGTGGTACCGGACGCGGACGTGACTGATGTGGTGGACACGGTGACACTCCCTGGCGGTGGGCAGGCTTCGCGGGCCCTGCGACGGCGGAGGGCAGCAGCGGGTAGCAGGCGTCCGGAAACGGACGCCCTCAACAGGACGTGAGAAGGCTCAGGTCAGCGCAGACAGAGGGCGCTGGAGACCCGGAGGAGATCGATGTGGAGGCGGTAGTACGGCGGCTTGCGCGTCATTCCCGTCCCCTCTCGTCGGTCGTGTCATTTCAGTATGGGACGCGGCTGAAAGATTAGTAAGTCGGTCGACAAAGCTCTCATTATATGGACGCCTTATACCGGCCCGAAGGGCCTGCTCGGCGCCAATCGGCAGGTGATCCGCGTCACGGTCGGGGCGACTTTCTTGCCCAGGTGGTTCACGCCTGAGCATGCACCGGACGACAGGACGCCCTCACCGAGCGTGTTCGATTTCGTTCATCCTTTCGCAATCCGTGTTTGAGGCGTCCGTGACCTTCTCGTTATGGTCATGGAGCTGCCGTTCCCCCTCAACGGCGGTTTCCCCTCCCCTGGAAGGCTTCTCGTGCCCACTCACCAAGACGCGCCGGAAACAGATCGGCAGGCGTCCAGCCGCCCGGCTGCTCCGCGCCGGGTGGCAAAGCACCGCTCCTCCCGCCGCAACGCGAACCGCCGTACCCAGCTGATCGGTCTGACCGCCGCATTGGCTGCCGCTGCCGGGACCACGACCGTCGGACTCAGCTCGTCCGCGACCGGTCCGGCCAACGCATCCGGGAGCACCGGCCTGAACCCCTCACAGGCCGACGCTCTGACCGCCGCCCGGATCGACCGGCGCGACCTCGGGTCCCGGGACGCGTCCCGGATCGACCTGTCGCTCGCCGCGACCCGCAAGGCAGCGGCCGAGACCGCCGCGAAGCAGCGGGCCGCGCGCCTGGCCGCGAACGCGACGCTGACGCAGCGCCGGTCGCTCGCGCTGGCCGCGGCGAAGGCAGCTGCCGCCAAGAAGGCCGCGGCGAACGCCAAGGCCCTCGCCGCCGCGAAGAAGGAAGCCCTCGCGAAGGCCGCGGCGCTCAAGGCAGCCGCAGCGCCGAAGATCGTGCTGCCGACGACCGGCTACCACCTGACCGCCCGCTTCAACCAGGCCGGCGGCCGCTGGGCGCACAACCACACCGGTCTCGACTTCGCGGCCCCGATGGGTACGCCGGTCCGCTCGGTGATGGCCGGTGAGGTCATCCAGGCCGACTTCGAAGGCGCCTACGGCCGCCAGGTGAAGGTGCGGCACGCCGACGGCACCGTCACGTCGTACAGCCACATGTCCGAGTTCGACGTCTCCGTCGGCGACTCGGTCGAGGCCGGCACGATGGTCGGCCGCATCGGCATGACCGGCAACACCACCGGCCCCCACGTCCACTTCGAGGTCCTCCCCGACGGCGGCTCCCCCATCGACCCCGAACCCTGGCTCCGCAAACACGGCCTCAACCCGTAAATCCGCTAGCGTTCCCCCACACACTTCCAAGAGGGGGAACTCTTGAAGCTCCACAAGTTCATGCCGGCCGTCGCTCTTCTGGCGGCCGGCCTGACCGTCGCCCCGCCCGCCCATGCGGTCCCGGAGCAAACGACGACTGTCTGCAATCTCGTAGTCCCGGCACGCATCAGCGTCAACGGGGAGTACTACGGCGAGTGGGCGCGCCTCGGCAGCGGCTGTCCCGCCAGCGTCTACACAGCAGTGTGGAAGAGCTCGCCCGCCGCCACCCCGAACGCCCAGGGCAGGCTCGAGTTCACCAAGGGCAGTCGCATGGTCCAGTTCGGCTTCTTCGGCTCGAATCCGCCCCTCGGGACGATCACGTGGAGCCCGGCCGGCGGCGCGACCAACATCAACGGCGTCAAGGTCGCCGATCTCGGCACGGCGTACAGCGTGTCCCGCTGCGCATCGGTGGCCGCACTCAGCGGCGGGCGGAAGGGCAGCCGTACTGCGCTGCTCACCACGGTCTCGTACTGGCGGCCTGCCAGCAATCGCTACGTGCGTTGGGCCAACAAGCAGGTGCTGATCCAGTACCAGGACATCGGTACGTCGACGTGGAAAGGGCTCGCGTACGTCACCACGAGCAGTGTGGGACAGGTGACGTACAACTACTACCCGAACCGGACCCGCCGGTACCGCGTGTACGTGCCGGGGACGAGCAGCATCTGGAACATCTTCTCGCCCGTCATCAGCCGTTAGAGCATCTTTGCCATGTCGAGGGCGGCTATGTAGTCGCCCTCGATGAGGAATTCGTTGGGGTGGGTGCCTTCGACTACGTAGCCGTGGCGTTCGTAGAGGCGGCGGGCGGGGGCGTTGGTGCTGTGGACGTGCAGGCTGATCTTGCGGGCGCCGCGGAGGCGGCCTTCGGTGGTTGCGGCGTCGAGGAGTGCGGAGGCGACGCCCAGGCGCCGGGCTTCGTGGGCGACCGCGAGGCCGTTGATCGTCAGTACGCCCGCGCCCTCGGGGAACGGGTACTTGTCCTGCAGCCGCAGGTAACCGACCACCGCGCCCTCGTGTTCCGCCACGAGATGGGCCTCCGGCCCGCTGCGGCTGAAGAACGTGTCCTGCAAGGTTTCCTGGTACGACGGGAATCCCGACGACGCGTCCCACGCGCTCCGCTCGATCGCGAGCAGCGCCTGGTCGTCTTCCTCGACGGCACGCCGTACCGTCACCTGCTGGTCGCCTGAACGGCGGTTGTCACTCACCGCACCATCCTCGCCCGCGGTACGGGCCAACTGTCTGCGGGGTCAGGTTCCGGCGCCGGTATCGAAAACATATCGGAAATCGCAGACGCTGCCGCAACATCGCCTTGGATGAACTGTCGGCATGCTGACTCGTCACCTGAGGCGCGATCGCCGGACCGCCGTACCCGGCCGGCTGGCGATCGTTGCCGCCGTCATCAGTCTCGCGCTGACCTCGTGTACAGCGGTTTCCGCGCAGGACTCGTCATCCTCGGGCACCGGATCCGAGACATCGGGCTCGACCAAAGGCTCGACCAAGGGCTCGTCCAAGGGCGGGCCTCCCGGCGCGTCGGACGGCGTACTGCCGGACCACACCTCGGCGTACAACACCAGCCTGCCCGGGGTCACGAAGCTCGATCCCGCCCTCCGCGAGGCCGTCCAGAAGGCCGAGACCGCGATGAAGGAGGACGGCATCAGGATGCAGGTCACGACGGGCTGGCGCAGCAAGAAGTACCAGGAAGAGCTGATGGAGAAGGCGATCCGCAAGTACGGCAGCAAGAAGAAGGCCAAGGAGTACGTCGCCGACCCGGACGAATCGCACCACGTCACGGGCCACGCCGTCGACATCGGCCCCACCGACGCCGACTACTGGCTGATCCGCCACGGCAACCGCTACGGCCTCTGCCAAACCCTCTCCAACGAGATCTGGCACTTCGAACTCGTCACGACCCCGGGCGGAACCTGCCCACCCATGACCGACCCGAAGGGCTAGCGCGGCTCTTCGGGGGGATCGGGGAGCTTCGCGAGCGGGCGCTGGGACCAGGCGACGTCGTGCCAGGCGTCGAGTTTCCAGCCGATGTTCCGGTAGGTGCCGATCGGGTCGAAGCCGAGGGATTTGTGCAGAGCTTCGCTGGCGGGGTTCGGAAGCGTGACGCCCGCGATCGCGGTGCGGTAGCCGCGCTCGGACAGGCGGTCGAACAGGGCGTTGTAGAGCGTTCGGCCGGCGCCGGTGCGGTGGTGGCTGGGGGCAACGTAGACGCTGACCTCGCAGGACCAGCGGTACGCCGGGCGCGGCTTCATCGGGCCGCCGTACGCGTACCCGACGACCTGACCGTCGTCCTCGAGAACCAGCCAGGCATGGGTGGACTGCGATTTCGCGATCCGCTCGGCCATCTCGTCGACCGTCGGCGGATCGAGCTCGAACGTGATCGACGTACCGGTGACGTAGGGCGCGTAGATCGCCGCGCAGGCCGCGGCGTCGGCGGCCGCAGCGTCTCTGACCTGAACCATGACACGATAGTAGCCACAACTGCCGCTATAGTGGCAAGCGTGATAGATGATCTGTCTCGATCCCTGGCCGCGACGGTGCAGCAGGCGCGAGTCGCACAGGACCTGTCGGTGAACGCGCTCGCCGAGCGGTCGGGCGTCTCGCGCGCGATGATCGGGAAGATCGAGCGGGGCGAGGCGCAGCCCACCGCCGTACTGCTCGGGAAGCTGTCCGGTGCGCTCGGTATGACGTTGTCCGAGTTGGTCGCTCGCGCGGAGAACACGGGCGAGCTGCTCCGTCGAGCGGGCGACCAGCCGGTCTGGACCGACCCGGTCACCGGGTACCGCCGGCGCGCGGTGTCCCCGGTGACCGATGGGCCGTTGGAGTTGGTGGAGGTGGACCTGCCTCCGGGAGCGTCGGTCTCGTACCCGGCCGACGCCTACATCTTCAAGTACCAGCAGCTGTGGATCCTCGACGGGCAGCTGCGTTTTCACGAGGGGTCGCAGGTACACGAGCTGCACGCCGGCGACTGCCTGCAACTCGGCCCGCCCCTGCCGACGACGTTCCACAACCCGGGTACGTCGGTGTGCCGCTACCTCGTCGCACTGGTCAAGGGGCGTGGCTGAAACCACTGCGCGACGGCGTCACGCAGCGCTTCGCGTTCCGCGGGCCCGTCCTGATCGGCGGCCCAGGCGACGTAGCCGTCCGGCCTGATCAGCAAGGCGATCGGAGCCTCGCCCCGGCCGGTGACCACCTCGACGGGCTCCGACACGAGGCCGGTGAACGCGGCGTCGGGAGTGAGGTCGACGAGGAGCGGGCGAGCGGACCGCATCAGCTCGGCCAACCGCACCGAGCCGACCGTCAGATCGGGCGCCCAGCGGCCCACCAGGGGATGCGAACCCTCGGCGTACCTGATGTCCGCGCCGGAAATCAGTTCCGCAACTCGCAGAACGTTCCGCGGATCGGTCAGAAATTCTCCGAACAGTTTCCGCAACGCCGTCACGTCGTCGCCCGGCGCGATCAACGCGGACTGTGCCTGGGTGTGCATCACGACCCGCTCCCCCACCGGCCGGCGCTCGGACTCGTACGTGTCGAGCAGTCCCGGCGGCGCCCAGCCCTGTACCTCGGCCGCCAGTTTCCACCCGAGGTTGACCGCGTCCTGCAGTCCGAGGTTCAGCCCCGGCCCGCCGATTGCCGAGTGCACATGCGCGGCGTCGCCGACCAGCAACACCCGTCCGGAACGGAAACTCGACGCCAGCCGGCTGTTCCCACCGACCACCCGCCGGAGATGCCGCACACCGTCACCTGTTGGCTCGACCAACGGCAGATGCACGCCGAGCACCCGGTCGGCGCTCTCCTGCAACTCCTGGAAGGTCACCTCGCCGTCCGGCGGCGTGTCCCACTCTCCCGTGCTGATCGCCGGCAGCCGATCCGGAAACGGCGCCCAGACGAACAGTCCACGTTCCGTCCGCTGATGCAGGAACGGTGGCACGACGCCGTACCCGGGGATCTTCAGCAGCCCGTCCTCGATGTACTCGGGTGGCACCGCGGCGCTGCCGGTCCGGGACACCATCGAGTCGTTGGTGACGCCGGGAAAGTCGATTCCGGCCAGTTTCCGCGTCGTACTGTGTCCGCCGTCGGCGCCGACCAGATAGCCGGCCCGCAACTGGTACGTACCGTCCGGCCCGGACAGCGACACCGTGACGCCGTCCGCGTCCTGTGTGAACGCGGTCAGCTCGTGACCGCGTCGGATCTCGACGCCGAGCTCCAGCGCCCGTTCCTGCAGCACCTCCTCGATACGCACCTGCGGAACCTGCAGCAGATAGACCGGGTTCTCCTCGAGTACGTCGAGCGGCAACGGCATCGCACCGAACACGAATCCAGGAGCGGGCCGCGGCGGACCCGGCGTACCGCTCAGGCGCTCGTACAGTCCGCGCCGGTCGAGCATCCTGACGACCTGGCCGACCAGTCCGTTGGCGCGCGGAACGGTGCTGCGTTCCGGGAGTTTCTCCAGCACGATCGGCCGGACCCCGGCCAACCGGAGTTCACTGGCGAGCATCAGGCCGTTCGGTCCGGCCCCGGCGATGACAACTTCTGCGTCCATGACGTCCTCCACTTGGGCATGACTGACCGCCCCGGCAACTCACCGGGGTCAGTTGGTTCGATGGGTTATTCGGGGACGGGCAGGCCGGCTTCGACCTGGTCGAGTGCTGACGACAGCAGGTCGGCGATCGAGCGCGGCGGATCGGCTCGCAGCCACTCCGCGGTCACGACCGCGCGGGTCGCGCCGATCACCTCGGCGACCAGCCGCGGATACATCCCCGAGGTCCCGGTCCGGTCGGCGACCGCGGCCGCCAGTTCCTCGCCGACGCGGGCGTAGGCGCGCGCGACCGCCCCCTGCAGCGCCGGCTCACTCATCATCAGCCGGATGCCGGTGAGCCACTGCTCGTCCGGCGGCCGCCGCCCGCCGTGGCCTTCCTCGCCGAGCGCGAAATGCTTCTCGATCGCCGCCCGGATCGCGACCCACAACGGCTCGTCGGCGGGCCGTGCCCGGAGCTCCTCGGCGATCTTGAGACTGCGGTCCACCTCGCGCGCGGCGATCGCGTCGGCCTTGCTGTCGAAGTAGTTGCGGAACGTCCGCAGCGAGACGCCGGCCTCGTCGGCGATGTCCTCGATCCGCACGTTGCCGTACCCGCGCTCGACGGCGAGCCGGACCGCCGCCCAGCTCAACGCGATCCGCGTCTCCTGCTTCTTCCGCTCCCGCAACCCGTCGGCCATGTCTCGACCGTAACAGAAGTTGCCTAAAGAGCAAAGATGCCTTTTAGGCAAATTTCTCTGACGTGCTGAGCCGGCGCGCGGACCGTGGTTGGGTAACCCCATGACGGTGTCCCCGCTGGTCTGGGTGCTGACGGTGCTGGCGATCGTCGGCCTGTTGCTGTTCGACTACTTCTTCCATGTGCGATCGGCGCACGTCCCGACCCTGCGCGAGGCCGCGGTCTGGTCCGCCCTGTACGTCGGGATGGCGGTGCTGTTCGGCGTCGGAACGCTCATCTTCGGCGGCGCCGACATGGGCTCGGAGTACTTCGCCGGGTACATCACGGAGAAGGCGCTGTCGGTCGACAACCTGTTCGTGTTCCTGATCATCATGACCGGTTTCCGGGTGCCCCGGGAGAACCAGCAGAAGGTCCTGCTGGTCGGCATCGTGGTCAGCCTGATCGCCCGGGCCGGGTTCATCTTCCTCGGCTCGGCGTTGCTGAACACGTTTTCCTGGGTGTTCTACCTGTTCGGGATCGCGCTCCTGCTGACCGCGGGAAACATGCTCAAACCGGAGACCGAGGAATCACACCAGGCGCAGAACCTCGTGGTCCGGCTGAGCCGCCGGCTGTTCCGGACCTCGGAGGAGTACGACGCGGACCGGCTGACGACGGTCGTCGACGGAAAACGGATGCTCACCCCGATGGTGCTGGTGATGGTCGCGATCGGCGCCACCGACCTGATGTTCGCGCTCGACTCGATCCCGGCGATCTTCGGCCTGACCCAGAACGTGTACGTCGTGTTCACCGCGACCGCGTTCAGCCTGCTCGGTCTGCGGCAACTGTTCTTCCTGCTCGACGGGCTCCTGGACCGCCTGATCTACCTGTCCTTCGGGCTCGCCGCGATCCTCGCGTTCATCGGCGCCAAGCTGATCCTGCACGCGCTGCACGAGAACAACCTGCCGTTCGTGAACGGCGGCGACCACGTCGAGGTCGCGGAGATCAGCACCGGTCTGTCGCTGGTCGTGATCCTGGCCGTGCTGCTGATCACGATCTTCGCGTCCCTGTTCAGCACCCGCGGGCGGACGCAGACCGCGATGGCCCACATCCGCCGGGACGCGACGGCGTACCTCGATCCGGAGTACACCGACGACCCGGCGGAGCGGGAGCGGGTGTTCCAGCGGTTGCTGCGGGCTCGCGACCACATCACCGGCCTCGGCCCGAAGGCCAAGCAGCAGGTGCTGAACGAGGAGGACCTGATGGCGCTGTGTCGCGAGGTCGGCGAGGCGCACGCCGTCGCCCACGCCGACCACGAGATCCGCCCCAGCCTCTGACGACGACCTAGCCTTTGACGGCCCCGGATGCGAGACCGCTGACGTAGAACCGCTGCAGCCCGACGTACAGCACGACGCACGGGATCATCGCGATCACCGATCCCGCGACCAGCGAGCCGAAGTTGATCTCGCCGTACGCGCCGGCCTGGACGTTCACGAGTGCGACCGGCAGCGTGTAGAGCTCGTCCTTGGTCAGGAAGGTGAGCGCGCCGAGGAACTCCGTCCAGGCCGCCAGGAACGCGTAGAGCGCGACGGTCGCGGCGCCCGGGGTGATCAGCGGACGCAGGACGGAACCGAGCATCCGGAACGTTCCGCATCCGTCGACATGCGCCGAGTCCTCCAGCTCCACCGGCACCGAGGCGAACGAGTTCCGCATCACGAAGACCCCGAACGGCAGGTTGACCGTGGTGTAGAACAGCACCAGCCCGAGCAGGCTGTCCGTCAGCCGGAGAACGTTCATCTCCAGGTACAGCGGCGTCAGGATCGCCTGGAACGGAATCATCATCGACACCACCACGAGCGCGAACAGCACCGGCCCGCTACGGAACCGGAACCGCGCGAACCCGTACCCGGCGAAGGTGGCGAGCAACGCCGTCAGGACGGCCGTGCTGATCGCGACGATCAGGCTGTTCCCGACCGCCCGGACCAGGTTTCCGGGTCCCTCGATCAACGTCCGGAAGTTGTCCCAGGTGAGGTCGAAGAACGTTTTCCCGTCCGGCGCCGCGACGATCACGTCGTTCGGCTGCACCGACCGGAAGAGGGCCCACAGCAACGGTACGGCGAAGACCAGGAACGCACCGCCACCGCCGATCACGTAAAACGTGTTCTTGAGTCGCATGGTCAGTCCTTCTCCCGGAGCAGGCGGAACTGGGCCGCGGTGACGAGGCCGACCACGATCACCAGCACGATCGAGAGCGCGGTCGCGGCGCCGAGCTGCAGCTGGACGAAGGCCCGGTTGTAGATGTACTGGACCACCGTCGTGGTGTCGGTTCCCGGACCGCCGCGGGTGAGGATGTAGAACTGCGAGAACGCGAGCAGCGAGCCGATCACCGAGATGATCACCGCCATCGCAATCGTCCGCCGCAGGATCGGGATGGTGATCTCCCACTCCTGTTTCCACCAGCCCGCGCCGTCCAGCTCGGCCGACTCGTAGTACTCCCGCGGGATCGCCTGCATACCGGCCATCAGCAGCATCATCGTCAATCCGCTGACGGCCCAGATCACCAGCACGCAGATCAGTCCGGTGGCGAGCGGCCCGTCCACCAGCCAGGCCGTCGTACCGTCGGTGATGCCGAGCTTGCGGAGCACGATGTTGATCACGCCGCTCTCCGGCTGCGCCTCCAGGACGGTGACGAAGCTGAGCGTGGACAATCCGACGACGAACGGCAGGAAGAAGACCGTTCGCAGCACGGTGGAGCCGCGGCGTTTCCGGCGGACCAGGACCGCGAGCGCGTAGCCGAGCACCAGGATCGGCCCGGTCACGATGACCGTGTAGAGCAGCGTGTAGAGGACGGACTTGGCGAACGCGGCGTCGGACACGATCGCGGTGTAGTTCTTCAGCCCGCTGAACTTCACAGTGCCGATCAACGGCCAGTTGGTCAGCGAGATCACCAGTGCGAACGCCAACGGCACGAGCACGAAGACGCCGACGAACAGTACGGCGGGACTCACCAGCAGCAGCCCTGTTCGTCCAGGGTGGGTCAACGAACGCGGCGTACTCATGCCTGCCCCTGACGGAGAATGCGGTCGTAGTTCTGTTGGGCTTCCTTCATGGCGGCCTCCAGCTCGCCGTCGAACACGGCGCGGCGGAACATCTGCAGCCACGGCCCGTCCGGCTGGTTGTAGAGGAGGTTGTAGGAAAGCGTTGTCGGCGCGTATCCCTCCTGGATGCGCTCCAGCGGCAGCGTCGCCAACGGGTACTTCTTCGCGAACTCGGCGGTCCGCGCGTCCGACCGCACCGGCGTGTACCCGCCGCCCGGCAGATCGATCTGTTGCGGCAGGTCCAGCGCGAACCGCACGAACTCCCACGCCCCCGATGCATTGCGAGCGCCGCGTGGGATGCACATGTTGTCGCCGCCGTCGAAGAACGCCGCACCGCCGTCCGGCCCGGACAGCAGCCGGGGCGTCACCTTCTGGTGGAACGCCTCGTCGGACGCGGACACAACCACGCTGTAGTTGGACGGGAAGATGCCGATCTTGCCGGCCCGGAAATCGCTCCCCCAGCGGGACGCGTCGTCGGAGAAGTTCGCCCTCGGCACCAGCCCGTCAACCCAGAGCTGCCGGTGCAGCTCGAGCATCTGCCGGACGACGTCGTTCCCTGTGATGTGCCCGGACTGGCTGCCGACCGGTCCTTGGATCAGATCGGTGTCCGCGGCCCACACCATCGGCTGCACGACGAAGCCGAGCGCTCCCGGGCTGTTCGCCGGGAAACTCCACCCGTAGATGTCGTCGCCGTGTTTCCGGAATTTCCGGGCCGCATCGAGCAGGTTTCCGAACGACTTCACCGCCTCGTCCGGATCGACGTCGGCGCGGTCGCACAGCTCGGTGTTGAACCAGAACATCGAGTTGTCCGCGAGGTACGGAACGCCGTACACCCGCTCGTCCTTGGTCGCCAGCCGGAGATGGCCGGGGCTGAGCTTGTCCCGGAAGTCCAGGGCGGCGAGCGGTTCGGTCAGGTCGGTGAACGCGTCGCGATAGATGAACAGCATCGAGTTGATGTCGTCGATGTCGACCAGGTCGGGCACCGTCCGGCCGCGGATCGCGGTCGCCAGCTTGGTCACGTACTGGGCGTCCAGGACCGGTGTCAGCTCGACGGTGAGCCGGTTCTGGGACGCGTTGAACTTCTTCACCAGGTCGGTCAGACCGGTCTGCGTCGCCGCCCGGCACCACACCTGCACGGTGCCGGTGGCGTCCTGCCCGAAACCCGTCGCCTGGACGTCGGGTTCGGGCAGGACCGAGCTACAGCCCGGGAACAGACCGGCCGTGGTCGCCGCGGCGCCTAGGCCGAGGAGCTTCCGCCGGGTGAGCATCGTCAGGCCCTGGGCAGCCAGACGCGCATGGCACCGATCTCCCGGTTCGCCCACGCGTAGTACGGGATCGCCACCACCTCGACCGCATCACCGGTCGAGTCCTCCACGCCGGGCTCGAACGACCAGCCGGCGCGATGCCCCGTACCGACCCGTCCCTGGGCCTTCAGCACGGTCACTCCGGCCAGGAGATCGGTGCTCTCGGCGACAGGCGGCTCGGGTACCAGATGCAGGTCGTCGACGTTCGCCTCGTTGTCCACCTGCTCGACGGCGTACACCAGCGGTCCTCGCTCGAGCGCGACACAGCTGCGAACCGCGTCGATCCGAGGATCTGCCCCGACGACCCGCGACCGCAGTGGCAGCTGCAGGTCGATGTCAGCCGCCTCGACCCGCACGTAGGTGCCGGGCTCGGCCGGTTCGCCGTTCACGGTGGCACCTTCCGCCCACGCGGGGATGCGCAGCTCGACCGCCACCGGCGTCGCGCTGGTGATGCGGACCGCACCGTCCCAGGGGTAGTTCGTGTCGACGGCCAGCTCGACGTCGCCGGACTTGATCACGCCGGCCGCGTACTGGTGGATCTGGACGGCGTCGTCGGTGGTCGTCGCGAGGTAGCTGTCGAGGCTCGACAGTGTGCGCATGATGTTCGGCGGACAGCACGCGCAGTCGAACCAGCCGCGCCGACCGTGCGCCGGGCTCCGGCCGGTGTCCGGGTACGCCGCCCCGCGCAACTGCAGCGGGTTGACGTAGAAGTACTCGGACCCCGCCAGCGATACGCCGGCAAGGAAACCGTTGTACAGCATCCGCTCGATCGCGTCGCCGTACGTCGCCTCACCGGTCGCGAGCAGCATCCGCCAGGCCCATTGGATTCCGCCGATCGCTGCGCAGGTTTCCGCGTACGCACGGTCCGGCGGCAGCTCGTACTCGTCGCCGAACGCCTCGCCCTCCCAGCGCGCCCCCAGCCCGCCGGTGACGTACGTCTTCGTGGACCACATGTGGTCGAACTGCCGCTTCAGCGAATCCAGCAGCTCGGAATCGCCGGTCTCCAACGCGACATCGGCCGCACCGGCGGCGAGATAGACCGCGCGGACCGAGTGCCCCTCGACCGTGGTTGCCTCGCGGACCGGGACCCGGTCGGAGAAGTACGCCGGCGAGTGCCCGTGCCGCTCGATGATCCCGTGCCCGCGGGCCTCCACGAACCATTTCGCCAGATCCAGGTACGCCGTCGTACCGGTTTCTCGATAAAGCTCGACGAGGGCCATCTCGATGACCGGGTGGCCGTCGACGTCGACCGTTTTGTCGTCGCCGAAGGTCGCGACCAGGTGGTCGGCCAGCTTGGTCGCGACGTCGAGCAGCGCGCGGTCTCCGGTGCAGCGGACCTGGGCGACCGCGGCCTGGATCAGGTGACCGGCGCAGTAGTGCTCGTGGCTCCAGACGAGCTGCTTGTAGCGGCCTTCGTCGCCGTACCGGAGCTGGACGACCGAGTCGAGGTACCCGTCCTCGCGCTGGGCCGCCGCGACGACCGCGGTCAGGTCGCGGATGCGTCGCAGCAGGTCGTCGTCGGGGTTGCGCCCGTACTCCCACGCCGCGGCTTCGAGCCACTTGTAGACGTCGGAGTCGGCGAACACCGGGCCGATCGCCTCGCCCTCGCCGATGCCGGCCGCGAGACGAAGGTTCTGCAGGTTGCCGGCCTTCTCGAGCTGGTCCTGGCCGCTGGGGATCGCGTCCGCGCCGTTGCGGGCCTGCCGCGGCGCCCAGAAGCCGCCGGTGATCGTGACCTGGCCGAGTCCGAGGGGGTGCCGGCGGCCCTTCGTGGTGGCCGCCGGGCTGCGGGAAGTAGTGACAGTTTCCGGGGAAGCGCTCATCTGCCGTGACTCCTGAGTTAGGACCCTGCATTTAGGAAAATTCGGAACACGTTTTCCTGGACGAAGGTAGAGAGCCTGCCGCGCCAGGTCAACCCCTACCTGTGGATAAACTCCGGGCCGGCCGCGATCCGTGGGGTACTGTGCCGGAAACCTCAGGAAAGGAGTTGCCGGATGGCGTCACGGAGCACCCGCACGCCCGGGATCAAGGACGTGGCCGCGCTGGCCGGCGTCTCGGCGAGCACCGCGTCGAAGGCGCTGAACGACACCGGCCAGCTCCGCGCGGCCACCCGCGAGCGGGTCCGGCAGGCCGCCGAACAGCTCGGATTCATCCCGGACGACCGTGGCCGCGCGCTCGCGTCCGGGCGCAGTTTCACCGTCGGCCTGATCACCACGGACAGCTCCGGCCGGTTCAGCATCCCGATCATGCTCGGCGCCGAGGACGCGCTCAGCGCGGGCGAGATGGCACTGGTCCTCTGCGACACCCGCGACGACCCGCTCCGCGAACAGCACTACCTGAAGTCGCTGGTGTCGCGGCGGGTGGACGGCATCATCGTGACCGGCCGCCGGACCGAGGCACGGGAGCCGATCGACGTGCCGATCCCGGTCGTCTACGCGTTCAGTCCGTCGACCGATCCGGACGACACGTCGGTGATCGTCGACGACCACGGCGGCGCCGCGTCGGCCACGCGGCATCTGCTGTCCCTCGGCCGCGAGCAGATCGCGCACGTCACCGGGCCGGAGTCACACCTCAGCGCAGGGATCCGCGCCGCGGCCACGATGGGTGCCGCGCGGGACGCGTTCGTCGGCCAGCCGCTGTACGGCGAGTGGAGCGAGCGGTGGGGCCGGCACGCGGTCGACGTACTGCTCCGGGCGCAGCCGACCGTGGATGCGATCACGTGCGGCAGTGACCAGATCGCCCGCGGCGTCTGCGACCGGCTGCGCGAGCTCGGCCGCTCGGTCCCCTACGACATCGCGGTCACCGGCTACGACAACTGGTCCGTGATGGCGCTGGCCAGCAGACCGCCGCTCACGACCGTCGACATGGAGCTCGAAGAACTCGGTCGCCGGACCGCCAACCTGCTCCTCGACGTCATCGCGGGCTCGCCCCGCCGCGGCCAGCTGATCCTGCCCACCCGCCTGATCACCCGCGAGTCGACGCTCGGCACCTGAGCGGAGCACGCGGCGGCGCGTCCAGTCTTCGGATGGTCACCCGCAGGACCGCCATTGGTTGCCGAAAACCCTCTAGATTGATGCGGGTGCTGCGCAAGCTTGTGATCGGCGTGGCGGTCATCGCCACGCTGGTGGCGGGGGTGGGGACCGCGCGTCTGGTTCTTCCCTGGACCGATCCCGCCCGTGGCGCGGTGAAACAGCTGGCGTTCCTGCGGGCCGAGCTCGAGGGCGGCGCGGATCTGGCCGCGCAGAAACAGTTTCCGGAAGGGTATTTCTTCCTGAACGTGCTGTACGGGCTGACCTGGGTCCAGGTCGGCGTCGACGATCCGGCCCGATCCGCGGACGCGACCGCGGAGGTGCGGTGGGCGCTCGATCGGATCGCGTCGGCGGCCGGAACCGCTCCGTTCGACGAGTCGCTGCAACCGCGGTACGGCGTTTTCTACGCGGGCTGGACGAACTGGCTGCGCGGCGGGCTGATCGCACTCGGCCACTCGGACGCCGCCGACCGCGACACTTTTGCCAGCGAATCGGTCGAGATCGCCACCGCTTTCCGGACCGCGAAGACGCCGTTCCTGGCGGCATACCCGGGGCAGGCCTGGCCGGTCGACTCGGTCGTCGCGATCGCGTCGCTGCGGTTGTACGACGCGTTGGTCGCACCTCGCTTCGGACAGATCGCGCGGAACTGGGTGACGACGGCGAAGACGAAACTGGATCCGGCAACTGGGCTGCTACCGCACCAGGTCGTTCCGCAAGTTTCCGGGGCGCGCGGTTCGTCGCAGGCGATGATCCAGCGGTTTCTGGTCGACGTCGATCCGGCGTTCGCGCGAACGCAGTACGAGCTCTTCAAGGACAAGTTCGTCACCGGGCTCGGTGTACGCGAGTACCCGAAGGGGACGAGTGGACAGGGCGATGTCGATTCCGGGCCGTTGGTGTTCGGGAGGAGTCTGTCCGCGACCGTGGTGACGGTCGGCGCGGCGCGGGTGCATCACGATCCGCTCGCGAGTCGGCTGGCGCGCGAGGGCGAGCTGGTCGGTCTGCCGGTCAGCGGGCTGAAGACGAAGCGGTACCTGTTCGGGGCGGTGCCGATCGGCGACGCGTTCCTCACCTGGTCGACGTCCGCCCGGCCGCTGGTCGCCACCGATCAGAGCGGTGGCGACCAGGCGGAGTTCGACGGTGCGTCCGGCTGGTGGCGGCTTCCTTGGCTGGTGCTGCTCTGGCTACCGGCGCTGATCTTGTGGGGCGGGCTCCGCCTCAGGCATCGCGGCCGAAGGCGGAAGCGAGGGCACTGAGCTTGCGCGGCAGGTCGTACTCCGCGCCGCCTTCGTGCCCGTTGTAGGTGAACACCTCGATCTGCGCGGGACCGGCGTAGCGGTGGTACGCCGCGAACACCGTCGACGGCGGGCAGATGTTGTCCATCAGCGCCACCGAGAACCACGCCGGGCAGGTCGCCCGGGCGGCGAAGTTCACCGCGTCGAAGTAGGACAGGGTGCCGATCGCGGTCTCGGTCCCGAACCGGTGGCCCTTGAGCCAGCGCGCGATCTCGGCGTACGGCCCGTTGTCCGTGATCTGCGACGCCCGCCGGTAGTGCGACAGGAACGGTACGTCGGCGATCGCGGCGGACAGGTCCGCGCGCAGACCGGCGACCGCGATCGCCAGCCCACCGCCCTGGCTGCCACCCACCACGGCGACCCGATCGCTGTCGACGTCCGGGCTGCTCTTGGCCGCGTCGACCGCCCGGACCGCGTCGGTGATCAGCCGGCGGTAGTAGTGCTTGGCCGGATCCTCGATTCCGCGGGTCAGGAAACCCGGTGCCGACGATCCGTGTCCTTCCGGCGCGATGTCCGGAGTTTCCGAAACGGTTTTTCCGCCGCCGCCCTGGCCGCGGTTGTCCATGATCAGGTGCGCGTACCCGGCCGCACTCCAGGTCAGCCACTCGTACGGAATCCCGCGGCCGCCGTTGTAGCCGATGTACTGCACCACCGCGGGCAGCGGCCCGGTGCGATGGCGTGGCAGGAGCAGCCACGCCTTCACCGGCTGACCGGCCCACCCGCTGAACGTGACGTCCTGGACCTCGACAGTCGCAAGGCGCGCATCGTACGGCGTGAACCGGGCGTCGACCGGGTGGCCGGCCGCGTCGTCGAGCGTCTGCTTCCAGAACGCGTCGAAGTCCGCGGGCTCCTCCGGCTCCGGCCGGTACTCCCGCAACCGGTCCAGGGGCATGTCGACCAGCATTCGTTCTCCCTTTCAGTACAGCGTTTTCCTCAGTGAAAGCAGGCTGTGGCGGCGTTGCCGTGGCGATCGGTCGTGTCCACGACGATGCGCCAGCCGCGGCCGCGGCGGCTGACCGTGACGCCGGCATCGGCCTTCGTGAGCGACAGGTCGGGTTTGTCCAGGTCGACGGTGACCGAGGCGCGGGTCTGCGTCGGATCCGAGATCGCGACCATTCCGCCGGCGACCACGACCGAAGCCGGGCCGTCGGCTGTCAGTTCGGCGACGGTTCCGGCCGTCCAGAAGTTGGCCGCCACCACGTTGCGCAGCCGGACCGCGTGCGCCGTACCATCTGCCCGCAGTCTCTGGACCGGGAGTTTGCCGGCGAACGACTTCGTCTCCGCGAGAGTTGCGGTCGGCAACTGCACGTAGAAGTAGCCCTGCCCGATAGGCGCCGTACCGTGCGTGAACCACACGGTTTGGTAGGGCCGGGTCACCGGGGTGTCGGTGCCGTACTTGAGGTTGATCTCCCGCCAGGTCGCGGTCCGGTTCTCGCGGAGCGTCTGAACCGGCGTGCGCTCGGGGAACACGTAGCCGCCGGTGCCCTCGAGATGACACCAGCCGGGCGCGGCGGTGAAGGTCTCGTCGCCGGTGCGCAGCTTCCGGTTCTCGACGATTGTCTCGACCGCGCCCTCACCGGTGATGTCCGAGCCGAGGCACACCATCACGTCGTCGATCAGGAACCAGCTCTTCAGCGCCCGCAGGTTGGTGCCGTGCCCGCGCAGGTCCATGCCATAGGCACCGATCGTGCGCCGCGGAACGGACACGCCACCCACCCAGTCGGCCGCGCTGGTGCTGCGGAAACCGTAGGAGTCGGCCAGCCGCCGGGTGTCGATCGTTGTCCCCGGCAACCGGTACGGGTCGACCGTCGGCCAGTAGTCGCCCGAGTAGTGACCGAGGTCGTCGTCGTACAGCAGCACCATCCCGTCGGACAGGTGCCAGCCGTGCAGGTTCTCGGTCTGGATCGACTCGTAGTTGTAGATACGCGACGAGTACGCGCTCAGTCCGAGCGTGAACGTCGGGCGGTGGTGTGCGACCTTGTCCATCCGCGGGTACTGCTTGTGCAGGACGAGTGGACCGCGGGCGGCGGCAGACGACGCGAGGATGCTCCGGGCCGCCACCAACGAGGCCGGATCGGTCACGGTCAGGAAATCCCGGAAAGTATCTTCGGTGATCCACTGCTTGACGAGCGCCGTCAGTTCCGCGGCCCGTTCCGCCGGCGCGGCCGGGATCAGCCGCAGCGTGCCCTCGATGATCGTCTGGGTCGGCGCATGGTTCTGCTTGCTGGGCCGGGCGATCTCCCGGCCGCAGACCGAACCCATCAGGTCGCCGCGCACCATCAGCGGGTCGAAGGCGTCGTTGATCCAGCCGTAGATGTTCTCGAGCGCGGGATCGGTGACGGTCCACTCGGTACCGCCGAGCAGATACAGCAGGGAGGAAAGCGTTCCGAGCAGTTCCTTGCCGTAGCCGCCGTTGTACGGATGCTTGTAATGCTGCAGGAACGATCCGTCGCTGTAGAACCCCTCGCCCGTTCCGTCGACCCGGCCGGGCGCGTCGTTGAACGCCAGCACGCTGTTCGCCCCGCCGCCCTCGACGTCACTGATCGCGTCGCGGACGCGGACGAGCGCGGCCGTGTCGCCATCGAGGACCGCGCGGACGGCCACGACGGTGGCGATCCAGACCCGGTTCGCGCCGGTCGCGATCTGCCGGTCGGCGCGCCACAGGTTCGGGTCGGGCGTGTAGTGGTTGATCGCCTGCGTGTACGTCGTCCGCAGGTCGGCCGGAATCACGTCGTACAGCAGGACCAGCGTGTCCGCGAACGCGGCGGCGCCGCCGATCTCCCAGTCGTAGTCGTTGTCGTACCGCGGCAGTGTGGGGCTGTAGCGGTTCGTGTGCATCCATTCGAGGGCACCGCGGATATCGTCGGCAACCGATGTGTTTCCTTGGTAGGCCGATCCGTTCGTTGCCCAGGCGACCGCGATCTGCTTGATCCGGCGGAAATTCGAGGCGACGTGGTTGGAAAGCGTTGTACTCGCGAGATCCGGCCAGAGCGTCGTCCGGTTCGCCGAGCGGTCGAGGGTGGCGAGCGCCGACTGGGCCAGGCGGTCGACGCGGGCGATCGCGACCGCGAGATCCGGGTCGGCGGGATCGACGGTCGGGCCGCCGGTGAGCAGCGTCTGCCAGCGGAGGCGGAGCTCGTCGGTGGACGCGTCGGCCCAGGTGGGAGTCGAGACGGCGAGGAGTGCGGCCCCGCCGATCATTCCACCGAGCACAGTCCGGCGGCGGAGCGTGAGGTCAGGCATGTGGGTCCTCTCAGAGGGCTGGGCGATTCACAGAGCTAGGGCGATCGCCTTCGCGCCGGCGGAGTTGGGGTGCAGGCCGTCGCCGCTGTTGAAGTCGGGCCGGAGCCGGGCGTGATCGGCCGGGTCGCGGAGCGCGGCGTCGACGTCGAGGAGGCGATCGAAGAGTCGCCCTTGCCGCAGTGCGGCATTGACGTCGTTCCGGACCTGGTCGAGTGCGTCGGTGTAGCGGATCCAGCCCTTGAACGGGCCGATGGTGGCGCCGATCACCTCGAGGTCGTGGTCGTGCGCGCGGCGCACCAGCTGCTCATAGGCCTGGAGGATGCGGCCCGGGTCGGTTTGGCTGGGCGGTTGCTGGATGTCGTTGATGCCGAGGAACGTCACCAGCGTCCCGACGTTCGGCAGGCCGAGTACGTCGCGGTCGAACCTGGACTGCCCGCCGGGTCCGAAGCGGCCGTCGTCGAGCAGAACACGGTTTCCGCTGATCCCGAGGTTGGCGACCGCGGGGCGCCGGCGGAAGCGCGCCGCGTACTGGTCGGGCCAGCGGAGGTTGGCGTTGTCCGGCGTACCGACGCCTTCGGTGATCGAGTCGCCGAGGACCGCGACCACCTGGCGTCCGGTCGCGGGCACGTCGACGCCGGTGAGCAGGAACACCGAGTTGGTGGCGCGGTCGCCGATGTAGCCGGTCGCGTGCGCGTTCCGGTGGAAACTCAGCGGGCCGGTGGGGCCTGGGAGGTACATGCTCACCACCAGATCCCCGACATCCGGGAGGATCAGCCCGACCGGATCGCTTATGACGGTCGCCCCCGCGGCCAGCACCACGTCCTTCGCGCCGCCGAACAGCACCGGCTTGGTGTTCGCCGTCACTGGCCCGACGACGACGGGCGCGGAACCGAACGGGTTCGCGAACCGCAGCCGAACCGCAGGCCTTGCCCCGGCAGGAGCGTCCGAGCCCGCCGGTGGGGTGGTGCCGGCGGAGAGCCGGAGTTTGTAGTGGAGGGTGGTGTCGGTGAAGCCGCTCGTTGCGTCCGTATCCGCGGCGGTGGGGGCGGTCTGCGCAGTCGCCCAACTCGCAGCCCACCGGAGCCGTGCCGCGGCTGCGTGGCCGACAGTTGCGCCGGCCGACGCTGTCCCGCTGACCGTGCTGCCGAGGACGCCACCCAGGACGCCACCGGCAGTTCCGCCGAGGATCGACCGGCGGGACACTCCACTCATCAGCAGGCGGCCGCGGGCTCGAAGTCGGCGGCGTACGTACCGACGGAATCTCCTCCGGTGTTTCCGGACATAGTGTTTCCGCACACCTGCCCCTGCGGCGTCCGCATGAACTTCACGCCGCCGGACGCGTTGTTCTTGATCGTGTTTCCGTAGACGTCGTTGTCCACGCCATCGGATTCCGTGTCGCCGCCGAGGCGGACGCCGGCGCCGGTGTTGTCGTGGATCGTGTTGTAGCGGAACGTGTTTCCGCTGCCGCGGGCGTCCAGCCCGCCCGAGCTCGCGTCCTTCTGCTGACTGCAGTCGTTGTGCTCGATCACGTTCGCGGTGGAGTTCTCCTTCACGTCGACACACTCGTTGCCGTACGTCGCGATCGTGTTGTCGTGGATGTGGTTGTTCCGGCTGCGGTCCGCCTGGGCATCCGGGGCGCCGTTCTCACCCTGCTGCTCCGGCGCGGTCCCGAGGTAGATCCCCTCGCCGTTCTTCCCGCCGTCGTTGAACTTGAAGTCGTACACCCCGCACGGGCCGACGGTGTTGTCGTGAACGTCGGCGTTCGTGATCAGGTACCGCAGCCGCAGGCACTCGCCGCCGGCGTTCTTCAACCGCATGTTCCGGATCGTCAACGTGCCCACGCCGTCACCAGGCGACGTGCTCATCACGTACACGAGCTTGTCCCGGTACCCGTCCTTGCTGGACGACGACCCGAACAACCCGTCGATCGTGAACCCGTCCAGGGTGACGCTGTCGTGCTGGATCTGGAAGATGCGCGAGTTTCCGGCGCCTTTCACGACCGCGGTCGACGGCCCGGTGATCGTGACACCGGACCTGATCGTCACCGCGTCCTGGAGATAGGTGCCCGAGGCAAGATGGACGGTCGCTCCGCGTGGCGCGGTATCCAGCGCTTTCTGGATCGTCGCGAACGGCGTACCGGTCGACGTACCGGAGTTCGCGTCGCTGCCGGTGGTGGCGACGTAGTAGTCGGTCGCGGCGTGTGCCGGGACCGCGGGCAGCGCCAGCGCGGCGCCGAGAAGCAGGATCGGGACAGCTCGGGACATGGTGGTCCTCCTGTGTGGGCGGTTGCTGCCTATGAGTGCTGTCTAGGAATGGTCGGCGACGAGCAGGCCGACCAGAACCGGGACTGTGGTGCCGAGGAGCAAGGGACCTGCTGGTACGACGAGCGAGAAGACCGGTGCGGCGATGGCGGCGCCGAGGAGTGCGGTGCCGCGCGGTACGGAGGTGAAGGCGAGCCGGAACGCCGTACGTCGCCAGTCGGCGGCTGATCCGGAGGGGGCGCGGCCGGCGGCGACCGCGAGCGCGACGTGGTAGGTGACCGCTGCGGCGATCAGGCCGACATGGATCATGAACAGTGTCAGGACGAGCGGGCCGGAACGGCTGGACAGGAACGACAGGTTGCTCGCGGCAATCAACGCGGCGATCGTCATCAGGACCGAGTGCGGGAGCAACGCGCGCCAGTACTTACGCCAGCCGACGAACACGCCGGTGAAACAGCGCGTGTCACCGTCGGTTCGCCATCGGTTGAGGGCAAACCCGACGGCAGCCAACGCCGGCAACCACGTCACGATCCCCAGACACAAGACCGTGAACGCCGCCCCCGCCGCAGCCGGATGGGCAACCCACCCCAACCAGTCCAGCGCCCGCCGACTGAGCCCCGCGCGGCGGCTCATAGGGTGACCGTCCTGTCTGCGGTGTGGATGACGGCGCGGACCGCCACGCCATCACAATCAGCCGGCGGCCGGTGTCCGCCCGCTCGGAGCGACGCATCGGCGGCAGTTGTGATGGCCTGGGCGTCCAGCATTCCCTCGTCATCGGCGAGGAGCACAGTCTCGTCGTCGAAGGCGATTCCGAAACCGTGTGCGAGGTCGAGCCGGCGGGCCGTCGGCGGGGTCGGGTGGAGGGCGGAGGTTGGTTCGATCGTGGTGAGGAGGGTGGCGGTCGTCGACTGGGCGACGGTCGCACGGAGGGTGTGCATCGTGCGCGTGAGGCGGAGGCTGGGGGTGCTGGACGTCGGGTTGGCCTCGACCTCGGTCATCGCGGACTCCACGGCCAGCGGCGTGTGGAAGCGAACCCAGGCCTGCGCCGACCCGGACCGCAGCGCGATCTCGTCGCCGTACTCGATCGGCCAGTCTGCGTGCAGCAGAAGCGTCCAGTCACGCGGCGACTCAGCTGCACACCGATCCAGCAGAACGAGCCGCCCGCCCGGAGTGAAGACCAGCGTCCGATCGAGCCGGGTAACGCCCAGCTCAGGCGGGTACATCGCCGCGATCTGCGCGGTGGTGTGCGCCATCCCGTCGACCGCATGCACGTCGACCATCCGCGCCTGCCGCTCGTACGGGATCCCTTTGTAGACGTGGTACCGGTCCTCGTCGGCATACCCGAAACCGTCGACCAGGATCAGGTTGTGGTCCCCCGCTCGCTTGCGGTTGCTGTATCCCTCGTCCACGGCCAGGAACGCGCCCCGCGACGTCAGTACGAACGATCCCGAGTCGGGATGATGGTGACCGGCGCTCAACGTGTCCCACCCGCGCTCGCCGTCCAGCCGGTGCGAGGCCTCCCACGCCTGGTGCCCGCCACCCGGCGCCGCCTTGAACGACACCATCGTTGCCTCGTCGTCCCATCCGGTCCGCGCCGTGACGAGGCCGAGGTCCGGAAAGTACGCCGACAGCGGTGCCGTCTTCGCGGGATCGACCGGCGGCAGCGAGTCGTCGTACCAGAGCAGCTCGAGGTACGCCTCCGGCATCACGCCCGGCTTCACGCCGCTCGCGTACGCCTCCCGCCAGAAGAAACGTTCGGACACAAGTTCCGCCAGCCACTGCGCCTCACCGATCCGGTACGCGGACGCGAGTTTCCGGTACAGCGCCACGCTGTGTCCGCTCCGCCGGTCGTGGCAGTCACCGTGATCGATGTTCTCCTCGAACCCCGGCGCGCACTGCTGCAACCGGTAGGAAAACGTGTTCGCCAGGAACCGGCAGCGCTCCCACCAGTCGAGCCCCTCCTGGTCCTGTAACAGATCCAGGTACGTCGCCAGCCACGGAACGCCGTACCGCCAGTAGACGACGCCCTCCATGTCCGACCCGTCCGCCGGCAGAAACTCGATGACTGTCTCGAAGTTCCGCCGGGCGCGATCTGTCCACTCGGTGCGACCCAACGCGTACCCGGCCGCGGCGAGCCCGGTGTAGCAGATCCAGTTGTGGTTCTGCCAGTACGACGAACTCCACCACGAGCCCTCGGACTCGACGGCGAACTCGTACAGC
Source organism: Kribbella speibonae (assembly GCF_004331375.1). Lineage (NCBI taxonomy): Bacteria > Bacillati > Actinomycetota > Actinomycetes > Propionibacteriales > Kribbellaceae > Kribbella > Kribbella speibonae. The sequence continues at coordinate 1,379,666 of NZ_SJKC01000001.1, read as the reverse complement.
CGCGAGCCCTGCAGTTCCAGTTTGGCGCGCAACTCGTCGGCCAGCTCGAAGTCGTCGCCGAGCCAGGTAAACGCGAGCGACAAGCCGTGGAGCAGCCAGCCGGCGTCCAGGTCGTGGTCCGGCAGATGCGCCTTGCCCCAGTGGGGGAAACCGATTGCGGCCGAGATCCAGCGGGCCGCCTCGGAGCGGTAGCCCTCGTTGCCGGTCAGGCGGTAGGCGAGCGCGAGGTTCGCGGCGGCCGGACCGAAGTACGTGATGCTCGCCGACGGGTGCTCGGTCGGCGGGGTCTGCGTCCGGTACCAGTCGCACTGCTCCCACAACCGCCGCCACTGCGCGGCATACCGCCCCTCGAGCCCGTCACGCACCTCCGCCAGACGATCGTCGAACATCACAGCCCTCCGATCAGGTGCTCGTGCCCGTCAACCGTCAGCACGTCTCCCGTCACGGCCACGTCGACGGGCGCAGTCGAGTAGACGGAGCAGTACGTCGCATCCGCACCGGCAACCGTCCAGTCGACCCACGTCCGCACCCGCTGCGGGTCATCAGCCGGCCCCGCGCCCGGCCGAGTCACCGGCACAGCACCACGAGAGACGTGGTAGCCGTACAGCGTCTCGTCGCCGGTCCAGGTCGTCCGGAACGCATCAGGCCCAACCTCGACCGTCAGCTCGACATCCGGCCGGAACTGCAGGACGATCTCACGCTCACGATCCGCCGTGACCCGGACGACATCCACCAGGTAGTTGTCTCCGGCAATCAGTCTCCGGGTCGCGCGGACGCCGTCGTACCAGCCGGCGATCGTGGCTGTCACCGAGTTCGCCTCGCGCGTCAGCTCCCCCGTTGCCTCAGCCGGTTCGAGGTTGTCGATGCGGAGTGTCGGGTGGGCAGCGACCGACTTGTAATGGGCGCGCCACTGGGCGTGGCCGTACGGGACCTGGCCGGGATCGGGTTGCCAGGGGGTGGTGGCGCCGTAGAGGTAGAGCGCGAGCTTGTCGTGATGTCCGTGGGAGCCGCCGTGCGGCCCATGGTCGAGGATCGCGTGGATGCCGGGCACGCGCATCACCGCATAACACGAACTCACAAGTTCGCGCTGGAACAAGGCGTTGCGGGGTGAGCCGTCGAACCAGTTGGTGAGCTTGTCCTCCAACCCGTCGTACTCGGGGCCGACTTCTGCCAGTGCTCGAGCAGCGACCGCATCCAGGCTGTGGCCTGTCGTGAACTGGCGGGCCAGCGCGACGATCTCGAGCCACTCCAGTGCCAGCGGCACCCGGAGGTACGGGCCGTCGTGGAGGGCCGGGAGGATGCCGCCGTCGGTGGCGATCGAGGCGAGGGCCGCGATCATCTTCTCCAGGCGGTCAGGCACCAGGGACGGATCGAAGCCGCGCAGGCTCAAGAGGTAAGCGCGCAGTACGAAGCCGTGGTAGTACGTACTCGCTTCCCACTCCCAACCGTCTTCGCCGGTCGCCGCCTCCAGATGGGCGAACTGGCCACGCTCGCCCGTCAACCATTCAGCAGCGCCGGACCACGCTTCACCCCGGACGGCAGCGGCCGCCTGGCTCGCCGTCGTACCGAGCGCGTTGAACCACGCCGTGTAGTTCGACGAGAATTTGTCCTGGGCAACCATCGCGTCGCGCGCCCGCCGCGCCCCCTCGACCATGCCGTCGAGCATCGGCAGCGTTTCACTCAACTCGGCCTTCCCGGCCAGGTTCAGGATCGAGTGGGCGATCGGCACGCCCCACACCGCGTCCGTGAGGGCCTGATGAAAGAGCCGTCCGCGCTGCATCCACCCCTGCGCCTGCTCGTGCTCCCCCGCCTTCGTGAGCTCCGAGTACAGCCGCGCGTACGACGTGAGCAGGTCGGCCCCACCACCGTCGTACGAGAGCAACCGGATCCGCCGCGCCCAGAAGTGATGGGCCAGTACGGTCCACGCGCCGCGCACCGCGGGCGTGTCGACCCGGCAACCGTAGGAACACGGAACCCCGCCGGCCGGAAAGTTTCCGGAATCGAATCCGACATGCGCCAGCTCGACACCGTGTGCCGGGCACACGTACTCGTGCCACCAGCCGCCGCGCTCGGTCGGGGGATTCATCGGGGCCACGTGCCACCGTCGATGTCGAGGGTGATCCCGGTCAGATACCCGGACGCCGGCAGCGCCAGGAACCGGACCGCGTTCGCCACGTCCTCGACCTGCCCGGCGCGGCCGATCGGCGTGCCCGCGACCATGTTGGCCTGCGCCGCGGCGGTGGAAAACGTTTGATGAAACGCGGTCTCGGCGATGTAGCCCGGCGCGACCGAGTTCACCGTGATCCCCTGCGGACCGAGTTCCTTCGCGAGGCCCTTGGTGAAACCGCGGATCCCGGCCTTGGCCGCCGCGTAGATCACCGACCCGGGCCCACCGCCGTTGTGCGCGGCGAGCGAGGCCATCGTGATGATCCGCGGGTTCGCCGACTGCGCGAGGTGCGGAATCGCGGCCCGAGCCGTCCGGAACGTCGCCCCGAGGTTCACGTCCACCACCTGCTGGAAGTGCTCGTCGGTCATCTCCTCGACCTTGACCCGCCCGATCAGGTGACCGGCGTTGCAGACCAGGACGTCCAGGCCGCCAAGGAAACCGGCCGTTTCGTCGAGCAGCCGGTCGACGTCCGCCGTCGACGTCACGTCGGCGCCGACCGCGATCGCCTTCCGGCCGAGGTCCTCGATGTCGCTGACGGTCTGCGCGGCCGCGTCGGCGGACTTGCCGTAGTGGACGACGACGTCCGCTCCGGCCGCGGCCAGTCCGAGCGCGATTCCGCGGCCGATGCCGTGCCCGGCACCGGTCACCAGCGCGCGCGTCCCCTGCAGTTCCCCGGTCATAGAAACAGTTCCTTTCGTGAGTGTCATTTGATGCCCGCGGTCGCGAAACCTTGGACGAAGTAGCGCTGCCCGATCAGGAACAGCACCACCATCGGCACGGTGGCCAGCGTGGTCCCGGCCATCAGGAACGCCCACTGGGTGTCGTTCTCGGTGCGGAAAACGGAAAGTCCGACCTGGATCACCCGCAGGCTGTCGCTCTTGGTCACCAGCAACGGCCAGAGGAAGTTGTTCCACGACCCCTCGAAGGTGAGCAGCGCGACGGTGATGAACGCGGGTTTCACCAGCGGCGTCATGATCCGCGCGTAGATGCCCAGCTCGCTGAGGCCGTCCAGCCGGGCCGCCTCCTCGAGTTCCACCGGCAGGTCCAGGTAGAACTGCCGGAACAGGAACACCGAGAACGGACTGACCGCGCCCGGGATGATCAGCGCCCACCAGGTGTCCAGCCACCCGGTGCCGCCCTGCCCGGTGATGTCGTTCCCGCCGAACAGCGGCATGAACCGCACGATCAGGAACTCCGGCAGGATCTTCGTGTACGTCGGGATCATCAGCGCCCCGACGAACGCGAGGAAGATCAGCGAGCTGCCCCGGAACCGCAGCCGCGCCAGCGCGTACCCGGCCATCGACGCGATCAGCACGTTCAGCACGGTATGGCTCGCGGCGATCACGAAGCTGTTCCGCGCGTACGTCGCGAACGGCGCGGCGCGCAACGCGTCCGCATAGTTGCCGAAGGCCCACTCCGTCGGGAACAGCCGTGGCGGCACCGCGGCGATGTCGCCGGGGGTCTTCACCGAGGTGAGCAGCATCCAGACGAACGGCACGATCATCACCAGCGAGATCGCGCTCAGGGTGAGGTAGAGCGCGATCCGGCCGGTCCGCGCCCGGTGGGAGGTCTCAACGGGTGGCACGGTCGCCTCCGGTGATCCGCCGGTTCAGCAACGTCAGGAACAGCAGCAGTGCGAACAACACCAGGCTCTGCGCGCACGCGTATCCCATCCGGAACTCCCGGAAAGCGGATTTGTAGATCTCGTACGTCATCATCGTCGTGCTGTTCGCCGGCCCGCCGTCGGTCAGGATGTACACCTGGTCGAACGACTGGAACGCGCCGATCACCGACGTGACGAAGACGAAGAACGTCGCCGGCCGCAGCAGCGGCAGGGTGAGGCTGAAGAACTGCCGGACCTTCGACGCGCCGTCCACCGACGCCGCCTCGTAGAGATCGGTCGGCAGACTCTGCAACGCGGCCAGGTAGATCAGCATCTTCAGCCCGATCCCCTGCCAGATCCCGACCACGATCACGGCCGGCATCGCCCAGTCCGTCGAGGACAGCCACGCCGGGCCGTCGAGGCCGAGGAACGACAGGACAGCGTTGGCCAGACCGCTCCGCGGGTCGTAGATCCACAGCCACACCAGGGCCACCGCGATTGTCGCGGTCACCTGCGGGATGAAGATCGCGGTCCGGAAGATCGCCCGCCCGGCCAGCCGCGTGTTCAGCATCAGCGCGATCAGCAGCGCGATGCCCATCGCCACCGGAACGGTGAAGAACGTGTAGATGCTGGTGTTCAGCACGGCACGCCGGAAAACGTTGTCGGAAAGCAGGTCGCGGAAATTTTCCAGCCCGATGAAACGCGGCGGCGTGAGGACGTCGTACGACGTGAAGCTCAGCACGATCGCGGCGACCAGCGGGATGCCGATCCAGATCAGGGCATGCAGCACGGCGGGCGCGACCATCAGAAGGCCGGCCCGGCGCCGGGCGCGGAGCAGCCCGCGGCGCCGGGGTGGAGCGGTGGAGGGGCCGGGTGCGGCTGCGCGCACCCGCTCCCGCGTCGACACCATGGTTCCGCTCACAGTCGCGAAATCGCTTCCTTGCTCAGGTTCGCGAGCTCGTCGATCGCTTCCTTGGCGGTCCGCTTGCCGACCACGGCGGTCTCGAGGGTGGTCTTGATCTTCTCCCGGATCTCCATCCAGGCCGCCGTACCGCCCTCGGACCGGGCCTTGCTCATGTTGTCCAGGGCAAGCTTCACGAAACCGTTGTCCTTGACGTACTGCGAGGTCCGCAGGTCCTGGACGCCGGGTACGGAACCGCGTTGTTCCGCGGTCGGCAGGATGGATTCCGGCGTACCCATGAACTCGACCAGCGCCTGCGCCGCGGCGGCGTGCTTCGACGAGGCCGACCGGGCCACCATGGTGCCGCCCTGCAGCATCGCGGGCACCTTGTTGGCCAGGATGAACGCGCCGACCTTGTCCTCCTCGAGCAACTCCGGGCTCTGCTTCTTGAGCTGCACCCAGAGCGAGTTGTTCGACATCATCATCGCGGAACGGCCCTGCTGCAGGGTGGTCGGCTGACCGGCCGACGACTTGAACGAGTAGTCGGCGGACTTGTCCTTGATGACGTCCAGGAACAGCTGCAACGCCTCGACCCCGCGGTCGTCGTTGAACTTCACCTGCTGGCCGGACTCGTCGAACAGGTTGCCGTCGTTCGCGAACAGGAACGTCTCCCAGCACTGCCGGAGATCGATCGAGAACGGGTCGAAGCCGACCCGGGTGAGCTTGCCGGAGCCGTCGCTGCGGGCCAGTTCCTTGGACATCGCCCGCAGTTCCGCCCAGTCCTTCGGCGGCGCCTTGATCCCGGCCTCGGCGAACAGGTCCTTGCGGTAGGTGACGATGCGCGTGTCGAGGACCATCGGCAACGCGTACAGCTTGCCGTCGTACCGGGACGGCTCGAGGACGCGGGCCTCGTACTCGTACCGCTTGGCCAGTTCGTCGGGCAGCGGCGCGAGCACCTTCTTGTGGGCGAACGGCGGGATCCACCCGACGCCGAGCATCACCACGTCCGGCATCAGGCCCCCGGCCAGGCTGGTGGTGATCTTCTCGTTCAGGGCGGCGTACGTCGTGTAGTCGACCTTGACCGTGACGTTCGGGTTCTTCTGCTTGAACGCCGGCAGCAACTTGCCCTCGAGCAGGTCCTTGCCGGTGCTGCCCTCGAACAGCGGGGTGAGCAGGCTGATCTCGCCTTCGACGGGTCCGTCGGCGGCCGCCTGGGTGTTGCCGCCCGACGCGGAGCACCCGGTGGCCGCGGCGACGGCGCCGAGCCCGAGGGCGGTCAGGACAGATCTGCGGGTGTACTCCATGGCGCGCCTTTCGTGGTGCTGCGGAGAGTCACTGGTGCATCGATGCACCGCCTGAATCACCGCGGACCGGAGAGAGTGGTGCAACGATGCACCGCATGCTAGGAACGGATTTCGTCAGCCGTCAAGACCTCGGCGCCCACCAACCGCCGCTGGACTTTGGTCAGGAGTTGATGCATCGTTGCACTGCGAGACGGCAACACAACGGGGTGACAGAATGCGCGGGTGGGCGGTGAATTGAGAACTGGCGAGGTGACGATCCAGCAGGTCGCGACGGAGGCGGGCGTCTCGCCGAGCACGGTGTCGAACCTGCTCAACGGGCGCAACCACAGGATGCTGCCGGAGACCCGGCAGCGGATCGAGCGCGCCATCGACAAACTCGGCTACCGGCCGAACCGGGCCGCCCGGCAACTGCGCACCGGCCGGAACACCACGATCGGACTCGTCGTCCCGTCGGTGGGCAACCCGTTCTGGGGTGCGCTTGCACGGCATCTGGAGTCCGCGGCGCTGGCCGAGGGGTACCACGTACTGCTGTGCAACTCCGAGCGCGATCCCCGGCGCGAGCGCGACTACGTCGACGAGTTGTGGGCCGACGGCGTGCACGGCGTCGTACTGTGCTCGTCGCTGCCGTCGCTCGAGCACGTGATGCCGCTGGTCGAGCGCGGGCTGCAACTGGTCGCGTTCGACCGTACGTCGCAGGCCGGCGACCCAGCGTCCCTCGTGAGCATCAGTGTCGACAACGCGATCGGCAGTCAGCTCGCCACACAGCACCTCACGGATCTCGGGCACCGCCGCTTGGCGTTCGTGTCCGGCGCGTTGGCGAGCGTCAACCGCAAGGAGCGGTACCGCGGGTTCACCGCCGGCCTCGAACAAGCGGGGATCGATCCGGAGACCTCGGTACGGGCGCCGGTCAAGGGCGACGCGGACGACTTCGGCGACGTCGAGGCGTCCGAGCTGGGGCGCGCAGCCGCGGCCGAACTGCTCGCGCTGGAGGAGCCGCCGACCGGGATCGTCGCGATCAACGACATGTGCGCGCTCGGGGTCTGCCGCGGGCTGCGGGACGGCGGCCTCGAGGTGGGCAAGGACGTGTCGGTGGCCGGGTTCGACGACATCGTGCTCGCGGACCTGTACGCGCCGACGCTGACCACGGTCCGGCAGCCGATGAAGGAGATGGCGGCGGCCGCGTTCACCCAGCTCCGGTCCCGGCTGGACGACTCCGGACCGACCCAGGGGCAGTCGCTGCTGTTCCGCCCGGAGCTGATCGTCCGCGAGTCGACCGCGCCGCCATCGTAAAATAGGCCCAATGCAAAGGATTTCGTCGCGGAACGCCCGGTTCCAGGTGTGGCAGGCCTCGCTGACCAATCGCACCAAACGGCAGCGGTCCGGCGAGTTCCTGGTTCAGGGCGTGCGGCCGATCTCGGTTGCCGTGGACAACGGTTGGCCGGTGCGCACCGTCATCACCGATGCGTCCAGGCCGTTGTCCCGTTGGGCGTCCGACCTGCTGCAGCGGCTGCCGAATGTCGAGCGGATCGGCATGGCGCCGGAGTTGCTGGCCGAGCTCGGCGAGAAGGACGAGCCCGAGCTGATCGCCGTACTGGAGCTGCCGGCCGACGATCTCGAGCGGATCCCGATCGGGCCGGAGTTCCTGGGCGTCGTCTTCGACCGGCCGACCGGGCCGGGGAACATCGGGTCGATCATCCGGTCCGCCGACGCGTTCGGCGCCGACGGGGTGATCGTCACCGGGCATGCCGCCGACATCTACGACCCGAAGGCGGTTCGCGCGACGACGGGATCGCTGTTCGCGGTTCCCGCCGTCCGCGCGCCTTCCCATCGGGAGGTGCTCGACTGGGTACGCCGTACCTCAACGGTGATCGTCGGCACCGACGAACACGGGTCGACGGACGTCTACGACTTCGACTTCACGCAGCCGGTCCTGCTGCTGATCGGCAACGAGACCTCGGGCCTGAGCACGGCGTGGAAAGAAGCCGCCGACCACCTGGTCCGGATCCCGATCGCCGGATCGGCCAGCTCCCTCAACGCCGCCAACGCCGCGACCGCGGTGCTCTACGAGATCTCCCGCCAGCGCTCACGCCGTACACAGTAGTTCGCCGTGCAGGATGGAGATGGTGGCGTCGGGGGTATTTGTCCAGGCCCGCCAGGCTTCTGAGATCGCGGTCAGTTCTTCCTCCGGTACGCCGGACGCGCGCGCCTGATCCGCCAGCGCCGACTTGAGGATGCGGTCGGCCCACATGCCGCCCCAGAAGGCGCGGTCCTGCGGGTTGGTGAACGCCCAGGTCGACGTCGTCGCCTCCGCCTGCTCGAAGCCGGCCGCGCGCGCCCACGACAGCAGGCGCCGGCCCGCGTCCGGTTCGCCGCCGTTGGCGCGCGCCATCCGCTGATACAGGGCCATCCACTCGTCCAGTTCGGGAAGCTCCGGGTACCAGACGAAGCCGTGGTAGTCGGAGTCGCGAACCGCGACGATTCCGCCGGGCTTGCACACGCGGCGCATCTCCCGCAGGGCCTGCACGGGATCCGCCACGTGCTGCAGGACCTGGTGCGCGTGCACGACGTCGTACGTGTCGTCCGGCAGCTCCAGTGCATGGACGTCGCCGACGACGAACTCGACGGCAACATCGTTTTCCTCAAACGCTTTCCGGGTGATGTCGAGCGCGGCCTCGTTCGCCTCGAGTGCAGTGGTGCGGCCGGGCTCGACCAGGCGGGCCAGGTCGGCGGTGATGGTTCCGGGACCGGCGCCGACATCGAGCAACGACATCCCGGGCCGCAGGTGCGGAAGCAGGTATCCGGCCGAGTTCTCGGCGGTCCGCCAGCTGTGCGACCGCAGTACGGACTCGTGATGGCCGTGCGTGTACACGTTGTTCATCCCAGGCTCCTTTGCCTTCGCTCGACAATCCTCACGCTAGTCCAGGATCTTGCTTGATGAGACATATCATCTCGTAATACGAGACGACGCACATGACCGAATGTGGCCGGACCGATCCCCTGCCCACCGGCGAACCTTGAGGTACTGCGAAACCACAAGGAGGAATCCGATGCTGGCAAAGGTGTTTCCGATCAAGCTGAAGGACGGCAACCAGGCCGCCGCCGAGGCGATCGTCCAGGAGTTCGCGCCGAGCGGACCGGGCACCGAGGAGGGCACGTTGTCCTTCCGCGTGTACCGCGACCCGTCGAACCCGGACTACCTGTTGTTCGTCGAGCACTTCGCGGACCAGGCGGCGTACGACGCGCACACCGGGTCGGCGGCGTACCGGGAACTGATCGCGGACCGGTTCGCCGACCTGATCGTCGAGTTCGTCGAGGTCGACCACGAACTGCTGGTCAGCCTGTGAACGACCTGGCGCGGCGGTTGCGTGAACTGCACAAGCAGCCGCCGCTCGTGCTGCCGAACGCGTGGGACGCCGGCTCGGCGCGGGCGATCGAGGCCGCGGGGGCGACGGCGATCGCGACGACGAGCGCGGGTGTTGCCTGGGCCGCGGGGGTGGACGACGCGGGCGGGCTGAACCGGGAGTCCGCGATTGCGGCGTTGCGTGCAATTTGTGCGGCGGTTTCCGTTCCGGTCACGGCTGACATCGAGGCAGGGTACGGCGATGTCGCGGCGACGGTGACTGCTGTCATCGAGGCGGGTGCGGTTGGCATCAACCTCGAGGACAGTACGGCGCGGGTTCTTGATGATCCGTTGGTGCATGCCGAGCGGATCAAGGCGGCGCGGGCGGCCGCGGGCATCGATCTTGTGATCAATGCGCGGACCGACACGTACCTGTTCGGCGATCGGACCGGTACCGTCGAACGCGCGAAGATCTACGCCGACGCGGGTGCGGACGTGCTGTTCGTGCCGGGTGTAGTCGACGCGCAGACGATCGCTGAACTGGTGCGGGAGTCTCCGCTGCCGCTCAACGTGATGGTCGGCCCGGGCGCGCCGACGATCGCCGAGCTCGCGGACCTCGGGGTCGTGCGGATCAGCGTCGGGCCGGCGATCACGAGTGCGGCGTACGCCCTGGCGACCGCGGCCGCGAAAGAACTGCTCACCAGCGGCACGTACACAACACTCGCCGCCCGCTAGAGCAGGCGGTGGGCGGCGGCGAGGGAGCGCCACGGGCGGAGGTGCTCGGCCTCGTCGTCGAACGGCCAGGCGTCACGGGCCCCGAGCCGCAGCGCGATCTCCTGCGCGGCCCGCGGACTCGTGACCGCCTCGAGCGGCCCGAGCTCTCCGCCTGCCCCGAGCATGAGGTTGCCGCTAGCAACTTCTCGTGCGAGCGGCCCGACCAACTCGGCCCCGGTCAACGCCTCCGGTCCCGGAAACAGGTGCGTCAGTCCGTATCCGAGCCCCGGGACCGGTACGCCGTACACCTCGACGAGCTTGCGCAACGCCTCGTTCGCGTCCTCGGGGCCGAGCCGATCCCGGACGACCGCCTGGACCGCAACCTCGAACGGACCCCACGCACCAGGAACACGTATTCCTGGCCGCGCAGCCACGAGCGGCCCGAGATCGGCGTCCGCCGCCAGCTGCGCCCGTGCGCTGACCGGCTCGTGATCGAGACCGACGAGCTGGCCAACCCGACCGACCACATGAATGACACCCTCCCAGAACGGAAGATGCGCCCGCAGAATCAAATGATCGTCGCCTCCCGCACCGACCTCCAGCAGACCAGGCTGGCCGTCGAGCGAGATCGTCCGCCGGTACACACCGTCCTCGACCGACTCGACGCCCGGGACCGCATGCGCCGCGAGGTACGTGCTCATCGCATCCCAGTCGTACGGCGGGGTGAACGGCAACCGCAGCACCAGACCACCGTCCGCGGCGAGCCGGTCACCGCGCCGTCGGCGCTCACGCAGCGCCCGCGGTGACGCGTGGAAGATCTCGCGCATCGCGCGGTTGAACTGACGCAGACTCCCGAAACCTGACGCGAAAGCGATGTCCGCGACGCCGAGATCGGTGTCGTCCAGCAGCCGCCGCGCGAAGTGCGCCCGCCGCGAGCGCGCGAACTGATCCGGCGTGACGCCCAGGTGCTCGTGGAACATCCGCCGCAGGTGCCGCGCCGACACCCCGAGCCGCGCACCCAGCGCCTCCTCACCGGACTCGTCGAGCAGACCCGCGATGATCAGCTGGACCGCGCGGCAGACCAGTTCGGGCGCCTCATCGGCCACCGTCCCGGCCACCCGGTACGGACGGCAGCGCAGGCAGGCGCGATACCCGGCCGCCTCCGCGGCCGCGGGCAACTCGAACGTGCTCACGTTTTCCGCGAGCGGCTTGGCCCCGCACCCGGGCCGGCAGTAGATCCCCGTCGTCCGGACCGCGGAATAGGTGGTCACGACAGCACGCTAGACGGGGCCACCGACAGTTCTGACACGCGTTTTACACCGAGTGCCCACCGTGACGGCTAAGGTACGGCGGGTGCCGTCGAAACCGATGCTGGTCGTAGTGAGTGGTCCGCCCGGGACCGGGAAAACGACGCTGGCGCACCGGATCGCGACCGCGATCGGCTGCCCCGCGATCTGCCGGGACGAGATCAAGGAAGGGATGGCGCACGCGACCCCGGGCTTTGTGCCGGGCCCCGGTGACCCGCTGACAATGCGGACGCTGTCGACGTTCTTCGACGTACTCGGCCTGCTCATCGGCCGCGGTACGACGGTGGTCGCGGAAGCGGCGTTCCAGGACCGGCTGTGGAGCCCGGGCCTGAGCCCGCTGCTCGGCCGCGCCGACGTCCGGATCGTGCACTGCACGGTCCCCGCCGAGGTCGCGCTGCAGCGGATCACCGACCGGACGTCCAGTGATCCACGCCGGGCCGCGCACGAGGACACGCAGATCAGCGCCGACGCCCGCCTCCGCACCCACAACTCCTTCCAGCCCATCGACCTCCCAGTTCCTTCGCTCACGGTGGACACCACCACCGAGCCGCCGATGGAGAAGATCCTCGCTTTCCTGTCGCGCTGACGACAGCAGGGGGCGCGCACGCAGGAAGTCGCCGGACGTGGTGCACTACCTCCTGTCGTTAGCGCTTCGCGGAGGGGATCCAGATGCTCGAGCGGTTTGCGGGGTTGACCACTGCACATGTTGCTGATGCTTGTGTGCGGGCCGGTGTGCAGGTGCGGACGGTGTCGTTGACGGCTGTGGCCGGCGGCCGGGTCGCGGGGCGGGTGTTGCCGGCGCAGCATGTCGGCAGTGTCGACGTTTTCCTGGAGGCGTTCGAGTCCGCCGCCGAGGGCGACGTACTGGTCGTGGACAACAGTGGCCGGCGGGACGAGGCGTGTGTGGGTGATCTTGCCGCGCTGGAGGCTGCCGCCGCGGGTGTCGCCGGGATCGTGATCTGGGGACTGCATCGGGACACGGCCGACATCGCCGCGATCGGGTTGCCGGTGTTCAGCCTCGGGGCGTTGCCGACCGGGCCGTTGCGGCTCGACCCGCAGCCGGCCGATGCGTTGTCCAGGGCAACGATCGGCGAGTGGACGGTGACCCGGGACGACGTCGTACTCGCGGACGAGGACGGGGCGGTCTTCGTACCGGCGGATCGGCTGGAGGAACTGTTCGGGCTCGCGGAAACGATCCGGGACACCGAGCACCGGCAGGCGGACGAGATCCGGGCCGGGCGGTCGTTGCGCGAACAGGTGAGCTTCACGCAGTACCTCGAGCGCCGGGCCGCCGATCCGTCGCTGACCTTCCGTCAGCACCTGCGCGCGGTGCGGGGAGCGATCGAGGAATGAGCACCTGGAAGCTGGGCGACGTTTCCGTCGAGCGGATGGGGTTCGGCGCGATGCGGATCACGGCGGATCCCGACCGAGCGATCGCAGTACTGCGGCGCGCGGTCGAACTCGGTGTGAACCACATCGACACCGCCGCGTTCTACGGGTCCGGAAAACGTTTCGCGAGCGAGCTGATCCGCGCGGCGCTCGCGCCGTACCCGGCCGACCTGGTGATCGCGACGAAGGTCGGGCCGGGGAGTGATCCGGAACGCGGTTTCTACAACGCGACGACGGCAGCCGAACTGCGGGAGCAGGTCGAGACGAACCTGCGCCAGCTCGGCGTCGACTGCCTCGACGTGGTGAACCTGCGGATCACCGGGGAGGGCTCGCTCGGCGAACGTTTCGGCTGGCTCGTGGAGTTGCGGGACGAGGGTCTGATCAAGCAGCTCGGCGTCTCGAACGTGCGGCTCGACCACGTCGAGGAGGCGTTGGCGATCGCGCCGATCGTCTGCGTGCAGAACAGTTACGCCGTCGATCGCCGCGGCGACGAGGACGCGATCATCCGCTTCTGCGCCGAGCGCGACATCGCGTACGTCCCGTTCGGCGCCATCACCGACGCCGGCGACTCATCCGCCGTCGACGCGCTCGCCGCGGCCCACAACGCGACACCTCAACAGATCCGGCTGGCCTGGACCCTCCACCACTCCCCCAACATCCTCGCCATCCCCGGCACCGGCTCCGTCGTCCATCTCGAAGAGAACATCGCCGCCGGTTCGCTGCACTTCAGCCCCGAGGAACTCGCCACACTCGACTAACCGACCGCCGCCCGGACCGCGGGCACGACCTCCTGGGACCAGCGGGACAGCTGGATCTCGAACGGGTCGGAACCGCGCGGAAACAGCGTGAAACCGGCGGCGTCGTGGTTCAGGATCGCGTCGGTGAGCTCCTCGACCCATTGCGCCGCCGAGCCGCCGAGCCAGCGGCCTTCCTCGTCGCGGGTACGGCGGAGCGGGGTCGCGGTGATCGCCCCGGGGAAGTTGTAGATCGTCGCGACGTCCGACGGTTTCCGGCCGACCGAGAACGCCGCCTCGTCGATGATCGGGCGGGACCAGCGGAAGCGGTCGCTGAGCCAGTCGGCGGCGTGGCCTGGGATCCAGCCGTCCGCGTTCCGGCCGGTCGCGGCGAGCGACTTGGGGCCGTTCGAGCCCGTCCAGATCAGCGGCGCGGGAACGGCCGCCGGGCCGAGGGGCCCGATCGGGTAGTGCTTGGTCGGCGCCGGCGTACCGCCGTCGGACATCGAGTGGACGAGCTGCATCGCCTCCTCGAACGCTTCGACCGCCTCGGCCGGACGCAGTTCCGGCACGCCCATCGTCGTGATGCGGTCCCAGGCCCCGCCGGCGCCCAGGCCGAGAACGAAACGGCCGTCGGACAGTGCCGACAAGGAGGTCGCCGTACGCGCGAGGACCGGCGCGGGTCGTAGCGGCAGGTTGGTCACGTTGACGAACGCCGACAGCCGCTCCGTTCGCCCCAGTACGAAGGCGATCGCGGCGTACCCGTCGAGCATGTCCGGGACGTACGGGTGGTCGGCGAGGCTGACGTGGTCGAGACCGTCCCGGTCGGCCTGCTGGGCGAGCCGGACGATCCCGGCGGCCTCGCGCACAGCGTCCGGCGAGCCGTAGCCGAAGCGCACGTTCATGGCGACTCCTCAGATAGTTCGTTGTTCTAACTAGTTGTAGCACGAAAAGTTAGAACTGCAAACTATTAGTGTGACGGACTATCATGGGGTCATGGTGACGACGACGGCTGCCCGGGACACCGATCTCGCGAGCGTGCTGGTGCAGACGATGCACCGGCTGCAGGATCTGCACGCCGAGACCAGCCGCCCCCTCGGCCTCACCCCGCAACAGGCGCATCTGCTGTGCGTGCTGCTCGGCGGCCCGCTCGGCATGACCGAACTCAGCCGGCTCCTGAGCATCGAACGCTCCAGCCTGACCAGCATGGTCGACCGCCTGGAACGCCGCACCCTGGTGGCCCGCACCCCCAACCCCACCGACCGTCGAGCCAGCCAGATCGAGCTGACCCCCGACGGCCTCGCCTTGGCCCACGAGGCCCACGACGCGGTGGTCGACCGCATCAACACGATGACGGCCGACCTTCCGGCATCGACCCGCAACACCATCACGAGCGCCCTGCGATCCATCCTCGCCTGATGACCTACCGGTACGCCGAACTGTCGGCTTCCCGCATCGCGTACCGGGTGCACGGCTCCGGGCCGGCGATCGTGCTGATGAAGAACAACCGGCGCCCACCGGACTACCCGATCGTCGAGCAACTTTCCGAGCATTTCCGCGTCCTGCAGATCCATCCGATCGGCTTCGGCGCCAGCGATCGGCCCGAGGACTTCGACTTCGGCGACATCGGACGCCAGGTGCTGGCGGTGCTCGATCAGGAGGGCGTTGACCGGTTCGCGGTCTGGGGCTTCTCGCAGCCGGCCTGTATGTCGGCGGTCGTCGCCGCCTCGACCGATCGCGCGGCCGCACTGGTGATGGGCGGCGTGACGCCGATCGGGTTCCCGACGGACGGCGAGATGCGCCGGATGGAGCGGGACCCTCGGATGCGTCGACCGCCATTGGAGTTCTGGCGGAGCTATCGGTCGTACGACTGGCACCACGAGCTCAGGCGCTACCCCGGGACCAAGGTGGCGTACCTAGGCACCGCCGATCCTGCGATCCGGCGGCTGCGGCGCCTCAGGCCGGTGCTCGAAGGGATCGGCTTTACCTACTTGGAGTTCGACGGGCTCAACCACAGCACGTGTGGACTGGGCGACGCGTCGGCTGACGGCCGGCGCGTCGCCCAGAAAATCGCCGAACTGCTGCTCGACCGCGGGCCAAATGACTAACGCCTGCCGCCGAACTCCCAGGGATGTACTTCGGCGTCGTCGGCTTCGATGAGGTGTGCGGCTGCCTCTGGATTCGGTGCCTCCAGCAGCGCGGCTCTCCCGAGGTGCCGGTCGCCGTCGAGGAGGTCGCCGTACATGATCAGGTGGTCCGAGGTGAGCTGCCGCGGCGCGTCCTTGGTGAGGACGAGGTAGCGGCGGTAGCCCTCGACCGCGGTGCCGAAGTCCCACATCGTGCGGCCCGGTGCATGGTTGTGAAAACGCTGGATTTCCACGGTCTCGAAGGCGCCGGCGCGAAAGTACGGCTCGTCGTACGCGAACTCGTTCGCCGCATCGTCGTCCGGCAACTCCACGATGTGCAGACTCCCCGTGGTCCGCTCACCGTCCGCGGTCAACGTCGGCCCACGGGCAATCAGACGGTCGCCATACCCGTCCATGAACGCCCAATGCTCCTCGTTCAACGCAACCTTGACCTCGAACCCATTCGGCTTGTCACGCCCGTAGACGAAGTACTCCACTACGTATTCCGTCCGGGGTCAGGCTGTGGCGGCCAGGTGGATGCGGAGGATTGTGTCGTAGTCGATGATCTCGACGCCGGGGGCGGGGGTGACGGTTTCCTGGGAGGCGACGATGACCAACTGGCGTGGGTCGGTGATGTCGACGTCGTACTTCGACTTCACCTGGGAGCGGTTCTCCGGGTTGGCGAGGTACTCCGCGGACCGGGCGAGCTCGGTCGCGCTGTCCTGTACCGGCGTACGGAAAACGCGGCGGCGCTTCTTTCCGTTGACGGTGTCGACGACCGGGAGTTCGAGCCGGCCGACGACGTGGCTGCCGTCGGCGCGTTCGAGGATGAAGTCCGGCTGCAGATCGCCGAGCGCCGGCTGCCGGACCAGCTTGGTCGCGTCGAACGCCGACAGCAGGATGCTCTCGTGCTTGTCCAGGAACTCGTCGACGGTCGAATCCTGCAGACCGTGCGCGAGGTACGTGCTCTCGAACGCGTCCGCCTTCAGAACGGCCGGGTCGACCGGCAGGCTGACCGTGCCGATCGGGTCGAGGTGCGGGCTGGCGTTGGAGTAGTTCCGGAGGAAGTCGAGGTACTTGTCGGCCGGCTCGGAACGGTGGATCGCCAGCGCGAAGAACACCCAGTGCGCGCGCAGCGACTCGCCCGCGGTGTGCACGAGCAGCGCGCGGTCGAAGGTCGAGTAGTTTCCGGGGGCGAACCGCAGCAGCTCGTCCGCCGGGCCTACCGCGACGTCGCCGAGCATGTTCCCAGTGCTCGGAAAACGTTGTTCGAGAGCGCTCTTGCCGGCGTCGGTCGTGATGGTGGCGTCCTTGAACCAGTTCTGTCCTTGCAGGTTCGCGACCACAGTGCGGCCGTCGCCGATTCCGAAGTACTCCTCGACGCCGGCGGCCTTCTGCCGGCGCACTTCGAGCGTCCGGTACTCACGGCTCAGGCCGACGAGCTCGAGGATGTTCCAGTCCGGCGTCTCGGTCAGCACCATCATCCGCGGGAACAACATCGGCCCGGGCAGCTCGGTCCGGTGACTCACCGGCAGATGCCCGGCGGCCTCCTTCAGGTGCTCCCCCCAGAACTGGCTGTTCACCTTCACGAACTCGGTGGGTTTCATCGTTCTCCTCGCTCAAACACTCGGACTCAACCTTCAACTCCCGCCCGAGCAAACCCTATTCCCAGTTACCGGAGGGCAGTCAGTCCGTCCTGCCCGCTGACCAGGATCAGGTTGCCTGCCGCGGCGATGTCACCGCCACAGGCCCTCCGCATCGGCAGGGTGCGATAGGTCGTCCGGCCGGCACCGATCTCGGCGAGCCGGCAGCTGCCCTGGGAGTAGAGGAACACCACGCGGGCGTCGTCCGTCACGGCGTACCGCTGCCGCGGGGAGACCGCGGCGGTCGCGGTCCAGACCTGCCGTCCGCTGGCGCCGTCGATCGCCGTCACGATGCTGCTGGCGTCGTTTCCTTGTGGGCAGGTGATCAGCAGAACGAGATTTCCTGCCGTTTCGTGGCGTGGTGTGCAGCCCCAGTCCCTCGGCATCGGCCAGCGCCATTTCACCTCGCCCGACCGGGGATCCAGGCCGATCAGGGTGGTGATCCCCTCGTCCTCGGCGCCGACGATCAGACCGCCGACCGGTGTTTTCCAGGTCAGAAACGGGCCGGAATGTTTCCAGAGTTGCTTTCCGTCCTTCAGGTTCAGGCCGAGGGTCTCGTCCGCCTCGCCGCCGCAGCTGTGACTCAGTTCCACGAAGACCGTGTCCGCGGTCGCGGTGGCGCTGATGCCGGTGCAGTTGCCTGGTTCGTAGGTCCAGCGGTGCGATCCGTCGAGGTTCGTTCCGTACAGCTTGTCCGAGCCTTTGCTCACCGGCCGGCCGGTGACGAGTGGATCGGCGTTCTGGATCTGGTCGTCCCGGGTGCGGCCAGGCCACGCCGTCAGGCGCTCACCGGTGTCGGCGTCCAGGACGAAGTACCCGAGCCCGTCGTACTCCACGAGAAGCTGTTGTCCGCCGTTGAGGACGCTGAGGTTCATCCGGCCCGAGGAGTCGGTGCGGGTGTACCGCCACCGGGTGCGGCCGGTCGCCGGGTCGAGCATCTCGACCGTGCCTTCTGTGCGGGTGACGGCGATCCCGTGGCTGGTGGTGACCATGTCAGCCAGGTAGCCCGGGGAGGTGCTGGTCCACAGGACGCCGCCGGTCAGCTGCGAGCGTCCGGCGGGCCCGGCGAGCTGGTACTGGCTGTCCAGGTGTTCGTTGGCGCTGTGGAGGTAGGCGTTCTGCAGGGGGACGATGACGAAGGCCGTGATCAGGACGATCGCGGCCGCGGCGGCGATGGCGGCCAGCATCTGACCGCGGTTCCTCGGGCGGGTTGTGAACCGGCTCGCTGCGAGCGCGGCAGCGGCCGCCAGGACGAGAAGGATCGATGCCACAACCGCCAAGGGCACGGCCTGGCCGACCCCGGACGCCACGTTCGTCTCTGGGGCCTTGGCCCAGACAACGACGAGGCCGATCACCCCGATTGCTATCGCCGTACCGGCGACGATCCAGGACGCGCGGCCGGTACGGCGGGACGCCCAGTAGAGGGCCGGGATGGCCGCCGCGGCGAGCAGTGTCAGGACGATCCCTGGCCACGACGGGTCGCCGCTGTACGCCGGTTCGCGCCAGTCGCCTCGCGCCGCACCGAACGCCGCCAGGAAGGCGAGGACGGCGGTGAGGACGGCGGTCGTGACGAGAGCACCTCGCTGCCATCCCCGCCAGGGCGCCGGCAGCAACCCGTCGAGCAGGGCGAACTCGACCGCGAGATTCGCACGGGCGTTCGCGTCGTACTGGTCGCGCGCCAACTGGGTCCGATAGATCCCCGAGTCGAGCAGCTCCCGTACGTCGGCGTACCGCTGCCTGACCCGCCCGAACTCATCGTTGTCTCGTTTGTCCGCGTCGCGGCGTAGCTCGCTCGCGTGGGACGCGTAGTTCCGGTCGGCGATGACTGCGTTCACGGCGTCGTGCAGCACGTCGCCGTTCGCGTCCAGCGTTTTCCGCGCGTTCTGCGCTCCGATCCCGGCGGTCAGTCGTACGAGCCTGGCGACCTCGGCGGTCCTGGCCGGGCTCACGCCGTACCCGGGCAGCTCGTCCTCGGCCAGCCGCGCCGACGCTTCCGCGTCCTCCGCCGCCGAGGCGCCTTGGTCGTGAACGGCGCGGTGGTACCAAGCGGCCAGCCGCACCGCGACGGGATCCGTCGCCAGCTGATCCAGCCCCTCCACGGCGGTCAGCACCACCGCGACGTACCGCTCCCGGTACGCGTTGCGCCGCTTCGCGCTGTACCGCGCGATCAGCTCGTCGCGTAGCGCCTCCGGCACTGTCTCGTCCCAGAACTCCCGCAGCCCGATCACGCTCCGCATCCTGGCAGACACGAGTCTCATGACAGGTCAGTTAGGTTAGGCTGCGCTAACTCGTTGACGAAAGCGGAGGTCATGGCGGCCGAGCAAGTGCAGCAGCGCGCTGCGCGGTTCCTGTCCGGATGGGTTCTGGTGAGCGCCGAGTCCGGGCGCCTGCTGGAGAATCCGGACGAACTGGCGGTCGAGCTCGGCACCGTGCGGAAAGACGGAAACGGTACGTACACGATTTCCGGCGGCGCGGAAACGTTCCGGCTGATCAAGCGCGCGGGACCGGTCCGCTCCGGGGTGAGACTCGAGTACTCCGTGGACCTCGACGACGTACCGACCGTCGAGCTGACACTCTCGGACCGGTTGGCGCCCGACGAGGTCGCGCCGGCCCTGGCCAGGGCGCTGGCCGAGTCCGCAGCCGTGATCCGCGGTGGCGAGCCGAGCGAGTACCGGGTCTTCGGCCCTGCCAGTACGCCGGACGTCGACGCCGTACAACGCCCCGCCGACGCCGCTCACCGCGCCGAACTCCGCCAGCGCGGCCGGCTGGAACGAACACTCCCCAGCGACCCGGCAGGCGACGCACGGCGAGCCGCGGTACGCAAGCGGATCCGGGCGCTCGCGCTCACCATGGGCGTTGCCGACGGACAGCCGAACGCCGAACTGCTCCGCACCCTCCTCACCGCGGAGGAACGCGCGATCCTCGACCGCGCCGCGGACCCGGACGCACGTCCCTTGGAGGATCGTGTCGATCAGCGCGGGTACCTCGCGAAAGCGCTCGGCGGATCGGGTGTTTCCGCGGCGGTGATCGGTACGGCGGCGGCGGTGTTCACCGGCAATCCGCTCGTCGGGTTCGGTATCGCGGTGCCGACGATCGTCAACGCGGCCGTCGGATCGTTCGCCGAGCGGCGCCTGGACAAGCAGAAGATGGCCGGACGGAAACCGGCGTACACAGCGGAACGGAAACAGCGCGAGTACGAGTTTCCGGGGCTGCGTGCGCTGCTGGACGGGGCGGAACCGGTCCGGCCGGCGGCGGTAAAGATGCCGCGGGCAACGGCTTGGCGCAACTACCTGCGCCGGTACGCGATGCCGACCCTGGCCACCGCCGCAGTCGCGGGGGCTCTGACGACGTTCGGCGTACCGGCGCTGTCGACAGCCCTGGTGATCGCGACGTCGGCCCTCGCCAAGTCGCTCGCGGAACGCCTGGTCGACACGAAGAAACTGGAATTCCGGCTCCGCCGCATCGACGCGACCGAACGAATCCGCCTCTCCGATCCGACGCTGTACGTCAACCAGTTGGCCACCGAGATCAACGAGTTGCGAACGCGGTTCGACCGGGCGCTCGGCGCGCTGCGGACCGGGGCGGCCGCGCCGGGCGACGCGCGGTTGGCCGCGGATGTACCGGGTGCGCCGCCGTTCACGGTCAGTCTTGCGGCGCAGCTGATCGAGAACGTGTCGGGTACGGCGCGTCGAGCGTTCGTCGGAGGCCGCCGTACGCCCGGCGCCGAGCCGACCCCGCTCGCCCGGCATGTCGGTCCGGAAATGCAAGGCTTGCTCGCCGCAGCCGGCCCCGGCCTGCTCGGTGCGTTGACCGGCGCGATGGGCGACAAGTACTTCCTGAACCGCGACGAGCCCGCCCGCGACGCCTCGAAGATGTGGTCACGCAAGCACCAGGAGGCCGCCCAGTCCGCAGCGCTCGCCGGGAGCGTCGAACCGCGGCTGCGTGCGTTCCGGGAGCTCGCCGACCGGTTGGAGGAAGCGGCTGGCCTGCCTGCTGACCTGTCCACGCGAGCCGCGGATCGCGGTCTGCCGACGGTCACGGCACCGCCTGCTGTTCCGCGTCCGCCTGCCCGGGCACCGCTGTCGGCGTACGCCGTCCAAGCAGCCGCGGGCTCACTCGGTGGCCTGGCCGGAGCCGTCGGACTCGACGCGCTCCTCGACCTCCCCGACCTCGCAGTCGTCCTCACTGCCGCTGGCGCGGCGGGCTCGATGACTGCGACACCGACCGCGCGCTACCTGTTCCGCCGCCGCGAACTCGGCGTCCACGAGGCACTGGAAACGGACAAGGCAGTACGAGCCGTCAACCAGAACGAACTACTCGAACAGCGCGCGATCACCCGCTACCTGATGACCCAACTAGCCATGCAAACCGAAGCAATCACCAACCACCCCGCCCCACCCAGCACCGCCATCGACCAAGCAGTACGCCGCCTCGCCGCAGAACCCCCCGGCAAACCACTCCTGCCCGAACGCCTCATCGCCCTAGAACAACTAGCCCAAGCCGAGGCCGCCGTCTCCCACCACGCAACCCACGGCACCCCCAACTCCCGCACCCACGTCCACCAACACCTCAACCAAACCCGCGAGAAAATCAACACCCTCTGGCAAGAGGCCGGCGCACCGAGCCCCCTCACCATCACCCCGCCCGACGAACTGAACCGGCTACGCCACCTACTCTCCAACCCCACGACCCCCGCCCAACGCATGGAATCGACCTCCAGCACGCCTGCTCCCAACGTCAGCGCCAACCCTCGAGCCCACGATTCCCGCGACCGGTAGCCCTTATCTGCCAGGCTCTGGCGATGTCAGGCCGTACCGGAGAGTCGAGCTGTGTGCCCGGGCTCGTGTGACTCCAGCTCGCTCGTCGCACGCCCCAGTTCGGCCCGCAACGCTCGGACCTCCTCGACGAGGGCCGACACCTGCTCTCGCAGGTCCACCTCATCGCGCTCCTGCCGTGCGACATGCTCGACGAACCAGGAGGCCAATGCGGCAGTCACCACCCCGAGCAGTGCGATCCCGCCGAGCATCAGCCCGACGCCGGCGATGCGCCCGCTACCCGTGGTGGGAAAACGATCCCCGTAGCCCACCGTGGTGATCGTTGTGACGGCCCACCAGGCCGCGTCGCCGAAGTTCTTGATGTTCGCCGAGGGCTGCGAACGTTCCGCGTCCAGCACCGCAACCGCCGCGGTGAACCCCAGCAGGCCTATGCCACCAACCACGTACACGATCGCGCGACCCCGCAGCGAGGACGCTGCCCGCCGGTTCAGCCGGCCCAACGCAGTCACGACTCGGAGCGCCCGCAACGGCCGGAGCAGTGGCAAGGCCAGTACCAGCAGGTCGACGACGTGCTCACGGAGAAAGCGGAGTCGTCGCCGAGCGAGGGCCAGCCGAAGAAGGAAGTCGCACGCGAACACTGCCCAGATCGCGACCGCCGTGACCGAGCACGCGTGTCGGAGGTCTTCAGCCATGGAAGGCTGCATTACCGGCCATGAGTAGGCAACGAGAAACAGGACGGCCGCGACCGTCAACGGCCACTCGGCGGCCCTCTCGTACTTCTCGGCGAACGCGTCCCTCCCCATCAATCCCCCCGGCTCGAACATCGTTCCAACAGCGCCACGTGTTACGCGAGCCGCACCACCCCCAGCCTGGGGCATCCAACGGAAACAGCCCCCGACCTGCGTTTCCGCAGGTCAGGGGCTGGTTTTGCAACCGGTGGCGGGTGCAGGGTTCGAACCTGCGTAGGCATAAGCCGACAGATTTACAGTCTGCTCCCTTTGGCCGCTCGGGCAACCCGCCAGGGTGCTGCCGGTTCGTGAACCGGCGTGGGAGACGATACAACAGGTAGTGGCCCTGACAGCAAATCGGAAAGGATGTGCCCATGGCTTCGGAGTCCTCCTTCGACATCGTGAACAAGGTGGACCGTCAGGAGGTGGACAACGCCGTGAACCAGGCGGCGAAGGAGATCAGCCAGCGGTTCGACTTCAAGAACGTGGACGCCGGGATCAAGTGGTCCGGTGAGGCGATCGACCTGCAGGCGAGCACCGAGGAGCGGGTGAACGCCGTCCTCGACGTGTTCAAGGACAAGCTGGTCAAGCGGCAGATCTCGCTCAAGGGTCTGCAGGCGGACGACCCGAAGCTGTCCGGGAAGATCTACAAGATCAACGCCACGATCGACGCCGGCATCACCCAGGAGAACGCGAAGAAGCTGTCCAAGCTGATCCGCGACGAGGGCCCGAAGGGTGTCAAGGCCCAGATCCAGGGCGAGGAGCTGCGCGTGTCCAGCAAGAGCCGCGACGACCTGCAGGCGGTTCAGGCCCTGATCAAGGGCCAGGACCTCGACTTCGCGGTCCAGTTCGTCAACTACCGCTGAATCCCAGCCGCGTTGTGCCCGGTAATCGGTTCGCGGGTGGGCTGGTTGCCGGGCATTCTGGCGGGTGTGGGCGAGACGTTGATGCGGAAGTGGTTGTTGGCTGACTTTGGGCTTGAGGTGGTGGAGCTCACACCGGTTGTGTACGGCGCGGACGTCGCGGCGCAGGTGTGGCGGGCGGGTACGGCGACCAACACGTACGCGGTGAAGTGGAGCGGCGCCGGTACGAACACGGGGCATCAGGTCGCGGCGTTCCTCGCTGACAGCGGGCTGCCGGGCATACCTGAGCTGATCCGGACGTCCGAGGGCGGTCTGTGGAGTGTGCACGCGAAGAAGCGGTTGACGATCACGCCGTGGATCGACGGTTCGCGTGCGGCCGAGTCCGGGCTGACGGACGAGCAGTGGTCGGCGTACGGCGTGCTCCTCCGGCGGGTGCACGACGCCGAGCCGCCGGTGAGGCTGCGGGACGCGTTGCCGAGACACAGTCACATCGACGCGCGTACGCCGGCGCTCGCGGAGGAGGTCCGTACGCGGCTCGAGAACCCCGAAGGGGAGGTCGAGGAGGAGCTTGCGGCGGTGTGGAAGCAGTACGAGCACGTGATCGCGGACCTGCTCACCAACCGGCCGCCCGCGCCGAGCGGCCCGCGGGTCGTCTGCCACGGCGACCCGCATCTCGGCAACGTTCTGGTCGACGACGGGCTGCACCTGATCGACTGGGACGACGTCATCTACGCGCCCCGCGAGCAGGACCTCATGTTCATGCTCGGTGGCATGGGTGATGTCGGCCCCACCACGTCCGCGCAGCAGGATGCCTTCCTGGCCGGCTACGGCACCCACACCATCGACCAGGAAGCCATCCGCTACTACCGCCACGTCAGAGCCTTAGAAGACGTCATCGGCTGGTCCCACCAGGCCCTGACCGGCCCGGACGAGCTCTACGCCCTTGAGGTGACCAAAGGCATCCTCAGCAAGGGCCTGGCTGCGCTAGCGGTTCCGTGAGATCCAGCCGGCGACCTGACTGCCCAGTGTCTCGCCGTCGAGCATGGAGTGGCGGAAGTGCAGGCCGGCGAGGATCCGGGCTTCGCGGACGTCGCTGCGTACCGCTGCCAGGTCCGGGTACGAGCGCTCGGTGTTCGTGACTACGCTGCTGATGACCAGAGGCACCTTGCCGGTGTGGAAGAAGGCCTGCAGCGCGCGGGTGGCGCCGGCTGTGAAGCAGGAGTGGCCGGAGGGGTACTCCGGGTGGTTGACGTTCAGCAGGGACTGCCAGGTCGGATCTGCGTGCGTACGACGGTTTCCGTCGGTGTCGGCGCGCTGGATGGCGTGAACCGGGCGCCAGGACAGGTAGTGGAACTTGGCGTCCCAGCACGCGATGACCGAGTCGCCCGCGGACACGTGCACCAGCGCAAGCATCTGCGCCGCAGCACCAAGTGACAGGTGCCGGTCGGACGCCAGTTGCAGCAAGGTCCTGCTCCATTGCTGCGCCGTCTGCTCGGACCAGAACATCGCTGCCTCGGTCTCGGCGGCGGTGCGGGTCGTACTGTCCTTGCGGCCCAGTGACGCGACCTCAGCGACGTCACGCTTGCTGGTCAGCGGGTCCGGTCCAGCGGGACGGAACTGGGCACGAGAGCGCAGCGCCAACGGCTTGACCTGAGTGAGGACGATGTCCACAGGAGGTGTCGCGGCTGTCGGCTCCCACACGCCTGGGCCAGGTGGAGCCTGCACGTACGGCACGGTGTTGCTCAGACCGTCTCCTGCACGCCACGCCAGTACGGCCGCCGCCACCGACCTGCCCAGCTGGATGCCGCGCGTCTTCCCTCTCCCATCCGGCACCCCGGCGAGGTAGTCGGCGTACGTCGTCTCAAGCCCGGGTGACGGTACGCGAGCCCGCAGTACGTCGTACGTAGCGGTGGCGACCGCAGCCGCCGCAGATGCGTTCCGCTCCGGCCGTACGGCGACGTGGAAGGGCTGACCGTGTCCGAGACCGGCGACGGTGTCGGCGATCGCGATGTGCACGATGCCGAGCAGTACTTCGGAACTGGCCGGTGGACGTCCTGCGACGATCACCTGGGTGGCGTACCGGCTCCAGTCGAGTACTGGCGCCGCGTCCACCCGCCCGGCTGCCGCAGGTGCGGCAACGGAGCCTGTCAGCGCCAAGGTCCCGGTGATCAGTAGTGCGGCCAACTTCATGTCGTTCCCCCTCAGAGCAGCGGAACGGCACTGTGCCGTCCCACACTGCCACCTCACCGCAGCGGATCGCTCACAGCCATACGACGTTCGGCGTATTGCAATCCGGCGTACCGGACTAGCCTGACCAAGGGGGTACTCATGGTTTCCGAACGGGATCTGCGCCGGATGCTCGATGTCGTCGAGTGTGGACGCCAGGCCGACCCTGACGAGGTCTTCCCGCGCCAGCTCATGGCCGCGCTCAGCGAGCTGGTCCCGGCCGAGGACGTCACCTTCCAGCTGAGCCGGCCGCTCGACCACGTGGTGCTCGGGGTGGAGGAGTACGGCGTCGAACCGGACCCGCTTCCTGAGGGCTGGGAGGAGGTCTTCTGGCGGTCCTACTGGGACGGTGGAGTCTGCTGCCGGCCGCAGCTCACCGGCGACTACACGTCCGTCTGGAAGGCCTCGGACTACCTGTCCGCTCGGCAGCTCGCGAACTCGGCCGTCGGCGAGTGGTTCCGCCTGATCGGCGTGCGCCACGAAATCGCCGTACCGTTGCCCGGCCGCGGCGCCGAAGACCGCCGGATCCTGCTGTTCCGCAGTGCGGGCCGCGACTTCACCGAGCGCGAACGACTACTGCTGACGATGCTCCGCCCGCACTTCATCGAGGTCCTTCGCGCGCACGAACGTCGCCGGGCCGGAGTACCCGACCTGACCGCTCGCCAGCTGCAACTGCTGCGACTCGTCGCTGACGGGCACAGCAATGCTCAGATCGCGCATCGCCTGTTCGTCGCCGAGGGGACCGTTCGCAAGCATCTGGAGAACATCTACGAACGCCTTGGCGTGACGAGCCGCACCGCCGCGGTCACCACCGCGTTTCCCCGCGTCCACTCGGCCTAGGCGTGCCGCAGCCAGATGTTGGGCTCGATGTACAGGCCGGTGTCCGCGTCGCGATCGATGGCGAGCGTGGTCAGGCCGTCCGGGATCGTGTAGGTGCCGGTGGACGGGAAGGCCAGCTTGGTCCACTTCTCCCAGTCCTCGACGCTGCCGGTCATCGTTTGGGACGCAGGGGCGGGCGCAAGCAGCTTGGCGCCTAGGCGGACGTGGGTGCGGAGCCACGGGTCGAGCGGGAGACCGTCGGCACGCGTCCAGGTCATGAACGTCTCGATGGGCGTCAACGGGTAGCTCGACTTCAGGGTCGGACGCACAGGGGCGATCACCTGGCCCAGGCCCTTGGCGACAGCGCGGTCGCGGACCGCGGTGATGACACGGCCTGCATGCCCGCGGCCTTGTTCGTCGGACCGTACGGCAGCCGCCATCAGCACGAAGGTGTTGGGTACGACGTTTTCCTCGTACGACGTCACCGCGCGCGCCAGCGAATCGGTGAACCCGCCGGGAAGATCGGCCACCGTACCGTCCCAGGCGATCGGCACGCCCCAGCACCCGGCGATCAGCCGATCCTCGGCGACGAGGTAGAACTCCCAGTCCGGGAAGTACTCCACCCGTCGCTCCCGGTACGGCGTCACACCTTCGTCGTGGAAGATGAACTCGGGCCAGTCCTCCGCGAACCGTTCCTCGGCCTCGGCGTCGTACTGCGGACCCTCGGCGGCCGGAATCAACTCGTACATACGCCGAACCTAGCCTGAGGTCTGGCGCACCGACCGGGGAGAGGCACCCAGTTCGCGGCGGCAGGTCTTGTTGAAGGCCTGCAGGTCGGAGATCCCGACCGAGGCGGCGATGGCCGGTATCGACAGCGTCGACGAGATCAGCAGGTGCCGGGCCCGCGCCATCCGGCGCCGGCGGAGGTACGCGACGACGGTGGTCCCGGTCTCCTCCTGGAACAGGCGGGTCAGGTGGTTGTGGGAGACGCCGGCCAGGCGGGCCAGCTCGGGGACGACGAGCGGCTGGGCGAGATTGGCCTCGATGTACGAGATCGCGGCGGAAACCGCTGGATGGCCGGCCTCGGTGGTCGCCGGCGTGAGCTCGGCGATCCGCCACAGCGCCGTCCAGACCTCGGCGGTGGTGCGGGCCGAACCGGACGGCGACGACTCGATCGCGGACCGCAGCAGACCGGACAGCAGCGGCGCGGCCGCACCGGCGTCCTGAACGACCGGAACGTACGACGGATCGCCCGCGACGACCGGCCGGAAATGCGCGTACAGATGCTCGGAACGTCCGCGGTAGTCGAACTGCACCTGGGTCCCGGCCGGCGTCAGCGAGACGTAGCCGGGCGCCACGGAATACGTCGTACCGAGCAGCGTCAGCTCGGCCGAGTAGTTGAACAGGTGCAGCTGCCAGAGGTCCGGCAGCCGGAACCTGTCCCGCAGGCCGCGGACGCCGTGGATCCCCGCGCCGGCGTTCACCACGTCCGGCGGTTGCGCGAGATGCAACTCGATCATGGTGAGAAATTACCAGTAGTGGTGAACACAACCAACGCGGGGAAGCGTTATCTCTACCTAGCCTGGTGGAGTAGCAACCACTACCCACTATGGGAGTCTTCATGCCCCATCCGCATCGCAAGCACCTGCTCACCTCGGTACAGATGGCGCACTTCGTGGCCACCGGCGCGCTCCGGATGGACGCCGTCGTACCGGACGACATGAACCAGCAGGCCCTCGAGGTCCTGAAAGGCGGCATTCCGGGCGTTCCGTACGGCACCCCGCTGTCGGAGGCGTTCGTGGACAGCGAGTTCGTCGAGCGGCTGGTGCAGCTGCCCGAGGTGGCCGGCGCGATCCACAGCCTGGTCGGCCCGGAACCGACCGTCGACCACCACGCGGTCCACATCCGCAAGGCCCACGAGGGCGAGGCGCAGAACCTGCACGGTGACGCGATCATCGACGTCCGCACGGACGCCTTCGACGTCCAGCTCATGTACTACCCGCAGGACGTGACGCTCGAGATGGGCGGCACGCTCAGCGTCCCCGGCAGCCACCTGCGCCGGACCAACGAGTCCGACACCGGCCGCTACCAGAACCTCCGCGGTCAGACCCGGCTGGTCTGCCCGGCCGGCACCGTCCAATTCCTGCACCACGGCATCTGGCACGGCGGCCGCAAGAACGACAGCGACCTCGACCGCTACATGTTCAAGATCCGGTTCAACCCGACCGTCCGCCAGGTGCGGCTCTGGAACACCGACGACCTGTACGACGAGCAGGTCGCGGCGGAGCTGGACCAGTCGTTCCCGTGGTACGAGAACGCGACCGGCCGGCTGGAGAAGTACAACCGCATCATGCTGTGGCGCGCGATCAGCGGCGACGACACGTACGACCCGAACTACTGGGTCACCCGTGTCTCGAACCGCCCGCAGCGCGTGGTGGCCGACCGCGCGAACAACCCGCACGCCAAGGGAAAGAAGGAAATGGTATGACCGCCACCGCAGAGACCCCGCAGGTGACCGGCCTCCGCCAGCAGGTGCTGGTGCTCTACCTGGCCTCGTCCGCGCTGGATCAGCGCGTGATCGGCTGGTCGACGTACGACGGTACGGGCCAGACGCACCCCACGACGGGTGACAGCGACGTACCGCCGTACGAGACCGGGCTGGACGCGCTCAAGGACGGGTGGCGCCTCTTCCAGGCGTCCCAGCTGAACCCGCCGTACCCGGGCCACGAGTACGACGTGTCCTTCCTCAAGCACGAGTTCTTCTTCGAGAAGCTCGTCTAGCAGCGAGTTCTAGACAGGCAGGATGCACACCGGCTTCGGCCAGCTGACCGGCTCACCCTGAGCGGTCAGCTGGCCGTTGTCGATGCTGAAGGTCGCGATCTGGTCGGAGCGCTCGTTCGCGGCGTACAGCGTTTTCCCGTCGTTGCCGAAGGCAAGGTGTCGGGGCCAGTCGCCACCGGAGGAGATGGTCTGCACCAGCTCGACCGACTGCCCGTCGGCGGCGATCGCGAACACCGCGACGGTGTTGTCGCCACGGTTCGATCCGTACAGGAACCGGCCGTCGGCGGAGATCAGCAGCTCGGCCGGGAAGTTCTCGCCCGGCGAGTCCGCCGGGCGGGTCGAGGCGGTCTGCACGACCTGCAGCTTCCCGTCGGAGTAGCTGCAGACGGTCAGCGTCGAGTCGAGCTCGTTGATCACGTACGCCGCGTCCGCGGTCGGGTGGAACACCATGTGCCGCGGACCGGCGCCGGGGTGGATGCGCAACTGGTCGACCTCGTGCAGCACCCCGTCCTCGCCCAGGGTCGACGAGTAGACCGTGTCGGAGCCGAGGTCGATGTCGAAGACGTACGCACCGGCCGGGTCGAACGCGATCTGGTGCGCGTGCGGGCCCTCCTGCCGCTCCGCGTTCGGGCCGGTCCCGGAGCGCTGCACGAAGTCCGCGCGCTCGCCCACCGAACCGTCGTCGTTCAGGGCGTGGACGGCAACGGACCCCGACGTGTAGTTCGCCGACAGCAGGTACCGGCCGGACGGGTCGATGTCCAGGTGGCACGGGTGCACACCGCCGGTCGGCTGGTTGTTCAGGAACTCGAGCCCGCCGTCCGGCTGGATCGCGAACGCGGCGACCTTCCCGTTGTCCTCCTCGTCGGTGGCGTAGAGGAACCGTCCGTCCGCGGAAATGACCAGGAACGACGGGTCGGCGATCGTCGCCACCGTCTCGATCCCGTCCAGTGGACCGAACGCGATCCCGTCCCCGCCGCCGGCCTGACTGGTATAGCTCCCGACATAGATCCGCTCAGAAGTCATGGCCCATACCCTGCCAGGTCAGGAGCCGACGGGCACGCGCCTGTCCAGCCCGTAGAGCGCCGAGCCCCAGCCGAGGTCGGCGACGAGCAGCTGCCATCCCAACCGTCGGTACAGGCGCGGTGCCGGACGGTCGTCGGCGTACGTCGTGAGCAAGGCCCGCGGGTTGTGCAGGCCGCGCATCAGTTCCCGCATCAGCGCGGTCCCGATCCCCTGCCGCTGCACGTCCGGGAGGACGGCGAGCTCGACGACCTCGAAGTGCCCGCCGATCCATTCCGCCGCGAGTTCCGGGCCGACGGCGTCGGCGACCCGGTCCGCCCACCATTGCCCGCGGTGCCCGGTGAACCCGTACGCGAGCCCGACGAGGCGGCCGTCCTGGTCGGCCGCGACCAGCTTGAAGTCGTCGCGGGCCGAGTGGGTCGGGAGCATCTCGGTCGCGAAGTTCCCGGCGTCACCGTCGTCGAACGCGGCGGCGTACACCTCGCCGAGTTCGTGGGCGATCGCAAGCGCTGAATCTCGGTCGAGGACCCTGATCACCTCGCCTAGCCTAAGGCGCATGGACACCAAGGCGCTGCTGCAGCGGATCGGGATCGACCGGTACGACGGTCCGCCGCGGCTGGAGGCGTTGTCGCAGCTGCATGCCGCGTACGTGGACCAGGTGCCGTACGAGACCGTGCAGTACCAGCTCACGCCAGGTGGTCCGCTGGACCCCGAGGAGGTGGCGAAGCGGATCGTCGCACGGGAGACCGGCGGGTACTGCTTCCAGCTGAACGGAACGCTCGCGCTGCTGCTGACCGAGCTCGGGTACCGCGTGCAGATGCACCGCGGCGGCGTACAGACCGTCAACCGTCCCGGGGATATCGACGGCAGCCATCTGGTACTGACGGTCAGCGGGCTGGTCGAGGACCCCGAGCGGCAGTGGCTCGTCGACGCCGGCCTCGGCGACGGGCTGCGGTACCCGATGCCGCTGGAGGCCGGCGAGATGGAGCAGTACCCGTTCACGCTGCGGCTTCGCCCGTCGGAGAAGACCGACGGCTGGCGGCTCGATCATGATCCGCGCGCGAGCCTGATCGGGATGGACTTCGAGTCCGCCGCGGTCACCCTGGACGCGTTCGGAAACCAACATGCAGCGCTTTCCGCCGACCCCGCATCGCCGTTCGTACGGTTGGCGTCCGCGTTCCGCCGTACGCCGGAAAGCGTTGTCGTACTACGTTCCGTCGGCCTGACCGAAACGTTTTCCGACCACGTCGACAACACGCTCCTCGAGAACCCCACGGACTACTTCGCCGCCCTCGCGGACGTCTTCCACCTGCCCCTACCGCACTACACCCAAGCCGACCGCGACACCCTCTGGCGCCGCGTCTGGTCCCAGTACGAGGACTTCCAGACGCGGGCTACTTCGTCGTGAAGTTGACGATCACGACGTCACCTTCGGCGTACGAGAGGGTGGCGATGTGCAGCGGGCCGCCCTGGTCGCTCCAGCTGACCCCAGCGAGCCCACCGGCCGCGCCGCCGGCACTTCCGCCACCGCTGCGGCTCGCCCCTCCGCCGCTCTTGCTCAAGGTGATGTACCCCTTGGCATCGGTCAGCTTGAGCTCGCCGTTCGCGACCGTCGCCGTGAACTTGGCCCCACCGAGGTTCAGAGCCGCCTTCTGCCGAATCAACACCTCACAGACCCCGTCAACACAAGCTGTGTAGTCCTGCCCGTCCTTCGCAACCGGCATCGGCGCACTGGCCGACGCACTCGACGCAGGCTTCTCGTCCGATCCGCTGCAGGCGACAAGCGTCAGCAGCAGGACCAGCCCGGCAACTCCTCGCACGATCACCCACAACACGCTACCGAGAGCCAAAGCGCCTGCGCGGCGATGGCCGGAAGGTGTCAGGTGGCCAGGGCGAACATGATGCTGGGGAGGATCGAGAGTACGGCGGCTACTGCGGTGCAGAGGGAGATCATGGTGACGGCGGGGGTTTCGATGTCTACCGAGAACGGGTCTTCGGCGGGGAGGCGGAAGAGTTCTGCGATCCAGCGGAGGTAGACGGCGAGGCCGATCATGACGTTGAGAGCCATCACGATCGCTAGCCAGCCGAGGTGGGCGTCGATGACGGCCTGGAAGGCTGCGAACTTGGTGAACAGGCCGGCGAGACCCGGTGGGAGGCCGGCCAGGACGACCAAGAAGAAGATGAGGGACGCGGCCAGACCCGGTTCGGAGCGGACCATGCCGCGGTAGTCGGCCAGCAGGCCGCCGGGGCGATGGCGCTGGACGACGGCGACCGCCCCGAAGGCGCCGAGCGTGACCACGACGTACGCCGCCAGGTACCCGACGACTGCTTGCGCGTCCGCGGCGGCCAGCGGCGCGAGCAGGAACCCGACCTGCCCGATCGACGACCAGGCGAGCAGCCGGACCGCCTCGACCTGTCGGAGTGCGGCGAGGTTTCCGACCGTCATCGTCACGGCCGCGAGGATCGCGACCGCCGTCCGCAGTTGCGAACCGGTCGGCGCGATCCCGGACGTCACCAGCACGAGCAGCCCGGCCACACCGGCCGACTTCGACACCACCGCGAGGAACGTCGTCACCTCGATCGGCGCTCCGACGTACGTGTCCGGCAGCCACGCGTGGAACGGCACCGCCGCGATCTTGAACGCGAAACCGACGATCACGAACAGCCCGGCCGCGAACGCGACCCGCGCGAGATCGGGATCCAGCCCGGTCAGCCGGTTCGCGATCGTGGACAGGTACAGCGACCCGGTTACGCCGTACAGGTAGGAAATCCCGAACAGCATCACGGCCGTCGACAGCACCGACACGAGGAACGCCTTCATCGCGCCCTCGGACCCGCGCCGATCCCGCCGCAGCGCGACCATCGCGAAGCTCGGCAGCGATACGACTTCGAGCGCGATCACCAACGTAGCCAGGTCCCGCGCGCCCGCCAGCACGGTCGCGCCGGTCAGCGCGCTCAGCAGCAGGAAGTGGTACTCCCCGACCGGTACATCCGACGCCAGCAAGCGGTACGCCGACAGTCCGACGACGCCGAGTCCGCCGATCAGCAGGACCGCCCACAGGCCGGCCGTCAGCGGTTCGAAGACCAGGCTGCACTGCGCCGGCCCTTCGACCGCGGACCGGCAGAACGCGGGCTGGAAATCGTCCCGATGCGCCCACACGAACACGAGCCCGAACAGGATCACCACGCTGGTCAGCAACGTGACCACGGTGTGCCGGAGCTCGGCCGAGGCACTCTTCCAGAAGCTGTCGACCAGCAGTACGGCGACCGCGCCGATCGCCAGCACCAGCGGTACGGCGATCGCCTGCCAATCGGTCCAAGTGAGAGTCACAGGGCACCCCA
The DNA here is from genome assembly GCF_004331375.1 of Kribbella speibonae. NCBI lineage: Bacteria > Bacillati > Actinomycetota > Actinomycetes > Propionibacteriales > Kribbellaceae > Kribbella > Kribbella speibonae. The sequence goes on along the minus strand of NZ_SJKC01000001.1, from coordinate 1,345,884 downwards.
CTGGTGCAGTAGGAGGCCGGGCCAGACGCCGAGCAGTACGGTCAGCGTGATCAGCGGGGCCCACGTGATCAGCTCGATGCGGCTGAGGTCGACCGCGAACGCGGCCGGCGGGTGGTCGGCCGGGTCGCCCTGGCACAGGTTGCGGACCAGCCGCAGGAAATACGCGGCAGTGAGTACCGTTCCGAGCCCGGCGATCACCATGAATACCAAGAACGTTGTCCGCGGCAACCACGGGGCCGGGTTGTAGGCACCGAGCAGGACGAGCATCTCGCCCCAGAACCCGGCCAGCCCCGGCAGCCCGAGCGACGCGAGACAGGCGAACGTCAGCAGCGCCGCGATCCGCGGCAACCGGGCGTACAGTGCCCGCCCGATCGCCCGCAGGTCGCTGGTGTCGTGGCGGTCCTTGATCGCACCGGCGAGGAAGAACAGCAGCCCGGTGATCAGCCCGTGTGCGATGTTCGCGAACAGCGCGCCGCGCAGACCGGCCGGCGACAGCGTCGAGATCCCGAGGCCGATGAAGCCCATGTGCCCGACGCTCGAGTACGCGATCAGCCGCTTCACGTCGGTCTGCGCCAGGCAGGCCAGCGAGCCGGCGACGATCGCCACCGTCGAGAACGCCCCGAGGTACGGCGCGATCGTCGCAGTGGCGTCCGGCAGCACCGGCACCAGGATCCGGATCATGCCGTACGTCCCGAGCTTCAGCAGTACGCCGGCCAGCAGCACCGAACCGACGGTCGGCGCCTTCGCGTGCGCGTCCGGCAACCAGATGTGCAGCGGCCAGAGCGGCACCTTCACCGCGAGCCCGATCGCGATCAGCAGCGCCGCGGCCAGCGGGATCCCGTGTCCGCCGGCGACCGGCTTGCTGGTCAGCTCGACGATGTCGAACGTCCCCGCCACCCGCTGCACCAGCAGGAAACCGAGCAGCATCAGCGCGGAACCGAACACGGTCATGAGTACGAAAGTGTTCGCGGCGCGTTTCCGCCCGGCCGCGTCGTGGTGGTCGCCCCAGATGTCGATGACCAGCCACATCGGGATCAGCACGATCTCGAAGCAGACGAAGAACAGCACCAGGTCGAGCGCCGAGAACGTCCCGATCACGCCGGTCTCGATGACCAGCAGCAGTGCGATCAGGGAACGGGTCCGGCCGATCCGGGGCGTGATCTTCAGCGAGTACAGGCAGCACAGGAACGTCAGCAGCGCGCTGAGCACGATCAGCGGCACCGAGATCGAGTCGACCCCGAGATGGAACCGGACGCCGAGCGACGGGATCCACGCGACGTCGATCTCGGTCGCGGGTGCGTCATGCGGTCCGTACGCGAACCAGCCGCCGTGCTGCGGCCAGAGCAGCACCGACCCGACCAGAACGAGCCCGGAAATCACCGATCCGTACGCCGCCGCCAACCGGTCGCCGATCGCCGCCGGGACCGACCACAGCGCGCCGGCCGCCAGCAGCGGGAGCACGAGGATCGCGAGCAGGATCGCGTTCACGAGCCGATCACCCCTGCCAGTACGGCCAGCGCGACGACGCCGATGACGGCCGCGGTGAGATAGGTCTGCACGTTCCCGGTCTGCAGCCGGCGGAACCCCTGCGACGCCAGCGTCCCGGTCCGGCCGACCGCGCGGACATAGGCCCCGACGACATCGCGATCCCCCGCCACGGTCAGCTTCGCCAGCCACCGCACCGGCACGACGACCAGACCGTTGTACGCCGGGTCGGCGCCGAACTCACGCTCCAGCAGGACCGGCCGCGGGTCCGCCCCGCGCCGCCACAGCGAGTACGCCGGGAGCGCGCCGAGGACCACGAGCGCGGTCGAGACCAGCCCGATCACCCAGTTGATATGCACGCCGTCGGCGTACCCGAGCGCGATCGCGGCGATCGCGAGCAGGACGAGCGGCGCCAGCATCACCCAGGGCGCGTCGCGGAGCTTGGAACTGTCGGGCTCGTCGAGATCGGCCGCCGCATCCCCGTCCTCGAACGCACCGATGCCGCCGGCGAGTGCCGGCGTACGGAAGAAGGTCCACAGCCACAACCGCACGCAGTAGAACGCGGTCAACGCCGCCGTCAGGCAGACCGAGATCAGCACCGCCCAGCCGACGGCCGAACCGTCGTGGGCCTTCTCCCAGGCCGCTTCGATCACCGTGTCCTTGGAGAAGAACCCGGCGAACCCCGGAACACCGGCCAGAGCCGCGAGGCCGACCGTCATCGTCAGGAACGTGACCTGCAGCGCTTTCCGCAACTTTCCGCGGCGCGTGTAGCGACGCAGGACGACGAGGGCGGCGCTGCCGACCTGGTGCAGGAGCACGCCGGCGCAGAGGAACAGCAGGCCCTTGAACGCGGCATGCGTCACGAGGTGGAAGAGCGCCGCGTGCCGGCCGTCCGCCGTACCGAGCGACAACGCGGAGAACATGATCGCGAGCTGGCTGACCGTCGACCAGGCGAGCACCCGCTTCACCTCGACCGCCGCGGACGCGCAGAGCGCGGCGAACAGCATCGTCACGCAGGCGACGATCGCGAGCACGGTCAGAGTGGTCGCCGAGGCCGAGAAAACGTTGTACAGACGGGCGATCAGGAACACGCCGGCGGCAACCATGGTGGCGGCGTGGATCAGGGCGCTGACCGGGCTCGGGCCGGGCATCGCGTCCGGGAGCCAGGTCTGCAGCGGGACCTGCGCCGACTTCCCGACGACACCGACCAGGAGCAGCAGCGTGCCGGTCGTCAGCAGGCCGGGCGAGATCCGGGCCGGATCGAGTTCGGAAATCCGGAAAGTGTTCGCGCCGAGACCGAGCACGAAGATTCCGAACAGGAACCCGACGTCGGCGAGCCGGGTCATCAGGAACGCCTTCACCGCGCCGGAGCGGGCGTCGCGGCGTTCCCAGTAGTGGCCGATCAGCAGGTACGAGCAGGCACCCATCACTTCCCAGCCGATCAGCAGGAAGAACAAGCTGTCCGAGACGACCACGGTCACCATCGCCGCGGTGAACAGGGTGACGAGCGCGTGGTACGACGCCGCGCGCTGGTGCAGGTACCCGAGTGAGTAGACCTGGACGCAGGTCGCGATCACGCCGACGACCGCGAGCAGCAGCACGGTCAGGTCGTCGGTGCGGACCGCGAAGCCGATGGTGAGGTCGCCGACCTGGGAGTTCAGGAACGCGTACTGGTCCGGGTCGGCGCCCAGCAGGAGCGCGGCGAACAGGAGGATCAGCAGCGAGAAGCCGACGCCGGCCACCCGCCAGACGGTGGCGATCACGACGCCTCCTCGCGCTCGAGAAGGTCGCGGGCCGCATCGGCGTCGACATGGCCGTGACCGCGGAACAGCAGCAGGACGATCGCCAGGCCCAGTCCGATCTCGGCGGCGGCCAGTGTGATCACGAAGATCGCGAGCGTCTGCCCGGTGGCCTCGTCGACCCGCCACGCGTCGAAGGCGACCAGGTTCAGGTTCACGGCGTTCAGCATCAGCTCGAACGACATCAGCATCGTGATCACGTTCCGGCGCGCGAGCACGCCGTACACGCCGATGCAGAACAGGACGACCGCCAGCAGCAGCGGGAGGACCAACGGCATCGTCAGTCCTCCTTCTCGTGCTGGGCCTCGTGCTGGGCGGAGTCCTTGCGCTGGGACAGCGCGATCGCGCCGATCAGCGCCGCCAGCAGCAGAACCGAGAGCACTTCGAACGGGAGCACCCAGTTCTTGAAGACCTGGGTACCGATCGCCGTCGCGGATCCGTCGGTCACCGGCTTGATCTTCTCGTTGCCAAAAGCAAGCACCACGCCGGTGCCGAGGATCAGCGCCAGCACCGCGGCGACGACGGCCGCGAACGGGCTGCGCCCGGTGGTGAGCCCGGGCAGCGGATTCGTCGGCGCCTTGGTGAGCATCAGCGCGAACAGCACGAGTACGACGATCGCGCCGACGTACACCAGGATCTGGACCAGCGCGACGAACTCGGCCTGCAACGCCCCGAAGCAGCCGGCGACCGCGCCGAGCGCGAGCACCAGCCAGAGCGCGGCATGCACGATCCGCCGGGAGACCACCACGACGACCGCGGCCAGCACCGCCACCGCGCCGGCGACGGAGAACAGAGCAGTGGTCACTCTTGGTCCTCGGACGACGGGCCGGGGTCGATCGGCTGCGGGGCCGGGACCGTCCACATCCAGTCGCGGAGCCGGTCCTTCTCGTGGGTCAGGTTCCGGATGTCGGTCTCGGCGTACTCGAACTCCGGCGACCAGAACAGCGCGTCGAACGGGCAGGCCTCGATGCAGATCCCGCAGTACATGCAGAGGCTGAAGTCGATCGCGAACCGGTCCAGCACGTTCCGGCTGCGCTCCCGGGCCTGCTCACCGACCGACGGCGCGGTCTCGGTGTGCGAGTCGATGTAGATGCACCAGCTCGGGCACTCGCGGGCGCACAGCATGCAGGAGGTGCAGTTCTCCTCCATCAGCGCGATCACGCCGCGGCTGCGCGGCGGCAGCTCCGGCTGGACGTCCGGATACTGCTCGGTGACGGAACGACGGGCCAGGGTCCTCGCGGTGACCTTCAACCCCTCGACCAGGCCCTTACCAGGCAGTCCCACGCTCCACCTCCCGTCTCCTTAGCAGGACATTAGCCGATCTGCCGCCTCACGAGTCGCGTTGGAGCAAGTCGCGTTCGAGGCGGGCCGCGACCTGGCGGTACCGGCTGACCGGTATCAGGTGAACGCCCTCGAAGGCCCCGGAGTCACGGATCTTCAGGATCTGCTCGCAGGCGTGGTCGACGCCGGCGTCCCGATCGCGCTCCACCGCCCCGATCAGATCGGCCGGGATCTGGAGCTGGGGCAGCTTGGCGAGATTGCGGGCCATCTGGGCGGAGGCGAGCACCATCACCCCGGCGTACACCGGGATGTCCAGCTCCACCGACTCGCGCCAGCGGAGCAGTTCGTCGAGGTCGTAGCTGACCTGGACGTACAGGAAGTCGGCCTCAGCCTTCCAGCGCGGAACCTTCGTCAGCCGGGTCGCCGCGCCGACCTTGAACGGCTCACAGCCCGGGTACGTCGTCTCGCGGGTCTGCTCGATCATCCGCCGTACCGTCAGCTGGCTGGTGCGGGCGCCCTCCGCCGGGTCGTCCCCGTGCACGAACAGAAAACGTTCTACGCCGTACGCCGCCGCGGTCAGCAGGTCGCGCCGGAAACCGAGCAGATTCCGGTCCCGCGAGTTCAGGCAGGCGATTCCGCGCGCCCCCATCAACTGCACTTCGTTGGCCACCGCAACACTCGACACGGTCGCCCGCCCGATGTGGTTGTCCGGGATCAGGAACCCGTCCGCGATCGGACTCATCACCCCGATCTGATGCCGCACCTTCTTCAGATCCGGCCGCGTCGGCGGCTCCACCTCACAGATCAACTCAAACACCCCCCGGACCCTACAGACGCGTTCGGAGGAAGTCCTGTTCGGTCTCGTTTGAGGTGAGGGATAGGGCGGTGCGGTAGGACTCCTGGGCCTCGGATGGGCGGTTGAGTTGGGTCAAGAGGTCGGCGCGGATGGCGTGGAAGAGGTAGTAGGTGTCGAGTGGCAGCTCGTCGACGAGGGCGAGTGCCGCGGCGGGGCCCTCGACTTCGGCGACGGCGACGGCTCGGTTGAGGGCTACGACTGGGGTGGGGTCCAGGGCGAGGAGGTGGTTGTAGAGCTGGAGGATCTGGCGCCAGTCGGTCGCGTCGGGGGTTGCGGCGTCGGCGTGGACGGCGTTGATGGCGGCCTGGAGCTGGTACGGGCCGGGCTGGTTGCGGCGCAGGCACCGGCGGACGAGGGCGTGGCCTTCGTCCATCAGCGCTCGGTCCCACAGGTCACGGTTCTGGTCGCTGAGGCGGACGAGCGTGCCGTCCGGCGCGACCCGGGCCGGGCGCCGGGAGTGCTGGAGGAGCATCAACGCGAGCAGACCGACGGCTTCAGGCTCATCCGGCATCAACTCGACCAGGAGCCGCCCCAGCCGCAGAGACTCGGCGGCGAGGTCGTCGCGCACCAGGGTCTCGCCGGACGAGGCGGCGTACCCCTCGTTGAAGATCAGGTAGACGACGGCGAGTACGGCGCGAACGCGCTCGGGCAGATCCGCTTCGTACGGGACGCGGTACGGGATGCCCGCGGTGCGGATCTTGGCCTTGGCGCGGACCAGCCGTTGCGCCATCGTCGGCTCGGGTACCAGGAACGCGCGGGCGATCTCGGCCGTGCTGAGGCCGCCGAGCATGCGGAGCGTGAGGGCGACCCGGACGTTCAGCGCGAGCGCCGGGTGGCAGCAGGTGAAGATCAGCCGCAAACGGTCGTCGTGCACGGCACCCTCCTCCACCGGCTCGGCCTCGACGTGCAGCAGCGCCGCCTGGGCATGCTTGTCCGCCCGCGCGCTCTCCCGGCGCAGGCGATCGATCGCACGGTTCCGTGCGGTCGTGATGATCCATCCGGCCGGGCTCGGAGGTACACCGCTTTCCGGCCATTTCTGCACCGCCGCGGCGAACGCGTCCTGGACGGCGTCCTCGGCGATCTCCAGGTCACCGAACACGCGGGTCAGCACAGCGACCGCCCGCCCGTGCTCGGCCCGGAAGATCGCGGCGAGGTCAGAGGTCACGACTGCGAGGGCCGCACCTCGACGGGCAGGCCGAGGATCTTGGTGAGCCGGCGGCCCCAGTGCAGCGCGGCGTCGAGATCCTCGACCCGGATGACGGTGAATCCGCCGAGATGCTCCTTGCCTTCGGTGAACGGCCCGTCGGTCACCAGGACGTCGTCGCCCTGCGCCTTCAGCACGGTGGCGGTCTCCGGCGGGTGCATGCCGGCGTCGAACACCCAGACGCCGTCCGTCTTCATCTCGGCGGTCAGAGCCTCGAGTTCACGCATCATCGGATCCAGGATCTCCGGCTCGGGCGCCGGACCGTCGGGCTGGTAGATGCTGAGCACGTATTGGTTCATCGTTTGCCTCCTTCTCGCCCTCTATACGAACGGCCTCAGTCCACATCGACAGCCAGCGACACGCCATTCAGGCGCCGGAGGCTGGATTCAAGGTCGAAGGTCAGCCAGCGGGACAGTTGCGGGTGCGTCGGGTGTTGCCAGAGGCCGTACGGGCCACGTCGGGACTCAAGCCAGGTGGCGAGAGCGTCGGCGGACGCACCGCAGCGGGAGGCGAGGTCGAGCAGGAACACCGGATCGACGGTGACGTAGAAGGTGACCTGTCCCATCGCGCGTTCGAGACCGACCAGCCGGGAGACTTCCCAGCCGAGGGTCGACTCGTCGCGGGTCTCACGGGCGAGAAGGTGGTCAACGCCGACCCGGGCCGCGTCGGATCGGCTGCGCTGGGGATGCAGCGCGAGGCAGGCCACCGCGCCGGTCGTCGCGGAACGGCACCCGTCGCCGCGGGTCAACCGCCGGTACTCCTTCTCCGGCGGCGCAGGCTTTCCCGGACTACCTAGGTCAGCCTTCGGTCCGGAAGGCCAGGAGCCGTCGTGAAGTCGTTCCCGCAGGAGCCATTCGTACGCGCGTTCAGCCCGAGGATCAGTGGCGAACCCAGCCGCGGCCACACCCCGCAGAGGTACGACGGTCTGCATGGTGATGAACCGCGGACCGTCGGAGTCGTCGTGCCGCAGCGGCCACGATCCGTCCGCCTGCTGATGGGAGAAGATCGCGTCGACGGCGGTGGCGAGCTCGGGGCCGCGGTAGCCGAGGTACGCGAGCTGACAGAGCAGGTACCCGGCGTCCTGCGGCCGCTCAGCCGCCGCCAGCCGCCCAAGGAGCGATCGGACCGCGGGACTCGCCGCGATCTCACCCTGCCACGCCTTCACGTCGTCATCACCGGCCGAGGCGCCCTCGAGCTCCACGGCCGCGCGCCACCGCAGCGACGGCGACGGGTCTCCGAGCAGGAGCGTGTTCACTTCAACGCCGCCAGTACAAACGGTGCGGTCGCCGTACCGGACAGCTCCTCGGGTAGACCCTCGAAGACGATCCTCCCGCCGTGCGGTCCGCCGCCCGGGCCGAGTTCGATGATCCAGTCGCAGGTGGCGAGCACCATCGGGTCGTGCTCGACCACCAGGACGGTGTTGCCCGCGTCGACGATCGCGTCGAGCGCACGCAGGAGCACGACAACGTCCGTGGCCTGCAGGCCGACGGTGGGTTCATCGAGTACGTACAGGCTGCCTGCCTTGGTCGGACGAGCGAGTTCCTTCGCCAGCTTGAGTCTCTGCGCTTCACCGCCGGAAAGGCTCCAACCAGGTTGGCGGACGACGAGGTATCCGAGGCCCAGCGCGAGCGCGGCGTCGCCGGCACGACGTACGGCGGCGATATCGCCCCACTCGTCGACGAGCTCACCGATGGTCAGGGCTTCGATATCGGCGAGCGTCCGGTCCCGCTCACGAAGGGCGGCGACCTCGCGACGGTAGCCGGAACCTCCGCAGGCATCGCAGGTCTGGGTCACCGATGGCAGGAACGACATGCCCTGCTGCCACGTCCCTTTCCCGCCGCAGGCGTCACAGCCGTAGGTGAGGTCCTTCATCGTGATGCCCTGCTCGCGGGCCACTTCACCGGCAGCGAACGCCTTGCGGACCGCGGTGATCAGCCCGAGGAAGCTGCCGGGCGACGCGATCCCCGCGCGGCCCTGGTCGGCGACGACCGTACGAGCGGGAGCACCCGAAACAGCCTGGTGGGCCCCAGGTGCGACGCGGATGATGTCGCCGCCGGAGTGATTGGTCACCGGTCGCGCCAGCCCGAGCGCGATCGTGTCGACGACGAGCGAGGACTTCCCCGAACCGGACACGCCGCACACGCCGACTCGCACGCCGAGCGGGACACGTACGTCGAGACCGCGCAGGTTGTTCTCCCGCGCTCCCGTGACCTGCATCCACTCGGTGGGCACGCGGCGGTCGTGCCGCGGGATCCCAACACCCCCCGAGCGCACTGCCCGGGTGACCGACTCGGCGCTGTCGAGGTCGACGAGCCGCCCGCCCGCCCGTCCGGGACCCGGGCCGATCTCGATGACCTCGTCGGCGGCACGAATCAGGGTGGCGTCGTGTTCGACGGCGATGACGGTGTTGCCGGCGTCGCGCAGGTCGCTCAGGGTGCCGGCGAGCGCTTCCGCTTCGGACGGATGCAGGCCCCGGGACGGTTCGTCGAGCAGGACGGTCATGCCGACGAGGCCGCTGCCGAGGACCGACGCCAGCTTGATCCGCTGGGCCTCACCCGCGGACAGCGTCCAGGTCGTCCGGTTCATCGTGAGATAGCCGAGCCCGACACGGCGCAGGAATCCGAGCCGGTACGACGCGACGGTACGGGCGAATGCGGCGTGTTCGTCATCCGGCTCGGCCATCGACGTCAGGATGTCGTCGAGCTCGGCGAACGATGCCGAGAACAGGTCGCTGCGGTCGCGACCCGCGATCCGGATCGCCAGGTACGGAGCGCGCAGTTGCTTGCCGCCGCACTCGCGGCACGGAAACGCCGTGGTCTCCAGGCCTCCCAGGTCGAGCCGGGCCCAGTGGTTCAGCCCCACCCAGGACGAATCGCCGTACAGGATCCCGTGCTGGACCTCGTCGCTCAGCTCCGACCACGGCGTCGTGGTCGGGTCGAACTGGTACCGCTCCGCGAAGGCCCGGATCACGTCGTTGCTGCCGACAATCTCAGGCCGGAACCACGCCAGGCTTCCGCCGAAGCACCGGGCGAGGGGCGCGTCCGGCCGTACGAGCGCGGCGAAATCGAACTCCCGCTCAACGCCGACCCCGAGGCACTGCGGGCAGACCGACGCGGGCGAACCCATCAGATGCCGCGGCTCGATCGGCACCGTGCGCGTCGCGACGTCGCCGGCGCGGGCCAGGACGACGGAGACGAGGCGGTCGAGGTCGCTGGACCGGCCGACCGTCGTACGGGCGGCGTCCCAGCGCCCGGGCCCACCCGGAGGAAAGCTCGTGCCGGAGGCGTCGATACTGATCGTCGGCCCCAGCCCGGTCAGCGAGTCGACCGGGGCTTCCGGCCCTTCGCGCACCGACTGTCGCTCGTAGACCGACAGGCACTCGAGCAACCGCCGGTCGGCCTCCGCCGCGAGCACGTCGCCGACCAACGACGACTTGCCCGAACCCGAGACGCCGGTGACGACCGTGAAGCGGCCCTTGGCGAACTCGACGTCGATCCCCTGCAGGTTGTGCGCCCGGGCGCCCCGCACCCGGATGACCTCACTCGAGCGCCGGTCGGCCCGCGGCTTGGCGCGGGGCGTCACCCTCGGCCGCTGCTGGGCAACGGCTGGGCCGCAGTGCTGCAGTCGTCCGCCATCGGGGCCGCCGCCTGGGCCGAGCTCGATGTGCCAGTCGGCGGCGGCGATCACGTCCGCCTGGTGTTCGACAACGACCACCGTGCAGCCGTCGGCCGTCAGCTTGTCGAGCACCGTGAGGAGTCTGTCCAGGTCGCCGGGGTGAAGGCCGGTGGTCGGCTCGTCCAGCATCACGAGATTGCCGGCCTTCGCCTTCGTCACCTCCCGGGCGAGGCGAACTCGTTGCGCTTCACCACCGGAGAGACTGGGCGACGGCTGCCCCAACGTGACGTAGCCGAGTCCGACCTCCTGCAGGGTCTGGAGGATCCGCGTCACCGCAGGGTGCTCGGCGAACACCGCACCGGCCTCGTCGACACTCAGTTCCAGCACGTCGGCGATCGACCGGCCGTCCCACGTCGCATCGAGGACTTCGGGCCGGTACCGGCGGCCTTCGCAGACCTCGCACGGTACCCAGATCGGCGCCAGCTCCCTGAGACTGATGGCGACCGCGCCCATACCCTCGCACTCCGGGCACGCGCCTTCACCACGGTTGAAGGTGAACTCCGACGCGGACCGTCCGGTGTGCTGTGCGAACACGTCACGGATCCGATCCAGCACCTTCGTGTACGTCGCCGGGTTCGAGCGGGGGTTGTTGCCCAGCGGCTTCTGGTCGACGGCGATCGCGCGGAGCGCCGGCCCGTCGACGGCCGCGCAGCCCACCGGCGCGCCGGCTCGAATCGACGCCAGCAGGACGTCCCGAGCGAGCGTGGTCTTGCCTGCTCCCGACGGGCCGGTGATGACGGTCAGCGTCTCGAGCGGGATCTCGCAGTCGACGTCGCGCAGGTTGCGCAGGCGGGCTCCGGTGATGCCGATCCGCCGGTCACCGATCGCGCGGGGCGCCCGCCGGGTCCGGGTCGACGCCGAGAAGCCGCGACCTGAGGCGGTGTCCGCGCGCCACAGCTCGGCCGGCGTCCCTTGGAAGACGAGTTCACCACCGCCGCGGCCGCCGGCCGGGCCGATCTCGACGACCTCGTCGGCCAGCGCGATAGCCGTACGGTCGTGCTCCACCATCAGCACTGGTCCCGGCAACGATGCCATTGCCTCGAGCAACGGTTTGAGATCGGTGTGATGCAGCCCGATGGTCGGTTCGTCGAGGACGTGCAACAGATCCTCGAGCCGGCCGCCGAGGACGACCGCGAGCCGAGTCCGTTGTGCCTCACCCCGCGACAGCGTCGGCATCGGCCGGTCGAGGCTCAGATGACCGAGCCCGAGCGTGACCAGCGGTCGCAGGCGCCGCAGCAGCTCGTCCTGAACACGCGCCGCGCGCGGGCCGATCGCCAACTGGTCGACGAACTCCAGAACCTCGCGCACCGAGCGGGCGAGCAACTCATTGAGGGCGACGCCGGCAATGCGATGCGACGACGTGTCGACCGCGGCGTCGCGGAACGCCGACGGTTCCAGCGGCCGGACCCAGTCCGAGCAGCTCGGGCAGATCGGCGCCCGGAGTACCGGCGTACCGCCGAGACGAACCTCGGGTGAGCCCAACGCGTCGGCGCGCTCCAGAATGCCGCGAACCTCCGCCGCGGACATCTCCGCCCGCAGTGTGTCGACGCGTACGACGACATCGTGCGGGACGGCCGGGTCAACGCTGTCCTTCCCGGCCCACGGCCGCCCGTCGATCATGATCACGGCGAACTTGCCGCGCAGGCCGGCCAATAGTCGCGCGTGACTTCCGGTGAGGGCGCGGACGACCGCCACTTCCACTGGCAGGTTGCCCTCCGCGGCGAGCAGGTCCAGTGCGATCGCGAGTCGCTCTTCGCGGGACACCGCGCGGACCGGGACCTGGCACCTCGGGCAGGTGACGTCCGCGAAGCGCGCGTACAGAATGCGGAAGAAGGGATGCAGACCGACCGACGTCGCGACGGTCGATGCGGGGTTGACGTTCAGCACGTTCTGAGCGATCGCCACCGCCGGACCCAGGCCGGTGATGCTCCGGACCTGCGCGGCCGGCACCCGGGTCTCCGGACGCCCCAGCCCCAGCGACTCGACGAACCTGCGCCGCGCCTCGGCGTAGACCACGTCGAACGCGAGCGACGACTTCCCCGAGCCGGACGGACCGACGACCGCGGTCAGGCCGGGTCCGAACGTGACGTCGACGTCCCGCAGGTTGTGCTCCGCGGCACCGCGAACATCCATCACGACAAGCCTCCTGCGACACCCTCGTCCCCAGCGACGCGGTGTTGTCAGACGGCCTGCAGACATCGACGACCGAGAGGGCACAATCCCCTTCGCCATTGGAACCCCGGCTGGGTCGGATGTTCCACAGCTCGGCGATCGGTCGACGCCGTCCCGCCAATCTCCCGGACCGGCAACATGTGTGTCAAGCGGCGTCGGTCGGGTCCAGGGGAAGGGTGACGGTTACCTCGAGGCCACCGCCTTCGCGCGGGAGGGCGGTCACCGTGCCGGAGTGGGCTTCGGTGACGGAGCGAACGATGGATAGGCCCAGGCCGGCGCCTTTCGTGCTGACCAGGCGTTCCGCGCCCAGGCGGTAGAAGGGCTTGAACAGGGATTCGACTTCGTACGGCGGGATTTCCGGGCCGGTGTTGGTGACCACGATCTCCACGTGATCGCCGGCCGTTCTGCTGCGCACCTGCACCCATCGCTCACCTGACGGCAGGTTGTGGCGGATGCCGTTCTCGACCAGGTTGTGGACCAGACGTTCCAGCAACAACGCGTCGCCGCGGGTGGGCGCCTCGCCCGGCCCGCGGATCAGCTCGACGCCGGCCGCGGCGGCTTCCGTGGCGAGTTGGGCGGCTACGTGGTTGACGATGTCGGCGAGGTTCACCGGGTAGACGGTCGACAGGTGTCTCTCGGAGTCGGCGAGGATCAGCAGCCCGTCGATGAGTTGTTCGTGGCGGGCGTTGATCGTCAGCAGGCTGTCGCCCAGTTCCTTGACGTCCGGGGACGCCGTCCGTCGGTGCATCGCGACTTCGACGAGCGCGCGGCCGAGCGTCAGCGGCGTACGGAGCTCATGAGAGGCGTTGGCGACGAAGCGGCGTTGGCCGTCGAAGGAATGGTCCAGGCGCTCGACCATCGTGTCGAAGGCGTCCGCCAGGTTCTTCACCTCGTCGTCGGGGCCCTTCAACGCGATCCGTTCGTGCAGCGCGGACGGTGACGCGGCGATCCGGCGCGCCGTGTCGGTCACCCGGTGCAGCGGTGCGAGGACGCGCCCGGCCACCAGCCATCCGAACCCGGCGGCCAACGCGCCGACCGCGAGCAGCGCGATACTCCCCTCGGTCAGCAACGACTTGATCGCCGCCTGGCGGACCTGTTCCCGCTGCTGCTCCAGCACCCGTTCCGCATCCGAGCCGGTCAGTACGGCGCCGTCCTTGTTCATCACGTAGACGTCGTTGGTCGGTGGCGGCGGCCTGGTGGCACCAGCGCTCGGGCTCAGGTACGTGCCCTTCACGATCACCCGGTACTGCTGGCCGAGGTTCGCGTTGAACAGGGCGTACGTGACCCCGAGCAGAACCACGCCGGCGGCCATGAACAGTCCGCCGTACAGCAAGGTCAGGCGGCCGCGGAGCGACAGTTTCCTCAAGGGATGCGGTAGCCGACGCCGGTGACGGTCTCGACCAGTCCCGGCTCGCCCAGTTTCCGGCGCAGCTTCAGGATCGTCAGCCGGACCGCTCCGGTGAACGGGTCCACGTGCTCGTCCCATGCCTTCTCCAGCAGTTGTTCGGCCGACACGGTCGCGCCGTCAGCTCGCAGCAGCTCCACGAGTACGGCGAATTCCTTCTTCGACAACGGCACGTACCGGCCGTCGCGGAACACCTCGTGCCGCGCCGGATCGAGCGTGACCCCGGCGCGTCGCAGTACGGGCGGATCGGCCGGACGACTGCGGCGCCCCAGCGCGAGGACCCGCGCGGCCAGCTCGGCGAAGGCGAACGGCTTGGTCAGGTAGTCGTCCGCACCGAGCCCGAGCCCTTCGACGCGGTCGGTCACGGCGGCCGCGGCGGTCAGCATCAGCACCCGCGTGGCGGACCCGGAGGCCACCAGCTGCCGGCACACCTCGTCGCCGTGGACGACCGGAATGTCGCGGTCCAGCACGAGTACGTCGTACGCGTTCACCGACAACCGTTCCAGTGCCGCGCCGCCGTCACCGGTCACGTCGACGGCGTGCGCTTCGTCGCGCAGCCATTCCGCGATCGCTGCCGCCAGCAACGGCTCGTCCTCGACCACCAGTACCCGCACGCACCCCATGATCCCCGACATCTGTGTTTCCGCGGTGTTTCCGCACTCGGAAACGGTCCGGAAACGGCCGACCGAGAAAGGTGTGGCGGAAACGAGAGGAGCACCGATGCGCAACACCATCCTGGCCGTTTCCGTTCTGGTCGCCGGCCTGATCCTGACCGGCTGCGGAGCCGACGAGCCCGACGCCCAGGTCGCCTCCGGGACCGGAGGGCAGCAGTCCTCGGCGCCGAGCAGTGCGCCGGCCAGCCTCAGCCGGGACGAGATGGCGGTCAAGTTCACCCAGTGCCTGCGGGAGAACGGGCTGAACGTCCCGGACCCGGAGCCTGGCAAGGGCCCGATGCTGAGGTTCGACAAGAACTCCGGTGTCACGCAGGAGCAGGTCCAGAAGGCCATGGAGGCGTGCCAGCAGTACAACCCGCAGGCCCAGGGCAGCGCGAACCCGCAGCAGGCGGAAAACGGCCGGAAATACGCCGAGTGCATGCGGAAGAACGGCGTCGAGAAGTTTCCGGACCCGAAGCCGGACCAGCGCGGCATCATGATCGGGCCGGGCGTCGCGGACGATCCTGACTTCAAGAAGGCGCAGGACGCCTGCCAGAGCATCCTGGCGGCACGCTGATGCGTAAAGCACTGACGGCTGTCGCCGTCCTGGCCGCCGGGGGCGCCGCAAGCGCGTTCCTGGTGAGCCGGGGCGACACCAGCCAAGCCACGAACCCGGCCGCGCAGGCCGTGCCGATCAACACCACCAAGGTCACGCAGCAGACCTTGAAAGACACCGAGACCCAGGACGGCACGCTCGGCTTCGGCCAGTCGTCGTCCGCGGTCAACCGGGTCGCCGGCACGGTCACCGCCGTACCTGACAGCGGGCAGGAGCTGCGCCGCGGAAACACCGTGTACAGCATCGACAACAAGCCCACCACGTTGCTGTACGGCGCGCTCCCGGCGTACCGCAGGCTCGTGATCGGGAGCGAGGGCACCGACGTCCTGCAGCTCGAGCAGAACCTGAAGGCGATGGGCTATACCGGGTTCACCGTGGACGACGAGTACACCGACGCCACCGCGGCCGCGGTCGAGGAGTGGCAGGAGGATCTCGGTCTGGACGAGACGGGTGTCGTCGAGCTCGGCAGCGTCCTGTTCGCACCCGGTCATCTCCGGGTGGACAGCGTGCAGGCCGAGGAAGGATCACCGCTCGGCCCGAACCAGCCCGTCCTCAGCTACACCGGCACGACCCGGGCCGTCACCGTCCAGCTCGATGCGGCGGACCAGCGGCTCGCCACCCTCAACGGAGCGGTCACGGTCGCACTCCCGGACGGAAAATCCGTGCCCGGAAAGATCCAGAAAGTTTCCACGGTGATCATTCCGGCGGAAAGCCCGGACAAGGATCCGGAAACGAAGGTCGAGGTGATCGTTGCCGTCGCCGACCAGAAAGCGGTGGCTGCGTGGTCGTCCGCCGCCGTCGACGTCACGTTCACGGCCTCGGAACGCAAGAACGTGCTGACCGTTCCGGTCGCGGCCCTGGTCGCCCTCCGCGAGGGCGGCTTCGGCGTCGAGGTCACGGACGGTACGACGTCGCGGTACGTGCCGGTGAAGACCGGGCTGTTCGCGAACGGTCAGGTCGAGATCAGCGGCACCGGCATCACGGCCGGCACGACGGTGGGGATCCCAAAGTGATCGAGCTGAGTGACGTCACCAAGGTGTACCCGGGCGGAGTGCACGCGCTCGGCGGCGTGAGCCTGCGGATCGATCCCGGCGAACTGGTCGCGATCGTCGGCCCGTCGGGCTCCGGAAAGTCCACGATGCTGAACGTCCTCGGCACCCTCGACCGCCCGACCGCCGGCACGGTCCGGATCGACCGGTACGACGTGGCACGGCTGTCCGACGCGGGACTGTCGGCGTTGCGCGCGACCCGGATCGGGTTCGTGTTCCAGCAGTTCCATCTCGCGGCCGGCGTCCGCGCAGTCGACAACGTCGCCGACGGGTTGCTCTACTCGGGCCTCCGCCTGTCGGTACGCCGGAAGCGCGCGGCGGCAGCTCTGGAACGGGTCGGTCTAGCGCACCGCCTCGATCACGAGCCACACGAGCTGTCCGGCGGCGAGCGACAACGCGTCGCGGTTGCACGGGCAGTCGCCGGCGAACCCGCCGTACTGCTGGCCGACGAGCCAACCGGAGCACTGGATTCGGCCTCGGGTGCCGGCGTGATGCAACTCCTCCAAGACCTACACGCCGCCGGCACCACAGTCGTAGTCATCACCCACGACCGCGACATAGCAGCCACCCTCCCCCGCCAAATCCGCATGCGAGACGGCCACATCGTCGAGGAGGTCCGCTCATGAGCGACGACTTTGTGCACGACGTCCGTACGACGACGGGCGAAAAGCACGGACGTCGTGCACAAAGTGCCCGGGAGCTCAGGCCCGCGGCGCTGGGGTTGCGCGATGTGGTGCGCGTCGGGGCGGTCGGGTTGCGGACCCGGCCGATGCGGGCGTTCCTGTCCGCGCTGGGGATTGCGATCGGGATCGCCGCGATGGTCGCGGTGGTCGGCATCTCGTCGTCCTCGCGGGCCGAACTCGACGGCCAACTCGATGCCCTCGGCACCAATCTGCTGACGGTCACTCCCGGCACCCGGTTGACCGGCGAGCAGGCGCAGCTGCCACTCGCCGCGGAATCCATGGTCCGCCGGATCCCGCCGGTTCGCGCCGAGTCGGCGATCGGGAAGGTCGACGACGCCTCGGTCTACCGGACCAGCAAGATCCCGGACGTCGAGACCAACGGCATCATCGCGTACGCCGCCCGCACCAACCTGCTCGAGACGATCGGCGCGACGATCCGCAGCGGCAAGTGGATCGACGCGGCGACCGGCAGCTATCCGGCGACTGTCCTCGGCTCGAGCGCCGCCGAACGGCTGGGCATCACCAAGGCCGGGCCGGACACCCAGGTGCTGATCGGCAACACCTGGTTCACCGTCCTCGGCATCCTCGAACCGGCCGCGCTCGCCCCCGAACTCGACAGCGCCGCGCTCATGGGCTGGCCGGCCGCGAGCGATCTCGCCTTCGACGGGCATCCGACCACGATCTACACCCGCTCGGACGACGCGCAGGTGCCGGCCGTCCGATCGGTCCTCGGAGCGACCGCGAACCCGGCGGCGCCGAACGAGGTCGAGGTGTCGCGACCGTCCGACGCGCTCGCCGCGAAGCAGGCCGCTGGTCAGGCCTTCACCGGACTCCTGCTCGGCCTCGGCGCGGTCGCGCTGCTGGTCGGCGGTGTCGGGGTCGCGAACATCATGGTCATCTCGGTGCTCGAACGCCGCGCCGAGATCGGTCTGCGCCGCTCGCTCGGGGCGACCCGCGGCCAGATCCGTACCCAGTTCCTGACCGAGTCGTTGCTGCTGTCGGCGCTCGGCGGGGTCGGCGGGGCATTACTCGGGTCCGCGGTCACTGCGGCCTATGCGTCGTACCAGAACTGGCTGACGGTGATCCCGGTCTGGGCGCTGGCAGGCGGGGTCGCGGCGACTCTGGTGATCGGCGGACTGGCCGGCCTCTACCCCGCCGTCCGAGCCTCCCGCCTCTCACCAACCGAGGCCCTGGCAACTCCTTAGAAGACGACGACGCCGATGCCGGTGAGCGCGAGCTGGATCAGCGCCACCGGCACCAGGCCCTGCCAGGCCAGCTTCTGCAGCTGGTCGGCCCGCATGCGCGGGAACGAGACCCGCACCCAGATCACCACGACCGAGACGAACGCGACCTTCAGTACGGTCCAGATCCAGCCGATCGACTCCGGTCCCGGGCCGCTCCAGCCGCCGAGGAACAGCACCGTGGTGAGGGCCGCGAGTACGACGATCCCGGCGTACTCGGCGAGCAGGAACATCGCGAACCGGAGCCCGGTGTACTCCGTGTACGGGCCGAAGATCACCTCGGAGTCCGCGACCGGCATGTCGAACGGCGGCCGCTGCAGCTCGGCCAGGCCGGCGATGAAGAACACGACCAGACCGGGCAGCTGCCAGAGCAACCACCACGGGTTCCACGCGTGCGCGATACCGGTCAGGCTCAACGACCCGGCCGCGACCGCGACACTCGCCGCGGACAGCACGAACGGCAGCTCGTAGCTCATCAGCTGCGCCGCGACCCGGAGCCCGCCGAGCAGGCTGTACTTGTTCCCGCTGCCCCAGCCGGCCATCAGCGACCCGAGTACGCCGATGCTCATCACCGCGAGCACGAAGAACAGGCCCGAGTCCAGCTCGGCGCCGACGAGACCCGGCGCCAGCGGGATCGCGGCGAGCGCCGCCATGTACGGCAGGATCGCGACGATCGGGGCCCACTCGAACACCCGCTTGTCGGCGGCGGCCGGGACCACGCTCTCCTTCTGGACGAACTTCACCCCGTCCGCGACCAGCTGCGCCCAGCCGTGGAACCCGCCGGCGTACATCGGGCCGAGCCGTGACTGCATGTGCGCCATCACCTTGTGCTCGGCCTGACCGACCAGCAAGGGCGCCACCAGGAAGGCGACCAGAACGCCCACCACCCGCACCACGAACTCCAGCATGCCCGTCAGCCTAGTGGTTCCCGTTTGACCTCAACCAACGTTGAGGTCGCAAGGTGGGTCGCATGACCACGATTCTTGTCACCGGAGCCACCGGCCGTGTCGGCCGGCACGTCGTCGACGGGTTGCGCGCCGCGGGCGTGACCGTCCGGGCCCTCGTCCGTACGCCGGACCTCGCCGGCTTCCCGCCCGACGTGCAACTGATCCAGGGCGATCTCTACGACACCGCCGCCGTACGCCGGGCCGCGGCCGACGTCGACGCCGCGTTCCTGCTGTGGCCGTCGTTCAGCGCCGAAGGGGCCGCCGGCGTGGTGGCCGAACTGCCCCGGCGGGTCGTCTACCTGTCCTCGTTGAGCGCGCCGTCGGGCGGGGTTTGGGCCGACGTGGAAGAGTTCCTGCGGGACAAGGACTGGACCTTCGTACGGCCGGGCGGATTCGCGGTCAACGCGCAGGGCTGGGCGAGCGAGTTCCGGACCGGCGACGTCGTGCGGGTCGCGTCCCCCGAGGCGGGCCGGTCGCTGATCCACGAACGGGACATCGCCGCGGTCGCCGTACTCGCCCTCCTGAACGACCGGCACATCGGCCAGATCTACGACCTCACCGGGCCCGAGGTGCTGACGCAAGCCGAGCAGATCCAGACCATCGCCCGGGCGGTCGGCAAGGAGATGCGCGTCGAGGCGCTGTCCGACGCGGAGGCGCGGCAGGCGATGCTCGACCTCGGCGCCGACCCGGTCCTCGCCGAGGGCTCGGTCGCCTACTGGGCCTCGCTCGTCGACAACCCCGAACCCGTCACCACCACCGTCACCGAACTCACCGGCCGCCCCGCGCTCACGTTCGCCGAATGGGCGGACGAACACGCCGACGAGTTCCGCGTCCTGTCCGCCGCGGAGGTCGCCCAGCGGTACGTCGACGCGCTGTCCACCGGCCGCCTCGACCGGGCCCTCTCGCTCTCGGCCCCCGAGGTCGTCCGCGTCGCACCCCTCGAAACCGGCGGCGAGGAGATCGAGGTCAAAGGCGCCGACGCCATCCTCGAGAACGCCCGCCGCCTCAACACCGACATCGAATACCTGAGCGTCGGCATCGTCGGCCCACTCCTCCTCGACAACCACTTCGCCGTCCGCTTCACCTTCGACCAACTGGACGTCCGCACCGGCACCCGCTCCCACACCACCAAACTCTCCCTCTGCACAGTCGAGTCCGGCCAAATAACCCGCGAAGAGGTCTTCTACTACACACCGCCACGCTCCTGATATCATCAGATATCGAGTAGGAGGTGACGCCATGAGTGACGTACTCATTCGCGATGTCCCGGACGAGGTGCTCGCCGTGATCGACCGCCGAGCGGCGGGCCTTGGGCTGTCCAGGAGCGAATATCTCCGCAGGCAACTCAGCCAAGAAGCGGGGCGCTCTGAGGTTACCGTGACCGTTGCCGATCTGGAGCAAGTGGCGTACCTCGCCCGCGATGTGGAGGACCCTGAAGTCATGCGCCAGGCCTGGTCGTGACGCCGACCGTCGACTCCCGGCGCTGGCTGATCGACAAGTCGGCGGTCGTGCGTCTCAACACGACTCCCGATCGGGACGAATGGGCAAACCGCATCAACCGCGGGCTCGTACACATCACCACGGTGACCTTGCTCGAACTTGGCTTCTCGGCGCGATCCGCGGACGACCACCGTCGGCTCCTCCATCAGCCGTTCATCACCGCGATGCCGGTGGAGAACGTGACGCCTGCGATCGAGCGTCGCGCCGTCGTCATGCAGTCACAGCTCGCGTCCGCCGGGCAGCATCGGGCGCCTTCGGTGGCGGACCTGCTGATCGCCGCCACCGCTGAGCAGACCGGCCTTGTCCTTCTTCATCTGGACAAGGACTTCGAGCTCATCGCCAACCTGACCGGCCAGCCCACCGAGCGGCTCTCTCAGAGCGGAAGCTGAAGCCAGCCGCCGATGTCTTGGCGGCCTGCGGTGAGGGCGGCGGATCGGGCGCCTTGGTTGGATTCGTGGATGGTGCCGATGAGGATTCGGGTGGGGTCGGGGAGGGACTGGGCCAGGAGGGTGCTGAGGTGGGGGCCGTAGCCGTGGCCTCGGTGCTGGGGGGCCAGGACCAGTTCGCGGACGACGTACGCGGGGAGACCTAGGGCGTCGTCGGGCTTGATGATCGCGGCGGCGTAGCCGGCCCATTCGTCGTGCACGGTCACGTCGAAGAGCAGGCTTTCGTCCGCTGCCTCCTGGAGGTCCTCGCGGTCCTGGATCGTTGCTTCCTCGGGGTGGTGCGGGTGGTCGGCGTCGACCGCGGCGTACGCGTCGCGGGCCTCGTCGTAGTGGTCGACTGTCTTTGCCGGGCGCAGCGCCAGGCCGGGTGGTACGTCGGTCGCGCGCAGCTGACTGATCGGGGCGGCGAGGAATCGGCGGTCCGGGGCGGTGCCGGCAATGGTTGCGTCGGCGGTCCAGAGACGGAGGTACAGCGGGTCGTGGACGCCGTAGTACTCCTGCGCGGCAGCGGCCAGCGCGGCGAGGTCGGAGGATTTCGGTGATCGGCTCATCGGGGTCGCGTCGACGAACGGTCTGGCGGGGTTCAGGTTCTCGAAGCGCATGCTGAACATCGCGTGCAGGTCGTCGCCGACGGGAACCCAGCGGTTGAGCATCGCCTCGGGTGGTTTGCCGGGCGCCAGTCGATCGGTGCGTTGGACGGCGATCCCGAGGTCCTCGGCCAGCAGGATGTCCAGCGCCGCGTGTTCCTCGGTCAGGATCGCGAGCCGCCGCGCGTCGTCCACCCAGGTCCGAGTGATCGGGTGCTGCCGCTCGAGGGTGTAGCGCGCCAGCTCTTCCGCAGAAGGAATCACGACGGCTCAGCCGGCGGCGTCGCGTCGGCCGGTGGGGTCTCGGACGGGGGCGGTGTGTCGGACGAGGGCTGGCGGCGGGTTCGGCGTTCGCCGGTGGCGCCGGCTCGGCGGGGGCGGGCGGGGGTGGCGGCGGCTTCGGCGGGGGCCAGGGGGTCGGGGTCCGGCGAGCCTGCCGGGCGGGGGCCCCAGGTTTCTGGATCGGGCACGCCGGGTGGGAGGGTACGGCGGCGGCTCGGGGCGCCCGCGGGGGCGTGGTCCGACTCGCCTGGTTCCTTCGCACCGGGCCACGGTTTCGCGACCCGGGACGCGAGCACGAACTCCTTCCGCAGCGGATGCCCCTCGAACTCGTCCGGCAGCAGCAGCGTGATCAGGTTCGGATGCCCGTCGAAGGCGATCCCGAACATCTCGTACGTCTCCCGCTCATGCCAGTTCGCCCCGGCGTACAGCTCGGACAGCGTCGGAAGTACAGCGTTTTCCCGCGGTACCAAGGTCCGCACGAGCACGTGGTCGACATGCGATCCGCCCCAGAAGTCCGCGAGATGCGAGACCACCCGGAACCCGTCCTTGAGCTCGTCGGACGCGCTCAGGAAGTCGAAGAACGTGAGACCGACCGCGTCCCGTAGTACCTCGTGCGCCGCGACCCACGACTCCGGCGGTACGTCGATCGCGGTCGGGCCGAAGCTGTCCGTCTGGGCCGCCGCGATCCCCGCGCTGGTCAGTGCCTCCAGGGCGTCAGCGCTCAAGGCTGCACCAGCCCCCGGGTGAGGGCGGCCGGGGACGGGTCGTCGTACCGGCTCGACAGTGTCTCGCCGGCGATCTTCTCCTGCAGCTTGAGGATGCCCTGCAGCAACGCCTCGGGCCGCGGCGGGCAACCGGGTACGTACACGTCGACCGGAATGATCTGGTCGACGCCCTTGGTCACGCAGTACGAATCCCAGTACGGGCCGCCGGAGTTCGAGCAGGAGCCGAACGAGATCACGTACTTCGGCTCCGGCATCTGGTCGTACAGCCGCTTGATCGCCGGCGCCATCTTGTCGGTCACCGTGCCCGACACCACCATCAGGTCGGCCTGCCGCGGTCCGGGCGCGAACGGGATCACGCCGAGCCGGATGAAGTCGTGCCGGCCCATCGACGCCGCGATGAACTCGATCGCGCAGCACGCGAGCCCGAAGTTGAACACCCAGAGCGAGTACTTCCGGCCCCAGTTCAGCAGGTACCGAACCGGCTGCGGCGCAAGCTTCGCCAACGCCCCCACCGCCGGCCGCACGGTCGGCATCCCCAGCTCGGTCTCGGCCATGCTCGCTAGCCTAGTCCGACAATCTCTTCCGCGAGGATCTCCGGGTACTCGAGTGGCGCGTAGTGGCCGGCGCCGTCGACGTGGCGCAGCCGGACGTCGCTGAAGAAGTCGTCCACACGGTCGGACCAGGCCCGCGGGAAGAGCGGGTCGAACTCCGGCCAAAGGACCACCGTCGGTACGGCGATCCGGTCGTACGACGGCGGCGCTGTCTCGGCCGCCGACACCGCGACCGAACCCGCTCCCGCCCGGTACCACTGGATCGACGCCGTGAACGCGCCCGGCGCCGAGTAGACCTCGACCAGGTGATCCAGTTCCGGCCCGGACCAGTGCGTCCAGAAATGCCGCAGGTACGAACGGACCGCGACCGGGTTGCCGTCGATCAACTCCTCGATCACCGGCAGCCGATGGAACGCCTGGTACCAGAACTCCGCCTGTGCCTGCTCGGAAAACACCCGCTTTCCGATCCCCGGCAGCGGTGGCGCCACCACCAGCCCCTCGATCAGATCGGGCCGCGTCCGCGCGATCCCCTGCGCGATCCGGCTCCCGACGTCGTACCCGGCGAGCACCGGACGCTCCAGCCCGAGTTCCTCCACCAGCGCCACCACGCTCTTCGCCTGCGCGTCCACGCCGTACTGCTTCGGATCCGTGGACAGGCTGTCCGACTCGCCGAATCCGCGCAGATCCGGCACCACCACCTCGCACCCGCGCTCCACCAGCAGCGGGGCCAGTAGCCGGTGATCGGTGCGGTCTCCGGGCCAGCCGTGCAGGAGAACGACCGCTGGCCCTTCGCCGTCCCGGTCGTACGCCAGCCTGAACCCGTCGACCTCCGCGCTGAGCTCCATGCCGTTCATTGTTGACCACCGCACCGGCCAGGCCTACCGTGTTGAACAGGACTGAACAGGTTCTTCGAGGAGCCGATATGACCGACCAGGTCGAGGGGCAGCAGACCCGCGCGCTCGCGGTGGAGAGCAACGGGCTGAACGTGATCGCGGACGCGGACCGGAAAGGCCGTCCGAACCAGTTGTTCTGGCCGTGGTTCGGCGCCAACGTGTCGGTGCTGGGACTGAGCTACGGCGCGTTCGCGCTCGGGTTCGGGATCTCGTTCTGGCAGGCGGTGATCGCCGGGCTGATCGGGGTGGTGTTCTCGTTCCTGCTCTGCGGACTGATCGCGCTGGCCGGAAAACGTGGTTCGGCGCCGACGATGGTGCTCGGCCGGGCCGCGTTCGGAATCCGCGGAAACAAGTTGCCGTCCCTCGTTTCCTGGTTGCTGACCGTCGGCTGGGAGACCGTGCTGACGATCCTCGCGACGCTGGCCACGGCAACCGTTTTCGAGCGGCTCGGCTGGGGCGGCGGCACGCTGACCAAGGTGATCGCGCTGCTCATGGTCGGTCTGCTCACGGTTGCCTGCGGAGTTCTCGGGTTCGACCTGATCATGCGCGCGCAAACGGTGATCACGATTGTCACCGGCGTACTCACGGTCGTCTACATCGTCCTGGTCGCCGACCAGATCCACTGGAGCACCGTCTCCGCGCTGCCGAGCGGGTCCGCGCAGGCGGTGATCGGCGCGCTGGTGTTCCTGATGACGGGCTTCGGGCTCGGCTGGGTGAACGCGGCCGCGGACTACTCGCGGTACCTCCCGCGCCGGTCGTCCAGCGGCGGTGTGGTCGGCTGGACCACCTTCGGGGGTTCGCTGGCTCCCGTCGTACTGCTCGTGTTCGGTCTGCTGCTCGCGGGATCGTCGGAGGAGTTGAGTACGGCGATCGGCGCCGACCCGATCGGGGCGCTGGCGGAGGCGTTGCCGACGTGGTTCCTGGTGCCGTTCGTGATCGTGGCGGTGCTCGGGCTGGTGGGTGGCGCCGTCCTGGACATCTACTCGTCCGGGCTCGCGCTGCTCTCGCTCGGGCTGCCGGTGAAGCGGTACGTCGCGGCGTTCATCGACGGTGTGGTGATGATCGCGGGGACCGTGTACGTGGTGTTCTACGGCGGCGAGTTCCTCGCGCAGTTCCAAGGGTTCCTGATCACGCTCGGCGTACCGATCGCGGCCTGGTGCGGGATCATGCTCGCCGACATCGCGTCCCGGCGTCGCGACTACGACGAGGACGACCTCTACCTTCCGACGGGCCGGTACGGCGACGTGCGGTGGCTGCCCGTGGTGACGATGGTCGTTGCCACCGGCATCGGGTGGGGGCTGGTCACCAACACGCTGGCGTCGTGGCTGACCTGGCAGGGGTACCTGCTCGAGGCGTTCGGCCTCGGCGGCAAGGAAGGCGCGTGGGCGTACGCGAACCTCGGCGTACTCGTGGCGCTGGTACTCGGCTTCGGCGTGCAGTGGTTCGGCGGACGGTCCGCCGTACGGCGCCAGGAGGCCTGATGGTGCTGGCGCTGATCGATCTGCAGCGGATCTTCGCGGATCCGGCGTCCGGCTGGGCGACACCGGATTTCCAGCGGGTGGTCGAGCCGGCCCGGGAGCTGATCAAGCTGTTCACACCGGACGTGGTGTTCACGCGGTTCGTCGCGCCGGAACACGTTTTCGGTGCCTGGGCCGGCTACTACGAGCAGTTCCCGTTCGCGCTGCAGTCGCCGGATTCCGAGGATTATCAGCTGGTCGACGAGTTCAAGGGGGCTCCAACTCTCGACAAGACCACGTTCGGTGCCTGGGGCCCCGAGCTGGCGGCGCGGGCCGACGGGCGGCTGGTGCTCGCCGGGGTGGCGACCGACTGCTGCGTGATCAGTACGGCGCTTTCCGCGGTGGACGCCGGCGTTCAGGTCCAGGTCGTCGAGGAGGCGTGCGCCGGGTCGACCGCGGAGAACCACGGAAAAGCGATCGACCTCATGCGGCTGTACGCGCCGATGCTGGAGATCGTGAGCGTGGAGCAGTTGCGATGATGCGGCGGATCTCCCTGAAACACGAGCGGATCGCACGGGTGCTCGCGCGGGAGATCAAGTCCGGCGTCGTACGGCGGGGCACGCAGCTGCCCGGTGAGGTCGAGCTGGCGAAACGGTTCGCGGTCAGCCGGAACACGGTCCGCGCCGCGCTCGCCGTACTCGCCGAGGACGAGCTGATCGCCACGCACACCGGCAAGGGTTCGTACGTGCTGTTCGACGGGCGGCCGCTCGACGGGCGGCTCGGGTGGACGCACGCGCTGTCCGAGCAGGGTGTGGAGACCCGGATGCGGACGGTGCGGATCGAGCTCGAGGAGGATCCCGCGCTGGCCGCCCGGCTCGGTCTGCCGTCGCCCGAGGTGGTGGTGATCGAGCGGGTCCGGCAGCTGACGGACGGTACGGCGATCTCGCTCGAGCGCAGCCGGGTGCCGGCGATCGAGTCGCTCCGGGACCTGCCCGTACGCGGGCTGGACAACGGGTCGATCAGCGTCACGCTCAACCGCGCCGGCCTGTACCTCGACCACTGCGAGCAGCGCCTCCGCGGCCGCCCCCTCACTCCCGTCGAGGCCGGCCACCTGGAGCGCCCGCCCGGCACCTGGTTCCTGCACACCACCCGAACCAGCTGGACCGCCACCGACACCTTCGCCGAACACACCGACGAACTCCTCGACCCCACCCACTACGAACTCAACCTCACCTATCGCAGCTAAAAGGACACCGCCTAGCGGCGGCGACAGCCCTCTTGCCGCCTTCGGCGGGGTGCGGTCTCGTGGTCCTGCGCCGATGCCTCACCGCCGAACGGCTGCACCGCTCGTGTGCGCCCACCCAGCGAGTCGTGGCGATCGGCTCACGCAGGGTTCGTCGAGTCGTGGATCAAGGTCGGTGACAGCAACCATTTCCCACGACTGGACGAACCGCGCGCCGGGGCGGGACGTGGGGCGTGATGGGCGGGCGGATAGGGAGTCTGTTGCCGGGGGCATAGGGAGTTGTGCTGATGTGGGGGGCTTCCTCAGGGGCGCACTGTCTTCTCATCGACAGGAGCTCGGAGGACATCATGTTTGTTTACTCGACTGACGCGGTGCGGGCGGAGATGCGGTACCGGCAGGAGAAGATTCGGCGGGACTTCCAGCGGCCGTTCTGGTTCCTGCCGAAGCGTGCGCCACAGCCGCCGCAGCCCTGCGCGCCCGAGCTACGGGCCCGTCCCGCGATGTGACCGCGCGATCACCGCCCCAGACCCCTCCCCCACGGCGCGGCCGGCTCTTCGGAGCCGGTCGCGCCACCGTCATTTCAGGGGCTCCTAAGACCCCCTCAGACCACCTAGGTACCGCCTACCGCCGGGGATAGGGAGGACTTCCGATGTGCGGATCCTCCTCAGACGAGCAGATTTACACCTGTCGGCAGGCAGCTGGCACCGAAAAACGGAGGAACACATGTTCAGCAACGCATCGGTCAAGGCCGAGGTCGACTACCGCAGGGAGCGCCTCAGCCGTGACTTCCGGCAGACGCAGGGTGCACAGCGCACCCGGAGCCGCCGGACCATCAGCCACCTGTTCGGCCGGAAAGCCTGAAGGGAGGGAAAACCATGATGATCAACATGCCACTGACCCCGGACGCCGTGAAGGCAGAGTCCGCGTACCGGCTGGAGCGCGCCAAGCGTGACTTCCGGGTCGCGAACCGCCGGCAGCGCAAGGAGCGGACCACACAGTCCGAGCCGCGCCACGCCCTCCGACCCCGCCCGGCCGCATGACCGCCGAAACCGCCGTCCCTGATCGAGAACTCGTGATCAGGGACGGCGTTTCTGCGCCTGGGAGAAAGCCCGGGAAGGCTCAGCGGACGGGATACCGTCGATTTGTGTCGGCACCAGGGGCGAAGATGGACGACGTGCCCTGGAACTCGACACCTCTCGTCGGCCGCTCATCCGAGATGGCCACTCTGCTCAGCGCCGTGGACGACGCCAAGACGCGTCGCGCCGGCGCCGTGCTGCTGTCCGGTGACGCCGGCGTCGGCAAGACCCGGTTACTGGACGAGGTGGCGACCGGGGCGCACGAGCGCGGGTTCGGGGTCCTGGTCGGGCACTGCACCGACTTCGGCGACGCCGGCCTGCCGTACCAGCCGTTCTCGGAGATCTTCGGCCGGCTGGCCGGCGACCGCCCCGACCTGGTCGAGGGCGTGCTGACGAACTTCCCGGCGATCGGCCGGCTGCTGCCGGCGCACCGCCTGCTGAGCGCCCAGCCGGCGCCGCAGGAGGGTCAGCTCGACCGGGCCGCCCTGTTCGACGCCGTCCTCGGCGCGTTCACCGCCCTCGCCACGAGCGAGCCGCAGCTGGTGATCATCGAGGACGCCCACTGGGCCGACGACTCGACCCGGGACCTGATCGGTTTCCTGATCACCCGGCTGACGTCGCAACGCCTGGCCCTCGTGGTGTCGTACCGCAGCGACGACCTGCACCGCCGGCACCCGCTGCGCCGCCCGATCGCCGAGTGGTCCCGCAATCCCCGGGTCCGTCGCGTCAATCTGCTCCCCCACGACGCCGACGAGGCCCGCACCCTGCTGCACCTGTTGCTCACGGACCCGCTCTCCCCCGCCGAGGAGCGCCGCATCCTCGAGCGGGCGGGCGGCAACGCGTTCTTCACCGAGGAGCTCGCGGCCGCGGCCTCGATGGGTGACGGCGACGCCGTGCCGCCTGATCTCGCCGACCTGCTGCTGGTCCGCCTCGACCCGCTGTCGGACGAGGCCCGCCAGGTCGCCCGGGTGATCGCGGTCGCCGGCCGTCGCGTTCCGCACGACCTGCTGACCGCAGTCGCCAAGCTGCCGGACCGCGAGCTCGACGATGCTCTGCGCGAGCTCATCGACGCCCACATCATCGACGTACCGACCAGCGACCGGTACTACTTCCGTCACGCGCTGCTGGCCGAGGCCGTGTACGACGATCTGCTCCCGGGCGAGCGGGTCCGCCAGCACGCGGCGTACGTGCAGGAGTTGGAGAGTCAGACCGTCGCGGGCACCGCAGCCGAGCTGGCCGGGCACGCCACCCGGTCCCACGACCTGGCGACCGCGTTCGAGGCCCGAGTCAGGGCCGGTCAGGAGGCGCTCTCGGTCGCCGCGCCGCAGGAGGCGCTGAAGCACTACGAGATGGCCCTGGAGCTGTTCCCGAACGCCGCTCCGACGAGCACGGTCGACAAGACCTGGCTGATCGTCGACACGGCGATGGCGGCCACCCTGTCCTCACAGCACCTGCGCGCCGTCAAGCTGCTCCGGAAGGCGCTGGCCGACCTGCCGCCCGACGCGCCGAAGCTGCAGCGCGCCGAGCTCCTGCTGCCGCTGGCGGACATCGCGCTGATCATCGACCAGGACAGCGAGGCGAGCGAGGCGATCTCGCAGGCGCTCAAGCTGGTCCAGGACGAGCCGGCGAGTGTGTTCAAGGCGCAGGTCGCGTCGCTGTACGCCCGCGTGTCCGACGCGCTCGGCCGTCCGATGGACGCAGAGCGCTGGGCCCACAAGGCGCTCGAGATCGCCCGCGAGGCCGGTCAGGAGTCCGCGGCCAGCGACGCCGGGATCACGTTGGCCCAGCTGCGTCGCCGGGCCGGCGATCCGGAGACCGCCGCGAAGCAGCTCGAGGAGGCCGCCGTACGGGCGCAGCTCACCGGCGACTCTCCCGCCGAGGTGCGGAGCCGGTTCCTGCTCGGGTCGACGCACTACGAGCAGGGCGACCTGCTGAACGCGAAGGCCGCGCTGTCGTTCGCGGCGAAGCGGGCCGGTGAGCTCGGGCGGCAGTGGGCGGCGTACGGGTTCGACGCGCGCCGGATGCTGGCGCTGACCCAGTTCATGCTCGGCGAATGGGACGACGCGGCGGCGACCGCCCGGACCGACGCGATGACGCCGGCGGCGGCCGCGGCGGCGTTGCGGGCAGTGGACTTCTCGGTCCGCAGCGGGCGAGGTGACACAGCGGTCGCGGAGGAGTTCGAGCTGTCCCGGAAGTGGTGGGACCTCGACGTGATGCTGCCGATCATCGGGTTGCAGCCGGCCGTCGACGCGTACCGGATGCTCGACAAGCCGGCTGAGGCGGAGAAGCTGATCACGGACGTGTCCACGCTGTGCGCCGACGTGTTCCAGACCGAATGGTTCTACGCGCGGATCCGGTTCTCGGCCCTCGGGCTGCAACTGCTGTGCCACCGCGCCGTCAGCGAGCCGTCGGCCGCGGCCGAGCTGGTCGCGCGCGGCGCGGAGCTGCTCAACCTCGGGCAGGCGACCGCAGAGAAGGGACTGCCGCCGGGGCGCCTGATGGGTGTCGAGGGTCTGGCCTGGATCGCGCGGCTGGAGTCGGAGTGGGACCGGCTGCGGTGGCTGGCCGGGATCGACGCGCCGACACCGGAGGAGCATGTCGCCGCGTGGCAGCGGACGACGGACGCGTTCGGCTACGGGTACGTCTACGAGCAGGCCTGGTCGCGGATCCGCCTGTCGGCCGCGCTCCGTGCTGCGGGACGGGTCGCCGAGGCGAACGAGCAGACCGCGCTGGCGGCCGATGTCGGCCGGGAGCTGAACGCGCGGCCGCTGCTGGAGGAGGCCGGCGGGGTCGACAACGGCGGCGCCAGTGCGTTGACGTCGCGAGAGACCGAAGTACTGCGGTTGCTGGCGGAGGGACGGACCAACCGGCAGCTCGCGCGGGAGCTGTACATCAGCGAGAAGACCGTCAGCGTGCACGTGTCGAACATCCTCGCGAAGCTCGGCGTCCGCTCCCGCACGGAAGCGGCCGCAGTAGCTCGCCGCGACGGACTCCTCGACGGGGACTGATCGACGAGGACCGATCGACGAGGACCGAGCCGCTAGCCTCGACGAGGACCGAGCCGCTAGCCGTGCTTGCGGTGCCGGGCGTCGGCTTCGGTCTGCAGATGCCGGGCCCGGGCGCGGGCCAGGTCGTCACCCACTGGAGCCGCATCGGTAGTGGGGCGGTCGAGTTCGGTGATGTCGTCGAAGACCTTGCGGGCGTGCCGCATTCGCGCTGCGGCCAGTAACACGAGCCCGGCCGCAGTGAGGGCAATCACTACCCACAGTTGCCACGACATAGCCTCACCACCAGGATTCGCCCCGTTCCCCCGAGTAATCACCATAGCCCCGATAGCATCGCTTGGCGATCAGATGTACGCATTCCGTCATCGGAGCGCTTGAAACTGACGTTTTGTTGCCCTTCGCAAACACATACGGTGATCGGGCAACGAGGAAGAGTGACTACCTTCAGTGACTGCGCGGCGTCAGCCGGCCGCCGCGGAACAGGTACGCCGCGCGCCCGTCGACCGCCCCGTGGAACGCGAGCACCTCGTGCGTGCCCTGCTCCGCCTCCGCCGCGATCAACCGGGTGTCGTCGAGCGCCACGAGCCTGGTCCGGCGCGGCTCCGGGTAGATCAGCCGCCCCTCGTCACTGACCGCGTCGTCGAGCACCCAGAACTCGCCGTCCTGGACGCTGATCGTGGCCTCCACCAGTACGCCGGTAAATCGACCGGTCACCAGCTCCGCCGAGATCTCCACCGGCTGCTCAGGCGGCACCGGGCGGGTCGGCAACTCGACGCCGGCGGTCTCGCGGAGGATGTGCCCGACCAGTTCGTCGTACAGGGCTCCGGCGCTGCCGCCGTTGGTGAGGAGCACGACCGCGACGCCCTTGTCCGGCACCAGCCGGAAGAACGCCGCCTGGCCGACGGTCCCGCCGTCGTGGCCGTAGAGCCGGCCGCCCTCGACGTCGAAGATCATCCAGCCGAGTCCCCAGTGCTGCGCGAACCCGCCGATCGCCGGTACGTCGACCTGCGGCTCCCACAGCCGATCGATCGTGTCCCGGTCGAGCAGCGTCGCGTCCAGGTACGCCCGGCCGAACGCCAGGAGATCGGCCGCGCTCATCGCGAGCAGCGACCCGGCCGGGGCCATCGCATGCACCAGGCTCCACACCGGCGCGGTCCGCAACGGAGCACCCGGCTTCGGCGCCACATGCCCGAGCGCGGCGCGGTACAGGAGAGCCTCGTCCGCGATCGTCGCGACATGCTTCAGCCCGAGCGGTACGGCGATGCGCTCGCGGACGAGCTCGTGGAACGGCTTCCCGAACAGCACCTCGGCGATCCGCCCGAGTACCACGAAGCCGGAGTTGTTGTACGAGAAGCCGGCTCCCGGAGACACCTCCTGCGCGAGCCCGGGCAGCACGTCCCGTACGAACAGCTCGACCGCGTCGTCACCGCGCGAGGTCGGGGTGAAGGCGTCGCCGGAGAAGCCGCTGGAGTGGGTGAGCAGCTGTCGCGGCGTGATCACCGCGGCTGCCGCTTCGTCGGCGAGCTTGAACTCGGGCAGGTAGTCCCGCACCGGCCGGTCCAGGTCGACCTTGCCGTCGGCAACCAGCTGCAGGATCAGCGTGGTCGTCCAGAGCTTGGTGATCGACCCGACCTGGAACACCGAGTCGACGGTGGCCTCGACGCCGGTGTCCAGGTTGAGGATGCCCGCGGCCGCCGTACTCACCTCGCCGTCGGCCAGCACGGCGACCGAAGCCGCCGGTACGCCGTGCTTCGTGATCAGGTCAGCGAGGTTGTCGTCCAGCCAGCTCATCGATCTCCCTCAGGTCCAGCGGAGTACACCCTTGCGGTACGCGTACAGCAGGCCGACCGCGACGAACGCCAGGAAGACGAACATCTCGATCAGGGTCGCGACGCCGAGGGCCGCGAAGATCGTCGCCCACGGGAACAGGTAGATCGCGTCGACCGCGAAGATCACGTAGAGGTACGCGAACAGGTAGTACCTGATGTGGACCTGGGCCCAGCCCTCGCCGACCGGGTCGACGCCCGACTCGTACGTCTTCAGCTTGCCCTCGGTCGGATAGGTGACCGTCAGCGCCTTGTTCAGCGCGAACGCGCCGAGCAGCCCGACGAGGCCGAGCGCGACCACCGCGGCGATGACGCCATAGCTGTCCGACACGGGCAGCAGTCTAGTTCGTGCAGAGCAGCAGCGAGTCGATCGAGACGTACGGGCCGTAGCCGGAGCGGACGTCGGCGACCTGCAACCTCAACCGCGTCACCCCGGAGATGTCGTAGTTGAGCCAGGTCTCGGTCTCCTGCGTCATCCGGACCGAGGTCAGCGCCTTCGTGCCGTTGTGCAGCGACACCCTGACCAGCCCGTCGGTGAGGTTGCCGAGCCAGTTCCGCGAGTACCGGCAGCCGGTCGCGTTGACGTCACCCCAGACGTACCCGCCCTGGTTCGCCAGCAGGTCCGCCTCGGACCGCCGCGGTCCCTCGGCAGGCGGTACGACGGTGAACTGCGGCTGGCCTGCCCCGCCCGCGGCCAGCAGCCCTTTCTTGAACATCCCTCGCCACACGTAGTGCTTGAAGCTGATCATCGGCGAGATGGCGGCGGCGTACGGCGCTTGCGGGCCGATCGCGATCCGGTACGTCCGGACCGACCCGGGCTGCACGGTGGTGATCGTCACGCTGCCGCCCGACGAGTACCCGTGCGCGACCTCCTGCCAGCGCTTCAGCGACGGGATCCACTGGTGCAACGGGATCCTGGTCCCCGTGGCAGGGGCCGGCGAGAGCGTTCCGACGACCGTGATCACGCCCTTGGTGGCGTCCGTCGTACGGATGCTGTAGATCTTCGCGGTCCGCGCCGGAGACGGGACCGCGGAGGCAAGCGGGGCGGCGCAGCACAGCACGAGCAAGGTCAGCAGTCCGGCCAGCGCACGACGCATGAAGAAACTCCTTGAAGTCACAGCTAGTTGTCGCCACCCTGCCGGTTCTGGCTGCGGATCGCAAGCGAGTGTTCGCGGAGGGTGAGGCCCCCTCTACCCGACCGGCTCACCTTGTAACACCGCGTCCCAGGCTGTGGACCACCGGGGCTTCCGCATGATTCCGTACTAAGGGCGAACTAATATTGGGGTTATCGCCCTGACGGGGGGATCGACGTGTCGCTCACAAGGCGGCGGGCCGACCCAAGCTTCGACTTGGAGATGAACAGAACAGTGACCATCGAGGTCAAGCAGCTCGACCGCGTGGTGATCCGCTTCGCCGGCGACTCCGGTGACGGGATGCAACTCACGGGGGACAGGTTCACGGCGGAAACGGCGTCGTTCGGCAACGATCTGTCGACACTGCCCAACTTCCCAGCCGAGATCCGGGCACCAGCCGGAACCCTGCCGGGAGTGTCGTCCTTCCAGCTCCACTTCGCCGACCACGACATCCTCACGCCGGGTGATGCGCCCGATGTGCTGATCGCCATGAATCCCGCGGCGCTGAAGGCGAACCTCAAGGACGTGCCGCGCGGCCGGACCCTGATCGTCGACACCGCGGACTTCACCGCGCGCAACCTGAAGCGGATCGGGTACGACGAGAACCCGCTGGAGACCGGCGAGCTCGACGGCTACCACGTGGTCCCGCTGAACCTGACCGGCATGACGGTCGAGTCGGTCAAGGAATTCGGGCTGTCCCGCAAGGACGCGTCCCGGGCGAAGAACATGTACGCGCTCGGTCTGGTGTCCTGGCTGTTCCAGCGGCCGGTCGAGTCGACGATCACGTTCCTGCAGACCAAGTTCGCGTCGAAGCCGGACATCCGGGACGCGAACATCGCGGCCTTCCGCGCGGGCTACAACTTCGGTGAGACCGCCGAGGAGTTCTCGGTCCGGTACGAGGTGAAGCCGGCCAGCATGGCCGCCGGCACCTACCGGAACATCTCCGGCAACCTCGCGCTGGCGTACGGCCTGGTGGCGGGCGCCCAGCGGGCCGGCTTGCCGATGGTCCTCGGTGCGTACCCGATCACCCCGGCGTCCGACGTACTGCACGAGCTGTCCAAGCTCAAGCGGTTCAACGTCACCACGATCCAGGCCGAGGACGAGATCGCCGGTGTCGGCGCCGCCCTGGGCGCGTCGTTCGGCGGTGCGCTCGGCGTCACCACGTCGTCCGGTCCCGGGATCAGCCTGAAGTCCGAGACGATCGGTCTCGGCGTGATGCTCGAGCTGCCGCTGGTGGTCTGCGACATCCAGCGCGCCGGTCCGTCGACGGGGATGCCGACCAAGACCGAGCAGGCCGACCTGCTGCAGGTGATGTTCGGCCGCAACGGCGAGGCGCCGCTGCCGGTGCTCGCCGCCCAGTCCCCCGCGGACTGCTTCGCGATCGCGGTCGAGGCCGCCCGGATCGCGATCACCTACCGCACACCGGTGATCGTGCTGTCCGACGGCTACCTGGCGAACGGTTCCGAGCCGTGGAAGATCCCGGTCATCGAGGACCTGCCGACGATCGACCCGAACTTCACCACCGCGCCGAACGCGCCCGACGGCAAGTACCTGCCGTACGAGCGCGACCCGGAGACCCTCGCCCGGGCCTGGGCGATTCCGGGGACGGCGGGCCTGGACCACCGGATCGGCGGTCTGGAGAAGGAGGACAAGACCGGGAACATCTCCTACGACCCGGCCAACCACGACCTGATGATCCGCACCCGCCAGGCGAAGGTCGACGGGATCGACGTCCCGGCCGTGGAGGTCGACGACCCGGACGGTACGGCGAAGGTCCTGGTGCTCGGGTGGGGTTCGACGTACGGCCCGATCGGCGCGGCTGTCCGCCGGGTCCGCAAGGTCGGCGGCAAGATCGCGCAGGCGCACCTGCGGCACCTGAACCCGTTCCCGGCCAACCTCGGCGACGTGCTGAAGTCGTACGACAAGGTGCTGGTCCCGGAGATGAACCTCGGCCAGCTGGCGATGCTGCTGCGCGCCAAGTACCTGGTCGACGTGGTCTCGTACGCCCAGGTCCGCGGTATGCCGCTCGGCGCCGCGGAGCTCGCCGAGGTGATCGGCAACCTGGTCGAGGAGACCGAAGGCATCGACGACGACGCCCGCCATCTGGGGGCGGCAGCGGCCGCCGTCAAGCACGGCGAGGCACTCGCCGATCAGAACGGACATCTCAAGACGGAGGGTGCACGATGAGCGCCGTCGAGCTCGGCATGCCGAGTCTGCCGCACGGTCTGCAGGGCGTCCCGGCCGCGACCGAGCCGCAGAACCGCAAGGAGTACGTGTCGGACCAGGAGGTGCGCTGGTGCCCCGGGTGCGGTGACTACGCCGTACTCGCGGCCTTCCAGGGCTTCCTGCCCGAGCTGGGGATCAAGCGCGAGAACGTCGCGATGGTCTCCGGGATCGGCTGCTCGTCACGCTTCCCGTACTACCTGTCGACGTACGGCATGCACTCGATCCACGGCCGCGCGCCGGCGATCGCGACCGGGCTGGCGACGGCCCGGCCGGACCTGAGCGTGTGGGTGGTGACCGGTGACGGCGACGCGCTGTCGATCGGCGGAAACCACCTGATCCACACTCTGCGGCGGAACGTGAACCTGAAGATCCTGCTGTTCAACAACCGGATCTACGGCCTCACCAAGGGGCAGTACTCGCCGACGTCGGAGCCGGGCAAGGTGACGAAGTCGACGCCGATGGGCTCGGTGGACAACCCGTTCAACCCGGTCTCGCTGGCGCTCGGCGCGGAGGCGACGTTCGTGGCGCGGACGGTCGACTCCGACCGCAAGCACCTCACCTCGGTGCTGCGGGCCGCGGCCGAGCACCGCGGTACGGCGTTCGTGGAGATCTACCAGAACTGCCCGATCTTCAACGACAACGCGTTCGAGGCGTTCAAGGACCCGGAGACCCGGGACGACGCGATCATCCCGCTGGT
Organism: Kribbella speibonae; assembly: GCF_004331375.1. Lineage (NCBI taxonomy): Bacteria > Bacillati > Actinomycetota > Actinomycetes > Propionibacteriales > Kribbellaceae > Kribbella > Kribbella speibonae. The sequence continues at coordinate 1,309,171 of NZ_SJKC01000001.1, read as the reverse complement.
GCACGGCGAGCCGATCCGGTTCGGCACCGACGGGCATCTCGGCGTGGTCCGCGACGGCTTCGCGTCGCTGGCGGTCCGCGAGGTCGCGGACCTGCCCGGTGGCGAGTCCGACCTGGTCGTCCACGACGCGCACACCGAGGACCCGGCGTACGCGTTCGCCCTGTCCCGGCTGACCGACGGCGGTGTCCTGCACCAGGCCCCGATCGGCGTCTTCCGCTCCGTCGACCGCCCGGCGTACGACGACCTGGTCCGCCAGCAGATCACCACCGCCCAAGAAGCCCAGGGCACCGGCGACCTGCAGTCCCTGGTCACCGGCGCAGACACCTGGACCGTGAACTAGAGCAGCTCCAGCAAGCCCTGCCCGGCCGCGCGATCCAGATGACGCGCGGTCAGGCCAACTGCTTGTGCCGCTACGACATCCAGTTCCAGGTTGTCGCCGATCATCATCGTCTCGCTCGGCTCGACGCCCAGGGCTTCGCAGACACGCTGGTAGGCGCGCGGGTCGGGCTTGCTGACACCGAGGGCTTCCGAGGTGCAGACCACGTCGATCAGGTCGGCGAGCCCGATCGCCCGCAGTTTCGCGTTCTGCTGCTTGGTACTTCCGTTCGTGAGTACGCCGATCCGCCAGCCGTTGCTGCGGGCAACTTCCAGCGCGGGCCGCGCGTCCGGGTACGCGATCCAGTTGTTCGTGTACTGCGTGAGGTACCCCGTGAACACCTCGTCGAGCTCGGCGTCGGTCGCCGGAACCGGCAGACCGAGCACCGGAAGAAACGCCCGCAGCCTCCCCCGCCGCTGCCCCTGATGCGTGATCTCCCCCGCCAGAAACCGGCCGAACTGATCCTCCTCGATCACGAACCACTCGGCGACCAGCTCGTCAGTCGGCGTGATTCCAAGCTCCGCCACCCAACTCCGAAGCCCCGCCACAGCACACCCGGTGTGATCGAACAACGTGTTGTCCAGATCGAACACAACCGCCTTCACAGCCCAACGTCCTTGTTGCTTGGCTCCCACGGGTCAGCCAGGTTCTGGTCAATCAGCTGCCGGTCGGACTGCCAACGCTCATCGGTACGCCGACGCAAAACGTCGGCGATCTCGTCGCTGCTGTTGGCGTCGTGATCCTTGTCAGCCACCAGTCCTCCTCCGCCTGCCAATGTCCGCCGCTGTCCATTTGTGCAGGTCGACAGTACATATACGTCCACTGTCAGGCGAGTCGTCCTGCCACCCGGTGCGCGGTCGCGGGTAGTAGACATATACGTACTGTCGACCTGCAGCTTTACGCGCGGACTACCGAGTCGCGGTTCAGTTCTCGGTGGTTGGCGTAGCCGGAGAGGGCGAGGGTTAGGTCCAGTTCGGCCAGGAAGCAGCGGAGGACGTGTTCGACGCCGGCTTGGCCGGCGAGGGCCAGGCCGTAGAGGAGGGGGCGGCCGAGGAGGATCGCCTTCGCGCCCAGGGCGAGGGCCTTGGCCGCGTCGGCGCCGGTGCGTACGCCGGAGTCGAACAGGACCGTGAGCTGCTCGCCGACCGCGTCCGCGATGGCCGGCAATGCGTCCAGTGACGCGATCGCGCCGTCGACCTGGCGGCCGCCGTGGTTCGAGACGACGAGACCGTCCACGCCGTGCTCGGCCGCGAGTTTGGCGTCCTCGACGTGGGTGATGCCCTTGAGCACGATCGGGCCCTCCCAGTTGTCGCGCAGGAACGACAGGTCGTCCCAGGACAGGCCGACGTTCGGGAACATCTGCGCCCACTGCATCACCGCCGCGCCAGGATCCTCCTCGACCGGCTTGGCGAGCTTCGCCCGGAACGCCGGGTCGCTGAAGTAGTTCGCCAGCCCCTCGCCCTTCAGGAACGGCAGGAACCCGCGGTCCAGGTCGGCCGGCCGCCAGCCGATCGTCCCGGTGTCGAGGGTGACGACGAGTACCGCGTACCCCGCGGCCTTCGCGCGCTGCAGAAAGCTCAGGCAGACGTCGCGATCGGTCGGGTAGTACAGCTGGAACCACTTGCTGGCCGCCTCGATCTGCTCGATCGCGTGGCTGGCCTGGGTCGAGTGCGTGTACGTCAGACCGAGGGTGTCCGCGGCGCGCGCGGTCGCCAGTTCGCCGTCCGGGTGCGCGAGGGTCTGTACGCCGATCGGCGCGACCAGGACCGGCGCCGGCATCGCCGTACCGAGGATCGTGCAGGACAGATCGCGTTCGGTACTGCCGCGGAGCATCCGCGGCACCAGGCGCCAACGGTCGAACGCGGCCCGGTTGGCCCGGGCGGTCGAGCCTTCGCCGGCGCTCGGCACGACGTACCCCATCGCCTCGGCCGGCAGCTTCTCGGCCGCCTGCGCCTCCAGCCGCGCCAGGTCGGTCGTGATCTCCGGCGTCACTCCCTGCAGCATCCCCTGCAGGTAGATCTGCAACTGGTAGTCCCCGAAGTTGGCCATGCCGGATGCTCCCACAACGCCATGACATCCGTCAGCACAGGATCCGGACGGATCGCATCCGTCCGGCCGCGCGCCGGCCACGAGAGTGAGGGGTATGACGACGACCGCCCCAAGGCAGAGCAGCGTGAAGCGCGGCCTGCCGGCTCTCGGACTGTTCTTCCTCGCTCCGCTGGTCGCGGAGTTCCTGCTCGGGAACATCCCGCTCACCGGCCTCTTCGCGCTCTTCGGCCTGGCTCCGCTGTACGGCGGCGGCGCGGTCCTGATCCGCGAACTGGTCCGCCGCCGCGGCTGGGGATACCCGAGCGTGCTGATCCTCGCGCTCGCCTACGGCGTACTGGAGGAAGGCATCACCACGCAGTCGCTGTTCAACCCGAACTACGTCGATCAGCGGCTGCTCGATCCCGGACATATCGGGTTCCTCGGGATGGGTGCGCCGTGGACGTTGTTCGTCCTCGGCCTGCACACGGTCGGGAGTATCACGGTGCCGATCGTCCTCACCGAGTCGATCTCGCGGCGGCCCCGCGAACCCTGGCTGGGCAAGATCGGCGTGAGTGTGTACGGCGCGCTGTTCGTCGTCGGCGTGCTGGCGACGACGGCGATCCAGCTCAAGAACGACTCGTTCGTGGCGTCGCCGGCGCAGTTCGCGGGCGTGGCGGTGGCGATCGTCGCGCTGGTGATGCTCGCGACGGCGGTCGGTCGCCGGGCGTCTCGCCGTACGGCGGGCGCTGTTCCGTCGGTGTTGATCACGGGAGCAGCCGTCCTGGTCCTCGGCTCCGGGTGGATGCTGGCCGATGACCTGCCGGGCAACGGCTGGCCCACGGCTGCAGTACTGCTCCTCCTCGAACTGGTCACGGCCGCCCTGCTGACGGTCTGGTCCCGGCGGAGCGGGTGGACACAGCGGCACTCGATGGCGGCGGCCGGCGGCGCGCTGCTCACGTACGCGTGGCACGCGTTCCCGGAGACGCCGGTCTTCGATGCGTCGCGGACGGTGGACCTGATCGGGAACACGGTGTTCGCCCTGCTCGCGCTGGTTCTGCTGGTCTTTGCGACAATCAGGTGTGAAAAGTTCAGTCGCCCCTGACGCCGGCACTGCTGGGCGACATGTCAGCCTGGCGTTGTTCGCGCTGGCGACGGGTGGTTTCGCCATCGGGACCACCGAGTTCGTCACGATGGGGCTGCTGCCGCAGATCGCCGACGGGGTGCACATCTCGATCCCGACGGCCGGCCACGTCATCTCGGCGTACGCGCTGGGCGTCGTGGTCGGCGCTCCCGTGATCGCGGCGCTCGGCGCACGGACCGGGCGGAAGCGGCTGCTGCTCGGGCTGATGGCGGTGTTCGTGATCGGCAACGTGCTGTCCGCGGTCGCCTCGAGCTACGAGTTCCTGCTGGTCGCGCGGTTCCTGTCCGGGCTGCCGCACGGTGCGTTCTTCGGGATCGGCGCGGTGGTCGGCGCGTCGATGGTGGCACCGGATCGGCGGGCGCGGGCGGTGTCCATGACGATGGTCGGTCTCCCGGTCGCGAACATCATCGGCGTACCGGCGACGACCCTGCTCGGGCAGCGCCTCGGGTGGCAGGTGCCGTTCCTCGCGGTCGGCGTCCTCGGGTTGCTGACGCTGGTCGCGGTCTGGTTCTGGGTGCCGCCGCAGCCGGTCGGGAGCGACGTCAACGTCCGCAGCGAGCTCAGCGCGCTGGCCCGGCCGCAGGTGTGGATGGCGCTGCTGGTCGGGATGGTCGGGTTCGGCGGGATGTTCGCGACGTACTCGTACATCACACCGACGATGACGGAACTGGCCGGTTTCTCCGAGTCCGCCGTGACGATCGTGCTGGGCGTGTACGGCGTGGGTATGACCGCCGGCACCGTCCTCGGCGGGCGTCTCGCCGACCGGTGGCTGATGGGCAGCGTGTACGGCGGACTCGTCGCGGTCGCCGTCGTGCTGGGAACGTTCGGCTGGCTCGCGCAGACCCGGCCGGGGGCGCTGATCGGTGTGTTCGCGATGGGCTGCTCCGCGAGCATCCTGGTGCCGGCGCTGCAGACCCGCCTGATGGACGTCGCGCACGAGGGGCAGTCGCTGGCGGCGTCCCTGAACCACTCCACGCTCAACATCGCCAACGCGCTCGGCGCCTGGCTCGGCGGCGTCGTACTGGCCGCCGGATACGGCTACGAATGGCCCAGCCGCCTCGGCGCCGCGCTCGCCGTCGCCGGTCTGATCCTGGCCGCGATCTCCGGTCTCATGGAACGACGCGGGTCCACTCAGGTACTTGCCTGAGGGGTTCGTCACCGCGGACTTGGTTAGATCGGGGTATGGCGACCTTGACCTTGGGCGCGGCCGATCTGGTCCGGCGGCGTGGGCTGCGGCAGATGCGGTCGGTGGCGTTGGCGCTGCTGGTGCTGGCCGCGGTGATCTATGTGGTGACGCTGCACCGCACCGGCGGCTGGGGGTACGTGAACGCGGCGGCCGAGGCGGCGATGGTGGGTGCGCTGGCGGACTGGTTCGCGGTGACGGCGCTGTTCCGGCGGCCGCTGGGGCTGCCGATCCCGCACACCGCGATCGTGCCGACCCGCAAGGACAGCCTCGCGGAAAGTCTCGAGCAGTTCGTGACGGAAAATTTCCTGTCCGAGGAAGTCGTTTCGGAAAAGATGCGGACGGCGGAGGTCAGCCGGCGGGCCGGTGAATGGCTGGCCGCCGGCAACCACGCCGAACGGATCGTGGCCGAAGGCGCCCGGACGGTCGGCGCGGCGCTGCCGAAGCTCGGCGACGACGACGTGACCGCGTTCGTCAGCGGGTCGTTGCTGCCGCGGTTCGTCAAGGAGCCGTTGAGCCCGATCGCCGGGCACTTCGTGGAGTCGGTCGTCGACGACGGCGCCCATCACGCGTTGCTCGACCTGCTGCTGGTGGAAGCGCACGACTGGCTGGCCGACAACCGGGACCTGCTCGCGGATGTCGTCGGGCCGCGGGCGCCGCGGTGGTCACCGCAGTGGGTGGACCGGATGGTGATCGACCGGATCCACCGCGAGGCGCTGACGTGGCTGGCCGACGTACGGGACAACCAGACCCACCCGGCGCGGCGGGCGATCGACCGGCTGCTCGGGCAGCTGGCCCACGACCTGCAGCACGACCCGGACACGATGGCGCGGTTCGAGGCGTGGAAGGCGCGGATGCTGACCCATCCGGACATGGGCTCGAGCCTGACCGCGGTCTGGGACGCGATGCGCACCGCCCTGATCGACTCGATCAACGACCCGAACAGCACACTCCGGGCGCGGGCGGTCCGGGCTCTGCAGGAGCTGGGGCAACGACTCCAGGACGACGAGTCGCTGCGCGCGAAAGTCGACACGCGCGCAGCCGAGGCTGTCGGGTACGTGGTCCGCACGTACGGCCAGGAGATCGTCTCGGTCATCTCCGACACCATCGAACGCTGGGACGGCCGCGAAGCCGCGGCCCGCATCGAACTCCACGTAGGCCGCGACCTCCAGTTCATCCGCATCAACGGCACGGTCGTCGGCGCTCTGGTCGGCCTCACCATCCACACCGTGAGCCAACTGCTGTGAACCCGACGTACGTCCGGAAGCGGAAACGTCCGGAGGGGTCCGGGTTGTGGGGCGCCTACCTGATCGGGACTGATGCCTTTGGCACCTGGTTCTACACGCCGGCGCGATCGTTGTATCGGGCGAACAATGGTGAGTTCTGTGAGATGGCTCAGCTCGGGCCGGGTGGACCGGGTGAGCATTGTGTGCAGCTCGCTCCTCGCGACGGGTGGTGGTTCGCGTACTTCCGGGCGAGCGGGCTCATACACGTCGACGTGAGTACGCCGGCCGTGCTCGCCGGGGCGGAGTGGATGTTCGAGGATCTGGAGCTGGATCCCTTCCGGCGGCCGGACGGGACGGTCGGCACCGAAGACTGGGACGAGCTCGCGGAGGCGCATGCGGTGGAGCTGATCAGCGACGTGGAGCGGGACGCGGCCGTGGCCGCCGCTCGTGCTCTGGAGCACGACCTTTCCGCCGGCGTGGAGCCGTTCGGGCGGGTCGGTTGGGATCGGTTGGCCGCGGCGGTAGCACTCGGGCTACCGCCGCTGACCGATTTCGCGGATCGCCCGCTGGACTAGATGCCGCAGTTCGGGGCGTCCCAGTAGTTGGTGGTGCGGATGTCCGCGTGGGTGTGGTCGTTGTGGCCGGGATAGCCGGGGCCGAGGATGCCGCCGAAGCCGTGGTAGCGCGCTTGCTTGGCGAGGGTGCAGAGTGAGTGGACGCCGACCAGGTCCGCGGACCTGCCGTACAGGTGCTGACTGTTGCTGGCGCCGCCGACCTGGCTGTTGCACGAGTAGCTGCGGAAACCGCTGGTGACATTGATGGGCTGGTCACCGAGCGCGTGCCGCAGCGCCTCCAGATGCCACATCGTCTCGAGCGCGTTGGCCTTGGTCGCCGCCTCGGACAGCGGGCCGCCGTCGAACCCTGATCCGCCGCAGCCGTCGTCGAGTTCGGCGTACGTGAAGTGGATCGGCGTGCAGTCGTCGTCCTGGAGCGCATAGATCTTGGTGAACGTGGCCGAACCGGCGACGCCGTCCTGCGACAGCCCGTAGGCCGCCTGGAACCGCTGCACCGCGGCCTTCGTCGCCGGGCCGAACTCACCGTCGATCGCCAGGTGCGCCCCGTATCCGGGATATCCGGAGACCCGGATCTGCAACTGCCGCACGTCCGCACCGGACATGCCCTGACTGAGCTGGCGACCCCACGTGTAACAGCCGTCCGCATGGGCGACGGTCGTGGCGACGACTTGGGACGTGGTGAGTGTTGCCACGAACAACAGCAGTACGGCGACCAGCCGAGGCAACGGTCGGGTGATGGACATCGGACACCTCCGGGGCGGTGAAGGAACCTGTCCCGGCCCAGCATTCCGTCATTTTCCGCCTTTTGGCCAGTGCTTGATGAAACTTTCCGTCACCAGCTGTTCACCTTCCTGAACCTCGGGCCCTGAATGATCGGACCCATGAAAGGCTTCGCACGCCCCCGCGTACTCGACGCGTTCGCGCGGATCTGCGCACTGGCCGACGGCCAGCACGGTCTGGTCGCGATCGCGCAATTGCGGGGCGAGGTGACCGAACAGGTCCTGGCGCAACTGCAGGACGCCGAGATCGTCGAGCCGGTCGTCGACGGCGTACTTCGGGTACGGGCGGGCGCAGGTCATCCGCATCCGACCCTGTACGCGACCTGGCTGCTGGCCGAGGCCGTCCCCGCGTGGGAACGGTCGTTGACCACCCTGGTCGTATCGCACCGATCCGCTGCTCGGCTGTACGGCGCGGGAACCGTCGGCGGCGACGAGATCGAGTTCTCCGGCCGGGCCCGCAACGCACTGCCCGAGGGCGTCGTCGTGCACCCGCGCTCGGTCAAGGAAGACCAGTGCCGCGTGGTCGAGGGCCTCCCGGTCACCGGGCCGGCGCGGACACTGGCCGACCTCGCCGACGGCCAGGGCCTCGATCTGTCCGACCTCGGCCGGCTGGCCCGGTCCTTCATCAGCCAGGGCTGGACGACCGCCGACGAACTCGGCGCCGAACTGACAGAGCAGTTCGCCCACCACGAGCCGGCGTACGACGGTCCCACCTGGCTCGGCTCCGCACTCGACGCCGCCGCGAAGGGGTAACGGCATGCCCGGGTACGAGGGTCACCTGGACCGTGACCAGTTCCGTGGCGCCTTTCCGCGCTGGGCCCGGCTGATCGGGCATCTGCAGCAGATCAGCAGCCCGAGATTCCCGGTCGACCGCGCCAAGCGGCAACTGACCGTCGGTGACTTCCTCTCCCAGCTGAACCAGGACGGTGACGCCTGGAAGAACACCGGCTCCAATCCGCTTCCGGCGTACGCCGAGTCCTGGTCCGGGACCACCGACGGCGAGTCCGGGATCGACCCGGTCTACGCGATGGCGCGCACCGCCAACGACCTCGACGTCTACTACGACCCGAACGAGCAACTGCCGGACGACGAGTACCTGGCCCGCGTCCGTGAAACCGTCCTCGCGGCCGCACCGATGCGGCAGAACCCGCTCGACGGCGGCGAGGGCCTCGGCGGGCTGGTCCGCTACACGACCCGCGACATCGAGGTCGCCGGCCGCGGGCACGTCGTCTTCACCATCGACGTCCAGCCGGTCGACGACAGCCGCGGACCGCTCGGCCTGCGGCGCGATGGCGACGCCTTCACGATCGAGGTCGACGTGAAGATGCCGACCATGATCCAGCGGTCCAGCGAGCCCGAACGGGCCCGGCGGTCGATCGTCGGCGTCCGGCTCCCCGGACTCGAGCCGATCACGCCGCTGCTGCGACCGGTGGCGGACCTCGCGGCGGACAAGATGGCGGCCCTCGCCCTGCAGCCGGGCGTCGGTGACGGCATCGCCGCGCCCCGGTTCAAGGACATCGCCGATCTGTACTACATCGCGCGGACCTGTCCGGTGGACGGCGAGAAACTCCGGAAAGCGCTCGCGGAAAACTGGCACTGGCGCGAGGCCGGCCGCACCGGCCCGCCGCAGCCGTACCGCTTCTACGGGCAGGCACCGGCCCGCGACGACGAGACCGAAATCCTTTGGGACCAGGGTTTCCGACAGCTGCGGGCGCGGATCCCGCAGCTCCAGGACTACCCGGAATTCAAGGAAATGACGGAAACCATCAGCACTTTCCTGGATGGTGCGTCCGATCCGTCGAACGGCGTGTGGGACCCGGCGCGCGGGCAGTGGCTGCCGTCGCTGCGGAACGAGGTCGCCTCGACGATGGACCGTGCGCTGGCTCCGGAAAGCCGGACGACCGACCCGCAGCAGCCGATGGTTCCGATGCAGCGGCATCTGTTCGTGTTCGACGTCGACAAGACCCTGAGCAAGCACGACACCCTGGACACGCTGGCCGAGTTGGCCGGGCGGCTGCCGGAGGTCCAGGCGGTCCACGCCCCGGACTACGAGACGTCGATCCGCGCCAAGATCGCCGTACTGCGTGGTGTCGACGCGTCACTGGTCCGCCAGGTGGCGGAGACCATCGAGCTGAGTGAAGGTGCCGAGCAGCTGATCCGCGAGCTGAAGGCCGCAGGCCATGAGGTCGCGATCGCGAGCGGCGGGTTCGACGCCGTCGTCGGGCCGCTCGCGGAGCGGCTCGGAGTCGAGCGGTACGCGGCCGGGAAGCTCGGGATCGAGAACGGCGTACTGACCGGCGAGGTCAGCGGTCTGATCGACGGTCCCGGGAAGGTCACCGCGATCCGCGGGTGGAACGAGGAACTCGGGATCCCGCGCGAACGCACGGTCGCGGTCGGGGACGGCAGCAACGACGTGGACATGTTCGAGGCGGTCGGGTTCGCCGCCGGCTACCAGCCCGGCACGGCGGCCGCCGCGGCATCCCACACGATCCTCCGCGACATGGGCCAACTGAACCGCGTCGTACACCTGTCACCACCCGACCGCCTCACCACGCCAGCCGCTACCCGCCGCGGCTCCTCCGAGCGCACCACATAACCGCTGACCTCCGCGCACGACATAACCTCCGCACGGCGAGGCAACCTTCTGCGACGGCCAGCCGGTCCAGCAGGATGTGAGCATCGATGACGGCGTCTTGACGACGGGGGTGACCGCGGTGCACGACGGCCCTGATGGCGTGGCGACCTTCGACGGGTTCGTCGCCGCACGGTCGCGGGCCCTGCTGCGGACCGCCTACCTTCTGACCCGCGACCATGCGCTGGCCGAGGACCTGGTCCAGACCGCGCTGGCGAAGGCGTGGTTCCACTGGTCCCGGATCCAGGAGGACAACCCGGAGCCGTACGTCCGGCGGATCCTGGTCACGACGTACTCCTCCTGGTGGCGCCGCCGCTGGAACGGGGAGATCCCGACCGAGGAACTGCCCGAGTCCCCCGTCGCGGACGGCGCCGACGGACTCGACCTCTGGGACGCCATCGGCCGTCTCCCCCGTCGGCAGCGCGCGGTCGTCGTACTGCGTTTCTACGAAGACCTCACCGAGGCGGAGACCGCGCGACTGATGGGCAGCACCGTCGGCACCGTCAAGAGCCAGACCGCCAAGGCTCTCGCCAAGCTCCGCCTCGACCCTTCCCTTGCCACCTCCCCAGCAGATCTGGAGACCCCGTGATGAACCTCCAGGACCTGCGCGACGAGCTCGCGAACCGCGCCGCCGACGCCGACCAGCACACGGGCGACCTGCGACCCGGTGTGCAGCAGAAGATCCGCCGCACCAAGCAGCGCCGTACCTTCACCGTGCTCGGCGCCCTGGCCGTCGTGGCTGCCGTCGCGGCCGGCTTCCTGCCCTCCCTGACCTCGACGCCGCCGCCGGCCGACAACCCGCCCGAGGACTACACCCGGGACGGCCTCACGGTTCCCGGAACGGTCGGCAGCGACAAGTTGCTCAAGGCATGGATCGGCGACCACGGCCAGGGCAACCTGACGTTCGCCTGGACCCCGACGACGAACTCGATCACCTTCCACGGCAACTGCGAGGCCCCCGCGGGCATGTCAGCGATCCGCGTCCGCATCAACGGCTGGTACGTCGGCGACGCGTTCTGCAACACCAGCCCGGGGACGTGGTCAATGGACAGCGGAGTGACACTCGCGCCGGACTCGGCCTTCTGGCTGACCTCCCCGGTCGGCAAGCCGGCCCAGGTCTCCGCCGAGCTGATCGACCTGAACTCGCGGCGGCCGATCGGCAAGGAGGGCCGGCTCTGGTTCGGCATCTACTCCACCCCGTCCGACCCGCCGAGCACCAACGGCGGCCTGGCACGACTCGCCCCGGTCGACGCGGGCGCCTACCAGAAGAATGGCATCGTCTACCGCAAGACGGTCGGCGGCGACACCCTGGCCGCAGCGGCGGTCGCCGACCCCGGACGCCTCGAGGTGCGGTACAGCTTCACTGCGACCGGAGCGAGGTTGGTCCTGCATCCGTTCTGTACGGCGAACGCCGGCTCCGACGGCCAGAACCCGCCGTACACCGTGGAGATGCGTGTCGGCTCGAAGCTGCACACGGCCACCTGCGAGGCGGTTTCAACCGACGCCGTGCTGGGCAGCAGCCTCACGATCGACTCGCCCGTACCGGCGGGGCAGCGCGTCGACGTGGTCGCGAAGGTCATACCGACCAGCCCGAATCTCGTCCTCCCCGAGCTGCCGTCGGACGTCCGGCTGGGTCTGGGCGTCTATTTCCAGGGGAAGCAGCGCGTCATCGACGGGATGGAGCTCCCGGAGCAGACCGAGGTGGCCGGGTACCGCTACCGGCTCGCCGAGGTGAAGACCGCGCCCGGCCCGGACCGAAGCGTCTGGATCGACACTCCGGCGAATCAGCCGTACGTCGTCTCCTACGGAGGATCGCCGCTCGGCACGGGCGGCGGGTTCCGGGCCACCCTCACGCTCGGCAAAACCGAGGCGACCGCCGGTATCGCGTCGGATGAGGGCGGCCCGGGCCTCGCGCGGGAGGCCCACGGCGCCGGCCCCACCGAGCGCGCCACGCTGACGCTCGACGAGGGCAACCCCACCAAGGGAACGCTGATCCTGGCGATCTACCTACCGGACTAGGACCTAGACCCAGCTGTGCAGGTCGGCGGCGTCCTTCGTGAGCTGCTCGGGTGAGTCGTCGGCGACGAACTCCAGGAGGGCATTGATCTCGCGAGGTTCGGCGGCGAGGCGGTCGAGCACCGGCCGCCACAGCGACTCCCGGGCCGCCAGCGGCAGCCGGTTGTTGGACGGCCACCACGAGAACACGTGCACGGTGCTCAGCCACGGCATCAGCGCATCGAGCTGCTGCAGGCACGCCGCGTCGTCGAGATCGACAGGCGGCTGCCAGTACGTCGTGAGGTTCGGCGCGCCGACGTCGAGCAGCAGTGTGATCGTGGAGTCGACCTCGTCGGTGAGCGTGTTGCGGTGGAACTCCATCGCGATCTCGATGCCCGCGCTTGCGGCCATGTCGGCGAGTTCGCCCAGTCCACGGGTGACGGCCATCCGGTCGCCGACGCCCGCGTCCGCCGTACCGACGTTGCCGGCCCAGACCCGGATCCGGCGCGCGCCGAGGGCCTCGGCGGTCGCGATCGCGGAGCGCATCTCCTCGCGGTCCACGCTGCCGGCCCGCAGGTACGAGCCGTACGCCGCGACCTGCAGGCCATGGACCTCGGTCAGGTTCCGCACGCGCTTGGCATTGACCAGGTTGCCGAGCGGGACGTGCACGTCACCGCCCCATTCGATCGCAGCGAGCCCGGCCTTCGCCGCCTCCTCCACCACCTGGTCGACCGGCAACTGCCGGAACGTCACCGAGACCAGACCGGTCCTCACACCCACGCGCGCCTCCTGGTGTTCACCCCTCCATCCAACCGCATCACACCAGGGGTCTCACGTCACCTGTCACCCGATGGACGGCCCGCGCCTGTCCTGCAGAGACCCTGCCTTGGCAGCGACCACCGGGACGGCCACCGGGCCAGCCGCGGCAGCAGCAGCGCCCCTGGCGGCAGCAGGTGCCTGGGACGGGCCACTGGGCGTCTTCTTGGCAGCTGCCGCCGCGGCGACCGTGACTGCGTGCGCGATGTACTCCTGCGCACGGTTGGCCGGCTCCGGTTCCATGGTGTTCGTCCGGCTGTCGGCAGCCAGCAGCTCCACGGCAAGCTTCCGGGACGGCGAGTCGGCGGCCGGCTGGGGTCGACTCTGTGGGCTGCTGTGCAGGTAGTCGCCGAACGGCTCGGCTGCCGGGCTGTTCTTGTCGACCGTCACCGCGACCACGTCGCGGTGCGCGCCCATGGCCTCCGCCGCGATCGCCTGCCGGACGCGTTCCCCGGCCAGCACGCGATCCTCCGCGGTGAGATTGGCCGATGCGAGCGCCGACCGGGTGATGTCGTCGGTCAACTCGTCGATGAGTTTGCCGCGGGACTGCGCCATCCGATTCCTCCTGTGGTCCGTGACCGAAGCGCGCACAGAGTAGCGAGCCGGCAGGCCGCAGCCGTCTCACGTCATGAGCAAAGGAGTTGTATGCGGCTGTCGGAGGATTAGGCTGACGGGGTGCCGGAACAGCGACAGGGATTCACCTATGGGTTTGCCGCCTACCTGATCTGGGGTCTGTTCCCGCTGTACTGGAAGCTTCTCGACCAGTCCGGGGCGCTCGAACTGCTGGCACACCGCGTGCTCTGGTCGCTGGTCACGATCGTGGTCCTGGTCGCCGTACTGCGGAAGTTCGCCGGCGTGAAGGCCCTGCTCGCGGAACCGCGGCGGCGGTGGCCGTTGATCGCGGCGGCGTTCCTGATCTCGGCGAACTGGGGCACCTACATCTGGGCTGTCAACAACGGTCACGTCGTGGAGACCTCGCTCGGGTACTTCATCACGCCGCTGTTCACGGTCCTGCTCGGCGTCTTCGTCCTCAAGGAACGGCTCCGGCCGATGCAGTGGACCGCGCTCGGGATCGCGTTCGTGGCCGTCGCCGGGCTGACCGTCGAGAACGGGCGGCCGCCGTGGGTGGCGATCATCCTGACGTTCTCGTTCGGGTTCTACGGGCTGGCGAAGAAGAAGGCCGGCGCCGGCGCGATCGAGGGCATGGCGATCGAGTCTGGCACGGTCGTACCGTTCGCGGTCGCGGGGATCGTCGCGCTCGGGCTGCACGGAGACACGACAGTCACCCACCACGGTACGGCGTACCTCGTGCTGGTGCTGCTGACCGGGCCGATCACCGCCGTACCGCTGCTGCTCTTCGGCGCCGCGGCGACCCGGGTCTCGATGACGACGCTCGGGCTGCTGAACTACATCGCGCCGATCATGCAGTTCGTCTGCGGTCTGGTGATCTTCCACGAGCGGATGACGCCGATGCGCTGGCTCGGTTTCGGGCTGGTGTGGGTCGCGCTGGCGCTGTTCACGTTCGACAGCATGCACACCCGGCGCCGCAACGTCGCCCTCGAACGCACCGCGGTCACTGCTTCCGCAGTGTGATTGTTCGACCGCGCTTCGCTTTCTTAGGTCAACCTAAGCCGCGTGACGTTCACCTGACCTTCACTGAGAAGGCTCTCAGCTTCCCTAGGGTCGCTGATCGTGACCAAGTTCCTGCCGCTGATCAGTCAGATCGGCACCCGCCACGGGTCCCGTTCCCTGCGCACCTGCGAGTACAAGTGCGCGAACCAGTGCGACCACCCCGAGCCGAACACGTCCGGCAACGAGCACATCCAGACCGTGATGCGCTCCGCGTTCAGCCGCCGCAAGGTGCTCGCGATCGGCGCGGCCGGTGTCGGCGCCGCCGGTGTCGCCACCCTCGCGGTGAACGCGCCGGCCATCGCGGACCAGGTGAGCCACGGGTCCGGCAACTCCGGCAACGGCTCCTTCCCGGGCTTCCCGCACCGCGGTGAGCTGACGCACAGCGTCGTACCGCCGAACCGCCAGGACGACATCGTCGTACCGCACGGGTACGACCAGGCCGTGATCATCGGCTGGGGCGACCCGGTGCTGCCGGGTGCGCCGAAGTTCGACCCCTACAAGCAGTCCGCCGAGGCGCAGGCGCGGCAGTTCGGGTATAACAACGACTACACGATGATCGTGCCGCTGCGCGACGACCGGCTCGCGCTGCTGGTCTGCAACCACGAGTACACCGACGAGAACCTGATGTTCCCGACCGGCAAATACTCGGCCGCCGAGATCGCGAAGATCGGGATGGCCGCGCACGGGATGGCCGTCGTCCAGATCGAGCGCGTCGGCCGCAAGGGTGAGTGGCGCCGCGACAAGCAGCTGTCCCGCTACAACCGCCGGATCACCGCGTCCACCAAGTTCGAGGTGACCGGGCCGGGCGCCGCGGACGCCCGTGTCGGGAAGGTTGCCTACGGCACCTTCGGGAACTGCTCCGGCGGCGTCACGCCGTGGGGCACGATCCTGTCCGGCGAGGAGAACTTCAACGGGTACTACGACGTGAGCGGCACGATCCCCGCCGAGCACGTGGATTCGTACAAGCGGTACGGCGTACCGACGACCGTCACCAAGTCCGCGCGGCAGTGGAGCATCGTCGACCCGCGGTTCGACCTGACCAAGACGCCGACCGAGGTCTACAAGTCGGGCTGGGTGGTCGAGGTCGACCCGTACGACCCGCGGTCGACGCCGAAGAAGCGGACCATGCTCGGCCGGCTCAAGCACGAGGGCGCGACCACCACGATCACCGCCGACGGGCGGATCGCGGTCTACACCGGCGACGACGAGAAGGGCGAGTACCTCTACAAGTTCGTCTCGGCCAACAAGTACGACCCGAAGAACCGCAAGAACAACTTCGGCCTGCTCGACGAGGGCACGCTGTACGTCGCCAAGTTCACCGGCGACGGCAGCACGGACGGCGTGTACGACGGGATCGGGCAGTGGATCCCGCTGACCTCGGACACCAAGTCGTTCGTCGACGGCATGTCCGTGCAGGAGGTGCTGATCAACACCCGCGTCGCCGGCGACAAGGTCGGCGCCACCCGGATGGACCGCCCCGAGGACGTCGAGCGGAACCCGGTCAACGGCCGGATCTACGCGGCGCTGACGAACAACGACAAGCGCGGCGGCAGCTTCCCGGTCGACGAGGCGAACCCGCTCGCGGTCTCGCACGTGCGGGAGTCGCTGGGCGGGCCGCTGATCGAGAAGGCCGGCAACCGCAACGGGTACATCCTCGAGCTCAGCGAGGAGGGTGACGACGCGGCCAAGACGGGCTTCTTCTGGACCCTGTTCCTGGTCTGCGGCGACCCGGCCGCGCAGGAGACGTACTTCGGCGGCTTCGACAAGTCGAAGGTCAGCCCGATCTCCTGCCCGGACAACGTCGCGTTCGACGGCTCCGGCAACCTGTGGATCTCCACCGACGGCAATGTGCTCGGCTCGAACGACGGCATCTTCACCGTCCCGGTCGCGGGCCCGAACCGCGGTCAGGTCAAGCAGTTCCTGTCCGTGCCGTTCGCCGCCGAGGCGTGCGGGCCGCTGGTGTCCGACGACGACAAGACCGCGTTCGTCGCCGTCCAGCACCCGGGCGAGACCGACGCCGCGACCTTCGAGAAGCCGACCTCGACCTGGCCGCACACCGACAAGTTCCCGCGCCCCGCGATCGCCTGCGTCTGGCGCCGCGACGGCGGCCGCGTCGGCAGCTGACCTGACCCCACTTTGGGCACCCACCAACCGTTTCGCGCCGGCGAAGATGGTTGGTGGGTGCCCAAAGTGCTTCTTGACGGCGGGCATTCAGGACATTTAGTATCCAGGTTATGAAGATGAACGAAGGCGTCGAGTGGGCGATGCACAGCTGCGTGAACCTCAGCTGGGCGCCCGGCGAGGCGGTCACCGCCAAGCGGCTCGCGGCCTTCTACAACCTGCCCACGGCGTACCTGAACAAGCAGCTCCAGGCGCTCACCCGGGCCGGCATCCTCACCTCGGTCTCGGGTCCGAAGGGCGGCTTCCAGCTGGCCCGCGACCCGCGTGACATCAGCCTGCTCGACATCGTCGTCGCGATCGACGGGCCGGACGACGCGTTCCGCTGCATGGAGATCCTCAAGGAGGGTCCGGGCGCCGACGCGCGCGCCGATTACACCAAGATCTGCGTGATCTCGCAGGCGATGCGCGGCGCCGAGCTGACCTACCGCCGCGAGCTGGCGAACCGCTCGATCGCGGACATCGCCGCGGAGGTCGTCCGGCTCAACCCGAATGCACCGAGCAACACCCGCAACCGGTTCGCCAACCTCTGAGCTTCACCGCACCTTCGCCTTTTACCCAGGAGTTGATTCTGGATGTCTAATATCCTGAATAAGCCGATGATCCTCGCGCTGCTCGCGTTCGCGCAGCTGATCATCGCGATCGACTACACGATCGTGTTCGTCGCCGTACCGGATATCGGCCGCGAACTCGGGTTCGCACCGCACAACCTGCAATGGGTGGTCAGCGGGTACGCCGTGGTGTTCGGCGGGTTCCTGCTGCTCGGCGGCCGGATGTCCGACCTGCTCGGCCGCCGCCGGATGTTCGTTCTCGGTCTCGGTCTGTACGGCGTCTCGTCGCTGGCCGGTGGACTCGCGACCGATCCCGGCCTCCTGGTCGGCGCCCGCGCCGTGCAGGGCTTCGGCGGCGCCGTCCTCGCACCCGCGACGCTCTCGCTGATCGGCACGCTGTTCGCCGAGGGCCGGGAACGCAACCGCGCGTTCTCGATCTGGGGCGCCGCGGGTGGCAGCGGCATGGCGCTCGGATCGCTGCTCGGCGGCGTCCTGACGCAAGCGTTCGGGTGGCCCGCGATCTTCTTCGTGAACGTGCCGCTGGCCGCTGCTGGTGTGGTGGCCGCGGTGAGGCTGATTCCAGCTGACGGGTCGGCGCGGAGCGGGCGGCGGTTCGACGTACCTGGTGCGCTGGCGGCGACCGCGGGAATCACGGCCGTGGTGTTCGCGCTCGTGCAAGGGCCTGCCACCGGGTGGAGCGGCGACAGTCTGGCGGCCGGCGCGATCGGCGTCGTACTGCTCGTGGGCTTCGTCGTGATCGAGTCCCGGTCGGCGGATCCCCTGCTGCCGTTGGACTTGCTGCGGATCCGGAACCTGCGCACCGGCGTTCTGGTGATCACACTCTTCGCTGCGACGCTCGGTCCGCTGCTGTACTTCGAAACCGTCTACTTCCAGGAGGTGCACGGCTACAACGCACTGCAGACCGGTCTGGCGTACCTGGTACCGACGGTCGCGATCTTCGTCGGCGCCAACCTCGGCGGACGGCTGGCGACGCGGTTCGGCCTGCACGTGACGCTCGCGTCGAGCCTGGCCCTCGCCGCGGTCGGCGTCGCCTGGCTAGGCCTGATCATCTCGACAAGCGCGTCGTACGTCGTCCTCGTACCGGCCCTGCTGATCCTCGGACTCGGCCAGGGCAGCGCCTTCACCACCATGTACGCCGCCGCGTCGACCGGCGTCGCGGCCGAACACCAGGGCGTCGGCTCCGGCACCGCATCAACCGGCCAACAGGTCGGCAACGCAGTCGGCCTCGCCGTACTCGTAGCCGCCGCCAACCACCCCAACCCCATCACCGGCCTCCGCACCGCAATCCTCCTGGCCGCCGCCGGCGTCCTCATCACCGCCGCAGCAGCCCTCACCGGCCACCGCACCAAAGCCCTTGCCCTCAGCAACTGAAGGAGAATCACCATGACCGTTCTAATCCGTAGCAATGAAGCCGAGACCCTGGCCGCGAGTGGCGTCACGTTGTTGGCTGATGTGCCTGATACCGGTGGGCATCTGACTAGCCATCGGTCGGTGTTCCAGCCTGGTAAGGAGGGTGCGCCTCCGCACCTGCACCGTGAGGCTGCTGAGCTGTTCTTCGTGCTGGGCGGTGCGCTCCGGGTGCTCACCGGTGAGAAGCTGGTCGTGCTCGAGCACGGTGACTTCCTCCTGGTCCCACCGAACACGCCGCACGCCTTCGAGGCAGCCGGGGACGAGACGGCCGAGGTGCTCTTCGTCCTCACACAGGCCAAGCCCCGCTTCGGCTACTACCGCCTCCTGGAAGGCGCCTACCGCGGCGAAACAGACTGGTCCGAGGTCGCCAAGACCAGCGACCTCTACGACAACCACTACGTCGAAAGCCCCACCTGGCAGCACCGCCGGCAGTGATTTGCGACACGGGGTGTCACATTCTTGGGTGCTGCGGTGTCGTATGGGTGACCGAGGGAGGTCGAGCATGCAGCGTCCTTTGAGCAACCTGCGAGCGAGAGTTTTTCCCAACCACTGGTCGTTGTTGTTCGGCCAGATCGCCTTCTACAGCTTCGTTGTGCTTCTGTTCAGCGGCGTGGTCCTGATGCTGGACTACAAGCCGTCGACAGAGCAGGTCGTGTACGACGGGCCGTACGGTCCGTTGCGCGGGACGGAGATGTCGCGGGCGCTCGATTCGACGCTGGCGATCACGTTCGAGACCCGTGGCGGGTTGCTGATCCGCCAGGTCCACCACTGGGCCACGCTGATCATGGTGGCGGCGATCACGCTGCATCTGCTGCAGTTGTTCTTCACCGCCGGGTTCCGTCGGCCGCGACGCCTCAACTGGCTGGTGGTCTTCGGCCTGCTGGTCATCACGCTCGGCGCCGCCCTCACCGGCACCTCGCTCCCGGACGACATGGCGTCGGGGACGAGTCTCGCCGTACTCGACGGTGTCCTGCAGGCCACGCCGTTCGTCGGCTCGTCGCTGTCGTCGCTGCTGTTCGGAGGCGATTTCCCCGGCGATGTGATCTCGCGGTTCTACCCGCTGCACATCGCGGTCCTGCCGGTCGTACTCATCGGACTGTTCATCGCGCTCCGGCGGAAGCCTGAAGAACGCGTCGTAGGACGTGCGGCGACCGTGGCCGTCATCAAGCGGGCCGGCCTGTTCTGCTTCGTGGTCGGCGTCTCGTTCGTGATGGCCGCGACGGCGACCATCAACCCGATCTGGCTGTACGGCCCAGCCGACCCGGCGGACACCTCGGCCGGTGTCGGCCCGGCCTGGTACCTCGCGTTCCTGGACGGCTCGCTCCGGCTCGCCCCCGGATGGGAGGTCGTCTGGTGGGGAAGGACGATCAGCCTCGCCGTCCTGCTGCCGGTCGCGCTCTGCACGCTGTTCCTCGCACTCGTCGCGGTCTACCCGTTCATCGAGGAACGGATGCCGGGCCTCATCCCGCTCCGGACCGGTATCGGCGTCGCGGGCATCGTCTTCTACGGCGTCCTGTGGGCGGCCGCCGGCGCCGACACGATCGCCGTACAGTTCCATCTCTCGTTCAACACGCTGCTGCGGGTGTTCCAGATCCTCTTGATCCTGGGCCCGCCCGCGGCCCTGGTCATCACCCGCCGGATCTGCCTAGGGCTCGAGCAACGCGACACGGAGATCGCGACGCACGGTATCGAGACCGGCCGGATCGTCCGGCGCCCCGACGGCGGGTACGTCGAGGACCACCGCCCGTCAGTGCGTCAGCTCATGTCGCACTGACGAGCCGGCCCGCCTCGCCGTGGATCCGCCCCGTGGTGGTGGACAGTGGACGGGCACTCGCCGCGGTCCTCGAAGCGATGATCTCGGCCGCGATCGAGATCGCCGTCTCCTCCGGCGTCCGGGCGCCGAGGTCGAGGCCGGTCGGCGACGTCAGCCGGGCCAGCTCGGCTGACGTCACCCCCGCGGCCCGCAACCGGGCCAGCCGATCGTCGTGGGTACGCCGTGAGCCCATCGCACCGATGTACCCGGCGTCGGTCCGCAACGCGAGTTCCAGCAGCGGTACGTCGAACTTCGGGTCGTGGGTCAGCACGCACAACGCCGTACGGCGATCGACCTGGTCGAGTGCACCGGCCAGGAACCGATGCGGCCAGTCGACCACGACCTCGTCCGCCTCGGGGAACCGCGCCCGGGTGGCGAACACGCCGCGGGCGTCGCACACCGTCACGTGATAGCCGAGAAACTTGCCGACCCGCGCCACAGCGGCCGCGAAGTCGATCGCCCCGAACACGAACATCCGCGGAGGCGGGGTGAACGCCTGCACGAACACCGCGACGTCGGTACGGCCACACTCCCCGTGGACGCCGT
Source organism: Kribbella speibonae (assembly GCF_004331375.1). Lineage (NCBI taxonomy): Bacteria > Bacillati > Actinomycetota > Actinomycetes > Propionibacteriales > Kribbellaceae > Kribbella > Kribbella speibonae. The sequence goes on along the minus strand of NZ_SJKC01000001.1, from coordinate 1,288,269 downwards.
ACTCACGGATCGCGGTGGAACCGGTGTCGAGCATCGCCAGCGCGTCCTCGACCACCGCAGCGTCCAGACCCGCATCTCCCAAGCTGCCGGTGGCCGAGGTGCCGATGACGAGCCGTCGGCCAAGGCGCTCGCCCGCCGTGACCACGGTCGCCACCGCCACCGGCCGGCCCGACTCGATCGCGTCCGCGACCGCGCCGAATTCCGCGTACGACGCCTGATCCACCGGCTCCACCAGTACGTCGAGCAGACCGCCGCACGTGAGCCCGATCGCGAACACGTCGTCGTCGGAGATCCCGTACCGCCGTACCACCGGAACCCCGGTCCGGATGACCTCTTCGGCCACCGCGTAGACATCCGCCTCGACGCACCCGCCGGACACACTGCCGACCGCCACGCCGTCGCCCGACACCGCCATCGTCGCGCCGGGCTGCCGCGGAGCCGAGCGGAACGTGTCGATCACCGTGGCGAGTGCGAACCGCTCTCCGGACCAGGGGCGGACCTGCTGGAGAACGTCACGCACCCATGTCCTCCGCGCCCGCCTTCACCGCTTCGCGAATCCGCGTGTACGTGCCGCAGCGGCAGATGTTGCGCAGTTCGTCGAGGTCCGCGTCGGTGATGTCGCGGCCCTCCTTCTGCGCCTGCTTGACCTTCGCGACAGCCGCCATGATCTGGCCGGGCTGGCAGTACCCGCACTGCGCGACGTCGTACTTCAGCCACGCCTCCTGCATCGGGTGCAGGTCCTTGCCGACCGTCGCCGGCAACCCTTCGATCGTGGTCACCTCGTCCGCCGGCGCGATGTCCTTCACCTGCACCGAGCACGGGTTGAACGCCTTGCCGTTGATGTGCGAGGTGCACGACTTGCACACCTCCAGCGCGCACCCGTACTTCGGGCCGGTGACGCCGAGCAGGTCCCGGAGAACCCACAGCAGCCGGACGTTGTCCTCGGCCTCGACGCTGATCTGCTTGCCGTTGAGCTTGAAAGTGTGCGTAGGCATGGGTTCCTCAGAACGTGTGGTCGAGGCCGTCGGTCGGCGACTGCGGGGTGGACGGCTGCAACGGCAACGGCTCGAAGCTGAGCTTGCCGTGGTTGATCGGGAAGTACGTCGGCAACGTGCCGGTCGCCCGCGCATAGGCGCACGCGATCGCGGCGAACGCCGGAGCCACTGACAACTCACCGGCACCGCTCGGGCTCTCGCTCGTGTTCGGCATGATCACCACCTGCACGTCCAGCGGCGAGTTCCACTCCCGGGTGTAGAAGTAGTTGTCCCAGCTGCCCTCGAGCGGGATGCCGTTCTTGATGTGCAGGCTCGACGTCAGCGCCAGCGCGATCGCGTCCTGCAGACCGCCGAACATCTGCGCCTCCAGACCGCGCGGGTTGATGCAGAACCCCGGGTCGACGACGATCACCGCCTTGGTCACCCGCGGACCGGTCACACCTTCGCCCTCGACCGGCCGGTTCACCGTCTCCGGCCGGCAGTCGATCTCGACCAGAGTCGCGACGGCCGCCCGGTACTCCGAGTGCACACCGACGCCCTGCGCCGTACCCTTCGGCATCGCCTTGCCCCAGTTGCCGACCTCGGCCGCCTTGTTCAGGACGGCAAGCAGCCGCTGGTCCTTGAGGAAGTTGCGGCGGAACCGGACCGGGTCCTGGCCCATCTTCGCGGCCAGCTGGTCGACCATCAGCTCCTCCGCGCAGACCACGTTCGGCGAGTAGATGTTGCGCATACTGCCGGTGTTGAACTTCAGCGGGATCTCGTTGAGCAGCTGGGTCGTGACGCCGAAGTTGTACGGCGACGACTGGGTGAGCGCGAAGATCGTCTCGGCGAACGACAGGTTGCCGCCGACTGGAATGTCCGCCGCGAACGCCGTGATCATCTCGCCGAGGCCGTGACCGAAGTCGGTCTCCACGCTGGTGTGCCGCTGCTCGTAGGTGAGCACGTTGCCGGCCAGGTAGTTCACCCGGACCCGGGACGTACACATCGGGTGCGTGCGGCCCTGGCGGAAGTTGTCGGTACGGGACCAGGACAGCTTGACCGCCTTGCCCATCTTCTGCGAGATCTCGGCCGCCTCGGCCGCGACGTCGTGGAACAGGTGCCGGCCGAATGAACCGCCGCCCTGGGTCACGTGCACCTTGACCGCGTCGATCGGCAGCCCGAGCTGTTTGGCGATGTCTTCCTGGGCAACGATCGGCACCTTCAGGCAGGACCAGATCTCGGCGCTGTCCGGGCCGACGTCCGCGATCGCGCAGTCCGGTTCGAGCGGGCTGTTGCTGGCGAACGCGAACACGAACTCGGCGTCGATCGTCTTGGTCAGCAACGGCAGCGACGGCGCGGCCATCGGCAGCTGGGCCGCGCGCAGCTTCGCCAGCACGGTGGCATCGGACTCACCGTCCACGGTGCCCGGGCCCCAGGTCGCGTCGACCTTCTGGATCGCGTCGATGCACTGGCCGAACGTCTCACCGCGGATCGCCACACCGTGGGTGATCCCAACGACGTCGGTGATCCCCGGCAGCGCCCGCAGCGCCGCGAGGTTGTTGATCGACTTCAGCGTGCCGTTGATCGTCGGCGGCCGGGCCACCATCGTCGGCTTCGCGCCCGGGACGTCCAGGTCCATCGCGAACTGCTTGCGCCCGGTGACGATGTCGTGGCCGTCGATGCGGTTCCGCGGTTTCCCGAGAACGCTGAACTCGGACGGATCCTTGAGCTCGGCGGACACCGTGATCGTCTGCGCGGTGGCGGCGAGCTTCGCCAGCGAGCCGTACGTCGCCGTACGGCCGCTCGGACCGCTCAGCACACCCTTGCGCGTGGTCACCTTGGCGGCGTCGACACCCCAGTGTGTGGCGGCCGTCTCGACCAGGCGCTGCCGGGCGACCGCGGCGGCCGTGCGGACCGGGAGGTACATGCTGCGCATCGAGTTCGAGCCGCCGGTCAGCTGATTCATCAACAGCTCCGGCCGGGCGTCGGCGAGCGCGATCTCGACCTTGCTCATCGGGAGATCCAGCTCTTCGGCGACCATCATCGCGAACGCGGTGGTGATGCCCTGGCCGACCTCGGTCCGCGGAACGGCGAAGTACGCGGTGCCGTCGGACTTCAGCTGGACCGTGATCAGCCCGGACGTCGGCGCCGCGGCAAGGTTCTGCAGGTCACCGAGGTCGAAGATGTCCGCCGGCTGCGGCAGCGACGGAACCGCCGCATCGGCCGCGCGCGGGTCGGACTCGTTCGTCAGCCAGCTCACGCCGACCGCGAGGGTGGGCGCCGCGATCAGGTAGCCGAGGACCTTGCGCCGACCGAGCAGGCCGCGTCTGCCGTCCGGTTGATCGCTTGGTCGATCCAACGAACGACGATGTTCGGCCATGGGGATCCTCCGTGCTCGAGCAATGCTGGGAACGCAGTCTGGCACCGCTGTCGGCGCGGCGGCATGGCCACGATGCCCACGTTTTGCGCGGTCTTACTGTGCACAACGCACAGCCTGACCCTTCGGTCACGCGGCAGGCGGGAACAGCCTGAAAGCACGCAACGCAAGGCCGAGCTCGACGTGGAGGCCTTCGTCGCTGAGGTTACGGCCGGTGATCTGATGGACCCGGTGCAGGCGGTTGATGACCGTGTTGCGGTGACAGTGCGCGAGGTCCGCGGTACGACGTACGGAACCTGCTGCGAGCACCCACTTGTCCAGGGTGTCGAGCAACAGTTCGCGTTCGGCCGCGGGTACTGTCATCAGCGGCAGCAGCCAGTACTGCACCAGTTGCTCGGCCAACTCCGGTGCGCTGAGCAACAACGCCTCGGGCAGCCGCTCGGTCAGCGCTGCCACGTCGATCTGACCAGCAGGGAGCGTACGGCGGGCCAGCATCGCCTGCCGGTACGCACTGTTCACCTCGGCCAGACCGGAGACGACGCCGGACAGACCGGCCGGCGCGTGGACGACGTCACGCAGCGTGCGGAGCACCGTGACCGGGGATTCCGTGCCCACGGCAAGCAATCCGACAACGGTCTGCGGACGCACCTGCCACGCGGAAGCGATCCGGAGACCCGCAAAGCGCCGTACGAACAGGGATGTCGTGCACTCGTCGTCGATCAGGTTGTCGATCGCGACCACCGCATAGCCGCCGTGCACGGGCACGTCGAGGACGGTGGCCGCCTCCTGGATGAACGCCCGGTCCTTCCCCGGACCGTGCAGCAAGCCCTCCCAGAGGGTCGATCTGCGGCGCTCGTCGGCGCGGACGAGTTGCCGTTCGGCCACGTGATAGGCGGCCGCGACCTGCGAGGACGTCCGGTCGACGACCTCCCAGACCTTGCTCGCGACATCCAGCAACGCCGCGGACTCGACCACGCCCTGGGCGCGGGCCTCGTCGATCAACGCCTCCCACACCAACCGCCCGCCGAGCCGGAAGGACTTCAGTACGTCGTCCAGCGGCATCCGCTGCTCCGCCCGCCGCCGGCCGGTCGCCTGCGCCGCATCGAAGTGGTCGTCGCTGTCGGCAATCATCTGCACGACGCGGGCAACGTTGTCATGACACGACCGCCAGAGGTCCTGCCGCGGTACCGCACCCATCTCGCGATACGCGGGGTTCTGCTCGTAGATCGTCTCGACCAGCGCGTCGGTCAACGCCGGCAGATGCAGCAACACACTCTCGGCCAACGCCTCGACCGTCAGCTCCACCACCGGCAACGCAACATCCCGCTCACCCATAGTCGGCACAGCATCGCACACAGTCGCAGCGTTGGGTACGGGTCGAGTACGGGCAGCGGTTTGTTCCAGCGGGTGCTTACTGTTCGCAGCTGACCCGACCCCTCACACACTCTGGATGGAACTGTGCGTAAAGTCCTTGCCGCGTTGGCCGCCCTGGCCGTCGCCGGTGCCACCCTCGTGGCCGTTTCCGCCGGCGCCGAAGCCGCCACCACCTGGCAGGCCCACGACAAGAACTGCAAGACCCTGAAGACCCCGGAAGGCGCCGAGCTCGGCTCGGTCTGCGCCGAGGTCCAGAAGCGCGTCACCGACACCGGCTCGATCACCGGCTACCGCGGGCGCACCTCCGTCGCGCCCGTCGCAGGCCAGTCGATCACGCCGGACCACTACAACTGGAACAGCCAGAACGTCGAGTTCTGCTCCACCGGCGAGTGCGAACCGAAGACGACGGCGTGGACGTCCTCCTGGTCCCCGACCCTGACGTCCGAAAGCACCTACGTCACCTGGGGCGATTACGGCGACGTCGGCGCCTCCTGGAGCTCCTGGACGAAGCTGGCGACCCGGTGCCTGACGTATGTCGCTGGCAAGGTGTGCGTGAACCGGTACGAACGCGGCTACCGCACGTACTACCAAGAGCGCGGCCAACTCATCATCAACCCCGCCGCAGGCCAGACGATCGAACCACGCTGGGTCCGCGTCGGCCACGTCATCAACGGCACAAGCACCTCGAAGACAACCACCTTCTGCACCCCCACCTGCCCGCGCCCCACCACAAGCTGGTCCCGCTCGGTATCCCGCGACTTCGACACCGGCTACGACGAAGGCTTCGCCTCCGCCAGCTGGACCCTCCCCTCCGGCGCCATCAAGAGCCTGCGCGTCGCGTACCCCTCCTGACGGTCTAGAGACATCGCACGGTGTCTGGAGACAGGCTATTACCTGTTTCCAGACACCGTTTTCTGTTCTCAGACCCGAGCGTTGGCTCAGACGTTGCGGGTGGCTACCAGGTCGCAGAGGGCGTCGAGGGCTTCTCGGCCGGGGCCTTCGGGGAGGGTGGTTAGGAGTTTGCGGGCGTCGGCTGCGCGGCGGCGTACGTCGTCTTCGGCCTGGCGGAAGGCGGGGTGGGAGCGGAGTAGGTCGAGGGTTTCCGCTAGGCGGGCGTCGTCGGAGAGGTCGGATTCCAGGAGGTCCAGGAGGCGGGCGTCCGTGGGGTCCGTGGGGTCTGCCTGGGCGCGGAAGATCAGGACCGGGAGGGTCGGGACGCCCTCGCGGAGGTCGGTGCCGGGGGTCTTGCCGGACTGGCCCGACTCCGACGCGATGTCCAGGAGGTCGTCGGCGAGCTGGAAGGCCACGCCGATCTCCTCGCCGAACGCCCGCAGCGATTCCTGCACCTCGAGAGGCGCGCCGGCGTACCGGGCGCCGAAGAGCGCGGACGTCGCGATCAGCGAACCGGTCTTGTCGGCGACCACCGACAGGTAGTGCTTCAACGGGTCCTGGCCTTCGCCGACACCCATCGTCTCGCGGATCTGGCCCTCGACCAGCCGGCCGAAGGTCCGGGCCTGGATCCGGACCGCTTCCGGTCCGAGGTCCGCGACCAGGTCCGACGCGCGGGCGAACAGCCAGTCACCGGACAGGATCGCGACCGAGTTGTCCCAGCGCGCGTTCGCCGTCGACGAACCCCGCCGCAGCGCGGCCTCGTCCATCACGTCGTCGTGGTGCAGCGTCGCCACATGCGTGAGCTCGACAACAACGGCCGACTTCACGACATCGTCGGACGAGACGTCAGCACCGAACTCCGCCGCCAGCAGCACCAGCAACGGCCGGAACCGCTTGCCGCCGGCAACCATGACGTGCTGGGCGGCCGCCGTGACGAACGGCGCCTCCGACTGGGTCGCGTCGAGCAACGCCTGCTCCACACGCTCCAGCCCAGCACGGACCCGGGACTCGAGCGCCGCGTCGGCGAACTCGAATCCCAGGCTCTCGGCCGGCAGCGGGGTCGGACTCAACGGATGAACTCACCAGCTCGGGCCGCCAGGTCGAGCACCGGTCCGGGAACCAGACCGAGAACCACCGTGGCGGCGAGACCCAGGGCGACCGCCGACGTGGTCTGCCAGCCCGGCAGCGCCACGTCCGGCGCGTCGGCCGGCAGGTCGGAGAAGAACATCAGCACGATCACGCGGACGTAGAAGAACGCGGCGACCAGGCTGGACAGTACGGCGACGACGACCAGCGGCCATGCGCCACCGGTCCACGCCGCGCTGAAGACCGCCCACTTGCCGGTGAAGCCCGCGGTCAGCGGGATCCCGGCGAAGGACAGCAGGAAGAACGCGAAGATCCCGGCCAGCAGCGGCGACTTCTTGCCCAGGCCCGCCCAGCGGGACAGGTGCGTCGCCTCGCCGCCCGCGTCGCGGACCAGCGTGACGACCGCGAACGCGCCGATCGTCGGGAAGCCGTACGAGACCAGGTAGAACAGCACCGCCTGCGTCGAGGTGATGCCGTTGTGGACGCCGCTCCCGGCCTGCGCGAGGCCGACGAACGCGGTCAGCAGGAAGCCCGCGTGCGCGATCGAGGAGTACGCCAGCATCCGCTTCACATCGGTCTGGGTGATCGCGACGATCGAACCGACCACCATGGTGAGGATCGCGATGATCCACATCATCGGCGCCCAGTCCCAGCGCGAGCCGCCGAGCGCGACGTAGAAGACCCGCATCAGGCCGACGAACGCCGCGATCTTGGTGCAGGCCGCCATGAACCCGGTGACCGGGGTCGGAGCGCCCTGGTACACGTCCGGCGTCCAGGAGTGGAACGGTACGCCGCCGACCTTGAACAGCAGGCCGACGCCCAGCAGGCCGGTACCGGCGAGCAGGATCGTGTCGCTTCCGGTGTCCGAGCTGAGCGCGTCCGCGATCCCGCCGAGCGACATCGTGCCCGCGTACCCGTACAGCAGCGCGATCCCGAACAGCAGGAACGCCGACGAGAACGCACCGAGCAGGAAGTACTTCATCGCGGCTTCCTGCGAGATCAGCCGGCGACGGCGCGCCAGACCGCACAGCAGGTACAGCGGCAGCGAGAAGACCTCGAGCGCGACGAACAGCACCAGCAGGTCGTTCGACGCCGCGAACAGCATCATGCCGCCGACCGCGAACAGCGTCAGCGGGAAGATCTCGGTGTGCTCGATCCGCGCCGCCGTACCCTCGCGCTCGGCATCGGACCCCGGTACGGCGGCCGCTTGGCCGGCGAAGGCGGACAGGCCGCCGTCGATCGAGCGCTCCGCGAACAGCAGCACGCTGATCAGGGACAGCGCCAGCAGGATCAGCCAGGTGAACAGCGCCGGGCCGTCGACCGAGATCGCACCCTGCGCGGCCAGCAGTTCCTTCTTGCCGTTCATCAGGATGCCGGTCAGCACACCGGACACGACCACGGCGACCACCGTGATCGCCAGCTGCACCAGGTGCCGCAACGGCCGCGGCAGGAACGCCTCGACCAGGACGCCGACGCACGCCGCGCCGAACACGACGAGCAGCGGAGCCAGCTCGTTGTACTCGATCTTGGGCGCCGTGAAGTCCGCCAGCGGCAGCAACATCGCGCTCACTTCTGTCCCTCCGTCACGGGGATCTGCGGTGCCTTGTCGGTCACGCCGACCCGCTGCATGGTCTCGTCGACCGCGGGCTTGATGATGTCGACCACCGGCTTCGGGAAGATCCCGAGCCCGATGATCAGGACCACGAGCGGCGCGATCGCGAGTACCTCACGCGCGTTCAGGTCCTTCAGCTTCTCGATCCCGTCGCGGACCGGACCGGTCATCGTGCGCTGGTACATCAGCAGGATGTACAGCGCGGCCAGCACGATACCGAGGACGGCGATCACCGCGATCACCTTGTGCCGGCTGAACGTCCCGGCCAGCACCATGAACTCGGAGATGAACGGCGACAGACCCGGCAGCGCCAGGCTGGACAGTCCCGCGAACAGGAACGTGCCGGCCAGCACCGGGGCGACCTTCTCGACCCCGCCGTAGTCGGCGATCCGCGCGGAACCGCGCCGGGAGATCAGGTACCCGGCGACCAGGAACAGCGCCGCGGTGGAGAGACCGTGGTTGAACATGTACAGCGTCGACCCGGTCAGGCCCTGCGACGTCAGCGCGAAGATACCCATCACGATGAAGCCGAAGTGCGAGATCGAGGTGTACGCGATCAGGCGCTTGATGTCGGTCTGGCCGATCGCCAGCAGCGCGCCGTACAGCACCGAGATCAGCGCCAGCACCAGGACGACCGGGGTGGCCCACTCGGACGCGTTCGGGAACAGGCCCAGGCAGAACCGGATCATCCCGAAGGTGCCGATCTTGTCCAGGATGCCGACCAGCAGCACCGACGTCCCCGGTGTCGCCTCACCGGCCGCGTCCGGCAGCCAGGTGTGGAACGGCACCATCGGCGCCTTCACCGCGAACGCGAAGAAGAAGCCGAGGAACAGCCACCGCTCGGTGTTCTGGCTGATGTCCAGCTTCATCAGATCGGTGAGCAGGTACGACGGCTCGCCCGACTTGGCCGAGAGCACGTAGAGGCCGACCACCGACGCCAGCATCAGCAGACCGCCGAGCAGCGAGTAGAGCAGGAACTTCACCGCGGCGTACGAACGCTGCGGGCCGCCGAAGCCGCCGATCAGGAAGTACATCGGGATCAGCGTGGCCTCGAACAGCACGTAGAACAGGAACACGTCGGTCGCGGAGAACACGCCGATCGACAGCGCCTCGAGGGCCAGGATCCAGGCGAAGAAGGACTTCTCCGACCAGCGGCCCTTGTCGGCGTCGTTCCAGGACGCGATCAGCACGATCGGCGTCAGCAGCGCGGTCAGCACCACCAGCACGATGCCGACACCGTCGAGGCCGAGCGCGTAGTGCGCGCCGAAGGCCTTGATCCAGGTGTGCGTCTCGGCGTAGTCCTCGGCGCCGTTGCGGTGGTAGCCGATCGCGACGATCGCGGTCAGCACCAGCGTGACGAGCGAGAACCCGAGCGCGACCTGCTTGGCCGTCAGCGCTTTCGCCTTCGGCACCAGCATCGTCGCGATGGCCCCGACGAACGGCAGGAGCAGTAACAGGGTCAGCCAACCGATGTTCACGACAACCTCACCGCGAGGAGGGCGACGACCACGAATGCGGCGCCGAAGACCATGCTGAGTGCGTACGAACGGACGAAGCCCGTCTGGAACCGGCGGAGCCGGCCGGACAGACCGCCGAAGAGTGCGGCCAGGCCGTTGACCAGGCCGTCGACGCCCCGGTTGTCGAGCCAGACCAGCGTCCGGGTCAGATACTGCCCGGGCCGCATCAGGACCGCCTCGTTCAGCGCGTCACCGTACAGGTCCCGGCGGGCGAAGACGGTGACCGGCGAACCGGCGGGCGCCTCCCGCGGGATGTCCCGGCGGTACTTGAGCACCGCGATGACGATGCCGACGGCAACCACCGCGAGGGTGATCAGCGTCATCACCAGGGCACTCACCGGCGGGTGATGCTCCTCGTGACCGACGATCGGCTCCAGCCAGTCGACGATCCAGTGCCCCGCGAAGTACAGCGCGCCGCCGCCCAGCGACAGCGCCGCCAGGATGATCAGCGGCCACGTCATCACGGCCGGCGACTCGTGCGGGTGCACGTCGTCCGCCCAGCGCTTCTTGCCGAAGAACGTCATCAGCATCACCCGCGTCATGTAGAACGCGGTGATGCCGGCGCCGAGCAGCGCGCACAGACCGATCACCGTGTTGTCCGCGAACGCGGCCTCGATGATCTTGTCCTTGCTGAAGAAGCCGGCGAACGGCGGGATGCCGAGGATCGCCAGGTAGCCGAAGGCGAAGGTCGCGAAGGTGATCTTCATCGGCGTCCGCAGCGCGCCGTAGTGGCGCATGTTCACGTCGTCGTTCATGCCGTGCATGACCGATCCGGCGCCGAGGAACATGTTGGCCTTGAAGAAGCCGTGGGTGAGCAGGTGGAAGATCGCGAACACGTACCCGGCCGGGCCGAGGCCCGCGGCGAGCATCATGTAGCCGATCTGGCTCATCGTCGAACCGGCCAGCGCCTTCTTGATGTCGTCCTTGGCGCAACCGATGATCGCACCGGCGAGCGCGGTGACCGTACCGACGATCACCACCGCGGTGGACGCGGCGTCGGTGACCTCGTAGATCGCGTGCGACCGGACCACCAGGTAGACGCCGGCCGTGACCATCGTCGCCGCGTGGATCAGCGCCGACACCGGGGTCGGGCCCTCCATCGCGTCCAGCAGCCAGGACTGCAGCGGCACCTGCGCGGACTTACCGCAGGCGGCCAGCAGCAGCATCAGGCCGAGCAGCGTGGCCCAGGTGCTCGAGACGTGCTCGGCGCCGGCGTTCACGGTCGAGAACGCGGAGGACCCGAACAGCGCCCACATGCTCATCACCGCGAGCGAGAGGCCGATGTCACCGACCCGGTTCACCACGAACGCCTTCTTCGCGGCGACCGCGGCCGAGTTCTTGTGCTGCCAGAAGCCGATCAGCAGGTACGACGCCAGACCGACGCCCTCCCAGCCGACGAAGACCAGCAGGTAGTCGGCCGCGAGGACCAGCAGCAGCATCGACGCGATGAACAGGTTCAGGTAGCCGAAGAACCGCCGCCGGCGCGGGTCGTGCTCCATGTAGCCGATCGAGTAGATGTGGATCAGCGAACCCACACCCGTGATCAGCAGCACGAACAGGATCGACAGCGGGTCGATCAGCAGCGTGAAGTCGACCTTGATGCTGCCGACCGAGAACCACTCGAACAGCCGGACCGTCTCGGACCGCTCCTCGCTGCCCTGGCCTCGCATCTGGAAGAACAGCACGACGCCGAAGGCGAAGGAGATCACCGGCGCCAGGGTGCCCAGCAGGTGACCCCACGCGTTGGTGGCCTTGCCACCGAGCAGCAGGATCGCCGCGGACACCGCCGGTACCGCGACCAGCAGCCACGTCAGCTCATGACTCATGGGGTGCTTACCTCAGTACTTGAGCAGGTTGGCGTCGTCGACCGAGGCCGAGCGACGGGTGCGGAAGATGGCCATGATGATCGCCAGCCCGATCACGACCTCGGCCGCGGCCACCACCATCACGAAGAAGGCGGCGATCTGGCCGTCGAGGTTGCCGTGCTGGCGGGCGAAGCTCACGAACGCGAGGTTGGTCGCGTTCAGCATCAGCTCGACGCACATGAAGACGACGATCGCGTTCCGGCGGACCAGCACGCCCAGCGCGCCGATACTGAACAGGATCGCCGCGAGCACGATGTACGGCTCGGTACTCACTTGTCGTCTCCTTCTGCTTCACCCGCGTCGAGCTTGCGGACCTCTTCGATGTCCGCGCGCTCCTCGGCTTCGGGGAACACGGTGCCACGTGCCTGGAGCACCCGCGAAACCGAGGTCGGTGCGATCGACCCGTCCGGCAGCAGGGCCGGGGTGTCGACGGCGTTGTGCCGGGCCAGCACACCCGGCGTCGGCAGCGGGCCGGGGTGGATGCCCTGCTCGGCGTACTTGCGGATCCGCTCCTCGGCGTGGTCGCGCTGCGTCTTCTTCTTGGTCAGCCGCTCGCGGTGGGCCAGCATCATGGCGCCCATCGCCGCGGTGATCAGCAGCGCGGACGTGACCTCGAAGGCGAACACGTACTTGCCGAACAGCAGCTGCGCGAGGCCCTTGACGTTCCCGTCCGGCTGCGCGTCGGCCAGCCCGGTCGGGTTGCCGTAGATCGCGTTGCCGACGGCGGCGACCAGCAGGACGCCGAAGCCGAGGAACGCGATCCCGGCGAGCAGCCGCTGACCGCGGATCGTCTCGACCAGCGAGTCGGACGCGTCGACGCCGACCAGCATCAGCACGAACAGGAACAGCATCAGGATCGCGCCGGTGTAGACGATGATCTGGACCGCGAACAGGAACGGCGCGTCCTGCGCGGCGTACTGCACCGCGAGGCAGATCATCACGGTCGCCAGCAGCAGCGCCGAGTGCACGGCCTTACGGACCAGCACCATGCCGATCGCGGCCAGGATCATGACCGGAGCCAGCATCCAGAACGCGACCTCCGGGCCGGTGACCAACCCGATCATTTGGCGTCACTCCCCCCGGTCTTCGCCGCGCCGGTCAGACCGAGGTAGTAGTCCTTCTCGGTCGTGCCGAGCTGCATCTCGTGCGGCGGCTCCTGCATACCCGGGAGCAGCGGCGCCAGCAGGTCCTTCTTCTCGTAGATGAGGGACTCGCGGCTGGTGTCGGCCAGCTCGTACTCGTTGGTCATGGTGAGCGCCCGGGTCGGGCAGGCCTCGATGCACAGACCGCAGAGGATGCAGCGCAGGTAGTTGATCTGGTACACCCGGCCGTACCGCTCGCCCGGCGAGAACCGGTCGCCCTCGGTGTTGTCCGCGCCCTCGACGTAGATCGCGTCCGCGGGGCAGGCCCAGGCGCACAGCTCGCAGCCGACGCACTTCTCCAGCCCGTCCGGCCAGCGGTTCAGCTGGTGCCGGCCGTGGAACCGCGGCGCGGTCGGCTTCTTGTGGAACGGGTACTCCTCGGTGAACACCTTCCGGAACATCGTCCGGAAGGTGACCCCGAACCCGGCTACCGGATCCCAGAGGGACTCTTTGACACTAGCCACGGCTGCCTGCCTTCGATGTCGGCTCGGTCTGCTGACTGGGGATCGGCGGCGGCACCGGGAACCCGCCCGCGAAGGCGTCGAACTCCTTGCCGTCGGCCACCTCGGCCGGCTCTTCCTTGGGCTTCTGCGGGACGAACATGCTGATCACCGCGATCACCAGCACGATCGCGGCCGCGACCAGCAGCGTCGTGCGGCTGAAGTTGGTCTCGCGGCCGACCGCACGGACGGTGGCGACCAGCAGGATCCAGGCCAGCGAGATCGGGATCAGGACCTTCCACCCGAACTTCATGAACTGGTCGTAGCGCAGTCGCGGCAGCGTTCCGCGCAACCAGATGTAGAAGAAGATGAAGCCCATCAGCTTGCCCATGAACCACAGCACCGGCCAGAAGCCGTCGTTCGCGCCGTCCCAGATCGAGATCGGCCACGGCGCCCGCCAGCCGCCCAGGAACAGCGTGGTGGCCAGTGCGGACACGGTCGCCATGTTGATGTACTCGGCCAGGAAGAACATCGCGTACTTGATCGACGAGTACTCGGTCAGGAAGCCCGCGACCAGCTCGCCCTCGGCCTCCGGGAGGTCGAACGGCGCCCGGTTCGTCTCGCCGACCATCGAGATCACGTAGATCACGAACGACGGGAAGAGCAGGAACGCGTACCACCCGGGCAGCGGGATGTCGGTCCCGAACCAGTGCACGGTCTGATGCGACTGCGCCGCCACGATCTCCGAGGTGGACAGCGACCCCGCGAACAGGAACACCGTCACCAGGGCCAGTCCCATCGCGACCTCGTACGAGATCATCTGGGCGCTGGACCGCAGACCGCCGAGCAGCGAGTACGTCGAGTTCGACGACCAGCCGCCGAGCACGATGCCGTAGATACCGATCGAGGCGATCGCCATCACGTACAGCACCGAGACCGGCAGGTCGGTGAGCTGCAGCCGGGTGTAGGTGTCGGTGAACGGGATCTTCACCGTCGGGCCGAACGGGATCACCGCGAAGGTGAGGAAGGCCGGGACGGCGACGATCGCCGGCGCCAGGACGAAGACCAGCCGGTCGACGCCCTTCGGCATCAGGTCTTCCTTGAGCATCAGCTTCACACCGTCGGCCAGCGACTGCAGCAGACCCTGCGGGCCGTGCACGTTCGGGCCGATCCGGTGCTGCATCCGCGCCACCACCCGGCGTTCCCACCAGATGTTGAAGAGCGTCAGCACCACCAGGAAGACGAAGATGAAGAGGACCTTGATCAAGATCACCCACCAGGGGTCGTGACCGACCCCCGCATCCGGCACGGCGAGTGGGAGTGTCATGCGTTCCCTCCGGCGATCGTCACGATCGAGCCATGGTCTGCGTGCAGCGACCGGCGGACGTGGGAGTCGGCCGAGTTGGTCGGCAGCCAGACCACGTTGTCGGTCATCGGCGTGATGACGACCGGCAGCCGGATGCTCCCGGCGTCGGTGCTCACCACCAGCTCGTCACCGTCGGCGACACCGATCCGGCGTGCGGTGGTGAGCGAGACCCGGGCGACCGGCGTCCGCGCGGTCGCGGTCAGGTGCGGCTCACCGTCGCAGGAGCGGCTGTCGTCGATCAGCATCCGCCAGGTCGCGAGCCGGGTGGAGTCGAACGCGCCCAGGGCCGGACCGGCCTGGTACGTCGGCTCCTGGGCCCGGTCGCCGTCCCAGCGGCCGAGCTCGTCGTACTCGCGCTTGGCGCCGTCGGTCGTGCTGAAGCCGAGCGGGTTGCCCATCTCCTGCGCCAGCGCGGCCAGCGCGCGGACGTCCGGCATCGCGGTCGGCACCTTGAGCACGACCGGGAACGGCCGCTCGCGACCCTCCCAGTTCACGAAGGTGCCGGACTTCTCCGCCGGCGGTACGACGGGGAAGACCACGTCGGCGTACTCGGTCACCTGCGAGTTGCGTACCTCGAAGCTGACCACGAACGGCGCGGCCTCCAGCGCGGCGAGCGCCGCGGCCGGGTCGGGCAGGTCGTCGATCTCGACACCCGCGACCACCAGCGCCTGCAGCGAACCCGCGGCGGCGATGATCTCGGTGAGGTCCTTGCCGGGCGCACCCGGCAGGTTGTCGACGCCCCAGGCGGCCTGCAGGTCGACCCGCGCCTGCGGGTCGCTGACCAGCCGGCCGCCGGGCAGCAGGCCCGGAAGGCAACCGGCCTCGAGCGCGGCCCGGTCACCCGCACGCCGCGGGATCCAGGCCAGCTGCGCACCCGAGTCGAGTGCGAGCCGGAGCGCCGCCGAGTACCCGCCCGGCACCGCGGCCAGCCGCTCGCCGACGACGATGATCGAGTCCGCACCGAGCGCGGCCCGGGCAGCTGCCCCGGCCTCGCCGGCGTTGCCGAGATCCGCGAGTACGGCGGCCTCGGTGCCCGGCGATGCCTGGACGACGGCGCCAGCGAGCTTCTCCACACCGCGCGACGCGTACGCCGCGATCGTGAACACCTTGGTGCCGTGCGTCTTCACGCCCTTGCGCACCCGGAGGAAGACGGACGGCGACTCTTCCTCGGGCTCGAACCCGACGAACAGGACCGAGCCGGCCTTCTCCAGGTCCGCGAACGTCGTCCCCAGGCCGGTACCTGCGACTGCGGCGGCGAGGAAGTCGGCCTCCTCCGCGGAGTGCGGGCGGGCCCGGAAGTCGATGTCGTTGCTGCCCAGCGCGACGCGGGCGAACTTCGAGTACGCGTAGGCGTCCTCGACCGGCAGCCGGCCACCGGTCAGCACCGCCGCGTTGCCGCGGGCCGCGGTCAGCTTCTCCGCCGCGAAGGTCAGTGCCTCCGGCCACGACGCCGGCCGCAGCTCGCCGTCCTCGCGGATCAGCGGGTGCGTCAGCCGGTCACCGGTGGTCGCGTACTGGAACGCGAACCGGTCCTTGTCGGAGATCCACTCCTCGTTGACCTCCGGATCGTCGCCGGCCAGCCGGCGCATCACCTTGCCGCGCCGGTAGTCGATCCGGATCGCCGCACCGGACGAGTCGTGCTCGGCCACCGACGGCACCGACACCAGGTCGAACGGCCGCGAGCGGAAGCGGTACGCCGCACTCGTGAGCGCACCGACCGGGCAGATCTGGATCGTGTTGCCGGAGAAGTAGCTCTCGAAGGGCTCCTTCTCGTAGATGCCGACCTGCTGCAGCGCCCCGCGCTCGATCAGCGCGATGAACGGGTCACCGGCGATCTGCTCGGAGAACCGGGTGCAGCGCGCGCAGAGGATGCACCGCTCGCGGTCCAGCAGCACCTCGGCCGAGATGTTGATCGGCTTCGGGTAGGTCCGCTTGATCCCGTGCGACGCGTGGAACCGGGACTCGCCGGCGCCGTTGCTCATCGCCTGGTTCTGCAGCGGGCACTCGCCGCCCTTGTCGCAGACCGGGCAGTCGAGCGGGTGGTTGATCAGCAGGAACTCCATCTGCCCGTGCTGCGCCTTGTCGGCGACGGGTGAGGAGACCTGGGTCCTGACCACCATGCCGTCGGCGACGGTGATCGTGCAGGAGGCCTGCGGTTTCGGCATGCCCCGGCCGTTCCCGGCGTCGGTGATCTCGACCAGGCACTGCCGGCAGGCGCCGACCGGGTCGAGCAGCGGGTGGTCGCAGAACCGCGGGATCTGGATCCCGATCTGCTCCGCGGCCCGGATCAGCAGGGTGTTCTTGGGAACCTTCACCTCGATGTCGTCGATGGTCAGCGTCACCAGATCGGTGCGCTCCACCTCCGACCCGGCCGGCGGGTTCGCTTGGATCGTCATGCGCTAGCTCCAGCAGTCGCGAAGACAGTGCTTGCCATCGGGTCGAACGGGCAGCCGCCGTTCTCGAAGTGCGCCAGGTACTCGTCCTTGAAGTGCGCGATCGAGCTGGCGATCGGCGCGGTCGCGCCGTCGGCCAGCGCGCAGAACGACCGGCCGGTGATGTTCTCGCACAGGTCGAGCAGGGTGACCAGGTCCTCCTCGGTGCCCTGGCCCTTCTCCAGCCGCTCGAGGATCTGCACCAGCCACCACGTGCCCTCGCGGCACGGCGTGCACTTGCCGCAGGACTCGTGCTTGTAGAACTCGGTCCAGCGCAGCACGGCGCGGACGACGCACACCGAGTCGTCGAAGATCTGCAGCGCCTTCGTACCGAGCATCGAGCCGACCGCACCGACGCCCTCGTAGTCCAGCGGTACGTCGAGGTGCTCCGACGTCAGCAGTGGCGTCGACGAGCCGCCCGGCGTCCAGAACTTCAGCTCGTGGCCCTCGCGGACCCCGCCGGCCAGGTCGATCAGCTGTCGCAGCGTGATGCCCATCGGGGCCTCGTACTGCCCCGGCCGGGTGACGTGCCCGGACAGCGAGTACAGCGTCGTGCCCTTGGACTTCTCGGTGCCCATCGAGGAGAACCAGTCCGCGCCGTTCTTGATGATGACGGGAACGGAAGCGATCGACTCGACGTTGTTGATGACAGTGGGGCAGCCGTACAGTCCGGCCACGGCCGGGAAGGGAGGACGCAGCCGAGGTTGACCGCGACGTCCTTCCAGCGAGTCCAGCAGCGCCGTCTCCTCACCGCAGATGTAGGCGCCGGCGCCGGCGTGCACGATCACGTCGAGGTCGTAGCCGCTGCCGAGGATGTTCTGGCCGATGTAGCCGGCATCCTTGGCCTCCTGGACCGCCTGCTGCAACCGGCGGATCACGTGCAGGACCTCACCGCGGACGTAGATGAACGCGACGGACGCGCGGATCGCGTAGGACGAGATGACGACGCCCTCGACCAGCGTGTGCGGCGAGGCCATCATCAGCGGGATGTCCTTACAGGTGCCCGGCTCGGACTCGTCGGCGTTCACCACCAGGTACTTCGGCTTCGGGTTGTCCTGCGGGATGAAGGACCACTTCATCCCGGTCGGGAAGCCCGCGCCGCCACGGCCGCGCAGTCCGGAGTCCTTGACCGTGGAAACCACATCGGCCGGCTGCATGGTGAGCGCCTTGCGCAGCGCGTCGTACCCGCCGGTGCGCTGGTACGACGCCAGCTGCCAGGCGTTGATCTGGTCCCAGTTGTCGGACAGTACCGGGGTCAGCGTGTCGACCATGATCAGCCCTCCTTCGGAGTCTCGGAGCCGTTCGGGGCCGACCAGTTGCGCTCCCGGGCCAGGCGAAGACCGGCCAGCGAGGCCTTGCCGCCGGTCGGGCCCTCGTCGGCGCGGCCGTCGGGGTACCCGGCGAGCACCCGCTCGGCCTCGCGCCAGGTGCAGATCGTCGCACCGCGCGGCGACTTCACCTCGGTGCCGTCCCGCAGGTCGTCGACCAGCTGGGTGGCCGACTCCGGCGTCATGTCGTCGAAGAACTCCCAGTTCACCATCATCACCGGCGCGTAGTCGCAGGCGGCGTTGCACTCGAGGTGCTCGAGGGTGATCTTGCCGTCCTCGGTGGTCTCGTCGTTGCCGACGTCGAGGTGCTGCTTCAGCCGGTCGAAGATCAGGTCGCCGCCCATCACCGCGCACAGCGTGTTGGTGCAGACGCCGACGTGGTAGTCGCCGACCGGGCGGCGCTTGTACATCGTGTAGAAGGTGGCGACCGCCGACACCTCGGCGCCGGTCAGGCCGAGCACGTCGGCGCAGGCCTCGATGCCCTCCGGGGTGACCCGGCCCTCGACCGACTGCACCAGGTGCAGCATCGGCAGCAGCGCGGACCGGCCGACCGGGTACCGGGCGGCCAGCTCGCGCATCTCCGCGATCGTGGCGTCGGTGATCTTCGAGTCGCCGGTGCTGTACGGCACCGTCTTGTCGGTAGCAGTCGTGTGGTTCTCGGCCATTTAGCGGTCCACTCCACCCATCACCGGGTCAAGGCTGGCGACGGCGACGATCACGTCGGCGACCTGGCCGCCCTCGCACATGATCGGCATCGCCTGCAGGTTTGCGAAGGACGGGTCACGGAAGTGCACCCGGTACGGCTTGGTGCCGCCGTCGGAGACGACATGCGCACCCATCTCACCGCGCGGCGACTCGATCGGCACGTAGGCCTGGCCGGCCGGCACCCGGAAGCCCTCGGTGACCAGCTTGAAGTGATGGATCAGTGCTTCCATCGACTCGCCCATGATGTGCTTGATGTGGTCGAGCGAGTTGCCCATGCCGTCGGCGCCGACGGCCAGCTGGCTCGGCCACGCGATCTTCTTGTCGGCCACCATCACCGGCTGGCCGTCCATCTTCTCCAGCCGGTCGGCGCACTGCTCGACGATCTTCAGCGACTCGTGCATCTCCTGCAGCCGCACCCGGAACCGCCCGTAGGAGTCCGAGGAGTCCCAGGTCGGTACGTCGAAGTCGTACGTCTCGTAGCCGCAGTACGGCTGGCTCTTGCGCAGGTCCAGCGCGTAGCCGGTGGAGCGCACCGTCGGGCCGGAGATGCCGAGCGCCATACAGCCGGCCAGGTCCAGGTAGCCGACGTTCTGCAGCCGCGCCTTGAAGATCGGGTTGGCGTTGCAGAGTTCGGCGTACTCCTTGAGGTGCCGGTTCATCCAGGTGATGTACTCGCGGATCTTGTCCAGCGCACCCGGCGGGAGGTCCTGGGCGACACCGCCCGGCCGGATGAACGCGTGGTTCATCCGCAGGCCGGTGATCAGCTCGAACAGGTCGAGGGTCTTCTCGCGCTCGCGGAAACCGATCGTCATCACGGTCAGCGCGCCGATCTCCATACCGCCGGTGGCGATGCAGACCAGGTGGCTGCTGATCCGGTTGAGCTCCATCAGGAGCACCCGCATCACGTTGGCCTTCTCCGGGATCTGGTCCTCGATCCCGAGCAGCCGCTCGACCGACAGGCAGTACGCCGCCTCGTTGTAGAACGGCGACAGGTAGTCCATCCGGGTGCAGAACGTGACGCCCTGCGTCCAGGAGCGGAACTCCATGTTCTTCTCGATACCGGTGTGCAGGTAGCCGATGCCGCAGCGGGCCTCGGTCACGTTCTCACCGTCGAGCTCGAGGATCAGCCGGAGCACGCCGTGCGTGGACGGGTGCTGCGGGCCCATGTTGACGACGACGCGCTCTTCCGGCTCCTCGCCGAGGCCCGACACGACTGAGTCCCAGTCCTGGCCGGTGACGGTGAAGACCTTGCCCTCGGTGGTGTCCCGGGTGGTCGCGTACGGATCTGTTGCGGTCATTAGTTGTACGACCTCCGCGTGTCGGGCGGCGGGATGACAGCGCCCTTGTACTCGACGTCGATACCGCCGAGCGGGTAGTCCTTGCGCTGCGGGTGTCCCGGCCAGTCGTCGGGCATCTGGATCCGGGTCAGCGCCGGGTGCCCGTCGAAGATGATGCCGAAGAAGTCCCAGGTCTCCCGCTCGTGCCAGTCGTTGGCCGGGTAGACCGAGACGATCGACGGGATGTGCGGGTCGCTGTCGGGCGCCGACACCTCCAGCCGGATCCGGCGGTTGTGGGTGATCGACAGGAAGTGGTAGACGGCGTGCAGTTCGCTGCCGGTCTCGTGCGGGTAGTGCACGCCGCTGACACCGGAGCAGAACTCGAACCGCAGCGCCTCGTCGTCACGCAGGTGCTGACACACCTCGACGATGTTCTCGCGCTTGATGTGCAGGGTCAGCTCGTTGCGGTCGACGACGACCTTCTCGATCGCACCGTCGGCGGCCAGGCCCTCCAGCCGCTCCACCGCACCGTCGAACCAGGAGCCGTACGGCTTCGGCGTACCGCCCGGCAGCGCGACCTGACGGCGCAGGCCGCCGAAACCGGAGGTGTCACCGGTACCGCGGACACCGAACATGCCCTCGCGCTGGTCGATCACCTCGGCACCCGGGGTCTGAGCGTCCCCGGCCGCGGACGTCGCCGGCAAGTTCTCCGGCTGCGTGTCGCTCATCGGAGCAGACCCTTCATCTCGATCGTCGGCGCGGCGGTCAGGGCCGCGGCCTCCTGCTCGGTCTGCAGCGCCTTCTTGTGCGCGCCGAGCTTCATGTGCTGGATCTGGTCGTGGATCTTCAGGAACGCGTCCAGCAGCATCTCCGGCCGCGGCGGGCAGCCGGGCAGGTACATGTCGACCGGTACGACGTGGTCCACGCCCTGCACGATCGCGTAGTTGTTGAACATGCCGCCCGACGACGCGCACACGCCCATCGCCAGCACCCACTTCGGGCCGGGCATCTGGTCGTAGATCTGGCGCAGCACCGGAGCCATCTTCTGGCTCACCCGGCCGGCCACGATCATCAGGTCGGCCTGCCGCGGCGAGGCCCGGAAGACCTCCATGCCGAACCGCGCGGCGTCGTACCGCGGGGCGCCCGTCGTCATCATCTCGATGGCGCAGCAGGCCAGCCCGAAGGTTGCCGGCCACAACGACGCCTTGCGCATGTAGCCGAGCAGTCCTTCGACGGTGCTCAGCAGTACGCCGGCCGGAAGCTGTTCCTCAAGACCCATGTCAGTCCCACTCCAGTCCGCCGCGGCGCCAGACGTAGGCGTACGCGACGAAGACGGTGACGATGAAGATGACCATCTCGATCAGCCCGAACAGCGCCATCTGGTCGAAGGCGACCGCCCACGGGTAGAGGAAGATGATCTCGATGTCGAAAACGATGAACAGCATCGCGGTGATGTAGTACTTCACCGGGAAGCGTCCACCACCGACCGGCTGCGGGGTCGGCTCGATGCCGCACTCGTACGAGTCCAGCCGTGCGCGGTTGTACCGCTTCGGGCCGACCAGTGCGCTGACGGCGATACTGCCCGCGACGAAGAGCGCCGCGAGCACACCAAGAGCGAGAATCGGTGTATAGGGGTGCATCGCTGCGTGCTCCCTCCTTCAGCCGGTGGTCTGTCTGTGTCTGTTGTTATCAGTAGCGCTGTGGCTCAGCTCACTCGCCCCGCCGGTCAAGCGGCCGGAGCGAGCTTCGTGAGGCCGTTGATGATCTTGTCCATCACGTCCCCGTCCCGCGGGTCGGTGAGGTTCGCGAGCAACTTCAGGGTGAACTTCATCAAGGTGGTGCGCGGCAGACCGTACTTCGTGCAGAGCCGCATCACCTCCGGATTTCCGATCAGCTTCACGAAGATCCGGCCGAGCGTGTAGTAGCCGCCGTACTCCTGCTTCAGCGCCTTCGGGTACGCCGACAGCGCGCGCTCCCGCTGGTTCGGCTGCCGGTGCAGCGCCTGGGCGGCGACCTCGGCGGCGAACGCCCCGGACTCCATCGCGTACGGGATGCCCTCGCCGTTGAACGGGTTGACCATGCCGCCGGCGTCGCCGAGCAGCATCAGGCCGCGGGTGTAGTGCGGCTGCCGGTTGAAGCCCATCGGCAGCGCGGCGCCCCGGATCGGGATGGTCTGGAACTCGTCGCGGAACTGCCACTCCTCGGGCGTGACCTTGAGCCACTGCTTCAGCAGGTCGGCGTAGTCGACCTTGCCGAACGCGTCCGAGGTGTTCAGGATGCCGAGGCCGACGTTGACGGTGCCGTCGCCCATCCCGAAGATCCAGCCGTAGCCGGGAAGCAGCACGCGGCCACCGGGCTGCTTCGGGTCGTCGGCCCACAGTTCCAGCCAGGACTCGAGGTAGTCGTCGTCGGTCCGCGGGCTGGTGAAGTACGTCCGGACGGCGACACCCATCGGGCGGTCGTCGCGCTTGTGCAGACCCATCGCGATGCTCAGCCGGGACGAGTTGCCGTCGGCCGCCATCACCAGTGGCGCCCGGTACTCGACGTCGTCGCCGGCCCGGCGGCCGTTGTCGTCGACCGGCTTCGCGGTGACGCCGACGATATCGCCGCGGCCATCTAGAATTGGGCCGGTCACGTTGGTCCGCTCGCGCAGCCGCGCCCCGGCCTTCTCGGCCTGCCGGGCGAGCATCTCGTCGAAGTCCATCCGGTTCCGGGTCAGCCCGTAGTTCGGGTGGCTGGCCAGATCCGGCCAGTCGAGCTGCAGGACGTGCCCGGCGCCCTGGATGCGGAGTCCGTAGTTCCGGATCCAGCCGGCCTCTTCGGAGATGTCGATGCCCATGTTGATGAGCTGCTTGGTGCCGCGCGGGGTGAGCCCGTCACCGCACACCTTCTCCCGCGGGAACGCGGTCTTCTCCAGCAGCAGGACGTCCAGTCCGGCGTTCGCCAGGTGGTACGCCGCCGCCGATCCGGCGGGTCCGGCACCGACGACGATCACATCGGCGGTCTCCGCCTGCTGCCCGCTCGGCACGCTCTGGCTCATCTCTTCCCGGCCTGGATGTTTGTGGGCGTGTGCGCTCGTGAATCACTTCACGAACCCTCTTCACTCGACAGTCTAGGACTGCCTGACTCGGACACGAAACTCGCCCCAACCCCCTTGCAGGCAAGCCAATTACGCATAAGTTCCGTTGCGTAATTAACCGGCCTTGACGGCTCGGTGGATGGCGACCAGGCCACCGGTCAGGTTGCGCCACTGGACGCGGGTCCACCCGGCGGCCTCGATCGCCCGGGCCAGCGGCTCCTGCGGCAGCCACGCGCGGGTCGACTCCGCCAGGTACTCGTACGCCTCGGGGTTGGTCGACACCACCTTCGCCACCGCCGGCACCGCCCGCATCATGTACTCCAGGTACACGACCCGGAACGGCTTCCAGGTCGGGTGCGACTGCTCCAGTACGACGAGCCGCCCGCCCGGCCGCGTGACCCGGAGCATCTCCTGCAGTGCGGCGGACACGTCGTTCACGTTCCGCAGCGCCCACGAGATCGTCACCACGTCGAAGGTCTCGTCGGCGAACGGCAGCCGCAGGGCGTCACCCGCGACCAGGTCCAGCTCGGGGTGCCGGCGCTTGCCGACCCGGAGCATGCCGACCGAGAAGTCGCAGGACACCACCTCGGCGCCGGCCTCGCGCAGGTTGACGCTGGACGCGCCGGTCCCGGCCGCCAGGTCGAGGATCTTCATCCCCTTCCGCGGCGCGATCTCCTTGAAGGTCTCCGGTCGCCAGTAGTGCTTCTCCAGCCCCATCGTCGCGACCGCGTTGGTCCGGTCGTACCCCTCGGCCACGTTGTCGAACATGGCCGCCACGGCCTGCGGGTCCTTGCTCAGATCTGCGCGCGTCACCTGTCTAGTTCATCACGCGACACCGTGTCCGCCGGACGGGAGGCATACGCTTGCATCTCGTGAGTGCATCTCCAGGTAGCCGTGCGGCCCTCGCGACCCGAGGCCCCGCACCGCAGTTGGTGGTTCGCAGTCAGGCGGTGGACGGGGTCTCGGCGCAACTGCTGGACCATCTGCCGGACGAGGGCGGACTCGCGTGGGTACGGCGGGGCGACGGCCACGTCGGCTGGGGCGTCGCCGCCCGGCTGGACGTTGCCGGTAGCAACCGCTTCCAGGAGGCCATGACCTGGTGGCAGGAGCTGACGTCGGCCGCGGTGATCCGCGACGAGGTCGGCGTACCGGGCTCCGGGCTGGTCTGCTTCGGCTCCTTCGGCTTCACCGACCAGGACCCGGGTGAGCTGGTGGTTCCCGACGTGATCGTCGGCCGCCGCGGCGACACCACCTGGGTGACCACGGTCTCGCCGGCCAGCTCGCTGGGCGCGCCGCCCGAGCTGGTCGTCCACGAGCCGTCACCGGTGTACGACGTGGCGTTCGCGGACGGCGCGCGGACCGGGACCGACTGGTCGAGCATCGTCGCCGACGCGGTCCGCCGGATCACCGCCGGCGAGCTCGAGAAGGTGGTGCTGGCCCGCGACCTGATCGCGATCGCCGAGCAGCCGATCGATCTGCGCTGGCCGCTGCACCGGCTCGCGACGGCGTACCCGAACTGCTGGACGTTCTCCGTCGACGGCCTGATCGGCGCCACCCCGGAGTTGCTGGTCCGCCGGGAGAAGGGCCTGATCACGTCCCGCGTGCTGGCCGGGACCATCCGCCGTACCGGCGACGACGAGCACGACCTGGCGCTGGCCGCGTCGCTGGCCCGGTCGTCGAAGGACCTCGAGGAGCACGAGTTCGCGGTCCGCTCGGTCGCGGAGGCGCTGGAGCCGCACTGTACGTCGATGAACGTGCCGGAGACCCCGTTCGTCCTGCACCTGCCGAACGTGATGCACCTGGCCACCGATGTCGCCGGCGTCGCCAACAACGGCGCCTCGGCGCTCGGGCTCGCTGCCGCGCTGCACCCGTCGGCGGCCGTCTGCGGTACGCCGACGCCGGTCGCGCGGGACCTGATCGGTGAGATCGAGGGGATGCAGCGCGGCCGGTTCAGCGGACCGGTCGGGTGGATGGACGCGTCCGGCGACGGCGAGTGGTGCATCGCGCTGCGCTGCGGCCAGGCCGACCCCGACGAGCCGCGGCGGATGCGGCTGTTCGCCGGCGCCGGGATCGTGGCCGGTTCCGACCCGGACGCCGAACTGGCCGAGACGAACGCCAAGCTGGTGCCGATGAGAGACGCGTTGGGAGACTGAGTTGAGGCTTACCAAGTTCGCACACGCCTGTGTCCGCCTGGAGAAGGACGGGAAGGTGCTGCTGATCGACCCGGGCACGTTCTCCGAGGACGCGGCCTTCGAGAACGCGGACGCGGTGCTGGTCACGCACGAGCACCCCGACCACGTCGACGTCGAGCGGCTGCGCGGGTTGCAGGTGCCGGTGTTCACCACCGCCGGCGTCGCGGCCGCGCTGAACGACGAGCGGGTCACGGTGGTGGCGGACGGTCAGTCGTTCGACGCGGCCGGTTTCGCGGTCCGTGCCTACGGCAAGGATCACGCGGTGATCCTGCCCGAACTCGGCGTACCGTGCGAGAACATCGGCTACCTGGTCGACGACGCGGTCTACCACCCGGGCGACTCGTTCACCCAGCCGGACCGCGAGGTACACACCAACCTGGTGCCGATCTCCGGGCCGTGGTTCTCGACCGCGGCGGGGGTCGACTACGCGCGCTCGGTCAAGGCGGAGCAGACCGTCGGCATCCACAACGCCCTCCTCAGCGACATCGGCCTCGGCATGATGCAACGCTGGATCGGCGAGGCAGGCGGCCGCCCGTACCACGGCCTGACCCCCGGCCAATCCCTCGAAATCAACTGAAACCGCCGCAGGTCCGCCACCGCCTCGAAGCCGAGTTGCTGGTAGACGCCGTGTGAGTGCGGGTTGCCGAGGTCTGTACGTAGGCAGATCTCGGCGGGCTGCAGGTTGCGCGCGAGGTGTGCGGTCAGCGCAGCGCCGTACCCGCGTCGCCTGAACTCCGGCGGCGTGTAGATAGGTCCCAGCCGTACGACGCCACGCCGCACCGGCCGGTGCGCCGCCATGGCCACCACGCCCCCACCATCCTCAAACACCCACAGCCGCCGCTCCTCCACGCCGTTCCTACTGCGTGCCACGGCCCAACCGCGGCGCTCGTCCTCTTCACGCGCCATCGCGGCCAACCACTCCGCGCACAACTCAACGTCACCACTCTCGGCCAACCGCGCTTTCCCTTGCGTGCTGGGCGTTCTCAACTCACCAAGCCGATAAAGCCGCACACCACCCCGCTCCTCAACCTGCTTGCCCACAGCAACCGCCCAGGAATTCGCGAACTGCTCCGCAACCTCCCCTTCCCCCTCGACCGCCATCGACTCGGGCGCCACCTCGAGCACCCGCTCGACCAGCCCACCCACGTCGGCCACGTGCGCCAACCGGATCCCTCGCGGCTCCCGAGCCACCGCCACCCCGCCCGGCGTCTCGACCAACCGTCCGCCAGCGTCCAGTTCCTCGAGCAACACAACATGCCGCACCGGATCAAGCATCGGTGAACTCAGCCTCGACGAAGTCAGCCACCGGGCGGTAGCCCGCCTGGTAGTAGATCTTGTTGGAGGTTGGGTTCGCCAGGTTGGTGAACAGGCAGGCCTGGTTGCCCTCGGCAAGGATCATCGCCGTCACATGGCTGGTCAGCGCGCCGGCGTACCCGTGCCGGCGCCGCTCCGGGGGTGTGTAGACCGGGCCGACCCGGCTGACGCCGAAGACCGGCTGATGGAAGCCGACCATGCTGACCGGCTCGCCGTCGGCCTCCCAGATCAGCAGGCTCTCGTGCTCCAGATGCCGCTCGGCCCACGCGCGATGCCCGATGGACAGCTCTTCGGCGAACCCGTCCTTGCCCCAGGCCGCGACCAGGTCGACCTCGTCCGCGGCCATCCGCCGCGGGCCGCCGGAATCCGCCTCCAGCGGCGTCAGCTCGATCAGCTTGTGCAACCGGGTGCCACGCACCACGGTCGCCTGACCGCCACGGTGTTCACACCATCGCTGCCCGAACCTGGTCACCACAGGTCGATCTCCCGCGACACCAGGGACCTCAGGCAGTACGTCGGCAAGCGCGTCCGCGACCGGCTCGGCGAAGTCCTCACGGAGCGCGCCGAGGTACACGTACCGCCCCGCGGTGCGCATCGCGACGCCGACCACCTCCGGGTCGTGGACGGAGACGTAGTACGACGGCTCGCTGTCGGTCATCCGGCCGGTGGCGCGTTCGTGGACGACGGTCATGACGAGGTTGTTCAGCACCGGATCCTGTTGCAGGAAAGGGAACACGATCTGCTCGAAGGCCTGTGGATCGCTCGTCACACGGACATCCATGACCCGGAGCGTACGCCTGCGAGCCCCCGCCGGTCGCCCGGATTTACACTGCGACCATGTCCACCACGCGGTTGTTGCTGCTCGGCGTCGTGCGGATCTTCCAGCCGGCGTACGGGTACCAGCTGCGGCGTGAGTTGCTGACGTGGAACGTGGAGGCGTGGGCGAACGTCAACCCCGGCTCGATCTACACGGGGCTGCGCACGCTGGCCAAGCACGGGTACCTCCAGGAGCTCGAGCAGGACGGCGCGCACCGGCCCGGGCGGACGTCGTACAAGCTGACCGCGGACGGCGAGACGGAGTACTTCTCGCTGCTGCGCGGCATGCTGTGGACCGTCGACGGGTTCCACCCGGACAAGATGCAGGCCACGATCAGCTTCATGTGGTCGCTGCGCCGCGACGAGGTGATCGCCGCGCTGGAGGCCCGGATCGCCCAGATCGAGTCCTGGCTCAAGTCCGAACCCTTCGCCGAACGCCAGATCCAGGAAGACCCCGGTACGCCGAACCACGTCGTCGAGATGTTCCGCATCACGAAGGCGCGCGACGCCGGCGAACTCCAGTGGACGCGCGAGTTCCTCGACCGGATCCGCAACGGCGCCTACGCCTTCGCCGGCGAACCCGCCGACTGGGAGCCGTACCCCGGCATGGTCACCCACTGGGGCGAAATCCCCGACGCCCCCACCTCCTGACCCCACGCTCCCCACGCTCCCGCTCCCCGCCCTCCCCGCGCTCCGCGCGCCAACTTTGAGAAGCCACCGATCATTTTTGCGGCCTCGAGATGGTTGGTGGGTTCTCAAAGATGGGTTGGGGAGGCGATAATCAAGATTGACTAGTCAAAGTTGATTAGTCACACTGGCCCGCATGATGATCGAAGCGCGCGGGCTGGTGCGGACGTTCAAGACGAAGCGGGGCCCTGTCCAGGCGGTACAGGGAGTTGACCTTAAGGTGGCCGACGGGGAGATCGTCGGCTTTCTGGGCCCGAACGGGGCCGGTAAGACCACGACGATGCGGATGCTGGCGACGCTGATCCAGCCGACCGCGGGCACCGCGACGGTGGCCGGCTGCGATCTCGCGAAGGACCCGGTGGGGGTGCGCCGCCGGATCGGTTACGTCCCGCAGAGCGGCAGCACCCTGCCTGAGGCGATCGCCGGCGACGAGGTGGTCGATCACGCCCGGTTGTACGGCGTACCGAAGGCGAAGGCGGCCGCGGAGGGGCAGCGCCTGTTCGAGGAGCTCGACCTCCCGGGCCTGTGGCGCCGTCAGTGCAAGACGCTGTCCGGCGGGCAGCGCCGGCGCCTCGACATCGTGATGGGCCTGATCCACGACCCGAAGCTGATCTTCCTGGACGAGCCGACCACGGGTCTCGACCCGCAGGCGCGCGCCAACCTCTGGGAGCACATCCGCGGCCTCCGCGACCGCGGCGCGACGATCTTCCTGACCACGCACTACCTGGACGAGGCGGACGCGCTCTGCGACCGGATCCTGGTCATCGACCACGGCAAGATCGTCGCCTCCGGAACGCCGGAGGCATTGAAGCAACAGGTCTCCGGAGACGCCGTCCGGCTTTCGATCGCGGACACCTCGCAGGCGCCCGCGGTGATGAAGATCGTCCGCGAACTCGAGGGCGCGGTCGACGTCGAGACCGAGGACGACGTGGTCGGTTTCCGGATCCCCCGCGGCGGTTCGGTGCTGCCCGCGCTGCTCCGCTCGATCGATGCCCAGGGCATCGAGCTGCACGGGGTCGAGGTCCATCGGCCGACGCTCGACGACGTGTTCCTGACCATGACCGGCCGCTCGCTCCGCGACGAGGACACCACCCCCACCGACCAGAAGGAAGAAGCTGTCGCATGACCGTCCTGCGTGAGACCTGGATCGTTTTCCACCGCCAGATGCGGCTGTCGCTGCGGAACCCGATGTGGTCGATCCTGATGCTCAGCCAGCCGCTGATGTACCTGTTCCTGTTCGGCCCGCTGCTCAAGCCGATCACCGCCCAGATCAGCCAGGGCGCCACCACGAACGCCTACCAGGTCTTCATTCCCGGCCTGATCGTGCAGCTCGGAATGTTCGGCGCGATGTTCGTCGGTTTCGGCCTGATCGCGGAGTACCGGGCGGGCGTCATCGAGGCCGACCGCGTCACGCCGGCCTCCCGTATGGCGCTGATGGCAGGGCGGGTACTGCGCGACGTCGTCGTACTCGTGGTCCAGTCGATCCTCCTGCTGCTCGCGGCGCTCCCACTCGGTCTCCGGGCGCCGTGGGGCGGCGTACTGCTCTCGCTGGTGATCGTCGCGCTGCTCGGCGCCACGTTCGCGTCCCTGTCGTACTCCGTCGCGCTCATCACCAAGAGCGAGGACGCACTGGCCCCGCTGCTGAACGGCATCGCCATGCCGCTCCTGCTGCTGTCCGGCATCCTCCTGCCGATGCAGATCGGTCCGACGTGGCTGCAGCGGCTGTCCGACATCAGCCCGCTGAAGCACGTGGTCAACGGCGTCCGAGCCCTGTTCCGCGGCGACATCAGCAGTTCGTCGTCACTCTGGGGCCTGTTCTGGGTGGTCCTACTGACCGTCATCGGACTGACTGTCGGCGCAAGAACGTTCCGCAAGGAATCCGCTTAGAGTTCCCAGACGACCTCTTTTGTTCATCGTCGTGTCGCATGGGCGGGCTACGGTCCGCTCATGCGTTCGCCGATGGTGCGTGGGGTCGTCGGCTCTGTTGTAGTCGCTCTGGCGAGCCTGGTGACGTCGGTGGTGCCTGCGTCCTCTTGGGTCGCCTCCATCCCGCTGCGCCACTCCCTGGCCGGGCGGATGGTCGGGTTGACGTTCATGGTCGCCGGGCTCGGGCTGATGGCCTGGGCCTGGCTGACCGTGGGCAGACGCGTCATGGCGGGTGAACGCCTCCCGCTGCTCCGTATGACGGCCTGCTGGAGCGCACCGCTCCTCCTGGCCCCACCGCTGTTCAGCCGCGACGCCTGGAGCTACGCGGCCCAGGGCGCACTGGTCGCCGAGGGCTACAACCCGTACGACGTGGGTCCCGGCGTACTGTCCGGCCACATCATCGAGGCCGTCGACCCGATGTGGATGCAGACACCGGCGCCGTACGGTCCCCTGCCACTCGCGTACGGCGGTCTGGTCGCCCACCTCACCATGAACCCGTACCTGCTCATGCTGGCGCACCGCCTCCTCGCCGTACTGGGCATAGTCCTCATCGCCTGGGCAGTACCGCGCTTGGCGATCGCCTGCCGCGTCAACACAGCTGTAGCCACCTGGCTGGTCGTACTGAACCCCATGCTGATCACCCACGGCATCGGCGCGGCCCACAACGACGTACTGATGCTCGGACTGGCGTGCAGCGCCTTCGCACTCGCGCTGACCGGCCGCTGGGGTACGGCGGCAGTCGTGGCCGGCGCAGCGGCTGCAGTGAAACTCCCGGGTGGCTTGGTGGTGATCGCCATCGCCGCTGTGATGAGCCCACTGGCCGGACGGGTGCTTCGGTTCGCCAGTCTGGTGATTGCGGGCGCAGTGTCGGTGCTGACGCTCGTCACGATCGGTGCGTTGACCGGTGTGGGCTCCGGCTGGCTCGGAGCGCTCGACGTACCCGGACTGGTTCGTTCACCCTTCTCCATCGCCAACCTGATCGGTATGGCGGCGTCCGGCGTACTGGGCTGGCTGGGAGAGGACACCGCGGCCACACAAGCGCTACAGATCGTCCGCCTGGTCGGTATGGTCGCGGCACTCGGTCTGATCGCGTGGCTGAGTCTTCGGTCGTCGATCCACTACGCGGCCAGGGCTGTCGGTGTCGCACTGCTCGCGGTCGTCGTACTCGGGCCGAGCGCGCACGACTGGTACTTCCTCTGGTGCCTGCCGTTCCTGGCCGTCGCTCGCCCCGGACGGCGGCTGACCACGATCATCACCGCGGTCAGCCTGATCTTCACGATCGCCGCCCCGCTCAACTCGTCACTGCGCGGCGCGACGATCCCGATCCTCACGACAACGGCGCTGGTGATCGCGATGGCCGTACCGCTGCTCAGCCACCTCCGGACGCTGCAGCCGGCGCGAAAGGTCCCTGTTACAGCTGCTTGAGTGCCGCGACCATCGCGGCGCCGAGCGGCCGGTGACCGTCCCGATCGATCCGCACCTCGACCACGTCCAGACCGGCGACCGTGGACGTCAGCGCGGCCCGCAGCTCGTCGACGGTCCGCACCAGCGTGTACGCCGTACCGCTGGCCGCGCACAGTGCGCCCAGGTCCACGTTGTGCGGCGTACCGAAGACACGCTCGAAGTGCGTCGCGTGGGTCGGGTCGCCTTGTTCCAGCGTGGAGAAGATCCCGCCGCCGTTGTCGTTCACGACCACGATCCGCAGGTCGGGACGGGCCTCGTCCGGCCCGATGACGAGCCCGTTGCTGTCGTGCAGGAAAGCGAGATCGCCGATCAGCGCGTGCGTCGGGCCGGCGTTCGCGAGGGCGGCGCCGATCGCGGTCGAGATCGTGCCGTCGATCCCGGCCAGACCACGGTTCGCGATCGTGCGGATCGGGACGACCGGGGCGAGGTCGAGGTCGCGGACCGGGTTCGAGGAGGCGACCACCAGCATGCCGTCGGCGCCGACCGCCTCACCAACGAGCGCCGCGACCCGCGGGCCGCTCAGTCCGTCCGCCAGGACCTTGTCGATCTCCGGCCGGGCCGCCTGGTCGGCGTCCTGCCATCGTCTGAGCCAGTCGGTCGTGTCGGGTGACGTGACGGTCAGCCCGGTCACCACGGAGGCGGCGCGGCGCGCTGGATCCGGCCACAGGCCCGTCGGCGACACCACGAGCACCTCGACGTCCGGGCGCGCCAAAAGCTTCGAGATCGGCCGCGACAACGTCGGGTGGCCATAGACCAGCACCCGCTCGATCTCAGCTGCCAGGTCGCTTGCCTGCAGCAACAAACGGTAGGCACTGATCACTGCGGGCCCGGTCCGCGCCCGACTCGACGGCTCCGCGAACAACGGCCACCGCCCCGCCTCCGCAGCCAGCCGCGCGGCCTGGGACGCCCCGTCACCAGCAACAACCACAGTCCTCGGCCCCGGGGACACTGCGGCAGGGTCACCATTCGCAGCATGCACAGCTGTCCACGGCCCGGTACTGCGCCCGTCCAACGGTTCCGGCCACTCCGGTCCATCAGTAGGTACCAGCGGCTCGCTGAACGGACAGTTGAGCTGTACGGGCCCCGGGTCAGCACTGCGAGCACCTGTGGCCACGGCCGCAGCTCTCGCGACCTGCGAGCGCCAGTACGCGACCTGACCGATCTCACGGACCGGCGTACCCATCTCGTGGAACAGGCGGACCGCAGAGCCGAACACCTTGATCTGGTCGGTCGTCTGGTTCGCACCACTGCCTCTCAGAGCAGGAGGCCGGTCTGCGCTCAGCACGATCAGGGGGAGCCCGCTGTGCGACGCCTCGAGTACAGCCGGGTGCAGGTTCGCTACCGCGGTACCTGAGGTCGTGACCACGGGCACCGGCAGGCCACTGCCCCGCATCAGACCGATCGCCAGGAATCCCGCCGTACGCTCGTCGATCCGTACGTGCAGCCTGAGCCGACCATCACGGTCGGCGGCTGCGAGTGCCAGTGCCAGCGGGGCGCTGCGGGAGCCGGGCGACACCACGGCCTCGCGGACACCGCAGCGGATCAGTTCGTCGACCACCACAGTCGCGAAAGCCGTGGACGGGTTCATCCGGCACTCCTAACTCGGGAGAGGCGTTCTTCCCACACCTTCGTCCGGTCCGCGTCCGCACGCGCGGCCTCCAGCAGCTGGGGATCCGGTACGACGGTTCGGACCGGCAGGAAGCCATTGGTGGGCAGCAACGGCTCGGCGACCACCTCTTGGGTGAACATCGAGACAGTCGCGAGACCGCACGCGTAGGGCAGTTCCGGAAGCGCAGCGGCGAGTGCGACGCCGGCAGCGATGCCTACGGAGGTCTCCAGCGCGGACGACACCACTACGGGCAGTCCGATCTGCTCAGCGATCTCCAGGCACGCACGGACGCCTCCGATCGGCTGCACCTTCAGTACGGCGATGTCCGCGGCGTTGAGCTTCTTGACCCGCAGCGGGTCCTCAGCCCGGCGGATCGACTCGTCAGCCGCCACCGGTACGTCGGTTCGCCGCCTGACGTCAGCCAGCTCCTCCACAGTCGCGCACGGCTGCTCGACGTACTCAAGGTCGAACCGCTGCAGCTGCTTCAGGTTCTGCACGGCCTGGTCCACGGACCACAGTCCGTTGGCGTCGATCCGGACCTGTCCGTTGCCAATCGCATCCCGCACCGCTTCGACGCGCTCCAGGTCGTCCGCCAGCGTCTGACCCGGTTCAGCGACCTTCACCTTCGCCGTACTGCAGCCGGACGCCCTCACGATCTCTGCGGCTCTCTCGGGTCCAATCGCCGGCACCGTGCAATTGACGGGTACGCGGTCGCGGACCGGTGCCGGCCAGCCGTCCTCAGCCGCCTCACGCGCCGCCCGCAGCCAGGACACACAGGTGGCGTCGTCGTAGTCCAGGAACGGGCTCCACTCCGCCCAGCCCGCAGGGCCTTCGTACAACATCCCCTCGCGCACGGTGATGCCGCGGAACTTGTTCTTGAGGCCGATCGAGTACGTGATCACCGCACGCCCTCCAGCAACCGCTGCCGATCCACCTTGCCCGAGGCAAGCATCGGCAGGGCCTGCAGCACGTTGACCTCCTGCGGAGCCCAAGTCCGCGGCAGCGTGTGGCTGACCCAGTCCCGGACCTCGTCCCTCCCCAAAGCATCGCCGACCAGGAATGCCACCACCCTGGTCCCCCACTCAGCGTCCGGCGCTCCAAGGACCACCGCGTCGTTCACCCGCGGGTGCTCCAGCAGTCGCGCCTGCACGGTCGTCAGCGTGACGTTCACGCCACCTGAGATGACCACGTCGTCCACGCGTCCGACCACTCGCAGTCGCCCGTCCACGAGCTCTCCGCGGTCCTGCGTCCGGAAACACCCGTCACGCAGCACCTCCGCCGTGAGCTCCGGCCGCAACCGGTACCCCGAGAACAGCGTGCTGCCCCTGATGAGAATGCGTCCGTCATCCAGCTCGATCGACGTACCGTCCAGAGGCACGCCGCCGTACACGCATCCGCTTCCGGTCTCGGTCATCCCGTACGCCGGGATCGCGGTCACGCCGGCCTCCGCGGCTCGGAGTTTGAGCGGCTCGGGTGTGGACGCCCCGCCGATGATGATCGCGTCGAACGACCGCAGCGCGTCCCGATCCGTCTCGAGGTAGCGCGCGAGCTGCGTCGGCACCATCGCGGTGTACCGGCGGACACCGGTCATTCGGCGCGCTGCCGCGGTGAAGCTGTCGTCGAGCAGTACAGGCGTCGTACCCGCGACCAGTGATCGCGTGAGGATCTGCAGGCCGCCCACGAAGTACGGCTTCATCGGGAGCAACCACTGCCCGGGCCCGCCGAGCCGGGCGTGTGTGGCGGTCGCCGACGCGATCAGTGCGTCCCGCGACAGCAGCACGCCCTTCGGCTCGCCGGAGGACCCGGAGGTGGTCAGCACCACCGCGCAGCCGTCCTCGACCGGTTCGTCCGGCTGGGCCGCTGCTTGAACCCGCGCAGCCGCGGCCGGGTCGCTCGGCACCGGCGCGAACGGCGTACCGCTGCCGTCCAGCACCCCGGCGAGCGCCGCCAACACCCCGTCCGGCGTCCCCGGAACCAGTCGCAACCTAGACATGACACACCGAGCGTACGGCCCGCCTCCGGACGCCCGGCTCCCGGCTGACACAATCGATGGTCATGGCCACCCCTGCCCAGTGGATCGAAGGCGCCCGCCCCCGAACCCTGCCCGCCGCGATCTCCCCCGTTCTCGTCGGAACCGGCGCGGCCGCGTACCTGGACAGCTTCGTCTGGTGGAAGGCACTGCTCGCCCTCGGCGTCGCGCTGGCCCTGCAGATCGGCGTCAACTACGCCAACGACTACAGCGACGGCATCCGCGGCACCGACGAGAACCGCGTCGGCCCGCTCCGCCTGGTCGGCTCCAAGGTCGCCACACCGCGAGCCGTCAAGACCGCGGCCTTCACCTGCCTCGGCATCGGCGCGGCGCTGGGCATCGTGCTGTGCGCAACGACCACGTGGTGGCTCCTCGTCGCCGGGGCCGCGTCGCTGCTCGGCGCCTGGTTCTACACCGGCGGCAAGAAGCCGTACGGCTACCGGGCGCTCGGTGAAGTCAGCGTGTTCCTCTTCTTCGGGCTGGTCGCCGTCCTCGGTACGACGTACGCCCAAGCCGAAACCCTCCACTGGTCGGCCATCGCCGGCGCCGTCTCGGTCGGCTCGATCGCCTGCGCGCTCCTGGTCGCCAACAACCTCCGCGACATCCCCACCGACACGGAAACCGGCAAGCGCACCCTGGCTGTGGTCCTGGGCGCCGCCCTCTCCCGCCGCTTCTACGCCGCCCTGATCGCCCTGGCCTTCGTCCTCGCCGCGGTCTCCGTCATCGCCACCCCCTGGACCCTCCTGGCCTTCATAGCCCTCCCCCTGGCCATCAAGTCCACCCGAATCATCCTCAGCAACGCAGTAGGCCCCGCCCTCATCCCCGTCCTGAAGTTCACCGGCCTCACCGAACTCCTCTACGCAATCGGCCTCGGCATCGGACTCGCACTGGGCGGCTGAGTACGGGCGGAGTACGGGCAGTGGCGCGTATTGGCGGGGTCCTACCGTCCGTTCGGAAGCCCCCCGACTCTCCGAAGAGGAATCACATGCGTCGCGTTGTTCGGTCCACTGTTCTTGCTGCGGTCGCCCTGGCGGCGGCGATCCCCGCGGCCGGCGTCACCGCGCCGGCTGCTTCGGCCGCCTCGAACACGGCGTACCTCAAGCTCGTCTTCAACTGCGCGAACTACGGCCCCACCACCGTGAACGTGAACGGCCCCGGCCGCACGAGCAGCGTTCGCGACGACACCGGGACCCACTACCTCACGGGCCGGGGCGGTATCTGGATCGTGAAGCGCCTCGCCAACGGCCGGATCGCCCCCAAGACCGCGTACCTCAACGTTCCCGCGAACACGACCCGCACGGTCATCGTCTGCAACGCCAACTGGTAGCTACTGGTACTCCGGCAGTTCCAGGGCGGTGTGGGCCTCGCCGCCTTGGGCGCTGGCTGGGGTGGCTGATCGGAGTGCGGCGTTGCGGGCGTCGATGAGGTCTTGGGTTTCCGGCGCCAGGGTGTTGCGGCCGTCGCCGACCAGGGCCTGGTTCTGCTCGACGAAGCCGCGGATCCGCTGCTCGTAGGCGCTGAAGGCGGTCGCGTGATCGGCGTACGTCGCCAACTCGCCGGCGAGCACGTACGCGCCGACGAGGGCCACGCTCGACCCCTGCCCGGACAGGAACGACGTCGCGTACGCCGCGTCGCCGACCAGCGCGACCCGCCCGCGGGACCAGGTCGGCATGTGGATCTGGCTGACCACGTCGAAGAACAGATCGTCCGCTTCACCCATGGCCTGCACCAGTCGCGGCACGTGCCAGCTCTGCTCCGGGAACTTGGCGGCCACCAGTTCGCGCTGCGCCTGCGGGTCGCGGAAAGCGTCGTACGGCGGTTCCTGCCGGCGGAAAGTGAGGAAACCGTGGACAGGCTGGTCCGGCTCCTGGGCGTAGAAGACGGCGGCGCGGCCCGGTACGTTCCAGACGACGCCTTCGTGGGAGAGCCCGAAGTCGTTGGGGAGGGTGAAGCCGGCGAACGCGTAGCCGATGTACCGGTGGAACTGCTCCTCCGGGCCGAACACCAGGCGGCGGGTGTTGGAGTGCAGACCGTCGGCGCCGATGACCAGGTCGAAGGTCCGCGCGGCGCCGCTCGCGAAGACGACGTCCACGCGGTCACCCCGATCGTCCAGCGTCGCGATCGAGTCGTCGAACCGGAACTCGACACGGTCCCTGATCGGCGCGTAGAGCGCGTCGGCCAGGTCTCCCCGCCGTACCTCGAGGTCCAGGCCCTCGGCGCCGCCGACCAGCGACTCGGGCTGCATCGCGGCGATCGGCGTCCCGTCGGGGTCGACGAACGAGATCCTCCGAGTGCCGACGTGCGCCTTCTGCAGGCGCGGCAGCAGCCCCATCCGGTCGACGACGCCCCGCGCGGTGCCGCGGATGTCGATCGGGTACCCGCCGCCGCGGATCGCGTTCGACTTCTCGACGACAGTCACGTCGAACCCGTAGCGATCGAGCCAGTAGGCGAGGGCGGGGCCGGCGATGCTGGCGCCGGAGATCAGAACGGTGGTCATGATGGAGACCTCTTCCAGAAGTATGTACCTTAGGTATCTAATTGCTTCAGAGTAAACATACCTAAGGTAGGTAATCAAATGGCCGCTGACTCCGGCGACGAACTGGCGTTCCTGCCACGGCTGTTTCGGATGAGTGCGGCGATCAACCGCGGCCAACTCGCCCAGCAGGCGACCGCGGCGACCGGGCTCGCGCTGGACCGTCCGGCGATCGGGATCCTGCTGACACTGGCGATGGCCGACGGCCCGCTCCGCATCGGCGAGATCGCCGAGCGCATGCAGGTCGTCGGCCCACACGTCACCCGCCAGGTCCAGGCCCTCGAACAACGCGGCCTGGTCCGCCGGGTAGCCGACCCCAACGACCGCCGAGCCAGCCTGATCGAACCGACCGAAACCGGCACCGAAGCAGCAAACCGCTACACGTCCACGATCATCGGCTGGTTCCGCGAGGTCATCGCCGACTGGCCCACCCAGGACCGAGCCGACCTAGGCCGCCTCCTAGCCAAACTCGCCGACGACATAACCACCCGCCTCAACCACCCCTGAAACCCCGGCACAACCGCTCAGCCACCTGAATGGATAACCCCACGCGTCGAGGGTTGTCCCCTGGTATGCGAGCAGACAACCCCCAACGCGAGGGGTTAACCCGCTCTCCCGTCCGATGCGTGGGTGGTGATCAACCGGTCCGGGATCAGGGAACAGGCAATGGTGGGTAGGCACCTGGTATTGCCTGTCCCCAGTCACCATTGCCTGTTCCCGGTACGCCGATGCGTGTCCTCGGTGCCGCTATCGGTCAGGTGCATCGAGTCGTGGGTTGCGGCGGCGCCCCGCGACGGCATGTGGTGTCCTCGGAGCGGGTGAGCTGTCTTGATGGGAAAGAAACTGTCACGATCTGCAACTTTGTTTCCCCGCTGTTCGGGTTTCGCCCCTGGTCGGGGCAGCAGCGCAAACCCACATTGCCCACCCACGACTTCCCCAGGTTGGTGGGGCGCCGGTGGGGCGCCGTGCGCGCGGGCGTGATCACGTTCAGGTGCACCACCCAGCCCTTCGACACGTCCTCATGAGAACGCACACTCAGGCGCCCGCGGCCGCGCCGACCACCCACACGAGCCGGTTAACGATCCCGGTGCCCGAGGCGGCTCAGGAGCTGCATTGTCGGAGAGTCGATGCACGCGTACGCCGACCACGCCGAGTCGTGGCGATTGGTTGGGCCCGGGAGCCGCGAGTCGTGGATAGCGGCTGCATTTGACCGCCGTATCCCACGACTCGAGGAACCACCACCGGCCACCGCGCCCGCGGGCTGGTCGGGCTGGGGTCTACTCCGGTTCGGTCCAGTGGCCGGTGGTGGCGAAGGTTTCTAGGGTGGTGGTGTAGGGGGTGATGTCGATGCCGGCGGTGCGGAGCCAGGTGTCGTCGTAGTAGGTGTTGCCGTAGCGTTCGCCGCTGTCGCACAGGAGGGTGACGATGCTGCCGCGGGCGCCGGTACGGCGCATTTCGGCGGCCAGGCGTAACGCGCCCCAGAGGTTGGTGCCGGTGGAGCCGCCGACGAGGCGGCCGGTGACGCGGGAGCAGAAGCGCATCGCGGCGATCGAGGCGGCGTCGGGGACCGAGATCATCCGGTCGACGACGCCGAGGACGAAGGACGGTTCGACGCGCGGGCGGCCGATGCCTTCGATGCGGGACGGGCGGCCGGTGGAGAAGTCGTGGTCGCCTGCTTCGAAGGCGGGGAAGAACGCCGAGTTCTCCGGGTCCACCACGGCGACCGACGTCTCGTACCGCTGGTAGCGCACGTACCGCCCGATGGTGGCCGACGTACCGCCGGTGCCGGCGCCGACCACGACCCAGGTCGGGATCGGGTGCTGCTCGAGCGAGAGCTGCCCGAAGATCGACTCGGCGATGTTGTTGTTGCCACGCCAGTCCGTGGCGCGTTCGGCGTACGTGAACTGGTCCATGTAGTGGCCGCCGGTCTCGTCGGCCAGGCGCTTGGCCTCGCCGTAGATCTGGCCGGAGCGTTCGACGAAGTGGCAGCGGCCGCCGTAGAACTCGATCAGCTCGACCTTCTCCGGGCTGGTGGAGGCCGGCATCACCGCGATGAACGGCAGTCCGAGCAGGCGGGCGAAGTACGCCTCGCTGACCGCGGTGGAGCCGCTGGACGCCTCGATGACCGTGGTGCCTTCGTGGATCCAGCCGTTGCACAGGGCGTACAGGAACAGGGACCGGGCGAGCCGGTGCTTGAGCGAGCCGGTGGGGTGCACAGACTCGTCCTTGAGGTACAGGTCCACACCGGAACCCTCCGGCATCGGGAACACATGCAGATGCGTGTCCGCGCTCCGGTTCGCGTCGGCGTCCACGATCCGGATCGCCTCGGACACCCAGGCCCGCGCCTTCTCGTCCCGGCGATCGACCTCACGGCACACCCCGTCAACCTCACTCATGCGGGCCAGGCTAGGACCTCAGGCCCGATTTGAGTATTCCTACGCTCTGCAACCACCCGCTCCGGCGACGAGGATCGGTCCCATGATCGATTTCCCTGACTGGTTCGTCGCACTGCTGGTGGCGGCGCTGGTGCTGGGTGGCGCCATCCCGGTGAGCGTCCCGCTCGCGGCCGTCGGGTACGTGCGCGCTCGCCGCCACCCGTACTGGAACGCCCTCTGGTACTGGACGTGGAGCACCGTGCTGTCGGCCGCGATCATGGCCGCCTGCGTCGGCCTGCGGATCTTCTTCGTCGCGGCCATCCTCGACTGCGCGCTGCTCTGGACCCTCGCCTGGTTCCTGCTCCCGCCCGAGCGCCGCGCCAGGCTCCAGTACGGCCGGACCGCCCGCCCCCAGCCGATGCCGTACGCCGTGCCGTACCCCATGCCCCACCCGATGCCTCAGGCGCCGCCGCAGCAGTTCCACGCCCAGCAGTACGCCGGGTGGCCCCGATGATCCCGCTCGGCGCCGTCGAGTTCTCGCCCACCGACATCGCGATCCTCCTCGCGATCCTGACCTTCGGGTCGATCGTCCTGGCGCTGCCGGCCACCCTGACCCTCGCCTGGGTCGGCTACCGCCGCGGCACCCTGCGACGACCCGCGAACGCCCTCGGCTACTGGCTCGGCGGTACGGCGCTCTCGGTCATCACGACCGCCCTGGCCGCCCAGCAGGGCGCCGGCTGGTTCGCCGTACCGCTCGGCTGGATCCCCACGCTGTTGGTGGCTGTAGCGCTCAACCCGCGCTGGACCCCGAACGCGAGCTAATGTCGGAACCCATGACGACCGGGCAGGGGGAACGATGACCGAGAACAGTGATCGGCCGACGCGGCAGCGGGTGACGTTGACCGATATCAGCTCGCGGGCGTGGGAGCACCCCGCGGACCGTGGTGCGCTGGTCGCGCTGCGGCAGCTGAAGGGGTTCGACTACGTCCTGCGGAAGATGTCGGGACTGATCAACGAGCGTGCGTTCCGGCTGCAGTACCTCGGCTCGGCGATCC
Organism: Kribbella speibonae; assembly: GCF_004331375.1. Classification (NCBI taxonomy): domain Bacteria; kingdom Bacillati; phylum Actinomycetota; class Actinomycetes; order Propionibacteriales; family Kribbellaceae; genus Kribbella; species Kribbella speibonae. The sequence goes on along the minus strand of NZ_SJKC01000001.1, from coordinate 1,246,804 downwards.
GGGTCGACGATCGGCAGTTCCCGACCGTGCACCGGCTCTACACGGAGGCGGCCTCGACGCTCGACGTCCGCCAGCTTCCCGAGCTGTACGTCACCAACAGCCCGATCTGGAACGCGGTCACGATCGGCATGGACAAGCCGTTCATCGTGGTGAACAGCGCCCTGCTGCAGGGCCTGGACGAGGAGGAGCTGCGGTTCGTCCTCGGTCACGAACTGGGGCACGCGCAGAGCGGTCACGCGCTGTACCAGTCGCTCCTGCTGTGGCTGATGCGCCTCACGGGCGCCATCGGCTGGATGCCGATCGGCGCGCTCGGGCTGCGCGCGATCATCGCCGCCCTGCACGAGTGGTCCCGCAAGGCGGAGCTGTCCGGTGACCGGGCCGGTCTGCTCGCGGTGCAGGACCCGGCGGTCGCGCTGCGCGTCCAGATGAAGCTCGCCAGCGGCGGTCAGCTCAACGAACTCGACACCACCGCGTTCCTTGCGCAAGGTACGGAGTACGAGAGTGCCGGCGACCTGCGCGACAGCGTACTGAAGCTGCTGCTGCTCGAGGCGCAGTCGCACCCGCTGGCCGTGATCCGCGCGCACGAGCTGCGCCGCTGGGTCGACGAGGGCGAGTACACGACGATCGTCTCCGGTGAGTACCCGAAGCGTCAGGAGGACGGCGACGCGTCGATCTCGCAGGAGGCGAAGAACGCCGCCAAGTCGTACTCCGACGCGTTCAACCGCTCGCAGGACCCGCTGGCCAAGTTCCTCCGCGACCTCGGCGACGGCCTCGGCGGCGTCCGCGACTGGGTCTCCTCGAAGTTCCCGCCCCGAAACTGAAACTCACTGGTCGAGACTCCGGGCCGGCTGCGATCCTGTGCGCGTGATCGACGTACAAGCAATCGGCCCGGACGACTGGAAGGCCTGGCGCGAGCTCCGGCTGGCCGCGCTGGAGGAGGCTCCGTTCGCGTTCGGTTCGCAGCTCGCGGACTGGATCGACGCGCCCGAGGAACGCTGGCGGGAACGGCTCTCGGCCCCGGGTGCGTACCAGGTGATCGTCTCCCTCGACGGGACACCGGCCGGTATGGCCGGCGGATTCCCGGGCGAGGACGGCACCGCCGAACTCGTCTCGATGTGGGTCGCGCCTGCCGACCGCGGGAAGGGCGTCGGCAACGCACTCATGACCGCGATCGAGGACTGGGCCCGCGGCATCGGCGCCGGCAAGCTGAAGCTGTCGGTTGTCCCCGGCAACGACCCGGCGCACAACCTCTATCTCCGCCACGGGTACGTCGACACCGACGAGCCCGGCGACCTGATGCCGGACGGCGTCCGGCGCGAACTCGTGATGGCCAAACCCCTGTAGATACAGACGAAGGGCCCGCTTCCCCCCTCCCGGGAAGCGGGCCCTTCGAGTACTGGCAGGCGATCAGCCCATGTGGACCGGCTGGCCGTCGTTGGCCAGGTCCTTGTGCTTGATCGACAGGCCGACCAGCGTGATCAGCGCCGCACCCAGCGCCAGGAACGCCGACCAGATGAACGCCCGGGTGAACCCGTGCGTCGTGGCGAGCGCGGTGAACTGCCCCTGGAGCTGCTTGATCTGCTCCGGTGACTGCCCGGACTCGGCCGCCTTCTGCAGGCCCGGGGCCAGCTCGGCGAACTTGTCCTTGATCGCGCTGGTGGAGATCGTGCCGAGCAGCGCCAGGCCGACCGCACCACCGATCTGCTGCACCGTGTTCAGTACGGCGGAACCGACACCGGAGTCCTCGTTCGCGACGCCGCTGACCGCGGTCAGCGTGAGCGGGACGAAGATCAGGCCCATACCGAACGAGAGCACCAGGATGTACGGCAGCAGATGGGTCAGGTACGTCGAATCGACCTCGAGCCGGCTGAACCCGAACATACCGGCCGCCACGAACACCCCGCCGGCACCCGAGATCCACCGCGGGTCGACCCGCGCGACGAGCGCCGACGCGACCTGCGCCGCAACCACGATGCCGAAGCTGAACGGCAGGAACGACAGGCCGGTCTTGATCGCGCTGTAGCCCATGATGCTCTGCACGAAGATGCCCAGGAAGTAGAACATCGAGAACATCGCCGCACCGACGATGAGCATCACGAAGAAGCTCACGCCGCGGGTCCGGTTCGCGAGGATCCGGAACGGCATCAGCGCGTGCCGCGAGCGGGCCTCGATCGCGAGGAACGCCCCGATCAGCGCCAGGCCGCCGAGGATGAAGATCAGCGTCCAGGTGTCGCCCCAGCCGTCGGTGGCGGCGTGCGTCAGACCGTAGACGAGCGACGTCAGACCGACAGTGCCGGTGATCGCACCCGGGAGATCGAACTTGCCGGTCTGCCGGGCCGACTCACCCAGATACCGGAACGCCAGCACCGCCACGATCAGGCCGATCGGCGTGTTGATGAAGAAGGTCCAGCGCCAGGACGCCTCGGTCAGCGCGCCGCCGAGGATCAGGCCGACGGCCGCACCGGCGCCGGACATCGCGGCGTACACGGCCATCGCGCGGTTGCGCTCCTTGCCGGCCGGAAACGTCGTGGTGATGAGTGCCAGCGCGTTCGGCGAGGCGGCCGCGGCCGCGATGCCCTGCAGGATCCGGCTGGCCAGCAGCACGCTCTCACTCTGGGCGATACCGCCGACGAACGACGCCAGGCCGAACAGCACGACGCCGATGATGAACACCTTGCGGCGGCCGACGATGTCCCCGATCCGCCCGCCGAGCAGCAGCAGGCCGCCGAACGCGAGGGCGTAGGCGTTGACCACCCACGGCAGCGAGGCGTCGGTGAACCCGAGCGCGTCCTTGATGTGCGGCAACGCGATGTTGACGATGGTGCCGTCCAGCACCACCATCAGCTGCGCCATGCAGATCAGCGCCAGCGCGATCCCGAGGTTGCGGTGGCCATGGGCGCCGGCCCCGGTCTCGGCGTCGACCGGCCGCCCCTCCGGCGGATCGGCGTTGATGACTTCTTCGGACATGGATATTTCCCCTCTTGGGCAGACTTGCCTGGTTGAATCGCGGACCGGCCCCTCACCGGTCAGCTCACCTGCGACCCCCGCGCCGCAGGCAGAATCACGTTGTCGATCACTCGGAGGATCAGGTCGTCGGTCGGCTCGATGCCGAGGATGTAGGCGTGGTGGATGATCACCGCGGGCAGCGTCACCGACAGCAGCGCGACGTCGACGTCCGGCGCGATCTCGCCGCGCTCGACGGCTCGCTCGTACACCTTGTTGGTCACTGCCGTCCGTGGCCCGATGAAGCGCTCACGGAACGCCTTCTGCAGGTCGGCGTCGCGGTGCAGGGCGGTGAGCAGCCCGGCGACCACCGACATCGGCAGTTCGTCGGTGAAACCGCCGTCGCCGCAGGCCATCGAGATCAGGTCGCCGCGGAGGCTGCCGGTGTCGACGTCCTCCGGCATCGGGCAGCCCTTCGCCCGGCTGATCGCGTCCACGACCAGTTCGGCCTTGGTGGACCAGCGCCGGTACAGCGTGGCCTTGCTGGCCTTCGCCGCCGTCGCCACCGCGTCCATGGTCAGCCGGTCATAGCCGAGCTCGGCCACCACCGCGACGGTCGCGTCGAGGATCTCCTCCTCACGACCGCCTTCGACCCGCGGTCGCTGCCGCACGCCTGCACCATCCACCGTCATCACCCTGAGTAGCTACAAGAACACCGATAGAACGAAACTGTTTCGTTTCATCCACCACGGTACGACTCATGTGAAGGAATGCACAAACGATTTTGCCCGATATTCACGAGTGGCATAGGTCACTCTCCGTACCAGTCGACCACTGGTACGGCGGTGTCAGGCGGGGCCTAGTCGTCGTCCTCGGCGGCGCGGGCCTGCTCGAGGCGGGTGCTGATCTTGGTGGCGCGGGTCTCGATCTTGCCGGCCAGCCGGTCGCGGGCGGCGCGGAGGACGAAGATCGACAGGATCGACGAGACGATCAGGGCCAGCAGCGCGATCGGCCAGATCGACAGCCAGGTGCGCAGTGCGAGCCATAGCACCGCCAGGCAGACGGCGAACAGCGCCGCCCGCAGGCCGGTGTAGATCCCGAACTCCTTCATGTCAGACCCCGGCGTAGGAATGCAGGCCGGAGACCAGCAGGTTCACTCCGACGAAGTTGAAGATGAAGACGAACCAGCCGACGATCGCGATCGTCGCGGCCCGGCGGCCCCGCCACCCGGCGGTCGCCCGGGCGTGCAGGTAGGCGGCGTACACCACCCAGGTCACCAGCGACCAGACCTCCTTGGGGTCCCAGCCCCAGTACCGGCCCCAGGCGTGCTCGGCCCAGATCGGGCCGGCCACCAGGACGCCGAACGTCCACAGCGGGAACGCGAACGCCAGCACCTTGTACGCCGTACCGTCCATCGCCTCCGCGCTCGGGAGGCGGCGCAGCGAGGCGGACATCGTGCCGCCGGCCAGCACGCGACGCTCGGCGCGGGCCTTGACCAGGTACAGCACGGAGACCAGGCCGCCGACGGTGAACGCACCGCCCGAGATCGCGGCCGCGGACACGTGGATCACCAGCCAGTACGAGTGCAGCGCCGGAACCAGCGGACCGGCCGGCGTGTAGAGCGCCAGCGCGGCCAGACCCAGTACGGCGGCGACGACGAACGTCACGCCCAGCCCGAGGTACTGCAGCTTGTAGCGCTGCACGAAGATCAGGTACACGATCGAGACCGCGAGCGACGCCGTGATCGAGAACTCGTACATGTTCCCCCACGGCACCCGCTCGGCCGCGAGTCCACGCGTCACCACACCGCCGAGGTGCAGCACGAAGCCCAACCAGGTCAGCAACAGCCCGATCCGGCTGGCCGCATCAAGCCGCTCAGACGCCGGCTCCTCAACAGCAGGTACGTCGCCAACGCCGCCGGAGACTGTTACGCCGTCAGACGCGACCAGCGCCTCTTCCTTCACCGCAACGGTCTTGACGACCGCCGCACGACCGAGGGCCCACTCCATCGCATGGGAAACCATCGCGAGGGCGTAGATCACCGTCGCAGTCGGGATCAGCAAATTGGAGACTTGCGCGTAGGTCTCCGGGCTCATGGCTGCTCCTGGGTGCTCGAGCTGGCGGGTTTCAAAGCTGTGGTGATGGCCTGGATCTCGTCGCCGAGGCCGCGCTCGGGGCCGCGGTCCAGACCGGCGACCTCGACAACGGTACGCCCGTCCTCCTCGCGGACCCGCACCCAGGTACGGCGCGGATGCACGAACAGCGAACCCATCAGGCCGAGGATCGCCAGCGAGATACCCGCCAGCGCGAGGCCGGTCCCCGGCGTGTGGCTGATCTGCAGCTTCACCCACCGGCTGTAGCCGTCGAACGTGATCGACCCGGCCTTGTCCGGCAACTGGGCGCTCTGCCCGGGCGCGAGCTGCAGCCGCCACTTGTCGCCGTTCTTCTGCTCGAACTGCGTCAGCTTCGACTTGTCCAGCTGGTACACCGACTCCGGCTTCCCGGTCTCCGGCTGCGGGCGGCCGTAGTACCCGGTCATCACCAGCGCCGGGTTCAGGTCGTCGGGGAACATCGACACCGGCCCGTTCTCGCCGATGAACGCGGTCGGCAGGAAGAAGCCTTCGAAGCCGAGTGTCTCCGGTCGCGCGTCCGGTGCCTTGATCACCCCGAACGACGCGAAGTTGCTGTCCTGCGGCAGGAACGGCGCCGGCCCGGAAAACGCTACATTTCCTTGGCCGTCGCGCACGGTGACCCGGGGCGCGTACCCGTGCCCGAGCAGGTAGACCGAGCTCCCGTCCAGCTTCAGCGGGTGGTTGACCTGGAGCTCGTACGACTTCTCCGGCGCGTCCGGCGTCTCCTGGTAGTCCAGCTGCGCCTTGAACTCCCGCGCCGCGCCCTTCTGCGGACCGTCCTCCTGGAACTTCACCTCGAAGTCCTTGACGGTCAGCGAGAACGGCGGCAGGTCGTCGTCACCGCTGAACGCGCGGCCCGGCGTGAAGTCGTCGTACTGCGCGACGGAGTTGGAGAAACCGTTGCCCACGACAACCAGCACGCTGCCGCGGTAGCCGAACAGCGAACCCCAGGCGACGCCGACCAGCGCCAGGATCAGCGAGAAGTGGAACAGCAGGTTGCCGGCCTCGCGCAGGTAGCCACGCTCCGCACCGACCGCGCCGTCGTACGCCTCGACGCGGAAACGGCGTTTCCGCAGCTCGCGAGTCGCGACCTCGAGGACGTCGCCGGCCTCGGAGAGCTCGAAGCGCTGGTATCCGGGCAGCCGGTTCAGGTTCCGCGGCGGCTTCGGCGGCCGGGCCCGCAAGCCCTTCAGGTACACGGAAAGCCGCGGAACGACGCAGCCGATCAGCGAGATGAACAGCAACAGGTAGATCGCCGAGAACCACGCGGACTTGTAGACGTCGAACAGCCCGAGCTTGTCGTACAGCGGGCCGAGCGTCTTGTGCGCCTCGAGGAAGTCCGAGACCTTGATCGGGTCGATCGGCGTCTGCGGGACGAGCGATCCCGGCACCGCGCCGAGCGCCAGCAGGAACAGCAGCACCAGCGCGGTCTTCATCGACGTCAGCTGCCGCCAGGTCCAGCGCAGCCAGCCGACCAGGCCGAGCGCCGGCGGTCCGGACGGTTCCTCCGGTCCGGAGGCCGCAGCGATGCGGTCCTTCACCTCTGACATCTCAGACCGCCGATCCGAAGTTGGCGACCCACTGCCGCAGGTCCGCGGTCATCGCATCCCACACTCCCGTCAGCAGCAGCAGTCCCACCGCGATCATCAGTACGCCGCCGATCCTGATCACCAGCAGCTGGTGCTTGCGCACCCACGCCACCGCGGACAGCATCCGCCGGAACGCCAGCGCCGCCACGATGAACGGGATCCCCAGCCCGAGGCTGAAGACGAGGGCCAGCGTCGCCCCGCGCCCGGTGCTGCCCTCGGTCGTGGCCAGCGTCATCACGGTCCCGAGCGTCGGCCCGATACACGGCGTCCACCCGAATCCGAACAGTACGCCGAGCAGCGGCGCCGCCGCGATCCCGACCGCCGGCACCCGGTGCACCCGCAGATCCTTCTGCAGGAACCCGAACCCGCCGAGGAAGACCAGTCCGAGGACGACGGTCAGCGCGCCGAGCACCCGCGTGATCGTGGTCTGGTGGTCGATCAGCAGGTCGCCGGCCGTACCGAACACCACGCCGGTGAGGATGAACACCGCCGAGAACCCGGCGACGAACAACGCCGTACCGGCGAGCATCCGGCCGCGTTTCTCCGAGCCGAGCTCCGCCGCGGACAGACCGGTGACGTAGGACAGATAGCCGGGCAGCAGCGGGACGACGCACGGCGAGAAGAACGAGATCGCACCGGCGAGCACCGCGATCGGCAGTGCCACCAGCATCGACCCGGTCATCGAGTCGGCGAACCACTGTCCCATTAGCCCGCGTCTTTCACCATGCCGAGCAAGGTCTGCTTGGTGACCTCGCCGACGACGCGGCCGGCGACCTTGCCGTTCTTGTCGATCACCAGCGTGGTCGGGATGGCCTTCGGCGAGATCTGGCCGCGGAACCGCAGCAACGCCTTGCCGTTCGGGTCGTAGATGCTCGGGAACGGGACGCCGAACTCCTGCACGAACTTCTTCGCCGGCGCCGGGTCGAGGTCGCGGGTGTTCAGTCCGATGAACTGCACCGCGGACCCGAGCTCCTTCGACGCCGCGACCAGCTCGGGCGCTTCCTTGCGGCACGGCGGGCACCACGAACCCCACACGTTCAGTACGACGACCTTGCCGGTCTGCTCGGACAGCGTCCAGGTCGTCCCGTCGAGGGTCTTACCGGTCAGCTCGGGCGCCGGCTTCCGATCGGCCGCGGCGAACGTCGACACGTTGCCGTTACCGCTGACGAAACCCGACTGGCCCTGGCGGTTCTGCGCTGCCTGCTGGCCGGAGCTGCACCCCGCGACGAGGAGCACTCCGGCGACCAGCAACGCCGTCCGACGCATCAGGCGCCTCCGACAAACTTCTTCGGGTTCTTGACCGGCAACAGATCCTTCGCGGGCTCGGAGTACCCGACCGAGACGATCTGCTCGCCGTGGAAGGTGAACGAGGTCAGGCTGGCCAGGCTGCACTGGCGCTTGCGCGGGTCGTGGAACATCCGGCGGCCCTCGATCGCGGACCGGACGATCCAGATCGGCAGCTGGTGGGACACGATCAGCGCCTCGTGCCCGGCGGCTTTCTGCCGGGCGGTCTCGATCGCGTCCCGCATCCGCCGGACGAGCTGCTGGTACGGCTCACCCCAGGACGGCTTCCACGGGTTCCGCAGCAGCCACCAGGCGCTCGGGTTGCGCAGCGCGCCGTCACCGACACCGAACTTCTTGCCCTCGAACAGGTTCGCCGCCTCGATCACCCGCTCGTCGATGTCCGGCGTCAGGCCGAACACCTTGGCGATCGGCTCCATCGTCTCCTGGGCCCGCTCCAGCGGCGAGCTGACCAGGTGCACGATGTCGCGGCCCTTGACGTGCTCGGCGACCCGGTCGGCCATCTCGCGGCCGAGCTCGGACAGGTGGAAGTCGGGGATCCGGCCGTAGAGCACGCCGGTCGGGTTGTGCACCTCGCCGTGACGCATCAGGTGCACGACCGTCGTTTCGGTCACCGCTGTCCCTTCAGTTCTGTACGGCGGCCGCCGCAGCAGCCGCTGGAGCCAGGGCGGACTCGAGCTCGGCCAGTGCGTCGTCGTCGATGGCGGCGCTGACGAACCAGGCCTCGAACGCGCTCGGTGGCAGGTAGACACCGGCGTCCAGCATGGCATGGAAGAACGCCGTGAACCGGGGCAGCACCTGGGCGTTCGCTCCGGCGAAGTCCCGGATCTCGGCAGGTCCCTCCGAGGACTCCACGAAGAAGACGCTGAAGAGGTTCCCGGCCGCCGAGATGACGTGCGGCACACCTTCCTTGTCCAGCGCGGTCGACACCAGGCGCTGGATGGTGAGCGAGGTCTCGTCGAGCTTGGCGTAGACCTCGTCGGTCGCCAGCCGCAGCGTGGTCAGACCGGCCGTCGTCGCGATCGGGTTCCCGGACAGCGTGCCGGCCTGGTAGACCGAGCCCTCCGGCGCGAGGTGGGACATCACATCGGCGCGACCGCCGAACGCCGCGGCCGGAAAACCGCCGCCCATCACCTTGCCGAACGTCATCAGGTCCGGCCGGACGCCGTCGACGCCGTACCAGCCCGAGCGGGTGATCCGGAAGCCGGTCATTACCTCGTCGGAAATGAATAGTGCACCGTTTTCCGTGCAGATCCGGGCGAGGAACGCGTTGAAGTTGTCCCGCGGCGGAACGACGCCCATGTTGCCCGGAGACGCCTCGGTGATCACGGCCGCGATCTGGTCGCCGTACTCGGAAAACGCTGCAGTCACGGCCGCCTGGTCGTTGTACGGCAGCACGATCGTGTCCGCCGTCGTGGCCTCGGTGACGCCCGGCGTACCGGGGATGCCCAGCGTGAGGACGCCGGAACCGGCCTGGGCCAGCAGCGCGTCCACATGGCCGTGGTAGCAGCCGGCGAACTTGATGATCTTGGCGCGCCCGGTGAACCCGCGGGCCAGCCGGAGCGCGGACATCGTCGCCTCGGTCCCGGACGACACCAGGCGGACCTTGTCCACCGGGGTCCGCGCGACGATCTCCTCGCCGAGCAGGACCTCGGTCTCGGTCGGCGTCCCGTACGACGTACCGCGGCCGACGGCGGCCTGGACGGCGGCGATCACCTCGGGATGGGCGTGACCGAGTAGCAACGGGCCCCAGGAACTGACCAGGTCGAGATAGCGATTGCCGTCGACATCGGTCATGTGACATCCGTCACCGGAGGCCATGAAGCGCGGTACGCCGCCGACGGCGCGGAACGCGCGGACCGGCGAGTTGACCCCGCCCGGGGTCACTGTGGAAGCTCTGGCGAAGAGTTCGGCGGAGTGTTCAGTGTGTGCGGGCACGGCCGCCATTCTCCCTTGCCGGTCCGGCGCCCCGACCGGCAGGGCCCGGGCGGTTTTCCGGACCCGATCGTCCGCAAGGGGTTCACAGGCGCTTTGTTACGCGCCAGTATGGGTACCCGGTGACCGCACGTACACGGTCTGCGTCCGTTGCGTAACCCACGCAACGGGGCGGACGTTAGACCTGGTACGACGACAACCGACAGTGACACAGAAGACACAGGACACAAAGACTGTCCGCAGCGTGGGGCCGGACCGGTCGATGAGTCACGGAGGGGAATCATCGATGGCGAAGGGCAAGCGCCGCGCCACGGGTAGCGGCTGGCGTCAGGTGGCGCCGCTGATCCCGCTGGCGCTGTTCGCGAGCGCGTTCACCGTCAGCGCCACGGACGACCCCGCGATCGCCACGGCGTCGCTGGAGAACGGTCTGTCCGGGAACACTCCGGTCGTCGTGCCGAAGCAGCCGATCACCTTCCCGGCCAGCGTGCCGGTGCCGGGGACGGTCGGCCCCGGTGTCGATCCTGGCGAGCAGCCGACGCAGGTGGTGTCGGGCCTGTCCCGCAACGGCATCCCGAACGCCGCACTCAAGGCGTACTCGCGGGCCCAGCAGGTGCTGGCCCAGGCCGACCCGGCGTGCCACCTGCCGTGGACGCTGGTGGCCGCGATCGGCCGGGTCGAGTCCAACCACGGCCGTTTCGGCGGCAACGCGCTGAACTCGCTGGGCGTCGCGGTCCCGGGCATCTTCGGCCCGCGGCTGGACGGTTCGTCCGGGACGGCCCGGATCTCCGACTCGGACGCGGGTTCGTTCGACGGCGACGGCGCGTTCGACCGCGCGGTCGGCCCGATGCAGTTCATCCCCGGCACCTGGCGAGCCATGGGAGTGGACGGCGACGGCGACGGCGTACGGAACCCGCAGGACATCGACGACGCGGCGATGTCGACCGGGGTCTACCTCTGCTCGGGCAAGACCGACCTGTCCAAGGCGAGCGACCTGAACGCCGCGGTCCTGCGCTACAACCACTCGCAGCAGTACGTCGACCTGGTGGTCAGCATCGCGAAGGCGTACGCCGGCGGCAGCTGGATCGCGGTCGGCAACGGCACCGCGGGTGACGACGTGGACGAGGCCGGCGACCAGATCGGCGACTCGAAGATCGACGCCCCGTCGGACAAGGACCTGCCGGAGGCGATCGACATCCCGACGCCCACCGCGACGGCGACACCGACTCCGACGCTGACCGACGAGCGGGACGACCGGCCGACGGACAAGCCGACCGCGACGCCGACGGGGACGCCGAGCAGCCGGCCGACGGCGACACCGACCTCGACGCCGACCACCTCGAAGCCCACCACGGCCAAGCCGACCGTTCCGACCACGACCACCCAGAAGCCGGGTCTCACCAGCCTGACCACGGCCGTCGGGGTCATCGTCGGCACGGTCGGCAGCACGCTGGCCGAGCTGCAGAAGGCCACGACGTACTGCCAGTCCGAGATGGCGAAGGTGACGATCACCAAGCCGACGCAGACCCAGCTGCAGAACTGCGTGACCGCCTACCAGACAGGTGGCGCCAAGGCGGTCGACCAGGTCATCCGCGGTCTGCTGTCCGCCCTCGGACTGCTGGGCATCCTCGGTGGAGGCATCCTCGGGAGCTGATCCCCCTAAGACAGGCGCGCCTGCCCCCACCCCTCCCTAGGCGCGCCCCTGGCGACGCCACGGAGCACTCCCCCCCGCTTCGTGGCGTCGCCCTTTTAACGTTCAGACGTCAGCTGACGTTCAGTTCGCCCAGGCGCGATGGATGGTCTGGGTGATGCTGTTGCCGATCAGATCCGTCGCGGTCACCCGGATACTCGGGTACGCACCGGCCGGGACCTGGGCGCGGAGCGTGCCGATCCCGCGCAGCGACAGCTTCTTCCAGGTCTTCCCGTCGTACGAGATCTCCGCCGTGGTCCGGAAGATCCCGACGCCGCGCACGCCCGGCTGGTAGCGCGGGGTGAGCTCGAGCCAGCCGTTGGTGTGCTTGTAGTCGACCTGAACGAGCGGCAGCACGGCCCGGCTCCTGGACGGCACCGAGAGGAAGTGCCACGTGGTGGACGTCGACGTCGACGTCTTGGCCCAGCTGTTCGGGCCACGTTGCTGGTCCAGCGTCAGGTCGTACCAGGCGGCGCGTTCCGGGACGGTGAACTGCGCGACCGACCAGTTCTTGCTGCCCAGTTCGACACCGTTGCTGCTCAGCTTCATGCTCGTCACGTCGCCGCGGTCCGCCCAGCCGAACGTGGTCCGGTCGCCGCTCACGTACTGCGGAATCGCGATCCGCAACGCGTTCTCGAACCGCGCCGGCGGCCAGCCCTGCGCCTCGTCACCCGGCGCGTCCGACAACGCCGGTACGGCGGGACGCGTCAGCGACTCCCACCACCCGCGCGTGACCTGCTCGCCCGGCCGGTAGGACCGCGCGATCGTCGACTCGAAACCGGTCTCGTTCCACTCCCCCGCGGACGTCTTCTCGTCCCAGGTGACACCCTTCTGATCGGTGACGAGGTAATCGGTCCGTCGCACCGCACCGGCCAGCAACCGCGACGCGGTCAGGCCGGTCGAGATCCCCGGCAGGTGCGCGATCCGCTGGTCGCGGTGCAGCCAGAACGCGTCGTTGCGCTGGAAGTCCGTCGTCACGACGGCCGGGCGCATCTTCGCGACGTCGTACGTCAGTGCACCCTTCACGACCGACGGGGCGATCGCGACGTCGTATCGGTAGGTGCTGTCGAGCAGGCCGTTGAGCTGCACGGACTGCGGGCCCTTCGCCAGCTCGCCGAGCAACTGCTTGCCCTGGTCGGAGCGCAACAGGTAGAGCGGAACGCCCTGCTCGGTACCGGTCGACCAGAAGCCGGGGGCCTCGTTGTAGAGGAACACCACCTTGGCGCCGGCGTCCTTCGCGGCCTTCACCTGTGCGGTCGTCTTGTTGAAGCCACCCCACCGGATCAGCACCGCGGCGTCCTTGGCCCCGGTCAGCTCGGCCGCGGTGCCGTCGCCCCCGTTGTAGAGCGGGAGCTTCGCGTTCCCGACGTACACCGTCCGCTGCGATCCCTCGCGGAACGTGGACAGCCGGGCGCCGTTCACGTCGACGGTCAGCTTCGGCTGCGCGAGGTCCCAGCGCTGCACGACCTGGAAGGTGCCGTTGGCAACCTTTCCGAAGTCCTGGATGTAGACGCCGTCGGCGACCGTCCCGTTGTACGCCCAGCCGGAGACGGCGTCCCGGTCGCCGACCTTGCGGTGCCAGGCGATCCCGATGCTCTGCGCGTCGGCCGGTCGCGGCGTCTTGATCGTCACCTTGTGCGCGGTCCGGGCGTCGAACGTGAAGGTCCGGTCGCTGCCGATCCACTCGTCCGGATCGCCGAGCAGCGTGACCGAGTTCGCCCAGTTCGCCTCGTCGCCGCCGATCGCGTACGCCATCACGCTGTAGCGGCCGGTCGGTACGTCGAGCGTGCGGCTGCCGGTCTGGTCGAACGCGATAGCGCTGACGTCGCCGGTGTCCTGGTTCCACAGCTGCACGCCGCTCGCCCCGGCCTTGGTGGTGGCGGGCTGTCCGTCGCGGCCGATCGCCTTCACGGTCACCTGGTTCAGCCGCCCGCCGGTCGCGAACCCGAGACCGGTCTGGTACGTCGTGGCGCCGGCGCGGGCCGTCAGCACCCCGGAGTACTTGGCGGACTGGGTCTTCGCGAGGTCGAGGGTGACGGTCGCGGACGCCGTACCACCGGCGGGGATGGTCAGCCGGGCTGGGCTCACCGTCAGCCCGGCCTCCACCCCCGCCGGAGACTGTGCGCCGACCGCCAGCGTGAGCGTCACCGAGCGGTTCGAGTTGTTGCGGTAGGCAACCTTGCGGGTGACCGGCGCGGGGGCGGTCGGGCCGGTCCACGAGAGGTCACCGAAGAACAGGTTGGCGGTGTCCGGGAGGATCTTCGGGTCGAGGGCGTTCGGGATGTCGATCCGGCCGAGGCCCTGCTGGTCGGTGCGGGCGCCGGCCGACGGGACGGCCGTCGAGGCCAGCGCGGCCTTCAGCTGCGGGCCGGTCCAGTCGGGGTGCCGCTGCGCGAGGATCGCGGCCGCACCGGCGACGTGCGGCGTCGCCATCGACGTACCGCTCATCGCCGTGTAGTACTGGCCGAGGATGTGGCCCTGCTCGGTACCGGCCGCACGGGCGGCGGCGATCTCCACGCCGGGAGCGGTCACCTCGGGCTTCAGGGCGCCGTCACCGAGGCGCGGGCCGCGGCTGGAGAAGTTCGCCAGGCTGTTGTCCCGGTCGACCGCCCCGACGGTCAGCGCCTCGGACGCCGCCCCCGGAGATCCGACGGTTTCCTCGGCGCCGGAGTTACCGGCCGCGATCACGAACAGCGCGCCGCTCGACTTCGACAGCCGGTCGACGGCCTCGCTCATCGGGTCGGTGCCGTCGGACGGCCAGCCGCCGAGGCTCATGCTGACGACCTTCGCGCCCTGCTGGACGGCCCACTCCATGCCGGCGATCGCCTCGGAGTCGTAGCCGCCGCCACTGTTGTCGAGCACCTTGCCGATCAGCAGCTCGGAGCCCGGCGCCACCCCCTTCCGCTTGCCGTCGGACGCCGTACCGAGACCGGCGACGATCGAGGCGGTGTGCGTGCCGTGGCCGTGCAGATCCTGGACCGCCTGGTCGGGGACGAAGCTCTCCGACGCGACGACCTGCTTGGCGAGGTCGGGGTGGCCGGCGTCGTACCCGGTGTCGAGGACGGCGACCTTGACGCCGTGACCGTCGTACCCCTGCTTCCAGGCGGTCGGGGCGCCGATCTGCTTGGTCGACTGGTCGAGCGTGGCGTGGGTGCGGCCGTCGAGCCAGATCTTGGTCACCTGGCTGGACTTGAACATGGTGGGGCCGCTGATGCCGTCCCAGAACGTCTTCGCGTCGGCCTTCTGCACGCTCACCGCGGTGCTTCCGACGCTGGGCAGGGTACGGCGGACCGTCGCGGCCGTACTGCGCAGCGTCGTGGAGCCTGTGATGAGGAGCGGGAGCTGGGTACTGCTCGCGTCGTCGTACCCCTGCGCCGCCAGCTCGGTCAGGTTGAAGAGGCGCTTGTCGAGGCGGCCCGCCGAGAGCAGCGGGTAGGCGTCGGCCGGGACCAGCGTGAGGTCTCCGTCGAATGTGCCGAAGTAGTACGGCTCGTCGTCGAGCAGGCGGGCCGAGACCTGGCCGTTGGAGCTCGTGGTCAGCTCGGCGACGTCGCCGGTGACCAGCGTGATCCGCTTGCTGCTTGCCCCAGGCGTCGGGTTGGTTGCCGTGGGGACGGCCGGCGCGTCCGGCGGGCCGGCATTCGCCGTGGTGGTCGTCAGCAGCAGGGAACCGGCGACCACCGCGGCGAGCAGGCCGGCCGCGGACCGGGACATTCGAGACATCACAGGGGGAAACCTCCCGACGCCCCGACCCACGCGAGGCCGTCAGAAGGACCCTCGCAGTTGCCGTCAGCCCCGGTCTACCGATCCCCCTGACCTACATCCGCCATGACCGATACCGGCCACCTTGAGCACCCACCAACCAAACACCGCGCCGAAAAACGGTTGGTGGGTGCTCAAAGTCAGGCGAAGCGCTTGGCGACGTTCTCGACGCGCTCGAGGAGGTCGAGGTCGTAGGCGACGCCGGGGACGTAGAAGATCACGTAGTCCGCGCCGGCCTCCAGGACCGCCTCGACCTTGTCGGCGATCTCGTCCTCGGTGGCGATGAAGTTGTCCCGGTCGAACTTGTCCCGGTTCATCGGGCCGAGCGCCTTCGCGGTCGCCTTCTGCGGGTCGTCGCCCTTGTCGATCGGGAACACGTTGAAGTTCGTCGACTTGATGATGTCGTCGTAGTTGCGGCCGAGCTTCTCGCAGTGGCCGCGGAGGATGTCGGCCTTCTCCTTGAACAGCTGCGGGTTGCCGCCGCCGATGTTCGCGGCGTCGGCGTACTGCGCGACCAGCTTCAGCGTGACCTTCGGGCCGCCGCCGCCGATCCAGAAGCTCGGGTGCGGCTTCCGGACGCCCTTCGGTTCGTTGATCGGGGCATCGATCGAGTAGTACGTGCCGTTGTAGACCGGCTTGTCCTCGGTCCACATCTTGTAGATGATCTCGGTCGCCTCGCGGAACGCCGCCATCCGCTGCGGGATGTCGGTCCACTCGTAGCCGTACGCCTTCCACTCGTGCTCGTACCAGCCCGCGCCGATCCCGGCGTACAGGCGGCCGTGGCTGGCGACGTCGACGGTGGACGCGATCTTCGCGTACAGCGACGGGTTGCGGTACCCGTTGCAGCCGACCATCTGGCCGATGTTGACCCGCTTGGTGTCGCGAGCCAGGGCCGCCGTCGCGCTCCAGCACTCGAAGGTGGTGTTGTCACTCGGCTCCGGCACCGTGTGGAAGTGGTCGAACAGCCAGATCGAGTCCCACGACTGCTCGTCGGCCCGCTTGGCGACGTCGGTCATCGCCTCCCACTGCTCGATCGGATCGGCGATGCCGGCCAGGTCCATCTTCCAGCCCTGCGGTACGAAGACCCCGAAACGTGTAGTCATGCTGCCATCCTTTCCGGGGATGGCAGCATCGGTCCATGAATTCGAGTACTGAATTTGCACTCAATCAGACCACTACAGCTTCTTAATTCATCGGGCGCTCAGGACCCCCGCTCCGCTACCGGGTTCGCTGCGATCGAGGGCTCGGGCGGACAGCAGGGCGTTCAGTGCGATCGGTGCCAGGCGGCCGCCGAACTGCTGCCTGGTCAGGGCCGCGACGCCCGCGGCGGTCGGCGCCGAGGCCGACGTACCGAAGAAGCGGCAGCTGCCCTGCACCGCGGTCGGGCAGGTTCCGGAGCCGAAGCCGCCTGCACCGCTGACCGACTCGCCGTCGGCAGCGAGCCAGTTCGGCGCCGGGAAGTTCAGCGCACCCGCGCCCGGGATGCCGCGGCACGGACCGGGCCTGCCACCGGCGCAGCGGGTCGTGCTGACGAGCTGCACCGGACCCGCGCCGCTGTACGCCTCGACCGGAGTGGTCGCCGGGTCGGTCGACACGCTCGCGTTCACGGCGCCCGCGCTGGTCGCGAAGAACGTGTAGTTCGCGTCCGGGTTCAGCGATCCGGCCCGCTCGGTCGGGTCGAGGGTCTGGACGCCCGCCGACAGCGCCCGCCAGCGCAGGTCGAGGATCGGCGACTTGACGGCCGTCGAGGTGCCCTGGACATCGACGACCAGCTTGGCGCGCTGCGCGGCTCCGGTCGTGTTCTCGTAGATGAACTGCTCGATGGTGTCGCCGACGCCGTTCGCCTGAACGGCGTTGCTGGCCGCGAGGCACGTCGTACCGGACTCGTCCATCAGGTACAGGTTGAGGTCGGTGAAGCCGCCCTGGCCGGCGGTCGGGTAGACCGCACGCGGCTCGCTCCACTGCAGGGTCGGCATGACCGTCGCGCCGGGCAGCAGGTTCAGGTCGTACGTCGTGTCCGCGCCGCGGAGCTTCACCACGTTGTCGGGAGCGTTCGGGCAGCCGTTGAACGGGCCCACGACACCGTCCGGACCCGCGCCGGTCCCGGTGGCGGTCACGCGGGGCGCGTGCCGGTTGCCGAGGTTGCCGGCCGAGGAGCTGACCCAGATGCCGTGCTTGGCGAGACTCTCGGCGGTCGCGGCGCCGATGCCCTGCTGGAAGGCCGGCTCGTCGTCGAAGGCGATGTCCTCGGCGATCATCGTGACGCCGGCCGCGGCGAGCGTGTGGAAGGCCTCGACGTACTGCGCCGTGGTGTCCTGCGTGCTGGCGTACGCGAGCTTCGCGCCGGGCGCGAGGTCGTGGATGATCTCCAGCATCGCGGTGCCCTCGTCGTCCTCGTACGACGCCGCTTGCTGCAGCACCTGTACGTCGGACGGGAGCTCGCCGGCAGCGATCGCGTCGGCGATGTGGTCCACGTCGCCGGAGATGGCGCCGATCTTCTGACCGCGGCCGGTGAGACCGCGCGCCTGGGCCTTGTCGGCCTGGTGCAGCTGGACGCCCTCGGCCGTGATGGGGCCGACGTCGACGGCCGGACGGATCGCCGGGCGCAGCGCGGTCACCCAGCTGAGCGCGGCGACGGCGTCGAGCTTGTCGGCCGGGATCTGGGCGGCGACCAGGCCGGTGCTCGGCAGGTCGACGCCAGGGACCTTCGTGAAGTTCGCGGAGTTCTTCTGTACCGAGACGCCGAGGGCGGTGAGGTCGGCCTGCTGCTGCGCGGTGACCGGCGCGGCGGCGTACACCTGGACGCCGAGGCGGTTGCCTTCGACACCGAGTGAGCGGGCCTGCACACCCGACTGCTTCTTCGCGGCATCCCGCAGCATCGACGGGATCTTGCTGGGCGCAGCCGCTGGGTCCGGTGGTGCCGCGGTCGCCGGTGAGACCACGGCAACCACGGCCATCGGAACGATCAGCATGACGCTGCCCAGCACATAGCGAAGCTTCATTTGGTGTCCTCTCCCCCTACAGCGCGGTCGCGACCACAGTCATCTACCCACCAACCGACTGTCCAGTCCTTGCGTCGTAACGATGCGAAGGAGGTTCATCATCGAGACCACGAAGTTCGATCACTTGTTCACCACCGCGACGCCGCGGATCGCGGCCGGTACACACCAGCGCGACGAACTCCCCCGCGAAGGCGGTCGCTGGCCGGTCAGCGTCGTACTGCGCCCCGCGTCGGACAGCCGGGTCGCCCACACGCTGGACGCCGTCACGCAGGAGGCGGCGGACCTCGCGGGCCCTGGGCACTGGCAGACCGGGCAGCTCGGCTCCGCTCACCTGACCGTCCGCGCCCTGGAACCCCGACGGGAGCACCTCGCCGCCGACGATCCTGTCGTCGCCCGGTACCACTCGGCACTGCACCGCGCGGCCGCGCGGACTCAGTGGCCGATCGGCTTTCAGGTCACCGGCCTCACCCTCACCGCGGGCTCGGTCATGGCCTGCGCCGAGCCGGTGGACGCGGCCGCTGACACCTTCAGCGACCACGTCACCGACGAGCTCGGGCCGGACGCCTGGTACGAGACCGAACGCCGCGACATCTGGTACCTCAACCTGCTCCACTTCACGGGCGACATCGTGGCCCCGGACGCCCTGATCGAGTGGGTCGGCGACCGCCGCACGACCGCGCTCGGCTTGGTGCAGGTCGAGGCTCCGGAACTGGTCCGGTCCGAGTACTGCCCGGGTCCGCGTCCACACATGGGCCCGATCGTGCTCGGCGACACCGTGAGAGCGCTCTAGTTCCGGAACCGGTGAGCTCTTGACCCGGGTTCGGGGAGGCCTGAGAGTCGGGCCCGAGAGTCCCCTGTGTGCCCTGTGAGGAGTCGCCATGCTCTGGTGGTCAGGTTCTCGATCCGTGGATCGCCGGAGGGGGCGGGTGGCCGTGGTCGCGGCGGCCGCTCTGGTCGGCGGTCTGCTGGTGACGACGCCGGCGGCGGCCGACGACCCGGCGCCGGTGACGCTGGCGGCGTTCGAGGGCGCGGAGCCGTTCGCCGCACCGCCGAACGCCGGGATCTTCACCTGGGGCAGCGACGCCGACGACCCGCCGACGCTCGAGCTGCAGGCTCGCGCGGACGCACCGGCCGGCGAGAAGGTGCTGCACGGGACCTACAACATCAGCGGCTGGGGCGGATTCAGCCACGACGTCACGTACGACGTGAACCCCGGCGACTGGTCGCCGTACAAGGGGATCCGGTTCTGGTGGTACGGGCAGAACACCGCCCCGCTGCCGCCCGGCTCCGGGAAGCGGATCTTCTTCGAGATCAAGGACGGCGGCGCGAACGCCGAGGCGTCCGAGCTGTGGAACACCAGCTTCACCGACGACTGGCAGGGCTGGCACCTGGTCGAGATCCCGTTCGGCGACCTCGCGTACCGCGGTGACTACCAGCCCGTCGGCGGGATCGACCACATCCTGAACCTGACCCAGATGTGGGGCTACGCGTTCACGATGCCGGCCGGCGCTCCGGGTGAGTTCGCGATCGACCAGGTCG
The DNA here is from genome assembly GCF_004331375.1 of Kribbella speibonae. Classification (NCBI taxonomy): domain Bacteria; kingdom Bacillati; phylum Actinomycetota; class Actinomycetes; order Propionibacteriales; family Kribbellaceae; genus Kribbella; species Kribbella speibonae. The sequence continues at coordinate 1,226,913 of NZ_SJKC01000001.1, read as the reverse complement.
AGGTCTACGGCAAGGCCGATCCGGCGCTGAAGAACAGTGTCGTCACCGACGCCGACGTGTACCCGGTCAAGGAGGGCGGGACCGCGCAGGTGAAGGTCTCCGTCGCGACCACCGGCGGTACGCCGCTCGACGAGCCGGTCACCGTCGACTACCGGACCGGAACCGGAACGGCCGGCGCCGACGACTACACGCCGGTGTCCGGAACGATCACGTTCCCGGCCGGAACACTTTCCGGAACGTCGCAGAACGTTTCCGTGGCGACCCGGAAAGACCGTTCCGCCGAGGTTGCGGAAACCGTTCCCCTCGAGCTCACGGTGAGCGGCGCGAAGGCCCCGCAGACCCAGCCGGTCGTGGTGATCGACGCCCACGACCTGCCGTACCTGAACCGGAAACTCCCGATCAAGAAACGGGTCGCCGATCTGCTGTCCCGGATGACAGTTTCGGAAAAGGTCGGACAGATGACCCAGGCCGAGCGGAACGCGCTCCGCTCCCGCTCGGACATCGCGTCGTACGCGCTCGGCTCGCTGCTGTCCGGCGGCGGCTCCGTCCCGACCCCGAACACGCCGGCCGCCTGGGCCGCGATGATCGACACCTTCCAGCGCAACGCGCAGGCGACCCGGCTGCAGATCCCGTTGATCTACGGCGTCGACGCGGTGCACGGGCACAACAACGTGATCGGCGCGACGATCCTGCCGCACAACATCGCGATCGGCGCCACCCGCGATCCGGACCTGGCCCGGCGGACCGGTGAGGTGACCGCGACCGAGGTCCGCGCCACCGGCATCCCGTGGGACTTCGCGCCGTGCGTGTGCGTGGTCCGCGACGACCGCTGGGGCCGCGCGTACGAGGGGTACGGCGAGGATCCGGCGCTCGTGCGGTCGATGGCGACCGTGATCACCGGGCTGCAGGGCAAGGCCGACGGCAGTCAGCTCGCCCGCAACAACCGCGTCCTCGCCACCGCGAAACACTTCGTCGGCGACGGCGGGACGACGTACGGCAGCTCGACGACCGGCTCGTACAAGATCGACCAGGGCATCACGCAGGTGACCCGGCAGCAGCTGGAGACGATCCACCTCGCGCCGTTCCAGACCGCGGTCGACCTCGGCATCGGCACCGTGATGCCGTCGTACTCGAGCATGTCGATCGACGGCGCGGCACCGGTCAAGATGCACGGCGACGGTGAGCTGATCAACGGCGTGCTGAAGCAGCGGATGGGCTTCGACGGGTTCGTGATCAGCGACTGGCAGGCGATCGACCAGCTGCCGGGCGACTACGCGAGCGACATCCGGACCTCGATCAACGCCGGCCTCGACATGATCATGGTGCCGACGAACTACCAGGGCTTCACCCAGGGCCTGACCGAGGAGATCGGCGCCGGCCGGATCCCGATGACGCGGATCGACGACGCGGTCCGCCGGATCCTGACCGAGAAGTTCAAGCTCGGGCTCTTCGAGCACCCGTACGCCGACACGGCCAACGCCGCGTCCATCGGGTCAACTGCCCATCGGGCGGTTGGGCGCGAGGCCGCGGCGAAATCCCAGGTGCTGTTGAAGAACGACGGGAATCTGTTGCCGCTGGCATCGACTGCGAAGGTGTACGTCGCGGGGAGTAACGCTAACGATCTCGGCAACCAGATGGGCGGGTGGAGCGTCAGCTGGCAGGGCGGATCCGGGGCGACCACCACGGGTACGACGATCTTTGACGGGATCAAGCAGGTGGTGCCGGACGCGACGCTCAGCGCGGACGCGTCGGCGCCGCTCGAGGGTCATGACGTCGGCGTGGTCGTGGTCGGGGAACGCCCTTACGCTGAAGGGATCGGGGATGTCGGCAACGGACATGATCTGCTGCTGTCGGACGCCGACAAGGCGGCTGTGGACAAGGTCTGCGGTGCGATGAAGTGCGTGGTGCTGATTGTGTCCGGTCGGCCGCAGGTGATTGCGGATCAGCTCGGGAAGATCAACGCGCTGGTTGCGTCGTGGCTGCCGGGGACCGAGGGAGCTGGGGTCGCGGATGTGCTGTTCGGGAAGGTTCCGTTCAGTGGTCGGCTTCCGGTGAGCTGGCCGCGGGCGGAGGATCAGCAGCCGTTGAACGTCGGGGATGCGTCGTACGACCCGCAGTATCCGTTCGGATGGGGGCTTACGACGCAGGCTGCAGCTCGTGCGGCGTTGAGCGAGGCTCGTGCCAGGCTGCTGCGGCAGCATGATCCGTATGCGGTGGCGGCGGGAGTCGCGGCGAGTGTTGCGCTGCGGGTCCGTGATTGGTCGGGGCCGCAGGCAACCATCGCATTGGTTTCTGCCGCCCAGTCCGCCAAGTTCCTGGAGCGCACCAAGGTGGACTCCTTCGCTGAGGACGATGCGGTCGTCGGCGTTGCGCGGTGGATGGCGCAGAACCACGTCGGCCAGAACCTGAACGAGCCGACGTCGAAACTCATCTCCGACGCCGACCACGCCCTGCTCAGCGGGCAGTTGACCACCGCAGTCACGAAACTGACCGCAGCAACGCACTAAACCAGTGATGGTCGGGACGGTGACCCCTCATCCGTCCCGACCATCACACCCCACGCACGAGACCCACCGCCCCAGCTCCCCCACAGGCCTCGCACCCCCGCGCCTTACCCCCGCTCTTCCCCCGCGGGACGTCAGCGGGTGATCTTGGCTGCTGCCTGGCGTGCCAGTTTGTCGAAGTTCGGTGCGGGCATTCCCGGACCCATTTCGCTGAAGGCCAGGACCGAGACGTTGCGGCCCTTCAGCGTGACGGCGTACGGGAAGCCGCCTGCCTCGCTGCCCGGGTCGTTCGGCTTCGGGTAGTCGTACCAGCGGATCACCTGCGTGAGGTCACCCGAGGCGCCCTTGACCACGCGGTTCTCGGTGATCTTCCGCGCGTGCGTCGGCGCCGGCTTGCTGTACGTGCAGCTCTTCAGCGTCGCGATGATCGAGTTGTACGCCGCCCGCGCGCTCGCCGCGTTCGCGTACTGGCTGACGTACTGCGCGCCGTACGAGTCCATGTCGTTGCTGAACCCACGCGCCATCCGCGCCGCAACCCGCTTCCCCTCGGTCGAGGCCGGCCCACAGTACGTCCGCGGCAGGATTCCCCTGTCAACCTGCCGGACCCACGCCGCCCGCGCATCGGCCTTCTTCACCTCGCCGACCGTCAGCATCTGCGACCGGCTCAGCGCGGTCGCCGACGTCGTACCGGCGTCCGCCCCCTGCGTCGCCAGCGCCGTCAGCCCCACAGCCAGCACACCTGTCGCCACACCGGTCGCAACCACACCTCGGCGCATGCCCCCAGCAAACCTCATGGTCCGTCCCCTCGTCGGTTGGTTGTACGAGTAGACGTGCGACCCCCGGAAAAAGTTGTTCCGGTCTAGACGGATCTAGACGGAGGTTCGGCCACGGAGCCGGCGGAGCATCCGGGCGTCCTCGAAGCCGACCGTGCGCGCGGCGGACTCGACCGTGGTGCCGTGGCCGATGAGGTGTTCGGCCCGCTCCAGGCGGAGGAGCTGCTGGTACCGAAGCGGGGTCAGGCCCGTGGCGGCGGTGAAGATGCGCGTCAGTGTGCGTTCGCTGACGCCGACCTGCCCGGCCAGATCGGTCAGCGGCAGCCGGTCGGCGTACCGGGAGTCGATGACGTCCTGGACGCGGTGCGCGAGGTCGCTGAGGTGATCCCGATGGCGGAGCATCGCGGACTCCTGCAGCTCGTCGCCGTTGCGGCGGGCGTAGACGACCATCTCGCGCGCGACCCGGGCCGCCGCCTCGGCGCCGCGGCCGACCGCGACCAGGTGCAGCGCGAGATCGATCCCGCTCGCGATGCCGGCGGACGTGATGACGCGGTCGTCCTCGACGTACAGCACGTCCCGGACGATGATCGCCCGCGGGTACCGGGCGGCCAGCTCGTCGGTGAGGTCGTGGTGGGTCGTGAACCGCCGCCCGTCGAGCAGACCCGCCCACCCGAGCGCGTCAGCCCCCGAGCAGACACTCGCGACCGACCCACCGGCCGCGTGGTGCGCGAACAGTCGCTTCCGGAAATCCGGCCCGATCGGCGGCTCCGGCGACAACCGCGGCGACCGCCATCCCGGTACGACGATCAGGTCCGCCGAACCGAGCTCCGGCCACTCCAGTTGGGCCCGCAACGGCACGCCCTGAGCGGTCGCGATCTCCTCGGATTCAGCGACGTACGAGACCTCGTACCCGTACCCGAAGTCGTTCGCCGTCGTGAAGACCTGCGCCGGCCCGGCGAGATCCAGCAAATGGAGCCTCGGCACCAGGACGAAGACGACGCGAGTAGGGCGCATCCGGTCAGGATGACACGGGAACGCCGGTGAGCTCGTCGAGGGTCCGGATGGTGGCGAACCGGCCGGCCAGCACGTACTCCGTCCGCTCGGCGACCTGCTCCGCGGTCAGGGTCCGCGGATCGGCGAGGATCTCCTCGACACTCGCCTCGTCGCGGATCGACGGGTGCGCCAGCGCCATCGTCGCGGTCGCCTCGGTGACGAACACGACGTCGTACCCGAGGTCGGACCCGACGCGGGCGGTGGTCTCGCAGCACTGCTCGGTACGGATGCCGGAGACAACGATCTCGCCGACGCCGTGCTGGGTCAGCAGTTGCTGCAGATTCGTTGTGGTGAAGGCGTTGTGCGACGTCTTGGTCAGGGTCGGCTCACCCGGCAACGGTTCGAGACCGTCGATCAGCCGCACATGCCCGTTGACCGGGTCGAACGCCCCGCCGGTCCCCGGCTCGGTGTGCAGCACCCAGACGACGAGGTCGCCCCGGTCGCGGGCCGCGCGCACCAGGCGGTCCACCCGCTCGGCGATGTCGGCGTGGTTCACCAGCTGCCAGTTCGGGCGGACCCGGAACGATTCCTGGACGTCGATGACGATCAGTGCGGTTCGGCTCATGACCTCATTCTGGCCCGCGAACGACGTACCGCTGAAGGCTCGATCGGGCCCCGGACCGGACCGATCCGGTCAGCGCGCAGAGATCGGACGAATTCACACCGTTCCGAACTGTTCCAAACACCGGTCTGGCGCGCTTATCGTGCCAAGGTCCTGCTTCTACAACGATTGAGGGATTGCGATGCCCGATCACCTGCCCCGCCGCCAGGTCCTCCGGACCGCCGGCGCCCTGGGCCTCGGTGCCGCCGCCGCGGGCGCTCTCAGCACGACCGCGAACGCGAGTACCGAGGCCGCTGGCACGCCGGATAAGTTGGCGACCATGGGCGCACACCACGGCAAGCTAGACATCCGCAAGGACCCGTTCGGCACCACCCCGGACGGCCAGAAGGTGGACGTCTACACGTTCACGAACGGCCGGGTGACGATCTCGATGCTCACCTGGGGCGCGACCATCCAGCGCGTCGAGACGCCGGACCGCCGCGGCAAGACCACGAACATCAGCCTCGGTTTCGACAACCTGCCGGACTATGCGGCGCTCAGCCCGTACTTCGGCGCCACCATCGGGCGGTACGGGAACCGGATCGCGAAGGGCAAGTTCACCCTGGACGGGACGACGTACCAGATCCCGGTCAACAACGGCGAGAACGCGCTGCACGGCGGCACCCTCGGCTTCGACAAGAAGGTCTGGAAGGCCAAGGTCGTGCAGAGCGACAAGGCCGTCGGCGTCGCGTTCACCTACGTCAGCCCGGACGGCGAGATGGGCTTCCCCGGTGAGCTCACCAGCACCGTCACGTACACGCTGGACAAGCGCGACGACCTGCGGATCGACTACCACGCGACCGTGGCCGGCAAGGCGACGATCGTGAACCTGACCAACCACGTGTACTTCAACCTGCTCGGCGAGGGCAACGGCACCATCTACGACCACGTGCTGGAGCTGAACGCGCCGAAGTACACGCCTGTCGACGCGACCCTGATCCCGACCGGCGAGATCGCCCCGGTCGCCGGGACGCCGTTCGACTTCAGCCGGCCGACCGCGATCGGCAAGCGCCTCCGCGGCGACCACCAGCAGCTGATCTTCGGCCGCGGGTACGACCACAACTTCGTGCTCGGCGGGCAGCCGGACAGCAACGGGCTACGGCTCGCGGGACGCTTCTGGGAGCCCGAGCACGGCCGCACGATCGAGGTCCTCACCGACCAGCCCGGCGTCCAGTTCTACAGCGGCAACTTCCTCGACGGCACGTTCCTCGGCATCGGCAACAAGGCCTACCGCCAGGGCGACGCCTTCGCCTTCGAGACCCAGCACTTCCCGGACTCCCCCAACCACACCAACTTCCCATCCACAGTCCTCCGCCCCGGCGAGACCTACAAGTCGACCACCATTTACAGCTTCGGCACCAAGTAGGCCGTTCGTACCGCCGTACCTTCAGCTGCTGAAGGTACGGCGGTACGACTAGGCGGTCTTTACGATGCCGCCGTCGATCAGGTAGTCGGCGCCGATGATGCTGGCGGTCAGTGGTGAGCACAGTTGGACTACCAGCGCGGCTACCTCGGACGGCTCGATCAGGCGGCCGGTGAGCATGCCGGTTTGCTGGGGTAGGGCGGCCAGGAGGTCCTCGTGGGGGACGCCGAGGGTTCGCGCGAGTTGGCCGCCGTACTTGTTGGGGTCTGTCCACAGCGCGGTTCGCACCGGGCCGGGCGAGACGGTGTTCACTCGCACGCCCTGCGGGCCGAACTCCTCGGCCAGCGCTTTGCTCAGGGCGGTCAGGGCGGCCTTGGCGGTCGTGTACGGCGTGGGGCCGCTCGACGGCATCCGGGCTCCGTTCGAGGACACGTTGACGATCGCGCCGCTCTGCCGGATCAGGCTCGGTAGCGCGGCGCGCGTCGTCCGCACGGTGGCGAAGTAGTTCACGTCGAACAGCTGCCGCCAGGCGTCGTCGTTGATGTCCAGGAACCCGTTCGCCAGCTCACCATCGCCGCCACCCACGTTGTTCACCAGCAGATCCAGCTCGCCCACCTCGGCCAGCGCGGCGGTGACCGCCTGCTCCGGCCCGTCGGGCGTTGCGAGATCCGCGGGTACGACGTACGCACCGGTGGCACGCAGCTCCGGCGTGCCGGTCCGCGCGATCGCGACCACGCGCACGCCCTCGGCGACCAACTGCTCGACGACAGCCAGCCCGATCCCTCGACTCGCCCCGGTGACGAGCGCGGTCTTGTCCTTCAGCTGCAGATCCATCTCATCATCCTTAAATCGCATCTTGGCTGACCCTGAAAACGTACTACTTGCTACACCAGTGTTGCAAGTAGCGTGGAAGACGTGACTTCCGGGTAGTCTTTTCACATGACCGTCCGACCCCTGCGTGCCGACGCCGAGCGGACCGTGCGGACGATCCTGGAGGCGGCCGAGCGAGTCCTGGCCCGTAACCCGTCCGCCTCGATGGAGGAGATCGCCGCGGCGGCCGGCGTCGCGCGGACGACCGTGCACCGCCGGTTCGCGACCCGCGAGGCACTGGTCACCACGATGCGGACCTGGGCGTCGACGCAGCTCGCGCGCGCCGTCGACGAGGCCCGGTTCGAGACCGCGCCGCCCTTGGTCGCGCTCTACCAGGCGACCGCGAACGCACTCGAGGTCAAGGTGTCGTGGGGCTTCGCGATGAACAGCGCCCCGGCCGCCAGCGAGAGTGACGAGATCATGGCCGGCGTGGTCGCGTCGTGCGACCGTCTGTTCGAGCGCCTGCAACGGGCCGGCGTACTGCGGGCCGACGTCGACCTGATCTGGGTCCGCCGCGTGTACTACGCCTTGCTCCACGAGGTCGCCCAGAGCACCGATGCCGACGAGACCGACACCGACACGTTGGCGACCCGGGTCGTCGACACCCTCCTCCGTGGCGTCGGTTCACCGAACGCCCAGCTGTGAACCCGACGCGCTGAGCGCGGAAGCAAGGGTTACCTAACCTGCATAGGGTTGGGGCATGACTGAGCCGGTTCTGCAGATCCCGTTCGACGATGCGTTTCGGTTCGATCCGTCGCCGACCTTCGCCGAGTTGCGGGAGAACCGGCCGGTGGCGCGGGTGCGGACGCTGGCCGGCGCGGAGGTCTGGCTGGTGACGCGGTACGACGACGTGAAACTGGTGCTCGCCGATCCGCGGTTCTCGCGCGCCGCCGTGGTGAAGCAGGGCGCGCCGCGGGTCGCGCTGGCCAAACCGATGCCGAACAGCCTGACCACCACCGACCCGCCGGAGCACAGCCGGCTCCGACGGTTGGTGGTGCCAACGTTCGCGCACCGCAAGATCGAGCAGACCCGGCCGTGGGTCGCGGACCTGTCCGCGCGGCTCGCCGAGGACGTCGCCCAAGCCGGCGACGGGGCCGACATCCGGCAGCTGGTCGCGTTGCCGTTGCCGATCCAGGTGATCTGCCAGCTGCTCGGCGTCCCGTACGCGGACCGTGCGCAGTTCCGGGAGTGGACCGAGCTCGGGTACAGCATGAAGATGGCCGAGAAGGACCTCGTCGAGGACGCGATGACCAACCTCACGGCGTACATCGAGGACCTGGTCACGAAGAAGCTCGCGAACACCTCGGGTCCCGCGGAGGATCTTCTGGACGAGCTGGTGCGCGCCCGTGAGGAGGGCGACCGGTTGAGTCAGGAGGAGCTGATCGCATTCGGCGTGAACCTCCTGGTCGCGGGCCACGAGACGTCGGCCAATCAGATCTCCAGCTGCGTCGCCACGCTGCTGCGCTGGCCGGAGAACTGGGCGCGGCTGGTCGCGGAGCCGGAGCTGGTCCCGTCGGCGATCGAGGAGTTGCTGCGGTTCAACAGGTTCAGCGAGGTCGGCCAGCTCCGGGTCGCGATCGAGGACGTCGATCTGCACGGCGTACAGATCAAGGCCGGTGAAGGGGTGATGGCCGCGCTCAACTCGGCGAACCGGGACCCGCGGGCGTACGACGCCCCGGACGAGCTGCGGCTGGATCGTCGCGACAACAAGCACATGTCGTTCGGCTTCGGACCGCACTTCTGCCTCGGCGCGCAACTGGCGCGGATCGAGCTGCAGGAGTCGCTGGCGGCGCTCGTCCGGCGATTCCCGCGGATGAGCCTCGCGAAGCCCGCCGAAGAGCTCGAGTGGCGCCGCGTGCTGGTCAGCGGTCTCGCAGAACTGCCGGTGAACCTCAACCTCTGAGGTCCACCGGCAGTCGGTGCGTCAGTTCTGCGAGCTGAACACGAGACCGTGCTCGGTCTCGTACTGCTGGATGAAACGCTTCGCCATCGGCTCGCTGCAGCTGACGGCCCGCGCGAGGTTCGCCGCGGTGCGCTCATGCCCTTCCGGCCAGTCGGCGAGCATGTTCCACGCCCGCATGCGCTTCTTCTCCAGGTCGGTGGGCTCCGGCTCGGTTTCGGGCTCCGCGTCCGCCTTCGCGACCACCGGCGCCGGGTCCGGCAGCACCGGCTCGGCCTTCGGGGTGGTGATCAACGCCGGCGGCAGCGGGTCCGCCGGGCCCGCGAACGGCGACGGCGGCTGCGGCTTCTGCACCACCGGCTCCGCCTTCGGCTGCGGGGCGAACGGCTTCAGGCTGCTCGCCGTACCGTTCACGACGTGCTGCCGCTCGCTCTCGTCCTCGACGACGACCGCCTCGGACACGTTCCCGCTGTCGGTCGGATCGGGCTGGTCGACGATCGCCATCAGCTCGCCGGTCCAGGCGTCGTCGTCGCGCAGTCCGACCCCGGTGGAGTCCGCACGGCGCGGCTGACCGCCCTCGAGCACCCACACGGCGGCGGGTACGGCGGGACGCTCCTCGGGCTCCTCCGGCGGCGGTGAGATCGCCTTGGTCAGCTTGCTGGTGATGACCTCGTAGTTGATCCGCTCCTCGAGCATCCCGGCCAGCCGGTCCGGGTCGTACGTCGTCTCGGCGATCTTCGCCAGCCGCTCGTCCTGGTGCTCGGAACGGATGTACTCCGCGACGGTGCCGGCGATCGCGTCCCGGCGGCTCTTGTTCCGGATCTGGTGCTGCGCCGCGCGGAGGCTCTCGTAAAGGCCGTACCCGTGCTCGATCGCGAGCGAACGCGCCAGCCAGGTGACCCGCGGCTCACGGATCCACTGGACGACGCCGTACACCGGGCCGGTCTCGCGCATCTGCCCCGCACGACGGAGCGCGTCGCGACGACGGGCCGAGCTGTGGATCAGCCAGAGCACGTACGCGAACGCGGACAGACCGCCGAAGCCGAAGGCGAGGAACCGCTCCTCGGGCCGCCAGTGGCCGACCACGTTGAACACGACCGCGACGAGCGCCGCGAAGAACGACATCGCACGGTACGCATAGGCCTGCTCGCCCTTGCGGCGGCGCAGGTCGGCCAGCGCCGCGGTCGCGACACCACCGAGCTCCAGCACCGCGACCGCGGGGGTCACGAGGACGATCTTGAGCAGCTGCGAGAAGCCGCTGTCGGGCCAGGGGATGTGGGTCACGCCGGCCCAGACCTGGCCGACCAGCGCCGCGGCAGCCGCGGTCGCGTAGAAAGCGTAGGCGACTTTGTCCGCACCGGTGAGGGGTACGTTGGCCAGTTCGCCAGTACTGGTTGTGCTGGTGTTCTCCTGCAAGACGTGCACTCCTGACCGGTTTGGGCTCTCCGGCAGTTCGTCGGGTGGGTGGTACGGCGGCCCCCATAGCGCGCTGCAAGAGGCTACCGGTTTCCGGCCCCGAAAGGGGAGGCGAATCCGGAAACGTCTCGAACCTCCCCACTCTTACCACGCTTCTAACCTGGCAATTCAAACGCGTTGCAGGGCCGGCTCCGCGATTCGTAGGGTCGGCTCCATGATCCCGACGCTCCGCTCGCTCCCCGATCCCGAGGCGCTGGCCGCGGAGCTCGGCAGCCGCTACGGCCTCGCCTTCACCCGCTGCGTCCTGCTCCGTTCGCTGGTCAACGACGTCTACGAGCTGGCCACCGACGACGCCCGTTACGTCCTCAAGCTCTATCGGTACGGCGGCCGCGGACCGGACGAAATCCGTTGGGAGACAGGGCTTTCGGAGCATCTGCGCGCGTCCGGCGTACTCGCTCCACCGGTCCTCCCGCTGCCCGACGGGGACACCGTCGGCCTCCTCGAGACACCCGAAGGTCCCCGGCCGTTCACCCTGCTCGGGTACGTCGAGGGCACCAAGCCCCGGCGGCCCTTCACCGACGAGTTGTACGCCGACTTCGGCCGGCAACTCGCCGCATTTCACGATGCCGCCGACAACTACACGTCGCCGTACTATCGGCCGCCGGCCGATCTCGTTCATCGGCTCAACCGGCCGCTCGAGGAAATCCTCGCCGTGGACGACGCGGAGGAAAACCTGCTCCGGTCCCTGGCGGGTGCTGTACGGAACAACCTCGCGCAGTACTCAAAGGCAGGAACCTGCCACGGCGACGTCACCCTGGACAATGTCTTGCTGACCAATCAGGGACTACTCCTGCTCGATTTCGACCTCGCCGCGGTCGGCCCGCTGGCAGCCGATTTCGGCGGCGTCGCGACGACCCCGCACTGGAACGCGTTCAAATCCGCGTACGCCGCCCACCGTCCGATCACCCCCGAGGACGAAGCCGCGATCCCCTACCTGCAGGTCGCCGGCAGCATCTTCAACCTGTACTTCCACCTCGTCGACAAGCCACGCTGGCGCGGCGCCGAGTCGCGGGACGAGGGTTGGGCCGCGGCCGAGCTCGACGGGCTGCGAGCGGCGGCCGACGTACTGCTCTGACCTTCACAGGAAGGTCCCAGGAAACGCGAAGCAACCCTCAGGGGTGGGCGCACATGCTGAGGGTATGAAGGTCGCGGCGCGTTCGTTGAGTGTGCGGGTCGCGGCGGCGATGGTGGCGCTGGTCGCGGTGGTGAGTCTCGTGATCGGCGTCCTGACGACCGCCGCGATCGGCTCGTACCTGACCAGGCAACTGGACGGGAAGGTCGCCGCCACCCAGGCCCGCGCGATCGGCTCGCTCAAGAACGGCGGGCCGCCGCCGGACGCCCCGCACGGGCAGGACGCGGGCACGGTGACGGTCTACGCGGGATCGTCCACCGCCGTCGGCAACGTGATCACGGCCGAGGGCAAGCTCACCCTGCTGTCCGACCAGGCGGTCGGCGTACTCGACGATGTGGCCGACGGCCAGAACAGGACGGTCGACCTCCCGGACCTCGGCGAGTACCGCGTGCACGCGACGAGCATCGGAGACGTCACCGTGATCACCGGGCTGCCGACCAAGGACATCCAGAACACGATCAACAGCCTGATCGGATGGGAGGCGCTCTTCGGCGGGATCGGCGTACTCACCGCGGGCGGTGTCGCGGTATTCGTCGTACGGCGTCAACTGCGGCCGCTGCGCCGGGTCGCGCAGACCGCCCGTGAGGTGGCCGCTCTACCGCTCGACACCGGCGAGATCGGGGTCACCGCCCGCGTGCCGGATCAGCTCACCGACGAAGGCACCGAGGTCGGCCAGGTCGCGGTCGCGCTGAACACACTGCTCGGGCACATGGAGAACGCCCTCGACGCGCGGCATCGCAGCGAGCAGCAGGTCCGGCAGTTCGTCGCGGACGCCTCCCACGAACTGCGGACGCCGCTCACCACGATCCACGGCTACGCGCAGCTGAGCCTCCGCCAACGCGATCCCGAGCTCTACGGGCACGCCATGGGAAAGGTCATGATCGAGACCACTCGCATGGCGTCGTTGGTCGAGGACCTCCTGCTCCTCGCCCGCCTGGACGCCGGCCGGCCGCTCGACAGCCGCCCGGTCGACCTGTCCCGGCTCGCCCTCGACGCGGTCACCGACGCCCGCATCGTTGCCCCCAGCCACCATTGGGAACTCGAACTCCCGGCCGAACCGATCGTCGTGATCGGCGACGAGCAGCGCCTGCATCAGGTCGTCGCCAACCTGCTCACCAACGCCCGCCGCCACACCCCGCCAGGCACCACGGTCACCGTCGCCGCGACCAGCAGCGACCGTTCCGCGCTGCTCACCATCCACGACGACGGCCCCGGCATCCCCGCCGACCTGCTCCCGAACGTCTTCCAGCGCTTCACCCGCGCCGACACCGCCCGCAACCGAGCCACCGGCGGCGCCGGCCTAGGCCTCTCCCTGGCCCAATCCATAGCCCAGGCCCACCACGGCACCCTGACCCTCACCTCAACCCCCGGCAACACCAACTTCACCCTCGCCCTACCCCGTTAAGGCCTTCTGGGCTTGGGCTGCGAGGGACTTGGCTCGGTTGTCGTCGGAGAGGCCGTCGGCGATGAGTACGGCGTAGCGGAGGCGGAGGGTGTCGTCGGCGGGGAACGGGAGTTCCTCGGTGAAGAACGGGGCGGGGCAGACGGCTGCGAAGTCCTCCGAGCGGACGAACCACTCCGGTGGGTGGCGGACGTTGTCGGTGGCGTCCGCGACGATGACGGTCGACGCGGTGTCGGTCTCGTCCTGGCGGGCGGTGAAGCCCATCCACGGCGCGCGCTGCCCGCGCAGCTCATCGCCGCCCTTGCCCTGCGGCGCGAGGATCGTGCCGTTGGTGAAGGACCGCGGCCCGCGCCAGAACAACCCGCCGTACCCCGCGTTCGGCCGACCGGCCGTGGTCGGGCTGCCGATCTGGATGTTCTCGCCGGACACGTTCGTCATCGCGGTCTCGTACACCAGCACCCACCCGTCGTCCGCGAGCCGCACGGTGATCGTGCGGGTCTCGTCAACGACGTGCTTGCCGCCCTGCGTGTGCCACGACAGGTGATGCGCGAACCGGACCTCGTCGTCGGACACGTCCAGCGCGTCGACCCGGTCGTGGTCCTGTGAGCCGTTGTTGCCGAGCGGCTTGTACCCGTTCTCCTTGGTGTATGTCGGGCCACCCCAGAAGTTGTCGTGCCCGAAGTGCGGCAGCGACCACGACATGCCCTTGTGCCACAGGTGGTCCCATGGGCGGTACACGGTGACCAGGTCGCCGGTCAGCGTCCGGATCGGGTGGAAGTACGGTCGCGGCGACTCGTACTGCGGGTCGTCCGCCTTGTACACGTAGGTGAACAGCTCGCCGCTGCCCGCCGTGACCTGGATCGATCGGCCGACCGCGTGGTTGCAGCCGAGATTCATGACATCTCCCGTGGTTGCGTTGTCCATGTCGTCCAGGGCGCCCCGATCTCGCTGAACAGCGCCAGCTCGTCCGAGGCCCGGTCGATCCAGTTCTCGACGTCGAGAACGATCGGCCGGCGCTCCAGTCCTTCGCCTTCCCACCGCACCAGTTCGGGCGGGATCGCCACCGGGTCCGGCGCCGTCCGCACCGCCTCGACCACCCGGGTGAAACCACCCGTCGCGGCCAGCGGCACGTACAGCGGGACCGCCGGATCCGCGCGATGCGCGAGCAGGTTCTCCAAGAGATCGGCCCGGCCGTACTTCGTGTCGCCGATCAGGTCCGACTGGTACGTCAGCACCGCCCGCCCCTCCGACCCGTGCACGATCACCGACGCCTCGAGATGATCGATCGCGCACAACGTCACCGCGATCAGGATCGGCGTACCGCGGCCGGTCGTGATCCGCACCGTCGAGGTGTCGTCGGACTCGATCGGGTTCGCGCGGTACAACTCGGTCTCGATCGACCGTACGTCGTCCACGCCGGTCGAACCGTCCAGCAGCAGGGCCGCCGCGGCCGCGTGCGCCAGCGGGTTCGTCACCGCGCCGTCGACGACATCGACACCGTCGAGCCGCCGCCTGCCGGACCACCGCGCGCGCTGGAAGTACCGGGCCTTGCGGACCCATTTCCCGACCGCGCTGATCCCCCGGATCTCACCGAGCTGCCCCTCGGCGACCATCGACGCCAGCTTCAGCGTGGCCTCCGACGCCTGCGCCTGGAAACCCACCTGGCACGCCCGCCCGGTCTCGGCCACCACCGCGGACAGCTGCTCGAACTCGGCCATCGACGCCGTCGGCGGCTTCTCCAGCAGTACGTCGGCGCCCGCGCGCATCGCCAGCTCCGCCAGCGGGACGTGGGTCTGGATCGGCGTACAGATCACCACGACGTCGACTTCGGTCGCCGCGAGCAACTCGTCCAGGCCGCTGAAGACCTGGACACTCGCGGGAAGGTCGTCGGCACCCTGCGGATCGGCGACCGCGACCAGTTCGGCCCGGCCAGCCTCCGCCAGCCGGGCGACGTTACGAACATGGGAGGCTCCGTGGCCGTGGATTCCCACCACGGCCACGCGGGCCCCCGTCATCGGCAATCAGTTGCCGTCAGCAACACTATTTGAGCTCCCCGTTGACCTCGTCCAGGAACGCCTTGGCGGCCGCCTCCGGCGCCTGCCGCCCGAACAGCACCTCGGTCGTGTACCGCTGGATGATCTTCTCCACCTGGCCGCCGCCGACCGGCGGGGCCGGCGAGGGGTCGCCGAGGTCCTTGCTGATGTCCTGGATGAACTTCGCGGACGCGGCGTCGGCCGGCTGCAGCTTCGGCGTCACCGCGGCGCGGACCTCGGTGTTCGGCGGCACGCCCCGCTCGGCGAGCAGCACGTCACCGGCCGCGGTGCTGTTGGCCAGGTAGTTGACGAATTCCGCGGCCTCCTTCTGGTGCTTCGACCGCGCCGAGATCGACCAGAACATCGAGCCCTTGTAGTACGAGCCGTTGTCGGCGGCCTTGCCGTCGGCACTCGGGATCCGCAGCAGCTTCAACTGCTGGCCGGTCGCCTTGCTGAAGGCCACCAGCTGGTTGCTCCAGATGAAGCTCATCGCCAGCTTGCCGGTCGCGAACGCCGACTGGTCGAGTGACGCGTTCATGTCCTGCGAGATCGCCTCGGCCGACGGGATCGCCTTCGCGTCGCGGAGCTTCAGGATGTACTTGAAGAAGTCGGTGGTCTTCTCCGGCGAGACCCCGAGCTTGCCGTCCTTCGTCCAGAGCGACTCGCCGTTCTGCCGGGCCCACAGGTTCAGGCCGGCCTCGTTGGTGCCCAGTGCGCCGGCCCCGGTGATCTTGCCGCCGGACTTGGTGGTGATCTCCGCGGCGATCCGGGAGAAGTCGTCCCAGGTCCACGTGGTGTCGTCCGGAACCGCTACTCCGGCGGTCTTGAAGGCGGCCGGATTCACGACCACCGCGAACGAGTTGATCCCGGCGTTCAGCCCGTACAGGCCGCCGTCGAACTCGCCGGCGCCGAGCGTGTCCGGCTCGAACTTGCCGGTGTCCAGGCCCTCGGCCTTCTTCAGGTCCTGCAGCGCGCCGCGGTCGGCGTACTCGCGCAGGTACTTCTCGTCCATCTGGATGATGTCCGGCGCGTCGTTGGCCGCGACCGTGGTGGCCAGCTTGTCCCAGTAGCCGGACCACTCGCCGAACTCACCCTTGATCGTGACGTTCGGATGGTCCTTCTGGTACGCGTCGATCACCTGCTGGGTGAGCTTCGTCCTGGTGTCCGATCCCCACCAGGTGAATCGGAGCGTGACCTTGCCGCCGTCCGCGGACGACGATCCACCACCGGAGTCGCCACCGCAGGCGCTGGCCGCCAGCAACGTGGTGGCCAGCGCCAGGGCGGTCAGGGCGCGTGGAATGTGCCTCATGAGGTGCACCTTTCAGGGGGTTACTTGATGCCGGTGGTCGCGATGCCCTTGATCAGGAACCGCTGGCCGAGCAGGAAGGCGAGGAAGACCGGAACGAGGGAGACGACCGACATCGCGAACATCGAGCCCCAGGACGAACTCGAGGTCGAGTCGACGAACGACCGCAGCGCGACCGGGACGGTGTACATGTGCGGGTCGGTCAGGTAGATCAGCTGGCTGAAGAAGTCGTTCCAGGTCCAGATGAACGTGAAGATCGTCGTGGTGGCGAGCGCCGGGACCATCAGCGGCAGGATGATCCGCAGGAAGATCGAGGCCTTGCCGCAGCCGTCGATCCGGGCGGCCTCGTCCAGCTCCCGCGGGATCCCGCGGATGAACTGCACCATCAGGAACACGAAGAACGCGTCCGTGGCGAGCAGCTTCGGCACGATCAGCGGCAGCACCGTGTTGATCCAGCCGAGGTTCGAGAACAGGATGTACTGCGGCACGATCACCACATGGATCGGCAGCATGATGCTCAGCAGCATGATCGCGAACCAGAACTTCTTGCCCGCGAACTCCAGCCGGGCGAACGCGTACGCCGCCATCGAGCAGGACACCAGGTTGCCGAGGATCGAACCGAGCACCACCACCGCGGAGTTCAGCAGGTAGCGGGTGAACGGCTCGGTCAGCGCGTGCCAGCCGACCCGGTAGTTCTCGATCCGCAGGTCCTTGATCAGGATCCCGGGGTCGCGGAAGATCTCGTTGCCCGGTCGCAGTGAGCTGACCACCATCCAGATCACCGGGTACAGCATCACCAGCGCGGAGCCGGCCAGCAGCACGTGGATCACCAGCGGCCGGATCCGGGACCAGGCCACGGGCGCGGTCCGGCGGGCGGCGACGGAACGCTGCAGGGTCTCAGTCGTCATAGAACACCCAGTACTTCGAGGCGAAGAAGTTCGCGGCGGTGAAGACCCCGATGATCACGAGCAGGAACCACGCCATCGCGGAGGCGTAGCCCATGTCGAAGTTCCCGAAGCCCCGGTCGTAGAGGTACAGCGTGAAGAACATCGTCGAGTCCGACGGTCCGCCGCTGCCCCCGGAGACGACGAACGCCTGGGTGAACGACTGGAACGCGTGGATGATCTGCAGCACCAGGTTGAAGAAGAGGATCGGCGTCAGCAGCGGCAGCGTGATGCTGAAGAACCGCCGGAGGACGCCGGCGCCGTCGACTGAGGCCGCCTCGTAGTACATCGTCGGGATCTGCCGCAGACCGGCCAGGAAGATCACCATCGGCGATCCGAACGTCCAGACGTTCAGTACGACGAGGGTGCCGAGCGCCGTACTGGGGTCGGAGATCCAGCCCTTGCCCTCGATGCCGAACACGTCCAGCACCTGGTTGAGCAGGCCGGTGGTGCCGAACACCTGCCGCCAGAGGATCGCGATCGCGACGCTCGAGCCGAGCAGCGACGGGAGGTAGAACACCGAGCGGTAGAACGCCATGCCACGGACGCCGCGGTCGAGTACGACGGCCAGCAGCAGGGCGATCGCCAGTTGCAGCGGGACCGAGACGAACACGTAGGTGAAGGTCACCCGGAGCGAGTTGTGCAGCCGCTCGTCGGACAGCATGCGGGTGAAGTTCTCCAGGCCGATCCACTTCGGCGCCTGGATCAGGTTGTAGTCCGTGAAGGACAGGTACAACGAGGCCACCATCGGCCCGATCGTGATCAGGAACAACCCGAGCAACCACGGCGCCAGGAACAGGTACCCGGCCAGGTTGTCCTTCTTCTGACCTGCCGGTTTCTTACCCCTCAGACTGCCCAGCTCGCCTAGCGCACTCATGGTCACCACCTTCGGGAAAGCGCTTGCCTTGGCCGGTCAAACTAATACAAGAAACCGGTTCCCGCAAGAGTTCATCGGTGTAGGAAACGACCGGATCCGGACCAGTTGCGAGCTATTGACAGGACAAAGTTTCCGGCGCGACAGTTCTCAGCATTTGGCAACCGCTTACCGACGGGAGACCCCGATGCTCCGCCGCACCTTTCTCACTGGTTCGCTGACTACGGTCGCGCTCGGCGCCCTGCATCCAGGTCTGGCGCGTGCTGAAGTGGCAGCCGTGGACGAGGACTTCCTGACCCTGGTGACCGAGGCGAACCGGAAACAGATTCCGCTCGTACTCGGCAACTACCAGAACGTTTCCGACAGTGTCCGGACCGTGGCCCGCAAGGCCCGCCGGCTGATTTCCGGCTATGTCTGGGGAAGGTCGTCGTACCACCACGACGCGACCCTGCTCGGGCCGATCGGCTGGCTTGTCGACCAGCTCGCCGCGCGGCAGCACGAGGACGGGCTGTACGACGTCGGCAACCTGCACTCGCCGCCCGACAGCGCTTTCGCGATCCAGGACGTCTGCACGCTGTACGCGCTGCTCGACGCGGACGGCCAGGCGGAGACCGCGTCGATGCGCGCGACGCTGGCCTCGGTGATCAAGAAGGCCGGTCCGGCGTTGGCTTCGGGTGGTGTGCATACGCCGAACCACCGCTGGGAGGTGTCGGCGGCGCTGGCGCGGGCCCATCACCTGTTCCCCGACCGGCGGTACGCGGCCCGGATCGACGACTGGCTCGACGAGGGGATCGACGCGACCCCGGACGGGATCTACAGCGAGCGGAGTTCGACGTACGCCGCCGAGGTCACGAACCCGTGCCTGCTGACGATCGCCTGGCTGCGCGCCAAGCCGGCGCTGCTGGACTACGTCCGGCGGAACCTCGACGTGACGCTGTACCTGCTCGAGCCGAACGGTGAGGTGGACACGACCGCGTCGCGGCGCCAGGACCAGAAGGGCGTCCGCGAGGTCTGGTGGTACCTGACGCAGTTCCGCGAACTGGCGCTGCACACGCACGACGGTCGGTTCACGACCATCGCCAAGAGCATCGAAGCGCGCGGAACGGGCGAGCTCGGCGATTTCCTGGCGGAGGTGCTGGAGCGGCCGGAGCTGTCCGCCGTCCTCCCGGCCGCGGCACCGGCTCCGACGAACTTCGTGCAGCCCTACCCGTCGCAGGCGTCCGTCCGGATCCGGCGGGAAGCCCGGACGGCAACCGTTTTCGGCGGCACCGACTTCCACGACCTCCCGGTGATCTCGTCCGGCCTCTCGACGAACCCGACGTTCTTCAAGCTCCGCAACGGTGCGGCGATCCTCGACTCGGTCCGGTTGTCGCCGCAGTTCTTCAGCACCGGGCATTTCCGCAGCGACGGGCTCCGCCGACTCGGTGCGAACTCCTTCCGGCTGTCCCAGGAGGTCAAGGTTCCGTACCACCTGCCGCTGCCCAAGCGGTACCGGCGCTCGGACGGCCTGTACGCCCTCACCCCGGACGGCCGCTTCTACGCGTCGATGGATTTCGGGCACCGGCCGAAGCAGTACCGGACGTTGCGGACCGAGGTCACCGTGACCGAGGTCGGCGGCGGGTACGACCTGGCGTTCGAGTTCGCCGGTGACGAGACGGCGTACGCGATCGAGCTGTGTTTCCGCGCCGGCGGAACACTTTCCGGCGTCGACGCACTGGATGCTGCGGGCAACTACCAGCTGACGGCCGGGACCGGGAGCTACACGGTCGGCACCGAACGGATCGAGTTCGGCCCGGGGAACGGCGCCGCCCGGGTCGCGATGGACCCGGGCGAGCGCTACACCTACCTGGGCGGCAGCCTCACCCCGGACGGACTCCGCGTGTACCTGACCGGCCGTACGCCGGGGCGCCAGGTGCTGAAGCTGCGTTACTAGGACAGGACCTAGCCAGCTGTCCGCACGACGGTTTCGAGTGAGCCGTCGTGCGGAATCCGGAGAACGTGGACACGGCGGCGCTGGTCGCGCAGATAGGTACGCGACGAAGTGCTGAGCGTCGCCGCCCGCTGCCCCGACCAGGTGATCGTGATCGTGGCCCGTCCGCGACGGATCACGATCCCGTCGGCGGTGGCCGTCCGCGTCTCGCCGTACGGCACGACGGTCCCGTCCGAGAAGACCACCTCGTCGCCCGGCTGCAGTACCAGCGGGACCTGCTCGGTCGCGGCGCCCGTCGCGGTCACCCGGCGGCTGACCGAGTGCGAGCCGATCACGAGTTCGGTCGCCACCGAGCCGTCGGGGGTTCGGTAGCGGACGCGATCCTTCGACGGGTACTCCGCGATCAGGTTGCTCTCGGCATCGGCCTTGCCGGCGCGGACCGTGCCCCAGCAGCCGGTCGCGGTCTGCTGCGCGTGGATCACGGTGCCGGCCGCGGGGTGCCAGAGGAACCCGGTCCCGGCCTTGACCGCGCTGCCCTGCCGCTCGCCGAAGAAGGCGCCGAGATACAGGCCGGGACGGCGTACGTACAGGTAGTCCTGGTTGCCGTAGTCGTCGTGGCGGCGCTCGGTGAAGTCGTCGCGGCGCAGGTACGGGATGTTCGCGATCGCGGCCCGCTTGGCGCTCCGGGTCGGCAGCGTCTCGCCGTACGGCGCGTGCGCGATGATGCGCGGTGAGGTGTCCTGTTTGGCCAGCGCCGGCACCGGGGCGTCGTCGGCGGCCCACGCCTGCCGAGTCGCCGCCTTGTCCTCGCGGGAGGTGAAGAAGGCTCCGAAGTCCGGTACGGCGGGGACGAAGTGCGAGCCGAGGATGCTGCGATCCGGATCCGGGATCACGTCGTCGTAGAACGCGACCGAGGTCCGGTCGGAGACCGCGTAGTACGTGAGCCAGCCGGAGCCGTCCGGTTCGCGGAGCAGGTTGTAGCCGAACCAGTCGGAGAACTTGCGGGTCATCGAGACCAACAGCGGATTCTTGGTCTGCAGGTAGAGCTCGGCCATCTCCGGGAGCATGACCTCGAAGTTGTAGTTGATGTCCATGCCGCGCGGGTCGTAGAAGAAACCGGCCGGGCTCTGCGCCCACTTCGCGACGAACCGGATGCGGTCCTGCAGCTTGGTCCAGCGGGCCTGGTCCGGCAGCAGCCGAAGGGTGAGCGCCGAGCCCGCGACACCGGCGACGGCCTGATTCGTGTACTCGAACGGGTCGTCCCAGACGACCGAGTTGCCCGGGTCCAGGTACCAGTCGACGCCCTTGCGCAGGACACCTTCCAACTGGGTCCGGCGGCTCGGCAGCGCCTTCGCCTGGCGAAGGTTCGCCAGCGTCTTGGCGAGGTAGCCGATCCCGAAACCGCTGGACGCTTTACCCCGCTCGCCTGGCGAGTACTCCGGCCACGAGCCGTCCGGGTTCTGCAGGCCCAGGTAGTGCTGCAGGGCCGCGTCGAGCCGGCCGAGGAGCGCGTTGTCGCGGTAGTACGGGTTCCAGGGCCGTTTGTTCGCGTAGAACCAGCTCAGCGTGAAAACGTGTTCCTGGACGCGCGAGTTGAACGGCTGCGACGGTGTCCGCCACCAGCCGCCGCCCATGAACCCGTACGGATCGGTGTCGACGATGTCGTTGGTCATCGGGGCGAGGATCACCAGGTACCCCGCGAACCGCTGCTCTCCGGGCGCGAACAGCCGTCGATCGGGGGCTCCGGCCGGCAGATTCGCCAGCAGTGGAAGGCCGGCGGCACCAGCCGAGGTCGACATCACCGCGGGCGCGAGCCCGGCAGCGGCGCCGCCGAGCAGGACGGTACGACGTTTGACGTGCATGACTGAACTCCTGAGGTGGTTTCAGCGGACGGTGAGAACGGCGAACTCGGGATCGGGCACACTGCGGCCGCTCCGGACGTCGGCGACCGCGGCACCCCACTGGGTGAACTCGGGCGTCTTGTCGCGGTAGCCGCGGGTGCCACGGAAAACGATGGCGTGGCTGTCCCGAAGACCGACGCCGTACGGATACGGGCCGAGAACCGTGGCGACGCGGAAAAGGACGGAGTTTCCGAACAGCAGGTGGTGACAGCGGTCCAGCTCGAGGGCCTGCGACTGCCACCCGTAGATGTGGTCCTCCGTCTGCAGGCCGAAGAACTGCCAGCCCGACACCTGCCGGAGAACGACCTCGCGATGCTGGTGGTGCTCGATCGAGAGCTCGTACGCCGACGTCGGTACGGACGTGTTCTCGGCGAGCAGCCCGTTGTCGGCCCAGCCGTTCGAGCTCCAGACGTTCGACAGCACTCCCCCGCCGCCACGAACCCAGACGCCGTACTTGTGCTTCCCTTTGTAGGTGTACCCGGGATCGCCGCCAGGTACGTCGTCCGGATGCCACTTCACGAACTGGGTGGCGATATCGGCGAGGTACGACCCACGTCCCGATCGCCAGCTGACGTTCACCGCGCCGGGCGTGTTCCGGGCGGTGTCGAGGCCGAGCCCGTGGACGATGTTACGTCCGCCGAGCGGGGTCTCGACGAGCGCCCGCGGCCGATCCGGATCGCCGAAGTACGGCGTACCGTCCGGGGTACGCAGCCAGGTCTGGCGCGGGTGCAGACCGATCAGGTTCATGTGCTGGCGGAGGCGCAGCGTTCCGGCGAGCAGGTACGAGCCAATCGGCACGAAAACGTTTTCGTGCCGATCCACAGCAGCTTGGAAGACGGGAAGATCGTCACCGCCCGCGCCGATGGTCCGGCCCATCCGGGCAGCCACGTCGGCGACGCTGACCCAGGTGGAGACGCTCGGCAGTTCGGGCACGTCGGTCGTCAGCACGTCGCGGTCGGCGGCGCTCTGCGAGATCGCCACACCATCGGCCCGGGCCTCGCGCGCCGACAGCGCATCGGTGATCCGCAGGCCGTAGCTGAGGTCGATGCCGCCGTCGCGGGCTGACGTACGGCGACCGCTCTGCGCGAGCGTGAGGACGGTCGGCGTCCGGCGTACGACGCTGTTCACGAGGTTGAGCTGGTTGCTGTTGAGGATCCGGGGATCGGTGGCCCCGGGCAACTGATCGCTGTCGTTCATGACGATGCCCTCGGCAACATCCTCGACGACACAGCCGTGCAGGTAGAGGTGCAGGAACTGGGCAGGGACGCACTCGACGCCCCGCGGCGCGTCGGCGAGGACCGTGCGGACGATCACCAGCTTGGCATCGTTGTTGGCCCGGATCGCGGTCTCGCGCTGCCCGGTGAAGCGACAGTCCAGGACGGTGGTCGGCCAGCCGGCCGAGGCGGCGTACGCATTGAGGCCGACCGCACCGCCGCGGACGCGGACGCGCTGGATCAGGTTCGCGTTGTGGTCGATCCCCGCCCAGCCGTCGCCGACGTCCAGGTCGAGGTCCTGCAGTAGACACAGCTGCGCGCCGCCGAACCGGACAGCGATCGCCTGCGGATTGCCCGCGCCGATCGCGATGTCGACATTGATCAGACCGGAGCCGAACGTGTCGTTGTTCGCATAGCTGACAGGACCCCCGACGGGCCGGCGCCGGAACGAGAAGACATCGCGCGGCGCCGGACCGGCGTACCCGGGACTGTTCGGCGCGAGGACGAACCGTGGGCGCCGGCGGCCGAAGCCGATGATCCGCACCGAGTCGTGGACGTTGATCGGCGCCGACAAACTGTAGGTCCCGGGCGGCACGAACACCACGCCGCCGCCGTCGCCGAGCGGGAAGTCGCGGGCTCCGCCGAGGATGTCGCCGAGCTGGTTGGTGATCCCCCGGCGGGACGCCTCGTCGACCGCCGCCTGCAGCGCCTCGGTCGCGTCCGTGCCGACCTCGAAGCCGGGTGAGCCGAGCACCACCGCGGTCGGGTCCGGCGGGCAGGCGCCGTACGCCGACCGAAAGCCGAGGGTCTCCGGAAGGGCGGCGGCAGGCTGGACGCCGGCCCGGAGGAGCGGGGCGGCAACGGCGGCCGCGGCCAGGCCGGTGAAGGTGCGGCGACTCAGCATGAAAGCTCTCCTCGCGACGATCGGAACAGCGGCGAGTTTTCTGCGCCGGACCGACCGCGGTCAAGACCTTGGCTTTAGTAATCCGGATTAGCAGCCGAACCGAACTCTTGACGCCGCTCCGGGAGCTGTTCTAACGTCCTCGGCAATCCGTATTACCGTGAAGGATCGATCGATGCCCGACAAGGCCACCACTCGACTCACCCAACGCGATATCGCGCGGTTGGCGAAGGTCAGCCAGACGACGGTGTCGCTGGTGCTGAACAACCGCAGCGACGCGATCGCGCGGATCCCGGCCGAGACCCGGGACCGGGTGCTCAAGGTGATTCGCGAGACCGGCTACCAGGCCGATCCGCTGGCCCGCCGGATGACGAAGCAGCGCAACCAGATCCTCGGCGTCTTCACCTACGAGTCGGTGTTCCCGAGTGCGAGCGGCGACTTCTACCATCCGTTCCTGGCCGGGATCGAGGATCGCGCCGAGCGCCTCGGGTGGGACCTGCTGCTGTTCACCAGCGCTCCGGTGACCGACGGGCACCGGCGGATCTTCCACGAGAACAACCGGCTGCGGATCGCCGACGGCTGCCTGCTGCTCGGGCGCGAGATCCCTTCCGACGAGCTGGCCCGCTTGATCACCGAGGACTACCCGTTCGTCTCGGTCGGCCGCCGCGACGACGCCGGCGCCCCGGTGCCGTACGTCGGCGCCGACTACGCCACCGCCACCCGAACCGTCGCACAACGCGCGCAGGAACTCGGCCACCGACGGATCGCGTTCGTCGGGCTCGGCGTCGGCGCCGAGTCGTCGGCCGACCGCCTCCGGGGTTTCCGCGAGGCTGCCGGTTCGCGCGCGCCGCACGTGCCGACCCTCGATCGCTCACCGGGCGAAGTGCTCGACGACCTCCTGGATCGGCGCATCACGGCGGCGTTCGTCGAGGAGCGGGCCGACGCGATCGCGCTGTACGCCGCGGCGGCCGAGCGCGGTGTCGACGTACCGGGTGACCTGTCCGTGGTCGCGCTCGGTGACTCGACAAGGCCCGCCGCCAGCGATCTCGACTTCACCGGCTTCCACGTCCCGCGGCGAGCCATGGGAGTACGCGCGGTCGAACTGCTCGAGGCGGTCCTCAGCGGGACCTCCGCCGAGCAGCAACTGCTGCTCCCCTGCGAGCTGACCGACGGAATCACACTCACTCCACCAGAAGGTGCCTGAATGCATACCGATGTCCTTGTGATCGGCGGCGGACTCGGCGGCGTCGCCGCGGCTCTCGCCGCGCTGCGTGCCGGACGGTCGGTGATCCTGACCGAGGAGTTCGACTGGCTCGGCGGCCAGCTGACCAGCCAGGCCGTCCCGCCGGACGAGCACACCTGGGTCGAACAGTTCGGCGTCACGGCGTCGTACCGGATACTGCGCGACGGGATCCGCGACTACTACCGCCGCCACTACCCGCTGACCTCCGCATCCCGCGCGTCTGCCCACCTCAACCCCGGCGCCGGCTACGTGTCGAAGCTCTGCCATGAGCCGCGGGTCGCGCTCGCCGTACTGGAGGCCATGCTTGCCCCCTACCGCGGCAGCCGCAGGCTCCAGGTGCTGCAGCCGTACCGGCCCGTGGCCGCGGACACCGACGGCGATCGGGTCACCGCGGTCACCGTGCAACACCGCGACACCGAGGAGCGGCTGACGCTCACCGCGCCGTACATCCTCGATGCGACCGAGACCGGTGAGCTGCTCCCGCTGACCGGGACGGAGTACGTGACCGGGTTCGAGGCGCAGAGCGAGACCGGCGAGCCGAGCGCTCCGGCCGAGGCGCAGCCGCTGAACATGCAGGCGGTGTCGTACTGCTTCGCGGTCGACCATGTGGACGGCGACCAGGTCGGCGACAAGCCGGCGAACTACGCGTTCTGGCGGAACTACCAGCCGTCGTTCTGGGGCGATCGCCTGCTGTCCTGGACCGCGCCGAACCCGCGGACGCTGGAGAGCTCGCAACGGACGTTCACTCCGAACCCCGACGACGACCCGCTAGCGGTGGTCGCGGACCAGCGGCGCACGGGCGGCGACACGAACCTGTGGACGTTCCGCCGGATCGCGGCCCGCCGGCACTTCGTCCCGGGCGCGTACGAGAGCGACATCTGCCTGGTGAACTGGCCGATGATCGACTACTTCGAGGGCCCGGTCATCGACGTACCGGACGCGGCGAAGCATCTCGCGGCGGCGCGTGAACTCTCCCAAGCCGTCTTCTACTGGCTGCAGACCGAAGCGCCGCGGGCCGACGGCGGCACTGGCTTTCCTGGACTGCGGTTGCGCGGCGATCTGGTCGGCTCCGCGGACGGTCTGGCGCAGGCGCCGTACATCCGGGAATCGCGGCGGATCAAGGCGGAGTACACGATCGTCGAGCAGGACCTCTCGGTCGCCGTCCGCGGCGCGCAGGGGGCGGTCGAGTACGACGACAGCGTCGGTATCGGGATGTACCGGATCGACCTGCATCCCTCGACCGGCGGCGACAACTACATCGACGTGGCCAGCAGCCCGTTCCGGATCCCCCTCGGCGCGCTGATCCCGCAGCGCGTGGAGAACCTGCTGCCCGCGAACAAGAACCTCGGCACCACGCACATCACCAACGGCTGCTACCGGCTGCATCCCGTCGAGTGGAACATCGGCGAGTCCGCCGGCGCGCTCGCGGCGTTCTGCCTCGACCGCGGCACCGCGCCGCGTGCAGTCCGCAACACCCCTGCTCTGCTCGCCGAGTTCCAGGACCGCCTGGTTGCTCAGGGCATCGAACTCTCGTGGCCAGACGTCACTGGCTACTGATGGAGGACTGACCGATGAAACTTCGTTTCCTGACAGCGTCCGGTGTGGCCGCGGCGCTGCTCGCCCTCGCGGGCTGCGGCGGCTCGTCCGACGGCGACTCCGGCTCCACGGGTCCGGTGGACCTGCGGATGACGATCTGGAGCGCCAACGCCAAGCATCTGGCGCTGTTCGACCAGATCGCCGCCGACTACAAGAAGGACCATCCCGAGGTCGGCAAGATCACCTTCGAGTCGATCCCGTTCGACAGCTACACGACCACGCTGACCACGCAGATCGGCGGCGGCAACGTGCCGGACCTGGCGTGGATCTTCGAGAGCAACGCACCGGACTTCGTCAGCTCGGGAGCGCTGGAGCCGATCGACAAGGACGCCGACCTGCTGCCCAGCACGACGGCCAACTGGGAGAAGGACGGCAAGCTGTACGCGTACCCGTTCTCCACCTCGCCGCTGGGGGTGTTCGTGAACACCGACCTGGTGAAGGCGGCAGGGCGGCCGGCTCCGGCGCAGCAGATCGCGACCGGGACCTGGACCTGGGAGGAGGCCGCCAAGACCGCTGCCGCCGTACAGGCCAGCGGCAAGGGCGGGCTCGTGGTCGGCGACTTCGACTACAAGGGCTGGGACACGCTGAACGCGATCTGGTCCGGCTGGGGCGCGCGGCCGTGGAGCGAGGACGGCAAGACCTGCCAGTTCGACCAGCCGGCGATGGCGGACGCGATGACGTTCGTCCACAAGCTGATCTTCACGGACAAGGGCATGCCCGGTCCGGGCGTGACGAAGGACTTCTACGCCGGCGACTCGGCGATGATCCTGACCCAGATCAGCCGGGCCGCGCTGCTCGAGAAGGCCAAGTTCAAGTGGGACCTCGTACCGCTGCCGAAGGGCCCGTCGGGTGAGTACTCGGTCGTCGGGCAGGCCGGGATCGGTGTGTTCAAACGCGGTAAGCACGCCGACGAGGCGAAGAAGTTCCTGGCGTACTTCAGCAACGCCGAGAACTCTGCCAAGCTCGCGCAGTTCTTCCCGCCGCCGCGCAAGTCGCAGCTGAACGCCGCGACGCTCGCCAAGGCCAACCCGTTGCTCAAGCCGGCACAGCTCGACAGTGTTGTTGTCAAGGGCATCGAGAACGGCACGATCAAGCCGAGCCACACCGGGTACGCCGAGCTGCAGCAGACCGTTCGCGCTGCCCTCGACCCGCTGTGGAAGCCGGACGCGGACGTGAAGACCGTACTGTCCGGCGTCTGCTCGAAGATCAACCCCCTGCTGGCGAAATGACCTTGCTCGTCGACAAGCCGGCGCCACCCCGGGCGCCGGCGGAGCGTGCGCCGTACTGGACGATGCGGCGGCGGGACACCTTGGCCGGCTGGCTGATGGTGCTGCCGCAGCTCGCCGGAATCGTTGCCTTCGTCATCGTTCCGCTCGGGCTCGTGGTCTGGTACAGCGTGCACGAGTGGAACGTGCTGGGCGGCACGTTCGAGTTCGTCGGCGGAGACAATTACGCGGCGCTCGCCTCCGATGCCCGGTTGGGACCGGTGCTCAGGGCAACAGGTCTGTTCTCGGCCGGGCTGGTGGTACTGAACCTCAGCCTGGCGCTGTTCCTCGCCGTTCTGCTGAACCAGAAACTGCGCGGAACGGTCGTTTTCCGGACCCTGTTCTTCTCGCCGGTCGTGGTGACGCTGGTGGCCTGGACGATCGTCTGGGGTTTTCTGCTCCAGGACAACGGCGGAATCAACGGTTTCCTGGATTTCCTCGGCATCGACGGGCCGAACTGGCTGCGCTCCGGCGGTACGGCGATGGCGTCGGTGATCGTCGTCCAGCTGTTCAAGAACGTCGGTCTCAACATGGTGCTGTTCCTCGCCGCGTTGCAGGGCGTTCCGGCGGAGCTGTACGAGGCGGCGCGGATCGACGGAGCGTCCGCGTGGGCCCGTTTCCGCCGGGTGACCGTGCCGCTGATCAGTCCGACGATCCTGCTGACGATGATCCTGACCATCGTCGGCTCGCTGCAGGTGTTCGCGCAGATCGCCGTACTGACCCAAGGCGGGCCCGAGACGTCGACGACCGTCCTGGTCTATTACCTGTACCAGCAGGCGTTCCAGTTCCATCACTTCGGGTACGGTTCGGCGCTGTCCCTTCTGTTGTTCGTCATCGTCCTGGTGCTCACCGTGGTCCAGTGGCGGATGCGTCGTCGATGGGTGTTCCATGAGGCTTAAGTTGCTGATCTACGGCGTACTGCTGGTGTGCTGTGCGCCGTTCGTGTTCCCGATCTGGTGGATGGCGACGACGTCGCTGAAACCGGTGGCCGAGATCTTCGCGTTCCCGCCGTCGTTGCTGCCGGGATCGCCGACGCTGGACGCCTATCGGCAGGTGTTCGAGTTGCAGCCGTTCGGCCGGCAGTACCTGAACAGCCTCTACATCGCGCTGGTCGTCACGCTCGGGACGCTGGCGGTGTCGGCGCTCGCCGGGTACGCGTTCGCACGGGTCAAGTTCCGCGGCGCCGGGATCGTGTTCGTGATCGTGCTCAGTGGACTGCTGGTGCCGAACGAGGTGACGATCATCCCGCTGTACCGGATGTTCGACGCGTTCGGCTTGGTGGACACGCATTGGCCGTTGATCCTGATCCCGATGCTCGGTGCGCCGAGTGTGCTGGCGACGTTCATCATGCGGCAGTTCTTCATCACGCTGCCGACCGAGCTCGAAGAAGCCGGCCGGGTCGACGGGCTGGGCCGCTTCGGCCTCTTCTGGCGCGTGTGCCTCCCGCTGGCCCGCCCCGCCATCGGAGCGGTGTCGATCTTCACCTTCCTGCACAGCTGGAACCTCTACCTCGAGCCGATCGTGTTCCTCTCCTCGAAGCAGAAGTTCACCGTCCCCCAGGCCCTCACCCAGTACGTCGACGCGTACGGCGGACCCATGTGGAACACGCAACTCGCGGCCGCGACCCTCTCCGCACTCCCCGTCCTCATCATCTTCGTCCTGGCCCAACGCCAATTCGTCGAAGGCCTCGCCCAGACCGGTCTGAAGGGCTAGAGATTGTCGACGGCGAGCGGCCACCAGTTGTCGGGCTGGGCGTAGGCGAGGGGGTCCCGGGCGGTCAGGTAGGCGATCAGGAGGTCTTTGTAGTCGGCTTGCAGATCCTCGCTCGCGTCGCGACGGAACGCCTTGAAGCGGCCGATGCGGTAGAGGTAGTCGACGAACGCGCCGAGGGTCGAGTTGACCACTTCGAGTCGCGGCCGGCCGCCATTGAGCTCGGCCAGCACGACCTGGCCGTCGATCGGGTCGAGGTAGTAGCGGAGGCCGGAGTCGGGGTGCGGCGCGCCGAGGGTGACGAGAGTGACCTCGTCACCGTCGAGGGTCGCCCGTACCCCGTCGAACGCCTCCGGTTCGGCGGCGGGTTCCAGGACGAAGCAGCCAACCAGCCTGTCCGGCAGACCGACCTCGAACAGCTCGTCCGCGACGATGCCCGCGGACGCGAACAGCTCCCGGTCCTCGGCATCGAGACAAGTGATGTTGCCCGCCCCGAACAGATCGACAAGCTGCTGCTGATTCGCCATGGGTTCCCTTCCGACGGGGATCGGACGGACATCCTCTCCCCGCCGGAGGTCACTTCAGGCTTGGACCTGGTAGCCGAACTGGGCGGTAAGGCCGGCTGCCGTGGCCGTGTTGGAGATACGGAGCTGGAGTCGGACCGGGGCGTCGGTGCCGTCGATGAGGATGGGAACGGCGAGCTTGGTGGACTGGGTCGTCGTGGTGGCGTCGACAGCGGCTGTGCCGGCTGGGGCGCCGTTGGTTTGCAGACGGAGCTGGCAGGTGCCGGTGGTCAGCGCGCGGGCGACTCGGGTGATGCGGATCGGGCGGCCGTCGACGTACAGGAGGTCGGTGAAGTCGTACACGCCGTCGGTCACCGTGTCGGGGAGCCGGAGGGTGAGCCAGCCGTCGGTCTGCTCGACGCCCTTGTTGCCGGTGAACCTGGCCGCGGCGTAGGCCAGGTACGCGCCGGTCACGTTCCCGGTGAGCTCGTTGCTGGCGGCAAGTACGTCGGTACTGCGGTTGACGATGCCGTACTCCTGCCGGTTCACTCCATCCGCCAGGCCGCCGATCGCGTTGCCGGTGAGCACGATTCGGCTCGCGGTCGACCGGAGGTTGATTCCGGACCCGTTCCGGAACACGATTCCGCCCGAGGTCCACGGCTGGTTCAGCGCGGCGCCGACGAGATCGAACGACGTGGCGTCGACCACCGTGATCGGCCAGGCCGCGTTCAGCCCGGTCGCGCCGCCGACGTCCTGCAGCGTGACGCGGTCGTCGGTCTCCCAGGTGTGCGGGGCCGCGGTCGTGATCCGGACTCCCGCCGCGCTCGGCGCCACGCCGGTGACCTGCTGGGCGAACGACGGATGCGCCATCCGGCCGTTGTTGCCGATCAGGCAGCCGGTGACCGTGATCCGGGTCGACGCGATGTCGATCCCGTGCCGGCCGCAGCCGCGGATGACCGAGTTCGCGAACGTCGCGGTCCCGGTGAACCCGGCCCCGACCCGGACCGCGTCCTCGGCGTTGTCGGCCGAGATGTAGGTGTTGATGAACTGCGCCTGAGCACCCGCCTCCAGCAACACCGGTACGCCGTGGCCGTTCTCGAACCCGCCGCCCTCGAAGTACAGGAACTTCGGCAGGCCCTCGGTCGTGGTGTTCCGCATCCAGATCCCGTGCCGGCCGAACAGGATCGCGGTGGCGATGAACTTGATCGAACCGCCCTGGCCGTCGATCACCACGTTGTCGACCCCCGGGTTCGCCGTACCGGCGGCGACCGCGCACTGGACGAACTCGACCGGATCGGCCCGGGAAACGTTGTTCTGTCCGTTCAGCAGGATCACCTGCTGGCCGGAAAATCCGTTCCAGACACAGTTCCGGAACCGGACCGTGTTCGCGCTCCGCAGGATGACGCCGTTGTAGCCGTCCATGAAACGGCAGTCGGAAAACGAGAGCAGGTAGTTTCCGACACCGTCCGCCTGCTGCGTGCGGATCATCGCGCCACCGGTCAGCCCGGTGCCGTGCATCTGCAGGTCACGGAAACCGCCGCCGTGCACACCGGACAGCACGAACCCGTCGGCCGCGCCGGTGGCCAGCAGGATCTGGGTGCCCGAGGTGAACTCATCGCTCGCGCCGGCGCCCCGGAACACGATCGGAACACGGGTGACGGTGACGGTGTGCTCGAGCCGGATCGTGCCCGGCCCCATCGTGATCGTGCCGCCGGCCGGCAACGCGTTCACGGCGTTCTGCAGCTTGCCCGAGTCGTCCGTCGTACCGGCACCGGTGACGCCGTACCAGGACAGGTCGAGCTCGGTGGTGCGTGGACGTTTCCAGCGGCCGGTCGCCGTACCGGTGACGGCGAAGACCATGCCGTCGTCATCCGCGTCGGTGGCGTCGGCATCCCAGTAGACGACGCCTCCGCCGAGGCCGGGCGTCGCGTATCCGAGCAGGAGGAGTTGTTCGCCGTCCGTCGTACCGGGCGTGGCGCGGAGGTCTGTGACGGTGCTCGCGACGCCGGTCGCCGCAGCCAGGACGGGCTTCTTGCCGGCGGCGTGTGCGGGCTGGGTGGCGACGACGGTTGCGAGTCCGGTGACCCCGAGGACGGACAGGGTACGCCGGCTCAGCCGGGCAGGCGGAGGTGATTCGTCGGAAGGCATGGCGGAACCTTTCTCGAACGGGATGGTGGACTAGCCCTTCACCGCCCCCAGCACGACGCCCTTCGCGAAGTGCTTCTGCAGGAACGGGTAGACCAGGCAGATCGGAACGAGGGAGACGACGAGGATCGCCATCTGCAACGATTGCTGCGGCGGCATCACCTCGCCGGGCAGATCGCCGCCGACCTGCGTGTTGTCGACGACGTACGTGCGCAGCACCAGTTGCAGCGGCCACTTCTCGGGTGAGTTGATGTAGAGGATCGCGTTGAAGTACGCGTTCCAGTAGCCGACCGCGCTGAAGAGTCCGACCACGGCGATCACCGCCTTCGACAGCGGCAGCATCACCCTGGTCAGGATCTGCAGTTCGTTCGCGCCGTCGATCCGGGCGGCGTCGATGATCTCGGCCGGGACGTCGAGGAAGAACGCACGGACGATGATGATCTGGAACGCGCTGGTCAGCCCAGGCAGGATCAACGCCCAGTAGGAGTCGATCAGGCCGAGTTCCTTGATCAGCAGGTAGTTCGGAATGATTCCGGCGCTGAACAGCAAGGTGAACAGGACGATGAACAGCAGCGGACGCTGACCCCACGTCCCTGGCCGGGACAGCGAGTACGCGATCGAAACCACGACCACGATCGACAGCCCGGACCCGACCACGGTGAGCAGGACGGAAACGATCGTTGCGCGGGTGACGACGCCGCCGCGGAAAATCGCTTCGTACGCCGCGAACGACGGATCGTGCGGAAACAGCACATACCCGCCGGAGCTGGTGATCTGCTGCTGATCGGCGAGCGAGGTCGAGACGACGGCGAGGAACGGTACGAGCACGAGCGCGCAGGCGACGACCAGTACGACGCCCTTCAGTCCGCGGACCGGTGTGCTCGGCGGCGCCGTACCGCTGATCAGGTTCACCATTTCGAGTACACCCCCCGCTCACCGAACAGATGCGCGACCTTGTTGGCGCCGAGCACGAGGATCGTGCCGATCAGCCCTTTGACCAGGCCGACGGCGGCCGCCACACCCCAGTTGCCGCCGACGATGCCGCGGTTGTAGACGTAGGTGTCCAGGACCTCGGACGCGTCCAGCCCGACCGGTCCCTGTTGCAGGAAGATCTGCTCGAAGCCGACCGACAGCACGTCGCCGAGGCGCAGGATCAGGAGCAGGACGATCACCGGGCGGATCGCCGGCAGCGTCACGTGCCAGAGCTGCCGCCACCGGCCGCCGCCGTCGACGGCGACCGATTCGTAGAGCTGCGTGTCGACCCGGGACATCGCGGCCAGGAAGATGATCGTGCTCCAGCCGGCGTCCTTCCAGATCACCTGCGAGGTGATCAACGGGATGAAGAGGTCCGGGTTGCCGATGATCGTCAGCAGCGGCAGGTCGTGCGCGCGGGCCCAGGTGTTGTACAGACCCGCGTTGCCGAGCATGTGCTGGAAGATCGCGACGACGATCACCCACGACATGAAGTGCGGCAGGTAGAGGATCGACTGGGCGACGCGCTTCAGACGCTCGCTGAGCAACGAGTTGAGCAGCAGTGCGAGCGCGATCGGAACCGGGAACACCAGCACCAGTTGCACGCAGGAGATCACCAGGGTGTTGACCAGCGCGTTGACGAAGTCCGGGTCGCCGTCGACGACCACCCGGAAGTTGTCCAGGCCCACCCACGGCGCCTCGGTGATGCCCAGGTACGGCGCGTAGTCCTTGAAGGCGATCACGTTTCCGAGCAGCGGAACGTAGTGGAACAGGATCAGCAGGGTGATCCCGGGCAGCCCGATCAGCAGCAGGAACCGGTCCCGGCGGAACCGCTGCCGGCCGGACAGCGTTTTCTGGTTCGGCGCCTGCTGGTTCCGCGGAGCCGTTTTCCGTTGCAGCACGAGCGTCACTGGTTGGAGTACTCGTCGCGGATCTTGTCGCCGCCGCGCCGCTTCCAGTTCGCGACGGCGTCGTCCCAGCTGCTGATCGGTTTCCGGCCCGAGACGATGTCGAGCTCGGCCGCATTGATCAATTTGTCCAGCTCGTCGGCCTTGCTGATCGCGGTGGCCGAGTACAGTCCGGCGCCGGGGTTCGCGAGCAGGTTCGGGACGATCTTCTCCTGGTACGCGCGTTGTGTGCGGACCCGTTGCTCGTTGGACGGGCCGAGGACGTGCGGCGCGTCGGCGACGTACTCGAGCGGCAGGCTCACCTGGGTCTTGCCCGCGGACGTGCGCTCGGGTTTGTCGCCCTTCCAGGTGTAGTGGATGCCCTCGACGCCGAACCGGCGGAACATGTACTCGCTGGTGCCGAGCGGCGCGGCCAGCCAGTCGCAGATCCGGAGCAGCTGCTTGACCCGGTCGTCGCCGGCCTTCTTGAACGCTGTCAGGGCGAAGATCGCGGCCCCTTCGCGCTGCACCGGCTTCCCGCCGTCGTACGCCGGAACGGGCATGCCGCCGACGTCGACGCCGTACGTGTCGGCCATCAGGTCCCAGGCGGCGTACCCGTCGGCGTTGAGTGCGATCGTGCCGTTGCCGAACAGGTCGCGCAGCTGGAGTTTCCCGCCCAGCGCGTCCGGGTGGAAAACGCCGACCTTCACCAGCTCGGCGGTGCGTGCGACCGCCTCTTTCCGTTCCGGAACCTCCAGTTCGGAAACGAACTTTCCGCCGTCCTCCTTCCAGACGTTGGGTACGCCGAGCATGTTGCCGATGAACGTGGTGACGCCCTTCGAGGCACCGAACGCCCACTTGTTGGCCTTCGCGTCGGTCAGGCCCTTCGCGGTCTCGACGAAGTCCGCGTAACTGGCCGGCTCCGGGTTCAGCGACCGTGCCTCGAGCAGGTCGGCGCGGCTGAACATGATGGTCCCGATCACCGACCGCGCGATCGGGATCGCGTGGATGCCGCCCTTGTACATCGTCGGCAGCCAGGAGTCGGTCGGCAGGTTGGCCAGGAACTGGTAGTCCTTGATCGCCGCACCGGACAGGTGCGCGGTCAGGTCCGCACAGAGTTTGGTGAGCATCTCGCCGCGGTTGGGGAACTTCGACGCGATCATCAGGATGTCCGGCAGATCACCGCCGGCGATCACCGTCGACAGCTTGCTCACATAGTCCGCGGCCGGCGTCATCGTGATGTCGAGGTTCGCGCCGACCCGGTCGTTCAGCGCCTTCCAGTAGGTGTTGCTGCCGGCACCGGGCGGCGCCGGGTTGAACATGTTGGTGAGGATCTTGACGTCGCCCGCCCCGGCACCGGGCTTGTCCTGGTAGCCGTCGACCAGCTGGCGCGGATACTTGAAGAAGCCCGGCATCACGCCGTCCGCGGTACCCGGCAGGTCCGGCTTCACCGACCCGTACGCCACGTACTCCGGTGGCGTGGCCTTCGCGGCCGCCTTCGCCGCGGTCCCCGAGCCGTCGGACCCGCCGCAGCCCGCCAGGACCGTGCCAGAGGTTGCTGCGAGCAACGAAACGCCGCCGGTCAGTTTGAGGAAGTCCCGCCTGTTGGACTGCATGAGCGTCTCCTAGTTGTGCAGCTCGGGCAGCGACAGGATGCTGCCGTGCTCGGTGAGGGCGGCGGCGAGCGCCGGGTATTCGTAGTCCTGAACGGCCTGGCCGGTCCGCAGCGACTGGGCCAGCAACTCTCCCGCGGCCTCGCCGAGCATCCCGTAGTTCGGCTCCATCCGGGCCGACAGGTAGCCGACATGACTGGCCGAGAAGCAGATCGGTACGACGAGGTTCCCGATCCCGCCGCGGGCCGGGAACAGCACCTCGGCCGGCAACTGGTAGAGGTCGACCGGGCCGTTCTTCTCGGTTCCGGTGACGGTTCCCTCGCCGACGATCGTGTCGTCGCCGTCCGCGTAGTACTGGACGATGTGGCAGTCGATGCCGTAGTTCCAGCAGCAGACAGCGGTTTCCTTGGTATTGCCGGGCCGCCGCAGGTCGTGCTGGGTGAGCACGGTCTGCCCGATCATCCGGCGCGCCTCACGGATGTAGAGGGCGTGCGGAAACCCTGGTCCGCAAGGGCTGTCGGAAAACTCGTCCGGCGGCAGTCCGAACGTTCCGGCGTCCTTTCGGAAACTCTCCGGAAGCGACGGATCGTTCGCCAGCCAGTACAGCATTCCGCGGTGCCAGCGGAGATGCTCGGCGATCACTTCGTCACGCCGCTGCCAGGTGCCGTCCGGGTAGTCCCACGACGCACCCGGAAGGTCGAACCCGATGAACAGCGCCTGGTTGGTCTGGTACTTGTCGTTCGGCAGCAGCGCCGTGTGCGTGACGATCGACGAGAGAC
Organism: Kribbella speibonae; assembly: GCF_004331375.1. Taxonomy (NCBI): domain Bacteria; kingdom Bacillati; phylum Actinomycetota; class Actinomycetes; order Propionibacteriales; family Kribbellaceae; genus Kribbella; species Kribbella speibonae. Next base: position 1,190,023 of record NZ_SJKC01000001.1, on the reverse strand, counting down.
CGGCGACGCCGCGCTGCTCGAGCAACTGCCCGAGGTAGGTGTAAAGCTTCGGGTCGTAGTCATCCGGCTTCTCGAACGGCATCCGGTCCGGGCCCTTGTCCAGTACGCCGCGGAAGTTGTACGCCTGCACCTTGGCGTCACCGTCCCCCGGCGCTTCCGTCGGCACGGGCTTCACCGGGTAGAACGTGTTCGGCCGGAATGCCTGCCGCCGGTACGCCCGGTCCGGCAGGAACCCGCCGAGCGGCTCGTCGTACCGGCTGGCCGGCTCGCGACCGACGGCGTACGGGACGCCCGCCGCCGCCAGGAGGTCACCCTCGTACGACGCGTCCACGAACGCCCGTGCCCGCCGCCAGCCCTGGCTGGTCCGCACTGCCTGGATCCGATCACCGCGGACCTCCACGTCAGCAGCCCCGTGGATCCGTTCGTTGAGCAGTACGTCGGCCTCCGCCTCGTCCAGGAGCTGCCGCGCCACGCGTTCGGCGACCTTGGGCTCGAAGCGGTACCGGGGTCCATCGGCCCGCTCGTCGGCGCCGTACTCGGCTGCGATCCCGCCGAAGAACCGGCTCCGGGTCCAGCCGGCCAGCGCGGAAAGCGTGTTCGGAGTGTCGCTCTTGACCAGACCGCCCGCGACGATGCCACCGACGTGGCCGGTCGGTTCCAGGACCAGACAGCGGTACCCCCTGGCCCGCAGGCGAAGCGCGGCCATGATCCCGGCGAGGGAGGCACCGTAGACGATCACGTCGTACTCGTCCGAAGACATGATCAGCTCACCTTCGCTCGGCGCTCGGGCGCGGCGTGCAGCGGCGTCGGGTTCGCTGCCTGCGACGGACGGGTGCGGGCGATGTCGTCCGGCCACTTCACCGGAATCCCCAGTGTTGCGGTGAGTGTCCGCTGCAGATCCTCGGTCAGCTGTGCCGAGTCCGCGACCGCGTGCGGCTCGGTCGCGTTAGCCAGGCAGTGCGCCGCCAGGGCGCCGACGGCCTCGCCGATACTCCACTCGACCGGATGCAGCCGATAGCAGCCGTTCGTCAGGTGCGTGGTGCCGATGTTCTTGTTCGCCGGCAACAGATTCCGCATCCGTTGCGGGATCAGGGCGCCGAGCGGAATCTGGAACGGAAACACCTCGAGATTCACGTAGTTGATTCCGGCCGTACTCGGGTGCAGGTCGATGTTGTAGTGCCCGACCCCGACACCGTCCCGGAAGAACTCCGCACCGGCGTCAGCGCCACGGTCGGCGACGGCCACGTGCTGCTCGAGGACGGTGAACCGCGCACGGATCCGCCGGGACTCCCGGATGTACGCCGACTTCGCGAGGCCGTCCGCCGTACCCGTGAGATCCGGGCGGAGCTTGAGGCCCGGGTAGCCGGTCCCGCCGTCGTGGCGGGGCGCCTCGGTCTGCATCCAGTGCAGGTACGACAGCGAGAGCTCGCGGCAGCGCTGCAGAGCACGGTCCTGGTCGGTGCCGGGACCGACCAGCGCGGCCTCCCAGTAGTCGACGTTCGGCCAGTTCACGAGCGAGATGTCGGTGTCGATCAGCGACCGGTCGAACTGGCTGCGGGCGCGGATCCGGCGGAAATGCCACAGATCCGCCGCGTGCGGGAGGTCCTGGTCGACCTCGAAGATCCGGTTCTCCCGGCCGCCCATCGTCTTGATGTCGATCTTCACCCAGGACAGCTGCGGGCCGGGCCAGAACGGATCCACATGGGTCTTCCAGTGGTCGTACGACGCCGGCCGCTCGATCGTGTGGTCCTCGCCGGGCCGGTACTCGAGCGGGAAACACCAGGTGATCGCCTGCTGGTCGAGTGGATCCGCGACGTCCGCTGCGAACTGCTCGCCGGTCTCGCTCTGCGCCTCGGCGCCGAGAACGTGATCGACACCGGCCAGCTCGAGCAGATCGCCGAGCTCGGTCGCGTCGACGATCAGCGGTGCGGTCACCGTGAGGCGGCCGTCACCTCCGCGCAACGTCACGGAGGTGACGTGGTCGCCGTCCGTCGTCGCGGCAGTGGGAACGTGGTTGTAGAGGACCGTGATCCGGCCGGCCGAGACGTACGGCGCCAGCAGTTCGTCGATCACGGCGACCGCGACGCGCGGCTCGTGACAGAGCCTGCTGACGTTGCCGAGACCCGGGTTCAACGCGGGCTCCGCGTACGCCTCGGCGGTCAGCGGGTAGTTCCGCCGGTAGTAGTCCCGGATCCGGGTCCGCAGCTCGCGGTAGCCGGACGAGATGTGCCGGCTCTCGATCCACGGGTGCTCGTCGGACGGCACCGCCTGCGCGGTCAACTGTCCGCCGAGCCAGTCGGTCTCTTCGGTCAGCAGCACCTGGCACCCGAGCTTGGCTGCGGTCAGGGCCGCGGCCACACCACCCAGGCCACCGCCCACCACCAGCAGTCCGGCGCTCAGCTCTCGATCGGTCACAACCATCCTCATATCTGCTAATAGATCAGCAAAATCTTGTTACCCCGAGTTGCGCATCACCGTACGCTCGTTCCGTCTACCGCTGTCAATAGCTTGTTGCGAGCCGGTTTCGAGCCGATGAAGTATTTGCTGATTATTAGCAACCAAGCTGATACAACAGTCCGCATGAGGCTCGCACTCGAAGGTCTGCAGTACCACCGCACGGCGCCGGCGGCCGAGCCCGCGGGACCGACCGACGCCGATGTCGTCGTCTACGGCGCGACCTCCGGTGGCGTCACCGCGGCCGTCCGGGCGGCCCGCTCCGGGCTGCGCGTCGTCCTGCTCGCGTTCGACGACCGGGTCGGTGGCATGACCGCGTCCGGCCTCGGTGAGACGGACGTCGGCGACGCGCAGACGATCGGCGGACTGGCGCGGGAGTTCTATTCCGACGTCGCGGCCGCGTACCACGCGCCGGATCCGCACTGGAAGGTCGAGGCGCACGTGGCCGAGGAGATCTTCCTGCGCCGGCTGGCCGATGCGGGCGTCGTACTCCATCGGCGCCGGCACCTGCTCGACGTGACCAAGACCGGCAACCGGATCACCGAACTCCGCACCGACGACGGATCCAGCTACCGCGGCCAGGTGTACGTCGACGCGTCGTACGAGGGTGATCTCCTGGCTGCGGCGGGTGTCTCGTACACGGTCGGGCGCGAGTCGTCCGGGGTGTACGGCGAATCGATCGCCGGTGTGCAGCACAGCATCAACCACCAGTTCGAGCGGCCGGTCGACCCGTACGTCGTCCCCGGGCAGCCGTCCAGCGGGCTCTTGCCCGGCATTTCCGCGGAGCCGTACGGAGCGATCGGATCCGGCGACCGGCACGTGCAGGCGTACAACTTCCGGTTGCACGTCACCAACGGCCCGCACCGGATTCCGTTCCCCCGGCCGGATGGGTACGACGCCTCGCGGTACGAGCTGCTGCGCCGGTACCTCGAGGCCGGGATCTACGAGCTGTACGGCCGGACCACGCGGGTGCATGGCAGGGTGTTCGACATGAACAACCACGGCGCGTTCTCCTCCGACCACATCGGGGCGAGCGACGAGTGGCCGGAGGCCGGCTATCCGCGCCGGGAGGAGATCTTCCAGGACCACGTCCGCTACCAGGCCGGGCTGCTGTACTACCTGTCGACCTCGGCGGACGTACCTGCCGACGTACGTGCGGCGACCAGGGCGTTCGGGCTCGCGCCGGGCGAGTTCCGGAAAACGTCGTACTGGCCGCACCAGCTGTACGTCCGGGAAGGCCGGCGGATGGTCGCGGAACATGTCGTGACCGAACACGAGGCGACCGGACGGACCGTCGTACCGGACCCGATCGCGGTGGCGTCGTACGTGATGGACTCACACAACGCGCGGCGCGTGCTGGTCGACGGAAATCCGCGGAACGAGGGGAATGTCCAGGTTCCGCTGGTCCGCCCGTTCGGAATTTCGTTCCGGTCGATCGTTCCGCGGATTTCCGAGTGTGCGAACCTGCTGGTCGCGGCGGCGGTGTCGGCGTCGCACGTGGCGTTCGCGTCGGTGCGGATGGAGCCAGTGTTCATGACGGTCGGCGAAGCTGCCGGTTGTGCTGCGTCGCTCGCGGTGTCGGCGCGGATCGCCGTACAGGATGTGGAGTACGACGTACTGCGCCGCGACCTGACCGGAGCGGGTGGCATCGTGGGATGGCCCAGAGGGGAGGCGGCATGAAGAAGACGGTTTCGCGGCAGGCGGATGTGGCGAAGGCGGCCGGGGTCTCGCAGTCGACCGTCTCGATGGTGATGAACGGTACGGCGGACCTCGGGCGCATCTCGGCCGGTACGCAGCGCCGGGTGCTGGACGCGGCCCGGCGGCTGCAGTACGCGCCGGCCGGGCAGCGACGGGCGGTCGCGCGAACCACACCGCACCTGCTCGGTGTGCACACGTTCGAGCCGATCTTCCCGACGAGTTCCCGGGACTACTACTTCGAGTTCCTGCGCGGTATCGAGGAACAGGCCGCGGCCGAGGGATGCAACCTGGTGCTGTTCACGGCGGCCCCCGACGAGTCCGGCGTACGGCGGATCTTCGCCGACGACACCAACGGGCTCCGGCAGGCGTCCGGCAGCCTGCTGCTCGGTCACCACGCGGACCGTGACGACCTGGCCCGGTTGGCGTACGAGGGCTATCCGTTCGTGTACGTCGGTCATCGCGAGGTGCCCGGAGCGTCGATCAGCTACGTCGGCGGCGACTACAAGACGGCGACCGGCGAGATCGTCGACGACCTGGTCGCGCTCGGCCACCGAACGTTCGCGTACCTCGGCGAGCAGTCGCGCGACGAGCCGCAGGAGGACCGGTGGACGGGATTCGCCGGGGCGCTGCAGCGCTACGACCTGCCGGTGCCGTCACCGGTCTTCGAGCCACCGTCGGGGTTGACGACTGGCTGGCTGGACCGGGCACTGGCGGCCGGGACGACCGCGATCCTGGTCGAGTCCGTCAATCTGCTGCGAGTCCTCGCGGCGATGCTGAACCTCCGCGGGCTCTCGGTGCCCGGCGATCTGTCCGTCGTACTGCTGGTGGACGACGAGACCGAGGTCGGCTCCTTGCCGTGGGCAATGCTGCGGGTGCCGCGGAACGCGATGGGGCGCCGCGCGGTCCGGCTGCTCACGAGTCTGCTGACCGAGCCGGACGGCGACTACGAGCGGCAGATCCTGCTTCCGTGCGAACACACCCTGGAAGCGACGGTCGGGCCGTCGCCTCGTTGAGCGGTGGTGGAAAATGGTGCTGTGAGCTTTCATGCTGCTGCCTTCATCGCCACCAGCCTCGACGGGTACATCGCGCGCGCCGACGGGTCCATCGACTGGCTCACGAGCCGGGCCGAGCATGCCGGCGAGACCGGGTACGACGAGTTCCTGGCGTCGGTGGACACCGTCGTACTGGGGCGCAACACCTACCAACTGGCGCTGACATTCGACAGCTGGCCGTACGAAGGCAAGCAGGTCGAGGTCCTGAGCACCACCCTCGACCCCGAAACCGACGACCGCATCCTCGTCCACCGCACCCTGGACGCCCTGATCGAAACCCTCAACGACCGCGGCGCCCAACGCATCTACACCGACGGCGCCGCCACCATCCAAACCTTCCTGGCAGCCGGCCTCCTCAACGAACTAACCATCACCACAGCCCCCGTCCTCCTAGGCACCGGCATCCCCCTCTTCGGCCCGGTGGACGCCGACATCCCGCTGACCCACAACGCCACCCGCACCCTGAAGGCCGGCTTCACCCAGTCCGACTACACAGTCACCCGCTGACCCGCCTTGCGAAAGTAGGACGCGGGTACGAGGGCTGCTGCTTGTTCCGGTGAGGGTTGTGCTCAGCGCGGCGGCAGCTTGACGACGACCGTCCCGGCGACCCGGTCGTGCCAGCCTCGGTTGCGGCCGGTCTTGTCCCAGAACGGAGTGGCGTAAATGACTGCGGCTCCGATGAACAGGCAGGGTCCCCAGCCGAGGAACTGGATCAACCAGCGCAGGAGCGCCTCCCGCCAGCCGATCGGCCGCCCGTCGTCGTCCCGGACCACCCTCAGCCGCACCAGCCGTTTCCCCAGCGTGCATCCCCAGATCGCGGTGAGTACGACCTCGCAGATCGCAGCCGCCAGATAGTCGCCACCGAGCCACAACACGTAGGCCACGTCCGGCTCCGCGCTGCTGGTTTCCGTTGTAGAGCTGGGCGTGAGCAGCACGAACGGAATCAGGTAGAGGCTCAAATCGACGAATCGGGCGAGTAGCCGGTCACCCATACCTGCAATCACCGGCTGCCTTGCCGCCCGATCTCGTTCGCGCGCGGCAGCTTCCAGCTCGGCCTTGGCGGATGCGATGAGGCTGTCTGTCTCTCGATCCCTCGGAACGAGTTCGTCGAGCTGTGCGGCCACGCTGAGAACCGCGGCCCATTCGCCCGCGGCGTGCAGACGCCGCAGCTCGGCGATCAGAACGGCTTGGTGCTGCCGGGAATGCGCGAACTGCAAGCGTTCGACGGTCGTCGGACTGTTCTCGCCGGCCGCGATCAAACGATCGAGTACGGCGATGGCGTCATCCCAGCGCGACTCGCCCATCGCGGCCGCAACTGCGTTATGCCACTCGGCAAACTGCCGCTGACGCTGCTCATCAGGGTCGGGAGGTGGGGGTTCGGCGAAGATCTGGCCGTCGGGCGCTCGGAGGTAGATGACAGGGGTGGCCCACTCGACGTCGTTGTCCGCGGCGAAGATCGCCTTCCTGGCTTCGACCACGGCCACGTCGGCCGGCAGCAGGTCGGCGACGGCCTCGTAGAAGGACTGGCTGAACACCACGGCCGCCGGATCTGAGATCTCGAACTGCATGGCGATCACCGCCGGTACGCCCTGCCGAACCAGCGCTTGCGCCACGCCGCCGAACGGATCGTCGACGGAACTGCGTGCGCCCTCGCAGGCGTTGAGGACGACCAGTCGTAACGACCGTTGCCCGCGGAGCATTGTTCCCAGGGCACGACCGGTGACGATGCGGGCCCGCCCGCTCTCGTCCTCGAGTACGAGCGCGCCGTCGTCGGCGTCCTCGTCGTACAAGCCATGACCGACGAAGTGCAGGACGTGATAGTCCTGTTGCCGCAACGGACGCTGCAGCGCCGAGAGCGAGCCGACAGGCAAGCGGTCCAGCTGGACCATCCCGCGGGCGATCAGGTGGCTGAGCGAGGTTTGGAGCTTGTCCCACTCTTCCTCGTTCTGCAGTCCTGGTACGTCGCTGGGTGCGGAAATCATCGCCAAGATCCGCAACGGCGGGCGGACCGGGAACGGTTGAACCGGTTTGGGCATCGCGACGTACCGGACCAGCGGGGTGTCCGGGGACAGGCAGAGAAAACCGTAGTCACGGTCGTACAGGAACTCCCACGGGATGTTCTCCAGCGGGGCCGCTAGACGAAGCCGCAGGCGGAGGCCAGAGTCCTCATCCTCGGCGGCGGTGAGGCTGCGCTCCAGGCAACTGCGGATGCTGCCCGTGAAGACTGCCTGGAACAGCCGACCGCCGAAGTCCTCGAGCAGCCGCTGCTCGACCGATTCGAGCCGCCGTACCCGTCGGCGCGTCGAGCTCACTGATCCGGTGATCTTCAGAATCAGGATCTCGAGGTCCTGCTCGGAGAACGGAAGCACAAAGCTGCCCTCTGTCTCACCAGCCGGTGAGGCCACCACCCTTGCCAGGTAGCCGTCGCCCTGAGCCTCGATCGCCAGGTCGAAATTCCGCAGCGTTCGCATGGTTCAAGCCGTTGAACTTCGCCACGTCACGGTGATCTTGAAGTTGGCCTGCGCCGCGGCCGACGCGATGAACGCCCCGGTCTGCGCACTGAGCTGCAACCCGAACTCGATCCCGACCTCTTCAGGTGCGTCGTCCATCGCCCGCAACCGAGCAATCAGACTGCGCGCCGCAGGCGCCACGACCGATGTCGCATCCTCGAACGTCCGATCCGCCTCCTCGATCAGCGCCGCCCGATCCTTCCCGATCCCCCGCATCACCGGCCCGCCGTCATCCACCTCGACCAGCACAGTCCCACCATCACCCAACGGAAACTCCGCAAGCCGTCGCATCCGCCCCACCCCCACCTCCCACGATGGCACGCACCCGCCCACAACACCATCGGAAGACGCCTGCGCCCGTACTCCGCTGAGCCGGGAGGTGCGAGCACGCCAAGGTGCCCGAACCGAACGACGGCCGACCCCGCCATTGCGGAACTTTTCCGTCGCCAGTTGGCTATTTCTTTCCGGAGACGTCGCCTGCAGTCCCCGCCACGACAGAACCACCAACCGAAAGCACCGGCCAAGCAGTCACCCGCGCGCCAGCGCGAACCCACGGGCGCCAGCCCGTACACGCCGGCGCTAGCCGACAGCACCCGGCGTTAGCCGGAGGCTAGAAGTACGGCGCTAAGCCGGGGGTGGGTGGGAGCGCGCGTAGTGGGCGCACCGAGGAGCGGAGCGACGAGAGGGCGGCTGCGTAGCACGCGGGGGCTGCCCGCTGGCTCAGCGGTAGTGAAGTTGTTGGGCTACTTCGGTGGCCCAGTAGGTGAGGATTGTGTCGGCGCCGGCTCGGCGGATTGAGGTGAGGGTTTCGAGGATGGCTTTGTCGCGGTCGATCCAGCCGTTGGCGGCGGCGGCCTCGACCATCGCGTATTCGCCGGAGATGTTGTACGCCGCGACCGGGACCGTGACGTGGTCGCGGATCTGGCGGACGATGTCCAGGTACGGCAGGGCGGGTTTGACCATCACGATGTCGGCGCCCTCGGCGATGTCGAGGTCGACCTCGCGGATCGCGTCGCGGGCGTTCGCGTTGTCCTGCTGGTAGGTCTTGCGGTCGCCGGTCAGCGACGAGTCGACGGCCTCCCGGAACGGGCCGAAGAACGCCGACGCGTACTTCACGGCGTACGCCAGGATCACCGTGTCGATGAAGCCGGCCGCGTCCAGCGCCTTGCGGATGACGCCGACCTGCCCGTCCATCATCCCGGACGGGCCGACGACGTGCGCGCCGGCGGTGGCCTGCGCGACGCCCATCTCGGCGTACAGCGAAAGCGTCGCGTCGTTGTCCACGCGTCCCGCGGAATCCAGTACGCCGCAGTGCCCGTGCGACGTGAACTCGTCCAGGCACAGGTCCGACATCACCAGGAGCGCGTCACCGGCCTCGGACACCGCGTCCCGGATCGCGACGTTCAGGATCCCGTTCGGGTCCAGCGCACCGGACCCGACCTCATCCTTCGACGTCGGTACGCCGAACAGCATCACGCCGCCGAGCCCGAGCTGCGCCGCCTCGGCGATCGCCTTCCGCGCCGTGTCCCGGGTGTGCTGGACGACGCCCGGCATCGACTTGATCGCGATCGGTTCGCGCGCGCCTTCCCGGACGAACATCGGCAGGATCAGCTGCCGCGGCTCCAGCGAGGTCTCCGCGACCAGCCTGCGCACCGCCTCGGACGACCTCAGCCGCCGCGGCCTCACTTCCGGGAATCCAGGCATCGTGTATCAGCTCTTCCGACGAGAACCCGAGCGGCGTTCGGACGGACGGGTGACCGGTTCCCCGGCCTCCACCATGGTGTCACGCCGATCCGCACCGAACCGGGCGAGGGCGTCGGCCAGTTCCTCGACGGACGGCGTCTCGGCCATCGCGTCGACCCGCAGGCCGTGCTCCTCGGCGGTCTTCAGCGTCGCCGGGCCGATCACGCCGATCACCGTCGACGCGTGCGGCTTGCCGGCGATGCCCACCAGGTTGCGCACCGTCGAGGACGAGGTGAACACGACCGCGTCGAACTTGCCGGACTTGATCGCCTCGCGGGTCGGCGCGGGCGGCGGAGCGGCCCGGACGGTCCGGTACGCCGTGACGTCGTCGACCTCCCAGCCGAGATCGGTCAGGCCCGCGACGAGCGTCTCGGTGGCGATGTCCGCGCGCGGCAGGAACACCCGGTTGATCGGGTCCAGCACCTCGTCGAACGGCGGCCAGTCCTCGACCAGCCCGGCGGCCGACTGCTCACCGGACGGGACCAGGTCCGGACGGATGCCCCAGGCGCCGATCGCCTCGGCGGTCTTGTCGCCGACCGCCGCGATCTTCAGCCCGGAGAACGCCCGCGCGTCCAGCCCGTACTCGTCGAACTTCTCCCGGACCGCCTTCACCGCGTTGACCGAGGTGAACGCGACCCATTCGTAGCGCCCCTCGACCAGACCGCGGATCGCCTTGTCCATCTGCTGCGGGTTGCGCGGCGGCTCGACCGAGATCGTCGGGACCTCTTCGGGCATCGCGCCGTACCGCCGGAGCCGGTCCATCAGCGGCCCGGCCTGGTCCTTGGTCCGCGGGACCAGGATCCGCCAGCCGAACAGCGGCTTGGTCTCGAACCAGGACAGCGCCTCGCGCTGCTCGACGACCGAGCCGACCACGATCACGGCCTCGCCGGTCACCTTCGCGGCCCGCAGGTCGGTGACGATCGTCTCGAGCGTCCCCACCACGCTGGTCTGCGAGGTCGTCGTACCGCAAACCGTCGCCGCGACCGGGGTGGCCGCGTCGAAGCCCGCCTCGACCAGCGAGCCGACGGTCTCCTTCAGCACCTCGGAGGCGTTCAGCAGGACGAGCGTCTGCTTCGGCTGCAGGCGGGTCAGGTCGAGCTTGTTCTCGGCGAGGTCGACGACGGTGACCTCGCGGTCGCCCTTCATGGTCAGCGGGATCCCGGCGTACGTCGGAACCGCGCTCACCTCGCTGACGCCCGGCACCACGTTGAACCCGATGCCCGCCTTCTTGCACGCGGCCGCCTCCTCGGCGCCGCTGGAGAAGGTGAACGGGTCGCCGGTCAGCAGCCGGACCACGTTCGCCGCGGACTTGGCCGTCTTCACCACCAGGCGGGCCCGGGCCGCGACCCGCAGCGCCCGGCTGCCCTCGGCGCCGGAGCCGTCCACGACCTCGACGCCCGGCCTGCAGTAGGTCAGGAACGCGTCGTGCTCGGGGCCCTCGACAACGACCGCGTCGGCGTTCGCGAGTACGTCGCGGCCCGCCAGCGTCAGCAGCGCCGGGTCACCGGGGCCGACACCGACGAATGTCACGTGGCCGAGCGGTTTGGTCTGCTTGGCGGTACTGGTCGCGGCCTTCTGAGGTACCGCGGTAGCGGCTGTCTTCGCGCTCACGTCTGCCTTCGCCCTCGTCGTTTTCCTGCTCGTCCTGTGGGCCGTGCTCTGGGCCTTCTTGTGGGCCGTGGTGCTCGTGCCCTGTGCCGGTGTCATGTTCGCTCCAGCAACTCGTTCGCCAGCGTCTTGCCCAGAGACACCGGATCGTCCACCGGCCCGTTCGCGGAGAGCCGTCGTACGCCGTCGTCCTGCCCGAGCGCGCCCCGCAGCCAGAGCTCGGGGCCGTCCTCACCCTCGACCACCTCGGCGAGCGCGCCGACCGGAGCCGTGCACCCTGCCTCCAGCGTCGCCATCAGTTGCCGTTCCGCCGTCACCGCCGCGCGGGTCGCCGGGTCCTCCAGCGGGGCCAGCGCGGCCAGTACGTCGGTGTCGTCCGCGCGGCACTCGATGCCCAGGGCACCTTGTCCCGGCGCGGGCAGCATCTGGATCGGGTCCAGCGTCTCGGTCACCTCGTCGAGCCGTCCCAGCCGGGACAAGCCTGCCCTCGCGAGCACCACGGCGTCCAACTTGCCGTCGGTGACCAAGCCGATCCGGGTGTCCACGTTGCCGCGGATCCCGGTGCACTCGACGCCCAGGCCGAGCGCGTCGAGCTGCGCGACGCGCCGTGCGGCGCCGGTGCCGATCAGGGCGCCGTGCGGCAGTTCGCCGAGCGTCAGGCCGTCGCGGGCGACGAGAACGTCGCGCGGGTCCTCACGGACCGGGATGGCGCCGATCGTCACGCCGTCGAGCGGCATCGTCGGCAGGTCCTTCAACGAGTGCACGGCGATGTCGATCTCGCCGGCCAGCAGCGCGTCGCGCAGTGCGCTGACGAAGATGCCGGTGCCGCCGATCTGCTCGACCGGTGCGCGGTTCACGTCGCCGGTGGTCGTGATCAGGACGAGCTCGACCTCGTGCCCGAGCGCGCGCAGTTGGTCGGCCACGATGGTCGACTGCGCGGTCGCCAGCTTGGAGCGGCGCGTGCCGAGGCGGATCATCGCTGACCTCCGCTCTGCCGCGCGGCGTCGGCCGGCGTCTGGCTCGTCTCTTCCGGATCCTTGGCGGCGGTCACCGCGTCCACGGTCGCCTGGTCGAGCGCGAACAGTTGCCGCAGCGCGTCGGCGTACGTCGGTCCGCCGGGATCGCCGCCGAGCTCCTTCACCCGAACCGTCGGGTTGTGCAGCACCTTGTCGACGACGCGGCGGATGGTCCGCTCGACCTCGTGCCGCTGGTGCTCGTCGAGCTCGGGCAGCCGGCGCTCGAGGCGGGCCAGCTCCGAGTCGACCAGCGAACTCGCCATCGCCCGCAGCGCGACCACGGTCGGCGCCACCGAAGCGGCCCGGCGCGTCGCCTCGAACGAACCGGTCTCCTCGCCGACGATCCGGCGTACCTCGTCGATGTCGGCCTGGCTGCCGCCCGCCGTACCGATCAGGTCGGCCAGCGTGATCAGCGTGACGCCGGCGATCCGGGCCGCCTCGGGAGCGACGTCCCGCGGCAGCGCCACGTCGAGGACGCCGAGCGGGCGCCCGTCCGTCGCGTCGCGGATCATCTCGGCGGTCAGTACGACGCCGCGTGCGCCGGTGCAGGACACGACCAGGTCGGCGTCCTTCAGCGCGACCGGTACGTCGGCCAGGCGAATCGCCGTACCGCTGATCCGGTCCGCGAGGGCGACCGCGCGGTCGTAGTTGCGGTTGGCAACGGTCACGCTCTGGGCGCCGCCAGCGGCCAGTGTCTGCGCGGCCAGGGAGGCCATCGAGCCGGCGCCGACGATCAACGCCCGGCGACCTTCGAACCCACCGACCGCATCCAGACCGGCCGAGACGACAGAGCGGCCGGCCGAGTCGATCCCGGTCTCGGTGCGGGCCCGCTTGCCGACCCGCAACGCGTGCTGGAACAGGGCGTTCAGGTCGGTGCCGACGGTCTCCAGGTCCTGGCCGACGCGCAGCGTCTCCTTCACCTGGCCGAGGATCTGGCTCTCGCCGACGACCATCGAGTCCAGCCCGACCGCGACCTGGAACAGGTGCGCGACCGCGCCTTCCTCGAAGTGCACGTAGAGGTGCTCGGCCAGATCCAGCAGCGGTACGCCGGTGACGTCGGACAGGATCGCGGTGACCTCGTCCATCCCGGCGTGGAACCGGTCCACGGTCGCGTAGACCTCGGTCCGGTTGCAGGTGGCAAGCACCGCGGACTCCGCGACGGCCGCGGAGTTCCGCACCGCCAGGGCCAGCTTGGTCGCCGCGTCCGCGTCGAGCGCGACCCGCTCGAGGACGTCGATGGCAGCGGAACGGTGACTGATGCCGACCACTAGATAACTCATGCGCCGACACCTCCCCCGACACTCGGGAGATCGGGCAGACCGTTCATCGCTGGTAGTTCGGGCACCTGGGGGAGCGCCGCCTCTCCGGACTTTCGTTGTTCGTGGTACGCCAGGATCTGCAGCTCGATCGAGAGGTCCACCTTGCGGATGTCGACGCCGTCGGGCACGGACAGCACCACGGGCGCGAAGTTCAGGATGCTGGTCACGCCGGCGGCGACCAGCCGGTCGCAGACGTCCTGCGCGGGACCGGCGGGGGTGGTGATGACCCCGATCGAGACCCGGTCGGCCTCGACGATCTCCTCGAGCTGCGCGAAGTCGCGGACCTCCATGTCGCCGATCCGCTCGCCGACCAGGTTCGGGTCGGCGTCCAGCAGGGCGACGATCCGGAAGCCGCGGGTGCCGAAGCCCGAGTAGTTCGCCAGCGCGTGGCCCAGGTTTCCGATCCCGACGATGACCACGGCCCAGTCCTGGGTGACGCCGATCTCGCGGGCGATCTGGTACCGCAGGTACTCCACGTCGTACCCGACGCCGCGGGTGCCGTAGGAGCCCAGGTACGAGAGGTCCTTGCGGAGCTTGGCGGAGTTGACGCCGGCCGCGGTCGCCAGGTCCTCGCTCGACGCGGTCGCGATGCCACTGTCCGAGAGCGCGGTCAGGGCCCGCAGGTAGACCGGCAAGCGCGCGACAGTCGCCTCGGGGATGCCGCGTTCGGTTCTCGTCGGCGGGCCGGGGCGACGGCTGCTGGCACGCGTCACAATTCTCCTGGGAGCGGTTGGTTCACCGCGGTCTGACGGCCGGCGGCTCTCTTACTCTAGGAGCTTGTGAACGTGAGAACAAAATCGGCGGGAGTGACCTAGGAGACAGCCCTACCTCATCAGGGCCTTTCGCAGTCTGGCGGGGTCGACCCGCCAGAAGTCGTGTTGCTTGCCGTCCACGAACGTGACCGGGATCTGTTCGCCGTACTGCGTGAACAACCGGTCGTCCTGTGTGACGTCGACCTCGGACCAGTCGGCGCCCACCTCGGCGCAGACCGCCCGGATGACCTCCCGGGCGTCGTCGCACAGGTGACAGCCGGGCTTGCCGTACATCGTCACCCGGCTCATCCCCGCAGCCGGCCCTTCGCGACCTTGCCGGTGACCGAGTGCGGCAGGTAGTCCACGACCTCGATCTCGACCGGGCACTTGAACCGCGCCAGCCGGCCCTCGGCGTACTCGCGGACCGCGGCCACGTCGACCGATGCGTCCGGCAACGGCACCACGAAGGCCTTGACCGCCTCGCCGGTCTCCTCGGACGGTACGCCGATGACCGCGGCCTCCCGTACGCCGGGAGCGCCGACCAGCACGTCCTCGACCTCGCTCGGGAAGACGTTGAAACCGGACACGATGATCAGCTCGCGCAGGCGGTCGACCAGGAACAGGTCGCCATCCGGGTCCAGGAATCCGACGTCGCCGGTCCGGTACCAGCCCTCGGCGTCGGGACCGTCGACGGCGTCCGGCCAGTACCCGGAGAAGAGGTTGCCGCCGCGGATCAGGATCTCGCCGGGGTCGTCGCCCTCGACGTCCTCGCCCTGCTCGTCGGCGATCCGGACCTCGACATTCGGCAGCGGGCGGCCGACCGAGCCGGGCTTCGGCTCAGCCTCGCCCAGGGTCGTCGTGACACCCGGGGACGCCTCGGTCAGGCCGTACCCCTGATGGACGTGCAGCCCGGCGGCCTGCTCGAAGCGGTCCGCGAGCGCGCGATCCAGCGTGGACGCGCCGGTCAGCACGACCTTGACGGTCTTCAGCGCGTCCCGCAGATCGGAGCGAGTCAGCAGTGCATGCAGTGCGGGCGGAGCGAGCGGCAGCCGCGTCACGCCGTACCGGCGGACCAGGTCGAGGGTCTCCTCGGGGTCGAAACGCTGCTCGACGACGAGCGCGGCGCCGGTGGCGACCGCCCAGCCGAGGACCGCGTTCAGGCCGAACGCATGGAACATCGGGAGCACCCCGAGCACCGTGTCCTCGGGCCCCATCCGGTCCTCGCCGAGCTCGCTGAGGTTCCGCACATTCGCCGCGAGCGCCCGATGGGTGAGCATCGCGGCGCGCGGATCTCCACTGGTTCCGGACGTGTAGAGCAGCACCGCGAGCGTCTCGGGATCCTTCGCCGGCGGTAACGGAGCGTCACCCTGGAGCTCGTCGGGCGCCACCGTGCGGACGCCCTCGAACCGGTCCGCGAGGCCCGGTCCGGCGATCGCCAGCCGGGCTCCGGAGTGCGCCGTGACGGCCGCCAGCTCGGGTTTGGTGAGCCCGGTGTTCAGCGGTACGGCGACCAGCCCGGCCCGGAGAACGCCCAGGTAGGACGTGACGAACTCGATGCTGTTGGCCACCAGGAGCAGTACCCGGTACCCGGGCACGAGACCGGCCGCGGCGAGTCCCTGCGCGGTCCGGTCCACGGCCTGGTCGAGCTCGCTCCAGGTCAGCCGCCGATCCCCGTCGACCAGCGCGGGACGCTCGCCGTGCCGTTGCGCTGTGTCACGAAGAATGTCCGCGAAATTCACGTTCACCAGGCGAGTCTGTCACGGCCGGGATTCGCTCCGGGACCAACCGTCTTTCACAGAACGGTTGCAGCAGAGCGTAACCACCGATATACAGGTGACTTCGCGAGCGCGCTTCTGCTGAACCTCACACTGCAGAAACCCGCCCGCGGCGGGGACCTTCATGCGCAACGCACCACCCCCGACAGCAGGCTGCTCCGTACCGCGGACGCAGTCCGCTGGCGCATTCGTGACCATCGGACCGGACGGAAGGCGGCACGCTCCAGCCTGTTGACAGCACGTATCTGAGCAGTAACGTTCAGTGCTGTCCCAGTCGCTGTGGCCATTCGCGGATGTGTCGAACGACGTGTCAGTTGAACGGGGAGAACACTTGACCACGCCGGAGCCAAGCCCGGACGGGATGAGACGTGCGGAGCTCGTCGATCGCGCCCAGGCCGGGGACGTCGGTGCCTTCGGTGAGCTGTACGACGAGTACTCGCTCACCGTCTATCGCTACATCTACGCCCGGGTGTCGTCGTCGGCACTCGCCGAGGACCTGACCAGCGAGACCTTCGTCCGGGCGCTCCGCGCGCTGGACTCGTTCCGCTGGCAGGGCCGGGACTTCGGAGCCTGGCTGGTGACGATCGCCCGGAACCTGATCACCGACCACTACAAGTCGGGCCGGGTCCGGCTCGAGGTGGTCACCGACGAGATTGAGACCCACGACCGGCAGACCGAAGGACCGGAGATCGACGTGCTGGCCGCGGCCACCGCCGAGGTGCTCCGGGACGCGGTCGCCGGCCTGCCCGACGAGCAGCGCGACTGCCTGACGATGCGGTTCTTCGCGGGTCTGTCGATCGCCGAAACGGCCAAGGCGCTGGAGAAATCCGAGGGCGCCGTCAAGCAACTGCAACTGAGGGCCGTACGGCACTTGGCGAAGGTTATCCCCAAGGACTTGAGATGAGGCGGATGACAACGAACGTCTTTCGTAACCCGTCAGGGAGTTACCTCGTTTGCCTGGTGAGGACCTGTCGGTGACCCCGACTGGCCATTGAGGAGAACGAGAACTCATGAGTGACCTACACAGGGCTCGAGCGCGCGCGGAGGCATTCGCGCACGCCGTCGATCACGGGCCCCGTCACTCCACGCGACTGGGCGATGACCCCGAGTTACTGGAAGCTGTGGAGCTCGTCGGACGGCTGAGGACCGCCGGCGCAGTTGCACCGCGACCGGAGTTCAGTGCCGAACTGCGGCACCGCCTGTTGGAGCAGGCGGCGGCGCGGGCGGCGACCACTGCGACTCCGTTGACGGTGCACACGGCACCAGACGACTCGGACGACCCGCCGGGTAGCGAGGACGTTGGCGCGTCCGTGACAGATATCCGTCGTCGCCAGGGCCGGAGGATCCGGCTCGTGGCCAGCACCGCCGCGCTGGTGCTGCTCGGAGGTGGCATCGGTTCCGCCGCCGCCGCTCAGCAGGCCATGCCCGGCGACACCTTGTACGGAATGAAGCGCAGTATCGAGAACGTGGCGACCAACGTCGGGGTCGGCGACGACTCCCGCGGCCGGCGCGATCTCGAGCACGCGATGACCCGTTTGTCCGAAGTCCAGGAGCTGGCCGGCAACGGCGGCTCGGTGGGCACGATCAACGCGACGCTGGACGACTTCTCGGCGCAGGCCCGCAAGGGCGTGTCCAGGCTGCTCGCGTCGTACCAGCAGAACGGCGACGAGAGTTCGATCACCGCGATCACGTCCTTCGTCACCAGCGCCCGCCAGGCTCTGGTGGGGGCGACGCCGAAACTCCCGCCGGAGTCGTTGAAGTCCGGGGTCGAGGCTCTGGCCACGATCGAGCAGCTGACGCAACTCACCAAGGCCGCGTGCCCGAAGTGTGCTGCGCCGAAGCCGGCCGGCGCGCCGAGCACCGGTACGAACAACAACAACCAGCCGAATCGCACCAGCCCCGGCACCGGCTCCGAGTCGAGCAACCCGGTCAAGGCGTCGTCGAGCCCCAAGGCGTCGTCGACGATCCCGACCCCGGTCGACTCCGCCAGTGTGCAACCGAGCACGTCGGTGCCGACCAAGCTGCCGAACACGACCATCGTGGAGGAGTCCACCGCTCCGCCACCGACCAGCCTGAAGACACCACCTGTGCCGTCGTCGTCAAACTCGCCGATTGCGACGCCCACCGTGCTGCCGTCAACGCTGAACCCGACCACGCCGGCCTGGCCGTGGCCGTTCCCGACAACACCACTGATCAACCTGCCCGGAGTCATCCAGACGCTCTTCCCACCCTGGAAGTAGCAGACCCCGAGCAACCCACAGCCCCCGGCACAGCACCACGTGCCGGGGGCTGTGTCGTGTCCGGCGGCGCGTCAGAAGAAGACGCTGCGGCGTTGCATGAGGAGGGTGTAGAGGGTCTGCTGGATGGTTTCGCGGACCTGGTCGGTGACGTTGAAGACCAGCATCGGGTCGTCGGCGGCGCCGTCGGCGAAATCGTCTGTGCGGATCGGTTCGCCGAACTCGATCAGCCACTTGGACGGCAGCGGGATCAGGCCGAGCGGCCCCAGCAGCGGGAAGAACGGCGTGATCGGGATGTACGGGACGCCCAGCAGCCGCGCCAGCGACGCGATGTTGCCGACCAGCGGATAGATCTCCTCGGCGCCCACGATCGAGCACGGAACGATCGGTACGCCGGTCCGCATCGCGGCGCTGACGAACCCGCCGCGCCCGAAGCGCTGCAGCTTGTACCGCTCGGCGAACGGCTTCCCGAGCCCCTTGAAACCCTCCGGCCAGACGCCGACCAGGTTCCCCTGCCGGAGCAGCCGCTCGGCGTCGTCGTTGTTCGCGAGCGTGGCACCGCCCTTGCGGGACAGTTCGCCGACGAACGGCGTCTGGAACACCAGGTCCGCGGCGAGCGTGCGCAGCGGCCGGCCGGTGTGGTCCGCGACCACCACCTGCGTGACGAGCCCGTCGAGCGGCATTGTGCCGGAGTGGTTCGCGACGATCAGGGCGCTGCCGTCGGACGGGATGTTCTCGATCCCGCGGACCTCGACCCGGAACCACTTCTCCACCATCGGCCGCAGCATCGGCAGCAGCACCTGGTCGGTCAGGTCGGAGTCGTACCCGAACTCGTCGAGCTCGTACTCACCGGTCAGCCGCCGGCGCAGGAACGCCAGCCACTCCGCGACCCGCCGCTCCCCGTCCTCCCCGAACAACTGCCGCACAGCCCGCTCGAGCCCTCCGAAGTCGAACGGCGGCAACTCCGGCCCCTCAACATCTGGCACGACACCCAGCCCGTCGTCCCCCGCACTCGCTGAGCCGCGCGGCTCACCCACCCGCCCCCGCCCTCCGGCTGACGTGTCGGCGGGTTCGTCGCCGGTGCTCTTGTTCTTCTTGCTTTGTCCCACGAGGGCACGGGCCGCAGCCGAAGGCGTCGTACGCCGTCCGCTCCCCCGCCCCGGCCGGCCACCGGAGCCGATGGGGATCACGTCCGCGTCAGCCACGCAACGCCCCCAGACCCGCCGTGAGCAGACTGGACACGCGCGTCATCGCGCCGGTCCCGAGCGATCGCCGGAAGTCGTCGAACGCCTCCGCGGTCGAGTACTTCGGCTCGAACCCGAACTCGGTCCGCATCCGCGTCGTGTCCACGCCCCGCCCGTAGGTCAAGAAGGAGATCTGGTCCGGCGAGAAGTCCGCCAGCCGGGCTCGCCGTACGGCGGCCGCGGTGCTGGACGCGGTGAACGAAGGCACCCGCAGCGTCGGCCGGCCGAGGCGGCGGATCGCCTGGGACAGCGACAGGACACCGTCACCGGCCAGGTTGAAGGTGCCGGGAAGGTCGTTGACGGTCGCGTGATGGATCGCCTCGACGCCGTCGTCCTCGTGCAGGAACTGCAGGCGGGCGTCGAACCCGAACACCGTCGGTACGACGGGCATCGCGAAGTAGCGCGTGATCGGGGAATCGGTCTTGGGGCCGATCCAGTTCGCCATCCGGAGCGTGCTGACGCAGACGTCGGGGCGGCGCCGGGCGAACCCGCGCACGTACCCCTCGACCTCGACGGCGTCCTTGCTCAGCCCGTGGTGATGGATCGCCCGCGGCGCCATCTCCTCGGTGAACATCGCCGGATCGCGCGCGCCCGCGCCGTACACCGTGGTGGACGACTTCACCACCAGCTTGGCCACGCCGGGCGCCTTCTGGCAGGCGGCAAGCAGCTGCATGGTGCCGATGACGTTGATCTCTTTCATCGACGACCGGCCGCCGGCGCTGCCGGGGGTGGCGACCACGCCGGTGTGGACGACCGTGTCCACGTCCTCGGCGGCGATCACCTTGGCGATCACCGGGTTGCGGATATCGGCCCGGACGAACCGGACCCGCCCGAGTTCCGCGCGCGGCGGAACCACGTCGACACCGAGAACGGTGCCGATCGACGGGTCGTCAGCCAGTCTGCGGGCACAGCGAGCACCGGCGTCCCTCGAGACGCCGGTCACCATCACTACCTGTGCCACGAGCAACCCCCAGCCGGACCGGGCGCGGCAGACAGTATCTGCCGGCTACTTGCCGAGCTTGCGGCGCTGCACCCGCGTCTTCTTCAGCAGCTTGCGGTGCTTCTTCTTCGCCATACGCTTACGGCGCTTCTTGATTACGGAACCCACGTCTGACCATCCAAACTCAAAGAGAACGTCGGCAAAGCTTACCCGTAGGTCACTGTCCCGACCTAAAGCAGGCTCCTTGGGTAGGCTGGGAGCTCACCTGGGGAGGCTGGATGCGAGCTCGGTACGACGGTCTGGCGGAGTGGTACGACGAGCGGTTCGTGGAGGACGCGGAGACGCACCAGCCAGGTCTGCTGGACCTGCTCGGTCGCGGATCCGGGGCGTGTCTGGACATCGGCTGCGGCACCGGGCGGAACTTCGCGACCATCCGCGCCAGCGGGCGTACCCCCGTCGGGCTGGACTTCTCCATCGACCAGCTCGGCCGCGCCCGGTCCCGCACCGACGGCCCGCTGCTGCACGGCGACGCCGCGGCGCTGCCGTTCGCGGACGAGTCGTTCGGCACCGCGATCTCGATGTGGATCTCGACCGATGTGGACGACTTCGGCGCGGTCCTGCGCGAGGCGGCCCGGGTGCTCCGGCCCGGCGGGGTGTTCGTCGCGTACGGCGTCCATCCGTGCTTCAACGGACCGCACGTCGTCTACGAGGACGACGGTCGCCGGACCGTCTATCAGACGTACCGTCAGTCGGGCTGGCACACCGATCTGCCGTGGTGGGCCGAGGATGGGATCCGCAGCCGGATCGGCATGAACCACGTCACGCTGGCCGGCTACCTGAACGCCATCATCAGCAGCGGCCTGGTCACCGAGCACTTCGACGAACCCGCGGGACACGACATCCCGCACGCGCTCGCCTTCCGCGCCCGCAAGCCCTAGCCCCGCGCGTCACGCGGCCTTGCGGACGGCGATCGGGACGACCGGCTTGGTGAGGACGGCCAGGTGCGGGGCGGCGGTCTTCGTGCTGGAGCTCGCGTACGCGGCGGGGGTGAAGGCGACGGCCGCGAGCCCCAGGGTCGCAATGGTGCCTACGGCAACGGTCTTGACGATTCGGATCGGCATCGGAAGCCTCCTTCAGGTTGGTGATCCCATCCTGATCGCCCGGCCTGCAACGGTCCTGCCAGATTCCTGGGAGCCGGCTGGGAGCGCGAGGTAGCGTAAGGAAATGGCCTACGTGGTGTTTCTCGGCGGACTCGCCGTGGTGCTCGCGGGGCTGACGTGGTTTGCCTCGTGGGCGAAGCGTCGCGGGCGCGGATCGGGGGTGGCGGGCGCTCTGGCGGCGTACGACGAGGCGTACCGGACGACGGCGCACCAGTCGCACTACGAACTGCGGCAACAAGCTGATCGGAAGTCCGAGAGCGGCTCGCCCGACGAGCTCTAGTAGGCCCTGGGTCCGACGGACCTGGGGCCGATGTGGTCCCGGCCGGAGTCGCGTTGGCTTGGGGACATGCTTTCGATTCATGAGCTCACCAAGCGACGCGGGTCGCGGGAGATACTGTCCGGCCTCAGCTTCGAGGCCCGGCCGGGGCGGGTGACAGCGTTCCTCGGGCCCAACGGCGCCGGGAAGACCTCGACGTTGCGCATCTTGCTCGGCCTGGATTCGGCCACCTCGGGTACGGCGCTGATCGACGGCGTACCGTTCGCGCGGCTGAAGGATCCACTGACGAAGGTCGGCGCGCTCCTCGACGGCTCCGGCGCACACCGGTCCCGGACCGCGCGCGCCCACCTGCGCTGGATCGCAGCGGCCGGCGGGATCCCACCGGCGCGGGTGGCGGAGGTGCTCGGGGTGGTCGGGCTCACCGACGACGCGCGCCGCCGCGTGCGGAGCTACTCACTCGGCATGAGCCGCCGGCTCGGACTGGCCGCCGCGCTGCTCGGTGACCCGGAGATCCTGGTGCTCGACGAGCCGGTGAACGGCCTGGACCCGGAGGGCATCCGCTGGATCAGGACGTTCCTGCGCGAGCGGGCCGAGACCGGGCGGACGGTGCTGTTGTCGAGTCACTTCCTCGGCGAGGTCGCCGAGACCGTCGACGACGCGGTCGTCATCCACCAAGGCCAGATAGTTGCCCAGGGCACGTTGTCCGAGGTGGTCGGCGAGCACGGAACCATCGAGGACGCGTACTTCGCCCTCACCGGCGCACCCCGCGGAGGCCTGCGGTGAAGCTGATCCACGCCGAGCTGCTCAAACTCGCCTCGCTGCCTGCGGCCTGGATCGCGGCCGGCCTCGCCACGATCCTGCCCGCCGGGGTGGCCGTCCTGAATTCGCGCAGTCAGGTGAGCCGGGGCCCGGATGCGGGGTTCCAGGATCTGGCGCCGGGTGTCATCGGGGCGATAGTCATCGGAGTGGTCGCGGTGAGCAGCGAGTACCTGGTGGAAGGCGCCGAGTCCGGCGGCGGGCGGCAGATCACGACCAGCCTGACCGCCGTCGCCTCGCGGGCCCGGTTCCTGCTGGCGAAGGCGGTCGCTGTGACCGTCACGGTCGCGCTGTTCGCTCTGCTCAGCTCGGCGATCACGCTGACCGCCACCTCGCTCAGCGACGCGACGGTCTCGATCGGTACGTCGGACCTGCCCCGCGTCGCCGGAGTCACGGCGTACTGGATCATGACGGCGCTCCTCGCGTCCGGATTCACCTTGGTCACGCGGAGCGGCATCGTCCCGCTCACCTTCTGCATCGTGAACATGTCGGTCGTCTCCGTCAGCTTCCTCCTGACCAAGCTGACGAGCTGGGCGAACTACCTCCCGGACCTGGCCGGCATGCACCTGTTCCTCCGCGACCTCGACCGGTCGGCCGACATCGCACCGCTGACCGGCGGTTTGGTGATGGGGCTGTGGGTCGTGGTGGTCGCGGGGATCGGCTTCACGGTGTTCAGAAGGCGCGACGCGTGAGACCGCGCAGCGACACCAGGATCCTGACGGATGCGTTCCGGGCCGAGCTTCTGAAGCTCGTCACGCTGCCGGCGATCCAGTACACCGTCCTCGGAATCTGGGCGGTCACAGCGCTGATCACGGTCGCGCTCGTCAACGCCGGACAGGACAACACCGACGTACTGTCCGGCCCGGTGCCGGCGGGGTTCGTCGTACTCGGCTTGCTGTCGATGACCTCGGAGTACCAGGGTGGACAGATCAGGACGACGCTGGTCGCCGTACCTCAGCGGATCACGGCGTACGTCGCCAAACTCGTCGTGCTCATGGTCGTCACGGGGCCCGTCGCCGCAGCGACAGTTGCCGTCAACGCTCTCGTCGGCGGGCGCGCGGACGCCCGGGCGATCGGCTACCTCACCGTCACGGCGCTCATCGCGCAGGCGGTGGGCGCCCTGTTCCGGCGGACCGTACCGGCGTTGGTCGGTCTGCTCACGTACTACTTCATCATCGGTCCGTTGGTGCGGGATCGATCGTTCGCGGAGTACCTTCCCGACGGCACGAACTGGGTGGCGCTGTCGGTCTGGGTGGTTGGTGTCACCGCGTTGGCGCTCGCGGCCTTTCACACCCGAGATGCTTAGAGGTAGTTGGCGATCGGGCCCAGAGTGAGCAGACCGCTGCCGGCCGCGTGTTCGCCGGCAGCCGGTGCCAGTGCGGCTTGGGCCTTTGCCAGCAGCTCGGGGTCCTGTGTGCTGTGCGCGGTCAAGGCCCAGTGCGCCTCGAAGAGCAGGCCAGGCGGCGGATCCGGCGATCCGTGCACCCACGGGGCGTGCGGTCCGTAGTCAGCGGCCGGGATCGGGTCGCCATGGCGTACAGCGTGCGCGGCCAACGCCAGCGGGAGGAGACCCGCGCTCAGGCCGGGCATGCCCGCGTCGTCGAGTAGGGCGGCTGCGGCGCGGTACGACTCGGGGGTGTCGTCGCGGAGAGCGGCGTACCAGCGGGTGAAGACGGCGACGAGCGGGAGTTCGTGCCGGGCGGCCAGTGCGTCGGCTGCTGCGGCGCGTTCGTCGGCGGCGGTGTGGTCGGCTCGTGCGCAGGCGGATTGCAGCCGGATCAGGTGGCCGAGAACCTCGTAGGTGAAGAGGTTGTGGCGTTGCGAGAGGGTGACGAGTTCGGCGCCGATCTTGTCGCGTTCTGGTGCGAGGCCGGCGCGGTGGCAGGTCTGCATGAAGACGGCGTTCAGCGTGAACGCCAGCAGCGCGGGATCGTCGAGGCCGCGCGCTAGTTGCTCGGCCTCGAGCGCCGCCTCCCGTGCTCGGGGTGAACGGGAGCCTCGGGACTCGAGCGCGATCGTGGCGAGCAGTCGTGCGCGGATGCTCGCGTGGTCCTGGGTCGGCAGTGCGCGTTCGGCGGCGGCCACGACGGCCGCCGCCTGCGCCTCGTCGTCGGAGCGGGTCCAGATCGCTGGTACGTCGTACGCGCCGATCACGCGGGCGGTGAGGTCGTGATCGCCGAGCTCCTCGGCCGCCGCGATCGCCGCAAGCCGATGCCGCCGAGCCGCCTCCAGTCCCCCGCCGCCAGTCACCGCGAGATTGCGCAGCAGCCCAACAGTCGACTCAATCCGAGCCCGAGTCCCACCAACAGCCCGGTCATACGCCACAGCCGTCTCCGCCCACACACCACCACCGCCCAAGACCAAGCTCTCGGCTGGGTTGAGGTGTGGGGCCTGGGTGAGGATGTCGGTTTCTAGGTGGGTGAGGGCGGGGCCGGGGTCGATGCCTAGGTGGCCTGCCAGGGTTTCGCGGGCGCGGCGTAGTACGGCGAGGGCGTCGCCTTGGCGCTCGCTTTGGTACAGCGCGAGCGCCAGGAGTCGCCAGGCGTCCTCGCGCCACGGGTGCTCGGTGACATGTGCGTCGAGGTCCGGCACCGCCTCCGCCGCGAGGCCCAGCTCCAGGCGCGTCTCCGCAATCTGCTCCACCGCGTGCAGCCGCAACTCGGTGAGCCGCGCACGCTCAGCCAGCGCCCACGGTTCGTCCACAAACTCGGCGAACGCCGGCCCACGCCACAACCCCACCCCGTCCAAGAGGTCCCGCAACCGTCCCTCGGGAGGACCCGGCGTTCGTACTGCTCTCTCGAAGTGGTAGGCGTCGATGTTTGTTGTTTTCAAGGCGTAGCCGGGACCTGAGGTCACCAGCAACTGGGCTGGGGCGCGTGGGGCGCGGTCTGGTTCGATCGCTCGTCGTAGTGCGGCCACGAACGTCCGCACCGCACTCAACGCGCCCGCCGGCGGATCGATCCACAAGTCATCCACCAGCACCTGCGCGGGCACGACCCGGCCCCGCGCCACGATCAGCCGCGCCAGCACCGCCCGATGCCGCGGGCCCCGAAGATCAACCGGTGCCCGGTCAACGGTTTCACCCTTCCAGGCCACCACCGGTCCCAGTACGCCGAACTCCACTCGGTCACGGTAGCGCTCATTCGATGCTCATCCGGATCGGCCAGGCTGGGAGCCATGGAGATTGAAGGCTTTGAGTACCGGCGGGTGCCCGGTGCGGATGGTGTGGTGCTGAATGTTGCTGTTGGCGGCTCGGGGACGCCGGTGGTGCTGTTGCACGGGTTTCCGCAGACGCACGTGATGTGGCGGTGGGTTGCGGCTGAGCTGGCGGTGGATCACACCGTGATCTGTCCGGATCTTCGCGGGTACGGCGCGAGCGACAAGCCGGCCGACGGGTATGCGAAACGGAGCATGGCGGCGGATGTTGTCGCGGTGGCGGCTGCGTTGGGGCATGCGCAATTCGCGTTGGTCGGGCACGATCGGGGTGCGTTGGTCGCGTTCCGCGCTGGTCTCGATCATCCCGACGTGGTGACACATCTGATGTGCCTGGACGTGCTGCCGACGCTCGACATGTGGGATGTGATGCACGGAACGACCGCGGCCGTCGGCTTCCACCTGTACCTGATGGCGCAGACGGCCGGGCTCCCGGAGCGGATGATCGCCGCCAGCTCGGACGAGTTCTTCGGGTATTTCCTTGATCTGTGGGCGAATGATCCCTCGGCGATCCCGTCGGACGTCCGTGCGGCGTACCTGGAGGCCTGTCGCCTGGCGGTGCCGTCGATCGTCGCGGACTACCGCGCCTCGGCGACCGTCGACGTCACGCACGACGAGGAAGATCTTGCCCGGGGCAACAAGTTGCGGATGCCGGTGACGGTGATCCAGCAGGACTGGGGCGCCGCGCTCGGCTTCGACGCCGCGGCCCGCTGGAAGACCTGGGCCCCTGATCTCCACCATCAAACCACCACCTCCGGACACTTCATGGCCGAGCAAAACCCCACCGAAATCACCACAGCCATCCACAAACTCCTCACCCGCTAAGAGATCAGCCCGATCCGCCGGTACTTGCCTCCCGCCGTTGGGTAGGCGGGTGCCGCGTGTGACGCGGGCTCGGCGGGCGCGGGCGCGAACCTTGGCGCGGTTGCCATCGAGCACCAACGGCGGCGGCCCCGGCCTCGAGGAACAGCGTTGCGTGAACCGCGACGAGGTCGGGGAGCTTTTACCGCCCGGTTCGGGAAGGAATCCTCCCCAACCCCGGCACCGGGACGCCCGTGGCGCGCCGGACGGATCGGTCGACGCGCCGCCCGGCCGCAGGCGGGAGCCGCGCGTGACATACACGGGAGCCGCGCGTGGCGGGAACCACGACGAGGTTGGGGAGGATTTACCGCCCGATTCGGGAAGAAATCCTCCCCAACCCCGGCACCGGAACACCCGTGGCGCGACAGGCGGATCGGACGACGCGCCGCGCATGACGCAGGCGGGAGCCGCGCGTGACATACACGGGAGCTGCGCGTGACGTACGCGGGAGCCGCGCGGGGCGTGGAGCGCGATGAGGTTGGGGAGGTTTTACCGCCCGGTTCGGGAAGAAATCCTCCCCAACCCGGACGCCCGTGGCGCGCCGGGCGGCTCGGTCGATGCGCCGCGCCTGACGTAGGCGGGAGCCGCACGTGAAGTAGGCAGGAACCGCGGGTGACATACACGAGAGCTGCGCGTGACGTAGGCGGGAGCCGCGCGTGACGTAGGCGGGAGCTGCGCGTGGGGTGGGCTGCGGCGAGGTTGGGGAGGATTTGCTGCCTGGTTCGGGAAGGAATCCTCCCCGGCCCGGGGTCCGGGGCGTCCGCGGTGCGTCGTGCGGGTCGGTTGGCGGAGTCGGGACTGTGGTCACCATCCATGACGTGATGCGCCAACTGCTTGGCGGCTAGGTGGTGAGGTAGGTGGTTGATTCGGCGAGGGCGGTGAGGGCTGCGGGTAGGTGCGGGCTTGTCAGTCGGCCGTCTTGTTTGGCCGGCAGGCCTCCGACCAGGACTGTGTCGACGTTGCCTGGGTGGGCTGCGGTGACGACTGTTGCGATCGGGTCGTGGAGGCCGCCTGACAGGTTGATGTCTGTGGTGCGGAGGAGGATGACGTCGGCCTTGTTGCCGACGGCAAGGGAGCCCACGTCGGGGAGGCCTAGCGCTCTAGCTCCGCCGTGGGTCGCCAGCTGCAGGACCTCGGCGGCCGTGAAGGACTCGTAGCCGAGCGACAGGACCTCGTGCATGGCGCGGAACATGTCGCCGCCGGCCGTGGTCACGACGTCGATGCCGAGGCTGAACGGAATCCCCGCCTCGCGAAGCCGGCCGGACAGCTGAGGGCCCATCTGCATCCGGGCCTCGACCGTCGGCGTGACCGACACGGCCGCGCCGGTCTCGGCGATCACCTTCAGCTCGGAGTCGGTCAGGTTGTTGCCGTGCACGTACAACGTGGTCGGCCGCGCCAGCCCGGCATCCCGCAGCCGGGTGATCGGGTCGGGGGTCTGCGACGTGCTGCTGACGTGCACGACCACCGGCACCCCGAGCGAGTCGGCCAGCTCCCAGTCCGCGCGGACTGTCTCGAACGGTGCGTACGCCGGACCGATCGCCGCGACCGCCAGCTCGAGCCGCTCGGACCGGCGCGCCATGATCCGGCGCATCTCCCCGGCGTCGACCGCGGCACCACCCAGCGGCGACGGACCGAACCCGAAGACGGCCCGGATCCCGCTGTTCTCCAACGCGTCCAGCGCCGCGTCGGCCTGATCGGGGGAACGTTGCACATGGGAGTAGTCCTGCACCGTGGTGATCCCCGCGTCCAGGCACTCCAGCGCGCCGGCCAGGGTGCCCGCCGCAACATCCGCCGCGCGGAACCTCGCCCCGTAACCACTCAGCACGCGCTCGAAGTACACCCCGAGCCCCGCGTCGAGGGTGATCCCGCGCAACGCGGTCTGCCACAGGTGCCGATGCGTGTCGACGAACCCGGGCAGCACGATCCGCTCCCGCGCGTCGATCACCTCGGCGTCCGCGGTCAACCCGGCACCGACCGCCGCGATCCGCCCGTCCTCGATCAGTACGTCGGTGTCGCGCCGTACGACGACCTCCGGGAAGGTGTCGATCACCGTCCCGCCCTTGAGCAACAACCTCACGTCGATCTCCCTCAAACCAGAATGCTCAGTAGAAAGCTTTGAAGAAAGCTATCATCAAAGGCAGATAGGCTGTCAACCGTGACCGACGACCCTGTGGACCGGCTGATCTCGTCCTGGGAACACGAGCTGCCCGAGGTGCTGTATCCGACCAGCGAGCTGACGAAGCGGCTCATACTGCTGGCCGGCGAGCTGAACGCGGCGACGCGGCGGGTGCTGCGCGACCTGGAGCTGACGATGGCCGAGTTCGACGTGCTCGTCTCGCTCCGCCGGTCAGGTGCGCCGTACCGCCAGAAGCCGTCGGACCTGGTCCGGAGCCTGCTGCTGTCCTCGGGCGGGACCAGCAACGTGACGAATCAGCTGGTCCGCCGCGGGCTGGCCGTCCGCGAGTCCGATCCGGCCGACGGGCGCGGGACGCAGATCCGTCTGACCCCCGAGGGGATCAGCCTGGCGGAGCAGGCCGTGAAGGCGAGTTCGGCCGCCCACCACGAGCTGTGGGGCGGGCTGCCGCAGGAGACCGTCGCAGAAGCAGCGAAGGCGCTACGGGCGCTGAATAGAACATGACGAAGGGGCCGGTCCTGAAACAGGATCCGGCCCCTCCGGCTTCTCGTGGTTATCCGGCCTGGAAGAAGGCGCCCTTGAGGTAGTCGTGCACGGCGTCCTCAGACACCCGGAACGAACGACCCACCCGCACCGCGGGCAGCTCACCGGAGTGCACCAACCGGTACACCGTCATCTTGGACACGCGCATGGCCGTGGCGACTTCCGCCACGGTCAGGAACTTCACCTCGGCGAGCGGCTGCTCACCACCGGACTTCTTTGATGCCATTGCGCACCGCACTTCCAGCACGGATCGTGCGCCGGCTTCCCCTCCGGCACCTCCGTCCGTGCATGTCACGAGCGTAGTGGCTGTTGGTACGAATGGGAAAGAGGGGGACTCCTGTGACTCAATAGCTTGGATCAAGACCTAACAAAGGGAAGCTGGTGTCGCGGGTGGCCTTGATGGCGCGGTCGAGCCAGGTGTCGGGGTTGTAGCCGTTCGACCAGTCGACGTACGACGCGTCGCGGCCGTCCGTCATGCGCACCGGCGCGACCCGGCCGAACCGCAGCTGGACCTCCTCGCGCCAGGCGTCCGGCACCGGCGTCGAGGGGTCGATCGGGTGGCCGGCCACGATCGCCAGCAGGTGCGTCCAGGCCCGCGGTACGACGTCGATGATCGCGTACCCGCCGCCGCCCGTGGCGACCCATTTCCCGTCGGTCAGCTCGTGCGCGAGGTCGTGCAAGGCCGCGTACGCCGCCCGCTGCCCGTCGATCGTCTTCGTCAGGTGCGCCAGCGGATCCTCGACGTGCGAATCGCACCCGTGCTGCGTGACGAGCACCTGAGGACGGAACGCCTTCACGACATCCGGTACGACGGCGTGGAACGCCCGCAGCCAGCCCGCGTCCCCGGTCCCGGGCGGGAGCGGGACGTTGACCGACGTACCCTCGGCGTCCGGTCCGCCCGTCTCGCCCGCGCTGCCGGTACCTGGGAAGAGCGTGGTCGGCGACTCGTGCAGGCTGACAGTGAGCACGCGCGGGTCGTTGTAGAAGACGGTCTGTACGCCGTCCCCGTGGTGAACGTCCACGTCGACGTACGCGACCCGCTCGGCGCCGTGGTCGAGCAGCCACTGGATCGCGATCGCCGGGTCGTTGTAGACACAGAAACCGCTGGCCTGGTTGGGCATCGCGTGGTGCAGGCCGCCGGCCACGTTCGCGGCGTGCAGGACGTCGCCCTCCCACACGGCGCGGGCCGCCTCGACCGAGGCGCCGGCGATGCGCGCGGAGACCTCGTGCATGTTCGGGAAGCAGTACGTGTCCGACGTACCGAGTCCGTGCGCGGGATCGGCATCGTCGGGGTTCTCGCCGGCGTATTTGACCGCGGCCACATACTCGGCGGTGTGCACGGTCTCGAGCAACGCGTCGTCCGCGGTCGGAGCGGGTACGACCTTGAGCTGGTCGAGGACACCGAACTCCCGGGCGAGCTTGATCGTCAGCTCCACCCGGATCGGACTCATCGGGTGCCCACGGCCGAAGTCGTACGCCGTCAACCCGTCGTCGAAGACCAGCAGCGCCTCACCACTCATGCCCAAGACCATAACTGTCATGACTCCGGAAGGGGTTTCCCGAATCTGACGCTCAGTCGGTAAGCGCCTCGCCGGGCGTGGAAGACGGTCATCGCGACGACTCCCACACCGCCTGCGATCAGCGCCGCCCACGGATGGTCCGCACCATGCGCCGCCGCGAGCAGTACGCCGGCGATCACGAACGCCACCAGGCCGCCGACGGCGTTGTTGGTGGCCGAGTTCCCGGTCAGGTTCGGGAACTCGCGCCCCGTGATGCCGGTGACGAAGTGCGGGATGCCGTTCGTCCCCATCAGGCCGGCCAGAAAGGCCAGCAGGATCGCCTGGATCATCGGTCCTCCTCATTTCGGTCTACAGATGTTGACTGAACGATAACAGCATCGAGTCAACATGCGTAGACTGACGACGGTGAATACCAGGGTGGAACAGCGGCGGCGGACGGAGGACCGGATCCTGACCGCGGCCCGGCAACTGTTCGGGGAGCAAGGCTTCGACCGGACCACGATCCGGGCGATCGCGACCCGGGCCGGGAGCGATCCCGGGCTCGTGATGCGGTACTTCGGGTCCAAGGAGAAGCTGTTCGCGCAGGCGGCCGCGATCCCCGCGGACGGAGCGATCGAAGGCTCACCGGAGCAGATCGCGGAGCAACTCGCTGCCGCGCTGACCGCGAAACTCGCCGACGAGCCGGCCGCGGCGCTCGCCGCACTGCGCGCGATGTTCACGCATCCGGAGGCAGCGGAAGAGGTCCGGGCCGCGATGACAGCGCAGCAGCGACAGGTTGCGGCGCAGTTGTCCGGGGACGACGCGCTGGTGCGGTCCGGCGTCATCGGCGCGCTCACGCTCGGATTGGTGATTTCGCGGCACCTGGTACGGCTGGACGGACTGGACGCGTCCCCCGAGGAGCTGATGGCCGTCGCCGGGCCGCTGCTCGAGAAGCTGACGACGGGCTGACCGCGGCCGGAGCCAGAACCCAACGGGCGGCGCGACACCCCTCCCAGGTCGCGCCGGCCCGTCAGTGGTCCAACAGTCGATTCATCGGTCGCGGACTGCAAAGCGTTACAGAAATTGCAGTGTTTGACAGATCAGCCGCAATTTTTGGCCCGATCGTGCCGCCGGCCGACTGCGGACAGTGAGATCGGGACTTGCGAGGACGGGCGCGGGCGGCCAGAGTTCTCCGGTGAGGCAAATGAAACCGAACCGGCGGCAGATCTTTACGGTAGGAGCCGCGGCCGCGGCTGCCGCCACGGTCGCCGCCTCGACCGAAACCGCATCCGCCGCGCCCGCGTCCACGGCGTCGGCCAAGTCCATAGAGTCCACGGAGTTCGCCGTGACGACGTCGTCGTCCACCGGCCCCTACGGCTCCGGCGTGCTCGGCTCCTGGGCCGGCGCGCAGCGCGCCATCTCGACGCCGACGCAGATCCAGCACACCAAGGCCGCCAACGGCGTCTTCATGTTCGGCGACAGCATCTCCGTCCAGGACGGCAAGGCGCTGGCGATCCGCCTGCAGAACCGGGACGGCAGTCCGCTCGCCGTGCACAACTGGTCCAGCCGGCCCACGTCCGGTGCCGTCGACGCGTTGCAGCAGTGGGCGTCGACGTACGGCCTGCCGCGGCGGATCCTGATGGCCAGCGGGTCCAACGACATCTTCGACCCGCCGAAGTTCGCGGCCCAGGTCGCCCGGGCGATCAGCATCGTCGGCCCGAACCGGACGCTCTACTGGGTCAACATCCAGGTCGTCCGCAAGAGCGTGACCTCGACCGTGCAGCTCGCCGACCAGCGCAACAGCTCGTGGCTCAACATGCAGCTGTACGACCAGCAGGAGAAGTACGCGAACCTGCGGATCATCCGCTGGGCCGAATGGCTCTGGGTGAAGCCGTACCGGCTGACCAACTACCTGCGCGACGGCGTCCACCCGACGGTCCCGCTGGGCCAGGACGCCCGGAACGAGCTGATCGTCCAGTCGCTGGTATCCTGACGAACGTGAACACGAACTTGCAGCTGTGGTGGGCCGCCTAGGGCGGTCCACCCGGCGTGTTCGCACGCAGCCACCACGGCCGCCTCACCGAGGCGGCCTTTTTCTTTGCCCTCGGTGGGGCCCATCTCACCGAAAGGGCATCATCATGACCTCGCTTTCCGGCATCACCCCGTCCGGCCGTCTGACGCTGGGCAACCATCTCGGCGCGCTGCGCCGGTTCACCGACCCGGACGGGTTCTACTTCGTCGCGAACCTGCACGCGATGACGACCCGGCACGATCCCCGAAGACTCGCCACGCTGACCCGCGAGTTCGCGACGCTGATGCTCGCGGCCGGTGTCCCCGAGGGCACGGTCTTCGTCCAGTCCGACGTCCCCACGCACGCCCAGCTCGCGTACCTGCTGGAGTGCACGTCGTACGTCGGGGAGCTGTCCCGGATGATCCAGTACAAGGAGAAGGGCAACGGCCGCCCGATGACGCGGGCCTCGCTGTTCACGTACCCGTGCCTGATGGCCGCGGACATCCTGCTGTACGGCGCGGAACGGGTCCCGGTCGGCGGTGACCAGGACCAGCACGTCGAGCTGGCCCGGGACATCGCGCTCCGGTTCAACCGCGAGTACGGCGAGACGTTCGTCGTACCGCAGCTGAACAAGGCGGCGCTGGCGACGCGGGTGAAGGACCTGCAGAACCCGACCGCGAAGATGAGCAAGTCCGATGCCGACGACGCGATCGGGACGATCCGGCTGCTGGACCCGCCGGACGTGATCCGGCGGCAGATCATGCGCGCCGTCACGGACTCGGGCACCGAGGTCCGGCACGACGAGGCGGCCAAGCCGGGGATCACGAACCTGCTGGAGATCCTCGCGGCGTGCACCGACGGCGACCCGGTCGAGCTCGCGAAGTCCTACGCGTCGTACGGCGCGCTGAAGCAGGACGTCGCGGACGCGGTGCTGGCCGTCATCGAGCCGCTGCAGAAGGAGTACGCGCGCCTCACGACCGACCCGGGCGCGATCGAGAACCTGCTCGCACAAGGGCGCGACCGGGCGCTCGAGGCGAGCACTCCCCGACTCCAGGCGGCGACCCGGGCGATGGGTTTGGCAGGATCTACTCCATGAAGATCCGCGCCGCCACGTTCAACATCCGCAACTCCTCCGCACCCGACGGCGACAACGCCTGGCCGGTCCGGCGGAAGGCGGCGGTGGCGGCGATCGAACAGTTGGACGCGGACGTGGTCGGGCTGCAGGAAGTGCTGCCCGACCAGCTCGAGTACCTGCGCTGGCGGTTCCCGAAGTACGAGATCGTCGGCGCCGGCCGGGACGACGGCATGAACGCGGGTGAGCACGCGGCCGTCCTGGTCCGGCCCGGCGACTGGCGGGTCGAACGGCAGGAGACGCGGTGGCTGTCCGACGACCCGGGGACGCCGGGATCGATCGGGTGGGACGCCGACCTGACCCGGGTCGCGACCCTGGTCTGGCTGCGGCACCGCAACGGTACGACGATCGGCGTCGTCAACACGCACTACGACCACGCGGGCGAGGTCGCGCAACTGCAGTCGTCGCGGCTGATCGCGCGCTGGGTCTCGGGCTCGATCCCGTGGATCGTGATGGGCGACCTGAACGCGACGCCGGACTCTCCCCCGGTGAAGACCCTGGTGGATTCCGGTCTGCGGATCGCCGTACCGATCGAGGCCGGCGGCAGCTGGCACGACTTCACCGGCGCCGTCGACGACGACCGCATCGACCACATCCTCGTCACCTCGACGTGGACCGTGACCGACGCGGCCGTCTCGCACTACCGTCCGGACGGGCGGGTGCCCAGCGACCACTGGCCGGTGGTCGCGACGCTAGATCTTGGCTAGTACCTCTTCGCGGAGCCGCTCCAACGCGTCGAAGCGCCGGTCGCCGTCACCGAGGAACGCGTCCGGCACCAGCAGTTCGTCGATCCCGGCCGCCGGGTACTGCGCGACCACGTCGAGCACCTCCTGCGCCGACCCCATGATCACGTGCGCACCCCGGCTCTCCAGGCGCTCCTTGCGCTCGATCGCCTCGGTGTCGCCCGGTACGACGACCTCCAGGAACGTCTGCGCGGAACGCCGTACCGTCTTCGGATCGCGCCCCACCCGCTCGCAGTGCTGGGCGAACACTTCGCCCTTCTGCGCGGCCAGCTCCGGCCGTCCCCAGTGGTTCCACTCGTCGGCGTACTTCGCAACGATGCCGAGGGCAACCTTTTCACCGGACGCCCCGATCAGGATCGGGAGGTTGGCCGGCTTCGGTTCACAGGGCGCGTCGGTGAGCTGGTAGTACTTGCCGTCGAACGTCGTCCGCTCCTGGGTGAGCAGGCCCTTGATCACCTGACACGCTTCCTCGAAACGCTTGAGGCGCGGACCGATCGGCGGCAGCTCGATGCCGTACGCCTCGTGCTCGTTGACCTGCCAGCCGGCGCCGATTCCCAGCACGAACCGGCCGTTCGCCATCTGGTCGATCGTCGCGGCCGCGTTCGCGACCACGGCCGGATGCCGGTACGTGTTCCCGAGCACCATCGAGCCGACCCGTACCCGCTCGGTGCGGGCGACGACCCCTGCGATCAGCGCCAGTACCTCGTTGACCGGGACGCTCAGGTCGTCCCCGTTCTGCATGAAATGGTCAGCTATCCAGACGCCGTGCCATCCGGTCCTCTCGGCGTACTCAGCACCTTCGAGCACGCCCTGCCAGGTCCGGGCCGCCGCCGGCCACAAAGAAAAGTCCATGGCCTCATACTCCCTCTTGGGCCGCGAGGACCGCGTCTCCGTTCTGCTCTGCCCACTCCGTGAGCATGCGGACAGGGCCCATCAGGGTGCGGCCGAGGTCGGTCAGGTCGTACTCGACGCGGGGTGGGACGCCGCCGTGGTCGGTCCGCGTGACCAGGCCGTTCGCCTGCAGCCGACGCAGTGTCTGTGTGAGGACCTTCTTCGAGATCCCGCCGATCAGCTCGATCAGCTCCGAGTGCCTGCGGGCATGGTCGTTGAGACCCCACAGCACGACCACGGCCCACTTGTCCGCGATCACCTCGACCGCGAGACGGGCCGGGCAATCGGCCAGGAAGACATCGCCAGGTTCTGCTCCGTGCACAGCGGTCAGGGTACCCAGCGGTTCCCACGGCGCTGTCTAGCGTCTGCTCCATGAACCTTCCCCAGAGCACTCATCGGCTCTTCGACGAGCCCAAGGACGTCACGCTGATCACCATCGACCCGGACGGGTCGCCGCACGCCGCGATGGTGTGGGTCGGGCGGGACGGTGACGACCTGCTGATCGGTGTCGAGGAGAAGCACCGCAAGACCCGGAACCTGCGCCGCGATCCACGGGTGACGCTGGTGCTGCAGGACGACCGGGTCAGTCCCCGCGGACTCACGCAGTACCTGGTCGTGAGAGGTACGGCGAAACTCGAACGGGATCCTCAGCGGTACAAGGAGTTGATGGACCGGCTGAGCAAGAAGTACCTCGGCCGCGACGAGTTCCCCTTCTGGAGCGAAGAGGTGTCCGCCAACGCCACCGTCGTACGGGTGGTCGCCGATCGGGTGACCGGTGAGGGGCCGTGGGCCGTCAGATGACGATGTGCCAGCGGAGGAGGAAGGCGCCGATCGAGAGGACGACGTAGAGCAGGACGAGCAGGCTGCCGATGCCGGGGCGCGGCCGGTGGCGCTGGACCTTGACCTCGAGCGAGCGCTCGCGCAGCACCTCCATGACCGCGGCGACCTCGGCGGTGCGGTCCTTGGGGATGCCGTTGATCTCGTGCTCGTCCGGGCCGCGGGTCAGTACGACGTTGTCGTCGCCGATCTCGATCTTGCCGACGTCCTGCCAGGCGAGGCTGCGGATCAGCATGCTGGTGCGGGCCTTCAGGCCGCTCGGGAACAGCTCGACGCGATACAGCACGACGCCGCCGGCGACGCGGACGACCGACGCGCCGATGATCGTCAGCAGACCGACCGCGAGCATGTCTCGGGCGCCCATCCACAGCCACGAGTTCAACGCCGGGACGACGGCGAACGGCAGCACGAACAGCGCCCAGGCCCACCACGGCGCCGGGTCCAGCGGCACGCGCCACGGGAGCTGTGGCACCTCCTGCTGCTGCGCAGGCGCGGCGACCGGCTCGACCGAACCATTTGTCATGGGCGGACTCATCCCTCGAACATGGTGGGCAACCTCGGCGCCCACCTTAACGCCACCCGCGCGAGAGGTGTTATTCGGCGGCCAGGTCGCGGGAGCGGTTGCGGGCGGCCTCGATCGCGGACAGGAACGCGGCGCGGACCTTGTGGTCCTCGAGTTCCCGGACGGCGGCAGCCGTCGTACCGCCCGGGGACGTCACGCGCTCCCGCAGTACGGTCGGGTGTTCGCCGGTCTCGCGCAGAAGCTTCGCGGACCCGACCACGGTCTGGACGACGAGCTCAGTCGCCGTACCGCGGGGCAGACCCATGTGGACGCCGGCCTCGATCATCGCCTCGACCACGAAGAACAGATACGCCGGACCGGAGCCGGAGATCGCGGTCACCGCGTCCTGCTGCTTCTCCGGCACCCGGATCACCCGCCCGGTCGCGGCGAGCAGGCTCTCGGCCAGCTCCAGGTGGCTCTCGTCGCAGTGCGCGCCGCGGGAGATCGCCGCCATCCCCTCGTCGACCAGGGCGGGGGTGTTCGGCATGACCCGTACGACGGCGACGCCTTCAGGCAGCCGCGACTCGACGAAGCTGGTGGTGATACCGGCCGCGAGCGACACCACGGTCTGGGACGCCTGCACGGCCGGCGCGATCTCGGCGAGCAGATCCGGCATGTCCTGCGGCTTCACCACCAGGACGAGCGTGTCCGCCTGCTTCGCCGCCTCCACATTGGACACGACGTCGACGCCGTACCGCTCACGCAGCTCGGTTGCGCGTTCCTCCCGGCGCTCGGTGATCAGGAGGTCCTCCGGTCGCCGTCCGGCCCGAATCAGCCCGGACAGCAACGTCTCCCCCATCACTCCGGCCCCGAGAACGGCCACCTTTGTACTCATGCCCACAGACTACTGACGAACTGCCCAGATCCCGGTCCCGCTGCCCACCAGCCGGGACATAGGCTCTCCTCTCCCACTCCTCCGCCCCGAGAAGAGACCGCCCATGCGACTGCTGCGTGCCCTCGCCGTCCCCGCCGCCGTTGTCCTGCTGCTGACCAGCGGCCCGAACCAAGCCACCGCCGCCACCTCACAAGCCACAGGGGCCATCGCCGTCGTGCAGGCCGCCGACGCCGACACGGACACCGACGACGGCGACACCGGAACGCTGACCAATCCGACGACGGCCACCGCGGTCGCGCCTGCGGCGATGTCGCCGGCCTATTCCTACACGGCGCCCGTCGACCATTGCATCCTCTTCGCCGCCGAGATCGGTGCCACCTGCTACCAGTGGGTCGGTGACGACCAGTGGGTGATCGACGGTATCGCCAACGGCTGGACCGCCGTGGTGCACGTACAGACCAACTACGGCAAGGACCGGTACTGCAAGGCGCTCCCGGCCGCTCAGGGCTGGGGGAAGTGCAACTACG
Organism: Kribbella speibonae; assembly: GCF_004331375.1. Classification (NCBI taxonomy): domain Bacteria; kingdom Bacillati; phylum Actinomycetota; class Actinomycetes; order Propionibacteriales; family Kribbellaceae; genus Kribbella; species Kribbella speibonae. Next base: position 1,151,634 of record NZ_SJKC01000001.1, on the reverse strand, counting down.
ACCACATCGAAGGCAAGTGCGCCCGCTGGCAGATGTACGAACTCAAGGACGGCGACACCCGGAACTTCACCCCTTGGAGCGCCTGGTACGGCACGCAGTACGGCTATCCGTGCTGATTGGTCCTGCTGATCACTTCTTGCTGATCAAGGAGCGGGCGAAGAACTGCAGGTTGGCGGGGCGCTCGGCGAGGCGCCGTACCAGGTAGCCGTACCAGTCCTCGCCGTACGGGACGTAGACGCGGACCGTGTGGCCCAGGCCGGCCAGGCGGAGCTGCTCCTCGGGGCGGATGCCGTACAGCATCTGGTACTCGTAGCTGCCCGGTTTGCGGTTCGCGCGGTCGGCCAGCGCGCCCGCGATCGAGATCAGTCGCGGGTCGTGCGACGCGATCATCGGGTAGCCCTCGCCGTTCATCAGGACCTTCATCGCGCGGACGTAGCCCTTGTCGACCTGGCGCTTCTCCTGGAACGCCACCGACTCGGGCTCCTTGTACGCGCCCTTGCACAGCCGGACGCGAGAGCCGGCGTACGCGAGGTCGCGGCAGTCGGACTCGGTACGGCGGAGGTACGCCTGCAGGACCGCTCCGGTCTCGGGGAAGTCCTGGCGCAGCTCGCGCAGGATCGCCAACGTGGAGTCGGTCGTGGTGTGGTCCTCCATGTCCAGCGTCACCGTCGTACCGGCGTTGCGGGCGGCGAGGCAAATGGTCCGTGCGTTCTCCAGCGCGATCTTCTCGCCGTCGCCCTGGAGTGCCTGACCGACGGCGGACAGCTTCACCGAGACCTCGGCGTTCTTCGTCAGTCCGGCGGCGGAGAGCTTCCGCAGCAGGTCCAGGTACGCGTTGGCGGTCGCGCCGGCCGCGGCCAGGTCGGTGACGTCCTCGCCGAGGTGGTCGAGGGTGACGTGCAACCCGTTGCTGACCAGCTTCTCGGTGGCCAGCACTGCCTCCGGGGCGGTCTCACCCGCGACGAACCGCGCGACGATGCCGCTGGACACCGGCAGTGACGACACGGCCTTCTTCATCTGGGGGCTGCGGGACATGCCCAGCAGGATTCGCCGAAGCACTCGAAGTTCCTCCTCGTCAACCCGCCCGTTCGCGGTGCTGTCCATCGTCGCACCCCTGTTGGGAGAGGATGCGGCCATGCCCATCTTCAAGCGTCGCCGCCGGAACGCCGTGGAGGCCGACCCGATCGGCGCGTTCTGGTCCTGGTGGTCCGGCTCCGGCGCGGCGAGTGTCGCCGACGCCGTCGCCCGCCGGGAGCCGACCGACGCGAACGCGGAACTGAACGAGCGGGTCGCCCGCATCCACCCCGACCTGGAGTGGGAGCTCGGCCCCGGGCTGCACGCCCAGCACGTGCTGATCGTCACAGCCGCCGGCAACCCCGAGCAGCGCGCGGTCGCCCGCCGCTGGCTGCGGGCCGCGCCGCCGTCCGACCAGACCTGGGAGTACGCCGACCTGCGCCGGCCCGGGCCCGCGGTAACACTCCAGTTCGAAGGACTCCCGCCGGTCGCCGTCGACGAATCGGTCGTGTCGATCGAGCCGGATTCGGCATCGGTGCACGTCGGCGTACACCATCCTGTCTTCTCGTCGATGTCGGTGGACGTGCAGCGGCGGGTGACGTTCCTGATCCTCGACCTGGTGCTCGGCGAGGAGATGGTGGAGACGTGGGTCGGTGCGATCGACACGCTGGACGCCGCGCCCGTCGACGCCGTACCGGTGATGGAGCTACTGCCCGCAGTGGCTGGGTTCGCCGCCGAGCACACGCTCGAGGACGGCAGCCCGGCGTGGAAGATGCTGGAGGGCACCCGCGACGGGCAGCGGGTGATCGCGACGGCTGAGTACCCGTTGCGCTCCATCCGGCGGCCGCACCTCGATACACATGTCGCCGTCTCGATCCACTACCCCTTGGTGCGCGAGGACGGTCTTCCCGAGTCCGAGATGCTCGACGAGCTCCGGGCGTTCGAAGACCACCTCACCGACCGCCTGGGCGGATCCGGCAACCTCCTCGCCCACGAGACCTCCGCCGGCACCCGCATCCTGCACTTCTACATCGACGGCACCACCCCCGCCGACGCCCAACTACAAGCCGCCACCACCGGCTGGCCCCACGGCAAAGTAACCCTCACCACCACCCCCGACCCCGCCTGGCACAACGTCGCCCACCTCTCGGGCTGACCGGTGCAACCTGGAGGTTCGGGCTTTCCGTCTTGAGGGGGAGATGGAGAGTGGAGGCTGGGATGGTGGAGCGGGACCGGGAGTTCGTCGAGTTCGTCGAGGGGGCGGGGGCTGCTCTGCGGCGGACGGCGTTTCTGGTGTCGGGGGATCGGCACCGGGCGGACGACGTCGTCCAGGACGCGCTGTACAAGCTGTACCTGGCCTGGCCGAAGGTGCGGCGGGTGAGCAACCCGTTCGCGTACGCACGCCGGATGGTGGTGAACGCGGCGTACGACGGGAAACGGCGGCCGTGGCGGCGGGAGGTGGCGATCGCCGACGTACCGGACCAGGTCGGGTACGACGACTTCGCGGCGGGGCATGCCGAGCGGGACGAGGTGCTGGCGGCACTGCAGTCGCTCGGGCCGCGGCAACGGGCGTGCGTCGTACTGCGGTACTACGAGGACCTGTCCGTCGAGCAGACCGCGGAGATCCTCGGCTGTTCCACGGGCACCGTGAAGAGTCAGGCGGCACGTGGTCTCGACACTCTCCGACGAGCCATTGACCAGCGGCGGGCGAGCCGGGCGCTGTGAAGGAGAACGAGATGGATGACGTACGAGAGGTCAGCGCCGAACTTCACCGACTCGCCGAGTCGGAGGCGATGGGCCCGCTGGACACGACCCGGGTGCTGGAGCGCGGCCGCCGCGGCAGGCGGCGCCGCAAACTGCTCGGCGCGGGCGGGGCGGTCGCCGGTGTCGCGGTGATCGCGGTGGGCGCGAGCCTGCTGCCCAACCTGAGCTCGGCCGGCAACCAGCCGGGGGTCGCAGGCGATCAGGCGGCGAACTCGCAGTTCGGCCCGGTCCCGGGCGTCCCGCGCGGTGAGGCCGGAGCGGACCAGCGGATCACCGTGGAAGAGGCACAGCGCCGCTGCGATCTGCGGAATCCGGACGAGAAACAGAAGCTCCAGATCACGAAGAGCGCCCGCTCCGGCCATCCGTACCTGTACGAGATGAAGAACGGCCAGAAGCCCAACACGTGCATCGTCCCCGGCGGGGACAGGCCGTCGGCCGAGCTGGTCGCGGCGGCATCGAAGGATCCGATACCGAAGAGCATGGCCGGCAAGCTCCGCAACTGTTCCGTACTGACCTGGGTCGACGTGACCGGCTGGCAGGTCGTGGCGTCCGACGAGTCGAGGACGCTCGGACAGGCCGAGGTGGTCGCGCTCTCCCCCAGCGGACACAAGGTCATGGAGTGCTCGTTGCAGACGAACATCCCGAACAAGACCGGCCTCCAGGGCAGCACGAGGTTCGCGACGCTGACCAACCTCAACAGCAGCGACCCGGTGCTGAACCCGGCCGACAAGTCCGCTCGGGCCGACATGTACGTCGGCGGAGGCGGCGGCGGGCCCTGCACAGCGGGCGTCTGCAAAGGCTGGGGAGCGAGCGGCTGGGGCCGGGTCGCCTCGAAGGACGCCGTCACGGTCCGCCTGCGGATCGGGAACAGTCCCGCCTACCAGGTCCCGGTCGGCGAGGGCGGCTGGTTCGCCTACACCTGGAAGACCACGTTCAGCCACCCGCAGAAGATGTTCCCGAAGGTCGCGGCGTACGACAAGGCCGGGAAGATCGTCAAGGTCTTCGAATAGTTATCAACCAAAGGGCGGCGTTGTTGGTCTCACCCATCGAACCTTCGAAGGGGGAGAGATGAGACAACTTCGCACGACCTTGACCTTGCTCGCGGCGGCCGGACTGGCCGCCGCGGGCGCGACCACCGCGACCGCGAGCCCAGCAGGTCCGACGGCAGCCGCCGCGTCCTGCGGGCTGAACCTCGGCTCGGTGACGGCCGGCGGTGACCAGACCCTGCAGCGGCTGACGGCCTCGACCCCGCCGGCTGCCCGCGCGCGGAGCGTCGTACCGAATGTGTATTCCGACGGCGCGGTCCGGATGATCGGGTCGCTCGTGAACGAGGCGACACCGACCGGCAGTTCGCGGTACGGGCGGGTCGTGCTCGGCGACACGATGTACCAGCACTGGCTCGAGCTCGACAAGGCCGGCAAGGTGACGTCGTCGGAGCTGGCCCGGATCGGCGGCGGGTGGAGCAAGTTCGTCGACCACGAGACCTCGGTGTTCAACGACAGCCCGACGCACCCGCGGACCTACGAGTACGCGCTGCGTTCGGACGGCGTGCTGTTCCGGTGGATCGTCGGCGACGTCGGCAGCTGGAAGCCGTACGGGTCGGCGCCTGGGTTCGCGTCGGTGAAGTCGATGACGCTGATCAGCAAGGCCGCGGCGTACGACACGTTCCTCGCGAACACCCGCGGCGGCGCGCTGTACACGATCCGGATCCCGGTCAACACCCAGATGCGGCCGATCGTCACGAAGGTACGGTCCGCAACCTGGCAGGGCTTCGAGTCCCTGGTCGCCGCCCAGTGCGGCAACTACGGAACCGTTGTCGCCGGCATCGACAAGGACACCAAGTCGGCGTACCTGTACACCTTCGGCCACGCGGACGGTGCCAAGACGTCGATCACCGGCCACGGCAAGCTCCCCGGAACCTTCGCCGACCCCACCTACTTCCGCTGGGCCCCACCAGTGAAGTCCGACTGGCTCTTCGGCGAGTAGAACCGGCGTGCCGGTGGGCTTGAACAGGTCATTTCCTGTTCAAGCCCACCACTTCCTGTTCAAGCGGTGCGGCGTTTGAGGGTTGCTGCGCCTAGGCCTAGGGCTGCGAGGATGAAGGCTAGGACTACTAGGGCGTCGGCGCCTGTGCTGGTGGTGAAGCCGTTGCCTTTGGCTACTCCTAGGACGGCGTCTACCGCGTAGGACAGGGGCAGTACGTCGCTCAGTGCTTGGAGGACTGTGGGGAGTTGGTCGCGGGGGACCAGGAGGCCGCAGAGGAGGATTTGCGGGATCATGACGGCCGGCATCATTTGGACGGCCTGGAACTCGGTGGCTGCGAAGGCGCTAGCGAAGAGACCCAGCGCCGTACCTAGCACCCCGTCCAGGACCGCGACAACGCCTAGTTGCCAGGCGGCGCCCTGGATGTCCAGGTCCAGGAGGTACAGGGCGATCGAGACGACGACCAGCGCCTGGACGACGGCGATCAGGGCGAACGCGAGGGCGTAGCCGAGCAGGAAGTCCAGTTTGCCCATCGGCATCGTGAACAGCCGCGACAGCGTCCCGGTCGACCGCTCGCGCAGCGTCGCGACGGACGTGACGACGAACATGATGATCGACGGGAACACCGCGAGCAGCGGCCCGCCGACGCGGTCGAAGACCATCGGGGAATCGGTGAACATCCACCACATCAGGCTGACCAGCAGCGCCGGCAGCACGATCAGCATCGCCACCGTCCGGTGGTCCCGCCGCAGCTGAGCGAGCACTCGGGCGGCTACGGCAAACGTCACACGCGGCGTCATCGCGCACCAGCTTTCCGGTCGATCAGGGTGAGGAACGCCTGCTCGATGTCATTGGTCCCGGCCGACAGGAGCAGGTCCTGCGGTGTGTCGTCGGCGAGCAGTTCGCCGTCGCGCATCAGGAGGAGACGATCGCAACGCGACGCCTCGTCCATGACGTGACTCGACACGAGCAGCGTCGCGCCGGCGTCGGCGAGTTCGTGGAAGAGGTTCCAGAGATCGCGCCGGAGCACGGGATCCAGGCCGACCGTTGGTTCGTCCAACACCAGGAGCTCCGGGCTGCCGAGCAGTGCCGCCGCCAGTGAGGCGCGTGAACGCTGACCGCCGGACAACTGGTCGACCCGGGCGTCCGCGTGTGACGTGAGGTCGACCGCTTCGACGACGCGTTCCACATCGGACGACGGGACCCCGAGGACCGCCGCGAAGAAGCGCAGGTTCTCGGTGACGGTCAGATCGCCGTACACACTGGGCTCCTGCGTCACGTAGCCGATCCGGCCGCGCAGCTTCGGCGCGCCGGCCGGCAGTCCCAGGACCGAGACATCGCCGGTGACCCGCGCCTGCAGGCCGACGATCGCGCGGATCAGCGTGGTCTTGCCGCAACCGGACGGCCCGAGCAGCCCGGTCACCGACCCGGCCCGGAGGTCGAACCCGACCCCGTGCAGAACTTCCCGGTCGCCACGCACCACGACGACCTCACGGCAGCTCACCGCGTTTTTCATCATGTGATGAATTTAGCGCGTACGTCGTTCCTTGGCAACAACCAGTCAGATGACGGGCTGACCCAGCGTCGGCTCGCCGTACCTGGCCCGCAGCTCGGCGAACCGCGCCACCTTGCCGGCGCCGAACCGGGCGACCTCCGCGGCGTACGTGTCGCCGGTGAGGAACACCGGCGGCTGCCGCTTGCTGTGGAACTTGTCGGCGTACAGGACGAGCTCCTCCTCCGGCGTCCGTGGGAGGTAGTCGTCGACCGGGATCGGCAGCGCCTGCCGTACGACGTCGTCGCGAGTGATCCCGACGCCGGTATGGCACGAGGCGAACCGGCAGATCTCGACCGGAAAACCGAGCGACGACAGCAACGCGTGCCCGAGGACGCCGTGCCGGACGTACGCCGTCGACTCCAGGCGATACACCCCGATGTCGTGGAGCAGCGCGCCCGCTCGTACCAGGTCGGTGTCGATGTCCAGCCCGGGGAAGAACTGCGAAGCCAGCGAGCACACCACCTGGCAGTGCTCGTGGACCAGCTCGAACGACGACCGGGTCGGCGCGTGATCGCGGTGCAGCGCACGGATCTCGCGGTCGGTCGGGATCTCCATCAGGTCGGGATCTCCATCAGCCGGAGACGTACTGCTGGATCGCCGGCGCGATCCGCTCGACGAGGGTGTCGAGATCGGCGGACGCCACCGGCTCGAGCTCGACCACGTACCGGGTCAGCGCCATCCCGATCAGGTGACCGGCGATCAGGCCGACCCGCAGCTTCGCGTCCGGGAGGTCGATGAACTGCGAGACCGGCTCGAGGATCATCCGGGTCATGCCCTCGCGCATGATCCGGGCGACCTCGTCGCTGGTGACGACGCTGCGCAGCATCGCCTTCATCCGCTGCTGCCCCTCGTCGGACTCCCAGACGCCGAGGAACACGGTGACGATCCGGCGGCCGAGGTCCTCGCGGGTACCGTTCAGGATCGCCGCGGCCACCTGGCGCGGATCCAGCGGCAGCGCCATCGCCTCGATGAACAGCTCGTCCTTGCTGTCGAAGTAGTGGTGGACGAGCGCCGCGTCGACACCGGCCTGGCGCGCGACCGCGCGGATCGAGGTGGCCGCGAATCCCTTGTCCGCAAAGGATTCCCGGGCCGCCCGCACGATCTCTCCCCGGGTATCCGGTCCGCCTGGACGGCGTCCCGGCGTACGGCCGGTCGTTGTCACGGAGTCAGCTCCGAGATCTCACCGTCCGGGGTGACCGCGAACGGCGTCCGCCGGGACCGGGAGGCTCCGGATCGGACGAAATGCTTGCGGGTGAACTCCAGCGACTCGACCAGGTCGACCTCACGTTCGGAGCGGCTGGTCGCGCGGCGGGTGTTGATCTCGATGATGATGTGACCGCGGAAGTCCTGCTGCGCGAGGACACCCAGGAGGTCCGCGGCGCGTTGCGTACCGCGGCCCGGGACCAGATGCTCGTCCTTCGCGGAGCCGGTGCCGTCGGTCAGGTGTACATGGGTCAGGCTCTTGCCCATCGTCGCGGCCAGCTCGACACAGTCCTGCTCGGCGGTGGACGCGTGTGACAGATCGAGCGTGGTGTGCGCGTACTCCTGCTCGGTGGGGTCCCAGCTCGGCGCATACGCCTGCAGGTCACGGCCGGGTGCGCGCCACGGGTACATGTTCTCCACCGCGAGCGTGACGCCGGTCTGCTCCTCCAGCCGGGCGATCCCCTCGACGAACCCGCGCGCGTAGTCCCGCTGCCAGCGGAACGGCGGATGGACGACGACCACGTCGGCGCCGAGTTCCTTCGCGGCCTCGGCGCTGCGCTCGAGCTTGCTCCACGGGTCGGTCCCCCAGACGCGCTGCATGATCAGCAGGGTCGGGGCGTGGATCGCGAGCACCGGCAGCTGGTGGTAGTCGATCAGCCGCTGGATCGCGTCGATCTGGGTGCTCAGCGGATCGATCCCGATCATCACCTCGACACCGTCGTACCCGAGCCGGGCGGCCAGCTCGAAACCGCTGGCGGTCGACTCGGGGTAGACCGACGCGGTGGACAGGCCGATCTTCGCGGTCGTGCGGGAGCTCATCGGGGTTGCAGCTGGTCGAGCCGGGACAAAATGACGCCTTCGCGCAGCGCCCACGGGCAGACCTCGAGCGCGGGCAGGTCGAACAGGTCCATCACAGCGTCGGCGACCAGTGCGCCGGCGGTCAGCTGGGACGCGCGACCGGCCGAGACCCCGGGCAGGTCGGCCCTCTCGGCGGCCGACATCTTGGTCAGCTTCGGGATCCACTCGTTCAGGTCGTCCCGGTTCAGTGTGCGCGGCACGTACGGTCCGTCCGCGGACGGAGCCGCGCCGGCGATCCGGGCCAGCGAACGGAACGTCTTGCTGGTCGCGACGGAACGCTGCGGCTTCCCGGCCCGCAGTACCGGACCGGCGACCGCGGCCAGCTCCAGCCGGATCCGGCGACGCAACGCCCGGACCTCGTCCTTGTCCGGCGGGTCGCTCTTCAGTCCCTCGCGGGTCAGCCGGCCCGCGCCGAGCTGCACCGACTCCGCGACGGTCGGCTGCTCGTCCGACCCGGCCGCGATCTCCAGCGAGCCGCCGCCGATGTCGAACACCGCCAGGCGCCCGGAGGACCAGCCGAACCACCGCCGTACCGCCAGGAAGGTCAGCCTGGCCTCATCCTCGCCGCTCAACACCTCGAGGTCCACACCGGTCTCGTTCCGGACCCGGCCCAGGACCTTCTCGCCGTTCGGCGCCTCGCGGAGCGCCGAGGTGGCGAACGCGAGCACCGACTCGCAGCCCTTGTCCTCGGCCAGCTCGACCGCCTGCTTGGTGAACGAGACCAGCCCGTCGGCACCGGACTGGTCGATCTTGCCGTCCTTGTCCAGGTGCTCGGCCAGTCGCAGCTCGATCTTGTGCGAGTACGCCGGCAGCGGGGCAGCACCGCGATGCGCGTCCACCACGAGCAGATGGACGGTGTTGGATCCCACGTCGAGTACGCCGAGCCGCATACCCTCACGCTACTGGACAACGGGAGTACCAGCGTTCCGGAGTCTTCGTTCACAGATCCCGGGGTCCTGCGCGTACGCTTTCCAGGTGCCTGAGGTTTCTCTCGATTTCCCCCGTGCCTGGGTCGAGTTCACCGACCCCGCCGACCCCGACCAGGTCTTCCGCTGCGACCTGACCTGGCTGACCTCCAACTGGTCCTGCATCTTCGGCGGTGGCTGCCAGGGGATCTACAAGGGCCGTCCGAACGACGGCTGCTGCACGCTCGGTGCGCACTTCTCCGACGCCGACGACGAGAAGCGGGTGAAGAAGTACGTCAAGGAGCTCGGCAAGGACGACTGGCAGTTCCGCAAGGAGGGCCGGAGCAACGGCTGGGTCGAGACCGACGACGACGGTGAGCGCAAGACCAGGGTCTGGGAGGGTGCGTGCATCTTCCTGAACCGGCCGGGGTTCGAGGGCGGCGCCGGGTGCGCGCTGCACGGGCTGGCGCTGAAGCGCGGCGTCCACTTCGTCGAGACCAAGCCGGACGTCTGCTGGCAGCTGCCGATCCGGCGGACCTTCCGCGAGGTGGAGCGGCCGGACGGGACGTCGTACACCGAGGTCGGGATCGGGGAGTACGACCGGCGCGGCTGGGGCCCGGGCGGGCACGACCTGGACTGGTACTGCACGGGGAACACCGAGGCGCACATCGCGGTCGAGCCGGTCTTCGAGTCCAGCAAGGTCGAGCTGCAGACGCTGATGGGCCTCAAGGCGTACGACGTCCTCGCCGACCTGTGCCGTCAGCGCCTGGAGGCCGCGCGGCCGCTGCTGCCGCACCCGGCGTCTAAGTAGTGATCTTTCCGTTCTCGACGAGCCAGGAGACGCCTGAGAGGGCGGCTTCGATCGCGGAGTAGCGCGGGCGGAAGTCGAGGAGCCGGGCCGCCTTGTCCATCGAGCAGTTCGGGCTGTGGGCGATGTGGTCCCAGGTCGCCTCGCCGTGCTCCTTCGGCCAGGTGGTGCGCAGCTGGCCGATCGGCAGGAAGCCGAGGTTGGCGGGCTGCCCGAACCAGTCGGCGAGCGCGTGCGCGTACCCGCGGAGCGTGACCGCGTCGCTCGCCACCGCGTGGAAGCTCTCCCCGATCGCGGTCGAGCGGCTCGCGATCGCGGCCAGGAACACGCCCGCGACATCGTCGGCGTGCACCGGGTTGAGCGTCTCCAGCCCGAGGTTCGGCAGCAGGACGTCCGCGCCCTTGGCGAGGTTCTGGTAGACGCCGAGATCGAAGTTGCCGGCCGGGTTGACGGGCGTCCAGCCGGGTCCGCAGATGTGGCCGGGGTGGACGATCGTGACCGGGAAGCCGTCGCGGCGGGCCTTGGTCAGCAGGTACGCCTCGATCGCCGCCTTCTGGACGCCGTACTCGCCGAACGGTTTCCGCGGTGCGTCCTCGCGGGTCGGGACGGTCAGGCTCGGGCCGTGCACCCAGATGGTGCCGCAGTGCAGGAAGTGCTGGACCTTGCCCTCCAGCGCCTCGGCCAGCTGGCGGGCACTGTCCTCGGTGAAGCAGATCAGGTCGACGACGATGTCCGCGTCCAGGTCGGCGACCCGTTGCCCGAAGGTCCCCGCGGCGTCTTCCGCGGCGCGGTCGATGTGGACGAACGTGACGTCCTTCCAGGTGCCGTCCGAGTGGTACGGCGTACGCTCGCCGCGACTGAGGACCGTGACGTCGTGCCCGAGCTGGACCAGCCGCGGGACGAGGTAGGTGCCGATATGACCGGTTCCGCCGATGACGACTGTGCGCATAGCACTTGAGAGTAGTCCGACACACCCCTGACATCACGATTGTCGGTGGAGGGCGCAAGAATGATCGGCATGCGTCTGGATCATCTGTCGTACGCGTGCGGGCCGGACGGGTGCCGCGCGACCGTCGAGCGGTTGTCCGCGCTGCTCGGAGCGGAGTTCGTGGACGGTGGGGTGCACCCGCGGTTCGGCACCGTGAACCACATCCTGCCGCTGGAGAACGACCGGTACATCGAGGTCGTCGACGTGCTCGACCACCCGGCGTCGGACAAGGCGCCGTTCGGTCAGGCGGTCCGGGCCCGTAAGGAGCTCGGCGGCGGCTGGCTGGGCTGGGTGGTCGCGGTCCGCGACATGGAGCGGATGGAACAGCGTCTCGGCCGGCAGGCGGTCCCCGGCAACCGGCACCGCCCCGACGGGCTGAACCTGACCTGGCGGCAGATCGGCGTGAAGGGCTTGATCGCCGACCCGCAACTGCCGTTCTTCATCCACTGGGACGACCTCGCCGAGCATCCCTCGATCGGCGGCAAGGACATCAAGCTGTCCGGCCTCGAGATCGCCGGCGACCCGACCCGGGTCACCGACTGGATCGGCCATCCCGCCGACCACCTCCTCGACGACCTCGACGTCGCCTGGGTCGGCCCGAACGGCCAACCGGGCCTCGTCGCGGCCGTCTTCAGCACACCGAACGGCATCGTTCGCCTGTAATCCGCCGTACCGCTTGACCTGTGGTTGCCGTCGGCCTAACGTACAACCAAATGGTTGTAGATGAGGATCGGTTGCTGCACGCGTTGGCGGACTCGACGCGGCGGGACATCGTCCGGCGGTGCCTGACCGAGAGCGCTTCGGTCTCGCGCCTGGCCGAGCTGTACCCGATGAGCTTCGCCGCGGTGCAGAAGCACGTCGCAGTACTGGAGCGGGCGGGGCTGGTGAGCAAGGAACGTCGAGGGCGGGAGCAGCTCGTACGGAGTGAGATCGACGCCGTACGGCGGGCCCGGGACGCGCTGGACCAGCTCGAGGCGACCTGGCGCGGACGCGTGGACCGGATGTCCGACCTGTTGACCGAGAGGAATGAGAACGATGAGCGTGACAAGCGTTGACAAGGATCTCGAGGCACTGAGCCTGACCCTGATCGCGGACTTCGACGCGCCGGCCGAGCAGGTGTGGGACCTGTGGGCGGACCCGCGGAAGCTGGAGCGCTGGTGGGGGCCGCCGACGCATCCCGCGACGATGGTCGACCACGATCTGACGCCGGGCGGCGCGGTCACCTACTACATGACCAGCCCGGAAGGCGAGAAGTACCACGGGCGCTGGAACATCACGGCTGTCGACGTACCGACGTCGCTGGAGTTCGTCGACATCTTCGCGGACTCCGAGGGGAAGCCGCTCGACATGCCGGCCAGTACGACGCGCATGCGGCTCAGCTCGCACGACGGGAAGACACGGATGGAGCTGCGGGCCGTCTTCGACTCGCGCGAGCAGATGGATCAGTTGCTCGGCATCGGGATGGACGAAGGGCTGCGGCTGGCCGTCGGGCAGATGGACGCGTTGCTTGCTTAGTGGATGTTCTCGAGGTCGGCGAGGGAAGTTTCCAGGTGGCCGAGCATGCGTTGCAGGTGCGGGACGGTGCGGCGGCAGCCGGTCAAGCCGAAGTGGAGTTCGTGGGCGTAGCTGGTGACGCTGATGTTCAGCGCCTGGCCGTTGAGGACGATGCTCGCGGGATACATGCCGAGTAGGCGGGAGCGGTTCCAGTAGAGCGGGCTCTCGGCAGGGCCGGGCACGTTCGAGATGACCACGTTGTACGGCGGCGCCGTACGACCGGCGACGCCGGGAAGCACCGCGGCCGGGCCGGCGACGCCGAAGCCGAGGGCGCCGACGATCAGGTTCTGCAGCGGACTGAGGTCGGAGAGAACACGTTTTCCGTGGGCGGTCGAGGCCATGATCCGGCGGATCCGGCGCTCGGGATCCGCCTGGTCGGTGGCCAGGTCGGCGATCAGCGTGGTGAGCGAGTTCCCGCCTCCGGGCGCGTCGTCCGACGTCCGCAACGAGACCGGCACCATCGCCGTCAGGGCCTTGTCCGGCAGGGCGTCCAGCTCGAGCAGATAGTTGCGCAGGGCCCCTGAACACATCGCGAGCAGGACGTCGTTCAGCGTCGCGCCGGTGATCGCCCGGACCTTCTCCAGCCGTTCGATCGGCCACGACTGCGCCGCGAACCGCCGCGCGCCGGTGACCGGCTGGTTGAAGATCGTCCGCGGCGCCTGGAACGGCATCGTCGAGTTCACCAAGCTCTTCACGCCGGCCAGCGGGAGACCGGCCAGCCCGGCGGCGGTCCGCAACGCGTCCCCCGGAACCTTGGCGATCGCCTGCAGCAGACCGGTCTCCGGCCGCGGCTCGGCGACCTTCAGCGGCAGTGCGTACGTGGCCGGCATCCCGGTGCGGGTCGGGTCAGTGGTGAGGGTGTCCTGCATCCAGCGGAGCGCGGTGACGCCGTCAATCATCGAGTGGTGGATCTTGCTGTAGATCGCGAACCGCCGGCCCTCGACGCCCTCGATCAGGTGCATCTCCCACAGCGGGCGGTGCCGGTCGAGCAGCGTCCCGTGCAGGCGGCTGGTGAGCTCGAACAGTTCGCGGTACCGCCCGGGACGGGGTAGCGCGGACAGCCGGACGTGGTACTCCAGGTCGATCTCGTCATCCTGTTCCCAGGACCAGTAGCCGAGGTCCACCGGCCGGTTCCGTACGCGGCGCGCGAACAACGGATGCACCTCGGGCGCGGCCGTCATCTCGTGGTACAGCCGCGACACGAAGTCCCGCGACGACTCCGGGAACACGTGATCCCGCCCGGCCCCTTCCGGAAGCTCGAACAGCATCAGCCCACCGACATGCATCGGTTGCTCCCGCGACTCCCCGCCCAGGAACATCGCGTCCAGCGGCCCCACCACGGTCATGGTCCTCACCTTCCCGGCAAACCATCGTGGTCGTCGTACGAGAGCGCGTCTACACCCGCACAACTCCCTTCACCGAGAATTAGTTACCGCAGCAACAACTATCGGACGCTCTCAGTCGAGCGGGCGGTAGTTGACGCCGAGCTTCTCGATCCGGGCGAGGTGCGGGCGGAGGCGGGTCAGGAACTCGTCGTACGAGATCTTCGGCGAGCCCCAGGCACGTTCGGCGAAGGCGGACAGGCGCGGGAGCAGCATGTAGCCGACCTGCTCAGGCCCTTCCATGTACTCGGTCCAGATCTGGCACTGGGTCCCGACGATCAGCGCCTTCTCCTCCTCCGACAGCGCCGCCGGGATCACCTCGAAGTCGTACACCTTCTCCAGCGGGATGTCGCCGCCGATGGCGAGCGGCTCGGTCGCCGGGTCGCCCTGGTAGTAGTCGAAGTACACCGACTCGCACGGCGCCATCACGGTCTCGTGGCCGGCCTTCACCGCGATCTCGCCGCGCTGCGCGCTCCGCCAGGCCATGATCACCGCGTCGCGAGGGCAGTCGGTGTCGACCATCTCGTCCCAGCCGACGAGCCGGCGCCCTTCCTCGGCCAGCACCTCCGCGACCTGCGCGGTGAACCAGCCCTGCAACTGACCCGGCTCCTGCAGCCCGAGCTCGGCCTGCCGCTTCTGAGCCGCCTCGGACTCGGCCCACTGCACCGACGGGCACTCGTCGCCGCCGAGGTGGATGTACGGCGACGGGAAGATCTCCAGCACCTCGCGCAGCACGGTCTTCACGAACTCGACGGTCGCGTCGTTCACGTTCAGCACGTCGTCGCTGATACCCCAGTACGGCCGGACCGTCAGCTGCTGGTCCGGGTGGTTCCCGAGCTCCGGGTACGCCGTGATCGCGGCCTGCATGTGACCGGGCAGGTCGATCTCGGGGACGACGGTGATGCCCCGCTCCGCGGCGTACGCGACGATCTCGCGCAGGTCGTTCTTGGTGTAGAACCCGCCGTGCGGCGTGCCGTCGTACTCGAACTCGGTCTGGCCGTGCGACATCTTGCCGACCATGGTCTCGGCCCGCCACCCGCCGACCTCGGTGAGCCGCGGGTACGCCTCGATCTCGACCCGCCAGCCCTGGTCGTCGGTGAGGTGGAAGTGCAGCACGTTCAGCCGGTGCAGCGCGAGCACGTCGATGATCCTGAGGACGAACGCCTTCGGCATGAAGTGCCGCGCGACGTCCAGCATCATCCCGCGCCAGCCGAACCGCGGCGCGTCCGCGACGTGGGCCAGCGGTACGGCGACCTTCCCGTCCGCGGCGGGCTCCGCCGACTCGACCAGCTGGGCGTACGTCGTCTCCGCGTGCCGGAGCGCGTCCTCGGAACCGGCGCTCAGCCGGGCGCCCTCGGTGGTGATCTCGATCCGGTACTCGGCGTCGTCGAGGTTCCCGACGACGTCCCGGACGGCCTCACCGAGCGGGTCGGCGGTGACCCAGCGGCCGTCGTGGACGGTCAGTTCGCGCGGGGCAGGAACGATCGCGATGTCGGACATCGGAACTCCAGGGGAAGCGTATTTATGTCAGGACGATCCTATAAGCGGCTTCCGTGTCAGGTTCATGAGAGGGTTCGCTCGTGACGAGCGAGCAGCAGCGGACGACTCTCCGGGTCCTGGTGGCGAGCAACGCGCTCGGAGGGGTCGCGACGGCCAGCGGCTTCGCAGTCGCCGCACTGCTGGCGGAGAACGTGTCCGGGTCCACGTCCTTGGCCGGTCTGGTCGCCACGTCGACCACACTGGGCGCCGCCGTTCTCGCCGTACCGCTGGCCGGTCTGGCTCGGTCGCACGGCCGACGGGTCTCGTTGAGCATCGGCTACCTGATCGCCTTCGTGGGCGCTGCGCTGACGATCGTCGCCGCACAGATCGGCTCCCTGGCGCTGCTGCTGGCCGCAGGTTGCTTCTTCGGCAGCGGCTCGGCCTCCAACCTCCAGTCCCGGTACGCCGCCACGGACGCCGCTGAGCCCAGCCGTATCGCCCGTTCGCTCGGGCTGGTCGTCTGGGCCACGACCATCGGCGTGATCGTCGGACCGAACCTGACCGGGGTCGGCGGCTCGGTCGGCACGTCACTGGGCATCCTGGCGCTGGCCGGTCCGTACGTGTTCTCAGTCGTCGCCTTCGGCCTCAGTGCGGCCACGGTGTGGGTCGGCATGCGCAGCCAGGTGCGGCCGGGCAAGGTGGAGCGCCAGCCGCTGGCCGAGACGTTCCGCCAGGTCATCCGCATCCCGCACGCCCGCCTCGGTCTGCTGGCGATCGCCACGGCGCACGCGGTGATGGTCGGCGTGATGTCGATGACCTCGGTCCACCTGCGTCACCACGGTGCCTCGCTGACCATCGTCGGCTTCGTCATCAGCGGACATGTGGCCGGCATGTACGCCCTGTCCCCGCTGACCGGCTGGCTGGCCGACCGGCTCGGCCGGATCCCCACGATCGGCATCGGCCTCGGCATCCTCGCGATCGCGATGACGCTGGCCGCTGTCGCGCCGGACGACGCGCACGCGCTGACCGGCGTCGCCCTCTTCACGCTGGGCCTCGGCTGGTCCGCCTGTCTGGTCGCCGGCTCCACCCTGTTGTCGCGGTCCGTGCCGGACGGTATCCGCACGTCGGCGCAGGGCCTGTCGGACCTGACGATGGGCGTCCTCGCTTCCCTTTCGGGCACAGCTGCCGGCCCGGTCCTCGCGTACCTCGGGTTCCACTGGCTGGCCGTCTTCTGCGGCATCCTCCTCATCCCGGCCGCCGTACTCGCGGCAACGACCAAACAGGCGGTAGCTAGGGTTTAGCGATGTGAGCATCGCGGACGGCGGGATTCCGAGCCCGAACATCTGGCACCACCCGAAGGTGTACGAGGTCGAGAACCGGGCAGTCGACCCGAACGGCGTGATCGAGCCGGCGATGCGGGCGATCCGCGACTGGACCGGCGCGACGGTCCTCGACATCGGCTGCGGCACCGGATTCCACCTGCCGATGTTCGCCGCGACGGCCGGACACGTGATCGGCGTCGAGCCGCACGGAGCACTGGCGGACGCGGCCCGTCGACGTACGCAGGCGTTGCCGAACGTCGACGTACGGCAGGGTACGGCGCAACGCCTACCGGTACCGGACGCGTCGGTGGACGTGATGCACGCGCGCTGGGCGTACTTCTTCGGGCCGGGGTGCGAGCCCGGGCTGGCCGAGCTGGACCGGGTGATGCGCCGCGGCGGGACCGCGTTCGTGATCGACAACGACGGGAGCCGGTCGACGTTCGGTGGATGGTTCAGTACGTCGTACCCGATGATCAAGGCGCCTGTGGTGGAACGGTTCTGGGCCGATCGCGGCTGGCACCGGACACCGCTGGACATGGGCTGGCGGTTCGAGACCCGTGCCGACCTGGAGGCGGTGGTGAAGATCGAGTTCACCCCGAAGGACGCGCGCCGGATCCTCGCGTCGCACACGGGTGTAGAGGTCGACTACGCGATCAACCTGTGGAGCCGAACCTTCTAGACGACACTCTCCGGTCTGCGGACGGACCTCCGGTCCTCATAGGGTTGACGGACCACTCGACGGGGTTCCTGGGGAGGCGCCAGCCACGGATGGACGGACTGCTGCTCGATCACGTGCCGGGGTTGCCGGGGCGGCTCCGGATCGACGTAGGTGAGCAGCGTGCGGTGGTGGTGCCTCAGGCAGCCGACCGCCGCAGGCTGGCCGACATCGTGACCGGACTGGACGATCCACCACCCGGTGCACTCGTGCTGGCCAGTGGAAAGGTCCGGCTGGTCCCTGCCGAAGGCGGCTTGCTCCCCCATCTCACTGTGCTCGGCAACGTGATGCACGGGCACCGCACGTCGCAGTCGATCACCAGTCAGGCAGCTCGGGAAGCCAGCGTCGTCAAGGCAGTCGGCTGCGGGCTGGAGGACGTACTGGACCGCTACCCGTACGAGATCACCGCAGGCCGCCGCCGCCTGGCCGGAGTGGCCCGGGCACTCGGTGCCTACCCGCGAGCAATCGTGCTGGAGGATGCCAACGGCCTGCCCACGTGGGGATCGCTCCTGTCGCTCCGACCCAACCCCGACCTCGCCTCAGCCGCTCTGATGCTCATCACAACCAGTGCGACCCGTACAGCGGGGTTTGTCGATGCTGAGTAGCCGCAGAGCGTTTCTGGGGACCGCAGCGACACTTCTGCTGGCCGGGTGCTCGAGTGACGTGCTGGGACTGCGACGTGCAGTCCGCGTAGCCGTCAGCTGGAGTGGCGAGGAGCTGCGCGCGTTCCACAAGGTCCTGGACAGCCTGGGTACGTTGAACTACCCGGTCGAGGTCGTGCCACTCGGTGACGCCATCTCTACCGCCTTCGGCGTCCGCTCCACCCGGAGACCGGACATCGTCATGCTGCCGCAACCAGGTCTCGTGCCGCGCCATCTGGCTGACCTGGAGCCCATCCCCGACGACATCGCACCACTTGGGCAGGCCCGTCTGTGGAAAGAGCTCCTGGTTCACGAAGGAACGACGTACGGCGTGCCGTTCAAGACAGCGCACAAGTCGGCCGTCTGGTACCGGCCCTCAGTGTTCCGGCAGGTCGGCGTACAACCTCCACGGCAGTGGAGCGAGTGGCTGGCACTGAACCGGACGCTGACGCAGGCCGGTGTCACACCGATGGCACTGGCCGCAGGTGACGGCTGGGTCCTCACAGACTTCCTGGAGAACGTGCTGCTGGGAATCGCGCCATCTGTCTACTCTGAGCTTGCTACGGCCAAGGACCCGCGGCCGTCGCAGCAGCCGCAGTTCGGGGCCGCACTGCGGTTGCTGGGCAGCATGTGGTCGGCGCCTGACCTTCTGGCGGGCGGGGTGGAGGAGTCGCTCGTCCAGCAGTTCCCGGACGCGCTGGTGGAGGTCTTCGGGCACCGCAGGGCCGCGATGGTGCTCGCGTCCGACTTCGCCGAACCGGTGGTGCGGTCGTTTGCCGCAGACCCCAATGACATAGGACTTTTCACGTTCCCGCCGATGACTGCGGGCGCTCCTGCTCCCGTCGTCGTCGGGGGCGACGTGATGGTGCTGCAGAAGCCGACCTCGGAAGACGCACGCGACCTGGTACGCCGATTGTCCGCACAGACCGCGCCGGACCCGTGGATCGCGGAAGGCGGGTTCCTGGTCGACGGACGGACCACCGGGTACTCCCCCGAGCTCACCCGGCTCGCGGAGCAGCTGACTCGGCCCGGAGAGCAACTGCAGTTCGACCTGTCCGACCGGCTCGGTCGCATCGGAGACATCAACGGACTGTGGCGGGTGCTGACGGACTTCCTGATCGCGGTCGGGCGCCCGAACGCCGCCGTACCGGACGCGGTGGATGACGCGATGGCCGAGCTGCGGAACGTGGAGGAGGGCTGATGGGCCTGCAGACCAACGGCCTGTCCTTCGAGGTCGTCGGCCGGGAGGTCACGGGCCGTCCGGTGCAGGGCAAGCCGCGCCGACCCGCCGGGCCGTACCTGCTGGGCCTGCCCGCGTTGCTGCTGAGCTGCTTGCTGCTCGTACCGATCGGCGTAACTGTCGTGACGGCGTTCCGGACGCGTGGCGGGTTCGGGCTCGGCAACTTCGCGGTGATGGGCGACCCGTCCGCATTACATGCCGTGGGCAACAGTCTCTTGTGGGTCATGGTCGCGTTCGGAACCGTGGTGGTCGGGTTCTTCCTTGCCCTGTTGAGTCATCGACTCCCGGCGGTCACGACGTTCCTGCAACCCGCACTGGTCATTCCGTTCGCTGTTTCGGTGCTGGCGTCCGGTGCGACGTTCCGGCTGATCTTCGACCCCACGCCGGAGCGCGGCACGATCACTGCGGTCTGGACGCGGTTGTTCGGAACCAGTCCAGTGTGGCTGGGTCCTGGACTGTTCTGGCTGGTGCTGGTGTCCGCGTTCGGCTGGACCTGGCTCGGGTATGTCGTGTCGCTCTTCCGCGCCGGTCTGGACGCCATACCGGACGACGTGTCGCGGACACTCACAGCTGAAGGCGTGACGGGTTGGAGACGGCTGCGGGCGTTGGAGATCCCGCTGCTGCGTCCGGTGACCGGTGTGGTCACGTTGACGCTGGTCATTGCGGCAGTGCGGGTGTTCGACCTGGTGCTGATCGTCGTACCCGGGTCGATGCAGCGGTCCGCCGACGTACTCGGTCTGAACTGGTGGCGGGCCACCACGACAGGTGGCGACTCAGGACGTACGGCGGCGCTCGGTGTGGTGCTGTTCGCGATCGTCGCGGCGGTCGGGCTGATCGGCGTCCGCGGGCTGCGCCGGCGGCGGTGGGCGATGCCCATTGCCGTCGTACGGCCGGATCAGTCGCTGGGCCGACCGAAACCGGGCCGCGCGGTACGGCGGTTCGGCTGGCTCATCGGGCTCGCTGTCGCGCTGGTGTGGATCTTCCCGGCCGTCGTACTCGTCGCCACCGCACTGCACTCGCCACGAGACGCCGGTCTCCGCGGATGGTGGTCGCTGTCGGGTCTCGGGTTCTCGTCGTTCGCCGCCGCGGCCAACGTCGGGTTGTTCCGGGCGCTCCTGTCCACGCTGGTGATCGCGGCCGCGGCAACGGCTGTCCTGCTCGTCATCGCCGTACCCACCGCGTACCTGGTCGCCTGGGGCGGTCTGCCGACGCGGCTCGGTCGCATCGCGATGGGCGTGTTCGTCGTACTGGCCGTCACACCAGTGCAGATGTACGCCGCTCCGCTGCGGGAGGCGATCGACACAGCGGGGCTGGCCGGGTCCCGGGTCGCACTGGCCCTAGTACATGCGGCTGCCGGTCTACCGTTCGCCGTACTGCTGTTGCGATCCGCCTTCGCGTCTGCACCACCAGCGCTCGTGTCCGAAGCGTTGCAGGGTCCAGCGCGGCAGAGCGCCGTACTGGCGACTGTGCAGCGGACGTACCGTCCCGCACTGGTGGCTGTTGCGGTGTTGGAGTTCGCAATGGTGTGGAACGACTTCATAGTCGGGTTCCTGATCAGTGGGCCGGGCGCGACGCCGTTGTCGCTGGTGCTGTGGGGTGAGGCGCGGCAGTTCTCCACGTCGAGCGGACCAGTCGCTGCCGCGGCTGTGGTCGCGTCGGTCGTACCTGTGGTGTTGATGCTGTCGTTCTGGCGCACTGTGGTGCGCGGACTCACGACAGGGAGCCGGCCATGAGCGAGGAGCAGCCGAAGCGGGAGCCACCGGAGGAGCAGTCGCGGATCCAGGAGTTCTCCCTGGTCGTCGGCGGTGTCGCGTCCGCGTTGCTCACCGACCTCACGTCACAGCTGCTGAACCAGAGCCTCGGCCAACGCGGCATCGTGCAGTGGGTCGGGTACTCCGTGGCCGCCCTGCTCGTGGTCATCTCCTACCTTCGGCTGCGCGCTCGGCGCCGGCGTGCGCGCATCCGCCGCCAGCAGGGTGCGAGCGAACTGCACGCGGCCGCCGAAGAGGCCGAGCAGTGGATGATCGCGCTCGGATCGGACGCCGACGGGATGGCAGCGGCCGAGTGGTTCACAGTGAACGAGGACTGGCTCCGCGACCTGGTCGCGACCGAGAACCCACAGCACGCGGCCGTCGACGACTTCGCGCGGATCTGCGACGCACTCGAGGCGTGGTACGTACGCCGTCCCAACCCTGATGCGCTCCTCCAGCTGAGCGAGCTCCTGAGCGCCGCAGCGGAGGCCAGCGGGCGCCGTGGTCTCGCCGAGCTGGCAGCGGCGCGGGCGGCAACGGCGTACCGGATGCTGGGCGACCTGGACGCGGCCAGCACCCGGCTGGGCGTCTCGGACAACATCGCGACCCACGGCCGTACGGCGGCCGCACTGAAGACGCGACGCCAAGTCGAACGCGCCCTGCTGCACCTGGCCCGTGCAGAACGCGCACCGGCCGGCAACGACCGTGACGAGGCCGTCCTGAACGCACGCGACCGGCTCGACGACGCACGTCTCACCCGGCCCGGTCCGGACCTCGCAGCCGACGTGGCGATCTCCATCAACCTCGCCGTCGTGCATCTGTATCAGCACGACGACCAAGGCGCACTCGATCAGCTGCGACCCGCGCTCGCCCGGGCGACAGCGGCCGGTGACGTGAGCGGACAGGCCCACGCGCTCGAGCTCATGGGCGTGGCCGCGTGGATGCAGCGCAACCGGCACGAGGCCGGCAGCCGGTGGGAGCACGCCGCGCACCTGTACGCCGAGATCGACGAACGCGAAGGCCACGCCCGCTGCCTCCAGCACCTCGGCTCCGCAGCCGTCATCGCCGAGGACCTGGACACCGCACTCGAACTGCTCGAACGAAGCGCGACACTGCGCACGTCGGAGAGCGAGCTCCTCACGAAGTATCTCGACGCGGCCCGCCGGACCTCGGACCTCCCCGTCGTCGCCGACGACCCGCCCCGACGTACGGCCGTCACATGGCTGAAACGCCTGCGCACCTTCTTCACCCGCTGACAGGCGCGCGGGCGGGTGCCAGCGGATTTGTCGGCGGGCTCACCTAGGTTGGTTCCATGGCGAAGGCGGCGACACAGGCGAAGAGCAAGGCGGCGTACGCGTGCTCCGAGTGTGGATGGACCTCGGCGCGGTGGATCGGGCGGTGCGGTGAGTGCCAGGCCTGGGGCACGGTCGTCGAGGTCGGTGCGCCGAAGGCCGCGCGGATCACCGCCGGCCCGGTGACGTCACCGGCGATGCCGATCGCCAAGGTGTCCGCGATCGAGGCCGAGTCCCGCCCGACCGGCATCGGCGAACTCGACCGCGTGCTCGGCGGCGGTGTCGTGCCGGGCGCGGTGATCCTGCTCGCGGGTGAGCCGGGCGTCGGCAAGTCCACGCTGCTGCTCGAGGTCGCGGCCCAGTCGGCCCGCGGCGGCCAGCGGACGCTCTACGTGTCCGGTGAGGAGTCGGCCGCGCAGGTGCGGCTCCGGGCCGGGCGGACCGACGCCCTCGTCGACGAACTCTTCCTAGCGGCCGAGACCGACCTCGGCGCGGTGGTCGGTCAGGTGGACGCGGTCGAGCCGTCGTTCCTGGTGATCGACTCTGTGCAGACGATGGCGCACCCGGAGGTCGACGGGGCCCCGGGCGGCGTGACGCAGGTCCGCGAGGTGACCGGCGCGCTGGTCCGGCTCGCGAAGGAGCGGCACATCGCGGTCGTGCTGGTCGGTCACGTCACGAAGGAGGGCGCGATCGCCGGTCCGCGGATGCTCGAGCACCTGGTCGACGTCGTGCTGGCGTTCGACGGCGACCGGCACTCCGGGTTCCGGATGGTGCGCGCGACCAAGAACCGCTTCGGCCCGTCCGACGAGGTCGGCTGTTTCGACATGGTCGACACCGGCATCGTCGAGGTCACCGACCCGACCGGGCTGTTCGTCTCCGAGCATGCCGAGCCGGTGGCCGGCACGTGCGTGACGGTGATGATGGAGGGCCGCCGCCCGCTGCTGGCCGAGGTGCAGGCGCTGGTCGGCCCGTCCGCCGCACCGCAACCGCGCCGCACCACGTCCGGTCTGGAGTCGTCGCGGGTCGCGATGGTCCTCGCCGTACTGGGTAACCGGGCCGGGCTGAAGCTGGCCGACCAGGAGGTGTACGTCGCGACCGTCGGCGGTGTGAAGATCACCGAGCCGGTCGCGGATCTGTCGGTCGCGATCGCGGTCGCGTCCTCGGTGATGGACAAGCCGATCCATCCCGGCCTGGTCGCGATCGGCGAGGTCGGCCTGG
This sequence comes from Kribbella speibonae, assembly GCF_004331375.1. Classification (NCBI taxonomy): domain Bacteria; kingdom Bacillati; phylum Actinomycetota; class Actinomycetes; order Propionibacteriales; family Kribbellaceae; genus Kribbella; species Kribbella speibonae. The sequence goes on along the minus strand of NZ_SJKC01000001.1, from coordinate 1,127,962 downwards.
CCGGTGAGGTCCGCCGCGTCGGCGGCCTGGAGAAACGTCTCGCGGAAGCGGCCCGGCTCGGGTTCACCAAGGCGATCGTCCCCGCCGACATCCCGAACCGCAGCAAGGACGTGAAGCCGATGGACATCCAGAAGAAGTACGGCCTGCGCACCTTCGCCGCCCCCGACCTCCGCTCCGCGTTGCTCGCCGCGGGTCTCGCCTAGTCGTCTGTGGCCAACACCACAGGTGAGACGGGGGATCCACAGCGGCTGGCTCGGGAACGTACTCTGGGGACCGCCCGTACCCCCGCCGGATGACTGCAGGAGCACCTGATGACCGGATCCAGAGTTGTCGCGCTCGGCCACTACCAGCCGGAACGGGTGCTCACCAACGACGAGCTCGCCACCATGGTCGAGACCAACGACGAGTGGATCCAGAGCCGGGTCGGCATCCGGGAGCGCCGGATCGCAGCGCCCGACGAGCAGGTCGACGAGATGGCCTGGCGGGCCGCCGACAAGGCCGTCGCGAACGCGGGGATCGACACCTCGGAGATCGACTACGTCGTGGTCGCGACCTGTACGGCGATCGACCGGTCGCCGAACATGGCCGCCCGCGTCGCCGCACGCCTCGGCCTCGGCAACCCGGCCGCGATCGACCTGAACACCGCGTGCTCGGGTTTCGCGTACGCGCTCGCGACCGCCGACCAGGCCATCCGGGCCGGCGCCGCGACCAAGGCCCTGGTGATCGGCGTGGAGAAGCTCAGCGACTGGACGGACTGGACGGACCGCACCACCTGCGTGCTGATCGGTGACGGCGCCGGTGCCGCTGTGCTGGTCGCGAGTGACGAGCCCGAGGTCGGTCCGGTGGTGTGGGGTTCGGTGCCGGAGATGTCGGACGCGGTCCGGATCGAAGGCCGCGACGGCCCGTTCGCGCAGGAAGGCCTGAGCGTCTTCCGCTGGGCCACCACGCAACTCCCGGAGATCGCCAAGCAGGTCTGCGCGAAGGCCGGCCTGAAGCCCGAGGACCTCGGCGGCGTCGTCCTGCACCAGGCCAACCTGCGCATCATCGAGCCGCTCGCGAAGCGGCTCGGCGCGGTCAACGCGGTGGTTGCGAAGGATGTCGTGGAGTCCGGCAACACGTCGGCCGCGAGCATCCCGATCGCGCTGTCGAAACTGGTCGAGAAGCGTGAGATTCCGTCCGGCGCGCCGGTGCTGCTGTTCGGATTCGGCGGCGGTCTGTCGTACGCCGGTCAGGTCATCCGCTGCCCCTGACGCGGCAGGCGTCGTACCTCGAAGCACTCGGTCCACGCGGGAAACCAGAACTGCACAGTCCGATGCACGGGCGCGTGCACGCGCAGATGCGCCGGTCGGCCGATCGACGAGGGCCGCAGCGGGCGCTGCGGCAGATATCCGCGCAACGGCACGCGGCTGACCGCATAGACTCAGGTTCCGTGGCGGCGAACACGGACAAGAACAGCACCGGCGCCCGGCTCCGCGCGACGCTCGCGGCGGTGGCGCCCGGTACGGAACTACGCGAAGGACTCGAACGGATCCTGCGCGGGCGGACCGGCGCACTGCTCGTGCTCGGTCACGACAAGGCGATCGACGCGATCTCCACCGGCGGCTTCGAGATCGACGTCGACTTCACCGCGACCGGGTTGCGGGAGCTCAGCAAGATGGACGGCGCGATCGTCCTCGACCGGGACGCCACCCGGCTGATCCGCGCGGCCGTGCACCTGATGCCGGACCCGTCGATCGCGACCCAGGAGACCGGCACCCGGCACCGCACCGCGGACCGCGTCGCGCGGCAGACCGGGTTCCCGGTGATCTCGGTGTCGCAGTCGATGCACATCATCGCGCTGTACGTCGACGACCAGCGGTACGTGCTCGAGGACTCCGGCGCGATCCTGTCCCGGGCCAACCAGGCCCTCGCCACCCTGGAGCGCTACAAGCTCCGGCTGGACGAGGTGTCCGGCACGCTGTCCGCCCTCGAGATCGAGGACCTGGTCACCGTCCGGGACGTGGCCGCGGTCGCGCAGCGGCTGGAGATGGTCCGCCGGATCGCCACCGAGATCGACGGGTACGTCGTCGAGCTCGGCACCGACGGCCGGCTGCTCACCCTGCAGCTCAACGAACTCGTCGCGGGCGTCGCCGGTGAACGGGAACTGGTCGTCCGCGACTACCTCCCGCCGGCCACGGGGCGCCGGCCCAAGACCGCTGACGACGTACTGCTCGAGCTGGACGCTGTCAGCCCGACGGACCTGCTGGACATCGGCCAGGTCGCGCGGGCTCTGCAGCTCGGCGGCGCCGAGCAGCTGGACGCGGCGGTCACCCCGCGCGGCTACCGGCTGCTGGCCAAGGTGCCGCGGCTCCCGGGTGCGGTCATCGACCGGCTGATCGACCACTTCGGTCACCTGCAGAAGTTGCTCGCGGCAAGCATCGACGACCTGCAGACGGTCGAGGGCGTCGGCGAGAACCGGGCCCGCACGGTCCGCGAGGGCCTGTCCCGGCTGGCCGAGTCCAGCATCCTGGAACGCTACGTGTAACTACCCGCAGTCAGCAGACGCCTCCGGTTCGTGAAAGAACCGGAGGCGTCTTGCATTCGGGCACGCATCGGCGAATACTCCACATGGAACATTTCGTACGGAGCAATCCACGTGGAGGATCATGGCGGCCGAACTGACCCCGTTGGCGATCTCGGTCCTGGCGTTGCTCAAAGAGGAACCGATGCACGCGTACGAGATGTACCAACTGCTGGTCAAGCGACATCACCACTGGCTGGTCAAGGTCCGTCCCGGCTCGCTGTACCACACGGTCGAGCGGCTGGCGCGGCAGAACTACGTCCGCGCCACCGGCACCGAGCGCGCCGGGAACCGCCCGGAGCGCACGACGTACGAGCTCACCCCGGAAGGCGACGCCGCCCTGACCCGGCGGGTGGAGACGGGGATCGAGGAGTACGTCCACGAGTACCCGCTCTTCCCGGTCGTGCTGAGCGAAGCGCACAACCTCGAACCCGAGGACGCCGTACTGCGGTTCCGCCGCCGGATCGCCGACCTGGAGAACTGGATCCGGGAGATCGACGAGGCCCTCGCCGACGCCGAGGCGCGAGAGGTACCGCAGGTGTACTGGATCGGCGGCACGTACCTGCGCACCCAGCTGACCGCCGAACGCGACTGGCTCGCCACCACCATCGAACGTATCGAGAGCAAGGACCTGGAATGGCAACCTCGCAACAACCCGTGAGGCCTCCGGAGGTCCGGCCGTGGCCGGCGCTCTGGGCACTGGTACTCGGCTTCTTCATGATCCTGGTCGACTCGACCATCGTCTCGGTCGCCACCCCGGCGATCCTCGAGGACCTCGGGGCGGATGTCGGCACGGTCGTCTGGGTGACCAGCGCGTACCTGCTCGCGTACGCCGTCCCGCTGCTGATCACCGGCCGCCTGGGCGACCGGATCGGCCCGAAGAAGCTGTACCTGACCGGATTGGCGCTGTTCACACTGGCCTCGGTCTGGTGCGGTCTGACCGGAACCATCGAGATGCTGATCGTCGCCCGGGTGTTCCAGGGGCTCGGCGCCTCGATGATGACGCCGCAGACGATGGCGGTCATCACCCGGATCTTCCCGCCGAACGAGCGCGGCCGGGCGATGAGCCTGTGGGGCGCGACCGCCGGCGTGGCCACGCTGGTCGGCCCGATCCTCGGCGGCGTCCTGGTCGACGGCCTCGGCTGGCAGTGGATCTTCTTCATCAACGCACCGGTCGGAGTGGTCGGCTTCTTCCTGGCGATGCGCCTGGTGCCGGACCTGCCGACGCACGAGCACAAGTTCGATCTGGTCGGCGTCGTGCTGAGCGCTGTCGGCCTGTTCCTGCTGGTGTTCGGGATCCAGGAGGGGCAGAAGTACGACTGGGGCCAGATCAAGGGCCCGATCTCGGTCTGGTCGCTGATCATCGCCGGCCTCGTCGTGCTCGCGATCTTCGTCGTCTGGCAGTCCCGCAACCGGGGCGAGCCGCTGCTGCCGCTGGGCCTGTTCAAGGATCGCAACTTCTCGCTGGCGAACGTCGCGATCACCACGGTCGGGTTCGCGATCACCGCGATGGCGTTCCCGCTGATGCTGTGGGCGCAGGCGGTCCGCGGGCTGACGCCGACGCGATCGGCGCTGCTGCTGGTCCCGATGGCGGTGATCGCGGGTGCGCTGTCGCCGTTCGTCGGGCGCCTGGTCGACCGGACGCCGCCGCGGTTCATCGCCGGCTTCGGGCTGCTGTGCTGCGCGGTGTCGATGTTCTGGATGAGTCAGGTGATCGAGCCCGACGTACCGATCTGGCAACTGCTGCTGCCGATCGCGTTGCTGGGGGTCGCGAACGGGTTCATGTGGGCGCCGATCGGTACGACGGCGACGCGGAACCTCCCGATGCACCAGGCCGGCGCCGGGGCCGGCGTTTACAACACGACGCGGCAGGTCGGTGCGGTGCTCGGCAGCGCGAGCATCGCCGTACTGATGGAGTCGCGGCTGGCGCACAACCTGCCGGGGTCCGGTGGCGCGCCGGCGGGCGAGGGGTTCTCCAGCGGACGGTTGCCCGAGATGGTTCGGCAGGGGTTCAGCGACGCGATGGCGCAGTCGCTGGTGCTGCCGGCAGTGGTGCTACTGGTCGGGCTGGTGGCCGCGTTGCTGTTCACCGCGCCCAGCCACCTGAAGAAGCAGCAGGACGAGACTGCGCGACCGGCCGATCAGACGACCTGAAAGGCCTGAGCGCCTGACAAGCGGCCGTCGTACTCGGCTTTGACGACATAGGTTCCAGGCTTGGCGATCGGTTGACCCGGAAGGCAGCCAGGCCTGGACCGGTGTCCGTTCCAGGGCACCGTGACCGCCGACTGCTTGCCCTTGGCAACGACGAGGGTGGCGGTCTGGATCGCCTTGTCGCACTGGGTGGTGCTCCAGATCTGGTCCGTCCCGGACGTCACGGTAACCGTCAGCTTGTCGGCGTTGACGGTCGCCTTGCACCCGTCGTCGATCGGCCTGAACTGGATGACGAAGTTCAGCATCGAGCCGGAGACGATCTTCCGGTTCGCCGGCAGCGCGTCGATGCTGAGGTCCGAGCCCTTGCAGGTGAGGTCCGCGGGCGGCGTGGTCTTCGTCGGGGTCTGCGTCTGCGTCTGCGTCGTACTCGGCTTGCTGCTCGGCGTCGTCGACGGGGTGGCCGGGGCGGCGCCGGTGGGGTTCGGCTGCGGGTCCGACGCGGCGGCGTTCTTCGTGTCGTCGCCACCGCCGGCGAACAGCCGCGAGATCAGAATGACCAGCACAGCTACGACCGCGAGCACCAGTCCACGCCGGAACCAGTACACGCTGGCGGGCAGGTGCCCGACCGGACGGAGCAGACTGCTCATGAAGCGCACTCTAATATCGGCTCCGTGCAGGACCACCTAGGCTCGCCGCAGGCCATCCACGACCCCGTGCTGGCTTGGTACGCCGTCAACAAGCGGGAACTGCCGTGGCGGGAGCCGGGCGCCGGGGCGTGGGCTGTGATGGTCAGTGAGTTCATGTTGCAGCAGACACCGGTGAATCGGGTGCTCCCGGCGTACCAGCGCTGGCTGGAGAGGTGGCCGAAGCCGGTGGACCTGGCCGCAGAGGCTCCTGGTGAGGCTGTGCGGGCCTGGGACCGGCTCGGGTACCCCAGGCGCGCCCTCCGGCTGCACGCGGCGGCTCAGGCGATTGTGGAGCGTCACGGCGGCCAGGTACCGGACGACCACGCAGCACTGCTCGCACTGCCCGGCGTCGGGACATACACGGCCGCCGCGATCGCATCGTTCGCGTTCGGACAGCGGCACGCGGTCGTCGACACGAACGTACGCCGGGTTCTCGCGCGCGCCCTGACCGGCGTCGCGCAACCGAGCATCTCCCCCACCGCCGCCGACCAGCGCCTCGCCGTCAGCGCACTGCCCGCCGACGAGCCCACCGCAGCCCGCTGGGCCGTGGCGTCCATGGAACTCGGCGCACTCATCTGCACCGCCCGTACGCCGCGCTGCGCCGACTGCCCGATCCAGTCCGACTGCGCCTGGGTCCGCGCCGGAAGCCCGCCGTACGACGGCCCGCCGCGCCGCGGCCAGACCTACGAAGGCACCGACCGCCAAGTCCGCGGCCGCCTTCTCGCCGTACTGCGTGCCGCATCGGCGCCCGTACCGAAGACCGAGCTGGACACCTGCTGGCCGGAACCCGTCCAACGCGAACGAGCCCTGGACGGACTCGTGGCCGACGGCCTCGTCGAACCTCTCAGCCGCGGCCGCTACCGACTCCCCGCGTGACAGACCAAGACGCCGGCTCGAAGGACTCGAGCCGGCGTCTTCGGTGGTGGTGCTTCAGTTCTTCTTGCTGCCGGTGGTGGCGTCTGCCTCGTCGTCCAGCAGGTCGAGCGGCATCGCCGGCTGGCCGGACAGCGTCGCCAGCATCTGGCGGACGTTGGTCAGCTGCGCGTTGATGCTGTCCCGGCGCTGCGTCGCGGCCGCGAGCTCGCGCTCGGACTCGGCGCGGATCCGCTCGGACTTGTCCTTCGCGGCGGCGACGATCTCCTGGGCCTGCCGGTTCGCGTCGGCCAGCTGCTGCTGGGACAACCGCTCGGCCTCGGAACGCGACCGGTCGGCCTCCCGCTGCACCTGCGCGGCGCGATCGGTGACCGCGGCGAGCTGCTGCTCGGCGAGCGCCGTACGGGCAGCGAACTCCTGCTCGACCTTGCCCCGGCGCTCGGCCAGGGTGGTCTCGAAGGCGGCCGCGGCCTGAGCGGACTTGGCCCGCTCCTGCTCGTACAGCGCCTGAGCCTCGCTGCGACGCGCGGTGGCGTCACGCTCGGCCTCGTCGCGCATGTCGTCGGCCTGGGTCCGGGCCTCTTCGAGGATCCGGGCGGCCTCGGCGTCGACCTCGCTCTTCCAGTCCAGGGAGTACTGCTCGGCCTCCTTGCGGACCTTCTTCGCGTGCGCCTCACCGTCGGCGACGATCGCCTCCGCGTCGGTGCGGGCGCGGGTCACCAGGTCACGGGCCTCGTCGTCGGCCAGCGACAGGATCTTCGCGACGCGCTCACCGAACTCGGTGAACGTCGGCGCGCGGTCCTTGGAATCCTCCTGGGCGGAGATGACGGCCGCTTCCGCCGCGTCCGTGCGGGACTGCAGCTCCTGCACATGACGCTGCAGCTGCTCGGACTGCTGCTGCAGTGCGGTCAGCGAAGTGGTCAGCTCACGGATGTGCTGATCCACCTGGGCAGGCTCGTAGCCACGCAGAACGGTACGGAACGGGGTTGGGCTTTCACTGCTCATGTTTTCCGATGCTCACTTCGATGGGTGGGTGGATCACACATTGTCACTGACAAGGATCTGACTGTCACGTCCTCATCCTGATTCCCCCGTGGAACCCTCACTGGAGGACATTCCACCACCTGGGCGGAACCCCGGTACAGCGAGTGCCTCGATCACACCCGAAAGCTGGGTGAGCTCCTTGGTGATCTCATCACGGCGCTGGTTCAGCGCGGCGACCCTCGCCTCGGCGTCGGCGAGAAGTTTTCGGGCCTGGGCACGCAACGTGTCGGCGTGCTCGCGGGCCTGGGCCTCGAGCTGCTGAGCCTCCGCGCGGGACTTGCGGATCAGCTCGTGCGACTGGCGCTGGGCCTCGGACAGATCGTTGGCCGCGCGCTCCCGCAGGACCTGGGTGCTCGCCTCGGCCTCGGCCTCGCGGCGGTTGGCGCGCTCGATGATCTCGCGCGCGTCCTCGGCAGCCGAACCCTTCAACCGGTCGGCCCGGGCCTGCGCCTGGGCGGTGACCCGCTCGGCCTCCTGCTTGGCCGCGGCCAGGGTCGCCTCCGCCTGCTCGCCGGCCGAGTACAGCGTAGTCTCGGCGAGCTGGGTCAGTTCGGCGTTCTCCCTGGCGATCGCGTCCTGGGTGTCCTTGAGCCGGCTGGTCGACCGGCCGACCACGCGCCGCAGGTGCGCGCGCTTCTGCTTGAGCAGCTCGGCCGCGTCGACGGCGGCCTGGTCGCGGATCGCCTGCGCCTCGGACTCCGCGGCGCCGATCAGGTCGTCGACGGTCTTCTTGCTCCACAGCGTCTGCTTCTCGGCCTCGGCCATCGCCGCCTCGGCCGCCTTGTTCGCGTCCTCGACGATCCGCTGCGCCTCGCCCGACGCCGTCCGGCGGTCCGCCTCGATCGAGTCCACGACCAGCTTGGCCTGGGCCCGGGCGTCCGCCATCAGCCGCTCGTTACCGGCCTCGGCCTCGGCCTTCCGCTCGGCGATCTCCGCGACCGCCTCGGCGCGGAGCTTGTCGATCTCCAGCGAGATCGCGGCCAGCTTCGCGCGCTCGGTCTCCTCGAGCTCCGCCGTACGGCGTTCCAGCTCGGTCCGGTTCTCGCCGCGCAGCCGCTCGATCTCCGCGTGGGCGGCGGCGATCTCGACGCGCGACCGCTCCCGGGCCGTCTCGACCTCGCGCTCGACCGCGGCCCGCAGCTCGCCCGCCTCGGACTCGGCGCGGGAGATCAGGTCGGCCTCGTTCCGGACGGCGGCCTGCGAGACAAGAGCGGCCTGCTCGCCGGCGTCGGCGACCAGTTGCTGTGCCTCGCGGCTGGCCCGCTCGACCATTGCCTGGGCCGACTCGCGTGCCATCCGGGCGTCGTCGAGCAGTTCGTCGGCCTCGTCCTTGACCCGGCCTGCTTCGACCTCGGCCGCCGCGACCCGCCGATCCGCGGCCGCCTGCGACTCGACCCGCAGCTTCTCGGCCGCCGCCTCGCTCTCGACCCTGAGCCGCTCGGCCGTGGCCTCCGAGTCCGCCCGGCGCTTGGCCACTTCGTCAGCGACCTCGGCGCGGAGCTGCTCAGCGGCGGACTCCGACTCGACCTTCAGCCGCTCCGCGAAAGCAGTCGCCTCGGCGCGGACCCGCTCGGCCTCGGCCGTCGACTCGGAGGTCAGTTTCTCGGCAGCGGCGGCAGCGTCCCGGCGTACCCGCTCGGCCTCGGCGGTCGACTCGGAGCGCAGCCTGTCGGCCGTCTCCTCGGCCTCCGAACGGACGCGCTCGGCCTCGGCCTCGGACTCGGTACGGAGTTGCTCGGCGGCCCGCTCGGCGTCGTTCAGCACCCGCTGGGCGGCCGCCATCGCGTCCGACCGGAGCTTCTTCGCGGCGGTCTCGGCGTCGGCCTTCAGGCGCTCGTTCGCGGCCCGGATCCGGCCGGCCTCGTCGCGGGCGAGATCGTTCTCGTGCTCGGCCTGCTCGCGGAGCGTGTCCGCGATCCGCTGCGCCCGCTCGAGCACTCCGCCCGCCTGCCGCACGCCAAAGGAACCGGTGTCGGCGACCGGTTCCTGGGTCAGCGGCAGACGCGGCGCGTCCATGCGACGAGATGATTCCATCCTCGGCCCCCTTTCCGACAGTCCGGGTCCGAACAGCGTGGTCACAGGGTTACAACGCGGCAGACAGGCGGTAAGTAACTGCTTCCTCAGCAGTCGCGCGATCTTCCCATCGATCCGTAGGCGGACGGAAGCCGTCTCCGTACCGAAGTGATCACGCTCCGCAGGACGATACGACCAATCAGTAGCCTTCGCATAAATCAGGCGTGTTTCCGGTACGCCGAGCGGCGTCGCAGTACTCCACCGGCCTGGACCAGTTCCCCGGCCGAACACGCGAACGCCCGCCGGCCCCGGAGGGTCGGCGGGCGCTCGAGACGAGGTCACCTCACTTGATGGCGGCGGGTGGTGCCTCCGGGGTGGCGTCGGTCCAGCCGGAGAGCAGGATCGTGCTGTCGCCGTTCTTTCCGCCCGTGTGGCTGCTGCTCAGGAGCTTGCCGGTCTTCGGGTCGACGATCAGCCGGAGCTTCAGCTGGTACGCCGGGAACGAGAACCCGACCGCCGTACCCGTCCGGCCGCTCAGGTCCGTGACGTTCTGCTGGACCGTGGCGCCCGGCAGCCCTGCCAGCAGCCGGAACGCGGCGCCGCGGACCTTCGGCAGTGCCGGAGTATCACTGAGCAGACCGGCCGAGAGCTGCGCGAGAGCCGCCGCCTCGGTGGCGTCAGGAGCGGTCGTCGCCTTCACCTCGAGCAGCCGGGCCCGCAACTGCGCGGGGTCGGCCGGCAGCGCCAGCACGTCTTGCAGGGTGCCGTTGATCCCCAGGGCGGTGTAGCGGTCCGCGCCGTCCTTCAGCTCGAAGAAGGTGGCCTTACCCGGCTTCGACGAGATGACCTGGTCGTGCTTGGTCACGGTGTCGGTCGGACCGGCGTTCCAGCTCGCCGGTGCTCCCGCCTTTCGCCACGCCGCCTCGTCGGCCGCCGTGGCCGGATGCGCACCCAGTGAGCGGGTACCAAGCCAGGCGGTGCCGCCCTTCATGCCGGTCCAGGTCTCGGTCACCGTCAACTCACGCAGTTTGTAGCCGCCCGGACCGGCTGCGATCGACCCACAGCAGACGATCTTGCCGCCCGCCATGACGGTCCACTCCCTGCTCTGGACCTTCCGGACCCGGAAGTACTTGCCGGTCGTCGCTTCGGCCTTCTCCTCGTGGGCCGCCGCAACCAGCAGCACCTCGCCGGCTGACATCTTGGTCGCGGTGCCGGTCGCAGGAGGCGCCGAGACAGCGATGTCCGAGCCACCCGACTGCGCGCCGGGGGCGAACGCCAGCGGCACCGCGAGGGCACCGACGACGACGGCCGCGGCGACCGTGGTGAGGCCGGCGCCGGCGAACCGGCGACGACGGGCGGCCCGCCGGCCGCGGCCGAGATCGGCCGCGACGTCGTCGTCGGTGACCACCGGGTCGGTGCCGGCCGCGCGCTCGAGAAGGCTCTTCAGATCAGTCATCGCACATGCTCCAGTGTGTTCAGGGGTTCGCCGATGAGGTCGCGCAGCTTGTCCAGCCCACGAGCGGTCTGACTCTTGACGGTGCCCTGGCTGCTGCCCATCACCTCGGCGGCAGCGGCCACGTCCAGATCGCAGAAGTACCGCAGGACGACAGCGGCCCGTTGACGCCTGGGCAGCTGTTCGAGCGCGGCCAGCACGGTCAGCCGGTCCTCCGGTCCGGAGCCGGCCTGCGGCCCGGGCTCGGAGACCTCGTCGGTCAACGTCTCGCGATGGCGCCAGAACCGGCGCTTCTCGTCCAGGAACACGTTGATCAGGATCTTGTCGGCGTACCGCGCCGCTCCGACCTCGGGCCTGACCGCGCCCCACTTCACGTAGAGCTTGGTCAACGCGGTCTGCACCAGATCCTCGGCCCAGTGCGCGTCCCCACTGGTCAGCAGACGCGCCATCCGCATCATCCGCCCGCGGTGGGCACTCACATAGTCGGTGAAGTCCTGATCTCGGTTGCTCGCCACGCGTCCTCCGGTCCTGGTTGGGCGCTTCCTCACCGTTAAGTACCGGGTGGTGCGAACAACCGGTTGCATGGTCGTACGACGAAGGGCCCCGCGGACGTGATGTCCGCGGGGCCCTTCGCTGCTTGCTACCGGCTCAGCTGTCCTGCAGACCGGAGCTGCCGGTCGTGCCACCGGTGGTGAGGTCGGTGAGCTCCAGGTCGGAGGTCGTCGACTTCTGGTTACCGGTGAAGGTGAAGTACTCGGTCAGTCCGTCCTCGTTGACCGTGCCTTCCGGTGCCGCGTCGACCAGGACGATCTGGCCCGGGCGCAGTTCCCCGAACAGGATCTTCTCGGCCAGCACGTCCTCGACGTCGCGCTGCAGTGCGCGGCGCAGTGGACGGGCACCCAGGACCGGGTCGAAGCCACGCTTCGCGGCGAGTTCCTTCGCCGCCGGCGTGAGCTCGATGCCCATGTCCTTGTCCTTCAGCCGCTGCTCGATCTGGGCCACCATCAGGTCCACGATCTTCACGATGTCGTCCATCGTGTGCTGGTGGAAGACCACGATCTCGTCGACGCGGTTCAGGAACTCCGGCCGGAAGTGCTGCTTCAGCTCCTCGGTGACCTTGGCCTTCATCTTCTCGTACGACGACGTGGTGTCGCTCGCCTGCGAGAAGCCCAGGCTCACCGCCTTGGCGATGTCCTTCGTGCCCAGGTTCGTGGTCATGATGATCACGGTGTTCTTGAAGTCGACCACGCGGCCCTGGGCGTCGGTCAGACGACCCTCGTCCAGGATCTGCAGCAGCGAGTTGAAGATGTCCGGGTGGGCCTTCTCCACCTCGTCGAACAGCACCACGCTGAACGGCTTGCGGCGCACCTTCTCGGTCAGCTGGCCACCCTCTTCGTAGCCGACGTACCCAGGAGGCGACCCGAACAGCCGGGACGCGGTGTGCTTCTCCGAGTACTCCGACATGTCGAGGCTGATCAGCGCGTTCTCATCGCCGAACAGGAACTCGGTCAGCGCCTTCGACAGCTCGGTCTTACCGACACCGGACGGGCCCGCGAAGATGAACGAGCCGCTCGGGCGGCGCGGGTCCTTCAGGCCGGCGCGGGTCCGCCGGATCGAGCGGGACAGCGCCTTGACCGCGTCGGTCTGGCCGATGTACCGCTTGGCCAGCTCCTTCTCCATGTCGAGCAGCCGCGAGGACTCCTCCTCGGTCAGCTTGAAGACGGGGATCCCGGTCGCGGTGCTCAGCACCTCGGCGATCAGCTCCTCGTCGACCTCGGCGACGACGTCCATGTCGCCGGCCTTCCACTGCTTCTCACGCTCGGACTTCGCGTTGATCAGCTTCTTCTCGTCGTCCCGCAGCCGGGCGGCGCGCTCGAAGTCCTGCGCGTCGATCGCCGACTCCTTCTCCCGGCGCACGGTCGCGATCTTCTCGTCGAACTCGCGCAGGTCCGGCGGAGCCGTCATCCGGCGGATCCGCAACCGGGCCCCGGCCTCGTCGATCAGGTCGATCGCCTTGTCCGGCAGGAACCGGTCCGAGATGTACCGGTCGGCCATCTGCGCGGCGTTCACCAGCGCGGCGTCGGTGATGGTCACCCGGTGGTGCGCCTCGTACCGGTCGCGGAGGCCCTTGAGGATCTCGATCGTGTGCGCGATCGAGGGCTCGGCCACCTGGATCGGCTGGAAGCGGCGCTCCAGCGCGGCGTCCTTCTCGACGTACTTGCGGTACTCGTCGAGGGTGGTGGCGCCGATCGTCTGCAGCTCACCGCGGGCCAGCATCGGCTTCAGGATGCTCGCCGCGTCGATCGCGCCCTCGGCCGCACCGGCCCCGACGAGGGTGTGGATCTCGTCGATGAACAGCACGATGTCGCCGCGGGTGCGGATCTCCTTGAGCACCTTCTTCAGGCGTTCCTCGAAATCACCGCGGTAGCGCGAACCGGCCACCAGGGCACCCAGGTCGAGTGAGTAGATCTGCTTGTCCTTCAGCGTCTCCGGGACGTCGCCACGGACGATCTGCTGGGCCAGACCTTCCACGATGGCGGTCTTGCCGACACCCGGCTCACCGATCAGGACAGGGTTGTTCTTGGTCCGCCGGGACAGCACCTGCATGACCCGCTCGATCTCGGTCTCGCGCCCGATCACCGGGTCGAGCTTCGCCTCACGAGCGGACTGGGTGTAGTTCCGGCCGAACTGGTCGAGCACCAGGGAGCTGCTGGGTGCACCCTCCGGGGCCGTGCCCTGCGGCGACGACTCCTTGCCCTGGTATCCGCTCAGCAGCTGGATGACCTGCTGCCGGACCTTGTTCAGGTCCGCACCGAGCTTGACCAGGACCTGCGCTGCGACACCCTCACCCTCACGGATGAGGCCGAGCAGGATGTGCTCGGTGCCGATGTAGTTGTGGCCCAACTGCAGGGCCTCGCGCAGGGAGAGCTCCAGCACCTTCTTGGCGCGGGGGGTGAACGGGATGTGCCCGCTCGGTGCCTGCTGCCCCTGGCCGATGATCTCCTCGACCTGGGAGCGGACGGCCTCGAGCGAGATACCCAGGCTCTCGAGAGCCTTGGCGGCGACCCCTTCACCCTCGTGGATCAGGCCGAGCAGGATGTGCTCGGTCCCGATGTAGTTGTGGCTGAGCATCCTGGCTTCTTCCTGTGCCAGGACGACTACCCGACGGGCGCGGTCCGTAAATCGTTCAAACATCGCCAAAGCGCTCCTTGCCTCAGAGGAGTCGGACGTGCCGTGTTGGCCGACCCCCGTACCTGCATGCTAGTCCCCGACACCGACAGGCTCGCTCTCGGCGAACACCCGATCACTCGTCCATCAGCCGTCCGGGCGGCATCACAAGGGAACAACCGCACTGGTAACCAGCGTGTTCCCGGTGCACCGCGATCCGACAGCGTGTTCGCCACCAGCGAATTCCCAGAACTGCCTGCCCGGTCAGCCATCACCGCGACACGCCCGGTCCCACTCTGTGAAACAACCGGAATGCGGACGGTCCCGGCACCCCAATCGGGTGCCGGGACCGGCGACAGCTGAAAACTACTTCGCGTCGTTGTACGCCGCGCGCACCTCGGCGGAGATCCGGCCGCGCTCGCTGACCTCGTAGCCGTTCTCCTTGGCCCAGGCCCGGATGTCCGCGGAGTCCGAGGCCGACCGGCCGCGGCCGCGCGCCCGGCCCGCCGCACCCCGGCGGCCGGCCACCCGGCGACCCGAGCCGACGTACGCGGCGAGGGCGTCGCGCAGTTTCGCGGCGTTCTTCTTGGACAGGTCGATCTCGTACGTCGTTCCGTCCAGCCCGAATGTGACGGTCTCGTCGGCCTTACCGCCGTCGAGATCGTCCTCGAGAACCACCTGCACCCTTTGCGCCATCGATGACAACCTTTCCGCGCCCGCCATCGGGCACAATCCCCCTGCTGAATTGTTAGCACCTGATTTGTACCGCACAAACCAGGTACTTGTCATTCATCGACGCTGTGCAGTCATGGTGACCTTGAGTATTCATCCGGGTCGAACCGGCCGGTCCGGAATAAATTCGGCCCCCTGATTTGCGAAGGCCGTCCGTTGTGCTATGCAACGACCCTGTGTCTGGATTCGAAAATCACTCCGGACGCAGCAACGGGAAGAGAATCGTCTCCCGGATACCGGTCCCGGTGAGCAACATCACCAAGCGGTCCAGGCCCATCCCCATGCCGCCGGCCGGCGGCATCCCGAATTCCATCGCGCGCAGGAAGTCCTCGTCGAGATCCATCGCCTCCGGGTCGCCGGCCGCGGCCAGCAACGACTGCTCCACCAGGCGATCGCGCTGGATCACCGGGTCGTTCAGCTCCGAGTAGGCGACCCCGAGCTCGACCCCGTTGAAGAACAGGTCCCAGGCCTCGACCAGCCCCGGAATTTCCCGGTGCGGCTTCGCCAGCGGCCGCGCCGACTCCGGATAGTCGCGAACAAAGGTGGGCTGGATCAGCGTGTGCTCGCACAGCTTCTCGAACAAGTCGACGGCGATCTCACCGGCATTCCGGTCGGGCTGCAGCTCGACCCCGTGCTGCTCGGCCAACTTCAGCAGCGTGGCCAGGTCGGTGCTCGCGTCGACGCTCTCACCGACCGCTTCCGAGAGCAGCCCGAAAAGCGTCGCGTGCTGGAACGGCTGCTCGATGTCGATGGTCGAACCGTCGCGCCCGGTGATCGTCGTACGACCGATCGCACGGCCCGCGTTCCGGATCAGCTCCTGGATCAGCTCGGCCATCGTGTCGTAATCGCCGTACGCCTCGTAGGCCTCGATCATCGAGAATTCCGCCGAGTGGGTGGAGTCCAGTCCCTCGTTACGGAACGTCCGGCCGATCTCGTAGACCCGGTCGACGCCGCCGATCATCGCGCGCTTGAGGTCGAGCTCGAGCGCGATCCGGAGCTTCATCTCCTGGTCGAACGCGTTCAGGTGGGTCGAGAACGGCCGGGCCGCGGCGCCGCCGTTGGTCAGCTGCAGCACCGGCGTCTCGACCTCGACGAAGCCGTGCCCGTCGTACGTCGCGCGCAGCGCCTTCAGGACGGCTGCCTTCGCGCGCACCATCTCCCGCGCCTCGGGACGCACGATCAGGTCGACGTACCGCATCCGGACCCGTGCCTCTTCGCTGAGCGGCTTGTGCTCGTTCGGGAGCGGACGGAGCGTCTTCGCGGCCATCTGCCACGCGGTCGCCTGCACGGACAGCTCACCGCGGCGGCTGGTGATCACCTCGCCCTGGACGGACAGCAGGTCGCCGATGTCGACGAGTTGCTTGAACCGGGCCAGCCCCTCCTCGCCGAGGTCGGCGAGCGAGAACATCACCTGCAGTTCGGTCCCGTCCCCCTCGCGGAGCCGGACGAAGCAGAGCTTGCCGGTGTTGCGCAGGAAGATCACCCGGCCGGCCACCGAGACCTGCTCACCGGTCCGGGTGTCGGGCTCCAGGTCCTGGGCGTCGTACGTCGCCCGGAGGTCCTTGAGCAGGTGCGTCCGGGGCACCGAGATCGGGTACGGCGGTACTCCTTCCGCCAGCAGGCGGTCACGCTTCTCCCGGCGAACCCGCATCTGCTCGGGCAGGTCGTCCTGCCCGCTGTCGGGGTTCACCGGGTCCACGTGTGCGTCAGTCATAGCCCAAAGGCTAGTGACTGAGTGCCTCCAGCTCCGAATCCTTTGATTCGTCCTTGCTCCGGGTGACCAGGGCGCCGAGGACCACGGCGGCCGCCACGCAGGCCGCTCCGCACGTCACGAACGTCCCGCGCGGACCGAGCAGCGCACCCGCCAGACCGCCCAGCAGCATCGCGAGAATGCTGAACGAGCGGACCGTACCGTTCAGGGCCGCGATCACCCGGCCGCGGACGGCCTCGGCGGACCTGGTGACCACCAGCGCGTTGGCCGCCGCGTTCAGCATCCCGCTGCCGACGCCGATCGTGGTGGCTCCGATCAGCAGGGTCACGAGGTTCCCCGCCAGACCCATCAGCACGGCCGATCCGCCGATCGCCGCCATTCCCACGACGACTCCCACCGCCCGGGCGTGGTCGCCGTTCAGCCGGCCGCTGTACCAGGCGCCGAAGATCGCCCCAGCCCCGGTCGCCGCGCCCGCCACGCCGTACAGACCGGGCCCGAGGCCGAGCTCGCCGGTGATCAGGAAGACCTCCACGACGTTGACCGCCTCGCCTGCGACCACGAACAGCCAGAGCGCCGGCACCAGGATCCTCAGGATGTCGTCGCCGAAGACGGCGCGCAGTCCCGCCGACACCCCGCCTCGCTCGCGAGCGGCACCGGGCTCGGGCCGGCGGCGGGTGCGGACCAGTTGCGCGACGACCACCAGAGCGAGGAAGGTCCCGGCGTCGACGAGCAGGGCGCCGCGACTGCCGACCCAGCCGACCAGCACACCACCGGCCGCGGAGCCCGCCAGCATCGCGACCCCGATCAGGGCCTGGCTGGTCCCGGTGGCGCGACCGACGAGTTCCTCACCGACGATCCGCGGGATCAGCGCACCCCACGCCGGCCCTGCGACGGCTTGGCCGATCTGCAGTACGCAGACCAGCGCCAGCGTGTTGACCAGGTCGTGCACGAACGCGAGCCCGACGCCGGCGACCACCTGCAGCAGCCCCGACCAGACCAGGACCGTCCGCGAGTCGAACCCGTCCACGATCCGCCCGGCGAACGGGATCATCGCCACGGTCGGTACGGCGAACGCGAGCAGCAGTGCCGTGACGGCTGCCGGACCGTGACCGTCGGAGACGCGCAGCATCAGCGCGATCATCGCGATCGAATCGCCCGCGTACGACAGCGCGCGAGCAGGCAGGACGAGGCGGATGTCGGGACGCGACCAGATCGAAGTCTGAAGGGTTTGCTTCATAGTTGTGAAGTAAACACTTCAGATCTCGCGGCGTCAAGAGGTTCGCTACGCTGACCTCGTGGCGAAGAAGAAGCAGCTGGTGATCACGGATCCGCGGGCGATCCGGGCGCTCGCGCACCCCGCGCGGCAGGTGGTCATCGACGAGCTGTTCAGCGGCAAGGTGCTGACCGCGACGGAGTGCGCCGAGCTGGCCGGACTGACGCCGTCGGCGATGAGCTACCACCTCCGGGCGCTGGAGAAGTGGGGCATCATCGAGCGCGCCGACGAGTCCGCCGACGGCCGCGAGCGCCCGTGGAAGGCGCCGGCGGCCAACCTGGTGATCTCCTCGCAGTCGAGCAGCGCCGGACGGCTGGCCAGCCAGGCGATGCTGCGGACCACGATGGAAGCGGTCGCCGACCAGTTCGTCGAGATGGACGCGGACGACCCCTGGGACGACGTCAGCTCGATGAGCCGGTCCCGGCTGTGGCTGACCCATGACGAGGCGGAGCAGTTCAACCAGGAGCTGCTGGGGCTCGTCGACCGCTTCAAGAAGAACCGGTCGATCAGCAGCCATCCGGCCGGTGCGCGCGAGATCACGTCGCTGGTCGCCGTCGTACCGACCGGGGATCCGCCGGAAGGCAGCTGAACCGTTAGCTGAATGTGGGCGTATCCAGGAGTACCGTCGAAGTAGAGGTACTTTCCGCCGTCGGGTGGTCGCCATGCAGTCCTGGATCCTGTGGTTGATCGTCGCCGCCGTCCTCGGCACGGCCGAGTTGATGACGGCGACCTTGGACCTGCTCCTGCTCGCCGTCGCCGCGCTCGCCGCGGCCGGGATCGGCGGGCTGGGCCTCGGGATCGGCTTCCAGGTGCTGGCCTTCGCGATCACCGCCGTGGCGATGGTGACGCTGGTCCGCCCGGTGGCGCGCCGGCACCTGACCGGGCACCCGACGCTGCGCACCGGTGTCGCCGCGCTGGTCGGCCGCGAGGCCGTCGTCCTCGCGCCGTGCGACCGGGACGCCGGCCGGGTCCGGATCGGCGGCGAGGAGTGGAGTGCCCGCTCCTACGACCCCGACCTGCGGATCCCCGCCGGGACCCGGGTCGACGTGTTCGCCATCGAGGGGGCTACCGCCCTCGTCCATCCTCAGGAGGAACCATGGCCGAACTGATCATCGGAATCGTCGTCGCGCTGCTCGCCGTCGTGCTGGTACTGCGGACCGTGCGGATCGTTCCGCAGGCGCGGGCCAGCAACGTCGAGCGCCTCGGCCGCTACCTGCGCACGCTGGAGCCCGGACTGAACATCGTGATCCCGTTCATCGACCGGCCCCGGCAGCTGATCGACCTGCGCGAGCAGGTGGTCTCGTTCCAGCCGAACTCGGTGATCACCGAGGACAACCTGGTCGTGCACATCGACACGGTGCTGTACTTCCAGGTCACCGATCCGCGCGCGGCGGCGTACGAGATCCAGAACTACATCCAGGCGATCGAGCAGCTGACCGTGACCACGTTGCGCAACGTCATCGGCGCCCTGGACCTGGAGAAGACGCTGACGTCGCGCGAGCACATCAACTCGATCCTCCGCGGCGTCCTCGACGAGGCCTCCGGCAAGTGGGGGATCCGGGTGAACCGGGTCGAGCTCAAGGCGATCGAGCCGCCGGCGTCGATCAAGGAGTCGATGGAGAAACAGATGCGGGCCGAGCGGGAGAAGCGGGCCGCGATCCTGAACGCCGAAGGCCAGCGGCAGTCCCGGATCCTGACGGCCGAGGGTGACCGGCAGGCCGCGATCCTGCGCGCCGAGGGTCAGGCGAAGGCGATCGACACCGTGTTCGAGGCGATCCACCGCAACGACCCGGACCCGAAGCTGCTCGCGTACCAGTACCTGCAGATGCTCCCCGAGCTGGCCAAGGGCCCCGGCAACACGTTCTGGGTCATCCCGTCCGAGGTCACCACCGCACTGCAGAACGTCACCAAGGCGTTCAACGGCGAGACACCCCGGATACCGTCGCAGGTTCCGGCGGAAGTCCCGTCCGACAACGGCCACGACCCTGAAATAACCCGGGGATAAGTCGTGGCTGGTCGTCCCACGCCGTAGCGAGGAGGTGCTCGGTGCGGTAGCTCGGCGTGCGGGGGCGAAGGTCTCGATGCGGAGCATCGTGGCCTTTGTACCCGTGCGCCGAGGTGCCGTGCCGAGTGCCCCGCAGTAGGCGGGGGACGGCCAGCCACGACTTTTAGTTGCCCGGTCACCAAATCGGTTGTCCCACGATGTCACTATGGGTGCATGGGGGAACCTCTGCTTGTCGCGCAGGCGATCGCCATCCCGTCCGGGGTGGCGATCCTCGCGTATCTGGTGGTCGGACTGGTCATCGGCGTGGAGAGCATGGGCGTACCGCTGCCCGGTGAGACCACGCTGATCGCGGCCGCGCTGCTCGCGTCGCAGCAGCATCATCTGAAGATCGAGTTCGTGATCCTGGCCGCCGCGGCGGGCGCGATCATCGGCGACTCGATCGGGTACTTCATCGGCCGCAAGGCCGGCCGCCGGCTCTTCGAACGACTGGGCCGGCGGTTCCATCACTTCTCCGAGGACCGGATCGTCCGGGCCGAGAAGTACTTCCACAAGTACGGCGTCTGGACGGTGTTCTTCGGCCGCTTCGTCGCGCTGCTGCGGATCTTCGCGGGCCCGATGGCCGGCATGCTGCGGATGCACTACCCGCGCTTCCTGGTCGCGAACGCCGCCGGCGGGATCGCCTGGGCGACCACGATCGGCGTCGTCGCGTACAAGATCGGCGACAACGCCGACAAGATCTTCGGCCGGGTGTCGGTGATCGCGCTGATCGCCGTCGCGGTCGTGGCGGTCGCGCTGTACGTCGTCCACAAGGTCCGCAAACGCCGCCGGGAAGAGGCCGGGCCGGTCCCCAAGGCGGCGACCGAGTCAGCGGACGTGTAGCTGCAACTGCGCCGTCGTGGTCCCGTCGATCGGCCGGCCGAACATCATCGCGCCGGGGATCACGAACCGGTAGACGAAGTCGCCCGGCTGCGCGGCCTTGAACGCCAGCGCGGCGACGCCGTTGCGCATCGGCAGGGCCTTGGAGTCCACCCACCGACGGGTCTGCCGGTTCCAGGCCTGCAGCATCACGGTCGTGTTCATGGCCGGCTTCACGGTGACGGACACGGTCACCGTCGAGCCCTTCGCCGTCGCCACGTTCCCGTTGGCGAATCCGGCCGACGCGACCCGGACGACGCTCTTCGTGTACGCCGGCCTACTGGTCGACGTACCGGTCTGCGTACTGCCCTTGGTGTTCTCCGGCACGATGATCTTGTACGGGCGGCTGCCGCCCGTCTGCACCGCGATGTCGTAGTACCCGCCGGCCGTCGTCGATCCGCGCGCCGCCGGCGTCCACCGGGCGCCCGGGGCGACCTGCGTCAGCACCACGACCGGTACGCCGGCCGGTGTCGCGCGCTTGCTCGTGCACGGTGTCTCGAGGTCGCAGCCGACCTGGTGCAGGATGACCCGCCCGCGGACCCGGATCGGCACGCTGAACTGGGCCAGCCTGGGGACGGCGGCGTTGATCGAGCTGGTCAGCCCGAGCACCTGCCCGCCGATGCTGGTGCTCCACTCGTTCTGGGTGCGCAGCTGGAAGGTGTACGGCGGTTTGATGCTCTTGATGACCTGCCGGTTCGAGGTTGTCGCCGGGCCGATCACCTTCAGCATCTTGCCCGGCCGCCCGATCATCGGCACGTACCGCTGGGTCTTCTTGCCCTTCACGTCCAGCGGGTCGTTCGGCGTGAAGTCCTGCGGAGCGACCGGCACCGACCAGCGGATCAGCACACCGCGCCCCTGCTTCGCCACCGCGGCAGCGCTCGGCCGCACCGGACCGTCGGTGTCGAACACCGGCGACTTGGCGAGCTTGCTGGTCACCCCGCCCTGCGAGGTCCCGGTGCCGACGGCGACCTTGTAGTTCCCGTCCGGCGGGAACGCCGAGGTCGGGATCTCCCACTGGTTCGGTTCACCGGCCGGGATGTACTTCAGGTACGACGGGCTCTCGCTGAGCACGCCCTCGATCGTGACCCGGTTCGGCAGCCCGTTGTCCTTCCAGGTCACCAGCACCGCGGCCCGCCCCTTGGGCGCCCACGCGACGGTGACATCGGTCGGCGCCGGGTCGGAGGCACAGGCAGTCAGCGAGGCAGCCCCCGCAACCACTGCCAGCGCGACGGCGAGTACGCGCCGCATTCCGACCACCTCGTCTCAACCGCCTCACGATCAACCTGGTGAACCATACCCAGTCACAGGTGCCGGATCCCCACGACCGTTGCCGGATCGGTATCGCGCACCTACCGTGAGGTAAGCCACTGAGGGGGGAACCGAGATGGCATTCATCAAGACGCCGAACGAACCGGAGATGTTCGCGGCGAACCGGGCGCCGGCCGGGCATGTGCCGAACTTCGTGCACACGTTCGCGGCGCGGCCGGCCGTCTACGAGGCGTGGAAGCAGTTGAACGGCGCGATCAAGGAGTCGATGGACCTGCGCCGCTACGAGCTCGCCACGCTGGCGGCGGCGACCGCGCTGAAGTCGAGCTACTGCAGCCTCGCGCACGGACAGATCCTCGCGGACAAGTTCTACACCGCGGAGGAAGTCGTGGCCCTCGTGGACGAACCGGCGAACGACCCG
This sequence comes from Kribbella speibonae, assembly GCF_004331375.1. Classification (NCBI taxonomy): domain Bacteria; kingdom Bacillati; phylum Actinomycetota; class Actinomycetes; order Propionibacteriales; family Kribbellaceae; genus Kribbella; species Kribbella speibonae. The sequence goes on along the minus strand of NZ_SJKC01000001.1, from coordinate 1,105,691 downwards.
GTCGACCGCGCCGTGATGGCCTTCGCACGCCAAATCGCACTCGCCGCGGACACCGTGACCCAGGCGGACGTCGACGCCCTGAAAGCGGTCGGCCTGTCGGACGCCGACGTACTCGACGTAGCGCTCGCGGCCGCAGCCCGGGCCTTCTTCTCCAAGACCCTCGACGCGACCGGAACCCAACCCGACGAGGCCTTCAACGGCCTCCCCGAGACCCTGCGCAAGACCCTTACCGTCGGACGCCCGATTCACTCAGGCTGATTGTTCGGGTCGCCGCCGAGGTGGTGGTTCGTGGTGACGCCCGTGTACATCAGGTGCGTCACGAGCCCCTGCGCGGCGTGCGGAAGGTTGTGGCAGTGATCCATCCAGATCCCCGGGTTGTCCGCCACGAACGCGACCTCGTAGGTCTCCTTGTCCTCGACATTGAGGGAGTCCGTCCACCACGGGCTCCCGGTCGCTCGCACCCCGTCGCGACTCAGTACGACGACGTGGTGGCCGTGCAGGTGCATCGGATGGACCTGGCCCGAGCTGTTCTTGATCGTCATCCGCACGATGTCGCCCTCGCTCACCACGAACATCGGCACGTCCGGGTACTGATGCCCGTTGATCGTCCACCACAGCCCGGGTTTCCCGTCGAAGAAACCGATCTGGCGGCCGATGTCGTACCGGAACACGCGGGTCGCCTTCGCGGGATCGAACCCGAGCGGTTTCGGGGCGCCGTACGTCAGCAGGTCGACCCGGTCCCTCGGCTCGGTCCCGGCCGGCGCGTCGCCGTCGCCGATCACCAGCGTCGTCGGTCCGCCGCCGAGCCCGATCCGCACCGCCTTCGTCGTGGGGATCTCGAGGTCCACCCGGCCGCCCGCGGTGACGAGCACCGCATTCCCACTCACCTCGGTCGGCGCGTTCACGTCGGTCCCGTCGACCGCGACCACCTTGTACGACGCCCCGTCGACCCAGATCGGCATCGGTCCGTTGTCGGCGTTGATCAACCGCAGCCGGGTCAGCGGACCGGGTGCCTTCACCCGGCGTTCGCCGTACTCGCCGTTGACCGTGCGGACCTTGTCGTACGTGTGCACTGCCGCGACCACGTCCGTCGCGGTGGGTTGGACGATCAGTACGCCGTACAGACCCTTCTGCACCTGCTCGTGGGAGACCTGGTGCGAGTGGTACCAGTACGTGCCGGCGTCCTTCGCGACGAAGCGGTACACGTACGACTTGCCCGGCGGGACCGCGTCCTGGGTGACACCCGCGACACCGTCCTCGGCATTCGGTACGTCGACACCGTGCCAATGCAAGGTGATGCCATCGGCAACGTTCTCGTTGCGCAGGGTGACCTGGACGAGATCGCCTTGTCTCGCGACGATCCGCGGACCCGGCGACGTGTGGTTCAGCGTGTAGCCGTCGATCGATCCGCGGCCGGGGATCTCGAAACGCTCCGTGCGCGCCACGAGCTCCACCTCGACAGCAGGCTTCCGATCGGCAGGACCGGTCAATTGGCTGACGTCCGTACCGTGGTGGGCATGCGGCGACACCGGCCCGCCGCCGTAGTCGGCGTACCCCATCGCCATCGGCGACAGGTCGTTCGGCACCAGACTCCGCTGCCAGAAGAACCCGAGCGGCGCCAGTATGGCGATCGTCGCGACGATCCCGATCAGCACCCGGCGAGGCGGCGGCCGCATTATCCCGACCGCCCCCTGTCAGTTGCCAAGCGCATCTAAGTGGTCGCCTCGGCCTGTGTCTCGGCGGACGCCGAGGCCGGTGCGGCCGCGCGACGGGCAGCCATGCTCGCGACCGCGAGCAGAGCGAACGCGTTCAGTCCGTGCAGCGCGCCGACCACGGGCGCGCCGAAGGACGCGACGGCCAGCCCGAACTGCAGGACGACCAGGCCGAACACGTACAGCGCCCACTTGACGCCGCCGTCGACCTTCGCGAAGAACGAGATGATCAGCAGCAAGATCGTGAGGAGCGGAATGATCCCGCTGCCGACGATGGTGTGGATCATGTGTCCGGCGTTGAAATCGGAGTTCTTGTCGTACACCAAGCCGCCGTCGACATCCTTGAGCACCGTGAACCACGCTAGCCCGATCGCCGCTGCCTGGACCAGCACGCCGATCGCGATGAGCCCGGCCAAGGCACGATAAACAGACCTCATACTTCCCCCAACCCCTGAAGCCCCTTGGCCTCATAGTGAGCCAGGTCACCTCAAGGGCACAAGAGGTTAATCCTCAGAGGTGGTTGCGGGCGAACGCCTGATACAGACCGCGCAGGGTCAGCAACGGTTCGTCGTGGATCGGGGTGGTGAGTTCGCCCGCGAGCAGCGGCGCGAGGGCGCCGGTGAGGACGACCGCGACGTCGTCGTTCAGAGACTGCTCGGTCCGGATCCGCGCGACCAGGCCGTCGACGAGCGCGGCGAAGCCGTGGATCGCGCCGGACTGCAAGGCCTCGACGGTGTTCTTCGCGACCACCGTTCGCGGCCGGACCAGTTCGACCCGGCGCAGTTGCGCGGCCGCCTGCCCGAGCGCGTCGGTCGCGGTTTCGATGCCTGGGGCAATCACTCCGCCGATGAAGGCGCCGGCCGGGTTCACCACGTCGATCGTGATCGCCGTACCGACGTCGACGACCAGGCACGGAGCGCCGTACTTGCTGACGGCCGCCAGCGCGTTCGCGATCCGGTCCGTGCCGACCTCCCGCGGGTTGTCGACCAGCACCGGCAGCCCGGTCTTCACGCCGGGCTCGACGACGACGCTCGGCACACCCTCGTAGTAGCGCGACACGACGTCCCGCAACTCGTGCAGCACATGCGGTACGGCGGAACACACGGCGATCCCGGACACCGGGGACTCACCGGCGAGCAGGCCCTGCAGCAGCACCGCCCACTCGTCCGCCGTACGACGCGGATCGGTCCCGACCCACCAGTGCCGCTTGACCGTGCCCTCGAACACCAGGCCGACCAGCGTCCTGGTGTTCTCGACGGCGACGGCCAGCAACATCACGCCTCCTTCAGGTCCAGCGCGATGTCGAGGACCGGCGCGGAGTGCGTCAGCGCACCGACCGCGAGGAAGTCGACACCGGTCTCGGCCACCTCTCGCGCCTTGTCCAGCGTCAGCCCGCCGGAGGCCTCCAGCCGGGCCCGGCCCGCGACCTTCTCGACCGCCTCCCGCAGCAACGGCACGTCCATGTTGTCCAGCAGGATCAGCTCGGCACCGGACTCGACCGCGATCACCGCGTCCTCGACCGAGTCCACCTCGACCTCGATCCCGATCTCCGGATACGCCTTGCGCACCAGGCGGAACGCCTCCGCGACACCACCGGCCGCGATCACGTGGTTGTCCTTGATCAGCGCGGCGTCCGACAGCGCCATCCGGTGGTTCTTCCCGCCACCGCAGCGTACGGCGTACTTCTCCAGGGACCTGAGCAACGGCATGGTCTTGCGGGTGTCGCGGATGACCGCGCCGGTGCCCTCGACCGCGTCGACCCAGCGCCTGGTCAGCGTGGCGACACCGCTCAGGTGGCAGAGCAGGTTCAGCGTGGTGCGCTCGGCGGTCAGGAGTTGCCGCGTCTTGCCGCGGACCGTCATCAGGACTGCGCCCCGCTGCACCGAGTCGCCGTCGTGGACGGTGTGCTCGATCTCGATCTCGTCCGGCGCCGCGACCTGGCGCAGCACCAGCTCCGCGATCTCCAGGCCCGCCACCACACCGTCGGCGCGGGCGACCAGCTCGGCGACCGACACCTGGTCCGGGTCGACCGTGGCGGTGGTCGTCACGTCGACGCCTCCGGCCAGGTCCTCCTCGATGGTTGCCCGCACGAGGTCACCGACCCACTGCCGGTCGACTGTCTCATCCATGCCGGTCATTCTCCTCGGATTCGCGCGATACAAACGTGGCTTGCGGCACAGCCTGCTGATCAAGTGTCAGGTCCAGGCTTCCGAACCAGTGCAGATCATCGCGGTCCGGGTGGTCCTCGCGCCAGTGCGCGCCACGGCTTTCTTCGCGGGCGGTCGCCGCGGCGACCAGCGCGGAGGCGACCGTCACCAGGTTCGTCGCCTCCCAGCCCGGCGTTCCCGGCTCGCCGTACGGCTGCTCCATCAGCTTGCCGATCGCCGCACCCGCCTCCGCCAGGCCGGTCGCGCTCCGGATCACGCCGGCGCCGACGGTCATCGCCCGTTGCAGCTCGGGAACGACGTCCGCGTCGACGAGTCCCGGCGTACGGCGGTCGTCGGCGGGCTCGCGCCGTTCGGGCAGCCCGTTCGCGAGGTGCGCGGCGATCCGGCGGGCGAACACGAGCCCTTCGAGCAACGAGTTGGACGCGAGCCGGTTGGCCCCGTGGACGCCGGTGCACGCGACCTCACCGCACGCGTACAGGCCGGGCACCGAGGTCTGGCCGTTCAGGTCCGTCCAGACGCCGCCCGACGAGTAGTGGCAGGCGGGGGCGACCGGGATCAGTTCGCGGACCGGGTCGATACCGTGCGAGCGGCAGGACGCGAGGATGGTCGGGAACCGGACCCGCCACTTCTCGTCACCGAAGTGCCGGGCGTCCAGGTAGACGTGGTCCTTGCCGGTGGCAAGCATCTGGCGCATGATCGCCTTCGCCACGATGTCCCGCGGCGCGAGGTCTGCGAGCTCGTGTTGGCCTTGCATAAAACGTTTTCCGTTGTGGTCGACGAGGAACGCACCCTCACCGCGGACCGCCTCGGAAACCAACGGCTGCTGGCCTTTCGCGCTCTTGCCCAGCCAGAGCACGGTCGGGTGGAACTGCACGAATTCCAGGTCCCGCACCTTCGCGCCGGCCCGCAGCGCGAGCGCCATACCGTCACCGGTCGACACGCTCGGGTTGGTCGTTGCCGCGTACAACTGCCCGAGACCGCCGGAGGCCAGGATCACAGCCCTGGTACGGATCTCGCCGACGCCGTCCAGCTGCCCCTCGCCCATCACGTGCAACGTCACCCCGGCGACCGAGCCGTCGGCGGCCGTGAGCAGATCGAGGACCAGGGCGTGCTCGACCAACCGGATGTCCTTGGCCCGCTTGACCGCGGCGACCAGCGCCCGCTCGATCTCGGCGCCGGTCGCGTCGCCGCCCGCGTGCGCGATCCGGTTCCGGTGGTGCCCGCCTTCGCGGCCGAGCGAGATCTCTCCGTCGGCCATGGTGTCGAAGCGCGCACCCAGGTCGATCAGGTCGCGGACGGCGTCCGGACCTTCGGTGACGAGCACCCGGACGGCCTCCGGGTCGCTCAGCCCGGCGCCCGCGACGAGCGTGTCCTGCAGGTGCTCCTCGGGTGAGTCCTCCGGGTGGAGGGCAGCGGCGATACCGCCCTGCGCCCACTGCGTGGAGCCGGAGGCGACGACGTCCTTCGTCACCACCAGGACGGTGCCCAGCTCACGGGCCTTGAGCGCGGCACTCAGCCCGGCGACACCGGAGCCGATCACCACCACGTCGACGGTGTCGGTCCAACCAGGCTCGGCCGCGGCCAGCCGTTGCGGCACAGCGGGAATCGTCATCCCGCGACCGTATCAACCGAATTCATCGGAGGGTGATGGAAATGTTGTCAATGAGACGGGTCAGGCCGACGCGGGCGGCGATCAGCATCCGGGCCTCGCCGGGGCCGATCACCGGGCCGAGATCGGGGGCTCGCAGGGCGAGGTAGTCGATCTTGACCGACGGCACCGCCTCGAGCTCGGCCTGGGCCGCGGCCAGCACCGCGTCCGGCCCGTTCATCCCGGCCTTCGCGCCCGCGCTCAGCGCCCGGTACAGCACCAGCGCCTCGTCACGCTCGGTCTCGCTCAGGTACCGGTTGCGTGAGGACAGCGCGAGACCGTCCGCCTCCCGCACGGTCGGCACCGGCACGATGTCGACGTCCATGTCGAGGTCGCAGACCATCTCGCGGATCAGCGTCAGCTGCTGGTAGTCCTTCTCGCCGAACAACGCCAGGTCGGGCGCGGTCAGGTGCAGCAGCTTCGACACCACGGTCAGTACGCCGGAGAAGTGCCCGGGCCGGAACACGCCCTCGAGCTCGTCGGCCAGCGGGCCCGGATGCACCGTGATCGACGGCTCGTTCGGGTACAGCTCGTCCCGGGACGGGTTGAAGACCAGGTCGACGCCCTCGTTCTTCGCGATCGCCAGGTCGCTGGCCAGTGTCCGCGGGTACCGGTCGAAGTCCTCGGTCGGCCCGAACTGCAACGGGTTCACGAAGATCGTCAGCAGCACGCTGCCGTCCGGCCCGACCCGTTCGCGGGCCTCGGCCAGTAGCGCGGCGTGGCCGTCGTGCAGGGCGCCCATCGTCATCACGACCGCCCGTGGCCGGATCGCGGCCGCCGCGCGCAGTTCCGCTTTGGTCTGGGTGAGTCTCATCGCGGTGCCTCCCCTGCTGGATCTGCCCGGTGCCCGTCCAGTACCTCGGTCAAGCGGCGAACCGTCTCCGCGTCCAGCCGCCCGTCCGTCGCCAGTTCCACAGTCGCCCGGGCCAGTTCGGCGTACGTGCGCCGCGTGCTGCCCCGGAGTGCTGCCAGATGTGCCGCCACCGTGTCGACATCTCCCCGGGCGATCGGCCCGGTGAGCGCATGATGACCGGATCGCAGCGTGTTGTCGAGGGTTGCGACGAGCAACGGCCGGAGTGTCGCCACCGGATCCGCCACGCCCGCCTCCCGCAGTACGGCGACCGCCTGCGAGACCAAGGTGGTCAGGTGGTTCGCGCCGTGGACCAGACCGGCGTGGTAGCGCGCACGCTCCTCGTCGGCGACCCACTGCACCTGTGCGCCCAGCGCCTTCACCAGCCGCTCGACGACCGCCCGTGCCGCGTCAGGAGCGGTCGCGGTGAACATGACCCCGTCCAGGCTGACCAGACCGCCCGGAAACGTCATAGACGGGTGTAGCGCGACCGGTGTCGCGGAGAGCCCAGCCAGCGGGGCCAGACCGTGCGCTCCGGACAGGTGCACGATGTACTGCGCACTGGTCAACGGCAGCCTGTGCGCGACCTCGCGAATCAGGTCGTCCGGTACGGCGACCAGTACGACGTCTGCGCTCCTCGTGACCTCGTCAGCGGGTAGCACGGGCACAGCGGGCAGGAGGCGGGCGGCGCGGTCCAGGGACGCGCCCGAGCGCGCGGTCGCTCCGACCAGGGGATGTCCGGCTGCCGCCAAGGCTGCTCCCAGGGCGGTCCCGGCCCGGCCGGCTCCGATCAAGCCGATCCGTTCCATGTATTGGTGCACTCACTCTCTTCTCGTTCCAGTCCCGCTTCCGGGTACCAGACGATCTACCTGTCAGGGTAGGTGATGAGAGCATTGCAGGGTGAGTGATGCGTGGGCAGCAGGTGCCGAATTGACGGCGATCCTGATCACAGTTCCTGAGCTGGCGGAGTACACAGAGCGCTGGCGTTCGGTGTCACGGTCGACCGCGAGACCACAGGTCCCGTTGACCGAGCTCATCCCGCCGCACGTGACAGTGCTGGTCCCCTGGGTCGCCGAACCCACCGACACCGACCTGGCCCGCCTCCAGGCAGCAGTTGCGTCGATCGAGCCGTTCGAGCTCAGCTTCCCGGTCGCGGGTCAGTTCCCGAACGGTACGGCGTGGCTGAAGCCGGAGCCGTTCGACAAGGTGCGCTCGATCCTCCTGTCCGTCTTCGACGCCTTCCCCGAGTGCCCGCCGTACGGCGGTGAGTTCCCGGACCCGCATCCTCACCTGACCATCTCGTCGTCCGCGCAGGGCGGTCCGGCCGTGGTGGCCGAGGCGAACGCCGCCCTGGCCGCGGCACCGGCTCCGACCGTCCAGCTGACCGAGCTGGAGCTGTGGCGTGAGGACGCGGAGGGCGTGTGGCACCAGATCGGCGCCGTACCGCTGGCTACTTCCTGACCTGGAAGCCCACCGCGCCGGCAGCCTTCTTGGCCTGCCAGTCCGCCGGTACGTCGGCCGGCGTCAGCTCACGCAACTGGTCGACGCTCGGGTCGGTGAGCGCACCGATCCGGACGGCTTGCTCGGACACCGTGGCCTCGAACAGGTTCCGCACGTCCCGTCCGTTCCCGAACTCGGCCATGTGCCTGATCCGGTCCAGCAACGAGCCGACCCGCTCCACGACCCCGTCGGCCAGCAGGTACCCGGCCTTGCCGCTCAGGTACTCGAAGATCTCCTGCAGCTCCAGCGACGAGTAGTCCGGGAACTCCAACGTCGTCGGCACCCGCGAACGCAGCCCGGGGTTCTGCAGGAACAGCCCCTCCATCGGCTCGGTGTATCCGGCCAGCACCACGACGAGGTCCTCGCGGTGCTCCTCCATCAGCTTGATCAGCGTGGCGAGCGCCTCGGCCCCGTAGCCGCGTGCATCTGCCAGCGTGTACGCCTCGTCGATGAACAGCACGCCACCGAGGGCCTGCTCCACCAGGCGCTTCACCTTCGGCGAGGTCTGGCCGACGTACTGGCCCATCAGCTCGTTGCCGCTCGTCTCCACCAGGTGGCCGACGCCGAGCAGACCGAGGTCCCGGTAGATCTCGGCGAGCAGCCGCGCCACGGTGGTCTTGCCCGTGCCGGGGTTGCCGGTGAACACCATGTGCCGGGACCGCTCGGTCGGCGGCATCCCGGCCTTGGACCGCAGTACGTCGGCCTGCGCCTCCGCGGCCAGCCGCTCGACGGTCGCCTTGACCTCGGTCAGCCCGGTCATCGCCGTCAGCTCGGACCGCGGGTCCTCATGACGCGGCAGATCGCCCAGGTTCTCGTCGGTCAGCTCCGCGACATCGGACCGCTCGATCGTCCGGACCTGCTCCATGGTCGGGGACTCCAGCGTGGCCAGCCGGACCGCCTGCAGCGTCGCGATCCGCTCGAGCAACGTCCGTACCGTCCGCGCGTTGCCGAACCCAGGTGCCCGTGGCGCCTTGTGCAGCGTGGCGAGCGCCTGCTCGGACACCCCGGCGCCGAGCACGAACCCGGCCTGCTCGGCGGCCTGCAGGAAGATCCGGTGCAGCTCGCCGTCGGTGTAGTCCGGGAAGTTCACGAACGTCCGGATCCGCGACTTGAGCCCCGGGTTGCTCTCGACCAGCGAGTACATCTCGTTCGGGTAGCCGGCCATCACCACGACCAGGTTGTCGCGGTGCGTCTCCATCAGCTGGATCAGCGTCGCGACGGCCTCCCGGCCGAAGTCCCGCCCGGAGGTGTTGAACAGCGAGTACGCCTCGTCGATGAACAGCACGCCGCCCAGCGCACGCTCGACCACCTCGGTCACCCGCGGCGCCGTCTGGCCGATGTACGACGCGATCAGGTCGGCCCGCCCCACCTCGACCAGGTGACCCGACGAGAGCATGCCCAGGTCGCGGTAGACCTCGGCGAGGATCCGGGCGACCGTGGTCTTGCCGGTGCCCGGGTTGCCGCTGAACACCAGGTGCCCCATCGGTTTCGGCAGCCGCAGCCCGGCTTCGGCGCGCAGCTTGGCCACCTTCGCCTCCGCGACCAGCTCGTGCACCCGGGCCTTCACCGCGCCCAGCCCGGTCATCTCGTTCAGGTCGGCGATCGGGTCGCCGGCCACCGGCACGTCAGCCCGCAGCTTGTCCGGCGCCTCCGCCTCGACGATCGTCGTGGGTACGGCCTTCGGCGGCCGGAACGAGTGCAGGTCGCGCAGCCCCCGGAAGAAGCCGGCGACCATGTACAGCTCCTTCGACGCCTTCGCCTTGTCCGGAAGCCCGTTGAGGCTGGCGCCGACCTGGTACGTCGCGGCAAGGTACTCGCGAGCGTCGTACGCCGCGCCGGCCTCGACCGCCCGGATCATCCACGCCTGCCGCCGACGCCGCCACTCGGCCGGATCCGGCCGGGTCTTCACCGTCTCGAGCGTCGTCTGAACCTCAGCTGTCCCGGACGGGCCCAGCGCCGAGAACGAGAGCCCGGCGGGCAGATCGGTCCGTCCGATCTGCTGCAGCAGGCTGGCGATCTCCTCCGCGAACGACTTCTCCGCCTCGGGCGTCACCGCCGCGATCCGCGTGTACGCCGCCTGCAGCCGGTTCACGCCGTACACCATCAGGTCGAGCGGGTTGCCGGACAGGTTCGGGTAGATCTGGCGGATGTCGTCGTTGCCGAACTCCTCGATCCAGCGCTTCAGCACCGCCGGCCGGGACTGCGTGAGGTGCAGATCGAGCAGTTCCGGACTGGCGAGGACGTGGTCCAGCATGGACGCCATCGCCTTCCGGCGGGCCTCCAGCCCCGGGATACCGATCAGCAGGTCCAGCATCTCGCGGCAGGCCCGGATGACCTCCTCCTGCGAATCCCGGTCGCGCCGCAGCGGGTACGGGATGTCGAAGGACGCGCCGGTCTCCCGCCAGTTCGCGATGTCGGTGTCGATCTCCTGCTGCTCCTCGCGCCACTGGTTCAGCAGCAAGAAATGCAGGTTCCGCGCGCCGCCGACGAGGATGCCGAGCGCCGGCCACAGGCTCTTGAACACGAAGTAGAACGTGTCCACCAGCAGCGGCGAGCCCTCGATGAAGTACTTGTTGCTGGCCGACACCCGGCCCAGCGTTGGGCGGTCCACCAGATCCGCGATCTTGGCCTTCGTCGCGTCGAGCCACTCCGGTGTGACGACGTACGGCGGTTCCGCGCCGACCACATCGAACGCCGGATCACCCTCGAACAGGACCGCGAGCTCGGCCGGAAGTTTCGCCACGATGCCCGATCCTAAGATCGTGACGGTCCATACTCTGAAGCGATGACCTTCAGGGATGCGTGGCAACGGGCACTGTACGGGCCGGGGGGTTTCTACCGCCGGGAGCGCCCGGCTGCGCACTTCCGGACATCGGTCCACGCATCCGTCCTGTTCGGGCACGCCATCGCGCGGCTGGCCGGTCAGCTCGGGCTTTCCGCGGTGGTCGACATAGGCGCCGGTTCGGGCGAACTCGGCAAGGTCCTACGCGACGAAGGGCTCTCGGTGCTGGACATCGAACTGGACGACCAGCTGCCCGATCGCCTGACCGGTCTGGTGATCGCCAACGAGTGGCTCGACAACGTCCCGTGCGAGGTGGTCGAGTGGGACGAGGACGGCGTACCCCGCTACCTGGCCGCTGACCTGACACCAGGAGAAGTTGTAGACGGCAACGACCTGGGCTGGTTGCAAGAGTGGTGGCCGGGCGAGCCCGGTGATCGCGCCGAGGTCGGCCGGGCACGTGACGAGGCCTGGCAGGACGTGGTCCGGCGGCTCGCGGACGGTGCGGTCGCGATCGCCATCGACTACGGACACGTGAGGTCGGGCAGGCCGCCGTACGGGACCCTGACCGGCTTCCGCGACGGACGTGAGTGCTCACCCGAGCCCGACGGCAGCTGTGACATCACTGCCCATGTCGCCCTCGACTCGCTCGGCGGCACCATCCTGAGCCAGCGTGACGCCCTACGAGCCTTAGGCGTCAGCGCGGCACGTCCAAGCCTGGAACTGGCTCACACAGAGCCGCTGCGCTACCTGTCGGAGCTGTCGTCAGCCGGGGAGGCTGCCGAGTTGCTGGACCCGTCCGGGCTCGGCGGATTCGGCTGGGTCTGGACGGCGGCCGACGCGGCCACGGTACGACGGGCCTCGCGCGCCCTGTGCGCCTGAGCCTCCACCAGCGCCGCAGCCTCCACCTGGTCGCGGTGCAGCGCGGTGGCGTCGGTCGGACCGAGCGGAGTGTCCACATGTACGTTGGCCAGCCCCAGACGCCGCTGGATCGGCCCCTGTTCCATCCGGACCGACTGCGTCTTGTGATGCAGCACGATCGACGTACGGCGGCTCACCCAGCCGCGCGTGGTGACCATGACCTGTTCGTCGACGCCGTAGCTCAGGTACCGCCAGCCGATCGGACGCAGCCACTTGGCGCGCTCCGGTGCCTGGTGCATCTGGATACGGCTCAGGTCGAAGCCAGGCAGTACCCGTGACAGGACGTAGGCCACCTCGGCCCGCTCGCCGACCGGCAGCAGCTGTGCGCCCTCCAGCATGTCGTCGCCGTCCTCCTTCTGCCCGGCCACGCCCGCGATGTCCAGCTCGACCCGGGACCAGCCCAACGCCCGCCAGATCAGCGGCTCGGTGATCAGCAGACCCTGCACGCGGCCGGGCGGTACGGTCTGGCGCTGGATGTCGAACAAGCCACGTTTGGTCCGCAGACCATGGCCCGACTCGGACAGCGTGAACCCGTGGTTCCCCACGACCTGCTTCCAGATCGGCTGCACCACACCAAGCAGCAAGGGCAGACCGGCGAACAGACCGATGTGGAAGTCCAGCACCATGGTCGCGACAATCAGCCAGACCAGTCCGCCGGCACTGGCGACCACGGTGGACGACAGCAACGTCGCACCGAGCAGACGGTTGGTCGGGACCGTCAGCAGCGGCGGAGCAGCCGCCTCGGCCAGTTGGTCGTGCTCCTGCTGCTCAGCAGCCTTCTCGCCCTTGGCACGCACCAGAAGCGTGGTGCGGAGCTGCTGCGCCTCCTCGTACCGGAAGTAGCTCAGCTTGCCGTCGCTCTTACCGCCACCGGCCACGTCCATCCGCAGCTCGGCCATGCCGAACAGCCGCGCGACGAACGGCTGCGCCACGTCGATCGCCTGGATCCGGTCGAAGCGGATGATCCGGGTCCGGCGGAACAGGAACCCGCTGTCCACCCGGATCGCCTCGTTCGTCAGCTGCCACTTCGTGAACCACCACGACAGTGCGCCGAGCAGGATGCCGCCGACGAGCACCCCGGCCAGGCCGATGCCGGCGATCTTCAGGTTGCTCCGCAGGCCCTCGTTGTTGACCAGGGCGAAGGCCGCGACGACGAAGTACCCCCATCCCTTGACGAAGGGGGTGAGCGGGTGCAGCCGCTGGCCGACGACCTCGCCGGTCTGCTCAGCCTGCTCGGTCACAGGCCCCACGCCTGCGCCTGACCGAGGGCGGACAGCCGGTCACGGAGCCGGCCGGCCTCGTCCGGGTGCAGCCCCGGGATCTTCGCGTCGGTGGCCGGCGTCGCCGTGTGCAGCTCCACGGTGGCCATCCCGTACGCCCGCTCCAGCGGCCCGGCCGTCACGTCCACGAACTGCATCCGGCCGTACGGTACGACGACCAGCTCGCGGAACATGACCCCGTGGCTGACCAGCAGCTCGTCCTCACGCTCGGCGTACTTCCACGAGCGCTGGTTGCGTCCGATCAGCACCCAGGACCAGCCCAGGAGCAGCGCGATCACCACGACCGCGAGCACGCCGTACAGCCAGCTCAGGGTCAGCCCGAGCGCGACCAGCGCCACGATCGCGGCCAGCCCGGCGACGATCGCCGCGTTCAGCCGCCGCAGCGTGGCGAGCTTGGGCGAGACCGGCGTCCAACTGACATCCGAGGGTGCGAAGAGGTCGTCCACGGGTAAAGCCTGTCACGATAGTGGTCATGAGCACGGAAAGAGTCGTGGGAGTCGGCGCGGGAGCTGCTGGATTCGACCCGGCGTACGAGCGGGGTGGGACCGGCGCGGGCTCGGAGCTGGCGACCTCCGACATGGTGCTCAACATCGGGCCCCAGCACCCGGCGACCCACGGCGTCCTGCGGCTCCGGCTGACCCTCGACGGCGAGCGGATCGTCGGCTGCGAGCCGATCATCGGCTACATGCACCGCGGCGCGGAGAAGCTGTTCGAGGTCCGCGACTACCGGCAGATCATCGTCCTGGCGAACCGGCACGACTGGCTGTCCGCGTTCTCGAACGAGCTCGGCGTCGTGCACGCCGTCGAGCGGATGATGGGCCTCGAAGTCCCGGTCCGGGCGGTCTGGCTGCGGACCCTGCTGGCCGAGCTGAACCGGGTCCTGAACCACCTGATGTTCCTCGGCTCGTACCCGCTCGAGCTCGGCGCGATCACGCCGGTGTTCTACGCGTTCCGCGAGCGCGAGACGATCCAGGCCGTGATGGAGGAGCTGTCCGGCGGCCGGATGCACTACATGTTCAACCGGGTCGGCGGCCTCAAGGAAGACCTGCCGTACGGCTGGCTCGGCCGCGCCGCTGCCGCCTCCGCCGCGGTCCGGTCCCGGCTGCCCGACATCGAGGAGCTCATCCTCGGCAACGAGATCTTCCGCGCCCGCACGGTCGGTGTCGGCAAGCTCGCCCCCGAACTGGTCGCGCAGTACGGCGTCTCCGGGCCGATCGCCCGCGCCTCCGGGGTGGACGCCGACCTCCGCCGCGACGAGCCCTACCTGGCGTACGGCGAACTGCAGGACGTACTGCGCGTCGTCACCCGTCCCGAAGGCGACTGCTTCGCCCGCTTCTCCGTGCTGCTCGACCAGGTCAAGGTCTCGCTCGACCTGGTCGACGCCTGCCTCGACAAGCTGTCCACACTGCCGGCCGGGCCGGTCAACGTCCGGCTGCCGAAGATCCTCAAGGTCCCCGAGGGCCAGACCTACGCCTGGACCGAGAGCCCACTCGGCATCAACGGCTACTACCTGGTCTCCCGCGGCGACAAGACCCCCTGGCGCCTGAAACTCCGCTCGGCCAGCTTCAACAACATCTCCGCCCTGCCCGCCCTGCTCCCCGGCACCATGATCCCCGACATGATCGCCATCCTCGGCAGCATGTTCTTCGTCGTCGGCGACATCGACAAGTAGAGCTGGGAAACAAAAGCACGTGTGGTGACCAAGAGTTTCCCAGCCGCCGTCAGCGCACGGGGCAGGACGGACTGCAGGGACGAGCTGTGACCGACGGGTCCTTGCGCCGCATAATCTGCAGGACCTGTACGGCGGCCGCACACGGACGGCTCGTGACATCGAGCCACCCGTACCGAAGGGTCGCCTCCGACCTCAGCGCTGCGCGGTTGTCGCGATCGAGATCGCGCCACCGCTGTCGAGGAGCGAAATGAAAACGGCCGTCCAGCTCGACCACGAGCTCGTACGGCAGGTAGGCCACATCGGTGTATTCGCCGTCCACCGCACGCTGCCGTTGCCCCGCGGGCAGGCCGTGTGCTCGCTCGACGTACCGCAGATAGCGAAGCTCGAGCAGCGAGTGGGCTCCCTGGGCGACGTCAGTGAGACTCGACCTCAGCGCGGCACGATGACGGAGCTGCGGCCGGCCGGTGAGTGCAGCCAGGATCTCTTCGGGAGCAACTCTGCCGCTCTGGCAGGCCTCCGCGACAACTGCTGCGGCAGCATCCAACGATGAGGACAGGCCGACGATCTCGAGCACAGCTTCAGCCGGCCGGCTCCGCGGCGGGATCACGGCAGCCAGACGATTCTCCCAGTGCGCGTCCCGGGTGATCACGAGATTCGGGCGAGCACGAACTCGCCGGCGCCAGGGGATGGTCAGGTACACCGGACGTCGGTCGTCAGGCTTGATCAGACCGAGCTGCTCCGCAGCCGTGTAGTGGCTCCACGCGGCCTGCGGTCCTGCATAGAGCAGGGCCGCCACGAGCCGCTCGTGGTAGCCGACCGGTCCGGTATGCGTCACGTAAACACCTGGGTGGACGGTCTGCCACCGTCGGCTACGCAGCCGGCGGCGTATGTCGACGCCGGACCTTCCGGCCGCGAGCAACTGTGCGCGCGACACGACGCGGTTCTGCTCATGGATCAGTACGTCGAGGCCCTCGTCGGCCAGCTGTTGCCGCCACCACCAATCCATCCGACCCAGCATGACGGAATCCGCCGCCCGCCACCGAGGACCCTGTGGATAAACCTCGGCTGGGAAACAAATGCGCGGATGGCGGCGAATAGTTTCCCGGCCGTGGATGTGATTCACCGTCTCATCGGCCGGGTCCGGCGACCCGCCGCCGCACGCGTCGTGCGGTCTCGGGGATCAGCCTCCGTGGCGGGCGATGCCCAGCTCTCGGCGTCGGCGGCGCCAGGCGGCGGCTGCGGCCACGCTGCCGATGGCGAGCGCGCCGACCGCCGCGGCCTGACCGATCTTGAGCGGGCAGCCACTCGCGCAATCCGGGATCGGGTACGGCTGGCCCGGGTTCAGTTCGTGGGTCTCGTCGGCGGACACGTACGCCTCGTCCGCCGGGAACGGGAAGCCTTCCGGGTTCAGCAGGCGGTACCAGTACAGGTCGTCCCACGCCTTGCGCCGGCAGGTCACGTTCACCGACGGAGACTCGTACGGCGTCGGGCCCAGTTGCCCGATCGGCAGATGATCCTCGTTGTAGACCGTGACGTGGCCGTTCGGATCGTTCATCGTCACGGCCGGATAGTTCGCATCCAGCCCCATGACCGCAGTATGGGCCGCGGCCCATCACGTGGCCAGGCCTCGCAACGCGAGGGGTACGGGTGACGTACGGGCAGTGCCGCGACGCCCGCCGTCCCTACGCTCGGGCCGCGGTCCGGCGCTCTTGTTGCGTTCGGCAACTGGCCGCCCGCACATCCCTGGAGGAACCTCTCGATGCGTAAGTCCATCCTGGCCGGCGCGACGGCACTGGCCGTCGCCGCAACCGGTCTCGCGGTCACCGGGATCACCGGCGCCACGCGGTCGGCGTCCGCGGCGATCGGCGACGTACCGGCCGACTGCCAGGCCCGCGCCACGGCGTACCGGTCCGACGGGCAACGGCTCACCTACAAGTACGCGGCCCAGCAGACGAGTACCGAAGCGCTGCCCGGCGACAACCTCGGTTGGGTGCCGACGGCACTCGCACCGGGCGCCGACGCCGGAGGTGCGGACTCGTGGACGAGCAGCAGCCTTGTCACACATCCGACCGACGGCTATCTCTACCTGCTGCAACGCGCCGCCCGGCGCGTCGACGGCGAGTGGAAGATCACGAAGCACACCACCACCCGCCTCGCGTCCGGGTTCGCCGGGACCCGGATCCTCGCGGAAGGACGGTTCCCGTTCTACTACCGCGTCGCGGGCAAGTCCCTCTACCGCTTCCAGGTGATCTACTCCGCCGACAAGCCCCCCACGATCTCGACGCCGGTGAAGATGCCCGGCGACGCCTGGGACACGGTCAACACCCTGCGGTACCGGCGGACCGGCGGAACCGCTGCCGCTCCGGTCCACGTCCTCGCCGGCACCAAGACCAACGGACAACTCAAGGAGTGGAAGTTCACCGAGACGACGCCGGCGACGGTCACCTCGACGGTCCTGCGCGACGTCGGCTGGGCAGGCTTCACCAGCTTGAACACCGGCTTCTGCAACTCGCACCCCAACGGCGGCGCGCTGCTCGCCGTCACCGCCGCCGGCCGGGCCTCGGTGCACTTCGACGCCAACGCGACCGACAGCTCGGGCACCGACATCAAGGGTGGCTCGATCGGCTCCGTCGGCTGGACCGAGAAGACCTACTGAGCGACGGCCTGCTGGATCAGGGGCAGTAGTTCGTCGGAGACTCCCGGCGCCAGCGCGATCGTCGCCGCCGATGCCACGTCGTGCGGCGTACCGTCCAGGTCCACCACGACGGCCCCGGCCTCGCGGGCGATGATCGCGCCGGCGCTGGTGTCCCACGGCTTGTTGCTGAACATGATCGCGGCGTCGAGGCTGCCGTCCGCCACCAGCGCCAGGTGCAGAGCCGCTGAGCCCAGCATCCGGACCCGTTGCACCCGAGGCACCAGCAGGTCGATCAGCGCGAACCTCGACCGGTTCTTCTCCGCCGCGTCCGTCCCGACCGCGAAGTCGCCGGCCATCACCAGCGCCTCGGACAGTTCCGTGCACTTGCTGACCTGGATCGGTTCGCCGTTGCGCGTGACGCCACATCCTTCCGCGGCCAGGTAGCGCGTCCCCAGCATCGGGAAGTCCAGTACGCCGGCCACCTGACGGTTCCCGTCGACCAGGCCGAGGGAGATCCCCCACAGCGGCACCCCGTGCACGTAGTTCACGGTGCCGTCGATCGGGTCGAGGACCCACGACAGCTCCCCCTCGCCCGGGTGCGCGCCCTCCTCCTCGCCGAGGAACGCGATCTGCGGCGTCACCTTCGCCAGATGCTCACGGACCGCCTGCTCCACCGCGATATCGGTGTCGGAGGCCATGTCCCGATCACCCTTGAAATGCAGGGCCCCAGGCTCCCGCGACTCCACCAGGCCGGCGGCGACAGCGACAGCCCCCTCGGCGATCTCGAGCAAACGGGACAGCTCGGTCACGAGGCGGCCAGGCCTCGCAGCTTGAGGTCGACGACGGTCGGCGCGTCGGCCTGCGAATGCTTGTCGCCGGCCGCGACGACGGTCGCGACCTCCTGGTCGATCTTGTCGAGGCGCTGGTCGATCTTGTCCAGCCGGCGCTGCATCAGGTCGACGAACTCCGCGTTCTCGACGACCCGGGCGCTGGTGATCCGCGAGTACTCCTGCGCGACCTGCGCGCGCTCGTCGGAGTGCGCCAGCCGCTCGACCAGCAACTGGTGACGGAACAGGAAGGCAGCGGCGATCGCGACCAGAACGGCCCCACCGGCGGCGGCCCGGAGAATCCAGGCATTCTGCGAGAAGAGCGCGATACTCACGCCCAGGCAGACAACGATCAGCAAACCGTTGGCGACGGTGAGAACAGTGGTCCTGGTTCGACGGCGGCTACCCCTGGAACCCATGGACCGCATGTTAGGGGGTCTTGTCGGGGTCCTCGGGCACGCGACACGCGCGTTCGAGCAACAATCCGGCCGTGACGACCAGCACTGAGACCACCGCCGCGGCACCGGCCATGATCACACGGTTACGAGGCCCGGAGGAGCCCATCGCCTGCAGGAAGCTTAACGCGAACCCTGCGTAAACACCGGTGCACAACGCGCCGACGAAGGCGCTCGCCTTCCCGATCATCAACAGGAAGACCGCGCGCGACGATTCGATCCGTTCCCGGCGTACCTGGACCCGCTGGTGGGTGTTGCGGGCCGCAGCGAACAGCAGCGCGGCCAGGAACGCCCAGGCGATCAGCGTCAGCCAGGACACCGTGGGCGCGACACCCCCGCCGGCCTCGATCGCCTTCACCATCGTCAGGCCGACCGCGACGCCGAGGACGGCGATCGCGACCAGCAACCGCCGGGACGTCGGCCGCACCGAGCCCGGGCGCGGCGGCTCCGGTTTGTCGCCGTTCCTGGGCGCCCGATCGGGCTCGGTACCGCCGGACACCACTACTGCAACTCGATGTCGAGCTTGGTCACGCCCTCGGTCCCGACCTTGGCGAGCAGGTCCGCGACCGGACCGTGGCCCGGCAGTACGGCGTCCCGCTCGATGTCGAGCCACGGCGCCAGTACGAACGCGCGCTCGTGCGCCCGCGGGTGCGGAATCGTCAGTTCCTCGGTCTCGATCGTCTTCTGCCCGTAGGTGATCAGGTCGACGTCGAGGGTCCGCGGCGCGCCCGGAACGCTGCGCTCCCGGCCGAACGCCTGCTCGACCGCGTGCGCACGCTCCAGCAACAGGTCGACGCCCAGCGTGGAGTCGGCGAGCAGGACGATGTTCAGGTACGGACCGGACTCGTCCGGGCCGCCGACCGGCTGGGTCTCGTAGACCGGCGAGACATCGACCACCACGACGTCCGGGGTGTCCCGCAGTGCGTCGACCGCGCCCTGCAGATTCGCCTCACGGTCGCCGAGATTACTGCCGAGCGACAGGATCACCTGGCGGATCGGCTTCAGGCCTCCGCTCAGGGTGTCCGCGTCGATGACGTGGGGACTAGGGGTCTCAGTCACGAGGATTCTCCGGCTCTGCGCTGCACGGTCAGGACAACGTCGTCGAACGGCACCGTGATCGGCGCCGAGGGTTTGTGGATGGTCACGGCCGTCGCTGTCACCCGGTGGTCGGCGAGACAGAGATCGGCGATGCGCTGGGCGAGGGTCTCGATCAGGTCCACCGGGTCGGTCTCGATCGCCTGGTGCACCTGCTCGGCCACCACCCCGTAGTTCACGGTGTCGGCCAGGTCGTCGGAAGCCGCAGCGGCCCGGGTGTCCAGCTCCAGCCGGACGTCCACGACGAACTCCTGCCCGTCGGCGCGCTCATGATCGAACACCCCGTGGCGCCCGAACCCGCGGATGCCCCGGATCTCGATCACATCAGAAGGAAGTACGGGACCGCTCATTCCGCCTCCTCCTGTCGGCCCCCAGACGACAGTACCGGTGAGGCATGGTGGATCCACAACCGCCAGCCGGAGGAAGTTCTGCGGAAAACGTTCGTGGCGAGCGCCTTTCCGCCCGCGAATCCGTCCTCCGGGGCGCCCTCACCCGACGACAGGACATTCTCCGTACACGTGACGTATGCCACGTCTTCATCCACCCGCACCTGCACGTCGGTGAGGAAGAACTGGATGTACGGCGTGTTCGCGAAGATCATCGCCCAGGCCCGCATCATCTCGGGGTATCCGTAGATCGCGGCGTTGCCCGGATGGATGCAGACCGGATCGGGTTCCGGCAGCCAGACAGCCGCCATCAGGTCCAGGTCCCCGGCCTCGAACGCGTTGTAGAACGCGGTGTTGGCATTCAGTACGACGTCCTCGACCGTGGCGCCACGGGTACCGTCCTGCCGCGGTCCGTCCGTCATACAGTTCCCCATCTCTTGGCCACCCGGACCGCGTCCACGCTCGGTGCCACCGCGTGCGCCCGGACACACCAGGCACCCGCGGCGGCGGCCAAGGCGGATACGGCCACGCTCGCGTCGTCTCGTCGTACGGCCGGTCTGGGTTCGCCGGTCTGCTCGTCGGCGAGCAGCCTACCGAGGAACGTCTTCCGGGACGCACCGATCAGTAACGGTCTTTCCAGTACGGCGAATTCCCGCAACCGGCGCAGAATCTCCCAGTTGTGGTCCGCGTTCTTCGCGAAACCGAGACCGGGATCGAGAGCGACCCGGTTCAGGTCGATGCCCGCCTCGCGGATCACCTCGAGGCGTTCACCGAGCTCGGCGATCACCTCGGCCACCACGTCGCCGTACTCCGCCTTGTTCTGCATGTCGATCGAGTGGCCGCGCCAGTGCATGCACAGGTACGGCGTGCCGCGCTCGGCGATCAGCGGGAGCATGTCCGGATCGGCCAGCCCGCCGGACACGTCGTTGATCATCGTGGCGCCGGCGTCCAGCACCAGCTCCGCGACCGGGGCCCGCATCGTGTCGACGGAGATGATCGCGCCTTCCGCGGCGAGGGCCTCGACGACCGGGATCACCCGGCGGATCTCCTCCTCCTGCGACGGCCGGACGGCGCGCGGGCGGGTCGACTCACCGCCGACGTCGAGCAGGTCGGCGCCTTCGGCCAGCAGCTCCCGGCCGTGCTTGATCGCGGCACTCGGCTCGAACCACTCGCCGCCGTCCGAGAACGAGTCCGGTGTCACGTTCACGACGCCCATGACGAGGCACCGGTCCAGCACCGGCAACCCGTCCACGTGACCCCACGGCTCAGATCTCACCCACACACCGTAGTAGCCCCCACCCCCAAGTGGGCGGTTGGGCTCAGTTCGCGAGGATCAGGCGGGATTTCGTCGACTGCAGCGCCGGGGCGATCGGCTGGGCGTACGACTCGTTGGTCTGGCCGTACTTCTCCAGGCACTTCCCGTCGATCAGCGCCGCCCCGCTGGTGATGCCCTGCGCGTAGTTCCCGGTCATGCTGGCGCCGCCGGAGTCACCCGACTCGACGCAGGCGGTGTGCTGGAACAGCCCGCGGACCACGCGGTTGTTCCCGTAGTTCACCGTCACGTTCCGGGCGACGATCCGTCCGCAGGTCCAGCCGGTGCTCTTCCCCGACTTGCACAGCGTGGAGCCGACGGTGGCGTCCGCGATCCCCTTGACCGCGACGTTCCCGTTGCCCCAGCCCTCGACGTACCCCTGCTGGTCCCAGCCCTCGATCACGCCGACCGACCCGAAGTCGTGCCCCGGGAAGCTCGACGTGGACGTGTTGCCGAGGACGTACCCGTTGCGGGAGAACGACGGCTTTCCGGACGTGCAGTGCCCCGCGGTCAGGAAGATCCGGTTGCCCTTGCGGGTCTTGGCGTTGAACCCGAGCGAGCACACGTACCCGGTGTTCTTGTCGACCTGTACGCCGCCGCGCAGGCTGAAATCGTCCGCGGTCGGCCGGACCGTCCCGGTCACCTCGCGCAGCGTCACCCGCTCGCCGTTCGCCAGCGCGCGGGACAGGAACCGGTTGGTGATCGAGTCGTGCGCGCCGCGCTGCACCGAGACCACCACGGTCCCCGACATCGGGTCGACGTACCACGAGCGCACCTTGCCGGCGCTGGACGTGACCGCCAGCCGGTTCAGCTCGCCCTGTACGGCGTTCAACTGCTTGGCGGTGAACCGGACCAGCCGCGGGACCGCGCCGATCCGGCGGACCAGGGCGGCCGTCGAGAGGTCCGACACCGCGACGATCAGCTCGCCGGAGTCGTCGTAGTAGCTGCCCACGACGCCCGAGTCGGTGCCGAGCTCCGACTCCAGGGTCTCCGCGACCAGCGGGTCCACCGCCGTCTTCGCGGCCTGCTTGTGGGGTGCGGTCTGCGATCCGGTCTTGTTCCGCGTGTCCGCAGTAGCCCAGTTCGCCGCGACCAGCCCGCCGGCCGTCAGGACGACGACCCCGGTAAGTGCGGCGCCGACCCGGAAACGCCCCGACATCCTGTCCTCCTCACACCGGCACCTGGTCCCCGTTGGCCAAGCACCACTACGGAAAGTAAACGCTCAGCGACAGAATGTCCATAGTGCCGGACTCTCAAACTTCAACGACGACGGCCCTGTCCGGGCTACGGGTGGGTCAGCCAACGATCAGGCTCATCGCCTCGGCGCGGGTCACGGGGTTGCGGAGCTGGCCGCGGACGGCGGAGGTGATCGTCTTGGCGCCCGGTTTCCGGACGCCGCGCATCGTCATGCACAGGTGCTCGCACTCGATCACCACGATCACGCCGCGCGGCTGCAGGATCTCGACCAGGGACTCGGCGACCTGCGTGGTCAGCCGCTCCTGGACCTGCGGGCGTTTCGCGTACACGTCGACCAGCCGGGCGAGTTTCGACAACCCGGTCACGCGGCCGTCCCGGCTCGGGATGTACCCGACGTGCGCGACACCCGTGAACGGGACCAGGTGGTGCTCGCACAGGCTCCAGACCTCGATGTCCTTCACCAGGATCATCTCGTCGTGCTCGAGCGCGAACGTGGTCGTCAGCACGTCCTCGGCGCCCTGACCGAGCCCGGCCGTGATCTCGGCGTACGAGCGGGCCACCCGGGCAGGGGTGTCCCGCAGCCCCTCGCGGTCCGGGTCCTCGCCGATCGCGTACAGCAGCTCGCGCACGGCCCGCTCGGCGCGCGCGTGGTCGAAGTTCGGTGACACCATCCCGGCACGCTACCCGCAGGCAAACGAAAACGCCGCCACCCGGTTGGGGTGGCGGCGTTCGGTCGAGCTACTGGCGGCTCGGCGGGGTCGGGCCGCTGCCGTAGTCCGGCGGCCGGATCGCCTCGTCCGGGCCGACGGAACCACCCGGCAGGACGTCGGACAGCGAACCGTTCTGCTCCGCGTGCGCACCGTTGACCGGCATCACCGGCGGCTGGTCGGACGGGACCCGGGTCGACGACCCGGTCCAGGCCGGCCGGCGCTCCTTCATGATCACCGGCTCGAAGACCCGGGCGATCTGGTGCTTGTCCAGGGTCTCCTTCTCCAGCAGCTCCTCGACCAGGTGGTCCAGGACCGCGCGGTTCTCGACCAGAATGTCGAAGGCCTCCTGGTGCGCGTTCAGGATCAGCTTGCCGACCTCCTCGTCGACCGCGGCCGCGATCTCCTCGGAGTAGTTCCGCTGGCTGCCGATGTCGCGGCCCAGGAACGGCTCGCTGCCGTCCTGGCCGAACTTGATCGCCCCGAGCCGCTCGGTCATGCCGTACTGCGTGACCATCGCGCGGGCCAGCGCCGTCGCCTTCTCGATGTCGTTGCTGGCGCCGGTGGTCGGGTCGTGGAAGACCATCTCCTCGGCCGCCCGGCCGCCCAGCATGTAGGCGAGCTTGTCGAGCATCTCGGAGCGGGTCGTCGAGTACTTGTCCTCGTCCGGCATCACCATCGTGTAGCCGAGCGCACGGCCACGCGGCAGGATCGTCACCTTCTGCACCGGGTCGGAGTGCGGCAGCGCCGCGGCGACCAGGGCGTGACCGCCCTCGTGGTACGCGGTGAGCACCTTCTCCTTGTCCGACATCAGCCGGGTACGGCGCTGCGGGCCGGCGATGACGCGGTCGATGGCCTCGTCCAGCATGTTGTTGTCGATCATCTGCAGGTTCGACCGGGCGGTCAGCAGGGCCGCCTCGTTCAGCACGTTGGCCAGGTCGGCACCGGTCATCCCCGGCGTCCGGCGGGCGACCGCGGTGAGGTCGACGTCCTGCGCCATCGGCTTGCCGCGTGCGTGCACCTTGAGGATCTTCTGCCGGCCGGGCATGTCCGGCGCGTCGACGGCGATCTGCCGGTCGAAGCGGCCGGGCCGCAGCAGCGCCGGGTCGAGCACGTCGGGCCGGTTGGTGGCCGCGATCAGGATCACGCCGCCGCGGACGTCGAAGCCGTCCATCTCGACCAGCAGCTGGTTCAGCGTCTGCTCGCGCTCGTCGTGACCGCCGCCGAGGCCCGCGCCGCGGTGCCGGCCGACGGCGTCGATCTCGTCGATGAACACGATCGCCGGGGCGTTCGTCTTGGCCTGCTCGAACAGGTCCCGGACCCGGGAGGCGCCGACACCGACGAACATCTCGACGAAGTCCGAACCGGAGATCGAGTAGAACGGCACACCGGCCTCACCCGCGACCGCACGGGCCAGCAGGGTCTTGCCGGTACCGGGCTGGCCGTAGAGCAGCACGCCCTTCGGGATCTTGGCGCCGACCGCCTGGAACTTGCCGGGCTCCTGCAGGAACTCCTTGATCTCCTGCAGCTCCTCGATCGCCTCGTCGACCCCCGCGACGTCGGCGAACGTGGTCTTCGGGGTGTCCTTGGTGACCAGCTTGGCCTTCGACTTGGCGAAGCTCATGACCCGCGACCCGCCGCCCTGCATGGAGTTCATCAAGAAGATGAACACAACGGCGATCAGCAGGAACGGGATCAGCGTGGAGAACACCTGGCCGATGAAGCTCGGCTTCGGGTTCTCGACGTCGTACCGCTCCACCTTGCCGCTGTCGTACAGCGACTGCAGGTCGTTGCCGAGGTTCTCGGCCTGGCCGTCGACCCAGTGCGCCCGGAGCTTGGTGCCGTCGGTCTTCTCGATCCGGATCTCCTGATCCGGATCGATCAGCGTCACCGTCTTGATCGTCTTGTCGCTCGACGACTTGGCCTGCTGGATGAGCTGGACGACCTGGCCGGTGGGCTCGGTCTTGTAGCCGGTCGAGCCGGTCAGGAGCTGCCCGATCACCAGGACGCCCAGGAAGGCGACGACGATCCAGAACAGGGGTCCGCGGAAGATGCGCTTCACGTCCATGATCGAGGCCTAGGCCCCGTCCCTCCTAGCTCGGCAGGCCCGGGTATGGCGGGCTTGTGACGGTAATACCAGTCCAAGTGTCTCGTGTCGCACAAGACAACACAGCACGAGGGTCACCAATGGACGGTACGACCCGTTGTACAGGCCGTCACCAAGTCTGCCCTGAAGCGCGGATCAGGAGTAGACGTGCGGGGCCAGAGTCGCCACGCAGCGCAGGTTCCGGTACTTCTCGGCGTAGTCCAGCCCGTACCCGACGACGAACTCGTCCGGCAGCTCGAGGCCGACGTACTTGACCGGGACCTGCATCTTGGCGGCGTCCGGCTTCACGAAGGCCGTGCACAGCTCCAGCGAGGCGGGTTTGCGTGACTCCAGGTTGCTGACCAGCCAGCTGAGCGTGAGGCCGGTGTCGATGATGTCCTCGACGATCAGCACGTGCCGGTTGGTGATGTCGGTGTCCAGGTCCTTCTGGATCCGCACCACACCCGACGACTTGGTCCCGGAGCCGTACGACGAGATGGCCATCCAGTCCATCTCCACGTGCCGGCTGAACGACCTGGCCAGGTCGGCCATCACCATCACCGCGCCGCGCAGGACGCCGACCAGCAGCAGGTCCTTGCCCTCGTAGTCGGCCTCGATCCGCGCTGCCAGCTCCCGCAGCTTCGCGAGGATCTCGTCCTCGGTGTAATGGATCTTGCTCAGGTCCTTCTCGATGTCCGCCGCATCCACGCGATCAGCCTGTCACATCCAGGCCCTGGCCGGTAATCCAGCGCCGTAGCGAGGAGGTGCTCGGTGCGGTAGCTCGGCGCGCGGGGGCGAAGGTCTCGATGCGGAGCATCGTGGCCTTTGCACCCGTGCGGCGAGGTGCCGTGCCGAGTGCCCCGCAGTAGGCGATGGATTACCGGCCAGGGCCTTGCCCGAGGATGATGAACCCGCCCTGGCGGATCGCCCGGATGCCCTGTGGCAGATCGATCCAGCGCTGCCCGCGCCAGTCGGTCACCAGAGCGTCGACGGACGCCACGTGACCGGCGGTGAGGTCCGTGGCCCGGCAACCGGCTTCCAGGGCTGCCTGCCGCAGGACCCGCGTGCGGATCGCTGCAGGCTGCTCCTCGAGTACGCCGATGTCGCTGCGGACCTGTCCCTCGGCGCGGCTCAGTGTGGTCTCCGCAACGTCCGCAGCGAGCTGATCGAGCGCATCCGCGTCCGCCCGGAGCAGACCCGCCGTACGGGCCAGCGCCTCGACCACACCGGGCCCCAGCGCCTCCTCCAGCACCGGCAGTACTTCGTGCCGGACACGGACCCGCGTGTACTGCGGATCGTCGTTGTGCGGGTCGTGCCAGGGCCGCAACCCGGACGCGATACACGCGGCAGCCGTCGTGGCTCGCGGGACCTCCAGGAACGGCCGCCGTAGCAGCCCCACAGCCGGAGCCATCCCAGCCAGCGATCTGGCCCCCGAGCCGCGCCCCAACCCGAGCAGAACGGTCTCAGCCTGGTCATCGCGGGTGTGAGCCAGCAGTACGACGTCCGCTCCCAGCTCATCCGCCGCATCCCGCAGAGCGTCGTACCGAGCCGTCCGGGCAGCGCCCTCCGGACCGCCCTCGGTGCCGACCTCGACCTCACGGACCTGCACAGGGTCCAGACCGAGCGTCTGGCACTGCTCGGCAGCAGTCGCCGCGACATGCCCCGAGTCCGCCTGCAGACCGTGGTCGACGACGACCGCACCGGCCCGCAGACCGAGCTTGGGCGCCTCGAAGGCGGTAGCGGCCGCCAGCGCGAGCGAGTCCGTTCCACCGGAGCAGGCGACCAGGACGGTGGTGCCCCGCGGCAGCTCGGTCAGCGTCGCCCGGACCGCTTCCCGGGTGCGAGCGACGGCGGGGTGGAGTTTCCCCCGCCGCTCTCCCACCAGGCGCTCAGCCGTGGAGTCGGGCGACCCAGGCATCGGGGTTCGCGATCTCGTTCTTCGTCGGCAACGTGTTCGGACCGGTCCAGACCCGGTTGAAACCCTCCATACCGACCCGGTCGACCACCCGGCGGACGAACGCGGCACCGTCCTTGTACTGCCGCAGCTTCGCGTCCAGCCCGAGCAGCCGCTTCAGCAGCTGGTCCACCGGGTTGCCGCTCGCCCGCCGCGACGAGAACTTGGAGCGGATGGTGTCCACCGTCGGAATCACCGACGGCCCGACCCCGTCCATCACGAAGTCGGCATGACCCTCCAGCAACGACATGACCGCGGTCAGCCGGTCCAGCACGGCACGCTGCTCCGGCGACTGCATCAGGTCCACCAGGCTCAGCTCGGCCTCACCGCGGACCGACCGCCCCAGCCGCTGCACGGCCTCGCGGAACATCGCGGCGTACGCCGAAGCGTCCAGCTCGGCCTGGTCGAGGAACAGGGCGATCTCGGACCGCAGGTGGTCCCGCAGCCACGGCACCGCGGTGAACTGGACCCGGTGCGTCTCCTCGTGCAGACACACCCACAGGCGGAAGTCCCGCGGTACGACGCCCAGCTCGGACTCGACCTGCATGACGTTGGGCGCCACCAGCAGCAGACGACCGGTCAGACCGGGACGGTCCGGGTCAGGCTGCGCGGGGTAGAACGGGTCGAACTGACCGAGCACCCGCGACGACAGGAACGCCAGCAGCGCACCGGCCTCGATGCCCGTCACCCGGGAGCCGACCGCGGAGGACAGGCCGGCCGTGCGGTCCGCCTTCTCGCGCAGCTTGTCCGCCAGCGGCTGCAGCACGGTCCGGAAGCCGTCCGCGTTCGCCTGGACCCAGCCGGGCCGGTCGACGATCATCACCGGCGCGGTGGCCGACGTGGCCTTCAGCCCCGTGAACTCGCGCACGTGCCCCTCGGACTCCGCCGCGAACTGACGCAGCTCGGCGACCACCTGGTCAGCCTCCGCGCGGCTGACCGCAGGGCCGGGTCGCAGCAGTTTCCGCGCCACGCCGGTCGCCAGCTGCCAGTCGACCATCTCGGTCGTGGTCCCGCCTTCCGCCGTACTCATACAACGACCCTAGTGGTATGTCCCAACATGTGCGGCCTGATCAGCAGCCGCAGTTGGCGAGTGCGGCGGTGGCACGGTCCAGTGCAGCGCGGGCGTCGAGCGTCTTCGGGACCGGCACGCTGTCACTGGCGATCGCGAACACCAGGAGCGTGCCGGAGCGGTCACGGGCGTATCCAGCCAGGCTGTGGACCCCTGTGAGCGTTCCGGTCTTCGCACGGACCAGTCCGGTCCCGGTGCCGGTACCGGCTGAGGTGAACCGCTCCCGGAGGCTCCCGTTGAAGCCAGCCACCGGCAAACCGCTCAGCAGGTGCCGCAGCTCCGGGTGGTCCTTCGACACGGCCACGCGGACCGCACCGGCGAGCAGGTCGAGCGGGACCTTGTTGCTGCGGGTCAGACCGCTGCCGTCGTAGATGCGGGCCTTACTGACGTCCAGACCGAGCTTGGTCAGCGTGGCCCGGAGCCCCTTGACACCACCGGCGTACGAGCCGCCGTTGCCGGTAGCGATGCCGACCTGCCGCAGGAGCACCTCGGCGCCGTCGTTGTCGCTGTGGAGGTTCACGTACTCGACGATCTGGCCGAGCGTCGGCGACTTGACCTGCGCCAGCGGCTTGGCGGCGGCGGGTGCCGCAGCAGCCTTGGCAGCGCCTACCTTGATGCCGTACTGCGTCAGCAGCTTCTGGAACGACGTGGCCGCGGCCAGCGCCGGAGAGGTCGCCCGCTTGGCCATGCCCGGGGACAGACGACCCTCGTTGACCCAGAGCGCAGAGGTGGGGGCCGCAATGCCTTCAGGGACGTAGTTCGCCTCCCAGTTCGCGTTGATGGCCGGGCCGCTGAACAGCGAGGCGTCGTACCCGAGGGTCACGGAGGCGACGCCCTGCGCCTTCAAAGCCTTCGCCGTGCTCTGAGCGAGCGCCTGGAGGGTCGCACGAGCCGGGTAATCACTCGCCTGCTGCACAGCAAGCAGTGGGTCGCCGCCGCCGACCAGGACGATCGACCCCTTGCCGGCGCTGACGACCTTGGTGGCGAACGTGTGGTCCGGACCGAGCGTGGCGAGAGCGGAGACCGTGGTGAGCAGCTTCAACGTCGAGGCAGGCGTGTACGGCGTGGCGGCGCCGACCGAGAACACCGGCTTGCCGCGTGAGGCGTCGTACACGTAGATACCGTGGTGCGGGCCGAGCGACGGGTCCTTGAGGATCGCCGCGAGCGCCGTACCGACGCCGGCCGCGGTCGGGGCGACGCCCTCGGTGGTCGCCGGCGGCAGGACGGCCGGAGCCTGCTGGGTGCTCCGGTCAGCTGTCTGCACTGAACCGGGTACGGCGCGTGCGCTGCTCACCAGGCCGGCGCCCGTGCTTGTGCACAGCGCCGTGGCGAGGAGCGTGACGAATGCCGCACGGGCAGGTCGGGCCACCGGGCTGCTCCTGTCATTCGGTCGGTCGGAACCGTGACAGTATCTGCCGTATGGAGTTCGACGTCTTCATCGAGATCCCCAAGGGCACTCGCAACAAGTACGAGCTGGACCACAAGACGAACCGTCTGCGGCTGGACCGGACGCTGTTCACGGCGACCCAGTATCCGTCCGACTACGGGTTCATCGAGGACACCCTGGGCCAGGACGGCGACCCGCTGGACGCGCTCGTGCTGCTGCCGGAGCCGACGTTCCCGGGCTGCCTGATCCGCGCTCGCGCGATCGGCATGTTCCGGATGACCGACGAGAAGGGGCCGGACGACAAGGTCCTCTGCGTCCCGGCCGGCGACCCGCGGCAGGAGCACCTGCGCGACATCCACCACGTGCCGGAGTTCGACCGTCTGGAGATCCAGCACTTCTTCGAGGTCTACAAGGACCTCGAGCCCGGTAAGTCGGTCGAGGGCGCCACCTGGGTCGGCCGCGCCGACGCCGAGACCGAGATCACCGCCTCCTTCGCCCGCCTGAAGACCGAAGGCCACTAGTCACGCTAGTCACCTGATACGCGGCGGAGCAGCGCCAGCAAGGTCTTGCGCTCCGCCGCGGTCAGCGGCTCCAGCAGGTCCGCCTCCGCGGCGCGGATCAGCTCGTCCATCGCGTCGAGCTGCCGCTCACCCGCCGGGGTGATCGCGACGATCTTGCGTCGCCGGTCGGCGGGATCGACCCGCCGTGCCAGGAACTTCAGCTCCTCGAGCTCGTCCAGCAGCGTCACCAGATCGCTGCGGTCGAACCCGATCCGGTCCGCGAGCGCCGCCTGCACGGCCTCGCCGTCGTCCGCGAGACTCGCGAGCACGTGATAGTGCTGCGTCCGGACGCCGCCGTCGGTCATGTGCTGCCGGACCAGCCGCTGGGCGTGCTGACTCGACCGCCCGAGCGCGAACAGCACGTGGTCGGACAGCCGGTGGTTCGGCGACTTCTTCACCGCACCAACTCTATTGGCAAGGCCGTCCCGTGGAGTT
This sequence comes from Kribbella speibonae, assembly GCF_004331375.1. Lineage (NCBI taxonomy): Bacteria > Bacillati > Actinomycetota > Actinomycetes > Propionibacteriales > Kribbellaceae > Kribbella > Kribbella speibonae. Next base: position 1,075,056 of record NZ_SJKC01000001.1, on the reverse strand, counting down.
ATCGTGGGAATCTCCCATTATTTATCTATCCCACAATATGGAGACCCCACTATGCGCGCAGTGCGCTTCCACCGCCACGGCGGTCCCGACGTACTCCAGCTCGACGAGGTCGCCGTCCCCGAGCCCGCCGCCGGCCAGGTCCTGATCCAGGCCGAGGCGATCGGCGCCAACGCGATCGACACCGTCCTCCGTCGCGGCGGCTCCCCCTGGGACCGTCCGCTCCCCGGCACCCTGACCGGCGACGTCGTCGGCCGCGTCGTCAAGCTCGGCCCCGGCACGCCGCCCGGCCTCCTCGGCCAACGGGCCAGCGCCCTGTCGGAGGACGCCTTCGCCGACTACGCGGTCGCCGACGCGGCCTTCCTCGCACCGGTCCCCGACGACGCCGACGCGGGCGAGGCGACGATGATGTCGATGACCGCCCCACTCGCCTATCGACTGCTCGAGACCGGCCAGGTCGCACCCGGGAGCACCGTCCTGATCCAGTCCGCCGCCGGCACCGTCGGCCACCTCGCCGTCCAGCTGGCCCGCTCCTACGACCCGAAGACGATCATCGGTACGGCGTCCTCGGCGCATCGGCTCGACTTCATCCGCGAACTCGGCGCCGAGCCCGTCGACCTGACCGACCCCGAGTGGACCGCCCGCGTCCGCGAACTCGCCCCCGACGGCGTCGATACCGTCCTCGACTCGGTCGGCGGCACCGTCTTCGACCAGGGTCTCGACCTGCTCGCACCGCTCGGCCGGATGATCACGTACGGCGCGATCACCACCGAGGTCCCGGTCGTCTCCGTACTCAAGCTGTTCGGCCTCAAGTCGGTCACCGGCGTCTCGCTGGGCGGCTGGCAGCAGACCCGCCCGGCCGAGGCCCGCGCCGACATCGCCGAGGTCACCCGCCGCTGGCAGTCCGGCGAACTCCGCCCGGTCGTCGACGCCACCCACCCGCTCGCCGACGTCGCCCGCATCCACGAAACCCTCGACGCCCGCGCCAACCTCGGCCGCCTCGTCGCGACCCCTGAATAGAATCATCGGGTGGAGCTTCGGCAGCTGCGGTACTTCGTGGGCGTGGCCGAGGAACTGCATTTCGGCAAGGCCGCCGAGCGCCTGTACATCTCCACCCCGACGCTCAGCCAGCAGATCAAGCAGCTCGAACGCGAGATCGGTACTGCCCTGCTGATCCGGCACAGCCGCGGCGTCGAACTCACCCCGGCCGGGCAGGTCCTGCTCGCCCGCGCCCGGGAAACCCTCCAGGCGGCCGGCCTGGCGCTGAAGGACACGCGCCGGGCCGCCGGCCTGGACGTGCCGGTTCTCCGCCTCGGCCTGCTGAACGGGATCCCCGGCCACCTCCCGGCCGCCCTCGAACAACTCGCCACCGAACGCTTCCCGAACAGCACGGTCACCCTCGAAGCAGGGACCACCACCGACCAGCTCCGGATGCTCGACGCCGGCGAGATCGACCTCGGCCTGGTCCGCACCCCGCTGACGTTGCCACCGGCAATCACCTCCGAACACCTCAGCACCGAGGAACTCGGCGTCCTGCTGACCGCGACCCATCCACTCGCCGCCGCAACGGAACTCACCCTCGACGACCTCACTGGACTCGAGCTCATCTGGATTCCCCGCGCCGCCGCCCCCGAGTTCTACGACGACACGATCCGCCGGATCGGCAACGGCGTACGGCTGAGCGACATCAGCATGAGCCACTCACAACTCCGGTCGGCGCTCCTCGTCCGGCGCTCCGCCTTCAGCCTCGGCTCCCGCCGCGCCGCCACGCCGGACATCGTCTGGCGACCGCTCGTGGGCCGCCCGCTGGTCGCACGGTACGCCGCCGTGTGGCGCACCGACTCGCACAACCCGGTACTCCAGGCGATGACCGTTAGTCCCGGGCTAACGGCCCTTAGGCAAGAAGTCGTGGTGGACTGACGTCCTCGGTGGTTGGCTCGAAACATCAACCACCGAAGGAGAAACTGTTGCCGGAACACGTCGTCATCGTCGGCGGAAGCTCAGGGATGGGCCGCGCCCTCGCCGCCGACCTCGTTGCCCAAGGCAGCGAGGTCACCATCGCCGGCCGCACCCCGGCCAAACTCGACGCGGTCCGCCGGGAACTCGGCGTACGCACCGTCGCCATGGACCTCGGACGTGAGCAGGACATCGAACGCCTCTTCGCGACCACGGGCAAGGTCAGCCACATCGTCACCACGGCCGCGGACGTCGGCGGCGCCTACCAGCCGATCGCGGCGTACGACGTGGGCTCGGCACGCGCGGCCGTCGACTCCAAGCTGCTCGGCCCGTTGCTGCTCGCCAAACACGGCGCTCCGCTGCTCGAACCGGGCGGCTCGATCGTGTTCACCTCGGGTATCGCGGCGTACCGGCCGGGCCCGCGCGCCTCGTTGCTCGCGGCACTCAACGGCGCACTCGCCTCGCTGGCCGCGGCGCTCGCGGTCGAACTGGCGCCGCTCCGGGTCAACGTCGTCTCACCCGGCTGGGTCGACACCCCGATCTGGCAGGACGTCGCCGGCGATGCGGCGCCCGCGACACTGTCCGCGATGGCGGACCGCCTCCCGGTCGGCCGGATCGGCCGGCCCCAGGACATCGCCGCGGCGATCATCGCCCTACTGCGCAACGGTTTCATCACCGGCACCGTTCTGCACGCCGACGGCGGACACCGGCTGGCCTAGAGGTACGAGTCCCCGGCAACGGGCCGTTGCCGGGGACAACTGTCTCAGGGGCGGCCGAAGAAGTCCGGCGGTTCCCAGTAGTAGACGCTGTCGATCTGCACCGGCTTGCCGGTCCGCGGCGCGTGGATCATCCGGCCGTTGCCGAGGTACAGCGCGACGTGGTGGATGGTGCCCGGGTCGCTCGGGTTCAGCGACCAGAAGATCAGGTCGCCGGGCCGCAACTCGTCCTCGTCGATGTGCTGGATCTGCTCGTACTGCGCGACGCTGTAGTGCGGCAGCTGCACACCGGCCCGCGCCCAGGCGCCCTGGGTCAGTCCGGAGCAGTCCCACCGGCTCGGGCCGGTCGCGCCCCACAGGTACATGTCGCCGAGCTGCCGCATCGCGAACTCGATCGCCGCCGACGCGCCCTTCCGCGAGCTGTTGTCGTTGTCGTTGTCGTCGTTGTCGCGGTTCGGGGTGGACGGCTTGTGCCGCTTCGGCGGGTTCTTCTTGCCCTTGTTCTGCTCGCGCTCGTCCTTCTCCTCGCGAGCCTGCTCCGCGGCCTCCCGGGCCCGCTCGGCCGCCTCCGCGCGGCGCTCCGCGGCCTCCCGGGCGGCGATCCGGCGCTTCAGCTCGGCGGCCTTTTTCGCGGCGATCGCAGCGGCGCGTTGCCGCGCAAGCTCCTCGAGCCCCTGCTGCCGCTGGGCGGCGACCTGCACCGAGATGTTCTGCAAGGTGGCGAGCTGCGCGATCGACTGCTTACGCTGCACGCCGATCGCGGTCACGGCGGCCGACTGCGCAGCCTCCGCGGCCTCGGCCGCCTTCTTCGCCGCGGCCGCCTCGTCGGCGGCCTTCTTCACCTTCACGACCGCCTGGTCGGCCTGCACCTTGAACAGGTTCGTCATCACCTGGGTCGCGGTGAACCGCAGGTACGAGCCCTGCATCGCCGCCGACACCGAGTGCGCCGCACCGGCCGAGTCGAGCAGTTGCTGCGGACCGTCCGCGGTGAACAGCGGCGCGATCTTCGCGACCTCGCCGCCACCCTGGTACGACGCGGCGGCGAAGCGGCCGATCTGCTGCCGCTGGGCGGTCAGGGTCTTCTGCGCCTCGGCGGCCCGGGCCGCGGCGGCGGCCGCCTCGGTCTTGGCCTGCTGCAGGCGGTAGACGGCGCCGTTGTACGCCTCGTCTGCGATGCCGGACTGGATGCCCAGCTGCTCGAGCCGCGCGCCGGCGGCAGCCAGCTGACGCTCGATCGCGGCGACCTGGCCGGCCTTCGAGGCGGCGGCCTGCTTGGCGCGCTCGACGGCGGCCTTGGACGGAATCACCGGCGGCTTCGGCTTCGCGGCCTCGGCCGGGAGGGTGGGCACGGCCATGGCGCCGGCCAAGCAGATCGCGAGCACCCCGGAGAGCAGGGCCTTACCTGCTCTGCCGGTCTTCCCAGCACTCGTGATCCGCCCGCCGGACGTGGCCCTGGGGGGCGTCCGCATCGGGATCGTTCCTTCCGCCGGTCACGAACCCCTTCCCCAGGGTTCGTGAACTTTTGGTCCTCCTGGACCACATACGTGACACTAGTTGCCTACAGCCCCATTGGGAACAGCTTTCACACAAGTATCTTTATTTCACCCGTGTGTCGACTTGACAAACTACAAGCTTGTAATTCCGCGAAGCCGCAGGTCGGCGCACGAAAACGCCCCTCCGGCCGGAGCCGGAGGGGCGTGCGGTGAACTCGGTGATTCAGCTGAGAACGAACGAGGCGACCACCGGCAGGTGGTCCGAGGCCGGCGTCACCGGTACGGCGGCCTTCGTCGGCCGCAGGCCCGCGCTGTGCAGCTGGAAGTCGATGCGTTTGGTCGGGTTGTCCGCCTCGATCGTGTAGCCCGGACCGACACCGACCTCGGTCCAGGTGTCGTCGTACACCGCGGTCAGCGTCTTGATCTCCGGCTTCTCCGGGGTCGCGTTCAGGTCGCCGACGAGCAGGGTCGGCGTCCGCGATCCGCTCAGCAGCTCGACCACCTTCTGCGCCTGCTCCAGCCGCTCGGCGTTGTTGTTGCTGGTCAGATGCGTGTTCGCGAAGCGCAGTTTGGCTCCGCGGACTGTGAGGTTTGCCACCGCGAGGCCGCGCTGCTCGCCGGTCGGGTAGAGCGGCAGCAGCGTGTTCTTGAAGTCCTGGATCGGGTACTTCGAGAGGATCGCTGTCCCGTACTGGCGACGCGGCTCCCCCGGGTTCGCGGGCGGGAGGTCGAGGTTGGCGGCGTACGCGTAGTGCATCTTCAGCCGCTTCGCGAACCAGGCCGGCTGGTCCACCCAGTTGCTCCGGACGTCCCAGTGCCGGTCGACCTCCTGCAGGCCGATGACATCGGCCCCGGACTGCTCGATCAGGACGGCGATCCGCTCGAGATCGAGTACGCCGTCGATCCCGGCGCCGTGGTGGATGTTGTACGACATGACGGTCAGCGGCCGGCCCGGACGACCCGCGTCGGGCTGAGCCGCGGCAACGGTAGGAACCACCATCAGCAACCCCACGAGGACGGTCAGCAATTTACGCATGCAGTCATCTTTCCGAAAACCGGCGACACCCGCACAACGAGCGAGTGTCGCCGGTTTGAACGTCAGTGCACCAGGCGGCCGACCGCACCCTTCGCGCCGGAGGCCCAGCAGCCCGCGTTGGCTCCGTGGCCGGCGCATTCGACGCTGTCGAAGCTGCCGTCGTAGAACTGCTTCCAGCTGCGGCCGCCGTCGAAGCTGACGTCGCTCCCGGACGGACCGACCGCGACAACGGTCGCGGGCGACCACGGAACGAAGTGCGACCCGCTCCGGTAGCCCTTCGGCGCCTTGTCGGCCGGCACCAGCTTCCACGTGCGACCACCGTCGTACGTGACCGATGCGGCCTTCACCGCCTCGGTCGGCTTCTCGAAGTCACCGCCGACGGCAACGCCGAACAACGTGTTCCGGAACGCCAGGCTGAAGATTCCGGCCGCCGCACCGCTCGCCATCGGAGAGTCCGTCACCGTCCAGCGGCGCCCGCCGTCGACGGTCCGGAACACCCGCGGCCGATCGCCGCCGCCGCTCGCGAACCACGCCGTCCGACCGTGGCCGGCGACCAGGCAGGTGCCGCTCGCCGCGAACGCGAACTCACCCGCCAGCGCCGCCGGCATACCCGCGGTCGGCTGCACCTTCCAGGACTTTCCGCCGTCGGACGTGGCGGCGATCCGGAACTTTCCGTCCACCGGATCGCTCAGCGCCAGGCCGTGCTTGTCGTCGTTGAAGGCGATGCAGTCGTAGAACGCGTTCGCATCCGTGTTCCGGAACGTTTCCGTCCACGTCTTTCCGCCGTCCGCGGTGCGATAGACCCGGGAGTCCTCGCCGGTCCCGATCGTCAGCGCGACCGCACGCCGCGCGTCGAACGCCTCGACATCGCGGAACTGCAGCGCCTCCGCACCAGGCGGACTGACGTTCTGCCAGTGCTTCCCGCCGTCGACCGTCCGCAGCACGGTCCCGGCGGACCCACCCACCCAGGCGACGTCCTTGCTGACCGCCGCAAGCCCACGGAACTGCGCCGTGGTCCCGGTCGGCGTCAGCTCCCACCGGTACGACGATCCGCCGTGAGCCTGGGCGGGCACGACCTGACCCATCAACAACAGACCTCCTGCCGCCAAAGCGGCCACACGCAGGATTCTCATGCGCCGCAATCTAACCTGCCGTGAGCCGGAAAGACTGTGCTCCGCTGCCATTACAGGTGAATTGGACGAGTTGGGTGCTGTCGGCGGTCGAGCTGTTGGGGACGGTCAGGCATTTGTTGCTGAAGCGGCTGACGAAGTGGAAGTAGCCGTTACCTTCGGAAACGGCCTGCCACTGCTAGTTGTTTCCGTTGCTGTACGTCCACAGCTGGAGGCCGGCGTTGTCCGCGGCGGACACACCGGTCACGTCGATCACCTTGGTGGCGTCGTTGCGGTTGTTGATCCGCGTGAAACCGCCGGACGTCGGCTGGAACTGAAACTGCTGTGCCTGCGTACCGTTGCAGCTGTACTGCTGGATCACGGTTCCGTTCGCGGTCCCGGCCGCGCGGGCGTCGACGCACTTCCCGTTGGCCTTGTTCGCCACCGAGTACCACGACGTCGGCGACGGCTGGTCGACCGGAGGCGTCGTACCGGCACCGCCCAGCCACTTCAGCGCGTCCATCATGAACTGGTTCTGTGCCGGGCTGTCGAAGGTCGACGAGAGCCGCGTATTGGTCTCGTAGTTCATCGCGTTGTGGCCGAAGTTCGCGTAGATCATCTTGTAGTTCTTGTTGGTCCAGATGATCGGGTAGTAGCCGCTGTACCAGGTCTGGTTCGGGTCGGTGCCGACCGGGAAGCTGGAGTTGTCGATCGACGCCAGGATCTGGATGTCGGGGTTGTTCCGCAGGTCGTTCTGCCAGCTGTACCACTCACTGACCGACGACCGGAACGTCGCGCCGGTGTTCACCAGGGCCGGGTGCGAACGGTTCTCGGTCCGCAGCGTCACCGCCGTCGGCCCCCAGGTGTTGGACTGGAACCTCCCGGTGCCGAGCAGCGTGTTGTTGAACCACGGCCAGCCGCCGCTCGCGTCGTTGTACGCCGCGACGTGGAAGCCGAAGAACGCGCCGCCGTTGTCCATGTAGTTCTTGAACCCGTTGCGCTGCGCGTCGGTGTGCGGCGAGTCGTCGAGGAACATCACCACCTGGTACTGCGACGCACTCAGGTTGTTGAGCTGGTCCCAGTTGTTCGTGGCGGTGTAGGTGAACCCGTTCTGCGCGCCGAACTCCGGAAACCGCTGGTTCGCTTCTTTCTCGAAGTCGATATGGGCGGCGTCCCAGGTTCCGCTGTAGAACGCGAGGACCTTGAAGGTGGCTTGGACCTGGGCGGCCGCGGTGCCGGTCAGACCACTGACCAGGAGCACGAGCGCGAGCAGGAAGGCGGGCAGGCGAAATCGATCGGAAAGCATGGGGGCGGACCTTTCCGTAAGAACGCTCTATAAATTTCAGGACTTAAATTAACTCATGATCTATAGCCGGTAAAGACTCCGCCGGTCCCGGAACCGAGGCCGAGATCTTGCCGCCGTCCCGCGCCGCTGTCACCCTGAGCCACCGACCTCAAGAAGGAGCCGCCGATGAACGACTCCGCGCTGACCTCGGTCCTGCTGCCGATCGCGCTCGCGATCATCATGTTCGGCCTCGGCCTGACGCTGACGGTCGCGGACTTCAGCCGGGTGCTCCGGATGCCCAAGGCCGTCCTGGTCGCGCTCGGGACCCAGGTGATCCTGCTGCCGGTGGTCTGCTTCGGGCTGGTGAAGTTGTTCGACCTGGAGCCCGCGCACGCCGCCGGCATGATGCTGCTGGCCGCTTCGCCCGGCGGCACCACGGCGAACCTGTTCAGTCACCTGGCCGGCGGCGACGTCGCGCTCAACGTCTCGCTGACCGCGGTGAACTCGGTGCTCGCCGTGGTCACCCTGCCGATCGTGGTCAACCTGTCCCTCGCCCACTTCCTCGGCGACGGCCAGATCGGCCTGCAGCCGCTGAAGATGCTGCAGGTGTTCGCGATCGTGCTGGTCCCGGTGGCCCTCGGCATGCTGGTGCGGAGCCGGCGACCCGGGTTCGCGGAGCGGATGACACGGCCGGTGAAGCTCGGCTCGATCATCGTCCTGGCCCTGGTGATCTTCGCCGCGATCTACACCGAGCGCGCCAACGTCCTCGACTACATCGCCGCCGTCGGCGTGGTCGCCGTACTGCTGAACGTCCTCAGCCTCTTCTTCGGGTACGTCGTCCCGAAGCTGGCCCGGTTGGGTGAGCGGCAGGCGATCGCGTGCTCGATGGAGATCGGCATCCACAACGCCACGCTCGCCCTCACGATCGCGCTCAGCCCGGCACTGCTCGGCAACAGCGAGATGTCGATCCCGGTCGCGGTCTACGGCATCGTGATGTTCTTCCCGACCGCCGCGTTCGCCTTCTACCTCAACCGCCGTACAACAGGTCAGCGCGCCGGATCGAGCGTCTGACTTCCCAGCACCGCCAGCAGCTCCAGCTTCTCCGCGCTCTCGCTGCCCGGCGTGGCAGTGAAGACGATCAGGGTCTGCTGCTCGTCGCGGTTGTCGATCAACTCGCAGTACAGCTCCAGCTCGCCGACCACCGGATGGCGGAAGCGTTTGGTCCGGCTGTGCGCGGACACGACCTCGTGCGCGTCCCAGATCTCCCTGAACTCCGGGCTCAGCTTCTGCAACGCCCGCACGAGCGAGGCGGCGTACGACTTCGGCCCATCGATGGTGGCGACCGTCCGCAGCATCGACACCTGCAACCGGCTGTGGGTGCTCAGCTCGGGTTCCATGTAGAGGGCCCGGGACTCCGGGTGCGCGAACCAGCGGTAGACCTCGCTGCGCTCCATACCTTCGAAGTTGGTCAGCTCGCCCGCGAACGCGACGTGCGCCGGCGTCTGCGCGAGCACCTCGCCGCAGCGGTTGAGCAGCATCGCGGGAGTGTCGTGCAGCCGGTCCATGATCCGCAGCATGCCGGGGTCGACGTGGCACGCCCGCGTCGTGCGTGGCGGCGTACCGTGGCCGGCCAGCAGGAACAGGTGGTCGCGCTCCTCGAGCGTCAACCGGAGCGCCCGGGCGATCGCTCCCAGCATCTCGACCGACGGCTGCGGACCGCGTCCGCCCTCGAGGCGGCTGTAGTAGTCGGCCGACATCGACGCGAGCGCCGCGACCTCCTCACGGCGCAGACCCGGCGTACGGCGCCGGCGGCCGCGGGGCATCCCGACGTCTTCGGGCTGCAGGGCCTCGCGGCGTTTGCGCAGGAAGTCGGACAGGTCGGAGTACTCCATGACTCCAGTGTCCACGCGTCGAGCCTGTTAACCACTGCTTGCCGAGCAGTGGCTGAGCGCAGCCTGGTTGCTCGCGGCATCCGGTTCCACGCTGGAGCCATGAGAACAACAGGCAACACGATCTTCATGACCGGCGGTACGTCGGGTATCGGCCTCGAGCTCGCCCGCCGCTTCCGCGATCTCGGCAACACCGTGATCATCAGCGGCCGGCGTCAGGACCTGCTCGACCGGATCGCCGCCGAGGACGGTATCCAGGGCGTCCCGCTCGACGTCGCCGACCCGGACTCGATCGCGGCCGCGTTCGCGCAGGTGACCAGTACCCACGACGTCAACGTGCTGGTCACGATGGCCGGCATCATGCAGGTCGAGGACCTCCGCGACCCCGGGCACCTCGCCACCGCGGAGCAGACGATCGCGATCAACCTGCTCGGCACGATCCGCACGGTCGCCACGTTCACGCCGTACCTGCTGAAGCAGGCCGATCCGGTGATCCTGACCGTCTCGTCGGGTCTCGCCTCGGTGCCGCTGACGATCACGCCGACGTACAGCGCGACGAAGGCCGCGATCCACAGCTACACGCAGAGCCTGCGGATCCAGCTCGCGGACACCCCGATCCAGGTGATCGAGGTGGTCCCGCCCGCGGTCCAGACCGCGCTGATGAACCAGGAGAACGACGAGCACGCGATGCCGCTCGACGAGTACCTGGACGAGACGATGACCATCCTGCAGCAGCACCCGGACGCCGACGAGATCCTGGTCGACCGCGTCCGCTTCCTCCGCCACGCCGAACGCGAGAACCGCTACGACGCCGTCGTCGCGGCCCTCAACTCAGTCGCCTAACGCCTGCTCGATCCGCTCGACCTTGGCGGTGAGCTGGCCGGTGTAGCCGGGGCGGATGTCGGCCTTGAGGACCAGGCTGACCCGGGGCGACGCGGCGGTGACAGCCTCCACGGCCTGCTTCACCACCGCCATCACCTCGTCCCACTCGCCCTCGATGTTCGTGAACATCGCGTTGGTCTCGTTGGGAAGACCGGAGGCGCGGACGACGCGGACGGCCTCGGCCACCGCTTCGCTCACGCCCCCGGTCTCGTCACCGGCCGACGGGCTGATGCTGAATGCAACGATCATGCATCTAGGGTCCCACTGAAAACGGCCTCGGGGCGGTCGCGGTTTTCGTGCAGGTCCCAGTACAACGGGGCGATCTGCTCGGGCGTGGCTGTCGGGACGCCATCCGGGGCCCCGCCGCGCGCGACGGCACCGTCGCCGATCCAGACGCTGATCGCTACGTGGCCGGCGTACACGCCGCTGCCGGCCAACTCCTTGTTCAGGTTGATCACCCAGTTGCGCAGCGCCGCAGCGGCCGCGTTGATGTTGGCCAGCATCGGCACAGGGTCGACGGAGCCGCCGCCGGTGGTGAACAGCAGGGTCCCGGCGCCGGCCTCCCGCATGGCGGGCAGTACCGCCTGGGCGGCCGTCACGGCGCCGTAGAAGTTGTACTCGATCTGCGGCTGCAGATTGTCCACCGTGACCTCCGAGGGAGCGGCCATGGTGATGCCCGGCACCGGGGAATGCGGAGCCGGCGAGTACTCCAGTACGTCGATGCCGCCGAAGCGGGCCTTGGCCGCCTCAAGGGCATCCGTCAATGCGGCGCGGTCGAGGACATCGGCGGGGAACGCGGCGGCCTTGATGCCTTCCTGGCTGAGCTGATCGACCAGTGGTTCCAGCTTCTCCTGGGTACGGGCGATCAGGGCGACGTCGAAGCCGCGGCGGCCGAAGGTGCGGGCGATGGCCAGCCCCATCCCGGGGCCGGCGCCGACGATGGCAAGAGTGGACACAGTCAGATCTCCAATTCCTACTTTTTGTGCGTAGCGCCATGATGGATCAGTAGGAAAGCCCGTACAAAAGGCACATCGCTGTGCGTGCCGGAGGGAAATGTGCGCCATGGACACCGCCGACAGACCCGCCGCAGGCCGAGGGCCGTGCGCCGCCATCCCCGCTGAGCAGATGGATTCCGTCCGGCAGATGCTGGACCGGATCGGCGACAAATGGAGCATGCTGGTGATCGCCGTACTGGAGGCCGGTCCCTTGCGCTATACCGACCTGCAGCGCGAAGTCCCCGGAATCTCCCAGCGGATGCTCACCGTCACCGTGCGCCAACTGCAGCAGGACGGCTTGGTAACCCGGACCGCCTACGCGGAGGTGCCGCCGCGCGTGGAGTACGCCCTCACCCCCGTGGGCCGCAGCCTCCACCACGTCGTCGCGTCCCTGATCACCTGGGTCGCGGACCACCACAGTCAAATCCGCGAACACCGGACGCAAGTGGAAGACGCAGGTAATACCTAGGCGGAGGTGCGTGTCCCGGGCGCCGCCCGGCGTGTGACGGGCGGCGCCGGTGGGACGCTCAGATGTCAGGCTCCTCTTCGGCGAGGCGTTCCGCGCCGGAGGTGGTGAGGAGGGCCTTCTCCTTGATGAAGAGGACCGCGATCAGGGCGAGGACCGCGAACGGGACCGACATCATGAACAGGTCCGCGGTCGCCGCGCCGTACGCGTTCTCGACGATCGTCCGTACCTCCGGGGGCAGCTCGGCGATGTTCGGTACCGCGTTGCCGCCGCCGGACGACGCGCCGCCCGGGTTCAGCGTCTCGGCGACGTTGTTCGCCAGGATCGCGCCGAGCACGCTGACACCGATCGTGCCGCCCATGCTCCGGAAGAAGCTGACCGCGGACGTCGCCGCCCCCAGCTCCCGGGCCGGTACGTCGTTCTGCGCGGCGAGGACCAGGTTCTGCATCACCAGACCGATACCGACGCCGAGGACGACCATGAAGCTCCACAGCAGGTACTTCGAGGTGTGCGCGTCGATCGTGCCGAACAGCGCCAGCCCGATCGGCAGCAGCACGCTGCCGACGACCAGGTAGATCTTCCAGCGGCCGTACTTGGTGATCAGCCCACCGGCGATCGTGGACGCGACCATCATGCCGAGGATCAGCGGCAGACTCATCAGGCCGGCCTTGGTCGGGGTGTAGCCCTGCGCGATCTGGAAGTACTGCGCCAGGAACACCGAGCCGCCGAACATCGCGACGCCGACCAGCGCGCTGGCGATGATCGACAGCGTCACCGTGCGGTTGCGGAACAGGTCCATCGGGATGATCGGCTCGGGGTGCCGGCGCTCGACCAGCACCGCGGCGACCAGCGCCACCGCGGCGACCGCGACCAGTCCGAAGCTCCAGCCGGAGACCCACTCGAACTTGTTGCCGGCGAACGAGGACCAGACCAGCAGCGTGCTCACGCCGCCCATGATCAGGACCGCGCCCCACCAGTCGATCTTCACCTCGCGACGGACGGTCGGCAGCTTCAGCGTGCGCTGCAGCAGGATGATCGCCGCGAGCACGAACGGCACACCGACCAGGAAGCAGGCGCGCCAGCCGAGCGGCGAGTCGACGAGGAACCCGCCGAGCAGCGGTCCGCCGACGGTCGCCGACGCGAAGATCGCGCCGAAGATCCCGGAGTACCGGCCGAGCTCGCGCGGCGGGATGATGGCCGCCATCACGATCTGTACGAGCGCGGTCAGACCGCCGGCGCCGAGGCCCTGGAGGACGCGGCTGCCCAGCAGTACCTCGATGTTCGGCGCGAAACCGGCGACCAGCGAGCCGATCACGAAGAAGCCCAGCGACAGCTGGACGAGCAGCTTGTTGTTGTAGAGGTCGGCGAGCTTGCCCCACAACGGCACGGTGGCCGTCATCGTCAGCAGCTCGAGCGTGACGACCCAGGTGTACGACGACTGGCTCGCCCCCAGGTCGTGAATGATCCGCGGCAGTGCGGTCGACACCACGGTGCCGGCCAGGATCGCCACGAACATGCCCATCATCAGGCCGGAGATGGCCTGGATGGTCTGCCGCGGAGTGAGTGTCGTCGTCGGTTCGGTGATGCTGACCTCACCCACGGGTTCCGGAGTGGGTGACGAGGTCGTCGTCATGAGGTGCCTTTCTTCTGGTGGTCCGGCCCGAAGGCGGGGTCGATGCCTTGGGCAAGTAAATGGAAGGCTTCGTCGAGCAGGTCGCGGATCGGCCGTTCGGGAGCGGACTTGTGCAGGTCCATGGCCACCCGGCAGGCGGCGCCGGCGGTGCTGACGATCAGCGCCGGCCGGAGTGACCCGGCCGGTTCGCCCATCCGCTCGGTGAGCGCGGCGGTCAGTTGCCGCTCGTCGTCGAAGCTCGACAGCATCAGCTGGTACAGCAGAGTCGGTGAGCTCATGATCAGCTCACCCCGGCGCGACAGCTGGCCGTCGCTCTCCAGGTCCCGCAGTACGTCGTTGACGATGAACCACATCGTGGTCAGCGGCGACTCCTCGGCCGGCGCCGTCCGCATCCGCTCCAGGGCGCGCTCGAGATGCTCGGGGTTGCGCGCGAGGATCGCGTGCTCCTTGTGCGGGAAGTAGTTGAAGAAGGTCCGCACCGAGACGTCAGCCGCCTCCGCGATCTCCTCGACCGTGACGTGGTCAGGCCCCTTCTCCAACGCCAGCCGCAACGCAGCATCAGCCAACGCCGCCCGCGTCTGCAGCTTCTTACGCTCCCGCAACCCACCCTCAACCTGCTTCACGCAGACCAGGGTACGGACAAACTTGCAGTCACTGCAAACAATTAAACGCTGCAAGTTTGCAGCCCTGCAGCTTCGACTAGCGCCGTGCAGGCCTGGGGACCCACGCCGGCACAGCCCGGCAGTACTCCTCGTACTGCCGGCCGTACCGCGCCCGCAGCACCGGCTCCTCGTACCAGCGCACGAACGACGCCATCACGCCCCACGCGACCACGCCGTACCCGAACACCCACCAGTCCAGGAAAACGAGCGCCTGCCCGAAGATCGCCGCCACCACCCCGACGTACATCGGATTCCGCACGAACCGGTAGTCACCACCCACCACCAGCTCCTCAGTCGGCGCGACCGGCGCCGGCGTACCCCGCCCCTCGCGGACGAACCGGACGAAGGCCCGCAGTACGACGAACGCACCGGCCGCGACGATCACGAAGCCCGGCCAGAAGCGTGGCGCGGCCCAGCCGCTGAGCCACCACGGGAGCACCCCGGCAACCACGCAGGGTGCGGCGAAGAAGAAGGCTGCGCTACCGAGGATGGCTTTGGTCATGGGGGTTCCTGTAGAATTAAGAGGCAGCCTCCGGCACGGTTCCCGTGTGCGGAGGCTTTTGTGTATGACGACTCTTCTCTACAAAGCCGCCGGTGACGTCCGTGGTGACGACATCCTGCCGCTCAGCCAGCTCCGTGTGCACTACCCCGACCTGTACGAGCTCCATTTCAAGAAGTACGTCGATCGCCCGCACCGAGTGAATGCCCCGGTGTACCCGCTCAACTGCACCTGGGCCGACGTGGTCTTCCTGTCCCCGGTCCACCCGGCCCCGATCTTCGAGGCCATGCACGAGTCCGGCCGGATCGGCCCGGTCGTGGTCGACTACTGGACCCTGGACGCCGAACTCCTCGACCCGGCGAACACCTGCATCCTGCTCAAACGCCACGACCCCGAGCTCCGCCCCCAACCGGCCGAGGACTTCATCCCCTACACCCCCGAGGCAGCCGCGGCCCTGTCCACGCCGTCCGAGCGCGCCCTGCACCGGCTCCGCAACCTCAACGCCACCGAGCCCCTCTACCCCTGGGCCGACATCCCGCACATCCTGCACCGCGGCCCGATCCCACTCGCCGCGTTCCGCACCGCCACCGGCGCATCGGTCACCGCCTGAACGCAACAAAGCCCAGGACACCAAATGGCGTCCTGGGCTTTGTTCAGGAAGAGTTACTCGCCGACCAGCTGGTCGTAGTGCGTGGTGACCGAAACGTGGCTCACACCGCCGTAGACCTCGGGGATCTTGCCGTACGACGTGATCGCGGTCGCGGCGCCATTCGCCTTGCTCATGGCGTACTGGTAGCCGGAGTCCGTGTCGTGGTCGACGGCAACGATCAGCGAACCGCCGCGGCTGCCGCAGCCCTGGACGACCAGCGACTCGTACGCCGACCAGCCCGACGAGCGGATCAGCTTCATCACCGGCTTGGCCCCGGCCGCGACCGGGATGTGGGCGGTCCACAGCGCACCGGCGGTCGTGGTCATCAGCAGCGTGTCGTACGTCGCCGTCTCGCTGATCACCGTCATCGCCTTGAAGGCACGGAAGCCCGGGATGGGGCCAAGGCCCCGGAAGCCGGTGCCGACCATCTGGTACCGGTACAGGCTGCCGTTGCTGTTCAGGCCGTACAGGTACGCGTGCCGCGGCGCCGCGACGCTGTAGTTCGACGTCGCGATCGACTTGAAGCTGGTCCACCCCGGCCCGACCTTCTTGAAGGTCGGCTTCAGGACGCCGCTCGAGCTCAGGTACGTCGTGTGACGGTAGAGGTTCCCGCCCTGCAACAGCAGACCGTAGTAATAGACCTGAGTGAAGGACGCGTTCGTGGCGGCGTACCAGGTCGAGTTCGCGCGCGAGCCGACGAACGTGAACGGCGTGTCCGAGGCGGACTCGATCGGCCGGCCGGGGATGCTCAGGATCTCCTGCGCGGTGCCTGCGGCGGCCGGCGCCATCACGTCGCTGACGCACGGCTCGTCGGCGGCGGCCGACTTGATGGTGTTCGGCGTCATGGACGTGGCGAAGCGGTGCGGCTTCGGGTCGGTCTGTCCGGTGGCCACGGCCGTGCCGGAGCCGGCCGCCGCGGCGATCAGCCCGGCTCCGGCCAGTGCAAGCGCGAAGCGCTGCAGTTTCATACGGGTTCCCCTCTGAAAGCGTCTCGAAGAGTTCGAGTCCGCGCTGAACAGCGCCGGGCCCGCCAACAGTTGGCCGAGCCGGGCAGCAATGTGCACATCGTTGCCACCCACCACGCCGTTACAGTCCGCGCGGTGAATTCTCGGATTCGACCCGGTGCACTGACAGGATTCAGCCATGGCGCGACCGTGGCTGATCGATCTGCCGACGTTCGCGGTGGACAACGTGCAGTGGGCCGCGGATCTCCTGCTGTCGTGGACGTTCTTGATGATTCCGCTCGCAGTGCTGGCGTTCGCGCTCGACCGGATCCGCCTCGACCACACTGCGCTGCGGCAGGGCCTGGTCGTCGTGGTCGTGGGCCTGTGCACCCTGCTGACGTACTACCTGGTGGGCGCACTCTCGGACCTCGGCAAGCCGCGCGCCTGGATCGAGTGGGCCGTTTCGGGCTTGCTGATCGTCGGCCCTGTCGTCGGGACCGCCGTGATCGCGGCTCTCGCCCGCGGCGGACGGATCCCCGCCGACGGCGTCGCACCGGTCTCCGGCCTACTCACCGGGAGCCTGATGGCCGGGTGCGCCGCGCTCTATCTCGTACTGGACCGAGCCGCACCCCACCTCACCTATCCCGGGGACGCTCCGCAACAGCCCGTACTCGCGGCCCGCCCCGCCGTCGTCACTCTCGTGCTCGGTGTATTGACCCTGACCTGGGCGATCCGTTCGCTGAAGGGCCGCGCCTGACCGTCACGGAATCGGTGATCTGGTTCACTTTTGGTCAGATACATAGCATTCCTATGTATATTGGTGAGTGTGACGGCACCTGATCTGACAGAGCTCGGAGAAGACATCGTGGTCGCGTCGACGCGGTTGGCGCGGATGGCGACGCGGAACGTGAACACGCTGCCGCACGCCGCGATGCGGGTCCTGGGGCGGCTGGACGAGCTCGGGCAGGCCCGGATCAGCGAGCTGGCCAAGGCCGATCGGTGTTCGCAACCGACCATGTCCAACCTGGTGCAGCGCCTCGAGGAGCAGGGCTGGGTGCGTCGCGCCCAGGACCCGGCCGACTCGCGCGCCAGCCTGATCAGCCTCACCGACGCAGGTCTCGCCGAGCTGCGCAGCGCCCGCCACCAGGCCGGCGCTGCCTTGGCCGCGCACCTGAGTCAGCTCCCGGCGACCGACCTCACCACCCTGGAGGCCGCCGTCGCCATCGTCCACAAACTCCTCACCCTCGAACCTTTGGAGGACAGTCCCCGGTGACCAAGTCGTCGTTCCTGAAGCAGCCCAAGTCCGTCTGGGCGGTCGCGTTCGCTTGCGTGATCGCTTTCATGGGCATCGGCCTGGTGGACCCGATCCTCAAGCCGATCGCCGAACAACTGCACGCGAGCCCGTCCCAGGTCTCGCTGCTGTTCACCAGTTACATGGCGGTCATCGGTGTCGCGATGCTGATCACCGGCGCCGTCTCCAGCCGCATCGGCGCCAAGCGCACGCTGCTGATCGGCCTGGCCGTCATCGTCGTGTTCAGCGCGCTGGCCGGCCTGTCCAACAGCATCGGAATGATCGTCGCCTTCCGGGCGGGCTGGGGCCTGGGCAACGCGCTGTTCATCGCGACCGCACTCGCCACGATCGTGAACTCGGCCGCCGGTTCGGTCGCCGAGGCGATCATCCTCTACGAGGCCGCCCTCGGCGTCGGCATCGCGGCCGGTCCGCTGGTCGGCGGCGAACTGGGCACGATCTCCTGGCGCGGCCCGTTCTTCGGCGTCGCCGTCCTGATGACGATCGCCCTCGCCGCCACCGCGTTCCTGCTCCCCGCATCACCGCCGGAAGCACGCCGTACGTCGGTGCTCGAGCCGCTGAAGGCCCTGCGGCACAGGTCGCTCGCGACCGTGGCGGTCACCGCGTTGCTGTACAACTTCGGCTTCTTCACGCTGCTCGCGTTCACCCCGTTCCCGCTGGCGATGTCGGCGCGTGAGATCGGGCTGATCTTCTTCGGCTGGGGTATCTGTCTCGCGTTCACCTCGGTGTTCGTGGCGCCGCGGCTGCAGCGCCGGTTCGGCACTCTCCCGGTGGCGATGACCGTGCTGCTGCTGTTCGGCGCGGACCTCGCAGTGATGGGCGTCTACGCGCACCACAAGCCGGTACTCGCGGCCGGTGTCATCGTGGCCGGCCTGTTCCTGGGCATCAACAACACGCTGATCACCGAGGCCGTGATGGCAGCCGCTCCGGTCGAACGCGGTACGGCGTCCGCGGCGTACTCCTTCGTCCGGTTCTCCGGCGGCGCGGTCGCACCGTGGCTGGCCGGCAAGCTCGGCGAGGAGGTCAACATCCAGCTCCCGTTCTACGTCGGCGCCTTCGCCGTACTCCTCGCGGTCGGTGTCCTCGCCACCGGCTGGAAGCCGCTCTCCCACCTCCGGGTCCCCACCGCCCACTCCGAATCCGAAGCCGAAGCCCTCACCGCCGCCGACGCCTGACCGGCTCATGTGGTCATCCACGCTTCCTCGAGTCGTGGGGCGTGGCACCCGAACCGGCGCCGGCGAACAGGAAATAACAGGTCTCCACCCACCACTTCCTGTCCCACGCACCCGGAACCTCACCGGGCCTGGGCCTTGCAGGACAGCGAGGTGCACGCCGCGCAGGAGCGGGTCGACAAGGCGCGGACGGCGTACCTGAAGAAGCTGCCGGTTGTGGACGAGATCGATGTGAAGACGGGGCGGGGCGACGTCACGTTGCGGGAGTTCGTGGCGGGGGCGCTGGGGCACAGTCCGTTGTGGGTCAAGGGATTGTTCGCGGTGCGGATGGCCGTGGCCGCGGTCCTTCGCCTCGAGACCACCGGCATACCGGACACGCGGCGCCTGCGGCCCGAGACGGTGAGCTTCACGCCGGGCGAGAAGAACGCGTTCTTCACCGTCGTTCGCGGCGAGGAGGACCACTACCTGCTGCTGCAGATCTCCGACAACCACCTGGACACATGGCTCGCGTTCATCACCGACGACGAACGGCCGGCGACGTTCAAGGTCGTGACGCTGGTGCAGTTCCTGCGGCCCGCCGGGCGGTTCTACTACAACCTGATCCGGCCGTTCCACCACGTCATTCTGCTCGGTATGTGCCGAGCCGGCGAGACGTGGCGCGAGCGGCAGTGAGCGTCGCCGCGACTCCCACGACCACCAGAGCCGACACGGAGATCAGGCCGAGCAGCCGCCACGGAATCGCCAACGCAGCAAGGCCGTAAGGCCCCGCCGCGATCCCGGCGAGCGCTGCCGCGGCGACCAAAGATCCCAGCAGTACGCCGACCACGACAACGGTCACGGACTCGACGAGCGCGACCGTCACGACCTGCGCCCGCGTCAGACCGGCCAGCCGGGACAAGGTGAACTCCTGCCGCCGGTCGGCTGTCGACATCACAACCGCGTTGACTACGGCGACCGCGGTGAAGATCCCGGCCAACCCCAGGAGCGCGGCGAACAGCCCCGAGTTGCTGCGCTGCTGCGCCTCACCACGCGCCTCCGCCCACTGCTCGACCGTCTGACCGTCCAGCGTCGCACCAGGCGCCAGCTTCACCAGCGTCTCGGTCCGCCCACCGGCCGGCAGCAGACTCCTCGGTACGAAGATGTTCTCGCTCACATCGAGCGTCTCGGGCATGATCGCGACCACCTTCACCGCGATCGATCTGTTGCCCAGAGCAATCTTCAGTGTCGAGCCGAGCTTGTACCCCTCGGCCGCCATCCCCGGCCCGATCGCGATCGTCCTCCCGGTCAGCCGGTCCAGCGAACCCTTCCGGGGTCGCAGCTTGTGGGTCTGCTGGTAGGCCGCCGGATCGATCCCGATCGCCTCGGAGTACAGCGTTTTCCGTCCCCGCGTCACAGCGATCGGTACGGCGGTCTGCGCCGAGGCCGCGACGATCCCCGGGCCTGGACCGACGGCGCGATCGACCACGACATCCGCCGTGATCAACTGTTTCTGCTCGACGCCGACCGCCTTCGCCAGCGAACCGAACGTGCCCCACAGCCCGATCACCAGCCCGACGAGCACGATCAACGGCGCCGCGGTCGCCGCGCTCCGCCGTACCGCGTGCAGCACGCCGGCCCGGGCGAGATCCGCGATCAAGTTGCCCCGGACAACGATCGCGGGCAGCCGGCCGACCAGCGGTACGACGACAGGGCTCAGCTGGCTCAACGCCACGGACCCGCTGATCATCACCACGAGCCCGATCATCAGTCCGGCCACGAGATCCCGCGCCGCCTGCGCCACGATCACCAGCAGTACCGTGCCGAAGGCAGCCGACAGCCCCCAGAACCACCGCCATCCCGTCATCACCCGCCGCGCCGCCTGTCCCTCGACGATCGCCTCGAGCGCACTGATCCGCGACGCCCGCCAGGCGGCGGCGAGTACGCCGGCCAACGCCGTACTCACGCCGACGATCATCGCCGCCCACACCGCCCCCTGATCCCACGGCGCGTCGAACCACTCCGGCAGCATTCCCAACCGAACGAGCAGCCACGACTGTGCCCAGGTCGCCAGCACACCCAACGGCAACCCGACGACACTGCCGACGATCCCGAGCAGGCCGGCTTCGGTCACGACCATCAGACACAGGTAGCCCCGCTGCGCCCCGACCAGCCGCAGCAGTCCGAACTCCCGCCGCCGCTGCACCGTCATGAACCCGAACGTCGTACTGACGATGAACACACTTAGGAAAACGGCGAGCATGACCGACATTCCGAGCAGCGTCGCGGCCCCGACGTACCCCTCACGGACCTTGGCCCGCTCGTACGCCGACAACGCCTGGGGTAGCACCGGCCTGTCGGTCGCGGCCAGCATCTGTAACCCGGACTGCACCAACCCGACCCCGAGCGCGACAGCAACCACCGCGCCGGCGAACAGTTGCCACCTGGTCCGCAGCGCTCCGACAGACAACCTCAGCATGCACTCAGCCAACAGCCTGCAACTGCGGCGGGCCCTGGCCTCAGCGCCCGGCCGTAGGTAGCTCGCGCGCTACTGCGCTGACAGCAGAAGGTTGATGGTGCTGTGGTTGGCGAGTCCGCCGAGCGCACCGAGAGCCCGGAAGGTCAGGGTCACGTCGACGATCGTGGGCGCGTCGAGCCGGACCCGGAACGCCGTGTCCTGACGATGCTCACCAGTCAGCTCGTGATCGGGCAGCTCGAGATGCAGCCCGTGCACTGGTTCGGCCTCGACCGCGAGCGGTCCGGTCACGAAGCCGTCGTTGACGACCGTCACGGCAACCGTGTGCCATTCGCCGGGCGTCAACGTGCCGATCGGCGCGCCGCTGCGGGCCACGTTCACCCGGGCCTCCGGGTTGATGGTGACCGCGATCGGGGCGTCCGTCGTCACCGGCCCGCAGCAGCCGATCGCGGGTGCCTGGTGCGTCATCGGTCGACCTCGCATTCTTCGCCTCGCGTGCGGTACGCGGCCTGTGCCTCGTCGTACGCCTGCCGCGCGGCGTCCTGCTCGCTCTCGCGGATGAACCCGGACTTCACCTTCCACAGCTGGTCGACGGAGTCGTGCAGCCATTGAGCGCTGCGGCGTGACGCGCGGATCGGCCGGCCGCCGACCTCGACGAAGATCGGCTGGGTGTGCACACTGCGCATGACCCGTAGCGCGATCCAGGACGAGCGCTCGACCGGTACGTCGAAGGAAACTTCCTGTTCGGTGCCGTCGGCAACCAATTCCTGCGTAGCCACCGAAAGGCCGTTCAGCACGACCTCCAGCAGAACTTTCCGGGACGTTCCGATCCGGGCCCGTTCGAGATGCCAGCCCACCGGCGCGCTGTACATCAGTCGTCCCGGCGGCGGTGGCGGCGGCTCCTCGGGCAGCCACGCGGCGACGGTCGCGCTGACCTGCACCGGGCCCGGCTCGTCCAACGAATGTTCCCGGCTGACGTCACCGTCGACGGCCAGGTCGAACACGTGGCTACGGCCGTCACCGAAGTACGACGCGCTCTCCCGCAGACCGGTGTTCCACGCCTCGATCGCCTGTGGTCCGGTCGGCGGCTCGGCCAGTCGCACGTACGTCCGCCCGATGCCCGGGCCGTCGTCGTAGATGCACGGGTAGTCGGTCTCGCCGAGCATCAGGGTGCGGTAGCCGACGCTCAGCAGGTGGTACCAGATGTTCAGCTCGGCCGCGGGCGCGAACTGGGTGCCGCACTGGAAGTCGGCGACCCCGAGCGGTACGTCGACGACGATCTCGTTGGAACCGATGCCCTGGAACGACGGGACGATGTAGTTCGGGAGTTCCTCGGTGCCGACGCCCAGCCCGATTCCACAGTGCGCGTACCCGACCAGCGCGCCTTGTTCCTTGGCCCACCGCAGCACCGGCAGGTTCCAGGACGGCCAGTCCTCGATCAGCGTCGTACCGGGGTAGTCCTGGTCGGTGAGGCCGAGCAGGATCAGATGGCCGGAATGACTGGACGGAAACCCGGAAACTTCCACGTCGTACCGCAGGGTGCTCTCCGCGTCGCGATCCGTCGGCTGCGGCATCCAGGTCATGCCCTGCGCGGCCTGCATCGCCGGATCTTCCAGGTCGGCCGGCGGGCTGATCGCCGCACCGCTGAAGAACTGTTTCTGGTGGTAGTAGCAGGGCGCCCAGGTGAGCACGCTGCCGAGCCAGAGGCCCTCGCCGCGGACGTGCCGGATCATCGTTTCCGGCGTGACGCCTTCGCTCGGAATGTTGTAGTGCGAGCAGCCGCCGGCGTGGATGTGCGGGTCGCCCGAGTAGTAGCCGCGGGCCGCCGGATCCACCCAGCGGTCGAGCACGACCGGAATTTCCGTCGTTTCCGCGTCGACGTCGGCTGTGGTCAGCACCGGCCGGTACTCCGGCCCGCGGATCGCGGTGACCTCGTACCGGCCCGCGGGCAGCCGGATCATCTCGCCGGTCGCCCGGTACACGTGTTCGTGGAAGAACATGTCCGGCGCCAGCCGCATCGCCTTCGACGGGTACGTCCGTCCTTGGGCGTCCCGGACCGTGATCGCGGCCATGCAGCTGCGCCCGTCCGGCTCGCGGACGTCGATCCGGATCTCGGGCGCCGGCGCGCAGTCGAACTCGAACCCCGCGGCGTACTCGCCCAATTCGAAGTTCGTCCGCTGATAGGCCAGCCCCTGCGGCGTCCGGCTCAGACTGTGATGGTTGTGCTGGTCCTCGGCGACCAGCATCACCCCGCCCGACCGGACCCCGCCGTCACGGCTGTAGAGGCTGATCACCCTGTACTCGACCTCGAGGCCGGACAGCTCATCCGGCCCGGCGAGCTTCGCGTCCAGCCACGCGTTCTTGATCCGCGGTACGACCGTCAGCGTGTCGGCCAGCGCGATCCGCGCGGAGTGGCTGTGGTAGTCGATCAGCCCGTACACCCCGCCGTTCCCCGTGCTCAGGTTGGCCTCGAGCCGATGCGGATTGGACACCCGCACCAGGAAGCTGCGCCAACCGTGCTGGACAAGGCGCGGCGGCGCGGCGCCGGCCGTGGACAGCGCCGACCCGCGCTCGTCGATCGCCACGTCCACCAGGACGAACGGGCGCAGCAGGGTCTCGAGCTGAGTACGGCGTTCCGCGTCGCTCAGCGAACTGCTCTCCAGCTTCGACAGCTGGGTGACCACGTCGGCGGGCAGCGGATCGCCGAGGTCCTGCAGTTTCCGCATGGCGCGGACCGCGGACGCGAACAGTGGCTGGACTGGGGGTTCTGACACCGAGGACCTCCCTGTTGGCGAGTTCCCTCGCGACCCTACTCGGCGCCGTCTACCTCAGCACCTCCAATAACGCGGCGACGTCGGCCTGGTCCAGGTCGCGGGCGCCGATCAGCGCCTGCATCAAGAGGCCGTCGAGTGCGGCCACCAACAGCCTTGCCTTCTGAGGATCCGCGGTGAACGCCCTGGCGATCTCGGTCAAGGGCTCCAACCACGCCCCGGCCGTCTCCCGCAGGTCGGGCCGCCGAGCCGCGTACAGGTACAACTCGTAGAGCGCCAGCGTCCGGCCGCGCCGCCGTACGACGCTGTGCTCGATCAGCCGTGCCAACTCGTCGGCCGGTCGTGCGCCCAGCTCACTCCCGCGACCGTGCAACTCGACGGCGAGATCGTCCGCGGCCGATTGCAGCGCGGCGACCAGGAGGTCGTCCAGTGTCGGAAAGTGATAGGTGATCGAGGCGACCGAGACATCGGCCACCGCGGCCACCGCGCGATGGCTCACACCTGCGACTCCGTCGCGTTCGATCACGGCCAAGGTCGCCGCGATCAGCTGGCTCCGGCGCTGCTCGCCGCGCACCCGGCGCCCGTCCACACCCCGCCTGACCTGCACGAACAGCAAACTATCAGGACGTCTGTACGGATTGATTTTGCTGCCCGGAATCGCGGGATCCAGCGTTTTCCGCGACTTAGGCTCGGATTTCGTGGCCCCTGAACTGACGACAGCGATGCGGCGCGCCCTGAAGCGCGCGGACGACGGCAAGACCCTCGACCCGGCAGAGGTGGAGGTGCTGCTCGGCGCGAGCGGCGACGCGCTGACCGCGCTGATGACCACCGCGGCCCGGGTCCGCGACCAAGGGCTGGCCGACGCCGGCCGGTCGGGGATCATCACGTACTCGAAGAAGGTCTTCATCCCGCTGACGCGGCTGTGCCGCGACCGCTGCCACTACTGCACGTTCGCGACCACGCCGGGGCGGGTACACGCGCCGTACCTGTCGCCCGACGAGGTGCTGGAGATCGCGCGGCAGGGCGCGGCGCTGGGGTGCAAGGAGGCGCTGTTCACGCTCGGCGATGCGCCCGAGGACCGGTGGGACGCCGCGCGGCAATGGCTCGACGAGGCCGGGTACGACAGCACCCTCGACTACGTCCGGGCGATGGCGATCCGGGTGCTCGAGGAGACCGGCCTGCTGCCGCACCTGAACCCCGGCGTGATGTCGTGGCAGGACCTGCAGCGGCTGAAGCCGGTCGCGCCGAGCATGGGGATGATGCTCGAGACCACCTCGCGGCGGCTGTTCGAGGAGAAGGGCCAGCCGCACTTCGGGTCGCCGGACAAGGACCCGGCGGTCCGGCTCCGGGTGCTCGAGGACGCCGGGCGGTCGAACGTACCGTTCACGACCGGGCTGCTGATCGGCATCGGGGAAACGCTGCCGGAACGTTCCGACTCGATCTTCGCGTTGCGGAAAATCGCCCGCCAGTACAACGGCATCCAGGAAGTCATCATCCAGGGATTCCGGGTGAAGCCGGACACCGCGATGCGCAACGACGCCGACGTACCGCTGGACGAGTGGCTGGCCGCGATCGCGGTGACGCGGATCGTGCTCGGGCCGCGGGTCCGGGTGCAGGCGCCGCCGAACCTGGTGGACCTCGCCGAGTGCCGCGCGCTGCTCGACGCGGGCGTGGACGACTTCGGCGGGGTCTCGCCGCTGACCCCCGACCACGTGAACCCCGAGCGGCCGTGGCCGCAGATCGACGACCTCGCGAAGGTGACCGCCGACGCCGGCTTCACCCTTCGCGAGCGCCTGACGGCGCACCCCGAGTACCTGCGCGAGCCCTGGCTCGACCCGCGTCTGATCTCGCACGTCGAGGCGCTGGTCGACCCCGCTACGGGTCTGGCCAACGAAGCCGCGATGCCGGTCGGCCTCCCCTGGCAGGAGCCCGACGGCGGCTGGGACAGCGTCGGCCGCACCGACCTCCACACCGCGATCGACACCGAAGGCCGTCGTACCGAAACCCGCTCCGACTTCGACGCCGCCTACGGCGACTGGGACGTCCTCCGCGAGGACGTCGCGGCCCGCCGCGCCGCCGAGGCTGCCGGTGACGCCACCGCGTCCACCTCTCCCGAGCGGATCGCTGCCGACGTGAAGGCGGCCCTCGCGGCCGCCGAACGGGATCCGGCCGGCCTGTCCGACGCGCAAGCGCTCACCTTGATGACGGCCACCGGGCCGGCGTTGGACCAGCTTGCGCGGATCGCCGACGACCTGCGGAAGGCAACGGTCGGGGACGACGTCACCTACGTCGTGAACCGGAACATCAACTTCACCAACGTCTGCTACACCGGGTGCCGGTTCTGCGCGTTCGCCCAGCGGCGCACCGACGCCGACGCCTACTCCCTCTCGATGGACGAGGTCGGTCAGCGCGCCGAGGAGGCGTGGGTGATCGGCGCGACCGAGGTCTGCATGCAGGGCGGTATCCACCCCGACCTGCCCGGTACGGCGTACGCCGACCTGGTCCGCGCGGTCAAGGACCGGGTCCCGGAGATGCACGTCCACGCGTACTCGCCGATGGAGATCGTGAACGGCTCGGTCCGCACCGGCCTGTCGATCGAGGAGTTCCTGATCTCGGTGAAGGAGGCCGGGCTGGACAGCATCCCGGGCACCGCGGCCGAGATCCTCGACGACGACGTCCGCTGGATCCTCACCAAGGGAAAGTTGCCGACGGCAAGCTGGATCGAGGTGATCAGCACCGCGCACAAGGTCGGCCTGCCGTCCAGTTCGACGATGATGTACGGCCACGTCGACGCCCCGCACCACTGGGTCCAGCACCTGCGCACGATCGCCGCGGTGCAGGACGAGACCGGTGGCTTCACCGAGTTCGTGCTGCTCCCGTTCATCCACCAGAACTCGCCGATCTACCTGGCCGGCGTCGCCCGCCCGGGCCCGACGTACGACGAGAACCGGGCGGTGCACGCGATGGCGCGGATCATGCTGCACGGCCGGATCGACAACATCCAGTGCTCGTGGGTGAAGCTCGGCGTGGACGGCTGCGTCGCCGTCCTGAACGGCGGCGTGAACGACATCGGCGGCACGCTGATGGAGGAGACCATCAGCCGGATGGCCGGCTCCAAGCACGGCAGCCGCAAGTCGATCGCCGAACTCACCGCGATGGCCACCGCGGCCGGCCGCCCGGCCCGCCAGCGCACCACGACGTACGGCGACGTACCGGCCCGCCCGGCGACCGAGCTGGAACTCGCCTGACGCTCCTCCCTCCTGGAGCGCCAGGCGACTGTCACTTGACCGGGTCGAGGTCGACGGCCCGGTTACGACGCTTGCTGCCGACCCGGTGCCCGAGCGCGACCAGGAGGTTGCCGACGACGTAGATGCCGGCGGTGACGATGAGGTACCCGAACGGCCAGGCGTTCGGGTCCGCCGGGAAGGCCTGCGAGTGGTCGCCGACCCAGCTGCGCATCAGGTAGACCAGCTGGAACGTGAAGCAGTAGCCGAAGATCGCGACGTACGCGACGTAGGCGGACAGCCGGTTGCGCAGGAAGAAGCCGAGTGGAAAGGCGAACAGGACGGTGGCGATGGCGATCACGGGATTCCCCTCCTCGAGTAGCTGATCCCCTCACGATCGCTTTGCCCGGCCGCCTTCCACATCGGTGCTGTCGCCGGACTTCAGTCATGGCCGGCCACTAAGTGCTGGCACTGGTGCGCGAACGGCTGCCCGCGGTCATCATGTGGTTGTGCTCCGGCCTCGGCGTCTGGTCGTTGCCGCGACGGCCGTGTTCGTCGCGGCCGCCGCCGTACGCGCGGTACTCGCCTACGGCCCGCCATCGATCGATTCGCCGGGTTACTGGCCACTGACGACAGCCCTGTTACTGCCGGCCCTACTCCTCGGCTGGCTGGTCGTCGTTCGGGTGCCGGCGAGTCCGATCGGGCCCGCGCTGACGCTGACGGCCACGACGCCCGCGCTGGTCTTCTTGGCCGAGGACTGGGGCGCAACAGCGCAGACCTCGACGCCCTGGCCGGCAACTTCGGCCCTGGGTGCGGTCGCGGTCGGCGCATGGCCCTGGCTCTTCGTCGGCTTCGTCACGCTGGTGCTGCTGTTCCCCGACGGTTTGCTGCCGGGACGTCGCTGGCGGTGGATCGGGGCGGCGATGCCGGTCTCGGCAACCCTGGTGACGTACGTCGTCGGGCGCGAAGGCCCCCTCACCCCGGTGCCGGTGATCCTGATCGTGGTCGCCTTCGGCGGGTTCCTCGCGACCTTGCTCGCCGCCGCGTCCAGCCTGGTCGTGCGGTACCGCCGCGGCGATCAGCTCACCCGGGAACGGTTGCGCTGGTTGATGGCCGCGGCTCTTTCCGTGCCGATCCTGCTCGGCGCGAGCTGGCTGGCGACCGCGCTCGGCGTCCCTGGAACCCTTGCCTACACGTGGTTCCTGGTCGCCATGCTGGTTCTGGTTCCTGGTGCGATCGCCGTCGCGATCCTGCGGCACGACCTGTTCGACATCGACCGGCTGCTCGGTACGACCGTCAGCTGGGTCGTCACCAGTCTGATCTCGGCGGGCGTCTTCGCGATCGTTGTCCTGCTGGCCGGTGGCTACTTCCCCGATCGGGTCGGTATCACGACCGCTGCCTTCGTCACCGCACTCGTCCTGCTTCCGCTGTACCACTGGATTCACCGCACGATCGGCAGGCTGGTCGACCCGGACCGGACTGTCGCACTGGCCCGGATCCGGGTCTTCGTCCGGCAGGTCCGTGACGGGGAGGCCGAGCCGGAGCAGATCGAGTCCGTCCTGCGTTCCGCGCTCGACGACCCCGGCCTGCGGGTGCTGCTGCGTCGCCCCGGCACGGAACTCGTCGTACCCGAGGACGCGATCGCGTTGCAGACCGGCGATTCCGTGGTCGGCGCACTGGTCCTCGGTACGACGTCTGCGCGCCGGGCCCGGCGGGCGCGCGAAGCGGCCGTGGAGGCCCGGCTGCCGATCGAGGTCAGCCGGTTACGCCTGGAGCTCCGGGAAGCCCTCGCCGAGGTCCGATCGAGTCGGTCCCGGCTGATGGACGAGGTCAACGCGGAACGGCAGCGGCTGGAGCGTGATCTGCACGACGGCGCGCAGCAGCGGCTGATCGCGATCGGGATGCGGCTGCGGTCGGTGCAGTACCAGTTGTCTCCCGGCGTACCGGCGTACCGGGAGCTCGACGAGGTGGTGGAAACGCTCGAGCTCGCTGTCGCGGAGCTCCGGCGGATCGCGCATGGCGTACGGCCGAGCCGGCTCGACGACGGTCTCGCCGTCGCGCTGCGTGAGCTGGTCGCGGACAGCACGCTCCCGGTCGATCTCGTCGTACCCGAGCTGGCGGTCGGTGAGAGTGCGGCGACGACGGTGTACTTCACGGTCGGCGAGGCGATCGCGAACGCGCTCAAGCACGCGCGGGCGACCCGGATCTCGATCTCGGTCGGCGTGACCGATCAGATCCTGCGGGCCGTGGTGCGCGACGACGGCGTCGGCGGGGCCAAGGAGGGGTTCGGGCTGACGTCACTGCGGGACCGGGTCGCGGCGGCGGGTGGGGAGTTCACGGTCGAGAGCCCACCCGGGGCCGGGACCTCGATCACCGTGGAGATCCCGTGCGCATCGTGATCGGCGAGGATTCCGCCTTGTTCCGTGAGGGTCTGAGCCGACTGCTGACCGAGAACGGTCACGACGTCGCCGGTACGGCGGAGTCCGCCGACGCACTCGTCGACGTCGTGCGGGCGGTGGATCCCGACCTGACGATCATCGACGTACGGATGCCGCCGACGATGACGGACGACGGCGCCCGGGCGGCCGTCGCACTGCGCGCGGAGCGGCCGGACCGCCCGATCCTGATGTTGTCGCAGCACATCGAGACGCGGCACGTGGTCGGGCTCGTCGGCACCGGCGGGTTCGGGTACCTGCTCAAGGACCGGGTGCTGCGCGTCGGCGACTTCCTGGACGCGATGCGCCGGGTGGTCGACGGTGGGTCCGCGCTGGATCCGGCGATCGTCGCCGCCCTGGTGACGCCGACGCGCGCCGACGACCCGCTGGCCGCGTTGTCCGCACGGGAACGCGAGGTGCTGGCGCTGGTGGCGGAGGGGCGCTCGAACGGCGCGATCGCCGCCCAGCTCGTGCTCGCCGAGCGGACGGTCGAGAGTCACATGCGAAGCATCTTCCAGAAGCTGCGCATCGACGAGGCGCCGGACACCCATCGCCGCGTCCTGGCCGTCCTGACCCAGCTTCGCCAATGAGCACAGGAAGTCTTGACGAGTGGTTAGTTGTTGCAGAAGGCAACATCTGTACGGAAAGTGAGGGAATTTTTACTGAGCGTTGCTTACTTCAAAGGCAATGCAAATGTTTGAACCGGAGGATTCCCGGTAAGCGGGCCGCGTGACAACGTTCTCTTGTCGGCGGCGGACGGGTCGCCGGCACTAGGTCCAGGTGGATTTCGCAGTACTCCCGTCCGCGACCGGACTGTACCTCCCCTGCCGGCCACGGAATGAGACGCGGGACCACCCTCCTTCGGGCCACTTGCCCTCTCGGGGCAACAGCAGGACGCCGGCCGTGTCGGTGGGGTGTTGGTCGCCAGTGAGGTGGCGACCAACACCCGGCACGGTCGGCGTTTCTTACTGAAGACCGCCTCTCTGTACTGGTGCTGCTGGGGACCAGTACAGCGAGGCGGTTCTGTTATGCGGCCTAG
Organism: Kribbella speibonae; assembly: GCF_004331375.1. NCBI lineage: Bacteria > Bacillati > Actinomycetota > Actinomycetes > Propionibacteriales > Kribbellaceae > Kribbella > Kribbella speibonae. The sequence goes on along the minus strand of NZ_SJKC01000001.1, from coordinate 1,044,443 downwards.
TACGGATAGGTGTCGTCGCGCCGGGTCGGGTCCAGGTCCCACAGGGAGAACTGGACGATCTTGTGGGACTCCTCGCCGCCGCCCGGGATCAGCCCGAACGACTCGTACTCCTTCGAGCCCAGTCCGTCGAGGTAACAGAGCAGCTCGAAGGCCGACTGCGCGTCCTCGATGTCGTCGATCACTTCGTCGTTCTGGGCTTCGTCCGCGCGGCTCCGCACGTACTGCACGAAGGCGTCCGGATCCGTCACCACATAGTCGTAGCGCGCCTGGTAGCTGAGCCGGAGCCCGTTCTCCGGCAGCAGCGGCTCCTCCAGCTCCTCGAGATCGTCCAGGGCGCCGCCCTCGACGATCTCCCGGTAGTCCGCGGGGTCGTCGAAATCGTCCGGCCCCAGCGGCAGGTCGTCCAGCTCATCGGGGTCGTACGAGTCGATCCCGAGGAAGATGTCGCCCCAGCCTCGTTCGTGCACGGCGTCCGCGAGCGCCCGGGCCTGGACCCGGACGTTCTCGATCGCGCCGGTGGCCCGCAGGTCGTGCAGGTCCAGAGCGTCAGCCTGCTCCAGCAGGACCCGGGCGAGTTCACGGGCGGCCTCGGCAGCCGACGCGGGTTCGATCGACTCACTCATGCTGTGACGGTACAACCATGGGCACCTCCGTTGCCGAGCCCGGTACTCCGAAGGCGTCGACGAGCTCGACCGCGGCCGGACGGACGACCGCGCACAGCTCGTTGGTGAGCGCGGTGATCGCCTTCGACCGTCCAGGTGAGAGCCGCCCGTGCTCGAGATACCACGCACGCTCCGCCTCGATCGTCGCCAGGGCGTGCAGGTCGTACACGTCCTGCAACTGCGGCCGAATCTCCTCCGGCGCGTTCCGCACAGCGGTCTGGAACGCCTCGAGAACGATCCGGTCCACATGCGCCCGCCCGGCCGCGATCACGTGGTCCTGGCACCGGTTGAACACGTCGAACGGATCGTCGCCGGCATCGATCCCGCCATTCAGCCGTCGCGCCACTCCCGACAGCATGTGCTGCTCCCGGAACCGGAGCAGGCCGGAGTGGTACGCGTCGTCCCGCAGGCCGGCATCGGGATCGGCCGCATCACTCCGATTCGGTACGGCGTCCCGCAGTCGCTCGATCAGCGGACGCAGCGCGGCCTTCTCGACCGCGATCTCCACCGCCTGCGCCGCGACGAACCGCGCCGTACCCAACGGGTCGAGCTTGCCGAACGACTCGCGGTAGTCCGTCAGCAATCCCTTCGCCACCAACTGCAGCAGCACGGTGTTGTCGCCCTCGAAGGTGGTGAACACATCGGTGTCCGCCTTCAGAGTCGCCAGCCTGTTCTCGGCCAGATACCCCGCGCCGCCGCAGGCCTCCCGGCACATCTGGATCGTCTCGGTCGCATGCCACGTCCCGAGCGCCTTCGTCCCGGCCGCCTGCGCCTCCAGCGCACGCCGGTCGTGTTCGTCCCGGTCGTCGTTGAACACCCGGGCGAACTCGTCCACCAGCTCGGCCTGCGCGAAGTGCAGTGCATACGTCCGCGCGAGCAGCGGCAGCAGCCGGCGCTGATGCATCCGGTAGTCGAGCAGGATCGCCTCCTCGTCGCTTCCCGGGGCACCGAACTGGCGCCGCTGAGCGCCGTACCTGATCGCGATCGTCAGCGCCACCTTGCTCGCGTTGATCGCCGCGCCGCCGACCGACACCCGGCCCTGCACGAGCGTGCCGAGCATCGTGAAGAATCGGCGGTCCGGGTTCTCGATGGCGCTGCTGTAGTTGCTGTTGGCATCGACCTGGGCGTAGCGGTCGAGCAGGGCCTCCCGCGGCACCCGGACCTGGTCGAAGACGATCCGCCCGTTGTCGACACCGTTCAGCCCGAGCTTCGGCCCGCAGTCCGACAACGTCACGCCGGGCAGCGCCGAGCCGTCCGCAGCCCGGATCGGCACCAGCAGGCAGTGCACGCCGTGACTCTCGCCGCCGACGATCAGCTGCGCGAACACGGCCGCCATCCGCCCATGACGTGCCGCGTTACCGATGTAGTCCTTCCGCGCCGCCGCCGACGGCGTGTGCACGACGAACTCTCCCGTAGCCTCGTCGTACGTCGCCGTCGTGCCGAGGGCCTGCACATTCGACCCGTGACCGGTCTCGGTCATCGCGAAGCAGCCGAGCAGCCGGCCGCTGATCGCATCGGCCAGATACCGCTCGTGATGTTTCTCGGTCCCGAGATGCAGGATCGCGCCGGCGAACAGGCCGAACTGCACACCAGCCTTGACCATCAGCGACAGGTCACCGAAGGCCAGCGTCTCGAACGCCGCGATGAACCCGCCCAGGTCCGCCTCGCCGCCGTACTCCTTCGGGTAGCCGCGCGCGGGCAGCCCGTCCGCGGCCGACTGCAGCAGCAGGTCGAGGATCCGGTCCCGGTACTCGTCCCGCGGCAGCCGCACCGCCAGGTCACCCAGGTCGGCGTGCGCGGCCAGCCCTGCCCGCACGACGTCCCGCGCCGCCTTGTGCGGCCCGTCCAAGTAGTCCCGCATCGCCGATTCGCTCATGCCCTATAACTTACGAGGAATCGCTGCTACTTTCCGTCACCGGTTCGCGACTGTGGAAACCCTGGCATCAATCCGCATCTGCGGCGATAGGATGTCTCTCGTGCCGAACTTGCGGATCAGTGAGGCGGCCGCGCTCCTGGGGGTCAGCGACGACACGGTGCGTCGCTGGATCGATCAGGGCCGGTTGCGGTCGAAGCAGGAGAACGGCCGGATGGCCGTCGACGGGCAAGCGCTCGCCGCGTTCGCCCAGGAGCTGGCGGACTCACCGGAGCCCGGCCACACGGCCGCGGCGTCGGCGCGCAACCGGATGCGGGGGATCGTCACCCGGGTGCTCAAGGACGGTGTGATGGCCCAGGTCGAGATGCAGGCCGGACCGTTCCGCGTCGTGTCGCTGATGAGTCGTGAGGCCGCCGACGAGCTCGGTCTGGAGCCTGGCGTGGTGGCCGTGGCCTCGATCAAATCCACCCATGTCGTCGTCGAGATCCCGGAGGCCTGATGTTCCGCCGTACCGCGTTCGCCGCCCTTGCCGCTGTCACCGCGCTCGCGCTGGCCGGATGCGGCAACGACACCCCGGCGGCATCGTCTCCGTCGAAGAGCTCGCCGGCCGTCTCAGGTGCGGTGAACGTGTTCGCCGCCGCCTCGCTGACCGGCACGTTCACCCAGCTGGGCAAGGACTTCGAGGCCGCCCACCCCGGTGTGAAGGTGACCTTCAACTTCGCCGGCAGCTCGGCGCTGGCGAAGCAGATCAACTCCGGAGCGCCGGCCGACGTGTTCGCCTCGGCGGCGCCGAAGAACATGGATGACGTGACGGACAAGGGCACCCCGACGAACTTCGTGAAGAACACGCTGGAGATCGCCGTCCCGAAGGGCAACCCGGGCAAGATCACCGGGATCAAGGACTTCGCGGACAAGGACAAGAAGATCGCGATCTGCGCCGCGCAGGTGCCGTGCGGCGCGGCAGCCGCGAAGGTGTTCGCGGCGCTCGGCATCACCGCGCAGCCGGACAGCCTCGAGCAGGACGTGAAGGCGGCCCTCACCAAGGTCAGCCTCGGTGAGGTCGACGCGGCCCTGGTGTACAAGACCGACGTACTGTCCGCCAAGGACAAGGTCGAGGGCATCGAGTTCCCGGAGTCGAGCAAAGCCGTCAACGAGTACCCGATCGCCACGCTGACCAAGGCTCCGAACCCGGACGGCGCCAAGGCGTTCGTAGACTACGTGCTATCGGACAAGGGCAAAGCAGTCCTGAGCGCAGCGGGCTTCGACGCGCCGTGACGCGTCGCAGCAGGAGCACGAACGGGCGCCTGCCCCTCGTACTCCTGCTGCCTGCTCTGCTCGGGTTGGCGTTCCTGCTCGTCCCCCTGGTCGGTCTGCTGATAAAGGCGCCCTGGTCGACGTTGCCGGGGCGTCTGTTCAGTGCCGACGTGTGGCAGGCGCTGCGACTGTCGCTCGTGTGCGCTACTGCAGCTACTGCGTTGTGCTTGCTGCTAGGTGTTCCGTTGGCGTGGCTGCTCGCCCGGGGTGGGTTGCCGGGCCGGAGCGTGATCCGGGCGTTCGTGACGGTGCCGCTGGTGCTGCCGCCGGTGGTTGGCGGTGTCGCGTTGCTGCTGGTACTCGGGCGACGCGGTCTGGTCGGTCAGCACCTCGACACGTGGTTTGGCATCTCTCTGCCGTTCACGACTGCCGGTGTGATTGTTGCTGAAGCCTTTGTGGCTATGCCGTTCCTGGTGATCTCGGTGGAAGGCGCACTGCGTGCTGCTGACCCCCGGTACGAGGAGGCGGCCGCAACACTCGGGGCCGGACGTTGGCTGACGTTCCGGCGCGTGACACTGCCTTCGATCGCACCTGGTGTTGTTGCCGGGACAGTGCTCTGCTGGGCGCGCGCACTGGGCGAGTTCGGCGCCACCATCACGTTCGCCGGTAACTTCCCGGGCCGTACGACGACCATGCCGCTGGCCGTCTACCTGGCGTTGGAGACTGATCCCGACGTGGCCGTCGTACTGAGTCTCGTGCTTCTGCTCGTGTCTGTCGTCGTACTGGCGTCTCTGCGCGAGCGCTGGATCGGTGGACTCCGTTGACTCTGTACGCCGATGTGCAGGTGAGCCGTGGCTCCTTCGAGCTCGCACTGGACCTGACTGTCGAGCCAGGTGAGGTTGTCGCGCTACTCGGCCCCAACGGCGCCGGCAAGACCACCGCGCTGCGTGCCATTGCCGGTCTGCTCGCGTTGGACCGTGGACGCATCGCCCTGGAATCCACGGTCTGGGACGAGCCACCGCGCACCTTTCGTACGCCGGACCGCCGGCCGATCGGTGTGGTGTTCCAGGACTACCTGCTGTTCAACCACCTGAGCTGCTTGGAGAACGTGGCCTTCGGCCTTCGCGCCCGCGGTGTAGAGAAACAGACCGCCCGCCTGGAGGCCACGCGCTGGCTAGAAACAGTCGGTTTGGCGGAGTACGCCCGTACTCGCCCCCGCGCGCTGTCCGGTGGGCAAGCCCAACGCGTGGCCCTGGCCCGAGCACTGGCCACCGACCCCGAGCTCCTGCTGCTGGACGAACCGCTGGCCGCACTGGACGCCGGCACCACCCTTCACGTCCGAGCCGAACTGGGCCAGCACCTCAACCGCTTCGAAGGCCGCACCCTGCTGGTCACACACGACCCTCTGGACGCCATGGTCCTGGCCGACCGCCTGGTCATCATCGAGAACGGCCAGGTGGTCCAGGAAGGCAAACCAACCGAGGTGGCCCACCGCCCCCGCACCGACTACGTAGCTCAACTGGTCGGCCTCAACCTCTACCGCGGCGACGCCTCAGGCACCGCGGTCAGACTGCCCGAGGGCGGCACGATCACACTCGCCGAACCAGCCACCGGCCCAGTCCACGTAGCCTTCCCGCCCACCGCCGTGAGTCTCTACGTAGAGCCCCCATCCGGCAGCCCCCGCAACACCTGGCCCGCTGTGGTCACGGGCATCGAACAGCACGCCCACACAGTCCGCGTCCGCCTCGATGCCTCCCCTACCGGCCCAGCCGACCTCCTCGCCGACATCACCCCCGCCGCGGTAGCCGACCTCCACCTGACCCCCGGCCAGCCCCTCTACACCACCCTCAAAGCCACCGAGGTCCACACCTACCCGGTCTAACCCACCCCGCAGTCGAGCCGGCGGACAGGACGCGCGGCCGGCGAACGAGCAATTTCGGCTCTCCTGTCCGAGGTGTGGGCGGCGATCATCCCGATCCGGGATCAGGAAACAGGCAATGGCGGGTAAGCACCTGCTATTACCTGTCCCCAGTCACCATTGCCTGTCCCCAGTCACCATTGCCTGTCCCCAGTCACCATTGCGTGCTCCCGGTGCGTGTCCTCGGTTGCCGCGATCGGTCGGGTGCATCGAGTCGTGGGTTTCGGCGGTGCCCCTGGCGGTGAGTGGTGTCGTCGGAGCGGGTGAGCTGTCTGGTCGGGAAAGAAACTGTCACGATCTGCAACTTTGTTTCCCCGCTGTTCGGGATTCGCCCCTGGACCAGGCAGCAGAGCAAACCCACACCTGCCCACCCACAACTTCCCCGGGGCACGACTTACCCGGGGGCCGCGGGGCTCCCCAAACGGTCGCGTCGACAGTACGTATACGTCCACTGTCGGGCGATGCGGCCTGCGGCACGGTGCGTGGTGGCGGGTAGTAGACGTATACGTACTGTCGAGATGCAGCTTCCGGGGCCCGTGTCTGCAGGTGAGTTGCTCGGCTGGCGGGGGAAGAGACACCCTCCGGGGGCAGCGGACAGCGAATACCCGGTCCGAGCCCACCAGAACCTGTCGCACGGCCCCGGACGGTGTCCACAGGTCCGTGAGACAAGCGCGTGAGGCACCGCTGTCCGATCGAGCCGAGTTGGTGGTACGACGCATGCCGATGGAAGTTACGGGCTGTGATGTTGTTGCGGTGGATTGACATGTTGTCATGAGGTGATTCACGCTCAGGACGCGCGGTTCGGTAACGAAGAGTGTTTACTTACTCACTCGTAGTATGTGGGTTCTTCACACGAGAGTGATGACATCGTGCACTACGCCGACCCCGGTCGCGGCGCCCAAGATGTGGCGAAGCACCAGGAAAGGGGGGTCGGACAGTCATGCATGAGAGTTACGAGTTCTACTGCCTTGCGGATCGGCGGTTCTACGAGACGCCGGCCAACCGCGGCGCGCAGCATCCGGATTTCGCGATCACGCAGCGGCCGGTGCCGACCGGTTGGCAGCACGTGCCGGGCGAGCAGTGGATGCACTACGCGCCCGACGGCCTCCGGCTTCCCCAGCAGGGCTGGAAGATCCACGTCTCGGCCCGGCTCCAGGATGTCGAGCGGACGCTCGAGGCCGTGTGGGAGTACTGCGTCCCGCGCGGCATCGCGTTCAAGTTCCTGCGCAACGAGGCCGTCCTGGTGATGACGAACTCGAAGGCCGCTCCCCGCGGGTCGAGCGGCAAGCTGGTGACGATCTACCCGACCGACGACGCGCAGCTCGAGCTCGTGCTCAAGGAGCTCGACGAAGTCCTCCAAGGCGTCGAAGGCCCTTATATCCTGAGCGATCTGCGCTACGCCGAGGGTCCGCTGTTCGTCCGGTACGGCGCCTTCGTCAGCAGGTACTGCCTGTCTTCGACCGGCGAGCGCGTCCTGGCGATCGAGGACGCCCACGGCAATCTCGTCCCGGATCATCGCGGCCCGACCTTCGTCCTGCCGCCCTGGATCCAGCTCCCGGACTTCCTGCGGCCGCACCTCGACGCGCGGAACGCCGTCACCACCAACGACCTCGCGTACACGATCGACGGCGTCATCCAGTTCTCCAACGGCGGCGGCGTGTACCTCGGCCACCACAACGAGACCGGCGACCGCGTCGTACTCAAGGAGGGTCGTCCGCACGCCGGTCTCGACATGGCGGGGCGGGACGCGGTCGCGCGGATCGCCCACGAGCGCGACATCCTCGAGCAGCTGGACGGCCTGGACGCCGTGCCGACGACCCACGACTACCTGCAGCTGGGCGACCACCACTTCCTCGTGCAGGAGCACATCGACTCGGTGTCACTCCAACGCGAGCTGGTACGGCGTTATCCGCTGACGCATCCGGACGCAACCGAGGCCGACAAGGCGACGTACGCCGAATGGGCGACCGCGATGGTCGCCAAGGTCGGCGAGGCCGTCGGCCAGCTGCACGAGCGCGGCGTGGTGTTCTGCGATCTGCATCCGGACAACCTGCTGCTCGACGTGAACGGCAAGCTGACACTGATCGACTTCGAGGTCGCGACCAGGGCCGAGGAGCACGCTCGTTCGACCCTCGCCCATCCCGGGTACGCGGCTCCGCAGGACCGGCAGGGCGTCGACGTCGACCGGTACGCGCTCGCCTGTATCGCGCTCGGCATGTACGCGCCGCAGGCGACGATCCTGCTGAATCTGCATCCCGGTAAGGCGTTCCAGCTCGCCGACATGATCGCCGAGACGTTCCCGGTGCCGCGCGCCCAGCTCGACGAAGCGGTCCGCACGATCGTCGGCTCCAACGAGAGCAACGAGCTGGCCGACCTGGCGCTGCCCGGTCAGGCCGAGTGGACCTCGGTACGCGACGCCATCACCACAGCGATCGTGGCGAGCGCGACACCGGAGCGCACCGACCGCCTGTTCCCCGGCGACATCGCGCAGTTCCGCGACGGCGGCGGCATCGACCTCGCCACGGGCGCGGCCGGCGTTCTCTACGCGCTCGCCAAGACCGGCGCCGGACGCTTCCCGGAGTACGAGGACTGGCTGCGGAAGCGAGCTCTCGACACCGCTGCCGGCCCTGGCCTGTACGACGGTCTGCACGGTGTCGCGCACGTCCTCGACGAGCTCGATCACCGGCAGGACGCCCTTGACCTGGTCGACCGCACTCTCGCCGACGACTGGAGCTCCCGCGAGCTCGGGCTGCACTCCGGTCTGGCCGGCATCGGCCTGAGCCTCCTGCACTTCGACACCGAGCCGACGCTCCGCGCGAAGGCGGTCCGGGTCCTCGACCTGGTCGCAGACCGGCTCGATCAGGACGTACCCGAGATCAGTGGCGGCCAGCATGCGCGTGCCGGTCTGATGTACGGCGCCTCCGGTCCGGCGCTGCTGTTCCTCAACGCGTTCGAGCAGCTCGGCGACACCGGTCTGCTCGATCTCGCGGAGATCGCGATCCGGCAGGACCTCAAGCGCACCGTGCTCACCGAGGACGGGATGCGCCAGGTCAACCAGGGCTGGCGGACCCTTCCGTACCTCGAAGAGGGCTCGGCCGGTGTCGCGCTCGTCCTCGAGCGCTACCTGCGGCACCGCCCGTCCGAAGAGCTCGCCGTCACGCTGGAGGAGCTCAAGCGGGTCACGCACTGCTCCTACTACGTCCAGCCCGGTCTGTTCATGGGTCGCGCCGGTGTTCTTCTCACCGCCGCCGCCCTCGATGACCAGGTCGACGACCTGGTGCACGGTCTGGGCTGGCACGCGATGCCGTTCGAGGGCGGTCTCGCGTACCCGGGCAACCAGTTGCTCCGTCTCTCGATGGACCTGGCCACCGGATCGGCCGGCGTCCTGCTGGCTCTGGGAACGGCGCTGCACGACGCGCCGACGTCCCTCCCGTTCCTCGGACCTCCCCAGTGGTCCGAGTCAACATCGCGACGATCTGCACCGAAGGAGGTGTAAAACATGGCACTTCTCGACCTTCAGGGTCTGGAGACCCCGGGTTACGGCCACGGCGGCCACCACCACGGCGGCTCCACGCTGACCGTGCTGGGCTGCGCTTCGCAGACCCCGAGCAACCTGAGCCTGCTGCTCTGCCACTGATACGGCACCTGTATGTCAGGTAGTGAGGCCCTGGGTGGGATTCCCGCCCAGGGCCGACCTGTCTCCGAACCGGTAGCCCCGAGCCCGCGGGCTCGTTGTGTTGGTGGACAAGGAGAGTGAGGTGATTGTCTCCGTGCAGTCGTATCCATGCGCCGAGCGTCTGACGCTCGTGGAGCAGGTGCACGGTTGTACCGTCGCGGACCCGTACCGCTGGCTCGAGGACCCGTTGGCGTCCGAGCGCTGGTTGCGGGACCAGGACGACCTGTGGCTGACGTACGCCGCGTCGCTGACCAGCCGGTTCCGCTGGAAGAACCGTGTCCGGCAACTGTCTGACGTCAGTAGCGTGTCCACGCCCGTCTGGCGCGGTGGCCGGTGCTTCACCCTGCGCCGTGAGACCGGTCAGCAGTACGCCGTGCTGTACGTCGACGAGACGCCGCTGCTTGACCCGAAGCAACTCGACCCGAGCGGTCTGACCACGCTCGACGCCTGGCAGCCCTCTCCGGACGGCACCAAGCTGGCGTACCAACTCTCCCGCGGCGGCGACGAGCGCTCGACGCTCCACATCCTCGACGTGCAGACCGGCGAACTGATCGACGGCCCGATCGACGGCTGCCGCTACTCCCCCGTGGCCTGGCTCCCGGACAACGACACCTTCTATTACGTGCGGTTCCGTCAAGTACGCCGCCACCGCCTGGGCGACCCCGACGACGCCACGATCCTGGCCGGCGAGGCGTCGTACGGGCTGGAGATCAGCGCGGACGGTCACTGGCTGACGGTCTGTACGACGACCGATGTGTGGCTCGCCGACCTGACGACGGACGCGCCACCGAGGCACCTCCCGCAGGACGCGACCACGATCATGTCGGTCGGTCCGGACGGCCGTCTGTACGTCGTCACCATGCAGGACGCGCCCACCGGCCGGATCTGCGTCGGCGACCCGACCGAGCCGACCGTCTGGCACGACTACTTCCGGCCGAACGCACCGCTGACCGGTCTGGCCGTCCTCGACGACGTCGTCCTGGTCAGCACGGCCACCGAGATCACCGTCCACGACCGGCTGACCGGCCGCCTGCTCCGGAAGCTCGAACTGCCAGGCCACGGGTCTGTCGGCTCGCTCTCGGCGCACGGTCAGCGCGCTTGGTTCACCTACACCGACAGCGTCACGCCGCCGACGGTCTACTCGTACGACGCGAGCACGGGGCAGACGACCGGCCGGTCAGAGTCACAGGACCTTGAGACACACCAGCTGACAACCAGCTCCGGTGTCGAGCTGCGGGTCATCGGAGAACCAGGGCCGCGTCCAACGATCCTCTACGGGTACGGCGGGTTCGGGCAGGAGCTCACGCCGACGTACTCCGCGTTCGCGCTGGCCTGGGTGGAGGCAGGTGGCTCATTCGTCACTGCCACCCTCCGCACCCGTCGCAGCAAGCAGGAGACCGTCGACGACTTCCTCGCCGCCGCCGAGCACCTGATTGCCGAAGGCTGGACCACTGCCGACCAGCTCGCCATCTGTGGTGAGTCGAACGGTGGTCTCCTCACCGCGGCTGCACTCACCCAACGCCCGGAGCTGTTCGCAGCCGCGGTCTGTTCGGCACCGCTGACGGACATGATCCGCTACGAGCTCTCAGGCCTCGGCGAACGCTGGACCGCGGAGTACGGCACAGCGCAGGACCCCGATGACTTCAAGAACCTGCTCTCCTACTCGCCGTACCACCGCGTCGCTGACGGCGTGAAGTACCCGGCCGTGCTGCTGACGGCGTTCGGCAACGACACCCGCGTCGATCCGCTGCACGCAAGAAAGCTGTGCGCTGCGCTGCAGCACGCAACGGCGAGCACTCGGCCGGTGCTGCTGCGGTTCGAGCCCGACGCCGGACACACGACCGGCGGCGTCAACCTGGCCGCCGACATCCTCGCCTTCGTCGCCCACCAGACGGGCTTGGGCTCATGATCAGCTTCGGAGCGGTCGCGAAGCACGGGCGCGGGTGGTTGCCGGTGATCGGGGTCAACGCGCTCATCGGCAGCGCCGTCACGCTCGCACTGCCGACGGTCCTCGGCCGGTCGGTCGACTCGATCGTGGCCGGCACCGGCTACACGCGCTGGCTGGTCATCGCGGCCGCGCTGATCGGGCTCGGCATCGCGGCGAGCATCGTCGACGCGTTCGCCGGCGCGGCCTGTGTCGCCGAGACCACGGCCTGGCTGCGTCATCGGTTGGTCCGGCACGTCGTCCGCGGCGGCCCCAGCGGTACGCGCGACTTCGAGACCGGCGACCTCGTCACCCGCGTCTCGGCCAACGCCACCGACGCCGCCCAGGCCGGACCGGCCGTGGTGACCGCGATCGCCGCCATCGCCCCACCGCTCGGCAGCCTCATCCTGCTGGCAGTGATCGACCCCTGGCTGGCCGCCGCGTTCTTCGGTGGCGTCCTGCTCGTGGTCCTGGTCCTCTGGACCTTCGCCAAGCGGACCGCCGACGTCAGCCTCGCCTACCAGGAAACCCAGGGCCGCATCGCCGCCCTGCTGTCCGAGTCGCTCACCGGCATCCGCACCATCACGGCCGCCGGTACGACGGAACGCGAGGAGCGCCGCATCCTCGGCCTGCTCCCCGAACTGCACCGCAACGGTGTCGTCACCTGGCGGATCCTGGCTCGCTCCGGCGCACAGGCCGCGGTCGTCGGCCCGCTCGTTCTGGTCGCGGTCCTGGCCGTCGGCGGGCTGCAACTCGTGGCGGGCAACATCACCGCGGGCGAGCTGTTCGCCGCCTCGCAGTACGCCGTGCTCGGCGCCGGACTCGGCAACCTGACCGGTGTCCTCGGCGAGCTCGCCCGTGCCAAGGCCGGCGTCCAGCGGTCCGCCGAGGTGATCGCGGTGGAGCCCGTGGCGCACGGCACGTTGACGCTGCCGGCCGGACCCGGGCAGCTGACGTTCGACGGGGTCAGCGTGGTCGCCGACGGGAACGTCCTGCTCGACAACGTGAATCTCGACCTCCCGGGTGGGATCACGATCGCGGTCGTCGGGCCGAGCGGTGCCGGCAAGTCGGTCTTCGCGGCGGTCGCAGCGCGGCTGCGGGACCCGTCCACCGGTCAGGTCTCGCTGGACGGCGTACCGCTGCAGGCCGTCAGCCGGCGCGCGCTGCGCAGCGCGGTCGGGTGCGCGTTCGAGCGCCCGCAGCTGGTCGGCCGGACCGTCGGCGAGGCGATCGACCCGCACGCGGTCAGCCCGATCCGGACCCTCGCCGCCGCCCGCGCCACGCACGCGCACGATTTCGTCAGCCGCCTGCCCGACGGCTACTTCACTTCGTTGCGTAAGGCACCGATGTCCGGCGGCGAACGGCAACGCCTCGGCCTGGCCCGCGCCTGGTCGGCCGGTCGCCTCCTCGTCCTCGACGATGCAACGTCGAGCCTGGACACCGCGACCGAACGCCAGATCAGCCGCACCCTCACCGAGGACCGGCACCACCGCACCCGCCTGATCGTCACCCACCGCCCGGCCACGGCCGCGCGCGCAGACCTGGTCCTCTGGCTCGACCACGGCCAGGTCCAAGCCATCGCCCCCCACGCCGACCTCTGGCACAACACGTCGTACCGAGCTGTGTTCGGATGAGGAGAGAGCTGTCGTACGGCGCTGCTGCGTTGCGGAAGCGGGCCTCGGTCAAGTTGATCGGGTGGTCGGTTCCGGAGATCCTGCCGACGGCGGTGTACGGGATCGCGGTGGCGCGGGCGACGGACAGTTTTCTCGACGGGCATGCGTGGCGAGGAATCGCCTGGCTGGCCGGGCTGGTCGCGACGGCGTGCCTGGGGGCGGCCGGCGCGCGGCAGGTGTACGGGCGGCTCGGTGAGCTGGTCGAACCGTTGCGGGACGACCTGGTACGCCGGGTTGTCGGCGGCGCGCTCCGGTCCGGGGACGACGGGGCGGTCGCGCGGCTGAACCGGCAGGTGGAGATCGTCCGCGACACGTTCGCCGGACTGGTCCTCGTCCTGCGCAGTTTCGCGGTCACGCTGTTCGGCGTACTGACCGGGTTGTTGTCACTCGCACCGCTCGTCGCCGCGTTCGTCGTACCGCCGTTCTTGCTGGGGTTCGTGCTGTCGCTCGCGGTCCTCGGGATGGCGGCCGACCGGGTGCGCGCGTCACTGACCGCGGACGAGGAGCTCGCGGCGTCGGCCGGCATGGTGTTCGGCGGCGTGCGCGACATCTCCGCGGCCGGGACCGAGGAGTATGCCGAGTGGTTGGCCGGCCGGCCGATCGAGGCCCACGCGGCGGCGGAGCGCGCGCTGGCGAAGGTGTCGGCGCTGCGGACGTTGTGCTTCGCGGTCGGCGGCTGGCTTCCGTTGCTGATCCTGCTCGCGGCGGGGCCGTGGCTGGTCGGGCGTGGAGTCAGCACGGGCACGCTGCTCGGCGGGCTCACGTACGTGCTGATCGGCTTGCAACCGGCGCTGAACACGGTGATGAACGCTCTGGGCGACAGCGGCCTGCGGTATGTGATCACGCTCGGCCGGATCCTCGACAACTCGACGCCGGCCGACGAGCGCCGCTCGGTCGCCGAGTTGAACGGGTACCAGGTCCGGCTGCGTGGGTTGACGTTCGCGTACGGCCCGAAGGCGGAGCCGGTACTCGACAAACTCAACCTGACGATCCCGGAAGGTGAACACCTCGCCGTCGTCGGCCCCAGCGGCATCGGCAAGTCGACGCTGGCCGGTCTGGTCTGCGGCATGCTGACGCCGACCAGCGGTCAGATCCTGCTCGGCGGCGCGCCGCCGACGGAGGCGTCCAAGGAGACACGCGTCCTGATCCCCCAGGAGGCATACGTCTTCTCCGGAACCGTGCGCGACAACCTCAGCTATTTGTTGCCCGACGCAACAGATCATCAGCTCGAGCTCGCTGTCAAGACCGTCGGCGCGGACCAGCTCGTCGAACGCATCGGCGGCCTGCACGCCGACGTCCGGCCGAACGCACTGTCGGCCGGCGAGAAGCAGCTGATCGCGCTGGTCCGCGCGTACCTGTCCCCCGCTCCGCTCGTCGTCCTCGACGAAGCGACCTGCTTCCTCGACCCCGAGGCCGAACGCCAGGCGGAGGAAGCGTTCGCCAAGCGCCCCGGCACGCTGATCGTGATCGCGCACCGGATCAGCTCGGCCCTGCGCGCCAAACGAATCCTGGTCCTCGACGGCAACCAGGCATCCCTCGGCAGCCACGCCGGCCTGATGCGCACGTCCCGCATGTACCGCGATCTGCACGGCAGCTGGACCTAGATCCAGCCGGCGTCCTGGGCCTTCCGGATCGCCTCGATGCGGCTGCGGGATCCGGTCTTGGCGAGGATCCGGGACAGGTAGTTCCGCACGGTGCCCGCGCTGAGGCTGAGCGTCCGCGCGACCTCCTGAGCCGTCGCGCCGGTGGTGACATGCCGCAGTACCTCGCACTCACGATCGGTCAGCGGGTTGTCACCGGCCTTCAACGCCGCCACAGCGAGTCGTACGTCGACCACGGGCAGCCCCTTCGCGACATCGCGCACCGCCTGCACGAGGAGGTCCGTGGTCGCGTCGGTCGCGATCAACCCGATCCGCGGCGCCTGCTTCACCAGCGCCAGGCTGGTCGCCGCGATCGCCTCGTGGTCGATCAGCACCAGCACGCCGCGGCCGGCGAGTTTGCGGCAGAGCTCCTCGATCCGGATCCGGCCGGGGAGCTGCGGGTCGAGCAGGAAGACGTCCGGGCGCCGCCCGGCCACCTGGAGGACGTCCTCCGAGCGGTCCAGCTCGGCCACCACGTCCAGGTCGTTCTCCCTTGCCAGCACCGCGGCCAGTGCACCACGCACCAACGTGCCGCGATGGCCGAGAGCCACTCGGATCACCGCTTCTGCCCCCATCGCATCCGTCGCCTCATCCAGCGGCTCCCGCGCCCCGATCGCATCACCGATCGCCGGACGACGGCACCCGTGTCTCGATAACGAGCGAACCGTTCGGACGACACGGGAAAGCACTGTCGAAATGGTCGCGACACGCCCGTTTCCGGCGGTGGTAAACCGATCGGTTCCACGCTTCGGCCGTCGGCGTGTCGGACCCGGAAACCGTTCTGTTGTTGGGGTTTCGGAATGTCAGACCATGGAAAAAGTTCGGGGCAGATCGGAATCCGGGGTTGCGTTTCCGCCGAACCTCGCACAGGATGACTCAGGTCGCGCCGTTACCGGGGCGTGACCGTTCGGACGCCGTCCTGTGACCTGTCCGAGTGCCCCTCCCCTGCACGGGGGGCCTGGTGCGTCCCACCATGCCCAAGCTCACAAGGAGCGCATTTCAGATGTCCAAGGCCCGACATGCGCGCGCCCGGCGAAGCACTCGCCGGGTGGCCCGAACCCTCTCCATCGCCGGTCTGGGAGCCGGCATCACCGCAGCCGGCGCCGGTGCGGCGTTCGCGACCGACTACCAGGTCAAGGCCGGTGACACCCTCTCCGAGATCGCCCAGGCCAACGGCGCCGACTGGCACGAACTGGCCCGGATCAACAACCTGAAGGACCCGAATCTGATTCTGATCGGGCAGACCCTCTCGCTGGACGGCGTGAAGAAGGCCGCCACTCCGGCGCCGAAGAAGGTCACCAAGAAGTCCGAGGCGAAGAAGTCCGAGAAGACCGAGCGCAAGGCCCGGACCAGCCGTTCCGAGGACCGCCCGTCGACGAAGAGCGGCAAGGCGAACCTGAGCGGCGCCTGGGCCAAGGTCGCGAACTGCGAGTCCAGCGGCAACCCGCGCGCGGTCAACCCGGCCGGCTACTACGGGCTGTTCCAGTTCGACCTGCAGACCTGGCGCAGCGTCGGCGGTTCCGGCAACCCGGCGAAGGCCTCCGCGGCCGAGCAGTTGATGCGCGCGAAGAAGCTCTACGCGCAGCGCGGCGCCTCTCCGTGGCCCGTCTGCGGCAAGTACCTCCGCTGACCCGGCAGCCGGGCGGGTCGGTGGTAGACCGTCCTCCCGCCACCTGCCCGGCACCCCCTGGACGCTTCCCGCCCATCGTGACGGGTTAGTGCGCAACTCATCCGTGAGCGCGATGGGTTGGGAAGCACCAGTGGATCAGGTGCGGGTGATGACCAGCATCTCGTCGGCGCCGACCTGGAACTCGTAGGGCACCTTGCGGATCTCAGGGGTCACGCCCTCGAGCGAGTCCAGCAGCTCCGGCAGCCAGGGGATCGACTCGCCGGCCCCTTGCAGCACCAGCGGGAAGATCCGCACCTCGGCATTGCTGACCCGGATCAGCTCCCGCAACGCCGCCTCGTGCCAGTCCCGGTCATACTTGTCGGCCCAGGTGAACAGCAGGTGCGAGCACAGCACCAGCTCGAACCGCCGATCACCGAACGGCAGATCCGGCAGTCCCGCGGCGACGTACCGCTCCGGCGCGGCCGCGACGTCCTGCAGGAACCGGTCGGCCGCTTCGATCCGGTACTGGTCCTTGCGCTCCGGCGACCCGTACCAGTGCCAGACGAAGCTCCCCTCGTGTTCGCCGATGATCCCCGACGTCGCCGGAAGGCTGCGCCGGACGCTGTCGACGAGTTCGGGATGATCCAGCTCGTACGCCGGATCGGCGGCGATCGCGTCGACGCCACGGGCCGCGGCCTCGGCGGTGAAGCCGGCACCTCCCGCGCAGCAGTCGAGTACGGAGTCGGGGAGTTCCTTCAGGTCGAACATCGCTTCGTACTCGGCGTACGAGCGCGAGGTCACCAGCACGGGTCTACCTTTCGACGGTTGTCTAGAGGGTGCCTTGGAACTCTGCGCCGTCGCGAGCAGGTGCTCGGCGGAGTGCAGCGCAAGGTGGAGGGCGAGGCTCGGAGTGGGGTTCTCCGTGCCTCGCCCTCCAACGCGGCGATGTGCCCGCCGAGCGCCGCGCAGTAGGCGCAGAGTTTCAAGACACCCTCTCATGGCGCAGGCGGCGATCGAGGGTGGTCGCCCCCGCCGCCAGAGCCAGGAACAGTACCGCCACCAGCAGACAGTTCAGTAGCACCCGCCCGTACCCGTGGTCGTCGACGTTCACGAACGGATACGGATAGAAGTGCACGAACGCCCCGCGGATCAGGGTGAACGCGAGCCACAGCAACGGGAACACGATCGACCACCCGACGATCCGCCAGTCGGTCTGGTCGCGCGGCCCGAACAGCAGCCAGCCGAGTACGCCGACGACCGGGGCGACGGTGTGCAGCAGGAGGTTCGCCACCCACGCCCAGCCGCTCAGGTCGTCCAGCCCGGCCAGCGCCGTGTGGTAGACGATCCCGGTCACCGCGATGCACAGCACGCCGTTCAGCCGCAGCGTCTTGAACAGCTCACCGTGCGAACGGCCGGGCCACACGGCGAGCACGAGCGCCGTACCGCCGAGCAGCAGGTTCGACTGGATCGTGAAGTACGCGAACACGTTGAAGAAGCGCTCGGGCGCGGTGGAGAAGAAACCCTCCTCGTTCTGCGCCGACAGCGGCAACTGAATCCCGATTCCCGCGACGACCACCGCAACGGTCAGCCACGTCCAGATACGCCCCGTCATCGTCATATTCGCAATGTACGACGACCACGCGGCGCGCGTGGGGAGATCAGACCGACTGCTTCTCCCGCGCCTCCGGCTCGGCGCCCTCGAACGAGTAGCTGAACGAGACGACCGCGTCGATCACCAGCACGATGGTCCAGGTCCACGCCGGCCCGAGCGCCGCGTCGTACCCGCGACCGGAGAGCAGGCCGAGGCCGATCATGATGCCGACGCCGACGGCGTACGCGAGCAGGTGCCGGAACCAGCCGGCACGTTCGCGGCGGGCACGCTCCGGGCCCTTCTTCGGCGGCTTCACCGGACGCGGTCCACCACCCATGTAGTGCGCGGCCCAGCCGTCCGCCCACTTCAGCGTCTGGTGCCCGAACCCGACGCTGACGCCGATGAAGATCGCGGCCAGCGAGTGCTTGAACGAAGGCTCGCCCCCGCGATGGATGTCCAGGACGCTCGCGACCAGCATCACGACGTCGACCAGCGGCACGCCGGCCAGCAGTACGAGACCGGCCTTCGGCTGCCGCAGCAGGTAGCGCGTCACCATGCCGGCGGCGAGCAGGACCCAGAATCCGATCTCACACGCGGCGATCACAGCGATCAGCACAGCGTTCCCCTCCCGAGAATGTTTTCAGTACGACTGTGTTGTAAACGAGACTAACACAGCTGTGCTAAAAAGGACGCGTGCCGAAGATCGTCGACCACGCCACCCGCCGCGAGGAGATCGCCGAGGCGCTCTGGCGGGTGGTACGCCGGGACGGGATCCGCGCGGCCTCGGTCCGTACCGTCGCCGCCGAGGCGGGCTGGTCCGCGGGCGCGGTGCGGTACTACTTCCCCGACCAGGACGGGCTGCTCAGCTTCGCGATGGACCTGGTGTCGCGCCGGGTGACCGAGCGGATCGGCGCGATCGAGCCCAAAGGCAGCGTGCAGACCATCGTGCTGCGCTACCTCGACGAGGTTCTTCCCTTGGACGCCGAGCGCCGCGCCGAGTTCGACGTCTGGCTGGCGTTCACCGCGCAGGCCCGGGCCGAATCCGATGCCGGCGCCCTGCAGGAACACCTCGACACGGTCCACAACGGACTGCGTGAACTCTGCGAGTCGCTGCTCCGCTCACTCGCCGATGCGGGCGTGCTGAGGGACGGTCTCGATCTGCGCCGGGAGGTCGACCTCCTGCACGCAGTACTCGACGGTCTCGCACTGCACGCGGCGATCCAGCCCGAGCGCACCACGCCGTCGCGGCTGCGGCAGCTGATGCGCCACCATCTGGAGTCGCTGATGGCCGAAAACCCCTGACAAACCTGGGGTTTTCGGAGAAGAATCGCCGAGACCGGACTAAAACGTCGCGGCACGTGGCACGATCACCGCATGGAGTCCGAGGGGGTGATCGTCGTCAGTGGAATCATGGCGGCGGGGAAGTCGTCGGTGTCCCAAATGCTCGCCGAGAGATTCCAGTACGGCGTGCATCTTCGGGGGGACGTTTTCCGGCGAATGATCGTCAGCGGTCAGGCCTCGATGGCCGACGACGTACTCGAGGCGCAACGGCAATTGCAGTTGCGCTACCGGCTGGCCTGTAAGGCCGCCGACGAGTACGCGAACGCCGGTTTCACGGTGGTGCTGCAGGACGTGGTGATCGGTGAACTGCTGCGCGAGTTCCTGGACGGCATCCAGACCCGGCCGCGCTACCTCGTCGTACTGACACCGCGGCCGGAGGTCATCTCGACCCGGCTCGGCGGCGCGCATCATCTGGTCGACGAGCTCGACTACGAACTGCACGCGTTCAGTCCGCGGCGCGGGTTGTGGCTGGACAACTCCGATCTGTCGGTCGGCGAGACCGTGGACGCGATCCTCGGCCGTCTCGACGAGGCACGCTTCGACTGATGCGGGCCGCGCTACCCGAGGGTAGTTTGAGTGGATGACCGTACGGCGGACGTCCTGCAATCTCTGTGAAGCGATCTGCGGTGTCCTGGTGACCGTCGAGGACGGGCGCGTCACCGACATCCGCGGCGACGAGTCCGACCCGCTGTCGCGCGGTCACATCTGCCCGAAGGCGGTCGCACTGCGCGATCTCCAGGAGGACCCCGACCGGTTGACCACACCGGTCCGCCGGACGCCGGACGGCTGGCAGGAGATCGGGTGGGAGGCGGCGTACGAGCTCGTCGTCGACAAGCTCACCGGGATCCAGCGCGAGCACGGGCGGAACGCGGTCGGGGTGTACCTGGGGAACCCGAACGTGCACAGTCTCGGCGCGCTCACCCACATGCCGACGATGGTCCGGCAGTTGCGGACCCGGAACCGGTTCAGCGCGACGTCGATCGACCAGTTGCCGCACATGCTCGCGTCATACCTGCTGTACGGGCATCAGCTGATGGTCGCGGTACCGGATATCGACCGGACGGCGTACCTGCTGATGCTCGGGGCGAATCCGTTGGCGTCGAACGGGAGCATGATGACCGCGCCCGGGTTCGGAAAACGGTTGAAGGAATTGCGGAAACGCGGCGGAAAGCTGGTCGTCATCGATCCCCGCCGGACCGAGACTGCAGCGGTTTCCGACGAGCACCATTTCGTCCGTCCGGGTACGGACGCGGCGTTTCTGCTCGCGGTCATCCACGAGGTCATCACGCAGGGCTTCGCGCGGCCGGCGGCGTACGTCGACGGGTTCGAGGCCGTCGAGGCTGCGGTCGAGGCGTGGACGCCGGAGCGGGCCGCGGGGATCACCGGCATCCCGGCGGACGTGATCCGGCGGATCGCCCAGGAGTTCGGCGCGGCCGAGCGGGCGGCCTGTTACGGACGGGTCGGGGTGTCGACGCAGCAGTTCGGCGCGATCTGCCAGTGGGCGATCCAGGTGCTGAACATCATCACCGGCAACCTCGACCGGCCCGGCGGCACGATGTTCCCGCGGCCGGCCGTGAACCCGTTGCTGGGGCTCGGACGCGGGCATGTCGGCGTCTGGAAGAGCCGGGTGCGCGGGTTGCCGGAGTTCGGCGGTGAGCTGCCGGTGTCGACGATGACGGAAGAGATCCTGACGCCGGGCGAGGGCCAGATCCGCGCGATGGTCACGGTCGCCGGGAACCCGGTGCTGTCGACCCCGGACGGACGGCGGCTGGACGAGGCGCTCGGGTCACTGGACTTCATGGTCGCGGTCGATCCGTACATCAACGAGACGACGCGGCACGCCGACGTGATCCTGCCGCCTGCACCGCCCCTGGAGCGGGACCATTACGACATCGTGTTCCATCAACTGGCGGTGCGGAACACGGCCCGCTGGAACGACGCCGTGCTCCCGAAACCCGCATCGGCACGGCACGACTGGGAGATCTTCCGCGATCTCGGGCTGGCCTTGGTACGGCGTACTCCGTGGAGCCGGCGCCGGGTCGAGACGACAGTGCGGCTGCGGTTGTCGCCGCGGCGGATCGTGGACGCGGGGCTGCGGATCGGGCCGTACCGGTTGTCGGTCGGGAAGTTGCGGCGGTCGCCGGGCGGGATCGATCTGGGGCCGTTGCAGCCGGTGCTGCCGGGGGCTCTGCACAAGAAGTCGCAGCGGATCGATCTCGCGCAGCGGATGATCCTGGACGATCTGCCGCGACTGGACGCTTTGACCACCGTCGAGGTCGACGAGCTCCTGCTGATCGGCCGGCGGCACCTGCGCAACAACAACTCCTGGATGCACAACTCCGCGCGACTGGTGAAGGGAAAGCCGCGCCATCAGCTCCTGATGCACCCGCACGACCTGGCCGACCGCGAGCTCACCGACGGCCAGCTGGTGACCGTCACGTCCGCGGCCGGCTCGATCTCGGTAGAGGTTGCCTCCAGCAACGACATCATGCCGGGGGTGGTCAGCCTGCCGCACGGTTTCGGCCACAACCGGCCCGGCACGCAACTGACGATCGCCAACCACGTCAACGGATCGAGCGCGAACGACATCACCGACGCGGCCTTCATCGACCCCACGGCAGGCACCGCGGCCGTCAACGGAGTCCCCGTCACGGTCACCGCGGGGCAGAGCTCTCCCGGATGAGCAGCAGCGGCGTCGAGTACAGGTGGGCCTGCGGTGGCGCGCCGGCCAGGACATCCAGCAGGCGGTGCATCACCTCGGCGCCGTAGCCGACCACGTTGTGGCTCAGGGCCGTGAGGGTCGGATGCGTGATCCGGCACAGCGGCGAGTCGTCCCAGGCGACCAGCGTGATGTCGTCGGGGATGCGCAGGCCGAGCGCCTGGATGACGGCCAGTCCGGCGACCGCCATCAGGTCGTTGTCGTAGATGATCGCCGTCGGCCGCGGGATGGCGGCCAGGACGTCGCGGGTCGCGTCGGCGCCCTGCGTCGCCGAGTAGTCGGTGTGATGGACCATCGCTGTCAGCGCGAGCCTCCGGGCGGCCACGTCGTACGCCTGGTCACGGATCCAGACGTCGCCGAACTCGGGCGGACCGGCGATCCGCGCGACCACCCGGTGCCCGAGGGACTCCACATGATCGAGGGCCGCGGTCATCGCCGCGGCGCCGTCGGTCCAGACGCACGGCATCCCGTCCGCGAGCGCGGGATCCCCGACCAGAACGGCCGGCAGACCGAGTTTGCGCAGTACCGGGATGCGCGGATCGGCGACCCGGAGATCGACGACGATCACGCCGTCGACGCGACGCTCGGCGGCCCACTTCCGGTACGTCGCGACCTCCGCGTCCAGGTCGGCGACGACCTGTAGGGCCAGCGCGAACGACTTCTCCGCCAGGACCGATTCGACGCCGCCGACGAAGCCCATGAAGTACGGCTCCTCGATCAGCGTCTGGGCGGACCTGGCGAGTACCAGCCCGAACGTCTCACTGCGCGCGGCGGACAGTTGCCGCGCGGCGCGGTTCGGCACCCACTCCATTTCGGCGGCGACTTTCAGCACCCGCGCCCGGGTCGCCTCCGACACCCCGGGCTGGTTGTTGAGCGCGTAGGACACCGCGCCTTGGGAGACCCCACAACGCCGGGCGATCTCTTTGATGGTCACACGAGACACGACAACACCCTCCTCACGGGCGGCCGGATCGCTGACGGTCGATCCAGCACCCTTCAGTGTTGCGCCGATTCCACCCTCTGTCATCACCTGGGCACACAAAGTGACCGTTTGATCAAACCTCTTCGCCCCTGGCGAAAACCGTGGATTTCCGGTGTGGTGACCGCCCAGTCGTTGGGCGGAGGGTGGTGTGGACCCGGGCGGTTGGGATACGGTTGCCGTCGTTACTTAACCGGTTCGGCTTATCAGTCGGCGTTGATCCCAGGGCAGCGGGTCAGACGCCGCCGACAAGGAGAAACCATGGTCGCAAAGGACCACCTGTCCCTCCAGCTCTACACGGTCCGGGGCAAGCTCGAAGAGGACTTCGACGGCACCCTGGCCCGCATCGCGGAGATCGGCTACACGAAGGTCGAGCCCTTCGGTGTCACCGCCTACGCGGACCGTCTGGCCGAGGCGCTGCCCAAGCACGGACTCTCGGCCCCGACCACGCACGCCGGCCTGCTCAAGGACGACAGTGCCCCGATCTACGCCGCCGCCGAGCGGCTCGGCATCACCACGGTCATCGACCCGCACACCGACCCGACGCGCTGGCAGTCGGCCGACGAGATCAAGGTCATCGCCGACGGGCTGAACAAGGCCGCGGTCGAGGCGGCGGCGCACGGCATCACGGTCGGGTACCACAACCACCAGTTCGAGCTCGAGTCGAAGATCGGCGGCGTGCACGCGCTGGAGATCCTCGTCGACAACCTGTCCGACGACGTGATCCTCGAGGTCGACACGTACTGGGCCGCGGTCGGCGGCGCCGACGTACCGGCGCTGCTGAAGAAGTTCGGCGACCGGGTCACCGCGATCCACGTCAAGGACGGCGACGGCACCCTGAACAACAAGGCGCAGGTCGCGGTCGGCGACGGCATCATCGCGGTCCGGGACATCCTGGCCGCCGCGCCGCAGGCGCTCCGGGTGGTCGAGCTGGACGACTTCACCGGCGAGATCCTCGACGCGGTCGCGGGCAGCTACACGTTCCTGACCGGAGAGGGTGCACCTGAATGACCGCTGTCGGTGTTGGTGTAGTCGGCGCCGGAGTGATCTCCGACGCCTACATCAAGAGCATGCAGAGCTTCCCGGACCTGAAGGTCGTCGCGATCGGCGACCTTCGGCCGGAGGCCGCCAAGGAGAAGGCCGAGCAGTACGGCATCGAGACCCACGGGGGTCCCGAGGCGGTGCTGAGCAACCCGGACGTCGAGATCGTGGTCAACCTGACCATCCCGGTCGCGCACGTCGAGGTGGCCCTCGCCGCGGTGGCCGCCGGTAAGCACGTCTGGAGCGAGAAGCCGTTCTCGCTCGACCAGGAGAGCGGCCTGAAACTGCTGGCGACGGCCCAGGACGCGGGCGTGCGGCTGGGCTGCGCACCCGACACCATCCTGGGCCCGGGTCTGCAGGAATCCCGCCGGATCATCGAGCGCGGTGACATCGGTACGCCGCTGACCGCGCTCACCCTGATGCAGTCCCCCGGTCCGGAGTCCTGGCACCCGAACCCGGCGTTCCTGTTCCAGGAAGGCGCGGGTCCGCTCTGGGACATCGGCCCGTACTACCTGACCACGCTGGTCCAGCTCTTCGGTCCGGTCGCCGCGGTCGCGGGGATCGGCTCGAAGTCGAAGGACAAGCGCACGATCGGCTCCGGTCCGCTGGCGGGGACCGACTTCGACGTCACCGTGCCGACGCATGTCAGCGCGATCGCGAAGTTCGAGTCGGGGCAGTCGTCGCAGAGCATCTTCAGCTTCGACTCGCCGCTGTCGCGCGGCGGGTTCGTCGAGATCAGCGGCTCGGAGGCGACCCTCGCCGTCCCGGACCCGAACGGTTTCGACGGTGCGATCAAGATCCGTCGCCGCGGCGCGGAGGACTGGGAGACGATCGCCGAGACGAAGGCGGTCGCGCAGCGCGGTACCGGCGTACTCGAGATGGCGCGCGCCATCCGGGCCGACCGTCCGCACCGGGCGACCGGGGCGCTGGCGTTCCACATCGTCGACGTGATGGCCTCCATCACCGACTCCATCGACACCGGCGCGTTCGTGGACGTGAAGAGCACGGTCGAGGTCGCGTCGATCCTGCCGGACGACTGGGACGTCACGGCGGCCACCCTGTGAGCATTCTCCTTGATCCCCGGCGGACCGTGGTGTTCGCCGGGGACTCGGTGACCGACTGCGGCCGCCGGACCGATCCTTCCGGACTCGGTGACGGCTATGTCCGCAATCTGTACGACGATCTCGGCGAACGCCGGCCGCGGAT
Source organism: Kribbella speibonae (assembly GCF_004331375.1). Classification (NCBI taxonomy): domain Bacteria; kingdom Bacillati; phylum Actinomycetota; class Actinomycetes; order Propionibacteriales; family Kribbellaceae; genus Kribbella; species Kribbella speibonae. The sequence goes on along the minus strand of NZ_SJKC01000001.1, from coordinate 1,019,337 downwards.
CGTGAACGCCGGTATCAGCGGCAACCGGGCGGTCGATCTGGCCGCCCGGTGGTCCGCCGACGTCCTGACGAACGACCCGGCGCTGGTGTCGATCCTGATCGGGATCAACGACACCTGGCGGCGGTACGACGAGGACGACCCGACGACACCTGAGGACTTCGAGGCGTCGTACCGGTCGTTGCTCGACCCGCTGTCGTGTCCGGTGGTTCTGATGGAGCCGTTCCTGCTGCCGGTGAAGGACGGGCAGGAGGAGTGGCGGGAGGACCTGGACCCGAAGCTCGACGTGGTCCGGAAGCTCGCCGTCGAGTACGGCGCGATCCTGGTTCCCCTCGATGTCGAGCTGACCAAGCACGCAGCATCCGTCGGGCCGGCGGCGCTCGCCGGCGACGGCGTACACCCGTCCGCCGCCGGACATCGTGCCCTGGCCGATCTGTGGCGACGGTACGTGCTGGACGCCTGACCTTCATAAGCTCCCCAGTTTCGCCGGGGAGCAGCGTTGTTCAACTAAACCGGTTCACCTCTGGAGCTCGACTGTGACCTCGCTGAAGACCCTCGACCTGACCACCGACGGCGGTGCCGCCTGGACCGTGCACGCGGTCGACGGTCCGGCGCCCGACGGCCTGATCGGACGCGCCGTGGCCGCGACCGTACCGGGCGAGGTGCACACCGACCTGCTTGCCGCCGGTGAGATCCCGGACCCGTTCGACGGTGACAACGAGTCGGCGCTGCACTGGATCGGCCGGACCCGCTGGAAATTCCAGACAACGTTTTCCTGGGTTGCAGACGGCAACGAGCGGCAGGAGCTGGTGGCCGAGGGCCTGGACACGGTCGCAACGGTCTCCCTGAACGGCCAGGAGCTCGGCCGGACCGCGAACCAGCACCGCTCGTACCGGTTCGACGTCACCGGCGTACTGGTTGCCGGAGACAACGAACTGATGGTCGAGTTCGAGGGTCCGGTGGCGGCCGCCGAGGCGGAGCGGGCCAAGGTCGGCAGCTGGCCGCACACCAACCTGCACCCGTACAACGAGCTGCGGAAGATGGCCTCGAACTTCGGCTGGGACTGGGGACCGGACGTCGCCACCGCGGGGATCTGGCGGCCGATCCGGATCGAGTCCTGGTCCGGCGTACGCATCGACGCCGTCCGCCCGCTCGCCGGCGCCGACGGCGTTCTGAACACCTTTGTCTCGCTGATCTGGACCGACACCGCCTCCGAGTACGCCACCGTCACCGCGGAGGTCGGCGGGACGACGCAGTCCACGAGCGTCAAGCCCGGCACCGACACCGCTGTGCTCACCAACCGGGTCCCCGCGGTGGACCTCTGGTGGCCGCGCGGGCACGGCGAGCAACCGTTGTACGACGTGACGGTGACGCTGGCCGACGACACCTGGACCGGCCGGGTGGGCTTCCGCGACATCAGCCTGAACGTTGCCCCGGACAACGACGGTACGCCGTTCGTGCTCTCCGTGAACGGCAAGCCGATCTACGTCCGCGGCGCGAACTGGATCCCCGACGACGCGTTCGTCACCCGACTCAACGCGGAGACGTACCGGACCAGCATCGAGGACGCGGTCGACTCCGGCATGAACCTGCTGCGCGTCTGGGGCGGCGGGATCTACGAGAGCGAGGACTTCTACGACATCTGCGACGAGCTGGGAATCCTGGTCTGGCAGGACTTCCTGTTCGCGTGCGCGGCGTACTCCGAGGAGGAGCCGCTGTGGAGCGAGGTCGAGGCGGAGGCGCGTGAGGCCGTCACCCGACTGAGCCGGCACGCCAGCCTCGCGGTGTGGAACGGCAACAACGAGAACATCTGGGGGTACGTCGAGTGGGGCTGGCGGGTCCCGCTGGCCGGGCGGCCGTGGGGCGCCGGGTACTACCTCGACCTGCTGCCCAAGATCGTCGCCGAGCTCGACCCGCGGACGCCGTACTCGGCCGGCAGCCCGTACTCGTTCGACCAGTTCATCCACCCGAACGACGACCGGCACGGGACGATGCACATCTGGGACGTCTGGAACCAGGTGGACTACACGACGTACCGCAAGTACAAGCCGCGGTTCGTGTCGGAGTTCGGGTTCCAGGGACCGCCGGCGTGGTCGACGCTGACATCGGTCGTGCACGACGCGCCGTTGGACCCGTACGGGCAGCAGATGCTGGTGCACCAGAAGGCTTTCGAGGGCAACCTCAAGCTGGAACGCGGACTGGGCGAGCACCTCCCGGTCTGGAAGAACATCGACGACTGGCACTGGATCACGCAGCTGAACCAGGCGCGGGCGATCGCCTACGGTATCGAGCATTTCCGCAGCCTGTTCCCGTTGAACACCGGCGCGGTCGTCTGGCAGCTGAACGACAACTGGCCGGTGGTCTCGTGGGCGGCAGTCGACGGGCACGGGATCCGGAAGCCGTTGTGGTACGCGTTGAAGCGCGTGTACGCCGACCGGCTGCTGACCGTGCAGCCGCGCGAGAACCAGCTGGTCGTTGCCGCACACAACGACACCGACGCGCAGTGGTCGACGGAGGTGACGGTCACGCGACGCTCGACGCTCGGCGACGACGTGCTGGCGCAGGAGACGTTCGCGATCGAGATCGCGGCCCGGTCTGCGGTCGTCAACGACCTCCCCGAATCCGTTGCGGTTGCCGGCAACCCGGCAGCGGAGTACCTCGAGGTGCGCGGTGCCGACGGCGTCACGGCGTACTCGTACTTCGTCGAGGACACCGAGCTGCAGCTCGCGGGCAACGCCTACACAACCGCGATCACGCCGACCGAGGGCGGGTACGACGTCACGGTCACGGCGACCGCGCTGGCGAAGGACCTGGCGCTGTTCCCGGACCGGCTGGACGCAGCCGCCCGGGTCGACTCGTGCCTCGTCACCCTGTCCGCGGGCGAGACCCACACGTTCCACGTCACGGGCGCGTCTGCTCCGGACCAGGTCGGCGTACCGGTGCTGCGATCGGTGAACGACCTAGTCTGAGGGGCGCAGGCCGGCCAGGTGGGTGTCCAGGATGCGGAGCTGTCGCTTGGGTGTGTAGGTCGTGGGGTCGAAAAGCGCCTGCACAACCAAGCCGTGCGCGAACGCGGCCAGACCGGTGGCCAGGTCGCCCGGGTCACCGGGCGGCAGGTCGCCTACTGACTGGGCCTTGATCACAAGGGGACGAAGGCGGGTCCGCCAGCGGCGGTAGCGGGCCCGCTCCAGGTCGCGCAGCTCGGGTTCGGCGAGGGCGACGTCCCAGGAGCTGACCCAGACCCGGCTGATCTCGGTCGCTTCCGGCGTCGTCGGCAGCACGGCGGCCAATGCCGTCCTCAGGTCGGTCAGTTCCGGGATCAACGCACGGGTCCGTTCTTCGGCGAGCTCCAGGGCGTGCCTGATCAGCTGCTGCTTCGATCCGAAATAGTGCGTCACGAGACCCGTCGACGCGCCCAGCTCGGCAGCGACCGAGCGCAGCGTCAGCGCGCCGAACCCGCCCTCGGCGACGACGCGCCAGACCGCGGCGGACACATCGCGCCGCCGGGCGTCGTGATCGGTCTTCGCGGGCATGCGGCGATGGTACCGAACACTTGTTGTGTACAGTTGCGTAACGGTTGTTATGTAACTGGAGGAGGGCTGATGTTCGCAGTACAGCTCGGCGACGGCGCCGAACTCGGACCGCTGGAGCCCTGGCAGGCGGGCGAGTTCGCGGCGCACGTGGACAAGGCGCGCGAGAACATCTCGCCGTACATCCCCTGGGCCGACCTGGTGACCGACGAGGAGCAGGCCAGGAAGTTCCTGCAGCGGTATGCCACCCGTCAGGCGGCGGACGAGGGCCGGATCTACGGGATCTGGCTGGACGGTGAACTCGTCGGCGGGTTGCTGTTCCGGGTATTCGAGGCGAACTTCGGCGCGTGCGAGCTCGGCGTGTGGCTGTCGGCCGAGGCAGAGGGACGCGGGCTGATCACCCGCGCCGGTCGCCTGCTCGTCGACTGGGCGATCGGGACCCGCGGGCTGAACCGGGTCGAGTGGCGGTGCGCGGTCGGCAACACCCGGAGCGCGGCCACCGCACAGCGGCTCGGCATGGTCCTCGAGGGCACGCTGCGGCAGGCGTTCCCGTACCGCGGCACGATCCACGACCTCCAGGTCTGGGCGATCACGAAGGACGACTGGGTCCGCAGGTCCTGGGCCTGACTTACGTCGAGACCTTGACTAATGGTGCGGCGGGACCGCTACTTGGGGGTGAAACCCCAGGTCCCGCCCCACCTCGGAGGTCTTGTCGTCATGCGCTTTCTCGCCGTCGCTCTACTGAGCGTCACGTCGCTTCTGGTCGCCCCGGCCACTGCCTCCGCGGCATTGCCCGGCTGTCAGCACTTCTACACCGGCCCGATCCCCGACCGGCCGATCTCCGGCGGTCACGGCAACGGCACGACAGCACCGCCGTACGACGTCAGCGGCCGGCTGCCTGCGCCGAGTGGGATCAACGGCGGCCTCGGTGCGGACGGGAAGGTGACGTTCACGTTCGACCGGGTGTCGGGCGCGAAGGCGTACCGGGCGTTCCGGAACGGGCAGGCACTGCAGTGGATCAGTGACTGGGGTCAGCCGACGCTGCAGGTCACGGACGCTTCGCCGTGCGATGGCGCGCACTACCAGGTCTATGCGATGACGGCCGAGGACACAGCGGCGGCGTCGATCGGCCAGATCAGTACGTCGTACCGCCTGGATGCCGCGAACCGGTTGGCGGCGTACCGCGTGCCGGCGGGAACCACGCTGAACTACCGCGTGTCGGCGTACAACGACGTCGCCCAGACCGCCCTGGGCTACAACGCCGGCACCGGCATCTGCGCAGTCGACGCCCGGATCATCCCGTGGGGCACCCGCCTGTACGTCCCCGGCTACGGCCACTGCTACGCCGCAGACATCGGCAGCTGGATCAAGGACGACATCGTCGACGTGTGGTTCCAGCCAGGCCCGGACGCGGACAACTGGGGCATCCAGCGCCTCACCCTCACCGTAGAGTGAGGGAGTGACCTGGGGGAAACGTGTACTTGTCGGTGCGTTGCTGCTGACAACTGTTGTCGGATGCAGTGACACCAAGCCAACAGCCGGCGTGGTGAGTGAGACGCCACAGACCCATGCTCCTGTCGCACCGGTGCGTACGGTTCGCCCGACGCTCGCGCCGGTGCAGGCCAGACCAGGTGCCTCGGGCAACGTCAAGGTGATGCCTGTGCTCGACCACGGGCCGCGGGACAAGAAGCAGGTCGCGTTGACGTTCGACGCCGACCTGACCGCACTGATGCGTCGCCGGTTGCTCAGTGGGAAGGTGCACTCCTACTACAACAAGGCCCTGGTCGACGAGCTCAGAGCGCTACACGTGCCGGCGACCATGTTCCTGACGGGCATGTGGATGGAGCAGTACCCACAGGTCGTCCGGGAGCTCGCCAACGACCCGCTGTTCGAGCTGGGGACGCACACGTACGACCACCGCGGTTTCACCAAGCACTGCTACACGCTCGGGACAGTTCCGCGGCAGGACATGCTGGCCGACGTACGGCGGGCCGTCGTACAGCTGGACCAACTGGATCCGCACGCCACGAGATGGTTCCGCTTCCCCGGCGGCTGCTACGACGCCACCGCACTACACGAACTGGCACCAGCCGGCGTCACAGCAGTAGGCCTCGACGTACCAGGCGCCGACGGCTTCGCCAAGTCACCCCAGCCAATCATCAAGCAGGTCCTGGACCACGTGCAGAACGGCTCAATCGTCGTACTCCACATGCACGGCGGCGACAACGCGCCATACACCACCCAAGCCATCGGCCCAATCGTCCACGAACTCCGCTCCCGCGGCTACGAACTGGTCACCGTCACCCGGTTGGTCAGTCGACGTTGACTGCGACGTACTTGACATCCAGGTACTCGTCGATGCCGATGGTGCCGCCCTCTCGGCCGAGGCCTGACTGTTTTACGCCGCCGAAGGGGGCGGCGGGGTTGGAGACGATGCCCTGGTTGAGGCCGATCATGCCGGCCTCGAGGCGTTCGGAGACGCGTAGGGCGCGGCTCAGGTCCTTGGTGAACAGGTAGGAGACAAGGCCGAACTCGGTGTCGTTGGCCATCCGCACGGCCTCGTCCTCGGTGTCGAACGCGGTCAGCGGCGCGACCGGACCGAAGATCTCCTCCTTCTGCAGCCGGGCGGTCGTCGGTACGTCGGCCAGCACCGTCGGCTGGAAGAAGTACCCATTGCCCTCAGCAACCGATCCGCCGGTCAGCACGCGGGCGCCCTGCGCGATCGCGTCCGCGACCAGGTCGGCGACCTTGTCCCGCTGCTTGGAGTCGATCAGCGGACCGACGTCGACGCCGTCCTCGGTACCGCGGCCGACCTTCAGCGCGGACATCCGCTCGGTCAGCCGGGTCGCGAACTCGGCCATCACCGACGACTGCACGTAGATCCGGTTGGCCGCCGTACAGGCCTCGCCGCCGTTGCGCATCTTGGCCAGCATCGCGCCTTCGACGGCCTTGTCCAGGTCGGCGTCCTCGAACACCAGCAGCGGCGCGTTCCCGCCGAGCTCCATGCTGGTCCGCAGTACCTGCTCGGACGCTTGCTCGAGGAGCTTGCGGCCGACCGGGGTCGAGCCGGTGAAGGAGAGTTTGCGCGCGCGGCCGTCGCGGATCAGCGGTTCCATCACGCCGCCCGCGTCGTGCGTGGTGACCACGTTGAGGACGCCGGCCGGGAGCCCGGCCTCGGTCATCAGCTCGGCCAGCTTGAGCATCGACAGCGGCGTCTGCGCGGCCGGTTTGATCACCATCGTGCAGCCGGCCGCGACCGCCGGGCCGATCTTGCGGGCGCCCATCGCCGCGGGGAAGTTCCACGGCGTGATCAGCAGGCACGGGCCGACCGGCTGGCGCATCACCAGGAAGCGGCTCGCACCGTTCGGCGCGATCTGGTAGCCGCCGTCGATCCGGACCGCTTCCTCGGCGAACCAGCGGAAGAACTCGGCCGCGTAGGCGATCTCGCCCTTGGACTCGGCGACCGGCTTACCCATCTCGAGCGTCATCAGCAGCGCGAGGTCGTCGGCCCGCTCGGTCATCAGCTCATAGGTACGGCGGAGGATCTCACCACGTTCTCGCGGTGCCGTCGCGGCCCAGTCGGCCTGCGCGGCGACCGCGGCGTCCAGAGCGGCCAGACCGTCCGCCGGGCTCGCATCGGCGACCTCGCAGAGCGCCGTACCGGTGGCCGGATCCTCGACCGCAAAGGTCCCGGAGGCCGCCACCCATTTACCGCCGATGAACAGCTCGGTGGGACACGCCTCGACAACTTCGCGCTCTCGTGACATACACCCAGACTAGGCCGTGGCGATGAGGGGCGGTGCGGACCTCGGGACCGTGCGGACGACCCGGGTCAGTGCGGAGGCGACGTTGCGCAGGATGGATGACCGGATCAGTCCGTCGAAGGCCAGCGGGACGAGCATGAGCTCGTCCGCGGTCGTCGCGATGACCAGCTCTCCCAGTGCGGCCGCCACGGTCGCACGGGAGCCGACGATGGTCCCCGGATAGTCCAGCAGCCGTTCGGCTTTGCCGCGCTCACGTCCGGTCAGCGGGGGCTCCAGCAACGCCATGAGTTCCCCCGGCGTCGCGCGCGCTCCAGCAGCGGCCAGGCGGCCCTGCACGCGGACATACTCGGCGAACCGGATGAGTGCCTCCTCGTCCGAGTCCGCTGCGACCACTCCGACCGTGGCAGCGACGTACGGCCGCGTCTTCGGCCCGGTCGGCTCGAAATGCTCGCGGTACGCCGCCATTGCGGCAGGTGTCGTCGCCGCCGCGCAGTGATGCGCCAGGAACACAGGCAGTCCACGAGCAGCGGCTGTCATGGCAGCAGCTGGGCGATCGGCCAGGACGAACACAGGTGGCGGCTGGCCGGCCAGCGACAGCCGTACGTCGCCTACCGGCGCCCGCCCCGGCGTACCGTCGCGCAGGAACCCGCACAGCTCGTCGAGCCGGTGCGGAAACGTGTTCCGCGCACCACCCGCGAGTGCAGCCGCAGTACTAGGTGCAACGGTGCTCTGCTCCGCGACACCGAGGTCGATCCGACCCGGGTACGCCGCAGCGAGCGCAGCGAACTGTTCAGCAACGACCAGCGGCTGGTGGTTGGTCAGAAGGAGCCCGCCGGCTCCCAACCGGATGCGATCCGTTCGTGCAGCCAGGACGGCTGCCAGCACCGCCGGTGCTGCACCGCCGACGCCTCGGACACCATGCTGCTCCCCTATCCAGAACCGGCGGTACCCGAGGTCATCAGCGGCCAGTGCGACCTCCGCCGTCTCCCGGAGCGCGGCCGCAGCCGACTGACCGGGCAGCTGCGGTACGACGTCCAGCACAGAGTGAGCCGAGACAGTCAAACCGGGAGCAGGTGGAGTGAGCACCAGCCCACGGTCGCAGCGCCGGGCCCGATCCGCATGGGGGTTCGCCCCCCATCTTCCGGCAGTTATGCCCCCATCCGGAACACCGGTCCCAGCACACGAATTTGGGTGATCGCAGCCCTTGCCGCGGCCCTTGCGGCGCAGGCAGTGTTCCCGGCGTGCCGGCAGGCCGTCACCCCTAGGTCGTCACGCCACGACAGGCACTGATTGCGGAGGAAATATGGGGGCGGACTACCCATGCCCGCACCCAGGGGGCGGTGGCAGCCTGAGCGCGTGCTCAACTCCGCGATCCGCACCGGCCAGCCAGATATCTGGTGGTCCGCGGGCCTGCGGCAGCACGAGCTGATCCACGCCCTTACCCGGTCCGCGCCGGCCTGGGCGGAGTACGTAGAACGCAGCATCTCTCTCCCACCGAGCGCGCCTGCCGCCGGTCGAGACCCTGCAGGGACCGGTGTCACCGGCGGCCACACTTCAGGTGGGGCGGCCAGGGCAACGGATGGGTCCGGCACGGACTGGCGGCAGGCGCTCATGCGTTGCCTGGAGCCGTTGCTGGACTCGGCTCGCCAGGATCTGGCCGCGGCCGGTCGAACCGGAGCCGTCACCGAGGAGTTCCTGCAACGACTCGGCCTCCGGTTGGTGTCGTTGGCCGCTCGCACGCTGGTCCTGGAGCTCGCCCGAGCCCGGGACCGCGGCGAGCTGGCCGGCGACACCCCGGCCGCGCGCTTCCTGGACTTCACGCACCGGCTCGTCGGAGGGAGCGAGCTGGCGGAGTTCCTGGCCGCCTACCCGGTGCTGGCCCGGGTCCTGGGCGAGTCGTGCCGACAGAGCGTCGAGGGACACCTCGAGCTACTGGCACGGCTCGCCGAGGACCGCGAGTCTGTCGTCACCGGACTGCTGGACGGCCAGGACCCTGGTGCGCTGACCGCGATCGAGCCCAGCGGCGATCCGCACCGGGGCGGACGCTGCACCGCCATCCTCACCTTCGCGGACGGCCGACGGGTGGTCTACAAGCCCCGGCCGCTCGAGCTGCACCGGCACTTCAACACCTTCGTGGACTGGCTGAACACCAAGGCGTCGCTGGGCATCCGCACAGTCCGGCTGCTCCCTCGCGACGGCTACGGCTGGCTCGAGTACGTCGTCCACGAGCCTTGTACCGAGCTGGCCGGGGTACGGCGTTTCTACCAGCGACAGGGCGCGCTGCTCGCGTTGCTGTACGTGCTCGACGGCACGGACATGCACTGCGAGAACCTGATCGCCGCCGGCGACCAGCCGGTCCTGGTGGACGTCGAGACGTTGTTCCACCCCAGCCCGGTGCCGTTGTCCGCCCTGACCCTCGACCCGGCGCACCGCACGCTCCTCGAATCGGTGTACCGCACGGCGCTGCTGCCGCTGCTCGTGTCCGGTGAGAACGGTGTCGCGGACCTGTCCGGGCTGGGCGGGGACGCCGGCTCGATGACCCCCGCGAGCATTGTCGACTGGGCCGACGCCGGCCTCGACTCGATGCACCTGGTGCGACGCCCCGGACAGACCCAGAGCGCCGCCAACCGTCCGGTGCTCGACGGACAGCTGATGGAACCGCGAGACCACGAGATCGCGATGCTCACGGGATTCCGGGCCGCGTATGAGGCGATTGCCCGGCACCGTGACGAGTTCCTCGGGCCGGACGGGTTGCTGGCGGCCTGTGCTGCCGACGAGATGCGGTTCGTGCCTCGCAGTACCAGCCTGTACACCAGCCTGCTGGACGAGTCGACACATCCGGACGCGCTGCGGGACGCGGCCGGCCGGAGTCACCTGCTCGACCTGCTGTGGGACGCGGACGAGTCACTGCAGGCGATCGTCCCGTTCGAGCTGGCCGATCTGTGGGCGGGCGACGTACCGCTGTTCACCGCTCGCCCGGACAGCCGCGACGTGTTGTCGTCCGACGGCATCCGGGTCGCCGACGTGCTGGCCACGACCGGACTGGCCGCGGTGGAGGCGAAGATCACCGCCCTCGATGACATCGACGAGCACCGGCAGGCCTGGCTGATCTCCGCATCGCTTGCTACCCGCCCGGAGCCGATCAAGCACGTCAGCACGACCAACCGGCCGCATGTGGGCACGGAGGAAGCAGATCCGGACCGGCTGCTCGCGGCGGCCGCCGGCATCGCCGACGAGATCGTCGCGCAGGTGATCAGCGAGAGCGACGGTGCCGCCAACTGGCTCGGCCTCGAACTGCTGGACGACCACCACTGGGCAGTCCGCCCGATGGGCGCCGGCCTGTCCAACGGCTACACCGGTACGGCGCTCTTCCTCGCGCAGGTCGGCGTACTGACTGGAGCCGACAAGTACTGCGAGCTGGCCCGCGATGCGATCCGCCCGATCCCGCAACTGCTCGAAGCCCTCTCGGGTGACCTGGAGTCCGCTCAGCTGATCGGCCCCGGGTTCCACGGGCTCGGCGGCATCAGCTACGGCCTCAACCTGCTCTCGGCGCTCCTCGGCGACAGTGACCTCACCACCTGGCTGGCCGCGTCCCTGGAGCTCAGCGAGCAGGTCGCACTGGACCCCACCGACTTCCCGTCGTACGCCGAAGGCGCGGCGGGTGGACTGGCCGCGATGCAAGCAATAGCAGGCCTTCCGGCCGCCGGCCGACTGGCCGAGCGGTATGCAGACCTCCTGGTAGCCACAGTCGAGAGCGGGCTCCGTGGCCGAGTAGCAGCGGACCACGGCTTCGCTCGTGGCTACCAGGGCATCGCGTGGTCGCTCGGGCACTTCGGCGTACCTGGCGACAGGTACGTCGACGCCGCCCGAGCGGCCGCCGATCTTGACCGCCGGGACGAACCGGGTGGCCACGGATGGTGCTCGGGTGACGCCGGCACCGTCCTGGCCCGGGCGGCGGCAGGAGTACCCGCGGACCTCACCACCTATCTGAAGGCCGCGACAGAACGTCCGGTGCTCGCCGATCTCAGTCTGTGCCACGGCGAGCTCGGCGCGGTGGAGTCGCTCTTGTGGCTCGCCGCACGTGAGTACCCAGCCACAGAGGCGGCACGACGACGTCGTGCCGGGCTGGTGCTCGCGGCAGTAGAGCAGTACGGACCGCTCTGCGGGACGCCCCGAGCCGTACCGTCTCCAGGCCTGCTGACCGGTCTGGCTGGAATCGGGTACGGAGTGCTTCGACTGGCTTTCCCCGAACGGGTTCCGTCCGTGCTGTTGCTCGAACCAACCGCCGGGTCGCGGTGTGGCACAGCACCGGAGCCCACTGTGTGACAAGGGGAACAGCATGACCGCCCAGCACCACGATGTTCAGCACGAAACTCCGGCCGCCGAGCAGAACACGGCGCCGGACCACACCGACCCGCTCGGCCCGATCACCTTGCCGAAGCGGCACAAGGTCGGCGCCCGGGCAATGGCCCTCGTCGGGGTTGTCGGCATGAGCACGATGGCAGTTGCCGTCGCCGGACCGCTCACCGAGATGGCCTGGACGACGCACTAACCCACCTGCGGACACCAGCGAATGTTTGACCCGGTAGCCGGCCGCTCGCCTGGAGCGGCCGGCCACCGGTCGACTTCCTGCGCTGACAACCATCACCGTTACAGTTGGCAACCATGCAGACCCGTTCGCCTACCGTGGTCGGCAGAGACCGGCAGATCGAGAGCCTTCACCGCCTGCTGGCCGGAGCCCGCGGCGGTCACGGTGGTGCGATCTTCCTGGTCGGCGAGCCCGGAATCGGCAAGAGCCGGCTGGCCGCGACAGCCACCACCCAGGCTCTCGACACCGGCATGGCGATGCTGCGTGGACGGGTCGGGGCGATCGGCACGATGGTTGCCTTCCGCCCGTTCACCGAGGCGCTACTCTCGTTGATCCGGCGCGGCGAAATGCCGACCACTGAAGGGCTTGGGCCGTACCGGCACGTGCTCGGCCGACTGGTGCCGGACTGGGACGACGGCACCGCGCACGATACCGCTGCGTCACCGGTCGTACTCGGAGAGGCAGTACTGCGGCTGCTTGCTTTGGTGGGTCGGGATCGCGGCTGTCTACTGGTGCTCGAGGACCTGCACGGCTCCGACCCGGAGACGCTGGCTGTGATCGAGTACCTGCTCGACAACCTGGAGGACCAACCGATCGCACTCGTGGCGACGTTGCGGTCCGAGACTTGCGCGGCGTACGAGCTGGCACAACTGTCGGCGCAGCGCGGCACTGCCGAACTGGACGAGCTGCAACCGCTGCAGCGGCGCGAGGTCGCTGAGCTCGCCGCCGGTTGCCTGGAGGTTCCGGTCGACAGCGTGCCGGAGCAACTGGCCGACCAACTGTGGGGTGACAGCGCCGGAATCCCCTTCATCGTCGAGGAACTGCTACAGGAGGCGAACCGCAGCGGACAGCTGGTGTCCGGGCCGGACGGCAGCGTGCAGGTGGTCGACGACCTGCACACGAACGTTCCGCCCGCGGTGGTGCGCAGCATCAGCAGCCGTACCGCGCAGCTCGGGCAGCAGTCGCGGGACATATTGGTGCTGGCCGCCGTGATCGGGCACCGCTTCCCACTGAGCGTCGTCCGCGAGGCCACCGGAACGGACGAACGGTTGCTACTGGCGACGCTCCGGGCCGGTGTCGCCGCCCAGCTGGTCGGTCCGGACGAGCCCGCCCCGGACTGGTATGCGTTCCGGCATCCGCTGACCGCCGAATCGCTGCTCGCCGGCCTGACGCCGACCGAGCTGTCGGCCGTGGCCAGTCGCTGCGCCGACGCGGTCGAGGAACTGCATCCCGGTCTGCCGGGCGAGTGGTGCCCGATGGTCGCCGAACTCGCCGAGACCGGTGGCGACACGGTCCGCGCCGGCCGCTTGTTCGCGCTCGCCGGACGGCGGTCGTTCGACGACGGCTCGACCGGATCGGCGGCCAACCTGCTGGACCGCGCGAACACCTTGCTGGCCGACGATCCCGACATCGGCCACCGGGCCGAGGTGCTCGGCGTCCTGCTGCGCGCGCTCAGCGCGACCGGAGGCTTCGAGCAGTTGGCCGTCCACGCCGCGACCGTCGACGAACTGGCCGACCGCAATCTCGACAGCCGCAAGGTCGCCGCGCTGCACGTCCAGCTCGCGAACGTGGAGATGGTCGCCGGCCGCTGGGCGGCTGCGCTCGAGCATGTCGGAACCGCCCGGTCGCTGCTCGGCAGCGACGCCGGCGACGCCGACCTCGCGCCGATCGACGTGGTCGCCGCCAACCTCGAGTTCGCCCGGACCAGCCCCGGCCGACTGAAGACCACCGCCGAGCTCGCCACCCGCGCTGCTGCGGCCGCCGAACGCGCCGACCTGCCCGAGGTAGCCTGCGAAGCCCTGCAGCTGCTGGGAATTCTGGCCCGCGAGCACGACCTCGACCGGTCGATCGACTACTTCCATCGGGCCCAGCAGATCGCGGAGGTCCACGGAATGACCCTGCAGCGCGTCGTCTCACACGTCCTCCAGGCGGTTAGCGTCCACCTCGCCGACGGCAGCATCGTCGAGGTGGAGCGGTCCCGGCAGCAGGCGCTTCGCATCGGCGCCATCACGCTGGTGTACGACGTGGACGGCATCCTCGGCCAGCAGCTGATCCTGAGGTCCGAGTACGCCCGGGCCGCTGGAATCATCGACGAGTGTGTTGAGGTCACCCGACGCCTGCGGCTGGGCCAGTCGGCGACGTTCTTCCTGGCTACGAAGGCGATCCTCGAGGCACACCAGGGTCGCCGGGCCGCGATGGAGGCGACGCTGGCCGAGGTCGCGAACTGGGGCGGCGAGCGAGCCTCGTACGAACTGCCGTACTCCTTCGGCCTGGCCCGGACATTCTGTGCGTTGCTGGAGGAGAATCGCGAACTGGCGGACTCCGAGCTCGCGCAGGCGCTCGCGTACGACGCTCAGAACCCGACTACCTTCCATCTGTCCGGGAAGAACGGTCTGGCATTGCTGCTCGGCGTGCTGTCCGGGCGGAACGGCTGGGCGCACTTCGAGGTGGTCACTGCGACTGCTGCCAGTGGCATGCGGTGGAACAAACAGTTCGTCCAGTTGGCGCACGCCGTACTGCTAGGGAGGGACGGCCGAGCCGAGGAGGCGAACGCCAAGATGCTGGAAGCGATGGAGACCGCCTCTCTGTACCCGATGGCGCACCACCTCGGTCTGCGGCTGGTCGCTGAGCCCGCCCATGCCAACGGGTGGGGTGAACCGGTGGCGTGGCTGCGGCAGGCAGAGGACTACTTCCACAATGCCGACATCCAGGCGGTGGCGAGTGCGTGTCGCAGTCTGATGCGGCAGCTCGGTGCGACGGTGCAGCAGCGCCGCAGTGGATCCGAACAGGTTCCGGCGCACCTGCGGCAGCTCGGGGTCACCACCCGCGAGTACGAGGTCTGTCTGCTGCTCGTGGACCGGATCGGGAACAAGTCGATCGCGTCCCGGCTGCACATCTCGCCGCGAACCGTCGAGAAGCATGTGGCCAGCCTGATGACGAAGACGCAGCAACCTGACCGGGAGGCGTTGAGCAGTTTCGCCCGGACGGTGCTTCAGGACTAAACCGGCCCGATTCCGGGCAGAGATGCGTGTACTGGAGAATCCGGGACCTCCGGAGTGATAGTTGTCGACTCACGCACCGGTATCCGCCAATCGGTGCGGTCAATGGACAGTATTTACGAACGCTCGCTATCTATACTGTGCGGGTGGCAAGCAAGGGGTCGGACATGAGCAAGGGAACGGTCGGCGGCGGCGGTACGACGATGCTGCGGCGGATCAACGTGGCCGCGGTCCTGGACGCGGTACGCCGCTCCGCGCCCGCACCGTTGCGCGTCGCCGAGCTGGTCGAACGCACCGGCCTGGCCAGGCCGACGGTCGCGCAGGCCGTCGACGAGCTGCTCGACGCCGGCTGGCTGCAGCAGCACGGCCCCGACTCCGCGGACCGCTCACTCGGCCGCCCGGCGATCCGCGTCTCACTGCGTGGGCGTGCGGCGCCGGTGCTCGGACTCGACGTCGGCCCGCACCGGGTCACCGTCGGCGTCTCCGACCTGGCCGGCCGCAAGCTGTCGCTGGTACGTCGCTCCGGACCCGGCTGGACCGCTCAGGAGCTGCTCGGCGTCATCGGTGAGGTCATCAACGAGGCGCTGGCTGAGGCCGAGGTGCCGGCCGAGGACATCGCCGCTGTGGTCGCCGCGAGCCCTGGCATCGTCGACGAACACACCGGCCGGGTCCAGCTGGTCCCGAGTGTGCCGGGCTGGTCGGCGATCGACCTGATCAAGCACGTCCGCGGTCTGCTCGACTGCCCGGTCATGCTGGACAACGACGCCAACCTCGCCGCGCTGGCGATCGCCGCCGCGCGTGGCGGTACTGGGACGCTGCTGGCGGTGCAGTGGGGTGAGCGACTCGGTGCGGGCATCGTCATCGACGGCCGGTTGCACCGTGGCACCGGCGCGGCCGGTGAGATCGGCTTCATCGCCACCGACACGGACGACGTGATCAACCCGGAGGACAGCCGCGGCCCCTTGGAGCGGGCGGTTGGTTCGGAGGCGATCGCGGCGCTGGGTCGTCAGGCGGCCTTGGACAACCCGAAGTCGCGGCTCGCCGAGCTGGGTGGAGAGCAGCTGGACACCGCGGACGTCTTCGCGGCTGCGGCGGAGCGTGACCCGGTGGCGCAGGCCGTCGTACAGCAGGTCGCCCGGACGTTCGCGCGCGCACTGGCTCCGTCCGTGCTCGTGCTGGATCCGACCGCGGTGGTGATCGGTGGCGGTGTCGCCCGCGCCGGCGCCGTACTGCTGGACGCGATCTCGGACCAGTTGCGCCTGCTCACGCTCAACCACCCGAAGCTGGAGCTCTCTGCCCTGGCTGAGGACGCGGTGGTGACCGGTGCGATGCGCATGGCCCTAGACGAGGTCTGGCAACGCAAGCTGCCCACACCGGCGATGACCAGCACTACCTAGCCACCACAGGTCCCTTCACGACCTTCACACCGGGCGCACCACACCAGCAGGTGTAGGTGAGCTCGTAGAGCACCTGTCCCGCCAGATCAACCCGGCGGTCCAGCCCCGTCACCATGCTCATCGGCAGCAACACGCGCCGATCACACACCGAGCAGATAATGACGATCACCAGGCACCCCAGCTGTACGCGCGGCTGAGGTACAGCCGATGAATCCGTCGCCAGTGCGCCCCGACATCGTCGAGAAACCACTTCCACCGATAACTCATTGTGCCCACCCACTACAGAAAATCACTGCCACGACCGTTTCAGTAGAACAAGCGTAAGCCACTCCCGGCACTGTGCGAAAGGGTTTAGCGGCGGACGGCGGTGGCGATGGCGTCGGGGCGGTCTAGGTGGACCAGGTGGGCGGAGTTGGGGAGGACCTCGACTGTGCCGCCGAGGGTGGTGGCTAGGCGTTGTTGGCCTGCTAGCCAGGATTTGGCGGTGGGGCGGGAGGTGCCGCCGGTTGCTACCAGGAGGGTTGTTGGGGCGATCGTGCTGACCGGGCCGGCGGTCAGTTTGGCTACCTCAACGGCCAGCTCCCAGCTGCTCGCGAGCTCGTCCCAGAACAGGAGCCATGAGGTGGCCTCGCCGTACCGGGCCTTGGCTGTTGCTTTCGACAACAGGTCGTGGTTCGACGTGCTGCCGAGCCGCACGATCAACCGTCGGAGCGCAGGACCGAGCAGCTGCGGTACGCCGACCCGCCCGAGGAACCGTGCTACCGCGCGAACCGCCCGGTCGCCACGCGTCCCGGGATAGAACGCACGCCATCCCGTCTCCGACGTGAGGCTGCTGTCGACCAGCACCAGCCGAGTCACCTCGAGCGGCCGCGTCAGCGCCCAGCGCAGCGCCGCGAGTCCACCGATCGAATGCCCGATCAACCCGATCTCCGCATCGGGCCGCACCCCGGCAGCCGCCCGCAGCGCGTCGACGTCCGACGCGATCGGCGTACGCCACGGGTCGATGACGCGAAGGTCCTCACCCGGGAGCAACTCGACAAGCCGGCTGAACTCCTCCGGAGTCTCAGCCAGCCCAGGCACCACGATCCACGTCACGGTCATCGAGATAAAGCGTGCCTCAGAGCTGGTAACACTGTCCCCAGCATTAAGCAGACGAGCGCGACCGAGACGCGCTGCAGGATGCCCGGGGCGTCCAGTTCGTTGCCGGTGAGGACGTCACTTCCGGTCTGGAGACCGAGCCACGTTTGCGTCACTGCGACCGCTCCGGCCAGTACGGCGACTGCCTTGCCCCACGGACCGCCCCAGCCGTTCTTGCGGAGTACCAGGACCGCGAAGACGCCCATGGCGATGCTGCCGAGACCTGCGAGGGTCGACGTCACCTCATGGAGCACCAGGGCCACCCCGACCTGGCCGTTCGCCTCAGCCGCTCGGCACGCCGCACTGGCCGACGGCGCGCAGTCCATCGGCGAAAACGAGTCGAACAACGTCCCGAGCCCGAACACCGCCGTACTGATCAGCAACCCGGTCAGCTCCCGCTGCGCTCGCGCTGCCGGCCTGGCCAGCAGTACGGCGACCAGCAGCAACACGCCCGTGGCCAGGTCCATCCCCCGCGCGTAGAGACTCGTGGACTGGTCCCGCGCCCCCAACTCACTCAGAAAGGAGCTGTGGACGTCCAGCGGGAAGCCGGCTGCCACCTCGAGCAGCAGGCTGCAGTAGAGCACGCCTGCGGCAATCATGAGGTTGCGGATGAGGCGGTAAGGGACGGCGGCCATACACAAGACCCTCCCATGTCAACCAAAGTATTGACTGTGGCGTCAGCTGTACTGTCGAGGTAGTGCTAGGTCGACCGAAGTCGCAGCGAACTAGTGGGATGATCGGCTGGTGCGGTCGGAACAAGCAGCAGTGATCCCGGTGTGGCAGCACCGGGCCGCGGTCTGGGTCGGCCGCGTCGTCGTGCTCGCCTCGGTGTGGTCGTTCCTCGCCATCCCGCTGCATGTCGCGGCTCCGAGGTTCGTCAGGCACGTCGACTTCGCGTTCGACTTCGTCGGCATCCCGGCCGGGCACACAGTCTTCTCCGCCGTCTACCTCGCGGTGGTCGGCAGCGCTTTGCTGCGTGGTAAGCGAGCCGCACTGCTCTGGGTGCTGTGGGTCTTCGAAGCGCTCTGGTTCCTCGCGCAGGTCGCCGGGATCGCGTTCACGAGCGTCCGGCTGGCCAATCCGACCGACGCGGACCTGCTCCGCGACTTCGGGCCGGCCACCGTCGCGGACCTGGAGTGGGGCATCGTCCAGGCGATCGTGGTGGCCGCGATCGTCGTGCTGCTGTGGAAGATCCGCGGCGCCTTCCCGGCCCGGCTCGCGCCCGGTAGCCGACGGCTCGCGATCGGCGCGCTGGTGTTCGGCATGCTGATCTCGATCGCGGTCAGCATCACCCTGACCCAGATCTTCCCGCGCACGCTCAGCGGGCAGCGGCAGAAGATCGGCTGGGCCGTGATCGCCGCGCTCGGCCAGTCGCGCAGCAAGATGGGCGGTCACGAGGGCCACGGCTGGATCGGCCTGACCGTCGGCGCGATCTCGGCGGCCTCGCTGGTGCTGGCGTTCTGGATCTTCCTCCGCTCGGTCCAGCGGGTCCGGTACCTCACCCAGCCCGAAGAACTCGAGGTACGGCGCCTGCTCCTGCTGCACGGTGAACGGGACTCCCTCGGGTACTTCGCCACCCGCCGGGACAAGGCGGTCGTGTTCGCGCCGGGCAACGACGCCGCCATCGCGTACCGGGTGGTGAACGGCGTCAGCCTGGCCAGTGGTGATCCGCTCGGCGATCCGGTCGCCTGGCCGGCCGCGATCCAGCGCTGGCTCGAAGAAGCCCGCCGGTACGGGTGGTCCCCGGCCGTCCTGTCGGCCAGCGAAGAGGCGGCCCAGGCGTACGTCGATGCCGGCCTCCGCGCGCTGTCCATGGGCGACGAGGCGATCATCGACGTCGCGGACTTCACCCTCGAGGGCCGCACGATGCGCCCGGTGCGTCAGGCCGTGACGCGGGTCCAGCGGGCCGGGTACCACGCCGAGGTCGTCCGGCACGGAGACCTGTCACCGGACACGTTGGCGCAGTACGTCCATCTCGCGGAGAAGTGGCGCGGGGCCCGGACCGAGCGCGGGTTCTCGATGGCGCTCGGGCGGCTCGGCGATCCGGCCGACGCGCGCTGCGTGATGGTGATCGCGCGGGACGCCGACGGTGTGGTCCGCGGGCTGCTGTCGTTCGCCCCTTGGGGTGTCCGGGGTGTGTCGCTGGACCTGATGCGGCGCGATCCGGAGTCCGTGAACGGGTTGATGGAGTTCATGGTGACCTCGCTGATCGACGCCTGCGGCGATCTCGGGGTGCACCGGATCTCGCTGAACTTCGCGATGTTCCGGGAGATCTTCAGCGACGCCGAGCGGGTCGGTGCGGGACCGGTACTGCGCCTCACGAACGCGTTGCTGACCGCGGGATCGCGCTTCTGGCAACTGGAGAGTCTGTACCAGTCGAACGAGAAGTACCTGCCGCGCTGGTCGCCGCGTCTGATGTGCTACTCGCGTGGTGCGTCGCTCGCGCAGGTGGTGCTGGCGGCCGGTACGGCGGAAGGCTTCCTGCCGGCGCCGCGGCCGTGGACCCGTGTCGACAGTGTCGAGACGGCGGAGCGGCACGCGATCATGGCCGCGGACGGTCGCGCGTTCGCAACCGCCGTACAGGAACAGGAAGTGGAGTTGCTGCGGCCGGCGTTGCCGACCCGGAAACTCACCGAGCAGGAACAGATCCGGCGTACCAAGCTCGCCGAACTCGTTGCCGCAGGCATCGATCCGTACCCGGTCGAGGTGCCGCGGACGGAAACCCTGGAACGCGTCCGCGAGCTGTACCCGAACCTGCCGCCGGACCATCGCACCGGGCACACGGTTTCCGTGACCGGCCGGGTGCTGCGGATGCGGAGCCACGGCGGCCTCGCGTTCGCGCAGTTGCAGGACGGGCTCACGCAGCTGCAGGTGATGCTGACCGCCGAGTCCTGCGGCGACGTACCGCTGGACCGATGGCAACGACTCGTCGACATCGGCGACCACGTGAGCGTCACCGGCGAGGTGGTCACGAGCCGTCGGGGTGAGTTGTCGATCGCCGCGACGTCCTGGGTGATGGCGGCCAAGTGCCTGCACCCGCTGCCCGACAAGCGGAAGGGGTTCACCGACCCCGAGGCGCGCGTCCGGCAGCGGCACCTCGACCTCGTGATGAACCCGGACTCGCTGCGGATGATGCAGCAACGCAGCGCCGCGGTACGGGCCCTGCGCAACGGTTTCGAGACGCGCGGGTTCATCGAGGTCGAGACGCCGATGCTGCAGGCGGTGCACGGCGGCGCGAACGCGCGGCCGTTCGTCACGCACATCAACGCCTACGACACCGAGCTGTTCCTGCGGATCGCGCCGGAGCTGTACCTGAAGCGGCTGAGCGTCGGCGGGATGGGCAAGGTCTTCGAGCTGAACCGGAACTTCCGCAACGAGGGCGCCGACGCGACCCACAACCCGGAGTTCACCTCGGTCGAGGCCTACCAGCCGTACGCCGACTACCACGTGATGCGCGAACTCACCCGCGAACTGCTGATCGAGGCCGCCACCGCGGTCTACGGCAAGCCCGTCGTACGCCGGGACGGCGAGGAGATCGACATCTCGGGCGAGTGGCCGGTCGTCACCGTCCACGACGCGGTCGGCGCGGCCGCCGGTACGGCGATCGACTCGGAGACCCCCGCGGACGAGCTGCGGGCGTTGTGCGCGGAGCACGGCGTCCACACGACCTTCGAGATGTCGGCCGGCGAACTCGTCCTGGAGCTGTACGACGAACTCGTCGAGCCGAACACCACGCTGCCGACGTTCTACACCGACTTCCCCCTCGAGACGTCGCCGCTGACCCGCAACCACCGCACGAATCCACGGCTCGCCGAGCGCTGGGACCTGGTCGCGTTCGGGGCGGAGATCGGTACGGCGTACTCCGAGCTCGTCGACCCGGTCGAGCAGCGCCGGCGCCTCACCGAGCAGTCCCTGAAGGCCGCCGCCGGCGACCCCGAGGCGATGTCGCTGGACGAGGACTTCCTGTCGGCACTCGAGTACGCGATGCCTCCGACCGGCGGCCTGGGCATCGGCGTCGACCGGGTCATGATGATGCTCACCGGCCAGAACATCCGCAGCACGCTGGCGTTCCCGTTCGTCCGTCCCGCACCACGGGATTGATGCTTTACCCTTGACCCTCACGGGTTGGGGACCTGGGGGTGTGGGGTGGGGATGAAGTGCTGGGTTGCGCTCTGTGCCGGGGTGGGTCTGGTGGCGGGTTGCGGTGGGGAACCGGAACCCGCGCCGAGTCCTGTCGCGACGTCGTCGAGCAGCTCCGCGCCGGCGCCGGCGTCATCGGTGCCGGCCGCGGGTCCGTTGGGTTCGACGGCTTATCAGGCCGAGCTGACCCGGATCGACCAGGTGCTGGCCGGGCCGGCGCGGGCGCTGACCCGGGTCCGGACGCCCGAGGGTCTGAGCGAGGCGGTGAGCACGCTCGCGGAGTCGCTCAACACGGTCGCGGTCCGGTTGTCCGCGCTGACGGTGACGTCCCGGCTGACCGCCGTACACCCGCTGCTGCAGGAACGCATCGGGGTGGCGGCGACGCGGCTGACGGGTTCGGTGGAGAAGACCGAGGAGGACGCGCGCTGCGGCGGTACGGCGTACACCTCGCAGCAGGTGCAACGGCAACTGCGTGCCGACCTCGGTGCCGCGCTCGCGCAGCTGCAGCGGCTCAAGCTGACGTTCGGCCGGACGCTTCCCGACCCGGGGCCCGCGCCGGCGCAGGTGCGGCCCGACAACGGCGACGTCCTGGTACGGCGTGACCCGGAGGGGATGGGGCGGCTAAAGATCACCAACGGGACGACGAAGGACGTCGCGATCTCGATCGTCAGCGACGGGAAGCCGCCGGGGACTCCCCAGGTGATGGTGTATCTCCGGGCGACCGAGTCCGCGACCGTGAACCGGATCGGCGGCGCGTATCGCCTCTACTTCAAGAGCGGCGCGGACTGGGACGCGGAGCACCGCAGGTTCCGGTCGGGCTGCTCGTTCAAGAAGTTCGACCAGACCTTCGGCAAGAACCAGGCCTGGCAGGTCAACCTGCAACCCCGCCCAGGCGGCAACGCCGACACCACCGAGGTCGAGGCCTACTAGTGTCCTGAGTCGGACCTCAGAGATCGTCAGGGCGAACCTCATCCTGCGCCACGGCCTCGGCGGTGCCCTCGAAGACCGGCCAGTCGAGCGGCTCGTCCCAGACCCGGTTCGCCATTGCGGCCAGGCGAATGCCTTCACGGATGATTTCGGCCTGCGGAATCCCGCGTCGTCGAGAAGCGTCTTTGATCAGCACCAGATCCTCCGGATCGGCGTACACGCTTGTGCGCTTCATCGACATGCACCAAGCGTGACACACATCCGTGCGATCCAGATGCCAGCAGCCAGTGGCCAGCGGTGACACCAAACAACAGGCGGCGTCGGGTAGCTCGGGTGGTCGCGGTTCGCGATCGTGCAGGTCGACAGTACATATACGTCCACTGACCACCAACCCACCCGCCCGCCAGGTCTGCGGACGCGGGTAGTAGACGTATACGTACTGTCGAGTTGCGTCTCCGCGGCCAACCACGACCCACGACTGAGCACAACCGGCCGGTTGTCGAGGGTGAGGGCACCGTCCGAGCGCTGGGGACCTGATTACCAGGTCTCAGCCCACCACAACCTGTCTCCCCGCAGCTCCACACTAGAGGCCGAGTTTGTCCAGGAGGGCTCCGAGGATGCCGCCTAGGCCTCCGGGGTCATCAGGGGTGGTGGGAGTGGTGGGCGGCGGGCTCGGGGTGGTGCTGGTGGGTGGCGGTGCGGTGGGGGTGGTTGACGTGGTTGGGCGCGTCGTTGGCGTGGTGGTCGGGTCTGTGGGCGGCGCGGTCGGCACCGTGGGAGGGCGCTTGGTGGCGACCGGGATGGTCGGGTTGGTGGTCTCGACGATCTGCGGCGTCGGGGTGCCCGGGACGAGCGTCGGGTACGGCGTACTCGTGGTGCCGACCGGGGCCTGTGTCTCGCTCGGCGTGGTTGCTGTCGGCAACGGGGTCGGTACGGCGGTGGGGAGCGCGCCGGGTGTGGCGGCCGGCGTGGGGGAAGTGCGCGGCGGGAGTACGGCGACGTTCTGGGTCGGCTCGCCGGGCTGCGGGCCGGCGATCGGCGCGGCCGGCTTCGGGCCGCCGCCCGGCAGCGGCAGGAACCCGGCGCCGATCCGCGGGCCGCCGAGTAGGGCCACGAAGAACAGCACGACATAGCCGAGCAACAGGATGCCGGCACCGGCGGCAGCCTGGCGGCGACGCCGCGGGTTCTGCCAGGGCGGGCGGCGGGAAGCCTTGGCAGAGATGGGATTCACAAGTCCCGCAGGGTATCGGGTGATGAGTCGTTTCAAACAGCCCTTGGAAGAAGTTCCACGCCAGAACGTGATGGTCTAGTAATTCTGAACCATTTACGCATTCGTAGGAATGCGGTGCGTTAGCTGACAACGCGCCGATCCGCCCACAGCATCGCCGTTCCTCTGCCAACCTGCTCTCATGGCGAATCTGGTACTGCTGCACGGTCTCGGAGCCAACGGCCGCGTCTGGTCCTCCTGGCCGCAGACCAACCACGCTCCCGACCTCGCGGGCCACGGCACAGCCGCCCCGCTCCCGTCGTACACCTTTGCCGCCCTCGCCGCGGCGGTCGCAGCAGATCTCCCGGTACGCCGCGACGTGGACTTGATCGGCCACTCGCTGGGCGGCGTGGTGGCCCTCGAACTGGCAAGCGGACGGTACGACGTCATCGTGAACCGCGTCGTCGCGCTCGGAGTGAAGGTGAGCTGGACCGCGGACGACCTGGGTCGAGCGAACGCGCTGGCCCAGAAACCGGTCGTCTGGTTCGACACCCGCGACGATGCAGCGGCGAGATTCCTCAAGGTTTCCGGCCTCCAGGGACTCGTGGACCCGGCCAGCCCTGTCGTCGACCACGGGCTGTGTGAGCAGGACGGCCGGTGGCGCCTCGCCTTGGACCCCGCGACCTTCGGCGTCGGCGCGCCGGACCTGCCCGCGCTGATCGGGGCGAGTCAGGCCGATGTGGTGCTCGCGCGCGGTGAGCGGGACCCGATGAACAGCGACGCCGAACTGCACGCCGTGCATCACCAGGTCGTTACGCTGCCCGGCCTCGGGCACAACGCCCAGGTCGAGGACCCGTTGGCGGTTGCGGTCCTGATCAGGTGAGCGCCTGCAGCCCGATCACCGACAGGAGCCGGAGCTTCTCGGCGGCTTCGGTGTTCGGGGCGGCGGTGTAGACGACCATGCGCAGGTCGCTGCCCGGGATCGCGAGCACGTCGCAGTCGATGGTGAAGGTGCCCACTTCCGGATGCCGGATGGTCTTCTGCTCGCTCTGGTGGAAGCCGACGACGGGCTGGTCCCACAGTCGCGCGAAGTCGTCGTACCCGGCACGGAGTTCCTCGATCAACGCCCGGAGGTCCGGGTCGCGGGGGTACCGGGCGAGGGACGCGCGCAGGTCGGTGACCATCGCGGCCCGGAAGTTCTGCTGCTGCTCCGGCGTCATGACGACGCGGTCGCCCGGGTCCACGAAGTGCCGGTAGATGATGTTCCGCCACCGCCCCTGCCACGGCGACGGGTCGCCGATCAGCGCCGCGAACAGCGGGTTCCAGGTGATCACCGTCCAGGCGGCGTCGGTGACGCACAGCGGCGCGCCCGCCAGCTGGTCGACGATCCGCTGCACACCGGGCGGGAGGTACGCCGACATCCGCCCGGGCGACGGCTGCACCTCGCCGGCGAGCACGAACAGATGGTTGCGCTCGGCATCGGACAACCGGAGCGCACGAGCCAGCGCGGTCAGGACCTGGGCCGACGGCGAGTCCGACCGGCCCTGTTCCAGCCGGACGATGTAGTCGACCGACAGCCCGGCGAGGTGCGCCAGCTCCTCGCGCCGCAGGCCCGGCGCCCGCCGCTTCCCGCCGGGCGGCAGGCCGACCTCCGCAGGCGTCACCCGGTCACGCCACGCGTGCAACGTCCTGCCGAGCTCGCCCATGTCCCTCAGTATCCCGGGCGGTGGGTAGTTCAGCCTGGTACTGCTGTTACTAGCATTCGATGACGTTGACGGCGAGGCCGCCGCGGGACGTCTCCTTGTACTTGATCTTCATGTCGGCGCCGGTCTCGCGCATGGTCTTGATGACCTTGTCGAGGGTGACCACGTGGACGCCGTCGCCGTGCATCGCCATCCGGGTCGCGTTGATCGCCTTCACCGACGCCATCGCGTTCCGCTCGATGCACGGGATCTGCACCAGCCCGCCGACCGGGTCGCAGGTCAGGCCGAGGTTGTGCTCCATCGCGATCTCGGCGGCGTTCTCGACCTGTTCCGGCGTACCGCCGAGCACCTCGCAGAGGCCGGCAGCGGCCATCGAGCAGGCGGAGCCGACCTCGCCCTGGCAGCCGACCTCGGCGCCGGAGATCGACGCGTTCTCCTTGTAGAGCACGCCGATCGCCCCGGCGGCCAGCAGGAACCGGACCGCGCCGTCGTCGGTCGCCCCGGGCACGAAGCGCCGGTAGTAGTGCAGGACGGCGGGAATGATGCCGGCGGCACCGTTCGTCGGGGCGGTGACGATCCGGCCGCCGGACGCGTTCTGCTCGTTGACCGCGAGCGCGAACAGGTTCACCCAGTCCATCACCTTGAGCGGATCGACCGACCACGGATCCTGGCTGAGCTTCTTGTGCAGGGCGTGGGCGCGCCGCGGCACCTTGAGCCCGCCGGGCAGGATGCCCTCGGTCTCGCAACCCTCGCGGACGCAGTCCTGCATCACCTGCCAGATGTGCAGCAGACCGTCCTTGACCTCGTCCTCGGTCCGCCAGGCGAGCTCGTTCGCGAGCATCACCTCGCTGATCGAGAGCTGCGACTCGCGGCACCGGTCGAGCAGCTCCGCGCCGGTGGTGAACGGGTACTTCAGCGGGGTCGTGTCCGGCACGATCCGGTCACCCGCGGCGGCGGTCTCGTCGACGACGAATCCGCCGCCGACCGAGTAGTAGGTGCGCTCCCGCAGGACCGCGCCGGCGGCGTCGCGGGCGACGAAGATCATCCCGTTCGGGTGGTACGGGAGCGCCTTGCGGCGGTGCATGAGCAGGTCGGTGTTCTCGTCGAACCCGATCTCGTGGGTCCCCGCCAGCAGGATCCGGCCGCGTTCGCGGATCGTCTCGACGCGGGCGTCGACCGAGTGCGTGGCGACCGTCTCCGGGTCGGCGCCCTCGAGGCCGAGCAGGACGGCCTTGTTACTGCCGTGCCCGTGCCCGGTGGCGCCGAGGGAGCCGAAGAGCTGGGCCTGGACGGTCGTCGTCGCGGCCAGCAGGCCGTCGTCGGCGAGACCGCGCGCGAAGGTGCGGGCCGCACGCATCGGTCCCACGGTGTGGGAGCTCGACGGGCCGATCCCGATACTGAACAGGTCGAAGACGCTGATCGCCATCGTGTGGAGGTTCCTTCCGGTCGCCGTTGACCGTTTGGTGTCCTCCCCGCTCTGTCAGGCGGATGCCTTCCAGAGGTGCCTCGCCCGCGCGGTGAAGGTGCCTGAGAGATTCTTGGGGAGAGTTGCTCCTACGGCGCCCGGATCGTGTCCGGGTCTCTCCCGCACGGGTTCATGCGGCTGTTGAATTGACTGACGTCTGGGACGGTACGGCGGTCTCACCACCGACGTCAATCCGGCCGGTACGGACCGCCCAGATCTCGAAGAACCAGGTGAACAGCGGGGGAATGCTGGCCGCCAGGGCGGCCAACGTGACCGGCCACGACCACCGCAACGGCCCGCGCACCGCCAGCACGGTGACCACGTACGCGATGAAGATGCCGCCGTGGATCGGGCCGAAGATCTTCACCCCGATCTCGTTGTCGGACAGCACGTACTTGAACAGCATCCCGATCAGCAATCCGGTCCACGAGACCGCCTCGGCGATCGCCACCGCCCGGAACCACACCGCATGTTTGGTACTCATCAACGCGACCCTAACAAGCCCCCCAAGCCGCGTTCGGGGTCGCACGAGGGCGGCTCCCTGATGCCGGTAGCAAGCGATTGCCGAAGGATCGGCGGCATGACGTTCACCCAGCGCGCCGTCACCGGCGCCGTACTGCTCGGCGTCGCCGCCGCCGGGCTGACAACTCTCCCCGCAGCTGCCACCACGACCCGGGTGCAATGGACCGACTGCAAGCCCGAGGGCAAGGACGACCCCGCCGAGGTCCGCGGCTCGCAGTGCGCGACGCTCCGGTTGCCGGTCGACTGGCGTGATCCTGGCGGCGCCACGTTCGAGCTGGCGATCGCCCGCCGTCCGGCGAAGGTGCCGGGCGAACGGGTCGGCGTCCTGGTGTTCGGGCCAGGCGGGCCCGGGGACTCGGGAGTCGATCGGATCAAGACTGGCATCGACCGGTTCAGCACCGACCTGCAGAACCGCTTCGACATCGTCAGCTTCGACCCGCGCGGAGTGGCGCGCAGCAACCCGGTGCGCTGCTCGGCCGACCTGCTGAACAAGCAGCCGTCGCCGATCATCAAGAGCGCCGCGGAGTTCACCTCCACGATCACCTACAACCGGCAGCTCGCGACGGACTGCCGCGAGCACACCGGGGCGCTGTACGACCACATCGACACCTGGCAGACCGTCCGCGACGTCGACGCCGTACGGCGAGCGCTCGGTGAGTCCACGATCTCTTTCCACGGCAGCTCGTACGGGACCGTGCTCGGCGCGCAGTACGCGGAGACGTACCCGCACCGGGTCCGCGCGATGGTGCTGGAGAGCGTGAGTGACCACAGCTCGTCGAGTACTGGTGACTTCCTCGATGACCAGGCGGCCGCGGCACAGGACTCGTTCGACGAGTTCGTGAAGTGGTGCGACGCCACAACGACCTGTGCGCTGCACGGTCGCGACATCCACGCGCTCTGGGCGGATCTGCTCGCGAAGTCGCCTGACCCGTTCACACTGAGCTTCGCCGTGTTCCGGGCGCTCTACGGACCACAGTGGTCTGCGCTGGCCGAGATGCTGAAGGCAGGTGTCACGCCCCCGAAGCCCGTGCAGACGGGCGTCGCGCCGTACCCGCTCGCGGTGTTCTGTCAGGACTGGAACCTGCCGGTCCGCAGCTACCGCGACTACGCCGGACACCTCCAGCGGCTCGCACGGAACAACCAGGACCTGCGCTACCCGGGTCAGCTGATGGCTGTGTCCATCTGTCTCGGCTCACCGCCCGCGAACAACCCGCAGCACGTCCTGAAGGTCCGTGGTCTCAAGACGCCGGTACTGCTCGCCAACGCGATCCACGACCCTGCCACCGGGTACGCGTGGGCCCAGAGCGTAGAGCGTCAGCTCGGGCGGTACGGCGTACTGCTGACGTACGAGGGGTGGGGGCACGGGAGCTACTCGAAGAGCCCGTGCATGGAGAGCACGATCGACAACTACCTGATCGCGCGGGACGTACCGGAGCGCGGCAGCAGCTGCGCCGCCGTACAGCCCACCGGGTGACGGGTCAGACCGGTACGCCGGTCACTTCGAGAACGCGGTCGAGGTGATCACCGCGGACCAGTCGGCCCGCCATCAGCCGGAGCTCGGTGCAGGCGCTCTCCAGCGCCTGTGCCTGGGTCCGGCAGTTGTCGACGTACCAGAACGGGTCGTCCGGTTGCGGATCGTCGGCGTCGTCGATGTCGGCGTACCAGTGCCGGCTGCCGCAGTTCATGACTCGCACTCGTAGGTTCATGCTGACTACTCCCCGTGCCCAGGGATCCTGGGTCCCCCCTGGCCCCAGTTCGAGGCCGACTCGGCCGGGCGCGTGATACGCGGCCCCCCACTTGCCACGCGCCGGGCCGAGTCGACCCTCCCCCCGCCCTGTTCATCGTGGGGCGGCGGCGAACGTTACTGTTCGTGACGGGTAATTTTGATTACTTGGAGTTGAGGTGCGAGCGGGTCCACTGCTCGAGGCCGTCGGTGGTGATCGGCAGGTCCTCGGTGAGGATCTCGAGGCGGTCCTGGTGGACGACGACGTTGTCCTCGATCCGGATCCCGATCCCGCGCAGCTCCGGCGGGACGGTCTCGTCGTTCGGGTGGAAGTACAGCCCCGGCTCGACCGCGAGCGCCATCCCCGCCTCGATGGTGCCGGCGAAGTACGCCTCCGGCCGGGACGCGTCGCAGTCGTGCACGTCAAGACCGATGTAGTGGCCGGTCCCGCAGACGATGTACCGGCGGTGCTGCTGCCCGTCCGGGCCGAGCAGCTCGTCGAGCGAGACGTCGAGCACACCCCAGTCCCGCAGCCCTTCGGCCAGCACCCGCAGCGCTTCGTACTGGAAGGCGCGGTACGGCGCTCCCACCTTGACCGCATCCAATGAGGCGAGTTGCGCCTTGTGGACCAGGTCGTGCACCTGCCGCTGCGCCGCGGTGTACTCGCCGCTGGCCGGGAAGGTACGGGTCACGTCGGCGGTGTAGAGCGTGCGGGTCTCGACGCCGGCGTCCAGCAGGATCACGTCGCCCTCGTTCACGGCGCCGTCGTTGCGGACCCAGTGCAGCACCGGCGCGTGGTTGCCAGCCGCAACGATCGAGGCGTACCCGACGCCGTTGCCCGCGGTCCGCGCCCGCCGGTCGAAGGTGCCCTGCAGCCAGCGCTCACCGCCGCCGCGGATCGCCTCCGGCAGCTCACGCGCCACGTCGCCGAACGCGAGCACGCTCGCCGCGACCGCCTCACGCAGCTGGTCGAGCTCCCACTCGTCCTTGATCCGGCGCAGCTCGGCGAGCGTCTGCCGCAGCGCGTTGCCGTCGGTGGGCGACGTACGGACCAAGGCGTCCAGCATCGGCTCGACACCGGGCACCGACAGCATGAACGGGACCGCGCCCCGGACCGCGGCCGGCAGTTCCTCGATCGGCCGGCAGGCGATCTGCAACGCGTCCGACCAGTCCTTCAGCCCCGGCACCGGGCCGATCCACAGCTCACCGTCGCGCGCGTTCGAGAAGAAGTCCGCCTCGTCCGGCCCAGCCGTCTCGCGGAGGTACAGCGTCGCGTCGCCGTCCGCCGAGATGACCAGTACGGAGCCCTCGGCCTGGCAACCGGTCAGCCAGACGAAGTCGCTGTCGGCGCGGAACTGGTAGTCGGTGTCGTTCGACCGGACCGGCGCACGACCGGCCGCGAGCGCGATCCGGCGACCGGGCAGCGCGGCGGCGAGCTTGCGCCGATGCTCCGCGGCCGCTTCGGCGAGCCCTTCCGGCACCGACACCGAACGGTCCACCGGCCCCCAGCCACGCGAGATGAACTCCCGGAATCCCTTGGCGTCGATCGGGCGGTAGGACTTCGGCGTCTGGTCGGTCCGGTCGTCATCGGTCATGAGCTGAGCTCCCCTTTGCAGCTGACGTTGTCAGTTCATCAACTCAGGTGTTCGGCTGGGCGCGCAAGCCCTTATCCCGGAACGCCGTGAGGATGCGTTGTTCGGAGTCGATGAGGTATTCGTGGAGGTCCGCGGCGGCCTCGTCGTACTTGCGGGCCTCGAGCAGTTCGAACAGGCCGCGGTTCCGCGCGATGTACGGCTCGTGCAGCTCGCGCGGGGTCGCGATCACATGGAAGAGGAGCCGAAGCTCCGCGAGCAGCCGGCCGGTCATCGCATCCATCCGCGCACTGTCTGCGAGCCCGATCAGGTGCTCGTGGAAGCGCATGTTCGCCGTACCGACGGCCGGCCAGCGGTCCGCGCCGGCGGCGGCCTCGGCAGCTTCGACATCGTCGTGCAGGGGTTCGAGCCGGTCGGCCGGGAGCTCCGGATCGCGGTCGGCCAGGCCACGGACGACATCCACTTCGAGGACGCGCCGCAGCCGGTACAGGTCGATCACGTCGCGCTCGTCGAGCTCCGGCACGAAGACGCCGCGGTGCAGCTTGTAGACGAGCAGGCCCTCGTGGGTCAGCAGCCGGAAGGCCTCGCGCAGCGTGTTCCGGCTGACCTCCAGGACCTCGGTCAGCTCGACCTCGGAGAGCTGGGCGCCGGGCGGCAACGCGCCTTCGGTAATACTGCGGCGCAGGATGTCCGCGGCACGCTCGGCCGAACTGCTCCGGTCCAGTCGCGCGACATCGGCGGCGACGGTTCGCAGCCAGGACTGCCTGCCGGTCTCCTCGGCCCCACCCGTGCTCATGTCCGCATCATCTCAGCTGGGCAGGAAAAGTGGAACAAGCCTCTTGCAGGATTGTTCAACAATCCCTACGCTCGGGGCCAGGAGGTGGCGGATGGACCTCAACGCGGACATGGGTGAAGGATTCGGCTCCTGGTCGATGGGTGACGACTCGGCGCTGCTCGAGGTCGTGACCAGTGCGAACGTGGCCTGCGGCTTCCACGCCGGCGACCCGTCGATCATGCGCCGGGTGACGGCCGAGGCGGTCGAGCGCGGCGTCGCGATCGGCGCCCACGTCGGGTACGCCGACAAGGCCGGCTTCGGGCGCCGGTTCGTGGACATCGAGCCGGCCGCGCTGCGCGACGAGGTGGTGTACCAGATCGGCGCGCTGGACGCGTTCGCCCGGATCGCGGGTGACCGGGTCAGGTACGTGAAGCCGCACGGGGCGCTGTACAACACGATCGGCCGTGATGTGGAGCAGGCAGGCGCAGTGGTCGCGGCTGTCGCGGCGTACGACAAGACCCTTCCGGTGCTGGGGCTCCCCGGCTCGGAGTGGCTCCGGCTCGCTGCCGAGGCCGGGCTAACGGTTGTGCACGAGGCTTTTGCGGATCGCGCGTACACACCGGCCGGCACGTTGGTGTCGCGGCGCTCACCCGGTGCGGTGCTGCACGACGCGGACGAGATCGCCTTGCGGTGTACGGCGATGGCGTCCGGGCAGCCGATCCGTGACGTCGACGGCGGCTCGCTGGTGGTCGACGCGGCGTCGATCTGTGTGCACGGCGACACTCCGGGAGCTGTGGAGATCGCCCGCCGAGTACGTGCCGCGGTGGAGGGAGCGGGCGTGACGTTGCGCCCGTTCACCGGCTGATGCGTCTGCTCCCCTCGGGTGATCGGGCGCTGCTGGTCGAGCTCGACGATCTCGACGAGGTGCTCGGGTACTACACGGCCCTGACCGCGGACCCGCCGGCGGACGTCGTGGACGTCGTACCGGCTGCGCGTACCGTGCTGGTCACCACGTCGGGCAGTCTCGACGTACTGTCTCGAGCTCTGCGCGCGGTCACCCCGATCGCCGGCGCGCGGACGGCGGGCGATCTGATCGAGATCCCGGTCGTCTACGACGGCGAGGACCTGGGGGACGTGGCGGAGTTGCTCGGGTGCTCGGCGGCCGAGGTGATCGCCCGTCATACCGCGGACGAGTGGACGGTGGCGTTCTGCGGGTTCGCGCCCGGGTTCGGGTACCTGACGTCCGCCGGCTCGTGGGACATCCCGCGGCGCGAATCGCCGCGGACGAAGGTACCGACCGGCGCGGTCGCGCTGGCGGGAGAATTCAGCGGTGTGTATCCCCGTGAGTCGCCGGGCGGGTGGCAGTTGATCGGCCGTACGTCGGTGCGGATCTTCGACTCCACCCGCGAACCCGCCGCGCTGTTCCACCCCGGACGCCGGGTCCGGTTCGTCGACGCGGGTCGTGGATGAGCAGCCTGACCGTTCTCGAACCGGGGCCCTTGGCAACGATCCAGGACCGGGGACGATCCGGCCAGGCCGCGCTCGGCGTCCCGGCGTCGGGCGCGTGCGACCGCGCGTCCTACGCGCTGGCGAATCGGCTGGTCGGCAATCCCGTCGGCGCCGCTGCGATCGAGGCGACGTACGGCGGTCTGGTGGTGCACGCCGACACCGATCTCGTGGTCGCGATCACGGGAGCGCCGTGCACCGGCGTACCGCTCAACGCTCCGACCACACTGCGTGCGGGGCAGGTGCTGCGCCTCGGCGCACCGGCGAGCGGCCTGCGCACGTACGTCGCAGTCCGCGGCGGGATCGACGTACCCGCGGTCCTCGGCTCCCGCTCGACGGATCTGCTGTCCGGACTCGGGCCGGCGCCGCTGGCCGCGAACCAGACGCTGCCGATCGGGTCGTCGGTCGAACCCATGCCCGGCGTGGACCTCGCCCCCGTCGCGCATCCCGCCGGCGGGAGCGTCGTACTGCGGGTCACTCCCGGACCGCGCCGGGACTGGTTCACCGACGCCGGATGGGTGGCGCTCGTATCGCAGGTTTACACGGTGAGCAGCAACAGCAACCGCGTCGGCGTACGGCTCGACGGCGAACCACTCGAACGCGCCCGCACCGGCGAACTCGCCAGCGAAGGCATGACCCGCGGCGCCATCCAGATCCCACCCTCCGGCACGCCGGTCATCTTCCTCGCCGACCACCCCGTCACCGGCGGCTACCCCGTCATCGCGTACGTCGCCGGAGCGGACCTGGACGCCTGCGCCCAAACCCGCCCCGGCCAACCGGTACGACTGCTCAGTTCGTAGTACGCCTGCGCATCTCGTCGGCGAAGGTGTCCTGGGCGTGGCGCATCTTGGTGGCCTCTTCGGGGTTGGCGAACAGGGCCGGGATGGTGCTTGGGTCGATGTCGTCGACGTGCGTCTGGAGCCACCAGATGTTGCCCAGCGGGTCTCTGACGCGGGCGCCGCGGTCGCCGGTGATGCCGGAGTACATGAGGTCGGTCACGACGGTTGCGCCGGCGTCGATCGCGCGCTGGAAGGTCCGCTCGACGTCGTCGACGTACACGCTCAGGAAGCTCGGGGTGTCCGGCCAGTCCGGCGCCGCGTCGAACGTCATCAGGACCGACGCGCCGACGGTGATCTCGGCGTGGCCGATCGTGCCGTCCTGGTTCGGGAACCGTCCGCTCGTCCGGACCTCGAAGGTCTGCTCCACGAAGTCCAGGAACTTCTCGGCACCCTTCACCACGACGTACGGCGTGATGGTCGACTTACCGCCTGGGATCTGCTGTGTTGTCATGTCTTCAGTCTGGACGGTGTAGCGGACAGGTTCTGTCCTATACGTTCTTGAACCGGCGAAGGTACTCGGTGGGCGTCGCACCGAGGTGGCGGGCGAAGGCGCGGCGGAGGGTTTCGTCGCTTCCCAATCCGCTGAGGCGGGCGGCCTTCGTGATGCTGTGGCCGTCGAGGAGGAGCTGCTGCGCGCGGTCCAGCCGCACGCGTTCGACCCAGCGGCCGGGCGTGGTGCGGAACTCGTTCTGGAACAGGCGGGTCAGGTGGCGCGGGCTGACCGCGGCCGCGGCGGCGAGATTCGGCAGCGTGTGGTCGCCGGACGGGTCCGCGACGACGGTGTCGGTGATGGTGCGCATCAGGTCGCTGCGGGCCGGCGGGGTTGCCATCGCGGTGGAGAACTGCGATTGGCCGCCTGGGCGCTGCATGAACACGACGAGCTCGCGCGCCACTGCTCTGGCTGTTTCGGCGCCGTGGTCGGCTTCGACGAGGGCGAGGGTGAGGTCGATGCCGGCGCTGATGCCGGCCGAGGTCACGTAGCGGCCGTCGGTGATGTGCAGGGCGTCCGGAACAACCTCCACCTTCGGATACTGCCGCGCCATCGCCGCCGCATGCCGCCAATGCGTCGTCGCCTTCCGCCCGTCCAGCAGCCCAAGCGCCGCCAGCACAAACGCCCCACTACAAACCGAAGCCACCCGCCCAGCCTTCGCCACCAGCCCCGCCGTCACCTCCAACACCTCACGCGGCACCCCCTCCACCAGATGATCGGCCCCCGCAACCACCACGGTGTCCACCACGCCAACCTCCGCCACCCCCCGCACCCCCGCCAACACCAAACCCGCCCCCGTCACAACCTGCCCGCCGGTCGCGTCGGCCGGCGGGGCGACCAGCACCGTCTCGTAGCGCGGCGCGCCCGACCCGCTCTCCCGCACCTGATTCGCCTGGTGCAGCACCTCCAAGGGCCCGCTCACATCGAGCAACGTCACCCCGTCGTACACGACGAAAGCCACTCGCTGTGTCCGAATCTGTGGTTCTCCTGGCGAAAAGGACATGGCATCACCCTAACCCCCACGCCGAACCTGGACTCATGACTGAAACCATCGCCGGCATCCGCATCCCCGACAGCACCATCGCCCGCGAAGCGACCGAACTCGTCCGCGACGCCGCCTCACCGCTGCTCTTCGACCACTCCCGCCGCGTCTTCCTGTTCGGCTCCCTCCGCGGCCAAGGCCTCACCTACGACCCAGAGCTCCTCTACGTCGGAGCGATGTTCCACGACCTGGGTCTGACCGACCGCTACCGCCGCACCGACCAACGTTTCGAGATCGACGGCGCCGACGAGGCCCGCCGCTTCCTGCAGCGGCACGGCATCACCGACGACGCAGCCGACCGCGTCTGGACAGCCATCGCGCTCCACACCACACCCGAGATCCCGCTGCACATGTCCGCCGAGATCGCCCTCGTCACCCGCGGCGTCGAACTCGACGTCCTCGGCCTCGGGTACGACGCCATCACCGAAGCTCAACGCACCGCCGTGACGACCGCCCACCCGCGCCCCGATTTCAAGAACCGCATCCTCGAGGCGTTCACCGAAGGCATCCAGGACCGCCCGGCAACCACCTTCGGCAACGTCAAGGCGGACGTCCTGGAACACTTCGCCCCCGGCTTCCACCACACCGATTTCGTGGACGTCATCAAGAACTCCTCCTGGCCGGAGTAACCCGATTCCTGCTCTGGGGCCGCCGGCCGGAGGTGATTGTCGACGGACGTTCGTCCGGTGTTCGCCTTCGTCGGATTGGGTCGGCTGAATGACGAACGAGCTGGACCCCATGGCGCTGGTCGACCGCGCCGACAAGCTGGCCGAGGACGGTCGTCAGGACGAGGCCAGGGCGTTGTTCGCGCAGGCGATCGCATCCGGCGTACCGGCCGCGGTGTCGGAGTCGAAGGCGCTGCTCGGCGTGCTGCTGGCCTCGGCCGGCGACTCGGCCGGCGGAAAGGGCTTGATCGATGAGGCCGTCGCGGCTGCCGGGCCGCCGGACAACCTGCGGGCGCTGACGGTCCGGGGCAGGATCCTGCAGCACCTCGGAGACGACGCCGGCGCGGAGGCGTCGTGGCGGGCAGCTCGCGCGTCGGGCCATCCGGACCGGGCGCCGGAGGCGGGGATGTTGCTGGCCGAGCTCCTGGTCGAGCGCGAGGACGTCGACGGCGCGCGGGCGGCGTTCCAGCAGGTGATCGACACCGGGCACGTCCTGTACGCGCCGAAGGCGGCGCACGACCTGGGGTTCGAACTGCTCTACACCGCCCGCGACGCCCAGGGCGCCTACACGGCGTGGAAGGCCGCGGTCGACTCCGGTCACCCCGAGTACGGCCCGCTCGCCGGCGTACATCTGGGCAAACTGCTGCACGAAGGCGGCGATCCCGAGAGTGCGCGCCTGGTCTGGCAGTGGGTGGTCGACTCGAGGCACCCGGTCGTCTCAGCCGAGGCGGAACAGAACCTCCGGCTCACCGCCCCACCGAAGAAGAGCTGGCGACGCCGCCGCTCGTGACAGGGTGCTGTGAGGGTGGGTTGTCCGGTGGCGCTGGGCGGGTGAGGATGTCGGTATGACGCAGAGTTCTGGGACGCCGGGGATCGACGCCGCGGTTGCGCCGAGCGGGACGGGTTGTGTGGAGTGTTTGCAGGTCGACGGCTGGTGGTTCCATCTTCGTCGGTGTGCGCAGTGCGGTCATATCGGCTGCTGCGACTCCTCCCCCGCCCAGCACGCCTCCGGCCACGCCAGCGAGACCGGCCATCAGATCGTCCGCAGCTTCGAGCCCGGCGAGGACTGGTTCTGGCACTACGGCGAGTCCCAGTACTACGACGGCCCCGACCTCGCCCCACCAGCCTCCCGCCCCGAAACCCAACCCGTCCCCGGCGGCAACGTCCCCACCAACTGGCAATCCCAACTCCACCGCTGACCGGGCTCCCGAGCTACAGGACGAAGCCTGTTGGGAAGGGGTCGTCGGGGTCGAGGAGGTAGTTGGCGGTGCCGGTGATCCAGGCTCGGCCGGTGACTGTGGGGACTACGGCGGGGTGGGGGCCGACGGTGGTTTCTTCGATCAGGCGGCCGGTGAAGCGGGTGCCGATGAAGGACTCGTTGACGAAGTCGGTGTCGAGAGCGAGCTCGCCGCGGGCATGAAGTTGCGCCATCCGCGCCGATGTACCCGTGCCACACGGTGAACGGTCGAACCAGCCCGGGTGGATCGCCATCGCGTTCCGGGAGTCGGCGCCGTCGAGCCCGGGCGCGGTGAACTGCACGTGTTTGCAGCCGTTGATCCCCGGATCGAGCGGATGCACCGGACGATCGGTGGCGTTGATCGCGTCCATGATGTCCAGCCCGGCCTTCAGGATCCGGTCCTTCTCCGCGCGATCGAACGGGATCCCGAGCTGCTCGAGCGGCAGGATCGCGTAGAAGTTCCCGCCGTACGCCATGTCATAGGTGACGCGCCCCAGCCCGGGCACCTCGACCGACGCGTCCAGAGCGTGCGAGTACGCCGGAACGTTGCGCAAGGTCACGTGCTCGGCGCGACCGTTGCTCACGGCAACGTCCACGACGACGAGGCCGGCCGGCGTGTCCAGCCGGACCTCGGTCACCGGCTCGGTCACCTCGACCATGCCGGACTCGACCAGGACGGTCGCGACCCCGATCGTGCCGTGCCCGCACATCGGCAGCAGGCCGGAGACCTCGATGTACAGCACGCCCCAGTCCGCGTCGGCCCGGGTCGGCGGTTGCAGGATCGCGCCGCTCATCGCCGCGTGACCGCGTGGCTCGTTCATCAGGAACAACCGCAGGTCGTCCAGGTGCTTGATGAAGTACTCGCGCCGCTCGGCCATCGTCGCACCGGGGACCACGCCGACCCCGCCGGTGACGACGCGGGTCGGCATGCCCTCGGTGTGCGAGTCGATCGCGGTGATGGTCCGGACGGACCTCATCCCCGCGCTCCACCACTCAGGGACTCCACTGCCTTCTTCATGTCCTGCTCCAGCTGCGCGACGTGCTCGGGGACCAGCGGCCCGCGCGGCGGCCGGCACGGTCCACCGAACCGGCCGACGTAGTCCATGCCGTACTTGATCGCCTGGACGAACTCGGTGCGCGAATCCCACCGGAACGCGGCGACCAACGGCTCGTACAACGCGCGGGCCTCCTCCAGCTTGCCCTGCGTCGCGAGCTCGAACAACTGAACGGATTCCTTCGGGAACACGTTCGGGAAGCCGGCGAACCAGCCCGTCGCACCCATCAGCAGCGCTTCGAGGGTCAGGTCGTCGGCGCCGGCGATCACGGCCAGGTCCGGCGCGAGCTCGCGGATCTCCAGGATCCGCCGGACGTCACCGGAGAACTCCTTCACCGCGACGATGTTCTCGATCTGCGCGATCTCCGCGAGCAGGTCCGGGGTCAGGTCGACCTTGGTGTCGAGTGGGTTGTTGTAGACCATCACCGGCAGGCCGGCCTTCGCGACCTCGGTGAAGTGCGCGATGACCTCGCCGCGGTTCGCCCGGTACATGGTCGGCGGCAGGCACAGCACACCGTCCGCACCGTCCTCGGCCGCCTTCTCCGCCCAGGCGCGAGCCTGGTGGGAACCGACACCGTGGACCCCGATCACCACGACGCCGTCGTCACCGACGGCCTCGATCGCGGTCTTCGCCACGGCACGACGCTCGTCGTCGGAGAGCGACGAGTACTCACCGAGGGACCCGTTCGGCCCGACGCCACGGCAGCCGTTGTCGACCAGCCAGCGGCAGTGCTCGGCGTACTTGTCCAGGTCCGGACGCAATCCGGCCGGCGCCGACGCGTCCTCGGCGTACGGCAGCGCGGTCGCGACGATCACGCCGTCCAGCTTCTCGCTCATTGTTCCTCCATGGTGTCCAGCACGGTTTCCGGTGATTCCTCGGCGTTCGCCAGATCCCGCAGCCTCACTGGTACGGCGATCGGTCGTTTCATGGTTGGTTTCGGTACCTCACCAGGCGCGGCCAGCAACGCTGCGACGGTGCGCGAACACACCCGCCCCTGGCACATTCCCAGACCCGCGCGGCTGGTCAGCTTCATCGCTCGACCGTCGTCCAGCCCGCGCTCCTGGGCGGCGGCTTCGACCTGTCCGCGGGTCACTTCCTCGCAGCGGCAGACGAGGGTGTCCGCAGTGCTCCAGCTCTTCCACCCGTCCCGCACGGGATAGGCCCGAGCCAACGCCACCGCAAATCGCCGCCCCCGCTCAACATCTCCCCGGGCATCGGTCGCGCGGGCGTGGTCGGCTGGTGTGGTGAGGGCGTGGTGGGCTGCGGTGGTGCCGGCGAGGGTGCCTTCTGCGGTGGAGAGGGCGGCGCCGCCGATGCCGGTGAGTTCGCCGGCCGCGAAGACGCCGGAGGTACTTGTTTGCTGGTTGGCGTCGACGGCGACGGCTGGGCCACCGTCGGGGCCGGTGGTGAGCGTGCAGCCGGCGGAGACTGCGAGCTCCAGGTTCGCCGTGAAGCCGAAGCCGACGCAGATGGCGTCGACCTCGATCCGGCGTTCGCTGCCGCGGATCGGACGCCAATCGCTGTCCAGGCGGGCGATCGTGGCCGCCTCGACGTGGTCAGCGCCGTGTGCGGCGATCACGGTCCACCCGTGGCGGAGCGGGATGCGGTGGCGGGCGAGCAACGCGCCGTACCCGACGGCTTCCCGGAGCTTGCTCGAGGCAACCAATGCGTCGGTGGACCAGCCTTTGCGGACGGTGGTCAGCGTGTTGGCTTCGAGGAGCGCGACGACGTGTGCGCCGACCCCGACCAACGATTCGGCGACCGGCAGCAGGAACGGGCCGGTGCCGGCGACGAGTACCTTGCGGCCGACGGCGATCCGCTGGCCTTTCGCGAGAGCCTGCGCGGCACCGGCGGTGTAGACGCCGGGGAGATCCCAACCAGGGAAGGGAAGGACGCGATCGTAGGCGCCGGCGGCCAGGACGACGGACCGTGCGTCGATGGCGAAGGGTTGCCGGCCGCTGGCGTCTGCTGGTCCGGTCTGGGCCCAGAGCCGGAGGCCTTCGATGGCCCAGACCGAGGTGTCGGGTAGGTACGTGATCCGCGGATGGTCGGCCAGCCGGTCCCGTTGCTCGGCGAATGCCTTCCACTCGTGCTGCAGCCGGTCCGGTCGCTGGGCGGCGAACTCCGTCGGGAGCTGCCGGTTGTACTGCCCACCAACCGCGCGCCCACTATCAACAACAAGCACCTGAGCCCCAGCATCTGCAGCAGCAAGAGCCGCCGCCACCCCTGCAGGCCCAGCCCCCACAACCACAACCTCAACCACCCGAGCCCTCACCGGCGAGGAGACGGTCGGAGAGGTGGGGGTTGTTGGGAGGGTGGCGCCTGTTTGGGTGGTGATGGTGTCGCCAGAGGTGATGGTGCGTTGGCAGGCGCGGATGTCGGGGAGGCCGTTCAGGGTGACCAGGCAGTCCTGGCAGGCGCCGATGCCGCAGAAGATGCCTCGGGGGCGCTCGTTCACGCGGGTAGTACGCCAGGTATCGCGGCCGTTGGCGAGGAGTACGGCGGCCACCGTCTGCCCCGCGTGAGCCGCGACCGGACGCCCGTCGACGGTCACGTCCACTGACGTCGGCGTACCGGGCTCGGCCGGGTCGCCGGCTTGCGGGCGGAGGTAGGCGGTCATGCGGCGATCACCGCCGGGCGATCGACGCGGAACGGCAGCGGGTCGAGGTGCGGTGACAGGCCGAGGAACAGCTCGGTGATCAGCCGACCGGTTGACGGGGCGAGACCGATACCGGCGCCTTCGTGGCCGGTCGCATGCCACAGCCCGTGGACCCGCGGGTCCGCACCGATGACCGGCAGGTGATCCGGTGCGTACGGGCGGAAGCCGCCGTACGTCCGCATCACCGGGACGTCGCCAAGGAACGGGAACAGGCCGACCGCCTTCCGCGCAAGCTCCCTCAGCACCCGCACGCGGACCGCGTCGTCGAACCCGATCCGCTCGCGGCTCGATCCGATCAGCACCGTCCCGGCCCGC
Organism: Kribbella speibonae; assembly: GCF_004331375.1. Lineage (NCBI taxonomy): Bacteria > Bacillati > Actinomycetota > Actinomycetes > Propionibacteriales > Kribbellaceae > Kribbella > Kribbella speibonae. Next base: position 978,063 of record NZ_SJKC01000001.1, on the reverse strand, counting down.
GTCGACTCGACCACAGTGGAGGTCTGCAGGTCGGCGTCCCCGCTGCCGACCGCTCCGACGTAGTCCGCGTCGTACACCTTGTGGCGCACGCATTCCGGCAGCGGCGCCGTCACGAGGATCATCCCGCGCCGCGGCAGCACCTCGATCGGCGCATCGGCCGCCGCACTGAACGCGCCCGCCCACGGCCCGCACGCATTGAGCACCGCACCGCAAGCGATGTCGCCGTCCGAGGTGTCCACACCGACGACGCGACCTCGCGACTGCCGGATCCCGAGCGCGGTGACCCCCGATCTCACCTCGCCGCCGCGCTCGCGAACTGCTGCCAGCAACGCCGTCGCCGCCAGCACCGGCTGCACCTGTGCGTCGTCCGGGTAGTGCACCCCGACCGTGACCCTTGGCGTGACCAACGGTTCGAGCTCGAAGACCTCCGCGGGCGTGATCACGCGTGCGCTGACCCCGGCCGCGCGCTGCTTCGCCGCGAACGCGGTCAATGGCTCCGGATCGCCGGTCGCCACCACGACGCCGCCCTTCGCCTCCCACTCCACGTCGGCGACCCACTCGGGCAGCCGGCCGCGGACGATCTCCCACTCGGCCCGGGACGCAACGGCGAGCTCCAACTCCGGGCCCGGCTCCTTGTCCGACACCAGCACGTTGCCTTCGCCGGATGCCGTCGTACCGGCGGCGGGACCGTCGCGATCGATGACCAGCACCCGCACGCCGGCCGCCGACAGCGCCTCCGCGCACGCGGCGCCGACCATGCCCGCGCCGACCACCACCACGTCGGGTGTCGCGGACCGGTGCATGGCGAGCCTCCTCGGCAGGCGTTCGCTAAAATGAACGATACCGAGCGTACGCGTGCTCCGGGCAGCCGGTCAATGCACGCAACCGGACCTCATCCGGACCTTCGGAGGAACTATCCCGGCAGGTGCGGCCCGCCGGCCGCCGTCGGGTAGACATCCGGCGGGTACTCGAGCAGCAGCACCGACCGCACCGGCCCGTCCACGGCCTCGTACGAGTGCGGCCCGGCCGCCCGGAACGCGAGGTAGTCGCCGGGCCCGAGTTCCTCGATCTGCCCGTGAGCGTTGATCCGCAGGCATCCGGACAGGACGATGTGGTGCTCGGTCCCGGGATGACCGTCGGAGTGCTGGACCGCGTCCGGCCGGATCTCCTGGTTGTAGATCTCGAACAGCCCGCCCGGGTGCTCCAGCCGTCGCAGCATCCGCAGGTCGATCGCGTCGCCGGACAGTACGTCGACGTCCGCGGACCGTACGAGCACCACGTCGGAGGCCGGCGTATCGGCCAGCAGCGCCGACACCGGTACGCCGAGAGCGTTCGACAAACTGAACACTGTCTCGATCGTCGGGTTACCCGCGCCGGACTCGAGCTGTGACAGCGTGCCCTTCGCGATCCCGGACCGCCGGGCGAGCTCGGACAGTGAGATGCCCTGCTCGTCCCGCCGCGCCCGCAGGTTCGTCCCGAGAAGTTTTCCCGCACCCATCGCCGTCACAGCCCGGAGCATGCCACATCGAGGCGGTAACTTCGGATCCGTTGCGCGCATCAACCTCAGTGAGAGGAATGGTGACGATGATCCTCCCGAAGCTTCTGCGAGCCCTCCCGGCGCTCGCTCTCCCCTTGTCCCTGCTCACGATCCCCACCCCGGCGACAGCCGTACCCACCGCGACCGCCTGCACCATGGACCTCGGGTCCGTGACCAGCGAAGGTGTCGTCCAGTACCGCACCGTGACCGCCACCCAGCCGCTGACCGTCTCCGCGGTGCAGCGGCAGGTCAAGGTCTTCAGCCCCGGTGAGCCCCGGCTGACCACGATCTGGAACTGGAGCCGCAACCTGCCGTCGCTCGAGTCCGGCATCGTGGTCAAGACCACAGGTGTCATCGGACAGGCGTCGTACAACTCCAACACCACCGAACCCGCGGACCCGACGTTCACCCAGGTCAGCGCCGGCTGGGGCGCGTACTCGGCCATCGGCCTGTCGGTCAACGACGAGCGGCGTACGGCGCGGAACCAGTTCTACGGGCTCAGCAACGGGACGGTGCGCCGCTGGGTCATCAACTCGTTCGGCTGGACCCCGACCGGGCAGACCGGCGGCTTCAGCGCCGTGAAGACGTGGGCGTTGCTGGGCCAGTCCACGACGTACGACACGTTCCTGGCCACGACCCGCGGGGGTGCGCTGTACACGATCCGGCTGCCACTGACCAGGACGATGACGCCGGTGGTCAAGCAGGTCCGTTCGCGCACCTGGCAGGCGTTCGACTACCTGATCGCCCAGCGCTGCGGTCAGGTCAGCACGCTCCTGACCGCAATCGACAGGGACACCGGCGCCGCGTACCTGTACGCCATGAGCCACGCGAACGGCCCGTCGACGGTCATCAAACTGCTCGGCAAGCTCCCCGGCACGTACTCCGATCCGATCTACTTCCTCCGCACCAACGGGACCTATCTTCGCGGCGAATGATCACGGTATGACGCGACGCCTGCGCAGGTCGGCGAAGATGCCGTAGAACATCTGCTCGGTGTCGACGTACTCGTGGAAGCCGGCCCGGCGTGACTTCGAGGCGTCGGCGAAGAAGTCGTAGTCCCACCCGAACACGAAGTCGGCGAACGGCCACGACGACACCTCGGCGAACGACGTCGAGGTCAGGCCGTGGGACACCTGCAACTGCTTCCAGACCGGCTCCTTGTCCGCCATCACGTCCTGCAGCGACAGGTGCAGCGGCGGCGCGACCTCCAGCCCGAACCACGCGCCGAGCTTGGGCCACAGCTCGCTCCAGCGGAACAGGTCGCCGTTCGTGATGTTGAACGCCTGGTTCGCCGCGGCCGGTGCGGTCGCGGCCCAGACCGTTGCCTTCGCCAACAATCCGGCGTCGGTCAGCTCGAGCAACGAGTGGTACGCACCGGGCTTGCCGGGGAAACGCAGCGGTACGCCGAGTTCCTTCGACAGCGACGCGTAGACGGCGATCGCGACCGCGAGGTTCATCGGGTTGCCGAGCGCCGATCCACCGACCACGGACGGGCGCAGCGCCGACCACGTCCACGCCCTGCCCTGCTGACGTTCCTCCAGGAAGCGCTGCTGGTCGACGTTGAACTCCGGCGGCAGGTGCGGCGGATCGTCCTCGCGGGCCGGCGTCTTGAACGGCCCGAGATGCGCGCCGTACACCTTGTAGCCCTGCATCAGGCTGACGTGCCGCAGCCCGCGTGCGACCGGCTCGATCGCGTCGACGACGTTGACCAGCATCGCCAGGTTCGGCGCCACGAGTTCGGCCCAGGTCGGCCGGTCCTGGTACGCGACGTAGAACACGTGCGTCACGTCGGTCAGCCCGGACAGCTTGTCCCGGGTGTCGTCCGGGTCCAGCAGATCGACCGCGACGTGCCGCACCCGCCCGGGTACGTCGGTACCGCCGCGGCGCGACAGCCCGATCACCCGCCAGTCGGGCAGCGACGCCAGATGCTCGACCAGATTCGTCCCGATCACACCGCGGGAACCGACCACCAACGCAACGTTCTCCATACCCAACAGCCTCGCTGACCTGCGCGAATAAGACCAAGGCATAGTTTTCACCGATCCCATAAGCTGAGAGCATGGCAACGCTCAGGCAGCTCGAGTACCTCGTTACTGTGGTCGACCAGCGCTCGTTCACGAAGGCCGCCGAGCTCCTGCACGTCACGCAGCCCGCGCTCTCCCACCAGATCCGCACCCTCGAACGGTCGGCCGGCGGACCGCTGCTCGAGCGACTCCCCCGCGGTCTCCGCCTGACGCCGACGGGCCGCGCGATGCTCCCGCACGCGCGCGCCGCGCTGGCCGACGCGGAACGGGCACGGTGCGCCGCCCGCCAGGCCGCCGGACTCGAGGTCGGCGAACTGCAGATCGCGACGCTCTACTCGATCACCTTGGGCGTCCTGCCTGCCGCGCTCCGGGAGTGGCGACGGACCCGCCCGAACGTCGGCATCCGCCTGTTCGAGCACCGCCACACCGACGAACTCGTCGACGCGATGAACGCCGGCGAAGCCGATCTCGCCGTCGGTCCCGAGCCATCGAACTGGCCCGGTGTCACCCGCGTCCTCGGCACCGAGGAACTCGTCGTCGTGGTCGCCGCCGACGATCCCGCCGCGACCGGGGACACCGTCAAGCTCGACGACCTCGCGGACCGCTCCTGGGTCCACTACGCACCAGGTCACGGCCTCGCCGACGTCCTCGACAACGTTTGCGCACAAGCAGGATTCGAGCCGCGCATCGCCGTACGGACCGAGCAGACGGCGGCCGCGCCCGCGCTGGCCGCTGCAGGTCTCGGACCCGCGTTGGTCCCCGACAACATCCTGCCGAAGGACTTCGACGGCCACGTACTGCACCCGGAGCCGGCAGTACGCCGGACGCTCACGGCGTACACGCGCGGCACACCGGACCCGCTCGCCGCCGCCTTCATCGACGTACTGCTGCGGTCAGCGTTTGTCGTGGCCCCAGTTCGCGACGATGGCGGCGATCGGGGGTAGTACGGCGGCGACCGCGCTCATCCCGACGGCGGCCGGGATCGAGAACAGGCGCACGACGAACCACGCCAGGATGATCAGTGTCAGGCAGCTGCCCATCAGCAGGATGTAGAGCTTGCGATTGTCGTAGCGGCGCGCCATGTCACACCGTCAGCGGGAGCTTCCCCAGCGCGGTGACCAGCGGGGACAGCTCAGGCAGCTCGGCGGCACGCTCTAACGCGGACGTCAGTACGGCGTCGTGGGTCGGCTGCGCCTGGTCGAGCAGCTCGCGACCGGCCTCGGTGACCTCGGTGTAGATGCCACGGCGGTCTGTCGGGCACAGGTACCGCTGGAGCAGGTTGCGGTCCTCCAGCCGGTTCACCAAGCGTGTAGTAGCGGACTGACTGAGCACCACCGCGTTCGACAGCTGGTTCATCCGCAGGTGGTAGTCGTCCTGCCGCGCCAGCACGTCCAGCACGCTGTACTCGCTCACCGACAGCCCGTGCTGCTTCTGCAGCGCGCGCTCCAGCTCGTCCTCGATCCGGGCGTGCAGCGCCGCGAGTGTCCGCCAGCCCTGCGCCCGCGCCTCCGCAGCGTCATCCGGTAGTCCCACGACACCTCCACTTGAACTTCACTCTTGCATGCGCAATCATAGCGCTTGTGCAATAGTCCGCGTGTGCAACTATCGCGCACGCCGGTAATGGTCTTCAGACTACATTCAAAGGAGCGTCATGCCAGCGGCCCTGCTCGCACTCGCCATCGGTGCGTTCGGCATCGGGACCACCGAATTCGTCATCATGGGGCTGCTGCCCGAGGTCGCCACCGACTTCGGCGTCAGCATCCCGTCCGCCGGACTGCTCATCTCCGGCTACGCGCTGGGGGTCGTGGTCGGCGCCCCGCTGCTCACCGCGATCGGCTCGAAGGTCTCCCGCAAGACCGTGCTGATCGCACTGATGGGCGTCTTCATCGCCGGCAACCTGGTCTCCGCGGTCGCTCCGTCGTACGGCGTTCTGATGACCGGGCGGATCGTGGCGGCGCTGTCGCACGGCGCGTTCTTCGGTGTCGGGTCCGTGGTCGCGGCGTCGCTGGTCCCGAAGGCGAAGCAGGCGAGTGCGATCGCGTTGATGTTCACCGGGCTGACGGTCGCCAACGTGCTCGGCGTACCGGGTGGGACCGCGCTCGGCCAGCAGCTCGGCTGGCGGTCGACGTTCTGGGCGGTGACCGCGCTCGGTGTGATCGGGCTGCTCGGCATCGTGTTCCTGGTTCCACGGCAGAACACTGCGGAAGGTCCTGGCCTGCGGAGCGAGCTGGCGGTGTTCAAGAGCCTGCAGGTGTGGCTGGCGTTGGCGATGACTGCACTGGGCTTCGCGGGGGTGTTCGCGTCGTTCACCTACATCGCACCGATGATGACCGAGGTCGCGGGCTTCTCCGCCGGTGCGGTGACCTGGCTGCTCGTGCTGTTCGGCGGTGGGCTCGTGGTGGGCAACCTGCTGGGCGGTAGAGCAGCGGACCGCTCGCTGATGCCGAGTCTGTACCTGATCCTCACGCTACTGGCCGCCGTACTGGTCGTCTTCGTGTTCACTGCGCACGCCAAGCTCCCCTCTGCCGTGACGATCGCGCTCTTCGGCGCCGCTGGGTTCGCCACCGTCGCTCCGCTGCAGAAGCGAGTGATGGACAAGGCGAAGGGCGCTCCGGCGCTGGCGTCCGCGGCCAACATCGCCGCGTTCAACCTCGGCAATGCGGCCGGGGCCTACCTCGGTGGGCTCACCATCGAGCACGGCCTCGGCTACACCGCCCCTAACTGGGTCGGCGCCGCTCTGGCCGTTGCCGGTCTCCTCGTCGCTGTCCTGTCCGGCCTGCTCGACCGCGGCCGGGTCCCCGCACTAGTACTTGAAGGAAGCCACTGATGATCCCCACCGTGAAGCTCAACAACGACGTCGAGATGCCTCAGCTCGGGTACGGCGTCTTCCAGGTCCCGAACGACGAAACGGCCGCTGCCGTGACGCAGGCGCTCGAGGCCGGCTACCGCAGCATCGACACCGCGGCGGCGTACCAGAACGAGGCAGGCGTCGGGCAGGCGCTCGCCGCGTCCGGGATCGACCGGAGCGACCTGTTCGTCACCACCAAGCTGTGGAACGCGGACCAGGGCTACGACTCCACTCTGAAGGCGTTCGACCAGAGTCTGTCCCTGCTGGGCCTGGAGTACCTGGACCTGTACCTCATCCACTGGCCGACCCCAGCACGCGACCTGTACGTCGACAGCTGGCGCGCTTTGGAGCAGCTGTACGCCGACGGTCGCGTGCGGGCGATCGGTGTGTCCAACTTCCAGCCGGAGCATCTGGACCGTCTCGCGCAGTCCTCCCGCATCACCCCGGCCGTCAACCAGGTCGAGCTGCACCCGTACCTGCGGCAGGACGAGGTGCGCGCGTACGGCGGTGACTTCGGCATCCGCACCGAGGCCTGGAGCCCGCTGGCGAAGGGCGGCACGCTGCTCGACGAGCCCGTGGTCACCAAGCTGGCAGCGCTCTACGGCCGTACACCGGCGCAGATCGTCCTCCGCTGGCATCTGCAGCTCGGCAACATCGTGATCCCGAAGTCCGTCACCCCGTCCCGCATCCGCGAGAACCTGAACGTTTTCGACTTCTCGCTGACCGACGACGACCTCACCGCCATCAGCACCCTCGACCGCAACGAACGCACCGGCCCGGATCCTGACACCTTCAACGTCGCCTAGCGGTTATGTCTTGGGTACGGCGATGACGACGGCGTTGCTGAGGTACGCCGTACCGTCCCAATCCTCGCAGGTGACGAGGACGAGGCGGCCGGGGACGGATTGGTCGAAGACCTTGGCCGCCTGCTTCGCCAGGGCTCGTTTGCGGTAGACCGTGACGGATGTGACCACGTAGCTGATCGCTCCGCGTCGCGTCGTCACCGCGACCGCGTCGCCGGCAGTCAGCCGGTCCAGATCGTCGAAGGCCCCGCCTCCGGTGTGCACGGTGTGGCCGGTGATGATCGCCGAGCCCTTGGTCGCGCCCGGTCTGGCGCCGTCGGACCACCATCCGACGAGTAGCGGGTTCGAGGGCGGTACGAGGGTGCCGCCGCGGGCGCGGATGCTCAGCACCCGCGCCGAAACGCCCAGCCGGGGAACTGACAACCTGATCGGGTCACCGGGCTGCGGTCGAGCCGTACTGCGGACTTCTGGAGGCGGACCGCTCTGCTGAGGCTGCGTGGGGCTGGTCTGCTGCGTGAAACCGGCTGACGGCGACTGTGCGGTTGTCGGTTTACGCGGTGCGCTGCCAGTCGTGCCGACGGGCGACGTCGTAGCGCCGCCCGCCTGCTGTGGGTTCTCACTGCCGTCGGTCCTCAACTGGACGTATCCGCCGGTCAGGAGTAGTACGCCGCCGGCCGTCCAGGCCGCGATCGCCCACCAAGAGGGGCGTGCGCGACCCGGACGGCGACGCTTGGGCGACGCGTCAGGCAGAGTGCTGACCCCGCCGCTGCAGCATCTTCGCGGCACCGGCGATCAGCAGGATCCCGCCCAGGGACAGCAGGGCGATACCCCAGGTCCCCTGAGTACTGGAGAGTGCCGAGGTGTTCCGCGCACCACCGGACAGACCGGCGTCGACCTCGGTCGGAACACCTACCGGGGTGCTGCTCGACGTGTCGCTCGGGGTCTCGGACGGAGTCGTGCTCGGCGTCTCGGAAACGGTCTCGCTAGGCGTCCCCGACGGAGTCTCGCTAGGCGTCCCCGACGGCGTCTCGCTAGGCGTCTCCGACGGAGTCTCGCTCGGGGTCTCCGACGGCGTCTGGCTCGGGGTCTCCGACGGGGTTGTGCTCGGGGTCTCCGACGGAGTCTCGCTTGGGGTTTCGGACGGGGTTTCCGACGGAGTCTCGCTCGGCGTCTCCGACGGCGTCTGGCTCGGGGTTTCCGACGGGGTGGTCGTCGGGGTGTCCGTCGGCGTCGGCGTCGGCGTCGTGCCCTGACCGACGCAGAAGCTCAGGTGGCTGAGCCCGTAGTACGTGCCGTTGTTGTCGTTGACCGGCGTGTGCAGCCCTACTCCGGCGATCGTGCCGCCGGGACGGTAGTCGTAGAAGTTCGCGTTCGGACCACCCTTGACGATGGCGCCGAGCACAGTGCCGCCCGTGGCGGTGAAGCTGATCAGGTCGCCGGTCTTGGCCCAGGTCACCGTGACGCCGGCGCCCTCCTTGGAACCCGGGGTCGGCGGGTCGAACTTGATCTCCGTAGAGCCCGGGATCAGGTCCTTGCACTTCGGGTTGCCCGGAACCGTGGTCACGGTCTCCGCCGACGCGGACGGAGCCGTGGCCAGCGTGACGCCGCCGACGCCAAGTGCGAGTGCGCCCGCGCTGGCGAGCAGCGCGATCACGCGTGAGTTCTTGGAGCGCCCACGTGCGCCCGCCGAAATGTCTTCCACAGTCTCCCCTAGTTCTGAGGCCAGTCCTTCTCGACCAGCAGATCGCCGGTGGGCCCCGAGCGGTGTCCCGCAGCAGGACCAGGCGGTACAAGCCTTCGTCGTTCCAAAGCCGGTCGAACCGGCTTCCCCCCAACAGGAACCTGACCTTCGAGAGTGTCGTGATCCAGACCGTCAAGCGCAAGTCTCAGCGCCACGACTCGCCGTGTTCCTTACGTTTCGCAACACATCGTCGCCGATCCGGACGAAAAGTAGTTGCCAATCGCTACTAAAACACCGTATTAGGTTCTGAGACGTCGTATTCGCTATGCTCCCGCGGGTGGCACGCGAAGCGGACCGGAAGACCGTGCTGGGGTCGGTGTGGCTGCGGGAGGAACCACCGCCCACCCGGGCTCCGCTGAGCCGCGACGACATCGTCCTGACCGCGATCAAGGTGCTCGACCGCGAAGGCCTGGCAGCGTTCTCGATGCGGATGATGGCGGCCGAGCTCGGTACCGCCGCGACATCCGCGTTGTACTGGCGGGTCGCAACGAAGAACGATCTGCTGGAGCTGGTCGTCGACGAGGTCTTCGCGGCCGCGTTGGTGCCGCCAACGGACGATGGCGACTGGCGGGATCAGGTGACAACCGTTGTCCGGGCGGCCTATCAGGCGTTGTCGGAACACCCGTGGGCGTGCGAGTTGCTGGCGTCGCACGCCGGGCTCGGTCCGAACTACCAAGGGCTGACTGAGCGCTTGCACATGATCCTGAGATCCGCGGGTTTCCGGGGCACACACCTGGACTCGGCGGTGTCCGCGATCTTCCAGTACCTGATCGGCTCGGCCGTCACAGGTGCCGCTTGGCTCTCGGTGGTACGGCGCAGCGGGATGAACGGATCGCGCTGGGCTTCCGAGTCCGCCGACCGGATGGGCGTCGACGCGGAGCATCTCGCGGCCTACCTGGACCCCGGGAGCCACGGCGGCCCGGAGGCGCGCTTCACCTCCGGGCTCCGGGTGATCCTGGTCGGGTTGCGGCCGCGGCAAATCTCCTAGAGGTCGGCGAAGGCTGAGGCTGGGTTTTCGAAGGCGTCGGCGACGAAGCGGAGGAAGGCGGCTGCTGTTCCGCCGTCGCAGACGCGGTGGTCGAAGACCAGCGACAGCTGGGTGAGCTTCCGGATCGCCAGTTCGCCGTCGACCACCCACGGACGGTCGATGATCCGGCCGACGCCGAGGATCGCGACCTGCGGGTGGTTGATGATCGCCGCGCTGCCGTCGACCCCGAAGCTGCCGTAGTTGTTCAGCGTGAACGTCCCGCAGGTCAGCTCCTGCTGAGTCAGCCGGCCGTCGCGCGCCGACGCGGTCAGGCGGCGGATCTCCGCGTCCAGACCGCGAGTCGTCAGTACGTGGGCGCCCGCGACGGCCGGGACCACGAGACCGCGATCCGTCTGCGCCGCGAGTCCGAGGTTCACGCCGTCGTACTGGACGAGCTCCTCGCGCTCGGTGTCGACGTACCCGTTGAGTTCCGGATACTTCAGCAGTCCGGCGACCACGAAGCGCGCCATCAGCGCGAGCAGCCCCGGTCCGCCATCCGTTGCCGATCGCAACGATTCGCGGAGCTCGATGAGGGCGGTCGCGTCCACGTCGACCCAGGTGGTCGCCTCGGGGATCTCCGCGCGGCTCCGGCTGAGGGTCGCGGCCACAGCCTTACGGAACCCACTCATCGGAGTACGCCGCAACTCGGGCAACCCGATCGACGGCACGACAACAGCCGCGGCGGGTGCAGCGGTTTCCGGCTGGACGCGGTGTGCGATCGCCAATTCCACATCGCGACGGACGATCAGGCCATCGGGGCCGGAGCCCGTCAGCGCGCGCAGATCCACCTCGGCGTCGCGCGCCAACCGGCGTACCAGCGGGGAAATGACCAGCGGAACGCGGTTTTCCGAAGCCACAGATGTACCGGAAACCCGAGGCCGCCGCCGACGCCCGGCCCCGGACGACTCGGACGTCCCGTACCCGACGAGCACGTTCCCCGACCCGGCCCGCTCCTCGACGCGGTACGCCGCCCCGTCCGGATCCCCCACCGTGACGAGCGGCTTCCCCACCGGAACAGTCGTACCGGCCTCTCCGTGCAGTTCCTCGATCACCCCGGCGTACGGGCATGGCAGCTCGACGACCGACTTCGCGGTCTCGACCTCCGCGATCGGAGTGTCGACGGCGACCACATCGCCGACCTTCACGAGCCACCGGACGATCTCCGCCTCGGTCAGGCCCTCACCGAGATCCGGGAGAAGGAACGTGTTCACGAGTCCTCCCACTGCAGGTCGTCGACCGCGTCGAGGATCCGGTCGACGCTCGGGAGCTGGTACTTCTCCAGCTTCGGTGGCGGGAACGGGATGTCGAACGCGGTCACCCGCCGCACCGGTGCAGCAAGCGAGTGGAAGCACTTCTCGGTGACGCGGGCAACGATCTCCGACGACACACTCGCGAACCCGCTCGCCTCGGCCACCACGACAGCCCGTCCGGTACGCCGTACCGCGGCGCACACCGTCTCGTCGTCGAACGGGGCCACCGACCGCAGATCCACCACGGTCAGCTGCCGCCCCTCGGCCGCCGCGACCTCCGCCGCCTCCAGAGCGACCGGCACCGCGGGACCGTAAGCGATCAACGTCGCATCCGCCCCGTCCCGGCGTACGACGGCCTGACCGATCTCGGGCTGCGCCTCGGTGAGGTCGACCTCTTCCTTGGCCCAGTAGAGCTTCTTCGGTTCCATGAACACGACCGGATCCGGGAACTCGATTGCCTTACGCAACAATCCGTACGCGTCCGCGACCGTCGCCGGGGTCACCACCGTCAGCCCGGGCGTGTGCGCGAAGTAGCTCTCCGAGGAGTCGCTGTGGTGCTCCACCCCGCCGATGCCGCCGCCGTACGGAATGCGGATCACCATCGGCAACTGCACGCGGCCGCGGGTCCGGTTGCGCATCTTGGCGACGTGCGAGACGACCTGCTCGAACGCCGGGTACCCGAACGCGTCGAACTGCATCTCGACCACCGGGCGCATCCCGTTCATCGCCATCCCGACCGCCATACCGACGATGCCGGCCTCGGCCAAGGGCGTGTCGAAGCACCGCTGCTCGCCGAACTCCGCGGTCAGCCCGTCGGTGATCCGGAAGACGCCGCCGAGCGCGCCGACGTCCTCACCGAACATCACCACCGACTCGTCGGCCGTCATCGCGTCCCGCAGCGCCTGGTTGAGCGCCTGCGCCATCGAGATCTTCGTGTGCGTCATCAGGCCTCCTCACGGGCGAGTTCGTCGCGGAGGAACGCGGCCTGCTCGCGCAACTGCTGGGTGTCCGACGCGTAGAGATGCGCGAACAGGTCGGCCGGGTCGACGGACGGTTCCGGCATCAGCCCGTCACGCAACTGCGCGGCGACCTCTGCCGCGCCCGCCTCGGCGGTCGTGCGAACGTCGTCGTTCAGCCAGCCCTGCTGCTCGAGGTACGTCGTCAGGCGCGCGATCGGATCGCGGTCCAGCCACGGGGTGACCTCGTCGTCCTGGCGGTACCGGGACGCGTCGTCGGCGTTGGTGTGCGCCTGCACGCGATAGGTATGCGCCTCGACCAGCTGCGGTCCTTCGCCGGCGCGAGCCTTGTCGACGGCCTGTCCGAGGACGGCGAGGAGGCCGGCCAGGTCGTTGCCGTCGGCGCGTTCGCCGGGGATGCCGTACCCGATGCCCTTGTGCGCGAGGGACGGCGCGGCGCTCTGCCGGGCGAGCGGCACGGAGATCGCGTACTCGTTGTTCTGGATGAAGAACACGACCGGCGCCTGGAACACCGCCGCGAAGTTGAGCGCCTCGTGAAAGTCGCCCTCGCTGGTCCCGCCGTCGCCGACGAGCGCCATCACGACCGTGTCCTCACCCTTCAGCCGGGCAGCGTGCGCGACACCGACCGCGTGCGGGAGCTGCGTCGCGAGCGGAGTCGCCTGCGGGGCGACCTTGTGCTCGTACGGGTCGTAGCCGCAGTGCCAGTCGCCGCGGAGCAGCGTGAGCGTCTCGATCGGGTCGACGCCACGGCTCATGATCGAGACGGTGTCGCGGTACGTCGGGAACAGCCAGTCGCTGTCGCGCAGCACCATCGTCGCCGCGAGCTGACAGGCCTCCTGGCCGAAGGACGACGGGTAGACGGCGAGGCGGCCCTGGCGGACCAGCGCACTCGCCTGATCGTTGAAGCGGCGGCCCCGGATCAACTGTGTGTAGCCGTCGAGCAGGGCTTCCTTGGTGGGCAGCCGGTACGACGGATGGTCGTGCGGTACGCCGTTCTGATCGATCAGACAGACGGGTTCCGCGGAGGGGAGCAATTGCTCCTCGACGGTGGTCATGGACCCTCCAGCGCAGGAGACGGACGGTAGCCACATCGTCGTCCCTACTGGCCAAGTTGATCTATAGCTGGAAGAATCGCGAGACGTTTGATGCCAGGATGCCGATTGGGGCCACAGAATGTCCGAAGAGGTGATCGTCCACCGGGCCGGTCCTGGACAGATTGTCGTCGCCCCGGCGCTCGACGAGATCGATCGGCAGATCATCGAGGCGCTCGGGCGGGACGGACGGCTGTCGATCCGGGCCCTCGCCGACGAGGTGCACATCTCCCGCGCGAACGCGTACGCCCGCGTCGAACGGCTCACGAACACCGGCGTGATCACCGGTTTCACGGTCACCGTCGACCCACTCAGACTCGGCCTCGCAACATCGGCGTACGTCACCCTCAGTCTTCGGCAGAGCTCCTGGCGGACCCTCCGCAAACAACTCCAGGCGATCCCGGAGATCAAGCACATGGCGCTGGTCGGCGGCGACTTCGACGCGATCCTGCTGGTCCGCGCCGCCGACAACGAGGGCCTCCGCCGCCTGGTCCTGGAGAAGCTCCAGGCGATCCCCGAGGTCCTGGCGACCCGGACGGCGCTGATCTTCGAGGACGTCGGGACCCTCTAACAGCCGCAGGACCTGCGCAGGATCAGTTCCGTCGGGAACGTGAACGCCTCGACCGCCTGCGCACCGTCGATCAACTGGCCGACGGCGGCCTCGGCCATCCGCTCGAGCGGCTGACGTACGACGGTCAGCGGCGGCCAGCTGTACTCGGTCTCGGGGGTGCCGTCGAACGCCACCACCGCAACGTCGTCGGGCACTCGCAGACCCGCCTCGTGCAGGGCGCTCAGGACACCGACCGCCTGGAGATCGGAGCTGGCGAAGATCGCCGTCGGACGGTCGGGCGACGCCAGCAACTCCCGGCCGGCCGCACGCCCGCCCGCGCGGCTGAAGGTCGCGTGGGCCACCGGCCCCGGTGCGAGACCACCGGCCGCGAGCGCGTCGCGCCAACCGAGCTCCCGCTCCGGGTGGCCGGCGCCGCCGATCACCAGGCCGATGGTGCGATGCCCGTGGGAGATCAGGTGCTCGACACCGATCCGGGCGCCCTCGCGGTACGCCGGCCGCACCGAGCTGACCGTCGGCAGTACCCGGTTGATCGCGATCACCGGGACCTCGACGTCGTCCAGCGACGGATCCGCGGTCGGCGCGACCAGCAGCAGCCCGCTGACCTGGCGCGTGAGCAGCTCGGCGATCTTCGCCCGCTCGGTGACCGGGTCCCCGTCGGCGCTCGTCTGCAGTACGACGTACCCCCGGGCCGCGGCCTCCCGGTCGATCGCCTTCGCGAGCCCCGCGAAGAGCGGGTTGCCCCCGTCCGGCGTGATCAGGCCGAAGGTCCGCGTCGTACCCATCCGCAACGCCCGCGCGGTCGCGTTCGGGCGGTACCCGAGCGTGCGGATCGCGTCCAGCACCCGCGCACGGGTCTCGGGCGCGACCTTCCGCGGGCCCTCGTTCACGACGTAGCTGACGACGGCCGTGCTGACTCCGGCGTACTCCGCCACGTCGTTGCGGGTCACCGGATCCTTGGGCATGCAGTGATGGTACGACGGTTGACCCGTCCGGAAAGCGATTGCTAGCGTTTGTGTCTACACGAGTAGAAGGAGTCACCGTGGCCAGACGCTATGCAGTCGCCGGGACCGGTTCGCGAGCACAGTCCTATATCCGCGCGATCCTCCAGGAGCACCCCGAGGAGGCGGAGCTGGTCGCCCTGCTCGACTCGAACCCGGGCCGGCTCGCGTTCCACCAGCGGAAGCTGACCGAGCTCGGCGGTCCTGAGCTCCCGCAGTACGGCGCCGAGGACCTGGAGCGGATGGTCAAGGAGCAGGCCGTCGACCGCGTTGTCGTCACCAGCCCCGACTACACGCACGCGGCGGTCGTGTCGCGGCTGCTGCGGGCGGGTGCGGACGTGATCGTCGAGAAGCCGCTGACCATCGACGCGGACGGGACCCGGCAGATCGTCGACGCGATGAACGAGTCGGGCAAGTCCGTCGTCGTCACCTTCAACTACCGCTACTCGCCGCGGAACAGCGCGCTGCGGCAGCTGATCCAGGACGGCGAGATCGGGCAGGTCACCAGCGTCGAGTTCCAGTGGGTGCTCGACACGCGGCACGGCGCCGACTACTTCCGCCGCTGGCACCGCGAGAAGAAGAACTCCGGCGGTCTGCTGGTGCACAAGGCGTCCCACCACTTCGACCTGGTGAACTGGTGGATCGCCTCGACGCCGACGCGCGTGTTCGCCTCCGGCGGGCTGGCCTTCTACGGCGCCGACAACGCGGCGGCCCGCGGGCTCGGCGAGCGTCCGGCGCGCGGCACGATCGACGGCGCCGCCGACGACCCGTGGCTGCTCGACCTGCGCACCGACGACACGAACCGGCAGCTGTACTACGAGAACGAGAAGTACGACGGGTACCTGCGCGACCAGGACGTGTTCGCACCCGGGATCACGATCGAGGACAACATGTCCGTGATCGCGGAGTACGCGAACGGTGCGCGGCTGAGCTACTCGCTGAACGCGCACTCGCCGTGGGAGGGGTACCGCGTTGCCGTCAACGGCACGCTCGGCCGCGCCGAGCTGGAAGTGGTCGAACGGGCCGCGGTCGTCGACGACCAGATCGACCCGAGCTACCCGTCCGACCGCGTGATCGCCGGCGACGTGCGCACCAACGGCGAGAGGCTCGTGCTGCAGAAGCACTGGGCGCCTGCCGTCGAGGTCGAGATCCCCCGCGGCGAAGGCGGCCACGGCGGCGGCGACCGGCTGATCTACGCTGACCTCTTCGTTGGCCCCGGCAACGATCCGCTGGGACGCGCGGCCGACGTCAACGACGGTGTCCGCGCCGTCGCGGTCGGCATCGCCGCCAACCAGTCACTAGCCACCGGCCAACCGGTCGTCATCACCGACCTCAACCTCGGCGGCTGGGGCTCGTAGCTGCTTGCGTCCGAAGAACCGTGGGTTACAGCCCTCGGATCTTCGGACGCAAGAGAGCTGTCTCGGCTACCAGGCAGCGGGCTGGCCGGGGCGGTGGGTGCCGAAGGTCCATTCGTAGCCCTCGGGGTCGGCGACGCGGCAGCGGTAGTTGCCCCACTGGGTCAGTTCGGGCTTCCACACCACGTCGGCTCCGGCGGCCGTGGCCTTCGCGAAGATGGCGTCGACCTCGTCCTGCGTGTCGAAGCCGACGTACAGCCCGTGGCCGACGGTTTCGCCTTTACGGGCAGGGCGGTCGTAGCCCTCCTCGTCGGTGAACAGGGTGAACGCGACACCGCCGTACCGCATCTCGGCGTGCATGACGCCGCCCTTGTCGTCCGGCACCTCCATCGTGGTCTCGAAGCCGAACGCCTTCTCGAGCCAGCGGAGGGCACCGACCGCGTCGCGGTAGCCGAAGTATGCGTAGAGCGTTGCTGTGTTCGTCATGTGTCCAGCTTGGAGCGGGTAGCGGTCGGGAGCTGACCGCTACCCGATCCAATTACTTACGGAACTGCCCCGGGCCGAGTATCTGCCAACCCTTGGCGGTCGGTGTCTGCAGTGAGCTCAGCGGCATGCTGAACGTGTGGACCAGCCGATTCGGCCGGCTGATCGCCCAGAAGGTCGGGTGCCGTCGATCCGAACGATCCCAAGCGATGCCCTGACCCTGTACGTCGGGCAGCTCGACGGTCGCGATCCAGCGGAGCTCGGCACCTGCGACCGGCAGTTCCATCACGTAGGCCTCACCGAGGTCGTGGCCGGTAAGCCAGAGCCGGCCGTCCGGTCCCCAGGAGCCGCCGGAGTTCGACATCGGCTTGAAGCGGTCCAGGATCGGCTTCGGGATCGTCCAGGACGCGAGCGGCTGGAACTTGTCGTTCAGCTTCACGACCTGGGTGTTGTACGTCTGCCCGTACGGCTGGTTCGTCTCGTCGGAGATGTCGTCGTAGTTCGCGAACCCGGCCCACCACGCCCCGTCGTGCCAGTCCAGCCAGGTCAGCGAGCCACGGTAGATCCCGAACGAGTACGAGTCGACGTGGCGCATCGTCTTGGTGTCGAACACCTCGATCGAGCTCTCCATCGGCCACTCGGGGTAGTTCGAGTGCACGGCGTACAACTTGGAGCCGACGACCACACCGCTGTCCATGTGCTTGAACGGGCCGTCGGTGTCGCCCGCGAACTGCAGCAGCGGCGCACCGGTGCGGCGGTCGTGCTTGGTGATCGTGCGGTTGTTGACGGCGTAGAAGTACTTCGCGTCGACGGCGATCGCCTGGTTCGCGTCGAACGCCGGGTACGACGTGAGCGGTGTGGCATCGTACGTCGGCGGTGTCACGGCCGTCGTACTGACGTCGACTGTGCGCACCGGAACAGCGGACGCCGGGGACAGGACGACCGCGGCCAGTACTGCCGTCGCGACGACGAGGGCGGGGAGCTTTCGCATCACAACCTCCAGGGGATGTGGATCGTGCTCCCGACCCTCGGCTCGCCGGCGGAACACCGTGTGAATCAGGCCGGTCAGGTAGCTTGCCGTCGGGCTGCTCGTTGGCGGCGGAACCAGATCGCCAGCGCGATGCACGGAATCAGGAGGCCGCCGATGCCGAGGGCGAGGAAGTCCCACTCGGCGCCGATGTGGTCGACCAGCCAGCCGAAGTTCTGGCCGAAGAAGCCGGTGACGAAGGTCAGCGGGAGGAAGACCGTGGCGAGGATCGTGAGCTGCTCGATCGTCGCGTTCTGCCGGACGCTGACCTTGGTCTGCTCGACGCCGATCACCGCCATGTTCGCCTCCAGGACGGTGGCCAGCAGGTCACGCTGAGCGGCGACCTCCTCGTTCACCAGGACGAGGTGATCGTGGACGTCCCGGAAGTACGGCAGGAGCGCGGTGTTGCGGGCATCGCGTTCCAGGGTCGCGAGGACGGCGATCAGCGGGTGGACGGCGCGGTAGAAGTCGGTGACCTCGCGGCGCAGGAAATAGATCCGCTCGGTCGGGGCGACCGAACCGGCGAACACCGTCCGCTCGACCTCCTCGATGTCCCGCTCCAGTTCCGCGACGACCGGGCCGTACCCGTCGACGACCTGGTCGAGGATCGCCCAGAGCACCGAACTCGTCCCGCACTCCAGCAGCTCGGGCCGCTGCTCGAGCCGGATCCGCGCGCCGTGCAGGTCACTCGCCACGCCCTGACGGACGGTGATCACGAAGGCCGGCCCGACGAAGACGCTGACCTCGCCGAAGTCCACTTCCTCGCGCTCGTCGTCGTACCGGGCGGTGCGGAGGATGACCAGGCGGATGTCGCCCTCGTACGGCTCGACCTTGGGGCGGAGGTGGAACGTTTGCGCATCCTCGACGGCCAGCTCGTGCAGGCCGAAACTCTCCCGGACCTCGGTCAGTTCCTCGGCGGTCGGCTCGTACATCCCCAGCCAGACGAACCCGCCCGCGCGGCAGCTCGCGGCGGCGTCCGCGACCGACATCGCCTCGACGTGCTGGCGGCGACCGTCCCGGTAGTAAGCGCAGTCGATGATCATGGTGACCTCCTGCCCTGATCGTCGTCGTTTCGGCCGCCGGGGCAACAGGGTCCGCGGGTGAACTTCGGTTTCCGTTCAGATGCTGGTCGGGTTCCTGGCCCCGGTCGTGGCCGTCGACAAAGATGAGGCCATGGGACTACCAGTCGTGTTGATGCCAGGACCGATGCACGAAGCCGTCGCCCCCGGGCTGGACGGTCACTGCGAGCTGATCCGGCTCTGGGAGGAGAGTGACCCGGACGCCGTCCTCGCGGCCCGCCGGGACGAGATCGTCGCCGTCGCCACGGGCGGTACGGCGATCGACGGCCCGTACCTCGACCGCCTGCCCGCGGTCCGCCTGGTCGCGAGCTTCGGCGTCGGCTACGACCGCATCGACGCGACGGCCGCCGCTGAGCGCGGTGTCGTGGTCACCAACACCCCCGGCGTCCTGGACGACGAGGTCGCCGACACCGCGCTCGGTCTCTTGCTGATGACTGTGCGCGAACTGGGGCAGGCAGAGCGCTACCTTCGCGACGGCAAGTGGGCCGACGGCGGGCCGTACCCGTTGACCCGCGCGACCATGCACGGCCGCCGGATGGGCATCCTCGGCCTCGGCCGCATCGGCCAGGCGATCGCCGACCGCGTCCAGCCGTTCGGCATCACCGTTGCCTACCACAACCGCAGCCCGAAGGACGTCGAGTACCAGTACTACCCGTCCCTGGTCGAGATGGCCGCCGACGTCGACATCCTGATGATCGTCATCCCGGGCGGCGACACCACCCGCCACCTCGTCAACGCCGAAGTACTGAAGGCGCTAGGCCCCGACGGCATCGTCATCAACGTCGCCCGCGGCACCGTCGTCGACGAGCAGGCCCTGGTCGACGCCCTCCGCACCAACACCATCCACGCCGCCGGCCTCGACGTCTTCGAACACGAGCCCAAGGTCCACCCCGACCTCCTCACCCTCCCCAACACCGTCCTCCTCCCCCACGTAGGCTCCGCCACCATCCCCACCCGAACCGCCATGGCCAACCTCGTAGTCCAAAACCTCACCACCTACCTGACCACAGGCACCCCACTAACCCCCGTCCCCGAATCCACCCGCCTACTCAGCTAGAAAAGCACGGGCCTAACATCCCACAGCGTTGTTACTGTTCCTGGCGTGTCTGCTCTGTTGCCGCGTTCTGCGCCTCGTGCTGTGGGGGTTTCGGGGCGTTCGATTCTTGAGTTGTTGGATCGGCTTGAAGAGCAGGGCGTTGAGTGTCACTCGATCATGGTGGTGCGGCGGGGGTATGTGGTCGCGGAAGGGTGGTGGGCGCCTTACTCGGCGGAGCGGCCGCATCTGCTCTACTCGCTGACGAAGTCGTTCACCTCGATCGCCGTGGGGCTCGCGGTCGCCGACGGGCTGCTCGCGCTGGATGATCGGTTGGTCGACGTACTGCCTGACCACGTTCCGGACGACGTTTCGGAGCAGGGGCGACGGATCACCGTTCACCATCTGCTCTCCATGACGGCCGGTCACCCCGAGGACAGTCTCGAAGAGGCCTGGCGACTCGAACCGGACGATCTGGTGAAGGGCTTCCTCCGCGTACCGTTTGCGGACGCCGAGGGAACACGGCACACGTACGACAACTCGACCACCTACATCCTCGCCCGGATGGTCGAACGGGTCACGGGCCGCGACCTCCGGGAACTGCTCGACGAACGCCTGTTCAAGCCGATGGGTATCGACCACGCCGAATGGGACACGGTGGCGAGCGGTGCCGCCTTCGGGTTCCACGGGCTGCACCTCACAACCGAGGCTGTCGCCGCGTTCGGTGAGTTGCTGCTGCACGGAGGCCGCTCACACGGCCGACAGCTCATCCCGCGCGAGTGGGTGGAGCTCGCGACCAGTCGGCACATCGAGACGCTCCCGCTGCCGAACTGGGCGCCGAACCCCGATTTCCTGAGCGGCTACGGGTACCAGTTCTGGATGTCGCGGCACGGGTACCACGGTCACGGCTCCTTCGGTCAATACTGCGTGGTTGTCCCCGAGCACGAGCTCGTGATCGCCGTGACGGGCTCCGTCAACCCGACGAACGAGCTGCCCGGCCTGTTCTGGGACTCCTTGTTCCCCGGCCTGGACGACCCGGGAAGCGCGGAGGACGACGAGATCCTCGCCGAGCGGCTACGCCGGCTGTCCTTGGCGCCGGTGCCAGGCTCCGTGGGACCAGAGCGATCCGTGGAGGCGAACGCCGACGGCTCCTCCTGGGATTCGCCCTTGCCCGACGGGACCGCAGTGGTGGTCGATGCCACGGACGGCGGTTGGCTCCTGCGGCTGGGATCCGACCTCGAGATCCAGGTTGGGTACGGCGAGTGGCGGGAGAGTTCCCCGCTCGGCCGTCCGATCGTCGCGACCGGCGCCTGGCAGGGCGACACGTTCGTCGCAGACCTGTACGTCATCACCAGCCCACACCGCGTACGCCTGGTGGTCGACGCCGGAACAGCCACAGCGGCGTGGAACGTCGTACCGCTGACCACCCCCAACCTGGAGCTACACCTGCGTGCCCCGCTGATGACACGCCCCGACGTCAGTTAGCGGGTCAGGAAGGTCTCCTCCGTCAGGTGGGCAAGCTTGGCGGGGTTCCGTACGGCGTACAGGCCGGCGATCTTGCCGTCCTCCACGTGGAGGACGGTGACCGTGTCCACCTCGTCGCTGAAGCGGAGGATCAGTGCCGGTTGCCCGTTGATCTGGGTGATCTCGAGGGACCCTTCCGCCAGCCGCTCGACAGCCAGCGCGAGGAGGCGGGCGACCTTCTCGGCACCGACGACCGGACGCGGGAGGGCCTGCACCACGCCGCCGCCGTCGCCCAGGAAGACCACGTCGGGGGCGAGGATATCGACCAGGCCCTGGAGGTCGCCGGTGTTCACGGCACGCTGGAATGCCTCCAGTGCGTCGCGGGTCTGGTTGGCGGAGACGACGCCGCGCGGGCGGCGGGCGGCCACGTGGGAGCGGGCCCGGTGCGCCACCTGGCGAACGGCTTCGGGGGTCTTGTCGACGGCCTTGGCGATCTCGTCGTAGTCGAGACCGAACACCTCGCGGAGAACGAACACGGCCCGTTCGGTCGGCTTGAGCGTTTCGAGGACGAGCAGCATCGCCATCGACACGCTGTCGGCGAGTTCGACGTCCTCGGCGACGTCCGGCGCGGTGAGGAGCGGTTCGGGCAGCCACGGACCGACGTACGACTCCTTGCGGCGGCCGAGGGTGCGGAGGCGTTGCAGGGCCTGGCGGCTGGCGATCCGGACCAGGTACGCGCGGTGGTCCTGCACCGTGTCGAGGTCCACCTTGACCCAGCGCAACCAGGTCTCCTGCAGGACGTCCTCGGCGTCCGCGGCCGAGCCGAGGAGTTCGTAGGCGACGGTGAACAAGAGGTTGCGATGAGCAACGAAGGCCTCGGTGGCCCGGTCGGTACCGGTCATGGCTTGGCTCCTTCTGCGCGCGTGTGTCACCCACAAGATGCCGCCCGCGCCGATCCTGTGACATCGGGGCCGGTATGGCGCTCGTCACGCCGGCCGGCTGTCACGGGACCGGGGCCGGCGGCATCTCGTGGTCATCCAGTAGATCCCATAGTGAGGACGACGACGATGGAACCCCGTATCGACCTGATGCAGAACGAATTCGGCGGCAAGCTCGCGAAGCGGATGTACGCGGTCCACAGCCTCGTGCAGCAGACCGGCCTGCCGACGGCGACCCAGAACCTGGTGATGCTCCGGGCCAGCCAGATCAACGGCTGCGGTAACTGCATCGACATCCACGCGAAGGAGGCCGCGGCCGAGGGCGAGACTACGACTCGCCTGAACCTGGTCGCCGGCTGGCGGCACTCGACGGTGTTCACCGAGGAGGAGCAGGCCGCGCTGGCGATGACCGAGGAGGCGACCCGGCTCGCCGACGCGTCCGAGGGCGTCTCGGACGAGACGTGGGCCCGCGCGGCGAAGTACTACGACGAGAACCAGCTGATCGGGCTGGTCACGCTGATCGCCATGATCAACGCGACCAACCGGATGGCCGTCACGCTCAACCAGCTCGGCGGCTCCTACGAGCCCGGTCTCATGTCAGCCGCCATCAGCAGCTGAACCGGCTGTGTCGAGATCCCAGATGCGCTCGGTCTCCCAGGCGTATTCCCAGGCCTGGATGTCGGGCGGCTGGATGCCGAGGCCGGTGAGGATCGCGCAGACCTGTTCGCGGTGGTGGTTGGCGTGGTTGATCGCCTGCGCGACGAAGATCCCCGCGCGCGTTTCCCGGGTGTTGTCGTCGATGACGATCACGCGGTCGACGTCGAACGGCTGGGTGAGGAAGTACTCCCACAGCACGCCGGCCTCGGAGTTCCAGGTGGCCAGGGTTTCCAGATCGGCCGCCGGTTCTGTGTCCACCCACTCCAGCGGGCGGTCGACGATGCGGCGCAGGTAGCTGCCGTCGCACTGCACGATGTGGTCCAGGGTCGCGAGAATGCCGCCGTACGTGCCGACGCCGGTGATCTCCAGCTGCTCGGCGGTCAGGTTCTGGGCGCGGCAGAACGCGATCAGGCTGCCGGTCGCCCAGTTGTTGTGCCGGATGGGGTCGTAGAGCACGTCGTTGAGTCCCATCCGTCAACGCTAGCCGCGTACGCCGTGCCCGGGACACCGGTTTTCGTCCCGGGCACGGCGTACGGCGTCAGCTCGCGGCGACGTTGACCATCCAGTTGATGCCGAACCTGTCGGTGACCATGCCGAACTCGTCGCCCCAGACCTGCTTCTCCAGCGGGACCGTCACCTTGCCGCCGTCAGCGGACAGCTTCTCGTAGTAGCCGCGCAGCTCGTCGCCTTCGCCGCTGAGGCTGATCGAGATGTTCTCGCCCGGGTTGTACGGCATGCCCTGCGGCGTGTCGGCCGCCATCAGCGTGAACCCGCTCGGGGTCTCCAGCTGGCTGTGCATCAGCTTCTCGTCGTCGTCCGGTCCGTGACCGGTGCCGAACTCCTTGAAGGTGTTCGCGGACAGCTCGCCGCCGAAGACTCCCTGGTAGAACTCCATCGCGGCACGCGCGTCGCCGTCGAACTGGATGTACGGATTGAGCCGAGATGCCATCGACCTTTCCTTCCCCCAAACGGCCGGACCCTCTGGCCCGGCGCTCATGCTCCGCACAGTAGACCCGGCCGCCGACAGTCCGCGACCCCCTGAATCCCGCTGTCCGGTTAAGGTCTGCGCATGTTGCTGCGACACATCACGATCGATGCCGGAGACCCCTACAAGCTCGCGCAGTTCTGGAGTACCGTGACCGGCTGGCCGGTGGCCGACGGGGACGTGCCGGGAGACGACGAGGTCCTGGTGCAGGCGCCGGCGCCGCTTCCCGGGCTGCTGTTCATCGCGGTCCCGGAAGGAAAATCGGTGAAGAACCGGGTGCACCTCGACTGGGGCCCGACGGAACGGACGCGGGATCAGGAGGTCGAGCGGATCCTGTCGCTCGGCGGCACGATCCACGAGGACCACCGGGTCCCGGACGGCCGCGGCTGGGTCACGATGAAGGACCCCGAAGCCAACGAATTCTGCGTCGAACGCAGCGATGCGGAGCGCGCCGGCTGATCGGTCCCGCCGTACGTCGCTCGTCCGCACCACCCGTCGTGATCGAACCCCCACGTCCCGTTTACCTATCCAGGAATTGGCTCTTCGGGGATCCTGGTGTGGGGAACCGGGGGGTTCGCTCCGGGGTGTTGGGGGTAGGAGCATGCAGCGAATTCGGGGGTCACCGCGTCATGTCAGTGTAGGGATGCGGAGGCTGGGGGGCGTCGAGATGTTGCAACAGGTGCGGGACAAGCCGGGGCATGGGCACCACAGGAAGCCGTCCGCGTGGCGGGCGTTCCTCGGGTCGGTCCTCGCGATCGGTGTGACACTGCTCGTGGTGGCGTTGCTCGGCGCCGTCCTCGTCGTACTGGACCCGCGGTCGACGAGCGCCGACACCGCCGCCAGCGGGTCGTACAGCGTCCCGTCGGGCGGTCCGGGACGCTACGGATCGGGCACGCTCGGCCCGTGGCAGAACCTGATCCACCGGATCAGTCCCGAGGACCAGATCCGCGAGGTGCTCGCGTTCGACGGGGTCTTCATGTTCGGCGACAGCATCGCCGTCCAGGACAGCGCCGCGCTCGAACGGCTGCTGGCCGATCGCACCGGCGACGCGATCGCCTTCCACGACTGGTCCGGGCAGCCGGCGTCGGCGGCGGTCGATGCGCTCGAAGAGTGGTCGCGGACTTACGGTCTGCCACGGCGGATCGTGATCGCGGCCGGGACGAACGACATCTTCGACCCGCTCGCGTTCGCGGAGCAGATCGAGCGCGCGTTGCGGATCGCCGGTCCGGACCGGACGGTGTACTGGGTGAACGTGTACGTCGACCGCACCAAGCTGCCGGCCGCCGTACGGGCTGCCGATCGGGCCAACAGCGCGTGGATCAACCAGCAACTGCAGGACGCAGAGTTCCGGCACGAGAACCTGCGGATCATCGACTGGTCCGGGTTCCTCACGTCCCAACCGAACGGCCCGGCGCAGTACCTACGGGACGGCGTTCACACCAGCCAGCCGGACGGCGGGTCCGCCCGCAACGAGCTGATCGCGGACGCGATCCGAAATCGCTAGCCCGCGTGCCAACCTCGAGGCCGGTGTCCGCGTGAACAGAGCTGAGGAGGTAGGCATGTTCATCAAGCGCTGGTCGACCTCGGCCGCCGTCATCGTGGTCCTGACCGCGTTCCTTCTGGCGCTGCTGCATCTCGAAGCCCCGTCCGCGCACGCGAAGGCCGCCGCACCGGTCGTCAACTCGGGGGCCTACGGATCCGGCGCGCTCGGGTCCTGGCAGGCGAACAATCGGGTGATCTCGAGCAGCGCGGAGGTCCGCCACGTGGTCGCGTCCGACGGCGTGGTGCTGTTCGGGGACAGCATCGCCGTACAGGACGGCGCGGCGCTCGGCCGGCTCCTCGGGCAACAGCTCGGTACGTCGTTCGCGCAGTACAGCTGGGCCGGCCAGCCGACCTCCGCGGCGGTCGACGCTCTCGAACAGTGGTCGCGGAGCTACGGCCTCCCGCGGCGGATCGTGATGGCGGTCGGGTCCAACGACATCTTCGACCCGCCCGCGTTCGCGGCACAGGTCGAGCGGGCGCTCCGGATCGCCGGCCCGCAGCGATCCGTGGTCTGGGTCGACGTACAGGTGTCCCGGACGGACGAGCCGACCGTGGTCCAGGTCGCAGATCAGCGCAACAGCGAGTGGATCAACCTGCAGCTGTCGCAGGCAGCGTCGCGGCATCCGAACCTGCGGATCGTTCATTGGGCCGAGTTCCTGGCGGCCCAGCCTGAGCGGCTGCACACCGATCTGCGTGACGGGCGGCACACGACCGTGCCGACCGGTCAGAACGCGCGGAACGCCCTGATTCTGCAGGCGATCCGGACCAGCTGACGCTGCCCTTCCGGGCAACCGGAAACCGGAGTCGCCGATCCGCGCAACTTTTCGGAGCACTCACGACATCTATGAGGTAGAGGAAACAATCTGACCTCGGGGGGAACCGATGGCGACGTACACGACAGGAGCTGACCGGCCGATCTGATGCCGGGTGCAACCTTCGGCGACGCGCTCCACGTTTTCTGAAGTACCGCGACTCAGCGACACCACCACCGTGACTCTGACCCGGGGATCGCCCCACCCGAATTCAGGTCTAGGCCAGAATAGTCATGCCTTCGGGTATGGGGGGAGGACCAACGATGCCGGCGAGACATCTCCGCACGTCCAGTACGACGCTCCGGCTCACGATCGCGTTGCTCGTGAGCGTCGCCGTACTGGGCGCCGTGCTGATGATCCCGTGGGGCGGCTCCGAGCCGGAGGCCGCTCCGGACCCGACCGTGAGCCACACGCCCGAACCGCCCACGCCGCCGCCGGCACCGGTACGGCAGAACGTGTACACGTGCCCGGCGTACAGCGGGATCGACCACGCGAACCCGGTCGCCAACCTCTACAAGGACACGTTCACGTGGGGTACGACGCCGCCCACCAAGGTCGGTGACGGCAAGGGCAACATCAACTGGCGGATGAACCCGGCCAACAACCCCAGCTGGTACATGTGGCTGCACTCGCTTCGTTGGCTCGGGCAAGGAATCGACGCCGCCGCGCGCGGTGACAAGGCCGCGCTGCAGCGGGTCAGTGCGATCACCCACGACTGGGTCAAGGACAACCCGTACTCGTGGAAGTCCGACGTCGGTGCGTACGAGTCGACGATGCACCGCACCAACGTGCTGATCTGCCTGCGGCAGGCGGTGCTGTCGGGGCTGAAGGTGGCGCGGCTGCCGCTGACGTACGCGTGGCTGGACAAGGCATTGCTGCAGCACGCGTGGTTCCTGCAGAAGAACTACAGCGGCGACTGGAACCACGGCACCGACGAGAGCCTGGCGTTGTTCGGCATCGGGTGCACGCTGCAGCGCGACGACCTGAAGAAGATCGCGTCCGACCGGCTGACGAGTGCGATCAAGACGTCGATCGACACGCAGGGCTCGACGAACGAGCAGTCGACGGCGTACGCGCAGTTCAACTACGCGCTCTGGGGACGGGCGATCGACGTACTGCGCAAGTGCGGCGCCGATCCCGGTACGACGATCACGGCCCGCCGGCGGGAACTCGCGAAATGGCTCGCGCTGGCGACCAACTCGCTCGGGAACCTGCCGCAGCTCGGCGACTCCGAGGTGGTGCGCACGGCGCCGGTCACCGGCACGGTCCTGGAGTACGCCGGCACGCTCGGCAAGCGCGGGATCCGGCCGACGCAGCGGATCGGGATCTTCGACGCCGGGTACATCTTCGGGCGGACCGGCTGGGGCGAGAAACGGCCGTTCACGCAGGAATCGACGTACAGCATCCGGTTCGGGCCGACGCGGAGACTGCACGGCCACGAGGACCACACGTCGATCACGTACACCTCGCGCGGGCGGGACATCCTGATCGACGGCGGGCACGCCGGGTACAAGATGGACGAGTGGCGGAGCTGGGCGAAGAGCCAGTTCGCGCACAACGAGCTGACCGTGGCCTCGGCCGCGGCCGAGCACCCGGACACTCGGTTGACGCGGTCCGCGATCGGCGCGACGTCGGAGTTCTACGAGTTGAAGGACAAGCTCGGCGCCGTCGACCGGACGCGCGACGTACTGGTGCTCAAGGATCCCGACCTGATGGTGGTGCTGGATCGCGGCTCGTCGGCCGCGGAACAGGAGTACTCGACGCTGTGGCATCTGCCCGCGGACCAGAAGGTGGTTGTCAGCGGCAACGACCGGGCGACGGCCGCGCGGCCGGGTGACACCGTGAAGACGACGCTGCTGCAGATCCCGTTCCAGCAGCAGACGACGCCGATCGAGGTGACGACCGGGCAGCAGGACCCGATCCAGGGCTGGCACTACACGACCATCGACAAGCGCCTGCCGTCGCCGGTGGTGAAGTTCAACCGGACCGGGCAGAACGCGAGCATCCTGTCCGTGATCGCGCCGACCCGCACCAACGCGACGGTCTCGTACACCACGTCGATGCAGGGCTCACGGATGATCGTGAACCTGACGGTCGACGGCGTGACGACGGTGATCGGGGTTTCCGCGGACGGGACCCTGCAGCGGATCAAGTAGGTTCGCGGACCGCCAGCACTCAACAACTGCCGCTCCTCGGCACGCGCTGAGCGTGAACCGGGGTCGCCGACGCAGGTTATGTAGTGGTGGCGGTCCGCTTCGGGCCGACCGGCTTCCAGTCGCGGGGCGGGTCCTCGCCGACGCGGCCGTCGACGGCCTCGCGGATCAGGTCCGCGTGGCCCGTATGGCGGCCGTACTCCTCGATCAGGTCGCAGACCAGCCGGCGGAGGCTCGCGTGCCGCCCGTCCGGCCAGGTGATGTCGGCCGGCTGGTCGAGCCCGCCGTCGGCGATCGCCGCCGTCAACGTCGCCCGGGATCGCGCGACCGCCCCGTCCCACAGTGCGTACAGCTCCGCGGGCGTGTTGTCGACGGCGGAGTTGAACTCCCAGTCGTTGTCGTCCCGCCAGCCGTTCTCCAGCCACGGACCGCTCATCGGCTTCCCCTGGAACTTCACGTCGAACAGGTAGTCCTCGTTCGCGGCCAGGTGCTTCATCAGCCCGCCGAGCGTGATCGACGACGCCCCGATCCGCGTGTTCAACCCGTCCGCGTCCAGCTCGTCGACCTTGTAGCGGAACGTCGTACGCAACCGGTCCAGAGCGCCGACCAGATGCTCGACGTCACTCCCCGCCAACGGCGGCTCCCACCACGGCGACACCCACGCAGTTTCACTCATGGCAGCACGGTAGGCCCGATTCCGGACACTCCCCTTCCGGAACCTGCAATACTCGCCCGCATGCAGCGATATGCCGGTGTGATCGCACGGTACGACGGGATGGTCGCGGTGGTCCGGGAGCGGTACGAGGCCTGGGACGCGCCGTACTGGAACCTGCCGAGCGGCGCCGTGGAGGACGGTGAGACCCCCGCGGACGGCGCGGTGCGCGAGCTGCGCGAGGAATCCGGACTGGTCGCCGCGGCGGGAGACCTGGAGCTGGTGTGGACGACGCGGACGACGGCCGACGGTCACGTGACGTCGCGGTCGTGGAACTACGTCGTCGACGTGAGCGATCCCGCGTTCGCGGTCGACGATCCGGACGGGTCGGTCATGGAGGTGCGGTGGGTCCCGGTCGAGGACGCCGTACGGCTGCTGAGCAAGATGCCGTACCCACCGATCGCCGTACCCGCGGTCGACTACCTGGCGTACGGCATCCGCGGGCGGGACTGGGGTTTCACCCTCTACGGAGAGACGTGGAGCTGGGACCAGTAAGGGTTCGGCGGACGACGACGTTGCGTTTGGCCGACGTACGGTCCTCGGCGTACGGCGTGAAGCCCGCGGCGAGGAAGGTACTGAGTACGCCGCGGCCGGGGTCGCCGGGCATCGCCTTCACCGGGTAGGCCTCGACGATCCGCGCACCTTCGTTGCGCGCGTACTCGACGGCCGCATCGACCATCGGCGACGTCAGCCCCTGCCCGCGGTACCCGCTCTTCACGAACAGGCAGTTGATCGCCCAGATCGTCTCGTCCTCCGGCTCGTCGATCGGCAGCACCCGCGAGCGGACGATCGCGGCGTACTCCGTCCGCGGGGCGACCGCACACCAGACCGCCGGGCGCTCATCGACGTACCCGATCAGCCCGACCGGGACGCCTGCCTGGACAAAACCCTCCAGCGCGGCGCGGTTCTCGGCGCCTCCGTTCGCGGCAACGATCGACGCAGGCAGCCGACGAGCCATGCACCAACACCCCCGCGTCCCACCACTCGGCCCGAACAACTCAAGCAGATCCTCCCACCGCGCCTGATCGACCGGCTGCGCCTCCATCCGCGCATTCAACCACGCGCAGTTTCCCCCGGGCTGCGTGTCGGATAGCTGTGGTTGGCTGGCAGCGTGAGTGATGACGTTCATTTCACCGCCAGATTCCCCACCAAACGTATAGCTGCCGACTGCCTGTTCACCGATCACGCGGACCGGCTGCTCGTGCTCAAACCCCCGTACAAGCCGACCTGGGACCTCCCCGGCGGAGTTGTCGAACGCGATGAGTCACCACGCCTCGCTGCCCAGCGTGAGGTCCTGGAGGAGATCGGTCTCTTGATCGAGCCGGGCAAGCTTCTCGCCGTGGACTGGATACCGCAGTCAGGAGAGTTCACGGAAATCGTCGCGTTCCTGTTCGACGGCGGGGTACTGGCACCGGCCGACATCGACCGGATGGTGCTCCAGCCGACGGAGGTCACGTCCTCCCGGTTCGTCACGCTCGACGAGGCTGCGGACCTTCTCGACCCAGAACAGTTCGCACGTGTCGCAGCCGGATTCAAGAACCGACGGGCGCCGGAAGCCGTGTACCTCGAGAACGGCGTCGCGGCAACCGTCGTACGCGAGGATGGTGCCCATGGAGATCAGTCCGCGGCTGACACGCTGGATCAACCGCCAGTTCCCCGAGGGCAGCGCGGAGAGGGTCCTGTCGGAACTTCGTGAGTTGCCCGATCAGGTCATCGGCGGCCAAGACCCCGAACGAATCCACGCCGCCCTCGTCATCCGCACCGCAGGCAACTGGCACCGATTCCAGCAACACCTAACCCTCGCCAAAACAGACTGGCGAGACGCCCTGGTAGCAGCCGACCTAGCCAACCCAGACTGGCCGGCCCACCTGGACGCGCTACTTGGACCCAACAAGTAGACATACGAAACCCGGATCATGCGTCTCAGCGCCGTGCGGTCTCGGCAATCCGCTCGCGGAGCAGGTCGAGCTTGTCGGCGTCGGGAGTGCCCGGCTCGGCCCAGTTGAGCACGATGTGCAGGTCGGCGCACTCGATCGTGAGGATGTCGCAGTCCAGGGTGATCTCGCCGAGCTCAGCGTGCACAACCGTCTTGCGGGAGCGCCCGGTCGGCACGGTCTCGTAGCGTGTCCAGAGGTCGGCGAACCGGGGGTTGGCTTCGCGCAGGGCGCTGATCAGTTCGGCCACCGCGCGATCATCTGGATAGCGGTCGGCGGCCCGGCGCAGGTCGGCAACCATCCTGCGCTCGAACGCGTCGGTGTGCTCGGTGTCGCGCTCGATGCGGGACGCGCCGACCGGCCGCGCGGCGGCGAAATGGCCCCAGATCAGGTTCTGCGTCCGGGGACCCACCTGGGTGGGGTTGCCGAACAGCTCGCCCCACAGCGGGTTCCACTGGACGGCGTCCCACGCGGCGGTGAAGACGGCCACCGGGGTGTCACTCATCCGGTCGATCATCCGCTGGACGCCGGGAGGTACGGCGTTGGGCACCGAGCCGGAGGTCGGGGCGACCGAGCCCGCCAGGCGGTAGAGCAGCTCCCGGTCCACGGCGTTCAGGCGCAGGACCTGCGCGAAGGCCCCGAGGACCTGGGGTGAGGGGTTGGAGGCGCGACCCTGCTCGAGTTGCACGAGGTAGTCGACGGAGATACCGACCATCAGCGCCAGTTCCTCGCGTCGCAGGCCCGGCACCCGGCGGTCGCCGCCGACCGGCATGCCGATGTCGGCCGGGCCGATTCGCCCTCGCCAGGCCCGCAGTGCGGCGCCCAGTTCGGTATGGGTCTTCATTTCTCCAGTATGCGTGCCCATCATCAGGCCGGGATTCCGCCGACCGCGACGGTCGGCGCGATTCGGTCGAGGGCGCCCTCGAACTGGTTGTCCGCAAGCAGGTGCATGAGAACATTGAGCTGCTCGATGTTGCGCGCGGAGGTCAGTGGCCCGGCGTCGAGCGCGGTGAAGCCGGCGTCTTGCGCGAGCGTGCGCACCTGGGCCTTGGCCGAGGAGTCGTCACCGGCAAGGAACACAGGTGGGACGGACTTCGGTTCGGGCCACCGCCTTGCGTCGAGCAGGGTGGACGGCATGGTGTTGAACGCCTTCACCACCCGCACGTCAGGGAGCCGGCGCTGCAGCTCTTCGCTGGTCGACGACCGTGCCATGAAGTAGGCGTCGTAGGAGTGCTCGAAGTCGCCATTCACCTGCAGCGGGTTCATCGTGTCGATCACGACCTTGCCCGCCAACGGGCCGACGGCCTGCAGCACGGCGTCCAACCGTGGCCAGTACACCGAGAACAGCACCACCTCGCCGAACTCGGCCGCTTCCGCGGGTGTGCCACGGACAGCCCGCGGGTTCTGCTCCATGAATGCGTCCAGCTTCTCCTGCCCGCCGTCTTTGGCCACCATTACGTCGTGGCCTGCGGCGAGCCATGCCCGTGCCAGGGCGCGCCCGATGTTTCCTGCGTTGACTACTCCGATATGCATGTCTTCCTCTGGTGGAGCTGGTTGGTTGCTGTGCAAGGGGTCAGAGCTGATAGCCGCCGCTGGCCTCAATGACCTGCCCGGTCACCCAGCGGCCCTCCTCGGAGGTCAGGAAGGCGACTACCGCGGCGATGTCGGAGACCTCGCCGAACCGTCCCAGCGCAGTGTCCGCCTCGATCGCGGTCACCAGGTCGGCGTTCTCACGAACGGCTGTGTTCATGTCCGTACGCACCCACCCGGGCGCCACGGCGTTGACCGTGATGCCGCGTGGTCCGAGCTCCATGGCGAGCACACGAGTCAGGTTGTTGATGGCGGCCTTGGCCATCGAGTAGACGGGAACGGACTGCATTGGCCGCGTACCCGCGGCGGACGAGACGTTGACGATCCGCCCGCCGTCGGCGAGGCGGCTCAGCGCGGACTGGATGACGAAGAAGGGTGCACGGGCGTGGACCGCGAACATCGTGTCCCAGCTCTTCGGCGTGGCGTCCGCAAGGCCGCCCCAGCCGGAGTTGCCCGCGTTGTTGACGAGCAGGTCGAGGGACGCGCTTCCGGTGCGCTCGGAGAGCTCACGGTCGAGCTGGTCGAACAGGTCCGGGATCGATCCCGCGTCGGAGAGGTCGGCGTGCAGCGCGACGGCGCTTCCCCTGGCCTGCTCGATGGCCGCGACCGCCTCGTCGGCACCCGCCTTGCTCGCGTTGTACGTGAGCGCGACGGTCGCACCCTGGCTCGCGAGACGTTCGGCGATCGAGCGGCCGATACCCCGTGAGCCCCCGGTGACGAGAGCGGTCTTCCCAGAAAGCAACTGCGACATTGAACATTCCTTGATGGGTGGTGGATCGCAAACTGAATCAGCGCGACTGATGGGGCCCTCGGCCCAAGATCGATCCTCCGGTCGCCTGCTCCGGGGTGCCAGGCGCCCGTGTTCCCTAGGACTCCGGGTACCACCCAGGTCCTGCCTACGCGCTACTTCTGGACGGTGTTGCCGCTCGCGAGCTCCAGGAAGATGGCGACGTGAGCCGGAGGCATACCGGCGAGGGTTCCACCGACGGGCTCCGGGCGAACAGCGCTGTCGATCATCTTTCGGGCGGTCTCGGGTGAGACAGGTGGCACCGGGGCCTCGAGGTAGTACCGCTTCTCCGCGTCCTCGGTGAGTCCGTCCGGCATGACCGGCGCATACGGCCAGAAGTAGATCGGAGTACCGGGCTCGATGCGCCAGCTCTCAGCGAGCGAGCCGGCGTCGACGACGTCATAGCCGACCGACTCCAAGAACTGCGTCATGATTCGCTTCGCGCCGTCGTCGTTCCCGGCCACCGGAATCGTCGTCCGTTCGGCGTCACCCTTCGGGCGGGCGTTCGAGTACATGTGGTTCCAGTCGAAGTTGTGCAACCCCTTGATGACGATCGAGTCCTTGAGGTGGCGCTGCACGAGTTCGCTCGAGGTGAGCGCCAGGCTGTCCAGCTCGGTGTTGCGCCAGAACTCGGGGTAGTAGTTCGTCTGATCAAGTACGATCTTCCCCGCGAGCTTCTCCGCCGGCAGCGCCTCGAAGCTGGCCAGCGGAAGCGGGAGCGCAACGATGTCTCCCGCCGCGATCGCTTCGTCGACGGTTCCGGCGCGTGCGAGTGGACCGAGCTCCTGGACCAGTCCCGAGATCGTCTCCGGGCCCCGCGAGTTACTGAGCACGACGTTGTAGCCGGCGCCGACGGCCAGGCGGGCGAGCGAACCGCCGACCAGGCCGGAGCCGATGATTCCGATGGTCTGTGTCATCACTGGATCTTTCTTGTACGAGGCAACGGCGAAGTGCCCTGCCGACGACCCGATCCTGTGCGTGCTCCCGGGGAGGTACCAGGCGTC
This sequence comes from Kribbella speibonae, assembly GCF_004331375.1. Classification (NCBI taxonomy): domain Bacteria; kingdom Bacillati; phylum Actinomycetota; class Actinomycetes; order Propionibacteriales; family Kribbellaceae; genus Kribbella; species Kribbella speibonae. Next base: position 943,641 of record NZ_SJKC01000001.1, on the reverse strand, counting down.
GTTCTCGCTATGACTCCCAGTACCACCCAGTCCTCGCGGGGGAGGCTCATACTGACCAAGTGGCTACCCGGACCGAACTAGGCCAGGCGCTGCGCGGCTGGCGAGAGAGCATCAGCCCGGCGGCCATCGGCCTGCCCACCGGCGGCCGCCGCCGGGTGCCTGGCCTGCGCCGCGAGGAACTGGCGCTGACGGCCGGCATCTCCTTCGACTACCTGGTGCAACTCGAGCAGGGACGCGCCGCCAATCCCTCCCCTCAGGTGCTGCACGCTCTGGCGGAGGTACTGCGTCTGGACGCCGTCGACCGGGAGGTCCTGTTCCGCCTCGCCGGTTCGAGGGCTCCTGCCTCGGGCTCGGTACCGCGGCAAATACCGGCCGGGGTGCAGCGGATGATCGACCGGATGAGCGACACCCCGGTGGCCGTCTTCACCGCCGCGTGGGACGCCGTCCAGTGGAACCCGCTGTGGAGCGAGCTGTTCGGCGACCCCACTCACGCACCGAGTCGGAACATCGTCTGGGGACACTTCGCCGCAGACACCCCGGCGGGTGCCTCCGCTGTGGAGCGAGACAGAGCACACACCGATGCGTTCGAGCGCATGATGGTGTCCGATCTACGGCGCGCCGCCGACCGGTACCCCGACGACCGCGCGGTCGCCGAACTGATCGACGGTCTCCGCGCGTCCTCGCGCTTCGACGAACTCTGGGCACGCTACGAGACCCTGCCGTTGGCAGGCTCACACAAGACGGTCCTGCATCCCGAACTCGGCGCGATCACCCTCGACTGCGACATCCTCGCCATCGAACGCGCCGACCTGCACATCGTCATGAACTGGGCCGTCCCGGGCACTCGCGACGCAGACAAGCTCGACACCCTGCGCGACCAAGCCGCGACCGCAACACGCTGACACCGCAGGACCACGACCAAGGAAAACAAAGAACCCCCAGCCTCAGAGAGTGCTCTCTGACCTGGGGGTTTGCTGGAGCCGCCTGTCGGAATCGAACCGACGACCTTCTCATTACGAGTGGAGCGACGGCTGTCCAGGGCATCGTTTCGGAGGTCGCTAAAGCGTTGACGTGCGGTGCAATCGTCCGTGCCCATCCATCGGCGTCCACGTGCCTGTTAGCACGCGCGTTAGCAGGATGGTGGCTGTCCGCCGCCCAACCGCGACGACAGCAGACAGCCCCATCCGGACGTCACAAGGTCAGTCCTTGGCCTGACACTGACGACAGCGACGATACCCACCGGTCCCGGCTACCTTGTTCCGAGGCGGAATCTGCTGGCCGGCCGGGCAGTCGTTGTAGTCGTGATAGACGTCTGGATCAGTCGGATTGCTTGAGTGATACGGCGGAACCTTCGCCATCTCTCCCCTCGGTTTCGGCCTTCTCTCAGGCCTTGCTGATTGGGGGCCAGATGCGCTCGAACCGGTGACGAAGGACCGGCTCACCATCCACAAACAGCACCTGAGGCCGGCCACCGTCCCAGATCCACCCCTCGCTCTGGACTGTGGTGAGCCAATCAGTCAGCTTCATCCCGCCCTGCGCCGACGCCACGGCGTAGTCGTCGTGCTTCGTCTTCTGTCTAGACACCTCCACCCCCTTTGTTGCGTAATCGCGAGGTGTGGGCGAACTGGTACACGGAGCGGCATTCCGGTTCGGTGCTGGAGCCGAGCTCCCGGTGCCTGCGTCAGACTGGCATGGTGCCTGAAGAGACGCACGAAGAAGCATTGAGACCCCTGACCAATGACGAGCGGGCCGAGCTGATCGCCGAGCACGACAGGCTCATGGATGCGATCTCTGGCTGGCAGTTCCGCATGGGCCCGGTCCGGTTGAGAGGGTACTTCAACTCAATGCGGTTCGCGCGCTACTTCGTCGGCTTCCACATCGTCGTTGGCCTCGCAGGTGCGGCGCTCATTTTCTTCGGAGGATCTCCACGCGACCTCGGTATGGCGATGGTAGTGGGCGCGCTCTTTGGCTTCGGCGCCTTCCTTGCGCAGGTGTGGACCATGCAGGTCGAGAAGGAACACTGGCTGGAAGAGGACGACATCAGGCGTCGATACAGCGAGGTCGTCAACCGGATGCGGACGTTGGATACGAACGCCGAGGAGTAGGCCCAGCGCCACACCTGCCCCTCCCGCTGATAGCTGCCAGCCGGCTAGCAGCCAGATGATCAACTTCTAAAGGAGCGGCATCCGGGCCACGCCAGTGGTCACCAGAACGGCGGCAGACAAGGGATCTCGCCTCTCGGCGGTTTCTCATCGCTTGCCGCCGTTTTCCGGTGGTCTGTGTACTGGATGTGTACTGCATAGCCAGCTTGGAAGAACGGCCGAACCCACGCTCACCACCCGGGTGCTGAGCCTGAGCCAGTGCCCTCTGGGTGACCCCAGTTGACCCGTGCTGCCCCTCCTAATCGCTCGCTAATCGCTGGCGACGTTGATGCCACTGCACCAGGATGATGTTGTGGACTTTCCTTCCGAGTCGATGCTGAACGATTCTGACTTCGCACCTCTGACACGGTCACAGATCACACAGGCTCTGATCGGCCTCGGCGTAGTCGAAGGCGAAACCTTGATGGTCCACGTCCGGCTGTCGGCGTTGGGGTGGGTTGTCGGTGGCATCGACACCGTAGTGCTGTCCCTCCGAGACGCGCTTGGCTCTGATGGCACGTTGCTCGCGTTCTGCGGTTGGGACGACAGCCCGTATCACGTCTCGTTCTGGCCGCCGCACTGGCAGAAGGCCTACGAGGAGATTCCGGCATTCGATCCAAAGGTGTCATCTGCTCGTCGAGACTTCGGACGCTTCCCTGAGCGGCTCCGCACCTGGCCAGGAGCGTTGCGCAGCACCCACCCCGAGGTCAGCTTCACTGCTCTCGGCCGCCATGCCGCGAACCTGGTTGCGGGAACCGATGATGACAACCCTTGGGGCGTGGGCGGACCGCTGGGCCGTCTCGTCGATCTGGGCGGCCGGGTGTTGCTACTTGGCGCACCCCTCAAGACCTTGACCCTCTGCCATCACGCTGAGGCTGTCGCCGACGTTGCAGGGAAGCGCTACCACAGCTATCGCATGCCGGTGCGCACAGACGCTGGAACCATCTGGCGGGACTACTGCACGCTGGATACCTTCTACGGCGCTTTGCCCTACTGGGAACGTCCGGATCTCCCGATCGATAGCGCAGTCGGAACCCTCGCGCTACAGGCGGTTCAGGCAGGTGCCGGACGAGAGGGGACCATCGGAGCGGCGACAGCCTGGCTGTTCGACTCACGCGCGACAGTTCAGGCCGTTGTCGCGTGGATCGAACGACATTTCTAGAACGTCGCGGCCGCGCCCGACGTCGACACTTGCCCCGTCCCCTGACAGCTGCCAAACCCAGGCCGGCGCGGCGCATGTCAAGAGTCGGCTTGCCGATCCGTAGGACGCGAAGCGCTCTTGACGTGTGTCGTGGTGGCCGGACAATCGAGCGGCCAGGGGGACGGGGCCACCCGCCGGCCTTCGGTCCGATGCACTCGGCACCTCGTCGGCGGAGTGGACGGTTCAGGATCGCCGTACGAAGGTGGGCGTCCGCGCTGGTGCCTAGTTAGCAAGCGCGTTAGCAAACTCGCACCATGAGCCGCACCACGACGCAGCCGAGAGATGCAAGACCCCAGGTCATGTACGCCGTGACCTGGGGTTTCTCCGTGTGAGGGAGTGGAGCCGCCTGTCGGAATCGAACCGACGACCTTCTCATTACGAGTGAGACGCTCTGCCGACTGAGCTAAGGCGGCGGGTTGCTGCGGCAAGAGTGTAGCGGGAGGTGGGGGAGGATTCCGAATCGGATACTGGGGGCGGGGGTACGGCGGGGCGCGGGGTGTGGTCGGGGTCACTTGGGGGCGGGGCGGAACCTGGGTGGGGTGGTGGGCGTCGGAGGGGTGGTTGAATTGGGTGGGAACAATTGTTTTGCGGAAATGCGTTGACTTCCTTGTGGGTGTTGGGTGAGACTATTTCCCGCGAGACCAAGACCTTGAGGAGAAGATCGTGTACGGAACGCACATCCTGAACGAAGCCTGGCGGCCGGGCCGCGCGGCTTTGTCGGCGTGCCTGCGATCCGTGGGCGACGACACCGCCTACCACCAGCTCAGCCTGTGCACGGACGGCCCACCTGGGTGATCTCCGCGTGGAGAGACCTCCAGGAGCCGTCTGAGCCGGGTACCGGCAGCAGGCGGCTCTTTCTTTTGCCCGAACCACGGGCCATCGCCGATGCGCAATGGTTGCGGACCGGATTCCAAACCCGCGTCATGAGGGTTCGATTCCCTCCATCGGTGCTTTCCGGTATTCACGGATATCGGCACGAACAATTGACAACTGGACATTCATCGCAATTCTCCCGGCGCCTTGTGGGGCCGGGAGAGGACCAGTTGTAGGCCAGCGGCCAGGCCACCTCATTTGGGTTGAGGGGATCGGGGGTTCGAGTCCCTCCAACTGGACCAGGCGCCCGCAGGATGCTCAGCTACCGGCCGAGCGGGCGCCACAACCAGGTCGGCGTCTGCAGCCAGGGGAGGCTCTGGACTGCCGCTGCCGACCCATCCATGCGCCCTGCGCCGGAAATCCGCAAGACATCCGGCGCAGGGCCGGTGAACGCCCGTGGCTCAACCGGACAGAGCGCCTGCCTACGAAGCAGGAGGGTGCAGGTTCGAATCCTGCCGGGCGTGCTGTGTCCGAGGCAGAAGCGGGCGATGCGCCGGGACGTGACCCCGGAGGAAGCGGGTTCGAGCCCCGCCGGACACCCTGAAGTACGTCGTACTCACGCACTGTGAGAACGACTTGCGGCTCTGGCCCAACTGGGAGAGGCGCCTGGCTTAGAACCAGGAGGTTCAGGGTTCGAATCCCTGGGGCCGCACGGATCAACCAACACTGAGACCGACCGACACCGAGATCGCCGACCTGCTGACCGCGGGTCGGGCACACTGGATGGGAGGAGGAGCCACATGAGCGGTGTCATCGTTCTGAACGCCTCGTACGAGCAGTTGCACGTCGTGTCGATCCCGCATGCCATCCGGATGCTCGTCCGGGAGGTCGCCGTCGTCGAGGAAGCCCACGACGGCGCCAGCATCGGACCGTTCCCCCTCCCCCGCGTCCTGCGTCTCGTCCGGTACGTCGTGATGAAGTGGCGCTACGCCTCCGGCGGGCTGCAGTACACGCGGGCCGGCGTACTGAAACGCGACAAGTACACCTGCGCGTACTGCGGCCAGCTCGGCGCCACCACGATGGACCACGTGATCCCACGATCACGCGGCGGTCGGGGAGAGTGGCTGAACGCCGTCGCCGCGCACGCGCGCTGCAACGAGAAGAAGGGCTCGCGCACCCCGGAAGAGGCCGGCATGCCGCTGCGGTGGCAGCCGTGGGTCCCTTCCCGTGCCGAGATAGCGCTCTGACGCGACACCCAGCAGATCGCCTGCCGGTGTCGCGGCCGGAGTGCGATGCCAGGTGGGCGCCGGTGACCCACCCTCGGTTCTGACCCGAGGCCCCGCAGGTTCGAGCCCTGCCCTGGCAGCTGAAAAACCTGGTGAGATAAGCCGAGTGTCAGGCCTAGCGGCAGCCGTCTCGAAAACGGCAGGTCCTTCAACGGACGTCTGGGTTCGAATCCCAGTCTCACCGCATGCAGACGAACGAGGAGGGAATCGTGGAGCTTCCAGTTGAGCTGAGTGGGGCCAAGAGCTCCACCCTGATGTGGGCGCAGGAGTACGACGTCGACGCGAAGGCCCTGCAGCAGCTGCGGAACATCGCGGCGCTGCCGTGGGTGCACGGCGTCCGGGTGATGCCGGACGTGCACCTCGGCAAGGGCGCGACCGTCGGGTCGGTGATCGCGATGAACCAGGCCGTGTCGCCGGCCGCCGTCGGGGTCGACATCGGGTGCGGGATGGAAGGTGTCCTGACCTCGCTGTCGGCTTCGGATCTGCCGGACGACCTGTCGGCGATCCGGTCGCGCATCGAGGCCGCCGTACCGGTCGGCTTCCGGGCTCACGAGGACCAGGTCGGCGTACGGCGGCTCGGGCTGGACCCGCGTCCGTGGGACAAGCTGTGGGGCGAGTTCACGAGTCTGCACGACGGTGTGCAGGACCGGGAGCGCAAGGCCAAGCAGCAGATGGGGTCGCTGGGCTCCGGCAACCACTTCATCGAGGTGTGCCTCGACGACGAGGACCGCGTGTGGCTGATGCTGCACTCCGGCAGCCGGAACATCGGCAAGGAGCTCGCGGAGCGGCACATGCGGATCGCCCGGGACCTGCCGCACAACGCGGATCTCCCGGACCGTGACCTGGCGGTGTTCCTGTCCGGTACGCCGGAGATGGACGCGTACCGTCGCGACCTCACGTGGGCCCAGGAGTACGCTGCCCGGAACCGGGCGGTCATGCTCGCGCTGGTGATGCAGGCGGTGCGGGACTCGTTCGAGGTCGACGTACGGTTCGAGCAGCCGATCTCGTGCCACCACAACTACGTGGCCGAGGAGCACATCGACGGGCTCGACCTGCTCGTCACCCGCAAGGGTGCGATCCGGGCGGGGCGTGGCGACCTCGGGCTGATCCCGGGGTCGATGGGCACCGGTTCGTACGTCGTTCGTGGGCTCGGCTCGGAGCGCTCGTTCTACTCGGCCTCGCACGGGGCAGGCCGGCGGATGAGCCGCAACGAGGCGAAGCGCCGGTTCACTGTGGACGACCTGGTCGCCCAGACGACCGGTGTCGAGTCCCGCAAGGACGCCGGCGTGATCGACGAGATCCCCGCCGCCTACAAGGACATCGACTCGGTCATCGCCGCCCAGTCCGACCTGGTCGAGGTAGTCGCCCACCTCAAACAGGTCATCTGCGTCAAGGGCTGAAAGGTTCCTGCCGTGGTCAGGGGACACGGCAGGAACCCCAGGTGAGGTCCGCCTGTTGGTAGGGGCAGCGGTTTGCTAAACCGTCGGTCGGCTGGCATGTCGGCCCGTGAGTTCGAATCTCACTCTCACCGCTGGGCGGCCGGGACGGACCGGCCGCCCTGCCAGGCCCCGTACGTGGTTGTTCGCAGTTCTGCGCGTGGCGGTTTGGGTAGTTCTTCCGAAGCGGGAGTCTGTCGGCGACACCTACCCTGGCGTCATGACGGTACGCGAGCGGCTGCTCCGAGGTCTGCCGGTCGGCGAACGGCGGATCGACGTCAACGATGTGTCGACAGTCGTTCTTGAAGGCGGGAACGGGACTCCGCTTGTTCTCCTGCACGGTGGTATCGAGTGTGGCGGGGCCTACTGGGCGCCGGTGATCCCACAGCTCGCCGAGCAGCATCGGCTCGTTGTGCCTGATGTGCCGGGGCTCGGGGAGTCCGATCCGGTCGCTCAGTTGGACCAGCCAACCTTCGACGACTGGCTGAAGGCGCTGCTCGAGCTGTGTGATCAGCCGCCGACCTTGATCGCGCACTCGCTCGTCGGGACCTTGGCCGCGCGGTTCGCGGCGATTCACAGCGAGCAACTGCAGCGGTTAGTGCTGTACGGCGTACCTGGGATCGGACCGTACCGGATGCCGATCGGGCTGCGAGCGATCGCTGTCCGGTTCGCGCTGCGCCCGTCCGCGGCGAACATGGAACGCTTCGAACGATGGGCGTTCGCCGATCTCGACGCCGTACGACGCCGTACGCCGGACTGGATGGACGCCTTCAGCACCTATACGCGCAGCCGCGCCCGCATCCCTCACGTGAAGCGGACGATGCGCTATCTGGTCACCACCTGCACCAAACAGGTCCACGACCACATCGATGTCCCGACGACGCTGCTCTGGGGTGCGAAGGACCGATTCGTACCGCTGCGCCTCGCAGAGGAGGCAGGGACCAGGCTTGGCTGGCCGTTGCAGGTGATCGGCGACGCCGGGCACGTCCCGCACATCGAGCGACCCGCCGCCTTCCTCGAGGAATTCACACGGACACGCGGCTGAAGAACATCCCGATCCCAGAAGCCAGCCTGGCCGGGATCGCGGCCGGCTTCGCCCTGGAGCAGGTACGCCGGTGGCGCGTCGGGAGCCGACCTGCCGGATGGTCGCTCGTCGCGGCGGGAAGCGTCGTCATCGCGAGTTCGTTGCGAGCAGCACGAACCACGGACCTGACCAGCCCCGAGAGGCTCGTCACGAGCGGGCCGTATGCGCTGAGCCGGAATCCGATGTACGTGGGGTGGTCGCTCATCCACCTCGGTATCGGGCTGGCTGCCGGGTCGGGGTGGGTGGTGGGGACTGTGCCGTTGGCCGGTGTGCTGATCCACCGGGATGTTCTGGGTGAGGAACGCCGGCTGGAAGAGAAATTCGAGGACGCGTACCGCTACTACCGGGACACGGTACGCCGGTACCTCTGAGCAGAAGCGCCGTCGTTGGAGAGGCGGGGCGGGCTGTAAACCCGTTGCCATGCGCTGAGCAGGTTCGAATCCTGCCTTCTGCACGCAAGACAGATATGACAAGAGAGGAGGACCGGCCGTGGCCGACCTCAGGAACAGGAAGCGAGTGCCTGGCGGCAGGACCGGTGCTCCGGTTCAGCAGGGTCACTCGATGCGACGCGTGCTGCTGGCCTGCGGGCATGTGCAGCGCGACCGGATCGCCCACCGTGGAGATCACGTGTGGTGCGAAGCCGACTGCTCCGACTGGACCCGCGTGGTCTCGGTGCAGGAGTAACGAAGTTCCCCCTGGTGACGGATTCTCGCCGGGCCCTCCGAAGGCTCGGTTCCTGGTTCGACTCCGGGCAGGGGGACTACAACAGTGGGTCGACGTGGACGGACAAACTCACTTCGGCATCAGCGCGCGCCGAGAGGACGCGGAGCCGTACGTCGTCCACCGTGACAGGCGACTCCAGCGGGAGGAGCCGGCGGTGGCCGATCGTTGTTCCCCGGGCGATCTCCTGCCAGGAACCGTCGACCAGACCGTCCACAGCAAACGACTCGACCTGCTGACCGGCCGTGATGTCCTCGCGTAGATCGAGCACGTTGATCTCACCCGGCAGCGCAACAGGCGTGTCGTAGTACTGCCGCACAGCCGCACCGAAGGCGGTCAGTGCCTCGACGTCCGGATCCGCGAACAGCCCGCGCCGGTCGGGCGGGATGTTCAGCAACAGTACGGCGTTCCGCCCGACCGACTTGCGATAGATGTCCAGCAGTTCCGGCACGGACTTCACCGCCGTGTCCTCCGCCGCGTGGTAGAACCACCCGGGCCGGATCGACACGTCGACCTCCGCCGGATACCACCGCAACTCGTCAGCGCGAGCCAACTCCTCCGGGCCGGCCACAGACGCCGCTGTCTGTGCGGCCACCATCTGCCCGTTGAGGAACGGTACGACGCTCCACTCCGTCTCCCGCGCGAACCCGTCCTCGTTGCCGACCCACCGCACATCGGGCCCGCCGATCGCGATCGTCGCGTCCGGCGCAAGCCGTCGAATCAGGTCGAACCAATCGTCATAAGAATAAGTCTGCGAGCTGCTCGTCGGATTGGCCCCGTCCAGCCAGACCTCGGCGATCGGCCCGTACGACGTGAGCAGCTCGTACAACTGCTGCAAGTAGAACCGGTTGTAGTCGTCGACCACGTACGTGAACTCGCCGATCTCCGAGGAAACCGCTGGACTCCCGTTTCCGTAGTACCCGCCGGGCGCCTTCTCCTGATAGAGATCCGCCGGCGACAGGTACACCCCGAACCCGAGTCCGCCGGCCTCACAAGCCGCGGACAGCTCACCCACCACGTCGCGACCGAACGCGGCGGAAACCGTGTGCGGAAGGTACTTGCTGGGCCACAAGCAGAACCCGTCATGGTGCTTCGCGGTCAGGATCACGCTCTTGAATCCCGCGGACACCAGCGCGGCCACCCACTGCGAGCAGTCCAGCGACGACGGATCGAACACCGCCGGATCGTCGACGCCGGTCCCCCACTCCAGGTCCGTGAACGTGTTCGGCCCGAAGTGCACGAACGCGGTCAGCTCCTGCCGCTGCCACGCGAGTTGCCGTGGCGACGGGCGGACGGCGGAGGGATCGATCACAGCAGTACCTTTCCAGGATTGAACAGGTTCCCGGGATCGAACGCGGCCTTGATCCGCCGGTGCAGTTCGAGCCCGACCGGCCCGAGCTCGGTCTCCAGCCAGCGCGCCTTCAACGTCCCGATCCCGTGCTCCCCGGTGATCGTCCCGCCGAGCCGCAGCCCCAGTTGCATGACCGCGCCGAACGCCTCCAGCGCCCGCGCCTCGGCCGCCGCATCCGCGGGGTCGAAGACCACGGTCGGGTGCATGTTCCCGTCACCTACATGCCCAGGGCAACAAATCAGTACGTCGTACTTCGCGCCGATCTCCGCGATCCCGCGCAGCAACGTGATCAACTGCGACCGCGGTACGGCGACGTCGTCGATCAGCGTCGTACCCAACGGCTCCAGCGCGGAGTTCACCAGTCGGCGCGCCTCAAGCAGCATCCGGGACTCCTCGGCGTCGGACGCCTCGGCGACCTCGATCGCGCCGTGCGCCGTGCAGATCTCGGCGATCCGCGCGACGTCCTCGGCGGCGCGTGTCCCGCGGTCGGACTGCGCGAGCAGCATCGAGCCGACATCCTCCGGGAGACCCATGTCCCGGTGGTCCTGGATCGCCCGCAGCGTCGGCTGGTCCAGGAACTCGAGCAACGACGGACGCAGACCCGAGGCCATCACGGCCGCGGCCGCCGCGATCCCGTCCTCGATGGACCGGAACGTCGCCGCCGCGGTCAACGCCGCCTCGGGCGCCGGGCGCAACGCCAGTGTCGCCTCGGTCACCACGCCGAGCGTGCCCTCGGACCCGACGATCAGCCGCGTCAGGTCGTACCCGGCGACGCCCTTCGCCGACCGCCGTCCGGTGCGCACCACCTCGCCGGACGCCAGCACGACTTCGAGGCCACGCACGAAGTCCGAGGTCACGCCGTACTTCACACAGCACAAGCCGCCCGCGTTCGTCGCGATGTTCCCGCCGACCGTCGACATCTCCCACGACGACGGATCCGGCGGGTAAAACAGGTCCTGCTCCAGCACAGCGCGCGACAACTGAGCGTTCACCACGCCCGGCTGCACCACGGCGACCTGGTCCTCGACCGAGATCTCCAGGATCTGCGTCATCCGCGCGGTCGACAGCAGCAAGCACCCGTCGATCGCGTTCGCGGCACCTGAAAGCCCGGTGCGCGCGCCCTGCGTCACGATCGGCACACCGAGCTCACCGGCCGCCCGAACGACCTCGACGACCTCCGCGGTCGACGACGGACGGGCGAGCGCCCGCGGCGCCCCGGCGGTGCAGAACTTCGCGTGATCGTTGCGATGACTGTCCAGTACGTCGGCATCGTCGACGACGGCGTCGTCTCCGAGGGCAGACCGGAGCCGCGCTACGAGCGGATCGGTCATCCTTCGTCTTGTTCGGCGAGGAGCCGCAGGATCAACTCCGCCCGGCGCACCCGTTCACGTCCGAGTGCTTCCGCCGTACCGGTCAGATGCGCGCCGACCGGGTAGATGTTCGGGGCGTTCCGCAGACCCATCTTGAGGTACACCGGGGCCGCGGTCCGGACGATCTCCGGTACGTCGTAGAAGCGGACGTGACCGCCCTGGTCGTCGGGGACCTCGATGTACATGTCGATCGGGACCGTCGTCACCGACCTGATCTCCGCGAGCACCGGCACCGGCAGGTCCGTCGACACGTTCAGGCTGGTCGCGCCGAGCCGCTCGTACAGCCGGGCGGTCGGTGCGTTCGGCAACGGCATCAGCACCGAGGTCTTCAGCACCAGATCCGCGGGCAGCTCACCCTCGATCTTCAGCTGGCCCAGAAGCTCGAGTACGCCGATGTCGCCGACCAGCAGGCTCCGTACGCCGAGCTCGACCGCGCGGTACGCGTCACACAACGACGCCGCCACCTGATCGTTGCCTCGCGCAACACCACCGACCGCGGCCGACACCTTCGCCTGGCCGCCGATGTCCCAGGAGCCGCGTGGCCCGAGGAACAGGCAGACCTCCACGCCCGCGTCGGCGCCCAGCGAGAGCATCTCCTCGATCTCGCCGTCGGTCAGCATCATCACACCGCTGCCCTGCGACACCCGATCGATCGTGACGCCGCGGTTCTTGGCCTCCTCCAGCACCGCGGTCATCACCCGCGGCCCTTCACAGGAAGGGATCTCGACCTTGTACGGCGACCCGTCGGAAAACGTTTTCGTCGACGTCTCGCCGGGCCGGAAACCGCGGTCGGCCAGCAGGGCACGTGCTTCGCGAAGGTTCATGTCTCGCTCCAAGGTCCGAGTCGCCCGGCCGGCGTCAGGTCCCGCGCCGTACCGGTGATCTCCAGGTCGAATCGTTCGGCCGCCTCGGTCAGCAGGGCCGGTGTCACCATCAACTCGTTCGGCGACAGCGTGTCCTTGATCCGGGCCAGCCGGAGCTCGGACCAGTGCCGCCGTCCGCACATCGTCACGGCCGCCAGTACGGCGGCCTCGTCGTCCTCCATCACCATCGGCAACCGCGAACGCCGCGCACCGCCGGCGCCGGAGGTCAGCGCGTTCACGTAGCTCGCGCGCAGGTCGATCTGTTCCAGCAGCCGCGCCGGGATCACGTCCGCCAGGCCGAGCCCGGACGCGTTCCCGTGCGAGGCCGGCGACAGCGAGTGGACGCTGATCGCGGCGATCGACGGCGACTCGAACTCCGGGATGCCGTGCACCCAGCAGCGGCCGATCACGTTGGTGTCCATGCCGGCGCCGGACTTGTCCTTGCCCAGTTCGTCGACGACCAGGACGTCCAGCTCGTCGAACGGCAGCCGTCCGAGCAGGCTGGAAGCTCTTTGCAGCAAGGCGTTCTCGGCCGCTTCGCCGATCCCGTCGGCGGTGAGCAGCTCGACCGACGCGGTCTGCTCGTGGGCGTTCTCCAGGATCGCGAGGCCGCCGAGGATCTTGCCCTGGGCAACCAGCAGCCGGGCGGCGGCCTCGATGTTGGCGCCGAGCGACGGGATGCCGCCGGCGTGCAGGGAGGCCGCGCCGAGGTGGTTGCCGAGTCCGATCGCGAGGATCTTCGCGATCCCGCTCTCGATCGGGCCGCGGAAGTCGGTGTGCGGTTTGATCCGGTTCACCAGCAGGACGCCGTCGGCCTTGGCGGCGATCGCGTCGTGGTGCACCTCGGTGCCGTCGTCCAGCGCACCCACGACAACGGTTTCCATCGTCGCCTCGATGGGACAGCCAACGGTTTCCGGGGTGATTCCGAGACCTTCCAGCATCTCCCGCTGACCGTCTGCGGTGGCGCCGCCGTGCGACCCCATCGCCGGGATCACGAACGGCGCGGCCCCGGCGTCGCGAAGCCAGTCCACGGCTGCCTTCACCACCGGCACCAGATCGTGAATCCCCCGGCTCCCCGCGGTCACCGCAATCCGCGCACCGGGCAGGATCCGGGACCGCAACGGCTCGAGCGCCGCCCGTGCGTCGGCGTACGGGTCGACCGACACCGGCAGATCCGTAAGAATCCGCCGGATCGGCGTGACCTGCGGAAGCGTTCCGCTCGGCCGCAGTCCTCGGACGGCGTCGAACGGTCCCCACGACCGCCTCGCTTCGCTCGGCGAGGTGGGGGTGGCGGGCGGGGCGTCGGGTCGAGTGGTCATCAGTGGCTCTGGCGGGCGACTGCGGAGCCGGTGCGGCCTACCAGGAAGTCGAGGTCGCAGCCCTGGTTTGCCTGGGTTACGTGGTCGACGTACAGGCGGGCCCAGCCTCGGTCCGTCGGCGGTGCCGGCGGTTGCCAATCGGTGCGGCGCTTCTCCAGCTCCTCCTCGGGTACGTCGAGGTGCAGCCGCCGCGCCGGTACGTCGAGCTCGATCCAGTCACCGGTCCGCACCAGCGCCAACGGCCCACCGACCGCGGCCTCCGGCGTCACATGCAGGACGACGGTGCCGTACGCCGTACCGCTCATCCGCGCGTCGGAGATCCGCACCATGTCGTCGACGCCGATTTCCGCGAGTTTCCGCGGGATCGTCATGTTGCCGACCTCGGGCATCCCCGGGTACCCGCGCGGCCCGGCGTTCTGCAGCACCAGCACGGTGTCCTCGTCGACGTCGAGATCCGGGTCCTCGACCGCCTTGTCGTACTCCTCGATACTGCTGAACACCAGCGCCTTGCCCCGGTGCCGCAACAGCCGCTCGGACGCCGCCGACTGCTTGATGACCGCACCGTCCGGGGCGAGATTCCCCTTCAGTACGGCGGTTCCCGCGCCGCTGCCGAGCGGATCGCCGACGGGGCGAATCACGGCGTACGTCTCGCTCCCGGGAGCACCGCCGGGGTACGTCGCCTCGATCCGCTCCGCGTTCGCGACGTTCTCACCGATCGTCTTGCCGGTGACCGTGATCGCGTCGGTCTTGAGCAGCGGCAGGATCTCCTTCAGCACCGCGGGCAGGCCGCCGGCGTAGTAGAAGTCCTCCATCAGGTACTTGCCCGACGGCTGCAGATCGACCAGCCACGGGACGCCGCGCGCCCACTCGTCGATGTCGTCCAGCGTCACGTCGACGCCGACCCGGCCGGCGATCGCGAGCAGGTGGATGACGAAGTTCGTCGAGCCGCCGATCGCCGCGTTCGCCCGGACCGCGTTCGCGAACGCGTCCCGCGTCAGCACGTCACTGATCTTGAGGTCCTCGCGCACCATCTCGACAATCCGCTGCCCGGACTTCTGCGCGATCACGTACCGGCGGGAGTCGACCGCCGGGATCGCGGCGGACCCGGTCAGCTGCAGGCCGAGCGCCTCGGCCATACAGGCCATCGTGGACGCCGTGCCCATCGTCATGCAGTGGCCGTTGCTGCGCGACTGGCCGGCCTCGGCCGCCGCGAAGTCCTCGGCCGACATCCGGCCCGCGTTGAGGTCCTGCGTGAACCGCCAGACCGCCGTACCGGAGCCGATGTCGCAGCCGCGGAATTTACCGTTCAACATCGGACCGCCGGTGACGACGACGGTCGGCAGGTCGACGCTGGCGGCGCCCATGATGGAGCCGGGCGTGGTCTTGTCGCAGCCGGTCAGCAGCACGACGCCGTCCAGCGGATTGCCGCGCAGCGACTCCTCGACGTCCATGCTGAGCAGGTTCCGGAACAGCATCGCGGTCGGCCGCAGCAGCGTCTCGCCGAGCGACATCACCGGGAACTCCAGCGGGAACCCGCCGGCCTGCCAGACCCCGCGCTTCACCGAGTCGGCGAGCCGGCGCAGGTGCGCGTTGCACGGGGTGAGCTCGGACCAGGTGTTGCAGATCCCGATCACCGGGCGCCCGTCGAACGCCTCCTCGGAGAACCCCTGCGACTTCATCCACGACCGGTGGATGAAGCCGTTCCGGCCGTGCTCACCGAACCAGTGGTCGAAACTCCGCCGTCCGGTCGACGCCGGCGCCGCTTCACCGGCCAGGACGTCGCCCTCGGCCGGGTCGTTGGTCGGAGGTACATCAGTCATCGCGACACCTCACCTGTGGTCACGGTTCCGTTCACCCGGCGGGTGATCCCGGCCGGGTTCGAGTCCTTCAGTACGTCGGGCAGCACCGCATCGGGGGCGTCCTGGTACACGACCGGACGCTGGAACCGGCGCGCCGCCGTCACCCCGACGCTGGTGTGGATCGAGCCGACCGTCGACGGGAACGGCCCGCCGTGGTGCTGGGCCCACGACACCGCGACCCCGGTCGGCCAGCCGTTCCACAGCACACGCCCCGCACGGGCGGTCAGCAGCGGGAGCAGGTCGCGCGCGAGCTCGGCGTCCGCGTCCTCCGCGTGCAGCGTCGCGGTCAGGTTGCCGTCGAACGCCTCGACCGCCGCCCGCAACTCGTCGAGCGACGAGTACTCGACGACGACCGAGACCGGGCCGAAGCACTCCTCGAGAATCTCGTCACGGCGGGCCAGCAGCTCGGGCACCGTGGTCTGCAGCAGGGTCGCGCCGCCGGAGGCCCAGACCCGTACGCCGTCGACCTTCTCCAGCCGGTCGAGGCCGGAGCTGAAGCCGTCCTTGATGCGGTCGTTCAGCATCGGCGCCTCGGCGACGGCCCCGGCCGCGTCGGACAGTTGCTCCTGCAGGCCGTGGCCGGCCGGGAGGAAGAGCAGTCCGGGCTTGGTGCAGAACTGCCCGACGCCGAGGGTGAACGAACCGACGTACCCGGTGGCGATGTCCTTGCCGCGGGCATCGATCGCTGCCTGCGTGACGAAGACCGGGTTCAGGCTGCCGAGCTCACCGTAGAACGGGATCGGCTCGGGGCGCGTGACGGCGATCTCGTGCAGTGCCTTGCCGGCCGGGACCGAACCGGTGAAGCCGGCGGCGGTGATCCGCGGGTCCTTGAGCGCTGTGACGCCGACGTCGAAGCCCGAGATCAGGCCGAAGGTCCCGTCCGGCGCACCGGCGGCCTTCAGTGCCTCGATCATCACCTCGGCGGTGCGGACCGAGAGCTCCGGGTGACCCGGGTGGGCCTTGACGATCACCGGGCAACCGGCCGCGAGCGCGGACGCGGTGTCGCCACCGCAGACGCTGAACGCGAACGGGAAGTTGCTGGCGGCAAACACCAGGACCGGGCCGAGCGGGACCAGGACGCGGCGGAGGTCGGGGCGTGGGACCGGCTTCGCCTGCGGGTCCAGGGTGTCGATCGTGACTTCCAGCAGGGAGCCTTCTTCGAGCGCGTCCGCGAACATCCGCAGCTGGCCGGTGCTCCGGGCGACCTCGCCCGTCAGGCGGGCCTGCGGCAGGGAGCTCTCCCGCATCGCGATCGGCACCAGCTCACCGGACGCCGCGTCCAGCGCGTCCGCGACGGCGCGGATCCAGCCCGCCCGAACGGCGGGCTCGGAGGATCCGAAGGCCGGTGCGGCCGCGGCCGCCGCGGCGAGCGCTTCCTCAAGCTGAGCGGGCGTGGTGTCCGAGGTCATCGGAGTCCCTCCAGGTTGTTGGTGGCGAGGAACTCGAACGGTTCCCGGCCTACGGCCACGGTATTCGTGAGGGTGCCGACCTCGTCGATGGTGATGGTGATGACGTCGCCCTCGGCCAGGGCGAAGTCCAGTTCGGGGACGATGCCGGTGCCGGTCGCGAGGATCACGCCGTCGGGGAAGTCGTTCGGCAGGAACAGTGCGTCGATCAGGTCCTGCAGCTCGCGCACCAGCTTCTCGGTGGACGTCGTACCGCTGAACACCTCGTCGCCGCCGCGACGGATCACCAGGTTGATCCCCAGCTTCTTCGGGTCCGCGACCTCCCACACCGGCCGGATCCCGGACGCCAGCGCGCAACCGCCCGCGAACAGCTTCGCCTGCGGCACGTACAGCGGGTTGACGCCTTCGATCGACCGCGAGCTCATGTCGTTGCAGACGGTGAATCCGACGATCTCACCGTGACTGTTGGCGACGACCGCCAGCTCCGGCTCGGGGACGTCGTGACCGGAGTCGGACCGGATCCCGACCGGCTCGCCGTCGACGACGACCCGCCAGGCCGGCGCCTTCTGGAACAGCTCGGGCCGGTCGGCCGTGTACACCTTGTCGTAGACCGACTGCTCGCTGCTCTCCTCCATCCGGGCGCCGCGCGAGCGCTCGTACGTCACACCCGCGCACCACACCTCACCGCGACCGTCGATCGGCGGGAGGAACGTCAGCCCTGCGACGGGCAGCGCCTCGCCGGCCTTGTCGACCTCCGCCTGCAGATCCTCGCGGGTGAGCCGGAGCAGTTCGGCGAAACTGTTCACCCCCGGCAGCGGGGCCACCGTGTCCCCGGTGCGCACACCAGGGCTCGGGCGACCGTCGACCGGGGACAGATAGCGGACCAAATGCATGGACAGACCTCTCACATTGACGTTCCGAGCAGACCGCGGGTGATCTGGAATCCGACGTTGCCGGAGGCAACCGCTTTGGGGACGAGCCGGCGACCGGCGACCGCGGCGACGACGTCCAGCCCGATCCGCGCCTGCTCGGCCGCGTCACCGGTGGCCACCGCGTCCAGGTCGTCGCCGTACGTCGCGACCGTCTCCGGGTCGTTGCTGAACTCGACGACCGGGACGAACCGCTGCGCCGACAGCGTGCCGCCCGCGACATGGGCCAGGATCTGCTGAACGCCGGTCGCGCCGAAGCCGGTCGCGGTCTCCATCCAGTCCGTTCCCGGCATCCGCATCACGTGCCACCCCGGCGCCGCGAACCGCTGGCCGTGCGCGATCGTCGGGCCCACCGGGTCCGCCGATCCGAACGCCGCGGTACGGAATCCGTCGTGTGCCAGCAACGCGCCACGCGACGACAGTACGACGGAACCGCCGGAGCCCACGATCTCGCGGCCTATCAGCGCGAGCGCCTCGGCAGTGGTGTCCGAGAACGCTCCGCGGGCCTCCAGGCCGATCGTCAGCGCACCGAGATCACCGGTCTGGGCGAGCGGTGCGGGCAGGTCGAAGCTGCCGAACCAGTCCTTCACCCGGCTGCCTACAGCGTCGAGACCGCCGTCCGCCTGGATGCTCGCCCAGCCGAAGCGGGACGGATCCGCGCCGGCCTCGACCAGCCGGGACCGGAAGTAGTCGTTGTGCGTCTTCTCGCACCCGTGCTCGAGAAGCAGGGCCATCCGGGTGTTCGGGTGCAGGAGGTAGCCGAGCATGATCCGCGCGAAGGTCTCCTCGGAGGCGCCGCCGCTGCTGCCGCAACCTTCGGTGTGCGGCAGCGCGACCATCCGCGTGACGGCGTCACCGGCCCACTTCTCCAGCTCGGCCTGGGCTGCGATCCGCAGGGCGATCTGGCCGGAGCAGAGGCTGGTCGGCAGGATCAGGCCCACCGCCTCAGGTACCAGGCGGTCGTCGACGCGCAACAGTTCCGCGGGTGTCCGGCTGTCGGAGGTCAGGCCTCGGTGCGGGAGGCCGTCGAGCGGAGCGTCGCGGTCCTCGCTCGGGAGGTCGACGAGTTTCCGGCTCATCCGGCCGTCCGTGGTGATCGAGATGCCCTCGCGGTGTCCGGTCTGCTTCCAGTTCCGCCAGATCGACACCTGGCTGTGGCCGGCGCGCTCGCCCGCGCTCTGCTCACCGGACGCGACGCGGACGACGAGATCGAAGGTCTCCGCGGTCAGGTCCGCCATCGACGTACCCGTCAGGTACTTGCCGGCGTCGATGTCCATCTCGGCGTGCAACCGCTCGTACCGGGCGCTGGTCGTGACGAACTTCAGCGTCGGAACGAACGGAAAGTTCGTGATCGAGCCGTTTCCGGTGGTGAAGAAGATCAGGTTGCAGCCACTGCCGATCTGGCCGGCCACCGACTCGAGGTCGTTACCGGGGCTGTCCATGAAGACGTACCCGTCGCCCGGCAGCGGTTCGCCGTAGTCGATCACGTGGTCGAGCCGGACCTCGCGCGGCAGTTTCCGGGCCGCGCCGATGGACTTCAGCACGATGTTGTAGAGCCCGCGGTACACGTTGCCGCCGGACGGATTCCCCTCGGCCGTGTGCCCGTGCCAGCCGACGCGTTCCTTGAACGACTTGATCGTCGCCAGAAAACGTTTCGCGGTCGCCAGGTCGCGGACGTTCTTCAGCACGTACGGCTCGGCGCCGATCAGTTCGTCCGTTTCCGCGAGCACCGCCGTACCGCCGTGCCGGATGACCTCCGCGCTGACCTGCCCCGCGAGCGGGTTCGCGGAAATTCCGGAAAACGCGTCAGAACCGCCGCACTGCAGGGCGATCTTGAGGTCCGCGAGCGGGACCTCCTGGCGCTGCTGCGCGTCGACGACCGGCAGCCACGGCTCGATCAGCGCGCCGGCGGCCGTCAGGTCGTGCTCGAAGCCCGCGCTCCGGGTGAAGTAGGCGTGCGGCACCTTGATCGACGGGTAGCCGTTCTCGGCCAGGAAGTTCTTGATCGCCTCGCCGGAGACCACATCGCCCTCGGTGTCGACGATCAGGACGGCGCCGACGTTCGGGTTCAGCGTGAAGCCGCCGAGGGTGGCGAGCAGGAAGTGCAGGTTGTTCGGGACCTCGTCCTCGCCGCCTTCGGTGTGCGCCACCGGTACGACGCCGTCACCCGCGGCCGCGCCGTCGAACCGCCGCGCCAACTCGGTGACGAACCCGCTGCTGCGCGAACTGGTCGCCAGCAGTACGACGTGATTTCGCGTCCCGGCCGGACCCTGCTCCCGGGGATAGCCGAGGAACGTGCCGGGCTGCTCGACGCTCGTCACCTGGGCGCCGAAGTGCAGCGCCGACTCGTCCAGCTCGAACGGATCGAGCGGTTCGTTCGTGGCCGAAGGCTCCGCGGGCAGCCCTTCCACGCCACGGGCCGTGACCGCGGCAAGGCTGGTCGGCGTACAGACGTAGTCGCCGGGGACCAGGTCCCGGGAGGCGCGCGCGAACGCGGTGTTCCACGAGGTCAGTGCGTCTTGGGCGCTGACCGGTGCGACCACGAAGCGGTGTCCCTCGAGCACGGTGTGCGGCAGCGTGATCGTCGTACCGTCGAGCTCGACCTCCGTGCCGGCCTCCAGCCGCTGCGAGGCGATCGCGACATTGTCGCCGGGCTCGGGCAGGACGCCGATCTGTTCGAACCGCACCATCGTTCGCGACCTTCCCTAGCGTGCCCGTGGCTTGACCATAGCTTGCAGAGCCCAGAATCGTGCATGATGCATGATTACCAGTGTTACCCTGCCGAAACCTGACCGGTGGGGTCAAGCCCGCGACCAGAATCCGGAGACACCTGATGAGCGAGCCAGTGGCACCGGTGGACCGGCGGCTGCTCCGGCGGCAGATGCTCGCCGACGACGTGTACGAGGCCATCAAGACGATGCTGATGGACCACGTCATCCGGCCCGGGGCGCGGATCTCGATCGACGGACTCGCGCGGGAGTTCCAGGTGTCGTCGACCCCGGTACGGGAGGCGCTGGCCCGGCTGGAATCCGAAGGGCTGGCGGTCAAGGAGCCGCTGAAGGGTTATCGCGCAACTCCGCTCCTGTCGCTCGAGGAGTTCGACGATCTCTACCGGTTCCGGCTCCTGCTCGAGCCCTGGGCGGCCCGGCGCGCGGCCGAGCTGATCTCCCCCGAAGGCGTGGAGCGGTTGCGCGCAGAGCTGGCGACCGCGGTCGAGCCGACCTCGATCGACTACGCCGGGTACAAGTCGCTGACCGTGCACGACAACCGGTTCCACTCGCTGATCGCGTCGCTGTCCGGGAGCGAGCAGGTCCGGTCGGCGTTCGAGCGAACCCACTGCCACCTGCACATCTTCCGGCTGCACTACGACCGCGACATCGGCCCCGAGGTCCTCACCGAACACCGGGTCCTGGTCGAGGCGATCAGCTCCGGCGATCCGGCCGCCGCCGAGTCCGCGATGACCCGGCACATCGAGAACTCGATGACGCTGCGGTTGCGCCGCCTCTACGAGTGACCCGCCGCCCCTTCCCGCTGACAGTGCCGGCGGAGCTGACGGCGTACATCCTCGACTTCCACTGGGACGTCGAACGGCTGCACGCACTCGACCTGCCGACTGTCGATCTGCCGGTCGCCGACCTGGCGCACCATCTCGACCTGCCGTTCTGGGCGTACCACGGACCCTTCCAGGTCACGCCCCGTCAGGTCGCGGCGGATCCGGTTACGTACCGAGTGCAGTACGAGCGCACCCTGGCCGCCGACCTTCGCCATCCCATCGACGCCGTCCGCCGCCCCGACGACCGCATCACGATCCTGGACGGCGTTCACCGGTTGCTCCGGGCAGAGCTCGAACGCCGCGCGGTCGTGGCCGTTCGGGTTCTCGACTGGGCCGAGCTGGACCGCATCGCCGTACCCGACTGACTGTTTGGGTGTATCAGCACCGGGCACCGCGTGAAGATGGATCTGCCTGCGCCGCGCCCTGTCCTCTGGCCGCTGCGTCCGCTCGACAGCGCGGGGGTCTCGACCTCGTCCGACGAGAGCCGAACCCTCGTCACGATCGCCCACGCGCCACTCGAGCAGGTGACACCGGAGATGCTCGCCTGGTGGTTCACGCACATCCCGGGATACATGCGGTACGCCGGGACGACCTGGCCCAGGTATCTGGTCTGGCATCCGCTCGACCACATCTCCTACGAGGCGACTACTCCCGGCGTGATCGGGCCCGGCACGCGGTTGCACATCACCGAGGCACTCGGGCGGGATCCGTCGATGCTGCTCGATCTGGAAGTGATGATCGAAACCGTCGACAGCCAATCGGCGGTCATCACCAAACGCATCCTCGGCAGCTCACTGGTCCAGCTCGAGAACGAGTTCACCCGCACGAACTCCGGCTGCCGGTACGTCACCCACCTCACTATCGGCGACACCACCACGCTCGGCCGGCTGTTCCTCAATCGAACCGCCCACCAGCGCGCGTTCCCACCCGCCAAGCTGACCGCGTGGATCCGGCACCACATCGAGGAGATCGGCAACCTGGAGAACTTCCTCCCCGACCTCTACCGCTACCACTCCGACCGCGAACCCTAGGCCACCGGCGCGCCGCCGTACGAGACCTCGTTGCCGTCGGGGTCGTAGAACGTCGCATGCCGTACGCCGTTCTCGTACGTCTCCCGCACGGCTGGCTCGAGCCCCCGCTCCGCGATCCCCTTCAAGGTCCCGTCGAAGTCCTCGACGAACAAGGTGTGCTGCGCATGCCCCGCATGCTCCGGCACCACCTCGACGTACAGGAACTGGTGTTCCCCCAGCTCCCACACCGCCTCAACATCATTGGGCAGAAAACTAGGCGCCGCCCCCAACAACTTCTCGTACCAGGCAACGGCAACGTCGTAGTCACGGACGGAGATTCCGGCGAAGAGGTCCATACCGGATGCTACCGACCGAAGGATGTCACGCGGGGGCGTCGCCGTGGTCGGGGATTTCTAGTTGTACGCCGCCCTGCAGCGCGGACTGGTGGGCGTAGATGCCGGGGAGGGTGTAGCGGGCGGAGACCCAGGCGTTGATCGGCGGGAGGGTCTTGTCGGCGACGGCGCGGACGAAGTCGTCGGCGAGGAAGTGGTGCGAGCCCTCGTGGCCGTTGTGCAGGCCGGCGAACTCCTCCGGCAGGCGGGAACGGTCGTGCACCGGGGACAGCCCGGAGCGGAACGCGTCGCGCAGCGCGGGGTCGACGTTCTCGAGGTCGGCGTCGTCACCCGTCGCCTTGGTCTCCATCAGATGCGAGACGTCCTCGACGCCTTCCTTGTTCTGCCACAGGGTCGTGGTGGCGAGCTGCTCGAAGCTGCCCTCGGTGCCGAACACCCGCAGCCGGGACTCGCGGATGTGCGACGGGTACCCGACCCGGCGCATCTCGTTCGTCCGCATGATCCCGCCGTCGGCGAGCTTGAACAGGGCGGTCGCGTTCGAGAAGTCGTTGTCGAACTGGCTGACGTCCTTGTCGAAGACGCCGTCGCCACGGTCGTCCTTGACGCCGATCGCGGACACGTGGGTGGCGTGCTGACCGGTCACCGACAGCACGTTGCCGACGGCGTGCGTCGGGTAGAGCAGCGGCGGGAACGACGCGGTCTTCTTCCAGTCCTCGCCGCCGGAGTACTGGTACGCCGCGTAGAACCCGAGGTCCATGTCGTGGACGTAGTCGCCCTCGGTGTAGAACACCCGGCCGAACTCGCCGTCGGCCAGCTTCTGCCGGCAGTACACCGAGGACGGGTAGTAGAAGCTGGTCTCACCCATCATGTAGGTGAGCCCGGTCTCCTTCACCAGTTCGATGATGCGGGCGATCTGGTCCGCCTCGATCGCCATCGGGACCGTGGAGTACACGTGCTTCCCGGCCTCGAGCGCCTTGATCGCCATCTCGCCGTGCAGCCAGCGCTGCGTGAAGATCGCGACCGCGTCCACGTCCGACTCGAGCATCTCCTCGAACGACGTGTGCGTCACCGTGATGCCCTGCTTGGCGGCCATCTCCGCGGTCCGCTCCGGGATGACGTCGGTCAGCCGCACCTCGGACACGTCCGGGTGCGCGGACCACAGCCGCAGGAACGAAGGAGCGAACTGGCCGGCTCCGGCCACACCGATGCTGATTCCCATGCAGAAGACCCAACCACACATTTATGTTCCACGGAAGAACATATTCAGACGTTGGAACGTGTGACGCCCACCCACCCAACGCACTTTGAGCACCCACCAACCATTTCCAGCCCGGCAAAACGGTTGGTGGGTGCTCAAAGTTGGGTGGTTAGGCGTGGGTGAGGAGGTGGGGGTTGTCGGTGGTGACGCCGTCGACGGCGAGGGTTGCCGCCGTGGCGAGGGTGTTGGCGTCGGGGACGGGCCAGGCGGTGACGTTCAACCCGGCGGCGTGCAGTTCGGCGACGGCCTCGGGGGTGAGGCCGGCGATGCCGCACAGGGACCAGGTCGCTCCGGCCGCGCGGGTGCGGGTGATGACCTCGGCGGTCTCCGGCGTCCGGCCGAAGATGTGTCCGGTCGTCACGTCCGGGAACGCCTCCCGGACCGCGAGCAGGATCTCTGGGTGGAACGACGTGACCAGGGTCCGCTCGGCCAGCGACCGGTCCGCCTTCAGCGACTGAGCGAGCAACGGTACGGCGGCCTCGGCCTTGACCTCCGCCTGGAGCCGTACGTCGATCGCCGCGACGGTCTCGCCCCAGGTCGGGACCTGCTCCCCCGACCCCGCGTCCAGCGCCCGGATCTCCGCCAGCGTCAGTTCCTCGACCGCACCCAACCCCGACGTGGTGCGGTCGACCGTGGCGTCGTGCATGATCACGAGTTCGCCGTCCGCGGTGACGCGGAGGTCGAGCTCGATCTCGTCGCAGCCGTCCGCGACCGCCCGCCGGAACGAGCGCAGCGTGTTCTCCGGTTCGGTCCCGAGTGCGCCCCGGTGGCCGGTGATGATCACAGAACCTTCTCCTCGTAGAGACGTTTGACCTCGTCGCCGATCGCCTCGAGCCGCCGCCCGACCGACGCAAAGACCTTCTGAGGTTGCGCGTTGTCGGCGTAGATCTGCTGCAGCCCGGTGTAGATCTGCACGTTCGCGTTCCGCCCGTACAGCCGGATCGCGTCCTGCTGCCGCGCGTTCTCCAGTTGCGCGATCGCGACGCCGTAGTTCGGCTGCTCCGCGATCAGCTTCTTCAGCTCGGCGTCCTCGCGGGCCTTGTTCACCACCGGAAGGTACCCGGTCTGCGTCGTCCACCATGCCGAGTTCTCCGGCAGCGCGAGGAACTGCAGGAAAGTCGCCGCGGCCTGTTTCCGCTCGTCGGAAATGTTCCGCAGCATCCCGATTCCGCCACCACCGGTCGCGAGCCCGGAGGCGACCTCGGACGGTATGAACCCGGCGCCGACCTTGAACTTCGCCTTGCTGCTGATGGTCTTCATGCCACCGGTCGACTCCTGGATCACCGCGACCAGTCCGTTGGCGAAGTCCGTACTCGGGCTGCTGGCCATGTACGCCGCGCCGAGGTCGTGCACCATCGACCGCTGCCACTCACCCGCGGCCACCGCACCGGGCTGGTCGATGGTGATGTCGAGCCCCTTCGAGTACGCGCCGCCGAACTGCCACACGTTCCCCTGGAACTGCCAGTCGCCGTCGATCTTCGCGAACGCGATCGTCCGCAACGACCGTCCACCCGACTGCACCTTGGCCAGCGAAGGCACCCAGGACCGTAGCTCGCTCCACGTCCGCGGCGCCCGGTCCGGGAGACCGGCCTTCGCGAACGCGTCCCGGTTGTAGTACATGATCGGCGTACTGCGGGCGAACGGGACGGCCCAGCTCTGCCCCTTCACGACGTACTCCCCGAACAGCTTCTCCTGGTAGACACCGGGCCCGAATCCGTCGGTGAAGTAGCCGTTCAGCGGTTCGAGCGCGTCGTTCAGGAAGAACCGCTCCCAGGTGACGTCCGACAGTACGGCGAGATCGGGCGCCTGCTTCGCGACCAGCGCGGCCGCGACCTTCTGCGCCACGTCGTCGTAGCTGCCCTGGAACTGCACCTCGACGTACACGTCCTGCTGCGAGTCGTTGAACTTGGCAACGAGTTTGTCGACCGCCTTGCCGTTCACGCCGCCGTACGGCGACCAGAACACGACCCGCGTGCGCCCGGCGTACTGCTTGGGCACCTCCCCGTCCGGCTGTGAGTAGGTGGCGTCGACGGAACGGTAGCCGCAACCGGCCAGCGAAAGTCCTGCGGTGACTCCGAGGAAAGTACGACGTAGCATGCTCATCCCTTCAGAGCTCCGGCCGTGATGCCGCCGACGATGTAGCGCTGCGCGATCAGGAAGATCAGCAGCATCGGCGCGAGCACCAGCAGCGTGCCGGCCATGATCGTTCCCCAGGCCGCGAGGCCTTCCTCGTCCTTGAGGATCAGCAGCCCGACCGGCAGTGTCCGCATCGAGGCGGTGTTGGTGACGATCAGGGGCCAGACGAAGTTGTTCCATTCCTCGACCGCGGTGATCACCACGACGGTGATCAGCATCGGCCGTGACATCGGCAGGACGACGCGCCACAACGTGCGCAGGTGTCCGGCGCCGTCGACCGCGGCCGCGTCCGTCACCTCGGTGGGCAGCGTGAGGAAGTGCTGCCGCATCAGGAACGTCGCGAACGCGGACCCGATCCCGGGGATGATCAGGCCGGCGTAGGTGTTGATCCAGCCGAGGCTCGCCACGGTCAGGTAGTTCGGCAGCAGCGTCACGTGGCCGGGCACCATCATCGCGCCGAGCACCGCGAAGAACAGGATCTTCTTGAACGGGAACCGCAGGTAGGCGAAGGCGTACGCCGTCAGCACGGCGTTGATCACCTTCAGCGCGGTCCCGATCACGGTGATGATCGTGGAGTTCAGGAAGAACCGGTCGAACGGCGCGGCCTTCCAGGCCAGGCTGAAGTTCTCCCAGGTCGGGTGCGGCCACCAGGCGGGCGGCCACTGGTAGATCTGGGTCGGCTGCTTGAACGCCGTGGACAGCAACCAGTACAGCGGTCCGAGGAACACGGCCGCCACACCGATCAGTACGACGTACTGGATCGCGCGTGTCTTCATCGGTAGTGCACCCGCCTCTCCATCACCCGGGCCTGCACGGTTGTGACGAGCAGCAGGATGACGAACATGATGATCGACAGCGTCGCCGCGCGGCCCGCGTTGAACGCCTGGAAGCCTTCGTTGTAGATCGACCAGCTCAGCGTGGTGGTGGCATCACCAGGGCCGCCACCGGTCATCACCGCGATCACGTCGAACGCCTGGAAGGTGCCGATCACCGTGGTGATCAGCAGGAAGAAGGTGATCGGGGCCAGCAACGGGAGCTTGATCGACCGGAACCGCGTCCAGGTCGACGCGCCGTCGATCGCGGCCGCCTCGTCGAGCTCCTTCGGCAGGCCCTGCAGGCCGGCCAGGTAGATCAGCGCGGCGAACCCGACGTTCTTCCACAGGTAGACGATGACGAGTCCCGGCAGCGCCCAGTCGGAGTTGTTCATCCAGTCCGGCGGCTCGGCGCCGAACGGTTCGATCAGCGCCCGCATCAGGCCGTACCCGGGGTCGAAGATGAACGCCCAGATGGTCGCGACCGCGGCGCCGGACAGGATGTGCGGCGCGAACGCGATCGTCCGGACCGCCCCGCGGCCCTTCAGCGGCAGGTTGAACAGGAACGCCAGCGCGAGCCCGATCACCAGGCTGCCGACCACGATCAGGCCGGTGAACACGACGGTGATCCACAGCGTCTTGTGGAACGCGGGGTCGGTCAGTGTCCGGCCGTAGTTGGCCAGCCCCACGAACTTCGGGCGGGCCGCGATCATGTTCCAGTCGGTCAGGCTGAGGAACGCGTTGTAGATGATCGGCCAGTACGCGAAGACCGCGATCACCAGCAGGTTCGGCGCGACCAGCAACGCGAACAGCCCGTACTCGCGCCGCCTCCGGCGCTTCCGCTGATCATTGCCGTCGGCAATCGTTCGTTCGTCCGGATGGGTCCGGGCCGGCAGGTCCGTTATCGTCACACCGACCTCCTTGTGAGTAGCTCTTGCAGTGGGTCGGCCACCGAGGGGGCGGCGGCCAGGATGCCTTGTGGGAAAAGGGGTCCGCGGACGACGGTGGCGCCGGCCTCGCGGGCGATCAGCGCACCGGCGGCGACGTCCCAGGGCTGGATCAGGTGCTCGTAGTACGCGTCCGCCGTACCGTCGGCGACCGAGCACAGGTCGAGCGCGGCCGATCCGCCGCGGCGGATGTCGCGGACGGCCGGTAGCAAGTCTTGCAGAAGCGCTGCCTGCTCGGCCCGGCGCTCCGGCAGGTACGAGAAGCCCGTACACACCAGGGAAGCCTCAAGACGGGTCTGCCGCAGCGGGCCCAGGCGCCGACCATCAGACGGGGCTTCGGCACGAGAGGCGCCCGCGCCGCGGGCGGCGGACCACGTCGTACCGGTGCGCGGTTGATGGACCACGCCAACGAGTGCGCCCTTCTCGTCCTCGACGGCGATCGACACACTCCAGTCGAGGCGGCCGTAGAGGTAGTTGACCGTGCCGTCGAGAGGGTCGATCACCCAGGTAAGACCAGTGGTCGAGGGCCGCGAAGCGCCTTCTTCGCCAAGGAGTCCGTCGCCGGGGCGGTCCGCGGTCAGACCGTCCGTGATGAGCTTCTCGGACGCGCGGTCGGCTGCGCTGACCGGGTCGTTGGCGGAGCTTTTGGTCTCGACACCGGCCGCGTCGATCGACAGACTCCGCTGACGGGCCAGGAGCTCCGAACCTGCCGCGATCGCCAGCCGGACGGCCAGTTCGCGCAGGTCAACGAGGTTCGGTACAGCGGGCATGCCGGTGAAATTATCACCGAACGATGGTTACGTATAGAGAATGTGTGTGATTTTCTCATCGAAATCACATTCGTAGCTCAATCGTCATCGTCGTTGCGGATCCGTACGCCGGTGACGCCGTCGAGATCGTCCAGCGCGAGCACGAGGTTCTGCAGCGGTGGGCGCCCGGAGAACCGCATCGAGGCCCGCACCTGCGGCCGTGCTCCGTCCCGGTGCACCTCGGTCCCGAGCACCGACGCCTCGAATCCCATCGACGTGGCCGTCGCCAGGATCGCCCGCAGTACGCCGGCTCCGTCGTCGTACCGCACCGTGACAACGCGACGGCGGTCCGGCGACGGCAGGAACCGCCCGAGCCGCGCGAACGGGCCGACGGCAACCAGATGCAGCACGGTCGCCGCCAGCGCGAGGAGCGGCATCCCTGCGCCACAGGCCATTCCGATCGCGGCGGTCATCCAGATCGTGGCCGCCGTGGTCAGCCCCCGTACCACGTCCCGGCGCATGAAGATCACGCCGGCGCCGAGGAACCCGACGCCGGACACGATCTGCGCCGCGATCCGGGACGGGTCGAGATTGACGTCGGTCCCGAGGACGGCGTTGAAGCCGAACCCGGACACCAGGGTGAACAGCGCGGCCCCGGTGCCGACGAGCGTGTGCGTCCGCATACCGGCGCTCTTCTGCCGTACCTGACGCTCGATGCCGATCACCATCGACAGCACGAAGGCGATCAGCAACAGCAGAAGCTCGGTCCAAGTCGTACTGGTTGCTAGCTTCATCTACGCGCGCACCAGCCCTGCCGGGTCCTTTCCGTTGAGGAACGCGGCGACGGCCTCCGCCGCGATCGATCCGGCCCGGTGGGCGGTCTGTCGGGTGGCGCCGGCGAGGTGCGGTGTCATCACGATGTTGGGCGCTGTCAGGAGCCGCGATCCCGCGGGCACCGGTTCGGACGGGAACACGTCGAACGCCGCCGCTCCCAGCTGCCCGGACTCCAAGGCGTCCACTGTCGCGTCGTAGTCGAGCAGACCACCACGAGCGGTGTTCACCAGTACGGCGCCGCGGGGCATCGCGGCGATCTGCTGCGCGCCGATCATCCCGCGGGTCTGATCGGTCAGCCGCGCATGCAGGCTGACCACGTCAGCCTGCCGCAGCAGCTCGTCGAGTTCGACGAGTTCGATGCCCTCGGGCGCCTGTTCGACGTACGGATCGGCGACCAGGACGCGTGCGCCGAACGCCAGCATCACCCGGGCGACCCGTTGCCCGATCGCGCCGTACCCGACCAGGCCCACGGTCGACCCGTCGAGTTCGCCCCCGCACTCGTCGTACGCGTAGAGGTCGGAGCGCCACTCGCCGTGCTCCAGCGTCCGTTGCAGGCGCGGAAGGTTGCGTAGGGCACCCATCGTCAGTGCGACCGCGTGCTCGGCGGCCGCCACCGCGTTCCGTCCGGGCGTCGACGCCACGGCGATCCCCCGCTCGGCCGCCGCGGCGACGTTCACGTTCACGGGGCCACCCCGGCAGACGACCAGGAACCGCAGGTCGGGCGCCGCGTCCAGCACGCGCTCGGTGAACGGCCCCATCTGCGTGACCGCGAGCTCGACCCCGGCCAGCGCCTCGATCAGCTGGGCCTCCGCGTCACTCGCCTCGTCCACCTCGGCGACGCGTCCGTACGGCGTCAGCGGCCACGGCAGCGTGACCTCACGGAACTCGAACGCCACGTCCGGAATGTTGCCGAGCGCCGCGGCCAGCAGATCGTTCCGCACGAAATGGTCGCCGGCGAGCAGCGTCTTAACGGTTCTCATCGATTGAGTCGCGGCGCGAACCTGTCATTTGCTCTCGGAGCAACCGCGACTGCCTCCCCTCTGGATTGTCGGTGCAAAGTGTTTGGATCGGTGCATGTCCCGGTTCCGGCTGTATCCGACTCCCGAGCAGCAGACTGCGTTGCTGGAACAGTGCAGGCATGCGCGGCACATGTGGAACCTTGCACTTGAGCAATGGTCGATGTGGAGTCGGGACAAGGGCCCAACGCCTGGGTACATCGAACAGGCTCGGCAACTCACCGAGGCGCGTGCCGCGTTCGCGTGGCTCAGAGCCGGCTCGCAGACTGTGCAACAGCAAGCACTGCGAGACTTCGACCATGCTGTGACGAGCTTCTACGCAGGCACTCGTCGACGACCGACCTGGCGCAAGGCCGACCGGCACGAGGGATTCCGCATCGTCGGTGGTCAGGCAACTCGAATCGTTCACCTCAGCCGCAAATGGGCCAGGGTGAACATTCCGAAGGTCGGTTGGGTTCGGTTCCGCCTCTCCCGCGCCGTGCCTGATGCGAAGTCCTACCGCGTGACTCGTGACCGGGCGGGTCGCTGGCATCTGGCCTTCGCCGCCGTCCCGCCTCCGATCCCGGCGCCGGGCACGGGCGAGGTCGTCGGCGTGGACCGGGGAGTCGCCGTGTCGGCCGCATTGTCGACCGGCGAGCTCTTGAGTTGCCCTCGGCCACCGAAAACCGAGGAGGCACGCCTCAGATACCTGCAGCGCCGTCTCGCCCGTTGCTGCCGCGGCTCGAACAGGTGGCAACGGGTCAAGGCAGCGATCGCGAAGTTGCGTGCACGTGCGCGTGACCGGCGCAAGGACTGGGTGGAGAAGACCAGCACCGACCTTGCCAGCCGGTTCGACGTCATCCGTGTCGAGAACCTGCGCATCGCTCAGATGACCAGACGCCCGAGGCCGAAGCCCGATCCAGAACGACCCGGTCAGTTCTTGCCGAATCGCCGCAGAGCGAAGGCTGGGCTGAACCGGAGCATTCTGGCCAGCGCCTGGGGTTCCTTGATGCGTCGGTTGGAGGACAAGGCCGCCGGACGACTCGAGAAGGTCAACCCGGCACACACGTCGCAGACTTGCAGCGTCTGCGGGCATTGCGCACCGGAAAGCCGCGAGAGCCAAGCGGTGTTCTGGTGCGTAGCCTGCGGACACCAGGCGCACGCAGACGTCAACGCAGCAATCAACATCGCGGCCGGACGGGCCGTCAGCGCACGCCAAGAGACGCCTGGACGGGTCTCGCCGAAGCGTGAACCTCAACTCGCTACCTCCGCGTAGTAGTTGGAATCCCCGTCCCAGGACAGGGAGGACGTCAACGAACTCCTGTGAACGTAGGTGCTGGGTCGGACCAGCGTGGGCGGGCCGACTCGATGCGGCGCAGGTAGTGGGCGTAGCCCTCGGCGTAGAACGCGGCGCGGGCCGGGTCCGGGTCGACCTGGCGGGTCTCGGCGATCCACTCGGCGCCGGCGCTGTCCGGGTCGATCGCACGGCGTGCGCAGATCACCGCACCGCGCGCGGCGACCTGCTCCGCCTCGGCGGTGTGCAACGGCGCGTTCAGTACGTCGGCGAGGATCTGAGTCCACTCGCTGCTCCGGGCGCCACCGCCGCACACGGTGACTCGACCTGTCCACCCGGCCGCGTCGAGGCAGTGCCGCGCGGCGTACGCGATGCCTTCGCAGGTCGCGCGGACGAGGTCGGCCGTCGTCGTGGACAGCGAGATGCCGTCGATCGTGCCGCGGGCCCGGGTGTCGACGAACGGGGCCCGTTCGCCCGCCTCCGACAGGTAGGGCAGGACCGTGACGCCGGACGCGCCGGGCGGGCTGTCCGCGAGCAGCGACGGCAGCTGGTCGGTGGTGACGCCAACAAGTGCGAGCACCCGGTCGAGAGCCGCCGTACCGACCATCGCGGGCATCGCGCGGAGCCAGACCCCTGGCGTCCAGGTGCCGAGGAACAGGCCTGCGGGCTCGCCGTCGACGGGCAGCTCTCGCGTGATGACCTGGCAGGCCAGCGTCGTACCGACCGTCAACAGCGCGTCGCCGGGCTCGGTCACTCCCGCACCGGCCGCGGCGGCTGGGAGGTCGTACGGACCGGCGGAAACGCGCGTTCCGGGTGCCATCCCGGTCGAGTCGTCGCGCAGCTCACCCACCGGTCCCGCGGCCGCGACCGGCGCCAGCAGCCCGCGCACGCCCGACAACCCGGTCGCCTCCAACGCCGCGTCGTCGTACTCCCCGGTCCTCGGGTCGAGGAACGGTGCGGAGGCATCGGACACATCCGTCGCCCGGACACCGGTCAGCGCCTGCATCACCACGTCCTTGCAGTACGCCGCCGTACCGGCCCGCTCGACGACGTCGGGCTCTTCCGCGAGGACGGCGGCCAGCAGCGGACCCGATGCGCCCGGAAACATCCGGTTTCCGGAACGCCGGAACACGTGTTCCGCGACCCCGTCCGCGGTCCACTGCTCGAGGATCGTGCTGCTCCGCGCGTCCAGCCAGGAGATCGCCGGGCGCACCGGCGTACCGGCGTCGTCGACCAGCCACAGGCCGTCGCCCTGGGCCGTGATGGCCAGGACCTCAGGTCGTGTTCCCACAGCAGCCGCCAGCTCACCGACCACCTCGTTGACCGAAGCAACTACCTCAGAGGTCTCGTGCTCGAATCGCCCGGGACTGTGGTGCAGCAAGCGGGTCGGTCGGGAGGCCACAGCGAGCGGCCGGCCGGTGGCGTCGAACGCGACGGCCTTGGTAACAGTGGTGCCGACGTCGACGCCGACGTCCATACGCCCCTCCTAGAGTTTGGCGACCTCCACGGTGGCGCCGTGGTCGCGCAGTGGTTCGATCAGGTCCTTCGGGGTCTTCTCGTCGACGATCACGACGTCGAAATCGGTCAGCGGAGCGAGCCGGTGCAGTGCGGTGCGCTGCAGCTTGGCGTGATCGACCAGCAGTACCTTGGTCCGCGCCGAGCGCAGCATCGCCCGCTTCACCAGGACGATCTCCTCCTCCTGGTGGAACGCGTGCGTCGACGACACCGCGGACACGGAGCAGAACAGCAGGTCGGCGTGCAGCGCCTCGACGGCCTCCGCGCACGGCATCCCGCCGAACGAGTCGTGGGTCGCCGAGTAGATCCCGCCGAGGGCCAGCAGCGTGACGTCGCGCAGCTGTGCCAGCTTGGTGATCGCCGGCAGGAAGTTCGTTGCGACGGTCAACGGAGCGATGTCCTCGAACAGGTCGACCAGGGCCAGCGCGCTGGTCGAGTCGTCGAGCATCACCGACATCCCGGGCTCGATCATCGCCCGCGCGTGCCGGGCGATCGCGGCCTTCTCCGCGTGCGCGGTGTTCAGCCGGTAGGCGACGTTGCTCTCGAACACGCTGGTCGGCTGCGCGCTGACCCCGCCGCGGTACTTCCGGACCACGCCTTGCCGCTCGAGCTCGTCCAGGTCGCGGTGCACGGTCATCACGCTCACGCCGAACGCCTCGACCAGGTCGTTCGCCGACACCGAGCCGTGTTTCACGACGTACGCCGCGATCTCGGCCTGCCGGCGCGCGGGACGACTCAGTTCGGTGGTGTCGCCGTCGACATCCGTTGTCATGCCAGGGTCTCCATTCGCACAGGAGGAACGTTGAACGCCTCGAGACCCACTGTGCCGTTCTGCCAGCGCAAACGCACGAGCGCCGCGGGACCGAGCGCAGGTAGCAGTCTGCGGTAGTCGTTCAGTCGCAGACCGAGCACCCTGCACACGAGCAGCCGGATGAGCGTGTTGTGCGCGACGACGAGGACCTTCTGGCCCTGGTGCCGCTGCCCGATCTCGTCGAAGACCTCGCGGACCCGATCGGCCGCCGCGGCCGGGTCCTCGCCGCCCGGGAAATGGTCGCGCACCGGGTCGAGCTCGAACGCCTTGCCCACCGCCGGCGGCAGCTCACTCAGCATCTTGCCCTCGGCCGACCCGAAGTCGACCTCCCGCAACCGGGCGTCCAGCGTGGGCGTGAGGCCGAGCAGTTCCGCTGTCGGCGTGATCGTCTGCCGGGCACGCAGCATCGGCGACGCCCAGAGCGCATCCGGCGCATAGTCCGCCGCCCAGTCCTTCAGTTGCTGCGCCTGCCGTACGCCGACCTCATCGATCGGAAGGTCCGTCGAGCCGGTGTAGCGGTTGCCGTGGTGCCATTCGGTGCGGCCGTGGCGGGCCAGCACGATCGTCGTTCTCATCCCCTGTACCCCCGGCGGTCGAGTTCGGCGACGAACTCGCCGTACAGATCGTCAAGTCGCTCGCCGCGCGGCTCGAGGACATGGTCGACCCGGACCATCCGGCGCGCCGTCCCGGTGAGATCGGACCCGCCGGACGCGGCCAGAACCGCCATGCCGTACGCCGGGTCCGGGACCGCCGGAAGCTCTACCGGTACGCCGAGGACGTCGGCGCGGAGCTGGTTCCAGTACCCGGCCCGGGTGGCGCCGCCGGTCAGCGAGACCGAGCGGACCGGGTCGGCGCCGAGTGCCTCCAGGTGCTCGAACGCGAGTCGCTCGACGAACGCGACACCTTGCAGCACGGCGGCGTACGTCTGCAGGTCGTCGTTGGTGCTCCCAAGCGTGAACCGTTCGGCCTGTGGTGCGACGAAGGGGAATCTCTCGCCGGTCTTGGTGATGGGGTAGATGACCGCATCGATCGGGTGGGCGGCACGTTCCAGAGCGTCGAGGTCGGCGCCGGGAAGGAGTTCGGTGAGTACGCCGGCGCCGGTGCTGGACGCGCCGCCCGGAAGCCAGCCGCCGTCGGGGTGACGGTGGCTGTAGACAGCTCCGGTCGGATCGGTCAGCAGCTCGGTGCTGACGCCTTTGAGGACGAGCGTGGTGCCGAGGACCGAGTTCCACGCGCCGGGAGCGAGGGCGCCGGCGGCGATCTGGGCCGCGCAGCCGTCGGTCATGCCGGCGTACACGGGGACGCCGTCCGGCGTGCGGCCGAGCTCGGTGCCCGGGCGGACGACCTCGGGGAACGCGGTCAGCGGGAGACCGAGTTTGTCGAACGCGGCAGTCGGCCAGGCGTCGGCGATCAGGTCGTAGCCGGTCTTGAGGGCGTGGCTGGTGTCGGTCGCGACCGGGTGCCCGACGAGGTGCGCCGCGACGAAGTCGGCGCTGTGGACGACGTGACGGTCCGTGAGGTCGAGGTCGAGGATCTTCGGGAGCGCCCACGTGGGTTGCATGCTGGTCACCCAGCGATCCGGATCGGCGTCCACGATGTGGTCGCGACGGGCGGCCGCGCGCGCGTCGTCGTACATCAGGGCCGGTGTGACGGGGCGGCCGGCGCGGTCCGTCAGCAGGAACGTGCCGGAGGTGGAGCAGATCGCGATGCCGTCGACACCGGTCGATCCGACCTCCGCGAGGACCGCGTCGACGGCGGTCAGCCAGGCCTGCGGGTCCTGTTCGTGACGGACGCCGCCACGATGGCTGGTGAGCGGGCGTGTTGCGCGAGACAGAACGTGACCCTTGGCATCGGCCAGCACGGCACGCACACTTTGCGTGCCGAGGTCGAGCCCGATCCAGCCCACGAAGCGCCTCCCAGGTAAGTGTTATCTGCATTGATAACATAACACCAGAAGACGATAAGAACGCACCAGCCCCTGACCGAAGGCGGACAGAAAACAGCCCCCGCAAGCCGGTCGGCCTGCGGGAGCCAAGAGCGTCGAGTCAGGAGTGCATCAGAACCAGGGCGGTGTCGGCCGTGGCCAGCTCGAGCCGGCCCGCGTCGACCGCGCCGTACGCACCGATCGGGCCGCTGCTGCGGCGACCGTTCCGGTTGAGCCAGAAGCGCCAGCCCGCCGGGGCCTCGGGCCAGGTCGGGTCGGGCGTCCACCCGAGCGGCGGACGCCAGCCGGCCGTCGGCGGCTGCGGCCACTGCGGTGGCGGATTGAACTTGTGCACTAGCGGTCCCTCCGGATTCCCCAGCGATCCGCTGAGCGGAACTGTCTGACAGATCAACGATCTGGCACACCGAACGTCACGGATAAATCTTCGTAAAGTTTCATCCCGTACGAGGACCCATCTCAGCACCGAAACAGCGCCCCGGCAACCGTTCTCTCAACCACCGGACTGCACGTGCATCCTCAGAGGATTCTGCTGCCCCTTCCACAGGCAACACCCCAGTTGTCCACAGCAACAGCGCAGATATCCACAACCCAACCGCGTTATCCACAAGCAATACAGCGCGTATCCACTCACTCACAGGCGACGCCGTCGTGGTTGCGATCCAAGTGCGAGGCGTAACCAGGCTCACCCCGGTACAGCGGCGCCTTACCCGCCGCACGAACCGCGGAGCAGTTCGCGTAGTACACCTCGACCGGTGCAGCCGTTGTCTTCGTCGGCCGCGGACTCTGCGTCCGCGCCAACGGAACCGGTGCGGTCGTCCTTGTGGTCGTACGCGGTGCCGCGACCGTCACGGTCCGGGCGGGCAACGGCGGTTGCGTGATCGTGGTCGTCGGCCCGGGAACGGTCCGCTGCACCGTGACAGTCGGCCCAGCGACAGTCACGGTCGGACCGGCCACCGTTGTCGTCGGCCCCGGTACGGTCACCCGCGGCGCCGACGAAACAGCGGCTGGGCTACTCGCCCCACCGATCGCGGCCAGGATGACGATGAACGCGAACGCGCCGGCCACCCATCCCGCGACCAGCTTCACGGGCGGTTCGGCGCCGTACCGGCCACTGGGTCCGCGCGTCCTCAGCCCGCGGGTGTTCAGCCAGAACGCCCAACCGGGTGGCGCCGGCGGCCAGGACGGGTCCGGTTGCCAGCCGGCTGGTGGTTGCCAGTTGGACGCCGGTGGAGCCGGCCAGCCCGGTGGTGAATTGAAAGTTGCCATGGTGAGTCCCCCCTTGGGGGTTACATCCGGTCACCGTGACAATGTGTTACAGGTCGTTGAGGCGGGCGTGGACGCGGTGGTGGTCGACGAGGGACTCGGTGAGGGTGTGGCCGAGGGAGCGGTAGGCCTCGAAGTCCCATTCGTCGTAGAACTGGTCGCCGGTGGTGCGGCGGGGGAAGTCGGCGTGCTCGACGGCGTACTGCTCGAGGTCCCAGTCGAGGTGGCCGGCGAGGACGGCCTTCACGAAGAAGATCTCGGTTTTGTACGGCTTCTCTTCATCGTCTTCCAGCGGGTGCGTCGCGATCCCGTAGGCCCAGGCCCGGTCCGCTCGGGGCTTGGTGCCGCGGATCATCGGGGACGGGTCGAGGTTGATCTCGATGCCGTGGTCCATCCGGGCGGTGGCGATCGCCTCGGCGAGGGCGGTGAAGCGGTCCTCGGCGTCGTTCGAGGCGTCGATCACGATCACCTGTGCGGGCTTGCGGCGCAGCGCCTCGACCAGGCCGAGGTTGTCGTAATGACCACCGTCGGTGACGTAGATCCGGCGTTCGTACATCGACGGTGACCCGACCGCCTCGTGCAGCAGCCGGTACGGGCCGGGCTTGTCGATCACGCTGCCGACGTACCGCCGTACCTTCGCGACGAATCCGCGCCGGTCCGGGAACGCGGCCTCGGCGCGGTTGTTCCAGTACGGGTTCGGCAGCCACACACCGAGCCGCGCATTGAGTACGGCGAGCAGCAGCCGCACCGGCCGCGTCCGCGCGTTCACCCGTCCGGTCAACGGGCTGAACGCGGCGCCACTGATCGCCATCGCCGCGGGCACCGTGACCTCGCGCTTGAGGACGTCGGCCTCGCGCTCGTAGTCGGCCGTCTCGCGCCGCCCGCCGTCCGGCAGCGACCGGTCCCCGACGATCCCGATCTGCGCGGCGTCGAACACGAACGGCACGCAGTCGCGCTGCGTCGGCACGAAGTCCGGGTCGTCGACGTTCGCGACACCGGCGATGACGAGCTGCGGCCCGCCGTCGATCGGCTTCGCCCAGTCCGAGTACCGCAGCCGCAGGTGGTAGTCGAGTCCGACCGCGGCGCCGTTGTCCTGCCGCTTCACCAGGAACGCGCGCGACAGGCGCTCCCGGTAGAAGGAGTGCAGCGAGGTCCGGTTCGCGTCGGTGAGCACCTTGATGGCGAGCGCGATCGCGGCCAGGATCAGCGCGACGTTCCAGTCCTCCTGGTACGTCGCATCGGTCGCGTAGCCGCCCGTCCAGCGCAGCAGCACGATGATCGCCGCGATCACGATGATCGCGCTACCTGCCCATGGCGCGAGCTTGGTGCGCGCGAACACCAGAAGCCGCGCGCGCAGCCCGGTCGCCGCCTTGCCCTCGACGGTCAGTCCGTTCCAGACCGATTTGCCCAGGCCGATCAGTACGACGACCAGCGCGCTGAACGACGCCACGCCCTGTTTCGTGGGGTCGACCAACGCCAGGAGCGCCGACGGCAGACTCGGCTGATCGATGGATTCTCCGGGGACTTTCCCCAGCAGATAAAGGCCTCCCGGCACACCGAGCAACAGCACGGCGACCGGTACGCCGTACCGCAGGGTCACGTTGCCGATCGTGGTGAGGATCGTGCGGACCAGGTCCGGCATCCGCGCCCACCGGTCCCAGACCTTCTCGATCAGGAACATCAGCGCGCTCACCGCGAGCAGGAACACGGACATGCCGACGAAGAACCAGGAGTCGTTCGGCCGCCAGTCCACCCGCAGGTCGGTCGTGATCACCTTCTGGTCGGCGAGGAACCACCCGAGGACCCAGGCGATCGCGCGCAGCGTGATGCCGATCAGCAGCAGGTTCACCACCAGGCCGAACAGCACCGACAACGCCGCGCGGAACATCGCCCGGCCGCCGGACAGCAGGTAGCGGGTCTGCCGTCGCAGGCGGGCCAGCTCGGGTGATCCCGGCGAGAACGGGTCGGCGCAGGTACGGCGAAGTACGTGGAAGGCGGCGGCCATGTACCCGCCGCCGCTGACGCCGATGACGGTCGACGCCTTGTCGTAGAGACCGCGTTCGCGCAGCAGTTGCAGCGCACCGAGGCAGAACGACGCCGAGCGGATCCCGCCGCCGGAACAGGTGATGACAAGGCGGCCGGTGTCCTTGCCGTCCCGCTTCGCACGGCGGAACGTTGCCGGCGGCGTCGGCTCCACGCCGTACCACTTCCGCTGCCCGAGACGGCTCGTCGCGAACAGGCTGACGGCGAGGATCAGTACGCCGGCCACGACGACGGCTCGCGTCAGCCAGGTGAACCAGCCGGTGGAGAGATCGGCACACGGAGCCGACGCGAAGTCGCCCCAGAGGGTGAGGTTCTCGGCGATGTCGAGGACGGCGGCGACCAGGACGAGCCACGACCCGACGGCCGCGACCCGCTGCCAGGACTGGAGGTTCAGGAACTTGACGTACTTGTACGCCCGGTACGCCGCGTACACGCCGGCCAGCACGAACGCCGAGTCGACGAGGATCGAGAGCCGTGCCGGTGCAGCGCACCCCTCCGCCGAGCCGGCCGCTTGATGGACCGCGGCCCGCATCGGCACCTGCACAATCGCGAGAACGATGGCGAGTTGGAGCGTCTTGGTGAAGGTCCGCCGGCGCCCGATCTGCTCGATCGTGGCTTCACCCTTGGTGCCGTCCGAGTCCCCGAGCATCGCCCCATCATGCCGGGGCGTGAGGGTCTAGGCGACCTTGGCGCGGGTCTCGCTCAAGCGGCACGGGAGTACGTCGCCGGCCTCGAGGGCGGCGAGTTCGGTGCAGGCGAGGGCGATGGCCTCGGCCTGGGTCCGGCAGTCGGCGTACCAGAAGGGGTCGTCGGGCTGCCGGTCGTCGGCGTCGTCGATGTCGGCGTACCAGCAATCGTGCCGGTAGTGCACGACCCGAACCTTGAGCTTCATGTGCGGTGTGACGCCGGCTGACGTCCGCAGGTTCCTGGCCGAAAGGTTTACAACGTTGGAAGTAGCCGGTACAAACGAGAGCGAGACCGGTCCGCCCCCAGGTTTCGAGAGGTGTGTCATGAGGATCTTCCGTGCCGCCCTGGCCGCCGCATTGTTCTGCGGCCTGCTCGCTCCGACCGCATCCGCAGCCGACCAGCAGGAGAACGCTGTGACGTCGCAGACGTTCCGGAACCCGGTGAATCCGTCCGCGGATCCGTCGCTGATGTTCTACAACGGCAAGTACTACGTCGCGACGACGCGCGGCGACCGGATCGGGATCTGGTCGTCGGGCAGCCTCGCGACGCTGCTCGTGCAACCCGAGCAAGTCGTGTGGCGGGACTCGGACACGAGCCGCAACACGCAGATGTGGGCGCCGGCGTTCCGGCATGTCGGGAACCGCTGGTACATCTACTACACCGCCTCCGACGGCGTCGACGCCAACCACCGGATGTACGTGCTCGAGTCGGCCGGCGACGACCCGCTCGGCCCGTACAGCTTCAAGGCGAAGATCGCGGACTTCGGTGAGTACGCGATCGACGGCGAGCCGATCACGGTCAACGGGCAGCAGTACTTCGTCTGGACCGGCCCCGGCCGCGGACAGGGCGGCCCGGCGCAGCTGTACATCGTCCGGATGAGCAACCCGTGGACCGCGACCGGCGGCCGCGTCGCCATCCCGGCCGACGGCGGGTGCACCGAAGTACGGGAAGGGCCGACCCCGCTGTACGGCGCGACGCGCACCTTCCTGACCTACTCGACGTGCGACACCGGCAAGCCGGACTACCAGCTGTGGATGAAGAGCATCGCGAACGGCGCCGACCCGATGGTCGCGGCGAACTGGGTGCAGCATCCCGGCCCGGTCTTCTCCCGCAACGACGAGACCGGCGTGTGGGGTCCCGGGCACCACTCGTTCTTCAAGTCACCGGACGGGACCGAGGACTGGATCGCCTACCACGGCAAGAACACCAGCACCTACACGTACTCGTACCGCACGACAAGGGTCCAGAAGATCACCTGGAACGCCGACGGTACGCCGAACCTCGGCCGGCCGCTCGCCGCGGGCGCGACCCAGAACCTGCCGTCCGGCGACCCGGGCTCGGCGAACTACTGGATCAACGACACCGACGCGACTGTCGCCTACACCGGCGCGTGGAGCTCCGGGTCCGGCTGCGGCAACCAGTGCTTCTGGGGCAACGACCACTGGAGCTGGGAGCCGAACGCGACCGCGACGATCCAGTTCACCGGCACCCGCGTGGCCCTGCTGAGCGTCGCGGACACGGGCAACGGGATCGCCGCCATCTCGGTCGACGGCGGACCCGAGCAGCGGATCGACTACTACAGCTCGATCCGCGTCGGCGAGCAGCTGAAGTACGTCAGCCCGGTCCTGCCGCCCGGCCCGCACACCCTCAAGGTGCGCGTGACCGGCGACAAGAACCCTGCCTCGACCGGCGCCGTCATCAGCCTCGACCGCATCGAGGTCTACTAGACGAATTTCTTGACGATCGTCCGGCCGTTGATCAGCAAGTAGCTGCCGTCGTTGCGGATCTGTACGACGGTGCCTGGCCTGTGGGTATGGAAGTCCCAGCTGCCGTCGCCGTCCCGGCTGTAGGTGCCCCACAGGCCGTTCGGGTCGATCCATGCGGACGATTCCGGATACTCCGTCTTGCCGGTGCTCCAGAGGACGGTCGTGCCGTTCTTCAGGAAGACCATGTTTCCGTTCGTCAGCAGCTTCAGCGTGTAGACGTGGTCCAGCGAGTACATCGTCACGTCCCGGCCGAGCGTGTCCGGTGCACGCAGCATGGCGCCTGCCATCAGCGTGCCGATCACCATGTGCCGGTTCCAGACCGCCTTGCCGCGGGTGTTGTAGATCGCCATCAGACCGGTGTTCGGCAGCACCAGCTTGGCGTTCGGGCTGGCCGCGCCCATCGACCAGATCTGCGTCCGCCCGTAGATGATCCGCATGGTGCCGTCAGCGCCCATCACGAGCACAGAGCCTGGCCGGTAGGTCCCGGACATCCACAGCGGCTGCGTGACGCCACGCTGAAGCAGAGTCACGTTCCCGTTGCGCTGCATCGTCAGCGTGAACACACCACTGGCCGACTTGATCGACTGCAGCGTCATCAACTTCTGCCCCGGCAGCAGCGTGTCCGACACCGCCACCGTCTTCGCCGCGGCCGGTGCGCTTCCGACCAGCACGGCCCCACTCAGCATTGCCCCGACGGCCAGGACTCCGGCCAACAGTCGACGTACCATCCCACTCCCCTTGTCTGTCAGTGGAACGTCTTGACGACGGTCCGGCCGTTGACCATCCGGAGATGGCCGTCGTCAGTGAGCTGGAGGACGCTCCCGGCGCGACGGGTCTGGTAGAAGAAGGTGAGGTCACCGAAGGCGTTCACGGTGCCGAACGATCCATCCGGGCTGACCCAGCCGTACGCGCCCGGGGCGTTCTTCACACCGGTGGACCAGAGCACGGTGGTGCCGTTCTTCAACAGCACCAGGTTGCCGGTGGTCAGGAACTTGAGCGTGTAGATCCGGTTCACGGAGTACATGACGACCTCGTCCCAGGCCGCGTCCGGGCCGGCGAGCTTGCTCTGCGGCATCAGCGTCCCGACCACCATGTGCCGGTTCCAGTTCGCCTTACCGCGGGTGTTGTAGATCGCCAGGTTGCCGTTGTCCGGAAGCACCAGCTTGGCGCCCGCGCTCTTGATGCTCATCGACCAGACCTTCGTCCGGCCGTAGATGACCTGCAGCGTCCCGTCCGTGCCCATCACGAGCACCGAGTTCGGCCGCCACGTACCCGAAGCCCACAGCGGAGCCTTCACTCCGCGCTGGTACAGCTTGACGTCTCCGGCCGGCTGAACGATCAACGTGTAGACCCCGCTCTTCGAGCGGATGTACTGCCCGGACAACAGCTTCTGCCCCGGCAGCAGCGTGTCCGACACCGCCACCGTCTTCGCCTCGGCCGGTGCGCTTCCCAGCAGGACGGCCCCACCCAGCAGTGCCCCGACGGCCAGGACTCCGGCCAACAGTCGACGTACCATCCCACTCCCCCTTGTCTCTTAGAAGAACGTCTTGACGACCGTGCGGCCGTTGACCATCACCAGGTGCCCGTCGTCACGGAGCTGGAGGACACTGCCGTCGCGGCGGGTCTCGTACATCCAGGTGATGTCGCCGAAGCTGTTGTTGTTGTAGAACGCGCCGTTCGGTCCGACCGACCCGTACGACTCCGGGGCGTTCTTCACACCGGTGCTCCACAGCGTGGTCGTCCCGTTCTTCAGCAGCACCAGGTTGCCGGTGGTCAGGAACTTCAGCGTGTAGATCCGGTTGACGGAGTACATGATCACCTCGCGTCCGGCCGGGTCCGGGGCGTGGAGCTGGCTCTGCGGCATCAGCGTGCCGATCACCATGTGCCGGTTCCAGTTCGCCTTACCGCGGGTGTTGTAGATCGCCAGGTTCCCATTGTCCGGCAGCACCAGCTTGGCGCCCGCGCTCTTGATGCTCATCGACCAGATCTTCGTCCGACCGTAGATGATCTGGAGCGTTCCATCCGTGCCCATCACGAGGACGGACCCGGCGCGCCAGGTCCCGGAGCTCCACAACCGCCACGACACCCCGCGCTGGAAGAGCTTCGCCTCCCCACGCGTGTCCATGATCAACGTGAAGACACCGCTCTTCGAACGGATGTACTGCCCGGCCATCAACTTCTGCCCCGGCAGCAGCGTGTCCGACACCGCTACCGTCCTCGCCTCGGCTGGTGCACTTCCCACCAGCACGGCCCCACCGAGCAATGCCCCGACGGTCAGTGCCCCGGCCAGCAACCGACGTACCATGCCGATCCCCCCTCTGTTTGTTTGTGAGGGCATTGTCCTAGGCCGAGAGGTCATCCCTTCAATCCGGAGGCGAATCCGCGGATCACGTAGCGCTGCAGGACGAGGAACAGCAGCAGGATCGGGAGCGCCGCGAGGACCAGCCCGGCGGCCACCAGCCCGTAGTTGGACGTGTACTCGTTGACGAACGCGAAGACCCGGACCGGGACCGTCTCGCGGCCGGATCCGCCCAGGTACAGCAGCGGGGTGAAGAAGTCGTTCCAGATGTGTACGGCGTTCAGGATCAGGACCGTGCCCGTGATCGGGCGCAGCAGCGGGAAGATCACATGCGCGAACGCCTGCAGGTGGGAGGCGCCGTCGATCAGCGCCGCGTTCGTGTAGTCGGCCGGCAGCGAGCGGATGAACCCGGTGTAGAGGAACACCGTGAACGGCAACTGGATGCCCGTGTAGAACAGGATCATCCCCTGGTACGTGCCGAGCAGGCCCAGGTCGTTGACCATCTGGTACAGCGGGATCATCCCCAGCTGGAACGGCAGGATGATGCCGACCAGGAACAGGATGTAGAGCGTGTAGCTCAGGCGCGTCGCCGTACGGGCCAGGAAGTATGCCGCCAGCGATCCCAGCACGATCAGCACCAGAACACTGCTGACCGTGATCAGCGTGCTGTTCAGCAGCGCCGAGCCGAGTGACGCCGACTGCCACGCTTCGCCGAAGCTCCCCACCGACGGCGGATCCGGCAGTGACAGCGGCTTGTTGGCGATCTGGCCGGGGTCCTTGAAGGCCAGCGTCACCAGCGCGTAGACCGGGAAGAGGAAGGCGATGGCGACCGCCACCATGACGACTTCCAGCACGAAGGTACGGGGCTTGTATTTCCTCATGCCGCGGTCTCCCTCGAGCGCAGGTACCCGATCTGGATGAAGGACACGGCCGCGACGAAG
Organism: Kribbella speibonae; assembly: GCF_004331375.1. NCBI lineage: Bacteria > Bacillati > Actinomycetota > Actinomycetes > Propionibacteriales > Kribbellaceae > Kribbella > Kribbella speibonae. Next base: position 898,652 of record NZ_SJKC01000001.1, on the reverse strand, counting down.
ATCGCCAGGACCAGCGCCACCGCGGTGCTGTAGCCGAACTTCCCGAACACGAAGGCTTGTTTGTAGAGGACCGTCGACAGCGTGTCGGTCGCGTACCCCGGGCCGCCGTTCGTCATCGCGATGATCTGGGTGAACAGCGTCAGGCCACCGACCGTGGACAGCATCAGGTTGATCGTCACGGCCGGCGCGAGCAGCGGCCAGGTGATGTGCCGGAACCGCGCCACGGTGCCCGCGCCGTCGACCATCGCGGACTCGTGCAGCTCGGCCGGCACGCCTTCCAGACCCGCCAGGAAGATGACCATCGAGTACCCGGCGCACTGCCAGATCACGGTGAAGGCGACCGACCACAACGCGATCGACGGGTTGCCCAGCCAGTCCTGCCGCAACCCGCCGAGCCCGATCGCCCCGAGCGCCGCGTTCAGCCCGGCGTCCGGCGCCGGGTTGTACACGTACTTCCACAGGAACGACACCATCACCGGACTCACCACGACGGGCGCGAAGAAGATCACCCGCAGCACCATCCGGCTCTTGATCCCCGTGTGGACGCCGAGCGCCAGCAGCAACCCGATCCCGTTCTGCACGACGACGATCGCCACCGTCAGCAGCAACGTGTTCCGCAACGCCCCGAGGGCCTGGTCGTCGCGGAACAACTGCTGGAAGTTGTCCAGCCCCACGAACGACCGCTGCGCCCCCACCCCCGACCAGTCCGTGAACGCCGACCCGGCCCCGGAAAACGCCGGATACAAGACAACCAGCGCATAAATCAGCAACGCCGGCACCGCGAACAACCACGGCGGCGCGATCCCGCCCCCACGGCGCCGCGGTGCCTTGACAGCGTCCCGGCGTACGGCCTGAGCTGTGACCGTCATGCGCTCTTCCGGTAGGCCTCGTCCATCTTCTTCAGGGCGGCGGGGACCGTGCTCTTGCCGCCGAGGAGTTCCTGGACGACGGCGAAGTGGGTCGGCTGTACTTCGGCGTTCGGCCAGCGCTGGTCCATGAACGGGACCGCCTTGTTGTCCTTCAGGTACGGCAGGAACGGCTTCAGGACCGGGTCGACCTTGGCGTCGCCCTCGGAGTACAGCGGGACGCACGCGACGGCTTCGGCCCAGGCGTTCACGACCTCCGGCTGGCCGCAGTACTCGATGAACTTCTTCGCCTCCTCGGCCTTTTTGCTCTTCGCGCTGGCCGCGATACCGACCACGACGCCGCCGGGGATCCAGTTGTCGGCGGCGACGTCCGTGGCCGGGAACGGGAACATGCCCAGGTCGTCCGGCGCCGGCGACGCCGCGCGGAACGCCTGCAGGACCGCGGACACCTGGACGGCCATCGCGGCCTTGCCGGTGCCGACCATCGAGGTGGCCTGCTCGTACGTCGTCCCGTTCGGGTTGTCGTTGAAGAAGCCCTTCTTCTGCAGCTCGAGGTACTTGTCCATCGCGTCCGCCCAGCCCGAGTCCGCGAAGGACGCCGTACCGGCGGTCATCTTGTCGTCGAAGTCCGGCGTCTTGGCGTAGACCGTGCCCGGGACCAGCGCGTAGTCGATGAGCTGCGTGACCCACGGGGTCTGGGCGCCGAGCGCGATCGGCACGATGCCCTTCTTCTTCAGCTTGTCGCACACCGACAGCAGCTCCGACCAGGTCGTCGGTACGTCGACCCCCGCGGTCGCGAACGCCTTCTTGTTGTAGATCGCGCCGAGCACGCTGGTACCCGGCGAGAAGATGAACGTCTTGCCGTCGTTCTGGAACGCACCCTTGAAACCGGTCGGGATCTTCTGCGTCCAGGACTGGCTGCTGAGGTCCGTGAGCAGGTTCGCCTTGCTCAGCTGGACCATCGACATCGCGCTGCCGTTACCCGGGTAGACCGCGTGCAGATCCGGGGCGTTACCGGCCGCGAGCTGTGCGCGGAGCGACGTCTGCAGCTGGTCGGCCGGCGAGAACGAGAGATTGAAGTCGAAGTCCGAATGCGCCTTCTTGTAGTCGTCGAGCGCCTTCCGCAGGCCGGCCTCCTGGCTGCCGGCGCCGATCACCTTGAGCGGGCCGCCGGACGACGAGCTGCCGTTGCCGCCGCCGCAGGCCGCCAACGCACCGGCCAGGGTCGCACCACCGGCGAGTTGCAGGAGCCGCCTTCGGCTGACGGATCGATCGAGTGCCATGGTTCCTCCTGAGCGCCGAAGTACCGGCCAAGAATGTGAAGTAACCGCAGGATCGTGTTACTTTTGTCACGGGGACGGTACGTACGGCCCGGGAGGGTGTCAAGACCTCGTTGAAAGGATTCAGTCCGGCCCGGTGTGAAAAGGCCTCCGCCGGGGTTTTGGGACCCGGACCATCTGGCCTGAGAAGATGGGCTACGTGCCCGTGACCGCCTTCCCGCATCCGGCCGGTACGACGTCTGTCGTGCCGCCCGCGCCGACCTGTGGACGGGTGCGAGCGTGAGACGAGTCCTCCTGGCCGGACTTCTGCTGCTGGCCCTGGCGCTCGGCGCCGGCAGTGGCTACTACGCGGGCGACTACCTCGACACCCCGGAACCGACCGCCTCCGGCACCGCCGGCCCCCTCGGCGAAATCTCCCCGTCCGCCACGCCGTCCCCAACCGAGCCCTCGACTCCGGTCAAGACCCCGATCCCCAACAACGAGGAGCCGCTGGAACCCGGGCTGGACTACACCGAACGCTCGTTCTCCGTGCAAACGAAGGACGGTCAGACCGTGCGGCTGTCCCTCGAGGTGCCACAAGGCTGGCGGCTGACGAGGGACACGAAGCGCCCGGACCAGGTCAGATACGTCGAAAAGGTCGAACAACGCGGCGTGCGAGTGCAGGCCGACCAACCCGCCGAGGGCACGCCGGCGGACGAGATGGCCCAGCTGATCGTCGATCTCAAGAAGAGCCAGGCGCCCGAGAACGACGTCCGCATCCTCGACCACACGTCCGAAATGATCACCGGCGACGACGGCGAGTCCCGGACGGTCGCGACACTCGTCTACTCGTACATCCCGGGCGAGACCCTGTGGTACGTGATCGTCCGCTGGATCGCGATCAACGGCGAGAACACCAACATCGAGATGAGCGTCACCGGCCTCCCCCAAGACGCAGACGCCCTCAAAGAAATCCTCGACAAGGCCAGCACCTCAGTCAACGAGACCGGCTGACCCTGCCGAACCCGACCGACATACCTCCCACGAGATGGAGACAGCGATGATCCGTCGCATTGCCGCGCTCGCCCTGGCGACGGCACTGATCCCGGCACCGGCCGGGGCGAAGGTTGCAGTCACACAGGCCTGCAGTGAGGCCGTGCCGGCGGTCAGGACCGTACCTCTCACAGCAAACCGAACAGGCGAGGTCTGGGGAAGGATCGAGCTGCGACGGGACACGTGCCACCAGTACTGGGCCTACCTCAAACTCAACTCGCCGATCATCACCGGAGGCACGCGGGCAACCGCAGTACTGGCTTATTGGGAAGAGGGACTCCAGCAGCCAGGGTTGACCTGCAACAGTCCCGGCGGCAATGGATACATCACGAGGAATCAGACCAGTTGCCGGACGCCGAAGCTGCCCTGGACGTTCGTCGACGGCTTCATGGCCACCGGCCACTACGACGTGCAACTCGAGGGTGGCTCCGCCTGGTATGCCGTCGCAAAGGGCCAGACCAAGAAGGCACCTGGCCGGATCTGAGGGACCACGCGGGGAACCCGTTTTCACGGAATCGTTACTTAGTCGGTGCAACCTCTGTGGGGGCTGGGGTGTCTTCTTCTAGTAGATCTCTGGGGAGGTGGGGGCGTGGCGGGGACGGTGAGCAGGCGCGCGGTGCTCGGCGCCGGTCTGCTGACGCTCGCGGGGGTGGGCGGAGCGGGCGGGTACGGCGTCGGCCTGTTCCTCACCAAGGAACCCAGCCTGGCCGGCACCGCAGCCCCACTCGCCGTGAGCCCCACCCCGGGCACGACACCGACGCCTACCCCGACACCTACCGGGCCGCCTCGCAAGGTTACGTACGACGACTCGCCTGCGCTGGATGCGGACGATCTGCGCTACAAGAGCCAGACGTTCGAGGTGAAGGGCGTCGTCAGGTCACGCGTTTCGGTACGGATACCGAGCGGATGGAGCCTGACGCAGCCGGACCCGCCGAAGACCGGCCGGTTCACCGACCCCACCGGAAAGCGGTGGATCCGGATCGAGGGGGGCTTCACGATCACGCGTCCCCCGGCGGCGTCGATGCAAGCGCGTATCACCGAGCTGAATCGTCTGCCCGCCAACCAGATGCTGCACCTGATCTCGCACACCGTGGACGAGCGGTACGCCACCATCGCCTACACCTATGTACCGCCTCCGGAGCAGTCCCCCGAAGGCGTTCTGCGCTATGTCATCGTGCGTTGGGTTGCGGATGACAGTGGCAACTGTGCTGTCGAAATGAGCTCCACTGGGCTCCCCCAGGACAAGGACGCGTTGCTCGACGTGCTTGATCATGCGACTGACAGCGTTCAGCGTCGGGATACTCCGCTGTCGGGCTAGAGCAGTTGGGCGAGACCGCGGCGGCCTGCGTCAGACAGCTGGACCGCGCGTTGGTGGGGACGGCGGTGGAGCCAGTTGCGGTTCAATAGCGCCTCAGCGATCGCGGCTCCGAGCTGCCCCGACAGGTGGTGGCGCTGTTCACTCCAGTCGACGCAGAACCTGAGCAGCGGCCTGCGCGACGGCAGCGCGGCGAGGTCGACTCCCAACTCGGAGAAGGCGCCGACGGCATGAGGCCCCAGGGCGTATGGGCCGTCGGGGAGTTGCTGCGCGAGCGGGTCGCCGGGCCGACGCTCGGTACCTCTACCGCCATCGGTGCGAACCAGCGCGTCACGACGTACCAGCCCCTCCAGGAGAGCGACGCCGAGACGCCCAGCCAGGTGGTCGTAGCAGGTACGTGCCTCGCGTAGAGCCGCAGCCCGGGTGCTCTGGCGCAGCGAGGTGATCGGCTGCGGCTTGGCGATGCCGGCCAGCGCCTCCACGGCTGCGGCGACCTCCGGACCGGAGAGCTTGTAGTACCGATACCGGCCGGATTGCTCGACTGTGACCAGGCCGCCGTCGAGCAGCTTGCGCAAGTGTGCGCTGATGGTCTGTGGCGACACACGTGCCTCCGAAGCCAGCAGAGACGCCGGGAGCGCGCGGCCCTCCGCCAGGGCCATCAAGACCTTCGCCCTGGCCGGTTCGGCCAGCAACGCCGCCACGCGCGCGACATCCGCGTCTCCGCTCATGGATCCATCGTGGCACCAGCACACTTCGACGGTGCCCGAAGTGATCGCGTGGGAACTTGGAGAGCATGCTGCTTGCGTTGCTGTGTGTCGGGATCTTCTTGATTCAGCTGGATGTGACGGTGGTGAACGTCGCGTTGCCGGCAGTCAGGGTGGATCTCGGGACGAGTTTGAGCGGGCAGCAGTGGGTTGTCACCGCGTACATGATTGCGCTCGCCGGGCTTCTGTTGGTGTTCGGGATGCTGGGTGACCGGATCGGGCATCGGCGCGTTGTCCTTGCGGGGCTTGGTGTTTTCGGCGTCGCCTCGCTGGCTTGCGGGGTGGCGCCAACGATCGAGCTGCTCGTCGCGGCGCGGGCGGTTCAGGGCGTCGGCGCCGCGCTGCTGTTGCCGGGAACCTTGGCCGTCATCAGCGACATGTACGTCGACAGCGCGGCCAGAGCTCGTGCTGTCGGCATCTGGTCGGGCGCCGGGGCGTTGGCGTTGCCGTCCGGGCCACTGCTCGGCGGCGCGCTGGTGAGCGCACTCGGCTGGCGGGCCGTGTTCCTGATCAACTTGCCGATCATCGCCGTCGCCTTCCCGTTGGCGTGGCGGCTCGTGCCGCAGCGGCAGATCGAGCAGGAGCGCGCGAAGACCCGGCTGCGGATCGGTGCGAGCTTCGTCGGCCCCAACGTGATCGCGGGTCTGATGAACTTCGTCGGTCTCGGCACAGCCCTGGTACTGACGCTCTATCTGCAGGAACACCTTTCACAGAAGGCGTTCCGGGCCGGTCTCGAACTCATCCCGCTCTTCCTCCCGCTAGCAGTGCTAGGCCCGATCACGGGCCGCATCACCGCCCGCTACGGTCCTCGTCTCCCGATGACGATCGGGCTGGCGTTCGGCGTCGTCGGATCGGCGTTCCTGCTCGGCGTCGACGACAGGAGCGGCTACGCGGCCGTCGTACCGGTACAACTCGGCCTCGGCCTCGGTATGGGGTTCCTGACCGCCGCAGTGGTCCACGCTGCCATCGCTGCGCTGCCACCGGACCGCGCCGGCCTGGCCAGCGGCGTCAACAACACCAGCCGCCAGGCCGTAGGCGCACTCGGAGTCGGCGTGTACGGCGCGACGCTCGGCCACGCCCCGAGCTTCGTCAGCGGGCTCCACGTACTCGGATGGCTAGGAGCCGGCCTGTGGACTGTGGCCCTGGGCATCACCTGGCCGACCGTGGACTGAGCTCAGTCGGCCGGCCAGATGGTGCGGAAGATGGTGGAGCGGAGCCGGTAGAACCTGCGACGGGCGGACTGGAGCAGCGCCGGCGACGGCCGGAGCCGTTCGGTCGGAAAACGCATGGGGCCTTCCTAGGGGGTGTCTGATGGTTCCACGCCGTAGCGAGGAGGTGCTCGGTGCGGTGCATCGGCGTGCGGGGGCGAAGGTCTCGATGCGGAGCATCGTGGCCTTTGCACCCGTGCGGCGAGGTGCCGTGCCGAGTGCCCCGCAGTAGGCGGGGAGCCATCAGACACCCCCTAAGACGTGTATGTCACCGAATCGGCGATCTCCGTGGCCCGGAGGACATCCGATCCGGGCACGACCACCTGTACGAGGAGCGAGCCGCCGTCCCCGTGATCGACGACCCGTTGGAGGAGCACGATATCGGCACCGAAGCAGTCCGCGGACAACCGGTCGGTCACTGGGAATTCACGGACCATGTGCGGCTGCACGGTGCCTTCGTTGCCGCACTGCTTGCCGTCCGGAACCGCCAGCTTCGACTTCGACACCCCGATGAACACGCCTGGCGTCTTCCCCGACCAGTCCGGGTCACGGCTGACGCGGAACGCCGGCGCGCTCCCGGTGCCGCCGGGCGCGGTCCAGTCCGACTGAGCCATCGACTGTGCCCAGGCCTCGGGCAGGGTCACCGAGAATTGGCCCTCTGAGACCTGGATCATTTTGCGGCCTGAGAGGTACCAGTGGCCGCCGTACCCGGCGCCGCCGCCGACCAGCAGCGCCAGCAGGGCGGCGACCACCCAACGCCCGCGCCGTCGCTTCCGGGGCGCCGTCGTCGCGACCGCGGCAGTCTCTGCCTCCGCGCCCGCAGACTCCTCCGCATCGGCCTCCGCCGCGGCGCTCTCCACGGCGACGGTCTCCGCGTCCGCGGGCGTCGTCTCCGAGGGCTCGGCTGGTTTCACGATCGTCGGCTGGTTCTCGTCGCTGAGGGCCGTCTTCGCGTCCAGGTCCTCGGATGCGACGATCACCGTCTCGCGGGTCGACAGCGGGAAGTCGCGCGTGGTCTCGTCGAGCGCTCCCACGAGCTGCCGCGTGAACGTCTGCACGTCCGGCCAGCGCTTCTCCCGGTCCGGGTCCAGCGCGCGGACGATGGCCGCGTCGACCTGACCCGGCAGTTCGAACCCGAGTGAGCTGGGCGGCGGCGCCACCTTGACCCGGCTCGCGGCGCCGAGTCCGTCGACCTGGTGCGGGGATCGCCCGGTCAGAGCGGCGTACGCGACCGCGCCCAGCGAGTACTGGTCGGCGCGCTGGTCCAGCCGCTCACCGAGCGCCTGCTCAGGAGCGACGTACGACGGGGTGCCGCCGGGCATCGTGATGCGGGAGATCTCGTCGAGGGACTTGCCCAGCCCGAGGTCGGACAGCACCGCCCGCTCGCCGTCGTCGTCGGTGCTGCGGAACAGGACGTTCGCCGGTTTCACGTCGCGGTGCAGGAGGCCTCGCCGGTGCAGCGCCTGCAGGCCGCGGCCGACCTGGACGACCACGTCGACGGCGTCCGGCAGCGCCAGCGGCGCCTTCTTGAGCCGGTCGGCCAGCGTGCCGCGGTCGGCGTACGTGAGCACCAGGAACGGGCGGCCGTCCTCGAGTTCGCCGACGTCGTGCACCTGGACGACGTGCTCGGACTCGACGCGGCGCAGGAACCGGCCCTCCTCGAGGAACCGCTGCCGGACCGAGTCGTCGTGCCCCCAGTTGTCGGCGAGCACCTTGATCGCCACCTCGGCGTCGAGCTGCTCGTCGTGAGCCAGCCACACCGTGGCGAAACCGCCTGAGCCCAGGCGTCGGCGCACGACGTACCGACCGAGTCTGGTTGGGACCCCCATACAGGGCATTATGGGTCATTGGAGTGTCCCTCACCGGGGCCGATCGAGAGCAAAGGCGCAGATGAGCGAGAGCACCAGTCCGACCGACGACCTCGCCACCCTCGCGGAGCAGGCGCAGGCGGGTGACAAGAACGCGATGGACGACCTGCTGCGGCAGGTGTATCCGCGCGTCCTGCGGATCTGCCGCAGCGTCCTGCCGTACTCGGCCGACGCGGAGGACGCCGCTCAGGAGGCGCTGCTCAACATCGCCACCAAGATCAACTCGTTCTCCGGCCGCAGCAGCTTCTCGACCTGGGTCCACTCGGTCGCCGCGAACTCCGCGCGCTCGACGTACCGCAAGCTGAAGCGCACCGCCCAGGCCGCGCACAACCCCGAGCAGATGGAGAAGCCGGACCCGCGCACCACGAGTGTGATCGCCGGCACCCGACTGGACCTCCTGGAGGCGCTGGAGACCCTGGAGCGGGACCGTCCGCAGATGGTCACTCCGCTGGTACTGCGGGATGTCTACGGCCTCTCGTACGAGGAAATCGCCGCCGAGGTCGGCGCTCCGCTCGGCACCGTCAAGTCCCGGATCCACGACGCCCGCGAGGTCGTCCGCCCGCTGCTGCGCCCCAAGGACTGACCTGACACCGGCATACCCTCGCGGTTATGACCGCCCGGGGGTTGCTGCACAACGGTGACTACCTGAAGCTCCTCACCGGTCAGACGATCAGCTCGATCGGCTCCTCGATGAGCTCGTTCGTGTTCACGCTGCTCGGCCTGGCCATCACCGGCTCTCCGGTGCAGGCAGGTCTCGTCGGTACGTCGGCCGCGCTCGGCGGGATCCTGGCGGCGCTTCCCGGCGGCGCGCTGGCGGACCGCTGGAGCCGCCGCAAGATCCTGATCGGGTACAGCCTGCTCGGCTCCGTCCTGTTCGGCTCGGTGGCTGTCGTGGGCTGGCTCGGTCACCTGACCCTCCCGCACCTGATGGTCGTCGGCCTGATCAACGGCGCGGGCTACGGTCTGTTCATGCCCGCAGAGACGGGCGCGCTCCGGCAGATCGTCCCGCCGGAGGACCTCGGCACCGCGCTCGCCGCCTCGCACGGACGGCAGAACCTGGCCTCGCTGGCCGGAGCCCCGCTCGGCGGCCTGCTCTACTCGATCGGCCGGGCGATCCCGATCGCGATCGACGCGGTCTCGTACCTGGTGATGGCGATCATGCTCACCACGATCCGGCACCCGCTACCGGCCGCGAAGCCCGAGGGCGGCGCGCACGAGCCGATGCTGAAGGCGATCCGTACCGGGCTGGCCTGGTTGTTCCGCCAGCGCGACCTGCGGACGATCGCGGTCGTCGCGACGCTGCTGAACTTCGCGGCGAACGGCACGATTCTGGTGCTGATCCTGAGCATGCAGCAGCGCGGCGTACCGGCGTCCGTGATCGGCCTGCTGGAGACGGGGATGGGAGTCGGCGGCCTGCTGGGTGCGTTCGCGGCGCCCAAGCTGCTGGCCAGGTTCAGCACCGGCCGGATCACGATCGTCGGCGCCTGGATCATCACGGTCACGTTCGCGAGTACGGCGGCGAGCACGCGCCCCGTCGTACTGATCCTGCTCCCGGCGCTCGCGATCTTCCTGCTGCCCGCGTTGAACTCCGGCCTGTTCGGATACCAGATGCTGATCACACCGGACCATCTGCAGGGGCGGGCGCAGAGTGCGTTCCTGTTCCTGTCCAACGGCGCGGCACCGCTGGCGCCGTTCCTCGGTGGGCTCTTTCTGGAAACACTCGGCGCGCGGGAGGCTCTGCTGATCTTCGGCGGGCTGCTCGCGATCGGCTCCGTACTGCTCACCGTCAGTCGCTCGATTCGCTCGATCCCGCTGCTCTCCGAGGTCGAAGCAGCCTGATCGCGCCGGATTCTTGGGGCTCCCGTTCCGGGCGCGGGTGTGCTCAGATGGGGTGCATGAAGAAGCTCATCAACGACCCGGCCGATGTTGTGAGTGAAGCGCTGCAGGGGATGGCGGCGGCGCATCCGGACCGGCTCCGGGTGGACCTGGAGAACCGGATCGTCTACCGCAAGGACGCGCCGAGACCCGGCAAGGTCGGACTGATCTCCGGTGGCGGGTCGGGGCACGAGCCGATGCACGGCGGGTTCGTCGGGCTCGGGATGCTGGACGCGGCCTGCGCGGGTGAGGTGTTCACGTCCCCGGTGCCGGACCAGATGATGGCCGCGACGAAGGCGGTCGACGCCGGCGCCGGCGTACTGCACATCGTGAAGAACTACACCGGCGACGTGATGAACTTCGAGATGGCCGCCGAACTGGCCGCCGCCGACGCCGGCACCGAGGTGCTGTCGGTCGTGACGAACGACGATGTCGCCGTCCAGGACAGCCTCTACACAGCTGGTCGCCGCGGCGTCGGCGTGACCGTACTGCTGGAGAAGATCGTCGGGGCGGCCGCCGAGGAGGGCCGCCCGCTGCAGGAGGTCGCGGACCTCGCTCGCAGGGTGAACGACAACGGTCGCAGCATGGGTATGGCGCTCACGTCGTGCACTGTCCCAGCCGCGGGCAAGCCGACGTTCGAGCTGGCCGAGAACGAGATGGAGGTCGGCATCGGCATCCACGGCGAGCCCGGCCGGCAACGGTTGCCGCTGGCCCCGGCACGCGACATCGCGGCGATGCTCGTCGACCCGGTGGTCTCGGATCTCCCTTACCAGCAAGGCGATTCGGTGATCGCGTTCGTCAACGGCATGGGCGGTACGCCGCTGCTCGAGCTGTATCTGATGTACCACGAGGTCGCCCAACTCCTCGACCGCGCCGGCATCACGGTCGCCCGCTCGCTGGTCGGCAACTACATCACCTCACTCGAGATGGCCGGCTGCTCGGTAACCCTGCTGAAAGCGGACGACGAACTGGTACGCCTCTGGGACGCCCCGGTAAACACCCCCGGCCTACGCTGGAACGCGTGAGCATGGGAGTGGATTCCTTCGTCAGCTGGTTGCGTGATGTCGCTGGTTCGTTGCATGAGAACGCGGCGTATCTGACTGAGCTGGATTCGGCGATCGGGGACGCCGATCACGGTGCGAACATGGACCGTGGGTTCCAGGCGGTGGTCGGGATGCTGGACGAGACATCGTTCGACGGGGCCGACGAGCTGTTGAAGAAGGCCGGGATGACGCTGGTCAGCAAGGTCGGCGGGGCGAGCGGGCCGTTGTACGGGACCTTCTTCCTGCGGTTCGGGACCGCGCTCGCCGGGGCCGACCTCACGCCGGAGGCGATCGGGAAGGGGCTGCACGCCGGGGTCGAGGGCGTGCTGGCCCGCGGCAAGGCGGAGCTCGGGGACAAGACCATGTACGACGCCTGGGCGCCGGCGCTGGAGGCGTACGACGCTGCGGTGGCCGGCGGATCGGACCTCGGTACGGCGCTGGGCGCTGCCGCCGAGGCCGCCGCGAAGGGACGGGACGCGACGATCCCGCTGGTCGCGCGGAAGGGCCGCGCGAGCTACCTGGGTGAGCGCAGCGCCGGCCATCAGGATCCCGGCGCGACCAGTACGACGCTGATCTTGGAGTCCGCTGCCCGAACGCTGTCATGATCGGGATCGTGGTGGTGTCGCACAGCCGTGCGCTGGCTGATGCGGCGGTCGGGCTCGCCTCGGAGATGGTTGCCGAGGACAAGCGTCCGGTGATCGCGGTGGCCGCGGGGCTGGACGCGACGACGTTCGGCACCGATGCGATGGCGGTGTCGGAGGCTATTGGTACGGCGGATAGTCCGGACGGCGTGCTGGTGCTGCTGGATCTGGGGAGTGCGGTGCTCAGTGCTGAGATGGCGCTGGAGTTCGTTGATCCTGAGGTTGCTGCGCGGGTGCGGCTGACCAGTGCGCCGTTGGTCGAGGGGTTGGTGGCGGCGGTTGTCACCGCGTCGACGGATGCGGCGTTGGATGCGGTTGCCGCGGAGGCTGAGCGGGGGTTGGTGGGTAAGCAGGATCACCTTGGCGTTGCAACCGCCGAGAGTGCTCCGGTTGTTGCAGCTGATCGCGCGGTCGAGGTGGTTGTCGGCAACGAGCATGGTCTCCATGCGCGGCCGGCGGCGCGGTTGGTAGGTCTGGTCAACGGTTTCGATGCGGTGGTGACGCTCACCGATCTGGACACCGGCAAGGGGCCGGTGGACGCGAGTAGTTTGAGCATGGTCGCGACGTTGAACGCTCAGCAGGGGCACCGATTGCGAGTGGGCGCGAGCGGTACTGAAGCCGAAGCGGTGCTCGCGGCGGTCGAGAACCTCGCGGCGGAGAACTTCGGTGATGCGGTCGTGGAGACAACTGTTCCTTCTCCTGGTGGGTCCGGGCTGGATGTGGCTCTTGGGCCCGCAGTGCTCGCGGGCGCGGGCGTCGAGCTGAGTGGTTATGTTGCTGGGGACAACGAGATTGGTCGGCTGGACGGCGCTCTTGCGACTGCGGGTGATCAGCTCCGCGAGCTGCGGGACGCGCACGGTGAGATCTTCGCGGCGCATCTCGCGTTGCTGGGCGATCGCACGGTGCTGGACGACGTACGAGCGGCGATCTCCGGCGGACAGCCCGCGCCGACGGCGTGGAAACAGGTGTACGACGGGTTGGCGGCCACGTTCGAAGGGCTCGACGACGCGTACCAGCGGGAGCGCGCCCAGGACGTCCGGGCCGTGCGGGACCGCGTACTGCGCTTGCTGGTCGGAGTGACCGAGGAAGCGCCGACGGACGGCATTCTCGTCGTACCTGAGCTGGATGCGGCGACCGCTGCCACTCTCGACGCGACCCGGATCGCGGGCATCGCCGTCCGCGCGGCGGGGACGACCGGGCACGGGGTGATCGTGGCTCGGTCGCGGGGGATCCCGTTGATCACCGGGATCGGGGACGTCGACGTACCGCCGGGCGTGGTCGTCTTCTTCGACGCCCGGACCGGGTCGTTCGAGGTAGCGCCGGACGAGGACCGGGTCCGCGCGACCATCACCGAGCGCGAAGGCGAGCGTGCGCAGGCGATCGCGGACGCCGAGCAACCCGCCACCACCCGCGACGGCCGGACGATCGACGTACTCGTTAACGTGGGCGTCGTCCAGGACGCCGTCGACGCGCGCGGTGCGGACGGGTCCGGTCTGGTGCGGACCGAGGTGCTCTTCGGGGATCGCCGTACGGCGCCGACCGTCGACGAACAGGTGGACGCGTTCCGCGCGATCGCACGGGCCCTCGGCGGCAAGCCGATCACGATCCGGACCTGGGACATCGGCGGCGACAAGCCGCTCCCGTTCCTCCCGCAGGACCGCGAAGCTAACCCGTTCCTCGGCGAACGTGGCCTTCGCGTCTTCCGCCGCCGTCCCGAACTGTTCCGCGATCAGCTCGAAGCGGTCCGGCGTACGGCGGCCGAGACGCCGGTGCACGTGATGTTCCCGATGGTGACGACGGCCGACGAGGTCGCGTGGGCGTTGCAGGAGCTCGGCCCACGGGACGGTCTCGAGGTGGGGATCATGGTGGAGGTGCCTGCGGCCGCCCTGCGCGTCAGCACCCTCGCCAAGGATCTCGACTTCGTCAGCATCGGCACCAACGACCTCACGCAGTACACGACCGCTGCCGACCGCACCAACGCCGCGGTCGCACCGCTCGCCGACGGTCTCGATCCCGCCGTACTCCAGCTGATCGACCATGTCGTCCGCAACGCCGGCGTACGCGTCGCGGTCTGCGGTGACCTGGCCAGTGACCCGCAGGCCGCCGTACTGCTTGCTGCTCTGGGTGTGACCGAGCTGAGCGCTGTTGGACCACAGGTGCCGTTGGTGAAGGCGCAGCTACGGCAGGCCGACCTGGGACGGGTCGACACTGCCGCTGTGCTGGCGGCTCGGGATGCGGCTCAGGTGCGCGGGCTGCTGTAGTAGCGCAGCTCGACGAGGTTGAAGCCGGACGTGCGCTCTGGCTTGGCTGGGAGCGTGTAGGACTCCCCTGGCTCCAGGTACATCACGTCTGGGTGCTGCAGGTCCAGGTCGACCACTAGAGCCGGGTAGGCGCCGGTGTGCCAGGTGTACGACTCGCCTGCATCCGGGGTGACGTGCTGGACGCGTACGTCGTCCTCGTCGACCACGACCTTGGTGGGGATCTCACCGGCCTGCTCGAAACCTGCCGCGGCGGTGTCGATCCCGAAGTACGGGTCGCCGGAGGCCTCCTCGCCCAGGTCGAGCACCTCGATGAGGCGGTTGAGGTACGGCGTGTCGCCGTCGTTGGTGAGCATGTGCACCGGCGACACAGGACGGTAGACCGAGCCGCCGACCGTCTCGCTCAGCTGACGCGCCGGGCTGCCGTCCAGCCAGTCCATGTGGCAGGGCGAGGTCGAGAGGCACAGGACGACGTACGGGTTGTGGTGCAGGTGCCAGCCCTGGGCCTCACCGGGCTGCAGCTCCACCTCCCAGACGCGAACGCGCGAGTTCTTCAGCAGCACACGCGTCCCGATCTCACCGAGCACGACGTCCGTGCCGTCAGGGGCGGTGACAGTAGTACCGGCGGTCATGCGGTCTCCTCTATCGGTCGTTCCATCGCGACGCCGGCGAGCACGGTGCCGTCCGGCATCGGTAGCTGGGCGGGCTCCCCCTCGGTGAAGCCGAACGCCTTGTAGAGCGGTACGCCGGGCAGCGTCGACATCAGCGCGAGCCGGGTGAACCCCTCCGCGCGGGCCGCGTCGGTGCAGGCGGTCAGGATCGCCCGGCCGAGTCCACGCCGCGTCCAGTCCGCCCGGACGAACATCGCCCGGATACGGGCCGGCTCGGTCGCGGGGTCGAGCAGCCGCTCGTCCGCTCCCGCCGTACTCGCGTTGAACAGCTTGTTCCGCCGGCTCCACCCGCCGCAGGCGACGACCTCACCGTCCGCCTCCAGCACGTAGTAGGTGCCGTCGTCGATCAGCGCGGTGTCCAACGTGGTGATGTGCTCAGCCGCACTGGCGGTCTGCGCCTGGTCGTAGTACGCCGGAAACTGCGCCTCCACCGCGGCCCGCGCCAACTCAGCCACCGCAGGCCCGTCCGCCACCACCGCCAACCGCAACCTAGCCTCCACGCCCCACAGGCTAGTTCACGGCTTCGAGTCACCTTTGCGCCAGGCGCGGTACATCGACCCGAGGTTGCCGATGACGACGACGAAGTAGACCGCCCACAGGAGAAGGCCCGACCGCGAGTAGGCGAGGACGCCGGCGAACACCAGCATCAGGACGAGTGACGGTACGAACTGCCGGTACCGGGGCCAGTCCGGGCGCCACTCCACCGGCTCGGGCTCGGGCCGTGGCGCATCGAGGTCGGGAGGCTCCAGGTTCGCGAAGACAGCAGCCAGGTCGGCCCTGGTCCGGGCGGCGTAGAGGAGGTGCGAACGGCGTTGCGCCTCGGCTTCGAGGATCCGGCCCGTAGCGACCTGCTGCGCCAGGGCGGCCGAGCAGAATGATCGGTCGGCATCCGTCAGCACCAGCTCGCCCGCATCCGCCGGCGGCCTGGGCCGCCGCACCCCGGCAGGCCACCGCACCCCGGCAGGCCGCTGCGCCTTGACCGGCGGCTGCGCGGTGACCGGCGGGCCGTCCGTCCCTTCCACGATGGCAGCCGCGACCATCCTGGTGATCGCCTTGCCGATGGCTGCGCCCGGAGACTGCACGAGTTCAGTGACCACTTTCAGGCGGATCGCGCCGTTGGCCGTCAGCTCGTACTCGGTCGGCAGACCCTGCTGAGACCGGCGTACGACGTACGTACCCCCGACCAACTCGTTCAGTGCGGTCTGCAGCGTGTCGTCGCCGACGCCGGTCCGGCGGACCAACTCGGCCCGCGTCAGCGGAGCGTGCTCCAGGTGCCGCAGGAGCACGTGCTCCAGGATCGCGTCGATTGCCACAGGTCCCCCTCAACTCGCCCCAACCGAATTGTCGCAGTACGCGCGGTCATCGAACCCACACGGAACGGTGCAGGAAGCTGCAATCTCGGTGGGGTGAAATGGGTGGACGGGCTGGTGGACATCTACCGGGTATGACGCTGATACCGATCGAGGCTCGAAGTGGGCCGGTGAGTGAGGGAGTCGTGCACGACCCACCACCGAACGCGCACCGGGAGCGGTTCGAGCAGGTCTTCGCCACGCATCGGGAGGCGGTGCTCGGGTACCTGCGCCGCCGGACCGACAGCGGCCACGACGCCGCGGACCTGCTCGCGGACACGTTCCTGGTCGCGTGGCGCCGGCTGGACGACGTACCGCTCGACCCGCAGACCAGACCATGGCTGTACGGCGTGGCGCGCCGGGTGCTCGCCAATCACCGCCGCGGTGAGGGCCGCCGGCACGCACTGGCCACCAAACTGCGTGGCGAGCTCAGCGACGCCCCACCGGTGCACCCGCTGCAGGAGGACACCCCCACGGCACGTGCCTTCCGTGCACTGCCGGAGCAGGACCGAGAGCTGCTGTCGCTGGTCGCGTGGGAGGAGCTCGACACAGGCCAGATAGCCACGGTCCTCGGCATCTCACGCAACGCCGTACGCATCAGGCTGCACCGCGCCCGGAAGCGGTTCGCCAAGCTGCTCACCGCCCCACTCGCGAACCGCACCGTGGTCGCTCTCACCGAAGAGGTGTCACATGAAGACGCATGACATCGACGCCGCTGTCCGCGGCCTCAACCCGCAGCAGTCCGCCGACAGCGTCTCGGACAACGCCTGGAGCGAGCTGGCAGACGCCGTCACCGCAGACGAGTCGACGCCGGTCGTGCGCCCCGTGCGCCGCTCCCAGCCGCGCCGTCTCGCGCTGGTCGCCGCCTGCACCCTGCTGATTGCCGGCGTGGTCGCCGCGACTGTGGTCAACCGTCCGGACCAGAGCCAGCCGCAGGCGCTCTCGTTCACCGAACGCGGCGACAAGCTGATCGTTCGGGTGGTCGACCCGAACGCGGACCCGAAGCGCTACAACGCCGAGTTCAAGAAGATGGGCCTGGACGTGACGGTGCTGAGCGTCGCGGTCAGCCCGCCGTGGGTCGGCAAGATGATCAGCTTCTCCGGCCGCAACGAGAAGGACATGAGCCAGCTCAGGATGCTGGAGCCGGGTGAGCAGTGCAACGGGACGCTCAACGCCTCGGACGCGGGCTGCCAGGAGGGTGTCGAGCTGCCGAAGAACTACGACGGCAAGACCGAGATCCAGTTCGGCCGCGTGGCGAAGCCGGGCGAGATGTACGTCCACACCTCGTCGTCGGCGACGGACAAGGGTGAGGTGCTGGCCGGGCTGACGGTGAAGAACAAGACCATCGACCAGGTCCTGCCGCTGGTCAGGTCCCGCGGTGTCCGCGAGATCGAGTACCTGACCAGCGACGGACCCAACCACGAGCCGGTGAAGTCCCCGCCCGGCAACTGGTACGTCGACGACGCCTCCACGTACGCAGAGGGCGTGATCTCCCTGTACGTCAGCCCGACACCCGTCAAGTAACCAGGAGTTGGAGCAAGCCTCCCGAGTACGTCGGACGCAGCACGGCCTCCACCCGGACGTGCTGCGTCCGCACTGGCGTGAACGCCGTCGTGTTGAGCCGGTCCACCGCTACGTCGTACGGCGTGGTGTTCTGGACCGGCCGCCACGTCTCACCGTCCAGCCACAACACCCGCCAGGACTGCGGGACACGGCACTGCCCGGAGCCGGTGTCGTCGAACCAGTACGCCGAGACCTCCGACAGCTCGCGTACCGATCGCAGGTCGTACTCGATCCATTCCGTCGTACCGCGACGGTCCCACCAGGTGAAGCGCGGTATCGACGTGTCCGCAGAGGATTCCGGCGTACGGCCGGAGTCCGGCGCCTCGAGCGAGTCCCCGTCGTTCACGTGGGACGCGGTGATCCTGGTGCGGTAGGTCCAGTCCTTACCGTCTGCAGCGACCTGTGGGAACGACGTCACCCGCAGACGAGCCGCACCCATCGGAATGAGGGTCACGGTCTCCACAGGTTCGTCCGACCGCGCTGGACCGGGCTGGAGCAGTCCGACCACGTCCTCGGTGTCTGTCTCCCACTGTGGGATCCGCTGGGCCAGTGTGGTCAGTGCGAGCGGTACTCCGTATGTGGTGAACGGGTTGTCGCCCGCCTCCCGTAGTACGACGTCGAACGGCGCGTCAGCGACCAGACCGTAGTTCCACGGCGATTCCGGGTAGACAGAGAGCTCCGGCCACTCGTCGGTGCCACCAATGCGCTCGTAGCGTTCGTCAATCTGCAGCGAGTACGTGAGAGGGCCTCTGTCGACGGACACCGATTGCTGGTTGTCCTCCCACACCCGCGTAGTGGTGCGCATCGGCAGGGTGAGCTCCACACGATCCCCTGTGTGCCAGGTGCGGTCCAACTTCATCCAGTCACCGGACGCATGCACCCGCTGCCCGTTGACCTTCAGTGTCGCGTCGTCAGCCCAGCCAGGACACCTTAGATAGAAGGGGAATCGCACCGGTCGCTGCGTCTGCACCGTGAACGAAATGGTGTCCGAGAACGGGTACTCCGTGTCCTGGACGACACTGACCGTCTCACCCGCTCCCACCGTCGCGGTCACCTTGCTGGCGGCGTACATCGACGCAGCGAGACCGTTGTCCGTCGTGGCCAGCCAGAGCTCCTGCACGTAGTACGGCCAGCCCATGCCGTAGTTGTGCGGGCAGCAGCGGTACTGGTGTACGCCGTACTTGTAGGACTGCATCGCGAACGGGTTCTGGAACTGCCCGTGCTTGCGCCGGTCGTCGAGCTGCACGCTGTTGGCACAGGTGATGTAGTGCATGACCTGCTGCCGCGGGTCGTACGACGCCGGCAGCGAGTTGAACGCCAGCTCCTCACACCTGTCCGTCCACGCGACGTCGCCGGTGAAACGGGTGAGCATCTCGCAGCTGTGCATCAGCTCGACGATCCCGCACGTCTCGAACCCCTGCCGCGGGTCACCGAACCCGGGCCGCGAGTTCTCGTCCCCAGCGAACCCACCACCCGGGAACTGGCCGTACAGCCCCATCACCGTCGCGTAGTTCCGGTACGTCGCGTCGCGGTGCTTGGCATCTCCGGACAGCAGCCAGTACTGCAGTGGCTCCCGGAACCCCTGTGCCAGGTTGACGTTGTGCCAGTTGGGGATACCGCTCACGTAGTCCGCGGACCCGTTGTGCATCTTCGTCACCAGGTCGAGCAGCCACTGCTCCCCGGTGCGGTTGTAGAGCCAGTACGCGCTGTCGATGTTGTCGCCCCAGCGGAACGCACCCCACGACCGGTTGAACACCTCCGGCGGCTGCGTGTTCTGGAACCGCAGGTACTTCGTCATGAACGGAATGACCCGCTCGTCGCCGGAGTACTCGTACCAGGACCGGAACGCGGCCAGCAGCGGCATACCCGGCCAGAAATCGGGTCCGTTCTCCAGAGACGTCCGCAACCGCTCCGGACCGAACCACCCGTCGGCGGCCTGGGTCGCGAGGATCCCGTCCATCCACCGCTGGGTCCGGGTCAGTACGCCGCTGTCGCCAGTGACGTAGCCGAGGTCGCCGAAGCCGCGCAGCCAGTACGGCAACTCCTCCCAGGCTCCCAGCGCCGGGTCGACCCAGCCGTTCGTCTCGTACACCAGGAAGTCCGAGATCTCGTCGTACCGGCCGCAGAGCCCGTCGACCTGCAACGCGAGCTGCTGCGCGAGCCAGCCGCGCGGCTCGACCGCACCGGGCGGGAGCTTCTGGAACGGGACCGGCCGGAGCGGGGCACGCTGCGGAACGTAGTGCCCGCCGCGACCGGCAGGTTCAGGCATGACCATGGTTGTCGAGCCTCTCGAGTGAAGGGGCGGACCTCGCTTCGACGGAAAGACCGCACACGTTTTCCGTCGTTGACAACGTAGGACTGCCGGTCGTGTCGGTCAAGATCAAAGCGCAGGTCAGTAAGGTCTCCGGGGCGATCCTGGTACGCTTCGCCGAACGACCGGAAGGAAACAAGCATGAAGAGGCCAGGCGTGCGGATGGTGGACGTCGCCGCGCTCGCCGGGGTGTCCGCCGGAACCGCGTCGAAGGCCCTCAGCAACACCGGCCAGCTGAGCCAGGAGACGCGAGACCGGGTACGCCGAGCCGCGGCGACGCTCGGCTTCACGCCCGACGCCCGTGGTCGCGCGCTCTCCTCCGGCCGGACGTACACCGTGGCGCTGCTGACCACCGACAGCTCAGGCCGTTTCAGCATCCCGATCATGCGCGGCGTCGAGGACGTACTCAGCGCGGGCGAGCTGGCGACTGTCCTCTGCGACACCCGTGACGACCCGCTGCGCGAGCAGACGTACCTGCGTTCTCTCGTCGCGCGCGGCGTCGACGGCATCGTCGTCACGGGCCGCCGTACTGAGCCTCGTCGGCCCATCAACGTGCCGCTGCCGGTTGTCTACGCGCTCGCCGCCTCGACCGACCCGGACGACGCCTCGGTGATCGTCGACGACGCAGCCGGCGCCACCGCCACGATCACCCACCTCACGGGCCTGGGACGCACCCGCATCGCCCACGTCACAGGCCCGTCCGACCACCGCTCCGCCGCCGAACGCGCCCAGGCGATCGCCTCTGCGCTCTGCACCGAACCGCTCTTCGGCGAGTGGAGCGAACGCTGGGGCCGCCAAGCCACCGACCTGGTACTGCGTCAGCACCCGGACGCAATCACCTGCGGCAGCGACCAGATCGCCCGCGGCGTCTGCGACCGCCTCCGCGAGCTCGGCCATTCGGTGCCCGACGACATCGCGGTCACCGGTTACGACAACTGGCCCGTGATGGCGCTCGCCAGCCGGCCGCCGCTCACCACCGTCGACCTCCGCCTGGAAGACCTCGGCCGCCGCGCCGCGACGCTCCTGCTCGAAGCGATCGACGGCAAGCCACACCACGGCGTACTGGAACTCCCCACGCAGCTGATCACGCGCGAGTCGACGCTAGGAACCTGACTCCCGCCGCGGCTTGGAGGCCCACCGGTACGCGTACGCAACCCAGACCACCGCTGGTACGCCGAAGATGGCCGCCGCGATCTCCCGCCCGAACACCAGGAACAGCAACCCCGCCAGCACGAACGGCACCGCCAGCCACACCGCGCCGGCGAACGCGGCCCACCGCCACCGGCCGGGCTTCCGCGCCGGCGGCGCGTACAACGACGACACCGGCAATCCAGCAAGCACCGGCTCCAGGTCCCCGTGCGTCACCGCACTGTTCAGCAGATCGACCCGTCGGTGCAGCTCCGCCTCGTCCAACCGCCCGATCGCGAACTCCTGCGCCAACTCGTCGGTGAGAATCCGCCGCTGCTCATCCGTCAGCCGGATCTGCGCCATCCGCCGCCGAGCCGCCACCACCCGAGCTTCCTGCCCCGCGGCCGCAGCCATCCCCACCAGATCAGACGGCTTCACCGGTCGCCGCTCCGCCATCTGCCTCACCTCACTCGTCCCCTCCGAGTGTGCCAGACGCTCAGAAGGCGTCTTCTGACGCTGCGTCGGGTGCGCTTGTTGCCGGCTCCGGCGGAGACGCTGATCACAGATCCGGCACTCAACGTCGCGGCGGCACCGAGCCATCTCTGATCCCGACGGGCCGAACGGAGCCCCTTGACGATGGAGACGAGAACCATGAAGAAGACCCTCACCGCCCGCGTTCTGGCCGGCGCCGCGATCATCGGCGCGGCGGGGCTGTTCCTGGGGATGGCGCCGAGCGACGCCGCCGTACCGGCCCGGACCGCCGCCGTCAGCGCGCACGCCAAGCCCGCGCTCAAGCCGGCGAGCCTGCACTTCAGCTACAAGTGCTGGGGAACCGGGAGCCACTGCAACGTCGCGGTCCACGCGCCCACCGGATGGAAGTTCACCCAGCTCAGCCGGCAGCACGCGAAGTTCACCGACAGCTCGAACACCTGGATGCTCCGCGTCAACGGCGGCCTCGGCGGCAAGGTCAGCACGAGCCGCGCCGCCGACCAGCGGGTCCACGCGCTGCACGGCGTCGCCGGCTTCAAGATGACGTACCGCGGCAACGGCACCACGGCGTCGAAGGTCGGGTGGGACGCACCGCGCGTCGCGTACACACAGATCAGCTACACCTACCGGGACGGCGCCCGGGGTCAGCGCTGGGTCTCCACCCGCTTCGTCGACACCTTCGAGAACGGCCGCCGCGCGTACATCGAGATCACCGTCTCGGGCCGTCCCCAGGACCAGGCCGGACTCAACAAGGTGCTGACCGAGGCGACTCAGCGAGTCGCCCTGGTCGGCTGACGATCACACCGTCAGTTGAGCACCGACGGCAGCGTGGAGGTCCAGGCCACGCGGAGTTCGGTGAGGGGAAGTTCGAACTGGTCCTGGACGTCGAGGGTGTCGCCGGTGATGACGCCGATCTTCGCGTGCGGGAAGCGGCGGGCGGTGCACATGTCGGTGAACCGCACCTCCTCGGTTCGCGGTACGGCGACGACCGCACGGCCGGCCGACTCCGCGAACAGGAACAGGAACGGGTCGAGACCGTCCGGGGCCCACACCCGCGCACCGATGCCGCCGCGCAACGCGGACTCGGCCAGCGTCTGGGCGACGCCGCCGTCGCTGACGTCGTGCGCCGCGTCGATCAGCCCGTCGCGGGACGCGTTGATCAGGATGTCGGCCAACTGCTGCTCGGCCGCCAGGTCCACCGCCGGCGGCCGCCCGCCGAGGTGACCGTGGACGACGTGCGCCCACTCGGACCCGGACAGCTCCTCCTCGGTCTCGCCGAGCAGGTACAGCTGGTGGCCCTCCATCTCGGCCGTGAATCCGATCGGCGTCCGGCGGGTGACGTCGTCGATCACGCCGAGCACCCCGACCACCGGGGTCGGCAGGATCGCGGTCTCGCCGGTCTGGTTGTAGAACGACACGTTGCCGCCGGTGACCGGGATACCGAGCTCCTTGCACCCGTCGACCAGACCGCGGATCGCCTCGGTGAACTGCCACATCACCGCCGGGTCCTCCGGCGAGCCGAAGTTCAGGCAGTCGGTGACCGCGACCGGGCGGGCGCCGGTGGTGGCGACGTTCCGGAAGGACTCGGCGAGCGCGAGCTTGGCGCCGGTGTACGGGTCGAGCTTCGCGAACCGGCCATTGCAGTCGGTCGACACCGCGACGCCGAGGCCGCTGGTCTCGTCGACCCGGATCATGCCGCTGTCCTCGGGCTGCGCGAGCACCGAGTTGCCGAGCACGTACCGGTCGTACTGGTCCGTCACCCAGGACTTGTCACACAGGTTCGGCGAGGCGACCAGCTTCAGCAGCGTGTCCCGCAGCTCCGCGCCACTGCTTGCCCGCGGCAACTTCTCGGCGCCGTCGGCCTGCAGCTCGTCCTGCCACTCGGGACGGGAGTACGGACGGTTGTAGACGGGGCCCTCGTGCGCGACGGTCTCCGGCAGTACGTCGACCACTCGCTCGCCGTGCCAGTCGATCTCCAGCCGCCCGGTGTCGGTGACCTCACCGATGACGTCGGCCTGGACGTCCCACTTGGCGCAGATCTTCAGGAACGCCTCGACGTTGTCCGGGGTGACACAGGCCATCATCCGTTCCTGCGACTCACTCATCAGGATCTCTTCGGGCGACAGCGAGGCGTCCCGCAGCGGCACCTTGTCCAGCGAGACCCGCATACCGCCGTCGCCCGCGCTGGCGAGCTCGGAGGTCGCACACGACAGTCCGCCGCCGCCGAGGTCCTGGATGCCCTCGACGACGTTCGCGGCGAAGAGCTCGAGCGTGCACTCGATCAGCAGCTTCTCCATGAACGGGTCGCCGACCTGGACCGCCGGCCGCTTGGTCGGACCGCCTTCGGCGAACGTCTCCGACGCCAGCACCGACACCCCGCCGATGCCGTCGCCGCCGGTCTTGGCGCCGTACAGGATCATCTGGTTGCCGACGCCGGTCGCGTTCGCGAGGTGCAGGTCCTCGTGCCGCATGACGCCGACGCAGAGCGCGTTCACCAGCGGGTTGCCCAGGTACGTCGGGTCGAAGACGACCTCGCCGCCGATGTTCGGCAGGCCGAGGCTGTTCCCGTAGCCGCCGACGCCGGACACGATGCCCGGCAGCACCCGCTTCGTGTCCGGGGCGTCC
Organism: Kribbella speibonae; assembly: GCF_004331375.1. Lineage (NCBI taxonomy): Bacteria > Bacillati > Actinomycetota > Actinomycetes > Propionibacteriales > Kribbellaceae > Kribbella > Kribbella speibonae. The sequence goes on along the minus strand of NZ_SJKC01000001.1, from coordinate 874,366 downwards.
AGCGGGCCGAACCGCAGCGGGTCCATCACCGCGACCGGACGGGCGCCCATCGCGATGATGTCGCGGACGATGCCGCCGACCCCGGTCGCCGCGCCCTGGTACGGCTCGACGTACGACGGGTGGTTGTGCGACTCGACCTTGAACGTGACGGCGTACCCCTCGCCGATGTCGATGACACCGGCGTTCTCGCCGATCCCGGCCAGCATCTTCCCGGCCGGCGTCTCCTGCGGGATCTCACCGAACCGCTTCAGGTGCACCTTGGACGACTTGTACGAGCAGTGCTCGCTCCACATCACCGAGTACATCGCCAGCTCACAGCTGGTCGGGCGCCGCCCGAGGATGTCCCGGATCCGCTGGTACTCGTCCGCCTTCAGCCCGAGCTCAGCCCAAGGCTGCTCGACCTCGGGCGTGTTACCGGCAACTGACACGGTGTCTGTCGACATCAGGACTCCTGCACTAGGTGGGGCTCAGGTGAAACGGTAGCGGGCTGGTAGGCGTCCATCAGATGGGCCACCAGCAGAGGAAGGGCGAAGCCGACCATGATCGCGGGGAGGGCGACGCCGGCGTCGTTGAGGAGCATGCCGACGAGGCCGCAGGTGGAGAGGGCCAGGAGGGTCGGGCGGACCATCGGGAGGCTGTCGTAGAACTCCTGGTATTGCTTGGACGGCACGCGGTGCGGCAGGAGCGTGGCCAGCATGCAGAGGACGACCGCGATGAGCATGGCCCAGCCGGCCGGGCCGCTGAAGAACTGCACGGCCATCTCGAGCTTGCGGATCAGTACGTCGCTGACGTCGCCGTCGAGGAGGCGGGCGACGAACGCGCCGAAGTGACTGCGCTCGTCCGGTGGACGCAGGTAGTCGAGGAACGCGACCGCAGACACCGCCAGCACACCGGCCACGCCCACACCGATCAGTGCGCGCAGTGAGATGCTCCCGCGCCACGTCAGCCAGGCCATGAGCAGCACGGCCGGCGTCAACGCGATGATGCCGCCGAAGTCCGTCCCCCACCCCGGCCTGCCATCCACAACGATCGCAGCACCGCCGACGACCAGTACGGCGACCGCAGCCTGCACCCTGCTCTTGCTGATGAGCTTCTGCGCCGCGAAGCCCGCGGCGACGAGCGCACCGACCGCCAGCGTCGCAAAGGTGGAGTTCCCGAAGCCGTAGAACCGCCCACCGATCACAGGCCCGTCAGCGAACATGCTGCCGACCTGTAGCGGCGTACCGAGCACACCGTCGACCAGCAGGATCAGGTACGCCGCTATCGCGAGTCCGAGGTACGCGTACTTCTTCAGCACGACCTGTGCCGCCAGAGCGGCCAGTGCGCTGATCCCGATGATCACGCAGTACAAGGAGAAACCAGGTGACGGCCAGCGCCACCAAACGGTCAGTGTGGACAGGAAGACCGCCAGGTAGAACCCGCCCTGCATCAGCAACGTGAACACCGCGGTACGTCGGGACGCGGGCGAGCGCCGGAACCAGAACCAGAGCAGTGCGAGGACCTCGGCCGCGACGATCGTCAGCGATACCGCGAACAGCATCGGCCGTGGCTGCTCGAACCGCTCGTTGGCGTCCAGCCGGTCCTCGATCACGGCCGCGGCGTCGGTGTGACGGTCTCCGGTGAAGTGGATCTCGTTACCGTCCAGCGGGCCCGCCTCGGCGGATCCCGCCGGGTCGACGTTCGCCGGAGTGCGCTCCTTGAGGATCGTCGCGGTCACGTCGGTGAGCTGGATGAGGCCGGGGCGGCGGGTGCTGTCACTGGTGAGCCAGCGCGGTCCGTCGTCCGGGGGCAACTGCATGGCGACCAGCGGCTCCTGGTGCGCGTTGGCGAGCTCCTGGCCGATACCGACCAGCAGGACCCAGCCATCGGCGGCACGGGCCTGTGCCACCAGCTGGGCGACCTTCTGACGTGCCTCTGCCCGTCCTTCACGCGGCGGCATCGCGCCACCGTCGATGATCGCGTCGCCACAGTCCGGCTTCGCCAGCACAGAGGCGTCGAACTCGGGCTGCCAGTTCGCGACAGAGCCGTCCGTCCGGGCCAGTGCGATCGCAGCGCCCGGACCGAAGCCGCAGATGGGGTACCCGGTCTGGCCGAGGCGGCCGATCGGCGCGCCTGTGTGGTGCTCGGCCTGACGGTCGACGTACGTCTGCCAGTCGGCCACCTTGCCGTCGGTCACCGCAGGCAGGTCACCGCACGACTGGTCGGGCACACTCCCCCACGCCCGGGTACCCGCGCTGATCGTCAGCCACCCGTCGATCGGGCAGGTGTGCGGGCCGGCCGTCTTCACCGAGATCGAGCCCACGTGCGACTGGTTCACCAGCGCGGTCAGCTCCGGCGACGCCTTTACGTCGTTCCAGGTGAGTCCGGGGACGCCGATCACCACGACCTTCGCGAACAGGCTCGACGGCTGCGCGGCCGCCGTACCGCTGCTCAGGAGCAGGACCGCCGCCGTCAGCAGAACGGCGCGGACCAGCCTGGTGAACCCCATCAGGAGGCGACGACGGCCTTCAGCACCGAGGTGAAGAAGCCCAGGCCGTCCGTGGTCGGGCCGGTCAGTGTCTCGACGGCGTGCTCCGGGTGCGGCATCAGGCCGACCACGTTGCCGCGCTCGTTGGTGATGCCGGCGATGTCGCGGTACGAGCCGTTCGGGTTGCCCAGGTAGCGGGCCACCACCCGGCCCTCGCCCTCCAGCCGGTCCAGTGTCGCCTCGTCGGCGACGAACGAACCGTCCTGGTTCTTCAGCACGATGGTGATCTCGTGGTTGGCGTCGTAGTCGCTGGTCCAGGCGGTGGTGTTGTTCTCGATCCGCAGCGTCTGGTCCTTGCAGACGAACTTGCGGTGGTGGTTCTTGATCAGCGCGCCGGGCAGCAGGTGCGACTCGCACAGCACCTGGAAGCCGTTGCAGATGCCGAGCACCGGCATCCCCTCGCCGGCCCGCTTGATGATCGTCTCCATCACCGGCGCGAACCGGGAGATGGCACCGGCCCGCAGGTAGTCGCCGTACGAGAAGCCGCCGGGCAGGACGACCGCGTCGACGCCGTGCAGGTCCTCGTCGCCGTGCCAGAGCGCGACTGCCTCGGCGCCGGCCACCGCGGCCGCACGGCGAGCGTCCGCGTCGTCCAGCGAGCCCGGGAAGGTGACGACCCCGATCTTCACTGCCCGTTCTCCACGTGCAGCGTGTAGTCCTCGATCACCGGGTTGGCCAGCAGCGTATCGGCGGCCTTCCGGATCTCGGCGACCCGTTCCTCGGTCGCCTCACCGTCCAGGGTGATCTCGAAGCGCTTTCCCTGCCGGACGTCGGCCACGCCATCGAAGCCGAGCCGGCCGAACGCGCCGTGCACCGCCTTGCCCTGCGGGTCGAGGATCTCGGGCTTGAGCATGACGTCGACGACAACGCGAGCCACTGACTACTCCAGGTTCGTTGCGGGGTGACGGCTGAATCCTACCGACCGCGCGACGGAATGCCGCATCCTGGACTATTCACTGAGTACATACACGCGATGTATAGTTCTGGTCATGGCCACTGCTGAGCTCGTCCTCGGGCTGCTGTCCGCCGGCCCGGCGCACGGGTACGACGTGAAGCGGGGCCATGACGCCTGGTTCCCGGACAGCCGGCCACTCGCCTTCGGACAGGTGTACACGACACTCGGCCGACTGGAGCGCGACGGGCTCGTCGAGGTGGTCGACAAGACCTCCGGCGGCGGACCGGACCGGACCGTCTACGCGCTGACGAGCAAGGGCCGCGACCACCTGAGCGACTGGCTCAACGACCCGGTGCCACCGGCTTGGGGCAGCGCAGACGAGGTACTGCGCAAACTCGTGGCAGCCATCCGGACCGGTGGCGACGCGGCGGGGTTCCTCGCCCGTCAGCGCGCCAGCCACCTGCGCCGGATCCGTGAGTTGCGGGAGACCCCGGCCGACGACGACCCGACCTCACCACTGGTCCGCGAGTACATCGTGGCCCACCTGGACGCTGATCTGCGCTGGCTGGACGGCGCCCTGGACCGCATCTCCGAGCAGAGGGGGACTCGCTGATGAATGCTGCTCTGGAACTGGAACGAATCGAGTACGCCTACCGGCGGAACACGGCCCTCCGCGGCGTCAGCCTGCAACTCAAGCCTGGCGAGGTCGTCGCGGTCACCGGTGCGAGCGGATGCGGCAAGTCGACGCTGCTGCACTGCGCGGCCGGCATCCTCACCCCGGACGCCGGTGCCGTGCAGGTAGACGGCCAGGACCTGGCCACCCTCCCGGAGGAGCAGCGCGCGGCGCTACGGCGTACGAAGGTCGGCATCGTGCTGCAGTTCGGTCAGCTGGTGCCGGACCTGCCACTGGTGGACAACGTGGCGTTGCCGCTCCTGCTGGGTGGCCATGAGCGTGGTGAGGCACACAAGGCCGCAATGAACTGGCTGGACCAGGTAGGTATCGCTGACGACGCCGACGCCGTCCCTGGTGAGCTGTCCGGCGGACAGACGCAGCGGGCCGCGGTAGCGCGCGCACTGGTCACCGGTCCGTCCGTAGTACTCGCAGACGAGCCCACCGGCAGTCTGGACAGCCGCGCCGGCCAGGAGCTGCTCAACGTACTGCTGGAGGCTGCCCGCTACCGCGGCGCTGCTCTGATGATGGTGACGCACGACAACCTGGTAGCCGCGTCAGCAGACCGTGAGATCAGGCTGCGTGATGGCCTGATCCAGCACGAGGTGGCGCTCTGATGACGCTCGAGACGCTGGTACAGCTGGCGCGTTCACGAACGCCGGCGGACCGCAGCCGGGTCCAGCTGGCCACTGCGGCACTCGCCTTCAGTGGAGCCCTGCTGCTCGGCGCACTGCGTATTGCCCGCCTGGGTAAAGGTGAGCTGAGCAACGATGTCTACAGCAACTACATCGCCGAGAGCGGCCTCCGCTCCGGGCTGATCGCGATCCTGATCATCCTGGCCGCGCTCACCGGCGGCCTGGCAGTCCAGGCCTTACGACTGGGTACGGCGGCCCGTGAACGGCGACTGACCGCGCTGCGAATGGCAGGTGCCTCCCGGAAGCAGCTACGGCAGCTTACTGTCACTGACGCGGCCATTGCCGGTCTGGCTGGTGGACTACTCGCTGGACCTGCCTACCTGGTCCTCAGCCTGCTCTTCGGTGCCCTGCCCCTGATGGCCCGGGTCCTGCCCGGTGCAGAGCTGTGGGATGCGCTTCTGTGGATTCCGGTGGTGGTGATGATGACGGCGGCCGGTGCGGTGATCGGAAGCGTCCTGCACCGAGACGGTCCGGTCTTGCGGCAACCACAGTCCGTGGCGCAGCGTCGTACCGGCATCATCGCTGGACCGGTACTGATCGCGCTCGGCCTGCTCGCCTCGCCGTACATGGGGTACGTAGGCTCCACGATCCTGCTCGCCGGCCTGGCGCTGTTCTTCCTGAGCACCTCCGGAGTCTGGATCCTTGCGCTCGGGCGGCGGCTGCAGCGGTCCGGCGACCCGGCCAACCTGCTCACCGGCCTGCGGCTGGTGACCGACTCCCGGCCCGCCTCCCGGATCTGCATGCTGCTGGGCTGCTGCGGCTTCCTCGTCGGCACCCTGGCGAACGGGATCGCCAGCGTCCAGACAGACGACCATCTGGGCGGCACGACCGCGTTCTACACCACCGGATTCGGGCTGACGATCGCCGGACTCGTCCTGGTCGCCCTGACCGCGATGGCCGCGCTCATCGTCGGTGTCGCAGACCAACTGGTCGACCAGCGCCGACAGTTCGCCAGCCTGACCGCGTTGGGCGTGGACCTGCCGTTCCTCCGCCGGGTCATTCGCCGGCAGCTCACGGTGGTCGCGGCTCCCGCACTGGCCGTCGGTCTACTGTTCGGCACCGTGACCGGCATCAACCGGGTCGCCGGCGGAGCGGTCGGGCCGTTCGAGCCCGGAACGCTGCTGCTCGGGGCGATCCTGACGATCACAGGCTGGCTACTCGGCCAGCTCGGCGGCGCCGCCGCCGGTTTCCTGCTTCGCAACCAACTCCGGGACGCACTCGATCCCGAGAACCTAAGGGCGGCCTGATGACCTCAACACCCTTGGCGGTCCGGCCCGCGTTGCTGCTCGGCGTGCCGAACCGGATCACGCTGATCAGGACCGTGATCGCGATGACGCTCGCGACGTACGCGTTCAGCACCGGCGAGCTGCTGTGGCTGGTGATCGGGTACGTCTCCTACTGGTTCGGCGACAGCCTCGACGGCTGGGTGGCGCGGATCCGGAACGAGGAGTCGCTGTCCGGTGCGGTGTTCGATGTCGTCTGCGACCGGGCGTGCTCGTTCCTACTGGCAGCCGCGTTCATGGCGACGTACCCCGACACGATCGGGCCGCTGGCGATCTACCTGGTGCAGTTCGGCGTCCTGGACACCATGCTGACGTTCTCGTTCCTGCTCTGGCCGTGGGTGCTCAGCCCGAACTACTTCTACAAGGTCGACCGGCCGATCTACGTCTGGAACTGGTCCAAGCCCGCCAAGGCACTGAACACCGGCGCCGTGGTGGTCTCGCTGGTCATCGCCGGCCAGACCGGTGCGCACTGGCTGCCGTACGCCGTCGCGGTCGCGGCCCTACTGGTGAAGGTCGTCTCGTCGTACCGGCTGGTCCAGATCCTCTGCGGCCGCCGCGCCGCCGCTCCGGGCGAGGCAAAATGATGACGGGGTGGACCCTGGTCCACCCCTGGAAGGGGGCCTGAGTTCCGTGGCAATGGGGGGAATCGCGCTTAGCCTCGGTGTCATGTGGGTGTGGCAACTGGTACTCGCGGTGGGCTTCGGTATCGGCTCCGCCGTCGTACCGTTCATGAACGCGGAGGCGTACGTCCTCGCGCTCGGGGCCACGCACGCCCTGAACCCGGTGGTCGCTGCGATCGGTGTCTCGATCGGCCAGACCATCGGCAAGGTCGGGATGTTCCTCGCCGTCCGCTACCGGCCCGGCTACGCTGCCCGGAAGACCAAGAAGGAGCCCAGGCCGGTCAACCTGGACACCCGCTGGGGCCGCTTCGTCCAGTGGAACCGCGACCTGACCAAGCGGCTCCTGGACGCCATGAGCGACAGCCGCTGGGGCGCCCCGGTCACGCTCCTGAGCGCGTTCGTCGGCATCCCGCCGCTGTACGGCGTGGCACTCATCGGCGGCGCCTCGCGGATGCGGACCGTCGTCTTCGCGCTGTCGGTCCTGGTCGGCCGCAGCGGCCGGTTCATCCTGCTCGCGCTCGGCGTCGGCCTGTTCTAGGCCTCGAACTTCAGGCCGGTCAGCTGCTCGTACGCCGCGATGTACGACGACCTGGTCCGCTCGACAACCTCGTCGGTCAGCGGCGGCGGCGCCTCACCGGACGTGCGGTCCCAGCCGGACTCGAACTGCAGCCAGTCCCGGATGATCTGCTTGTCGTACGACAGCTGCGGCTTGCCCGGCGCCCACTGGTCGGCCGGCCAGAAGCGGCTCGAATCCGGTGTCAGCACCTCGTCGGCGAGCACGAGCGTCCCGTCCGCGCGGGCGCCGAACTCGAACTTCGTGTCGGCCAGGATGATCCCACGGTCCTCGGCCATCGCCCGCGCCGTCGTGTAGATCTCGAGCGTGGTGTCCCGCAGGGCGGCCGCCGTGTCCGCGCCGACGGTCGCGACCACCACGTCGTACGACACGTTCTCGTCGTGCTCGCCGAGCTCGGCCTTCGTGGCCGGCGTGAAGATCGGGGTGTCGAAGCGCGAGCCCTCGACCAGGCCGCCCGGCAGCGGGATCCCGCAGACGGCGCCGGTGGCGTTGTAGTCGAGCAGGCCGGTGCCGCTGAGGTACCCACGGGCCACGCACTCCACCGGGTAGATCGCGAGCTTCTCGCACACCACGGCCCGCCCGGCGACCTCGGCCGGCACATCCGTGGAGATGACGTGGTTCGGCACGTCCAGCTGCTCGAACCACCACAGGCTCATCGCGGTGAGCACCTTCCCCTTGTCGGGGATCGGCGTCTCGAGGATCCAGTCGAACGCGCTCTGCCGGTCGCTGGCAACCATCAGGAGGTCGCCGGACTCGAGCTCGTACAGGTCCCGGACCTTGCCGGAGTGGAGGTGCTTCGCACCGGGAATCTCAGGCGCCTGCGGAAGTGTGGTCACGGCGCCGATTGTTCCATCCGCCTACTTGCGCGCTCGCAGGGCCACCAGCTTCCCGCCGACGGCGAACAAGCCGTCACGGACCGTGCAGAGCACCGGGTTCTCGGTCTGGCCCAGGCGACCGACGGCGCGGGAGCGCTTCACCAGCTTGGTCGTCGCGGGCCGCCGTTCGGCGTCGTACGCCGTCAGCGCCGTCCGCAGATCGCCCGTCCGCCCGAGGTGCCGGACCAGCGCGCCCGCGTCCTCGATCGCGGAACAGGCTCCGCGGCCCAGGTTCGGCGTCATCGCGTGCGCCGCGTCGCCGAGCAGCACGATCCGCCCCTGCACGAACGGCACCAGCGGCAACGTCAGGTCGTAGATGTCGTTCTGCAGGATCTTCTCGGTGCCCGCGATCAACCGCGGCAGCGGATCGTGCCAGCTCTCGAACAGGGTCGGCTCGCTGGTCGCGCCGGCCGGCTGGTTCGCGGTCGCGTACCAGTAGTACCGCCCGTCGATCAGCCGCGCGAACCCGAACAGTTGCCCACGGCCCCAAGTCTCGCCGCCGCCGTCGTCGAGATCCACCTCCGCGATCCCGCGGTACCCCGTGAAGCCGGAGTACCGCGGCCCGGCGTACTGCGGATACAACGCTCCCCGTACCGCACTCCGGATCCCGTCCGCGGCCACCAGCAGCTCCGCGTGCAGCTCACCGTTGACGGTGACACCGTCCGCGTCCTGCGTGACCGTCCGTACGTCGTACCCGGTCCGGACCGTCACCGCCGGGCCGAACTCGGCCGTGATCAGGTCGTGGAGCTGGGCGCGATGGATCATCACCGGGAGCTCCATGCCAAGGTCGGCCGCGCTGACCACCCAGCGACCGTCGGGCTTGCGCATCCCGGCCGGCTTGGACTGCACCGACGCCTTCTCGACGCCCTTGACCCCGAGCTCCTCGAGTACGGCGACCGCCGACGGCCAGACCGAGATACCGGCCCCTACCTCACCGAGCTCCGGAGCACGCTCCAGAACTGTGACCTGCCAGCCGCGCCGTTGCAGCGCGACGGCAGCCGTGACCCCTCCAATACCCGCCCCGACCACGATCGCCGTACTCATGAACTTGACTCTACATCTGTAGAGTTCGGTTGGGAAGTGCGAGACTGGGCGACGTGACGAAGCAGGTTCCGCGGGGTGCGGATCGGCAGGAGGCCATCGCTGACGCGGCGATCCATCTCGTCGCGACCCGCGGGCTGCGCGGGCTGACGCACCGCGCCGTCGACACCGAGGCGGGGCTGCCGCCGGGCTCCACGTCGTACTACCTGCGGACGCGGAACGCCCTGCTCACCGCGTGCGTGCACCGGATGCTCACCCGGGACGTGGCCGGGATGCCGCCGCCCGGTGCCGATCCGGTCGAGCTGATGGTGGCGATGACGGCGGGACTCGCGCAGGACCGGCCGGACGATCTGGTCGCGCGGTACGAGTTGTCGCTCGAGGCGAGCCGTCAGCCGGAACTGCGGGCCGCGATCGTCGACGGCGGGCGGCAGTTGCGCGCGATGCTCGCGCAGTTGCTCGCCGGGCTCGGCGTACCGGATCCGGAGGCGGCCGCGTGGCCGGTCGCCGCGATGCTGGACGGGCTGATGTACGACCGGGTGGCCGGGACCGGGACAACGCTCTCACCAGAAGCGTTCGAGGCCGCCGTACGACGCTCTGTCACGGCGCTGATCGCCGGACTCAGAGACGGTCCGTGACCGTGACGAAGGTGAAATAGCCGACGCCGAGCAGCATGCCCACGTGGCCGAGGACGGACAGGCCGGCGCCGGAACCCCAGGCGTCACTCTGCGCATCCTCGGAGTGCTTGCCGGCGCTCGGCAGCCAACGGGCCAGAAGCAACAATCCGATGACCGTCAGCAACCACCAGCCGGCCAGGATGACCAGGGCGATCTCCCGCCGACCGGTGATCAGGGCAACGACCCAGCCGATCAGCGTGATCACTCCGACCACGGTGTGCAGCCGCAACAGCGTTGCGGAGTACCCGTGCCGGCCCGCGCCGTGACCGGTGCCGTCGACAACAGTCCCTCCGAGCCGGACGCGCGTGATCAGTACAACGACCGCCCCGAGCGCGGTCAGGAACCAGGTGACGTTCGACCATTCCACGTCCCCGTTCCTACCCCACCCCACGCCCCCGCGAACCATCAAGCGTGTCGCCCCACCCCTTGACACCCGTCCAGAAAACCAACTTTGTGTACCCACCAACCGTTTTCCGGCACTCCAAACGGTTGGTGGGTACACAAAGAGGCCCGGCGGGCCGAGTGTCCGCTCGGGGCCCGCCGGGCTGCTGGTGTGGCGAGGGTCAGCTGGTCTGCGTTTGGCCGGGGGCCTGCTGGGTTCCCTGGCCCTGCTGGGTTCCCTGGCCTTGGCCCTGGCCCGGCAGTGTGCCCTGCCCTTGCCCGTTGCCCTGGCCAGTTCCTTGACCGGTGCCCTGCCCGTTGCCCTGCTGGAATCCGCCGGGGAAGCCGCCGCCACCGCGGCCGCCACCGAACTGGCCCTGCTGGTTGCTGGTGCCGTCCCACGAGTGCCCGACCGCCATCCCGCCGAGGAACGCGAGCACGGCGAGGATCGAGCCGGCACCGGCCAGCATCAGATTGCTGGGCCGCCCACCGCCTTTCACCACCGACTGCTGATCCGCGGGCTGCTGCACAGGCGGCTGCTGGACCGGCGGTTGCGCCGGCTGCTGGGGTGGGTTGTTCTGGGCGGCCTTGGCCGCCTGGAACTGGGCTTCTGCGGACTGTGTCATCTTCATGCTCCTGTTCCGGTGGAAAGGTCGTAGACGGTGGTGCTGCCGACGGTCTGGGACTGGAAGTTCTCGCTGACCCAGGTGGCGATCTCGCTGGAGGAGCCGTCGCGGCCGCCCATCATCCCGCCGCCACCGCTGCCGATGAAGTAGTGGACCTTGCCCTGGGCAACCAGTTCCTTGAACTCCTCGAGCGACGGCGCCGGGTCGGTCCCGTTGAACCCGCCGATCGCCATGATCGGTACGCCGGACGCGATCTGCATCGGCGCGGCGCCGTTCGCGGTGACCGCGGCCGCCGCCCAGGTGTACCCCTTCGCGCCGTTCTGCAGCAGCGTGATCAGCTCACTCGACACGCCGCTGATCCCGCCGCCACCGAGGAACCCACCGACTCCGCCGGTGCCACCCGTGCCCCGCCCGGTCGTCCCGTTCTCGGTCGTCGTGCCGCTCCCAGGCGTCCCGGTCGTGCCGCCGGTCTGTCCTGGCGGCGCACCCATCTGGCCGCCACCAGGTCCGCCGCCGCCGCGCATCCCACCGCCACCCATGCCGCCGGCTCCCGAAGGACCTGCGGACGGCAGCGCTCCGGTGTGTGCGGAGTTGATCGTCGCCACGGAGTACGCCGTCGGCCCGGTCAGGGCGCTGACGGCCAGCAGAGCCGCCGCGAACATCCCGGCCCGCCGAGCGGTCGTACGGTGCAGCTTCAGCTCCGGCAGCAGCATCAGCGCACCCGCACCGGCCAGGCCGGTGATCAGCACGACCCACCGGATCCAGGGATGCCAGGTCGGCGTCTGGTTCAGCAGCGCGAAGCTCCACCCCGCCGTCAGCAGGATCCCGCCGGCCAGAGTTGTCCGCGGCAACCATTCCGTACGCCGCTTCCAGAGCACCGCCATCGCGGCGCCGATCAACGCACCGATGGCCGGCGCCAGCGCGATCATGTAGTAGCTGTGGATGATTCCTTCCATGTAGCTGAAGGTCAGCCCGGTGCCGACCAGCCAGCCACCCCACAGGATCGCGAAGGCCCGGGTCCGGTCCGTCCGCGCAGCCTTGCCAGCGGCAACGACCAGGACGATCGTCGAGAGCAGCGCGGCCGGCAGCAGCCAGGCGATCTGCGACCCGAACTCACCGCTGAACAAGCGCTGCAGCCCGGTCGCGCCGCCCCAGCCCATGCCGCCGCCGTTGCCGCCGCCTCCGCCGCCGACCGAGCCGGTCTCGTTGCCCGTCAGGCGGCCCAGGCCGTTGTAGCCGAGCGTCAGCTCGAGGATGCTGTTGTTCTGGGAGCCGCCGATGTACGGCCGCGCCGAAGCAGGCATCAGCTCGACGATCGCGATCCACCAGCCCGCACTGACGATCAGCGAGACGGTCGCCAGCACCAGGTGCAGGAGACGCTTCCCCAGCGCCGGCTTCCCGGCGACCAGGTACGCCAGCCCGAACGCCGGCAGGATCAGGAACGCCTGCAGCATCTTCGTCAGGAACCCGAATCCGACCAGGGCACCGGCCAGGATCATCCAGCGCGCCGAGCGCTTCACAGAGTCGATCGCCCGCGTCACCGCCCACGCACCGGCGCAGAGCAGCAGGATCAGCAGCGCGTCTGGGTTGTTGAAGCGGAACATGAGTACGGCGACCGGCGTCAGCGCGAGGATCGCTCCGGCCAGCAGACCGGCGTTCGCGGAGAACCAGCGCCGTACGGACACGTAGACGAAGCCGACGCTCGCGACGCCCATCAGTGCCTCGGGGATCAGCATGCTCCAGGTGTTGAAGCCGAAGATCCGCCCGGACAGGCCCATCACCCACAGCGCGGCGGGGGTCTTGTCGACGGTGATGAAGCTGGACGAGTCGAACGACCCGAAGAACCAGGCCTTCCAGCTCGTCGACCCGGCCTGCACCGCGGCGGCGTAGTACTCGTTCGCGTAGCCGTTCTTGGACAGGCCCCACAGGTACGCGATCGCGGTCAGCGCCAGCAGGCCGCCGTACAGGACCTTGTCGCGACTCAGTGTGTACGGCGTGCTGATCGCGCGAGGCTTCGTGGCCTCGACGGGATCGGAGAGGGTCGTCATCTCAATTGCTCCGGGTGTTTTCGAGAACCGCCGGGGGTTCGAAGGTCGGGATGGTGGGTGCGTCGTCGTCGAAGACCCAGGCCTGGAAGAGGCTGAACCGGACGACGGTCGCCGCCAGGTTCGCGATGGTCAGGACGGTGACCTCGACCGCCTGGTGCGGCGCGGAGACCGCGGTGTGCAACAGCCAGAGCGACGCCGCGGTCAGGCTCCAGCCGATCCCGAAGGTGACCAGGCCGCGTAGGTGATGCCGCCAGCGGCCTTCCACACCGCGTACTCCAAACGTGATCCGCCGGTTGAGCGCGGTGTTGCCGACCGCGGTGATCAGCAGCGCCAGCAGGTTCGCCACCTGGGCCGGCATGCCCTGGCGCAGCACGAGATAGAGCAGCGCGTACGCCGCCGTACTCAGCACCCCGACGGCGCAAAAGCGCAGCACCCGCGCGGCCATCGCGGTCCGCGGATCGAGGATTCGCGGCCGGCCGTACTTCTGCCGGATCGGCTCCAGGTCGACGCGGCTGCGCATCAGTCGGGCGATCCCCCGCAGGTCCTCGCCCACCGTCTTCGCGATCGCGACCCGGGAGTCCAGGTCGTCGACCCAGTCCACCGGGACCTCGTGGATCCGCAGCCCGGCCTGCTCCGCGAGCACCAGCAACTCGGTGTCGAAGAACCAGCTGGTGTCCTCGACCAGCGGCAGCAGCTCGCGCGCCACATCGGCCCGGATCGCCTTGAACCCGCACTGCGCGTCGGAGAAGTGTGCGCTTAGCGTTGCCCGCAGCAACAGGTTGTACGAGCGTGAGATGAACTCCCGCTTCGGCCGCCGGACCACCCGGGAGCTCTTCGCCAACCGGGTGCCGATGGCAACGTCACTGTGCCCGGCGAGCAACGGCGCGACCAGCGGCAGCAACGCGTTGAGGTTGGTGGAAAGGTCGACGTCCATGTAGGCGAGCACTTCGGCGGTGCTGGCGGACCAGACCTGCTTCAGCGCGCGGCCGCGCCCGGACTGCTCGAGCCGGACCACCCGGACCCCGGGCAGCTCGGCGGCGAGCAGCGTGGCGATCTCATATGTCGCGTCCGTACTTCCGTTGTCCGCGACGCAGACCTCGGCCGGAAACGGGAAAGCGGTGTCGAGGAACTCCCGCAACCGTCTGATGTTCGGTCCGAGGTCGTTTTCCTCGTTCTTGACGGGTACGACGATCTCGACCCGAGGATGACCTGGAATCTGCATGTCACCGATGCTGTCCGGCGAACCTGAGTCAGCCCCTGCGCATGGCTGGCAGTTTCCTGGCAGTTACCGAGTGCGACGCAACCAGAGCAGACCCAGCACCGGAAGCACCAGCGGAACGAAGCCGTATCCCTGGCCGAAGTGCGACCACACGGTCGCGTCCGGGAAGTCGTCCGGTACGGCGTAACTGAAGGCGCCGATGCCGATCACGCCGGCCAGCTCGATCGCGATCGCGACGGTGGCGACCTTGCGCGACACCACGGTCGCCTTCGCCAGCGCGAACGTCGCGGCGCAATAGATGACCGCGGCAACGGCCGACAACAGGTATGCGATCGGGGCGTCGCCGAACTTCGTGGCGATCTGGACGCCGGCCCGCGCGGTCGCGGCCAGCGCGAACACGCCGTACACCGCGATCAGGATCCGTCCGGGCCCGTGTTTGGTGGCCGCCGGACCGGTCATCTCAGACCGCCCACAGGTCGTGCAGCCGTAGCTCGAGGATCGGGATCACCAGACAGGCGATGGCCAGCGCACCGGCACCCCAGCGGCTGCTCTCGGCCAGCGCCCAGAACGCCCCGATCGGCAGGATGATCAGCGACCCGATCAGGTACCCGACGAAGAACGGCCCGGACACGTCACGGTCGGTCCCGCTGAGCTGCACGATCCCCACGACGAGCTGAGCGATCAGCGCGACCTCGATGACCCCGACCGCGCCGAGCACGGGCCAGTCGATCCGCTTGTCCCGCGCCGCCAGTACGACGGCGTACACCATCGCCAGCAGCGCCAGCGCGACGAGAAACCAGGTGAGCGGTGCGAACACGGGTTAGAGGATGTCACCCGGGGTGTAGGCGGCTGCTTCCGGGTGGCGCTTGGCGAGTTCGTCGATCTTGGCGACGACCGCGGCGACCTGGGCGACGGCCGCGCCGGTGAAGGACAGCGGCTCGCCGACGATGCCGACGATCTGCTCCTCGGTGAGGCCGAGACGGCCATCGGCGCCGAGGCGGTGGAACAGGTCGTTCGCCGCGAGACCCTTGCGCAGGTCGAGCGCGGTGGCGACCGCGTGCTCCTTGATCACCTCGTGTGCGGTCTCCCGGCCGACGCCGTTCTTCACCGCGGCCATCAGCACCTTGGTCGTGGTCAGGAACGGCAGGTACCGCTCGAGCTCACGCGCCACGACGGCCGGGTACACCCCGAACTCGTCCAGCACGGTCAGGAACGTCTCGAACAGCCCATCGAGCGCGAAGAACGCGTCCGGCAGCGCGACCCGCCGTACGACGGAGCAGAAGACGTCGCCCTCGTTCCACTGGTTACCGGCCAGCTCACCCGCCATCGACGCGTACCCGCGGAGGATCACCGCGAGACCGTTGACCCGCTCGCAGGACCGGGTGTTCATCTTGTGCGGCATCGCGGAGGAGCCGACCTGGCCCTCCTTGAAGCCTTCGGTGACCAGCTCGTGCCCGGCCATCAGCCGGATCGTGGTCGCCAGGCTCGACGGCCCCGCGGCCAGCTGCACCAGCGCGGACACGACCTCGTAGTCGAGCGACCGCGGGTACACCTGGCCGACGCTCGTCAGCGTGTGGCTGAACCCGAGGTGCTGCGCGATGTCCTGCTCCAGCTCCTCCAGCTTCGCAGGGTCACCGCCGAACAGGTCCAGCATGTCCTGCGACGTACCCACCGGGCCCTTGACGCCACGCAGCGGGTACCGCTCGATCAGCTCCTCGATCCGGGCGACCGCGACCAGCAGCTCGTCGGCGGCCGACGCGAACCGCTTGCCCAGTGTGGTCGCCTGCGCGGCCACGTTGTGCGAGCGCCCGGTCAGCACCAGCGCCGCATGGTCGGCTGCCAGCTGGCCGAGCCGTACGGCGGTTGCCACCGCACGGTCCCGGACCAGTTCCAGGCCGGCGCGGATCTGGAGCTGCTCCACGTTCTCGGTCAGGTCACGACTCGTCATCCCCTTGTGGATGTGTTCGTGCCCGGCGAGTGCGCTGAACTCCTCGATCCGCGCCTTCACGTCGTGTCGCGTGACCCGCTCGCGGTCCGCGATCGACGCCAGGTCGACCTGGTCGATCACTCGTTCGTAGTCCTCGACGACCCCGTCCGGAACCGCGACCCCGAGCCGGCTCTGGGCCCTCAGTACGGCGACCCAGAGCTTCCGCTCGAGCACGATCTTGTGCTCCGGTGACCACAGCTCCGCCATCGAGACACTGGCGTAGCGCGCGGCGAGAACATTGGGGATCCGGGGTTTGGTCACGAACCCCATTCTCCCAGACGGCGACTAGCTGACGGTCACCAGACCGCAGAGCAGCGCACCGGACAGCGTGCACACCCGGTACGAGCCCGCGGGCAGGCCCTTCGGCATCCCCAGCGTGTACGGACCGGCGCTGGAGAACGACGGGATCGCGATCCCCATCTCACCCGTCATCCGGATCGCGTACGGCGTGGTCGGGTCGCCGGGGATCTTCGCGACCAGCGTGTACAGCGACTTCTCCGGCGTGGACGCCGAGGCCAGCGAGAACGTCACCGCGCGGACCTGCTTGTCCGGGAACGTGGCGACGAACTGCCCGCCGGCGAGCGTGGTCACCGACTTGGCCGCCTTCAGCCCCAGCACACCGGCCTTCGGGAGCTTCGGCGCGGACGGCATCGTCGACACCTGCGGCGGAACGACGGCGTTCGTGGGCACCGGGCTCTCGGCCACGGGCGTGTTCGAGGCCGGACGGAGCGTCGGGACGATCGCGACAGCGCCGACCACAGCGGCGGCACCGATCACGGTCAGACCGGCGGTCCGGCGGCGCTTGCGGGTCTTGGCCGTGGTCAGAACGGAGTCGAAGTCTCCGGCGGACTCGGCGGCGCGGCGGTCGGCCAGCGCCTGCAGGTCCTCCTGCAGCTCAGGCATGGTCGTCACTCCTCAACAGCAATGAATCGGACAGGGCGTCCCGGGCCCGCGAAAGGCGCGACTTGACCGTGCCTTCCGCGATTCCGAGCGTGTCCGCCACCTGAGCCACGCTCAGATCACAGACGTAATGGAGGACGACGACCTGCCGGGTCGGCATCGGCAGGCCGGCGAGAGCCTGCTCGAGGTCACCGGTGTACCGGTCGGCGGGGTCCGGGACGTTCTCGGCCGGCAGCCGGTGGAACAGCTGCGTGAACCGATTGCCGTCCCGATGCCGGTTCGCGGCCAGGCGCAGGGCGACCAGGCGGACCCAGGCCTCCGGAGCGTCGTACCGCGACACCTTCTCCCAGCGGGGCACGAGCCGAACGAACGCCTCTTGGACGATGTCCTCGGCCTCGGCACGTGACCCGGTCAGCAGCGAGATCACGCCCACCAGCCGCGGCTGGTGGGCGCCGTAGAACTCTCGCAACCCCTCCGTCTCCATACCCACCAACACCCCCGACCTGTCCGTTCGGTTCCCTGTTTTCTGACCCTATTCAAAGTCACTGTGTGTACATGAACAAGTTGACCACGTACGAGGCCGCTTGGCTCATCGGCGGCCCCGGTCGAGCAGCACTGGTCACCTTCGTCACGCTGGCCACGGACGGCCGGCTGGACGTCGCGGACAAGCGGCAGCGGGTCAAGGTCGCCCGCGCCGAGTCGACGTACCCGATCGAGGCGGCCGCGCTCGCGCTGATCCCGGAGAGCGGGATCGGGGTCGGTGAGCTGTTGGTACGGCTCGCCGCCAGCGGGGCGATGAAGGACCTGGAGGCGGCGGTCCGCGCGAAGGGCCAGTTGCGGGCGCTCCGCTGGTTCAGCGCGACGTACCGCGAGCTGCTCGAGGACCCCGGCACCGGCGTACGGCGGGTCGCGGTGCTCGGCGTACCGGGGATCGAGGAAGAGCGGCTCCGGGACATGCTGGAGCACCCGTTGCCGGGGATGCCGAAGATCGATCCGTTCAAGCCGGTACGGGACAACACGATCGACGGGACGATCGAGCCGACATCCGGCAGCGGCTACATCTAGGGGTTGATCTCGCCGCGCTCGGCCTTGAGGGCGATGTCCGTGCGGTGCTGGGAGCCCTTGATCCGGATCTGACCGACGGCGGCGTACGCGCGCTGGCGGGCCTCGGCGAGGTCCTTGCCGACGGCGCTCACCGCGAGCACGCGGCCGCCTGCCGTCACCAGCTCCTCGTCGGCGAGCGCCGTCCCCGCGTGGAAGACGTGGACCGCGTCGCTCTCCGCCTGCTCGACCCCGGTGATCGCGTCGCCCTTGCGCGGACTGACCGGGTACTTCTTCGCGGCCACCACGACCGCGACCGAGGACGCGTTCCGCCAGCTCAAGTCGCCGTGGTCGGCGAGCTTCCCGGTCGCGGCGGCGTACAGCAGGCCGCCCAGCGGGGTCTTGAGCATCGGCAGCAGCGCCTGCGTCTCCGGGTCACCGAAGCGGCAGTTGAACTCGATCACGCGGACACCGCGGGACGTCAGCGCGAGACCGGCGTACAGGAGGCCGCTGAACGGCGTACCGCGGTGGCGGAGCTCGTCGATCGTCGGCTGCAGGACGTTCTCGGTGATGTCGGCGACCAGATCGTCCGGCGCCCACGGGAGCGGCGTGTAGGCGCCCATGCCGCCGGTGTTCGGGCCCTCGTCGTTGTCGCCGAGGCGCTTGAAGTCCTGGGCCGGCTGCATCGGCAGCACGGTCGTCCCGTCGGTGATCGCGAACAGCGACACCTCAGGCCCGTCCAGGAACTCCTCGATCAGCACCTGGTCGCACTCGGCCGCGTGCGCGAGTGCCGCCTCCCGGTCCGAGGTGACGACCACGCCCTTACCCGCGGCGAGCCCGTCGTCCTTCACGACGTACGGCGGACCGAACGCGTCGATCGCCGTCGCGGCCTCTTCGGGCGTGACGCAGACGTACGCCCGACCGGTCGGCACGCCCGCGGCGGCCATCACGTCCTTGGCGAACGCCTTCGACCCCTCGATCTGCGCGGCCTCCCGGGACGGCCCGAAGACCGCGAACCCGGCGTCCCGCAGCGGGTCGGCCAGCCCGGCCACCAGC
The DNA here is from genome assembly GCF_004331375.1 of Kribbella speibonae. Taxonomy (NCBI): domain Bacteria; kingdom Bacillati; phylum Actinomycetota; class Actinomycetes; order Propionibacteriales; family Kribbellaceae; genus Kribbella; species Kribbella speibonae. The sequence goes on along the minus strand of NZ_SJKC01000001.1, from coordinate 855,254 downwards.
GGCGCCTCCGGCCCGACGACCACCAGATCGACGCCGATCTCCCGCGCCAGCGCGACGACCGCGTCGTGATCGGTCACGTCCACCGAACGGCACCCGACCGACTGCCCGTCGTACGCCGGCCGCAACGCAGCAATCCCCGGATTACCCGGAGCCGCCACAACCTGCTCAACCTCCGAGTCCTGAGCCAACGCCCAAGCCAGAGCATGCTCCCGACCACCCGTGCCGACCACCAAAACCTTCACGGGCGCTCAGCCTAGCGTGCTCCGGCTCGGACGGCCCCTCGCGGTGTAAGACTGCGCTCTTACTGGAGGTAAACGATTGACTACAACAAGCTTGCCGGCGGGTGCCCGCCGCCGGCCGACACCGGCGTCCCTGCTGTCCTGGCTGATGCTCGTGCCCTGCCTGGTCGTGTTCGCGCTGTTCATCATCTGGCCGCTCGGCAAGTCCGTGTCACTGTCGTTGCACGGCTCTGACCTGTTCGGCCGGCCGGACGCGTACGTCGGGCTACAGCACTACAAGGACATGCTCGGCTCGGCCGAGTTCCGGCACATCCTCTGGGTGACCTTCGCGTTCGTGCTGCTGACCGTGATCCCCGGAGTGCTCGGCGCGCTGGTCGTCGTCCTGCTGCTCGAACAGCACATCAAGGGCATCCGGATCTTCCGGACCGCGTTCGCGCTGCCGTTCGCGTTCTCGGTCGCCAGCGCCTCGGTCATCTTCGCCACCATCTACAACCCGGCGATCGGACTCGCGAACGGCCTCCTCGGCCGGTTCGGCGTCGACCGGATCGGGTGGCTCACCGACCCGTCCTGGGCGCTGATCAGCGTCGCCATCACCACGGTGTGGATGAGCATCGGGTACAACGTGCTGGTCCTGTCCGCGGGTATCGGCGCGATCCCGGCCGAGATCAACGAGGCCGCCACCCTCGACGGCGCCGGCGGCTTCCGCGCGTCGCGGTACATCACGATCCCGCTGCTCGGCCCGCAGTTGTTCTTCCTGGTCGTGATCTCCACGATCCAGTCCCTGCAGGGCTTCGGGCAGATCAAGATCCTGACCCCCGAGGGCGGCCCGGAGCAGTCGACCAAGACCCTCGTCTACTCGATCTACCACACCGCCTTCGCGAACAACGCCAGCGACTTCGGCGCCGCGTCGGCCCAGGCGATCGTGCTGCTCGTGATTCTGCTCGCCTGTACCGCGATCCAGTTCGGCGTCCTGGAGAGGCGGGTGCACTACAAGTGAGAACAGGTCGTGTCGTCACCTACGTCGTACTGATCGGGGCAGCGCTCCTGGTCGTCTTCCCGGTGTACTACGTCATCGCCGGGTCGGTCATGTCGCCCGGCCAGATCTCGTCGTACCCTCCGGATCTCTTCCCGCACGGGTTCTTCACCGGCAACTACAAGGGCGCGACGTCGTCCGGTACGCCGATCGGGCAGCAGTACCTGAACTCGATCCTGCAGACGTCGATCATCACGCTGTCCCAGTTGATCACCAGCGTGCTGGCAGCGTACGCGTTCGTCTTCATGAAGATGTGGGGACGCACAGTGCTCTTCGGGCTCTTCCTGGCCACGCTGATGGTGCCGTGGGAGTCGATCGTGCTGCCGAACTACCTGACGATCACGAGCTGGGAACTCGGCGGGCACGGACTCACCAAGACGTACGCCGGCACGATGATCGCGCTGGTACTGCCGTTCTTGGCGAACGCGTTCGGGGTGTTCCTGCTCCGCCAGTCGTTCCTGCAGTTCCCGCTGGAACTGCGCGACGCGGCAACGATCGACGGCGCCGGCCACTGGCGGTTCCTCAGCCGGATCCTGCTGCCGCTGAACAAGCCGGCGCTGACGGCGGTCGGGCTGTACGTGTTCCTGTCCGCCTGGAACCAGTTCTTCTGGCCGTTGCTGATCGGCGACTCGGCGTCCCGCCGGACCTTGCAGATCGGCATCAGCCAGCTCAACGACGCGGAGGCCGCCGACCCGGGACTCATCCTGGCCGGCGTCACGCTGTCGATCCTGCCCACGCTGGCCATCGTGATCTTCGGCCAGCGCTTCATCGTCCGCGGGCTGACCGCGGGTGCGATTCGTTGAGAAAGGTTGTGCACATGCGATCCGTTCGACGTACGACGGCTGCCGCCGCACTGCTGGCGGCGCTGGCTCTGGTCGCCGCCGGCTGTGGCGGCAGCTCGTCCGATTCCAAGGACTCCAGCGGCGGGCAGGACGCGCCCGACGCCAGCGCGCTCGACAACGCGAGCGGGGTCACGAAGGTCACCTTCTGGCACGGTATGAAGGGCGCGAACGGCGCCGCCGTCGACAAGCTGGTGAAAGCGTTCAACACCGCGAACGCCGGCAAGATCGAGGTCACCGCGGTCTACCAGGGCGACTACGACGACACGATCACGAAGTACAAGACGTCGGTGCAGCAGGGCAACACGCCGTCCGTCGTGCAGATCTACGACATTGGTTCGCGGTTCATGATCGACTCCAAGCAGACCGTGCCGGTGCAGAAGTTCGCCGACAAGGACGGCTACACGCTGGACTCGATCGAGCCCAACATCGCGAACTACTACTCGATCGACGAGCAGCTGAACTCGATGCCGTTCAACACGTCGATGCCGTTGCTCTACATCAACAAGGAAGCCTTCGTGAAGGCCGGCCTCGACCCGGCGAAGCCGCCGACGAACCTCGACGAGGTCATGGCGGCCGCGAAGAAGCTGACCGTCAAGCAGGGCGGGAAGACCGTCCAGTACGGCTTCAACGCGGCGATCTACGGCTGGTTCGTGGAGCAGCTGATCGCGCAGTCCGGGACGACGTACTGCGACAACGAGAACGGCCGCAAGGACCTCGCGACGAAGGTGAACTTCGCCGACGAGCAGGGCGTGAAGATCGCCACCTGGTACCAGGAGATGGTCAAGCAGGGCCTGATGCCGAACACCGGCAAGAAGACCGACGACGCACAGGCCGTCTTCAAGTCCGGTACGTCGGCGATGCACCTGGAGTCGACCGGTGCGCTGCGCGGCTACCTGGACGCCGCGAAGGGCAAGTTCACGGTCATGACCGCGCCGTTCCCGCACCTGACCGCCTCCGACAGCGGCGGCCCGATCATCGGCGGCGCGTCCCTGTGGATCGACGGCCCCGGCCACTCGGACGCCGAGAAGCGCGCCTCGTGGGAGTTCGTGAAGTTCGCCTCCTCCCCCGCCCAGCAAGCCGCCTGGCACACCGGCACCGGCTACTTCCCGATCAACAAGAAGGCCCTCGACGAGCCCTCCGACAAGGCATGGGTGGCGCAGTACCCGCAGTTCACCACCGCGATCACCCAACTCCACAACACCAAGCCCACCAACGCCTCCTCCGGCTGCATCCTCGGCGTCATGCCCCAAGCCCGCAAAGCCGCCGAAGACGGCCTCGAAAAGGCGGTCCTCGGCACCGACCCAGCCACCGCCATGAAAGCCGCAGCCGACTCCATCAAGCCCCAAATCGACCAATACAACAAAACCGTCAAGAAGTAGCCGTCGAGAACTCCAGCCGCCCGAGCAAGAGGCTCGCCCGGGCGGCTGGAGGACCCCCACGCGTTTCCTCGCCTGCAGGTACTAGACGAGCAACTCGAACTGGCTGGTCTCACCATGGAACACCGACGCTCGCGCCCCGGCGTCGGTGAGCTCGAAGTCCAGTGCCGCGACCGCGTCGTCGACCTGCTCAACCAACTCCACAACACCAAACCGACCAACGCCTCCTCCGGCCGCATCCTCGGCGTCATGCCCCAGATCGACCAATACGAGAAGTAGCTACTCCTGAAACAGCCGCCCGAACACGCCCTCTTCGGGCCGGTGTCACTCATTTGCTGTGGTTGAAGACAGGCCTGCTTTCCGCGTCCGTGACCAACTCGTCCTCGAGAACGCCGGTGTTCTGGCAGGCAGTCAGCAGCCACCGTCCGTCTTCTTTCGTCATGACCCACAGCGGCGTACCCACGTCCGGCCCATCGGGCGTCCGGTACACCTGGCGCACTTTGACCGCGACGACGTCAGGGCGGAGGAACAGCACGTGCTCCAACTCGAACGTGACCGTCATGCCCTGCATGCCCCCAGGAAGCACCTGACGTGTGAAGGTCGAGATGGCCTCGAGCCCGAAGAGACGCTTGCCACCGCCCGTCGTCCAGATCGCATCCGCTCGGAACAAGCTGAGGAACTCATCGGGAAGTTCGTTGTTCTGCGCGTGTTCGACCGCAGCGACCACCTCCTCGATCGCAGCAATGTCAGCTTCGCGTGAATTGTCCATGCGGCCGATCATGAAACATCAAGCATGCTTGAGGTCAAGACGTCGCTTAGGGCACTTCCCCTTGTGGACAAGGCATCTGAGCTGGCCCCGATTTGATCGAGACCCTTCTGTGATCTAGAATCGAACGTATGTTCGGAGTTGATCTGGAGGAGCTCTCTACCGCGGATGTGCTGTCCGCGGCGTCGGAGTTCGGCCGGATCGAGAATCGGGCTGCGGTGCGGGTGTTGGAGGCGGCGTTGGTCTACGCGGATCGCCATGCGGTGGTGTTGGGCGAGCCGCGGCCGGGCTACGAACAGATCCACGTGTACGGCGGTGACGGCTGTCCCGGGGTGGCGGAGTTCGCGCCGATCGAGTTCGGCGCGGTGCTGCGGATGTCGTCGGGTGCGGCCGCGGCGCTGATGGGTGAGGCGCTCGCGTTGCGGCACCGTCTGCCAAGGATCTGGGCCGCCGTCCTGGCCGGGGACGCGGTCCCGTGGCGGGCCCGCAAGATCGCCCACGCCTGCCTGGCGCTGTCACAACAAGCCGCCGCCATCGTCGACCGACGCGTGGTCGGGATCGTCGACACAGTCACCCCCGGCGCCCTGGACAAGATCGTCAAGGCCGCGGTCTGGGAAGCCGACCCCGACGCCGCGAAAGCCCAAGCAGAAGCGGCAGCTCGCACCCGCGGCGTGTTCGTCGCCCCGTCCGATGACCACGGCACGAAACGCATCTGGGTCCGCGCCGCCGTCGGCGACGTGATCCGTTTCGACGCCTCCATCGACGACCTCGCTCGTGCGCTGAAAACCCTCGGCGACCCCGACGACCTCAACCAACGCCGCGCCAAAGCCCTCGGCTGGATCGCCGACCCCACCGCCGCCCACCACCTCCTCGAAGTAGCCCGCCACCTCGCCCGCACCCAACCCACCCAAGAACCCCCGAACACCGCAGCCTCGGACGGTGCGACCTCGGACGGTGCGGCCGGTGCGGACAGTGCGGTCTGTGACAGTGCTGATAGTGCTGGTGATGCTGCTTGGGGCGACCCGGAGGTGCTGGACTGCGCCGACTTCGAGCAGGAACCGACGCCGTCTGACACCGCCGCGTCCCGGCACGACAGCGGCGACGACCCGGGAGACACACACCACACGGGAGCCACGCACCACACGGGAGACGCGGAGTACCCGGGAGACTCGGATGACGCGGTCCGCGCGGTGCAGGGGAGCGCGAACGACGTGGCGGTGGATGCGTTCTCGCGGCGGGTGCTGGCTGGTGCGCTTCCGGCTCGGCTCGCGGCGATCAAGCGCGAGGCGTACCGCGAAGGTCTCGGCTTGGGCGGCGGACGGCGGAACCGGCACACGCTGTACGTGCACTTGACGGACCGGACGCTTGCTACCGGCAACGGTGTACTGCGGGTCGAAGAACTCGGACCGCTACTCGCCGGCCAACTGAATGAGCTTCTCGGCCACGACCAGATCGTCGTGAAGCCCGTGATCGACCTACAGGACCAGGTCAGCGTGCACAGCTATGAGATCCCCGACCGGATCCGCGAACGCGTACGGCTCCAGCACCCGGTCGACATGTTCCCGTACAGCGGGGCCGAGGCGACGGTGCGGATGGATCAGGATCACATCGCGCCGTACGAGCGTGCTGGTCCACCGAGACAGACGACCACCGACAACCTCATACCGCTCGGCAGACTCCACCACCGCGCCAAAACCTTCGGCGGCTGGCAGAGCCGACGCCTGCCCACCGGAGCAATCGCCTGGACCAGCCCCCACGGCTTCCGCTTCGTCGTCGACTACACCGGCACCCACCAAGTACCAACCGCGCCACTCACCCAACACGCCGAGTGACGTAGCGATCGCTGGTCCTTGTTCTAGCTTCGGGCCGCACAGACGCCACCGGAGCAACTGGCGGCTCTCCGGTCGCGGAGGCATCTGCAAGCGCTGGAAGACCTTCGGGCCACGGTTCGCTCAGCCAACTCGCGAAGATACGTCGACGAGGCGATCACGGCGGGTGCCAGCTGGCTGAACGGGGTTGTCAACGCAGTCGGGTCAGGCCAGAGCTGAGCGGGCTTCCTGGCTGGGACCGCCGGACGGAGTCGTCTTCAGACCGTCAGTAGTGCCAGTAGTAGCGGCCCGCCGCGTTCCACTCCAAGGGGTCTGTGGTGTGGTTGGTGAAGGACATGCCTAGGCCCTTGGCCAGCTCGACGGTGCGGGTTAGTTGGAGGGTGTAGGGGTGTTGGTTGTCGTCCCACCATTGTTCGTGCTGGGTGATGCAGGTTTGGTTGGTGTAGTACGGGTTGTTGCAGGGGTGGGGTGGGAGCCATTTCTGGAGGTGGCGGAAGTGGACTGTGGTGGAGCCGTTGGGGGGCTTGATGGTGCCGGTGGCGTCTAGGCAGTAGCCGGTCGCGGGGATGGTCCACTTCACGTAGTGCTGGCGGCCGCCGGCTGACGGGATCGGCTGCATGTTGGTGCAGTCTGCGTCGCCGATGGTTTCGGTGGTGACGCGTTGGATCTGGGTGAGTGGGCGGCCCGGGCCGTCGTTGTAGCCGTCGAGGAGGACCCAGTTGCCGTCGTGGATGAAGCGCTCCGCGGAAGCAGGCGGCCAGGCCTTCGGATCGCCCCAGGAGATGTCGGACTCGGTCGCGGTCAGTGGGCTCCAGGCCCACTGACCGGCCGCCGCGCTGCCGGCGAAGTACTGGCCGGCGGACTTCTCGAACATCAGCGAATACTGCGCATACGTTTGCGGCGCGGGTGCAGTCAGCAGGCCAACCACTAAAACGAGCGCTTTGATCACAGAGCGCTACTCTAGAACCTCGCGCAGCTTGGCGGCGAACTCGACCGGCTTGCCCGGCTGCCCGTACTCGTTGCCGAGGAAACCGCCGTGCCCGCTCGGGAACACGACCGGCGTCAGCCCGAGCCGCTCGGCCACGGCCTTCCCGCCACGCCCCGCGAGCGCGTTCTCCGACTCCTCGCCGACGCCGATCACGATCTGGTCGCGAACCTTGCCCAGAGCGTCGAAGTCCGGCTGGTACGACGTACAGCCGCGAAGGTTCTGCCCGAGCAGCGCGTCCGTACGCGACCCGTCGTCCTCGCCCGGCAGGCCGAACATCGCGGGATCCGGCGCGGGCCGCTCCGTGTAGTCGGCGGGGATCTCGCCGTCGTACATGACCAGCGTGATGAACTTCGCCATCCCGGGCCCGAGCCCGTCCCGCTGGTACGTCTCGTACATGTCCGCGACCGCAGCGAGCGCGTACGAGCTGTCCGGGAGGATCCCGGCGAGCGGCGGCTCGTGCGCGACCAGCGTGTTGATCAGGTCGGGGCGGCGGGCGGTCAGGGCGAGCGCGTTCACCGCACCGCCGCTGCTGGCGAAGATGTCCACCGGCCCGGCGTCCAAATGCTCGATGAGTGCCGCGAGGTCAGCAGCGTGATCCTCGGGCGACAGCTCCCCCGGTGAGCCGCTGCGGACGCTGCGCTCCACACCCCGCGGGTCGTACGTCACCACGGTGCGGTCCTCGAAGTGCGAGGCCAGCGTCGGGAATCCACTGGCCCCCATCGGCGAGCCGATCATCAACAACACCGGCCGCTGCGCCAGGTCACCGCGGACGTCGTACGTCAGCGTCGCCCCCGGTACCTCGAGTGTCTGCGTCACAGGCTCCGGCATCACAACACCTCCAGGTCCGGCCCACCCCCATTGGTCGGCCTCCTGACCGAGAGCCTAGGGCAAGTCTCCCGACTCCACGCCGTCGCGAGGAGGTGCTCGGTGCGGTAGCTCGGCGTGCGGGGGCGAAGGTCTCGATGCGGAGCATCGTGGCCTTTGCCCCCGTGCGGCGAGGTGCCGTGCCGAGTGCCCCGCAGTAGGCGTGGGGTCGGGAGACTTGCCCTAGACCGGTCTGGTTAGCTGGTGGCATGACTGAGAAGCCAGAGATCGACTTTCCGGACGGGCCGCCGCCGGCGGATCTCGAGATCACCGACATCACCGTGGGCGAGGGCGACGAGGCCAAGGCCGGTTCGCGCGTGAACGTGCACTACGTGGGCGTTGCCCACTCCACCGGCGAGGAGTTCGACGCGTCGTACAACCGCGGCGCCCCGCTGGCGTTCCAGCTCGGCGTGGGTCAGGTCATCCAGGGCTGGGACACCGGCGTCCAGGGCATGAAGGTCGGCGGCCGGCGCAAGCTCGTCATCCCGCCGCACCTCGGGTACGGCGACCGCGGCGCGGGCAGCGCGATCAAGCCCGGCGAGACCCTGATCTTCGTGGTGGACCTGATCAGCGTCAGCTGACACGAACAACAACAGCCGGCAGTGACCACCTGGGTCACTGCCGGCTGTGTCATTCCGGGGTCATTCCGTCACCGGATCGCGGCCGCCCGAAGCACTTCCTGGCTGACCTTGTTCCCGGCGTCGTCGGTCGCCGTCGCCCGCAGCGAGAGGTACGACGCACCCTTCGGCAGCCGTACCGTGGCCACCCACTCCGCACCTGCCCGCGAGAGCGGAGCGGCCTGCCAGGTGGCGCCGTCGTCGTACGACACCTCCAGCGTCGCGCCGTTGACCTTGCCCGCACCTTCGACGCCCGCGAACTGGAACGCGGACAACCCGATGCGCTGCCTGCTCCCACCCGCGAACGCGCCGTTCAGGTCCGTCGCCAGGTGGTAGTCGAGCTGGATCAGCGGCAGGTAGACCCAGTCGCTCGACTCGGTCGTCTGGGCCCGGAAGTCCCACGCGCTCTTGGTCTTCGTCCCGAGCTTCCACACCTCCGGCCGGGCGGTGTCCATCTCGAACCGGTAGTCCGCCCATCCGGACGTCGCCGGTACGCCGGTCTGCACCGCCTGGAACGAACTCGTCCGCAGCAGCGTCCCGTTCTGGAACAGCCGGGTCTCCACGGTCGACTCGTCGTCCATCGACCCGGTGACACCCTGATCGCCGCTGCTCGTCGTCGGCACGTTCACCGCGAAGAAGTCGCCGCTGCGCCGCGGGTTCCAGTACCCCGAGCCGACCCGCGGCCGGGCGGCCGGAGCGAACCACGAGTTCGTCTGCACACTCCGCGGCTTGTAGATGTGCCGCTCGCCCCGCTGCTCCCAGCCGCGCGGGTGATTCGTCTGCTCGTACCAGTCCGTGCCCGCCTGCGTGGACACGAAATCGATCCGCTGGGTCCCGAGGTGGATCGGCTCGGTCACCTGCAGACACGGCGGCCAGAACCCGATCCGGCAGTCGGCGCGGCTCTCGAACGCGAGCTCGCCGGTCGGCCCGACGAACCGGTTGACGACCGTGGCCAGCTCCGTGGACCGCGGCGCGTACCGCAGGTCCGCCGGCAGCGCACCCGTGTAGGCCTTCACCAGGTCGTACAGGTACGGCGGCGCCTCGGTACCCATCACCCGCAGCCGAACGTTGCCCCTAGCAATCAAGGGCTCGCCTTCGGCAGCCGTCAGCGAGTACACGGGCAGATCGGTCCCGCCGGCGAGGTCGTAGTACTTGCCCGCGCCGTCGTTCACCACGATCAGCAACCGCGCACCGGCGTCCCGGGCAGCCGTCGCCCGCGCACTCGGCGCGACCGCATCGCTCGCCGTCACGAGCACGGCCTTCCCGCGAACATCCTTGCCCACATAGTCCTCGGCCGCACCAGCACCGACGTGCGCCGCAGTCAGCGTCGTCTTGCCGTCCCAGCGCTTCGAACCGCGCTGCAGCAACGGGTGCAGCTGCTTGAGGTCCACGGTCATCGACACCAGCGGCGACGTACGGCGCCAACGGGACGAGAAGTCGTACACGCCACCGGGAACCGCGCCGGTCGGCGCGGCGTACACCTTGGTGACCACCGGCGTCGGCACGTACTGCGCGAGGAAGGTCGCGTAGTCGCCACCGATCCCCGAGTCGTGGTACCAGCCGGACCGGCGATACACGTCCTCGCCGGGCAGCGGCGTGCTGAGCGTGATCGGGTTCGCCTTCCGCGCGTCGAGCGCGAGGTCGGTGTTCTTGCCGATCACGAGGTGCGGGTTGCCGACCAGCGCGACGCCGTCCTGACCGTCGACCGGCAGCCAGGAGTACGCCGCGTACACGCCGGGCTCGAGGCGCTGCTTGGCGACGGTCCCGGTGGCGGGATCGATCTCGATCGTGCTCACGAACTGGTCGCCGTACTTGTACAGCGTCAGGAACCCGCCGGCGGGCTTGCCGTCCCGCCCGGTCGCGTGGACGTTGAGGTCGTACCGCTCCGGTTCCATGACGAGGCCGACCGCGGTCTGTGCGATCCGCTTGCCGTCCTGCTTGGCGACGACCGTGCCCGAGTAGGTCAGTCCCGGCGTGGCCAGGTTCGGCGTCGCGGTGACGGTGACCGAGGCAGTCCCGTTGGCGGGCACGGTGACCTGGGCCGAGCCGAGTGCGAACAGTCCGGCGGGCGCCGGCGTCGTACCGTCGCTCGTCACGTCGGCCGACAGGTCGAGGGCGGCCGCGGTGTCGCCGAGGTTCGTGTAGGTGACGGTGCGTTCCACCGGCGCGTCGTCGCCGTGCGGCCAGGTGTGGAGGCCGAAGTCGCGGGTCGCGGTCGCGGTGATCGTCCCGAAAGCCGCGGCCGGTACGTCGAGGCGACCGCCACCGACCTGGTACGCCGTCTCGCCCGCGAGCGGCTTCGCGGTACTGACCAGTGCGGCCTTGACCTGCTCACCCGTCCAGTCGGGGTGCTTCTGGACGAGCAGCGCCGCGGCGCCGGCCACGTGCGGCGTCGCCATCGACGTACCGCTGAGCGACTTGTAGTACCCGGTGCCTGAGGACTTCGCTGCGCGGGCCGCCAGAACGTCGACGCCCGGCGCCACGATCTCCGGCTTCACCGTGGCGTCGCCGAGGCGCGGACCCATGTCCTGGAAGTACGCCCGCTCGTCGTTCCCGTCCACCGCGCCGACTGTCAGCGCGGACGCAGCCGCACCCGGCGAGCCGATCCCGCTGACCCGGCCGTAGTTGCCTGCGGCAATGACGAACAGTGCGCCGGTCTCGGCACTCAGCTTGTCGACGGCAAGCGCCATCGGGTCGGTGCCGTCGCTGGCCTCGGTGCTGCCGAGACTCATGCTGACCACCTTCGCGCGGTGCGCGGCCCACTCCATCCCTTCGATGATCCAGGACTCGGCGCCGGAGCCGCCGTCGTTGAGCACCTTGCCGATCGCGAGCTGCGCGGCCGGCGCGACACCCTTCTCGGCACCGTCCGACGCGGCGCCGGTACCGGCAACCGTGGAGGCGACGTGGGTGCCGTGACCGTTGACGTCCTCGGTGGTCTCCCCCGGGACGAAGCTCTTGGTCTCGGCGATCCGCCCCGCGACATCGGGGTGCGTCTGATCGATACCGGTGTCGAGGACCGCGACCGTCGTACCGGTGCCGTCGAGGCCCTGGGCCCAGGCTTCCGGCGCGCCGACCTGGGCGACGCTCTCGGCCAGGCTGGCCTCGACCTTCCCGTCGAGGAACACCTTCTGGATCCCGGAGTTGGCCGTGAGGCCGGACCAGAACTGGGATGCCTCGGCCTTGTGCGCGGACAGGCCGAGACCGCCGATGCTCTCCAGCGTCGCGCCACGGTCGGCGTGCTGCGGGGTCGCCGCGGCGGCGCGCAGACCCGGGCGGTACTGCACGATCAGCGGGATCGAGGTGACCGACGCGTCGTCGTACCCCTGGTCGACGAGCGACGTCACGTTGAAGAGTTCGGGGTCGAGACGGCCCGCGGCGAGGTACGGCAGCGCGACGTCCGGTACGACGTGCAGGTCATCGCCGACCTGCTGGATCTGGACGCCTCCGGCGTTGCCGGCCGCCTGCTCGACCTCTGCGGTCGGCGGACCGCCCTCGGTTTCGGTCAGCGTGACCACGTCGCCGGTGAGGAGCGTGACGCGGTGGGTCGACTGGGTGGGTGGCGCGGCATCAGGTACGGCGACGCCGTCGGCCTGCGAGGGCGTCGTCGTGACCGCGGCGAAGGCCACGAGTACGGCGAGCCCACCGGCGACGGCGCGGGCGGATCGGGACATGGGCGGACCCTTCCTGGGGGGACCTGGCGGAACGGATGGCATGAACATGCCATGCCGCCGTAGACTGCTCAATGGCGGGATTGCGGCATGACAGGTGTCCGCCAGGCCGGGCTTCACCGCAGGGCCCTCGAAGGAGCGCACGATGCTCGACGTGCTGGGATTGGATGCGATCGAGGAAGGCGCCTACCGGCGGCTGATCGCGCTGCCGTCGGAGTCGTTGGAGACCTTGGCCGCCTCGATGCAAGTGGAGGTCGCCGACGTCGCCGCTGCCCTCGACGGACTCGAGGAGAAGGGCCTGGTGGCGCGGTCGACCGCGATGCCGGGCCATTTCGTCGCGTCCCCGCCGACGCTCGCCCTCGGCTCACTGATCGTGCAGCGCCAAGAAGAGATCCGGCGGGCGCAGCTCGAGCTCGGGCGGCTCGCGGAGCAGTACCGGGGCGTGATGGCGGATCGCTCCGACACCGACGTGATCGAGGTGGTCCGCGGCGCGCAGGCCGTGGCGCAGCGCTTCGGTCAGATGCAGCGCGGGGCCTCGGAGGAAGTGCTGGCGCTGGTGAAGGCGTCGGTCGCGCTGGTGTCCGCGGACGAGAACGTCGACGAGGACGCAGCCCTGGCCCGCGGCGTCACCTACCGGGTGGTCGTCGAGCGGGCCGCGTTCGCCAAGCCCGGGTTCGTCGACCTGGTGGCCGAGTCGCTCAAGGCAGGCGAGCTGATCCGGGTCACCGGCGATCTTCCGCTCCGACTGATCATCGCCGACCGCTCGCTCGCCTTGTTGCCCTTGGCACCTACTGCCGCGAACGCGGCCGGAGGTGCGCTGCTGGTACATCCGTCCGGGCTGCTGGACGCGCTGCTGCACCTGTTCGACCTGGTCTGGGCATCTGCCAACGAGGTGCTGCCCACCGCCGACGGCACCACCGAGCTCGGCGCCGAACGCCTCGACGACATCGACGCCCGCATCCTCACCCTGCTGCTCGCGGGCCTCACGGACCACGCCATCGGCGGCCAGCTCGGCATGTCGCTGCGCACGGTCCAGCGCCGGGTCAGCCAGCTGATGGACCGGGCGCAGGTCGTCACCCGGTTCCAACTCGGTCATGAAGCGTCGCGCCGCGGCTGGCTTGGCGTTTAATGATGAGGTAGTTGTACTCATCCGCCGGACGCGGCGGGCCGATTGACTGGTGGTATGAGGTTGACCAGGTACGGCGCTCTGCTCGCGAAGGTACTGCTGCTGGGGTTGTTGCTGTCGGCACTGATCTGGCCGGACCTCAGCGGGATCAAAGGGAAGGCATCGACCGCTCGCCTGGTCGTGTACCCGCTCGGCGCGATGGTCCTGCCGCTGTGGTGGTGGGCCTACGGGCGAACGCGGAGCAAGCTGCACCGCACCTTCCCGTGGCCGGCGGATCTGCTGATGACGCTGCCCTGGCTGATCGACCTGATCGGCAACCGGCTCAACCTGTTCGACACCATCGACTGGTGGGACGACGCGATGCACTTCGTCCTGTGGGGCTTCCTCACCGCCGGCGTGCTGCTCGCGTTCGCACCCGAAGGCCTGTCCCGCGGCCTCACCGTCTTCACCGCCCTCGGCTTCGGCACCACCGCCGCGGTGGTCTGGGAGGTCGGCGAGTACGTCACCTTCGTCCGCAACTCGCCCGAACTCCAGACCGCCTACACCGACACACTCGGCGACCTGACCCTGGGAACACTCGGCGCCCTGCTGGCCGGCCTGATCGTCCACCGGTTCCGCCGAACTTCCTCGACGTCCAACGAACGGAGATGATCAGTGCGTTTTGTGTTGGCTACCTGGGGATCGCGCGGCGACGTGGAACCGTTGGCGGGCCTTGCCGTGGCGTTACAGGAACTTGGCGCCGAGGCAACGGTCTGCGCGCCACCCGAGAACGATTTCGAGGCCCTGCTGGAGCGCGCCGGTGTGCCGATGGTGCCGCTCGGCCCGTCGGCGCGGGAGGTGGTGACGGCACCGAAACCCACCTCGGGTCACCCCGCCTTCGCTCTGGCCCCACGGCTCGTCGCCGCACGGTTCGAGACGCTCTCTGCGGTGGCGCCGGGGTGCGACGCGATCGTAGCGACCGGTCTGATGCCGGCGGGCGCTCGGGACGTGGCCGACAAACTCGGCATCGGCTACGTGCTCGCAGGCTTCCACCTGGGCGGGATTCCGTCACAGCATTTCTCGCCCGGGGCACGACCGGGTACGCCGTCGCCGCCCGGCGAGACCGATCGGCGCGTGCTGTGGGAGCACGATGCGCAGCGAGTGAACGAGTTGTACGGGCCGTCCCTGAACAGCCAGCGCGCCGCGATCGGGCTGCCGCCGGTCGACAACGTTCGCGACTACGTGTTCACCGATCACCCCTGGCTCGCGGCGGATCCGACGCTGTGCCCGTCGAAAGGCATGACGGACCTCGAGGTCGTCCAGACCGGCGCGTGGATCCTGCGTGACGACCGTCCGCTCCCGGACGAGCTGGAGGCGTTCCTCGACGCCGGTGAGCCGCCGGTGTACGTCGGCTTCGGCAGTATGGCCGCACATGCGCCGAAGGACATCGCCCAGACGGCCATCGAGGCGTGCCGTGCACACGGGCGCCGCCTGCTGCTCAGCCGCGGCTGGGCCGACCTGGCCGCCGACGGCGAGGCCTGCTTCGCTGTCGACGAGGTCAACCAGCAGGCGCTGTTCCCGAGGGTCGCGGCGGTCGTGCACCACGGCGGCGCCGGTACGACGACCACGGCCGCGCGCGCCGGCGCGCCACAACTCGTCGTACCGCTCATCGCCGATCAGCCGTACTGGGCTTCCCGGGTTGCCGCATTGGGCATCGGCGCTGCACACGAGGGCCCGGCGCCGACCGTCGACTCACTGTCTGCCGCGCTCGACACTGCTCTGGCTCCGGAGACGCGGGACCAAGCCGCGAAGGTGCGCGAGATGGTCAAGGCCGACGGTGCGACCGTGGCCGCCAGGCTCCTGCTCGACGGCGCGGCGGGAGGTCAGTCGACCGGGCGGTGAAGGGCGTCGACAAGCTGTGAGACGACGGCCTCAGGCGAGCGTGTCCAGTCCGTCGTCAGGACGTGGTGGACGCGCCAGCCGGTGGTGGTCAGGGCGCTCGGGTGGGTGGTCAGCCGTTCCAGGAGGGTGTCGGCGGCGACTCGCTCGGGCGTGTCCACGAGGACCGCGAGCCGGTACCCGGTGTCACCGGGAACCTTCAGCGCAAGGTCGCAGCGGAACACCGACTCGCCCACCGCGAGATCGACGGCGACGCCGCGGGCCTCCAGCGCGGCAGCGAGTTGTTCGACGACCGGGGTAGGACGCACACCGGCCGCACGCGTGGTCCGCAGGCTGTACGACGTGAGCGCGGACTTGGCGGCGACCTGATCTCCCCGGGACACGGCAGCGGCGTACCCGAGGAACCGGCGCAGCGTGTTCGCGCCGTCGTTGTAGGTGTTGGTGATCGCGTCGGGCTCGATACTGCTGACGATGACCATGTGTTCGCGCGCGCGGCTGAAGATCACGTTCAGGCGCTTCTCGCCGCCTGAGGTGTTGATCGGGCCGAAGTTCATCAGCATCCGGCCGTCGGGTCCGGCGGCGTAGCAGACGCTCATCAGGATGATGTCGCGCTCGTCGCCCTGCACGTTCTCGAGGTTCTTCACGAACAGCCCGGCGTCCTGCTCGCCGTGCGTCCGCACCTGCTCCGCCTCGTACAACGCGGCGAAGGACGGATCCTGCTCCGCCAGCTCGTCCAGCGCCCGCTCGATCTCCCCTTGCTGCGCCTCGGAGAACGCGACGATCCCGAGACTCTTGCCGGTCCCACGCACCAGCAGTTCCCGCACCAGCGAAGCGATCCAGCGGGCCTCGGCCGGATTGGTACGCCGGACGTACACCCCGTCGACGAGCCGAACCGCCGTGATACTCCCGGCCAGCACACTGTCGCACACCTCGGACACCGGTGAGTCGGCCCTCAGTGTCCATGGCGGCGCCGTGTTGGGCGGCAACCGGTCCGGAACCGTGGCCAGCTTGCCCTGGTAGAACGCCGCGTTGCTGAACGAGATCAACGCCTCCGAGCGACTCCGGTAGTGCCAGGTCAGCATCGTCGACGCCAGCCGCAACGCGCTGATCGAGAGGAAACTGTCCTCGGTCAACGCGATCCCGACCTGTTCCGCGGCCTCGTCGTCCGCCTGGAGATCGGCCTGGAGGTCATCGGCTTCGCCGCGCACCCGGAAGTACTGCGTCGGCGGCAGCTGCATCTGGTCGCCGACGACGATCACCTGCGGCGCCCGGTGCAGGGCCGGGATCGCCTCCTCCACAGGGATCTGGCTCGCCTCGTCGTACACCACGACATCGAACGACGTGGTCAACGGCAACGTGTCGGACACAGAGGACGGGCTCATCAACCACACCGGCCGCAGGACGGACACGACCTCGCCGGGCGCGCCGGAGGCGACGTCGCGGATCGACCGGTACCGCATCACCTTGCCGAACTCGTGTTCCAGCTCGCGCCGCCCGGTCGCGAACGTCTTCTTGCGTTCGCGGTCCTCCGGCGACA
This sequence comes from Kribbella speibonae, assembly GCF_004331375.1. NCBI lineage: Bacteria > Bacillati > Actinomycetota > Actinomycetes > Propionibacteriales > Kribbellaceae > Kribbella > Kribbella speibonae. The sequence goes on along the minus strand of NZ_SJKC01000001.1, from coordinate 838,491 downwards.
TACCGGTCACGCTGCGCTCGGAGTGGTCGACCTCGGCGAGGAACCGGCGCCGGACCTGGGCGACGACGACCTCCGCGTTCAGCGCGGTGAGATCGTCGTACACCATGCTCAGCTCGCCGACGATCGCGTCGACGCGATCCGAGGACAGCTGCAACGGCGCCGCCGAGCGGGCCCGCTCCCACTCCGCGGCGCATACGGCGTACTCGAGCTGGTCGGGGGTCGCGTCCAACCGCCGGAGTGCGGTGAGCGCGGACGGGGCCAGGTCGCGGATCTTGGGTCCGACGGCGCGTACGACGGGGTTCTGGGACGACAGCCGATCGGCGAGGTCGCGGAGACCGTCGACGGTCAGCGTGTCCCAGTGACCGGCCAGCAGATCGCTGGTGAGGTCCGAGGCGTCGTCGAGGGCATCCGCCAGGCGGGCGAGGTCGGCGGGGGCGCCTTCGTCGAGGACGAAACGCCAGTCGGGGATGCTCTTCCGGGCGGCGGCGAGTTGGTCGATCAGCTCGCGCGGATCGTCGGCGGCCCAGTCGCGGCGGGTCTGTTCGGTGTGGTCCGCGACGGCGGCCGAGGCGGATTGGGCGGCGACCAGGTCGGTGAGGATCTCGGTGACGGACGGCTGCACCGAGCGCGCCGTACTGTCGAAGCGGCTGCGGACGAGGTACTTCACGCGGCGCCAGTCGCCGCTGAGGAACGCGAACACGCCACCTTCTTTGCTCTGAGCAACCTTCAACGCGGACCGCGCGTCAGCCGGCGCAAGCGGCTCCTGCCACCCCGCGGCCTCCTTCCACGCAGCCCGCTCAGCAGCAACAAGCTTCTTCCGCTCCGCACCAGCCGCCGACAATTCCCGAGCCACCGCAGACCGCGGAACAATCGCCTCGACCCGATCCAGCGCAGCCAACGGCTCCAACAACCGCCCAAGATGAGCCAGCGCCCGAATGTCCCGCACGGTCGCCTGCCCACCCTTCGTTCCCGGCGCCGCCTGCCCGACCGCGTCCCACTTCGCGCGGAGTTCTCGGGCGGACGCCGTGACGTCGGCGTCCCAGCGGGCGAGGAAGGCGAGCGGGCTGCGCGCCAGCACCCCACCGGTCGACGGGTCAGCCGCCGCCAGCGCCCGCGCAACCTCTCGCACCGCCGCCTCAGCCGCAAACCACTCGTCCACAGCAGGCAACTCGGATCCCTCAGGCGGGTCCCACGCGTGATCATGCAGCGAAGCAAGCCGGTTGACGAGGTCTCGAAGGCGCGGACTGCCAGTCGCCAACTGCTTCTCGAACGCATCCACCGTCGCCAGCAACCGATCGACCCGCGCCACCAGCTCAGCCCGCCGGTCGGTCAACGCATCCAGGTCGTCCTCAGCCGCCGACCACGCTTCGTACGTCTCCCGAAGCCCGTGGATGAACGCCTTCTTGTCCCCCTGCGAGTCGTGGATCAACGCACACAACCCGTCCAACCGCCGACTGGCCAACCGCGCATGCACGACATCCAGCGCCGCCCGCTTCTGGCACACGAACAGCACCCGTTTCCCACGCGCGACGAAGTCCGCGATCAGGTTGGTGATCGTCTGCGACTTCCCCGTCCCGGGCGGTCCCTGGATCACGAAGCTCTCGCCCCGGCGCGCCCGCGCGATCGCCGCCACCTGCGACCCGTCAGCAGGTACGACGAGATGCCGGTCGGCGGGAGGCAACTCCGGCAGCGCACTCCCCACCGGCCGCGGCCGATCCGAGAACAGCTGGTCGAACGACGCCGCCGACTCCCCGGTCGTCAGCAGCTCGTCATAGTCGCGAACCAGCCCGAGCGTCCGGTAGTTGAAGTTCGCCAGCGACACCGCGCAGAGGTCGACGTCCCACGAGTACGGCCCGCCCTCGGTGTCGAGCGAGTACACATCGGTCTCCAGCGCCCCCGGCCGCCGCGGCTCCGCACCGAGCGCGATCCCGAGCGGCAGCGGCTGTTGCGCGATCTGGGCCCGGAAGATCTGCACGCCGAGCGGCTGATAGTCCGTCCGCCGGTACGAGTACGGATACTGCTTCCCGCCGAACCCGGTCGCCACGTTCCCGTGCCGGCGCCGGTTGTACGTCCGCAGCCGCGTCATCGCGCGTTGCCGCACCAGATCGATCCGCGGCTTCTCGCGCAGATGCAGCTGCAGACCCGGCTCGGTCGCCTGGATCTCCTTCGCCAGCCGCTCGTGCAACTCCCGCAGCGCGCCCGGAACCGACAAGTCGACAGTCTCCGGCAGCGAGATCCCGTACAGCTGCCGCAAACTGTGCCGCAGCGTCGGGTTGACCTCCGCGATCGGATCCGTGACCCGCAACGTGTACGAGTCCCGTACGCCGCGTTTCTTCGTCAGCTCCACCTTCGCCAGCACCAACGGCGACGCGAGCCGGGTGTCCCGGTCGTTCTTCAGGTCGTGCCAGCGCAGGAACGCCGGCACCAGCCGCAGCTGATCCTGCCCGTAGTCGGCGCGGTCCCGGCGCGCTGTGGAGATCAGCTTGTCCAGCGTGTTGGCGGCGTACGGCGCCTCGTCGTACCGGATCCACTTGCCCAGCGGCTGGGCCTTCTTGAGCAGATGTTCGGCGATGTCGTCGCGCCACGTGAACAGCTGCTCGGAACGAATCGTCCGGACGTCGAGCATCAGCGGCACCGAGACCTCGGTGAGGTTCAGCGTCTGGGCGGTCGGGCGGAAGTTGATCAGCCGGTTCCGCCGGGAGAGGTCGAAGAGCCGGTCGCGGAGCGCGCCGAGCACCGCCGTACGCCGGTCGGCGACGCCACGGACGATCGCCTCGACGTCGAAGTCGAGCGGCTGGTCGCGGTAGTTCTCGAGCTGTTCGATCAGCGAGTGCAGGTCCTGCGCGCGCCGGTGCCGGTCCGGCTCGACCATCTGCGCGGCGACCGAGACGATCACCGGATGCAGGTCCGGATCCAGCCGGTACAAGTTGCCGCGGGCATCGATCAGGGTCGCGACGTCGGCCGTCCTGGACAGGTCGAGACCGCAGCCGAGCGCGAGCAGCAGCTGCCCCAGGCTGAAGATGTCGGTGAGCTGATCGTGGTGCCCGACCACGTGCTCCCAGCTCTGCCATCCGGCGACCAGCGTCGGCGCCGCGATCGCGTCCGGAACCGGCTCAGGTACGACGATCGTCTCCTGGCCGCCGCTCTCGCCCAGGTCGAGGTCGGCCTGCCGATGCGCCACAACCTCAACAGCAGAAGGTCGTTTGCCCTGCCGGGCGTCGATCTCTTGCGTGGCGAGAGTCGGCCGGCCCGCGTCCTCGGGTGCGAATCCCAGCCGATTCTGTTCGTCGACCACGATCCGATCCAGACCGCGCAACGGCGCGACCAGCCCACGTTCGTGCACCGCGGCCGTCTCGTGGAACAGCGGCAGCACCGCCGCCAGCAACGCGTCGTTGCCCAAACCGCCCTGCGAGACGGCCAGCGCAACGAGGTCCTCCGCGCTCATCCGACCACCTCCGCGGCGGCCTGCACGAAGCGTGCGCGTTCTTTGTCGCTCCACCCGAGCTCGTCGTCCGCGACGTCGACGTACCCAGGAAGCCCGGACCGGCGCGCGACAGCCAATGCCGCGATCAGTCCGGCGTCACCGGCCTCGGGGTCGGCCGTGGCGAGATCGAGCAGCAGGTAACACAGATAGCGTTTCGTGGCCGCGGTCAACGGGCGTGGGCGCGGCAGTGGCGCTCCGTCCACCGGACGCACCGCCAACGGCTCGTCGAAGCGCACCGCTCCACCGGGCACACCGAGAGGTCCAGGCGGATCCGCAAAGCCCGCGGCCGCGGTGGCGATCGCATCGGTCCGGAGCCCCTCCGTGTGCGCGATCGCCGCCGCGAAGTCGCGGGACAACTCACGCAGCAACACCGCGTCGAGCAGGTCCGGCGCGTCCACGTCGAGCGGACCGGTCACCAAGACCTCGACGTCCTCGCCGTCGAGCCAGTTCTTCAACGCCCACGCCCGTCCGACAGCCTCCGGGTGCGATGTCCCACGGCTGCCGGAGCGAAGGTCCAGGGACTCCGCCTGCCTCAGGTACGCCGCGGGGTCCGCCGTACTCAGGCCTGTCTCCAGCTTCAGCAACGCGCGGATCGCCGTACTCAGATCACCGCACGCCGTCAGCGCTCCCCGGTCCGCGAACAGCTCCGTCGCGAGCGACCAGCGCCGATGTGTCTCGAGGTACTGCGACGGCGTCCGAGCGTCACCGGCCGCGGCGTCGAGCAGCCGATCGACCGCCAGAAACCCACCGTCCTCGGCCTGCCACAACAGCCGGTGCGCCAACTCGTGCCCGATGACCGCCGTCAGCTCGTCTTCGTCCAGCCGATCGAGCAACGCCCCTTGGAAGAGGATCACCGCCTTGCCGGCCTGGTGGAGGTACGCCGCATTCGGCTCGCCACTCACCTGGTAGAAGTCGACGCCCTCGTCCAGCTCCAGAGCACGAGCCGCCCGCTCCCCCGCCCGGAAGACATCGCGATGTACGTCGGCCTCCAACCGGTACGCGTTCCGCAGCAGGACCTCGTCGAGCGAGCCCTCCGGCCCGCCGTGCAACGCCGCCCAGGCACGCTCGTCCACCTGGCGAACAACCGCCAGAACAGACCGGTGATACCCGAGCGCCGACAACATGCCCGCCACGATAACCACCCCAATCGACAGACCGCACCGGCAGAGGCCTTGCGTCCGAAGATCTGTGCTCCATGGCCCACGGTTCTTCGGACGTAAGCGGCGGGTCTAGCGGTCGGTGGGGCGGCAGACTCCGTTGGCTGCTGCGCTGGCGGCTAGAGCTGCGGCTGCGGGGCTGGCCGTCGCGGGGGTGTCCTGGACGGTTGTATGGCGGCCGATCGGGACGACCATCGGGGTGCCGGCGACTGGGTCGGGGACGACCTTGACGGCCAGTCCGAAGACGTCCTGGACGACCTCCTCGGTGATCACCTGGGAAGGGTTGCCCTCGGCAACGATGGCGCCGTCCTTCATCGCGATCAGGTGGTCACCGAACCGGCAGGCCTGGTTCAGGTCGTGCAGGACCAGCACGATCGTCCGGTCCTCCGACTTGTTCAGGTCGACCAGCAGATCGAGCACCTCGAACTGGTGGGTCAGGTCGAGGAACGTCGTCGGCTCGTCCAGCAGCAGGATGTCGGTCTCCTGCGCCAGCGCCATCGCGATCCACACCCGCTGCCGCTGACCGCCGGACAGTTCGTCGATCGGCCGGTCCGCGATCGACAGTACGTCGGTCGAGGTCATCGCCTCGGCCACCGCCTCGTCGTCGGACCGCGACCACTGCCGGATCCACCGCGTCCGCGGGTACCGCCCGCGCCCGACCAGGTCCGCGACCGTGATCCCTTCCGGTGCGGTCGGCGACTGCGGCAGGAGACCGAGCTTGGTCGCCACCTCCCGCGTCGGGATCTGCTGGATGCTCTTCCCGTCCAGCAGCACCGTCCCGCGCGACGGCTTCAGCAACCGCGCCAGCGTCTTCAGCAGCGTCGACTTGCCGCAGGCGTTGGCGCCGACGATGACCGTGATCTTCCCGGTCGGGATCCGCACCGAGAGGTCGTGGATGATCTCCCGCTGGTCGTACCCGACCGCGAGTCCGTCGGCTGCCAAGCTGTGTTCCACAGGGTTCTCCATCTTTTCAGCCACCACTCCCGACACGGTTGGCCCGCGCCAGCAGGAACATCAGGTACGGCGCTCCGATCACGCCGGTCACCACTCCGACCGGCAACTGCGTCTCGCCGAGCGCGTGCTGCGCGACCAGGTCCGACAGCCCGACCACGAGCGCCCCGAGCAGACCGGACGTGATCATCGCCGGCCCCGGCGACCGGGTCAGCCGGCGCGCGATCGGCGGCGCGACGAACGCCACGAACCCGATCGGCCCGGCCGCCGCCGTCGCCACCGCGGCCAGCAGTACGGCGACCACGATCAGCCCGAGCCGCGCCACCTCGACCCGCAGCCCCAGCCCGTACGCCGTCTCGTCGCCGAGCTGCAGGATCCGCAGCTGCCGGATCAGGAACACCATCACCGGCAGCAGAACGGCGAACGTGATCGCCAGCGACCGTACGTTCGACCAGTCCCGCCCGTTCAGGCTGCCGGTCAGCCAGATCAGCGCCTGCTGCGCGATCTCCACCCGGGCCTTGGTCAGCAGGTACGACGTGATGCTGGTGGCGATCGCGCCGATGCCGATCCCGATCAGGATCAGCCGGTAACTCGACACCCCGTGCCGCCAGGCGAGCACGTACATGATGAAGGCGGTCAGCACCGCGCCGACGATCGCGAACGCCGACACCGCGACCCCGGTGAGGCCGAGGGTGACGATCGCGAACACTGCGAACGCGCTGGCGCCGTACGTCACGCCGATGATGTCCGGGCTGGCCAGCGGGTTGCGGGCGATGCTCTGGAAGATCGCGCCCGACAGGCCGAGCGCCGTACCGACCAGCAGCCCGGTCAGTGCCCTGGGCAACCGCAGCCGGTTGACGATGAACTCGGTCGCCCGGTCGCCGCCGCCGAACAGGGTCTTGACCACGTCGATCACCGGGATCTTGAAGTCACCCAGCGACAGCGAGACGCAGAAGGTCGCGAACACCACCACAGCGAGGACCGCGATGACGACGACCGTGCGGGCCTGCCGGGCAGCGCGGGCACGCGAGATGACCTGAACCGCGTCAGCGGCCGTCATAGGTCGGCCAGCTTCCGGCGGCGTACCAGGACGATGAAGAACGGAGCGCCGAGGACCGCGGTCACGATGCCGACCTGCAGTTCACCGGGCAGCGCGACGACGCGGCCGATCACGTCGGACCCGAGCAGCAGGATCGGCGCGAGCAGCATCGAGTACGGCAGGATCCACCGGTAGTCCGGCCCGGTGACGAGCCGCGCCACGTGCGGGATGGTCAGCCCGATGAACCCGATCGGCCCGGCCGCCGCGGTCGCCGCGCCGCAGAGCAGTACGACGACCACCGCGACGAACGCGCGGGCGAGTCCCACTCGCTGACCGAGTGACTTGGCCACGTCGTCCCCCAGCGACAACGCGTTCAGCACTCGCCCGCAGAACAAGGCCAGGACAATCCCGACCAGGACGAACGGCGCCACCTGCTCCGCGATGTCCGGGCCGCGGCCGGCGAACGATCCGACCGACCAGAACCGGAACTGGTCGAAGGTGTCGACGTCACCGATCAGCAGGGCCGTCGTCAGCGACCCGAGCATCGCGGTCAGCGCCGCACCGGCGAGCGCGAGCTTCACCGGTGTCGCACCCTCGCGCCCCAGCGAACCGAGCAGGTAGACCGCGACCGATGCCGCGGCCGCACCGAGAAAGGCCAGCCAGACGTACGCCGTCAACGACGACAGCCCGAACCAGTAGATGCCCCCGACAACGAACAACGCGGCGCCGCCGTTCACGCCGAGGATGCCCGGATCGGCCAGCGGGTTCCGGGTCACGCCCTGCATCAGCGCCCCGGACAGCCCGAGCGCGGCGCCGACCATCAGACCGATCAGCGTCCGCGGCACGCGCAGTGACCTGATGATCACGTGATCGGTGTCGGACTCGTTGTAGTGGCGGAGGGCATCGATCACCGTGGACAACGGGATCTGCTTGGACCCGACCGCGATGCTGAGCAGCGACACCAGGACCAGCAGGACGACGCAACCGACCAGCCCGAGGACGAGCGTGGTCCGCCGGGTCCGGCGGCGCGGACGTGACGGAGCGGCGGTCTCCGGGCCGGCATCGACCACGGCACTAGGCGGGGGCATTGGACTTTCGGGATCCTCTTAGGTAAGGCTAACCTCTAGATGCCTCAGAATAACCCGGCCGCCCTCGGGTCCGCATCTGAGTCCCCCCTGCGAAGTTTATGGAGAAACCACAGCATGACGACTGTGCTCGAGCGACCGATCGTGTTCGACTCGCTCCTGGCCACTGTGGCGGCCGTTGACGACCTGAGCCCGCACCTGCGCCGCGTGACGTTCGTCGCACCGCGGATCGCGGAGGCGGTCACCGCCGGCCCGGACCAGCGCATCAAGGTCCTGCTGGCTCCGCCCAACGGCAGTGCGATCAAACTGCCCTCCGGTCCCGAGTGGTACACCGAGTGGTGCGCCCAGCCGGTCGAAGAGCGCTTCATCATGCGGACCTACACGGTACGAGCGCTCCGGCCGGAGGTGGCCGAACTGGACGTCGAGTTCGTCCTGCACGGCGTCAACGGACCTGCGTCGGCCTGGGTCAGTGAAGCCGAGCTGGGCGACCAGGTGGGCCTGCTGCTGCCGTTCGCGGTCGACACGACCAGCACGAAGGGCCTGCTGCACTCTGGCGTCGACTACGTCCCGCCGGCGACCAGTGTGCGCCGGATCCTCGTTGCGGACGAGACCGCGTTGCCGGCACTGGCCGGAATCCTGGAGGAGCTCCCGGCCGCAGTACAGGCCACGGTGTTCGTCGCCGTACCCGATGCTGCCGACGTACGGCCGCTGGCTGGCGCTGCCGATGTCACGTGGGTGACCGACGGGTCACTGGTGGACGCGGTGAAGTCAGGAGCACTGCCGTTTGACCCTGACTACGCGTGGGTCGCGGGCGAGTCGTCGATGATCAAAGAGGTACGTCGCCACCTCGTGAACGCCGTCGGGATGCCGAAGAGCGCCATCTCCTTCCAGGGCTACTGGAAGCGCGGCGAGGCGCACTGCTGATCCGGGAGAGCCAGAGGGCAGAGTTCTGGCCCTCCCGGAAGTTCTTCTAGGACGGGTTCTCCGCGTGGGTCAGCGTCTCCCACGCGACGAACAGGTTGTTGGAGCCCGCCGGCCGGCGGGACTCGGTCAGCGCCTGCGTGTTCGTCATCGCGATCCCGAGACGGGTGTGCAGCGCGTTGTACCCGACCTCGGTGATCGGCCCGAGCCCGCGCTTGAGCGTGCCCTTGCAGAGCCACGACGGCACCGGCTCCAGGTTGCGCTCCCACTTGGACTGGAAGCCGAGCGCCTGACGCAGCCGCTCACCGAACTCGGGGTACATGTCGATGCCCTGGATCCGCGCCGTCTCCAGCACGTGGGAGATCGACGAGATGCCGTAGCCGGTGTGGGTGAAGTCGCGGCAGGTCTCCTGAGTCAAGCCTGTCACGAACGTCCCCTGGCCCTGCCAGTAGCTGACGATCTTGTCGCGGGTGTTGAGGTTCTGGCTCGGCACGGTCTTCGGCAGCGCGCCGTCGGACTCCAGATACACGTACGCCGGTACGCGCAGCCGGTAGAGCGCGATGGCCTTGTCATAGATCGCCTTGTCCTCGAGGAACACCCCGATGCCCTGCAGCGCCTCGATCATGCTCAACTCCCAGTTCCCGTTGGAGTTCGAGCCGTTGATCATCTCGGGGACGTAGACGTTGCGGAGCATGGTGGCGAAGCGGCCGGAGTTCGGCCAGTTCCCGTACGCGTGCTTGATGATCTCCGCGGCCTTCGGCCACGAGGACGCGGACCAGGCGGTCTGCAGCGGCGCGTTGCTGTTGGTGTGGTCGCGGATCGTCGCCGACCACGCATCCATCAGCTGGATGGACTTCTGGGCGTAGCGGTCGTCGCGGGTGAGGTACCAGAGCAGTGCGTCGGTGTACGCCGCGATGGCGTCCTCACGTTCGTCGGTGCAGCCGTAGTTCGGGTTCGAGTACGGACCGCACTCCACGACCGCGCGGGGTTTCGGCGTACGGGACAGGGACGCGTACGCGCTGTTCTTCGCCTGGTTGAAGGCGTTGGTCCACGGTTGCGCGCCGGCCTGCACCTTGGCCCGGACGAAGTCGAGCTGGGCCTGACTCGACCCGACACCCGGATGCGTGAACGTGGCCGGCGCGTCGACTGCTTGCGGCGAGGCAACTGCCGGGGCACTGAGGCTCCCGGCCACCAGCGCGGCACAGGCGGCGGCCAGGACCAGGGGTTTCTTTCTCATGGGCGGTGTCCTGTTCTTCGGGGCGGTGGACACTTGCGCTTCCCCCACTAGCGCAGGGTCTTTTCGAAAGTTTGACGACGGACCGTAAGGGCGTCAACATCTCAGCAGGAAGAAAATTCACCGCGGAACAAAACAGGAGACTTTCCCAGCTCAGTGGAACAAAGTGAGGATCTGTCCCATGAAACGACGCCAGTTCCTGACCGTCGGAACCGCAGTCATGGCCGCCCCGGCACTACCCTCCGTCACCGTCCACGCCGCCCCGCCCGCCGGCACGTTGCCGTCCCGGGCCGCGATCGTCGCAGCCGTCCGCCGCGTCGCCGACCAGTGGATCGGCACGCACGCCGACCCCGGTGACAACGGCTGGGCGCGATCGACGTTCTTCAGCGGTCTGATGGCCGCCTACCGACTGACCGGCGAGGCGCGGTACCTGAACTACGCCCGTACCTGGGCCGAGAAGCACGCGTACGGCATCCCCGGCGGCGTCACCACCCGGCACGCCGACAACCACAACTGCATCCAGACGTACCTCGACCTGTACGAGCTCGAGCCGTCCGCGAACAAGCTGGCCGCCGCGACGGACACGCTCCAGCGGATGGTCGACAGCACGAAGATCGACGACTGGTGGTGGTGCGACGCCCTCCACATGGCGATGCCACCCTTCGCGCGGCTCGGGAAGCTTCGCGGCGACCCGGCGTACACAGCGAAGCTCTACCAGCTCTACAACCACACCAAGCGGACGCGGCAGCTGTGGATCCCCTCGAGCGGCCTCTGGTATCGCGACGAGCGGTTCCGCCCGGGCGGCATCACCTCACCTGGCGGCAAGCCGGTCGTCTGGTCACGCGGCGACGGCTGGGTCGCGGCGGGCCACGTCAAAGTCCTGAAAGTCCAGCAGAGTCAGGAGTACGCCGACACGCTCAAGCAGCTCGTCACCGCACTGCGACCGATCCAGCGCACCGACGGCTTCTGGAACGTGAACCTCGCCGACGCCCAGCACCTCCCCGGCCCGGAAACCAGCGGTACGGCGTTCTTCGCATACGCCACCGGCTACGCCACCCGCTCCGGATTGTTGCCCAGTGCAACCTATCTCCCGGTCGCTGCCCGCGCCTGGAACGGGATGGTCGCCACCGCCGTACACCCCGACGGCTTCCTCGGGTACGTGCAGAAGGTCGGCGACCGGCCGGAGTCCAGTCAGCCCATCACCTACAACTCGACGGCCGACTTCGGCGTCGGCGCCTTCCTGCTCGCGGGCGCCGAGCTGGCAGGTCTCGCGAGTCAGTGACCTAGCTGGCTGGTGATGCGCTCGACGACGATGCTCGTCGCGTAACGCGTCGTACCCGGCGGCTCGACATCGGTCCAGCCGCCGGTGTACTTCCGGGCGACCGCCTGCTCCAGCGCCAGCTCCGGATCCGGCACCAGGTCGTCGATCCGGCCTCGCAGCTCGACGTAGTACGTCGGCCGGGCCGGATCGACGATCACCAGCGAGATCAGGGGATTCCGCTGCAGGTTGCGCAGCTTCTGCCGCCCGTCCACCAGGCTGATGCGCACCCGCTCGCCGTCCCACAGGAACCACAGCGGCGTCACCTGCGGTTCGCCTCGTTTGCCGATCGTCCCGACCAGGGCGATCGCCTTCGAAGCCAGCAGGTCATGAAACTCGCCAGGAATCTCCACAGTGGCGAGAATAGGCTCAGCTGAGGGCGAGCTCACCCGCGTGGACGCCGGCCGCGTCGAGAAGAGCGGCCGCGGTAACCGCACCGATGCCGCCGAGCGGCTGCGCGCGGACGACCGCACGGGCGGCCGCACCGTCGAAGATCATCGTCAGCTGGACGGCCAGCGTGGACGGATCCTCCGCGCCGGCCTTCACCAGTTCGCGGTGGAAGAAGTCGGTGAGCTGCTGCTTGAAGTGCCGCGCCACCACCGATCCCGGGTGTTCGGGATTCTTCAGCTCCACCGCCGTACTCACGTACGGGCAGCCGAGGTAGTTGCCCGAAGCAACCATAGCGTCCTGCCGGTCGAACACGGTGAGGATCCGCTCCCGCGGCCCGCGGTCGTCCTCGGCGCCCGGGTGCAGCATCGTCTGGTACGCCGGGCCGCGGCTGGCCAGGCTCTCCGCGATCAGCTCGTCCTTCGACCGGAACAGCTGGTACATGGACTTCTTCGACACCCCCGCCGCCTTGCAGAGCGCGTCCACGCCGATGTTGACGCCGTCGCGGTAGAAGAGTTCGCCCGCGGCGTCCAGGAGCCGCTCACGGGGAGTTGCGGAAGTGCTCATGCATTGAAGGGTACCGGCTGGATTTGAATTCGGAAACCGATCGGTTTACGGTGGCTGAAACAGATCGGTTTCCCACTTCAGGAGTTCCAGATGACCACACTCGAAGGCGCCGTTGTCCTGGTCACCGGCGGGCAGCGCGGGATCGGCAAGGCGATCGTCGACGACCTGCTCACCCGCGGCGCGGCCAAGGTCTACGCGACCGCCCGCACCCCGCGCCCGAGCACCGACCCGCGCGTCGTACCGCTGCCGCTCGAGGTCACCGACCAGGCGTCGATCGACGCACTGGCCGCGGCCGCGCCGGATGTCACGGTGCTGATCAACAATGCCGGCGCGAGCTCGCCGGACAGCTATCTCGACGCCTCCATCGACGACGTCCGCGCGGTCTTCGACGCGAACTTCTTCGGCCCGCTCCAGCTCACCAAGGCGTTCGTCCCGATCATCGAGCGCAACGGCGGCGGCCACGTCCTGAACGCGCACTCGGCCCTGTCCTGGGTCGCCCGGCACGGCGCATACTCGGCGACGAAGGCCGCGTTCTGGCTGCAGACCAACGCGATCCGCCTCGAACTGCTGAACCGCGGCATCGGCGTCACCGGCCTGCACATGGGGTACGTCGACACCGAGATGGTGACCGCGGTGACGGCCCCGAAGTCGCGGCCGGAGGACATCGCCAAGCACGCTCTCGACGGCATCGAGTCCGGGGCGTACGAGGTCCTCGCCGACGACACCGCCCGCGGCGCGAAGGCGGCGATGGCGCTCGACCTGACCGCCGTCTATCCCGAACTAGCCGGCTGAGACGTACAAGTCGCGGTCGCGGGTGTACTCCATGGCACCCGCGATCCCGTCGGCCACGTCGGCGCCGAGTTCGCGCTCGACAACGTACAGCGCCAGGTCGATTCCCGCGGTGATGCCGCCCGCGGTGACGAGTGTGCCGTCGTCGACGACGCGGTTGGTCTTCAGTTCGGCGCCGAAGGCCTCCAGCTCAGCCCACGCGCCGCGGTTCGTGGTCGCCGCACGCCCCTTCACCAGGCCGGCCTCGGCGAGCAACATCGAGCCCGTGCACACCGAGCCGATCCACTGCAGCGACGGCGCCAGTTCGGCGATCCGCGCCGGCATCAGTCCGCGTCGCGCCTCGGCCCACGCACCCTTCTCCGCGCGGTTCATCCAGCCGCCACCCGGAACGAACAGCGCATCCGGCTGCCCGAGACCCTCAGGCGCCTTGAACTGAAGGCCGTGCAGCCCAGTCACCTCGGCCGGTCCGTCCAGCCCCACCAGCGCCATATCGAACCCGGGCCGACGCGAGGCGTGACTCCACACCTCGAACGGCCCCATCACATCCATCTCGTCGACACCGTCGAACACCAGAATCTCGATCCGCATACCTCTACCCAACTGGGGCGCTTCGAGCTGAGCCAGTGGCCACGAGGCCGTGGTTCGCAAGATTCTGGCCACCTCTCGGCGCACGGTTGGCACCGCTGAGCGCTTACTGCTCGCACCAAGGGTCACCGGGCAGCTACATCTAGTGGGGACATCCCGCCGCCCCTGGAGGTCCACTGTGAGACGTCCTGCCGCCGTTGTCCTGGCTCTGCTCGCCGCATCCCTTGTCGTCGTACCGACCCCCGCCAGTGCTGCGACCGCGTGTGATGCCGCAGCCGCCGGGTTCACACCCGTCCTCCAACTGGACCTGCCCGAACGGGCCAACTACCTGAACACCACCCCGCCGTACAGCCTCGACCGGACCGCCGAGATCGGGTCCAACTTCGACCGCGTCGGCTACTGCCTGGAACTGGACGGGCAGTGGGTCTGGACCGCGATGGAGCCGTTCAGCACCGATGCCCGGCGGATCGGCCTGCCGACCCGGCCCGGCGAGATCGTGCGCCAGCGCGTCGGCGATCTCGACGTACGGTCCAACGTGCCCGGCGTGACCGAGGGCACGGGCCAGTCCGGCTACCTGGAGATGTGGCCGAACCAGTACGCGAAGACAGCGAGCGCCCAAGTGGCGAACGGGTCCGCGGCGACGTACGACGCCGACGACAGCCCGACCACGCCCCTCGGCTACGGCTCGTTCCAGGTCTCGCAGGTCGGTCCGACGCGGCCGTCCACCGTGCCTGCGAAGCCGGTGTTCGCGATCAACACCTTCACCCAGTCGAGCGCCAGTCTGCTGTCGCTCGGCATCGGCGCGAGGCCCACCGCCGACCCGGACTGGACCTTCGCGGACAACGCGGCGCAGTACACCCAGCGCCGGCTGACGGCGTACGTCCGCACGTCGCTCGTCAGCCTCACGCAGGCACCTCAGGACCGGCAGTTGATACCGCGCGATGCGACTGGACGCGCGACGGTGCCTGTCGCCGGGCGGATGACGGATCCACGCGTCAAGAGCGTGCAGCTGACGGTGACCGGGAACGGCGAGACGGAGGTCTACACGTCGGCGTCGCGAGACTTCCGCTTCACGCCGCGGATCAAGGCTGGGCTGCACGAGTACACGTTCGAGCTGAAGGCGCTCGGCCGGGTCGTCGCGCGGCGTGACGGCATCGTGTCCGGCGATGCGTACGTCGTGCAAGGGCAGTCCAACGCGGAAGCCTCGATGTACAACGGCGCCGCGAGTGGCGAGGAGTCGCCGTACCTGCGCAGCTTCGGCAGTCCGGTCTCCGATCCGTCGATCTCCGCCGCGGATCGCGTCTGGGGGTACGCGACCGGTGACGTGTCCCGGCAGTCGGGCTCGGTCGGGCAGTGGGCGATCCGGATGGGGCGGCAGCTCGTCAACAAGTACAAGGTCCCGATCGCACTCATCAACGGTGCGCACGGCGGTCAGCCGATCAGCTTCTTCCAGCGCAACGACGCGAACCCCGACGACATCACCACCAACTACGGCCGGCTCCGGCAGCGCCTGACGGCCGCTGGCGTCATGGGCCACCTCCGCGGCGTTCTCTGGTACCAAGGCGAGTCCGACAACGACAACGCCGCCGTACACGTCAGCGGCTTCACGTCGCTCCTGCAGGACTGGCGTTCCGACTTCGGGACGACACCGAAGTACTACGTCTACCAAGTCCGTACGTCGCCCTGTAGCAACTCGACGCTGACCAACCTGCGTGAGGCACAGCGTGAGATGGGTGACACGCTCGGCGTCACCGTACTGTCGACCACGGGGCTCTCCGGCCACGACGGATGCCACTACGCGTACGCCGGCGGCTACCGCGACATGGGCGACCACGCGTACGCCGTACTCGCCCGCGATCTGTACGGCGGACCGTCCGCCGGCGTGGCTCCGCCTAACCCGCGTGACGTCACGGCGAGCGGCTCGCAACTGACCGTGCGGCTGCGCTCCAACGACCCACTCACCGTGCAGGACGGTGTCGCTGCTGACTTCCGAGTGGATGGTGCTGCGGTCACAGTGACGTCCGTCGCGTACCAACCGGGCAAGCTGGTGCTGCAGCTGTCCGGACCGCCAACCGGAGCGACCGCCCTCACCTATCAGGCCCACCTGCGCGCGGGCCCGTGGATCACCAACGCCATCGGAACGGGTCTCCTGACCTTCACCCTGCCGATCAGCTGACCTCGCACTACGTTTGGACGCCATGCGGATCACGAAATACACGCACGCCTGTGTACGGCTGGAACATGAGGGCCGAGTGCTGGTCATCGATCCCGGTACGTGGAGCGAGCCGACGGCTTTGAACGGTGCGGACGCTGTGCTGGTGACTCACGAACACGCCGATCACATCGACGTCCTCCGCCTGGCCGGGCTCGGCGTGCCGGTCTATGCCCCCGTCGAGGCGAACATTCCGCGGCTGGATGCCATCGGAGTCTCGGCCGGCGACGAGTTCACGGTCGCTGGTTTCCAGGTTCGCGCGGTCGGCGGACGCCATGCGTTCATCTACGGGGGCGCACCGGATTGTGCGAACCTCGGCTACATCCTCGACGAGGCGATCTACCATCCCGGTGACTCGCTGCACGTACCCGATCAGCCGATCGAGACGCTCCTGGTGCCCGCACAAGGATCGTGGATGAAGACAGCGGAGGCGATCGACTTCGTCAAGGCGATCGAACCTAGGCGGGCGTTCGCGATTCACGACGCCCAGATCAACGAACGGGGCCTCAGCAGCGTCAACGGCTGGCTCGCCGAGGAGACCAAGAGCGACTACCGATACCTGAGGCCCGGCGAATCGATCTGAGGACCGTCGAGGCAGTCAGGACGGATTGGTCTGATGTCGACGTACCGTAGAAGGCATGTCAGTGACAGGGGGGCCGCCTTCCACCCGGGAAGAGGAGGTGGAAGAGCGGGTCGGGCCGTACCGACTGATCCGACGGCTCGGACAGGGCGGTATGGGTGTTGTTTACCTGGCCGAAGGGCCGGAACGGCAAGAGGTCGCGCTGAAGGTGCTGCGGTCACACGTCGCGCACGACCCGATCGCGCGGGCCCGGTTGCAGCGCGAAGCGACCACACTGCAGAAGGTGAACCACCCCGGTGTGGCCGGCATCCTCGACCACGACCTGGAGGGCGAGCGTCCCTACCTGGTCACCCGCTTCGTTCCTGGTCGTCCGCTGGACGAGCAGGTGGACGAGCGCGGACCCCTGACCCCGCGCAAGTGGCTCCCACTGGCCGGCTGCCTTGCCGAGTCGCTCCAGGCGATTCACGCGGCCGGAGTGATCCACCGCGACCTCAAGCCCGGCAACGTGATGATGTGCAACGGCAAGCCGGTGATGATCGACTTCGGCATCGCACAGGCCGCCGACGACCTGCGACTCACTCAGACCGGCCTGGTGATCGGTACGCCGGGCTACCTGGCACCTGAGCTCATCGAGGGCGAGATGGTGTCGCAGTCCGCGGACTGGTGGGGCTGGGCGGCCACTGCGGCGTTCGCCGCGACCGGACGCCGGCCGTTCGGCAAGGGACCGTTCGAGGCGGTGCTGGCCAGGGTGCACTCGGGCCAGGCCGACCTCGACGGGCTGGACCCGCGACTGAAGTCACTGCTCGCGGCGGCGCTCTCACCCAACAAGGCCGATCGGCCGACGCAGGAAGAGATCATGACCGGCCTCAGCCGGTACGCCGAGGGTCGCGACGCGCTCCCGCCACGTGAAGCTCAGACCGTGGCCGCCGTACCGCCGACCAAGCTCGTGACGAAGCTCATGCCGACGGAGCAGCCCGCGGTCGAGGAGGAGCCGACTGGCCCTACGCCGACCGAGGTGGCGCAGTTGGTTCCGCCGGTGATTCCGCCGCTGTCGGCGTTCACTCCGATCCGGGACAAGATCCGCGACGCTGCCGCGAAGAAGCCGGTCGAGGAAGCACCACCGGCCGGCTACAACCCGTACGCGCAGACGCCGTACCAGAGCGCACCGCCGTACCAGAGTGCGCCGCCGTACCAGGGTGGTCCTCCGGCGCCGTACCAGCAGCCTGCTCAGCCGGTGCCTGTCCAGCCGGCCCAACCAGCTCAACCGGCGAAGTCACCTCCGACCGGTCGGCGTACCGCGGTCATCGTCGGCTTCATGCTCGCGCTCACCGGCCTGGTCGCCCTGACTCCTGGGCTCGGAGCGGTAGTGGCGATCCTGCTGCTGGTGTTGGCTCGGACCGTGGACCGCTCGAGTACGGCGCTGATGCGGCGCCGTCAGGTCCGCGGCCGGTCCGGGAAGTCGGACGGCGTCGTCGCCGCGGCAGCCAGCCCGCTGCAGCTCGCGACCGCGGCCCTGATCACACTGCCGTGCCTGATTTTGCCGCTGCTCACAGCGGTTGTCGTCGGCGGCATCGTCACTGGCCTCGCCGCTTCGGCGTACGACCTCGATTGGCAGCCGCTGTCGGCTGTCGGATTCGGCAGCGCGGCCCTGACCGCATTGTTCTGCTGCTGGTGGGGCCCCGGCGGCAGCTCACTCCGCCGCGGCGCACACATCACGGCCCGCAACATCTTCCGCCCGCACTGGCTGTCCGCACTCGTCGCCGTCGTCCTACTGGCGATCGGCGGCCTCATGTTCTACAAGGCAACCCAGGGCGCCGGCGCCGACTGGGCACGATCCCCGATCCAGACCCCGAACATCGAGCGCCCAACCCTCGGCGACCTCCGCAACGCACCGTTCATCCGCGACCTCCCCATCATCGGCAACTGATCCGACGGCGGCCGGATCAGAGCAAGATGATCGGGACCTTCCATCGGGTGTTGCCTCGCCAGGCTCCCGTACGCGCAGCTTCCGCCAGATGAGCGATGTCGCCGCGGTCAGAGGTAACGCATGTCGCCGCTGACTCGAAACAACAGGCAACGACCTGGGCATCGACCACATCAGCCCGGTCCGCGACAGCCAGCAACTCCCCGACCCTGGTCGCGAGGTCTTGTGTGAGCGGAACAACCTCACACCCGTCGACGAGTCGCCGCAGGTCCCGCTGCTTGTGTCCCCGCCATACCTGGGCCAGCACCGCGGCGGGAACGCTCGGCTCGACACCACGCATCAGGGCGCGCAGGTGAATCGCCCACAAACGTGGATCGTTGCGCTCTGCCGCGATCAGCGCACCGGCGTCGTAGACCAGCTGGGTCACGCGCGCGGACCCCGGTCGTTGTTCTCGACGCTCGCCCCGGTGTCGGCGGCCGACTCACCCTGCGCGTCGGCCAAAGCGCGATCCGCCCAGTCGAGTTGCTCCGCGGTCAGCGCGCCATGCTCGGACTCCCAGTCCGACACCGCCTCGAGTCCGCGATACAGGCGCTCGCTCTTGGCCACCAGTTCGTTGACATAGGCCGATGGAGTCGTGTGAGCCGCACGGGCCCGACGCTCGACCGCCGACCAGAGCTCCTCGTCGAAGGACAAGGTCTTCTTCTTCACCGCCATGATCTGATGGTATGACCGCGGTATGACGATCGCCAAACCCGGCCGGACTCAAGTGGTCCGACCGGGTCTGCGCAGGATTACAGCTGGACGATCTGGCTGCGCTCCGGGCCCACGCCGATGGCGGAGATCCGGGCGCCGCTGAGGGACTCGACCGCGCGGACGTAGGTCTGCGCTTCCTTCGGCAGGTCCTCGAACGAGCGGCAGGAGGAGATGTCCTCCGACCAGCCGTCGAACTCTTCGTAGACCGGGACCGCGTGGTGGAAGTCGGTCTGGGTCATCGGCATCTCGTCGTGCCGGACGCCGCCCACGTCGTAAGCGACGCAGACCGGGATCCGCTCGCGACCGGTGAGAGTGTCGACCTTGGTCAGCACGAAGTCGGACACACCGTTGACGCGCGCGGCGTACCGGGCGATGACCGAGTCGTACCAACCGCAGCGGCGCGGGCGACCGGTGGTGACGCCGAACTCGCCGCCCTGGGTGCGCAGCCATTCGCCGTCGGCGTCCAGCAGCTCGGTCGGGAACGGCCCCTCGCCGACGCGGGTGGTGTACGCCTTCACGACCGCGATCACACGGTCGATCCGGGTCGGCGGGATACCGGTGCCGGTGCAGGCGCCCGCGGAGATCGCGTTCGAGGACGTGACGAACGGATACGTCCCGTGGTCGACGTCGAGCAGCGTGGCCTGACCGGCCTCCATCAGCACGGTCTTGCCGTCGTCGAGCGCCTTGTTCAGCAGCAGGCTGGTGTCGGCGACCATCGGCTTCAGGCGGTCCGCGTACCCGAGCAGCTCGTCGAGAACCTCGCGGATCTCGACCGCGCGCCGGTTGTACACCTTCACCAGCAGCTGGTTCTTCTGCTCCAGCGCCCCGGTGACCTTCTGCTCGAGGATCTTCTCGTCGTACAGGTCCTGGATCCGGATCCCGATCCGGTTCATCTTGTCGGCGTACGTCGGACCGATACCGCGGCCCGTCGTACCGATCCGGCGGCTGCCGAGGAACCGCTCCGTGACCTTGTCGAGGGTCCGGTTGTACGGCGGGATCACGTGCGCGCTCGCACTGACCACCAGCCGCGACGGGTCCACTCCGCGCGCCTGCAGCGCGTCGAGCTCCTCGAACAGCACGCTGAGGTCGACCACGACCCCGTTGCCGATCACCGGGGTGACACCCGGTGTGAGGATGCCGCTCGGGAGCAGGTGCAGCGCGTACTTCTCGGACCCGATCACGACCGTGTGGCCGGCGTTGTTCCCGCCGTTGAACTTCACCACGTAGTCGATGACCTCGCCCGTGTTGCCGAGCAGATCGGTCGCCTTGCCTTTGCCCTCATCGCCCCACTGGGCGCCGACGAGCACGATTGCGGGCATCTCAGCCCTCCTGTGCTGGAAACGGTGAAGCCCGGAGACGTTCACCGGACATTCATCCGGCAACGCATCCAGGCTCTTGCGACCAAAGCCTACCGGACTGCGGCGTCAGCCTTTCGGGCTTGTCCACAACCTCGAAGCGACCGTTTCAACTATCTGTTTCATCAGGTGACGGGTTGCCATTTTCCGTGATCGCGTGCACACTCTTAGTCAGCGGCCCGCCGAAACTGCCGCAGGGGACGGTTCCGGCGGGCCGCTTCCTCATGTCCGGTCTATTCCAGGCCCTCCGGGTTCGTGGCCAGCCACTCCTTCACCCGCCGGTCCGCCTCCTCGCGGGACACGTCCTCGACCTTCGTCAGGATCGCCCAGCGGTGCCCGAACGGGTCGATGACCGTGCCGAACCGGTCACCGGTCATGAAGGTCTGCACCGCCTCGACCGACGTGGCGCCGGCCTCGATCGCCTTCGCGTACGTCGCGTCGACGTCCGGCACGTAGTGCACCAGCGAGGAGTGCACCCACTCGCCGTTCGGCGCCCGCAGCCCGATCTGCGGCATCTCGTCGCTGAGCTGCAGCATCGAGTTCCCGAACTTGAGCTCCGCCTGACCGACCCGCCCGTCCGGCATGTCCTGCCGGCTGATCACCTCGGCGCCGAACACCGACGTGTAGAACTCGATCGCCTTCGGCCCGTCCGCGACCGCCAGGTACGGCGTCAGCGAGTGATAACTGTCGGGGATGGGGTTTACGGTGTTCGTCGTCATGACTCACAGTCAATCTGCTCAGCCCCGCACGGTCTTGGAAGAAAGCGACAGCCGGCGTTGACCGAACCGACCAACAGCGAGAAGGGGATCCTGCACCCCCGCGAGCAGGCTCGGCACCGCTCGCTGAACCGGCTCGCCGCAGGGCTGGAGGCGGGGCGGTTCGTGGAGTGGTACTGGATCGTCGAATGGGATCTCGACGAGCCGTACACGGCCGAGGTGCTGCCCTTCCCGGCGGTGAACGTGACGTTCGAGCAGCCGGGTGGCGCCTTCGTGAACGGCGTCTGCACGCGCAAGTTCGAGCGCGAGCTGCGCGGCCGCGGGCGCGCGTTCGGGGTGAAGTTCTGGGCCGGCGGCTTCGGCGCGATCACAGGTCTGGACGTCGGCTCGTTCCGCGACGAGGTGCTGCCGCTGAGCGCGGTGTTCCCGGACGGCGACCGGCTCGCGGACCTGGTCTTCGAGGCGGAGTCCGATGCCCGGCGGCGTGCGGTGTTCGAGGCGTTCCTGCGCGATCACCTGGCACCGCCCGATCCGTCGTACGAGCTGGTCCGCGAGATCGTCTCGACGATGGCCGCCGACCGCTCGCTGGCCCGCGTCGACGAGGTAACCGAGCGTTTCGACGTACCGATCCGCACGCTGCAGCGGCTCTTCCGCCGGTACGTCGGTGTGGGCCCGAAGTGGGTGCTGCGGCGCTACCGGCTGCACGACGGCGCCGAGCTGCTCGCCCAGGGCGAAGTCGCCGAGCTCGCGGAACTGTCCGCTTCCCTCGGCTACTTCGACCAGGCGCACTTCTCCAACGAGTTCAAGCAGCAGATCGGACTGACCCCGGCCGAGTACGCGGCACGCGCCGCAGCCGAACGTCAGATCACCTACCGCTGACCTTCACGGTCACCGCCATCGCCGTTGCCGTCAGCGCCGCTCCGAGCGCTACCCCGAAGCCGTACTGCGGGCTGTGCCCGTCGACGACCCAGCCCGCGAACGCCGAGCCCATTGCTATGCCTGCCGCGCCGCCAGAGTTCAGCCAGGTGAACGCCTGAGTCAGGACGGCAGAGTCGACCGTCGCCTCGGCCAAGACAGCTGACAGGGTCTGGAACGGTGCGATGGCCAAGCCAGGAAGGGCCAACGCAACAGCTGCGGTCAGTGGTGTGTGCGCGAGGATCAGGGGCACACAGCTCACGGCC
Source organism: Kribbella speibonae (assembly GCF_004331375.1). NCBI lineage: Bacteria > Bacillati > Actinomycetota > Actinomycetes > Propionibacteriales > Kribbellaceae > Kribbella > Kribbella speibonae. The sequence goes on along the minus strand of NZ_SJKC01000001.1, from coordinate 816,253 downwards.
AGCCAGACGAACGCGATGACGAACTGCGTCTCCGGAGCGGTCCGCCAGCGCCTCGCGCCGTACAGGAGTCCGGCGAACAAGCTCACCAGGCTGGTGATGCTGTAGAGCGGTCCGGCGAGACCCGGCGTACCTCGCGAGACAGCGAACGCCGTGACGGACACCTGCATGCTGCCGAAGAACAGGCCGACGCCGATGTTGGTCCCGACGAGGCCGACGAACCGCTTGTGCAGCAGGCGTTTGGGGCTCTCGTGCTGACCGGCCTTGGTCGGCGGCGGCGCCGTACCGCGCTGTGATGCGAGCAGGAAACCACCTGCCATCAGCAGACTGGCTGCGAGGGTCGAGCCTGTTGCCGGACTGCTGGACGAGCTCACCATGCCGACCAGCACTGGACCAACCATGAAGGCGACGCCGACACTGAGCGACTCCAGTGCGAACGCCGTCGACAGGAGCGGTGTGTCCCGGAGCGCATGCGACCACCGTGCGCCGGTCTGCGCACTGACCTGCGGCAGCGAACCGCCGGCCAGAACTCCTGCCGCGATCAGGGCGGCGAGCGGCGCACCTGACACGGTCAGACCGATCAGGACAGCGACGGCGGCCGCGTGGGCGAGCAGAGTGATCGGCAACATCCGGGTCTGGCCGAAACGGTCGATGAGCCGGGCGACCTGCGGTCCGGCGACCGCTTCGGCGACCGCGAAGCCGCCGGTGACGCTACCTGCCGCGGCGTACGAGCCGGTCGATCCGTGGACCAGCCAGACGATGCCGAGGCCGGTCATGGCGATCCCGATCCGGGCCGGGGCCGCCGCTAAATAGAACTTCCACGCGCCAGGAGTACGCAGTACCGCTGCGTAGGTGTTGGTGGGCGCGTCGATCCGTCCGGTGAGAGCCGGCACGGTGAGACCTTCCGCTGCCCGGAGGGGCGGGGACCCGACCGTGGGCGTCCAGCTTCGCCGGTCTGTCCGTCCGCCTAGAACCGTCCATGTTCGGCAAGAAGCGGGGACGCTCGCCGCCTGCCGGCACTGTCAACGGGCAGTATCTCGATGCTTCAAGTTGACCGGAACATCATACCGTCCCGGAGCACGGGCACGCTGCGGCTCTGATCCACCTCGGCCGCGATCGCCACGTCCTCCGGATAGCCGTACTGCGTGAGTTCGCGACCGCCGGCGCACTCGTGCAGCAGCTTGGGCAGCTCGTCCGCAACAGCGTCGTACGCCGCGACCGCCGCTCGCGCTTCCGGGGAGAGGTCGTCGCTCTCGAGCGCACTCAGGAACCCGCCGGCTCCCCAGAGGTCCTCGACGGCCGGCCGGAGCGACCCGTCCTTCCATCGCTCGCCCGCGGCAATCGCCACGATCTTCGCCGTCGGCCGCCCGGCCAACTGCCTCGTCACCCACTCGGCTGCGGCTCGCCGGTTGCGCAGCGACACCGCGATCACCGTCGCGCCGGTGTCACTGAGCAGCTTCGCGATCGTCGATCCGTTCGGCGACGGCAGCACCAACTTGGTGATTCCGGTCACTCGCCGAATCGACACGGGCGACAAGCTGACGTCGTCGGGACCGGCCTCGGAGCGGCCGACTGCCAGCTTCGCGCCGTACTGCTCGGCGTACGCGACTGCCGTCTCGTCTCGCCACCGGTACGGGTAGACATCGATCCCGAGATCGGCCGCCACCGTCACCGCCGTCGTGAACGACAGCACGTCGACGACCGCGACGATGTCGCCGGCAACGACTCCGGCGCCGACCGGCCCCCAGTCGAACCCGATACCGAATCCGTCCTGGGCATAAGGACTGGTCACCCGGCAGATCATTCCGCCGGGTGCCCAACCCCACAAGCGGGTTTCAGCTCAGAGCGTCGGCTGCGGCCGGCGACGAGTCCCGCAGGAACGTGACGCAGCGCTCGGCCTCGTCCTTCTCGTCGATCAGCGCCGCGGCCTTCCCGAGCGCCGCCAGCGCGCGCAGGAAGCCGCGGTTCGGCTCGTGCTCCCACGGCACCGGCCCGTGCCCCTTCCAGCCGTTTCGGCGGAGCAGGTCCAGGGCCCGGTGGTAGCCGGTGCGCGCGTACGCGTACCCCTCGATCGTGCGCCCGTCCGCGAGCGCCGCCTCGGCGAGCACGGCCCAGGCCAGGGACGACGTCGGGTACTTGGCCGCGACGTCCGCCGGAGCGGCCCCGTCGGCGAGTTCCGCCGCGGCCGGGTCGACCGGTAGTAGTGTCTCGGGTGGACCGGACAGCAGATTGTTCAATTCCATAAGCACATCTTCGCCGATCACGCAGCCGTACCGGCACGTGACCGTCTGGCGAAATCCGTTGACCGTTCACCCGGCGGCCACGGATGCTTGAGACCCTGCATCAACCGCCGTGGTTCCCAGCTACGGCCGGAAGGAGGCACCGGATGAGCGTCATAGTCCTGAACGCGTCGTACGAACCGCTGCACACCGTCTCGATCCAGCACGCCATCCGGATGCTGGTGCGGGAGGTCGCAGTGGTGGAAGAGTCGCACGGAGAGCGAACGATCGGCCCGTTTCCGGTTCCTCGAGTCCTCCGCCTGGTCCGGTACGTCGTGACGCACTGGCGTTACGCGGCCGGCCGGATGAAGTACAGCAAGCACGGCGTCCTGCGGCGGGACAAGTTCCGGTGCGCGTACTGCGGTCTCGAGAACGCCGACACCATGGACCATGTCCAACCCAGGTCCAGGGGCGGCCGCACCGAGTGGCTGAACGCCGTGGCCGCCCATGCCTCGTGCAACGAGCGGAAAGGCAACCGCACCCCGTCCGAGGCCGACATGCCCCTCCTCTGGCAACCCTGGGTACCAACCCGCGCAGAGCTCGTCATAGACACATGACGGGCCTTTTTTATGCCCGAACTGCGCTCCGGTCGCACCCTGGAGATCACTTCCGTCGCTGACCGCCCGGACCTCGCTCACGCGGATATCGACGTGGGCGACTGGCCGGCTTTCATGCGCCACAACCGCGTCTCCGAGGCGTACTTCGCGCAGACGGTCGAGACATTCGCCGAGACCTGCCTGATCGCCACCTCGGACGGCGAACCCGTCGGCGACGCGCACGCGGTTCAGCTCGTCGGCGGCACCTTCCCCTCCGGAGGCTGGGAACAGTCGGTCGTCCGCGCCTTCACCGACGCCCGGCACGGTGTCCGGCCCGACACTGCCTGCGCCCTGAACATCAGCGTCGCCCGGGAGTTCCAGGGCGACGGCGTCGCTGCCCTGCTTCTCGCGGCGCTCCGCGATGCGGCCGCAAACCTCGGCCTCAGCGCGCTCGATGCCCCTGTCCGCCCGACGCACAAGGACCTCGAGCCCTTGGTCGCGATGGACGACTACGCCTCGCGCACCCGCCCCGACGGTCTCCCCTTCGATCCTTGGCTCCGCACCCACGTGCGCGCCGGCGGACGGATCGTCTGCGTCGCGCCGGCCTCGTGGGTGATCGCGGGATCCCTTGCGGAATGGCGCTCCTGGACCGGACTCCCGTTCGACCGCAGCGGTCCCGTCGAGGTTTCGGGCGCCCTCGTTCCGGTGGAGTGTGACGTGGCCGCCGATCGCGCGGTGTACGTCGAGCCGAACGTCTGGGTGCGGCACGAGTTCTCCACAGATTGAAAATCGCGGGTCCGGACGACGGCGGATCGCGGCACCTTCTGGGGCATGAATCCTCAACTCGCCGTGATGGCGTCGATCCGGGGCGGTGTCTTCACCCGGGCCGACGCGCGTGCCTGTGGTTACCCCGACGCTGACATCGACTCCCTGCTCCACTCCGGCTCCTGGCGCCGGATCCGGCGGGGCACCTATGCCGCCCACCGTTCACTGATGCTGGTCACCGACGAAGTCCTCTACCTCCGCCGGATCCACAACGTCCTGCGCACCAGCGGACCCAGCGTCTTCGCCAGCCACCAGTCCGCGGCGGCTCTGCATGCCTTACCGGTCTGGGGCCTCGACCTGACCCGGGTCCACGTGACCGCACCGGACGGACGCTCCGGCCGGCTCCGCGGCGTCCACCGTCATATCCGCGACCCAGTAGGCCCTGGCCTCCAACTGTGGAACAGGCTCCGCCTGGCTTCGCCTGCCCGCGCGATCGCCGAGGTCGCCGCGACCGCACCACCGGAGCCCGCGGTCGTGCTCGCCGACGCCGCGATGTACGCCGGACTCGTCAACCGCCGCACGCTGAATCACGCGGTCACCCGGCTCGACCACGGCAGCAAGCGCGCCCTGACGGTTCTCGACCAGCTCACCGGCTCGGCCTCGATCGCGGAGTCCCGCTTGCGCTTCATCCTCGCCGACGCGGGTCTCCCGGCACCCAGCCCGTCACCACCGCCCAACTCCGAGCCGGCCGATCCCGGCGTCTCTCCGGCCGAAGGTCTGTGGTTCCCCGACGAGCGCACCGTCGTCGAGTTCGAACCGCGTTTTCCCTTCTGGTGCGAGGAATTCGAGCCTTCCGTCGACGAGCCGATCCCGGAGCCGGCCGTCGCCGACCCCGACGGACCGCAACCCGTCGAGCACTGCTGGATCTCCTGGGCCGACCTCGCCGACCCGCCGACCGTGGCCGACCGCATCCGCACCACGTTCACCCGAGCCGCCCGCCGCACCGGAATCCGCCACTTCGCCCGGATGTGACAGAAGGACCCACCGCCAGTGGCGGTGAGCCCTTCACAGACCCCCTACAGGAGGACCAGATGATGTCAGGCGTTCAGCGACGTGCCCGTCGAGCGAAGGTCCTCGCAGGCCTCCGCGACGCGCTTCGCCATACCTTCCTCGGCCGCCTTGCCCCACGCGCGCGGGTCGTAGGCCTTCTTGTTGCCGACCTCGCCGTCGACCTTCAGCACGCCGTCGTAGTTGGCGAACATGTGCCCCGCCGCCGGCCGCGTGAACGCGTACTGCGTGTCGGTGTCCACGTTCATCTTGATGACGCCGTTGTCGACCGCCGCCCGGATCTCCTCGAGCGTCGAGCCGGACCCGCCGTGGAACACCAGGTCGAACGGGCGCTCCTTGCCGACCTTGGCGCCGACCGCGTCCTGGATCTCCGCGAGGATCTCCGGCCGCAGCTTGACCGCGCCCGGCTTGTAGACGCCGTGCACGTTGCCGAAGGTCAGCGCGGTCAGGTAGCGGCCGTGGTCACCGGTACCGAGCGCCTCGACCGTGGCCAGGCCGTCCTCGACGGTGGTGTACAGCTTCTCGTTGATCTCGTTGGCGACACCGTCCTCTTCGCCACCGACGACGCCGACCTCGATCTCCAGGACGATCTTCGCCGCGGCCGTCTGCGCCAGCAGTTCCTTGGCGATCTCCAGGTTCTCGGTCAGCGGCACCGCCGAGCCGTCCCACATGTGCGACTGGAACAGCGGGTTCTCGCCCCGGGCGACGCGCTCGGCGGAGATCGCCAGCAGCGGCCGGACGAAGCCGTCGAGCTTGTCCTTCGGGCAGTGGTCGGTGTGCAGCGCGATGTTCACCGGGTAGTTCTTGGCGACCTCGTGCGCGTAGGCGGCCAGCGCCACCGAGCCGGTCACCATGTTCTTCACGGTGGAACCGGACAGGTAGTCGGCACCGCCGGTGGAGACCTGGACGATGCCGTCCGAGCCCGCCTCGGCGAAACCGCGGATCGCGGCGATCAGCGTCTGCGAGGAGCTGACGTTGATGGCCGGGTAGGCGAAGCGGTTCTGCTTGGCCTTGTCCAGCATCTCGGCGTAGACCTCAGGGGTTGCAATAGGCATGTCTCGCGGTACTCCTCACAACACAGTTCTTGTGGGTTCGGCTCCAGTATTGCTGCCGGGCACTTCGTCGGATCCGGCGGCCCACCTGCCGAACCGGCCCGGTGGCCGGGGAGCATTCGACAGGGATGTAGACCAGTTGATGAACAGGACAGGTCCAGTTCGTTGCGGCCCGATGACGGCCGCGCGTCAGGCTCAGGCCGACCCGGTGCGCGGGCCGCGAGGGGTCAGGGCCATGTGCAGCCGGTAGCGGTCGGCACGGTAGGCCGACCAGGACAGCTCGACGACCTTGCGGCCGGCGAAGGTGGTGCGCTCGAGGACCAGCAGGGGTGCCCGCCGGGCCACGCCGAGCACCCGGGCGACATGACCGTCGGCGTTGTCCGCCCGGACGGTCTGCTCACCGGAGGTGACGACGACGTCGTACTCACTGGCAAAGACGTCGTAGAGGGTGCCGAGCTCACGGCCGAGCAGGCCGGGGAAGAGCGCGGACGGGTAGTAGCCGACCTCGTAGGCCATCGGCGACGCGTCGGCCGTGCGGAGCCGCTCGACCCGGATCACCTTGGTGCCCTTCGCGACCCGCAGGCCCTTCGCGGTCTCGTCGGAGGCCTCGATCTCGCTGGCCGACAGCACCACGGTCCCGGGCTCGAGCCCACGGGCCCGCATCTCCCGGGAGAACGAGGTCAGGTGCAGCTGCGAGTCGACCTGCGGACCGGTGACGAAGGTCCCCTTGCCGTGCACCCGTTCCAGGGCGCCGGACTCGACCAGGTCGCTGATCGCCTGCCGGACGGTCACCCGGGAGACGTTCAGCTTGTCCACCAGGGCGCGCTCGGAGGGGATCGGGTCCCCGGGATGCAGCTCGACGTCGATCAGCCGTTCCAGCACCGATCGGACCTGGGCCCGCTTCGTCGCCACCATGGAATCTCGATCCTCCAGACCTGGGCGGGCCTCGGGGGTGCCCCGGGGCGCCGCTCACTGCTATCGTGCGCAGCATACCTGTTAAGACCAGATAGGACCAGTGATCGTAGTGGTGTCTGTCCCCGCCCAGGAAACCCGGATGGCGGCCGAGATCGCCGAGCAGCCGGCCGCGCTCGCCGCGACCTTCGAGCATGTTCTGCCGCTGCGGCACGACATCACCCGGCTGGCCGCTGGGCGCCGGAACGTGATCTTCGTGGCGCGCGGATCGTCCGACAACGCGGGGGTCTACGGCCGCTACCTGACCGAGATCCACGCCGGCCGGCAGGCGTCGCTGGCCGCTCCGTCGGTTGCCACGTTGTACGGCGCGAACCTCGACCTCTCGAACTCGCTGGTTGTCGCCGTCAGCCAGTCGGGTGCGACCCAGGAGATCGTCGACACGGCCGAGTGGGCGAAGCGGAACGGCGCGGCGATCGTCGGCATCACGAACGACGGCAACAGCCCGCTGGCCTCGACGGCCGACGTCGCCCTGATCACGCAGGCCGGCCAGGAGCTCGCCGTGCCGGCCACGAAGACGTACACGACGCAGCTGGCCGCGATCACGGTCGCCGTGGACGCGCTCGCGCCGCGGCCGGGGACGCTCGACGCCGATATCGCGCGGGTCCCGGACGCCGCGACCAAGATGCTGTCCGGGTCGGTCGAGGCCGCGGCGGACCTGCTGGCGGGGGCGCACGACGTGCTGGCGAGTGGTCGCGGTCTGACGTTCGGGACGACGCTCGAGGTCGCGCTGAAACTCGAGGAGACCTGCCTGCAGCCGGTCCGCGGGCTGTCGTACGCCGACCTGAAGCACGGCCCGATCGCGGTCGTCGACTCCGACCTGGTGACCATCCTGGTCGCAGCCGGCGAAGGTCCCGCCCTGCCCGGGATGACCGAGCTGGCCGGCATCGTCCGCGAGAAGGGCAGCAAGATCCTCGGCATCGGCGGCGACCCGACGTTCGCCTCCCGCTGCGACGTGAACCTGGCCGGCCCCGACCTCCCGGAAACCCTCGCCCCGCTCGCGCTGGTCATCCCGGCCCAACGCGCCATCGAGCTCCTGGCCCGCAAACTCGGCCTCGACCCCGACGCTCCCCGCGGCCTCCGCAAGGTCACCCAAACCGACTAGACCGACTGAACAAAGTGCTCACTCGGTGAGCACTTTGGGTGGAATCGTGGTGGTCATCAACCGAGACGGAAGGGACCACCGAGATGCTGCGAGGACTTGCCACCATCAGCTTCTACGCCGACGACATGAAGGCGGCGCGCGCCTGGTACGAGAAACTGCTGGGTATCGAGGCCTACTACAACGTTCCGAATGCCGAGGAGCCGGCGTACGTCGAGTTCCGGTTCGGCGATTTCCAGTGCGAACTCGGGATCGTCGACTCCAGGTACGCCCACCAACAGGTCGGCACCCCGGCCGGCGCGATCGTCCACTGGCACGTCGACGACCTGGAGGCCGAACTCGACCGCCTGGTCGAACTCGGCGCAACAGTCCTCGAAGGAATCGTCGAACGAGGCACCAACAGCGGCTTCCGCACCGCCTTCGTCGTCGACCCCTTCGGCAACATCATCGGCATCATGAACAACCCCCACTACCTGGAGATCCTCGAGGAGCTGAAGGCCTGACGGCGCGGGAGGCTCAGAAGTCGATCCGCATGACCGCGCGGCGCCTGCCGGGCCGGGCCACCTCGGCGAAGCCGGCGTCGGCGAACGTGTCGAGAGTGCCGACCGATCCGCCGTCGACGAAATCGGGGTAGCCCTCCACGGCGCGGGCGCCGCGGTCACGGGCGAAGTCGGCGGCGGCGCGGGCGAGGGCGCGACTGATCCCACGACGCCGGAAGCCGACGCGGGTCACGAAGCAGGTCACGGCCCACACCGTCGTGTCGGCCTTGTCCTCGTCGCGATCCATCCAGGGGATGCGGTTGTCGCGGCGCAGCCTCGGGTGGTCGGCGCGCGACGCGACGGCGCACCAGCCGACGGGTTCGCCGTCGAGATACGCCACCAGTCCGCTCGTGCTCTTGGCCTCCGGGTTTCCACAGGCGGTCTGGTCGCGGAGCCGCGCGGCGAGCTCTTCGGGGCCTTCCGAAGCCCAGGATTCCTTGGGAAGCATCCGGAACCGCTGGCACGAGCAGCGGGCAGTGTCGCCACGGGTCCCGAAGACCGCCTCGAGATCCTCAGCAGTCGCCTGGTTCGCGGGGACGATCGTGAGCTGGTCCGCAGCGATTGGTTCGCGGGAGCCCGTCGGACGCGGGACGGGTGCCCTCGGAGGCGCAGGGCGCTTCTCCCTGTGGGGCAGCGCGTCCAGCATCAGCCGGACATCCACCGTGTCGCCTGCGTCGAGTCCCTGCGGCTTGCGCACTGCGTCCTTCAACGGGAGCAGGTAGCTACCGTCCTTGGGGTACAACGAGGTCTTCCACTCGGTACTGCCGATCCGGGCGCGAATCGGCAGCATTCCCCAGCCGTAGCTGGCAGCCGAGGCGAAGGTCCGCAGCGCGTCACCCTCCTCGTCCGGTACGGGGACGAAGTAGTACGGCGCCGGACCGCGCCACTCGATGACCTCGCCGCTGAACGACTGATCCATGCGTCCGATGCTAGGCCCGGTTCCGGACAGACCACTTCCGGATTCGGTGCCGACGTCAGAAGTTGCCGCGGTGCGTCAGGGCTGTCGTGATCTGCGTGGCGGCCTGCTGGAGATGTGGGAGGAACTCCTCGCAGAGGGACGTCGCGGTCGATCGGGACGCGTGGGCGGAGACGTTGAGCGCGGCGATGACGCGGCCGCGGGAGTTGTGGATGGGGGCGGCGATCGAGCGGAGACCTAGTTCGAGCTCCTGGTCGACCAGGGCGTAACCGTCGGCCCGTGCCTGGGTAATGCTCGCGCGCAGGTCGTCCGGGGCGGTGAGCGTGCGATCCGTGAGCGGCTCGGCCTGCACGGTCTGGAGGTACGCCGTCAGGTCTTCGTCGGGCAAGGCAGCGAGGAGGACCCGGCCCATCGACGTTGGGTACGCCGGCAGCCGGGCGCCGACTCCGAGGGCAACGGTCATGATCCGGCTGGTCGGTACGCGGGCGACGTACACGATGTCCGGGAGATCGAGGGTCGCGATCGAGCAAGATTCGCGGGTCTTGGCGCTGAGTTCCTCCATGAACGGGCCGGCGAGTTCGCCGAGGTCCAGGGAGGACAGGTACGCCCAGCCCAGGGCGAGGACGCGCGGGGTGAGGGAGAAGCGGCGGTTGTCGCTGCGGACGTAGCCGAGTTCCTCCAGCGTGAGCAGGATCCGGCGTGCCGTCGCGGGGGTGATGCCGACGGCGCGCGCCACCTCGCTGAGGGTCAGCGAGGGCGCCTCGGTGGAGAACGCGCGGATGACCGCGAGGCCGCGCTCCAGACCTTGCAGAAACGTGCCTGTAGACGCGTCACCCGGCATCGGCTAACCTGCTCTTCGTTGAAAGAAAAACTATTCGCTGAGCGAAATCCTAGCGGAGCTGCGGATGCCACGTCCAGTCGATGCGGCGCCTCCTGGTGCCGGGTTCGTGCACACGTTCCTGCCTGGGCGGGTGGTGTTCGGTGCCGGCACCCTTGCCCAGGTCGCGGCCGAGGTCGAGGCGCTCGGCGTACGGCGGGCGCTCGTGGTGGCGACGAACTCCGCGCGCGCCGCGGCCGACGTGGTCGAGGCGCAACTGGGCGACCTGTTCGCGGGCCGGATCGACGGTGTGGCCCAGCACGTCCCCACCGAGGTCGCCGACCAGGCGCGCACCACAGCACGCGAGACCGACGCTGACGCGGTGATTGCCATCGGTGGCGGCTCCGCGATCGGCCTCGCCAAAGCCATCGCCCTGACGGCCGGCGGGGCGGTTGTTGCGGTGCCGACTACCTACGCCGGGTCGGAGATGACGCCGGTCTGGGGTGAGACGACGGCGGGCCGTAAGAGCACTGGGACTGACCTGCGGGTCCTGCCTCAGGTGGTGGTTTATGACCCGATGTTGAGCCGCGGGTTGCCGTTGAAGGTGACGGCGGCGAGTGTGGCGAACGCGATCGCGCATTGCGTGGAGGCGGTCTGGACACCGAAGGCCGATCCGATCACGGAGCTGACCGCGGTGGAAGGGCTGCGCGCGTTGAGCACCGGATTGCGGGACGTGCTACTCGCACCCGACGATTTAGATGCTCGAAGCAACCTCCTGTACGGCGCCTGCTTGGCGGGCTCGGCGTTGGCGACGGCTGGAACCGGACTGCATCACAAGCTGTGCCATCTGCTGGGCGGCACCTACAACCTGCCGCACGCCGAGACCCACGCCGCAGTTCTTCCACAGGTGGTGCGCGCGAACGCCGCCGCCGTTCCACAAGCAACAGCACGCCTCGCGGCCGCGCTAGGCACGGAGGAGCCGAGCGGCTTGGCGGCTCAGCTGTTCGACCTGTATCAGGCCGCTGGCGTGGCGACGAGCTTGCGGGACTTGGGACTGACCGAGGCGCAGGTCGCGGAAGCCGCCGCGGCGTTCAAGCCGACGGACAATCCCGTCCCCGTGACAGAGGACCTGGTGCGGGAGATCTTGACCCGCGCCTGGTCCGGTACGCGACCTTGATGAGCGAGGAGACCGGATGGACCTGCAAGGAGATGATCTGACCGCCGCCGTGGTGGCCAGCTTCGGCGACAGCCCCAGCGGCCGGTACCGAGAGGTGATGAGCGCCCTCGTGCGGCACCTGCACGCGTTCGCGCGGGAGGTCGATCTCACCGAGGACGAGTACTTCACCGCGATCGACTTCCTGACCCGGACCGGTCAGATCTCGACCGGCACGCGACAGGAGTTCGTGCTGCTGGCCGACGTACTCGGGCTGTCGATGCTGACGGTCGGTCTGGGGAACCAGAAGCCGCCCGAGGCCACACAGTCCACGGTGTTCGGGCCGTTCTTCGTCGAAGGATCTCCTGAGGTGCAGCTCGGCGGCGACATCTCGAACGGCGCCCCTGGACAGCCGTGCCTGGTGAGCGGGCGTGTCCTCACCACCAAGGGCGATCCGATCCCGCAGGCGCTTGTCGAGACTTGGCAGGCCGACGAGGACGGGTTCTACGACGTACAGAAGGACCTCGACGGTCCGCAGAATCGCGCCCACCTGACAACCGATGCTGAGGGCAACTACCGGTTCTGGGCGGTCAAGCCGGTCGCCTATCCGATCCCCGACGACGGCCCGGTCGGCGAACTGCTCCGTGCGGGCGGTCGCGGCCCGATGCGCCCGGCGCACATCCACTTCATGGTCACGGCGCCCGGGTTCAGCCGCCTGATCACGCACGTCTTCGCGGCAGGCGACGAGTACCTCGACACCGATGCGGTGTTCGGCGTCAAGCAGTCGCTCATCGCCAACTTCACCGAACACCCGGCCGGCACCGAGGCCCCCGACGGCAGTACGCCGGAGCAGCCTTACTACACCGTCGACTACGACCTGGTGCTCGCCACGACCGAGGAGACCCAGCAGTGATCACCACGGACGTTCTGATCGTCGGCAGTGGCCCGGCCGGCGGTGCCGCCTCCCTGTTCCTGTCCACGTACGGCGTCGACAACATCGTCCTCACCCGGTACGGCTGGACCGCCAACACGCCCCGTGCGCACATCACGAATCAGCGCACGATCGAGTTGATGCGTGACGTAGGTATCGAGGACCAGGTCGTCGACAAGGGCACCGCCCACGACCTGATGGGTCAGACCGCCTTCTGCACCAGCCTGGCCGGCGAGGAGATCGGCCGGATCCGCACCTGGGGCACGCATCCACGCCGCCTGGCCGACTACACCGAGGCGAGCCCGTGCCTGCCCATGGATCTCCCGCAGACGCTGTTCGAGCCGATCCTGGTCAGTACGGCGGCCGGCCGCGGCGCGCGGCTGCGCTTCAACACCGAGTACGAAAGCCTGGAGCAAGACGACGACGGCGTCACCGCGACGGTACGGGACCGGTTGAGCGGCACGACGTACCAGATCCGCGCCAAGTACCTGATCGGCGCGGACGGCGGGCGGAGCAAGGTTGCCCAGGACATCGATCTTCCGATGGCCGGTGCGATGGACATTGAAGGGTCGATGAACATCGTGTTCGAGGCCGACCTGAGCCGGTACGTCGCGCATCGCCCGAGCGTCCTGTACTGGGTGCTGCAGCCCGGCGCGCAGATCGGCGGGATCGGCGCGGGCCTCGTCCGCATGGTCCGCCCGTGGAACGAGTGGCTGATCGTCTGGGGCTACGACATCAACCAGCCGGCCCCGGTGGTCGACGAGGCGATGGCGACCGAGATCGTGCACAACCTGGTCGGCGACGACACGATCGACGTGAAGCTGAAGAGTACCTCGGTGTGGAGCGTCAACCACATGTACGCCGAGAAGATCAGCCGCGATCGCGTTTTCTGCATGGGTGACGCGATCCACCGGCATCCGCCGAGCAACGGCCTCGGCTCGAACACGTCGATCCAGGACGCGTACAACCTGGCCTGGAAACTCGCCCTGGTCCTCAAGGGTCAGGCCGCGCCCGAGCTGCTGCGGAGCTACGACGCCGAACGCGCACCGATCGCGCGACAGATCGTTGACCGCGCCAACAAGAGCCGCAACCAGTTCGGACAGATCTTCCGGGCGCTCGGGATGACACCGGACGCGCCCGCCGGACGGACGATCGAGTCGCGTAAGGACGACACCCCGGAGGGCGCCGCGCAGCGCGAGGAGCTGCGGAAGGCGATCGAACTGAAGGACTACGAGTTCAACGCACACGGTGTCGAGCTCGGGCAGCGTTACCGCTCGTCCGCCGTGGTCGGCGACGGTACGCCGGAGCCGCCGTACGAGCGGGATCACGAGCTGTACTACCACCCGACGACGTGGCCCGGCGCCCGGATCCCGCACTGCTGGCTGACGCGCGGATCGGACACCGTGAGCACGCTGGACGTGGTCGGGAAGGGCCAGTTCACCCTGCTCACCGGCATCGGCGGCGACGCCTGGGTGAAGGCGGCGCAATCCGTGTCCGAGCAGCTCGGCGTACCGATCGAGCCGTTCGTGATCGGGCCGGGTCGCGAGCTGGACGACCTGTACGGCGACTGGGCGCGGGTGCGCGAGATCCCGGACGAGGGCTGTCTGCTCGTCCGGCCCGACGCGCATATCGCCTACCGCGCGTTCGACCAGCCCGACGATCCCACGGAAACGCTCCGGCGGGCGGTCGGTGCGGTGTTAGGCCGCTGAGGAGGCGGCGGCCTCGCGGAGGATGCGGTCGAGGATCGCCGAGATCTCCGCGGTCTCGGCGTCCAGCAAGGTGATCAGCGCGACCCTCGAGGTCTCCGACCGCGCTTCCAGAGCCGCCGCGCTCAACGCGCGCACGGTGCCCAACTCGTGTATCAGTTCGTCCCACAGAGTGTTCATCAGCAAACCCCCATGTGTCCCGTCACCAAGCCCAGCGCGACGAGAAGCCTCACTTCTGTCTTACCGAGCACAACGGGCGCAAGCGGCGGAAGGTTACGGACTTGTCAACAATTCCCAGCTGTGGGCGGGGACAGGCGGAGTGTCCTCGAGCGGGAAGCGCTGCTCCTGGCCGGAGATGTTCAGCAGCAGAAGGACCGACTCCTCGCCATGACTGCTGCGCAGCGCGAGCGACTCGTTGGTGAGGTGCTCGACGGTCGTCCGCGCCCGGGTCAGCCACGGGTGGCGACGCCGTACGCCGATGAGCTCCTGGTGCAGCCGGTACGTCGGTCGGCCGTACGGCGCCAGCTCGTCGGGCGACGCGGGGAACGCCGGCCGGATCGCGTCGTCCCCGCCGGCGCGATCCTCCTTGAGACCGCGGAACGCCTGCTCATCGCCCGAGTAGACGCTCGGTACGCCGGCGACGGTGAAGAGGATCGCCATCGCGTGGCCGAGGTGGCGCTCGTCCTCGAGCCGGGTCGCGAGGCGGGTGACGTCGTGGTTGCCGACCAACGTCTGCGGGACGAACGTGTCGAGCAGCGCGTTGTGCCGGCCGAGCGCGTACGAGAGCTCGTAGAAGTTGCGATCGTTGAGCGAACTCCAGATCGCCTTCCAGAGCTCGTACTGCGTGACGGAATCGAGCCCGCTCTTCGCGACGTACCCGGCGTAGTCCCCGTGGATCATCTCGCCGAAGTACCAGGTGTCGCGGTCCCGCGGCAGCGCGTCACGCCAGAACTCCGGCGGTACGGCGTACGCCACGTCCAGGCGCCACGCGTCGACACCGCGGTCGATCCAGAACCGTACGACGTCACCGACGTACTGCGCGACCTCGGGGTTGCTGTGGTCGAGGGCAACCAGTTGTTCGTGTCCCTCGAAGGTGTCGAGGCCACCGCGGCGGAACCAGTCCGGGCGGGCGAAGGAGCGCGCGACATGGTTGAAGACACCGTCCAGGGCGACCCGGAGGCCCCGAGCGTGCGCCTGCGCGATCAGCCGGTCGAAGTCGGCGTCGTCACCGAGGCGCGGGTCGATCCGAAAGTGGTCGACGGTGTCGTAGCCGTGCGTCTCGGAGGCGAACACAGGCCCGAGCAGCAGCCCGTTGCACCCCAGGTCGATCGCGTAGTCGAGCCAGCTCTCCAGATGCCGCAGACGATGAGCGACCGTCGGCGCGGCCGCGGTGAACCCAAGCGGATAAACCTGCCACCAGATCGCGTGATCAGGCCACATGTCGCCTCCTCAGAACCAGAGTAGAAAGGATCGCGATCAGGCAGCCGATCGCGGTGTCGATCAACCGGTACCCGATCGTCGAAGCAACCGGTGCCGCGAGCACAGCCGCCGCGATCCCGACCGCAGCCAGCACTTTGAGCACCGGCCAACCACGAAAGCGGTCTGCGAATGGTTGGTGGGGGCACAAAGTTGACGGCCATGGCGCCTAGGGCGGCGAAAGCGGTGCTCGGGCAGTTGCAGCGGCGTGGAGCGTTGACGGCGAGCGAGATCGCGGCGGCCGAGCGGGTGCAGCCGCAGTCGTTGACGCGGGTGCTGGCGAGCCTCGAGGAACAGCAGCTGATCTCGCGGCAGCAGGACCCGAACGACCGGCGCCGGCACACGATCGAGCTGACCGATCGTGGGCGGCGACTGCTCCAGGAACACATGCAGAGCTCGGATGACTGGCTGGCCGAAGCGATCGATCAGCGCCTCAATCCGACCGAGCGCGCAGTACTTCAGCTGGCGGCCGGGATCCTGGATCAGCTGCTCGACGGCTGATCGAAGGTGTGGCGGCGGATCCAGGCGTGCATGGCGATTGCGGCTGCGGCGCTGGCGTTGATGGAGCGGGTTGAGCCGAATTGGGCGATGGAGAGGACGGCTGTGCAGATCTGATGTGCGTCGTCGGTGAGTCCGGGGCCTTCCTGGCCGAAGAGCAGGATGCACTCACGTGGCAGGTCGTAGGTCTCCAGCGGCACTGAGCCCGGCAGGTTGTCGATGCCGATCACGGGCAGCCCGTCGGCGGCGGCGTACGACGCAAGATCGGACAGTTCCGGATGGTGGCGGACGTGCTGGTAGCGGTCGGTGACCATCGCGCCGCGGCGGTTCCACTTCCGGTTGCCGACGATGTGCACCTCGGAGGCGAGGAACGCGTTCGCCGTCCGGACGACCGAGCCGATGTTGAGATCGTGCTGCCAGTTCTCGATCGCGACGTGGAACGGGTTCCGCTGCCGGTCCAGGTCCTCGACGATCGCCTCGAGCTTCCAGTATCGGTACCGATCCACGACATTGCGCCGGTCTCCGGCCGCGAGCAGCTCCGGATCCAGCCGCGGATCGTCCGGCCAGTCGCCCTCCCAGGGGCCGACTCCGACCTCGCTCGGGCCCACCATGTCCGCTCCCCGTACGTCGCTGCTCAGCTCATGCACAGGTTGGGACGCTACCCTGTCCGCGTGCTTCCTCTTGTCGCGATGCTGATGCCCAACTGGATGGACCCTGAGTACCTCCTGCACTGGATGGGGAACTGGGCCCTCTGGGGCACGCTCCTGGTGGTGTTCATCGAGTGCGGGGTGCTGTTCCCGATCCTGCCCGGTGACTCGCTGCTGTTCGCCGTCGGCCTGTTCATCGCGCAGGGCACCATCGACGTACCGCTCTGGCTGGCCTGTGTGCTGCTGACCGTCGCCGCGTTCCTCGGCAACGTCTCCGGCTACTACATCGGCCGGGCCCTGGGTACGTCGTTGTTCCGCAATCCGAACGCCCGGTTCCTGAAACCGAAGTACATCGAGCAAACGCATGAGTTCTTCGAGCGGTACGGTCCGCGCGCACTGGTGATGGCGCGTTTCGTGCCGATCGTCCGGACGTTCATCACGATCGTGGCCGGCGCCGGGAAGATGGACCCGAAGAAGTTCTTCGTCTGGACCGGGGTCGGCGCGGTGATCTGGGCGCCGGGCATCACGCTGCTCGGCCACGCGCTCGGCAACGTCGAGTTCATCCACAAGAACCTCGAGGCCGCGCTGATCCTGCTGGTGCTGATCTCGCTGATCCCGATGGTCGTCGAGTACGTCCTGGCCCGGCGCCGCAACCGCAACAACAACGCCGGCGACGCCCCGAAGCACGCCGCTCCGAAGCACCCGGTCAGCAACGGTCAGTGACCGAACGGAAAGTGCGGTTCGGACCAGACCCAGTCGGTGCTGAGGAGCGACAGCTCGGCGGCCTCGACGGGTCCGGTCGGTACCGGGCCGACCACCTGACCGGAGCCGAGTGAACAGGCCACCCGGATCCGGTCTGCCGCCTGGTACCAGACCAGCGCCCCCCGTGGCGCCGCCCCTTCACGGAGCAGGGCGTGGTGGTCGAGCCACCGAACCGCGTCGGCCGCGTCGTGCCAGCCGCTGTCGTGCGCATAACCGAAAGCCATCCGCTGGAACTTCAGCGGCCAGTCCAGCCAGGCCGCCGAACCGACGCGCTCCAACTGCCAGTTGAGCGCCGCCTCGGTGTCCCGCGGGTTTGCCACCCGCGGGACGTTCCGGCGATCCACGACTACGTCCCCCCAGGCCATAGGTCCTCCCCGATCCCCCGTCCTCGGCCTACGTGCCGTGGCATGGTCAGAATGGTGCCGGAGCCGAATACACCGGCCGTACATTCGCAGGCTCAGCCGGCCGCGGCTCCTGCTTCGAACCCGGCGAGCATCCGGCGGCACTCGGCCGCGGCCCCGTCATTCCCGGCCTGCTGCCACACGCGGGCAGCGCGTTCGAGGGTACGGCGGGCGTTGTCCAGGCTGCCTGTGGACAGGTAGAGCTCGCCGAGGTGCTGTGCCGCCTCGCCCTCGACGCTGCGATCGCCGAGCCGGTGCCCGATGTCGATCGCGTCCAGCAGGATCTTGCGCGCCGCCGCCACCTCGCCGCGCTCCATCAGCGCCTGCCCGAGCAGCGCACGGGTGTACGCCGCACAGTGGTCGTCGCCCATCCCGTCGAAGATCGCGAGCGCCTTCCGCAGCTGCCGGACGGCCTCGTCGTGCCGTCCTTGGTGGACGCGAAGGTCCGCGATCCGCCGCCGGACCTTCGCTTCCCGGTGGGCGTCGGCCCGCCGTACGGCGATCAGGAACGCCTGGGCGAGGAGACGCCGGGCGGTGACCAGGTCGCCGCGGGCCAGGTAGATGTTCGCGGCCGCGGTCCGCGCCAGGGCCTCGGCGTTGGCGTTTCCGTCCTCGACGAACGCCTCGATCGCCTTCTCGTACTGCTCCAGGCCCTGGTCGCGCTCGCCGCGCTCCCGCAGCCAGGTACCGAGCCCGACGGCAGCGACACCTTCACCGAGCCGGTCGCCAACCTCCGCGAACGCCTGCGCGGCCGCGTCGAAGTGCCGGCGCGCGGTCTCCCAGTCGTCCTGGTAGACGGCGAGCTGGCCGAGGTTCCGGTGCATGATCGCCTCGCCGCGCCGGTCCCCGCAGGCGATCGCGCTGAGCAGTCCCTGCTGGTGCGAGCCGTTCCAGTCGTCGAACCCGGCCCGCAGGTCGAGGTACGGCCCCCAGGCCGCGGCGATCCGCCACGCGTGCTCGTGCAGCCCGTTCTGCGCCGCGGCGCGGATGGCCGGCACGAACGTACTGCGCTCGCTGTCGAACCACGCGATCGCGTCGGTCTCGGTGAACGGCGACGGGTCCGGCCCCGTCACCGGGCCGGTGTGCTCCAGTACGCCGAAGTACTCGAACGACAGCCCGTTGTTGGCGCGTCGGATCTTGTTCAGGATCGCGTCGACCACGGCCTCGACGTCGCGGACCGCCTGCGCCTTCTGCTCGTCGTCGCCGACGCCGAGCGCGTGCAGCCGTAGCAGGTCGTGGACGCGGTAGCGCGCCGTACCGCGCTGGTCGACCGAGCTGATCCGCACCAGGTTGACCTCGATCAGCCGGTCCAGACTGCGTCGTACGGCGGCCGGCGACGCGACTGCCTCGAGCGCCCGCGCGGAGAAGACACCCACCGCGAAGTGACCGATCAGCCGGTACAGCCGGGCCTCCTCGGGGCTCAGCGCACCGTAGCTGAGATCCGCGCTGGACCGTACGGCGAGCTCGCCGATGCTCAGCTCGTCCAGCCGCGACGTCTCGTCCCGCAACCGCCGCGCCAGCTCACGGGCACTCAGATCGGGCCGCTGCGCGAGGCGGCTGCCGACGATCCGGATCGCGAGCGGCAGGTTCGCGCAGGCCGCCAGGATCTCCTCGGCCTCGGGTGACGACGGGTCGATCCGGCCGGCGCCGGCGACCGACGCCAGCAGGAGGGCCGCTTCGCGGTCGTCGAACGTGTCGAGCGGCGTACTGTCCGCACCCGCCAGGTCCATCAACCGGTTGCGACTTGTCACAACCACGGCCGAAGCGCCGGTGCCGGGCATCAGCGGAGTCACCTGGCCCGCGGTCGCGACGTCGTCGAGGATGATCAGCACGCGGCGGCTGGCCAGCTCCGAGCGCAGCATCGCGGACCGCCGCTCCGGGTCGGTCGGGATCGCGTAGTCGGGCAGGTTCAGGCTGAGCAGCAGATCGGTCAGCGCCGCGGCCGGGTCGCGCGGGTGCGTCGCGCCGTGCATGTCCAGGTAGATCTGCCCGTCCGGGAAGTACTCCCGGACGACGTGCCCGAGCCGAACGGCCAGCGAGGTCTTCCCCGTCCCCGGAGCACCGGAGATGACAGCGATCGGGGGCCGAACCGGGTCGCGGCCGCAGACCAGGTCGCGGAGCTGGTCCAGGAGATCCTGCCGGCCGCTGAAGTCGGCCAGGTCGAGCGGGAGCTGGCTCGGGGGCCGCAGCGGATCGGTGAGCTCGGGCGCGGCCATCGGTCCGGGTTGGGCGGCCGGCCCCGGGCGGTCCGCCGTACGGTCGGCGGGAATGCCTGGGTTGGGCCAGTTCGCCGAGCGGCCGTTCTCGGCGCGGGCGCCGGCGGCCTCCAGTTCCGGACCGGGCTTGATGTCCAGTTCGTCGGCGAGCGTCTGCACTGCCTTCGCGTACGCCGCTCGCGCCTCACCCACTCGCCCCGCGGCAACGAGCGCGTCGACGAGGCGCCGCCAGAGCTGCTCGTCGTACGGGTCCTCGGTGAGACGCGCACTGAGCAGTACGGCGGCCCCGCTCGCGTCGCCGTACTCGAGCCGCAGGTCCAGCAGGTTGTCGACCAGCCCGCGGTGCTGCGCCTCCAGGCGGGCGATCGAGCCCTCCCAGGCCGCGGGCATCGGCAGGTCCTCGAGCGGACGGCCGCGCCAGAGCGAGTACGCCCGGGACAGCACCTGCATCGCCTGCCGGCCGTCGCCGACGTCCCGCAGGTGACCGCCTTCGGCCAGCAGGGACTCGAACCGGCTGGCGTCGAGCTCGTCGACGCCTACCTCGATGCTGTAGCCGGCGGCCGAGGTGTCGATCGGCGCGGGCAGTCCGGCGTCCTCCAGCACGCCGCGGAGCGCGCGGACGTACGTCCGGATGTTCGCGGTCGCGGACCGCGGCGGGGTGTTCTCCCAGAGCGCGTCAACGATCAGATCGGTCGAGACGAACCGGTTCGGGTGCAGGAGCAGCGTGGCCAGCAACTGGCGCGGTTTGGCGGCCTTGAGCAGCTGCCCCTGGACGTGCATGAGGCGCAGGGGTCCGAGGATCCCGTACCTCAGGTTGTCCACTCGTCCGACCTCTCCACTCTTGAACCGACCTATCGTGGCACTCGGCTGTACCGGCCGGGAAGCCCGATGTACGCCGGATGTATCTCAGTCCGGCACTGTTGACACAGGTACCGGGGGGAGGGCAGGCCCGGAGGTGGCGACTTGACCGCCGTCACACCGGGCCTGGCACTGGGAGAGAGTCCGGGATCGGGGGTCCTGGACTACGGGGAACCGGTGCCTACTGGCCACCGGTGAATGGCGGCTGTCCGTCCTGTGGCGCGGGGGAACCCGCAGGCGGCCCGCCCACCGGTGGCTCTCCCTGGTACCCCTGAGCCGGGTACTGCCCCGGCTGACCCTGGTACGGCGGCTGCTGCGCCTGCTGGTAGCCACCCGGGATCTGCTGCTGCGGCGGATAGTTGCCCTGGTCCCCCGGCATCTGCGGATGGATCTGCCCCGACGACGGCGCACCCGGCTGCATCTGCGGCGGCGCCTGCTCCCCGGCGACCGAGCCGATGGTGCCGAACGACACCTGCGGCACCGCGCGGACCTGCTCGTCCTTGACCTCGAAATAGCCGGCCTTCTCGAACTTGAAGCCGCCCGCGATCAGGTTCGACGGGAACGCCTCGATCCGGGTGTTGTAGTCGCCGACGTTCGCGTTGTAGAACCGGCGGCCGGCCGCGATCCGGTCCTCCGTGTCGGTCAGCTCGCGCTGCAGACCGAGGAAGTTCTGGTTCGACTGCAGCTGCGGGTACTGCTCGACCGAGATCATCATCTGACGCAGCGCGCCGGACAGCTGACCCTCCGCAGCGGCCCGCTGCTCCGGGTTCGAGCCCTGCACGTTCACCGCCTGGGTACGCAGCCGGGCGACCTCCTCGAACACGTGCCGCTCGTGCGCGGCGTACGCGCGCACGGTCTCGACCAGGTTCGGGATCAGGTCGTACCGGCGGTGCAGCTCGACGTCGATCTGCCGCCACGACTCCTGGATCAGGTTCCGTTGCTTGACGAACCGGTTGTACGACGTGATCAGCATGATCGCCAGAATGACGATCACCGCGACGATCACGATGATGACCCAAACCATGACGAGCTCCCGAGAGTTGGCAGTGCTGGGAGCGACTCTACGGGTAGCCGGGTCCGCCCGGAGGCGGCTGCTGACCGCGGGGGTCGACGCCGGCGTAGTCGCGCCAGACGTACCCCGGGACGTTCAGAACGACCTGTTCGAGCAGCCCGAGGCGGTTCAGCACCTCGTTCGGGTTGTGCGCGCCCTTGTCCCAGCCGACCAGCGAATTCCCCTCGACCCGCCAGCCGATCTCGCCGCGGGTGAGCAGCATCTCCATCATCCGCGGCGTCACCACCGCGTGCCCGAAGCGTTCGTCGTCGGCCTTGACCCGGAACGCGCGGTTGAACTGCTCGCTCTCGAACTGGATGTCCCGGAAGCCGAGAGCGTTGGCCACCGCTCCGCCGAAGATCCCCTCGTGCGTCACCTCGAGGTGCGGCAGCGCGCCCGGCAGCTGCAGTACGACGACACCGAAGTTGTGGGTGGTCGTCCGCCGCTGGCCTTTCCCGTTCGTGGTGTGGGTCTGGTAGCTGTAGTCGAAGGCAACCATCGGGTGACCGTTGAACGGACCCGACAGGACGTTCTTGACCCGCCGGTTGTCGCCGGTGCGGAACGGCGTACCGGCCCATTGACCGGCGAGGGAGTTGTTGGCCGGCACGTACGACCAGCCGTACTGGGCGGCGAGAGCGGCGAACATCTCGCGGCGCTTCTTCGCCCGGTAGATGTTGAAATAGGCCAGACCGCCGCCGATGACCAGCGCCAGCAGGATGAACAGGACTGTGCTGCTCTGCATCAGCTGAGCCCCAGGTCCTCGAGACCGAACACGGACCGGTATTCCAGGCCCTCCGCCTCCACGCGCTCCTGCGCTCCGGTCGACCGGTCCACGATCACCGCGACCGCGACCACCTCGGCGCCCGCCTCGCGGAGCGCCTCGACCGCGGTCAGCACCGATCCACCGGTCGTCGACGTGTCCTCGACCGCGAGGACCCGGCGGCCCTTCACGTCCGGCCCCTCGATCCGCCGCTGCAGACCGTGCGTCTTCTCGGCCTTCCGTACGACGAACGCGTCGAGCGTCCGCCCCTCCTGGGCCGCCGCGTGCAGCATCGACATCGCGACCGGGTCCGCGCCGAGCGTGAGCCCGCCGACAGCGTCGTACTCCAGGTCCTTGGTCAGCTCGAGCATCGCCGGGCCGATCAGCGGCGCTGCGGCCGCGTCGAGCGTGATCCGGCGCAGGTCGACGTAGTAGTCGGCTTCCTTACCCGAAGCCAGCGTCACCCGGCCGTGCACGATCGCCTTGCTCTTGACCTGCTCCAGCAGTCCGTCCCGGTCGTAGCTCATGAGCCTTGAGCTTAGATCACCTGTGGGCCGCGACGACCTTCACCAAGTGACCGAAGGCGACCGAGCGGTCCGGGGAGTGGAAGAGGTCCTGGCAAGTGGTCAGCGTGATGATCGAGCGGGTGGGTGTCTGGCTCTTGCCGGGGACCGGGTCGAGGACCCAGGTGTCGGTCGGCTTGACGGTCAGGTCGCGGGGTGAGCCGTCCAGCTCGTAGGTGTAGACGGCCTCCGCGGTCTCGACGATCACCTGGTCGCCGGCGCGCAGCTCGAGAAGCTTGCGGAACGGCGAGCCGTGCGTGACCCGGTGCCCGGCGATCGCGAAGTTCCCGGGCTGACCGGGCAGCTGCGTGTGCGGATAGTGCCCGATCCCACGGGCCAGATCATCCGCGTCGACACCCTCCACGACCGGCTTCTCCCAGTCCGCACCGAACTTCGGGATCCGGATCAGTACGAACGGCTTACCCGTCGACGGCTTCACCGCCGCGGGCGTCTTCCACTCGTCCCGGAGCGCACCCTCCGCCTTGTCCATCTGCCGGTTCGACACCAGACCGGTCCCGAAATACTGCCAACCAACCCATCCCAGTAACCCGGCACCAACCACGAGGAACACGATCCCGAGTCCCCTGACTACTCCCCGCATGCGGACAAGTATGCAGTTGGGCTGCAAAGGCTGTGTACGACGTGTCGATGGACGGGGGTGGTTGCCGCGGACGACGATGTGGGCATGAAGGCGCTCGTGAAGGCCGAGGCCCGGCCCGGTCTGTGGTTGCAGGATGTTCCAGAGCCGAAGATCGAGGCGGACGAGGTCCTGATCAAGGTGCTCCGCACCGGGTTGTGCGGCACCGATCTGCACATCCAGAGCTGGGACCACTGGGCGCAGAAGAACGTGCCGGTGCCGATGGTGACCGGGCACGAGTTCTGCGGTGAGGTGGTCGAGGTCGGTGTCGGCGTCCGGGACGTCGCGGTCGGCGACCTGGTCAGCGGCGAGGGACATCTGGTGTGCGGCCGCTGCCGCAACTGCCGGGCCGGGCGCCGCCACCTGTGCATCAAGACCCGCGGCCTCGGCGTCCACGTGCCGGGCGCGTTCGCGGAGTACGTCGCACTTCCGGCGATGAACGCGTGGGTCCACAAGGACGCGGTCGACCTCGACGTCGCAGCGATCTTCGACCCCTTCGGCAACGCCGTACACACTGCTCTTTCCTTCCCGCTCGTCGGCGAGGACGTGCTGATCACCGGAGCCGGCCCGATCGGTGTGATGGCCGCGGCGGTCGCACTGCACGCCGGTGCGCGGAACGTGGTGATCACCGACCTGTCGGAGTACCGCCTCGATCTGGCCCGGAAGATCGGCGTGACCCGTGCGGTGAACGTCGCCGACGAGACCATCGCGCAGGCCCAGCAGAGCCTCGGGATGCGTGAGGGCTTCGACGTCGGGATGGAGATGTCCGGGCAGCCGGCCGCGCTGCGGGAACTGCTCGCGAACATGACGCACGGCGGGAAGGTCGCGATGCTCGGCCTGCCGTCGGACGAGATCGCGATCGACTGGGGCACGGTGGTGCTCAACATGCTGACCATCAAGGGCATCTACGGCCGGGAGATGTTCGAGACCTGGTACTCGATGTCGGTGATGCTGGAGCGCGGCCTGGACCTGACCCCGGTGATCACCCACCGGTTCGGGTACGGCGACTTCGAGCGGGCCTTCGACGTGGCGCGCCAGGGGCAGTGCGGCAAGGTGATCATGGACTGGACGGCTGAGACGCTGGAGGAGAAGCACTGATGTTCGGGCGGATGCGGGACGACCTGACGACCACCATCGGCGAGATCCGGGACGCCGGGCTCTACAAGTCCGAGCGGGTGATCACCTCACCCCAGCAGTCGCTGATCTCGGTTGCCACCGGCAACGACGTGCTCAACTTCTGCGCCAACAACTACCTGGGCCTGTCCGACCACCCCGAGGTCGTCGCGGCGGCCAAGGAAGCGCTCGACCGATGGGGCTTCGGGCTGTCCTCGGTGCGCTTCATCTGCGGCACCCAGCAGATCCACAAGGACCTGGAAGGGGCCCTGAGCAACTTCCTCGGGACCGAGGACACGATCCTCTACAGCTCCTGTTTCGACGCGAACGGCGGACTCTTCGAGACGCTGCTCGGCGCCGACGACGCGATCATCTCCGACGAGCTGAACCACGCCAGCATCATCGACGGCGTCCGGCTCTCGAAGGCCCGCCGGTACCGCTACAAGAACCGGGACATGGCCGACCTCGAGGCGCAGCTGAAGGACGCCGCCGACGCGCGGTACCGGCTGATCGCCACCGACGGCGTGTTCTCGATGGACGGGTACGTCGCCCCGCTCGACGAGATCTGCGACCTGGCCGAGCGGTACGACGCGCTGGTGATGGTCGACGACTCGCACGCGGTCGGTTTCGTCGGACCCGACGGCGCCGGCACCCCGTCGCTGTTCGGCGTGAAGGACCGCGTCGACATCGTCACCGGCACGCTCGGCAAGGCCCTCGGCGGAGCATCCGGCGGCTACGTCTCCGCCCGCCGCGAGATCGTCGAGCTGCTCCGGCAGCGTTCCCGCCCGTACCTGTTCTCGAACTCGCTGGCGCCGTCGGTGACCGCCGCCTCGCTGAAGGCGCTGGAGCTGATCGGCACGTCGAGCGACCTGCGCGACAAGCTCGCCGCGAACACCGCACTCTTCCGCACCAAGATGACCGAGGCCGGTTTCGACGTACTCCCCGGCGACCACCCCATCTCCCCCGTGATGATCGGCGACGCCGCCGAGGCCGGCCGTCTGGCGGACAAGCTGCTCGACCTCGGCATCTACGTCATCGGCTTCTCGTACCCCGTCGTACCGCAGGGCAAGGCCCGCATCCGCGTCCAGCTCTCCGCAGCCCACTCCACCGAGGACGTCGAACGCGCCATCGCGGCGTTCATCGAGGCCCGCGCGGCCCTGGCGGGGTAGCCCGCTAGGGTTGTCCGGTTCGCACTGGGTGAGGAGCTTTATGCGCCAGATGCTGGCCGTTGTCGGAGTACTGGGTTTGGTGTGTGTTGCCGGGTGTGGGGCGGACGAGGGCCCGGCGGTCACGGCGCCGTCGCCTGCGTCGTCGAGTGCGCCGCCGGTGACTCCGTCGGAGCCGGCCGGGGCGTACGCGCCGCCGTCGCCGGTGCGGAGTGTTCCGGTCGTGCGAGCGACGCCGGCGTTGACGCTGGCCGCTGCCGGGCAGAAGTACCTGGCGATCACCCGGCCGTACAACGTCGCGCTCGAGAGCTTCGAGAAGGCGGCGAACGAGAACATGTCGCTGTCGACCTTGCAGAACCGAGCCAAGGCGGTCGCCGCGATGAACCTGGCCGAGTACACCGCGCTGAGATCAACGGTCTGGCCCGCCAAGGTCTCGACCCAGATGCGCGCCTTGGCCAAGGCAGACGCAGCCTCACGCCCACACTGGCTCCAAGTCGCCGCCAGCGACAGCAAAACAGAGATGGCCGACCACCTCGAATTCGCCATGACTGCAGGCAGCAAGGCTCCCTCCGCCCAGGTCCGCCAGCTCCTCGGCCTCCCGAAGTACGACGAGAAGGACTACAGCTGACGGTACCGTCGCGGTACCGCTGTGGTACCGTGACGGCATGGCGATGAACCTGCGGCTCCCTTCCGAAGTGGCGACAGCCCTTCAGGCGGAGGCTGCGCGCACTGGGCTGTCCCAGCAGGAGATCGTGCGCGACGCGCTCGGCCGGCATCTGCATCTGATCGACCACGAAGCCATGGAGTCTCTGATCACCGAGCGCGACCGCGCGCGCGCCGCTGGTGCCGTGCAGCCCGCGCGGGTCGGTTATCGCAAGGTGCGGCCGCGGCTTCGACTGCCGAAGGGAACCACCAGCCTCGACCTGCTCGGTCGGGACGACCGCTTCTGATGCGGGTCTACTTCGACAGCAGCGCGCTGATCAAGCGAGTCGTCGCCGAGGAGGAATCCGACGACCTGGTGGACTTCCTCGACGCACGCTACGAGCAGGGTGATGTGCTCGCATCCTCCTCGCTCGCGTGGGTCGAGGTCTCGCGGGTCGTCCTCGCGCGAGTGCGGACGCCTGCCGACGCCGGTGAGCTGATCGACGGCGCGATGTCCGGTATCGACGAACGCCAACTGACGACCGAGGTCATCAGCGTCGCCCGACGGATCGAGCCGCTCATCCTGCGCAGCCCCGACGCGCTGCATCTCGCTACGGCGGTGCTGATCGACGCCGACCTCGTTGTCACGTACGACGAACGCCTCGCAGACGCGTGCCGCCGCAACGCACTCGCCGTCGCCTCGCCGGGGCGGGACTGACATTTGTCGGTGCCGGCGGGCAGGATGCCTGCATGGTGGTGATGAGTGCGAAGGCGGTCAACCGGGCGACGTTGGCGCGGCAGGTGCTGCTGGGTAGGGAAGCGGTGCCGGCGGTTGACGTGGTCGGTCGGCTGGTCGGGATGCAGGGGCAGGAGGCCAAGCATCCGTACGTCGGGTTGTGGTCGCGGATCGACGGGTTCGCGGAGTCCGAGCTGGATGAGGCGGTCCGGAAGCACGACGTCGTACGGGGCACCCTGTTTCGGGGGACGCTGCATCTGGTGACTGCAGCGGACTACCTGCGGTTCCGGGTGACTGTGGCGCCGGTGCTCGAGGCAGGGCTGAAAGTGCTGGGTGAACGCGGCGCGGGGCTGGAGCCCGAGAAGGTGGTGGCCGCGGCGAAGAAGCTGCTGGCCAAGGAGCCGTTGACGTTCACCGAAGTGCGCGACGCATTGCAGCAGCAGTTCCCGGAGGTGAACGAGCGGGCGCTCGGGTTCTGCACGCGGATGCTGGTGCCATTAGTGGTGTACCCAACAGACGTCCGCTGGTCCTGGACCGCGAACTCCAGGTTCACCCCGGCCGAGGAGTGGATCGGGAAGAAGCTCCACCAGCGGTCGGCGACGAAGGAGCTGGTCACCCGCTACCTGCAGGCGTTCGGCCCCGCGACGCCGGGGGACTTCCAGACCTGGTCCGGTTTGCAGAAGGCCAAACCGTTGTTCGACGAGCTTGAGCTCGAGACGTTCACGGACGAGGCCGGCAAGACGCTGTACGACGTACCCGACGCGCCTCGCCCCGATGCGGACACGCCGGCGCCGGTGCGCTTCCTGCCGGAGTTCGACAACGTGCTGCTGTCGCACGCGAAACGGGAGCGGATCATCGCGGACGAGCACAAGCCGGCCGTGTTCACGAAGAACCTCCGGGTCAAGGCGACGTACACCGTCGACGGCCTGGTCGCCGGACTGTGGACAGCCGAGAAGAAGCGTGGTGTGGCCACTCTCACGCTCACTCCGTTCGGTAAGACGCTGAAGAAGACGCAGGCGGAGCTGGAGCGTGAAGGCGACGGGCTGCTCCGGTTCCTGGAGCCCGATGCCAAGTCCTACGAGTTGGTTACTTCCGGTTAATGAGGTTGTTGTCACACGTCAGAGGACTGGGCCAGAAACCCTTTGCCGGGTGGAATAGGTAGATGAGCACAGTCCCCTCCATCACTCTGGACAACGGCGTCGAGATCCCGCAGCTGGGCCTGGGGGTCTGGCAGGTCGACGACGCGATCGTGACCGATGTCGTGGCGTCGGCGTTCGAGACCGGCTACCGGCACATCGACACCGCGGCGATCTACGGCAACGAGACCGGCGTCGGCAAGGCGATCGCGGCGTCCGGCCTCCCGCGTGACGACCTGTTCATCACCACCAAGCTGTGGAACTCCGAGCAGGGGTACGACAGCACGCTGAAGGCGTTCGACACCAGCCTGGAAAAGCTCGGCCTCGAGTACGTCGATCTGTACCTGATCCACTGGCAGTCGCTGCAGCGGGACCTGTACGTCGACACCTGGAAGGCGTTCGAGCAGCTGTACGCCGACAAGCGGGTGCGCGCGATCGGCGTCTCGAACTTCCACGAGCCCGCGCTGCGGCGGATCTTCGAGGAGACCACGATCCGCCCGGCGGTGAACCAGATCGAGCTGCACCCGGCGCTGCCGCAGGACGAGCTGCGCGCGTTCAACGCCGAGAACGACATCGTCACCGAGGCGTGGAGCCCGCTGGCCTCCGGCGAACTGCTGGCGAACCCGGCGCTCGCGACGATCGGCGCGAAGTACGGCAAGTCGGCGGCCCAGGTGATGATCCGCTGGCACCTGCAGCTCGGCAACGTGGTGATCCCGAAGACCGTCACGCCGAGCCGGATCCAGGAGAACTTCGAGGTCTTCGACTTCCGCCTGGACAACGACGACATGGCCGCGATCGCAGACCTGGAGACCGGCGTCCGCACCGGCGGCGACCCGGACGTGTTCGGCTAGATCAGCTCGAGGAAGCGGGACAGGACGGGCGAGCGGTTGTCCGGGGACCAGGCTACGGAGAGTGGCCACGGTGGTAGGTCGTCGGACAACTCGCGGTAGACGACCGTGTCGGGGTTGGACGGCGGTGTCGGGCTGATCAGCAGTGAGATCCCGAGGCCGGCCGCAACCAGCGACACGATCGTCTGGACGTCGGCGGCCTCCTGCTCGATCCGCGGCGTGAACCCGACGGCCCGGCAGTACCCGACGATCGTGTCGTGCACCGCCGGCCCGCTCGGCCGCGAGTAGAACACGAATGGCTCCTCTGCGAGCTCCTCCAGCCGCAGCCGTTTCCGCCGCGCCAGCCGATGCCGGGCCGGCAGCACAGCCACCAACGAGTCCTCGGCAACCACCCGCGACGTCAGCTTGGGCGCGAGCTGTACGACGGAACTCGCACCGCCCGGCGTGCTGGGCCGAAGCAGCCCGACGTCGATCCGCCCGTCGCACAGCGCCTCCGTCTGCCGGAGCGTCGTCCACGACTCCAGGTCCAGCACGACCTCGGGATACGACTGCCGGAACGCACCGAGCAATCGCGGCAGCGCGTCGAACGTTGCCGACTGCACGAACCGCAGCCGCAACGTCCCCAGCTCACCGCGCTGCGTCCGTTGCGCCGTACGGACCGCCTCGTCGGATCGCCGCAGCAGGTCCTGCGCGTCGGCGAGGAACGTGGCGCCCGCTGCCGTCAGCACGAAGCGACGCTTCACGCGGGCGAACAACTCGACGCCCAGATCGTGTTCGAGTGCCGCGATCTGACGACTGAGTGACGGCTGGGTGAGGTGCAGCCGGATGGCCGCACGCCCGACGTTCATCTCCTCGGCGACCACCACGAACGACCTGAGCTGGCGCAGTTCCATACCGACATCATGCACCAGTCACATCAACTCCGCGCAGAACTTTCATTGGACGTATCAACACCTTGATTTCTACGCTCGATTGCATGCAATACATCCCGTTTTCGATGATCAAGTCGATTCACGAACAGACCCACTCCGCGATGCCGCACGCCCCGATGCGTCCCTTCGTCCCGAAACGCCACCCGATCCGCGACGCCGTACGCCGGTGGCGCGCGTACCGTACGCCGGCTCCGACTGCCGTGGAACTGAAACTGATCCCGGGCGACCTGTGCCAAGCTGAGCCTCGTGATCGAGGTACGACGCCTGCGGGTGTTGCGCGCGCTTGCTGACCACGGGACTGTGACCGCGGCCGCCGAGGTGCTGCATCTGACGCCCTCGGCGGTCTCGCAGCAACTGGCCGCGCTGGAGTCCGAGGTCGGCCAGGAACTGCTCGAACGCCGCGGCCGCCGGGTCGCGATCACCTCGGCCGGCCGCCTGCTCCTGGCCCACGCCGACACCATCCTCGCCGAGGTCGAACGCGCCGAGGACGCGATGCGGCTGCACGCGAACGGCGCGAACGGCGAGGTCCGCGTCGTCGCCTTCGCGACCGCGATCACCCTGCTGGTCGCACCAGCGCTGACCAGGCTCCGCGAGACCAGTCCCGGCCTCGCCCTCGTCGTCCGCGACGCCGAGGGCCACCAGGGCATTACGCATCTGCTCGACGGCGACGCCGACCTCGCGATCGCCGTCGAGCACCGCGGATCCCCGCGGCACGACGACCAGCGACTGGCCCGGATCCCGTTGTACGCCGAGCCGTTCGTCGCCGTCCTACCACCGACGCACCCGGCCGCGGACCGCGATTCGATCGAGCTGGGGCTGCTCGCGGACGACGACTGGGTGATGACCGCACCCGGCAACCCGATCCGCGACGTCGTACTGCTCGCCTGTGAGCAGGCCGGTTTCCAGCCGCGGATCGTCCACCAGTCCGACGACTTCCGTGCGGTCGCGGCGCTCGTCGCGGCGGGCGGCGGCGTCTCGCTCGTCCCGCGTCTCGCCGTACCCGAGCCGACGCTCGCCCTGATCCGCCCGCTGGCGGACCCCGCGCCAACCCGCCGCGTGTACGCCGCGGTCCGCAACAGCCGCGCCGATCACCCCCTGATCACCGCAACCCTCGCGGTCCTCACCGAGGTCGCAGAGAAGTTGTAGTCAGGACTTTCGACGAGCCCCCGCAGCCGACCACGCGGGACGGCGGCCGTCCAGCCCCACGGTCGATACGCGCGCGATGAGCGCCCGGGGCGTGAAGCGGGCGGCGAGCATGAGCAGCTTGTAGCGGCGGCTCGGGATCGAGACCGCCTTGCCGCGCAGCAGGTCCTTCCAGGCCGCGGCGACCAGGTCGTCCGCGTCCAGCCACATGAACGACGGGATGAGCGTCTTGTCCATCCCCATCCGCTCGTGGAACTCGGTGTGCACGAACCCCGGGCACAACGCCATCACCGCGACCCCCTGCGCGTGCAGCCCGGTCGCCAGCCCGGCGGAGAAGCTCGTCACCCAGGCCTTGTGCGCGCTGTAGATGTTGCGCTGCAGGAACCCGGCCACCGAGGACACGTTGATCACCGCACCCGAGCCGCGCTCGATCATCGGAAGCACGGCGGCATGGGTCAGCCGCAGGACGACGCGCACCAGCAGGTCGAGCTGCTTCTCCTCGACCTCGACCGGGTTCTCCCAGAACGGCTTCTTCTGCCCGAAGCCGGCGTTGTTCACCAGCAGCTCGATCGGCCCGGTCCGGAACCGCTCCTCGACCCGCGCCAGATCGGCCGCGTCGGTCAGGTCGGCGGCCAGCACCTCGCACTCGACACCGTGCAGCCGGGAGATATCGGCGGCGACCTCTTTGAGGCGCGCCTCGTCCCGCGACACCAGCACGAGGTCGTACCCCTCGAGCGCGAGCTTGTCCGCGAACGCCCGGCCGATCCCAGTCGCCGGCCCGGTGACGAGCGCAGTCGGCATCGTGCAGTCCTCCCGTAGATGACGCACCCAGTGTGTCACTTACCCTGGTCGGGTGCTGGCGGACATCGACACCTGGGTGCTGGACCTCGACAACACCTTGTACCCCGCGGACTCCGCACTGGCCGGCCAGCTCACCCACGGCATCCTGTCGACGATCGCCGAGCACTACGGCACCGACCTCACCGGGGCCCGTCGCATCCAGTCCGACCTCGTCGCCGAGTACGGCACCTCGCTGCGCGGCGCGATGGTGACCGGAACGATCGACCCGCACGAGTTCCTCGGCTTCGAGCAGCGGATCGACTACTCGACGATCGGTCCCGATCCGGTGCTGGCGGACGTACTCCGCGGACTGCCCGGGCGGCGGTACGTCTACACGAACGGCTCGGCGTACCACGCGGAGCAGGTGCTCGGGCGGCTCGGACTGATCGAATGCATCGACGGCGTCTTCGACATCCTCGCCGCGGACCTGATCCCGAAGCCGTACGACGAGAGCCTCGACGCGTTCCTGGCGTCGTTCGGCATCGACCCGGTGCGGGCCGCGATGTTCGACGATCTCGAGGTGAACCTGACCGGGCCCCACGAGCGCGGGATGACGACGGTCTGGGTGACCGGCGGGACGCCGTACGAGCAGCTCGCGGCCCGGCGCTGGCGGGCGGCCGACCTGCCGAGCTTCCTCCGAGCAAACGTCTGATGAATCGCCGCCATGATCTCGATGGGCAGGCTGAGCATGGACAGATGTGACCAGAAGTGGTCTGAGGACTTACGCTTCGGGAGGAGGTGAGGGGATGGCTGCTACGGACAAGGCGCTGGCCGGGTTGCGGCAGATGATCGCGTCCGGGGAGCTCGGGCCGGGGGCGAAGTTCCCGCCGGAGCCCGAGTTGTGCGACCACTTGGGCGTGTCCCGGAGCTCGCTGCGGGAGGCCGTGCGCTCGCTCGGCGCGCTCGGGGTGATCGAGTCCCGGCACGGCTCGGGCACGTACGTCTCCGCGCTCGACCCGGCCGCGATCATCGGCAGGTTCTCGTTGTCGGTCGAGCTGATCCCGCTCGAAGGGGTGCTCGAACTGCTGGAGGTACGCCGGGTGCTCGAGGCGCACGCCACCGCCGCCGCGGCCGCCCGCCAGGACCCGGAGCTCGCGGCGCGCCTGGGCGCGGTCCTCGACCAACTCGAGTCGACCACCGACGCGACCGAGATCCAGCACCTGGACGCCGAGTTCCACGGCCTGATCTGCGCGGCCGGCGGCAACCCGACCGTCACCGCGCTCACCGACGTGATCCGCGGCCGCGGCGGCCACTACCGGATCTTCGAGCCCGGCGCCGACTTCGACGCGATCAAGCGGACCAGCGACCGCGGCCACCGCGCGATCCTGGCCGCGATCACCACCCGCGACCCCGCAGCCGCGGCCACCGCCGCGTCCGCCCACATCGCCCAGACCGAACTCTGGCTCCGCGCCCTCCGGCCCGACCCGCAACCGGCGCTGCCGTGAGCTGGACCCTTCGCCCGGCGACTCTCGCCGACCTCGAGCACCTCGCGGAACTCCGCGCGGTGGTCATGCGCCCCGACCTGGAACGCCTGGGGCGGTACGACGCGCAGCGCGTCCGCCAGCGTCTGCGCGATGCGTTCGCCCCGGAGCACACCCAGATCATCGAGGTCGACGGCGAGCCGGCGGGCTCGGTCAGCATGCGACCGGCCGAGGACGGCCGGTGGCTCGAGCACTTCTATCTGGATCCGCGTCACCAGGGCCGGGGGCTCGGGACCGCGGTTCTGCGGAGTGTTCTGAAAGACGCGGATGCGGACAGCGCGACCGTTCGGCTGAACGTCCTGCAGGGCAGCCCAGCGCGCAAGCTGTACGAACGCCACGGCTTCGTGGTCGACGGCGAGGATCCGGTCGACGTCTTCATGGTTCGGAAATTTCTCTGAGCTGTCGAGATCTTGCGCACCGATCGTCGGGTGCATAACCTCCAGACACATTCGTCCGGGAGGGGATCCGCCAATGTCCCGTTCGCCCTTGATCGCGGTCGCCGTGACGACCG
This sequence comes from Kribbella speibonae, assembly GCF_004331375.1. Lineage (NCBI taxonomy): Bacteria > Bacillati > Actinomycetota > Actinomycetes > Propionibacteriales > Kribbellaceae > Kribbella > Kribbella speibonae. The sequence goes on along the minus strand of NZ_SJKC01000001.1, from coordinate 782,006 downwards.
CGCTCCTCGCTGCCGTGCTCACGTCCCAACCAGCCGCCGCGGACCCCGCGCCGCGGATCACCAGGGCAGGGCTCGATCCCGCACTGGTGACCGGCCGCGGCGCCGACGTACCGTTCGTCGAGCAGGAGGCGGAGAACGCCGTCTTCACCGGCGAGCAGCTCGGTCCGGGGCGGGAGGCGTACACGCTCCCGGCCGAGGCGTCCGGGCGTACCGCTGTACGGCTGCAGCCCAAGCAGTACGTCGAATTCACGCTGACGCAGCCCGCGAACGCCTTCACGTTGCGGTACAGCATCCCGGACGCGCCGGCCGGCGGCGGGATCACCGCGCCGCTGGACGTGAGCGTCAACGGGAAGCACCGGCGGACGATGACGCTGACGTCGCAGTACGCCTGGCTGTACGGGATGTATCCGTTCTCCAACGACCCGAACGTCGACCCGATCCCGGGCTGGTGGAAGCCGGAGCCGGATCCGGTCGCGAAGCCGTTCCGGCCGAACCACTTCTACGACGAGCAGCGCGTGCTGCTCGACCGGACGTACCAGGCCGGCTCGCGGATCCGGTTCGCCGTACCTCGGACGACTGCCGCGGCGTGGACCGTGCTCGACGTCGCGGACTTCGAGCTGGTGAAGGCGCCGTTGAAGCAGCCGGTGAGGTCGTTGGACGTGCGGTTGTTCGGCGCCGACCCGACCGGTCGGCGCGATGCGGCGCCTGCGATCGAGCGGGCGATCGCAGCAGCTCAAAAGCTTGGCTGGTCGGTGTTCATCCCCGCGGGCACCTTCCAGGTGAACCGGCACATCGTCGTCGACCGGGTGACGATCCGCGGCGCCGGCAACTGGTGGACGATCATCAAGGGCAAGGTCCTTCCGCTCGCGGAGCCCGCGCCGGACAAGTCGGTGCACAGCGCGCCCGGCTTCTATGGCAAGTACACCGGCAGCACCAACGTCCACCTGTCCGACTTCGCGATCGAGAGCGATGTCCGCGAACGCATCGACACCGACCAGGTGAACGGGATCGGCGGCGCGATCGGCGGCGGCTCCACGATCGAGAACCTGTACCTGCACCACACCAAGGTCGGCATCTGGCTCGACGGCCCGATGGACGGTCTGCTGATCCGCAACAACGTCATCACCGATGCCATTGCCGACGGCATCAACCTGCACCTCGGCGTCTCGAACGTCCGGGCGACCAACAACTTCGTCCGCAACAGCGGCGACGACGGGCTCGCGATGTGGTCGGAGTCGAACGCCGACGGATTGGTCAACCACGACAACGTCTACGACCACAACACCGTCCAGACGCCCGTCCTCGCGAACAACATCGCGATCTACGGCGGCCGCGACAACGCGGTCACCGACAACCTGGTCGCCGACCCGATCCGCGAGGGCAGCACGTTGCACGCCGGCTCGCGGTTCAATGCGACACCGTTCGAGGGCACGCTGACGTTCGCCCGCAACACCACGGTCCGCGGCGGTCCGCGCGACCTCAACTGGAACATCGGCCTCGGGGCGATCTGGCTGTACGCGCTGCAGTCCACGATGTCCGCGACGATCGAGATCACCGACAGTTCGTTCCTGGACTCGACGTACAACGCGATGATGTTCGTCGTCGACTGGCCGGTGAAGGACGACTACGCGATCACCGGCGTGACCGTCCGCGACATCAAGGTCGACGGCACCGGGACGAACGTGGTGAACGCCCGGGTCGGCGGCTGGGCGACCTTCGAGAACGTCGACGCCCGCAACGTCGGGGCGCCGTTCGTCAACAACTGCGGCACGTTCCACTTCAACGGTCCGCCCGAGTTCGACGTACGGCTCCTCGGCGGGAACGACGGCGGCTGGACCGGCGCCACCTGGTGCGAGGACCGCCCCGCCGTCGTCCCGCCACCGCCGCCGTCTCCGTGGAACTGACGGTTCCCCAGGCCATCACAACTAGCCGATACCGGCGCGCTCCGGCGTAGCGGCACGCTGATCCGGCGATTGTGATGGCCTGGAGGTCCGGAACGCCGCTGTGAGGACGATCGCGCCGAGGAGGACGATGCCCGCGGCGACGCCGGCCGCGACGTGCATGGCGTGCACGAAGGCGTCGTTCGCGAGCTGCACGAGGTCGGGGCGGTGCAGTGCGCCGGCCGCGTGGCGGGTCGCCTCGGCCGACGTACCGATCGCTTCCTGGTTCGGCAGGCCGGTCAGCGCCGGCGCGATCCGGTGCTGGTACGTCGACGACACGACGGTCCCGAGTACGGCGACGCCGAGCACGCTGCCCACCTGGCGCAGGGCGTTGCTGACCGCGGACCCGGCCCCGATCCGGTCCATCGGCAGCGTCGCCATCACGGCCGCGGTCGTCGGCGCGACGGTCATGCCGATCGCGAGTCCGGCGAGGCCACCGACGATCCCGATCACCACGAGCGACGTGCTGACGTCGTACGTGAGGTTGAACGCGAAGCACGCCGCGAGCGTGAGGACCGCCGTACCCGACACCTTCGCGACACCGAGGCGGGCCGCGAGCCGGGCGCCGAGCGGGGCGCCGACGATCACACCCATTGCCCCGGGCAACGACATCAGGCCGGCGTCCAGCGCGCTCATGCCGCGGGCGCCCTGGAGGTAGAACGCGAGGTAGAAGGCCTGGCCGGTAATGGTGAGGAAGACCGCGGCCAGCGAAAGGTTGCCCGCCGCGAACTGGCGGTTGCGGAACAGCCGCGGGTCGAAGCTCGGCTCGTGCTCGCGCCATTCGGAGTAGAGGAAGCCCGCCAGCAGTGCTAGCCCGGCGCCGATGCTGGCCCAGACCTGCCAGCGGTCCCAGCCGCCTTGATGCCCGCCTTCGATCAGCCCGTACGACAAGCCGAGCAGTCCGAGCGTGGACAGGCCGAGGCCGAGCGGGTCGAGGCGGCGGCGCTGCGGGCTGCGCGGGTTCGGGAGGACGACGGCGGCGCCGATCAGGCCGAACACGACGATCGGCAGATTGATCGTGAAGACCGAGCCCCACCAGAAGTGATCGATCAGCACCCCGCCGAGCACCGGCCCGACAGCGACGCCGACACCGGCCGACGAGGACCAGACCGCGATCGCACCGGCCCGGCGCTCCGGCGGGAAGGTCCAGCCGATGATCGCCATCGACGTCGGCATGATCAGCGCGCCGCCGAGACCCATGGTGGCGCGGGCGAGGATCAGGCCGACCGGGTCGGTGGCCCACGCGGCCCAGGCCGACGCGATACCGAAGATCAGCAGGCCGAGCATCAGGACGGTCCGGTGGCCGTAGCGGTCCCCGAGGGCCCCGGCCAGGAACAGAGCGGTGGCGAACAACAGCGAATAGATGCCGACGGCCCACTGCAGCTGGCCGGGCGTGGCGCCGAGACCCTGCACGGGGTCGGCGAGGCGTTCGAGCGCGATCCCGAGAACGGTCGAGTCGATCCAGATGAGGACGGCCGAGACGACCAGGATCGCGAGGATGCGGCGCTGATGGATTGGACGTGGGGGGTCGATCGCAGACACGAGGTCTCCTATAATTGACAGGACCCTGACGAGGTTTCCCATCGTCCTCGATTGACAGGAACCTGTCAATCTCCTTTTCGGCAGAATGTGGTGCATGGATCCCAACGACGAGACCGGCTGTGTGACGTTCCTGGTGCGGCACGCCTGGCTGAGCATGCGGTCGGCGCTCGCGACCGCGCTCGACGAGTACGGGTTGTCGGTCCAGCAGTACGGCACGTTGCTGTGCGTCCGCGAGGCGCCCGGGCTCACCGTGGCCGAGGTCGGCCGCGTGGTCGGAACGACGCGGCAGTCCGCGAACGAGCTGATCACGGGCATGGAGCGGGCCGGTCTGGTCGAACGGCGGCCGAACCCGAAGGACCGCCGTACCCAGCAGGTGCACCTCACCCCCGGCGGCGAGCGCCGGCTGGCCGAGGCGGGCCCCGCGATCCGCAAGGTCGAGGAGGAACTCGAGGCGTCGTTCACCGCGACCGACCGAGCCACCGCGCGCGCCTGGCTTGCGCACATGGTCACGGCCGTCGAGGGTTGAGGAATGCGTCCTGCTGAGCGATTGAACGGTCTGGGTACGACGATCTTCGCGGAGATGTCCGCGCTGGCGGTGGCGACCGGGTCGGTCAACCTCGGCCAGGGCTTCCCGGACCGCGACGGGCCGGACTCGCTGCTCGAGGACGCGATCGCGGCGATCCGGGCCGGCGCGAACCAGTACCCGCCGGGTCGCGGCGTACCCGCACTGCGGCAGGCGATCGCCGACCACCAGAAGCGGTTCTACGACCTCTCCTACGACCCCGACACGCAGGTCCTGGTCACCACCGGCGCGACCGAGGCGATCGCGGCCGCACTGCTCGCGTTCGTCGAGCCCGGCGACGAGGTGATCGCGCTCGAGCCGTACTACGACTCGTACGCGGCCGGGATCGCCTTCGCCGGCGGACGGCGCGTCCCCGTGACGCTGCGCGCACCGTCGTACCGGCTGGACCTCGACGAATTGCGCGCCGCCGTCACGCCGCGGACGAAGGTGCTGCTGATCAACTCACCGCACAACCCGACCGGGACCGTCCTCGACGACGAGGAACTGCGCGGCATCCGCGACGTCGCCGTCGAACACGACCTGGTCGTCATCACGGACGAGGTCTACGAACACCTGGTGTACGACGGGACGCATCGGCCGCTCGCGACGTACGAAGGAATGGCCGACCGGACCGTGTCGATCAGCAGCGCCGGGAAGACGTTCGCGGTCACCGGGTGGAAGATCGGCTGGGTCACCGGATCTCCCGACGTGGTGACGGCCGTGACCACCGCCAAGCAGTTCCTCACCTTCACCTCCGGCGCCCCGTTCCAGCCCGCCATCGCCAACGCCCTTGCCCTGGGCAACGACTACTACGACGCCCTGCGCGCCGACCTCCAGTCCCGCCGCGACCTCCTGGCCACCGGCCTGACCGACCTGGGCTTCGAGGTCCACCTCCCCGCCGCCACCTACTTCATCACCACCGACATCCGCCCCCTCGGCCACACCGACGGCATCGACTTCTGCCGAATGCTCCCCCAGAAAGCCGGCGTAGTAGCCATCCCCCACCAGGTCTTCTACGACAACCCCGAACCAGGCCGCCCCCTCGTCCGCTGGGCCTTCTGCAAACAACCCGAAGTCCTCCAAGAAGCCCTCGCACGGCTCCAGAAACTCTAGGCCCTCGGCAGCGCTGGGCCTAGCTGCCGAACACTGCGGAGCGAATCGGCCCCGCGATCGCAAGCGGAAGGCCCTCCAAATGGACGAGCATCGTGCTTCTCGACTCGCCTTGCTGCGCCGCGAAGTCCGCGGCGGCGCCGACCGCTCGGAGCGCTACGGCCAGGACTCCGTCGTTCATCCTGACGCCGATGCCTTGGCCATCAGACAATCGGACCTGGGCGTCCGACGCATACGCGGCCCACACGAAGCTGAGCGGATGGTCGGCAACTTCCTCGTTCTTCAGCAGGAAGTACAGAAGATGGGGAAACCGATCGAAGAAGTAGCGCAAGCAGACCTGGACGTCACCATCCATCAGATCCGGCTGCCAGTTCGGATCCCCGAACTGCAACGTCACCATGCCCCGGTAAGCCCGAGCCAGTCGGGGATCTGAGCCCAACTCGCCGAACAGTTCACAGACCACGTTCTGCTCCGTCCGAGACGTCAAGTTCTCGCGACTGAGCGTCACCAGGATGAGCTCCGGCGCGGCACCGAACTCGGAGGCCTGAGTTCCCGGCGTCGGCGACGGCGCCGATTCCGGTGCCGATTCCGGTGGCTCGAGATCCCAGACCAAGATCTCGCTCACCGCGTTGTAGTACCGCAACGCGGACATGCTGAGATCACCGTCCTCGAAGCGGACGTCGGACCGCGAGGGCCTGATCGGCGTCCTGCCTTCGTCCGTAGCAGGGAAGTACATCGTCGTCCGCAGCAGATCCACGGTCTCCCCGTTCAGGTCAGCCGCGTACATCCGGGCATAGTCGCCGATCACCAGACGAGAATGGTTGGCCAGGTCAGCAGCATTCCGGGCCAAGGCCGGGTGGATCAGACCGGCGTTGATCTGACTTTCGGCGGTGCCGAGAATCATCCCGGGGAAGTGCCGACCGAGGAATTCGGTGCCGATCCGATGATTCGACTGGCTGTTCAGGTTCGACGCTCTCGCCGCGAACTCTTCCAGCAGCGCGACGAATACCGTTTCCGGCTCCGTGGTGTAGAGCGACAGGTTCGCTACGTGCACGAAGTGCCGCAGTGCGTTGGCGCCAAGATACGTCACCGCAAGATCGAAAGCCGAGCGGTAGTCACTGTCCTCGACCTCGGTGTCCAGGAACTGAAGCATCTCGTCCAACGTCAGGTCGTGGTAACAGAAGTTCTTCTGCTGAACAAACGCGAGACTCTCCACGATCGCTCGCGGAGTGATGCCTTCGGGACCCGGCCGATCAAGAACCTCCAGCGTTGACCTGAGTACGTCGGCATACTCGTGCCGATTCTCATAGATTCGTTCCAGGTCCGCCCATTTCGATGCGGCTGACTCCACGATGGAAAACAGGCGGCACGACAGGTCGTACGCGAACCCGGTGGTGGTGATTTGCAGGACGTGCGCCAGCTCGTGCGCGTGTGCCTCCAGCATGAACCATTGCCGTGGACTGAGGTCCACCGCGCCATCCTGCGACTGCAGGTGAACGGCGTCCCACTCGTCATGGGAGACAAACCAGCGTATGCAACCGGTGGCCCAGTCCGTGTGCGCGACCACTCCGGCCTGTTTCCAGTCGGGCGGATACAGAATGTGGCGAGGTTCGGCGTCCATCAGTGTCCCTGGTATCCGGCGGCGACAGCCACGACAGCACCGCCGACAACGAAGATGCCGAGCACTTCCAGCAGGATCGCGACCAGCAGCATCCAGCCTCTGATCTCGTTCAGTCGGCGCCACTGCGTGATGATCTCGAGATGCGCAAGGGAGAGTTCCCGTCGCGCATCCGCCCCGTCCTCTCGCCAGACGCTCACAGGTGTCATGCTCAAGAGGCTCTCCGGTTGTAGCTCCAGGTAACGTCCGGGGAGATTGCATGCGATGCCCAGCAGACATGCAAGCGCCAGCAAGGCCATGCCCACCGTCAGCACCAGAACAACCGTCGACGACGGTCGCTCACCGTCGCGCAGACCGACAAGGGCCGCAAAGCCCAGCAGGATCGTGAGCAGGGCGCCTGAGGTCGAAATGACAGACAGCCCCTTCGCCTCGACAGTGGACTTCTTGGCGCGCTCTGCCGCCATCGTCTCCTGGAGTTCGCCGCGCAACGCGTCTCCGGTGGTATCAGTCACGCCTGTCCTCCGGCGCGCTCCCGAGCGACGGATCAGCGTCGGCCTGCTCTCCGCTGCCCCTCGGCCATCTCATCTGAATGCCGGAAGCCCGGAGCCGAAGGCCGAACTTTCCCGGTACGACGATCTCGCCCTTTTTCGCGATCGGCTCCGGATTTCGCTCCTCGGGGCGACCGGACGATTCCCGCTGGCCCGGCTCGGGATCTGGCTCGGAGTCGGTGTCGGCCATTGAAGGTCTCCGTTGTCCTGGTGCTGCCGGCGAGGTCTTACTCGGACCGGTCGGCAGCAGCCGTCTCGAGGCGACGAAACATCCGCTGCATGATGATCGTCAATGGGTCATTGATCCATCGGCCATGAATGCCGGTCAGGTTGACGCTCTCGGCTTGAGCAGTTGCTTGCTCCGCAAAACCTTCGTTCGCAGGCATCGCGGCTGCCGCCGCCAGCACTCCCCATCGGGCGGACAGCTTGAAGCGATCGAGCTCCAGCGCTTCCGTGAACCTGTCGAAGGCCAGGACAACCCGGTCTTCTACTGGTGCCTTCTCCCAGATCAGCAACTCGATCACGCCTTCCAGGCATCGACGGCCGGCTGCGGTCGTAGCCGGCAGCAGTTCGGCGGCTGTCGTGAAGTCCGGACTGTGGTCAACTGCCCTGCGGAAGTCTTCCTCCGCCCCCTGGTAGTCGTACCGAAGCAGCAGGAAGGACGAATACAGTGTCGGCGGCGCGATCGGCGGCGCGACCATCGCCGTAGTCGACGACTGGACCTCCAAGGCTCTGATCGCTCGATCGAGATCGTCCGTCCGCTCGTCCGACTGCACGAAGCGGTTCAGCAAGGCTTCCGCCAGTCCGTGGCGCCGGACGAAGAAGTACGGGTGGCCGGCATCGGTCGCCGCAACGGAAGATTCGTGGCTCCGGATGATCTCGTCCAGAATCTTCGGGTCGTTCTCACGAGAGTATTTGACGGTCAGGAGATCGGCGTAGTTGTGGTACGTCGATGCGATCTCGGCGTACTCGGGAGCGGTTCTCAACAGGAGTGCGAAGATCTCTTCGGCCTCGTACAGCGAGATGTTCTCCGCCTGAAATTCGGCGAGCATCTTCAGGCTCATCGCCAGCTCGGTTGCTGCCGTGATCCATACCGGACTGCCGAGTTCCGCAGCCTCGTACGCGTCGCGCAGCACGACCACGGACTCGAGCAAACTGCCCAGCCGATGATTCACCCAGAAGTCCGTGGCGAGACAGGATCCCAGGATGGCAGCGCTGAGCATTCCTTCCACTGACGCCCGATCGCCTGTCCTGACAGCGACTTGGGCCAGCAGCAGTGCGGCGGCCAGCGCGTCGGGATCCTGGTCGCGCCCCGACACTTGGCGGAGTTGAGATGCGAGCCCCGCCAGTTCCGCGCCGATGCCAGGTCTCGTTGCCTGTGCCAGCGCCCGTGTGACGAGATCGAGATGGGGAGGCAACGCCAAGTCGTTTGCTGGGGCGACCATGCTCGCGGCTCGGATGAGGGTGTCAAGGTCCGTACGGCTCCTCGTGTAGAGGAAGCGATCGATCAAATCGGACATGATCTCAGCCGCGGTCTGCATAGGCCTCCTCAACAGTCCGAACGGCCGGCTCACTCAGGTCGTCTCCCCAGCCAGACTGATAGCAGTCTACCCAGAGTGAGCGGTCGTCCACTCTCGAGCACATGGTTCGAGAGTGCGGCGGCTAGCGGGGCTGGAACCAGAGTTTGGTGGGGCGTTGGAGCATGAGGGTTAGCAGGGTGGCGTGGATGGCTAGGCCTAGGAGGCTGGAGGGTAGGGCCATCAGGCCGCCTGCGATGCCCATGGCGGCGACAGCGATCAGGACGTAGCGGGACCAGGGGCGGCGCTTGCGGAGGTACAGCGCGGGGACCAGGTAGGCGACCGCGCAGACGAGGGTGGCCGCGACCGCGACCGGTGCGTTGCCACGGGATCCGGTGAGTACTTCGGAGATCTGGTCGCCGGCCGAGGTGAGCGTGAGGGCCGCCAGCAGCAGGCACAGGGCGCCGAGCCCGATCGCGATCACCGAAGCGACGGTGACCTGCTTCGGCGTCGCCGCCGGGTAGCTGTACGTGTCCGGAGTGGCACCGAACAATCCGCTGTACGGACCCGGCCCGTCCCGCACCGGCTCGTCACCACGCTGCCCAGTCATCCAACGTCCTTCCAACTACCCCCTGCCCCGATCCTCCCAGATCGGCCAAACAACGCCGGAAAGCCGGGCCGGTCTGAATGACCGGCCCGGCTCGACAGCGAACCTCAGGAGGTGACGCGCCGGCGGAACAGACCGGTGGCGCCGATGGCGACACCGAAGACAGCCAGGCCGGCGAGAAGGCGGATCCAGCTGCGATCGCCCTCGCCGGTGGCCCCGGCCAGCTTGAGCGAGTACGCCGTTGCGCCGGCCGCACCCTCGGGAGCACCGAACGGCATCGACTCGGTCTTGGCGCGGTCGGCCGCGGCGGAGAGCAGGCCGTAGCGGCGGCCGAAGTCGCGTGCGGTGTCGGCGCCGTTCTTGGTCAGCACCTTCGCACCTTCCTTCGAGAGCCGGCCGGCGCCGTCGGGGATCGCGGGCGCTTGTTCGGTGGCGGTGGTGAGACCGTCCGCCAGCTTGCCCGAACCCTCGGCCGCGGAGCCGATGCCGGTCGCCAGGTCCTTGGAACCCTGCGCCAGCTGGTCCGAGCCCGACTTGGCCTGGCCGACGCCGTCGGCCAGCTTGCCCGTACCGCCGGCCAGCAACCCGAGCCCGGTGCCGAGCTGCCCGGTGCCGTTCGCCAGCACGCCGGCACCCGCCTGGAGCTTGCCAGTGCCCTCGGACAGCGCACCCGCACCGGTGTCGAGCTGGTCAGCGCCGTCCGACAGCTGGTTGAGGCCAGCGAGCAGCGTCTTGCCACCTGCCTGGATCTGTCCGACGCCACCCTGCAGCCCGTTGACGCCACCACGCAGCGTCTTGTTGGCCGGGGTGTCCTTCGAGGTGCCAATGCCGCGCTGGACAGTGGAAACCACGCCCGACACCAGCTGAGTCACGCCGGCATCCACCGCCGCGAGACCCTGCATCAGACCAGGCTCCGAGCGCGGGCAGCCCGAGACCCGGTTGTCGAGCCCGCACTGCAGCTGCGCGATACCTGGTACGGCGCGCTGGGTCAGCCGGCCCTTCAGGTAAGCGAGCGCCACCTGCAGTTTGGCGGAATCCGGCAGCGGCTTGTCCAGATCGGGAACGGGGTCACCCATCGAACCCATCTGGGCGATCACCGAGTCGAGGATCATCTTCTTGACCGGGTTGGTCTCCGGCCCGACGTTCAGCGCACCGGCCGGCCCGTTCAGCTGCGCGGCGGCGGCGCCGTAGCACGCCTCGTCGTACGTTCCGACCGGCTTGCCATTGCTCACCGCGTTGAGCGCGTCCGCCGCGCAGTGCACGCCACCGCGCATCTTGTCGATGCCCGGACCGGAGGCAGCGAGCTGCTTCTTCAGCTTCTCGAGTCCGCCGAGCAGCGTTCCCTCGGCTCCGACCGAGCCGATCCCTGCGCGGAGCTGCGCCACACCGTCGTGCAGAGGTTTCGCCTTCGCGGGCAGTTGACCAACCCCGCCGTACATCTGACCGAGCCCGTCCTCGACGCTCTTCAGACCGCCGCTGACCTGGTTCAGTCCGTCGATCAGGGCAGGTGCCTTGCCGGTGGCCTGGTCCAGCCCGGAGGCGAGTTTGCCGGTGCCGGTCTTCAGCTTGCCGGCACCCGTGGCGAGGTCCTTCGCGCCTTTCCGCAGCTCGCTCGCACCCTTGTCCAGCTTGTTCGCACCCTTGGCGGCCTCGCCGGTCTTCGTACGCAGGACAGATGCACCTGACTCGAGCTCAGCCATACCGTCGGCCAGCTTCGACGCACCGCCGGAGAGCTTCGCGGCACCAGGCGCGGCCTGATTGGCGAGGCCTTCATTCAAGGTCTTCGCACCTGCGTTCAGCTGCAGCAGACCGGCGAGCAGCTTCTGCGCGCCGTCCCGCAGCCGGAGCAGGTTCGAGTCGAGCGTCGTACCGCCCTCGACCAGGTCGGCGCCCTTCTCGGCGCCGCTCTGGTATCCGGAGACCGCGGTCTTGAAGGTCGGGCTCTCCAGCGGGCTGACCGGCAACGCGGTCAGCTCGGCCTCGGGGACGATCGCGTCCTTGACCTCGGCCGCCCAGCCGAACTCCGCCTTCGCGGCGCCGACGGGCGGGAACAGCGTGGCGGTGAAGCTCAGCTTCGTACCGCCCTTGCCGTCGCCGGCCTTGTTCGCCTCGGCCGACGTGACATCGCCGAACTCGGGCGGCAGCACCGTCGTGAGCTGACCGACCATCGGAATGACGACCTCGGCCTCCTCGACGACCTGCTTGCCGTACCCATCGGTGATCGTCACCGGCTCGGTCTTGGCCGACGTGTTCTCGACGACGTAGTGCGCCTCCAGCCGGCCCTTCTTGCCGACGACGTCACTGGGCTTGGACAGCTTCTTGCCGTTCAGGGTGTAGGTGACGGAGACCTTGATCGGCAGCTTCTTCTTGTCGAAGTCGCTGACCGTGCGGATCCGCTGCTCGCCGTCCACCGACAGGTCGACGGCCATCTTGCCGTCCTTGACCGAGAAACCGCCGAAGCTGTCCAGGTTGCGCAGGCTGTCGGTCGACACCGGGTTGGCGAGCTTCACCTTTCCGGTGCCGACAAAGGCGAGTTGCTCGTAGACGCGGGCGCCTTGGACCTTGCCGCTGGGGTCGAGTCTGGCCTGCACCGTCTCGGTGTTGGTGACTGTCACGGGTCCTGCGCTCGAGGTGGCCAGCGCCGGGGACGTCGACAGGACGAAAGCGGACGGGACGGCGACGGCGACAGCCAGTCCCCGGGTGATGCGTCGGGCGGTCACGCACGGTCTCCTTCGGTCGAGGCGAACTCACGGGTGTCGTCGGCGGGAACCTCGGCTGCCGGAATCTCGGCGGCCGGCGCAGGGCGCGGGCGCTGCAGCGAGGTCACCAGGAACCCGATCCCGGCCGCCAGCAGTACGCCGGTGGCCGCCGTCGGCGACTGCGCCAGGAAGGCGGGGCTGTCCGCGGTGTACGTCTCCTCGTACACGGCGACCATCGCGGCCGCGCCGAGGAGCAAGGTCCACAGCGGGATCCGGTCGGCCGAGCCGGCCGTGAACGCCACGCACACGGCCACCACGGCGACGGCCGCGACGGCCCGGCCGGACGCCGAGTCAGGCAGGTAGAGCGCCCGTACGGCGAATCCGAGCCAGGCGACGAACAGCCCGATCAGGAAGCCGGTCGCGCGCATCGCCGGAGTGCGATCCTGCACCAGCCCCACCACACCTCCCAGGGCCCCGCCGACCAGCGCCACGTGCTGCGTGTTCAGACCGAGAGCTTCTCCGACCAGACACAACAGACCCGCGACGACGGCCAGCAGCGCACCGGATAGCAAGGTACTGCGCTGCATTGAGTCCTCCACTCAGTGCCGGAATCCGGGGACCCCCCGCCGGAAAATCCAAGTTTCAGGTACTTGAACTACTGTTCAGTACTTAGCTGACGGACGTTCCTACCAAGCAGTAACCACAGGTTTCAAGAGCGGAGAGATACCGACTCGTAACGGCCCGAAGTTCAAGTGTTTGAAGGCATTCGCGGCCAATACAAAAGCCGGGCCGGTCAGAGAGACCGGCCCGGCTTTGGCAGTGATCGTCAGGCAGCGACGTCCAGCGCGTCCTTCGACTCGTTGAGAGTGACGTTGACGGTTTCGCCGTCGCGGATGGTGCCGTTCAGCAGGCCGCGGGCGAGTTCGTCGCCGATCGCGGACTGGACCAGGCGCCGGAGCGGGCGGGCGCCGTACACCGGGTCGTATCCGGTCATCGCCAGCCACTCCATCGCGCCCTCGTCGACGTCCAGCGTGATCCGCCGGTCGGTCAGCCGCCGCTGCAGCGCGGCGATCTGCAGGCCGACGATCTGCGTCAGCTCCTCGCTGCCGAGCGCGTCGAACAGCACGATCTCGTCCAGCCGGTTGATGAACTCCGGCTTGAACGACTGCCGCACCGCGGCCATCACCTGGTCGCGCTTGACCTTGTCGTCGAGCGTGACATCGGCCAGGTACGCCGAACCCATGTTGCTGGTCAGGATCAGGATCACGTTCCGGAAGTCGACCGTCCGCCCCTGGCCGTCGGTCAGCCGGCCGTCGTCGAGCACCTGCAGCAGGATGTCGAAGACCTCGGGGTGCGCCTTCTCCACCTCGTCGAGCAGGATCACCGAGTACGGACGACGGCGGACCGCTTCGGTCAGCTGACCGCCCTCCTCGTACCCGACGTACCCGGGCGGGGCGCCCACCAGCCGCGCGACGCTGTGCTTCTCGCCGTACTCCGACATGTCGATCCGGACCATCGCCCGCTCGTCGTCGAACAGGAAGTCCGCGAGCGCCTTCGCGAGCTCGGTCTTGCCCACACCGGTCGGGCCGAGGAACAGGAACGAACCGGTCGGCCGGTCCGGGTCGGAGATGCCCGCGCGCGCCCGCCGTACGGCGTCGCTCACGGCCTTGACCGCCTCGCGCTGACCGATCAGCCGGTGCCCGAGCTCGTCCTCCATCCGGAGCAGCTTGCCGGTCTCACCCTCGAGCAGCCGGCCGGTCGGGATGCCGGTCCACATCGCGATCACCTCGGCGATCTCGGTCGGCCCGACCTCCTCGTTCACCATCGCTTCGGGGCCTTCGGCAACCTCTTCCTCGGCGTCGGCCTCCTCGAGCTCCTTGGTGAGCTGCGGAATCTCGCCGTACAGCAGCCGGGACGCGGTCTCCAGGTCGCCGTCGCGCTGGGCGCGCTCGGCCTGGCCGCGCAGCTCGTCGATGCGCTCCTTGATCTCACCGACCCGGTTCAGGCCGGTCTTCTCGCGCTCCCAGCGGGCCTCGAGCGCGCGCAGCTCCTCCTCGCGGTCGGCGAGGTCGGCGCGCAGCCGCTCCAGCCGTTCCTGCGACGAGACGTCGTCCTCGCGGGACAGCGCGAGCTCCTCCATCTTCAGCCGGTCGACGGTACGGCGCAGCGAGTCGATCTCGACCGGGGACGAGTCGATCTCCATCCGCAGCCGGGACGCGGCCTCGTCGACCAGGTCGATCGCCTTGTCGGGCAGCTGACGACCGGTGATGTACCGGTTGGACAGCGTCGCCGCGGCGACCAGCGCGGAGTCGGAGATCGCGACCTTGTGGTGCGCCTCGTAGCGTTCCTTCAGACCGCGCAGGATCGCGATCGAGTCCTCGACCGACGGCTCGCCGACGAACACCTGCTGGAAACGGCGCTCCAGCGCCGGGTCCTTCTCGATCCGGGTCCGGTACTCGTCCAGGGTGGTCGCGCCAATCATCCGCAGCTCGCCGCGCGCCAGCATCGGCTTCAGCATGTTGCCGGCGTCCATCGCGCCCTCGCCGGACGCACCGGCGCCGACGACGGTGTGCAGCTCGTCGATGAACGTGATGATCTGACCGTCGGACTCCTTGATCTCGGTCAGCACGGCCTTCAGCCGCTCCTCGAACTCACCGCGGTACTTCGCCCCGGCTACCATCGCGCCGAGGTCCAGACTGATCAGCCGGCGGCCACGCAGCGATTCGGGCACGTCACCGGCCACGATCCGCTGGGCCAGCCCCTCGACGACGGCGGTCTTGCCGACGCCGGGCTCACCGATCAGAACCGGGTTGTTCTTGGTACGCCGGGACAGCACCTGGACCACTCGCCGGATCTCGGAGTCCCGCCCGATCACCGGGTCGAGCTTCCCGTCCTTGGCGCGCTCGGTCAGGTCGACGCCGTACTTCTCCAGGGTCTTGGTGGTGCCCTCGGCCTCCGGCGAGGTGATCCGGCGGTTGCCGCGCATCTGGTCGAACGCCTGCAGCAACGCGTCCGGCGTCACGCCGAGCGCGCTCTTCGCGGGTCCGTCCACGGTCGCGAGCGCGATCAGCAGGTGCTCGGTGGAGACGTACTCGTCCCCGAGCCCGAGGGCCCGCTGCTCCGCCTGGTTCAGCACGTCACCGGTCCTCGGCGACAGGCTCGGCGCCTGCACGCTGCCACCGCTCGCCTTCGGGAGGCGGCTCAGCTGCTCGGCGGTCTTCCGGCGTACGGCATCGAGGTCACCGCCGGCCGCTTCGAGCAGGCCGATCGTCGTCCCCTCGGGCTGCGCGAGCAGTCCGGACAGCAGGTGAATCGGTTCCACGGTCGGGTTGCCCGCCGCGGAGGTCTGACGGATCGCGACCGACAGGGTTTCCCGGGCCAGCGTCGTCAACCGCTGAACATCCATCTGGTTTCCAGCCTTTCGGTTCCAGCAACAACAGTTACCAGACATAACCTATCCAAAGTTGAGTCCATTCCACTCAACTCTGGAAAATCTCCGGGAGAACTCAGGGTTCCGGACAGGCGAGAGGGGTGGCGCCACGCGGGCACCACCCCTCGAACGGAAGATTCGTCAGGTGCTGAACTCCGAGGCGCGGATCCGGTACACCTGCAGGTTCAGGTCGTAGTACTTGTCGGTCTCGCCGACCCATTCCATCCCGATCCGGCGCGCGGTGGCGATCGCGCGCTTGTTGGCCGGCCGCGCGACGGCGAACAGTTCGTCGACCTCGCCGTCGCTGAACGCCCAGGCCATCAACGCCTGGCTGGCCTCGGTCGCGTACCCGAAACCCCATGCGCTCGGCCGCAGCTGCCAGCCGATCTCGAGATCCTCCTCGTACGGCGGGAGCAGGCGGATCAGCAACGCGCCGACGACCTCGCCGTCGTCCCGGCGGGTGATCGCCCAGCGGCCCGCGGGGACCACGAAGTTCGGCTGGGCCTCGATCCAGGACTGCAGGATCAACCGCATGGTCGCGGCGTCCGGCACCTTGTCGATGGCCGGTGACAGCCAGGGCGCCACGTCGGCGGAGCC
Source organism: Kribbella speibonae (assembly GCF_004331375.1). Taxonomy (NCBI): domain Bacteria; kingdom Bacillati; phylum Actinomycetota; class Actinomycetes; order Propionibacteriales; family Kribbellaceae; genus Kribbella; species Kribbella speibonae. The sequence continues at coordinate 765,836 of NZ_SJKC01000001.1, read as the reverse complement.
AAAGATCTCCAGCGCGGCGTCGGCGTCGTCTTCCTCCCAGTCCCGGATCAGCAGCCGGTCCGTCTCCAGCTTCAGCGTCACCTCGCCAGGGTATGCGCTGCCTGCCGGAAGGCAACAGGAACAACGAGAACCGCAGGGCGGTCCTGTGACGGACCACCCTGCGGGGGTCGAAGGGCGCTGGGGGGTTAGCGCGCCTTCGACTGTGGAGGCGTCGTGGGGGAACGAACGACCTCCACCGGACCGGAGGCTCCGAGGGGGTCAGAGCACTCCGGTGGCCAATGAGTTGTACGGCGGAGGATCAGCGCGGGCCGAGTTCCAGGGGCTGGGTGCGGATCCATCGCGTCGTCGTCTGCTGCCGGCCCATGGCGATCACATCGCCGGCGGGACCGGCCGAGAAGACCCGGCTGGCGGCGGGACGTCGCGAAGCGCCGACACCGCGCTGGACTTCGGCCAGGAGCTGGTTGACCCGCTTCCGCAGGTCCTCCACCTCCGACTGTAGCGCGAGGATGTGCCGAATCCCCGCGAGGTTGACGCCCTCTTCCTGGGACAGGTGCTGCACATAGCGCAGCCTCGCCACGTCGTACGCCGAGTACCGCCGGCCGCGGCCGGACGCCCGGCTCGGCACCACCAGGCCGAGCCGGTCGTACTGGCGCAACGTCTGCGGATGCATACCGGCCAGCTGGGCCGCCACCGAGATCACGTAGATCGGGGTGCGGTCGTCCCAGGTCGGGACCTGGCTGAACGGGATGCCCATCACGAACTCCCGAACAACCCGGCCCGCAGATCAGGCTGATCCGACGCGGAGCTGAACTCCTGCAGCTTCTCTTTCTGCTCGTCGGTCAGCTCGTGCGGGACCTGCACCTGGAGCGTGAGCATCAGGTCGCCCTTGGTCCCGTCCCGCCGGACCGATCCCTTGCCGCGGACGCGCAGCTTGCTCCCGTTCGCCGTACCCGCTGGGATCCGGACCGTGACAGGCAGGCCGTCCAGGGTCGGAACCTTGATCTCCGCACCCAGCGCCGCCTCGGTGAAACTCACCGGGACGTTCAGGGTCAGGTGCTCACCCTGCCGGCCGAAGATCCGGTGCTTGTGCACGTGGACGGTGACGTAGAGATCGCCCGCGGGGCCACCTCGTTCGCCGGCCGCACCCTTGCCCTTGAGCCGGATCCGCTGGTTGTCCTGGACACCCGCCGGGATGCGGACCTGCATGGTCTTGCTCGACTGGCCGCGGCCGGAGCCGTGGCAGGTCTCGCACGGCTGGTCGACGACCAGACCGCGACCCTTGCACTCGGTGCACGGCTCGGTCATCGCGAACACACCGCCCTGCACCGAGGTCTGCATGCCCGTGCCTTCGCACTTCAGGCAGACCTTCGGCACCGTGCCGTACTTCGCACCGGTCCCGCGACAGGTCGCGCACGGCTCGTCGCTGGTCATCCGGAGCCCGACCGTGACACCGTTCACGGCCTCGGCGAACTCGATCGTCGCCTCGGTCTCGATGTCCTGACCACGCCGCGGACGCGCCGTCGTGGAGGTCGTGGTCCGGCCGCCACCGCCGAACATGCCGCCCAGGATGTCGCCGAGCCCGCTGCCGCCGCCCTGACCGCCGCGGTTGAACAGGTCACCGACGTTGAAGTCGAAGCCACCGCCCTGACCACTGCCGGTCGGCATCCGGAAGCCGCCGCTGCCGAACAGCCGGCGCGCCTCGTCGTACTCCTTGCGCTTCTTCGGGTCGCCGACGACGTCGTACGCCTCGGAGACCTCCTTGAACTTGGCCTCCGCCTTGGTGTCCCCGGCGTTGGAGTCCGGGTGGTACTGCCGGGCCAGCTTGCGGTAGGCCTTCTTGATCTCGTCGGCCTCGGCGGTCTTGGAGACGCCGAGAACCTTGTAGAAGTCCTTCTCGATCCAGTCCTTCGTGCTCATCTGGCGCCTCCCCTCCCGTCTAGACCCGTCTTACTCCGCGGATCCGTCCGCGTCTTCATCTGTGTTCTCCACCGGTACGTCGGCCTTGGCGGCGTCGGCCGGCAATTGTTCGGTCGGCTCCGACACAGCCACCCGGGCCGCCCGCAGGATCCGCTCACCGTGCCGGTAGCCCGGCTGCATGATCATCGTCGCGGTCGGACCGTCGACCTCGTCGGAGTAGTTGTGCAGCAGGGCCTCGTGGATCCGCGGGTCGAAGGTGTCGCCCTTCTCACCGAACTTCACCAGCCCGAGCTTCTCGGTGACCCGCTCCAGCGACTCGGCGACGGCCTTGAACGCGCCCTCGAGCTCACCGGCTTCGCGGGCCCGGCCGACGTCGTCCAGGATCCCGAGCAGCTCCGCGAGCACCGTGCCGATCACGAGCTCCCGCGACGCTTCCCGCTCACGATCCACGCGGCGCTTGTAGTTCACGTACTCCGCCTGCAGTCGCTGCAGGTCCGCCGTACGTTCCGCGAGCGCCTCGGTGAGCAGGGCCTCCTGGGCGGACGGACCGATCAGGTCGGACGGGTCGCGCGGCGGCTGTCCGGCCGGGCCGGCGGCCGCGGGAGGCGCGGACTGCTCCGCAGGCTCCCGCAGCTTGCCGGTTTCCGGGTCGATCCGGCGCTTGTCCCGGACGACGGGCTCGCCGTCACCGAACTCGCTGCCAGTCGGTCGATCCGTCACTTGTCCTCCGTCTTGTCCTGCGGCCGGTCCTCGTCCACGATCTCGGCGTCGACGACATCGTCGTCGTTGGTGCTACTGCTGCCGGCCGTGTCCTCGGAGGTGGCGCCGTCGTCGGTCGAACCGCCGGCGGCCTGGGCGTTCGCGTACATCGCGGCACCCATCTTCTGGCTGGACTGGGCGAGCTTCTCCGAGGCGGCCTTGACCGCGTCGGCGTCGTCACCCTCGAGGGCCTTCTTCAGCTCGGCCACGCCGTCCTTGACCTCGGTCTTGACGTCGTCCGGAACCTTGTCCTCGTTCTCCTGCAGGAACTTCTCGGTCTGGTAGACCAGCGACTCCGCCTGGTTGCGGTTCTCCACCGCCTCGCGGCGCTGGCGGTCCTCCTCGGCGTACTGCTCGGCGTCGCGGACCATCTGGTCGATGTCGGTCTTCGGCAGCGCGGAGCCGCCCGTGACCGTCATCCGCTGCTCCTTGCCGGTGGCCAGGTCCTTGGCGTTCACGTGCACGATGCCGTTCGCGTCGATGTCGAAGGTGACCTCGATCTGCGGCACGTTCCGCGGCGCCGGCGGCAGGCCGGTCAGCTCGAAGTTGCCGAGCGACTTGTTGTCGCGGGCCATCTCGCGCTCGCCCTGGTAGACCTGGATCATCACCGACGGCTGGTTGTCCTCGGCCGTGGTGAAGATCTCCGAGCCCTTGGTCGGGATCGTGGTGTTGCGCTCGATGATCTTGGTGAACACGCCGCCCTTGGTCTCGATGCCGAGGCTCAGCGGGGTCACGTCGAGCAGCAGGACGTCCTTGACCTCACCCTTCAGCACACCGGCCTGCAGGGAGGCGCCGACCGCGACGACCTCGTCCGGGTTCACACCCTTGTTCGGGTCCTTGCCGCCGGTCAGCTCCTTGACCAGCTCGGCGACCGCGGGCATCCGGGTCGAACCGCCGACCAGGATCACGTGGTCGATCTTGGCCACGTCGATCCCGGCGTCCTTGATGACGGCCTTGAACGGGGCGCGGGCGCGCTCCAGCAGGTCGTTGCTCATCTTCTGGAACTCGGCCCGGGAGAGCTTCTCCTCCAGGTGCAGCGGGCCCGCGTCGGTGAGGCTCAGGTACGGCAGGTGGATGGTGGTCTCGGCCGCGGCGGACAGCTCGATCTTCGCCTTCTCGGCGGCCTCGTTGAGGCGCTGCATCGCCATCTTGTCGCCGGACAGGTCGGTGCCGTTCTTGTTCTTGAACTGGGTCACCAGCCACTGCACGATCCGCGCGTCCCAGTCGTCACCACCGAGGTGGTTGTCACCGCTGGTCGCCTTCACCTCGAAGACACCGTCGCCGATCTCCAGCAGCGAGACGTCGAACGTGCCGCCGCCGAGGTCGAAGACCAGGATGGTCTGCTCGGTGCCCTTGTCCAGGCCGTAGGCGAGCGCGGCCGCGGTCGGCTCGTTGACGATCCGGTGCACCTTCAGGCCCGCGATCTCGCCGGCCTCCTTGGTCGCCTGGCGCTGCGCGTCGGAGAAGTACGCCGGCACGGTGATGACCGCGTCGGTGACCTGCTCCCCGAGGTACGCCTCGGCGTCCCGCTTCAGCTTCTGCAGCACGAACGCGCTGATCTGCTGCGGCGTGAACTTCTTGCCGTCGATGTCGACGCTCCAGGCCTCGCCCATGTGGCGCTTGACCGAGCGGATGGTGCGGTCGACGTTCGTGGTGGCCTGGCGCTTCGCCACCTCGCCGACGAGGACCTCGCCGTTCTTGGCGAAAGCCACCACCGAGGGCGTCGTGCGCGCTCCTTCGGCGTTGGGGATGACGGTGGGCTCGCCACCTTCCAGTACGGCGATGACGGAGTTCGTCGTACCGAGATCGATTCCGACCGCGCGGGCCATTCTGTTACCTCCACACTGAGTGAGTCCGGGGGGCGACCCCCGCAACCCCCGGAAACTTGAGTGATGCAGACTCAATGTTGCCGTTCGTCCGCCTCGGTTTCAAATCCGTGACTGAACAAACTTGAGTTCACTGGGCTCAACATTGCACGACGCCCAGCTCATTCCCAAGGCCGACCCCCGATTTCGGGGTCCCGGCCAGGGTGGGGCCAGGGAGACCCCTCCCGAAGCAAACGTTTACCGTGTGATCCTGATTGCTGTGAAACTCCGCCCGATGACCGCAGCCGACCTCGGCGCGGTTCTCGCGCTGAACGGCACCGCGGAAGGTCTTGTCGAACCCCTGAGCGCCGACCGGCTGGACTGGCTCCGGCTGATCGCTGCCCACGCCGTCGTCGTCGACCTGGACGACGTACCCGTCGGTTTCGTCCTCACCTTCACCCCCGGCTCGGCCTACGACGGCCTCGCGTTCGAGGCCTTCACCCAGACCTACGCCGACCGCTTCCTGCTGATCGAACGCATCGTGGTCGCCCCCGAGCACCGGCGTACCGGCATCGCGACCCAGGTCTACCGCGCCATCGAACGCGCCGCCAAACCCTTCGACCGCACAGTAGCCGCCGTCCCCACCAACACCCCAGCCATCCCCTTCCACACCACCCGCGGCTACACCGAAATAGCCAAACAACACCTCCCCAACGGCACCACTACGGTCCTCGTCTCCAAGGATCTGTCCGTCTAGGTTGGCGACCGCCAGGCCATCACAATTGACGGCCCGTCGCCCGGCCACGCACGCACGGCGAGCCGAGCGCCAATTGTGATGGCCTGGAGATCCGCCTGTGGACAACGGCCGACGCGACCTGCGCTAGTGCGCGACCATCAGGACGTGCCCGAGGTCATCGATGTGCTGCTGCGACGGGAAGGCGTGGCGACGTTCGGAGAGCTGCGGGCGATCGTGTCCGGCCACGCAATTCGTGCCGCCCTGGCCGGCGGATCGATCCGCCGGATCGCGAAGGGCGTCTATGCGCTGCCGACGGCGCCCGATCCGATCGCGGCCGCCCGGGCCCAGGGCGGGCTGGTGTCGCATCTCAGCGCCGCGGTACTGCATGGATTCGACGTACTGGAGCTGCCGGACAGACCCCAGATCACCGTCCCGCGTGGGCAGCACCGGCGGCTGAGCCCGGTCAAGTGCGAGCTGCACTGGGCCGACAACGTGCCGTCCGACGGCCCGTGCACCAGCAGGCTCCAGACAGTTTTGGACTGCTCGCGGACCTTGCCTTTCGCCGCCGGTCTCTCGATCGCGGACTCCGCTCTGCGCGGTCGCGTCCTGGACCGCTCCCAGCTCATGGTCGCCGCCGCCGAGCTGAGCGGACCGGGCTGCCGAAGGGCGCGGCGGGTGGCGGCCGCCGCGGACGGACGGGCCGAGTCGCCACTCGAATCGGTGCTTCGCGCGATCCTGATCGAGGCGGGCATCATCGGGTTCGAGCCACAGGTCGTGGTGCGCGACGGCACCTTCTCGGCTCGGATCGATCTGGCCAACTCGGCGCTGATGATCGCGCTGGAGGCCGACAGCTTCGCCCACCACGGGACTCGTACGGCGCTCGCCCGCGATTGCCGTCGGCACGTCAGCCTGACGGTTCGTGGCTGGCGGTTGCTGCGATTCTCCTGGGAGGACGTGATGTTCGACCGGGAGTGGGTGGTCGCCGCGATCCGCGCCGCGGTGGCTGGATCTCCAGGCCATCACAATGTTCGGAAATCCCGCACGGCCACGCTGGGAGCTGTGGGCCAAGGGCAATTGTGATGGCGTGGGGGTCGCCGCCTTACACAGGTCGGCCGTCGATGAAGGTTTGCGTGACCAAAGGGACGGCGGGGCGGTAGGCGAGGTGTAGGTAGGTGGGGGCGTCTAGGACGGCCAGGTTGGCGGGGGTGCCGGGGGTTAGGTGGCCTAGGTCGGGGCGGCGGAGGGAGGCGGCTCCGCCGGCGGTGGCGGACCAGAGGGCCTCGGCGGGGGTCATGTGCATTTCGCGGACGGCGAGGGCGATGCAGAAGGGCATCGAGGACGAGTAGCCGGAACCGGGGTTGCAGTCGGTGGCGAGGGCTACGGTGACGCCTGCGTCCAGGAGGCGGCGGGCGTTCGGGTACGGCGATCTCGTGGAGAACTCGATCGCGGGCAGGAGCCCGGCGACGACGCCGCTCGAGGCGAGGGCGTCGACGTCGGCATCGGTGAGATAGGTGCAGTGATCGGCCGAGGCGGCGCCGACCTCGGCGGCGAGCTGGACGCCAGGACCCTCACCGAGCTGGTTCGCGTGCACTCGGGCCTGGAGGCCGCGGGCGATCCCGGCCTGGAGAATCGCCCGGCCTTGGTCCGCGTCGAACGCGCCGCGCTCGACGAACACGTCGACCCACTTCGAGTGCCCGGCCGCCGCGTCGAGCATCGGCCCGGTCACGAGCGCCACGTAGCCCGCCGGATCGTCGGCGTAGTCGGCCGGTACGACGTGCGCACCGAGGTACGTCGTCTCGTCGGTGAACTGCTGTGCGATCCGCAGCGCCCGCGCCTCGTCCGCGACCGTCAGCCCGTACCCGGACTTGATCTCGACCGTCGTGGTCCCCTGCCGGCGCATCTCGGTGACCAGCCGGGACACGTTCGCAGTGAGCTGTTCGTCGGTGGCCTCGCGGGTCGCCGCCACCGTGGTCCGGATGCCGCCGGCCGAGTACGGCGTACCGGTCATGCGGGCCGCGAACTCCTCGGCCCGGTCGCCGGCGAACACCAGGTGCGAGTGCGAGTCGACGAACCCCGGGATGACCGCCCGTCCGCCGAGGTCGAGCGCACTGTCGGCCGCCGGCGCGTCTCGTCGTTGGCCGACCCAACCGATGGTGCTGCCGTCGATGACAAGCGCGGCGTCGTGGAGTTCGCCGAGCAGCCCGCCGTGGGCGGGATCGTTGGTCACCAGCGAACCGATGCCGGTCAGCAGGAGGGAGCTCACGAGGTCACCGCCGCGATCGAGGTGGACAGAGCGGACGGTACGTCGAGCGCCGAGTGCTTGCCCGCAGCAACTACTCGCCGGCCGGAGACGACCACGTCGGTGACGTCGGCGGCCGTCGCGGCGAACACCGCTGTCTCCACGGTGCCGCCGGTGCCCGCCGTACGAACGCTGTCGAGGCTGACCGCGACGAGGTCCGCGCGGGCGCCCACCTCGATCACCCCCGCGTCCTCGAAGCCGATCGAGCGATGGCCGTCGACCGTTGCCGCCTTGAGGAGCTCCGCCGCGGACCAGTGACCGCGTTCCTGGGACGCCAGCCGCTCGTCCAGCTCGACGGCTCGCATCTCCTCGAACAGATCGATCACCGCATGGCTGTCCGAGCCGAGCGTCAACGGCGACCCCGCATCACGCAGCTGCACCGACGGCCCGATGCCGTCCGCGAGATCGCGTTCGGTGGTCGGGCAGAAGCAGGAGTACGTCGCGGAACTCCCGAGCAGCCCGACGTCGACCGAGGTCAGATGCGTCGCGTGCACCGCACTCGTCCGACCGGACAGGAAACCGGCCTCGTCGAGCACCTGCGCCGGGGTCCGGCCGTACGCCGCGAGGCAGGCCTCGTTCTCGGCGACCTGCTCGGACAGATGAATATGCAGCGGTACGTCGGGAAACGCCGACGCGACCGCACCGAGCTGATCCTGCGGAACGCCGCGCACCGAATGCGCCGCCGCACCGATCACGACGTCGTCCCCGCCGCCGAGCTGTGCGACCCGGGAGGCCCAGGCCGTGGCGTCGCCGTCGCTGAAGCGTTGCTGGACGTCGTTGAGCGGCTGGTCGATGCCGCCCGCGACGTAACAGGTGTCGAGCAGCGCGATCCGGAGGCCGACATCACGAGCCGCCGCGATCAACGCCGTACCCATGGCGTTCGGGTCGTCGTAGCGGCGGCCGCCGGGCGCGTGGTGCAGGTAGTGGAACTCGCCGACCGCGGTGATCCCGGCGAGCAGCATCTCGGCGTACACCGCGCGCGCGAGCTCGTAGTACGTGTCAGGGGTGAGCGCGGCGGCGACGGCGTACATCTGCTCGCGCCAGGTCCAGAACGTGCCGCGTTCGGTCTGCGTGCGGCCGCGGAGCGCGCGATGGAACGCGTGACTGTGACAGTTCGCGAGACCGGGCACAACGAGACCGTTCAGCACCTCGGCGTCGCCGGGGTCCACACCCGTCTCCACCGTCGCGAACCGGCCGTCCGCGACGGTCACCAGCACGCGCGAGGCGAGGCCGGTGGGAAGCAGAGCAGCCGAGCACCAGTACGACTTCACTTGGCGAGATCCTTCAGTACGGCGGCCAGCGCGTCGACGCCGGCCAGGCAGTCGTCCATCTCGGCGTACTCGGCCGGGGAGTGCGAGATGCCCGTCGGGTTGCGGACGAACAGCATTGCGGTCGGGATCCCGGCGTCCGAGAACACGCCCGCGTCGTGTCCCGCGCCGGTCGGCAGCACCGGTGCGCCGTCGAGCACGCTCACCAACCGGTCCCGCAGGCCGGCCGGGAAGTCGACGATCGGCGAGACCGACTCGGGCGTCACCTCGAGCGTCGTACCGTCCCTCTCGGCGCGTTCCGTGGCCTGCTTGGTTATTGCCGCGAGCAACGATTCCAGGGTGGCAGTGTCGGCGGCCCGGGCGTCCAGCCAGGCGGTGACCTGGGACGGTACGGCGTTCGTCCCGTTGGGCTCGACCGAGATCCGGCCGAACGTCGCGCGGGCACCGGCGAGCCGGGCCTGCTTGTTCGCGGCGAGGGCGGTCATCGCGTACGTGAGCATCGGGTCGTGCCGATCCTCCATCAGCGTGGTGCCGGCATGGTTGGCCTCACCACCGAATGTGAACCGGAACCGCCCGTGTGGCCAGATCGAGCTGGCCACACCCACCGGCGCCGTCAGCCCGCGCCCCTGCTCCACGTGCAGCTCGACGAACGTCCCCATCCGCTCGAGCAACGGCGAAGGACCAACTCCGGCCGGATCGATCCCAGCACCTTCCAACGCTTCGCTGAGCCGCACTCCGCCCCGGTCCGTCAGCTGAAGAGCCTTCTCCGCGGACAGCACACCAGCCGCAACCCGGGACCCCAAACAGGGCATCCCGAAGCGCGACCCTTCTTCTTCCACAAAGGCGCCGATTCCAAGAGGCACGCCCGGTTCAAACCCCTCCGCCCGCAACTGATCCACGGCCGCCAACGCAGAGACCACACCAAGCGGCCCGTCGAACGCCCCACCATCAATCACCGAGTCGAGATGACTACCGGTCACAACGCCAGGTCCGTCGGAGGCGCCCCACCACGCGATCAGGTTGCCGATGCCGTCGGACTCGACGGAGAGGCCGCGGGCGGCGCACTGGTCCAGGAACCAGTGCGTCGCCTCGCGTTCGGTGGGGGACCAGCCGCCGCGGGTGTAGCCGCCGGTGTCGGGGCTGCGGCCGATGGCGGACTCGTCCGCCCACAAGGTTTCGAAGCTCAAGACAGCGGGTTCTTCGACAGCCAGTCCTTCGCGACCGCGTCCGCGCTCTCCTTGCCGACGTCGATCCGCTTGACCAGGTCGGTCAGGGCGTCCGTGGTCAGCTTGGCGTCGACGGCGTTCAGCGTCGCCACGACGTCGTCGGACTTGTGGTCGGTCCGGATCAGCGGAACGATGTTGTTCGGCGGCAGGATGTTCTCCGGGTCGTCGAGCTGCACCAGGCCCTGGTCCTTGATCACCGCCTGGGTGGTGAACAGGTTCGTCACCTGGATCTGGTTGTCGGTCAGCGCCTTGATGCTCAGCGGACCGCCCGCGTCCAGCGTCTTGTACTCCTTGAACTCGACGCCGTACTTCTCCTTCAGGCCCTTCAGACCCGCCGACCGGACCTTGAACTCCGAGCTGCCGCCCGCGACCAGGTTCTTGCCCTTGAGGTCACCCAGCGACTTCAGGCTGTACTTGTCCGCGGTCGCCTTGGTGACGACGATCGTGTCCTCGTCGGCGGCCGGCGACTTGTCCAGCACCTCGAGCCCGGGCGTCAGCGCCTTCTTCAGCGCCTCGTACGCCTTGTCGGGGTCGGTCTCGGTGGAGTTCTTGTCGAAGTACGCCAGCGCGGCGCCGGTGTACTCCGGGACCAGGTCGACGGACCCGTCCTTGATGGCGGCCATGTAGGTCTCGCGGTTGCCGATGTTCGGCTTCTTCTTCACCTCGATGCCCTTGGCGGCCAGCGCCTGGCCGTAGATCTCCGCCAGCAGCTGGCTCTCGGAGAAGTCCGCGGACCCGACGGTGATGCTGGTCACCTTGGACGGCGCGGGCGAGTCCCCGGCGTTGCTGCCGCCGAGCTGGTCGCCCCCGCCTCCACAGCCGGCCAGGCCGAGCACGGCCACTCCGGCGATCGCAGTACGGATGAGCGTGGATCTCAACACGAGAGCCTCCAGTGTTCTCGTTCAGCCATCGACCGGTGCCGATGGATGTATCTCAAGTTCAGCAGGTTCGTCGGACAGTTCAGCCGATCTTCAGTCCTGGCGAGACGGCGATCCGCCCGATCAGCGCGAAGAGCGCGTCGAGGGCGATGGCGAGGAGTGCCACCAGCAGGGCGCCGGTGAACATCTGGGGGAAGTCGCGGAGCTTCAGCCCGTCGACGACGTAGCGGCCAAGTCCGCCGAGCGATACCAGGGCGGCGATCGTCGCCGTGGAGACGATCTGCAGGGTGGCGCTGCGGATGCCGGAGATGATCAGCGGCAGCCCGATCGGGATCTCCACCTTGGTGAGGATCTCGCGCCCGGTCATGCCCATCCCCCGCGCGGCGTCGATGGTGGCCGCGTCGACCCCGGACAGACCGGCGTACGTCGAGGCCAGGATCGGCGGGATGCCCAGCGCGACCAGCGCGATCAGCACCGGCAGGAAGCCGATCTGATCGGTCAGCAGCACCGCGATCATCAGCAGGCCGAGGCTCGGCAGAGCACGCGCGGCGTTACCCAGGTTGATGGCCAGGAACGCTCCGCGCCGTGTGTGCCCGATCCGCAGCCCGATCGGCAACGCGATCACGACGGACAGGCCGAGCGCGGCGAACGTGTACCAGAGGTGCTCGACGATCCGCGCCCAGATCCCCTCGTTGCCGGACCAGTTGAACGAGTCGGTCAGGTATTCCCACATGTCACGCCACCTCCGCCACGGGTGTCGCGACCCGCGCCCAGGGAGTCAGGACCCGCTGCAAAGTGACCAGGATGAGGTCCGCGACCAGCGCGAGCGCCAGCGACAGCACCACGCCGACCACGACCGGGGTGAGGAAGTCCTTCTGGAAGCCCAGCGTGAACAGCTCCCCCAGCCCGCCGATCCCGATCACCGCGCCGACGCTCACCATCGAGATGTTCGCGACCGTGACGACGCGCAGACCGGTGAAGATGACCGGTACGGCGATCGGCAGGTCCACCGCGACCACCCGGTGCAAGGCGCCGTACCCGACCGCGATCGCGGACTGCCGGACGTCGGGCGGTACGGAGCGGAGTCCGTCGATCACGTTCCGGATCAGCAGCGACACCGTATAGATGGTCAGCGCCACGATGATGTTGACCGTCGACAGCACCTTGGTCCCGAGGACCGCGGGGATGACGATGAACAGCGCGATCGACGGCAGCGAGTACAGGACGCCGCCGAACGCGATCAGCGGGTTCGCCAGCCAGGAGTAGCGCGTCGCGACGTACCCGAGCGGCACCGAGATGATCAGCCCGAGGATGACCGGAACGATCGCCAGGTAGAGGTGCTCGCGCAACTGTTCCCAGATCAGTCCCAGGTTGTCGCCGATCCAGGTCATGAGCGCAAAGCTTCCGCGACGGTCGCTTGGTCGATGACGCCGACCGCCTTGCCGTCGTCGTCCACGCAGACGCCGCAGCCGGTCGGCGAGGTGAGTACGGCGTCCAACGCCGCGCGCAGCGAATCACCGCGCTTGAACACAGCCCCGACAGGCAGCAGCTCCTCGGACCCGTTACGCCATCCGAGCGGTACGCCGTCCTGCAACGCCAGCTCGTCCGGCAACGGCTTCACCGGCAGCTCTTCCGGGTGCACGAATGTCAGCGCGCGGTAACCCCGGTCCTGCCCCACGAACCCGCGGACGAACTCGTCGGCCGGGTTGGCGAGCAGCTCGGCCGGCGGCGCGAACTGGGCGAGCTTGCCACCGACCCGCAGTACGGCGACGTTGTCACCGAGCTTGATCGCCTCGTCGATGTCGTGCGTGACGAACACGATCGTCTTGCCGATGTCGCGCTGCAGCCGGAGCAGTTCCTCCTGCAACTGGTGGCGGACGATCGGGTCGACCGCGCTGAACGGCTCGTCCATCAGCATGATCGCCGGGTCGGCCGCCAGCGCCCGCGCGACGCCGACTCGTTGCTGCTGGCCACCGGACAGTTGCGCCGGGTACCGCTCGGCCAGCTTGACGTCGAGGCCGACGCGTTCGAGCAGCTCCATCGCCGTACCGTGCGCCTTGCGCTTGTCCCAGCCGATCAGCTTCGGCACGGTGGCGACGTTCTCCACGACCGTCTTGTGCGGGAACAGGCCGGCGTTCTGGATCACGTACCCGATCCCGCGGCGCAGCGTCACGGCGTCCTTGCCGTTGATGTCGTCGCCGTCGATCGAGATGGTCCCGCTGGTCCGCTCGATCGTGCGATTGATCATCCGCAGCGAGGTGGTCTTGCCGCAGCCGGACGGGCCGACGAACACGGTGATCTGGTTGCTCGGGATCCGCAGGGACAGCTTGTCGACGGCGACGGTGCCGTCCGGATACCGCTTGGTGACGTCCTCGAACTCGATCATGGCGCCCCTTCGCGCTTGTCGTCGGTCGCCCGAAAGACCCTAGCGGACCGCGAGACTGAAGCCACGCGATCGGACGGTTTCTCGGTTCGTGGGAAAGTGCACTGTAATGGTAGAGATACTGAGGGTGGTCAGCTCTCCCGCATCGGAACCCGGACACCCTTGTCGTCGGCGACCTCGACAGCCTTGTCGTAGCCCGCGTCGACGTGCCGGATGACGCCCATCGCCGGATCGTTGGTGAGTACCCGCTCGAGCTTCTGCCGGGCCAGGTCGGTGCCATCGGCAACCGACACCTGGCCGGCGTGGATGGACCGGCCGATGCCGACGCCGCCGCCGTGGTGGATCGACACCCAGGACGCGCCGCTGGCCACGTTCACCATCGCGTTCAGCAACGGCCAGTCCGCGATCGCGTCCGAGCCGTCCAGCATGCCTTCGGTCTCCCGGTACGGCGACGCGACGCTGCCGGTGTCCAGGTGGTCGCGACCGATCACGATCGGCGCCTCGAGTTCACCGGAGGCCACCATCTCGTTGAACCGCAGCCCGGCCTTGTCGCGTTCGCCCTGGCCGAGCCAGCAGATCCGTGCCGGCAGCCCCTGGAACGCGACCCGCTCGCCGGCCATCTTGATCCACCGGCTCAGGTGCTCGTTGTCTGGGAACAAGTCAAGAATGGCCTGGTCGGTGCGAGCGATGTCCGCCGGGTTGCCGGACAGCGCGGCCCACCGGAACGGGCCCTTTCCTTCACAGAAAAGCGGCCGGATGTACGCCGGAACGAAGCCGGGGAAGTCGAACGCCCGGGAGTACCCCGCCTTCCGCGCCTCGTCCCGGATCGAGTTGCCGTAGTCGAACACCTCGGCGCCCGCGTCCTGGAACCCGACCATCGCCTCGACGTGCCGGGCCATCGACTCCTGCGCGCGCTGGGTGAACCCGGCCGGGTCCTTCTCGCGCGCGGTCACCCAGTCCTCGAACTCGACGCCGACCGGCAGGTACATCAACGGGTCATGCGCCGAGGTCTGGTCGGTGACGATGTCGATCGGCGCACCGCGCCGCAGCAGATCGGGCACGATCGTCGCCGCGTTGCCGAGCACTCCGATCGACAACGGCCGCCGCGCCGCCTTCGCTTCTTCCGCGAGCCGCAGCGCCTCGTCGACGGACGACGCCCGTACGTCGAGGTAGCGGTGCTCGATGCGCCGGTCGATCCGCGAGGAGTCGACGTCGATACAGATCGCGACGCCGTCGTTCATCGTGACCGCGAGCGGCTGCGCGCCACCCATCCCGCCGAGGCCGGCGGTCAGCGTGACGGTACCGGCCAGCGTGCCGCCGAACTTCTTCTCCGCGACCGCGCCGAAGGTCTCGTACGTGCCTTGCAGGATGCCCTGTGTGCCGATGTAGATCCACGATCCGGCCGTCATCTGGCCGTACATCGTGAGCCCCATCGCCTCGAGCTTGCGGAACTCCTCCCAGGTGGCCCAGTCGCCGACCAGGTTCGAGTTCGCGATCAGCACCCGCGGCGCCCACTCGTGCGTCTGCATGACGCCGACCGGGCGGCCGGACTGCACGAGCATCGTCTCGTCGTCCTTCAGCGTGGTCAGGGTGCGCACCATCGCGTCGAACGAGTTCCAGTCGCGGGCGGCCTTGCCGGAACCGCCGTACACGACGAGTTCGTCAGGGTGCTCCGCGACCTCGGGGTCGAGGTTGTTCTGCAGCATCCGCAGCGCGGCCTCCTGCTGCCAGCCACGGGCGGTGAGGGTGGTTCCGCGGGGCGCGCGTACGGGACGGGGTCCGGACATGGGTGATCCAGCCTTTCTAGAGGAGCGGGCCGGTGACGGCCTCGGCGGCGGTGACATAGGTGCCGTCGGCAACAAGCCGGACGGAGTGCTCGAGTTCGGGCGCGAGATGCCGGTCGGTGCCCGGACCCTCGACGTACTCCCGGAGGGCGGTCCGGACGGCGGCGGTGGCCGGCGCCGGGTCCAGCGGCGCGCGCAGGTCGAGCGCCCGCGCGGCCGTGAGGATCTCGATGGCCAGCACCCGCTGCAGGCCGTCGACCGCCTTACGCAGCTTGCGCGCGGCCGACCAGCCCATCGAGACGTGGTCCTCCTGCATCGCGCTGCTCGGGATCGAGTCGACGCTCGCGGGGACGGCGAGGCGCTTCAGCTCGGAGACGATCGCGGCCTGCGTGTACTGCGCGATCATGTGGCCGCTGTCCACGCCCGGATCGTCGGCCAGGAACGCGTTCAGGCCGTGGTTGCGGGCGACGTCGAGGAAACGGTCGGTACGCCGTTCGCTGATACTCGCGAGGTCCGCGACGGCGATCGCGAGGAAGTCGAGCACGTACCCGACCGGAGCGCCGTGGAAGTTGCCGTTGGACTCGACCCGACCGTCCGGGAGCACGACCGGGTTGTCGATCGCGGCGGCGAGCTCACGGCCGGCGACGCTCGCGGCGTGCGCGGCGGTGTCGCGGGCGGCGCCGTGAACCTGGGGTGAGCACCTGAGGGAATAGGCGTCCTGCACCCGGTTGCAGTCCGGACCGCGATGGCTGGCGACGATCGCGCTGTCCTTCAGGATCGCGCGCAGATTGGCGGCGGACGCGGCCTGGCCGGGGTGCGGACGCAGCGCCTGCAGGTCCTCGGCGAACACGCGGTCGGTGCCGAGCTGCGCCTCGACGCTCATCGCGGCGGCCAGATCGGCGGACTTGAACAGCCGGTCCAGGTCGGCGAGCGCGAGGAGCAGCATGCCGAGCATGCCGTCGGTCCCGTTGATCAGCGCGAGGCCTTCCTTCTCGGCCAGGACGACCGGCTGCAGACCATGAGCTTCGAGGGCCTCGCCGGCGTCGCGAAGGTTGCCGTCGGCATCGCGGACCTTGCCTTCGCCCAGGATCGCGAGGGCGACATGGGACAGCGGGGCGAGATCGCCCGAGCACCCGAGGCTGCCGTACTCGTGGACCACCGGCGTCAGGTGCGCGTTCAGCAGACCGGCGTACGCCTGGGCCGTCTCGACCTTCACCCCGGTGCGGCCGGTGGCTAGGGTCGACAGTCTCAAGAGTGCCAGCGCCCGGACGACCTCGGTCTCCACCTCGGGACCGGAGCCGGCCGCGTGCGAGCGGATCAGGCTGCGCTGCAGCTGCGCCCGGAGCTCCGGCGCGATGTGCCGCGTGGCGAGCGCACCGAACCCGGTCGAGACGCCGTAGTGCGGGGTGTCCGCGTGGGCCAGCGCCTCGATCGCGGCGCGCGACTTCGCGATCTCCTTGAGGGCCTGGTCGTCGATCCGTACCTGCGCGCCGTACCGTGCGACCGCGACCACTTCGGCCGGGGTCAGCGGTCCTACGCCAACATTCACTGTGTGTTCCACCCGAACATTGCACCGCGCCCGGTCGCTCCTGGACAGCAGCGCCGTACCACTATTCGTCTCGGATCTGAGACAGCCTTCGCGACCCTCGGTAGCCGTAGAGTCCTGCCATGGTGTTCGAGATCCGGACGGCGCGGCCGGAGGATGCGGTGGGGGTCGCCCGGGTCTGGGCCGCGGCGATGCCGCACCTGGTGAAGACCGCGCGGGCCGTCGAGCTGCAACTGAAGCACGCCCGGAGCCAGGAAGTGCTGATCGCCGTCGACGGCCCGGAGGTCGTCGGGTACGCGAACATCTACCTGCCGCCGGCGGACGCCCAGGCGCCGCGGGTGCGGGTCACGATCCAGGTGCCGCCGGAGTACCGCCGCCGCGGGATCGGGAGTGCGTTGACGACCACGGTCACGGATCGGTGCACGGAGCTCGGCGCCGGACGGCTGCTGGTGGTCGTGAGTGAGGACTCTCGGGACTTCGCGACCAAGCGCGGGTTCACGATCGGCCGGCGAATGTCGCACTCCGCCGCCGACCTGACCGCCGCGCGCGAGCCGGTCGCGCCGCCGGAGGGCTTGCGCGTGGCGACGTACGACGAACTGGACCCGCGGCAGGTGTACGACGCCGAGGTCCAGGTGCGCGACGACGACCCGAGCGGGCTGTCGGGCGGACCGGCGTACGAGGAATGGGGCCGTACGACGTGGTCCAACCCGGACAACCGGTACGACCTGAGTGTCGCCGTACTGGACGGGGACCGGGTGCTGTCCTTCGTGACCACGACCGCGGATCCGGACCGCAAGCTGATCTGGTCGAACCTGACCGGGACGATCCCCTCGGCGCGTGGCCGCGGGCTGGCGAAGGTGGTGAAGTCCGTGGCGCTCGCCCGCGCACGGGAGGCCGGGTTCACGGTCGCGTCGACCGGGAACGACGCGGCGAACGAACCGATGCTCGCGGTCAACCGGTGGCTCGGCTACCGCGAGACCGGCGGCGCCTGGACCGCGGAGAAGGCACTGTGAAGCGCCTCGCGATCTCCCTGACCTTCTTCCTGGTGCTGGCCCTCATCATCGGGTACATGGTGTCCGGCCCGTCCTTCATGGACTGGAGCGTGGCCGGCGGGCTGTTCGCGGTCGCGGTCGCCGGTGAAGGCTTCCGGTACTGGCTGCGCCGAACCCGGGCGAAGAAGCGCTCCAGCGTCTGAGACCGGGTTACAGTGCCGTTGTGAGCGGCAACGTTCCCGCCTCGACCCGGACCCTGCGGGTGCTGACGTTTCTGGCCACGCAGCCTGGTCCCGTACCGATGGAGCGCATCGCCTCCGCGGTCGGGTTGCCGCGCTCGTCGACGTACCACTTGCTGCGGGCAATGATCGACGAGGGGTTCGTCGTACATCTGCCCGAGGAGAAGCGGTACGGGCTCGGGGTGGCCGCGTTCGAGATCGGGTCCGCGTACCTGCGGCACGACCCGCTCGAGCGACTGGCGCGGCCGCTGCTCGCGCAACTGGTGCACGAGGTGGGGCAGACGGCGCATCTCGGCGTACTGCACGGTCGGGAGCTGGTCTATCTACTGAAGGAGCAGCCGCCGCGCCCAGTCACGCTGGTGACCGACGTCGGCGTACGGCTCCCTGCCACTCTGACCGCCTCCGGGCGCGCTCTCCTCGCCGAGCTCCCGCCGGCCCAGGTACGGGCGTTGTTCCCGGCGCCGGAGTCCTTCGTCCGGCGTACCGACTTGGGACCTCAGACGCTCACCCAACTCCGCCGCATCCTCGCCGACGAGAAACGCCAGGGCTTCGCCGTAGAGGACTCCTTCATCACCCCCGGCGTCGCCTCGGTAGCCAGCGCCGCCGTAGACCACGCCGGCCACCCGGTAGCCGCCATCAGCGTCACCTTCCGCACCGACGCAGTCCCCGCCACCGACCGCCCCCACCTAGCCCACAAAATCCGCCAAGCAGCCAAAGCCCTGACCCGCCGCCTCCACGGATAGAACCGGCGTCGGCTACCAGGAGGACTTGGTGATGCCGGGGAGTTCGCCTCGGTGGGCCAGTTGGCGGAAGGTGATTCGGGAGAGGCCTGCTTTGCCGATGTAGCCGCGGGGGCGGCCGTCGGTGGTGTCTCGGTTGCGGATTCGGGTGGGGCTGGCGTCTCGGGGGAGCTTTTGGAGTTTTAGTACGGCCTCGGCGCGGTCCTCGGACGACGTGGCCGGATTGGCGATGGTCGCCTTGAGGGTGGCGCGGCGGTCGGCGTACTTGGCGGCGGTTCGGCGGCGGTGGTTGTTGCGGGCGATCTTCGCCGTGGTGGCCATCTACCGCTCTTCGCGGAAGTCGACGTGGGCGCGGAGCTTGGGGTCGTACTTGCGGATCACCAGGCGGTCGGGATTGTTCCGGCGGTTCTTGCGCGTTACATAGGTGAAGCCGGTGCCTGCGGTACTGCGGAGTTTGACGATGGGGCGGAGGTCGTTGCGCTTGGCCATGCCGCACAGTGTACTTTGTACTGGTTATCGTTTTCAATAAGACGGGAGAGCAGATGCTGCCGGTGACCTTGCTGACGGGTCTCGACGACGGGTTCCGCGGCGCCGTCGCGGGGAATCTGCTGGCCGCCGCCGGCCCGCGGGGCGTCCTGGTGGAGTACGACGTGAGCGCCCTGAGCACCGGCTCCGTGGTCCGGGTCGCACGCACCGCGACCGGCGTGATCGACCGCGAGGTGATCACGATGGACCACCCGTGCGTCTCCTGCGCGATGCGCGGCTCGCTCGTCCAGCTACTGGCGAGCATCGCCGCCGTCGAGCAGTACGACGTCGCGATCGTCAACGTCCCCACCGCCGGCGACACGCACGCGATCGCGACCGAGATCGAGCACGACACCGACCTGACCGTCGACGCGGTCATCACGACCGTCGACACGGCGACCGCGACCGCCGACCTGACCGGCGAAGACCTGATCCGCGAGCGCGGCATCCCGACCGCGGCCGAAGACGGTCGCGCGATCGCCGAGGTCGTCGTACGGCAACTCGAGTCCGCCAACGCCGCCGTCCTCACCGACGACGACGAAAGCACCCGCACACTCGTCCAGGCGATCAACCCGCAACTCCTGATCAGGACCACACCGGCCGGCCTGCTCGGCCTCCGCCGGAAGGTTCCCACCGTCGAAAACGGCTCGATCGCCGCACCGTCGGAACGCACCTTCGTCTGGCAGGCAGCACGTCCGTTCCACCCGGAGCGGCTGTACGACGCCCTCGAGGACCTGGTCGCCGGCACGGCCCGCGGCCGCGGCACGCTCTGGATCGCGACCCAGCACCGCAGCCGGCTCAGCTGGGACAGCTTCGGCACGAACATCTCGATCGGCATCCTCGGTCCGTGGCTGGCCGACCTCCCGGCGGACCGCTGGGCAGCCGTCGGGCAGCAGCACCAGGCGCGGTCGGCCCTCGAGTGGCACCCCGAGTACGGCGATCGCGCGTCGTACCTCTCGCTGACGGGCGTCGCCCTGGACGCCCGGGAATTACAGGAGCGCCTCGACGGTTGTGTCCTGCGTGCGGACGAAGCGGTCCACCCCCTGACCGATCCGTTCGCTCCCTACTTGGAAGGAAGTACCGCAGCATGAAGAAGGACATCCACCCCGACTACCGCCGGGTCGTCTTCCGGGACAAGTCCGGCAACTTCAGCTTCCTCACCGGTTCGACGCGCGAGAGCAACGAGACCGTCGAGTGGCACGACGGGAACACCTACCCGGTCGTCGACGTCGAGATCTCGTCCGCGAGCCACCCGTTCTACACGGGCCAGCAGCGCGTGATGGACACCCAGGGCCGCGTGGAGAAGTTCAAGAAGCGCTACGGCCAGAAGTAACCACTGGCCTTCAACGGCCCGCCGCCTCCCCCGAGGCGACGGGCCGTTTTGCATGCCGCAGAGAGTTCTTTGGGCCTCCACCAACCATTTCGGGGCCCTGGAAATGGTTGGTGAGGGCACAAAGAGAGGCTTCGTCTCGGATTCGAGATGGGAAGGGGTGTGGGGTAGTGGGAGTTCGCGGGTGCGGCGGATCACACTGTGCGCATGGAGCCGGTTGAGCTGACGGGTGCCGGGTTGAGCCCGCTGGAGGCGGTGGCGCTCGGGCAGCGGCGTACGGCGGTGCGGCTGAGTGACGACGCCCGGAAGCGGATGGACGAGTCGGCGCGGGTGGTGGCCGAGGTCGCGGGGCGGCGGCCGGTGTACGGGCGGACCACGGGCGTCGGGGCGAACCGCGACGTACTGACATCGGACCCGGAGCACGGCGCGCGCTTGCTCGGATCGCATTCAACCACCGGTACGACGTCGTACCCGAAGGACGTCGTACGGCTGGGGCTGCTGATCCGGGTCAACCAGCTCGCGGCGGGCGGGTCCGGGCTCGACCCGGCAGTGGCCGACGCGATCGTCGGGCTGCTCAACGACGACGATCTCCCGGACCTGCACCGCGGCGGCGCGATCGGCACCGGCGACCTCGGCCCGCTCGCCGAACTCGGGCTCGCGCTCGGCGACGTCATCGACGGGACCAGTGCGCTCCCGCTGCTGTCCAGCAACGCGCTCACGCTCGCGGAGTGCTGCCTCGCGTACGTCGAGGCCGCCACGCTGATCAACGTCGTACCGCTGGTCGGCGCCCTCTCGCACGTCGCGCTCCGCGGCAACGCCGAGGTGTACGACGTCCGCGTCCAGGAGGCCCGCCCGCAGCCGGGCCAGGTGAGGGTCGCGCGCCGGATGCGCGAACTGCTCGACGACTTACCGCTCAAGCCTGCGCGGGTCCAGGATCCGTTCGGATTAAGGGCTTTCGCGCAGGTCCTCGGCCCCGCCGTCGACCATGCCGATGCCTTGGGCAACAGTGTACGGATCGACATCAACGCGGCCGCGGAGAACCCGCTGGTGAGCGGCGGCACCGTGCTGCACAACGGCAACTGGCACGCGATGCCGATCGCGCTCGCGCTGGACTCGCTGCGGCTCAGTCTGCACAGCGTCGCGACCCTCTCGACCACCCGGGTGGCGAACCTGGTCGACCCGGACTACACGGGCCTCAGCCGGTTCCTGGCGAGCGGCGCCGAGGCGAGCTCGGGCGTGATGATGATCGAGTACGTCGCCCACGACGCCCTCGCCGCGGTTCGCGCCGCCGCGCAGCCGGCGACTCTCGGTACGGCGACCCTGTCCCGCGGCGCCGAACTCCACGCGAGTTTCGCCCCGCAAGCCGCATCGTTGACGAAGCAGCTCCTCGACGCGCTCCGTGAAGTCCTCGCCAGCGAACTCGTCACCGCAGTCCGCGCGATCCGCCTGGCCGGCCTGACACCCAACGACCTCGCCCCGGCGGCCGTCGGCCCCTGGCTGACCGACGCCCTCGCCGCGCTCCCGGACGACCTGGCCGACCGTTCACTCCGAGAGGACCTGGAGATCGCCCGCGGCCTACTCACCCAGTGGGGCGACCGCCAGGTCGAACATCCGGCCGAATCGGGCTAGGGCCTAGAGGCGGTTGTAGGCCTTCAGCGTGCGGAGGGCGCCGAGCGTGACGATGCCGCGGTACTCGAGGTGGGCGGCCAGGCCGGGGGGTTCCCAGGTGATGGCCCAGCCGCCGTCGTCCTGCTGGTCCTCGATCAGGCGATCGAGGTGGGCGTCGAGCTGGGCGTCGGTGAAGAGCGGGCGCCAGACGCTGTCCGGCGTCGACGCGAGCTGCAGCGGAGTCACGCCGTACGTCGGATCCGCGGCGTCGGCGCGGAACCACTGGAGCTTGGGCAACCAGTCGCGGATGCGATCCAGGTCGACGTCATCGGTGTGTTCCAGGAACTCCAGGGCCTCGTGCAAACCGTGGGCGTCCTCCGGGAGGGCCTCGGCCAGCTGCGCGGCGCACCAAGCACCGGCACGGTCGCGCCACGGGTGCTCGAAGCCGAGCTTGTGCAGCCGGCCGACCAGGCCCGCGGTGGGGTTGACCCCGGGTTGGTACGTCCACTCGGTGATGTGCTCGGCGCGCGGGTAGCCCTCGACCGCCGGACCGCACAACGGCACTGCGCCGTCGGAGTTCGCGGTCCGGTCGAGCCAGTCCGCCGCCCGCCGCACCATCTCCTCGTCGCGGGCTTCCGCCGCGAGCAACGTGTCGAACGCGACCTCGACGTCCAGCGGCAGGCTGTCCGGGCACCGCTTGTCCGGCTCCAGTCCCTGCCCGAACCCGCCGTCGGCGTTCTGGAACCCACGCAACGCGTCGACCACCCCCTGCGGATCAGCTCCCTCGAAGACTGTCGCGAAGAGCCGCCGCTCGAGCACCCGAGCGTCCCGCCGTACAAAGTCCCGACCTGCCGTGAAGATGTCCATACCCGTACCTTTACCCATCCCCACCGACAGGTCTTGAACGAATCGGACGTCACGGCTCGAAGCGGTAGCCCATTCCTGGTTCGGTGAGGAGGTGTTTGGGGCGGGCGGGGTCGGGTTCGAGTTTGCGGCGGAGTTGGCCCATGTAGAAGCGGAGGTTGCCGCTCGCGGTTTCGTAGCCGGGGCCCCAGACCTCGGTCAGGAGCTGGCGCTGGGACATGAGCTTGCCGGGGTTGCGGACCAGGACTTCCAGCAAGTGCCACTCGGTGGGGGTGAGGCGGACGTCCTCGCCGTTCTCGAGCGTGACGCGCTTCGCGGCCAGATCCACGACGGCGCCTCCGACGGTCACGACCGGCTGGTCCTGGGCGAGGTTGCTACGCCGCAGTACGGCGCGCATCCGGGCCAGCAGCTCGTCGATCCCGAACGGCTTCGTCACGTAGTCGTCCGCGCCGGCGTCCAGCGCCTCGACCTTGTCGGTCTGGTCGGTCCGCCCGGACAGCACAAGGATCGGCGCGTCGGTCCAGCCGCGCAGTCCGCGGATCACGTCGACGCCGTCGAAGTCCGGCAGCCCGAGGTCGAGGATCACCAGCTCCGGCGGATGCTGCGCGGCGACCTTCAACGCCGACGTACCGGTGCCGGCCAGATGCACCTCGTACCCTCGCGCCTTCAGGTTGATCTGCAACGCCCGCACGATCTGCGGCTCGTCGTCAACCACGAGAACCCTGGTCACTCCGTGTCTCCTGATCTCTCGCGGGCGCCTGGAACCGGGGCCTCCGAAGCCTGCGCGGTCGGGATCGCGACCACCATGGTCAGTCCACCACCTGGGGTGTCCTCGGGCTGCAAGGTGCCGTGCATCGCCTCGGCGAGTCCTCGCGCGAGCGCCAGCCCGAGCCCGACGCCGACGGTGTTGTCGGTGTCGCCGAGCCGCTGGAACGGCGCGAACACCCGGTCCCGGTCCGCGCGCGGGATCCCGGGTCCGCGGTCGATCACCCGGATTTCGACGATGTCGCCGAGAGCGCTTCCGGTGATCAGCGGCGGCCGCTCGGGCGGCGAGTAGCGGATCGCGTTCGCCAGGAGGTTCGCCACGACGCGTTCGAGCAGCGCCGGGTCCGCCTCGACCAACGGCAGCGTGTGCGGGATGTCGACGGTCACCCGGTCCGCATCGTCACCGAGCTCGGACAGTACGCCGGGCACGATCTCGTCCATCGCCATCGGCCGCGTGAACACCGGCAGTACGCCGGCCTGCAGCCGACTCAGGTCAAGCAGGTTGTCCACCAGCCGCGACAGCCGGTCGAGCGACTCGTCCGCGGTCTCCAGCAACTCCTTGCGTTCGGCGTCGCTCCACTCGACGTCGTCACTGCGCAGGCTCGTGACGGAGGCCTTGGCCGAGGCAAGCGGCGAGCGCAGGTCATGCCCGACCGCGCGGAGTAACGCCGTACGCAGCTTGTCGGCCTCGGCGAGCGGTTTCGCCTCGGCCGCGGCCTCGCTCAGCCGGCCCCGGTCCACCAGCGCGGCCGCGTGCGCCGCGAAGGCCCCGACCAGCCGGCGCTCGTCCGCCTCCAACTGATGCCCTTGCAGCACCAGCACCAGGTCGTCCCGGGCCGGGATCTCTGCGTCGGCTTCCTCCGGACGCGTGCAGGTCAGCGTCCCGGCCGAGGCCAATGGTCGCCAGACCTCGGTCAGTTCGTCGTCGTCGACGCGCTCCATCAGGCACGCCCCGGTCATCCCGAACGCCTCGCGCACCCGCTCCAGCAGGGCGGGCAGCGCGGTCTCACCGCGCAGTACCGATCCGGCCAAGGTCGCCAACGTCTCCGATTCCGCAGCCGCCCGGGCCGCTTGTCTGGTACGCCGTGCCGCGCGGTCGACGACCGTACTGACCATGGCCGCGACCAGAATGAAGATCAGCAACGCCAGCGCATTGTTCAGCTCGGCGATCGTGAACGTCCGCTTCGGCGGGGTGAAGAACCAGTTCAGGACCAGCGAGCCGGCGATCGCGGTCACCATCGCCGGCCACATCCCGCCGACCAGCGCCACCACGACGACCGCGAACAGGAACGCGAGCACGTTGCTGGTCAGGTTGAGCGTGTCACCGCCGAGCCCGAGGAGCAGCGCGAGCAGCGGCGGCAGGGCGACGGCCAGCACGAAGCCCTGGATCTTCCGTTTCCGGGACAGACTGCCCCGGAGCCTGGGCAACCGGCCGCGGCCCATCAGCGAATGCGTGACCAGGTGTACGTCGATATCGCCGGAGTCCCGGATCGTCGTCGACCCGATCCCCGGTCCGGTGACCAGCGTCGACAGCCGGCTGCGCCGCGAGCCGCCGAGGACGAGCTGGGTGGCATTCTCCGCCCGCGCGAAGGTCAGCAGCGCGGCCGGAATGTCGTCACCGACCACCTGGTGGTAGGTCCCGCCGAGCTTCTCGACCAGGTTCCGCTGCTCGGCGAGCTTGGTCGGGTTCGCGCCGGTCAGCCCGTCGGAGCGCGCCACATGGACCGCGAGCAGATCGCCGCCGGACGACCGCGCCGCGATCCGCGCGGCACGCCGGATCAGCGTCTCGCCCTCGGGACCGCCGGTCAGCGCGACCACCACGCGCTCGCGAGCCTCCCAGGTGGAGTCGATGTCGTGTTCCGCACGGTACTGCTGCAGACCGGCGTCGACCCGGTCGGCGAGCCAGAGCAGCGCGAGCTCCCGCAGCGCGGACAGGTTGCCGACCCGGAAATAGTTGCCCAGGGCAGCGTCCACCTTGTCGGCGGCGTAGATGTTGCCGTGCGCCATCCGCCGGCGCAGCGCCTCCGGCGTCATGTCGACGAGTTCGATCTGGTCCGCGGCCCGGACCACGCGGTCCGGGACCTTCTCCTGCTGCGGTACGCCGGTGATCTTCTCGACCACGTCGTTGATCGATTCGAGGTGCTGGATGTTGACCGCCGAGATCACGTCGATCCCGGCGGCCAGCAGCTCCTCGATGTCCTGCCAGCGCTTCTCGTTCCGGCTGCCGGGGACGTTGGTGTGCGCCAGTTCGTCGACCAGCGCAACCTCCGGCCGGCGCGCGAGCACCGCGTCGATGTCCATCTCGGTGAAGCTCGCGCCGCGGTAGTCCAGGATCCGGCGCGGGATCGTCTCGAGCCCGGCCAGCATCTCCGCGGTGTGCTCGCGCCCGTGGGTCTCGACGAACCCGACCACCACGTCGGTGCCCCGGGCCAGCCGTCGCTGACCCTCGCCCAGCATCTTGTAGGTCTTCCCAACGCCGGGCGCGGCACCCAGGTAGATCCGCAGATGCCCGCGGCCGCCAGTACTCATACTCGAATGATCGCAGGTCAGCCGAGCGCGGCCAGCGCGTTGTTCAGCTTCACCACGTTGACGGCGGGCTCACCCAGGAATCCCAGTGTGCGGCCCTGCGTGGCGTCCTTGACCAGTTTCTGCACGGTGGCGACCGGCAGGTTCCGCTCGCGGGCGACCCGGTTGACCTGCAGAGCGGCGTACGCCGGGCTGATGCTCGGGTCGAGGCCGCTCGCGCTGGCGGTGACCGCGTCCGGCGGGACCTGGGACGGGTCGACGCCCTCCAGCTCCGCGACCGCCTTGCGGCGCTCGTCGATCGCCGCGATGAGGTCGGCGTTGTTCGGCCCGAGGTTCGAGCCGCCGCTGGCCGCACCGTCGTACGCGCTCGCGGACGGCCGGGTCTGGAACCACTTCGGGTCGGCGACCATGATCGCCTCGCCGTCGGAGTCCTTCTTGCCGCTGTCCATCGTGTACGCCTGGCCGATCAGGTCGGAGGCGACGTCCTTGCCGTCGACCTTGACGATCGAACCGTTCGCGTTGCCGTGGAACAGCGCCTGGGCGGCCCCGGTCATCACCAGCGGGTAAACGATCCCGAGGACCGCCGTGAACACGAGCAGCGCCCGCAGCGCCACCCCGAACTGCCGGACCGAGCCGGGCAGATTGCTTGCCATGAACAACTAACCTTTCAGCGCAGACCGGGGATCAAGGAGATCACCAGGTCGAGGAGCTTGATACCGATGAAGGGCGTGACCAGGCCGCCGAGGCCGTAGATCAGCAGGTTGCGGCGCAGCATCGCCGACGCGGACGACGGCCGGTACCGGACGCCGCGCAGCGCCAGCGGCACCAGCGCGACGATGACCAGAGCGTTGAACACGATGGCCGACACGATCGCCGACTGCGGCGAGTGCAGCCCCATGATGTTCAGCTTGTCCAGCCCCGGGTACGCCGCCGCGAACAACGCCGGCAGGATGGCGAAGTACTTCGCGACGTCGTTCGCGATCGAGAACGTGGTCAGCGAACCGCGGGTGATCAGCAACTGCTTGCCGATCTCGACGATCTCGATCAGCTTGGTCGGGTTGGAGTCGAGGTCGACCATGTTGCCGGCCTCCTTCGCGGCCGACGTCCCGGTGTTCATCGCCACGCCGACATCGGCCTGCGCCAGCGCCGGGGCGTCGTTGGTGCCGTCACCGGTCATCGCGACCAGGCGACCGCCCTCCTGCTCCTTCTTGATCAGCGCCATCTTGTCCTCGGGCGTCGCCTCGGCCAGGAAGTCGTCGACCCCGGCCTCCTCGGCGATCGCCTTCGCGGTCAGCGCGTTGTCACCGGTGATCATCACGGTCCGGATGCCCATCGCGCGCATCTGGTCGAACCGTTCCCGCATACCTTCCTTGACCACGTCCTTGAGGTGGATCACGCCGAGCGCCCGCGCCGTACCGTTGATGCTCTCGGCAACGACCAGCGGCGTGCCGCCGGAGGCCGAGATGCCGTCGGCGATCTCGCCGAGCTTCGGATCCGTGGTGCCGCCGTGCCGGCTGATCCACGCGTTCACCGCACCGGCGGCACCCTTGCGGACCTGCCGGCCGTCGACGTCCACGCCGCTCATCCGGGTCTGCGCGGTGAACTCCACGAACGTCGCGTGCGGAAGTTCACCGGTGTGGCGCTCACGCAGCCCGTAGCCCGTCTTAGCGAGTACGACGATCGACCGGCCCTCCGGTGTCTCGTCCGCGAGGCTGGACAGCTGCGCCGCGTCGGCCAGCTCGGTGTCGCTCACGCCCTGCACCGGGATGAACTCCGACGCCTGCCGGTTGCCCAGCGTGATCGTGCCGGTCTTGTCCAGCAGCAGCGTGTTCACGTCACCCGCGGCCTCGACCGCACGGCCGGACATCGCCAGCACGTTGCGCTGCACCAGCCGGTCCATGCCGGCGATGCCGATCGCGGACAGCAGCGCACCGATCGTGGTCGGGATGAGGGCGACCAGCAGGGCCACCAGGATCACGATGCTCAGGTTCGTGTGCGCGTAGTTCGCGAACGTCGGCAGCGTCGCCGTCGCGATCAGGAACACGATGGTCAGGCTGGCCAGCAGGATGTTCAGCGCGATCTCGTTCGGCGTCTTCTGCCGCGAGGCGCCCTCGACCAGCGCGATCATCCGGTCGATGAAGCTCTCACCGGGCTTGGTGGTGATCTTCACGACGATCCGGTCGGACAGCACCTTCGTACCGCCGGTGACCGCACTGCGGTCGCCGCCGGACTCGCGGATGACCGGCGCCGACTCACCCGTGATCGCCGACTCGTCCACCGAAGCCACCCCCTCGACGACGTCGCCGTCGCCGGGGATGATCTGGCCGGCCTCGACGACCACGAGGTCGCCGAGCGTCAGCTGGGTGGCCGGGACCTCTTCCTCCCGGTCGCCGACCAGGCGCCGGGCGGTGGTCTCGGTCTTGGCGCGGCGCAACGTCTCCGCCTGCGCCTTGCCCCGGCCCTCCGCGACGGCCTCCGCCAGGTTCGCGAAGATCACGGTCAGCCAGAGCCAGACCACGATCCACCAGACGAACACGCTGGGATCGGTGACCGCCTTGATCGTGGACGCGGCCGCGCCCACCTCGACCACGAGCATGACCGGGTTCTTCACCATCACCCGCGGGTCGAGCTTCCGCAGCGCGTCCGGCAACGAGGTCAGCAGCATCTTCGGGTCGAAGGCACCCGACGGCGCCTTCTTCGGGGTCACCGCCGGCTGCTGCGCGGGCGGTGTCATTACGGTGGTCACAGTCCCTCCGCGAGGGGTCCGAGAGTCAGTGCGGGGAAGTAGGTCAGGCCGGTCACGATCAGGACGACGCCGACGAGCATCGTCACGAACAGGGCCTTGTGGGTGGGCAGCGTGCCCTGGGTCACGGGCACCGGCTGCTGCTGCGCGAGGGATCCCGCGAGCGCCAACGCCAGTACGATCGGCACGAACCGGCCGAGCAGCATCACCAGACCGAGAGCGGTGTTGTAGAACGGGATGTTCGCGCTGATCCCGGCGAACGCGCTGCCGTTGTTGTTACCGGCCGACGCGAACGCGTACAGCACCTCGGAGAAGCCGTGCGGGCTGTCGGTGTTCAGGATCGAGGCCCGGGCCGCCGCCAGTCCCATCGCGAGCGACGCACCGACCAGTACGACGGTCGGCGTCGCGAGGATGTACAGCGAGACCAGCTTCATCTCGCGCGCGGTGATCTTCTTCTTCAGGTACTCCGGCGTCCGGCCGACCATCAGGCCCGCGACGAACACGGCCAGGATCGCGAGGATCAGCATGCCGTACAAGCCGGTGCCGGTACCGCCCGGTGAGACCTCGCCGAGCATCATGTGGAACAGCGCCGTACCGCCGCCGAGCGGGGTGAACGAGTCGTGCATGGAGTTCACCGCGCCGGTCGACGTACCGGTCGTCGAGGTCGCGAAGAGCGCCGACGCCCATTCGCCGAACCGGGTCTCCTTGCCCTCCATCGCGGCGCCCGCGGCCCGGGTCGCCGTACCGGCGCCCTGGTTCTCGAAGAACGTCGCGGCGAAGGTGAAGGCCGCCCACAGCGTGCCCATCACGCCGAGGATCGCGTACCCCTGGCGCTTGTCCTTGACCATCAGGCCGAAGGTCCGGGTGATGCAGACCGGGATGAGCAGCAGCAGGAAGATCTCGAACAGGTTCGACAGGCCGTTCGGGTTCTCGAACGGGTGCGCGGAGTTCGCGTTGTAGAAGCCGCCGCCGTTGGTGCCGAGCTCCTTGATGACTTCCTGGCTGGCCACCGGGCCGCCGGGGATGTGCTGGGTCTGACCGACGACCGAGGTCACCTCGTGACCGCCGGAGAAGTTCTGCACCACACCGGTCGCGACCAGCACCAAGGTGCCGATCACGGCGATCGGGAGCAGGATCCGCAGGGTGGTCCGGGTCAGGTCGACCCAGAAGTTGCCGAGCCGGTCGGTCTTGGCCCGGGCGAACCCGCGGATCAGCGCGACCGCGACGGTCATGCCGACGGCCGCTGACAGGAAGTTCTGCACCGCGAGGCCGGCGAACTGGACCAGGTGGCCCATCACCGCTTCCGGCACGTAGCTCTGCCAGTTGGTGTTCGAGACGAAGGACGCGGCGGTGTTGAACGCCAGCCCGGACTCGACGTTCGGCAGGCCGAGCGACAGCGGCAGCCAGTGCTGCAGGCGCTGGAGCAGGTACAACAGCACGACGCTCAGCGCGGAGAACGCGATCAGCGAGCGGGCGTACACGGCCCAGGTCTGATCGGCCTTCGAGTCGACGGCGAACAGCTTGTACGCCCAGCGCTCGACGCGGAGGTCCTTGTCGGACGTGTAGACCCTGGCCATGTAGCCGCCGAGCGGACGGTAGACGGCCGCCAGGCACGCGAGGAGGAGGCCGACCTGCAACAGGCCGGCAGCGGTGTCGGACATCAGAACCTCTCGGGAAAGACCAGGGCGGCGATCAGGTAGAGGACCAGAGCAACGGCCACGACCAGGCCGGCGATGTTCTCGGCGCTCACAGCTTCTCCACTCCACGTAGCGCGAGCCAGACGGCCGCGAACACGACGACGGTGACGGCGAGGTAGATCACGTCATGCATGACGGCGCCGCCTCACGGTGAAAATTGCTCATGAGGTCAACTGGACACCGCTAGCTGCCTGGTCAGGAGGGTTCTCGCAGGCCTCTCACACCCGCTGACACAGCTCTCACAGGCTTCTCACATACTTGCGCTGGCATTCCGCACACACAGACAAGGGACAATCACCCACGTGACTGAACTGGACACCCCCGCCCCCGCCGAGCAGTTCTTCTCCGCGGAGACCCGGACCGCCCTCGCCGAAGCGAGCCGCAAGCTCGCCGAACGGCTCCAGGCGCACACCGACGCCCTGCTCGCGATGACGGGCGACGAGGAACACACCACGCTGTTCGAGCACAACGCCGCGCTCGAGGGCGTCGTCGAGGACTGGAACGACGCGGTGTTCGAGCACACCGGTACGTCGCCGTTGCTGCTGGACGATGCGGCCGACGACGAGGAGGACGAAGACGTCGAGCAGGACCATGTGATCAGCGTGGTGTCGCGGTTCGACCTGCGCGTGGTCGACCTGGACGCGCTGATCGAGGCCGGCCGCGCCGCGCAGGAGCGGCACCCGGCCGAACTGGACGAGTCCGGTGACCGCGAGCCGGTCGACTCCGCCGAGCAGGCGATCTACGAGATCAGCCGTGAGGTCGGCGAGGCCTGGTTCGAGCTGCCCGGTATCGAGATGGTGGCCGGCGCCCGCGCGTACGTCGTACCCGAACCGCCCTTCGAGCCGCTCGACGCGGACGCCGAGGACGTCGTCACCGAACTCATCGCCCCGAACGGCGTGGCCACCCACGCCGAGACCTGGGCCTAGACCAGTAGCTCCCCGTCCAGGACAGTGATCGCCTGGCCTTTCAGGTAGACGCGGTCGCCGGACGGTACGACCTGGACGACACCGCCTCGGGCGGACGCCTGGTAACCCACCAGTTCGTCCCGCCCGAGGCGCTCGGCCCAGTACGGCGCCAGACTCGTGTGCGCGCTCCCGGTCACCGGATCCTCCGGGATCCCGCTGCCGGGCGCAAAGAACCGCGAAACGAAGTCGTACTCCGACCCCTGCGCCGTCACGATCACGCCGCGCAGCCTCTCGCGCTGGATGATCCCCGTCATCACGTCGTAGTCCGGGACCACCGCACGCACCGTCGCCTCGTCACGCACGACGACCAGCAGATCGCGGAGCTCGCCCGTGACGTAGACCTCTGCGGGCTCGACCGACACCGCGGCTCGCAGGCCCTCCGGAGCGGGCACCTCGATCGGCCGGTTGATCGGAAAGTCGAGCGTGATGCCGTCGTCGGCGACCGTCGCGGTCAGGATGCCGCTCAGGGTCGCGAAGGCGACCTTTCCGGACACCTTGCCGTCCGCGGCCAGCGCATGCGTCGTCGCGAGCGTGGCGTGGCCGCAGAGCACCTCCTCCTTCGTCGGAGTGAACCAGCGCAGATCCCAGTCCGCGTCGGCGCGTTCCGACGGCCGAACGAACGCCGTCTCGGCGTGGTTCATCTCAGCGGCCACGGACAGCATCCGCGCCTCGTCCGGCCAGTCCCCGGCCTCGAGTACACAGACGCCCGCCGGATTCCCGGCGAAGGCTCGGTCAGCGAACGCATCGACCACACGGATCCTCATGCCTCGACGCTAACGGCTGCGGCGACCGCCGTTCCATAACCACTTTTCGTCCCAGTGGCCTTGAACCGCCGGGCGGAACGGGCCGTATCGAGGGTGTCCCAGTCTTCCGACCGACAGGAAAGTGACATGTCGTTCCGCTCGAAGGGCCGTCCACTCGCCGTGGCGACCGCACTCGTCGGCAGTCTCGCCTTGATCGCTCCGGCGACCGCCGACGCCCACGGTCCGTCGCACGCCCTCGCCGTACAGCAGGTCAACCTGGTCTCCGACGAGCCCGGAAAGGCCGTGCTCCAGGATCCGGATCTGGTGAATCCGTGGGGGCTGTCGCTGGGTGCGACGACCCCGCTGTGGGTGTCGAACCAAGGTACGTCGACGTCCACGCTGTACTCGTCCGCGCCGGGCTCGGCGACCGTGACGAAGGTGCCGACCGTCCGCGTCACGGTGCCGCTGCCGACCGGGCAGGTGGCCAACGCGGGCACCTCGTTCGTGGTCAGCAACGCGACCGCGAGCGCTCCGGCCCGCTTCATCTTCGCCACTCTGACCGGGCAGATCGCGGCCTGGAACCCGACGATCAACCCGCTGCTCGGGCCGGCCGACATCAAGGCGACCACGCCCGGCGCGGTGTACACGGGGCTGGCGATCGCCGCGGCGCCGGACCGGCTGTTCGCGGCCGACTTCGCCCGCGGGCGGATCGACGTGTTCGACGGTGCGTTCCAGCCGGTGAAGCTGCCGTGGTGGGCGTTCCGCGATTTCGCGCTGCCGAAGGGATACGCGCCGTACAACGTGCAGACGCTGAACGGACGGATCTTCGTCACCTACGCCAAGCCCGACCCGCAGACCGGTCGCGCGACCCGCGGTCGCGGCCTCGGTTTCGTCGACGAGTTCACCGCTGACGGCAAACTGGTCGCCCGGGTCGCGTCCCGGAGCAGCCTGAACGCCCCGTGGGCCCTCGCCCTCGCTCCCACTTCCTGGGGCGCGCCGGCCGGCACGCTCCTGGTCGGCAACTTCGGAGACGGCCGGATCAACATCCTCGAACCCAGGTCCCACAACCGCTACAAGCTGACCGGCCAGGTCCGTACCACCGACGGCGAAACCCTCAGCATCGATGGCCTCTGGGCGCTCATCCCGGGCACTGCTACCACCGGCGGCCCCGACGCCCTCTGGTTCTCCGCCGGCCCCGCGAACGAGACCCACGGCCTCCTCGGCCAGCTCAGGCGGTGAGCGCTTTCTCGAACCAGTGGTGGGCGTAGGGCTCGGTGTTGAAGGCCGGCACCTCCTGGTAGCCCGCTGAGCGGTAGAGGGCGATCGCCTCGGTCAGGTTGCGGTTGGTTTCCAGCCGTACGACGGGGGCACCGTAGGCGATCGCCTCGCGCTCGAGTTCGGTGAGAAGGCGGCGGCCCAGACCTAGGCCGCGGGCCTCGGGAGCGACCCACATCCGTTTGATCTCGGCGGGGTCGCTCCCGTGGAACTTGAGTGCTCCGCAGCCGACCGGCTCCGAGTGAAGGGTTGCTATCAGCAACGATCCGGCGGGAGGTGTCAGCTCAGCGTTGTCCGCAGAGATGCTGCGAGACTTGTCGAAGCCGGCCTCGAAGCGGTCACCGAGCTCGGCGAAGTACGACTCCAAGCAGTACTGCGCGACCGGCAGCCGAGGATCCACCACGGCGACCCGCACCATCGACGCGGTCAGCAACCGCGTCACCTCGCTCATCGCAGCGACCAGCCGGTCCTGTTGCCGCACGTCGAGCGGTTCGAGGATCGACGCCGCGAGCTCGTCCGACCGCTCGTCCAGGACCTGCCGCTCGGCGAGCCCTTCCTCGGTCAGCCGCGCGATCCGCACCCGGCCGTCGTGCCCGCTCCGCTCGACCCGGACCAGACCAGCGTCCTCCAGCGACCGAAGCAGCCGGCTCACGTACCCGGAGTCGAGATCGAGCCGGGCCCGCAACGAGCGGACATCACAGCCGTCCGGCCCGATCTCCCACAGCACCCGGTCCTGCCCGAGCGGCCGGCCGCGCGACAGGTAGGCGTCCTGCAACGCCCCGACCCGCTGCGTGACGACCCGGTTGAACCGCCGTACCTCCACAACACCCATCCTCTGACCTTAGTCAGAGATCGACTGTCACTCCAGGGGGCGGAGTTCGTCGGCGTACGAGACGGAGACCCGCCGGAGTACGCCGTCCTTCACCGAGTACTGCCCCATGCGCCACAGCGGCGGGCTGTACGCGTGAACGGTGACACTGCCCTTGTCGAGGCCGGTCAGGCGGTGGATGTGGTCGGGGCCGAAGCCGTAGACGTCGCCAGCCTCCACCTCGGTCTCGATGGACTCGGTGCCGATCGCGAGGTTGTGCTCGACGAGCCTTCCGCGGGCCACGGCGACCGCACCGGACGAGACGTCGTGATCGTGCCAGCCGGTGTCGTTCACCGGCGTCCAGCAGATCAGCCAGACGTCGACGTTCGCATCCCGGTGGAGCGAGGCGAAGACCCGCTCCTCGTCGCTGTACGCGACCTGGTCCTCCCACAGGTGCGGCTGCGCCGCGATCGACGCCGCCAGCTCGGACAGCTCCGCAGGAGTCAGGTCGCGGCCCGGAAGGTCGTCCAGCGACAGACAGTTGTTGAGCTCCACGAGCCGGCTGGCCTGGCGCGCCGGGACGTTGGGTACGTCGATTGGCTGAGCAGTCACTGCACTCCCCTCTCAGGAGTGGGTGCGTCTCCCGGTCCCACGCCGTCGCGAGCAGGTGCTCGGCGGAGTGCCTCGGCGAGCGGGAGCGGAGGGGTCGATGTGGTTTCATCGTTCCCTTCGCTCCCGTTCGGCGAGGTGCCCGCCGAGTGCCGCGCAGTAGGCGTGGGGCCGGGAGACGCACCCATAGATGCACCGGAGCCGAACAGCAGCCGGTGTGGATTGTCGTGGCGGATCACCGCGGTCGCGGCGTCCCCCTGGCGGAGTTCGGTGGTGTCGGCGTACGGCCGGTCGGTGCCGTGCACGACCTGGTCGATGCCGAGGACCCGTGCGACCGCGTCGATCCCTTGCGGGCCGTAGCTCGACGTGTCGACGTACAGGTTCGGGTCGATGGTGCCGAGCCGGCCGCCGCGCGCGGTCAGCCGCTCGTGATGCACCGGCGCGAGACCGGCGGCGGCGACGAAGCACAGCCGGAGGTCCGGGTACGAGCGTCGCCCGCCGAAGGCATGCCACGCCCACCAGGCCGCCTGCAGCTGCGTCGTGTAGTCGACGACCGGCGCCCACCACCCCGGCGCCTCGGTCGGCCGCGCCGTACCGGGATGCACGAGGATCGGCCTGCCTACCCGCTCGGCGACGCGCAGCAGCTCATCCTGCGCTTCCCAACCTCTTGGCGTTCCGAGGATGTGCGCGGGAAGCTGTAGTCCCAGAAAGCCCTTGTTCAGAAGGGATTCCAGTCCGGCGACGTCAGGCTCGCGCAGGTCAACGGAAGCCCACGCCCGGAACGGCTTCGGGAACTCCGCGGCCCCGTCGTGCCAGGCCGCGAGCAGCTCCGCGTCGCCGAGTTCCTCGACGCCGAGCGGACTCGACAGCGACACCGCGGCCAGCGTCGTCCCGGAGTCCTGCTCCAGCGCGACCCGCTTGCCCAGCTCGTGCGCCGCCGGATCCACGTCGTACGGCGCTTCGCAGGTGGTGTGCAGCGTCCAGCCGTCGAGGTACGGCGGCTCGCGGCGGGCCCGGAGGCGGTCGACGAAAGCTTCCGGCCACAGATGCTGGTGGACGTCGATCATCGAACCCTCCCCTCGCCAGTTTGATCATCTTGAAGCGCTTCAAGCTGATTAGAGTGAAGCGCTTCAAAGCGGTGTCTGTCAAGTTTCTGTCCACGGCGGCGGTTAGGGTCGTGGGCATGTCCGGAACCAGCCGGAGGCCGACCCTCAAGGACATCGCCGCCGAGACCGGGCTCTCGATGGCCGCCGTGTCGTATGCGCTGCGCGGTCTGCACGGCACGCCCGAGACCCGGCAGCGGGTTCAGGACGCCGCCGACCGCCTCGGCTACCAGGCCGATCCGGTCGCCCGCGCGCTCGCGTCCGGTCGCAGCGGATCCATCGGCGTACTTTGCGCCTCGCTCGAAGACCTCTGGCAGCAACGCGTCGCGGCCGCGCTCGGCCGCGAACTCCTGGCCCCGGACCGGAACGCCTGGATCATCGACTCGGCCGGCGACGCCGACCGCCAACTCGAACTCGCCCAGCACCTCGTCGACCACCGCGCCGACGCGATCGTCGTGATCCCGATCGACCCGGCCGCGAAGGCCTGGGCCGATATCACCCGGCAGGCGCCGGTGATCGCGATCGGCGACGCGCTGCCGAGCGCGAAGGCGAAGTCCGAGGTGATCCTCGACAACGAATCCGGCGTGAGTACGGCGCTGCGCCGCCTGTCGGACGCCGGCCACCAGGACATCGCCGTACTGAGCGCGACCCGCCGCCTCGAAGTGGAGCGCCCCGCCGAGGAGATCGCTCAGCGCGTCGCGGCCGATCTCGGCCTGAAGATCCGCCTGCTGCAATGCCCGCACGACCTGACCGGAGCGACCACCGTCGCCCGCACGCTGCTCTCCGGCAGCACGCGCCCGACCGGCATCCTCGCCCTCGCCGACTCGATGGCCTTCGGCGTGTACGCCGCCACCCGCGAGCTCGGCCTCCGAATCCCGGAAGACCTCTCCCTGCTCGGCTACGACGACCAGCCGATGTCCCAACTCCTCACGCCACCCCTGTCGACCTTCCACTGGCCCCTCGACGACCTCGTCACCCACGTCGTCTCCCGCGTCACCTCGGCAGTCGACACCAACCGCCGAGTCCGCCGCACCACCCTCACCCCCACCCTGATAGAACGCGGCTCGGTCGCCGCCCCACCCAAATAGGCGAAGCGGCAACCAATGCCCGACAGGTTCCACCCGTCGAAACTAGACTAATCCACTACACTTACTTCCCGTTGTCCAAGATCCGGACATGCAGCACACGCGTGCTCCGCCGGCGAGAGGATGACGACACTTCGACGGATCGCGGGTACCCCGGCAGGCGGCAGCTGCACGGCGTTCGGCAAGACCAACCGGACACAGTCCCCGGGCGCGCGACGCGAACGTAGAATGCTAGTGCCGAAGCCCCGGAACTCGAAGTCGTCGGCGAGTTCTGCCGCACGCACGGCCTGGTCCAAGCGCGACAGGGCGGACCACAAGACCGGACCAGACTCGAGCTGATCGAGAGCGGCCAGCGTCACGGCCCCGTCGCCGAGTCCAGGACAACCTCCAGCGCGCGCATGAGCTGCCGCCCAGCGAGTGGACCCAACCAGCTGCACCTGACGACCGATCAGGTAGATCGAAATGTCAAAAGCTGCAAATCGCCAAACCGGCTGGGTGAACCATCCGGCGACTGCCTGACAGCCGTCGTGTCCGAAGGACACGCGCCATTGCAGGCGGCCGTTGCCCAGGCGATCGCTCGCGGGGAAACGAGTCAAGCGCGCCATTTCGTCAGTAGCCGTGGCGAAAGTCGCCGCGATGCAGAACAACAGGCCCTTGAAAATCTGTTCAGTGATGCCGAGGCACGGGAGGCCGCAATCACCGCGGCCGGAAGCGGTACCGTGAGCGGCTACATTCACACTCTGGCCGACACCGTCAGCTACTTCTACTGCTCCGGGTCGAGTTGCTCGCTGGTAGGCAAGGTCGGTGTTCAGTACGTCACCAACATCGGCTTTTATCCTGACATCACTATGTACGGTGAACTCGCCGTCAAGCAGGGACCGAGCGTCGACTTCACAGCCAATGAGTGCTTGTCCCGGTGGGATGCCAACAATTGGCCCGATTCGACCGTCCACACCTGGTCCAACTGCCCCGCCGCGCACAACCGCGACACCTGGACGACTCGCGCCCTCATCTTGTCCGAGACATGGCGGCAGGGCGGCACTCGTGGCGAGAAGTACTACAACCGGTATCGGATGACGTTCAAGACCAGTGCAGGCTCGCGGCCATCCTTCGGGCCATGGGAGTGGGAGACAAAGCGCTGGTACATTCCAACATCAAGCACGCATCCTTACTGGCTGGTGT
This sequence comes from Kribbella speibonae, assembly GCF_004331375.1. Taxonomy (NCBI): domain Bacteria; kingdom Bacillati; phylum Actinomycetota; class Actinomycetes; order Propionibacteriales; family Kribbellaceae; genus Kribbella; species Kribbella speibonae. The sequence continues at coordinate 727,436 of NZ_SJKC01000001.1, read as the reverse complement.
GACCGTTGGGAGGAACAGCCGTGGACCTTGTTGATCCAGCAGCGGATCTACGAGAGCGCATAACCCTACGGTTGAGACTCCTGCGCGCGTTCGCTGAGCTGCCGCAGAAGATGCCAGCACTGCTGGAGATCTATCGCACGGCCTCTGCGGGCGACGACGAAATCTCCATTCATCAGGTCGCAGAACTGTTCGGCGGCGACATGGTCGTCGCTCAGGCGATCAACAACCAACCGCTTGGCTGGGTCCATCCCTACCGGCTGCAAGCAATCCGTGAGGAGATCGAGTCGTTGGAGGCGCAACTTGATGCGCTGGAGGGGGAACGGAGTTGAGTTGGAAACGGCTAGCCGGCGTCATGGCATTCGCCATCACGGTTGTTGCGACCGGGACCGCTAGTAGCGTCTCGTCGCCAGCGCCCGGTGGTCCGACGGGGCGGATTGTGCCGGACTGCGCGTATCTGCGCACTCACCTGCAGCAGATTGCGGCCCAAGGGACTCAGTGGGTCGCTTGCTCCGAGAACCCGACAGACGGCCCCTAGCAGTGCCATAGACAGGCTCCCGTTGTACTGCAAAGTCATTGTGGTGCGACGGGAGCCGTCGGCGCGGTGGGCTTCGCCGCCCTGGTGTGCCAACCGGCGAATCGTTCTCCGGGGTAAGAGCTACTGGCACGGCGGTGGCTGGACAGCCGCCGGTCATCGGTCGCCGCAGTTCCCGTCGTTGAGTCCCCCTCGCACCAATCAGCCACCTGTAGGGCGTTGGCCTAGTAGTCGCACGCGAGCGCCAGCTCGCGACGCGCCAGCGGCAGCCGGCAACAACCGGCGATAGCCCGGAAGCAGAAGCTCCGCGCTGAGCGGGGGCGGGTGGGAGCGGGTGCGGTGAGGAGCGGAGCGGAGCGACGAAGTGAGCGCCTGCGGAGCATGCGTGGGCTGATCACCTTCCCCCACAAACTGCCGGAAGGCCGGTCGAGCGGGGTGCTCGGCCGGCCTTCTGGGAGGGCGTGCTGTGGTTACTTGGTGCCGAAGACCTGGAGTTCGGTCATGTCGGTGAATTGGCAGCCGCCGAAGGCGCCGGCGGGGCAGTTGGTTTCGAAGTCGGGGACCTGGGGGCTGAGCATCCAGAAGCGGACGTACTGGACGCCGGTCGTGTTGCCGGTCGGGGTGACCAGGTTGTACTTGCCGCGGTTGGTGGCGTCGAACGTGCCCTCCGCCGCGGTGGCCCAGGTGGTGCCGTCGGCCGAGGTCTCGATCCGGTACTTGCCGGTCGAGGCGCTGCCCGGGTCACCGCAGGTGTTCGACGGGTCGACGTTGAAGGCGCTGATGGTGACAGCGGCCGGCAGCTTCACGTCGACGTGCTTGTCGATCATCTTGTTGGTCGGGGTGCCGTTGTCGTCACCGGTGGTGCTGCCCCAGCCGGTGCCCTGGGCGTTGTCGATCGCGCCGGACGGGCCACAGTTGAAGGAGCTGAAGTCCGGGCCGTTGAAGCCGGCGATCGCACCGCCGCCGGACGCTGCCGCCCAGTTGCGACGCGGTACGAAGTTCGCCTGCGTGCCCGGGGTGACCTTGACCGGCTGCACCAGCAGCTCGTAACCCGGTGCGGACACGACGACCTTCGGGTAGGTACCCGGGGCAACGCCGGTGATCGTGTACTTGCCGGTCGCGTCGGTCGAGCCGGCGTAGTCACCGGCGTACCCGGAGGAGTGACCGCCGACGTACACGAGCGCGCCGGCCACCGGAGCACCGGTGTCCTTGTCCATCACAGTGCCGGTCACGGTGGTGGTCGCACCTGTCGGCGGCTTGTGGAAGTCCTCGGCCGGGAACGCGTCGCCGCCGTCGACGACACCGGCGTACCAGCCCATGCCGCGGTTGGCGAACACCGTCCAGATGACGTCGGCGTTCTTGCCGCCGCTGGCGACCAGGTCGGCCTGGACGATCGCGTTGCGCATGTCGAGCATCGTCGGGTCGTTCGGCGACAGCTCCATCGCGCGGGTGATGATGCTCACCGCGTAGCTGCGGCCGAAGCGCTCGCGCAGGTCCCACAGGGTCTGCGCCCAGACCTCACCGGACGCGTGCACCTCGGGCGTACCGCCGATGGTCGGGAAGTCGCCGTACGTGTAGCCGCCCTTCGAGCCGTCGAGCGCGACGCAGTTCGGGCTGACCGCCTTGACCCGGCAGTCGTTCGCCTGGGTGCGGATCGTGCCGCCACCGGTGACGTACTTGCCCTCGAGGACCTCACCCGGAGCGGTGGTGTCCTTCTCCAGGCCGTGCGAGACCAGGTAGTCGAGTGCGTAGAAGTCGCTCCAGGCCTCGCCCATCGAGCCGGCCTGGATGCTGTTCAGCGTCGAGTTGCCGGTGGCGTCGACGACGAGGCGGTTGGACAGGCCGTGGGTGTACTCGTGGTACAGGATGTCCGCCGCGTTCGACGAGCTGGTCGCGACGGTGCTCTTGTCGCCGGCCGTGCCGAACAGGTACATCTGCATGGTCGGCGGTGTGCCGTCCGGCGGAGTGTTCATGTTCGCGTTGTTCACGTGGTTCACGTCCGGCCCGCCGTCGGCGCCGGTCGCCGCACCGTCCAGCGCGTTCAGCAGCACCGGGTCACCGCCCGCGGCGTCGAACGAGCCGGCCGCCGGGGTGAAGCTGATCGGCGCCTTCGCCAGCCAGTCGTGGAAGTTGCTGGCCAGGTAGAACCCGTTGGTGACGTCCTGGTTCAGATTGGTCTTCCAGGAGTCGGGCTTCGCCGGGTCCCAGGTGCAGATGTACGAGGTCGAGCAGAGCGCCTGCGCGTCCGGGAACGGCGTCAGCTTGTAGTCGGCGGTGGTCTTGGTGCCTGGCACCTTGACCGTCTCACCGGCGTTCGGCTGGTTGTCGTCGTTGACATCGGCGAAGGCCGCGACCGACGTACCTTCCAGGAGGGTCTTCGCGTTCTTCGGCAGCCACTTGTTGTAGGTCAGGTTCTCGACCCGCTGGGTGCCGCCCTTCGGCGCGCCCGGGTAGTTGTCCGTGACCAGCGCATCGCCGTTGCCCTCGCTGGACAGGTTCCGGCGGTACAGCGTGGCACCGGTCTGCGCGTCGACGACGTGGCTGTAGAACCGGGTCCCGCCGGAGTTCGTGTAGGTCAGCCAGCCCTTGCGGAGCCCGTCGGCGGTGTGGAACCAGACCTGCTTGGCGGTGTCGCCGTTGCTCCACTTCGTGTTCACGCCGGACGTGGTCGCGGTGGCGGACTTCGTCGTACCACCGACGTCGGTGATCGCGGCGGTCCGGGCGCCCGCGGCGCTGAGCTTCGACGCGGCGACGGCGGACCGGCTCTGCGCGGCGGTGGCCAGGCCGGAGACCGGCGAGCCCATCACGGAGATCAGCTGGCCGTTCTTGGTGACGTTGGCCTTCAGGCCGTTGCCGAACACCTCGACGCCGTCGACGACCTGCGACCAGAAGATGTGGTGGGTGCCGAGGTCGTCGACGTAGTCCTTGCGCAGCTTCAGCGTGCTGAGGTCGGCATCGGAGAGCTTGAAGACCTCCGGGTGGGCCTTCACGTAGCCGAGGGCAACAGCCGTCGCCTTCTTGGCGCTCTTGCCGGTGAGGAAGCCGTTCAGCTTGGTGACCTGGGCCGGGGTGCCGGTGTTCGGGTCGACCTCGACGACACCCTGGCTACCGAGCGAGTCGCGGAACTCCTTCGCATCCGCTGTCTCCTTGCCCGCGACCTTCGCCGCGCGGGCGTAGGTGGTGCGGGCGTTCGGCGTCCGGGCGTCGTAGTTGCCCTTGCGTTCCTTGCCCGCGGACGGCGTCTCGGCCTGCGCGGGTTTCTTGCCTTCGGCACCGGTGTTCTGGGCGGCGTCCGCGCCGCCGGCGGTCATCGCCAGCACGGTCGCGGCAGCGGAGACGGCGGAGACTGCCAGGAGCCCCCGCCCTCTGCGTGATGTCGTCACAGCAAATTCTCCATGGAGTTCGTGTGCGGGTCGCCCTCCACGACCCGTCCCGGGGGCTGACCTTAAGCCTCCCGAAGGTCCCGGGGAAGGGAAATCACCGGAATGCCGCGGAGTCGAGGGTTGTCCTTCGTGTTCGGAACAGTACTAGGAGCGATCGGGTCGTCGCACGCAGCCACGACCCGATCGCTCCGAGTGTCGGATCAGAACGCCCCGGCGCCGTTCGGCGTACCGAGACCGGTCGGACCGTCCCAACCCGTACGGGCGTTGCACCACTGGGTTGTCGGGCAGGTGCCGTTGCTGCCGCTCGTCACGTCGAACAGCGAACCCGGGTGGGCGTACGGCAACGCGTTCGCGTACCCGGTCGTGTTGCCGGACAGCGCGTAGACCGCCGCGATGATCGGCGCGGCCTCACTCGTCCCGCCGAACTGCGCCCAGGTCGACGCGGTCTTGCTCGTCGGGTAGTAGATCGCCATGCCGCCCTTGGACGGATCGGCCGCCGCGGACACGTCGGCCATCGCACGCTTCGAGCAGCCGGTGCCGAACGACGCGGCGCCCGGCAGTGCCGTGTTGTACGTCGAGCAGCCCGAGCCGGCGCCGCTCCACACGGACTCGCTCCACCCACGAGTGTTGCTGGCGGCAACCAACGACGTACCGCCGACGGCCGTCGTGTACGACGAGGACGCCGGGTAGCTACCGCCCTGGTAGCCGTCGTCACCGGTGGAGGCGGTGACCGCGATCCCCGGGTGGTTGTAGTAGGCGCCGTACGTCGCGTCCGACGCGTCGCCACCGCCGTAGCTGTTCGAGATCGCGACGACGCCGGCCTGCTTGGCGGCGGTCTGCACCGCGGTGCCGAGGTCGGCGAAGCTCGCCGAGTTGGCCTGGACGACGACGATCTTCGCGTCCGGCGCGGCGGCCGACACCGCGTCGACGTCGAGCGCCTGCTCACCGGCCCAGCCGACGTTGAAGCGCGGCAGCGACGTACCGCCGGTCTGGTTGATGACCTTCAGGCAGCCGTTGGCCGTCGTACACGCCGACAGACCGAACTGGGAGCGGTAGACGCCGAGGTCGCGCTCCAGGTTCGGGTAGCCGTAGGCGTCGACGATCGCGACCGTACGGCCGCCGGCGCTCAGACCGTTCAGCTTGTAGGCGTCGCGCAGGCCGGTCGGGGTCAGACCGGTCGCGGGCGGCGCGGTGGCGGCCGGCGCGACGCCGTCCGGGTTCACCAGCTTCACCGCGTTGCAGCTCGCGGTGTGCTTGGCCTTCGCGTCCGAGCAGACGCGGGCGGCGTGCTTGCCGGCGGTGTACGGGGACGGGGCCGCGGTGGCGCCCGACGCCGTCAGTGTTTGGGCGGTCAGTCCTGCGACGGCGAGTGCGCCGACGCCCAGGGCGGACACGAGAATCCGTTGCCTCAACTGGACTCCTCGAGGTTGAGCAGGCCTCCGCGCACAGGTCCCGTTTCGGCCGGTGGGCGGAGGCCGGCTTGTTTTGGGGGTGATCGCATCGTGCGTCCGCCGGAGCACCGGAAGCCAGCGATCGGACCGCTGACAAATGTCATGGGCGAACCCATGACAGCCGCCCTGTCGAGGGCCGGATTTCCGCGTGATCGAGGGGTCACCGAGGGTGTTTCGGACGGTGAAGGTTTCCCCCTGAGTTTCCCCAGGCCCGACCCTTGACACGGTTTCAGCACGCACGGCTATGCTGCCGGGATCTCTGAGAAATCGATTTCCCTGCTGGAGGCTCCGTTATGGAACAGCCCCGAAGCATCACTCGACGACACTTCCTCCAGGTCGGCGGAGGTACGGCGCTCGCCGCATCGCTGGCCGCCTGCGGAGGCGGTGGCAGCGGTGGTGGGGCGTCCACGAAGGAGCTGTCGTTCGTCTACATGGGAACGGCCGAGCAGCAGGCGACCTGGAACAAGCTGTTCGCGAAGTTCACCGAGCAGCACCCCGAGATCAAGCTCAAGGCCGAGGGCATCCCGCTGTCGAACTGGGGCGACTTCTTCAACAAACTCTCCACCCGGATCGCCGGCGGTCAGGTGCCGGACGTCATCCAGATCGCCACCGAGGGCCAGCGGCTGTTCGCCTCCAAGGGCCTGCTCGCGCCGCTCGACGACTACATCAAGAAGGACCAGTCGACGATCGACGAGTACTACGCCGACATGGACCCGAACCTGATCGAGTGGGACAAGAAGTACGCCTCCACCGACGGCAAGACGTACTACCTGCCGGGCGAGTTCAACACGATGTGCATGTGGTACTCGAAGGACCTGTTCGCGAAGGCCGGCGTACCCGAACCGACCGCGAAGTGGACGTGGGACGACTTCCGGCACGCGTGTGAGCAGATCAAGGCGAAGACCGGCGCCTTCGGGTACGCCGCCGACTCGGCGTACTTCGCCGCGATCATGCCGTGGCTGCTCACCAACGGGACCAGCAGTTTCTCCGAGGACTGGTCGACGCCGACGTACGACGATCCGCGCGTGATCGAGGCGGCCGAGTTCAACCGGAAGCTGGTCGCGGACAAGCTGTCCCCGCCGCCGGGCGGGACGTTCGACGCGTTCACCGCGGCCGCGCAGGGCAAGCTCGCGATGTTCGGCGGCGGCCGCTGGCCGATCATCAGCATCCGGAACCTGAAGGCGACGCAGAAGATGGGCATCGTGCCCTGGCCGACGAAGGTGCGGCAGGGCTCGCCGGTCGGCTGGAACGGGTACCCGATCCTGAAGGCGTCGAAGAAGAAGGACGACGCCTGGACGTTCATCAAGTTCCTGATCTCCAAGGAAGGCTCGTCGACGTTCGCCCAGCTCGGCGGCACCATCGTCCCGGCCCGGAAGTCGATCGCGAACAGCCAGTCGTTCCTCGAGGACGCGCCGAAGGGCACCGAGTACCTGTACCAAGCGCTCAGCTACGCGACCCCGATCCCGTCGCCCGACAAGGGCGCCGCGATCCAGAAGGCGATCGAGGACGGCTGGAAGCAGGTGCTGACCGGCAACGCCGCACCGGCCGACGCGCTCGGCAAGGCCCAGACCGCGCTGGAGGGATTGGTCTGAAACCCCAACGTCGTGACTGGCTGCCGGGGTACCTGTTCATCAGTCCGGCAGTCCTGCTCTTCGTCGTCTTCGTCGCCGGGCCCCTGGTCGCCGCCTTCGCACTCAGCCTGTTCCACTGGGATCTGCTGAGTACGCCGGAATTCGCGGGCCTGGACAACTTCAAGCAGCTCGTCACCGACGGCGCCACCGTGCGCGCCGTGATCAACACGTTCGTCTTCGCGCTCGCGTCGGTCGTGACCCATATCGGGATCGGGATGCTGCTCGCGCTAGGCGTCCACCGGACGATGACGCGCGGAACGAAGTACTTCGTCAGAACCGCCTACTTCTTCCCGTTCCTGGTGTCCTGGGCCGCGGTCGCGCTGATCTGGAAGTACGTCCTGGATCCGGCGTTCGGGCTGGCGAACTACTACCTCTCGTCGACGACGAACTGGCTCGCCTCGCCGACGCTGGCGTTGCCGACGCTGATCGTGGTCGACTGGTGGCACACGATCGGGTACACGTTCATCATCCTGCTCGCCGGTCTGCAAACCGTGCCGGCGCAGCTGCACGAGGCGGCGCGGGTGGACGGCGCGAACGCGTGGTGGCGGTTCTGGAGCGTGACGCTGCCGGTGATGTCGCCGACGATCTTCTTCGCCACGGTGATCACGTTCATCGGGGCGTTCCAGATCTTCGACCCGATGGTGATCATGACCCAGGGCGGCCCGGACGGCGCGACCCGGAGCATCGTGCAGTACACGTACGAGAAGGGCTTCCAGTCCTTCGAGGTCGGGTACGCCGCGGCGCTGTCGCTCGTCCTCTTCGTGGTGATCATGGTCGTCACCGGCCTCCAGTTCCGCCTCAGCCGACGGTGGGTGCACCAGTGAAGGGCAAGCTGCTCGACCTCGTGCTGGTGCTCGGCGGCGTGGTGATGATCGCGCCGCTGGTGTGGCTGGTCGTGAACGCGTTGTCGGAGCCGATCGACGCGTTCCAGTTGCCGCCGCGGTGGATCCCGCGGCCGCCGACGCTGCAGAACTTCCAGCAGGTGCCGGACCTGATCCCGTTCGCGCAAATGACGTGGAACAGTCTGCAGATCGCGGTCATCACGACGTTCGGCGCATTGCTGACCAGTGCGCTGGCGGCGTACGCGTTCAACCGGCTGCGGTTCCCGGGGCGGGACCAGATCTTCTCGGTTCTGCTGGCGGCGCTGGTGGTGCCGGTGCAGCTGACCGTCGTACCGATCTTCATCATGATGCGCTGGCTGCATCTGGTGGACACGACGGTCGCGATCTGGTTGCCGGCGTTGGTGAACGTGTTCGGGATCTTCTTCCTGCGGCAGTACATCGCGTCGATCCCGCGAGAGCTGGACGAGGCGGCGATCATGGACGGCGCCGGGCATTTCTGGATCCTGTTCCGGGTGATCCTGCCGCTCGCGCGGCCGGGCCTGACCGCGCTCGGGATCTTCGTCTTCGAGGCGTCCTGGAACAACTTCTTCTGGCCGTACATCTTCCTGTCGTCGCCGGAGAAGATGACGCTCCCGGTCGGCCTGGTGTCGCTCCAGGGCGCGGTCGGCGGCGGCCCGGCCGTCGTACTCTTCGCCGCGATCACCCTGGTGGTGCTACCGATCCTCGTCCTCTTCCTGATCTTCCAGCGCTCCTTCATCGCCTCCATCGCGTCGACGGGCCTCCGGGCGTGACCTATCTACCCGCCGCGTTCCGAGCGCTCTGGCACGAACTCCCCCTCCTCGCCACCGCCGGTGCCACGACCTGCGCCGGCGCTGTCCTCGTCGTTCTCCTCAGTCCAGGGCTGTCACCACTGAGCGTCCTAGTGGGCGCGTTCGTCCTCTCACCCATCTGGGCAGCTGTTGTCGCGACGACAGATGCGGTGGTTTTGGAGGACCGTGGTGGTGTGACAGCACTGTTCGGGAACCTGCGGAGGTACGCCGGCGCGGGGCTGGCCGTGGGGTTGGTGCCGGGTGTGGTGGTGGCAGTTGCTTTGGCCAACTGGCAGCTGTACTCAGGTCCGGTGTTTGCGGTGCCGTTGGTGGTGAGTGGGTGTGCGAGCGTGCTGCTCCTACTCGCCTCCTGCTACGCCTTCAGTCTCCGGGTGACAGCCGGCCTGCGCGGCAAGACTCTCTGGTTCACCGCACTCCACCTGGTAGCCCGTGCCCCGCTGGTGCCACTCGGCGTACTCGCACTCGTCTTCGTGGCTGTGCTGCTCGGCACCTCAGTCACAGCATCTCTCCTACTGCTCGCCCCCGGTCCGGTGGCGTTGTTCGCCTCTGCTGGTACATGGACGGAGAAACATGCACTACACCGGTGAGAACCTTCGACACTTCGCACTGCCGCTGGGAGGTCTCGGCACCGGCACCGTGGCGCTGGCCGGCAACGGCGCGCTGCGGCAGTGGCAGCTGCACAACATCGGCAACCACGAAGGACACGTACCGGACAGCTTCTTCGCTCTCCGCCTGTCCCGGGTGGAACCCCCGCTGGACGAGATCCGGCTGCTCCAAGGCCCACCGTCCGAGCCCACCAACACCCCACTCGTGACCGATGACGTGATCCCGCCTGCCGAACGCCGGCTGCAGGACGTCATCCAGCCGATCGGCCCTACGCAGATAAGTGCGACTTATCCCCAGGCTCATGTGGACTACGAGACGGACCTGCCCATCAAATTGAGTCTGGACGTGTTCAACCCACTGGTGCCTTCCGACGCGGCCGCCAGTTCGCAGCCGGTCGTCGGGTTCACGTTCACGCTGCACAACCCTGGTGACATCGCGGTGCACGGCAAGCTCGCCGGTGCACTGCAGAACTCGGTCGGGTGGGACGGCGTCACCCCAATCGACGGCACAGCCAGCAGCTCGTACGGCGGCAACACGAACCGCGTCCGCCGGACCGACGACTGGACCTACCTGGTGCTCGAGAACACCACACTGCCCGTCGACCACCCCGGCGCCGGTCAATTCGTGCTTGCAACCGACGCCGCTGGACTGGTGTGTGCGCAGTGGACCCGACCCGAGGAGTTCGTTGCCTTCCTCAACGGTCCCGTGACCCCGGCGAGCGGCGCGAGCGCACCTGGGACCACCTGGAACGGCGGGCTGGCAGTCCCGTTCGACCTCCAACCGGGCGAGACGACCCAGGTCCGGTTCCTGATCGCGTGGCACTTCCCGAACCGATATGTCGACTTCAACCAGTTCGGACCGCACACGGCGTACGGACACAGCCGCTTCTGGCTCGGCAACGCGTACACCCGCCGTACGCCGGACGCCGTCGCCGCGGCCGACTCCTTCATCGCCAACTGGTCACAGCTGCACACACAGACCACAGCGTGGACCGAGGCGTTCGAGCAGAGCAGCCTGCCCGGCGAGGCTGGTGCGCGGCTAGCGGCGCTAGTGGCCGACGTACGGAGCCCAACCGTCTTCCAGACCGCGGACGGCGACGTACTCGGGTTCGAGGGCGTGCTGGGCGCGTCCACCGCGATGTGGGGCGGCCGGTACGGCGGCTCGTGTCCGCTCAACTGCACGCACGTGTGGAACTACGAGCAGACGTTGTCGCGCCTCTTCCCGTCGCTGGAACAGAACATGCGCGACACGGAGTACGACGTCATGCAGGCGCCCGAGGGGTACATCCCGCACCGGGTGCGCGCGCCGCTCTACATGAAGCAGCTGTGGGACGTGGTGATCGGCGGACCGGAAGAGCCGGCGCTGGACGGGATGCTGGGCAACGTACTCAAGACCTACCGCGAGGTGCGCCAAGGAGCCGGTCTGGACTGGCTGCGCGGACGCTGGTCGAACGTAGTGCGTCTACTCGACCACATCCACGGCAAGTGGCTGCGGGACGGCGTACTGCGTGGCATCCAGCCCAGCACGCACGACATCGACCTGTGTGGCGTCAACTCGTTCATGGGCACGCTGTGGCTCGCTGCACTGCGTGCGGCCGAGGAGATGGCGCTCCTGCTCGGTGAGGACGGCAAGGAGTATCGCAGCCTGTTCGACACGGGCAGGACGGCGTACGACGAGCTGCTGTTCACAGGCGAGTACTACCGGCAGATCCTGGACCCGGACGAGACCCGTGACTTCCAGTGGGGCGACGGCTGCCTCGCCGACCAGCTGATCGGGCAGTGGTGGGCGCACCAGCTCGACCTCGGCTACCTCCTCCCGGAAGACCACGTGCGTACGGCGCTGCGCAACGTCGTACGGCACAACCTGCGGACCGGGTTCCGCGACTTCGACCACCCGTACCGCGTCTTCGCCGACGGCGACGACACCGGCCTCCTCATGTGCACCTGGCCCCACGGCGGCCGCCCCGACATCCCCACGAGGTACTGCGACGAGGTCTGGACCGGCTCGGAGTACCAGGTAGCCGCCCACTGCCTCTACGAAGGCCTCACCGACGAGGCGATGTCCATCCTGCAGGGCCTCTGGAACAGGTACGACGGCACCCGCCGCAACCCCTTCAACCCCATCGAATGCGGCGACCACTACATCCGCAACGCCGCCGGCTGGTCCACCCTGGAAGCACTCACCGGCTACCACCACAACGCCATCACCAAAACCATCACCTTCGTACCCCTGCCCATAGCCCGCTCCGCCAACACCTGGCAATTCCCCTTCACCACCAACACCGGCTGGGGAGTCGCCACGGCGTCCGACGACACCCTCACCATCACCTGCCACGCCGGCACCATCGACGTACAGGAGATCCACGCCGACGGCACGCCGTACCCCATCGACGCCCCGATCCACCCCGGAAAACCCTTGGTCATCACGACAACCTGACCCCTACCGTCGAGCGCATGTCCCTGGTCGAACAAGCACAAGCGCTACAGGCCGAGGCCCAGGAGCTGTACAAACTCCTGGACCTCGGCACCGCGTTCCTGTGGGAGCCGGTGCTGATCGGAAGTGCCCTGTCCGGGCTGATGGTCGACCGCGACCTCGACGTCATGTTCGACGCACCGGACGCGACGACCGCCGCCGTCCTCAACGGTCTGGTCACCCTGGATCGTCGCGTGGGCTTGCGCAGCGTGGACTTCCGGGACGAGCGCGGGGACCGTCGGCCGACACCAGCCATCACCGACGAGCGCTTCTACGCGGTGCTGCACACCGACACCTGGAAGATCGATCTGACGTTCTGGTTGCACGTGGTGGAGCGGCCGCATGTGGGGGATGCGTTGCGGTTGACGCGGGTGACGGACGTGCAGCGGCGGCGGATTCTGGAGTTGAAGGACGGGGACGGCGAGCGGGACAGTTCCGCGATCTACGCGCCGTACTGGGGGAATAGAAGAGTGCCGGCCGTCCGGCAACGCCACCGGACGGTCGGCACTCGCTTAGAGGAGTCCTAGTTCTGTGGACTCTTGGTCGGTGAAGAGGCGGGAGCGGATCAGGAAGCGGACGCCTTCGGGGGCCTCCACCGAGAAGCCGCTGCCGCGGCCCTTCACCACGTCGACGGTGAGTTGGGTGTGCTTCCAGTACTCGTACTGGTTCGCGGACATCCAGAAACCGATCGGCCGGTCCACGCCGTCGACGACCAGATCACCGAGATGCACGTCCGCCGACCCCGTACGAAATTCCCCGTCCGGGTAACACATCGGCGCACTGCCGTCGCAGCAGCCACCGGACTGGTGGAACATCAGCGGACCGTGCATCCCGGTGAGGCGGCGCAACCACTCCGCCGCCTCGTCGGTGAGCAGCACCTTCGCGACCACTCAGAAGAACCCGAGTTTCGAAGGGCTGTAGCTGACCAGCAGGTTCTTGGTCTGCTGGTAGTGGTCGAGCATCATCTTGTGGTTCTCCCGGCCGATGCCGGAGTTCTTGTACCCGCCGAACGCCGCGTGCGCCGGGTACGCGTGGTAGTTGTTCGTCCAGACCCGCCCGGCCTGGATCTCCCGGCCGGCCCGGTACGCCGTGTTGATGTCCCGCGACCAGACGCCCGCCCCGAGTCCGTACAGCGTGTCGTTGGCGATCTTCATCGCGTCGGCGTAGTCGTCGAACCTCGTCACCGCGACGACCGGGCCGAAGATCTCCTCCTGGAAGATCCGCATCTTGTTGTCGCCCTCGAAGACCGTCGGCTGGATGTAATACCCGCCGGACAGGTCCCCGCCGAGCTCGGCGGGCGCGCCACCGGTCGCCACGCGGGCACCCTCGGAGCGACCGATCTCGAGGTAGGCGAGGATCTTCTCGTACTGGTCGTTGCTGGCCTGCGCGCCCATCATCGTGTCGGTGTCCAGCGGGTTGCCCAGCTTGATCGCCTGGGTGCGCCCGACAGCGTCGGCGAGGAACGAGTCGTAGATCGACGACTGGATCAGCGCCCGCGACGGGCAGGTGCAGACCTCGCCCTGGTTCAGCGCGAACATCGTGAAGCCCTCGAGGGCCTTGTCGTAGAAGTCGTCCCGGGACGACGCGACATCGGCGAAGAACACGTTCGGGCTCTTGCCGCCGAGCTCCAGCGTCACCGGGATGATGTTCTCGGACGCGTACTGCATGATCAGCCGGCCGGTCGTGGTCTCGCCGGTGAACGCGACCTTGGCCACTCTGTTGCTCGAGGCAAGCGGTTTGCCGGCCTCGACGCCGAACCCGTTGACGATGTTGACCACACCCGGCGGGATCAGGTCGGCGATCAGCTCCATCAGCACGTGGATGGAGGCCGGGGTCTGCTCGGCCGGCTTCAGGACGACGGCGTTACCGGCCGCCAGCGCGGGCGCCAGTTTCCAGACCGCCATCAGGATCGGGAAGTTCCACGGGATGATCTGCGCGACCACGCCGAGCGGCTCGTGGAAGTGGTACGCGATCGTGTCGTCGTCGATCACCGACACCGAGCCCTCCTGGGCCCGCAGCGCGCCGGCGAAGTACCGGAAGTGGTCGACCGCCAGCGGCAGGTCGGCGGCCAGCGTCTCGCGGACGGCCTTGCCGTTGTCCCAGGATTCGGCGACCGCGAGCAGTTCGAGGTTGGCCTCGATCCGGTCGGCGATCTTGTTCAGGACGTTCGCGCGTTCGGCCGGCGACGTCCGTCCCCAGCCCGGCGCGGCACCGTGGGCGGCGTCGAGGGCGCGCTCGACGTCGTCCGCCGTACCGCGCGCGATCTCGGTGAACGCCTGACCGGTGACGGGCGTCGGGTTCTCGAAGTACCCGCCCTTGACCGGCGGCACCCATTCGCCGCCGATGTAGTGCTCGTAGCGCGACTTGTACGTGACCGGGCTGCCATCCTGCCCCGGAGCTGCGAAGATCGTCATTGGTTCTCCTTCGGATACCCGACGTTGAACCGAAGGTAGGAGAATGAACGTTGCACCGACGTTGCAGCGTGGAGTGAGGCGGCATGGACGCACCGGATCAGGCCCGCCGGTTGAGTGAGTTGTACGACGAAGTGCTCGGCGGCGGCCGCGCTACGGCCGACCCGCGCCCACTCGTCGCCGCTTCCTGGGAGCGCTCTCTGGCGGCGGCGGTGGATCCCGAGCTCGACGCGCCGCCGGTGATCGTCGATCCGGACGTGGTCGCGGCGCTCCGCGAGAACCACCCGTTGCAGGCCGTCCTCCCGGTGCTCCGGCAGACGCTGACCACGATCGCCGACGAGGCGTCGCACATCATGATCATCACCGACGCCCAGGGCACCATCCTCTGGCGCGAAGGATCGTCGGAGGTGAAACGCCAGGCCGACCGGATCGCGTTGTCCGAGGGTGCGATCTGGTCGGAGGAGAAGATCGGCACGAACGGCATGGGTACGTCGCTCGCCGTCGGCCGGCCGGTCCAGATCCACTCGGCCGAGCACCTGGTCCGCCGGATCCACGAATGGACCTGTGCCGCCGCGCCGGTCCACGATCCCGATACCGGCAAACTGCTCGGCGCGGTCGACGTCTCCGGACCGCTGCGCACGGTCCATCCCGCGATGGTCGCCCTGGTGACCGCGGCGGCTCAGCTCGCCGAAGGACAGTTGAAGGTCCGGATGGCCGCCGCGGACGAGATGCTGCGCGCCCGCAACATGAGGCACCTGATGGCGCTCGGCGACGCACCGGGCGCCTTGCTCACTCCGACCGGCCGCGTGCTCGCGGTGCAGCCGCTCGAATGGTTGCCCGACCGCCTCGTCGTACCGGACGGTGCGGATCGCATCGACCTCGGCGACGGCCGCGAAGGTCTGGTGGAGCGTCTGGACGAGGGCTTCCT
The DNA here is from genome assembly GCF_004331375.1 of Kribbella speibonae. Taxonomy (NCBI): domain Bacteria; kingdom Bacillati; phylum Actinomycetota; class Actinomycetes; order Propionibacteriales; family Kribbellaceae; genus Kribbella; species Kribbella speibonae. The sequence continues at coordinate 712,350 of NZ_SJKC01000001.1, read as the reverse complement.
GCTCCGCATGCCCGGTACGCCGGTCCGCCGGACGCGACCGTCCTTGCGGTTGAAGCTGCTCGGCGCGGGCCAGCCGATCGCGATCGTCGGCGGCCGCGAGATCGCGCTGACGTTGCGGCGCGCCGAGGTACTCGCACTGTTACTACTGCAGCCGACCGGACTCACAGCCGAGCAGCTGATGCTCCAGCTGTACGGCGACGAGGGCAACCCGACCACGGTCCGCGCCGAGATGCACCGCCTGCGGAACCTGCTCGGCGGCGGCGTCCTCGACACCAAGCCGTACCGCATCATCGCGGACGTCACCGGTGACGTGACCGAAGTACAGAAAGCCCTCCGCAGCGGCGACCTCCCGAAGGCCCTCGAGCTGTACGCCGGTCCGCTGCTCGCCCGCTCCGACGCGCCCGCGCTGCGCTCCGAACGCGACGAAATCGACGCCACCCTCCGCCGCGCGCTCCTCGACGCCGGCAACGCCGACCTGCTGTGGCAGTTCGCGCAGACCAGCACCGGCGCCGAGGACCTGGAAATCTTCGAGGCCCTCGCCGCTGGCCTGCCGACGGACGACCCGCGCCGGGCCGCCGTCTCCGCGCGCCTCACCAGACTGCTCGACTGACTTACTCGCGGCCGACGAGGATCCACATGTAGTCGCGGTTCTTGGTCGGGAACGTGGCGGTCTTGTTGCTGACTTCCTTGGTCTTCTTGCAGTCGCTGGTGGTGTACTTCCAGCGCACGACCTGGACCCGCCAGGACTGCTTCAGCTGGTGCAACCGGCGTACCTTGCCGGCCGGAACCTCGGCCGTGTACGACCAGCTGTCGGTCACGGCGTGAGACTTCCCGACCGTCTTGGAGTACTTGTTCTGGATCTCGGCGATCACCAGCGGGATGCTCACGCCGAGGTCACCAGACCAGGACGAGTTCGACTCCGAGGTGGTGGTTTTCTGGTAGGTGATGCGGCCGGGACCTTCCATCCAGTCGCTGTACAGGTTGGTCCCGACGTACACCTCGTGCCCGCCTCGTGCGTACCAGTAGACCGTGCTGGTGTTGCACTTGGCCGCGGCCGCCGTCCCGGCCGGCACCACCACACCGGTCGCGATCAGTACTCCAGCAGCGATTCCCCGACGAAGACGCATGGCTCTCTCCCACCGAAACCGATTGACAGGTACTGCGGTTGCAGTGGTTAGAAACTTACGGATCACTGGAGGTCAGGCGCAACGAACCTTCTGTAACACTGTGTGTCGATTTGGTGACAGCGGCAAGTGGCGGCGTGACGAGCCCTACACAGACATGACTGACGGGTAACCGACCAATAACATCGCTGGTATGCAGATCCTCGCCATCGTCGTCTCGCTCGCGATCGCCGCTGTCGGTGTCGCGTTGTTCGGCAAGACGATCGGGCACATCGTGTCCGTCATCAAGCTTGGCCAACCGGTCAGCCGGACCGATCAGCCCGGGCAGCGCTCGGTCACTCTCGCCAAGGAGACGCTGCTCCACACCCGGATGCTGCAGTGGAGCCACATCGGCGTCCTGCACTGGTTCGTGGCGTTCGGTTTCATCGGGCTGTTCCTCAGCCTGGTGACGGCGTTCGGGCAGCTGTTCGACCCGCACTGGGCGCTGCCGGTGATCGGCCACTGGTTCGTGTTCGAGTGGGTCAGCGAGTTCCTCACCTGGACCGGTCTGGTCTCGATCATCGGGCTGATGGCGATCCGGTTGCGCAACCTGCCGAAGGGCGAGAAGGGCCGCTACAGCCGGTTCTTCGGTTCCACCGCCTGGCAGGCGTACTACGTCGAGTACACGATCCTCGGCGTACTGATCTGCATCCTGCTGCTCCGCGGCCTCGAGTACGAGCTCGGCGCCGGGACCAAGTTCCACTTCCCGGGCACGTGGTTCATCGGCACCGGGCTGTTCGGCGGCCTGTCCGAGAACGCGCTGGAGAACACCGTCTACCTGGTCGCGATGATCAAGATCCTGATCTCGTTCGCCTGGATGATCACGATCTCGCTGAACGCGACGATGGGTGTCGCGTGGCACCGGTTCACCGCCTGGCCGAACATCTGGTTCAAGCGCAAGGCCGATGGTGGTACGGCGCTGGGCGCGCTGCAGCCGATCATGGTCAACGGCGCTCCGATCGACTTCGAGAACATCGACGAACTCGACGAGGACGCGGCGCTCGGGGTCGGCAAGGTCGAGGACTTCACCTGGAAGGGCCTGCTCGACTTCACCACCTGCACCGAGTGCGGGCGGTGCCAGTCGCAGTGCCCGGCGTGGAACACCGACAAGCCGCTGTCGCCGAAGCTGATCATGATGGGTCTGCGCGAGCACGCGTACGCCAAGGCGCCGTACCTGCTCGCCGCTGAGGACGACCGCAAGTCGCTGTCCCAGCTGGTCCTCGACGAGCAGGAGAAGCCGTTGGTCGGACCCGCGGACGTCGCGGTGATCGACGAGGAGGCGCTGTGGGCCTGTACGTCGTGTGGCGCGTGCGTGCAGCAGTGCCCCGTCGACATCGAGCACGTCGACGCGATCATGGACATGCGCCGGTACCAGGTGCTGATCGAGTCGTCGTTCCCGTCCGAACTCAACGGGCTGTTCAAGGGCCTGGAGAACAAGGGCAATCCGTGGAACATGAACCCGTCCGGCCGGATGGACTGGGCCAAGGACCTGCCGTTCGAGGTCAAGCAGGTCGGTTCGGACGTCGAGACACTGGACGAGGTCGAGTACCTGTTCTGGGTCGGCTGCGCCGGCGCGTTCGAGGACCGCGCGAAGAAGACCACGCAGGCGGTGGCCGAGCTGCTGAACATCGCGGGCGTTTCGTTCGCCGTACTCGGTGACGGCGAGACGTGTACGGGTGACCCGGCGCGGCGATCCGGTAACGAGTTCGTGTTCCAGCAGCTCGCGATGCAGAACGCCGAGGTGTTCAAAGAGACCAACGTGCGCAAGGTCGTGTCGACGTGCGCCCACTGCTTCAACACCTTGAAGAACGAGTACTCCCAGCTCGGCGTCGAGCTCGACGTCATCCACCACACCCAGCTGCTGAACCGGCTGGTCCGCGACGGCAAGCTCACCCCGGTCGCGCCGGCCGACAGCTCGCTCAACGGCCAGAAGATCACGTACCACGACCCGTGCTACCTCGGCCGCCACAACCAGGTGTACGACGCCCCGCGCGAACTGCTCGACATCATCCCGGGCGCGGAGTACGCCGAGATGCCGCGCAACCAGACGAAGTCGTTCTGCTGCGGCGCCGGCGGCGCGCGGATGTGGATGGAGGAGAAGCTCGGCACCCGGATCAACCTGAACCGGACCACCGAGGCGGTCGAGACCGGCGCCGACAAGATCGCCACCGGCTGCCCGTTCTGCCGGGTGATGCTGTCCGACGGCCTCACCGCCAAGCAGGCCGACGGATCGGCCCGCGAGACCGTCGAGGTCCAGGACGTCGCTCAGCTGCTGCTCGCTTCTGTAAAACGTGGCGAAAGCTGACCTGCAACTAGCTGCAAATCCCTTCCGCCCCAGGTGGTCCAGACCATAAGATCCACCGTCTGCATCACCTGGGGAGGAAAACGCATCATGAAGTTCCGCGCCGCCGTGGCCACCGCGGCCGCCGTACCGCTCGCCCTCGGCCTCGCCGCCTGCGGCGGAGAACCCAAGGCCACCGGTTACAAGCCAACGACCCCGGCCACCACGACCGCCGCACCGAAGCCGGTCGCCACCAACACCGCCGCACCCGCGAAGGTCGCCCACCTGAACCGCGTGACGTTCGTGTCCGCGATGACATCGGCGGTCAGCAAGCAGAAGGCCTGGCACACGGTCGGCACGGTCACCGCTCAGGGCTCGACCCTGATGACGATGGACGGCTACCAGACCACCAACCCGGTCGCGATGTCCATGGAGATGTCCGGCGCGGCCTTCCAGGGCAAGACCGCGAAGATCGTCGTGATCAAGAAGACCGCGTACCTGTCGATCCCCGGGCTGACGCCGGCCGGGAAGTACAAGAAGGTCGCGTCCGGCCTGAACGACCAGCTGACCGAGCTGATCGAGGGCGGCGACCCGACCAAGATCTACAAGTCCTTCGACAAGAGCATGGTCGACCTCAAGTTCGTCCGCACCGAGACGATCGGCGGGCAGCAGCTCGACCGGTACGCCGTGACCGTGAACACCGCGAAGGCGCTGGCGCTGCAGGGTAAGAAGGTGCCGGCCCAAATGCCGAAGACGCTGGTCTACTCGATGTGGCTGGACAAGTCGCACCTGGTCCGGCGGATGACGTTCGACCTCAGCGGCGTCTCGATGGTGATGACCATGAGCGACTACAACAAGCCTGTCACCATCACCGCACCGCCGGCGAGCAAGATCGTTCAATAGGCCGGAATCGGTCATTTTCCCACCCTGTTGTGTGAACTTCTCGTAATCTCCCGTTACGGATGTGATCACCTCAGGATGATCGGGTGGGTGGGTGCCGATGCCGACTACACGACGCAACTTCCTTACTGTCAGCGGAGCAGCGGCGGCGCTCGCGCTGAGCGGCAGTCTTCCGGAGATCAAGACCGCCGCGGCGGGATGGACCGGCCGGGCCGACCGGCGGGATCCGTTCACGCTCGGTGTCGCGTCCGGCGATCCGTTGCCGGACGCGGTGGTGATCTGGACCCGGCTGGCCCCCGATCCACTCGCGCCGTTCGGCGGGATGGACCGGCGGCCGGTCGAGGTGCAGTGGCAGGTCGCGGAGGACGAGCGGTTCCACCGCATCGTCCGCTCCGGCACGGCCAGGACCGGTCCCGAAGCGAGTCACTCGGTGCACGTCGACGTACGGGGACTCCGTCCGTGGCGGCACTACTGGTACCGCTTCCGCGTGAACGGGCAGCTCAGCCCGGTCGGCCGGACCAAGACCGCGCCGGCGTACGACGCTGTCGTACCTGAACTGTCGCTGGCCTTCGCGTCCTGCCAGGCGTGGTGGGAGGGCTGGTACACGGCATACGCCGATATGGCGAAGCGCGACCACGACGTGGTGTTCTTCCTCGGCGACTACATCTACGAGTTCGGGATCGACCGCGGCATCCGGCCGCATTCGAACGAGCCGTACATCACGCAGCAGACCGTGACGCTGGACGAGTACCGGCAGCGGTATGCGGCGTACAAGCTGGATCCCGATCTGCAGAGCGCGCACGCTCGGGCGCCCTGGATCGTGACGCTCGACGATCACGAGGTCGTCGACAACTGGGCCGACGAGGCGCATCCGAGTGCGCCGCCGGCCCAGTTCCGGGTACGCCGGGCCAACGCGTTCCGCGCGTACTGGGAACACATGCCGCTGCGGCTCGCGCAACTGCCGAAGGGCCCGGACATGCAGCTGTACCGGCGGATCAGGTACGGGCGGCTCGCGGAGTTCAACGTGCTCGACACGCGCCAGTACCGGTCGGACCAAGCGTACGGCGACGGCACGAAGGCGCCCGGTCCGGAAACCAAGGACCCGGCGCGCACGATCACCGGTGACGCGCAGGAGAAGTGGCTGCTCGACGGCTGGGCCGCGTCGCAGACACGCTGGAACGTGCTCGCGCACCAGACCGCGATCGCCCGGCTGGACACGAAGGACGGGCCGGAAGTGCTGGTCCCGATGGACACCTGGGACGGGTACGAGGCGTCGCGGAACCGGATCCTCGGCGGCGCGGTGCAGCGCAAGGTCCGCAACCTGGTGTCGATCGCGGGCGACCTGCACCGCAGCGTGGCGTCGGACCTGAAGCTGGACTTCGACGATCCCGCGTCGGCGGTGGTCGGCGCCGAGTTCGTCGGTACGTCGATCACGTCCGGGATCGACGGTCAGGACCTCGATCCCGGCGGCGCGACGTTGCTGCGGGAGAACCAGCACATGAAGTTCGGCAACTTCCAGCGCGGGTACGTCAGCTGCTCCGTCACGCCGCAGCGATGGATCTCCGACTACCGCGTCGTCGACAAGGTGTCCGTCCAGGGCGGCACCGTGAGCACCCGCGCCAAACTCCTCGTCGAGGACGGCCGCCCCGGCATCGCGGAGGTACAGAAATGAGGATCCCCCGACAGACCGTCGTCGCGGCCGGCACGATCGTCGCCGCCGCCCTGCTCGGCTCCAGCTCGATGCCTGCGGCAACCTCCTCAGACGTTTCAGTGAGTGTCGCACCGGAACAACTGAGCGTTGTCGGCCTTCCGTGCTTCCCCAGCACCCTCAACCTGACGATGACGAACACCGGCAGCCAGGACCGGTACGCCGACCTGACGCTCGAGCCGACCGGTCCGCTGCAGCTGTCCCGCACGCTCTTCTCGTCGTGGCTGCCCGCAGTCGACCCCGATCAGCCGGTGTCCGCGCCGGTCGAGGTCCGGGTCCCGCGCGACACCAAACCCGGTGCGTACAAGATCGGCGTCGAGGTCGACCGGAACCGCCTGACCGTCCCGGTGACGGTCGAGCCGCTTCCGTCGAAGGGCCCCGGCGACAACCTCGCACTCGGCGAGCAGGCGACGGCGTCCTCCACCCACGGCAACTTCACGCTCTGCGGCGCCGTCGACGGCGACAAGGACCCCGAGCACTGGGACACCCTGACCGGCTGGAACGACGGGACCCGCGCAGTCTTCCCCGACACGTACGACGTCGCGCTGTCAGTGCCCGCCACCGTGAACCGGGTGGAGCTCTACACGCTCGACTCGGTGAAGTACCCGGCCCGGCTCAACGGCCTCCGCGACTGGGATGTCCAGGCGAAGGTCGGAGGCGCGTGGCAGACCGTCGCCCAGGTCCGCGGCAACACCCTCGGCCACGTCACGACGACCTTTGACCCGGTGCAGGCGGAAGCTGTACGCATCCTCTGCCTCGACGGCAACGACCACACCTACTCCCGCATCGTCGAACTCGAGGTCTACGGAACCTGAACCTTGCCTCCTGCAGAAGCCATCGCGCTCGCGTTCGATCTGGGCAGACCGAACGGCGGCCTCGTCCACGTCCGGAGCGGCGACGCGGACACCTGGCAGCTGAACACCTCAACCGGCAGCTACTTCGTCAAGGGGTATCTGCCGGCTGTGGATGTGCATGAACTGGCGGCCGCGATGGCGTTCGAGCGCCGGGCTCTCGCAGCCGGCGTGGACATGCCGCAGCCGATCACGCCGACCGACCCTGTCCTTGGCTGGGTGACCGTCGTCGACGATCGATTGTTCCGGGTCTACCGATGGGTCGAGCACCGAACGCCCGAGCCCGATGTCTCAACCTGGCTCGGCCGGACGATGGCGCAGATCCACCAACTGCAGCCGCTCGGCCAGGCCGCCTTGCCTCAGTGGTGGCAGCAAGCCGTCCATCCGCCAGAGACCTGGGAGAACTGGTTCGCCAAGGCCCGCGACCGTGAATGGGCACCAGGAACTGACAGCCTTCCCCACATCCTCGCGATCTCCGCGCGCATCACCGACCTGTGCAACGACGTACCGGACCTCGTGACAACCCACGGCGACTTCAAGCCCCACAACATCGTCACGTCTCCATCCGGCCCCGTCCTGGTCGACTGGGACACAGTCCGAACCGACAGCGCAGCCCTAGAGGCCGGCAGATCAGCGTACATCTTCGGACGCGGCAACCCCGAGCAAATCAACCAAATCCTCACCGCGTACGCCGCAGCCGGCGGCAAACTCGAATGGGCCGGCCAGAACCTCTTCCTCAGCGTCGCCAGAAACCTCATCCAGGTCCTCGCCGACCACCTCCGCGTAGCCCTCGGCGAAACCACCCCAGCCCGCTGGATGGGCGACCACACCGCAGTCGAGACCACCATCACCAAAACCCTGCGGGACCTACCCAGCACCCTCAACAAACTCCACCGAACAACACAAGCGATCGACTTAGAGAAAAGACAAGGGAAAGAGATTTAGGGAGGTGGCGCGGCTCCGGCGGTCGGCTGGTGACTTCTGAATGACCCTCTTAGTCTGAAAGACCGAAGTGCCGCAAGGTGCGCGCGGCAACCGCATGCGGCTCGATCCTGCTGGTGTCGATGACCAATTCGTCCAGATCCGCGGCCTCAAGACGCGCCGCGATCTCGTCGCATCGCTCCAGATGCCACTCCAACGCCGACCGCTGACTCGCGGTGTACCGCCCGCGCAGTCGTTTCCTGGTGACGTCGGCATCGGCGGTAAGGCGAACCATCCGAACAGGCTGCTCGACCGCAGCCTCATAGCGCTCCCGAGCAGCCGTCGTACTGATCACCCCACACATCACCAGCTGCCGCGGCCCCACCGAGCGATAACCCTTCCAGACCGCGGCGATGTTCTGTGCCTCGATCAAAGCATTGTCCTGCTCAGCAGGCGGCCAGGACCGATGGAACCAGTCCACATCCATCAAGCTGAACGGCCTGCCGGCCTCCGCAAGGAGATCCCCGGCATGCTCGAGCGCCGACGACTTGCCGACCCCGAACCCACCATTCAGAAAGATCGCGTAGTCGGTGCTCATGCGGGGGTGAGGCGCCAGTAGCCGAGTGGGTTGTAGAAGATGTCGTCGCTTTCGTGGCGGTCGTCCGGGTAGTGGTGCAGCAGCCAGCGCGGCGAGTCCTCGGTCAGGCGGAACCCTTCACCGTCGGCCATCTCGGCAGCCCGCTCGTCGGTCAGCAGGTACATCGCCAGCGTGTCCATCAATGTCACGCAGTCCTCGACCTCGTCATTCGTGGTCGGGGTGGCGACCAGCTCCACGTCAGGCGCGCCGAGCAGATGCATGCCGCAGCTGTAGAGCAGCTCGCCGGTGGAGATCGGCCGCTTCACGGTGGCCCGATACAGCACACCGGCCAGCTCGTCATCCGTTGTCGCGGCAACCGCCTCGTCAGCCAGGGAGAGCCACCGCTCCCGGCCGTGCGTGATCCCGTTGCTCTCGTTCTTCACAGCCGTAGCGCCGGACTGCAGGAGCGCAGCCGTCAAGGCCAGCGCCTCGCGCGAGACCCCCAACAACATCGGCCGCATCAACTCCGGCGGCATGGTGAATGCCCGCATAGGCCGGGACAGCACGTACGCAACACCGTCATGCTCCTCGACCGCCTCCCAGTCGGCGTCAGTGAAGCTGACCCTGGCAAGAGATGCCTCGAACGCCCGAGTCATCTCCGGATCGTGCCCCTGCTCGGAGTACTCCTCATCAAGAGCGAACCCGGCCGTCCCGCCCACCTCGGCCGCAACCTTCTCCACCACACCAAATTCCAACCCAACCCCAAGCACACAAAGCACCGGCCGCGGCAGCAACTGTTCAAACTCCTCAAGCATCCCGGGATGCTACCGACACCCCTAGGTCACGCACCCTGAGTTTGCACCCCACGATCGAGCGCTTGTTTGCCTCATTCGAACAGCCGCGCTCACTAGCCTGACACCACGAAGTGTTCATAAGCATGCCGCCATCCTGAACCGGACACCCGCGCGCTGGCCGGCCGAGCCTTCCCCACATTAACCAAGGCCCAGTGCCGGGGGTCATGCCCCTGGCCTGGCCTTCGGAGTGGAGCGTGTGACGGGAATCGAACCCGCACTGTCAGCTTGGGAACAGAATTGTCCGCACCGGCCGACTGCGCCTCAGGCGAGGTTGTGGTGACCGTGGTTGGCCGTTGCGGACCATGATCGGCCCTGGCGTGCGGCACGCGGAGGGCACGCCGACGCTCTCATCCGTAGGCCGCAGAAGACCGGCTAGTTCTGCGCAGTCCGTATTATCGCTCGGCTCTGGGGATCTTGCAGCACGCAGCAAGGGAATGCCAAGCTCGGCGTCATGACGGACAAGCGCGCCGACATATTCCTCACTTGGATGGGACTCATCGACAGTTACACGCTCGACCGAGCGCGGAAGGACCTCATCCAAGACGAGCTCGACTTCGAGCCGCACCCGGGTGCGTGGGGCATCCGCCCGCGAGGCGAGCACCGTACGAAGCACGCCGGCGGCGATGACAGCGGCCAGTGGGTCGTCGAGTGCGACTGGGACCTTGCGACTGACGAGTTCGACGGCAAGCCGGTCGTGATGCCCATGACAACCATCAACTGGCTGCTCAACCACTTCGGCGCCGCGCCTGGCCTGTTCGCCGAACTCGAGATCGTCGGCGGCCCCACCACCCCGACAGGCGAGATCTACGGGCGCATGTGGGGCCACACGATCATTCCCACCGTTGACGAGGGCCTAGCGCGCTTCAACGACGGCTGGGCCGCGCTCAAGGAAGCACTCAAGAACACGACCGACGAGATGCTCGACCGGGACTACCCGGGGCATCCCTGGCGGCGCGGCGACCACGCCCTCGCGGCGATGCTCAATGAGGTGAGCCACCACGGCACGCAGATCTGCATGGTGCGCGACATCTACGCCAACCGTTATGGCAGGACCCGTAGACGCTGAAGCGGCCGACGCTGACGCTCGCCGAGGTCTATCGAATCGCTAGCGGGATTGCGCCTCGCTATCGAGCGCTTGTTTTGTTGGCCGCGATGGGCAGTCTCCGATGGGGCGAGCTGGCCGGACTTCAACGGCGTGATGTGAGCCTGACCCATGGCGTTGTCAAGGTACGTCGGGCAGCCGTGGAACTTCCCACCGGAGAACTCAGGATCAGACCGCCGAAGTCGGACGCCGGCATTCGAGACATTCACCTGCCGGAGCTCGTGATCGAGGATGTGCGGTTGCACTTCGAGATCTACGTCAAGGCCGGTGCCGCGTCGCACGTGTTCACCGGGGCAAAGGGTGCGCTGCTGCGCCGATCGAACTTCCAGCGAGCCTGGTGGAAGGCTGTGACCGCCGCCGCATCGGGCACGTAACGGCACACCGCCGGTTTCGGGCCGCTGAAATGACTCGGCCCCAGGTCGAAGATGTGCCTCTGACCCGGGGCTGAGCTCTGGAGCGGGTGACGGGAATCGAACCCGCACTGTCAGCTTGGGAAGCTGATGTTCTGCCATTGAACTACACCCGCGCGGCCGGTCTCCCGACGGCGGTGATGAGCATAGCTGATCCTGGGGGCCGGAACCACGCCGGGTCCGCGTGCCGGGCGGTCCGGGCGGACCTACCGTGGAACGACCGGGTTGTTGCGGCGTCAGCAGCTCTGGCCCGGAAATCGGTGCCGAACGCATCGAAAAGAGGGGATGGACGGTTTGCCGTGGGGGTTCTTGGGCAGTTTTTCACAAAGGGCACGTTCAGGACTGGGCAGGTTCGTCATCTTCTGGCAGATTAGAACGCGTTGCCGGGGGCAACATTCGACGCAACGTGAGGATGCGGTCCTCGCCGGGACCGGACAAGATGGTTGCGGGGCAACTGGATGAAGGGGTGAACGGTGGCAACAGACACAACTGACGCGGTGGACAACCTGGAGAAGGAACTCGTCACGTTGGCACGGCGGCTGCGCGGTCTGCAGCGGACGCTGTCCGACGAGGCGCATCCGGACCTGGAGCCGGCGCAGTACGCGTTGCTGAACCACGTGGAGGAGCTGGCACCGGTGCGGATGGCCGACCTGGTGGCAGCACTCGAGGTGGACAAGGGTCCGGTCAGCCGGGCCTGCGCGCGACTCGAGGAGGAGGGTCTGCTGAAGCGGGCCGCCGACAAGTCGGACGCTCGGGCGACCCTGCTGACGCTGACCGCGGCCGGCAAGCGCAAGCTGACGGCGGCCCGGAAGAAGCGCCACAAGGTGATCGAGGACCTGCTCAAGGACTGGTCGCCGGCGCAGGTGAAGACCTTCGCCACCCAGGTGTCGAAGTTCAACAAGCTGGCGAACTGAAAATAGTTGCCTCAGGCCCACGGTCTGGTGGTGTGCTCCCGCCGGGGAGCTGAGGGCTCCGGACGACTCACCACCAGCCCCGGGAACCGGCCTGACCGGCAACGCGAGCTGTGCGGACGAGCAGCACGCTGCTAACGTGCGACCGTGCTGCTCTCCGACCGTGACATCTTGGCCGAGCTCGACGCGAAGCGGGTCCAGCTGGATCCGTTCGATGCTGCGATGGTGCAGCCGTCGAGTGTCGACGTACGGCTGGACCGGTTCTTCCGGGTCTTCGAGAACCACAAGTACCCGCATATCGATCCGGCCGAGGAACAGCCCGATCTGACCCGGCTCGTCGAGCCCGAGGGCGGCGAGGCGTTCATCCTGCATCCCGGTGAGTTCGTCCTGGGATCGACGTACGAGCTCGTCACGCTGCCCGACGACGTCGCCGCCCGGCTCGAGGGCAAGTCGTCACTGGGCCGTCTCGGCCTGCTGACCCACTCCACGGCCGGCTTCATCGACCCGGGCTTCTCCGGACACGTGACGCTCGAACTCTCGAACGTCGCGACGCTGCCGATCAAGCTCTGGCCCGGGATGAAGATCGGCCAGCTCTGCTTCTTCCGGCTGTCCTCCCCCGCCGAGCACCCGTACGGCTCGTCGAAGTACGGCTCCCGCTACCAGGGCCAGCGCGGGCCGACACCGTCCCGCTCCTACAAGAACTTCCACCGCACCGACGTCTGACCAACGAAAAAGGGCCCCGGGAAAGTCCCGGGGCCCTTTTCGTTGTGAACGTCAGGCGGTCGGCTTCAGGAAGATGCAGACGGATTCGAGGTCGACCGAGCCCGTGTCGCCACTCGGCGACTGCCCGTAGACACCGCCGTACGCCGACACGGCCGCCGGCGACGCCATCTTGCCGTTGAACAGGCCCAGGTCACCGTTCCCGGGAGACTCGTTGCCCGTCGGCGAGTCGCTCTCGGACGGGGTGTCACCGGAGGACGGGGTCTCGCTCGAGCCCGGGCTGGACGAGGAGGAGGCGCTCGGCAGGTCCTGACCGGTCTTCGCGTCCAGGAGCACCGGCTGCGCCTCGGTCTGCGCGTACACGACACCGTGGAAGGCCGCGGTCACTCGAGGCACGACCCGGCCCCCGGAGTCCTCCGTGTAGCCCCAGGCCTTCTTGCCGGTCGCGTCGTCGAACCCGACGATCCCCAGAGAACTGCCCTGGACCGTTCCGGTCGTGCAGACGACCGCGGTGGCCTGGTCCGCGAGGCACTCGACCTCGACGTTCGAGTCCGACGGGGGCGCGGGCTCGGTCTGCGTGACGGCACCGGTCGACAGGTCGACCACGAAGATCGCCTGGCCCTTGGTCCCGCTGTCGTAGGCCGAATCCTTGTCCCCGTAGAAGTACGCGTGCTTGGCGCCGGCGGCCAGCGGCTTGAGGGACGCCTGCTTGAGCGGGATCTGCTTCGTGACCTTCCCGCTCGCGCCGTCCGCGAGCACGACCGTGCCGGCAGAGCCGCCCGGGTCCGCCGGACCCGGCGCCCCCGCGACGACGCCCTCGTGCACGGCGGCGGGGCTCAGCCCCGGCAGGATCGTGGACTTCTGGGTCTTGGGATCCGCGTACACCGTCTGGTACTTCGAGACGCTGCCCATCAGGCTCACCCCGACGGCGACCTGGCCGGTCTCCGGGTCGTAGGCCACGCCGGCGACATTCGGGGTGCCTGCCGCGGTGTCGCCGGTGCCCTGCAGCGTGCTCACCTTCGCGGCCACCTCGGCGACCTTCTGGCCGGTCATCACGTCGACCCAGTGGACGACGACCAGCCCGCTCGGCTTCTGCGTCCCGTTGCCCTTGTCGGATTCGGTGTACGCGACCAGGGCGACGTCCTTGCCGTCGACCTTGACGGCCACCGGCTTCGTCGCGTCGGTGACCTTGGTGGTCTCGGCCTCCGCGGACTTGATCGTCCAGGTCTTGTTCGGATCCGCGACGTCGTGGCCGGTGAGGCCTGTCCAGCGCCCGATCAGCGCGACCTGGCCGGCGATACCCGACTGCGACTTCTCCTCGGAGAACTGGTGCTCCTTGTCCCTCATCACCGGGTACGCCGCAGCGGGGGCGAAGGCCTTCGGCGGGTCGAAGGACGGGACGGCCGGGGCGGACGGCGTGGCCGAGGTGGTGGTTTCGCCGCCCTTGTTCTCCGAGCCCGAGTCGGACTTCTTGTCGTCGCCACCGCAACCGGCCAGCAGAATCAGGGCTGCGGTGACAGCCGTGGTTGTCACCATCGGACGCAACATCGTTGGCTTCGCTCCCAGGTCGCCGAGAATGATCGACTGAACGCTAGCAGTGTCCACGGGTCCGCCCGGCGGTTTATCCACAGGCGTTGCAGCAAGCTGCAGTACTACCGGCGGGCGCCGACGAGGCCGAGCCGCTCCAGTACAGCGCAGATCGCGGCGGCCGCGCCGGTCAGCGGTACGCCGTTCACCGGACGATCGAGAGCCCGGTCCCGCGGTGGCGGGGCTGCGACTCGGTCAGCGGCCGGGTGGCCGGCTCGGTCAGGCGGCGGGAGGCGGGCTCCAGCCGGTCGGCCAGCTTGCGCAGCGCGCCCGCCAGACCTTCCCGCGGGCTGGTCCGGGTCGTGTCCTGGCGCAGCAACGCCCGGGCCTCGGCGGCCTGCACCCGCTCGGCGATCCGGTAGCGGGCAACTTCCTGCTGTTCGGTGATCATGGTCGTGCTCCCCTCGCATAGTCCCCGTGCTGGTTTTCGGCAATGCTTCGCCTGGGTCCCGCCCCGGAGGCGGGACCTCGGCTCCTCTACATCAACCCAACGAACCCGGGCACGCCGATCCGACGCGTGCGGTCGTTCTTGGGTCAGACCTTGACGACGGTGATGTCGCCGGAGACGGTGCGGGCGCGCAGCATCAGGGCGCGGTCCCCCTCGGCCGGCTTCTGGCCGGGCTCGAGATCGCACCGGATCCGTCCGGTGACCGTCTTCAGGTCCAGGTACGTCGGAAGTCCGTCCGGGACCCCGATCTGTACGTCGCCCCTGGCCGTCTCGGCCTGGACGCTCGGCCCGTCGGCGATCTCGACCTTCACGTCGCCGGAGCCGGAGGTGGCGACCGAGTGGTCGCGGATCCGCTCGATGGTGATGTCACCCGAGCCGACCTTGACGGAGGTGGGACCGGCCGCGTCGCCGATCGTGACGTCGCCGGAGCCGGTGCTCAGGCCGAGCGCGTCACCGGCCTCCTCGATGTCGATCGAGCCCGAACCGGTACCGGCCCGGACCGCGCCGGCGGCCGACTCGACCTTGACGTCACCGCTGCCGGTGTTGACGCCGAGCTCGTTCTCGACCCGGGTCAGCCGGACGTCGCCGGAGCCGGTCGAGAGCCGCGCCGAGCCGAGCGGCACGTCCGCGGTGATGTCGCCGGACCCGGTCTTGACCCGGGCGTCGAGCACCGCGGAGGTGGCGATCCGGACCTGGATCTCCGGCCCGCGACGGACGTTCCGCTGCGGTCCCTCGACGATCAGCTCGCCGTCCACGACCTCGACGGTCACGTCCTCCTCGGGCCCGCTGTCGACGTCGACCGAGACCGCGGTGCCCTTGCCGTCGGGGTTGGCGGTGATCTCGACCAGGCCGGAGCCGATGTCGATCCGGATCCGCTCGATCGGGTCGTTCTCGTCGTCGACGATCTGCTGGCTGAAGCCGCTCATCATTCCGCCCATCCCGTCAGTCGCTGGCCCGGGCCATGTCCGCCCCGGCGGCGTTCCTTGTCCTCGCGGCGCCGGTCCTTGTCCTCGCGGCGGCGGTCCCGGTCGTCACGGCGCCGGTCGCGCTCGAACCGGCCGCGGTCCTGGCCGAAGACGCCTTCCTCGCCGAACGGGCCGTTCGGGCCGAAGACGCCGTTCGGGCCGAAGACCCCGTCGGGGCCGAGCGGTCCGTTGGGACCCAGCGGGCCCTCCGGGCCGAACACCGGGCCACGCGGCGGGCGCGGCGGCCGGGGCGGGCGGGGGCCGCCGCGGCGGCGCTCGCTCAGCTCGGTCATCACGGTGCGCATCAGCCACGCGTTCGAGGAGATGCCCTCGGCGTTGGCCGCCTCGTCGACCTTGTTCTTGATCGACATCGGCAGCCGCAGCGTGATCCGCGCGGTCGGCTCGTCGGCGTCGAACACGAACTGCTCGTCGGCCTCGGTGTCGGTGTCGTCGTCGATGTCTTCTTCGGTCTCGTCCGGACCGGTCAGCTGGCTGGGCGCCGGCGTCACCACGAACTCCGGGCGGCCGCCGGCCATCCGGAGCTCGACCGAGCCCGGGGACAGCTCACGGCTGATCTCCCCGGCGGCGTCGGACAGGGCTGAGATGAGGGCCAGGCGGCCCGCGTCATCCAGCGTTGCCCCGAGGCGCTGAGCCACGGAGCGAGTTTGCTCGTCGGCCAGGGCGGTGGCGTTCTCAACGCTCCGCCGGACCGACTCGAGGTAGTGGTCAAGTTCCATGACAGCAAGCATGACGTCACGGTGACGTCACTGTCAACCCCCACTGATGTCACCGTGCCGCCAAAGGCACAATGTGGTGCAGTCATCGACAGGAGGAACAGTGTCCAGAGGAGTACTGATCACCGGCGCGTCCCGGGGCGTCGGCGCGGCCGCCGCGCAGGCGTTCGCGGCGGCCGGCGACCGTGTCGTGCTGCACTGCCGCGGTGCCGTCGACCGCGCCGAGGAGATCCGTGCAGCACTGCCCGGCGACGGTCATGCGGTACTTGCCGCCGACCTCGGCGATCCGGCTGCAATCCCTTCCCTGGTTGAGGAATCGGCCGCCACCCTCGGGCGTATCGACGTGCTGGTGAACAACGCCGCGATGTTCGTCGACGAGCCGGTCGCGGGCTCCCGCCGGGTCGGTCATCCGCTGGCCGAGACGTCGTACGACGAATGGGTCGCGACATGGCGTCGTACCCTCGCCGTCAACCTCGAGGGAGCGGCGCACGTGACCTGGTGCGTGGCGCGGCAGATGCTCGACAAGGAGCCCGCGGACGGCGTACGGCGGGGCGCCATCGTCAACGTCGGGTCCCGCGGCGCCTACCGAGGCGAGCCCGACGTCCCGGCGTACGGCGCCTCGAAGGCCGGACTGCACTCGCTCGGGCAGTCGTTGGCGGCATCGCTGGCGCCACATGACATCACCGTGACGTCAATCGCGCCGGGCTTCATCGCCACCGACATGACCGAGACGTTCCTCGCGGGTCCCGGCGG
The DNA here is from genome assembly GCF_004331375.1 of Kribbella speibonae. NCBI lineage: Bacteria > Bacillati > Actinomycetota > Actinomycetes > Propionibacteriales > Kribbellaceae > Kribbella > Kribbella speibonae. The sequence goes on along the minus strand of NZ_SJKC01000001.1, from coordinate 695,465 downwards.
CGACGCGATCCGGGCGCAGAGCCCGTTCGGCCGGGTCGCCACCGCCGGGGAGGTCGGGAACGCGATCTACTGGCTCGCCTCAGCCGAGGCGAACTGGGCGAGCGGCGCGGTCCTCGACTTCAACGGCGCGTCGTACCTGCACTGAGCTGACCGCCACGGCGGCGATCGTCCAGACCACCGCGAGGACGGCCATCGGGAACAGGTTGCCGTCCTCCTCGGTGAACAGCAGGATCAGTGAAAGGTTGACCGCGGCGTGGGCTGCGGTGGCGACGACGAGATTGGTACGCCGCGCACCCCGCAGCACCGCACCCATGACCACCGACAACGCGGTCGCCATCACGACGAACAGACCCATGTACGCGAGCCCGTGCTCGAACCCGCCGATGTGCCAGAAACCCCACAGCACGCCGACGACGAGCGAGGAACGCAGTACCGAGAAGCGGGTCTGCAGATAGGGCTGCAAGTACGCGCGCCAGCCGAGCTCCTCGCCCGCCGCCCCGATAACCATCGTGATCACCAGCACCCAGAACGGGAACGGCAGACCGTCCGCGCGCCACGGCCGGCCCGCGATCACGTGGACGAGCACCGAGACGGCCATCGCCGCCACGACGATCCCCACGATCAACGCACTCCGCTCCAGGGCCGGCGGCGTGAACCGCGCGTCGACCCGAGTGGTACGGCGGAACAGCAGGAACATCACGCCGACGCCGAGGGCCGGCGCGAACTGGACCAGCTGGATCAGCTCAGGACTCGGCCCGGTCGCCGCCTGCAGCGCGTTGAGAATCCCGCTGAAGACCATCGTGACCAGGGAGAAGACCAGAACGCGCAGAAACACCGTCACTCCTGAGATAGGGGGCGATCATCAGGTCGAGCTGCTCGGTGAGGAACTCGGACAGCGAGCCCCAGCCGTTCACCGCCCAGACCTGGAGCGCGCCGTTGAAACAGACAAGGGTGTGCCGGGCCAGCGCCGGTACGTCGGTCTCCGCGCGGAGCTCACCGACGTCCACCGCGGCCCGGTAGAACGTGTCGCAGCTGTCGACGATCGCGGCCGAGTGCGCCAGCGCGTGCTGCCGGAACTCCGGATCCGCGACGTCGAGCTGGACGAAACCGAGCCCGTTGCCGAGCTCCTCGCGATGCTTGATGTGCGCGACCGCCGACAGGGCGAAGTCCCGCAGCGTGGCGAGCGGCGAGACGTTCCGGGCGGCGGCCTCGTCGGCCGCGAGTTTGACCATCAGCGGCGACCGGGCCGCGGACGCGAGCAGCAGACCGCGCTTGGAACCGAACCGCTGCATCAGCGTCGGCGGCGCCAGCCCGACCCGGGCGCCGACCGCCGCGAGGGTCAGTTTCACCGGTCCGAGCTCGGCCAGGACCTGGCGCGTGGCATCCAGGATCACGTCGTCGCTCACCAGCCGTGGCCGGGCCATGTCAGCGCCTCCTGGTTTGTGAACGGCCATTCGTTAATACACGAAATCGTAACAGATCCTTGTTGGCTCAGTTATTCAGTGACAACGGGTGAGCTTCCGGACACCTGGAGAGGGGTCCGGACCAAAGCGCCCGCCGTCCGGTGCACCCGTCCGTGGGCCGGGCTCGTCGGACAACGGGAGCCTCTTCATGCGTTTCGCCCGCATCACCCTGGGTCTGCTGCTGGCGCTGTCAGGCCTGCTCGCCGCCATCGCCGGAGCCGTCGCCGCCTTCTGGCTCGTCGGCCCGGACAACACGATCACGACACCGCGCCGAGAGCTCGCCAGTACGGGCCTCGCGGTCGTCACCGCACCGTCCCTCCTCGACCGGCACGGCCCGACGCTGCGCGTGAGCGCGTCGGGCGACAAGCCGCTGTTCATCGGCGTCGGGCAGGACCTGGACGTGCGCGACTACCTCTCGGGGACCGCGCACACCCGGCTGATCCAGTTCGACCCGCCGGCCACGTTCGGCACCCAGGAGCTGCGCGGCGACACCAAGAAGCTGACGCCGCCCGGCGAGCTGGACTGGTGGGTCGCGCAGTCCGCGCCCGGTGCGCAGGCCGTCACCTGGCCGATCCAGGACGGCGTGTACGACGTGGTCGTGATGAACGCGGACGGTACGCCGGCGGTCGGCGCGCAGGTCACGTTCGGGGTCGAGGTGCACCGGCTGTTCGGCATCTGCCTGCTGGTGCTCGGGGCGGGGGTTGTGGTGCTCGCGCTCGGCCTGGCCCTGGTGCTGCGCCGCCGCCCGGTGGGGCGGGAGATCGCGGACACGACCGAGATCCCGGTCATCACGAACACCCGGATCCCGGTCCTCGTGTCAACGGCCCCGGCCGCACGCGACGAGCGCGAAGAGGTGGAGAACGCCCCGGCGTACCGCGTCTCGCCCTTCCACCCCGACCGGGTCAGCCCGTTCGCCCCACTCGCCGACGACCCGACCTCTGTCGAGGACGCACCGGTCGAGAAGCCAGTTCCGGCACCGGCTGTTCGGCCCGCGCCCGTTCGGCCGGGTCCGGCGGTGCCGGCGGTGCCGGCGGCGCCGATGTTCATGTCGCCGGCGGCGGTCGCGCGGGCGAAGTCGCCGGTGCTGATCGGGGCCGGCGCCTCCCAGCGGTACGACGAGCCCGCGCAGCCGACGTACGCCGAACCGGCCGAGGAAGCCCGCACGGCGGACGAGTCGCCTGAAACCGTCCCGCTGGCGGTGTCACCGGAGTTCGAGAAGAGTGACGAGGCGGTCCGACGTACGGCGGCACTCCTGGCCAGCGGCGCCTTGCTGCTGACCGCGACGAGCTGCGGCCTCGTCCCGCCGAAGAACACGATGACCGCGGCAGACTCCCGCCCGGCCGTCACACTCGCCGACGCGCAGGCCGTCGTCCAGCGCTACAACCAGCTCAACAACCAGGCGAACAAGGCCCGGGACGGGAAGCTGGCCGCGACGATCGAGGGCAACCCGACCCTCGCGCAGACCCAGGCGGGCTTCCTGATCGGCCGGAAGCTCGACGCCGCGGGCAAGGACGTGTCGAAGCCGTTCAGCTACACCGACCCGGAGATCGGCGCGCCGCAGTTCACGTCGTACCCGATGCGGTTCGTGGTCAGCTCCGGCGTCTCGGACGCTCCCGGCAACCACCAGCTCGGCGTCTGGCAGCGGGAGAACGCCGGCAGCCCGTGGCTGCTGACGCACTCGGTCTACCCGCCGAAGGCCGTGGAGCTTCCGTCGGTCGACGGACTCCGCACTCCGACCGCAGCCGACCTGAGCAAGCTCCAGGGCCGGCCCGAGGCAGTCGCGAAGGACCTCGCGGCGTACCTCACCGGTGGCAAGAGCGCGCCGCAGTCGAAGCTGTTCACGCCGACGCCGAGCCTGACCAACATGCTCGACCTCCGCGCGAAGTCGAAGGTCTCCGACACCGCCCAGCCGTACATCGCCGGCGTCACCGACACCTTCGCACCGTCCGGCGCCCCGCTGACCTTCATCACGGCGTCCGGCGACGCGCTGGTGTTCCTGACGCTCACCGAGCGGTACCTGCAACGTGTCGAGCCGGGCTCGAACGCGTACTGGACCAGCGGCGAGGCGACCGCGTTCAGCAGCATGGTCAAGTACACCCAGACCCTCCACCAGGACTACCTGCACCAGGTCGCCGTGGTCATCCCGGCCAGGTCGACCGGCGACGCCGTACAGGTCCTCTCGATCGACCCTCAGTTGGTGGGTGCCGGCGGCGCCTGACGGAGGCGGCCGTACGCCCGGCGGGGCGACGGCACGGGCGGATGGTTGTTGAGAAGTCAGCGGCAAGCGGTTGCTGAAGGATAGTGGCGGCTGATTGACTTCGCTGGTTAGGTTTTCCCATCCGCCCGGGAGTACCAGTGGATCTCACCCGCCGCCGTCTGCTGTCCTTTGTTCCCGCGACCGCGTTACTGACCGCGGTCAACCCGGCTCCGGCCGCGCGCGCCACCCTGGGTGCGATGACCGCCGACCCCAGCCAGCTGCTGGCCAACGTGATCGCGATCTACGCCGGTACGGCGGAATCGAACGCCCGCCCCGAGGTCGCCGCGAAGGTCACCGCGATCGACAACACCGCCCGTACCTGGCTGGCCGCCCTCGACCGCGCCGGCACCGGCGAACTGTTCGCCGGCCTCCCGCTCGGAACCAGCGATCCGAACCTGAGCGCGTCGTACCAGCACCTGTACGAGATCGCCCTCGCGTACCGGCGGCCCGGACCGGCCTCGGACCTGCAGGGCAACGAGCAGGTGCGCGCACGGATCGCGGAGAAGCTCGTCTGGCTGCACGACAACTACTACGGCGACCAGTCGAAGGGGTACTACGGCAACTGGTTCACCTGGGAGATCGGCATCTCGACGTTCGTGTCGAAGACACTCACCCTGATCGACGCACCGGCCGAGCTGATCACGCGGTACGTCGCCTCGATGGACGCGTACCTGCGCAACGGGAAGGACGGTGACGTCGATCTCGACTCGCGCTTCCACACCGGCGCGAACCTCGTCGACATCACCGCGAACCGCGTCATCCAGGGCGCCCTGCTGAACGACGACGCGCGGATCCGGAAGGCGCTGCAGGACCAGTTCACGGTGTTCGCGACCGTCGACCCGTACAACCTGCAGCACGGCGTCACCGACGGGTACTACGCGGACGGCTCATTCATCCAGCACGCGTCGGTCGCGTACACGGGCTCGTACGGAAAGGGCCTGTTGAGCAGGGTTGTGCAGACCGTCAAGGTGCTCGCCGGGACCGAGTACGCGCAGAGCGACGACCTGGTCGGCGTGGTGCAGGGGTGGGTCGAGCACGGTTTCGCGCCGCTGATCTTCGAGGGCTGGATGATGGAGATCGTCAAGGGTCGCGCTGTGTCCCGCACCGGCACCGGGTACGACGACGTGGCGGTGATCGTGGAAGCGATCGTCGACCTGGCCGACTACGCGACCGGCGCGGACGCGGCCCGGCTGAAGGCGTTCGCGAAGTTCACCGCGCGGCCGACGATCAACGTGAACTCCTTTGTCTCGCCGGTGAGCATCGGGCGGTTCGCGGACCTCAAGAACGATGCCTCGATCGTCCCGGCCGACCTCAACCCGGCGGCCCTCAGTACGGCGTTCAACGCGATGGACCGGACGGTGCACCGCCGGCCGACGTACGCGTTCGCGCTGGCGCGGAACTCGTCGCGGATCAGCAAGTACGAGTACATGAGCGGCGAGAACCTGCTGCCGTGGTTCCAGGGCGACGGCGCCCACTACCTGTACCTCGCCGGTCAGGACCAGACGCAGTCCTTCGGCATCGACTACTTCACGACGGTGTCCCCGTACGCGCTGGGCGGCGTGACCGCGCCGGTCGAGACCCGCAAGTCGATCCCGGAGCTGTACGGGACGGCGTACTACGACAATCCGCCGACCTTCACCCCGTCGTCGGAGGCCCAGAACACGTACGTCTACTTCCCTGTCGGAACCAACGCGTACTCCGGCGGCGCGACGCTCGATGCGTACGGCGCGGTCGGCTGGGTGCAGTCGGACGATTTCGCGTACGCGTCGCGGGACGCCCTGCCGGACGACTTCGTGGTGTACAAGAACGCGTCCGCGACCAAGTCGTGGTTCCTGCTCGACGACGAGATCGTCGTACTCGCAGCCGGTGTCGGCGACGCGACCCGCGCGGTCACGACCACCCTCGACACCCGCATCGCCGGCGCCACCGATCCCGTCACGATCACCGGCGCGCTGCGCGACGGCAGCCCGTGGACCGGCACTGGCTCGATCACCCCGCGCTGGCTCCGCTACACCAACGGCGCAGCCTCGGTCGGTTACCACTTCCTCCAGCCAACGGCTCTGTCCGTCGATCTGCAGACTGTCACCCGGAGCCGGCGGGTCGTGCGTACGTCGAACCCGGACACCGCGGTCACCAAGCAGGTCTTCGCGCTCACCGCCGCCCAACCGGCGGACTCGAAGCGCTCGCTCGCCTACGCATTGGTGCCCAACGCAACAGAATCCGCACTGAAGTCCTACCAGCACGGCCGGATCGCCTTGCTCGCCAACAGTCCAAGGCTCCAGGCCATCCAGCACTTGGGCCTCCGCCTGACCGCCGCCAACACGTTCGCCCCCGGCTCCCACCACCTTCCGGGGCTCACCATCGACGGTCCGGCGTCGGTGCTCATCCGCCGTCAGGCTTCCAGCGTGCAGGTTGCCGTGGCGGATCCCACCACGCAGCGCGACAGCATCACGGTCAACCTGCGGGCCCAGTACCTGAAAGCCGCGGCGCCGGTCGCGGGGGTTCAGGTGACACGCACGATCACCGGGACGCGGCTGACGTTCAGCACGCGGCACACCTACGGGCGGAGCCTGGCGATCACGCTTCTTCCAGCTTGGTGATCAGCGTCTGCAGGGTGCTGAGCGTCGTCCGGAGATCGTCGAGGTCGACGGACGTCGCGAGCTCGGAGGTCCACGGGTGCTGGGCGACCGCGATCTTGCGGATCGCCCAGTAACCCGCCTCGGTGCAGGCGAGCAGTTTGGCGCGGCGGTGCGCCGGATTCGGCCGATACTCCGCGAGACCGCGCTCGACCAACAGGTCCGCGATCCGCTGCACACCCTGCCGGCTGACGCCCATGATCCGGCCGACGTCGGCGACCGATCGCGGCTCGTCGAGTACGCCGCCGAGCACCTGCCACCAGGCCGCGGTCAGTCCGCCGTTCGCGGCCAGTCCCTGCGCGGCCTCCATCAGCCGCGCGTTCAGCCGGAAGGTGGAGAGGACGACATCCGTCAACACCGCACCACCCTCCGACTGCGGCCCGGGCTTCGGCCAGTCCTCCCGCGGTGGAACAGTCATCCCACCAGGGTGGCGTAGGCCGCCGGGTCGGCGCGGTGGAACACGCCCTCGTACGCCTCCCGCTTCCGCTCGTCCGCGAGCTCGAGCCGCTCCATCACGGCCCGCGCGAACTGCACCGGCGAGTCCGGTCCGGCCGTGATCAGATCCCGGTCGACGACCGCGCGCGCCTCGACGTACCGCTCCGAACCCTGATACCCGGTCGCCTGCAGGTACTCCTTGGCCGCGCTCGTGTGCTTCCGCTCGTCGAGCAGCCCCGCACGCGCCAGCCCCGCCGTCGCCCCACAGATCGCCGCAACCGGTACGCCGGCATCGAGGAACTGCCCCGCCAACTTCGCGAACGCCTCGCCACCACCCATGTCCCACTGCCCCGACCCAGCGAGGACAAGCAGATCGCCGACCTCAGGCGTCACGTCCGCGACCGTCACATCCGGCACGACCCGCATCCCACCCATGGTCACCACCGGCTCCAGCGTCTCCCCAACAGTCACGACCTGCCACGGCACCTCAGTAAACCGCCCGGTCCGCAGCTCCACCGTGAGATGCCCGATCTCCCAGTCCGCCAACGTCTCGTACACCGCTACGTATGCTGTCCTCATAGACAACATGCTGTCATCACGACAGCATGTTGTCAATAGGTCAGGCGGGTGCGTCGACCGCGAGCCCGGCGATCCGGGCCGCGTCAGCGAGACGCTTGTCGTAGGTGACGAAGGAGGTCAGCGGCTGGATGCGGAGAGCCGTCGCGAGGTGGATCGCGTCCAAGCTGCGCACCGCCGCCGGCCGGACGGTCTGCGCAAGGATCCGGGCGCCGGCATCGAGCTCGCGAAGGTCGATCAGGTCGAGGACGCGAGGCAGCCGCACGACCGCCTCCGGAGCATGCCGCGCAAGCGCCCGGAAGGACTCGATCTCGGCGAGCACCGAGCTCACCCAGGCCGTTTCGGCCCGCTCGTCCAGCCAGTTGCGCAGTGCGGACGACTCGGCCTCGGCGTGCACCAGCTTCACGATGGCCGCCGAGTCGAGATAGATCATCAGCGCTCTCCGTCCCGCTCCCGCGAGAGCTCGGCGCCGACATCGACGCCGTCCGGCTCGCCGATCGGCATCCGCAGTACCGCACGGCGCATCTCGGCGGCGCGCTCGCGGCGCAGGGCCGCCTCGAGCACCGCTTGCCGAATGACCGCCGACCGCGAACTGCCGTCATGCGTCAGCACATCCAAGGCGTGCTCGGTCTCCGCGTCGGTTCGGATCGTGATGGTGTCAGCCATACGGCAAGTGTAAGACGATCCGTCTTACATGACCAGAGTGCGTCGCAGCAGTAACAGGCCGGCGAGGGCTGTTGCTGCTGCGGTGAGGGTTAGGGCCTGGTGGATGGTGAGGGCGGCCAGGAGGTTGGTGGAGGCGATGAGGGGGACGGTTTGGGCTAGGGAGAGGAGGGATTGGAGGCGGGTCAGGTGGGATTTGGGGGTGCTTCGGATGAAGAGGGGCGCCAGGTGTGAGGTGAAGAGGCCTATGCCTGTGCCTTGGGTGAGGGTGGCGGCGATCGCGGTTGGGACTGTGGGGGCCAGGGCTAGGGCTGCGATACCTAGGGCGGCGAGGAGGCAGCCGAGGCCGGCGGTGAGGTCGGCGCGGGGGAAGGTGCCGAAGCGGGCGACGAGGACAGTGACGAGTAGTCCGCCGGCGACGTTGCCTGCCACTACGAGGCCTGCTTGTTTGGCTTCCCAGCCTTGGGAGCGGGCCAGTAGGGGGACGCAGAGGGACGTGACCGGGAGTACGAAGGCCGCGACCAGTGCGACGACGGCGAGGATCATTCGCAGTACGGGATCACCGATAGCCACTCGGAGTCCGTCGACGGCATCCTTCACGACCGATGGGCGGTCGCGCTTCGGGTGGATGTCGTACGGCGGTTTGAGGAGCAGGAGGACCGCGAACTGGACGGCGAAGGTCAGGCCGTCGAGGGCCAGCGCCCCGACCAGCCCGACGGCCGCGACGAGCAGGCCGCTGATCGGCCCGCCGGCGAGGGTGATGAGCTGCGTGGCCGACGTACGCAATGCCATTGCTCTGGGCAACTGGTCGTCGGGAACGAACAGCCGCGGGAGTACGCCGGCCGCCGGGAGTGCGAAGGCATCGACGGTGCCGACGACGACGGACGTCGTGAGGAGCAGCCCGGCCGAGACGCCGCGGAGCCCGACGGCGACGGCCAGCAAGAAGCAGCAGGAGCCGACGATTGCGGTGCAGGCGAGCAGGAGGCGGCGTGGACCGATGCGGTCGCCGAGTACGCCGCCGAGCAGGAGGAGTACGGCACGCGGCAGGGTGAACCCGGTCAGCACCAGCGCGGCGACCCGCGGGCCGATGCCCGTCGCGGCCCAGCCGAGCGCGAAGAACAGCGCGGTGTCGCCGAGAACCGAGAGCGTCGAACCTGCCAGCCAGCCGTAGTAGGACCGGTTCACCCGTCCAGCCGGACGGGCATCACCAGGGTGGTGAACGTGCCCTGATCGGCCGACCGTACGACGACCGGTCGCGCCGGTTCGCAGATCTCCAGCAGCACGTCCGGCCCGACACTCGCCTCGAGTGCGGCCGCCAGCAAGCTCGCGGTGAACCCGATCCGCACCGCCCCGGACCCGATCGCGTCGAGTTGCACCTCGCCGTCGATCCGGAGACTCTGCTGATCGATGTCAAAGGCAACGACATCGCGGCCGGTCAGTGCGCTCAGCAGTCCCAGCCGGTCGACGACCACCCGGCACGCGGGCGGCGTCAGCCCGTCGAGGATCTGCTGGTACGCCGGATACTCGGCGTCGACCAGTTGCAGTTCCCGCGACTCGTCTCCGCGCGCGAGCACCAGCCCGCCGTTCACCTCCACCCGGACGACGTCCCCCGCCGCAGCCCACCGACTCACCTCGGCGAGCTCGTCCGCCCGCACCAGCACCCGCGTCCCCACCCCACCGAACTCCACCGGCCGCACAGTCCGCACCGCCAGCCGATACCGATCGGTCGCAACAAACACCACCTCATCAGCCGACAACTCGACCAACACACAACTCAGCACCAGCCCCATGTCGTCCTCCCCAGCCTGGGCCGCGGTGGGGGTTACTTGGCGGATTGCGCTGGCTAGTTCGGGGCCGCCTAGGACGGCTGTTGTTTTCTGGGAGAGGAGGTTGGTGAGGAGGCGGGTGGCGGCTTCTCGGGTGGCGGTGGATTTGGCTTCGAGGGTGCGGAGGTGGGTGCGGATCAGGTCGGCGACCTCCGACGGAGACGCGTCCAGGGCGAGGCGGACGTCGGGCAGTGGGAGGTCGAGCTCGCGCAGGTCGCGGAGTAGCTGGGCACGGGGTTGTTGCGACTTGTCGTAGTACCGGTACCCGTTCGTCGCGTCGACCTCGGCGGGTGGGAGCAGACCGCAGTCGTCGTAGAACCGCAGCGCACTCGGCGCCAGTCCCACCAGCCGTGCGAACTCACTGATCGTCAGCCTCATGGGCCCGACCTTCATCCCTGCACCAACTCGAAGGTCAACTCCGGAACCGGCCCCACAGGCTGAGGGTCTTGCCGAACCGTTCGCCTCGGATCCAGTCCAGGATGCTCCTCGCGACCCGCTCCGGCGACACGTCCCCGCGCACCGACCGCGGTACGAGCTTGCGGATCTCGGCGGCGTCCGCGAGCGCCTCGTCGATCTGGGACTCCGGCCACCCCCGTCGCGCCAGCCGCTTCCGGCGTACAGCGTCCGGACAGTCCAGGTGCAGCCAGCGGCCCTCGGGCAGCTCGGCCGGCTGTGCCGGGGACAGCAGCAGGACCGGTAGGCCGGAGCGCCGGATCAGCTCGGTGATCCGCAGCCACAGCGCGTTGTACGCCGGCCAGATCGGCGCCGCCATCGGACTCGCGATGTCGAGCCCGAGCAGCCGGCCGTTGTCGTCCAGCAGCTCGTCCATGTCCATCACGACCAGGTTCCCAGGGCTCAGCCGGACCAGCTCCGGCACGACCGTGGTCTTCCCCGAACCAGGTGCCCCAGTCACCACGAACAGCCTCGTCATAGGGACTAGTGTGCGGTCACTCCACCAAGAGGCGCATGGGTGGTCGTGCCTCGCCTGAGATCGTCGGCAGTCCGCCGTGGCCGGGGGTGACCGAGCCGAGGACGCTCGAGTGCCCGGCGCCGGTGCAGCTCGGGACTGTTCCACCGAGTCCGTGGACGGTGAGGAATCCGAGAACGGCGAACGCGTACGCCTCCTTCGCCGCCGACGGGATCCCCAGCTCGTCGGTGGTCCGGACCGGAACCTCCAACTCGTCCGCCAGCAGATGCATCAGCGCCGGGTTCCGGATCCCGCCACCCGAGGCCACCACCTCGGTCCCGCCGTACCGCCGGACCGCGTCGGCGACGGTCCGCGCCGTCAGCGTGGTCACCGTCGCGACCAGGTCCTCCGCCGGGATCACCGGCAGCCCTTCCATCGCCTGGGCCAGGTACGCGAGGTTGAACAGTTCCTTCCCCGTCGACTTCGGCGCCGGCCGCGCGTAGAACGGCTCGGCCAGCAACCGCCCGAGCAGCTCCTCGTGCACCTGCCCGCGCGCCGCCATCACCCCGTCCGCGTCGAACGGCCGCCCGGTCAGCTCGGTCACGACGGCGTCGATCAGCGCGTTCGCCGGACCGGTGTCGAAGGCAACCGGTTCGTCCTGGACGACGGTGATGTTCGCGATCCCGCCGAGATTCAGCGCCACCGGTACGCCGGGACGCCCGCGCAACCACAGCACGTCGATGATGCTGACCAGCGGCGCGCCCTGCCCACCCGCCGCGACGTCCCGCGCCCGCAGGTCAGACACCACCGGTACGCCGGTGGCCTCCGCGATCCAGGCGGGCTGCCCGAGCTGCAGCGTCCCGCGCACCGAACCGTTGTCGACCCAGTGGAAGACCGTCTGCCCGTGCGACACGATCAGGTCCGCGTACCCACCGCAGAGCTGCTCGACCGCCTGCCCCGCCACCGCCGCGAACGCTTGCCCGATCCCGGTGTCGAGTTTGCACACCTGTTCGACCGAGGTCGACGCCGGCGGCAACGAGGCCGCGACCGCGGCCCGCAGCTCCGCCGAGTACGGCTGACTCAGCATCCCCAGCGGCGTCAGCACCAACTGATCGCCGTCCAGCCGCAGGTCCGCGGCCGCGGCGTCGATCGCGTCGTACGACGTCCCGGACATCAACCCGATTACTCGCATGTCAGTCCCGCAGCTCCCGTCGGTGGTCGTCGCCTCGCAATGTGAGTAATGCGATCACACTGACCGCACAGGTGACCACCACGTACCAGGCCGGGATGTCGATGTTCTTCGTGCGCTTGATCAACTCGGTGATGATCAGCCCGGCCGAACCCGAGAAGACCGCGTTCGACAGCGAGTACGCCAGCCCGAGCCCGGTGTAGCGCGCACGCGTCGGGAACATCTCCGCCAGCATCGCCGGCCCCGGTCCCGCCATCAGCCCCACGATGAGGCCGGCCACGAACACCGCGATGCCCTTGGCCGCGTTCCCCGACTCCTTGTCCTGCAGCAGGTTCATCAAGGGGAACGCCAGTACGACGACCAGCGCCGCGCCGGCCACCATCACCGGACGCCGCCCGATCCGGTCGCTCAACCACCCGGCCGGGAGGATCGAGACCGCGAAACCGGTGTTCGCGAGCACGGTCGCGACCAGGGCCTGCTGGAAGGTCGCGTTCAGCGTCGCCTGCAGGTACGACGGCATCACCACAAGGAACGTGTAGCCGGCCGCGGACCAGCCCATGAGCCGCCCGATGCCGAGGGCGATCGCCTTGGCCACCTCACCGGCCGCAGCCGGTCGCGGCTGCTCCTGGACACGCGTGAAGCTCGGCGTCTCGTCGAGTTTGAGTCGCAGCCACAACGCGACCAGACCAAGCGGTAGCGCCACCAGGAACGGCACCCGCCAGCCCCAGTCCGACAACGCGTCCTTGCTCAAGGTGGTCGCGAGAGTCGCGGCCAGCCCCGCACCCGCGAGCAGCCCGAGCGCGACGGTGAACGACTGCCAGGCGCCGTACAGGCCGCGCTTCGTCCGGGGCGCGAACTCCGTCATGATCGACACCGCGCCGCCGAACTCACCGCCCGCCGACAGGCCCTGCAGCGCTCGCACCAGCGTCAGCAACCACGGTGCCGCCGCGCCGACGCTCGCGTAGGTGGGCAGCAGACCGATCAGTGTGGTCGACAGCGTCATCAGGAGCAGCACGAGGATCAGCGTCGGCCGCCGCCCGATCCGGTCGCCGACCCGGCCGAACACGGCGGCCCCGATCGGGCGGAAGAAGAACGCCAGCGCGAACGACGCGTACGTCTTGATCAGACTCTCCGCGTCGCTGGTCGCCGTACTGCTGAAGAAGTTCGCGGCGATGACGGTGGCGAAGAAGCCGTACGCCCCGAACTCGTACCACTCGACGAAGTTCCCGACCGTCCCGGCCACCAACGACCGCCGCGTCCTGACCTCGACAGCGCCACTCATCCGAACCTCTTTCGTAACTTTCTCCCACCCACCACGACCATCTTGGTCCATCACTAACCGATCCGCGACCCCCCTCGACGACCTCTTGACACCACGTCGGCCGGCGATCGATGATTGCGTCCGCTAAACCGGTTTATCTCATCGGTGCAGCGACCCGCCCACCTGTGACGAGGAGTCGATCAGCTCATGAAGCGAAGGACCCTGTTGTCAGCCCTGGCCGCCGGAACCGCCGCGGCCGCCACCGGCGCCGCTGTGCCCGCCGTGGCCGCGGACAAGCGCCGCCCGCGCGCGAAGACCGGACCGGTCACCGTCGCGTACATCGAGGTCAACGACCACAGCATGCTGAACGCCGGCAAGTACACGCTGGCCAACGGCGGCGCCCAGGTGATCGACGTCGCGGTGATCTTCGCGGCGAACATCAACTACGACGGCACGAACGCCTACCTGCACTTCAACGACCAGGTGACGAGCGTGCTGGACAACGTCGCCACCCAGGTCCGCCCGCTGCAGCAGAAGGGCATCAAGGTCCTGCTCTCGATCCTCGGCAACCACCAGGGCGCCGGTTTCGCGAACTTCCCGACCCAGGCCGCCGCCGACGCGTTCGCGCAGCAGCTCGCGGACGCGGTCAACCAGTACGGCCTGGACGGTATCGACTTCGACGACGAGTACGCCGAGTACGGCAACAACGGCACCGGCCAGCCGAACGACTTCTCGTTCGTGTACCTGGTGCAGGCGCTCCGCGCGAAGCTCCCGAACAAGCTCATCACGCTCTACGACATCGGCCCGTCCGCCGAGCGCCTGACGTACGACGGCCAGAGCATCGTCGACACCTTCGACTACGGCTGGAACCCGTACTACGGCACCTGGGGCGTCCCGTCCGCGCCGAGCGTGAAGTCACGCCAGTCCCCAGCCGCGGTCTCGTACACCGCGACCAGCTCCAGTACGGCGGCCTCCCTCGCGCAGCGCACCGTCAACGAGGGGTACGGCGTCTTCCTCACATACAACCTCACCGAGTCCGACACGTCGGCGTACATGAGCGCCTTCACCCAGAAGCTCTACGGGAGCGCGACGGTCTACAAGCCGTAGACCCAGCCGGGCTGCCAATCGAACGGCTCCTCGATCAGCTCCGCGAGCGGGGCTCCACTGCCCACGAGGTGGTCGAGGGCCCATCGGTTGGCCGAATGCGCAACCACAAGCACTGTGCCGGCGTCATACCAGCGCTTCAGATCAGCAAGGAACGACCGGGTCAGTTCTACGACGTCTGCGTACGACTGACCGCCCGGAAACGGGGTGTGGACGCGCTCGACCCTGGGGGCGAGCGCGTCCCGCGGCGCGCCGTTGAGCTCGCCGTAGTTGCACTCACGCAGGCGCCAGTCCTGGAAGTGCGGCACCGTCAGCCCGGACAGCTCGACCGTCTGCACCGCGCGTCGCAGGTCCGAGCTGAAGACCACGTCGACACCGCGTCGCCGGTCCCCCAGTTCCCGCGCCTGCTCGCGGCCCGCGGCCGACAACTCACCCGGCAGCCAGCCCGTCGCCACGCCCTGCTCGTTGTCGATCGTGGTGGAGTGCGTCTCGTAAATCAGCTTCATACCTCACAGTCAATCTCCCTTTGCCCTCGTTACCGGCGGGTATATACTTAAGTTACTGGCGAGTAAAGTTGGGAGACTCTGTGAGTCACTACAAGTCGAATCTGCGGGACATCGAGTTCAACCTGCTCGAGGTCCTGGGCCGAGGTGACGTGCTCGGTCAGGGCCCGTACGCCGAGATGGACGTCGACACCGCCCGCGAGGTGCTCGCGGAGGTGGATCGGCTGGCCAAGCACGAGCTGGCCGAGTCCTTCGCGGAGGCCGACCGGAACCCGCCGGTCTTCGACCCCGAGGCCCACGAGGTCCGGATGCCCGAGGCGTTCAAGAAGAGCTACCACGCCTACATGGACGCCGAGTGGTTCAAGCTCGAGCTGCCAGCCGAGCTGGGCGGCCAGCCGACCCCGCCGTCGCTGCGCTGGGCCGCCGCCGAGCTGGTCCTGGGCGCCAACCCGCCGGTGCACATGTACGCCGCCGGCCCGAACTTCGCGCACGTGCTGTGGCGCAACGGGACCGAGCGGGACAAGAAGATCGCGCACCACATCATCGAGCGCGGCTGGGGCGCCACCATGGTGCTGACCGAGCCGGACGCCGGCTCCGACGTCGGCGCCGGGCGGACCAAGGCCACGCTGCAGGACGACGGCTCCTGGCACATCGAGGGCGTCAAGCGGTTCATCACCTCGGGCGAGCACGACATGACCGAGAACATCGTCCACCTGGTCCTCGCGCGGCCGCAGGGCATCGAGGGCGTCGGCGGTCCGGGGACGAAGGGCCTGAGCCTGTTCGTGGTTCCGAAGTACGACTTCGACCTCGAGACCGGCGAGCTGACCGGTGAGCGCAACGGCGCCTTCGTCACGAACGTCGAGAAGAAGATGGGCATCAAGGTGTCCACCACCTGCGAGATCACCTTCGGCGACGGCGTTCCCGCGAAGGGCTGGCTGCTCGGCGAGGTGCACGACGGCATCGCGCAGATGTTCCAGGTGATCGAGTACGCGCGGATGATGGTCGGCACCAAGGCGATCGCGACCCTGTCGACCGGCTACCTGAACGCGCTCGAGTACGCCAAGGAGCGGGTCCAGGGCGCCGACATGACCAACCCGGCCAAGGACGCGCCGCGGGTCACGATCACCCACCACCCCGACGTACGGCGTTCGCTCCTGACGCAGAAGGCGTACGCCGAGGCGCTGCGGGCGCTCGTGCTGTTCACGGCGACGTACCAGGACCGGGCCGAGCAGGCGCGGTACGCCGGTGAGCACGACAAGCTGGCCGAGGGCGTCAACGACCTGCTGCTGCCGCTGGTGAAGGGCTACGGCTCGGAGAAATCCTGGACGCTGCTCGGCACCGAGTCGCTGCAGACGTTCGGCGGCTCCGGCTTCCTGCAGGACTACCCGATCGAGCAGTACGTCCGGGACGCGAAGATCGACACGCTCTACGAGGGCACGACCGCCATCCAGGGCCAGGACCTGTTCTTCCGCAAGATCATCAAGGACCAGGGCAAGGCGCTCGGCCACCTCGCCGAGCAGGTGCAGGCGTTCGTCGCCTCCGAGGCCGGCAACGGCCGGCTCAAGGAGGAGCGCGGACTGCTCGCCAAGGGCCTCGAGGACACGCAGAAGATCCTGGGCATCATGGGGCAGGCCCTCATGGCCGCCAACCCGCAGGCCGAGAACGGCGACCCGCGGAACGTCTACAAGGTCGGCCTGAACACCTCCCGGCTGCTGTTCGTCCTCGGCGACGTGGTCTGCTCGTGGCTGATGCTCCGGCAGGCCGAGGTCGCGCTGGAGAAGCTGGGCGGCGAACTGTCCCCGGCCGACCAGGACTTCTACACCGGCAAGGTCGCGGCGGCCCAGTGGTTCGTCCGCTCGACGATGCCGACCGTCCGCGCCGAGCGCATCAAGGCCGAACTCACCGACCTCGACGTGATGGACCTGCCCGAGTCCGCGTTCTGATCCCGTACTCCTCCGGCTCGGCCACTTGCGCGGGTCGAGCCGGGGGTTCGGGGCCGTCGGCAAGCATGCCCCGAGTGAGGTCGGGGCGTGAAATCGGCTGATCTGCCCCGGGTTGCCCCACGATCTGCCCTGTTGCGGAGCGTGGCGGTGTAGCAACGTTTCTGCCCTGAAACACCGCGACCCTGGCTTGGTCTCCCCTGTCCGGGCCAGGGTCGCGCCCAAACTCCCCGGGTGGAACCAGCAGATGTGTCCGTACGTCGGTGTGAATGTGTCGAGACCCGGTCGTCGTAGGCTGTCCGCGATGCGCCTCCGACTTCTCACCGCCCTGCTCGCGACTCTCGCGTTCCTCCCCGCCCTGCCGGCGCGTGCGGAGACACCCGAACTTCCGGACCGGATCGCCGCCGCCTGGCGCACCGACCGCGTCTACGTCGACGAACGGATGCGGGCGGCAATCCCGGCGGTCGAGCTGGACCGGATCCGGACCGCGGCGCGCACAGCCGGCCTGCCGGTGTACGTCGCGCTCGTCCCGCGGACGCCGTACCTGCGGGGCAGCAGGTCGGACGTGCCCACCCTGCTGCATGCACGGATCGGCGAGCCGGGGGTGTATGTGGTCGCGATCGTGGACGCCAACTACTGGTCGACGACCGCGGAGCTTTACCGGCCGGCCGGACTCCGGGGCCGCAGCCTGAGCAGCGTCCGGTCCGACGACCGGCGACGCTTCGACGTGGTCTCGGACCGCCCGGCGCCGCAGGTCGTCCGCACGATCCAGCAGGCGTCGACGGCGTACGACGGCCGCGCCCTGCCGCCGGTCCCGGCGGCAGACCTGGAGCCGGACCGGGACGGCAGCCGCGACGGCGGCCTGTCGGTGAGCGACAAGAAGGACCGGGCGACGGCTGTCGGTGGCGTCATCGGCGGGCTGCTCGCGTTCGTGCCGATGCTGGTGGCCGCCCTGCGGTACCGGCCCGGCTCGAAGAGCACGAAGCGCGGGTCGGTCGACAAGCCGCCGATCGAGCCGTCTCGGGTACGACGGCAGGCGGACGGCAAGATCAAGCTGGCCGAGCAGGCACTGGCGCGCCTGGACCGTCGCCGTACCAAGTCGGGCGCACAGCTGGACCAGCGCGACGACGCCTACCGCCGGCTCGATGCGGCACGGGCGGTGCGCGCGGACCAGCCGGACGACGTACTCGCCCTGGCCGGTGCGTTCGTGCTCGCACGGCAGGCGGAGCGGGTCGCCTCCGGCGCGGCGCTGCAGCCGCCGTGCTTCTTCGACCCCACGCATCAGCCCGGCACGATCAAGGTCGACTGGTCGGACGACGTCGAGGTCCCGGCCTGCAAGTCGTGTGCGACCGCCGTACGCCGGGGCCGGACGCCGCGTGGTCTGCGGGTCCTGGCCAAGGCGGGGCTGCTCGGGCGCAAGCCGGTGCCGTACTGGACGCTCGACCCGGAGGACAGCCCGATGGTGGCGAGCGGATTCGGCGCGCTCTCCGACGATCTGCCCGAGCGCATCGGCGCCCGGAAGGACGAGGTCCGATGAGGCGGCTCGTCCTGTTGCTGGTGGCAACGGTCTTCGCGCTCACCGGGAGTGCGCAGGCGGCCACGCCGGCCGATTCCCGGATCGCCGCGGCGGTCGCAACCTGGGCGGAACGGCCGCTGTACGTCGATCCGGATTTCATCTCCGTCACCGACAGCGCCGAGACGCTCCGCGTCATCTCGGGCGCGAAGCATCCCGTGTTCGTTGCCGTCGTGCCGAGCGGCGAGTGGTTCCCCGAGAAGGGCGACACCAAGTTGCTCGCCGGCCGGCTGGCGGCCGCGAACGGCAAGCCCGGCCTGTACGTCGTGATGGACGGCTCCCGGACGGACGGCGTAGCGCACCAGCTCGGTGTATCGACGCCGAGCTGGACCTACGGTGACTACGAAGAGGCACTCAGCAAGCAGCTCACGGAGTACCTCGACGGGGTCAAGGAGTCGACGTACAGCACGCCCAAGCCTGCCCGGACCGAACCGCTGCCGCCCGACCCGGAGGACTCGTCCCCGCGGAAGCCGGAGAAGTTCACCGTCGGCACAGCGATCGGGCACGGCGCCGGCGGCGTCTTCATCGGGCTGATCTGCGGCGCCCTCCTCGGCGTCATCGTACTGACCGTGGCAGCGCAAGCCCGTGCACGGAAGAAAGGACGCGCGTGAGAGCCCGGATTCTGCTGAGCTGCTTGGCCGCGGTGCTGACCCTGCTGGTCGCCGCCCCCGCCGAGGCCGGTCCGACACGGACGCCGGCCGAGCGGGCGCGTGAGATCGCGACCGCGCTGGCCAAGGACCCGTTGTACATCGACCCGGCGTACAAGACGGCGCTGCCCGCGAACCTGCAGGAGGACGTCAGCAAGAAGGCGGGCGCGCTCGGGTACCCGGTCTACACGATGGTGCTGCCGCTGACGCCGAGCGACGAGTTCCAGGGCCAGGAGCAGAACGTGCTGACCCTGGTGATGGACGCGCTCAAGCGGCCGGGGCTGTACGTCGTGGTCGACGGCGGGAGCCGCTTCCCCTGGTACGAGGCGAAGAACGTGCCGCAGGTCACCGAGGAGAAGCTCGACGCGTCGCGGACCCGCGCGCTGGAAGACACGGGGTACGACGCGGGGCCGACCGAGGTGCTGGCCCGGATGTACGAGCTGCTCGCGCAGCCGGGGATCCCGAAGACGTCCAAGCGGCCGTCCGGTCCGGTGTCCCCCGTGCTCGACCCGGAGGGCCGCGGGTGGGGGGTCGCGCTGTGGATCGTCGGCGGACTCGTCGTCCTGGTCGGGCTCGGCCTGGTGCTCGGGCGCCGGCGCGGCGCCGGCCGCGGCAAGACGTTCCGGATCCCGCCGCACGTGGCCGCGACGGTGGCGGCCGAGCGGCGCCGCCGGCTGACCCGGGAGACGAACGCCGAGCTGACCACGCTCGGCTCGCAGCTCGCCGCGCTCCCGGCGACCGCAGGCGCGGGCCTCGTGCACCAGCACCAGCAGGCTGCTCTCGACGGCCATGCCGCCGCGTCGAAGGTCCTCGACTCCTCTCCGGACCTCGTCGGCCTGGTCGGCGCGATGGTCCTGCTGGACAAGGCACGCCGTGAGTACGCCGCCGCGGTCGCGGTCGCCGCCGACCGGAAGATCGACGCCGTACCGGACCTGTGCGCGTTCAACCCGCTGCACGGTCGCTCGTCGGGGCGGCCGACCAAGGTGGAGTCCGACGGCACCACGCTGACGCTGCCGTTGTGCAACGAGTGCCGGCAGGCGCTCAAGCACAAGTCGGCGCCGGCGTCGCTGCCCGGGAAGGACGGGCCGTACTGGCACGACGACTCGCTCTGGGCGCGGACCTTCTTCGGCACCACGGGCGACGATCTGGCCGCAGCGGTGTCCCGGGGCGAGCTGCGCCGGTAGCCGGGTTTCCCTGAGAGCGGTTCAGGGACGCGTCGGGGGATCTGCCGGATCCTGGGGTCCGGCCCCGGAGCCTACTGTCGTTGCGACAGCCTGGGTGGGCTCGAGAAGAGGCGGACGATGGCGGAGAACAAGCAGCTCGGCGTGATCCTGCTGGTGGCGGCAGCCGGGCTGGCGTTCTGGCAGTTCGGGGATCGGGACTCCGACGACACGCACAAGATCGACGACAAGATCACCACGGTCCAGCTCGCCGCGGGCCACGCCGACATCACGATCAACGTGTCCGACGACGACCAGGCCAGCGTGCGGGAGAAGCGCAAGTTCTGGTTCTGGAAGCACGGCGACGCGTACTCGGTGAAGGACGGCGTACTCAAGCTCGACGGCGACTGCGGCTGGCAGTGCACCGCCGACTTCGAGGTGACCGTGCCGCGCGGCACCAAGGTCACCGGCGACAACGGCAGCGGCGACCTCGAGATCACCGGCGTGGCCGGCATCGACGCGAAGTCCAACTCCGGCAAGGTCGAGCTCCGCGAGGTCAAGGGCGACGTCAACCTCGACGTCACGTCCGGGGACGTGAGCGTTCAGGACCTGACCGGCAAACTCGACGTCAAGGCGAACTCCGGCGACATCGAGGCCAGGGACCTGCGCGGCGGCGCCGTGAACGTGGAGACGACGTCCGGCGATATCGAACTCGACGTCTCCGAGGCCAACGACATCCGCGCCAAGGGCACCAGCGGCGATATCGAGATCAGCGCCCCGACCGGCGCCTACAAGGTCACGACCGAGAGCAAGCACGGCGAGGTCGACGACGGCCTCGGCAACACCACGACCGCCGGCCACACTCTCACCGCCACCACCACCTCAGGAGACATCGAACTCCACAGCCGCTGACTCGGGTCTACTCCTTGATGTCGCGGTGGTGTTCCTCGACGACGCGGTACTCCTCCTCGACGGCTGGGTCGATCGCGTCGGTCTCCACGCGCCGGCGGCGGTTGGTGATGTAGAAGGAGAGCAGGATCCCGGCCAGGCCGGCGAGTAGCAGGATGTAGCCGACGACCTGCAGGTTCACGGCGTCCCAGGTGTCGCGGACGGCGAACGCGAAAACGGCGCCGACCACCATCAAGAAGATCCCCACACCGATGCTCATCCGAGCCTCCCAGCGAAGTCCTTTGGCCTACACCTTCGACGGTACCCCTCAGTCAAACAAGTTACTTACTGCCGGAGAGGACGAGTTCGACACGGTTCGGGCCGTCGGGGGTGATGCGGACGGGGACACCCCAGTCCTGGCGGTGCATGTGGCAGGCGGGGAACTCCACCTCGGCGGAGTCGTCGCACGACGCGGCCTGGACGGCCACGTGCAGGACCCCGGATCCGGCGTGTGGGTCGATGACGAGACGGCGTACGAGATCCGTGGAGTCGCCCGCACCCTCGCGGAGCAGGTTGTCCGGCGTGGAGGAAACGAGCAGCCGCGTGGACGGGCCGTAGCGGTTGTCCAGCTTCTGCCCCGGCGGCGGGTTGAAGACGACCTCCAGCGTCACCTCCCCGGCTGCGAGATCCATCGGCGGGCGCTGCGTCCGCGTGCTGAACTCGTCGGCGGTCGCGGAGGCGCCGAGCGGGATCCGCGTCAGGCGGTGCGCAGCCGACTCGACGACGAGCAGCTCGTTGCCCACGACAACGGCACCGCTCGGCTCGGCCAGCCCGGTGGCCATCGTCTCGACGGTCTCGGTCCGCGGGTCATAACGCCGTACAGCGCCGTTGTAGGTGTCGGCGATCGCGACTGACCCGTCCGGGAGGACGGTCACGCCGAGCGGGTGCTGCAACAACGCCTCGCTCGCCTTGCCGTCGCGCAGCCCGAAGTCGAAGAGCCCGGTGCCGACCGCGGTGTGCACCTCGGTGTCGATCCACCGCAGCGCCGAGATCTCCGAATCGGCCAGCCACAGGCGTTCGCCGTCCGCCGCGAGCCCGCTCGTCTGCGCGAACCACGCTTCGCCCAGCGGCCCGTCCTTCAGCCCTTCGTTGGTCGTACCGGCCGCGACCGCGGTCTCCCCGGAGAACGGGTCGAACGTCCACACCTGGTGTACGCCGGCCATCGCGATCCACACCTTGCCGCCCCACCAGGCGACATCCCACGGCGAACTCAGTACGTCGGTCCCGTCGCCGTCCATCCATTGCTTGCCGGTGCCAACCAACGTCGTCACGTGGCCGTCAGCGAGGGACACCCCGCGCAGCGCGTGGTTGACGGTGTCCGCGACCACCACGTCGTACCCGACCTTGGCGGCCACGTCCGACGGAAGGATCACGAGCCCGTTCGGCTCGGAGAAGCTCGCCTCATGGGCCGCGCCATCGGCGAAACCGCGATGCCCCGTTCCGATCCGGCGTACGACGGTGGTCGCGTCGGCGGCGAGCTCGACGATGCTGTGGTTGCCGGCGTCGGCGACCAGGAACCCGTTGTCCACCGCAACGACCTTCGCGGGGAACCGCAGATCGGACGGCTCGGGGGTCGGCGCGACGTACGGCGATTGGCCGCGGGTGAGCGTGCCGGCCTCTTCGTGCTGCACGATCAGCTCGGCCAGCAACGCGTCCAGGGCGTGCTCGTGACCTTCGCCGGAGTACTGCGCGACGACATACCCGTTGGGATCCACGAGAACCAGCGTCGGCCAGGCGCGTGCGGTGTAGTTCTGCCAGGTGATCAACTCCGGGTCGTCTAGCACCGGATGCCCCACCTCGTACCGCTCAACGGCGGCCCGCACCGCCGCCTCCTCCCCCTCATGCGCGAACTTCGGCGAGTGCACCCCCACAATCACCAACGCGTCCCCGTACTTCTCCTCCAACGGCCGCAACTCATCCAGCACATGCAGACAGTTGATGCAGCAAAACGTCCAAAAATCCAGCAACAGGAAACGTCCGCGGAAGTCCGCGAGCGACAACTCCTGCCCTCCGGTGTTCAACCACCCACGACCCTTGAGCTCCGGCGCACGCACATGCATGGTCCCCATTGTCCGCCGCGGCTCAACCGCGGCCGCCACGGGCCCGGCGGGTGAGATCAGCGCGGCAGGATCAAGGTGTCTGTCAGGAGTTTGGCGGTTTTGCGGAGGGTTGCTGGGGAGGAGGAGAGGTCGGTGGCGAGGGTGTAGGGGGTGAGGGTTTCGCCGGGGCCTACCAGGCGGTGGCGGTGGGCGAGGAGCCAGACGATGGCTCGGGGCCAGGTGGAGAGGCGGGCCTTGGCGAGGAGGTCGGGGGCGTCGCGGACCAGGCGTTCGGCGATGTCGAAGGCGTCCGGTGCGTAGGACGTACCGAGGGTTTCGCCGGCCATCAGCCAGGCGTGCGGTGCGAGGACCGAGAGGGTGGCGGCCTGGTGGTTGTCCAGGCCGCGGAGGTCGGGCTGCGGTGGGGAGCCGAGGCCGGCCAAGGCTCGGTAAGCGTCTTCCAGGTCGTTGGTCGCGTCGTCGAGGAAGACCCGCTCGCCGGGTTTCGAGCCGACCGGGTCGATCATCGCGGCGGCTTCCAGCGCCGGCTGCCAGACGTCGACGGCGTCGACCGCCTCGTCGACAGCGTCCAGTGGCAGGTGGGTGCGCTCACCGGCGAACTCGAGCCAGGCCTTCACGACCACCGGGACCGCGTCGAAATAGGTGCTGTCAGCAAGCACCTTGCGCGGCAGCCAGTGCGCGAGGAACAGCTCGACCAGTACGCCGCTGACGCGCTGCGGACCGCCGACGGTGTGGTCGACCGCGTGATCGATCCACAGCCGGGCGATGTCCGCGGCATCGTCGGGCAGACCAACGGCGTACCGCGAGTCGAGGAACTCCTCGACCAGCTGCTCGCGCTGGCGTGGGGTCATCAGCGGGCGGATCGGCGGCCGCACCGGGCGCTCCGGCATCTGGGTCAGCCGGTTCACCAGCAGGCCGGTGAAGAACTCGAAGTCCTCGCTGACCGGCGGATCGTCGTAGTCGCGGGTCTCGCCCAGCGCCTGCAGGATGATGCCGGCCGCGATCGGCGGCCGCACGGTCCGGATCGTCACCCGGCCGCCGCGCTCGTACGCCTCCAGGACGCGGTCCACCGGCGGGCCGACGAAGACGTCCTTGATGATCGCGCCGAGGTTGTTGTCGATGAACACCACCACGGTGTGCGGATGGTGCTCGTCGTCGTAGTCGAGCACGACGCTCAGCCCGTCACCGGTGATGTCCTCGGACACGATCGCGCTGGTCAGCCGGAACCCGGCGATCCGGGTCACCCACTCCGGGACTTCGTCCTGCGTCCGCAACCGGGAGACATGCGCCCGCTGCAGCGGCAGCCGCCCAGCAGGGCCGACGGTCCGCGCCAGGCTGGTCAGCAGGACGAACGACTCGAGGTCGCGGCGCTCGCCGAGCACCCGCGCCGCGTCGGCCCAGAAGAACCGTTCCACCTCGCCGATCTCGTCCGGGAGCCCGGCCGGCCAGAGCTGGTCTGCGAGCATCGCCGCCGAACGCGCCACCGACGCCTCGGCGATCACCGGGTGCAGAGCGGCCGGCACCGCGGCCATGTCGAGGGCAAGCGTTTCCAGCAAGGTCTCGAGCACGGCGACACTCGGCGTGGTGTCGACGTCCACAGCCGTCGGCACAGGCTGCTCACCCGGCTCGGAGCCGACGAGCCGCAGATGGCTGCGCCGTCCGTCCCGTCCACTCGGAGACTTGGTCACCTCCGTGAGATTACCGTCCGCACCCCATCCCCCGCAGACCCGCCAGCGCGCCCTGTGGACAACCCCGCCGTACGACTTTGAGAACCCACCAACCGTTTCCCGAGTGGAAATGTGGTTGGTGGGTTCTCAAAGACGGTGTAGATCAGCCCTTGAGGGCGCCGGCCATCAGGCCGCCGATGAACCAGCGTCCCAGGAGGATGTAGACGAGCAGCGTCGGGAACGACGTGATCAGCGCGCCCGCCATACTCGCCGCGTAGTCGACCTTCTGGCCGCCGGCGAGCGCTGCCAGGCCCAGGGTCACCGGGCCGTTGTTCTGCTGGGTGAGGAACAACGCGAACAGGAAGTCGTTCCAGACCGAGGTGAACTGCCAGATCAGCGTCACCACGAACCCGGAGATCGAGATCGGCAGGATGATCCGGAGGTAGGTCTGGACCAGCCCGGCGCCGTCCACCCGGGCCGACTCGATGATCTCGTTCGGCACGATCGTGGCGTAGTAGTTCCGGAAGATCAGCGTGCAGATCGGCAGACCGTAGATACAGTGCGCGAGGATCAGCGTCGGTACGCCCCGGGTCACGTCCAGCTCGGTGAACGTCGTCCGCAGCGGCAGCATCACCGCCTGGTACGGGATGAACATGCCGAACAGGATGAACGCGAACACGATGTTCGCTCCGGGGAACCGCCAGCGGGCCAGCACGAACCCGTTCGCGGATCCGATCAGCGACGAGATGATCGCGGCCGGGATCGCCAGCGACAGCGACCGGATCATGTACGGCTGCAGGACGTCCCAGGCCTTGCGCCAGGGCTCCAGCGTCCATTCCTTCGGCAGGTTCCACTGGTCGGCAGCCGTGGTGTCACCGGAGGTCTTGAAGCTAGTGATCAGTACGACGTACACCGGCGTCAGCACGAACAGCAGGAACAACAGCAGCAGGATGTACCGCACGGTCCTGCTGCGGCGGGTCGACCCGTCCGCGATCACACCGCGCTTCTGCGGCTTCCGCCGGATCGCCGCGGCGGCGTGGCCGGTGACGTCGGCGGTCTCGGCGCTCATTCCTCGTTCTCCTGCCGGACGGTGTACGCGATGTACGGAATGACCAGGACTGCGACAACTGCCAGCAGCACGATCGCGATCGCGGCCGCCTTGGCCTGGTCGCTGCGCAACAAGGTGTTCCACATGTAGACCGAGGGCACCTCGGTACGGAACTGGTTCGGCCCGGTGATCGCGTAGATCAGGTCGAACAGCTTCAGCGACATGTGCCCGAGGATGATCAGCGCGGACAGCGCGATCGGCGACAACTGCGGGAACAGCACGTGCCGGTACAGCTTGAACTCCGACGCGCCGTCCACCCGGGCCGCCTCGCGCAGCTCCGGCGGAATGCCCCGGAAACCGGCCAGGAACAGCGCCATGATGTATCCGGACAGCTGCCAGACCGCGGGCAGCGCGATGGACGCCATCGTCGTCCATCTACTCCCCGCGGTCCACCACGGATTCTCCAGGAAATTCAGATGGAGGATCTCGAACAACCGGTTCAGGCCGCGTGCGTCCTCGCCCTGGGACGAGTTCAGCAACCAGCCCCAGACCACACCCGAGGCGATCATCGAGATCGCCATCGGGAACAGGTAGACCGACCGGAAGATCGACTCGCCGGGCACGCCCTTCTCCAGCAGCAGTGCCCAGAGCAGACCGAAGATCAGCGTGCCCACGATGAACGCCACCGTGAGCACGCCGAGGTTCTTCAGCGAGTTGATGAACCGTTCCTCACCGAACAGGTGCCCGTAGTTCTCGAACCCGACGTAGTCCGCCGGGCCCTTGCGAGCGGTGTGCCGGTTCGTCAGCGAGGTGTTGAAGGACCACGCGATCAGCCCGTAGACGAAGTACCCGAGCAGCAGCACGGTCGGCAGCAGCACCAGGGCTCCAGGTCCCCAGGTGCGAATTCTTCCGTGCACCGCTCAGTCCTCCAACTCGGATCGGTTCCGCAACTCGACGTGCATCAGCTCGTCTTCATCGCGGTACCGAGTGCGGTCTGCAGCTTCGCGACGTCCTGGCTGCCGCTGAACTGGCTGAGCGCGGACAGGATGTCGTTGTTCTGGCCGAGGGTGCAGGCGGCACCGTGGGCGCAGGACGGGACGATCTTGTCCTTCTTCCAGTCCGCCATCGCCGACTGCTGGTACTTCGGGTAGTCGGCCGGGTTCGCGTCCGAGCGCGCCGGGATCGAGCCCTTCTTGGTGTTGAACGCCTTCTGGCCCTCGGCCGAGCCGACCGTCTTCAGCCAGCACTTCGCACCGTCGGGGTCCGCACCGTTGGTCGGCAGCGTGAACGAGTCGGAGAGGAACTGGAAGTCGCCCGCCGTACCCGGGGACGGCCAG
The DNA here is from genome assembly GCF_004331375.1 of Kribbella speibonae. Taxonomy (NCBI): domain Bacteria; kingdom Bacillati; phylum Actinomycetota; class Actinomycetes; order Propionibacteriales; family Kribbellaceae; genus Kribbella; species Kribbella speibonae. Next base: position 668,265 of record NZ_SJKC01000001.1, on the reverse strand, counting down.
TAGGTGTACGCCGTGTCCGGCACCTTGTCGGCCAACTGCTGCGCGGCGACCCAGTCACCCATCACGAAGTACGCGGCCTGGCCCTTGTTCAGGTACCCCAGCCCGTCCGGCCAGTCGATGTTCTCGCGGTCGGTGTTGGTGTAGCTCAGCAGCTTCTTGTACTTGTTCAGCGCCGCCGTCACGTTCGCGCCGGCCCAGTCGGTCTTGCCGTCGAACAGACCCTTGAAGCTGTCCGGTCCGAGCTCGGCCAGCAGTACGACCTCCATCACCATCTCCTGGGCGAAGCCCTTGGAGATGGCCAGCGGTGCCTTCACACCGGCGGCCTTCAGCTTGTCCATGTCGGCGATCCACGCGTCCACGCTGGCCGGAGCCGTGGCGGCGTCCAGGTTCGCCTTCTTCAAGACGGTCGGGTTCGTCCAGACCACGTTGGCGCGGTGAACGTTGGCGGGGATCGAGTAGATCTTGCCGTCGACGGTCAGGTTGTCGATCAGGTTCTGCGGGAACGCCTTGTCCAGCCCGAAGTCCTTGTACAGCTGGCTGACGTCGTCGACCTGGCCGGCGTCGATGTAGTCCTTCAGCTCCGCACCGGCGTGCGCCTGGAACGTGGACGGCGGCTTACCGGCCTGCAGGTCGTTCGCCAGCACCTGCTTGGCGTTCGAGCCCGCGCCGCCGGCGACGGCGGAGTTGACGAACTTGTAGTCCTTGCAGTCGGTGTTGAACACCGAGACCATGCCGTCCAGCCCGGCCTTCTCGCCACCGTCGGCCCACCAGGTGAAGACAGTGACGTCCTTGTTCGCGGACGAGTCGCCGCCGCTGTCGTCGCTGTTCCCGCAGGCGCTCACCGCGAGAAGACCCGCCGCGCCCACCAGCGCCAGGGTCTTACTCAGACCACCACGCATGATTCACTCTCCGATCAATAGATGGAGCCGCCTGTGACAACGATGCCCCCTTGACGGTGCAACTCTGGGACGGCACGCACCGGGTGTCAACGATCTGCGCAGGCGCGTTGCGCAGCCGTGACCCCGCGCACCTTGACAGTGTGAGAGCGCGCACATTCGTTGTTCGAACGGCCTTCGCGCGCAACTGCGTTGCGCAAACGCTCAGGGACGGAGCAGTACCTTGATCGCCCGCCGCTCGTGCATGGCCGTGTAGCCGTCGGCGACCTCGGCGAGCGGAATCTGCGCGTCGAACACCTTGCCGGGATCGATCGCACCGGCCAGGACGTCGGCCATCAGGTCCGGAAGGTACGCGCGGCACGGCGCCGCCCCGCCGTTCAGGCCGACGTTCCGGCTGAACATCGTTCCGATCGGCACCTCGACCCCGTGCGGTACGCCGACGAACCCGACCGTGGCCCCGGCCCGGGCGACCTCGAACGCGGTCGTCATCGACTGCTTCGTCCCGACGCATTCGAGTACGGCGTCCGCACCGACGCCCCGGGTGAGTTCGAGGACGGCGTCCCGCGCCGCGTCGCCACGTTCGGAAATGATGTCCGTGGCACCGAACTCCTTCGCCAGCTTCTGCCGCGGTTCATGCCGCGACAGGGCAACGACCCGCTCCGCGCCCATCCGCGAGGCCGCGAGTACGCCGCACAGCCCGACCGCGCCGTCGCCCACGACAACGACCGTGTCGCCGGCCTTCACCCGCGCCGATCGCGCCGCGTGCCACCCGGTACCCATCACGTCGGACAGCGTCAGCAGCGACGGGACGAGCGAGTCGTCGGGTACCTCGGGTGTCGCGACCAGCGTGCCGTCGGCGTACGGGAGCTTCACGTACTCGCCCTGGCCACCGTCCGCCTTACCGCTGCCGTACCCGACGAGGTTCTGGCAGGCAGTCTGGTAACCGGCCTGGCAGTGCGGGCAGGTCCCGTCGCTCACCACGAACGGCGCGACCACGAAGTCACCCGGCTTGACCGTGCGGACCTCGGACCCGATCTCCTCGACGATCCCGACGAATTCGTGCCCGATCGGTCGCGGTTTCTTGACCGGATTCTCGCCGCGGTACGGCCATAGGTCCGACCCACAGATGCACGAGGCAACAACCTTGACCACCGCGTCCCCTGGCCCGTCGATCCTCGGGTCCGGACGATCTTCCAGCCGTACGTCGAACGCTCCGTGGATCACTGTGGCTCGCATGAAGCCCAGGTTAGATCGTCACGTACCGTCCGCGGCGGTGGACCAGGGCCGGTACGTCGTCCGCGGCGAACTCCACGTGAGCGATCTCGAGTTGCACCTGCACGCCCCATCCCACTTCAGGTGGGTCGGGGTCGACGAGGGTGCAGCCGGCCCAGGTACTGACGCCGACGGGCACTGGGCCCCAGGCGGTGTCCGTCCAGTCGATCATCCGGAACGGTCCGCCTGGCGCGGGGGCGACGTACCCAAACGCGTCGGCCAGTTGGCGGTGCGGTTCGCCGAGCAGCGACACCACCGCGGTCCTTGCCTCCCGCAACGTTTCCCACAGGTCCGAGTCCGGGTCGAGCAGCCCGATCACGTACCCGGGCTCGCCGTCGGCCACCAGCATCGACGACACCGTGAGCCCGGCCCGCTTCCCGTCGTACTCCGTCGTCCACAACCCGACCGGCGACGCCAGCCGTCCTCGCAACCGCCGTACCGGACTCCGCTCGGACTCCGGCGGAAGGAACGGGTGGTCACCGTGAATGGTCACGGGGCCACGGTAACCCTCCCTGGAAGGGTGAAGGTGTCGATGGGGTGCAGGGTCAGGCCGCTGGAGCCGTGGACGGACTCGATCGCGCCGTCGGCGTCGAAGGTGAAGCGGTACGACTCGCCGTACGAGCCGTAGCCGTTGCCGCCGGTGACGCGGAGGGTGTCGCCGTCCGCCTCGAGCGGCTGCGGCTCTTCCGCCGGGTTCGGGCCGGACGGGTCGGTCGCGTAGAGGCGGCCGCCGATGACGACGAAGTCCGTGACACCCCACAGGTTCGCGAACCGGCCGGTGAAGCGGGCGAGGTCGCCGTCACCGCGGTCTTTCGACGCGGCGAGGTCGAGGAGCCTGAACAGACCTTCCGCGAGCTGCGACGCGGGCCCGTCGATCGCGTTGGTCAGCACCGAGACGACGATCCGCTGCTCGGGGTCGACGAGGGTCCTGGTGATGTGGCCCGGGTACCCGCCGCCGTGGCCGAACACCTCCCGCTCGCCCACCTTCGTGACCGCGAGACCGAGTCCGTACCGCGCCTTCTCGTCCGCCCCGGTCGTCCACAGCGGGTGCTGCATCTCGCGCTTGGACTTGTCCGACAGCAGCCGGTTGTCACCGGGCAGGTGCGCGGAGAAGTACGTCACGAGGTCGCGCGCGTTGCCGAAGAACCCGGTCGCCGAGGCCAGCGCGCGGGTGTCGACGTGCTCGATCGGAACGCGCGTGTCGGCGTACGCCAGCGCGCTGTACCCGGCGGCGTACTCGTTCAGCCGGGCCGGATCCAGTTCCGGACCGAGGCCCGACAGCCCGAGCTTGTCCACGATCGCGGTCTGGACGTAGGAGTTGTACGGCGTACCGCTCGCCGCCTCGACGACGAGCCCGAGCAGGCCGTAGCCGATGTTCGAGTACTTGAAGCGCTCGTTCTCCGCGATCACGGCCGACGACTCGGCCCGCAGCACGTCGAGCAGCTGATCGCGGTCCGGGAAGGCTGTCGACAACTGCCACCAGTTCGCGTCGAGGCTGTCCCGGGTCACGCCGCCGGCGTGCGCGAGCAGCTCGCGGACGGTCCGCTCGCCCACCGGCGTACCGACGATCTCGGTGACGTGCTGCGACGCCCTGTCGTCCAGCCGCAGCCGGCCCTGCTCGACCAGCTGGAGGATGGCGGTCCCGGTGAACGTCTTCGAGTGCGAGGCGATCCGGAACAGGTGCTGGTCGGTCAGCGGTACGTCGTTCTCCACGTCCGCCAGCCCGTACGACGCCGAGAACGCGATCGCGTCGCCGGCGTACACCGCGACCTGGACGCCAGGCACCCGCTGATACCGCTGGTTGAACGCCAGCCAGCTGTCGTAGTAGGCGAGTGCCTCGGTCAGAGTGGCGGCGGATTCCAGATCATCAGGCATGACGCCTAGATTGAATGACTCGGAAGCGACTCGCAACGTATGCGCCGTCGGTGTATGTCGCGTTGGCGGCCGGGTTCGCACCGGTGCCGTGGAAATCGCTGAAAGCAGCCGATTGATTGACGAACACCTGGCCGGTCAGGTTCTCGGACAGCGCGACGCCGGCGTCCAGGGCCGCGTCCCGGGCCTCGTCCAGGACCTTGGAGTCGGTCGAGTAGATCCCGGCGGTCATCGCGCCGCCCTCGGTGACGGTCGAGCGGAACAGGTCAATCGATTGCGCGGTGTCGGCCGTCTTGACCAGGAACGAGACCGGGCCGAAGCACTCGCGCCCGTACACCTCGGCGTCGTCGGCGTCGATCGCCACCAGCAGCGGCGTACGGACGACCGCTTCCGGGAACGCAGGGTGCTGGATCGCGCGGGACTCGAGCACGACGTCGCCGTACTCCGGGGCGAGGTCGAGGCGGCTGATCACGGCCTGGTTCACGATGCCGCCGAGGATCTCGACCGCGCGGGCGTCGTCGCCGAGCAGCTTGCTGATCGCCGTGGCGAGTGCGGCGCCGACCTCCTCGAAGGACTTGTGCCCCTCGTCGGTCTCGATCCCGCCGGCCGGGACGAACAGGTTCTGGGTGGTGGTGCACATCTGGCCGGAGTACAGGCTCAGGGTGAAGGCGAGGTTGTTGCAGAGCGCCTTGAAGGAGTCCGTGGAGTCGATGAGGACCGCGTTCACGCCGGCCTTCTCGGTGAAGACCGTCGCCTGGGTCGCGTTCTGCTCCAGCCACTCGCCGAACTCGCTGCCGCCGGTGAAGTCGATCAGCTTCACCTCGGGCCGGGTCGCCAGCGGCTTGGCCAGGCCGTCGCCGGCGCGCTCGGTGGCCAGGGTGACCAGGTTCGGGTCGAAACCGGCCTCGGCGAGCACCTCGCGACAGACCTCGACGGTGATCGCCAGCGGCAGCACGGCCAGCGGGTGCGGCTTCACGACGACCGCGTTCCCGGTGACCAGCGAGGCGAACAGGCCCGGCCAGGAGTTCCAGGTCGGGAACGTGTTGCAGCCGATCACGAGCGCGACGCCGCGGCCTGTGACCGTGAACGTCTTCTCCATCCGGATCGGGTCGCCCTTGGCCGGCTTCTCCCAGGTCGCCGTCGCCGGGTAGCGGCCCATCTCTTCGTACGCGTACGCGACCGCCTCCAGCGCCCGGTCCAGCGCGTGCGCGCCGCCGGCCTGGAACGCCATCACGAACGCCTGACCGCTGGTGTGCTGGACCGCGTTCGCGAGCTCGAAGATCCGCTTGTGCAGCCGGTCGAGGATCTCCAGCGTGACCCCGGTCCGCCCGTCGATCCCGGCCCGGCGCCAGTCCGCGAGCCCCTGCTGCGCGGCGGCGAGCAGCTCGTCCAGACCGTCCTCGACGACCCGCGGGTACGAGACGTCCAGCGCGATCCCGTACGGCGACTGCTCGGTGACGACGGTGCCGCGCGATCCGGGGATCTCGAGCGCGTACGTCGTACCGAGGTGGGCCTCGAAGGCCGCCTTGCCGTCGGCCGCCGCGGTCTCGCCGTACACCCGGGGGCTCGGGGACTCCGGGAACGCGGAGTGGTAGCCGCGGTCGTGGATCGCCTTCAGCGCACCGTTGAGGCGCTCGCGGTGGGAAGAGAGCAGGTCTGCGGTCATGAGGGCGATGTTACAGTCGTTGACGCGATTCGTACTAGGGTGTCACAAGGCTCTTCTCGATTGGGCAACGCATGGACGACTTGGCGGCGCGCGTGGCCGCGGCGATGTGGGCGGAGGACACCGCCAGCGCCGGGCTGGGTATGCGGCTGGTGGCGGTCGGCGAGGGTACGGCGCGGCTCGAGATGCCGGTGCGCGAGGACATGGTCAACGGGCACGGGATCGCGCATGGTGGATTCGTGTTCTGTCTGGCCGACTCGGCGTTCGCGTTCGCCTGCAACTCGCGCAACCAGGTCACGGTCGCGCAGGCGTGCGACATCGTGTTCGTCGCCCCGGCGCACCGCGGCGACCTGCTGGTCGCCGAGGCCCGGGAGCGGACCAGGTTCGGCCGGAACGCGATCTACGACATCACGGTCACCCGCGACGACGAGGTGATCGCCGAGTTCCGCGGCCGCAGCCGCCAACTGTCCGGAACCATCCTTTCGGAGGAAACACATGAGTCGTGAGGCGTTTCTCGTGGACGGCGTCCGGACGCCGATCGGGCGGTACGGCGGTGCGCTCGCCATGGTCCGCCCCGACGATCTCGCCGCGCACGCGATCTCGTCCCTGCTGAACCGGACCGCGCTGGACCCGGCCCGGATCGACGACGTGATCCTCGGCTGCGCGAACCAGGCCGGCGAGGACAACCGGAACGTCGCCCGGATGGCGGTCCTGCTCGCCGGGCTGCCGGACTCGGTCCCGGGGACGACCATCAACCGGCTCTGCGGATCGGGCCTGGACGCGGTCGCGTCCGCCGCCCGGTCGATCATTGCCGGGGACAACGAGATCGTGGTGGCCGGCGGCGTGGAATCGATGTCGCGGGCGCCGTTCGTGATGCCGAAGGCAACGACCGCGTTCGCGCGGCAGGCGGAGGTCTTCGACACCACGATCGGGTGGCGGTTCGTGAACCCGGCGCTGAAGGCGCAGTACGGGATCGACTCGATGCCGGAGACGGCCGAGAACGTGGCTTTCGAGTTTGCGATCAGTCGCGAGGACCAGGATCTGTTCGCGTTGCGCTCGCAGCAGCGGGCCGCGAAGGCGCAGGCGAACGGGCGGCTGGCTGAGGAGATCGTCTCGGTCGACGTACCGGGCAAGCGCGGAGCGGTCACCGTGGTTGATACCGATGAGCATCCGCGCGAGACCTCCCTCGAAGCGCTCGCGGGTTTGAAGACTCCGTTTCGATCGCCCGGGACTGTTACGGCCGGGAATGCGTCCGGGGTGAATGACGGAGCGGCTGCCTTGCTCGTGATGAGCGGGGAGGCCGTGGAGCGGTACGGCGTGACGCCGCTGGCGCGGGTCGTGGGGACGGCGGCAGCCGGCGTACCGCCCCGGATCATGGGGATCGGACCGGCGCCGGCGACCCGGAAGTTGCTCGAGCGCACCGGCGTCGCGTTGTCCGACATCGACGTGATCGAGTTGAACGAGGCGTTCGCGGCGCAGTCGCTCGCCGTACTGCGGGAGCTCGGTCTGCCCGACGACGCCGAGCACGTGAACCCGAACGGCGGCGCCATCGCCCTCGGCCACCCACTGGGGATGTCCGGCGCCCGCCTCGCACTCACCGCGGCCCTGGAGCTTTGCCACCGCGACGCCAGGTACGCACTGGCCACCATGTGCATCGGCGTCGGCCAGGGCATCGCGACCCTGCTCGCCCGTCCTTAGGAGTCGTCATGCTGGGTGATGCCTGCCCGTTGGAACTGCGCGACGCCGGCGAACAGCTGTCCGTCGACGAACTGCGGTCCCGTCAGCTGTCGTTGCTGCAGGCAACGGTACGCCGGGCCTACGAGAACGTCCCGCACTACCAGGCCGCGCTGGACTCGGTCGGCTTCAAACCCGGTGACCTGCAGTCGTTGGAGGATCTTTCGCGGCTGCCGTTCACCGCGAAAAAGGACCTGCGCGACAACTACCCGTTCGGCATGTTCGCGGTGCCCAGGACCGAAGTGGTGCGGGTGCATGCTTCGTCCGGGACCACGGGGCAGCCGACGGTGGTCGGGTACACCCGACGTGACCTCGACAACTGGGCCGATCTGATGGCGCGATCGATCCGCGCGGCCGGTGGGCGCGCGGGCGATGTCTGTCATGTCGCCTACGGGTACGGGTTGTTCACCGGCGGACTGGGCGCGCACTACGGCGCCGAGCGGCTCGGGTGCACCGTCGTACCGGTCTCCGGCGGGATGACCGAACGGCAGGTGGACCTGATCCGCGACTTCGGCGCCCGGGTCATCATGGTCACGCCGTCGTACTTCCTCTCGATCGTCGACGAGATGGAGGCGCGCGGCCTCGACCCGCGGGACACGTCGCTGCGGATCGGGATCTTCGGCGCCGAACCGTGGACCGAACAGATGCGCACCGAGGTCGAGGAACGCACCGGCATCCACGCCGTCGACATCTACGGCCTGTCCGAGGTGATGGGTCCGGGCGTCGCGCAGGAATGCGTGGAGACGAAGGACGGCCTGCACATCTGGGAGGACCACTTCTACCCGGAGATCATCGACCCGGTCACCGGCGAAGTCCTCCCCGACGGCTCCGAAGGCGAACTGGTCTTCACCACACTGACCAAGGAAGCCTTCCCGGTACTCCGCTACCGCACCCGGGACCTGACCCGCCTGCTCCCCGGAACGGCCCGCCCCGGCCTGCGCCGGATGGAAAAGATCACCGGCCGCACCGACGACATGATGATCGTCCGCGGCGTCAACGTCTTCCCCACCCAGATCGAAGAACAGATCCTCCTGGTCGAAGGCCTCACCCCGCACTACCTCTGCATCCTCACCCGCCCCCACCGCCTGGACGAACTAACAGTCCAGGTAGAAGGCGCCCCGGGTTTCACCGACCCCACCACAGCCGCCACCACCCTCGCCCACCGAATCAAAGACCGAGTAGGCGTCACCGCATCCGTCGAGGTCCTCCCACCCCACGCCCTGGAACGCTCCCTCGGCAAAGCCAAACGCATCAGAGACGACCGCCGCTAGCCGAGGGTTGGCAGCTCGGTCTGGGGGTCCTGGGGGCGTGCCTTGTGGAAGGCGGGTGGGCGGATGTGGGGGCGGACGAGGGCTTCTACTTCGAAGTCTTCGAGGTTGAACTTGGTGGCGATGTCTCGGTAGGGGGTGCCGGTGCGGATCTGGGTGATGACGTCTTCTACCTGGACGTCGTCCACCATCGGGCGGCCGTGGGAGCGTTCGGGGTCCACGATCACGTCGATGTCGTGGTAGATCACGAGCCGGAGCGTTCCGGCGTACCCGTCGTCGGACCAGCCGATCGCGGCCGAGCCGCGGCGAAGGACGCCGGGGAATCCGCCCTGGCTGTCGCGGATCCGTTCCCAGCCCTGTTCGCGGCCCTCGGCGGCGATCTCGACCAGCAGATCGCGGCCGTCGTGGGCGAGGCCCGACCAGGCCAGTGGATAGCGGCGGCCGGCCCGGGAGCGCAGGGCGATGGCGGCTTCACCGATCGCGTGCAAGGACAGGCCGGTACGACGCAGGTGCCGGAGCATGTGCGTCTCGACCAGACCCGCGAACGTGATCGTCGGCTCGCCGCGGCTCCCGCTGCTCGCCTCCAGCGCTCCCGACCGCAGCCAGTCCCCGAGCGTCGTGGCCGGCAGCCCGAGATGCAGCGCGGCCTCAGCCCGCGTGTACAAGGGCAGGTCGAACCGTGGATCCACGTCTCACCCCTCACCAAAGGCGGTCGCCGACGCACCGAGCATGCCACCCCACCAGCCGACTTTGGGAACCCACCAACCACTTTCGCCCGCCGAAAATGGTTGGTGGGTTCCCAAAGTGGGCTGTACGGTGCGCGCACATGACCGACGTACGACGCCCTCCGCTGACCGGTGACGAGCGCACGCAGTTGATCGGATGGCTCGATCTGCAGCGTTCCTTCGTCCGGATGAAGTGCGCCGGGCTCAGCGAAGAAGATGCCCATCGCAAGGTTGTGCCGACCTCGCCGTTGATGACCCCGGCCGGACTGGTCGCGCATCTGCGCTGGAACGAGTACTCCTGGTTCCAGCTCAACGTGATGGGCGTGCCCGACACCGGACAGACGCCGTGGACCGAGGGCGGTCACCCGGACGCGGAGATGCTCGTCGACGATGTCCCGATCGCCCAACTGCTCGACGAGTACGACGCCGAGTGCGCGCGCTCCAACGAGACGATCGCGGACCTCTCGCTGGACACCGTCGAACAGGGTCCGTACGCCGGCAAAGGTGAAGCCGCCTCACTGCGGTACGTGCTCTGCCACATGATCGAGGAGACCGCTCGGCACGTCGGTCATCTGGACATCATCCGGGAGCTGATCGACGGCGCGACGGGGTACACCAAGCTGGGCTGAGAGTCGAGGGCGGTGACCCGGTTACGCCCGGGCCGAGGGGTGGATAGGATGTCCGGCATCTGGCACGGGGTAGCGACAAGAGGTGTGATGAGGGAACCCTCCGTACGCCGTTATTCCGGGCGGTCAGTCGAGGAGTGGAAGGCCGCGCGCCGGGAACGGCTACTGGCTGCCGCGCTCGAACTCTTCGGGACCGAAGGATATCCGGCGACATCCGTGGAACGCCTGTGCACACAGGCGAAAGTGTCCACGCGGCACTTCTACCACGAGTTCCAGAACAAGGAAGCGGTGCTCCTCGCGGTGCACGCGCAGGTGATCGAGACCGCGGTCCGGACCACCGGGGACGCGCTCCGCCGGACCGCCGACCGGCCGGTCCGGGAGCGGATCGCCGCGGCCGTCGACTCGTACCTGCGCACCATCATGGCCGACCTCCGGCAGGCCCGGATCTCGTTCGTCGAGGTGGTCGGCACCAGCCCGGCGGTCGAGGAACAGCGGATCGCGTTCCGGGAGCTGCTGATCCGCAACGTCCAGGCCCTGGGCGACTCCGCGGTCGAGCGCGGCGAGATCAAGCGCAAGGACTTCCGGTTCCTCGCGCTGGCATTCTTCGGCGCGGTGAACACCGTCGTCTACGACTGGATGCTCGCCGACCCGCGCCCACCGGAGCAGAACGTCCAGCAGTCCCTCCGCGACCTGGCGGTCCAGCTGATCACGGCTTAGTCCACGAAGCGCTTCCGGAGTTCGGCGACCGCGTCGACGCGGGTCAGGGCAGCGCCTTCGCCGTACGCCGTCTCGTACTGTTCGTTGCCCAGGGCATCACGGAGGCCGTCGACGAGACGTTGTACGTCGGCGTCCGGGATCGCCCGCATGCCCTTGATCGCGGCCGCGAGACCGAGCGTGCGGGCAGCGACCGCCAGCTCGGCTGTGCGGTTGCCCGCGGCCGCGACGAGCGCGTCCGTCGCAGCTTCGACAACGGTCGCCGCGACCGGCATGTCCTCCGTGCCGAGCGCCAGCTGGATCGCCTCGCGGCCGCAGCGCTGCGCCTCCTCGACATCGCCGGTGGCCGCGTAGATCCGGCTCAGCTGCGACAGGAGTGCGGCCAGTCCGTGCGGTGCCACGTGCTCGGCCGCGAGGTCGAGCATCGAGTAGCCGCGCTCCGCCAGCTCCTTCGCCTCCTCGAAGCGACCGGTGCGGTGCGCCAGCCGTGCGAGCCCCATGTACGCCATCGCCTGCCCGCCACGCGAGCCGGTCTCCTCGGACAGCCGCAGCGCCTGCTCCAGATCGGCGCGGGCACCGTCGTGGTCGCCGAGCTCGGTCCGGCTCATCGCGCAGCCGCCGAGCAGTTGCGCGACGCCTTCCGTCGTACCGAGCTCCTCGACCAGCCGGAGTGCCTCGGTCAGTGACTCCAGTGCCTGCGCGTGCTCACCGTTGCTGGCCTGGTAGCCGGCGAGTCCGCGCAGCGCCATCGATGTACCGAAGCGGTCGCCGAGCTCGCGGAAGCCCTCGAGCGCGATGGTGAGGTTGGCCGCCATCTCGTCGACCTCGCCTTCGTTCTCGCGGAACATCGCGCCGGTCATCACGCCCATGTTCCGGATCCACGGATCCGGATGCCGGCCCGCGGCCTCGAGCTCGGCGAAGCAGGTCGCCTTGTCCCGCCGGATCGCCGCCCACACCGCGTTGGTGAACAGGCCGATGCCGGAATCGACAAGGATCCGGTGCCGCCGGGTCATCCAGCGGACCGTGGCGAGTCCGCGGATCATTTGCCGGAACGACGTGGCCGGGTCCTCCTCGGTGGACATCCGGCCGAGGGCGAGCAGGTACAGGGCCTCGGCCTTGTCCAGCGGAACGCTCTTGCCCGGTACGGCGAGGGCTGCCTGCATCCAGCTGACCGCTTCGGCCGGGCGGCCGCTCATCGTCCAGTACTCACCCAGTACGGCGACCATCTGAACGGCGACCCGCGCCGACCCCATGTCGATCGCTGTCCGGAGCGCGTCGATCAGGTTTTCGTTGTCGGCGGTCAGCCGGGCGATCCACTCGATCTGCTCACCAGTCCGCAGCTTCGGCCGTGCCTTGCGGAGCATGCGGCTGAAGTACGTCGTGTGCGCGTGCCGGAAGCGGTCGTACTCACCTGAGGCCTTCAACTGCTCGGCGCCGTACGCACGAACCGTCTCGAGCATCCGGTAGCGCACGGACCGTTGGTCGGCCGCCGCCTCGACAAGTGACTTGTCCACAAGGGATGCGAGGACGCCGAGCACGGACTCCGGCGGGATGGTCTCGTCGCTGCAGATCTGCTCGGCCGCCTCGAGCGTTGCGCCGCCTGAGAACAGTGAGAGCCGCCGGGCGACTGCCTGCTCGTCAGGGTCCAGCAGGTCCCAGCTCCACTCCACCACAGCCCGCAGGGTCTGGTGACGAGGCAGTGCGGTCCGGGAGCCGCTGGTCAGCAGCCGGAAGCGGTCAGCGAGCCGGTCCACGATCTGCGGCGGGTTGAGCGCCCGCAGCCGAGCTGCCGCGAGCTCGATCGCCAGCGGCATCCCGTCGAGCCGCCTGCAGATCTCGGCGACCGCCTCCCGGTTGGCGTCGGTCAGCTGGAAGTCAGGACGTACGGCGCGGGCGCGGTCGACGAACAACTGCACCGACGGGTACTCGTCGGTGGGCGCGTCCTCCGGGGGCATGCCGAGCGGGCCGACCGGATGCAGGTGCTCGCCGGGGATGCTCAACGGCTCACGGCTCGTGGTCAGCACCCGCAACCGCGGACAGGAGGCGAGAAGCGAGTCGACGAGTCCTGCGACCTCCTGGACCAAGTGTTCGCAGTTGTCGAACACGAGCAGGATGCGACGGTCACCGATGACCTCGACCAGTCGCAGCGTCGCAGCCCGGCTGGTCGGGATGTGCTTGGGCGCGAGGCGTGCGGGGGCCATGTCGACGTACTCGCTGGCACCGAGGGTGGACAGGACCGCAGGTGCCACGTCGGCCGCGTCACCGAGTGGTGCGAGCTCTACGAACCAGATGCCGTCACCTGACTGGCCTACCAGCGTTCTACCGGTCTCAGTGGCCAGTCTGGTTTTGCCGGCGCCGCCTGGTCCGACCATGGTCACCAGACGGGTCCCGTTGCTCAGCAGCCGGGTCAGCTCCGCGACGTCCTCACGGCGGCCGACGAAGCTCGTCAACGGCGCACGCAGGTTGCTGCGGGGCGCTACCGGCGCTGGTACAGAGGCTGTCTTCGCAGTCGGGTCTACCGCGTCACCCCGCAGCACCGAGACGTGAAGGTCGCGGAGACGGGCGCCGGGGTCGGCTCCCAGTTCGTCAGCCAGCGTGGTGCGGACACGTTCGTACGCCGCCAACGCTTCCGCCTGGCGGCCGTCGGCGTACAGGGAGCGGATGAGGAGCTCGTGCAGGCGCTCGCGGAGCGGGTGGGTGACGGCGAGCTGTTCGAGGTCGGTGATCAGGTCGCGGGCGTGACCGCAGCTGACGGCGGCCTCGGCCTGGTCCTCCGAGGCGGCGAGTCGCAGCTCGGCCAGCCGGTCTGCCTCGACAGCGGCGAATGGGAGGTCGCGCAGGTCGGTGAGGGCGTCGCCGCGCCACAGCTTCTCGGCCTGCGTGAGGAGCACGTGCGCCTGCTCCGGGTCGGACGTGAGGAGCGCACGCCCCCGCCGTACCAGCTCCTCGAACTGGAGGGCGTCGACACAGTCCGGGCCGATCGTCAGCGTGTAACCCGCTGGGCCGGACTGGACGGAGATGCTCGACTCGGTGGCCGGCAGGCCGGCCCGCAGACGGGACACGAGCGACTGCAGCGCGTTCGCACTCGGAGCCTCACTGCCCCACAGCCCGTCGACCAAGGTCTCGACGCTGACCGGCCGGCCCGCGCTCAACGCCAGACGGGCGAGCAATCCGCGCAGGCGGACCCCGCGGATGTCGAGCGGAGTCCCATCGGCCGCCCACATCGCGAGAGGCCCAAGCACCGCTATGCGCACCCCACCAGCCTCGCACATCCGCCCGACCAAACACCCGTGCCTTTTGTCATTCCGGCGGCCTAGAGGGTGTCTGGGGGCTCTGCACCGTCGCGAGCAGGTGCTCGGCGGAGTGCAGCGCAAGGCGGAGGAAGGGGCTCGGAGTGGGGTTCTCCGTGCCCCTTCCTCCAACGCGGCGATGCGCCCGCCGAGCGCCGCGCAGCAGGTGCAGAGTCCCCAGACACCCTCTAGGGTCGGGAGTCGTGACTGAAATCGCTGCGCAGACGCAGGTCGCGCTCTCTCGTATCGTCGCCGAACGTCAATCGAAGGGCCGGGTGCCCGGGGTGGTGGGGGCTGTTGCCCGCGCCGGGTCGCTTGCCTGGTCTACCGGGGTCGGGTCGGCCGACCTGGAGAATCCCGGCGTACCGCCGACCGCGGATTCGCAGTTCCTGATCGCGTCGCAGAGCAAGACGCTGACCGCGGTGACGGTCATGGCGTTGCGTGACGAGGGCAAGCTCAGCCTCGACGACCCGATCGAGAAGCTGATCCCGGACAGCAAACACGAGGGCATCACCGTCCGGCAGATGCTCAGCCACGCCAGCGGGATGCAGCGCGAACCGGTCGGCGACGTGTGGGACCTGATGAAGTTCCCGTCCCGCGAGGACCTCGTGCCGGGCTGGAACGGGGCGGAGCGGATCGGCAAGCCGCACCACCGGTTCCACTACTCGAACCTGGTGTTCTCGCTGCTCGGCGAGATCGTCGCGCGGATCGACGGCCGGTCCTGGTACGACGCGGTGAAGGCACGGATCCTGGACCCGCTGGAGATGCGCCGTACGACGGTCGGCATGGACGGCGGGCCCGCGCAGACCGGGTACTACGTGCCGCCGTGGACCGACGTACCGGTGCGCGAGCCGCTGCTCGACATCGGCGCGATGGACGCGTGCGGCGGGCTCGCGTCGACCGCGGAGGACCTGGCGAAGTGGGCGATGTTCGTCGCGAACCCGGTCGACGAGGTGCTGTCGAAGGACACGCTGGACGAGATGTGCCAGGTGCAGATCATGGCCGACGTGGACCGGTGGCAGCTCGCGTTCGGGCTCGGGTTCATGCTGCTGCGCCGCGGCGACCGGCTGTTCGTCGGCCACGACGGCGGCATGCCCGGCCACATCACGTCGACGTTCGTCGACCGCGCGTCCGGTACGGCGGGGATCGCACTGTTCGGCGCGACGTCGTCGCCGGCGCCCAGCGCGCTGGCCACGGACCTGATCATCAAGGTCCTCGAGGACGACCCGCTCCCGCCGGAGGCCTGGGTCCCCGGCACCGAGGTGCCCGCCGAACTCGCCGGCGTCCTCGGCACGTGGTTCACCGAAGGCAGCCCGTTCGTCTTCTCCGTGAAGAACGGCGTCCTCGAAGCCAAGTCGCCCGCGGCCGCCGAGTACCAGTCCCCCGCCGTCTTCGAACGCGTCTCCGAAGACACCTACCGCACCGTCTCCGGCCGCGAGACCGGCGAACTCCTCCGGATCACCCGCGACTCCTCCGGAACGCCGGTAAAGTTGCATTGGGCAACTTATCTCTGCACCCGCGAGCCCTTGTCCTTCGGCGAAATCAACCCGGGTTAGACGACGCAGAACTCGTTGCCCTCCGGGTCCTGCATCCACAGGTGGTCGAGGGTTGTGGAGTTGTCCATCGGGATCTCCCGGACGAGCGTGGCGCCGGCGGCGATCAGGGTGTCGCCGGTGCTGCGGATGCGTTGTTCGCGGACAGACTGGGGTACGGCGCGGCCGCCGGCTACCTGGAGATCCAGGTGCAGACGGTTCTTGACGGTGCGCGGCTCGGGGACCTTGAGGAACGAGATCTTCGGGAGGACGCCGTTCGGGTCGGAGATCGACGCGCCGTCGTTCCACTCGTCCTTGGGGACGTTCAGGTCGGTGAGCCAGTCCTCCCAGGTGTCCCAGCCCTCCGGCGGATCCGCCTGCGTGTAGCCGAGCGCCGTACACCAGAAACGTGCGACCAGCGCCGGATCGGCACAGTCGATGGTGAGCGTCCAGTTGGTCGTCATACCCACACTCTGCTGGACGCCATGGACAGTTCTGCTCAGCCGAGACCGGATCGGGCGATGACGTTCGCGATGTCGATGCGTACTGCGGTGAAGCCGCCCTGGACGAACGCTTCGGCCACTTGCTCCGCGGGTTGCCCGGGGTAGTAGCGGTCGGCGATCCCCGCGCCCACGAGTTTCACCTGGTCCGGATCGGCCGAGATGCGTGCGGCTCCTTCGATGGTCACGAAGCTGTACGGCTGTACGTCGTCGCTGACACAGGCCGCGATGCGGGAATCACGCGCCAGGCTCTTGCCCTTGACGCTCCCGGGCGACAGCGCGAACGCGAGCTCGTCGCCCTCGAGAACGAAACACACCGGAGTCACATGCGGCCGCCCGTCGGCACGTGTGAGCGCAACGTGAGCAAGTCTCGTCCCCTCGGACACGAAGGACCGCCATTCGTCAGTGGTCATGGTTGTCATCGGTAGCTCCCCTTTCGGTTCAGCAACGACACTAGGTTCGACGGGAGCATGCGGAAAAGCGATGGTTTCCGATCGATGCGATCGCCACAGGCGATGAAACGGCGAGGGGCCGGGGAGACTTCCCCGGCCCCTCAGGTGATCAGGTGATCAGGTACGGTGGCGGTACGCGCGGATCGCCAGTGGGGCGAAGACCGCGACCAGGCCGACCATCCAGGCCAGCGTGATCAGCAACGGCTTCTGGAGTGCTCCGCCGCTCATCAGGGCCCGCTCGGTGTCCACGAGGTACGTGATCGGGCTGACCTTGACGAACGCCTGCAGGAAATCGGGCAGCGTGCTGGCCGGGACGAAGATGTTGCTGCCGAAGGTCAGCGGGAACATCACCAGGAACGCGATGCCCTGCACGCCCTGGGCGGTCTTCATGACCAGGCCGAGCCAGACCCAGATCCAGCACATCGACAGCGCGAACAGCAGCACGATCAGCATGCCCAGGAGGCCGTTGCCGACCCCGTTGTCGAAACGGAAACCGAGCACGAAGCCGCTCACCATCAAGACGGTGATCGACAGCGAGTACCGGACCGCGTCGCCGAGGACCGCACCGATCAGCGGCGAGATCCTGGCGATCGGCAGACTGCGGAACCGGTCGAAGACACCCTTGGCGAAGTCGTCGTTCAGCCCGACCCCGGTGCCCATCGTCGCGAACACCACGGTCTGGACGAGCAGGCCGGGCAGCAGCTGCGGCAGGTACCCGCGCCAGCCGCCGCCCTGCGAGATCGCCCCACCGAACACGAACAGGAACAGCGCCAGGAAGATGATCGGCTGGAACGTCACGTCCGCCAGGGCTTCCGGGTTCTGCCGGATCCGGACGATGTTCCGCCAGGCCAGGGTCAGACTCTGCTGCACCCAGGCGAACGGCCGGGACCGGTGGCCCAGGTGGGCGGCGGGTTCAAGGGTTGCGGTGCTCATCGGCTCGCTCCTTCCAGGACGGCGTCGGACTTCTTCTCTTCGGCGGTGTGGCCCGTCAAGGCCAGGAACACCTCGTCCAGGCTGGGCAGCCGCAGCGACAACTCGGTCACCGCGATCCCTGCCTCGTCCAGCCGCCGTACGACGACCGGCATCGACGAACCGTCCGTCACCGGGACACTGACCAGCGTGTTCACCACGTCGACCGACGGCCGGGTACCGACCGACTCGGCGACGATCGCGGCGACCCGCTCGAGGTGAGCCGGCTCGGCCGGGCGCACGTCCAGCGACTGCTTGCCCGCCTGCGCCTTCAGCTCGGCGGGCCGCCCGTTCGCGACCACGGAGCCTTTGTCGAACACGACGATCGAGTCGGCGAGCGCGTCGGCCTCTTCCAGGTACTGCGTGGTGAGCAGCACCGTGGTCCCGTCGAGCACCAGGTTGCGGACCGTCTCCCAGACGCCGTTGCGGGCATGCGGGTCCAGACCGGTCGTGGGCTCGTCCAGGTACAGGATGCTCGGGTTGCCGACCAGGCTCGAGGCCAGGTCGAGCCGGCGGCGCATACCGCCGGAGTACGTCTTCGCGATCCGGTCACCGGCGTCGACCAGCTCGAACCGCTCCAGCAGCTCGTCCGCCCGGGCCCGGGACTGCGTCCGCGAGTAGCCGAGCAGGCGGCCGATCATGATCAGGTTGCGGCGGCCGGACATGTCCTCGTCGACACTCGCGTACTGCCCGGTCAGGCCGATGATGCTCCGGACCTTGCCGGCCTCCCGGACGACGTCGTACCCGCCGACGGTGGCGTGGCCGCTGTCCGGCCGGAGCAGCGTGCCGAGGATGCGGACCGCGGTCGTCTTGCCGGCGCCGTTCGGCCCGAGGACGCCGAGAACCGTGCCGGTCGGCACGCTCAGGTCGACGCCGGCCAGCGCGGTCGTACTGCCATATTTCTTGACCAGACCGACCGCCTCGATGGCGACCTGGTTCGTTGTGGTCATCGGGTTCCTCCCAGGACTCTGCATTGCACTGGGACTACCGTGCCGCGTGGCCCTGGCACCGCTCTGGCACTCGGCTGACAGGCCGTGACAGGCGACGCCCCTTCCGTGCCAGTACGGTGCTGTTTCGCGGCTGTTCGCGTTCGACCGTGAGGGGTGGCCCGTGCGACGTGGTGCTGTGGTGGGGGTCGCGGTGGCAGTGGTCGCCGCAGGGGCGATCGGGTACGTCGTGTTCGAGCCGGAGCCGTTCAAGGTCGCGGACTACGACCGCATGTGCGAGTCACCACGGTCCTTCGACCAGGCAGCGGCGTACCAGGGTCCCTCTCCGCATCCGATCGAGATCGTGAACGGCGGCGTCTCACTGCCCAGCGACGACCCGGAGATCCGCGTGTGGTTCCCGGAGGACCCGGCTGCGGTGCAGCTGGTCAGCTGTGTCAACCGGGTCGAGCGCGGCGGGTTCGTCAAGCGGTGCGAGTACTCGAAGGGAGGACGGACCATCGACCTGTACCAGGGCCTGTACTCCGTCCTGGTGTACGAGGCGCGGTCTGGCAAGAAGCTGGCGGAGTCGCGGGTCGCAGGGAACGGGTTCGTCGGCAACGTGCTGAAGGAGGACGCGGACCCATGCCAGACGTTCTTGCGAACGACCGGCACGGGTCACTCGGAAGAGGAGAGCAGGCCCTCCTCACGTCAGCTACGTACGGTTCTCGAACCGCATGTCCACAAGCAGGGTTAGCCCTTCAGCGGGACGATCTCGTTGGCGAGCAGGGCCTGGTAGGCCTCGGGGTTGTACCGCGCCAGGTTGCCGCGGGCCTTCCGCCGGTACTTGAGGATCTGCCGCGTGCCGATTGCCCACAGCACGTACTGGAACGCCAGGGCGAACTTGAAGTCGTCGATCGCCATCGGTGCACCACCTGACGACGTGTCGAGCAGTACGCCGACCATGCCGATGCAGATCAGGGTGGCGATGAACCCGCCGGTGTTGACCATCCCGTTGGCCGCACCGAACCGCGTTGTGGGGTTGAACGTCCGCGCGTAGTCCAGTCCGAGCATCGACCCCGGTCCGCCGGCCGCCTGTACGACGATGAGCGCCAGGAGCACCGGCAACGGCGCACGACCCGGCCAGAGCAGTACGACGGTCCACATCACGACCGAGCCCGCGATCACCGCCAGCACGATCCAGGAGCGGTAGAACGGGAACTTGGCGGCGTACCGCCCGACGAGCGGGCCGTAGCAGAGCCCCGCCAGCACTGGGATGATCAGCATGGCCGCAGCGGTCGTCGGAGCGAGGCCCTGTCCCTGCACGAGGAACGGGTAGCCCCAGAGCAGGCCGAACGTGCTGCCGGAGAAGCTGGTGGTGAAGTGCGTCCACAGCCCGAGTCTCGTACCCGGCTCCTGCCAGGCGCGGCGCAGGTTCCTCTTGACCTCGTGCAGCGGCTGCTTGGCGCGGCGGAGCGGTTCGTCGTACGGCGAGTCCTTGATGAGGAACAGCACGAGCAGACCGGCCAGGAGGCTCAGCACGCTCGCACTGGCGAACGTGGTCGTCCAGCCGAAGGCATGGAAGGCAGCGGCCATCGGAACGGTCGACATGATCGCTCCGAGACCACCGAGCATTCCGGTCGCCTGAGACATCACCGGCTGCCGTAGCGCGGGGAACCATGACATGACCACGCGCAGCACGCTGATGAAAACCAGGGCGTCGCCAACACCCAGTACGGCGCGTGCGGCGAGCGCAGCGGGGTACGAGTCGACCAGGCTGAACGCTGACTGCGCTAGGAACAGCAGACCGGACGCAGTGATCAGGAGGCGCTTGGAGCCGTACCTGTCGAGTAGTACGCCGACGGGGACCTGCATAGCGGCGTACACCGTCAGCTGTACGACGGTGAAGCTCGCCAGAGCGGAGGCGGAGATGTCGAAGCGTTCCGCGGCCTGGAGGCCGGCCACGCTCATCGAGCCGCGGTGCAGCACGGTCACGAGGTACGTGAGGACAGCAGTGGCCCACACCGCCCAGGCTCGCCGACCGCCCAGGGGGAAGAGGAGTTCGGTCACCGAGTGCCCCGCAGATCCGTCGCGGCCGTGTCGATGTGCGCGACGACGAGCTCCCGGAAGCGCTTGACGCTGTTGCCGCCGAGCGCGTCGATCATCTCCTGGTGCGCGGTGATCGACTTGTCCATCCGGACCGGCTGGACCTCGATCCCGGGCACGCCCATCCGGACCTGACGGTCCCGCAGGCTGTTGTAGAGCTTCGCCAGGATTTGGTTGCCGGCGGCATCGACGATGGCCTCGTGGAAAGCCCGGTCGGCCTCCAGGAAGCTCTTCGCGTCACCCGTCTTGCGGTGCGCGCGCATCTCGTCGACGCGCGCGGTCAGGGTCTCGACCAGTCGCTTGCGCCGCGGCCAGACCTTGGCGGCCGCGTGCGTCTCGATCAGCTCGCGAGCCTCGAGGACGTCGTCGATCTCCTGTGGCAGAACCGGCAGGACGAGCGCGCCGCGCTTCGGGTACAGCTTGACGAGGCCGGACTCCTCGAGGCGGAGCAGCGCCTCGCGTACCGGCGTACGGGAAACGCCGACCGCGGCGGCCAGCTCACCCTCGGTGAGCAGCTCGCCGCCGGGATAGACCCGGTCCAGGATCGCGGCCTTCACGTACGCGTACACGCGCTCGGCCGCGGGGATCTTCTCCACCCCCGGCGCCGCCTCGACGACCACGCGAGCGATCTCCGCGGTCTCGTCACCCAATACCAACGCATCCGGCGCCTGCGCCGGGTCCCCGCCTACCACTGAACTCCCACCCATACGGCTCGTATCTCTGTTGTATCTATCTTACACACAACTCAATCCACCGCTTCGGCCGGGTATTCCCCAACTTTTCCACGAGTTATCCACAGGCTGATCCACAGGGTGTGGGGAACTGAGCGTGATGCAGGGTTTCCCCTGCGTTGTGGATGAAGGACTCCGTGGGTCGCGAATCCGTCCTAAGGTCTCGGCATACCGGGCCCGTCCGCCCGGCCAGCCCCGAGGAGGCATCTTGTCCCGAACGTCCCGCCCCCGCCGATTGGCGGCCGGCCTCTCAGCCATCGCCCTGGCGTGTGTGTCCCTGGGCGCCGCAACCACGGCGCAAGCCGACCCGGCTCCCGGCCCGCTGATGAACTACGTGGTCAACACGAAAGCCACGCCGGGTCACGTCCGCAAGGCCGAGAACGCGGTGAAGGCTGCCGGCGGGACCGTCCTGGTCTCGTACAAGCAGCTCGGCGTGGTGGTCGCGCAGTCGACGAACCCGGACTTCAAGACCAAGGTCCGCAGTGTGCGTGACGTGCAATCCGTCGGCGCCACCCGGACCGCCGCGGTCAGCGAAGGCCCCGGCGGGCTGAACTCGAACGACCTCGCCGACGCGACTCCGGTCGCCGACCCGCGCGAGGGCGAGCAGTGGGACATGGTCCAGATCAAGGCGGACCAGGCGCACGCGGTCACCGACGGCTCCCGCAAGGTGCTGGTCGGCATCAACGACAGCGGCGTCGACGACACCCACCCCGACCTCGCACCGAACTTCGACGCGGCCGACTCGGTCAGCTGCGTGAACAACGGCGTACCGGACACCACCACGGGCGCCTGGCGGCCGACGACCAGCGCACACGGCACACACGTCGCCGGCACAGTCGCCGCGGCCCGGAACGGCGTCGGCATCGTCGGCGTCGCGCCCGGCGTACGGATCGCGTCCGTCAAGGTCGTGAACGACGCCGGCTACATCTACCCCGAGTACTCGATCTGCGGGATCGTGTGGGCCGCGCAGCACCGGATGGCCGTCACGAACCACAGCTACTTCATCGACCCGTACGAGTTCTGGTGCAAGGACAACGGCGACCAGGGCGCGGTACAGGAAGCCGTACGGCGCGCGTACGCGTGGGCGACCGGCCAAGGCACGCTCTCGGTCGCGGCCGCCGGTAACTCGAACTACGACCTGTCCAACAAGACGACGGACTCCAACAGCCCGAACGACTCGACCGCCGTCACGCGGACGATCAACAACGACTGCCTCGACATGCCCACCGAGCTCCCCGGCGTCATCACCGTCGCCAGCACCACCGTGGACCGCGTGAAGAGCAGCTTCTCCAACTTCGGCCTGCACAAGATCGACGTCGCCGCCCCCGGCAGCTCGATCCTGTCCACAGTCCCCGGCGGCTACGCCAAGTTCAGCGGTACGTCGATGGCGTCGCCGCATGTCGCCGGCATCGCCGCCCTGATGAAGTCCACCCACCCGTGGTGGGGCCCCCGCGACATCGAACGCGCCCTCGACCGCGAAGCCGACGACACCGCCTGCCCCACCACCCCCGACCCCCGCTGCACCGGCACCACCACCAACAACGCCTTCTACGGCGAAGGCATCGCCGACGCCCTAGACGCCGTAACCCGCTAAGCCGAGCGGGGGTCCCCCGCCCGGGACCCCCGCTCACAGCGGACTGTGGTGCGCGGGGAACTGTGGTCGGTGCCGCGCGCCCTCAAAGGACACGCCTCCGGCGCGACTGATCTATCTCCGGCTCCGCCGGGCCGCGCTCGTGCTGTTCGACGGATGTTGTGGTGCGGTGGCCGGTGTGGTGGTGGGGTTGAACAGGTTATTTCGGCTTTTGTGACGCATGTGTGGATTGCCGGGGTCGAGGTGCGACTCGGCGTGGTCGGGTGATTTGTCGTCTGGCAGGGAGGCTGCTGCTCGAGATCCGAGCAGTACCCCAGGCGCGGGGAAATAATGTTGCACGGAGCGACCATTTCTTTCCCCACCGCGACAGCTCACCGCGCACCTGCACCTCTGGGCGGCGCGCGGTTGTCAACGAGAGTGCGTTGCGGTGTCGGCGTCGGGGAGTTCGCGGAGTGTTCGTAGAGGGCTGAGTAGGGCGAGTACGGCGCTGGTCAGCATGATGAGGCTGCTGATTGCGAGGGTGGTGCGGAAGCTGGTCAAGGTGGCGAGGGCGCCGCCTAGGAGGGCTCCGATCGGTTGCATTCCGTGGACCAGGAAGCGCCAGGTGGCTTGGGTTCGGGCGAGGAGGGCTGGTGGGGTCAGGGTTTGGCGGATGGTCTGCTGGTTGATTCCCCACAGCGACGGGCCCCAGCCGCGGAGGAGTTGCGCGAGGATCACCACCGCCAGCGCCAGTGCGGGCGGTCCGCCGGCGGCTGCCATTACCAAGCCGGCCAGGCTCGAGAGCGTCGTGCCGACGATGAAGGCAGGCCCGTTGCCGAGTCGGCCGGTGATCTGTACTCCGATGGTGGCGCCAACGATTCCGGCGAGCCCGGACACCGCGAAGGCCAGGCCGACCAGGCCGGCCGACAGGCCGAGATCGCGGACCAGGAACAGGACCACGATCACCCCCTGCATCTGACCGGCCAGAGCGCCGACGGTCGCGGCGATCGTGGTCGCCCGGAGCGCGGGGTGATCGAGCGCTGCCCGGAAGCCGCCCCAGATGCCCTTGACCATCGACTCCTTGGCCGAGTCGGCAACAGACCGGCCCGCGACAGTGATCCGCGCGTTCGAGAGCGCCGACAGCAGGAACGATGCGGCATCAACGGCGATCGCGACCGGGGCGGTGAGGAGCTGGACCAGGACGCCGCCGAGAGCATTGCCGCTGGTGGCGACGACGGAGTTGCTGAGCGCGAGCGCACTGTTGGCTGCCAGCAGTTCGCGGCGTGAAACCAGGACGGGCGCGAACGACTGCGCCGCGATCACCGAGAACAGGCTGCAGGTCCCGGTGACCACAACAACGACGTACAACTGCCACATCTGCAACAGGCCCGTCGCCGCCAGAATCGGCACCGCTGTCAGCGCGGCGGCGGCCAACAGATCAGCACCGACGATGACTCGGCGGTACGACAGCCGGTCAACCCATACTCCTGCCGGCAGACCCAGCACGAGGTGCGGCAGGAACGAGACCGCCCCCAGCAAACCCATCTGCACCGGCGATGCGCCAAGGACCAGTACTGCGGTCAAGGGCAAGGCAACAGTCGTCACGCTCGATCCCAGCAAGGAGACCGAGTTGCCGACGAACAACCGCAGGAAGTCCCGATGGTCGACCAACACACGCCACTGGACCTTCACCGGCCCAGTAAACCCGACCGAAAGATGGGACACGAAGGTTGACGACAGGTTTGGCGAGCGGGCAGCATATGCCCCGGCGTGGCCTGCGCCGAACCTTCGGTGATCGTCTCCAGCGCGGTCTGTTGTGAAGGCAAAGGGACCTTGGTCTCAGGTCGTTGTCGCTGGTCCGATTGTCTCGGGCGTGGTTGCTGGAGAGCTGTGCGCCGGGGCTTGAAGGACGACAGTGACTACACGCAAGCAATCCCTTCGCATCGCGGTCGCTCAGACGACTGCCACCGCGGACGCCCGTCACAACGGCAGTACGGTGCGGCGGCTGATGCACGAAGCAGCCGGTGCGGAAGCTCGGCTGGTGCAGTTCCCCGAAGGTCTCCTGTCCGGATACGCGAAGGAACAGATCCAGGACTGGGACGACGTCGACTGGCCGGCGGTGCGCGACGAACTCGAGCAGATCGCTGTACTGGCCGGGGAGCTCGGCATCTGGGTCGTACTGGGCTCCGCGCACCCGCTGACTCCACCGCATCGGCCACACAACAGCCTGTACGTGATCTCGGACGCGGGAAAGGCGTCGATCGGTACGACAAGCGGTTCTGCTCGCACACCGAGATCACCCGTTTCTACAGCCCCGGGTTCGACCCGGTCGTCTTCGAGGTCGACGGGTTCCGGTTCGGGTGCGCGATCTGCATCGAGATCAACTTCCCCGACCTGTTCGCGCAGTACGGCGAACTCGGTGTCGACTGCCTGCTGTTCTCCGCCTACCCCGCCGACGAGGTGTTCGAGGTCAAGGCCCGCGCGCACGCCTCGATCAACACGTACTGGGTCGCCATGGCCCTGCCCTCACAGACAGCGCATCTGATGAACTCTGGTGTGATCGGTCCGGATGGTCGCTACCTTGCACAGGTCGACGGCGGTGAGGGCGTGGTGTACGCCGATCTGAACCGGCCCGACTTCGCGATGTGGTTCGAGAAGGCTCGACCGTGGCGTAAAGACGCCGTGGCCGGCGAGATCTACCGCAGCCGCGCAGTCAACGACCCGCGGAGCACCGACCGGACCTGTATCTGAGAATGGTCAGCCGGTGGTGATCAGGATGATGCCGGCGACTACGACGGCTGCGGCGGCGGCTCGTTTGGGGCCGAAGCGTTCGTGGAAGAAGATCGCGCCGATGATGGCGCCGAAGATGATGCTGGTTTCGCGGAGGGCGGCGATCGCGGCCAAGGTGCCGCGGGTCTGCGCCCAGAGGACGAGGCCGTACGCCGCCATCGAGACAACCCCGCCCGCGAGACCGGAGAGGATCGCGGCGCGGGGTAGGTCGAAGGCTCTTGGACCGCGCCACAACAGCACCGCCAGCGGGACCGCGAACCCTTGCAGCATGAACACCCAGCCCATGTACGTCGCCACCGGCATCTTGTGGACGGCGAGCCCGTCGACGACCGTGTACGACGCGATCATCAGCCCCGTCCCGATCGCGGCGAACAGCGCGGGGACCTGTCCGCGTCCCGGGCGGCCGATGAACACGAGCGCGATCAGCCCGGCCGACACGAGCAGTACGCCGGCCAACTCCAGTACGGCCAGGGTCTGGTGCAGTACGACGATCGACACCACGGCCACGACCCACGGCGACGTACCGCGGGCCAACGGGTACATCTGGCTGAACTGACCGAGCTGGTACGACGCGAGCAATCCACCGAGATACGCGAGATGCAGCAGCGCGGACGCGATGATGTACCACCACGTCCCGGCCGGCGGAAGCCCCATCACGAGCACCGCGACGAGCCCGATCACCCCCGCCGCAAGCTCGAACAACGCCAGCCCGGCCACCCGATCCGGCGCCCCATGAGCCATCGCATTCCAAGTGGCATGCAACACCGCCGCCCCAAGCACGACCAAGATCACCACCACCCCCACACCCTCTCACCCGGCTGGTTGCCCGTTGAGCTGGAGGGTTGCCCACTCAGATTCTCAGTGGGCAAGGCTGCGGCTCAGTGGGCAACCGCCCCGTCCAGCAAACCGAGGTCGCGCAAACTCTCCGCTGTTTGGACGACGGTCGTGCCCATCGGGCGCGGGCGCCAACCCAGTCTCCGGGCGCGGTCGTTGTGGATGATCGGCCGCGGGAGGTCGGGTCCGGGCGCCTCTGCGGTCGGGACGGGCACGCCGAGGTGGCGATGGAGGAGTTGGGCGATCTCCAGGAAGCTCACCGTCGGGCCGTCGGCGACGGCGAGGAGACGGTTGCCTGCGGCATTGGGTGTGGTCATCGCGCGGACGTGCAGGTCGGCGACGTCGCGGACGTCGACCACTCCGAAGCGTGCGCGTGGGACCACCGTCATGGTGCCGTCGAGGATCATCTTGATCAGGTGGGTGGACGAGCGCAGGTCGGTGGTCAGGGTCGGGCCGAAGATTCCGGTCGGGTTGACGACTACGAGTTCGGTGGTGGCGTCGCGCATCAGGTCCCAGGCGGCGCGTTCGGCGATCGCCTTCGAGCGTGGGTACGGCGCGAGACCGGGCGTATCGGGATCGGTCCAGTCGTCCTCGGTGAACTCGGCGCCGGGCTTCGGCGTGTATCCGATCGCGGCGAACGACGACGTCAGTACGACGCGTCGCGCGCCGGCGTCCCGCGCCGCCCGCAACACGCGCAGCGTTCCCTCGCGAGCCGGGACGATCAGCTCGTCTGGATCCTCCGGTTGTACGACGGGGATCGGGGATGCGACGTGATGGATCTCCGCACATCCTTCGACCGCGGCCTTCCACCCGTCGTCGGACATCAGGTCGGCCTCGACGATCTCCAACAGAGCGTCGTCCGCGCCACCACGACATACGGCGGCCCGCACACCCGCGGAGGAGCGTGCCGCCGAGCGCACCGTCGTACGCACCTCGTGTCCGTCGAGCAGGAGCCGCGCGATCAGGTGGGTGCCTAGGTATCCGGATCCGCCGGTGACCAGAACCGGGCTCATCGGAGCTCACCGACCACGCTGACGAGCCGCTCGATCGCGGCGGTCTCCGCGGCCTCGTCGCCTCGATCGCGAGCGTCCCAGAGTTCGGCTTTGCCGCGGAGATAGGCGAGCCGCACGCGTTGCGCGGCGATCTCTGCCTCGATCCGTACGGCGTGCCGGAGCAGCAGGTCACGTTGCTCGGCCGCCGCTTCCCGGCCGCGGGCGCGGTTGGCGAGGTAGGTGCGCATGTCCTCGATGCTCACCCCGGCCGCGCGCAGACAGGCCAGGGCTTCGAGCGTGTCGACGTCCGCATCGCCGTACCGCCGGTGCCCGCTGCTCGCGTCCCGATCGATCGGACCGACCAGCCCGACGTCCTCGTAGTACCGCAGCGTCGGCTCACTCAGCCCACTCCGCCGCGCAACCTCCTGAATGGTGAAGCTCGTCATGCCCACCACGCTCACACACTTCAAGCGCTTGAGGTCAATCCTCTGTCTTGTCCGGCAGGAGCAGGCGATGCACCGGGTGACCCGACGACCAGATGCCCGGCCCGATGAAACCGAAGTAGTCTTCGGCAAGCCCGATCACCATCAGCCCGAGAAACACGGCACCCACACCACCGCCGATCCAGAACCCGCCTCGGTCGACTGGGCCCCAGATACCGAGGGCGATCGCCCCCAGGCCGAGCAGCAGAGTCACCCCGCCGGCGGTGTTCCAGATCTTGAGGACTCGCTTGGTCGCGGCAACGCTGTAGACGCGGTACGTCGGCGGATTGCTGCACACAGCACAGTCACCGACCCAGTGGTACACCGAGTCGCCGTCCTGGGGCCGCCGTACCTGGTGCATGTACCCGACGTAGTCCCAGGCGACCCTGTTCCATCCGGCAGAGCGGCCGAAGAAGTTCTTGCGATGCATCAGCCGGACCGTCTGCACGGGGGCGATCTCTGAACTGGGCATCCCACCGACGGTACGGATGCTCGCCGGGTGCGATCCGTGCGTGGCAGGTACCTGCCAGGCCCGGGTGGGTTCACCCGGGCCTGGCAGGCAGTCAGAACATCAGTGCGCGGGCCGGGTCTTCGAGGATGCCTGCGACGTCGGCGAGGAAGGTGGAGCCCTTCTCGCCGTCGATGAGGCGGTGGTCGAAGGACAGGGCGAGGGTGGTGATCCAGCGCGGGACGATCTCGTCGTCCACCACCCACGGCTGCTTGCGGACCGCGCCGAAGGCGAGGATCGCGGCCTCGCCCGGGTTGATGATCGGCGTACCGGCGTCGACGCCGAACACGCCGACGTTGGTGATCGTGAACGAGCCGCCGGCCTGGTCCGCCGGCTGGGTCTTGCCCTCGCGGGCGGTGGCGACCAGGTCGTTCAGCGCCTGGCACAGGTCGGGCAGGGTGCGCGAGTCGGCGTTCTTGATGTTCGGGACGATCAGCCCGCGCGGGGTGGCCGCGGCGATACCGAGGTTGACCGCGCCCTTGTAGACGATCTCCTGCGCCTGCTCGTCCCAGGCCGCGTTGACGATCGGCGTACGGCGAGCCGCCAGCGTGACCGCCTTCGCGACGATCAGCAACGGCGAGACGCGGAGATCCTTGAACGCCTTGTCCGACTTCAGCCGTTCGACGAGGTCCATCGTGGCGCTGACGTCGACGGTGATCCACTCGGTCACATGCGGTGCGGTGAACGCACTGGCGACCATCGCCTGGGCCATCACCTTCTGCACACCCTTGACCGGTACGCGCGTGTCTTCGCGCCCGCTCACCACCGGAGCAGGCTCGTACGCCGGAGCAGCCGGCACCGCAGGCGCCGCGACGTACCCCTCGACATCGGCGCGCGTGATCACCCCACCCGGCCCGGTCGCGGTCACCACGGCCAGATCGATTCCCAGATCCTTGGCCAACTTCCGCACCGGCGGCTTCGCCAGCACATGCACAGACCCGTTGCCCCCAGCAACCGGCTCGGCAACGGGCGCAGCTACCGGCTCAGGAGCCGGCGCGGGCACAGGAGCCGACGGGACGAGGACCTCAGCGGCAGCAGGAGCCGCCGGACCGGACGGCTTGCGCTGGCGGCGTTTGGCTTCGGTGGTTTTGGGGCCGTAGCCGACGAGGACCGCGGTGCGGCCGCCGCTCTCCTCGGGCTCGGGGAGCGTCGGCACCAGATCTTCCGGAGATCCCTCGGCGGACTCGGTCTGCACCGAGATGATCGGCGTACCGACCGGAACCGTCTCGCCCTCCGGCACGAGCAGCTCGGTGACGACGCCGGCGAACGGGACCGGAAGCTCGACCAGCGACTTCGCGGTCTCGATCTCGACGACGGTGTCGTTGAGCTTGACCGTGTCGCCGGGCTTGACCTTCCAGCTGACGATCTCGGCCTCGACGAGTCCTTCACCGACGTCGGGGAGGCGGAACTGCTGGACGCCCATCAGTACCCCATCACCCGGTCGACGCCGTCCAGCACCCGGTCGAGGTCCGGAAGGTAGTCGTCCTCCATCCGCGACGGCGGGTAGGGAGTGTCGTATCCCGTCACCCGAAGCACCGGCGCCTCGAGGTGGTAGAAGCACTCCTCGGTCACCCGCGCCGCGATCTCCGACCCAGGACCGAACGAGTACGGCGCCTCGTGCACGACCACCGCACGCCGCGTCTTCCGTACGGACCCGAAGATCGTCGCCAGGTCGAACGGCGCGATCGTCCGCAGGTCCACGACCTCGAGGTTGCGGCCGTCCTCGACCGCGGCCTCGGCCGCCTGCAGGCAGGTCTTCACCATCGGGCCGTAGCAGAGCAGCGTCGCGTCGGTACCCTCCCGAACGATCTTCGCCTTGTGCAGCGGCAGCGAGGGCGGCGTGGACTCGTCCAGCTCGGCCTTCTCGTGGTACCGCCGCTTCGGCTCGAAGAACACGATCGGGTCGTCGGACTCGATCGCCTGCTGGATCATCCAGTACGCGTCGACCGGGTCGCCGCAGGAGATCACCTTGAGCCCCGGCACGTGCGCGAACAGCGTCTCCGGCGACTCCGAGTGGTGCTCGACCGCGCCGATGCCGCCGCCGTACGGGATCCGGATGACGATCGGCATCGTGATCTTGCCCATCGACCGGTAGTGCATCTTCGCGACCTGGTTGATGATCTGGTCGTACGCCGGGAACACGAAGCCGTCGAACTGGATCTCGCAGACCGGGCGGTACCCGCGCAGCGCGAGGCCGACCGCGGTGCCGATGATCCCGGACTCGGCGAGCGGGGTGTCGATCACCCGGTCCTCACCGAAGTCCTTCTGCAGACCTTCGGTGACCCGGAACACGCCGCCGAGCTTGCCGATGTCCTCGCCCATCACGACGACCTTCGGGTCCTTCTCCATCGCGGCCCGGAGCCCGGCGTTGATGGCCTTGCCGAGAGTGATCTTGGTCATCGCTCAGCCCTCGCCTTCGAACGAAGCGGCGTACGCGGCGAACTGGTCCCGCTGCTCGGCCAGTTGCGGAGTCTCCTCGACGTACACGTTCTGGAAGAAGTCCGTGAGCACCGGGTCCGGCAGCGCGAGGCAGCCGGCGCGCAACTCGGCGGCGATCTTGTCCCCTTCGGCGTCGATCTCGTCGAAGAAGTCGTGGTCGACACCGGCGTGCCGGCTCAGGTACGCGTGCACGCGCTCGATCGGGTCCTTGAGCTTCCAGTGCTCGAGGTCCTCGTTCAGCCGGTACTTCGTCGGGTCGTCGGAGGTGGTGTGCGCGCCCATCCGGTACGTGTACGCCTCGATCAGCGTCGGGCCGCTGCCCTCGCGGGCCCGCTTCAGGGCCTGCTGCGTGACGGCGTACGTCGCGAGTACGTCGTTGCCGTCGACGCGGATGCCGGGGAAGCCGAAGCCGGCGGCGCGCTGGTACAGCGGGATCCGGGTCTGCCGGTCGATCGGCTCCGAGATCGCCCACTGGTTGTTCTGGCAGAAGAACACCACCGGCGCGTTGAACACCGAGGCCCAGATGAACGCCTCGTTGACGTCACCCTGGCTGCTGGCGCCGTCACCGAAGTACGCGATCGTGGCCTCGCCGTTCTCGGCGTCGCCGATCGCGTGGTCGCGCTGCTGGCCCATCGCGTACCCGGTCGCGTGCAGCGTCTGTGCGCCGATCACGATCGTGTAGAGGTGGAAGTTGTTGTCCTTCGGGTCCCACGCACCCTGGTCGACGCCGCGGAACAGGCCGAGCAGGTTCAGCGGGTTGACACCCTGACAGAACGCGACGCCGTGCTCACGGTAGGTCGGGAAGACCATGTCCTTCTTGTTCAGAGCGCGGCCGGAGCCGATCTGAGCGGCCTCCTGGCCGAGCAGCGACGCCCACAGCCCGAGCTCACCCTGCCGCTGCAGGGCGGTCGCCTCGCTGTCGATCCGGCGGACCAGGACCATGTCCCGGTAGAAGCCCTTGATCGTCTCGTCGTCCAGGTCGAACGTGAAGTCCGGATGCTCGACGCGCTCACCTTCGGGCGTCAGGAGCTGGACGAACTCGACCTCCTCGGAGGCCTGGGGCGGACTGACCGGCGCCTCGTGGGGCGCGAACACTTCCGGGGCAGGGCCCGGCACCGACTCACTCACATGCACTCCTCGGGTTCGAGCGCGGGATCGCCGCGACCGCAACGTTGCACGGGTCCCCCCGCTGTTGCCGGGTGCGGCTTTCGCAGGCTGGTCCGCGTGATTCCAGGGGTTGATGCACTGCTGGCAGTGGACCTCCTCACCGGTCTCACTCCCATCTTGCCGGACACCGTACCGACGAGGTGCCTGATTCGCTAACTGTCTGGACTCCGGCGGGTACGGCGGTACCGAAATCGGTCCTGCAGTGAGACACCAGTCCATCCACTGGTCCTATCGGCACGCTCATATTACAGAGATCGGCCGCGTCGACGGCAAGTGTCACAAATGGATCTCGGCGCTTGCCGATTGGCGGGAATCCGTGGATCGGTGGCCGGATACCGCCTTGCGTGGGAGTCGTCGCGAGCCATAGCGTAAGCATCGTTAGTGCAAGACACCCCTGACAGCACCGAGGAGGTTCGCGATGGCCGCGTCGGCTCCCGCCAGAGTGGTCGAGTCCGGTTCCCGGACCGCCTCGGGCGCGATGATCTGGACCGCCCTCGCGGTCGTGTACGTGGTCTGGGGTTCGACGTACCTGGCGATCCGGGTCGTCGTCGAGGCGGAGATCCCGCCGATGCTCGGGATGGCCACCCGCTTCCTCACCGCCGCCTTGCTGATGGCCGCCGGCCTCGCCCTCAAGTCGGGCTGGCGGCGGCTCCGGATCACCCGCCGCGAGGCGATCGGCGCGGCCACGGTCGGCATCCTGCTCCTTGCCTTCGGCAACGGGGCGGTGGCGATCGCGGAGCAGACGGTGCCGTCCGGGCTGGCCGCGTTGCTGGTCGCGGCGATCCCGTTGTGGCTGATGCTGCTGCGGGTCGGCGGCGGCGAGCGGCCGCGGTCGATGACCTGGGTCGGCGTACTGATCGGATTCGGCGGGGCGGCGCTGCTCGCGTTGTCAGGTGGCAACACGAGCGCCAAGCCGCTGTCGGTGGCGATCCTGGTGGTCGGCACGATCTGCTGGGCGACCGGCTCGCGGTACGCGCCGCGGCTCGGGCTGCCGCGGGACCCCCTGGTGACAGCGCTCTACGAAATGGTCTTCGGCGGTACGGCGATGGTGCTGCTCGGCGTACTGCGTGGCGAGCCGGGACGGCTGCACCTCGACCGGATCCACGGGTCCGGGTGGATCGCGCTGGGTTACCTGGTGGTGTTCGGGTCGCTGCTCGCGTACACGGCGTACTCGTATCTGCTGGCGAACGCGCCGATCTCGCTGGTGGGCACGTACGCGTACGTGAACCCGGCCGTCGCGGTGTTCCTCGGCTGGCTGATCCTGAGCGAGAGCCTGACCTGGCAGATCCTGCTCGGCGGCGCGGTGATCATCGTCGGCGTCGCGCTCGTTGTCACGTCGGAACGCCGGCGCTCTTAGTACTGCCGACAAGGAAAGACCCGGGCCCAAAGGACCCGGGTCTCCCACCGCTGCCGATGCGCGCGGCAGCGGGTCTGGCTGCCGGTCGCACCGTGGCCCGAAAAACACGGCGCGAAACTCCGGCAATGGTTCCAACATATTCCGACGAATCGTGCTATTGCCAATTCGGCAGCCACCGAGCCCACCGAAACAATCTTCCGATTCAGCAGGCATCCGTCACCCGCGCTGACTCAACGACGTACCCGAAGCTCGGTTACGGGACTTTCCGTTTCAACTTCCGCTCACTCTCGCGACCGCCTGATGACCGGCAAGTTGCCTGGTCAGCACAAGATTCGTTGCTCCGTCAGGGAACTCATCACCGGGCTACCATGCAGACGGGTACGCCGATAATAGTTGACGAAAAAGTTTGTAACCGCCGGTGCCAGGTGTCGTTACCACTAAGACGAATCCGTCAAAACCCGAAAGGAAACCTGGCATAATGCAGGTAACTCGTAAGATCGTCGCCGCTGCAGCGGTGGCGACTGTCGCCACCCTCGGTCTGGCCACCGTCGTGAGCGCCAACGTTCTCGACGACGCCCAGCAGAAGGCTCAGGTCACGGGCCTGGCCGACGCGGTGTCCTCGGCCTCCAAGGGCTACGACAAGGGCCACGCTCGCTGGTGGGGCATGCACAAGGACGGCTCGCTGGTCGCCATCGACCGCAACGACCTCGGTGCGTTCCAGGCCTGCCACAACCTCGGTGCCGGCACCGGCATCGGCGGCACCGTGCCGGCCAACGACATCACCGGCATCGTCGGCTGGGGCAACGACGGCAACAGCGTGACCGCCGTCAAGACCTGCGAGCAGGAGAACGAGCAGAACCGCAAGTGGTACAAGGCCGACGGCAACGGTGTCGTCTCCGTGTCCGACAACAAGCTCGGTCCGTGGCAGGTCTGCCACAACCAGGTCGACATCACCGGCATCGGCGGCACTGTCCCGCTGTCGAACCCGACCGGCATCCTGGGCCTGGACAACGACGGCAACTCCGTCGACTCGCTCAAGACCTGCGAGCAGAGCAACGAGCAGAACAACTGACCCTCCCTGGTCAGTGATGCAGGACCCGAACCAGTCACCTCGGTGGATTGACTGACTCGGAGCACCAAAAGCGGCGCCGGGAGCAAGCCTCACTCCTCCCGGCGCCGCTTCTTTACGTCTGGGCCCTCAGAGGGTGCGGAGGTCTACGCAGGAGCCGTTGGGGACGGCTCTCGTCAGGAGGGACCAGATGCCGGTGGCGGCTGCTGTGGGGGTGGTTAGGGTGCCGGTGTTCTTGAGGGTGTGGAAGCGGGAGACGGCTGGGAAGTCGGTCTCGGGGGTGGAGCGGATTTCGGATTGCATGGGGGTGTCTACTACGCCGGGGGCTACGGCTAGGACCTGGCAGCCGTTGGTGGGTTGTTCTTGGGCTACGGTGCGGACCCAGTGCTCTACGGCTGCTTTGCCGGCGTTGTACGACGACCAGCCGGAGTACGCCGTTGTTGCGGCGCCTGAGGAGAGCATGATCAGGTGGCGTTCGCAGGTGAGGTGGGCAGCGGCGCGGAGGAAGGCGGCGCCCAGGACCTGGGGTGCGGCTGCGTTCAGGAGGACGGCGCGGGTGTAGGCGTCGGGATCTGCTCCGGCCGCCGGGCCGATCGGTGTGATGGTGCCGGCGTTGTGGATGAAGACCACGCGATCGCCGTCGTACGTCGACAGCTCGGCGGCGAAGTGCTCCGCGACGCAGGACCAGTCGGCGGGGTCCGCCAGGTCCGCCTTGAAGTGTTCCGCCGTACCGCCGCGGCGGGAGATGTCGATGACCCGGGCGTCCGGGAACGGCACCGCGGCGGCGAGTGCGGCGCCGATCCCGGACGAGGCCCCGGAAATCCAGACCAGAGCGCTCACCGGCGCCACGTGCGGGCGACGGTCAGGAAGAGGTTGTTGGCTTCGGGTTCGCCGATGGTGACGCGGACGCCTTCGCCGGGGAACGGGCGGATCGAGACGCCTTCGGCCTGGACGGCTTCGGCGAAGCGGACGGTGTCCTCGCCGAGGTCGAGCCAGACGAAGTTCGTCTGCGTCTCCGGGACGTCCCAGCCGGCGGCCTGGAGTGCGGCGACGACCCGCTGGCGCTCCTCGACCAGGGCGTCGACGCGCTCCAGCAACTCCTCTTCGACCGCGAGGGACGCGATCGCGGCGGCCTGCGCCACGTAGCTGACGCCGAACGGCAGCGCGCACTTCCGGATCGCGGCGACCACGGACGGGTGACCGATCGCGTACCCGACCCGGAACCCGGCCAGTCCGTACGCCTTCGAGAACGTCCGCAGGACCAGCACGTTCGGCCGGTCGCGGTACAGCTCGACGCCGTCCACGACGTCGGTCTCCCGGACGAATTCGCGGTACGCCTCGTCGATCACGACCAGCACGTTCGACGGTACGGCGTCGAGGAACGCGAGCAGCTCGTCGCGGCGTACCACCGGGCCGGTCGGGTTGTTCGGCGTACAGACCAGGACGACCTTGGTGCGGTCGGTGATCGCGGCCTCCATCGCCTTGAAGTCGTGGCGGGCCTCCGCGGTCAGCGGCACCTTGACCGACGTCGCGCCGGTCAGCTGCACCGCGATCGGGTACGCCTCGAACGAGCGCCAGGCGTAGACGACCTCGTCGCCTTCCGCGACCGTCGCCTGCAGCAGGTGGTACAGCAGCGCGACCGACCCGGTCCCGACCGCGAGGTCGCTCACCGGTACGCCGAACCGGCCCGACAGCGCCTCGAGCAGGTCGACGGCACCCATGTCCGGGTACCGGTTCATCTGCGCGGCGGCCTCGGTCGCGGCGGCGAGCACCCCCGGCAGCGGCGGGTACGGGTTCTCGTTGCTGGACAGTTTGTACGTCGGGCGACCGTCGGAGCGCTCCGGCGGACGGCCCGGCTTGTAAGCCGCGACATCGTCCAGGCAGGCGCGAAAGCGAACCTCGTTGTCAGGGGTCATGCCCGCAGGTTAGTCCTTACCCCACCCGTGAACCACCCTCTCCGAAGCGACCTCGCGCACACCGTTTGACTAGCGGTCTCACGAGCCTCAAACTGACTGATTGTCGGACAATCAGGGGATCTGGCAATCAGATCTCACGTAGTCAGGAGGGTTCATGGGACAGCCGCTGGAGTGGGGTCGTCGCTATCTGATGGTCCAGCCGGACCACTTCCGGATCGACTACGTGATCAACCCGTACATGTCGACGCACGACCAGCCGGACCCGGCGCTGACGCTCAAGCAGTGGGAGTCGCTGCGGCAGGCGATCGTGGACGCCGGCGGCGAGGTCGAGGTCCTCGCGCAGCGGGCCGACTCACCGGACATGGTGTACGCGATGAACCTCGGGCTGGCCGCCGCGGACGGCCGCGCGATGCTCTCGCACATGCGGTTCGAGCCGCGCCGGCTGGAGTCGCTGAGCGCCGCCGAATGGTTCACCGAGGCCGGATTCCGGCTCGACCGGACCGGCGGCGAGGGCGTCGGGCCGCACTTCGAGTCCGGGGACGCGTTCGTGTTCGGCGACAGCCTGGTCGTCGGGTACGGGCCGCGGACCGAGGAAGCGGCGCTCAAGCACCTGGCGACCGAGTGGAACATCCGGGTCCGCGGGCTGCGGATCGCGCACGAGGGCATGTACCACCTCGACCTGCCGTTCTGCCCGGTGGACAGCACGCACGCGATGATCTACCCACCGGCGTTCGACGCGGCGAGCCAGGCCGAGCTGTCCGGGATCGTCCCGGACCCGATCGTGCTCACCGACGAGGAGGCGTTCGCGTTCAGCGCGAACTCGATCGTGGTCGGCGAGACGATCATCATGCCGGCCTGCTCACCGCGGTTGTACGACGTCTTCACGGACCTCGGGCTGCGCGTCGTCGTCCTGGACCTGTCGGAGTTCCACAAGGGCGGCGGCTCGATCCGGTGCCTGACGAACCCGCTGGACTTCCCGCTGGCGGCGATCAGCACTCCAGGCGGGGAGCTCGTCCTCCCCGCCTGACCGGCGGCCGGCCTACTTGCCGGTGGTCCAGATGACGTCGAGGGTGTTGATGTCCCAGCCGTAGCCCTTGATCCATTGCAGGGCCTTCTTCTTGCCCTGGGAGCCGAAGACCTCGATGACGATCGAGATCGCCTCCGGGTTCGTCGGGTCGGTCTTGGACTTGGTGTACGTCGCCTGGAAGCCGTCGCCGACGTACGGGAGCTGGCTGATGATCGGGTACTTGCGCTTGATCCGGTCCTGGAACTGGTCGTACTTCCGGCCGGCTTCCTCCTCGAGCTTCTGCTCCTGCTCGGGGTTGTTCTTGGTCCATTCCCGGCCCTCGGCGCTGTTGGCGTACAGGTACATCTTGTAGCTCAGTGCGTCGTTGCCCGAGGTGAAGGTCTGGCTGTAGCTCTGGAAGCCGCGCCGCGAACCCTCCAGGGTGTGCGTGCCTGCCTTGATCTGGACGTTGCCGTTCGCCGGGATCTCGTGACCGTCCAGCTTCAAGGTCAGGTCGTTCGGGATCGACTGTACGGACAGCGTCGCCTCCGATCCGCCGCCGCGGAACAGCACGACCCCGCCGATCAAGATCAGCACGATCGCCAGCACGGCGGCGCCGATCATCACGGGTCGCCGGTTCTCGTCCAGCATTCGCTGCTCCTGTCCTTGCTCAGCTCGCCGGTGTCGGCGCGTTCTTCAGCCGGAAGACCCAGAACTGGCCGCCGACGTCGTACAGGTGACCTGCCTCCGGCACGTGGTCTCCCAGGGAACCCGAGGCGGAGTCGTACCCGCCGCCTTCGGCGCCCCAGGGCCCGACGTACAGGTAGGTGTGACCGGGTCCGTTCAGGATGTCACCCGGCTTCATGCCGCCTGGCGGCACGGCATGCCAGTAGTCGTACTTCCCGGAGTCCTTCATGTAGTCGAACTGGACCCCGGTCGACACCTTCGGGAAGTCCTTGTCGGCGCCGCTCATCCGCATCACGGTCGCGACGAAGCGGCCGCAGTCGCTGTAGGGGACGTAGCCGCTGGAGCCGTCGTTGAACTTCTCCATCGCTTCGACGAACTCCGGTTTCGCGATACTCGGGTCCGTGCCGTCGTGACCGTCCTCGGGCCAGGCCAGGTTCTTCGCGACCTCGGCGATGTTGCCGCTGCCGGCGCCGCACCCGCCGGTGGCGCCGGCGTTCTGCGCGCCGCCTCCCGACGCCGGCGCCGAACCGGCGAACTGTTCGAACACGTGCCGCGCGTTCGCCTTCCGGTCGGCGTACGTCGGGTGGTTCGGGTTCTCGTGCCCGCCGAACCGCTCGAACTTGTCGCCGAACTCGTACGCCGCTTCATCGACCGTTGTCGCGGCCTTGATCGCGCGCCCAGCCGCGGCTTCCGCGATCGGCCCTTCGCCGTTGAGCTGCTTGACCAGGAATTCCAGCTGGTAGCCGAGGGAGGCGATCTTGTCGTCCTGGACACCGGCGTCGCGGGACGGGTTGACCATCTTGCGGGCGGGTGTCCACTGCACGATGCCCCAGCCGAGCTCGGTGGTGAGCACCTCGGACGGCGGCGTCACGACACCCGGGTCCGTGTTCTGCAGACGCCCCGGCTCGACGCTGGACTCGGCGATCATGTTGCCGACGATGCCCGCGGCCTGCTCCTTGGTGTAGCCGTTCTGGACCAGGAAGTTGAAGGCCTTCTGCTGGTTGTTGGACCCGGAGAGGTCGCCGTCGACACAACTGCACGCGCCGGAGGTCTCCGAGTCGAGCACGAAGGGGTTCTCGTCGGGCGCCGGGACGATGGACCACTCGTTGTTCTGCTCCTGGTCGGCCCACATCTCCCAGTGGATGTGCGCGCCGCCGATGCCGATCGGGGCGCCCTCGGTGTCGGTGCCCTCGCTGCCGGTACCGGCGGTGCCGATCTGGTCGCCGCGCTTGACCTCGGCGCCGTTGCTGACGGTGATGGTCTTCATGGGCATGTACCGCGTCTCGACGCTCTCGAGGCGGATCCGGACCTCGTTGTCCTTGGCGTAGACGACCTTGCCGTCCTGGGACGCGTAGACCTTGGCGTCCTCGTCCACCCTGAAGTCGTAGCCCTTGTGGATGAAGGTCCACTCGCCGTCGATCTCGTGCCGGTCGGTCGGCCACCCCATCAGGGGCTTGTCCTGGGCGTGTTGTGCGCACTGCGCTTCGGCCGAGGCCGACCCGGCCAGTGCGCCGAGCAGCAGGAGCAGCACGATGCCCAACGACAGCGCCAACGCCAGCACGATCCCGGCGGCCATCTGCAACAGCTTGCCGGCGCCTTCCACGCTGTGCTCCTCGCTCGTTCGAGTGGCTTCCTGCGTCGGTCCGCGGGAAGGGGCGGCCACTTACAGGGAAATGCTGCCCGAAAACCGGGTCATGCGTCGCAAGTTATCCACAGGGAGACTGGCCGGAGCCGGGTCGGGCGCGACAACGGACCGGGTCTGGACGAGAATCACACCATGTACGAACGGCTGCGGGTGGACCGCTCGACCACGGTGGACCGGGTGGTCGACGCGCTGCGCGCCGCCCTGTTCGCCGGCGATCTGGAGCCCGGTACGCCGCTGCGTGAGCAGCCGCTCGCCGAGGCGCTCGGAGTCGCCCGGAGCACCATCCGCGAGGCGATGACGATGCTGGTCACCGAGGGCCTCGCGGTCCGCGAGCCGAACAAAGGGGTCAGCGTCGCGATCCTGCACCCGGACGCGGTGGCCGACATCTGCCGTGCCCGGTTCGTGCTCGAATCCGCCGGGATCCGGGCCTGGTACGACGCCGACGAGGCGGCCCGGGAGCGGGTCCGGGAGGCGATGCGGGTGTTCGCCGCGACCGCCAAGGACGGTGCCGACCCGGAGGCCCTGACCGAGACCCACCTGGCCATCCACCGCAGCCTGGTGGCGCTCACCGGCAGTGACCGGCTGATTGCGACCGCCGACTCGGTCACCGGCGAGGCACGGCTTGCGCTGGCCCGGGTGGACGCGCTGCGGCAGGACGCGCGCCAGCAGGTCGCGTCCCACCGCAAACTCGTCCGGTTGCTCGAGCGGGGCGAGCTCGACGAGTGCGTCGAGGAGCTCCGCCGGCATCTCGCCGGCGCCGAGGAATCCCTCCTCGAAGCCATCGCGATGCCGCCCGCCTGAGCCCTCAGACCAGGCTCAGACCAGTCCGTCCGCCGTCACGTCGTACGTCTGCGAGCCCACCCGGAGGCCGGTCAGGCGGGCGTTCGGGTCGAGGGCCGTGACCTGTGGATTCGCGGTCACGGTGCCGTCCAGAGCGACCTCGATGCCGAAGACGCCCTCCAGGACCAGGCTGACCCAGGCGCCGGACGACGAGCAGGACCAGTCGATCAGGTACGGGAACTGCGGCGGCGACTTCCGCGCGCCACCGGCCATCGCGGGCTGCGCCTCCTCGACGAAATGCGCCTGACCGCACGGGCCTTGGTTCGCGGACTTGGCGAGACCCGGCAGCCAGTCGAGCAGTACGTCGCCGCGCCCGAGCGCGAACAGTGCGCGCCCCGCGTCCGCCGGCCAGGCCGGGTACGCGCCGTTCCACTGGTGGTCCGGACGGACGCTGAACGCGGCATCCGCGTCGTACGGCGACAGCGCGCGCATCCACGTGGGCGTCTGCAGCTCCCGCTGGAAGAACGACACCATCTCGGCGCACTGGGACTCGGACAGGTCGTCCGGGATCGTCGTACCGATGATGTTGAAGTCGTAGCAGTGCCGCACCGGGACGAGCGAGCCGTCCGGCTGCCGCGCGTGCCAGAACCCCTTGCCCTCGACGTACAGCTCGTTGACGTGCCCTGCCTGCTCGGACGCCTCCTTGCGGAGCAGGGCGGCTCGGTCCGCGTCACCGGACCGGTCCGCGAGCTCAGCCGCCACCCGCAGGCACCAGACGTTGGCGGCGTTGAAGCTGGCCACCTCGTGCACGTAGCTGCTCACACACTCCAGCAGGTTGTCGATGCCGCCGTAGTCGGCCAGCGCGTGCTCACCGCGCAGTCCGCGCCAGGCGGTCGCCCAGTCGTGCACATGCTCCGTAACTGGCTTCGGACCAACGGAAACGTCCAGGAACGCCTCGTCGCCGGTGAAGCGCACGTAGTCGCGTACCAGCCGGGTCATGGCGAAGTCGTTCACCGAGTACCAGTAGCCGACCGGTCCGCCGGTCAGCCACTCGGTCCCGAAGTGCTTGTGGGTGTCCAGCTCGATCCAGTGCTCGATGTGCTTCCGCATCGGCTCCGGGTCCAGCAGCGCATGCGTGAGCGAGGACAGGCTGTAGTCCCAGATGAACGTCGTGGTCTGCCAGTACCGCGGCATCAACGTGTCGTACGTCCGCCCCAGCACACTGGCCGGGTTGTCCCGCCGGAACCAGATGACCCCGAGCACACCCCACCAGTACAGCTTCCGCAACGCCTCGTTGGACGTCTCCAGCACGGGCAGGGACCCGCTGAACCCGTCGCTGGACGGGTCGAACGCGTCGGCGATCGCCACGTCCCACATGCTCTCCGCCACCGAGATCACGGCCGGTACGTCGGCCACGCAGACGTCGAAGTGCTCTGTGGCCTCCTCCAGCGTGCCCGCCAGCACATGCACGTACGACAGCCGCCCGCGCCCCGCCTCGTCCAGGACGACCGTTGCCTCGAGCATCGCCCTGTCCACGGTGCTGGGCACATCCAGGCCCTGGATGCACACGGCGGATCCGGATTCGCCGGTGCCTACAACCCGATTGTCGACAACCGACAGCGTGTTCACCTCGGACGGCGGCTCCGGCTTCAACCAGCCGCTGCCTGAGCGAGTCGCCGTGCTGTCCAGGGCGAGGCTGAGGTGGACCGAGCGGCCGGGTGCGCCGGAGACCTC
This sequence comes from Kribbella speibonae, assembly GCF_004331375.1. NCBI lineage: Bacteria > Bacillati > Actinomycetota > Actinomycetes > Propionibacteriales > Kribbellaceae > Kribbella > Kribbella speibonae. Next base: position 626,016 of record NZ_SJKC01000001.1, on the reverse strand, counting down.
CAGCTGGACGACCACCGCCGGTCGGCCGGGCGCACAGGCGGTGGTGGTACGGAGGTCGAGGCCGTCGACCGTGGTGGAGCGGATCACGCAGTCCGGGCGCCACACGACCTCCACGGTGCCGCCGTACGAGCGCGCCAGCCGCCCGTCGACGTACAGCTGGCCGGTGATCGTGTCGCCGTGCGAGTACGGCGGGAAGTTGACGCTCCGGATCGCCACGACGTCGTGGTCGACCTGTGCCGTCCCCAGGAAGTTGGTCAGCCCGGGCGGGTTGAACATGTCGTCGTACGTGTGGACAAGGACATCGCTCGCCAGGTCGGCGGAACGCGGAATCATGACGGGTCGGCCCAATCGGTGTTCGGGAGCAGGGGGTACCAGTCCGGGCGGGCCGGATCGCGGTCGTAGGGGTACGGGCCGAGTTCGCGGAAGAGTTCGGCGTACTCGGCCAGCTTGTCGCGGTCCAGCTCGACGCCCAGGCCGGGCGCGTCGGGGACAGCGATCGCGCCGTCGGCGTACGGAAGCTTGCCGCCGGCAATGATGTCGTCGCGCAGGTGGTGGTAGTGCGCGTCCGCGGCGAACGACAGGTTCGGTACGACGGCGCCGAGGTGCAGCATCGTCGCGAGCTGGATGCCGAGCTCGCCGGACGAGTGCACCGCGACCCCGAGCTGGAACGTCTCGCAGACGCCGGCCGCCTTGATACACGGCCGGATTCCGCCCCAGAACGTGGTGTCCAGCAGGATCACGTCGACGGCGGGATCGCGGACGTTCGCGGCGAGCTGTTCGAAGTTCACCACGACGGTGTTCGTCGCGAGCGGGATCGGGGTGTTCTCGCGGACCCGGCGCATCCCGTTCAGGCCCCAGGTCGGGTCCTCGAGGTAGTCGTTGTCGAGGTCCTCGATCCCGCGGGCGAACCGGATCGCCTCCTCGACGCTGAACGCGCCGTTCGGGTCGAAGCGCACGCGGTGCCCAGGGAGTGCCTCGGCCAGTGCGCGGAAGCATTCGCGTTCGTAGTCCGGCGGGAACACCCCGCCCTTCAGCTTGTGCACGCTGAACCCGTGCTCGTCGACCAGCGAGCGGGCGTGCGCCACCAGTTGTTCCGCCGTACGGATCTCGCCGGTGCCGTCCTCCGCAGGGTGCCGGAAGAACAGGTAGCTGGCGAACGGAACCTGCGAGCGCACCTTACCGCCGAGCAATTCGTGGACCGGTACGCCGAGCTCGCGGCCCTGCAGATCGAGACACGCGAACTCGATGGCGGCCAGCAACTGGGTCCGGTTGTTGTACAGGCTCGCGGTCGGGTTGGCGAGCATCCAGCGCAGCGCCTCGGTGCGCGCCGGGTCGTGGCCGACGAGATACGGCTTGAGCCCGGTGACCGCGGCCTCGGCGCTCTGCCCGCCGCCGCCCATCTCACCGAGGCCGATCAGCCCGTTGTCGGCCTCGACCTCCACGACGGTCCGTACGAAACGTCCCCAGTGCGCTCCGTTGCTGTGCCGCAGCGGCGCCTCCAACGGCATCGTCACCGTGGTCGCCCGAATGTCGACGATCTTCACTTCGCGTCCTCCGGCAGTACGACGGCCAGCCCGGCGGTCAACCCGCCGTCGACCTTCACGTCCGCTCCGGTCACGAACGCCGCGGCCGGGGAGGACAGGAAGTAGATGACCTCGGCAACTTCTCCTGGTGTCGCCACCCGCCCGAGCGGATGCGAACGACCCCACTCTGCGACGACGTCGTCCGTCGAGCGGTCGCCGGCGAACTGCGCAGCCGACGTACGAAGCATCGGCGTGTCCACGGAACCGGGGCAGACCGCGTTCACACGGATCCCGTCCGCAGCGTGATCCACCGCCATCGCCCGGACGAGGCTGAGCAGCGCGCCCTTCCCCATCGAGTACGCCGCGACGCCCGTCTGCGCCGCGTACGCCTGCACGGACGACACCACCACGACACTCCCGCCGCGGGACATCCGCGGGACGAACGCCTGGCACGCGAAGAACACGCCCCCGACGTTCACCGCCATCACCTCGTCGTACACGTTCGACGGCGTATCGACCACGGTTCCGTACCGCTGCACGCCCGCGGCACAGACGAGCGCGTCCACCGCGCCGATCTCCTCGGCGACGGACGCGAGCGCGGCCCGGTCTGCAACATCCACTTGCACACCGGTGACGCCGCTCAGACCGGCCAGCGCCTGCGCGTCCCGATCCAGGGCGAACACCCGGTCCCCGGCGGTGATGAAGCGTTCGACTGCACCTCGTCCGATGCCGGCGGCACCACCGGTCACGACGACTGTGCGACTCATATGTGTCCTCTCAGAACTGGCCCAGGGCGAGGCCCCGGGAGAAGAAGCGTTGGGCGGCGAGGAAGAGGATGACCGTGGGCAGCGAGACGAGCAGGCCACCGGCCAGCACGGTCGGGAGCGACGCCCCGCCGTACGTGCTCTGCAGGCCGGTCAGGGCCGGCATGATCGGGCGGACCGACTCCGACTGGCTCAGGGTCAGGCCGAGCAGCAGGTCGTTCCAGACGAACGTCGCCTGCAGGATGAAGATCGCGGCCAGCGCCGACCCCGCCATCGGCAGGTAGATGCTGCGGAAGATCCGGAACAGCCCGCCGCCGTCGACCACCGCGGCCTCGAACACGCTGCGCGCGATCCCGGTGAAGAAGTTCCGCATCACGAACGCCGAGAACGGCACACTGATCGCGGTGTAGACGATGATCATGCCGGTCCGGGTGTCGTACAGGCCCGAGTTCGCGTACCCGGAGAACAACGGCATCAGGATCATCTGCAGCGGGAAGATCGTCCCGCCGAAGATGAACACGAACCACAGGAAACCGCGCTTCAGCCGCAGTACGACGATCGCGTACCCGGCCGCCGAGCCGATCAGCACCGCGAGCACCGGCGCGATCACGCTGTACATCGTGGTCGCGACCAACGTGTCCCCCAGCGCCGCCTTGCTCCAGGCGTCACCGAAGTTCGCGAACAGCGAGAACCCGGCCGGCTTCCACACGGTCTTCGCGTCGTACCCGTCGACGGACTTGGACGCGTTCACGACCAGCAGGTAGACCGGCGCGAGCCAGATCAGCCCCAGCACGATCAGAACCGCCGTCTTAACCCTGCTCACGGGCGTCCCCCAACTGGTAGCGCAGGTACAGGATCGAGGCCGCGAAGGTGACCAGGCTCAGGAACAGCGCGATCGCGGCGCCCTGGCCGTAGTCGTTCAGGACGAAGGTCTCCTTGTACATGGACAGTGCCAGCGTCTCGGACGACGTACCTGGGCCGCCCTGCGTCATCACCCACACCACGTCGAACGTCTTCAGGCTGCCGACGATCGAGAGCCCGATGACCACCGTGGTGATCGGCCGCAGCTGCGGCCACAAGTGATGGCGGAACAGGCTGAAGCCTTCGGCGCCGTCCAGGCGAGCGGCCTCCAGTGGCTCAGCAGGGATCGACTGCAGGCCGACCACGAACAGCAGCGCGTTCACGCCGGCCGCCTGCCAGGTGACCGCCACGATCATCATCAGCGTGTTGCCGGGACCTGCCTGCAGCCAGCCGGTGTGGGCACCCGGAAGCCCGAAGAACCCGAGTGCCTGACCCAGTGCGCCGTCCGGCTGCAGTACGAAGCCCCAGATGACGCCAACGGCCACACCGGAGATCGCGTACGGCAGCAGGAACGGCAGCCGCAGCCAGGTGCCCCACTTGTGCCCGTAGGTCAGTACGGCGATCAGTAGGCCGAGCGCTACGGGCAGGGTCACCATGCCGACCACCCACAGCAGCGTGTTGACCAGTGCCCCGATCAGATCGGGGTCACTGAACATCGCCTTGTAGTTGGCCAGACCGGACCACACCGGTGAGGCGAGCCCGTCGTAGTCGGTGAAGCTGACATACGTGGTCCACACGAACGGCAGGTACAGCAGGAGTGCGACGACCGCTACAGCTGGTAGGCCGAACAGAGGCGCCTTACGCGCCCCTGTCCGGTCCAGGGCCTGATTGCTCACTTCTGCTTGGCCCAGTACGCGTCCGCCTCGGCCTGGATCTTCTGCAGGCCCGGCATCGGGTCACCCGGCTTGGTCACGAACGCGCCGAACACCTCGAGGGCCTTGTTCGCCACCGGAACCGGCGTCGCCTCGAACCACCTGTTGATCAGGCGGTATCCGTTGACGTCCTTGTTCAGCTGCGCCAGCCCCGGGTCCTTGACCTCGGCCTTCGGGTTGAACGACAGGTCGCCGCGGGAGTTCGCCCACGCGGTCTGCGCCTGCGGCGTGACCCACCAGTCGGTCCACTTCTTGACGGTCGACGCGTGGTCCGACGCCGCGGCCGAACAGACCGGGCCGGTCTCGAAGATCATCGACGTCTTCGGCAGCGCCGGGTTCACGTTCGGGATCACGAAGAAGTCGTAGTCGGTCCCGGCCTTCATCTTCAGCGTGTTCAGGTTGCCGCTGAACCAGGTGCCGAAGTTGATCATCGCGACGTCGCCGTTCTTCAGCTGCGCCTGCGGCTCGGTCTTCGCGCCCGGGTCGCTGAAGTACCCGGCGTCGATCATCTTCTTCCACTCGTTCATCACCTCGACCACGCCCGGGTCGGTGTACTTCGCCTTACCGGCGGCGAGCGCGTCGTACAGGTCCGGGTCCTTACCGGCCAGCAGCGTCTCGAACCAGACGAACGAGAACAGGATGTTGGTCTGGTAGAACGGCTTCACGCCCGCGGCCTTGACCTTGTCGGCCACCTGCAGCAGCTCGGCCCAGGTCTTCGGGGTCGCGGTGATCCCGGCCTTCTTGAAGACGGCCTTGTTGTAGTACATCACCCAGTAGCCGGCGTTCAGCGGGACGCAGTACTGCTTGCCGTCGAACGTGAAGTACTGCTTGAGCTGCTCCGGGATGTTGCCGTCAGCAACCGCCTTGGTCCACTGGTCGGTGGTCTCGGCGACGAGCTTCTGGTCCACCAGGTCCTGAAGTTCCTTGCCGGTGTGCCACGTGAACAGGTCGGCCTTCTCCTTGGTCCGGAACGAGGACCGGATGAACGCGGTGTACGTGTTCGAGTCGGAGTACCCGACCGGTTCCATGCCGACGCCGACGTCCTTCTTGCTGGCCGCCCCGACCTGGGTGAACGCGTCCTTCCAGCCGCCCTTGTCGTTGTAGAACTTCAGCGAGTCGACCGGCTTGTCCTCGCCCTTCTTCGGAGCAGCGGCGCCGCCACCGCCACAGGCGGACAGAGCCAGCACTCCGGCGACGGCCAACGCGGTCAGCGCCTTCCGGTGAATCATGGTGTTCCTCTCAGCTCAGGGTTGCTGAAAACGGTCGTTGATGACGGCCAGTACGCCGTCGAGGTGCTCGCGGGTGAGCAGTTCGGCCAGATCCGCGTCGCCGGACCGGACCGCGTCGTAGATCGCGCGGTGCTCGTCCAGGTCGGCCTGCCGGTCGCCGTGGATGTGCAGGATCTCCAGCTGCTCCCGGGCGTTCACGACCGTGACCGACTCGACCACCTCGGCCAGCGTCGAGTTCCCGGACGCCTGGGCCAGTGAGCGGTGGAAGTCCATGTTCACTTCGGCCAGTTGCGCATGGTCGCCGGACGCGATCAGCTCGGCCGCGGTGTCCAGGTCCTTGGCCATCTGCTCCAGCGCGGCCTCTGCACGCGTCCGCGCTGCGAGTGCGGCAACAGGTGGCTCGATCAGGGCACGGGCCTGCAGGAGCTCCACCAGCCGGTCCGGACTCGGCGCCAGCGCCAGGGGGTTGGCCAGAACCAGCCGGCCGACGTTCGGACCGACGTACACGCCAGAGCCATGCCTGAGCTCGACAGCTCCGGTGGCCTCCAGCCGGCGCAGCGCCTCCCGCACGGTGGGTACGGCGACCTTGAACCGTTCCGCCAGCGATCGCACAGCCTCGAACTGGTCACCCGGCGCCAGCTTCCGCTCCGCGATCAGGGCCAGCATGGACGTGGCCAGATCGTCGAGCAGACTCCGCCGTACGACGCCTCCCGTGGCGCTCACTTGGCCGCCGCCAGCGTGACCGACACGAACCGCGGGCGGTAGATGCTCACGTCGCCGTACAGCTCGTCGCTGACCAGGCTGTTGACGTTGTAGCTCACCAGGAGCGAGGTGCCGCGTCGCAGGTCGGGGTGGTCGTGGGAGTTGTACGTGATGATGTTCCCGCCCGTCTCGGGGGTCTGGTACAGCTCGACCGGCTTCACCCACGGACCGGTCGGCGAGCAGGAGAAGTACCCGAGGACACGCTTGCTGAACAGCTCGTTGGTGTCGTGCGTAACCAGCAGGTAGCCGTCACTCCAGCGGGTCACACTGTGCTCGTTGGCGACACCCTGGAGCACCCGGGCGGACGCGGTCTCGTCGCTGGACCAGCCCGAGCCGGTCCAGTACTCCCACGGCTTCCCGGTCAGGTCGTCGCCACGGACCCGAGCGACGTGCTGGTACTTCGCCGCACCCAGGTCCTCGACGCCGTAGACGTACGTGTACCCGCGGTCCCGCAACAGCCAGCCGGACCACTGCACGTTCGCACTCGACGGAATCGGGGTGAGGCTCTTGAGCTTGTACGTGGTGCTGTCGAACCGAGCCAGGTAGTTGCTGGCCCATCGCCAGTCCCACTGACCCGTCCCGGTCTTCTCGAAGCGCAGCGCGACCACGTCGAGGTCGCGGCCGGCGTGGCTGGTCTGCGCCGCACCGAACCAATACCAGCCGTTGGACGGCGGCGGGACGAGCGCGGTCGGGTTGGTCGCCGTACCGCCGGTGACCGTCTTCAACCGACTGCCCTGCTGGATCACGAACGAGTTGTTGAGGAACGGCGTGGTTTTCGGACGGCTGCCGTCGGCGTTCACCGGCCCGAGGAACGTGTCGGAGAAGACCCACGCCGTACGGCCGCCCGGGAGCGGGACGGAGTAGGTGCTGTCCGCACCCGTCCAGCCCTTCCCGGTGTCGGAGTACGCGTTCAGCAACCCCTCAGGGGCGGCGTGGGGGGTCGTCTGAGCGGTCCAGTTCGTCTGGACAGCGCTGCAGCTCGAGGGGCTTGCAGCGGCGGGGACAGCGAGGCCTGCTGCCGTAAGTGACAACGCAACTACCGCAACCAAGGGACGGGACATGAAAATGATCAGATCACTTGGTCATTTTGCCTGTCAAGAGTCAGGGTTGGATCAGGGCGCGTACTGAGAGTGGTGTTACCTGTCGGGTGGGAGGATCGACGGCATGAAGAACTTGATCATCAGGTTGCTGGTCAACGCGATCGCGCTGGCGGCGGCGAGCTGGCTCGTCTCCGGAATCACCCTGCAGGGCGCGACCACCGGCAAGCGCGTGCTGACGCTGCTGATCGTGGCCGCGATCTTCGGGGTCGTGAACGCGATCGTGAAGCCCGTGGTGAAGGTCCTGTCCTTCCCGCTGCTGATCCTGACCCTGGGGCTGCTGACCTTCGTGATCAACGCGGCGATGCTGCTGCTGACGTCCTGGATCACCGGCAAGCTCGACGTCCAGTTCCACGTCGACGGCTTCTGGGCCGCGCTCTTCGGCGCACTGATCATCAGCGTCGTCGGCATGATCCTCAACGCGGTCCTGCCGGAGAAGGCCGAAGTTCACTAGTGCACGTCGAGATCGTCTGCACAGGGAACATCTGCCGGTCGCCGATGGGCGAGGTGGTGCTGCGCGCCAAGCTCGCCGAGGCCGGGCTCGCCGGCGTCGAGGTGACCAGCTCCGGCACCGGAGGCTGGCATGTCGGCGACCGGATGGACCCGCGCGCGGCGGCCGCCCTCGCGAGGCGCGGGTACGACGGGAGCGCCCATCGGGCCCGTCGGTTCGAGCGGTCCTGGGACCGGGACCTGATCCTCGCGATGGACTCCGGCCACCTCGAGACGCTCAACCGGTACGGCGCGGCGGCACAGTTGTTCGCGCGCGACGACGTACCCGATCCGTACTACGGCGAGGACGACGGCTTCGACGACGTCCTCGCCCAGATTGAGAAGGCGGCCGACCAGTGGGTCGACCGCCTCCGCGATCAGGCCTGACCGATCTCCGACTTCAGGGTCACGAACCAGTCGGCCGTCGGGTCGAACTCCTTGCCGCCGGCGATCCGCGGGAACTCGATCGCGCGCAGTTCGTCGCCGCGCTCCTCGTCGTGGCCGACGACGCCGGACTCACCGCGCAGCGCCGCGTCGACCGCGTAGTCGGTGCACTCCTTGATCAGCGCCAGGTCACGGTCGTTGGCCGCGGCCGAGCGGCTGAAGTACCCGCTCTTCTGCACCATCGTCTTCTCGGCGCCGATCCGCTCCGCGAACTGCTTCGCGAACCAGGCGCCCGGGTTGATGGTGTCCAGCTTGACGTGCCCGAACGGGTCCCGGCCGACCTCCTCGCCGCGGGCCTCCATCTCGGCCACGATCGACGGGACGCCGGCGCCCTCGGACAGGAAGATGTTGACACAGTCCTCGGAGTCCATCACCTTCCGCAGCCGCTCCGCCTCGGCGTCCAGGTCGATCGTTGCCTCCGGCACGTACACGGCGTGCACCGACCAGCCGGCCTTGTCCAGACCGATCCCCGGGTTCCACTCCTGCTCGTCGACCCACTGCTGGTAGGCCTGCGCCGTGGCCGCGGTCAGCCAGCCGCAGTTCCGCCCCATCACCTCGTGGACGATCAGCATCCGCGGGTTCGAGGTGTGCTCGGCGATGATGTTGCGGGCGAACAGCGCGCCCTGCTCGGCCGCGGTCCAGGCGCCCAGGCTCTGCCGGATCGGGACCACGTCGTTGTCGATCGTCTTCGGCAGGCCGACCACGGTCAGGTCGTAGTCGTGCTCCTGCAGGTACGCCGCGAGGTCGGCGGCCGTGGTGTTGGTGTCGTCCCCGCCGATGGTGTGCAGTACGTCGACACCGTCCGCGACGAGCCGCTCGGCCGCGACCTGGAGGGCGTTCTGCCCGTCCTGGATCAGGCCGCGCTTGACCAGGTCGGCGGTGTTGGTGAGCTTCACCCGGCTGTTGCCGATCGGGCTGCCGCCGAACTTGTGCAGCAAGGAAGCCTTCTCCCGGACCTCCGGCGTCACGGTCAGGAACCGGCCGCTGAGCAAGCCGTGGTACCCGTTCAGGTAGGCGATGATCTCCACGTCGGGCGCCACATCGGTGTAGCGCTCGATCAGCCCGCCGACGGCGGACGACAGGCAGGGCGCGAGCCCGCCGGCGGTGAGCAGGGCAACTCTGCGGACAGACTTGTCGGCAGCCATGAGCCAGGGTCCTTCCCGGAGACGAAATCGCCACCAGACTAGTGATGCAGACCACTCTCAGCGGTGGTTGGGGTTCACCCTGCGGACAGCGGCACGCTGCGGGGCGGGACCGGCGTGGAGACGACGAACGAACTGGTGGTCTGGCCGTGCACCAGGAACTTGTCCAGCACGTCCTCCAGCGCGGCGATCTCGGCGACCTGGACGCGCATCAGGAAGCAGTCCTCCCCAGAGATCCGGTGGCACTCGACGACCTCCGGCGTCCGGCCGGCCAGCTCGATGATCTTCGGGATCTGGTTGGGGCCGGGGCGCAGCCGCACCCAGGCGGCGACCGGACGACCGAGCGCGGCCGGGTCGATGTCGACGCGGTACCCGCGGATCACCCCGGACTCCTCCAGCCGCGCGACCCGCTCACGCACCGTCGGCGTCGACACACCCAGCCGCCGCGCTAGCTCGGTGGTCCGTAGCCGCGGGTCGGCCGTGAGCTCAGTCAGGATCCGGGTATTGAGCTCATCCAGGATCTGACTTCTCGTTTCGGTAAGCAAAACAGCCTCCTAGGCTCCGATCCGTCATGGATCCTCGCGCATTTCGTTCCTACTGTAGTGAGCGTGACAACCCTTACCGAAGCTCCGCCGCGCGCCGGCCGGCTCGCTGCGGGTGCCGCCGCCGTCACGGTCGTTCTGTGGGCGTCGTCGTTCGTCGCCATCCGCCACGTCGGCACCGAGATCTCCGCCGGCGCCCTGTCGCTGGCCCGCCTCGGGCTGGGCAGCATCTTCCTCGGCGCCCTCCTCTTCGCTCGTCCCCGACCGGCCGCGACCGTACGCCGGTGGCCCGCGCAGCGTGACTGGCTGCCACTCATCGCATGTGGTGTGCTCTGGTTCGGCGTCTACAACCTGGCGCTCAACGAGGCCGAGCGGCGACTCGACGCAGGCACGGCGGCCATGCTCGTGCACATCGCCCCGCTGCTGATCGCCGTACTCGCCGGGATCGGTCTCGGCGAAGGCTTCCCGCGGCAGCTGGTGATCGGCGGCCTGGTCGCGTTCGCCGGCATCGTCGTGATCGGTACGTCGACTTCGAGCGGCCGCGCCGAGACGTGGGGTGTCGTGCTCTGCGTCGTCGCCGCGATCTCGTACGCCGTCGGTGTGGTCACGCAGAAGCCGCTCCTGAGCCGTCTGCCTGCTGCCGAGGTCACCTGGCTCGCCTGCACGATCGGAGCGGTCGTCTGCCTGCCATTCGCGCCCACGCTGATCGACGAGGTCCGCTCTGCCGACGCAGGCACCATCTGGTGGATGGTCTACCTGGCAGCGTTCCCGACCGCGCTCGGCTTCACCACCTGGGCCTTTGCGCTCCGGCGTACGAGTGCCGGCCGGATGGGGGTCACCGTGTACGCCGTGCCGGTGGTCGCGATCGTGCTGGGCTGGCTGCTGCTCGGTGAGGCTCCAACCGTCGTGGCGTTGGCCGGTGGTGCGCTGTGCCTGGCCGGGGTCGCTATCTCCAGGAGGACCGTATGAAGTTCGGTGTGTTCGTTCCGCAGGGCTGGCGGATGGATCTGGTCGAGCTGGACGACCCGGTCGAGCAGTGGGAGGCCATGACCGCTGTGGCCAAGGCAGCCGACGCAGGTCCGTGGGACTCGATCTGGCTCTACGACCACTTCCACACTGTCCCGGAGCCGGTCCGGGAGACTGTCTTCGAGATGTGGACGACCACGGCCGCACTGGCGCGTGACACGTCGCGGGTGAACCTGGGTCAGCTGGTCGGCTGCAACGGGTACCGCAACCCGGCCCTGTTCGCCAAGATGGCCGCCACCGTCGACGTCGCCAGCCACGGCCGCATGTACGCCGGGATCGGCGCGGGCTGGTCGGAACACGAGTGGAAGGCATACGGCTACCCGTGGACGAGCCAGAAGGAGCGAATGGGCTCGTTCGTCGAGTCGGTCGAGCTGCTGCACCGGCTGTGGACCGAGGACGACGTGGTGTTCCAGGGGCAGTACCACTCGGTCGACAAGCCGTACGTCGTTCCGCGGCGCAAACCCAAGCTCTGGATCGGTGGCGGCGGTGAACGCGTTACATTGCGACTAGTTGCAAAGTACGGCGACGCCTGCAACTTCGGCACCGGCCGGGTCGACGTCATCGAGCAGAAGCTGGCGATCCTCCGCAAACACTGCGACGAGGTCGGCCGCGACTACGACGAGATCATCAAGTCGACCAGCCTGAACGTCTTCCCGATCGAGGACGGCGCCGACCCGGTGGCCGCGACGGCCAAGGCCCGTGGACGGTACAGCCTGGACGAGTTCCGGGAGATCGGCTCCGGCGGGACATCACATGTGCTGGCCGACGTGGTCACGACGAAACAGCTGCGAGACCACCTGGAACAGCTGGCCGAAGTGGGGATCGACTACGTCATCTCCTACATCCCTGGTGTGGCCTACGATCACGAGCCGCTCGAGCGGTTCGCCGAAGAGGTCAGGTGCTGGTGAATGCCGTCGTACGCCGTCACCGGCGGGAGTAGGCGCTTCGGGATCTTGGTGACCACGCTGTAGTCGGCGTCGACCACGTTCGCCAGCGGGACCTCGCTGACCTGGCTGAGCAGCTGGTACGCGTCCAGCTTGTCCAGCCCGTACAGGTCGCCGAGCCAGCGCACCATGTCCACCTGACCGGCCCGCCACGCGTCCTCGAGCGGCCGGCTCGACCCGATCACGGACAGGTACTCGTCGCTCTCCAGCCGCGGCCAGAGCGGTCCCGGCGTCTTGAGCAGCTCCACGATCAGTACGACGTTCATCGCGCCCTCGACCGCGGTGCCGCAGGACTCGCCCTCACCCTGCCGGTAGTGGCCGTCGCCGACCGAGAACAGTGCGCCCTCGACGTTGACGTTCAGGTAGCAGGTGGTCCCGGCCCGCATCTCCGGCGTGTCCATGTTGCCGCCGAACGTGTCCGGCACCAACGCCGAGCGGACCTCACCGCCGGCGGGCGCGACGCCCACCGTGCCGAGCATCGGCTCGAGCGGCAGCGCCACCTCCAGCTCACTCCCCTGCGCCTGGAACCCGACCGTCCGGCGAGCGCTGTCCACCTCGTAGATCCACGTGCGCTCCGGCAGCGGGTCCTGCAGCGTCGCGGTCCGGTCGGTGCTGGTCAGCCCGCCGAAGAACGGGATCGTCGCCGACGCACCCCAGCTCCGGGCCGGCGTCAGCTCGACGAAGTGCAGGACCAGCGTGTCCCCTGGCTCGGCGCCCTCGACGTAGAACGGCCCGGTCTGCGGGTTGACGAACGGCATCGTCAGCGAGGCGCTCGCGAGGTCCGTCGTACTGCGCAGGCTCCCGGCGAACGCGTCCTCGGTCCAGAGGCGGAGCGCGGTGCCCGGCTTGACCCGGCGTACTGGCGCGACACCCCCGAAGGTCCAGGCGAAGTCGGCGGGCTCGGGGGTGAATTCCAGAACGTCCACGTCTGGCAACCTAAGGTGTCCTGGAGGTGTTGTGCGAGCGATCAGCGGGTTCTCAGGCGATTCTCACAGAAGCGACCTACTCTCGGCTGAGCGGAACTTCGAGCGGAGCGGGGCAAGACGATGCGGGTACTGGTGGTGGACGACGACCGGGCGGTCCGGGACTCGCTGCGCCGTTCGCTGGAGTTCAACGACTTCGAGGTGGTGACCGCGTCCGACGGCGCCGAGGCGCTCGCGGTGATCGGCAACGTCGAGCCGGACGTCGTGGTGATGGACGTGATGATGCCGCGGCTGGACGGCCTGGAGACCACCAAGGCCTTGCGGGCCGCGGGCAACAATGTGCCGATCCTGGTGCTCACCGCGCGGGACGCGGTCGCGGACCGGGTGGACGGCCTGGACGCCGGCGGCGACGACTACCTCACGAAGCCCTTCGCGCTGGAGGAGCTCCTGGCCCGGCTGCGCGCGCTGCTGCGCCGCAGCACCGCCCCCGGTGAGGGCGGCCAGCGCGGCGAGGTGCTGCAGTACGCCGACCTCGTGGTCGACGTCGACGCGCACGAGGTGCACCGCGGCGAAGTGGCCATCCAGCTCACCCGGACCGAGTTCTCGCTGCTCGAGCTGCTGATCCGCAACCCGCGCCGGGTGCTGGAGCGGGCTGTCATCCTGGACGCCGTCTGGGGCTACGACTTCCCCACCACCGCGAACTCGCTCGAGGTGTACGTCGGCTACCTGCGCCGGAAGACCGAGGTCAACGGTCTGCCGCGCCTGATCCACACCGTCCGCGGCATCGGGTACGTACTGAGGGACACGCCGCCGTGAGTGAGCAACACCCCGAGCAGTTCCCCTCGTACGCCGATCGACCGCAGCAACCGCAGCAGCAACCGGCACAGTCCGCGCGGCCCGTTGCCAGCAGCAACGGCAATCGCGTGGCGGCGACCGCTGCCCGGACCCAGACCTGGTGGAACGAGACGCTCCACAAGCTCACACTGCATGCCCGCGTGACGCTGCTCGCCGCGGTCGCGGTCGGCCTCGCGGTGGCGATCGTCAGCATCGCGGCGTACGTCACCGTGCGCCAGCAGATGTACCAGAACCTGGACGACAGCCTGATCCAGCGGGCCGGGCAGGCCGCGCAGAAGGGTGTCCTGACCAACCTCGACAACCTGCAGAGGGCCTCCGCGGACGCGTTCGGCCTCAGCGACATCCGCGTCGGCGTGCTGAGCGCGACCGGCGACAAGTACGCGCCGATCAACAGTCCGCTCCCGCCGATGGGCGACGACGAGCTCCAGATCGCCCAGAACCAGGGCGACCAGGCCAGCCTGCGCACCGTCGGCGCCCGTAATGGCGGCTCGCACTTCCGCGTGGTCGCCGTACCCGCCCGGTTCTGCCCGGTGCGTGAGCCGTGCAACTACAACGACGAGCTCTTCCAGCCCGGCGCGCTGGTGGTGGCGCAGTCGTTGGGGCCGATCGACCAGACCCTGCACAACCTGGGGATCGTGCTGTGGGCGTTCGGACTGATCGGCGTGATCGGCGCGGCGCTCGCCGGCAACGCGGTCGCACGGTCCGGTCTGCGGCCGTTGGCGCGACTGACCGGAGCCGCGGAGCACGTCGCGCGGACCGAGGACCTGAAGCCGATCCCGGTGGCCGGGACCGACGAGATCTCCCGGCTGGCGATGGCGTTCAACGCGATGCTCGGCGCGCTCGCGCAGTCCCGCGACCGGCAGCGCCGGCTGGTCGGCGACGCGGGCCATGAGCTCCGTACGCCGCTCACCAGCGTCCGCACCAACCTGGATCTGCTCGCCCAGGCGGACAAGCGCGGCGGCCTCCGGCCCGAAGACAGGCAGCAGCTGCTGGACGACGTACGTGCCCAGATGGACGAGCTGACGCAGCTGATCGGCGACCTGACCGAACTGGCCCGCGACACCCCGCAGGTGCGGAACGCGGAGCTGATCGAGCTGTCCAACGTCGTCGAGGACGCCGTCATCAAGGTACGGCGACGCGCACCCGGGCTGGAGTGGCACGTACAGCTCACGCCGTTCCCGGTCTGGGGCGACGAGCGACTGCTCGGACGTGCGGTCACGAACCTGCTCGACAACGCGGCGAAGTACAGCGTCCCTGAAGGTACGGAGCAGCTGTCCGACGGACAGCCCGTCGGACACGTGACGGTCCGGCTCCTGGACGGCGTACTGACCGTGACCGACTCTGGCCCGGGGATCGCCGAGGCGGACCTACCCCACGTGTTCGACCGCTTCTACCGCTCCAGCGAGGCCCGCAGCCGTCCCGGCTCCGGCCTGGGCCTGGCAATCGTGAAGCACGCAGCGGAGCAGCACGGCGGCATGATCTACGCCCGCAACGTCCCCGGAGCAGGCGCACAGTTCACCCTGTGGCTCCCACACGCCGCGACCCAGACGCGCTAACAACTTCCTGTCGGTGGGGTCGGCGAGACTGCTGATGTGCCTGACTTTGCGGTCATCTTGCCCGGGGATCCGTCATGACGGTGCGGGCGTACAAGTACGCGCTGAATCCGACTTCCCGTCAAGCTCGGTACCTGGATGCGCATTGCGCGGCGGCACGAAAGGCATTCAACTGGGGTTCTCGGCCGGGTCAAAGCGGTAATGGACCAGCGGGCGGCGGAATTGACCTACGGTGTGCCAGACGAACTGTTGACGCCGTCGATCTCGTGGTCGATGTACTCGCTGCGCAAAGCCTGGAATCAGGCCAAAGCAAGGGTCGCGCCTTGGTGGGCGGACTACTCGAAGGAGGCCTACGCCAGCGGCCTGGCCCAACTCGCCACCGCGCTGATGAACTGGCGCGACTCGCGCAACGGCAAGCGACGCGGGCGGGCAGTGGGGTTCCCGCGGTTCAAGTCCAAGCGCAAAGCGGTCAGGTCGTGCCGATTCACCACCGGCGCCATCGGCTGCGAGGAGAGGTACGCCGTACTTCCGCGGATCGGCCGGGTCAGGCTGCACGAGACACCGGCACCGGAACTGCTGGACGGCACGGCCCGGATCATGGCGGCGACGATCCGGTTCGAGCGCGGCCGATGGTTCGTGTCGTTCACCATCGAACAGGACACACCCGTCCGGGCGCCGACGCGTCCCGGCGCGGTGGTCGGCGTGGACCTGGGCATCAAGAGCCTCGCGGTCCTGGCCGAACCGGGCAGAGTGCTCGCCCCGGTCCCGAACCCCAAGCACCTGGACGCGTCGCTGCACAGGCTCGGCACGCTGTCGCGTCGCGTATCCCGCCGCGTCGGCAGGGACCGGCGTACGGGCCGAGTGCCATCGAAGAGGTGGCAGCGCGCCAACGCGCAGCGCAACCGTGCTTACTACAGAGTGGCGAACCAGCGGGCGGACGCGCTGCACAAGCTCACCAGTGCGATCGCGGCCGAGTACGGGACCGTTGTCGTGGAAGACCTGAACGTGGCCGGGATGCTGCGCAACCGGCGCCTCGCCCGGCGGATCGCGGACGCGGGTTTCGGGGAGATCCGGCGGCAACTGGCGTACAAGACCCAGTGGAACGGCGGACGGCTGATCGTGGCCGATCGGTGGTTTCCGTCGAGTAAGACCTGTTCGGGGTGTGGAGTGGTGAAAGCCAAGCTGCTCTTGTCCGAACGCGTGTACAGGTGTGAGTCCTGCGGTCTGGTGATGGACCGTGATGAGAACGCGGCGAGGAATCTTGCCGCGCTGGCGGTCGCCGCGAGTGGTGCGGAGACGTTAAACGGACGTGGAGCCGACCAGAAGACCCGGGGTACCGGGCGGGTGGCTGTGAAACGTCTACCCGGCAGCCTTGAGCATCAGACCGGGACCGCCTCGCCAGAGGCTGTGAGTGGGTAGACAGTGACTATCCCATCTTCAACGGATCTTCACAGAGTTCTTTGGCCACTCCAACGGGATCTTCAGGGCCCTCTCAGGTCCGGCCGACACAGTACTTGTCATGACCGAGAACCAGCCGCAGCAGCCGCAGAACCAGCCCGGCCAGAACGCACAGGGACCGCAGGGGCCGGAGCGGACGCAGCAGCTGCCGATGTACGGGCAGCATCAGCAGCAACAGCACGCGCCGCTTGGTGGGCTGCCGCGGCTGGACTCGGGGCCGCAAGGGCAGCGGCCGGGACAGTACCCCGCAGGTGGGAGTGCTTATCCGCAGTTCGGGGCGCCGGGGACGCATCAGGGGACGTCTCCGGGCCCGAACTGGCCCATCGGACCGCAGCCGGCCACCGCGACCGCGGTGAAGCCGAAGCGCCGGGCCGGACTCGCCGTGGTGGCGCTGACCGCGCTGCTGGTCGGCACCGCGGGCGGTGTCGGCGGTGCGGCCGTCTACTCGGCGACCACCGACCACACCGCGAACTCTCCCTCGGTGACCGCCCCGCTGACCGGTAACCAGGCGGCGCCCGCGTCGGCGCCGGACGGCTCGGTGCAGAGCGCCGCCGCGAAGGTACTGCCGAGCGTGGTGAAGATCGCGGTCGCGACCCAGCAGGGGCAGGCAACCGGGTCGGGCATCGTGATCAGCAAGGACGGACTGATCGTCACGAACAACCACGTGGTGTCCGGCGCCGGGCAGGGCGCCGAGCTCACCGTGATCCTGAACGACGGGCGGACCGTGACAGCCACCGTCAAGGGCACCGACCCGCTCACCGACCTGGCGGTCATCCAGGCGAACGCGACCGGCCTCACGCCGGCCACCCTCGGCCAGAGCGGGAAGCTCGCGGTCGGGCAGGGCGTGGTGGCGATCGGTTCGCCGTTCGGCCTGGAGGCGACCGTGACCAGCGGCATCGTCTCGGCGCTGAACCGCCCGGTGACGTCGGGCGACGAGGAGCAGGACAGTACGACGGTCTTCCCAGCAATCCAGACGGACGCCGCGATCAATCCGGGAAACTCCGGCGGCGCCCTCATCGACCTCGCCGGCCAGGTGGTCGGTATCAACAGCGCGATCAAAACCGCCGGCGGATCGGGACAATCCGAAGGCGGAAACATCGGCCTGGGGTTCGCGATCCCGATCGACCAGGCCAAGCCGATCATCGACGAGCTGGTGGCCAAGGGCAAGGCCACGCATGCGCGGCTCGGAGTGACGGTCGGCGACGCGCAGTCCTCCGACGGGCTCACGAACGGAGCACGCCTCGGCGAGGTTACGTCCGGCGGTGCGGCGGACAAGGCCGGTCTGCAGTCAGGTGACGTGGTCACCGCTGTGGACGGTAAGGCGATCGCGTCAGGGGACGCGTTGGTCGCCGCGGTCCGTTCGCACCGCCCGGGCGATCAGGTGACGCTCACCGTCACCCGCAACGGCAAGCCCCAATCCATCAAGGCCACTCTCGGCTCCGACAACGGGAACCCGACCGGCTGACCGGACGTCTCAACCAGTAGACCGGACTGCGCCGCCCACCGAGCGGCGCAGTCCGTTTTTTAATGCGCTGCGACGATCGGGTGCATTGGCTACCGTCCCGCCATGACATTTTCGCGGGAGAGACCGCCTTTTGTCGCCGACGAGCGAACGCAGGTTGTGGGCTGGCTGGACCAGCAGCGCGCGCTGGTTCGGTGGAAGCTGGAAGGACTGGCCGAGGCCGACGCGTACCGGGTAGCGCTCCCGGACTCGCCGTTGATGACGCCGGCCGGGCTGGTGTCGCACATGCGGTGGACCGAGCACTGCTGGTTCAACGTGCTGTTCCTGGGCGAGTCGTACGAGGGCAACCCGCAGTTCCAGGAGGAGCCCGAGGACGCCGACATGATGGTCAGCGGCGTACCGCTCGCGCAGTTGCTGGACGAGTTCGAGGCGCAGTGCACGCAGTCGAACGAGATCGTCGAGGCCCACTCGCTCGACGACGTCGGCAAGCACCCGGACTTCAAGGCAGCCCAGGCCACGCTGCGCTGGATGCTCCTCCACATGCTCGAGGAGACCGCACGCCACGTCGGTCACCTCGACGCGATCCGCGAACTGCTCGACGGCCACAAGGGGTATTACTAGACCCTGTGGAGATCCATCGGGCGGACGACCGCTTCCGGACCGCGAGCGACTGGCTGGACTCGCGGCACTCGTTTTCGTTCGGGGCGCATTACGGTCCGGCGAACGTCGGGTTCGGGTTTCTGGTCGCGCACAACGACGAGACGGTTGCCCCGGGCACCGGGTTCGGTACGCATCCGCACCAGGATCTGGAGATCGTGACCTGGGTACTGCGGGGCGCCCTGGCTCATCGTGACTCGCAGGGGAACAGCGGCGAGGTGCACCCGGGGCTCGCGCAGCGGATGAGCGCCGGCTCCGGGATTCAGCACTCGGAGTGGAACGACGGTCCGGACCCCGTGCACTACGTCCAGATGTGGGTCCGCCCCGATCGCCTCGACCTGCCGCCGTCGTACGAACAGAGGGAGCTCGACCTGACCACCGGCGAGCTCGTCCCGGTCGCGTCCGGTCTCGCCAAGCACGCGTCGACGACCGCCATCCACCTCAACCAGCCGTCCGCCGGCATGTCCGTCGCCCGCCTCGCTCCCGGCCAGATGCTCGAAGTACCCGCCGCTCCGCACGTCCACCTGTTCGTGGCAGCAGGCACGGCGGCCCTCGAGGGCGCGGGCGAGCTCGGTACGGCGGACGCCGTACGGCTGACCGGCGCGGACGGCGAGCGCCTCACCGCCGGCCCGGACGGAGCCGAGTTGCTCCTGTGGGAGATGTACTAGTCGGTCTGCTCGCTCATCGTCCAGACGTGGCGGAGCGACTGGCCGGCCACGCCCTCCGGGTTCTCGGCGAAACCCTCGACGAACTGGCTCATGTGCTGCTGCCAGCGCTGGTCGGTCGGGTCGTTGCGCAGGTACGCGACCGCGGCCTCGAAGTCGTCGGTCACCACCAGGTGGAAGAGGTCGCGGCCGCTGCGCCAGATCGACCAGTCGCTGATCCCGGCGGTACGCATCACGGTGATCAGCTCCGGCCAGACGCGGGCGTGCTCGGTCTCGTAGGCCTCTTCGGTCCCGGGAATCAGGCGGCTGTGCAGAGCAAGGCGGGTCACAAAGGAGCAGAATACGCCGGGAGCCGCGACTCTGGAACGCGGTTCCAGAATCCGGGTCCGTCGATTCGCGCAGCGTCTCGGTCCCGATTCACCGATCATCTGCTGCCAACTCCTGAGCGGGTGCACGCGTCGTACTTGCGTCGGTTGAGTAGGTTTCCGAGGGAGCCACACGCCGAAGACCGTGCCCCGGTGTCCATCCGTCGTCGTGCGAGAGTTGGGATTGTGAAGCGAACCACTGCGATCGTCTGCCTGAGTAGTCTGCTGATCACCGCTGGTTGTTCGGACAGCAAGTCCGGCGGCGGCGGGAAGTCCGGCAGCGACGAGCAGCAGGCGTCCGGCGCGGTCATCAAGCAGTTCGCCGACGCCTGGGTGAAGGCCTGGGCGCCGAACGGGAAGCCCGACGCGGCCGGAGCGCTCACCGACAACCCGACGGTGTTCGCCAAGCGGCTCGACGACGTCGACAGCGCGCTGGTCGCGAGCACCGTGACGGTCACGCCGCAGGGCGAGCCGAAGTGCACCGACGGCAGCTGCACCCAGGATCTGGCCGTCGAGGCGCAGCTGCGCGGTATCGGCGCGATGAAGTGGACCAGTACGGCGACCGCGGCCAAGACCGGCGACGCCTGGAAGGTGAAGGCCTCCGGCGACACGATCTACCCCGGTCTCGGCGACAGCAACTACCTCAAGCGGGTCCGCCAGTTGCCGGCCCGGGCCTCGATCCTGGACCGCAACGGCGTCGCCCTGACCGCGAACCGGCCGGTCGTGATCGTCGGCGTCGCCGCGGGCACCAAGGCGACGGCAGCGACGTACGCCGCGTTCACGAAGTACCTCGACGTCGACGGCGCGAAGCTCGCGGCCCGGGCGAAGGCCGCACCGGCCGGGCAGTTCGTGGACGCGATCACGATCCGGGCCGAGGAGTGGGAGGCGCTCCGGCCGACCATGAGCAAGCTTCCGGGCGTACTGACCATGGGCGGCACGCAGTCGCTGCCGCCGACCGCGACGTTCGCCCGGTCGCTCCTCGGCACCATGAAGACCGCGACCGACGAGACCCTGAAGAACGCCGGTCCGACCGCGTCGGCGCAGGACCAGGTCGGCACGACCGGCCTGCAGTACGCGTTCCAGCAGCAGCTCGCCGGTACGCCGGGCGGCACGGTCGCGCTGCGGGACGGCAAGACCAAGCTGACGATCAAGACCGTCTTCGCCCAGAAGGGCACCGCCGGCAAGCCGGTGAAGACCACGCTGGACACGAACATGCAGAAGGCCGCCGAGGCCGCGCTGGCCACCAGCAAGCTGCCGGCGTCACTGGTCGCCGTCCAGGCGTCGACCGGTCAGATCCTCGCCGCGGCGAACGGGCCGCAGGTGGCCAGCTACAACCGCGCCTTCCAGGGCCGGTACGCCCCGGGTTCGACGTTCAAGATCGTCACCTCGGCAGCACTGCTCGGCAGCGGTGAGACCGCCGCGACGCCGTTGCCGTGCACGGACACGATCAACGTGTTCGGCAAGACGTTCAAGAACTACGACGCGCTCGCGGCGTACGGCAACGGCACGATGCAGACGGCGTTCAACAAGTCCTGCAACACCGCGTTCATCTCGCAGCACGCGCGGCTGCCGAAGGACGGGATGACGAAGGCCGCGGCGATGTTCGGCATCGGGCGGGACCTGAACCTGTCGATCTCGGCGTACGGCGGCCAGGTCCCGGCGCCGAAGGACGACGTCGAAGAGGCCGCGTCGATGATCGGCCAGGGGACGGTCACCGCGAGCCCGCTGGCGATCGCGCTGGTCGCGGCGACGGTCGACCACGGTACGGCGATGAAGCCCGTGCTCGTACCGGGTAAGGACGCCGCCGGCGCGGCCGCCTCCCCGTTGCCAGCAGCAACTGTTGCGAACCTGCGGACGTTCATGCGGACCACAGTCACCGGCGGTACCGCCAGCGTGCTCGCCGGGAACGGCGCAGTCGCCGCGAAGACCGGTACTGCCGAGGTCGTGGTGAAGGGCAAGGTGACCACCAACGCCTGGATGGCCGGCTACCGCGGCGACGTCGCGTTCGCGGTCATCGTCGAGGGCGGCGAGTCCGGCTCGCACACCGCCGGCCCGCTCCTGAAGAGCTTCCTCAGCAGCTTCAAGTAACCGAAACGCCCCGTCGGCAGATTGTCGGCGGGGCGTCGTACTGTCCGCCTATGAGTGAGACAGAGCGGACTCGAGATGTCGTCGAACGCTATTTCGCGACGATGGCGGCCAAGGACTGGGACACGTTCGGCACGCTGCTCAGCGACGACGTGGCGTACGAGATGCCGCAGACCCGGGAACGGATCTCCGGCCGGGACAAGTACCTGCGGTTCAACCGCGAGTACCCGGGCGACTGGACCTGCACGGTGACCCGGCTGATCGCGGACGGGACATCGGCCGCCGGATCGCTGAACTTCGCGGTCGAGGAGAACGAACTGGTCGCGTTGGTGTACTTCGAGCTGCGCGACGGGCTGATCGTCCGGATCACCGACTTCTGGCCGGAGCCGTACGAGCCGCCGGCCGGGCGCGAGGAGCTGGTGGAGCGGGTGGCCGCGGAGGTCGACCGGTTGTCGGTAGGAAGTTCCTGAGAGTTCGCTGAAAGCGCGCCGTGACGGGGAAATTGTCACTTAGGGTTGCTGGATGGAGAGCTTGGTTTGCCCTAAGTGTCACGGCGCGATGCGGACGTACGAGCGCAGCGGGATCACCGTCGACCAGTGCGGTGACTGCCGCGGGATCTTCCTCGACCGGGGTGAGCTGGAGCGGCTCGTCGACGCCGAGGCGCGGTTCAACGCGCCGCAGCAGTCGCAGCAGGCACAGCAGCCGCGGTACGAGGAGAAGCGCTACGAGGAGAAGAAGCGGTACGACGACGACCGCCGGTACGACAACGACCGGCGCTACGACGACGACCGCCGGTACGGGAACCAGTACCCGCACAAGAAGAAAAAGAAGTCCTTCCTCGAAGACCTCTTCGACTAACGGGCGATGATCGTGCCCTGAGCGATCGCGCACAGGGTCGACGTACCGGCGTCGTCGAGCGTCGTGAGTTCACACGTGCAGGTCGCCTGCCGCCTGCTCGAGTAGGCAACCTTCGCCTCGGCCCGGAGCACCATGCCCCGGGCCGGGCGGAGATAACTGATCGTGAAGCCACCGGTCAGCACCTCAGGGCCCAGCGCCGTGCCGCCGGCGAAGGTGAGCGCGTTGTCGGCCGCGTAGCTGAGTACGCCGCCGTGCAGGAAACCGTTCTGCTGCTGGAGATCCGGCCGAATGTCGATCTCCAAGGTCGCCCCACCACCCCCGAACTCCACCACCCGCGCCCCCACCAGCACACTGAACGGCTGCGCGGCCAGCAACTTCTGCGCCATCTCCAACGTCAGATCCGCCACCTGCGCACGATATCTGGTGCTCGCAGGTGCGTGTGGGGACATCGGGCTCTCGTGCGACAGGAAATCGCGGGCCCCGGCCTTTGGTGGGTAGGCGTCCGAGAGGCTGGGTCTGCGCCCGGTATCTGGGTCGCCAACCCAGCATCTCGGACGCCTACCCACCACACGACGCGACAGGCGACCCGGCGCAAAGCGCGATCCTTGACATGGCCGCCCTTCCAGCCAAGCGGGATATCGTCAGCCTCGTGACCACGCTGCCGGTGCTCCTGCGCCCGATCACTGACACCGAGTACCCGCGCTGGATGGAGCGTGCCGCCGCATCGTTCGCGGCCGGCGTCGGGCCGTCCCGTGGGCTGACCCCGGACGAAGCGCTCGCGCTCGCCTACGAGGAGACCGAGCGGCTGCTGCCGGAGGGCCCGGCCACCGATCAGCAACTGATCTGGATCGCGGTCGCGGCGGACGAGCCGGTCGGAAGTCTGTGGATCAGCACCAAGTCGAAGGTGCCGTTCATCTACGGCATCGAGGTGGACAGCGGCCGGCGCGGCAAGGGGTACGGGCGGGCGATCATGCTGGCCGGCGAGGAAGAATGCCGTCGACTCGGCTACAAACAGCTGGACCTGAACGTCTTCGGGGACAACACCACCGCGATCGGCTTGTACGGCTCACTCGGCTACGCGGTGATCTCGCAGCAGATGCGCAAGGACCTCTGAGAAACCGACTGGACGACGCTTTCCGGGACGGCATACCGTGGTCGGTGGCAGCCGCACGTCGGAAGGACCCACAGGGAGCGATGTCGACACGCCGTCGAGATAAGGGTTGATATACGTTCAACCCCCGCGGTCGGACCGGACCGCGTAGCCGGGACGGACCTCAGCGTCCGCCTGGCCGATCTCACGTGACGTGAGCGGCCTGCGCTCTGCGCGTTTTGCGCGGTGACGCTGCCCGGTCCTGACGTTCTCTCGAAAGCGGTGCATTCCCATGACACCTGTCATTTCGGCCCATGATCTGACCAAGACCTACACCTTCCACCAGCAACGCGCCGGCCTCGGCGGCGCGCTGAAGAGCCTGGTGCGACGCAAGTACGAGACCCGGCTCGCCGTCGACCGGGTCACCTTCTCCATCGGCCGTGGCGAGGTCGTCGGGCTGCTCGGCCCGAACGGCGCCGGCAAGACGACCACGCTGAAAATGCTGTCCGGCCTGCTCTACACGACCTCCGGCGACCTGCAGGTCCTCGACCACACGCCGTCGGACCGCAAGCACGACTACCTGCGCAGGATCGCGCTCGTCATGGGCCAGAAGACCATGCTGTGGTGGGACGTTCCGGCGATGGAGAGTCTCCTGCTGCACAAGGACATGTACGGCCTGTCCACCGCGGAGTTCGACCGGAACGTCGCCGAACTCGCCGAGCTGCTCGAGGTCGAGCACCTGCTGAACGTGCAGGTCCGCAAAACCTCCCTCGGTGAACGCATGAAGCTCGAACTGATGGCGGCGCTGGTCCACGGCCCGGAGATCCTGTTCCTGGACGAGCCGACGATCGGTCTCGACGTGGTCGCGAAGGCCCGGGTCCGCTCGTTCCTCGCCGACGTCAACCGGCTCCGCGGGACCACGATCCTGATCACCAGCCACGACATGGACGACATCGAGGCGCTCTGCTCGCGGGTGATGATCATCGACCACGGCCGGCTGCAGTTCGACGGCGGTCTCGACGACCTCGTCCGTACGGCGCAACCTCGCAAGCTGGTGCGGGCGACGTACGCCGCGCCTGTGGAAGTCGGTCACCTGGACGGGGTCACGGGGGTCGAGGTTTCCGGTCCGACGGTCACGCTCGAAGCGGATCGGGAGCGCGCCGGTGCCGTGATGGAGCAGCTGACCCGGCTCGGCCCGCTGGTCGACCTCGACGTCGCGGACGCCGACATCGAGGACATCATGCGCGACCTGTTCCTGCGCCGCAGCACGCTGGGGGACGCATGAGCACCGTCACCCGGAACCTTCGCGTCGTACGGCGGATGACGGCGGCGGAGATCGCGCAGCAGTCCGTGTACCGCGGCGCCTGGATCATCTTCATGCTGGCGAACATCACCATGCCGATCATCTCGCTGCTGATCTGGCGGACGGCGCTCGCGAGCGGGGCGCAACTGCCGGTCGACGAGCGGTACGTGACGACGTACTTCGTGCTGCTCGGGTTCGTCACGATGGCGACGTCGTCGTGGATGGCCGGGTTCCTCGCCCAGGACATCCGGATGGGGAAGCTGTCGAGCTGGATGATCCGGCCGGCGTCGCTGCTGACCGGCTTCGTCGCGAACAACCTGTCGGAGAAGTTCCTGAAGCTGTTCGCGCTGGTGCCGATGATCGGCATCGTGTGGTGGATCTTCCGGGACTCGATGAACATCCCGGCCGGCCCTGGACGCTGGGTGCTGTTCGCGCTCAGCATCCTGCTCGGGGCGATGCTGGTGTTCACGATCGACATCCTGATCGCGTCGCTGGCGTTCTGGATGGACGACGTCAGCGCGCTCGTCCAGGCGCGCGTGATCATCGCGAGCGTCCTGTCCGGTGCCGTCGTACCGCTGGCGCTGATGCCTGCGTGGTCGCGGGGATTCGTCGACCATCAGCCGTTCCGCTACACGGTGTCGTTCCCGGTCGAGATCGTCGCCGGTCAGCTGACCGGGCGGGAGCTGCTGGTGGGGCTGGGGATCCAGCTCGGGTACGTCGTGGTGTTCGCGGCGATCGCCCGGCTCGTCTGGTCCGCGGGGATCCGCGCGTACTCGGCGGTGGGCGCATGAGGTACCTGAAGCTGTGGCGACGGTTCTTCCTGCAGGCCGTGGTGCGGGAAACTCATTTCCGTGCGCATTTCCTGACCACGCTGCTCGTCGGGCTCGTGCAGCTCGGGCTGGGGATCGTGCCGACGTTGCTGCTGTTCGGGTTCACGGCCGAGGTGCACGGGTGGTCGCGGGCCGAGGTGATCGCGCTGGTCGGTGTGTTCCAGATCGTCACCGGGCTGATGGCGACGTTCGTCGCGCCGAACCTGAACCGGATGACGACGTACCTGACAGAAGGTGAGCTCGACAGCGTGCTGCTGCGGCCGGTGTCGAGCCAGTTCTACCTGACGCTGCGGTGGATCAACGTCGCGGAGCTCACGAACGTCGCCAGCGGCATCGTGGTCCTGGTGATCGGGCTCGTGCAGGCCGGTATCAGCTTCGGTCCGGGGCAGGTCGCGCAGGCCGTCGTACTCGTCGGCACCGGTCTGGTGCTGCTCACCGCGGTGTGGTCGGCGATGTCGTTCCTGGCGTTCTGGCTGCAGTCGGTGAACCCGATCGGGTTCGTGTTCCTGAACCTGATGGAGGCCGGGCGGTACCCGCTGGTGTTCTTCCCGGTCGCGGTGCGGACGTTCCTGACGTTCGCGTTCCCGGTGGCGTTCGCGACGACGTTCCCGGTACGGGCGCTGACGGGCGATCTCGGCTGGGGGACGGTGGCCGTCGGGCTCGGGCTCGCGGTCGTGGCTCAGGGCCTGGTGCGGTTGGTGTGGCGGCGCGGGCTGCTGACGTACTCCAGCGCGTCCAGCTGATGTGGTTACCTGTCAGCTATGAGCTGGTGGCTCCTGCACGTGGACATGGATCAGTTCATCGCGGCCGTCGAGATCCGGCGGCGGCCTGAGCTCCGTGGGCTGCCTGTCGTGGTGGGCGGGTCCGGCGACCCGACCCAGGCACGGCAGGTGGTCGCCACCGCGTCGTACGAGGCGCGCGCGTACGGCGTACATTCCGGGATGCCGGTGCGGGCGGCGTACAAGAAATGCCCGGACGCCGTTTTCCTTCCGTCGGATCCGGCGGCGTACGACGCGGCGTCGGCCGAGGTGATGGACACGCTGCGGTCGTTCCCGGTCGTGGTCGAGGTCTGGGGCTGGGACGAGTGCATGGTCGGCGCCGAGACCGACGACCCGGAAGCACTGGCTGCTCAGTTGCGGGCTGCCGTCGTGGAGCGGACCTCGCTGACCTGCGCGGTCGGTATCGGCGACAACAAGACCCGCGCCAAGCTCGCGACCGGGTTCGCCAAGCAGGAACGCTCGCACGCGGCGCCCTTCGAAGGTGCCGGCCCCGCCACCGGGATCTACCGTCTCACCGCGGCCAACTGGCGCGAGGTGATGAACCACCGCCCCGTCCGCGACCTGTGGGGTATCGGCCCCCGGATGGAACGCAACCTCGGCGAGCTAGGAGTGCTGACGGTCGCCGAACTGGCCGCCGCCGACCTGGACGTCCTGAAGAAACGCTTTGGCCCCAAGATGGGCACCTGGTACGCCGCCCTGGGCCGCGGCCTCGGCGACACCGAGGTCACCGACGTACCCCGCGAACCGGTCTCCCGCAGCCACGAGGAAACCTTTGCCGAAGACCTGGCCGATCAAGCGGCCGTGGAACGCGAACTCCGCCGCATCGCCCTCGAGGTCACCCGCGAGGTCGTCGCCGAGGGCCGCACCATCCAACGCGTCGCGGTCAAGGTCCGCTTCATCAACTTCTACACCCCCATCAAAAGCCGCAAACTCAAAACCCCCACCCAAGACCCCGAAGTCATCGCCACCACAACCCTCGAAATCCTGCAAAAGTTCACCCTCAACCGCCCCATCCGCCTCCTCGGCGTCCGCGTCGAATTCGTCCCCGCGCCGTAGCGTTATATAACTTTATACGAAGAAAGTTATATAGTGAGCGGTGTGGACCAACCCGGAGACCTCCTGCCGGCGATCTCGGACCTGGATTTCAGCATCCCGTCGGATATTGCCGCCGGAGCGGAGGATGCGCTCGTCGAGATCTCCCGCTTCGACGCCGAGCTGGCCGCATCGCTCCCGCGCGCCGATGGTGAGCTCGCGCCGCTCGCCGTCGTCCTGCTACGCACCGAGTCGGCGTCCTCCTCGCAGATCGAGGGTGTCACCGCAGGAGCGAAAGCGCTGGCCATCGCCACCTTGAACGAGTCCTCGGGGCAGAACGCCAGGATGGTCGCCGCGAACGTCGAGGCCATGCAGAAGGCGATCGACCTGGCCGATGACCTCAGCACCGACTCGATCCTCGCCGCCCACCTCGCGCTGATGCATGACCAGGCCTACGCCCACCCCGGGCGGCTGCGCGACGGTCAGGTCTGGATCGGGGGCGGGCCGACCCCGCACACCGCGACGTTCGTCCCACCCCGCCGCGAGCGGGTGCCGGCGTTGATGGACGATCTGGTCAGGTTCTGCCGGCGGACCGACATCCCGGTCCTCACCCAGGTCTCGATCGCACATGCTCAGTTCGAGACGATCCATCCGTTCAACGACGGGAACGGCCGCACCGGCAGGACTCTCGTCCACGCGATGCTGCGTCGGTCCGGCGTGACCCGGCGGCTGACGGTCCCGGTCTCAGCCGGCCTGCTCACCGACACCGATGCGTACTTCGCAGCGCTCGGCTCGTACCGGGACGGCGACCCAGCACCGATCATCAGTCAGTTCAGCCGTGCCTCGTTCGCGGCCGTCGGCAACGGCCGGCGCCTCGTGAGCGACCTCACCGGAATCTACGCAGAGTGGCAGCAGATCCTGCCGTCCAGGCAAGGTTCGGCTGCGCGTCGTGTCCTGCCACACTTGCTCAGCCAGCCGGCAGTGACTGTCGATCACATCCAAAAGCATCTGGAAGTGTCACAGCCGGCTGCTCGGCGCGCCGTCGATCAGCTGGTCGAAGCCGGGGTCCTGAAACAGATCTCGACAGGAAAGCGAGACCGCGTGTGGATCGCCCGCGACGTGATCACCGCACTCGACGACTTCGCAACTCGCTCGGGCCGCCGCGGTTGATCGTGCGGTTGTTCTCCGCATCCATCAGCTGAGCGCGGCGAGGACCTTGGACATGGCCTCGTAGCTTTCGTGGACCGCTTTGGTGTTGTGGAGGCGGTGGCGTTCGAGGCGGAGGGTGGCGAGGTGGCGGGCTTCGTAGATGGTTGCTCGCCAGGTTGCGGCGGGTGTTCGGTTCAAGGTGCCGTACGAGTCCCAGAAGGACTCTCGTTCGTCGGGTTTGGCCTGGGCCATGCGGATGGTCCAGTCGGCGGCGGGGTCGCCGAACTCGGTGCGGTCGAAGTCGAGCACTCCGGAGATCAGGGGTTCGGGGGACTCGGCGTCGAGGAGGCAGTTGACCGTCCAGAGGTCGCCCGTCAGCAGGTGTGGTTCGTGGATTTCGTCCAGTGTTGCGCGGCCTTGTGCGGCCAAGTCGGCGGATTCTCGGACGTCGGCGGCGTCTAGGCCCAATTGCTCGAGGTCGTCGGCGATCTGGGTGAACGATGCGATGACGGCCTCGCTCCAGGACGCGTACGACGGGCCGGAGACGCGACCGAAGTGCGGTCCGCGTACGTCGTGCACGGTCCGGGTGATGGCGCCGAGTTGGCGGAAGAACGTCGTACGACCGGATCGCGGATAGCTGCTGAGATGCTCTGGAGCGGGGATTCCGGGTAGGCAGGTCTGGATCATCCAGTCCCGGTCGACGACTTCGTGCGACCAGTCCACGGCGAGTACCCGCGGCATCAGAGGCGCGATCGCGGTCAGCCAAGGAATGCTCGCGTACTCGTTCCGCATCAGGTGCAGCTCGGACCCGAACTGCATGTCCTCCCGCGGCGCCACCCGCAGAATCACCGGGGCATCCGATCCAGCCAACTCCACCCGGTAGACGCTGTTGTAGCCCGCGAACCCCAACTCATCGGCCCGCACCATCACGACACCGGAACCGAACGCGCGCCGGCAGATCGCCTCGAGCTCCTCGTTCATGGGTAGGGACTTTAGGTCAGGTGGTAGGTGCGGGTGGCTGTGGTGTTGAAGACGGACTCTTGGTCGGAGGCGGACAGGGTGGAGGTGAGTGTTTCCGCGGTGGTGACGACGTCGGCGTAGGACGCGGCGAGGAGGCAGACCGGCCAGTCGGAGCCGAACATCACCCGGTCCGGGCCGAAGGCCTCCAGGACGGTGTCGGCGTACGGCTGCAGGTCTTTGGCCGTCCAGGTCGTCCAGTCGGCCTCGGTGACCATGCCGGAGAGTTTGCAGGTGACGTTGGGGAGGGCGGCCAATTCGCGGAGTTGGGTGGCCCACGGGTCCAGCGGCTCGCCGATGACCGGTTTGGAGATGTGGTCGACGACGAACGTGAGCTGCGGGAGGTTGCGGACGGTCTGGATCGCGGCGGGCAGGTGCGGTGTCTTCGTGAGGAGGTCGTAGGCGAGGCCGGCGTCCGCGACGGCGGCCAGACCACGTTGTACGTCGGGACGCAGCAGCCAGTCGACATCGGGCTCGTCGTGCACCTGATGGCGGATCGCCTTCAGGTACGTGCCGTCCGGACGAGCCTGCAGCGACGCCACCGTGTCGGCGACGTCGGGAGCGGTCAGGTCGACCCACCCGACCACGCCCGCGACGAGATCGTTGCCAGCGGCAATCTCCAGGAATTCGACTGTTTCCGCGACCAGGCCGACGGTCTGCACGAGGACCGTCGCACTGACCTCGGCGGCCGCGGCGAGCGGTTCCAGGTCGGCGATCGAGAAGTTGCGCCGGATCGGATCCATCTCCGGTCCCGCCATCCACGTCTGCTCGCGGACGGTGAGATCCCAGACGTGGTGATGCGCGTCGACTCTGCTCATGCGGGTGTGGTCCCTTCACTCAGGCAACGCGCCGGTCGTCGATGGCATCAGCATTCCAGTCGATCCCCAGACCCGGTACGTCGGGCGCGACCGCATGCCCGTCGGCCACAGCCATCTCCGATCGCGTGATCGCCCGCAGTTGCGGGATGTGCTCGACGTACCGCCCGTTCGGCACCGCGGCGGTCAGGCTGACGTGCAGCTCCATCAGGAAGTGCGGACACACCTCCAGGTTGAAGGTCTCCGCCAGATGCGCGACCTTCAGCCAGGGCGTGATCCCGCCGACTCGCGCGACGTCGACCTGCACGATCCCGGCGCCACCGGAGGCAACGTACTCCCGGAACTGCGAGACGGAGTACAGCGACTCCCCCACAGCGATCGGAATCGACGTCGACTCGGCCAGACGGACATGCCCGGTCACGTCGTCGGCCGGCAACGGTTCCTCGAACCAGGACAGGTCCACGGCTTCGAACGCCGCAGCCCGTCGTTTTGCCTCGGCGTACGTCATGGACTGGTTCGCGTCGACCATGATGTCCAGCGACGGCCCCACGGCGTCCCGCACTGCTCGCAGCCGCTCCACATCCTCGTGGACACGCGGTTTGCCGACCTTGAGCTTCACACCGGGCCAGCCTGCCTTCTGTGACGCGAGAGCACCCGCCACCAGCTCATCCGTTGTCAGATGCAACCAGCCGCCCTCTGTGTCGTAGAGCGGCACCTGCTGCCGGTACCCACCAGCCAGCCGCCACAGCGGCTCACCAGCCCGCAGACACCGCAGGTCCCACAGCGCAGTGTCCACAGCAGCTAGAGCGAGTGAAGTGATCGCACCGACCGTCGTAGCGTGCGTGGACCAGAACAGGTCCGACCAGAGCCCTTCGACGTTCCGTGCATCCTTGCCGACGAGTCGGGGCAACAGGTGGTCCCGCAACAACGCGAGTACGGCGGTGCCGCCCGTGCCGATCGTGTACGAGTACCCGAGCCCGGTCAGCCCGTCGGATGTCGACAAAGCGACGAAGATCGTCTCCTGCTTCAGGAAGGCCTGGACGGCGTCGGTGCGGACCGTCTCGACCTCCAGGTCGACCAGGTACGCCTCGGCCCCGACGATCGTAGAGCTCACCGATTTCCTCCAAGATCCTATAGGATATTGCGTACCTGATGCTCCCGCTTCACACTGGACCCGTCAAGGCGGACTGCGAGTCGGGCAGAATGAGGCCCTTCGCGGGTGGAGCACGGTGCGGGAGGAGCAGGCGACAGTGACGGATGCGCATGTGGGCCTGGCGGGGCAGCTCGCCCGTCTGCCGCAGCGACAGGTGCTGAGTGACGACGTCTACGAGACGGTCAAGGGCCTGATCATGGACAGCGTGGTCGAGCCGGGCACCCGGTTGAACATCGATGCACTGACCCGTGAGCTGGGCATTTCCCAGACCCCGATCCGGGAGTCGCTGGCCCGACTGGAGTCCGACGGCCTGGTGATCAAGGAGCCGTTGCGCGGGTACCGGGTGTCGTCGCGGCTGACCCGCGACGAGTTCGAGGACCTCTTCGAGTACCGCCTGCACATCGAGCCGTGGGCAGCCGGGCGCGCCGCCGAGCGGTCCGGCGCCGAGGACCTGGCCCGGCTCAAGGCGGAGATGCTCAGCTACACCGACGTACCGGATCGTCCGTCGTACGACAGCTATCGGGCGATGGCCGCGCACGACCAGCGGTTCCACGACCTCGTTCTCGAGCTGGCCGGCAACGAGACCGCGCGGCTGTCCTTCCAGCGGACACACTGCCACCTGCACCTGTTCCGGCTGTACTACGGTGGCGGCATCGCGACGAAGGCGTTGCGAGAGCACAAGGCAGTGGTGACCGCCGTCCGTAAGGGCGAACCGGAGGAAGCGGCCGCGGCGATGCGGTCCCACATCGAGGCCTCCCGCGCCCGGCTGCGGCCCATCTTCGACAAGGCCTAGGAGAAATCTGTGGAACTGCTCCGCCTCGGCGCGGTCGGTGAGGAGCGCCCGTACGTGCGCGCCGCCGACGGCACCGTTCACGACCTGAGCCCACTCACCGCCGACATCGACGGAGCGTTCCTCGCCGCCGACGGCATCGCCCGGACCCGCGCCGCGCTCGAGGCCGGTGAGCTGCCGGTCGCCGATGCCGAGGGCCTGCGGGTCGGCGCGCCGATCGCCCGGCCGGGCGCCGTGGTCTGCATCGGCATGAACTACGCGGCGCACGCGGCCGAGGGCGGCGCCGAGCCGCCGAAGCAGCCGATCGTCTTCTTCAAGCACCCGAACACCGTGGTCGGCGCGTACGACGACGTTCTGGTGCCGCGGGGTTCGGTGAAGACCGACTGGGAGGTCGAGCTCGCGGTCGTCATCGGCAAGGAGGCGCGGTACGTCGAGACCGACGAGGACGCGCTCGCGTGCGTCGCCGGGTACGCCGTCTCGAACGACGTGTCCGAACGCGCGTTCCAGATCGAGGTCTCCGGCGGCCAGTGGTCGAAGGGGAAGTGCTGCGAGACGTTCAACCCGCTCGGGCCCGCGCTGGTTCCGGCCGACGAGGTCGATCCCACGAACCTGAACCTGCGGTCCTGGGTGAACGGCGAGCCGCGGCAGGACTCGAACACGGCCGACATGATCTTCTCGGTCGCCGCGCTGATCCGCGACCTCTCGCAGTACATGGTGCTGAGCCCCGGCGACATCGTGAACACCGGCACACCGGAGGGCGTCGCGCTGTCCGGCCGGTTCCCGTACCTGTCCCCCGGCGACACGATGGAACTCGAGATCGAAGGCCTCGGCCGCCAGAAGCAGTCCCTCGGCAAGGTTCTGTCTGGTGATCCAGCGCCGTAGCGAGGAGGTGCTCGGTGCGGTAGCTCGGCGTGCGGGGGCGAAGGTCTCGATGCGGAGCATCGTGGCCTTTGCACCCGTGCGGCGAGGTGCCGTGCCGAGTGCCCCGCAGTAGGCGATGGATCACCAGACAGGACCTTGGCCTGAAGAAACTGTCCCCGGCCGGCTTTAGGGTCGGCCGGGTGACCGACTTTCTCGCCGATATCAGCAGCTCGTACGACAACGTCGCAGTGTCGTACGCCGAACTTGTCGTGACCGGCGCCGACTGGGAAGACGCCGCGTTCGACCTCCTCACCGAGCTGTTGCCCGGTGACTCGCGGGCCGTGCTCGACGTCGGCTGTGGACCGGGGCGGACGACCGGTCTGCTGGCTGCGCGCGAACTGCAGGTCGTCGGGATTGACCTGTCGCCCGGGATGATCGAGGTCGCCCGCCGCGATCGCCCGGAGCTCAGCTTCCGCGTCGGCTCGATGACCGCCCTCGACGTACCGGACGACTCGGTCGCCGGCGTCGTGTCGTGGTGGTCGATCATCCACCTGCCCCGTGACGTCGTCCCGCAGGCGTTCGCCGAGTTCCACCGCGTGCTCGCTAACGGCGGCGTCCTCCTGATGGGTTTCCACGTCGGCGAGGAATCGACCCACAAGACGTCCGGCTACGGCGGCCATCCGATGAACATCTACGTGCACCGCTGGACCGCGCCCGCCCTCACCGAGATCGCGGTCGCCGCGGGCTTCACGCCGTACCTGGACCCGGAAATTCCCGAGGACCGGCTGTTCTTCCGGAAGTAACCTCTGCCCATGACTTCTCGCGTGCGGACGGTGACGTTCGATGCCCACGACCCCTACGAGATCGCCGGCTTCTGGCTGCAGGTTCTGAAGGCCGAGCGCCCCGACGACGACCACCCCGGCGACCCGTACGCCTCGGTCCCGACCGACGGCCTCACCGTGCTCTTCGAACAGAACAACGACGAGAAGGTCGTCAAGAACCGCGGCCACCTGGACCTCGAGCCCGAGACCACCCGCGACGAAGAGGTCGCCTGGCTCCTGACACTCGGCGCAACCATCGCCCACGACCACCGCGAACCCGACGGCACCGGCTGGGTCACCATGCAGGATCCCGAAGGCAACGAGTTCTGCGTCCTCCGCAGCGCCGCCGAACGCGCCGCAACCAGCTAGGCCCGGCTACAGGTCGTCGACGTACGGGGTCTGGCCGGTGAGGTTCAGGCGCCAGTCGGTGGTCTGGGCGGTGGCGGTGAGGTCGTAGCCCTGGCGGCGGGCGGTCAGTTCGTGGCGGCCCTCGGAGGGCTCGGAGACGGTGACCTTCCAGCCGCGGGACTCGAGGGTTTCGGCGGCGAAGCCGATCTGGGCCTCGGGGTCGGGTGTGGTCGTGGGGTCGCCGGTTTCGACGGTGATCGTGCAGACCGACTCAGGTCCGCGGTCGTCGGACAGCGCACCTTGGTCGATGGGGCCGACGTCCTGGGCCACGACCGGCGTCTGACCGGGTACGACGATTGCCGCCACCGCTAGGAGTTCCGAGCGGAGGTAATTGCGGGCTTCGGTCAAGGTCACGCTTCCGTGATACACCGTACGGCCAAGCCCCGCGAGGGCACGCCGCGTTTCGGTGTCAAGAAACGACCGGCGTCTCCCCGGTGAACGTTATCCGCCAGTCCGCCTCCCACGCGTGAACGGCGACGTCGAAGCCGTCCCGCTGGGCGGCGACCCGGTAATGACCGTTCTCCGGAGGTACGACGTCCGCTGTCCAGCCGCGCGCCCGCAGCGCGTCCGCGGCGGCCTCGACCTCGGCCACCGGATCCGGCGACCGCGGATTACCGGTCTGAACGGTGACCCTGGACACGGTCGCGGGCCCACGACCGTCGAACAGTACGCCGGGATTGATCGGCCCCGGGTCGTGCGTCACCACCGGCCGCTGACCGGGTACGACGGCTGCCGCCACCGCAAGCAACTCGCTCCGCAGAAACTCACGATCACCCGTCATCGCCGCCGCCCTTCCGAACCCCGCCCCGCACCGTTGGCGCCTCGTCCCGCACCGTTCGCGCCTCGTCCCGCGCCGTCCGGTGGTCGGCCCGCGGTGGGCTGGCCGGCGGCGGCTCCGGCGGACTCCTTCGACGGTTTGGTGAGCGCCACAACTCCGTCGTACACCTTGGACGCCATCCCCGCGACCGTGTTCAGCGGACCGCCCCACGATGCCCCGAGGAGCAGTTTGGTCTCGGTGGACCGGCTGGTGTTCGTGGTCGTGATGCTGCCGAGGTCGCCCCGGATCACCCGCCCGATGTTGCGCAGCGCCTCGCTGTTCTCCCGGTAGTACTCGTTGTGCCAGTGCACCGACACCGGGTCCTCGCCCCGTGGGTCGACGGTCGCCATCCGGATCGCGTCCGGAAAGTTCGCCGGATCAGGCCCGTGCCACTCGGAGTAGGAGACGTAGTCCCCCGCCGCCCGCTCGGTGAACAGCCGGGTCGGCGGCTGGACAAAGTCGGCGGCCTCGTCGACGTACTTCGCGATCCCCGGCGATCCCGTCATCACCAGGTGCTTCGGCCGCGCGCCCGCCCGCACGGCCTGTGCGCCCACGTCGGTGCCGTAGGAGTGCGTGACCAGCGTGACGTCGGCATCGTCCGCCTTCAGTTCGTCGACCTCACCGAGGAACGCCGCGAGCCGCGGCCCGGCCTCGATCGCCGCGTCCTGACTCGCGGCCTCCAGCAGGTTCTTCGGTGAGTCGTAGTCCATCCACACCACGACCGCCGTGTCCGGTCCCGCCTCGGTCCGGATCAGGTCGCCGCGGTCCGCCTGGCCGTTGAACGTGTCCAGGCTGTTCCCCATCCCGGGAACGAGGACCGCGATGTGTTTCGCGTTCCGGAGATCGCCCAGTACCTCGACTGCACGCCCTTGCCCCTCGGGATCCACCGAGTAGAACTGCCGCGGCCGCTGGACCTCGACGACGTTGCCGTCGGCATCCGTTTCGGACACCGTGACGGGAGTGAGCAGCTCCTTGACGGTCTCCAGCCGCTTCTGCTGGTCGTCACTCGCCGTACCGGCGTCGACGGCTGCCTGCAGCCGCTCGCGCGCCGCGACCAGCACGGCATGACTCGCACGGAACCGTTCGGCAAGCTCGTCGAACTCAACCATCGTGACTCCCCGTGACAGCCGGTCACCTGGGCGTGCAACCGGGCCAGTCGCAGTTTGTCAGGCCTAAGGTGTCAAGGCCAGTGACCAGTTGCCGGAGTGGTACGAAAGGCTGACCGTGGCCAGGGGGCGTACGTCGACGTGGCGGAGCGACTCCGCCGGCGCGTCGACGACGTACAGGACGATCGCGCGGACGACCGCCGGATGGACGACCGCGAGTGTGGAGCCGTGTTCTCGCGCCGCCAGATCGCCCAGCCAATCGGCGACCCGGGTGAGTACGTCGTTCTCGGTCTCGCCGCCGGGCGTGGCGGTGTGCGGCCGCTCGAGCCACGCCGCCACCTGCGACGGCTCGGACGCGAGCAGTTCCTCCAGCCCGCGTCCGGTCCACTCGCCGTACTCACGGTCCCGCAGCGCCGGTTCCACGACTGGGTCGAGCCCGAGTACGGCGGCCGTGCGTACGGCGGCCTGCTCCGGGCCGGCGTACACGGCGTCAGCGGACAGCTTCAACTCGCGGGCCGCCTCGACACTCGCCGGATCCGGCTCGGCGTCCCCACCGAGCACGAGTCCGCGCAACGCGGGCGTCAAGGCATGCGCGAGCAGCGTCAGAGACTGGGGTGCGGTCAAGCGGCAGCAACCTTCGATCGGCTCGGCCGGCGGTCCACCGCGACCGCGTACCCGAATCCGAGCAGGAGCCACAGCGTCGCCTGCGTACCGAGCGAGGCGAACCGGAACTGCCACAGCAGCGTAGCGGGAAACGTCTCCGGAACCTCGTTGATCCGCGGCAGAATCAGGTACGCCGCCACGACGGTGACGACCAGCCCGACGACACCGCCCGCGAGCCGGGCGACCTCGCCGTACCGCGCGGCCCACCGGGACAGCGCGACACCGGCCCAGACCGCGAGCAGGCCGATCACCAGCGTCAGGAGATAGGTGACCGTCCTTTTGGTGATCGTGTCCGGGTCGCCGACCGCCGGCGGATTCGGTGGATATTTGAGGAACGGGACCAGCACGACGCCGACGAAACCCGCGGCGGCGAGCCCGAGCGCGGCGTACGCGTCGTTCCCGGTCCGGAGCTTGCGGCGCAGCAGCGTGAATGCGACCGCGAACAGTCCGCCGAGCGCGACGCCGTACAGGCTGGTGGCGAGGAACAGCCCGGCCCGCTGACCGTCACGGCTGACGAGCGGCTCTTCCTCTTCGGCGGCAGCAGGCTCGGTGCTGTCGCCATGGTCATGGGTGTGCGCGTGACTGCCGGCCTCTTCGATCGCGATCGCCGCGTCGACACGCGGCTCGCCCAGCACGTAGGCGAACGTTCCGGCCAGCAGGCCGGCGAAGAGTCCGACGATCAGTCCGCGCACCAGGAGCGATCCGAAGGTGCGCATGTCGTCTAGTGGCAGGGAACGCCGAGAAGGTGGCGGCCGTCGTGCATCAGCTCGTGCAGGTACATCCCGGACCGGGACACCGCACCCTGGTCGAACCCGACCAGATACGCGAGCAGCAGCATCAGGCCGACGCTGAGCAGCGCGGCAGCGAGAAGCTTGGGCGAGAGAGCCGGTACGGCGACCGACTGGGCAGGAGCTGCCATCTGAACTGAACCTCCTGGGGAAGTGCGCGTCCCCTTAGAAAGGCTGCGAATGCCCGAGCGTCCTGACTTACGAGCCGAAACTCGATCACAGTGGCGCGGCCGTCCCGGATTCCCACCGGCTTCCCTCACGGCACCGCAGGTTGACCCCCGAACCGTAGGGCCCCCACCACACCCCGGTCAACGCACCACGACCCCCCGGTGACCTATCCCACCCACACCCGACCAGCATCAGCACGTTAGTCCGGCTGGTGAATCCAGCGGCGCGGTGGCGGCTGCTGAACTACCCTGGGGAGATGCCGTCCGCTCACCACTTGTTTGCGTTTGCGATTACTGCGTTCATCATCATTGTGGTGCCGGGGCCCAGTGTGTTGTTCATTGTGGGGCGGGCGTTGGCGGTGGGGCGGCGGGAAGCTGTGTTGACGATGGTGGGGAACACGGTGGGGGCGGCGGTTCTGCTGGGTGGGATCTCGGTGGGGCTGGGGACGTTGATCGCGGCCAGTGCGGTGGCGTTGACCGTGGTGAAGCTCGTGGGGGCGGCGTATCTGATCTATCTCGGGGTGCAGGCGTTTCGGTCGCGGAAGTCGCTGGTCGAGGCGATGCGCGGTACGGCGACGCCGAGTACGACCCGGCGTACCATCCGGCAGGGCTTCCTGGTGGGCGTGACGAACGCGAAGACGGCGGTGTTCTTCGCCGCTGTGCTGCCGCAGTTCGTCGACAAGGGAGCCAGTGCGCCGGCGTCGGCGCAGATCCTGATCCTCGGGCTGATCTTCATCCTGATCGCGCTCGCCTCGGACAGCGTCTGGGCGTTCGTGGCCGGTACGGCGCGCGAGTGGTTCGCGCGCTCACCGCGCCGGCTGGAGATGGTCGGGGGCGCCGGCGGCCTGATGATCATCGGCCTCGGCGCGAGCATCGCGGTGACCGGCTCCAAGGAATAGGAGACTCACCCGACTGAGATTTGGGCGGGGGTGCGCATCGGCAGCACGACAGGAGGTATCGGTCGGCTGGGTAGTGCACCTGAGCGTGACTGTGCTCGTGTGTACGGTGTCTCGCTGGTGCACTACCTGTCGAGCTGCAGGGCGGTGGGATCACCCGTTCGTCGGTACGTTCTCCGAGCGCGGCCGTCGTCCCGAGCGACTCATTCATTGGTCACAAGGGCTGAAGAGGCTCTATGGAGTAGCGGTACGGCGGCCTGCGGGTACTCCGAGGAGTGCGAGCAACGCGGGAAGGCCGAAGGCGACGAGGTATGCGAGTACGGCGGAATGCGGTTCCATGGCTGCGAACAATGAGCCGCCGATTGCCAGGATCGTTGCTGTTGACAACGAGTCGCTGAGCTGCAGGGCCGAGCTGTTGGCGCCCTGCTCGTCGCGTTCGGAGTACTCGAGGACCAGCACCGACAGGGTCGGGAACACGGTTCCCATGCCCAGTCCGGTCAGGCTCCAGCCGAGGATGCCGACCAGCACAGGGACGTTCGGGTTGAGCGTCAGCGCCGCCGTGACGATCCCGACCAGGATCGCGAGCATGCCGGCCTGCAGGAAGACGGCGTGGGAGAACGGCTGGTTCGGCCGGCCGCGGTACCACGACGCGGCGGACCAGCTCAGTGCGCTGACCGTCAGCACGAGACCGGCGAACGCCGGCGACAGGCCGCGTTCCCGGGTGAGCATCAACGGCAGGAACACCTCGGCGCCGAACCCGGAGGCCGCCACCAGCCCGCGCAGTGCGATCACCGACGGCAGTCCGCGCCCGAACGCGAACGTCCCTGACGGCAGCAGCCGCGGTCCGAAAGCAACCACCCCGCCAAGACCGATCACGAGCAGGACGATCTGTACGACGCCACGCTGCTGCCCGCCGTAGTGCAGCAGCCCGACACCCACCGCGGCCGCGACCGCCCACAGCGCCCGCTTGTCCCACAGCTTCCCCGGACGTACGTCGTACGCGCTCCCGCGGGCCAGGCCGGGACGCATGACGACCGCGGCCGGGATCGCGATCGCGGGTACGGCGAGGAACACGAGCCGCCAGTTGGCGTGCTCGACGATGAGGCCGGCGATCGCGGGACCGACGAGTGACGGTACGACCCAGCCGGTCGCGAACGCGGCGAAGATCCGCGGGCGGAGGCGGGCCGGGTACAGCTGACCGACGACGACGTACAGCGCGACCGTGAGCAGCCCGGAGCCGAAGCCTTGGATGATACGGCCCGCGACGAGGACCTCCATCGATGGCGCCAGGCCCGCGATCAACAGTCCGGCCAGGAACCACGCCGTACCGTGCCAGAGCGGCCGGGTCGGGCCTTTCAGGTCACTCCAGGTGCCGGAGACAACCATCGCGACCACGCCGGAGGCGAGTGGGCCGCCGAACGCGAGCGCGTACAGGTTGAGGCCGTCGAGCGCCTGCGCGACGGTCGGCATCGCGGTCGCGACCGCCAGGGACTCGAACGCGACCAGGGTGATCAGCGCGACCATCCCGACGGTCAGTGCGCGGTACTGCGGGGAAAGGACGCCGCCTGTCTCAACGGTCGGCTCGGCAACGGTGGTCATGCCGACGACCATCGTTGCTCAAGTGCACTTTAAGTCAACTAGGTCCTGTCTGGTGGTCCAGCGCCGTAGCGAGGAGGTGCTCGGTGCGGTGCATCGGCGTGCGGGGGCGAAGGTCTCGATGCGGAGCATCGTGGCCATTGCACCCGTGCGGCGAGGTGCCGTGCCGAGTGCCCCGCAGTAGGCGATGGATCACCAGACAGGACCTACAGAATCGCGGCCAGGACGAGCGCGAGGATCGGCGGTACTGCCTGGGTGGCGGCGGCGCGGACCATTCGACGGTCGGAGGCGAGGAGGACGATGCCGGCGCCGGCCATGCACGCGCACGCGAAGAGCGCGATGGCGTGGCCTTTGTCGCCGCCCCACACCAGGCCGCCGAGCGCGCCGATCGCCAGGAACAGGTTGTAGAAGCCCTGGTTGAACGCCCACGGCCGTGCGGTCTCCACCTCGGTGTCCTTCACCAGGAACCGCCGGTAGGTGCTCGGCTTGCGGAACAGCACGCTTTCCATGGCGAACACGACCACATGGAACACACCCGCGATGACGACGAAGATCTGCGCGACGACGCTCATGCGGGGAACGTACCGCTACGCGCGCCAATCCGTGGCGAAGGCGCGCGCTGGGTTGTTCCGGAACACGGCGTCGGCGATGTCCGCACCGAAGTACCGCATGATCCGCGGCCTGAGGTGGGTCAGCAGATACGGCATCCCCGGACCCTCGCCGGTCGCCGCCCGGGCCCGGGCCGTCGTGGTGTCGCCACCGAGCAGCAGGCGGTCCGCGTACCCCGCGTCGATCAGCGCCGCGAGGCAATCGGTCAGCCGTGGATCGGTCGCGTTGTTGGCCCGCGACGGTCCGTCGAACGCCAGCCAAGCACCCCGCTGCGCCAACTCGAGATGCACGCGATGATCGGGGAACCGGTTGAGATGCCCGAGGATCACAGCGGCCGGGTGGACGTCGAGCGTGTCGACGAGCAGATCGAGTACGGCGTCAGCGGCGGAACCGAGCTCGTGATGAATGGCGATCGGCGCGTTGGTCACGTGGTGAGCCTCGGCCGCCGCCCGCATCACGAGCTCGGCATGCCCGTCGAGGACGTGGAACCCGCCGGCCACCTTGATCAGCCCGGCGCGGACCGGCGTGTCTCCGATACCGGTCGTCAGCTCGCGGACGAAGATCTCGGCCAGCCCGTCCTGCACCTTGTCGACGTACCCGTCCGGGTAGTGCTCGCGCCGATGCAGGCCGGTGGCCGCGACGATCGAAACGCCCGTGCTGGTGGAGATTCCGGGCAGGAGACCGGCTTGCCGGTTCAGCCCGTGCGGGGTCCATTGCACGATCGCCTGACCACCCGCGTCCGCGAACGCCCGTACCTCGGCGATCGCGGCCGCCTCGTCGTCCAGCTCCTGCCCGGGAAGCACCGCCGAGCGGAAGAACAGGTGATCGTGCGAGTCGGTCACGCCGAGCGCTTCCGGCACGAGGTCGTTCAGGACCGTACGGATCCGCATCAGAGTGGCTCGATCTCAG
Source organism: Kribbella speibonae (assembly GCF_004331375.1). Taxonomy (NCBI): domain Bacteria; kingdom Bacillati; phylum Actinomycetota; class Actinomycetes; order Propionibacteriales; family Kribbellaceae; genus Kribbella; species Kribbella speibonae. The sequence goes on along the minus strand of NZ_SJKC01000001.1, from coordinate 583,841 downwards.
GCGGCCTGCTGGCCACTCGAGCGGCGACGACGACCACGACGGGCGGGGCGGCGCCCCGGAGCGGAAGCTCCACCGCGAGCAGGTTTCTTCGGCGACGCCGCCGTCTGCTTGGCAGGCTCCTGCTTGACCGGTGGGGCGACGTACGTGCGGTCGCCCGGGGCCAGCTCGGCGAGCAGCGGGTGATCGGCGCCGAGCTTGGTGACCTTCGGCGCGATGCCGGCCTTGCGGGTCAGGTCGCGGACGTCCCGGACCTGCTCGTCGGTCATCAGCGTGACGACCGTACCCTCGGCGCCGGCGCGGGCCGTGCGGCCCGAGCGGTGCAGGTACGCCTTGTGCTCGATCGGCGGGTCGGCGTGGATCACCAGCGTGACCCCGTCGACGTGGATCCCGCGAGCAGCGATGTCGGTCGCGACCAAGGTCCGCGCGGAGCCGTCGGAGAACGCCTCCAAGTTGCGCGTACGGGCGCCCTGGGACAGGTTCCCGTGCAACTCGACAGCGGGGACACCCTGGGCGATCAGCTTCTTCGTCAAGGACTTGGCGCCGTACTTCGTCCTGGTGAACACCAGCGAGCGACCCGGCGCCGCGGTCAGGTCGACGAGCACCGGGAGCCGCGTGTCGGGCTGGACGTGCAGGACGTGGTGCGTCATCTGGGAGACCGGTGAACGGGCCGAGTCGACGCTGTGCGTGACCGGGTCCGTCATGAAGCGCCGGACGAGAACGCCGACGCCGGCGTCCAGCGTGGCCGAGAACAGCAGCCGCTGGGCCGTGTCCGGGGTGGCTTCGAGAATCCGTCGTACGGCGGGCAGGAACCCGAGGTCGGCCATGTGGTCGGCCTCGTCGAGCACCGTGATCTCGACCGCGCCGAGCTTCGCGTGACCGGCTTGGACGTGGTCCTCGAGCCGTCCCGGGCAGGCGACGACGATGTCGGCGCCCTTGCGCAGGCCGCTAATCTGCGGGCCGTGACCGACCCCGCCGAAGATCGTCATCGAACGCAGGCCGAGGGTGTCGGCGAGCGGCGTGATCGAGGCCTGGATCTGGGTCGCGAGCTCGCGGGTCGGAGCGAGGATCAGTGCGCGCGGATGGTTGGGGCGGCGCTTGGTGCCGCTCGCCGCGAGCCGCGCGAGGACCGGCAGGACGAACGCGTAGGTCTTGCCCGACCCGGTGCGTCCGCGGCCGAGGACATCCTTGCCGGCCAGCGAGTCCGGCAACGTGGCCGCCTGGATCGGGAACGGCTTCTCGACCCCGGCAGCGGCCAAGGTGGCCACCAGCCGAGCGGGTACGCCGAGTTCCGCGAAGCTGCGGTTGTCCGGGGCAACCGTTTCGGTCACCTCGTCATCGTTGCTGATGGCAACTTCGAGCTGCTGGTCGGCGACCGCGGGCTGCTGGTTGCGCGCAGCACCGGAACGGCGCCGGCGCCGCGGCCGTGACTGGCCGGCCCGTGCGTCCCTGGCCGGCTTGTCACCGGCGGGCTTGCGGGACTGGGAGGTGGATTGGTTGGACGTGGTTGTAGACGTGAGGCGGCGGGCCGCCATAGTGGTACTCCAAAAGTTCGGGGGTCGTCCTGCCCGGCGCGGCCGGTGGGCCGCGGCGCGTGGTGGTCGACTGCTGGCGCACGGTAATTGCGCTCACCGGCCCGAGGCAGAACTGGGCGGGCCGTCGTAAGCAGTTTACGGCACAGCAGGTCCGTTTCTCACGGGATGCTCGTCACACACGCTAGGTTCTGCTCGTGACGGAACAGTTTCGGGTCAACCCGCCCACAGTCGCCGACGAACGAACACTCCTCCAGGGGTTCCTCGACTACCACCGCGGGACGCTGCTCTGGAAGCTCTCCGGGCTCACCGGCGAGCAGCTCGTCGAGCGCGCCGTGCATCCGTCGACGATGTCCTTGATCGGGCTCGTCCGGCACATGAGCGAGGTGGAGAAGTACTGGTTCCACCGCGCTCTGGCGCTTCACGACTCGCCGCCGAAGAACTGGTCCCGGGAGTTCCCCGACGGCGACTTCGACCACGTCGATCCCGCACTCGTCGAGCAGGATCTCGAGGAGTACCGCCAGATCGTCAAGACCTCGGACGAACTGGCCGCGAAGTACGCGCTGGACGACACGTTCCTCCGGCCCGGCCAGGAACCGCCGCATTCGCTCCGCTACCTCTACATCCACATGATCGAGGAGTACGCGCGCCACAACGGCCACGCCGACCTGCTCCGTCAGCGCCTGGACGGCGCCACCGGCGAATAGAACTACGGCTTGATCGAGTTGATCAGGCCGACGATGTCGGTCGTGACGCCTCGGACGCCGGGGATGCGAGTCAGGCGGAGCAGCCGGTCGACGAGCGGGACCGCCCGGTCGATCAGGGCACGGCTCCGGCGGACGTCCTCGGACTGGTCGTGGACCCAGAACAGGACCACGCCCATCTGGAGCAGCCAGAGCAGTTCGGGCAGTTCGGCCTTGAGGTCGGCGGCCAGCTTCAGGTCGGAGCCGTCGATGACGCGCCGGAAGACGTCGACACTCGCGTCCCGCGCCGGCCGGGATTCCTCGCTGAACGGCGACAACGGGCTGCGCGGATCGGCCGCCGTCTTGAAGAACGTGCCGGCGAACTCGTGGTACGGCGCGGCCACGTCCAGCCAGGTCCGCAGTACGCCGGTCATCCGCGGTACGAACGTCTTCTCGGTCGCGAGAATCGGCTCGACCGCCTCGCGGTGCTGGTCCTGCAGCAGGTCGTAGTACGCCTGCATGAGGTGGTCCTTGGAACCGTAGTAGTAGTACGCGTTCCCCACCGACACGCCCGCCTCGTTGGCGATCGCGCGCATCGTGGTCTTGCCGTACCCCTGCTCCCGGAACAACCGCAACGCGGTCGACAGGATCAGCTCACGCGTCTGTTCACCCTTCGCGGTCGCACTGTCCGTCACACCCGTCAGCGTAATCACCTCCACTCATCCGCCGCAGCCCCGCCGCCGCCTGAACGATGGCCCGCGCCACCGGCCGCATCGCCGGACTCGCCAGTCGTACGGCGGTGTGCCTGTGCTCCCCCGTGGCCCACAGGCACACGATCCAGGCGCGATCGCCGACGTACACGGACCCGTCGTCGGCGATCACGGTCACGTCCCGCAGCGTCGCGTCGTGATCCAGCGCGGGGTAGAGCGTCCGCGCACCCGTCGACCCCGCCGCGACGAACCGCAGACGCACCACCCCGCCGTACCCGTCCGGCGCCGGGTGCTGCGCCGCCAGCCAGTCCTTGAAGCGGCGGCACAGTCCGCAGTGGGCGTCGTACAGAACCGTCAACTCACGCACGGCCGGGCGGCCTTCAATATCCGTACTGGGCGGCCTGCTCGGCTGCCGTGAGCGGCTGCACGGTGTCGTTCGGCGGCACCGGCGGGCGGGTCATGCTGTCGAGCCGGCTGCGGGTCCGGATCTTGTTGAAGATCCACACGTTCGTCAGGTGCACCACCCCGAGCACGAGCATCACGATCCCGAGCTTCACGCTGAGCTGCTCGAACACCCCGCTCGCGTCCAGCACCGGGCTGTCGCTGCGCAGGAACAGCGTCACGAACCCGAGGTTGATCAGGTAGAACCCGACCACCAGCAGCCGGTTCACGGCATCGGCGAAGGCGGCGTTCCCGTGGAACACGTCGACCAGGAAGATCCGCCCGTTCCGGCTCAGCGTCCGCGCCACCCAGATCGTCAGCGGTACGGCGATCAGCAGGTAGACCAGGTACGTCGTGACTGTCATGTCCATCTCTCGTCCCCACTCTTGAACACGTTCAAATCTCTTGATCCTGACGGTACGCCGCTCTTTTGAACATGTTCAAGTCGAACAGGACGTGATCTGGGTCTCGGCTGCGGCAAGATGATGTTCATGACCTGGGTCTTCGAAGGAACCGTCCTTCCCTCCGGCGACACCGCCCGTCTGACGTTCGGCCAGGACCCGTCCGGCGAGCAGCTGCCCGGGCGGTACGCCGTACCTGGTCTGGTCGACTCGCACTGTCACCTGACGCTGGCCTCCGGTCCGCGCGGGCCGGTCCTGCGCGGACCGGAGTTCGCGGCCGAACGACTCGGGGAACTCGCCGACGCCGGGGTGAGCGCGATCCGCGACGTCGGCGGCAACCGTGAGGTCACGCTCGAACTCGCCCGGACGGCGGACCCCGACCGTCCGCTCGTCCTCGCGGCCGGCCGGTTCCTCGCGCCGAACGGCCGGTACTTCACGGACGCCTACGAGCCGGTCGCCCCGGAGGATCTGCTCACCGCGGTCGAGGCCGAGATCGCCGACGGCGCGACCTGGCTGAAACTGGTCGGCGACTTCCCCGAGGTCGGCCCGGACGGCCCGATCCGCGGCAGCAAGGTCGCGCCGTCGTACGAGATCGAGGTGGTCGAGGCGATGGTCGAGCTGGCCCACTCCCGCAACGTCCGGGTCGCGGCGCATGTCAACACCGACCACGTCAGCGAGCTGATCCGGGTCGGCATCGACTCGGTCGAGCACGGTACAGCGCTCACCGAGCAGGACCTGCAGGCGCTGGGCGCCCGGGGCGGCGCGTGGACGCCGACGCTCTGCGCCTCCGTCCGGCCGGGCCCCGACGAGACCCCGGAGCGCAAGGCCCGGCGCGAGGAACGATCGGCGTACCTCGCGTCGGTCCTGCCGCTCGCCGAGCGGTACGGCGTCCGCGTGCTGACCGGATCCGACGCGGTCGGCACCGTCGCCGCCGAGATCGACCAGCTCGTCCGGCACGGGCTGACCGTGGAGCAGGCGATCACCGCGGCCTCGACCGGCGCGCAGGACTTCCTCGGTCTGAGTGGCGCCGGCAACCTGGTCACGTACGAGGTGGATCCGCGCGAGCATCCCGACGTACTCGCGACTCCGGCGGCGGTCGTCCTCAACCACCGGAGGATCTTGTGAAGGAGAAGGACCTCGACCGGTGGGTCGAGAGGTACCGGAAGGCGTGGGAGAGCAACGATCCCAAGGACATCGCGGCGCTCTGGACCGAGGACGCCGCCTGGTACCGGCGGCCGGACGAGGCTCCGGTGACCGGCAGGGACGCGATCGTGGCGGCCTGGCTCGAGATCGCCGACGCACCCGGCGAGACGACGTTCGAGTACGAGGTGCTCGGGTTCGGTGACGGTGTCGGGTTCGTCCGCGGCTGGACGACGTACCTGACCAATCCGCCGGGCGAGTTCAGCAACCTCTGGGTGATCCGGCTGGACAAGGACCGCGCCTACGAGTTCACCGAATGGTGGATGGAAAAGCCACGCTGAGCTAGGGCATGTCTCCCGATCCCACACCGTCGCGAGCAGGTGCTCGGTGCGGTGGCTCGGCGTGCTGGAGCGAAGGCGTCGATGTGGTTCATCGTCGCCTTTGCTCCAGTGCGGCGAGGTGCCGTGCCGAGTGCCGCGCAGTAGGTGTGGGATCGGGAGACATGCCCTATGCTCCTGAGTAGGCGCTCAGGGTGCCACCGGTCCGCGGGAAGGGCTCAGCCCACCTGATAGATCGCTGTGGTGTGGCACCAGTTCACCTCCTTTCTCGCCTGACGACGCGGACAGCAGGCTCGTAGAGAGGAGGTCGGCGATGCCGACCCGAAATCTTCCGGACGACCCGCACCTCGATCACCTGCGCGGTCAGGCCAAGACCCTGCTCAAACAGGTCCGTGCCGGTGACAGCGCAGCCGTCGCGCTGGCCGCCGAGTTCCATCCCGTGCAGACGCTGGCGGATGCCCAACTCGTGATCGCGCGCAGCTACGGATTCCCCAGCTGGCCGCGGATCGTGCGGCATCTCGAGCTGGTGGACCACTACAGCCGGTCACCCCACCGGCAGTCCGTCGGCGGCCCGCTCGACACTCCCGAGCAGCGGTCCGACGAGTTCCTCCGCCTCGCGACCTTGCACTACGGACAGGACGATCCGGCCCGGCAGCAGTCCGCGCGCGAACTGCTGGAGCGTTACCCGGAGATTGCCGAGAGCAACATCTATACGCAGGTGGTGGCCGGCAACCTCGCCGGGATCGAGGTCAGTCAGGCGAGCGTCGAAGGCGGGCCGTACCGGTGGGAGCCGCTCCTCTACCTCACCTACAACCGCCTCGACGCGCCGAACCAGCTCGAGATCGCGCGGCTCCTGCTCGAGAACGGCGCCGACCCGAACGCCGGCTACCTGTGGCAGGGCCTGCCGTCACCGTTCACCGCACTCACCGGCGTCTTCGGGCGCGGCGAAGGCGATCAGCCCCCGCACCGGGATCGCGTCGAACTCGCGCGCATCCTCCTCGACGCCGGCGCCGACCCGAACGACAGCCAGACCATGTACAACTGCGGTCCCGGCTGTCCCCCGCCGTACGACGACGTGCACCTGGAACTGCTGCTGGAGTACGGGTTGGGGCGCGGTGACGGCGGCCCGTGGCACGAACGGATGACGACCGCGCATCCGACCCCGCGGCAACTGCTCGAGGACGAACTGGTGTTCGCGTCCTCGGCCGGCCTGCTGCACCGGGCCGAACTGGTCCTTGCCCAAGGCACCGATCCGGAGGGCCTCGGTACCAGGCACCCGGGGTTCGGCCGCCAGCGCCCGTACGAACTGGCCGCTGTGCAAGGGCACACGGAGATCGCCGAACTGCTCCGCGCTCGCGGCGCGGCGCCGCTGGACGAGATCCATGAGGTGTACGCCGCGGCGATGCGCGGTGAGATACCGGACGTCGACGCCGCCCTGGCGGCCCGCGCGGTCGCCCGCGTCCCGCACCTGCCCGTTCGCGCCGCCGAGGTCGGACGGGCGGAGGCGATGGAGCCGTTGCAGCGGCTCGGGTTCGACCTGAACCGGATCTCCGGCGGCTCCGCGCCGATCCACCGCGCCGCGCTCAACGGTCACCTGGAGACGGTGCGCAAACTCGTCGAACTGGGCGCCGACCCGTCCGTACGCGACCCGAACTACCACGGGAACGCGCTGGGCTGGGCCGAGCACAATCACCAGCAGGCGGTGATCGACTACCTCAAGGGCTTACCGCAAGGAACAGGAACGCGCTGAACACCGCGAGGTGAACGGCGCCCTGGAGCAACGTCGCCCGGCCGGTCGAGAGGGTGAACATGCCGGTCACGACCGTCAGCGCGAACAGCACCAGCTCCTTGCCGCCCAGCCCGAGGACGAGCGGACCGCTCAACCAGATCGAGGCGATCGCGATCGCTGGGATGGTCAGGCCGATGCTGGCGAGCGCTGAGCCGAGCGCCAGGTTGACGCTGGTCTGGAGACGGTTCCGCAGTGCCGCGCGTACTGCGGCAACCGTCTCCGGCAGCAGCACGAGCAGCGCGATCACCACACCGACGACGGCCAGCGGCGCGCCCGCCGACTCCACCGCGGACTCGAGCTTCGGCGACACGGTCTTCGCGAGGCCGACCACCGAGACCAGGCAGACGAACAGCAGCCCAAGACTCAGCAGCGCGGTCTTCCCGCTCGGCGCGGCCGCGTGGTGGTCCTCGTCCTCGTCGACCTCACCGTCCGGAGCGACCGGCAGGAAGTAGTCCCGGTGCCGGATCGTCTGGATGAACACGAACACGCCGTACATCACCAGCGACGTGACACCGGCGAAGGCCAGCTGCGCCGAACTGAACTGCGGCCCCGGCGCGCTCGTCGTGAACGTCGGCAGCACCAAGCTCAGCGTGACCAGCGCGGTCGTCACCGAGAGCGCGGAGTACGACGCCTGCACCCGGAACTCCTGCACGCGGTGCCGCAACGAGCCGACGACCAGCGCCAGACCGAGGATCCCGTTGCAGGTGATCATCACCGCGGCGAACACGGTGTCGCGGGCCAGCGACGCGGCCTTCTCGCCACCCGACGCCATCAGCGTGACGATCAGCGCGACCTCGATGATCGTCACCGCGAGCGCCAGGATCAGCGTGCCGAACGGTTCACCGACGCGGTGCGCGACGACCTCCGCGTGATGCACAGCGGCGATCACCGCGGCGCCGAGACCGAGACAGACCAGGATCAGCAGCACCGCGCCGAGGTCGCGATGCCAGGTCCCGGCCAGGACGACGAAGGCGAGCGGCGGCACGGCCAGCGTCCAGCGCGGCAGCCCTTGGATCACGGAGTTTGTCATCCTCAGACAGCCTATCTGGAATCCTCTTGGCATCCGGCGTCCCTCGCGTGATGCTTCTCCTACGATGACTGTTGAAATCAGAGACGCGACCGCTGACGACTGGCCGGCCATCTGGCCGTTCTTCCACGAGATCGTCACCGCCCGGGAGACGTACACCTACGACCCGGACCTCACCGAGGAACAGGCCCGCGCGATGTGGATGACGCCGTCCAGTTCGCCGCTGGCCCGGACCGCGGTCGCGGTCGATGCCGACGGCACCGTTCTCGGCAGCGCGAACATGTACCCGAACCGCCCCGGTCCCGGCGCGCACGTGGCCAGCGCGAGCTTCATGGTCGACGGGAAGGCCCGCGGCAAGGGCGTCGGCCGGCTGCTCTGCGAGGACATGATCGCGTGGGCCGGGCGATCCGGGTTCCGCTCGGTCCAGTTCAACGCGGTCGTCGAGACGAACGAACCCGCCGTACACCTCTGGCAGTCCCTCGGCTTCCGCATCGCCGGCACCGTCCCGGAAACCTTCGACCACCCCACACTCGGGTACGTCGGCCTCCACGTGATGTACCGCCCGCTGCCATGAACCGCGCCCGGCAGATGTGGAAGGCGCTGGAGCCGTACCACGCGATCACGTACTTCTCCCCCGAGACGCGGAAGGCGACCGACGCGCTCGGGCTGAAGGGCGGGTGGATGAGCTACTTCGGCTGCCGCGCCGCACCCCTCGGCCCGGTCGGTCCGGAGATCGTGGCGGCCGTGTTCTACAACTTCCATCCCGCGATGGTCGCCCGATCCCTCCCGGACGCGTGGACCTACGCCACCCCGGCCCAACTCCTCGACGCACGCCTCACGGCCGTCGACAACGCCGTACGCCGCCTGTTCCCGGACGCCGATGTCGCGCGGGCCGCCGAGCTCGGGCAGCGCGCGGCAGAGGTGGCACCGGTTGCGGGGCGGCCGATCGCGGCGGCGAACGCTGCGCTGGAGTGGCCGGACGAGCCGCACCTCGTGTTGTGGCAGGCGACCACGATTCTGCGCGAGTCACGCGGCGACGGGCATGTCGCGGCGCTCGTCGCTGCGGGCCTCAGCCCGTGCCAGGCGCTGGTGACGATTTCCGCGGCTGGCGGACCGTCGAAGGAGATCTTCCAGCTCAACCGGCGGTGGAGCGACGAGGAATGGGCAACCGCCTCCGACGATCTTCGTTCGCGTGGTCTACTCGATGCTTCCGGCGCGCTCACCGACGCCGGGCGGGCGTTGCGGCAGCAGGTCGAGGACACCACCGATTCGTTGGCGGATCAGGGGTGGCGCGCGTTGGGCGACGACCTGACCAAGGAGTTGCACGATCTCGTCCGCCCGCTGAGCGCCGTACTGATGTCCGAGGGCCTGATCCCGCCGGACAACCCGATGGCTCTGCGCTGGGACTGACCGAGCTCACGACGTACGAAGGCCGGCCTCGGCAGCACGAAGTACGGCGGCCGTGAGCGCGTCGAGGATGCCGGACTCGAGTTTCCAGTGCTGCCAGTACAGCGGTACGTCGATGTACTTGCCTGGAGCAACTTCCACCAGGCGGCCGGCGGCCAGCTCGGGGCCGGCCACCTGGTCCTCGATCATCCCCCAGCCGAGCCCGATCCGGACCGCTTCGTGGAACGGCGCGGACGCCGGGATCGCATGCGACGGCGGATCCAGCTTTCGCCGCGTCACCTTGCGGACCAGGCGGTGCTGCAACACGTCCTTCTCGTTGAACACCACCATCGGAGCCTCGGCGAGCGCCTCCGGCAGCGGCTTCCCAGCCAGCCAGCGTTCGGCGTACTCCGGGGTGGCGAGCGGCAGGTACCGCATCTTCCCGACCCGCACGACGCGGCAGCCTTGAACCGGTCGCGGGTCCGCGGTCACCGCGGCCAGGACCGTACCGTTGCGAAGGTACTCCGCCGAATGCTCCTCGTCCTCCTGGTGCACCAGGAACCGGGCGTTGTGGGTCCGGGACAGGTCGAGCATCGCGGGCAGGAACCAGTTGTTGAGCGAGTCCGCGTTCACCGCGATCGGGATCCGCTGCGCGTCGACCGTGCCGCGGACGGCGGCGATCGCCTCCAGTTCGAGCAGCGACACCTGGCGGGCGAGCCGGAGCAGCGCCGCACCGGCCGCGGTCGCCCGCGCCGGTTTGCCGCGCATCACCACGACCTGACCCAGACGGCTCTCCAACGCCTTGATGCGTTGACTGACTGCGGACGGCGTCACGCGCAGCCGACGGGCCGCCGCGTCGAAGCTGCCTTCGTCGAGAACGGCCACGAACGTCTCGAGCTGCACGGAGTCGAACTGCATGATGAAGCAATCCTAACGGTGCATCAGAATCTTTAGTTGGTTTGAAGCCGGTCGGCTGCTTACCGTCGACTGCATGCCCCTCCTCGCCGGTTTCGCCACGGCACTGTCGCTGATCGTGGCGATCGGCGCCCAGAACGTGTTCGTCCTCCGCCAAGGCCTGCGCCGCGAACACGTCCTCCCGGTGGTCCTGACCTGCGCACTCTCCGACGCACTCCTGATCTCCAGCGGCATCCTCGGCCTCGGCGCACTCCTCACCCGCAGCCAACTGGCCCTCGACATCGCCAAGTTCGGCGGCGCCGCGTTCCTCTACGGGTACGCGTTCCTCGCCGCGAAACGCGCCTTCAACCCCGGCGCGATGACAGCCGCCGACCACGCACCGGCCGCCCTCCGCAGCGTCGTACTAGCCTGCCTGGGCTTCACCTACCTCAACCCCCACGTCTACCTGGACACCGTCGTACTCCTCGGCTCCCTGGCAAACCAACGAGGCACCGACGGCCGCTGGCTCTACGGCCTAGGAGCCGTCACCGCCAGCTTCACCTGGTTCTTCTCCCTAGGCTTCTTCTCCCGCAAACTAGCCACCCTCTTCGCCCGCCCCCGAGCCTGGCAACTCCTCGACACCTCCATAGCCCTCCTCATGACCACCCTCGCCACCTGGATGCTCCTCACCTGATATCCACAGGCCCAGATCTGGCTTGGTCGCTACCCAGCACATCCGGATACACTGTGGGTAGCAAGACCAGCCCCTCTGCCCACTCGGGCACGGGCTGGTCGTCTTTCCGGGGGATTTCACGTGCTGCCCTACACCAAGCCACACCTGTCCTTCGACGACCAAGTCCAGCTTCTGAAGAGCAGAGGCATGGCCGTCGACGACCCCGCCGCAGCGGCCGAGCTGCTGAGCGTGGTCGGCTACTACCGATTGAGCGGCTACTGGTACCCGTACCGTCGCCAGCTCGGCCAGAGACAACGCGCCGATCAATTCATTGGAGGTACCAACTTCAGCACGGTGGTTCGGCTGTACGACGCCGACCGCCGGCTCAAGCTGCAGGTCCTCGACGCCGTCGAGCGTGTCGAGATCGCACTTCGCGTCATGATCGGCTTCACCCTGGGCAAGCGCGGTGCCTATGCGCACCTCGACCGCGCCAACCTCGATGGACAGTTCACTCAGGCCAACGGCGCACGCCGGAGCAGGTACGACGACTGGATCGCCAAGGTGCTGGATGCTCAGCGTCGATCATCGGAGGACTTCGTCGTGCATTTCCAGACGAAGTACGACGGACGCCTCCCGGTCTGGGTCGTCACCGAGATCCTCGACTTCGGATCCACCGCCCACCTGTACCGGGGCTTGAAGGCTGCCGATCGGACAGCGATCGCCCGAGAGCTGGACATCGTCGACGGGCTGGGTCACGGCAATGGGCACACGTTGGGCAACTGGCTGCGGGTGCTGAACTACGTCCGCAACATCTGCGCACATCACTCCCGGCTCTGGAACCGGCACATGGTCAACAAGATCGGCGCACGCCAGCTGGCTACCATCCCCGAACTGCGGCACCTCAGCGCGCCGGAGGTGTCTCACCACAGGATCTACTCGACGCTGTGCGTCCTGGCGTTCTTGCTCCATCGGATGGGCGAGGACGACTGGGCTTCAGAGGTGCGCGAATTGGTCACCGTAGAGATTCCTGCGTGTGGGCGAAGTCTGTCGGAGATGGGGTTTCCGGCTCGGTGGGAGGAGTGCTGGCCGTGGATGTGACGGTGTTGTGTGATGCGGTGGCTGTGTTTCCTGAGGGGGTTTCCGAGGCGTTGCCTGGGTGGGGTGTTGAGGAGGCGGCTTGGACTGGGCGGGTGATGCCGGGGAACGTACGAGGGGAGGGGTGGTTGCTGCATTTTCATAGTTACTTGGTGGTGTCTGACGCGGGGGTGGTGTTGGTGGATGCGGGGGTTGGGGCGGCCGGTGGGGAGGCGGCTGAGTGGTTGGGGGTTGTGGGGCGGTTGCCTCGGTTGATGGGGCAGGTGGGGGTGGAGGCGGCGGATGTGGATGCGGTCGTGTTGACGCATGTGCATCTGGATCATGTGGGGTGGGTGTCCGACGGCGTCGAGCCGGCGTTTCCGCGGGCGGAGTACGTCGTGCAGCGGGCTGAGCTCGAGCATGTGCGGGACGGGGCGACGTACTCGCGCCGGATCCGGCCGATCGAGGAGGCCGGGCAGCTGCGGGTGGTCGACGGGGAGGTCGCGCTGCGCGGGATGCGGTTGCTGCCGACGCCTGGGCATCAGTCGGTGGTGACCGAGCGGGCGATCCTCGGTGGTGATGTGCTGGTGCATCCCGCGCAGGCGCGGTGGCCGGAGCTCACGTATGTGTACGAGCGAGACCCAGCCGTGGCCGTCACCTCCCGCCACGAACTCCTCGCCCTGGCGGCCACAACAGGCGTCCCCATCGCAGCCGCACACCCCCACGCACCCCTCACGGCCAACGCATCAGCCGTGACGGTGCCAACAGACGGGGCCGACGCCTGCCCGCCGTACAAGCTTTAGCGGTAGCCGGTGGTGTCGGCGGGTTTGCCGGGCTGTTCGACTTCGACGATGTAGCGCCAGGCGTCGGGGCGGGAGCCGTCGAGGTCGGTGAAGTCGTAGATCTGGGCCAGTTCGCCGCTGGACGTGGACTTGCCGTTCCAGCGTCGTACGTCGGGGTCGGCCGCGAGGGCGGCGACCGCGCGGCCGACGTACGCCGGGCTTTCGGAGATCGCGAAGTGCGGGATCCGTTCGGTCGCGTCCCGCCAGTTGTCCTCGCGGACACCGAACCCTTCGAGCATCGCCTCGGACCGCAGCCAGCCGGGGGTGAGCAGTACGGCGGTCGCGTCGTACTTGTCCAGCTCGTGCGCCAACGCGAACGCGATCCGCCCGACCGCGCCCTTCGCGACGTCGTAGAAGAACGAGACGCGGTAGTTGTCGGCGTTGTACTCGCTGGTGCCGTCGGTCATCTCGATCACCAGTCCGCCGGGTGACTTGATCAGCAACGGCAACGCGTAGTGGCTGGTGATGACGTGCGTGTTCACGCCCAGCTGCAGCAGCCGCAGACCGCTCTCGAGGTCGCTCTCCCAGACGGTCTTGTCCCATTCGGGCTCACCGTGCTGACCCCAGATGTCGTTCACCAGGATGTGCAGCGCGCCCTGCTCGCGGTCGATCCGCTCGACCAGGGCACGGACCTGCGAAGGATCCAGATGATCGACCGGTACGGCGATGCCGTGGCCGCCGGCCTTGTCGACCAGTTCCGCGGTCTCCTCGATCGTCTCCGGCCGATTCATCTCGGACCGCCGATCCCGCGTGCTCCGCCCGGTCACGTACACGGTCGCGCCGGCCGCGCCGAGCTCGACCCCGATCCCCCGGCCGGCTGCCCGGGTCGCGCCGGTGACCAGCGCCACCTTCCCTGCCAACGGCTGCATGCCGCCCTCCTTATCCATACGTTGTACGATTATGTACCATACGTCGTATGATTAATGACGGCAAGCGCTCCGGGCGGCCCCGCGCCGGGGAGGAGCGGCTGAGCCGGGAGGTGATCCTGACCGCCGCGCTCGGGATCGTCGACGACGAGGGCATCGACGCGCTGACCATGCGACGGCTGGCGGCCACGCTGAAGGTCAACCCGATGTCGCTGTACCACCACCTGCCGAACAAGGCCGCTGTCCTTGCCGGTCTCGCGGAGATTGTGTTCGCCGGCCTGGAAGTCCCGGACCCCGGCGATGCCGTTCCGTGGGACGAGCAACTCAAGCAGGCCGCCCGCGCCTATCGCGACGGTCTTCGCCAGCACCCGAACCTCGCGCTCCAGGTGCTGTCGGACGCGTCGGCGGTGTCGGATGTCGTCGTGGTCACGATGGAGCCGTTCTACCGGGCCCTCGACCGGGCCGGCCTCGCACCGCGCGAGATCTTCGAGGCCGCGAACACCCTGATCGACTTCATCCACGGCTTCAGCCTCGGCGAGGCGTCGGTCCGCGCGGAAACGTTTGAGCTTGCCCCCGACCTGCTCACCCGGGTCCGTGCGCTGCCCGCGCACAAGGCCCCGACCCTGACCCGGATCGTCAACGAACTCGGGGCGGACGGCCTCGCCTACGACTTCGACAGCGGCTTCGAGTCCGGCCTGTCCACCTGGGTCGCCGGCATCCGCCGGTAACGCGAGAGCGCTACGCCGCCGAGACACAGCACCCCTCCGGCGTACGCCAGCAGCACCGGGCTTTCGCCGAGCAGTAGCCAACCGAGGAAGATCGTCAGCGGCGGCACGAGGTACGTCGTGGCGCCCATCCGGCCGGCTGTGGTCCGGGCCAACGCGTAGGCCCAGGTGGTGAAGGCGATCGCGGTCGGAAACGCACCGAGGAACACCACCCACCACATCGTCGAAGGCCTCACCTCTCGGACCAGTGCGGGCCCGAACGGCAAGCAGGCGACGGCGCCGATCACGCAGGACAACCAGGTGACCTCGAGCGCGGGCAGGCGTCCGAGCAACGGCTTCTGGGCGACGACACCGATCGCGTAGGCAGCCGCAGCCACCACGCAGAGCAGCACGCCCCAGGTATCGGCGCCACCGTGCGAAGAGGACAGGCCGATCACCACGACTCCGCCGAACGCCACCACACTGCCGATCACCAACTGCCGCGGGAACCCCTCGCCCAGCAACATCCCGGCCAGCAGGGCGATCAGCAGCGGCCCGGTGTTCACCAGCATCGACGTGGTCCCCGCGTCGAGGTGCTGTTCGGCCGCGTTCAGCGCGATGTTGTAGACCCCGAACCAAAGCAACCCGCACACCAGCAGGAGCTTCCAGTCTCCACGAGCCGGCCAGCGCCGCGGCCGGGTGAACACGAAGATCCCCAGCAGCACACTGCCGACCAGGAGCCGCCCGAGCGTCAGCGCACCGGGCGACATCTCCTGGCCGACGTGGCGGATCGCGACGAATGCCGACGCCCACAACACCACCGTCACCGCGGCCGCGCCGCCGGCGAGCACACCCTGCTTCCTCATACCGATGAAACGTCCTTCCTGCTCATGATGTGAGGCTAGGGATCGGACGCTTCGGTGCTCACCGAACTACGCGATGACGGCAGCGCGAACGGTACGACGAACGCGGTCAGCAGCACCGGGATGGTCAACGCCGCCACGAGGATCGCCATCGTGAACCACACCGATCCGAGCGCGAACCCGCCGTACACCGCGATCGCGGAGACCTCGGAGAACAGCCCGGACACCGACGTCACGGTCGCTCGCGCCGGGCCGGTGATCGCGTCCTGCAGCCGCGACTCGGACACCACGATCACCAGCTGCATGAGCCCGTACCCGAGCGCGATCGGCAGGAATCCCCACGCCGACCCGCTCAGCGAACCGGTCGCGATCAGCACCGCGGTCGCCGCGAGCGCCGCCGCGAACATTGCCGCAGGCAACTTGTACGCCGGTCCCGCCAGCGCACTGCCGATCGCCTGCGCGGCCACGGTTCCCGCGATCAGCAACGGGATCACGCTCGTCGCGGCACCAGTCTCTCGGGCGAGCAGCGGGAAGTACTCGTCGAACGCCAGGAACCCACCCAGCAACGCGACCAGAAGAACCGCCCGCCGCACCAGCCGTCTGGTCAGCACCTCGGCCACACCGGACCTCAACATGTGGAGGTACGCGGCGAAGGCCGCTCGGGCGCCTGGCTCGGCCGACTCCCGCGCCACCTCCACCGCGCGCGCCTCGGGCAACGACCACGCGACGATCGCTTGCAGCAGGCAGCTGAGCACGCTGACGATTCCGGCCAGCGTGTAACCGCCGAGCGCGAACAGCGGAGTGGCGAGCGCTGTCGCCGCGAGGTTCATGACGAACGAGGCGGAACGGGCGCGACCGAGCACGGTCGGGAAGCGATCGGCACGGTCCCGGGCCGCGAGTTCGTCGTACACGAACGCCTCGTAGGTCCCGGAGATCAGCGCCGACGACGTACCCCACAGGACGAAGCCCAGCGCGAATCCGGCGTACGACGGGAGCGTGATCCAGGCGGCGTACCCGAGACCGCTGAGCAGCGCGCCGAGGATCAGCAGCTTGCGCCGCGAGTACGAGTCGGCCCACGCGCCGGACGGCACCTCGAGAACGAAACCGGTCGCCGACCAGATGACGAACAGCGTCGAGATCTGGGCAGCCGACAGCCCGTGGTCGGCGAAGAGCAACTGGTACAGCGGGTAGAGCGGGATGAAGTCCTGCAACGCCTCGAAGGCGATGATCCGGACTGTCAAACCTCGGTCAGTGCGTCAACACGGAGGACTCATGCCTCCGACGGTACGGCAAAAATGGTGCGCGGATAAGAGGATTTATCCGTCAGAGTAGAGCGATGGGAGACGTCAGCGAACGATTCTGGGCGAAGCTGCCGGACGGCAGCCGGGACGCCCTCGTGGACCGCCTGAGCCAGTCCGAGCTGCAGTCCGTCCTCCTGGACGTGACGCGTCAGCGTGCGGCCAAGGTGACGCCGGCGCGGCTTCTGCAGCGCTGGCAGCAGGACCGGTTCGTGCGACCGTCGGCCATCGACCCGCGGGAGCTGGTGAAGACACAGCAACGGTTGTGGGAGCTGCTGCCGGAGAAGTTCGACGGCGTGCAGTTGTCTCCGGTCACGCCGTTGGGTACCTCTTCGGCGATCGCGACGATCAACCAGCACCAGGTGGTCAGCACGATCCGCGGCACCGAGGTTGCGAGCGACCCGACCAACGAGCTGGCGATCGAGGCCGCCGTACGACGTCGCGCCGGGCAGGACCGGGTGCACCTGGCGACCTGTCAGCGGGTGGTGCGGGCGCAGCCGTTCGACGGGCCGGGGATGTCGGCGCACTTCGAGCTGTTCGTGCTGGTGTCGAGCGCGCGGGACACCGGGTCGTGCCGGACCGAGGCCGAACTGCTGATCGACCACCTGAGCTTCTGGCATGCCGTACTCGGTGACAAGGCCGAGCTCACGTTCACGGCGTTCACTGAGTCGGCGCTGCGCGAGCGCATCGAGGACACGGTCCGCCCGGCGCTGGGTGTCGCGTTCGTGGAGGACGCCGACCGGACCAAGAGCGCGAGCTACTACGCCGGCACCGGTCTCGGCATCGACCGCGGCGGCGAGGGGCTGGGCGACGGCGGCTTCACGACATGGACCGCCGACCTGCTCGGCGACGCCAAGGAACGCTGCCTGACGTCATGCATCTCGACCGAACGCCTGACGGCTATCGGAGCCTGAGCAGACCGGCATCTGTCGGGCGGAAG
The DNA here is from genome assembly GCF_004331375.1 of Kribbella speibonae. Taxonomy (NCBI): domain Bacteria; kingdom Bacillati; phylum Actinomycetota; class Actinomycetes; order Propionibacteriales; family Kribbellaceae; genus Kribbella; species Kribbella speibonae. The sequence continues at coordinate 566,243 of NZ_SJKC01000001.1, read as the reverse complement.
CCGCAGGCATCTTCGTAGAAGGCCTTGAGGTGCGGCTCGTAGTCGACATGCAGCCATTCGCACCCGGCCTTGCGGGCCTCCTCGGCCGCGGTCAGCACGAGCTGCTTGCCGATCCCCTGCCGCCCGTGATCCGGATGGACGGCGGTGTCCAGCACGAACGCGTGCGCACCGCCGTCCCAGCACACCTGCACAAACCCGACCAACTGATCGTTGCTGAAGGCCCCCACCCAGGTCAGCGCCCACCGCTCCAGCCGCTCGGCCCACGGCTGCACATCAGGCTCACCCTCGAACGCGGCAGCGTGTAACGCCGACAACTCCGGATCATCGACCGGAAAACGTACGACGTACCTCACAACCTCACCGCCGCGGCTTCGAGTCGAGCGTTCCACTCTCCACCCTCACCGTCGGGCAGATCCGACAGGCTCAGGTACCCCTGCACCATCACCGACGGCAGCACCACGTCGAGCCCGTCGATCTCGCCGTACGCCGTCAACGCTTCCGGCCACCGCGACGGTTCGACGGACGACACCAGGAACCACGCGAGATCCAGTACGCCGGGTGCCGCCGACACGTCCTCCCAGTCGAGCAACGCCACCCGACCGTCGGGTCCGGTCCGCATGTTCTGCGCCGAGGCGTCGCCGTGGACCAGCGTCAGCTCCCCTGCCCGCGCGACGTCTGCCTCGGCCTGCAGCACGCTCCCGACCAGGCGCTCGCCGTACGCACGAACCGGCGCGGACAGATCGGAACGCCGCGCCAACGCCGGCCAGGTTCGGTCGTAGAGCTCCGCTACCAACTCGTCCCCGGCTCCGACCGGTCGCAGCCACGCCCACTCGTCGTGCGCTCGTCCACTCCACCGGTCGTGGAGTTCGCGGAGCGCCCGCGCCCCAGCGGCCGGCTCCGCGCCCGGTGTCCACACGGACAGGTCCTCCAGGACCAGCAGTGTTCCGTCCGCATCGGACTCCGCCTGGTAGCACTCCGGCACGCGCACGCCGACGACCGGCGCGATCTCGCGGTAGAAGCGGACCTCGGACTCGAACATCTTCAGGACGGCCGGAATCGAGCCCGGTGCGGCGGGCGCGCGGCGCTTCACATGGTTCGGCACCAGGTCAGGCTAGAGACATCGGCCGCCTGGCGGGACTGATTTCTACGCGACGAGGGTGTAGGCCGTGGGCAGGTTCGAGTACGCGCGCGGGCCGGACGGGATGCGGCGGGAGGCGGCGTCCTCGACGCGGATCGCGGCGGTCTGGAGCCGGACCGGCAGCGTCGACCGGACCGCGGTGGTCAGGTCGAACTGGACCTCGGCGAGCAGGTCGGACAGCTCGAGGTCGAGCGCCCGGCAGATCGCGGCGAGGATCTCCGAGGACGGCTCCTTGCGCCCGCGCTCGATCTCGGACAGGTACGGCACCGACACCTGGGCCACCTCGGCGAGCTCACGCAGGGTGATTCCCCGCTCGCGCCGCAGCCGGCGGAAAACGCTTCCGATCACCTGGCGTAGCAACACGTCTGGCCCTCCTCGCCTCCGGATCTCCTGTACCGAGTGTGCCACCCCACGAAGGTCCACCGCCCCGAATCTGCCCTGAGCAGACTCCCCACACCGTTCTGCCCGCAGCAGAATCCAACTTTGAGAAGCCACCAACCACTTTCGCGGCCGGCACATGGTTGGTGGGTTCTCAAAGTTGGGCGTCAGGCCAAGCTGAGAGCCTGGGCCAGGTCTGCGGTCAGGTCTTCGGGATCTTCTAGGCCTAGGCTCAGGCGGAGTAGGGCGTCGGTTGGTTTGGCTTCCGATGCGACCAGGCGGTGGGTTAGGGCGGCTGGGTGCTGGATGAGGGTGTCGACGCCGCCCAGCGAGACAGCGTGAGTGATTAGCTTCAGGCCGCTCGCGACCCGAGACGCCGCCTCGTACCCGCCGCTGAGCGTGAATGCGAGCACCGCGCCCGGACCCGCCTGCTGCCGTCCGATCAGACCGGCTGGATCGGTCAGGCCTGGGTAGTGGACCCGCTCGACGGTCGGCTGCGCGGACAGCCAGTCCGCGACCTTGATGGCGGTTGCCTGCTGCGCCCGTACTCGAACCGGCAGCGTCTGCAGTCCCCGGTGCAGTTCGTACGCCGCCAACGGGTGCAGCAGGCCACCTGTTACTGCGCGGATCTGCCGAAGCCGGCTGACCCACTCCACGCCGGCCGCGACGACGCCACCCATAACGTCGCCATGACCGCCGAGGTACTTGGTCGCCGAGTGCAACACCAGGCTCGCCCCGTGCCGAGCCGGTTGCTGCAGTACCGGCGTCGCGAAGGTGTTGTCGACCAGGACCGGTACGTCGCCGGCCGCGGTCGCGACGTACGCGATGTCGACGAGGTCGACGGTCGGGTTCGCCGGGGTCTCGACGATCACCAGGCCGGTGTCCGGGCGGATCGCTCCGGCGACGTCGCTCGGCTCGACGTAGCTGACGGTTGTCCCCAGGAGGCCTGTGGACAACAGGTGGTCGGTGCCGCCGTACAGGGGCCGTACGGCGACCACGTGTGGACGGCCCGCGGCGACGGTGGCGAGGAGGCATGCGGTGAGCGCGGCCATGCCGGAACCGAAGGCGACCGCGCCGTCGGTGTGCTCGAGCTCCGCGAGCGCGTCCTCGAAGCGCGCGACCGTCGGGTTCCACAGGCGCTGGTAGACGAGGCTCCCGCCGTCAGGACCGCGGCCCTGCGCGAGTTCGTCGTACGACGCTCCGCCGGCGTGGACGTCGGGGAGCGGATAGGTGGTGGACAGGTCGATCGGGGGGACGTGGACGCCGAGGGCGGCCAGGTCGTCGCGGCCGGCGTGGACGGACCGGGTGTCGAGCTGGGTCATCGCTGCCTCCTCACCAAAGGACTGGAGGTGAGGATGGAATCTTCTGCGATCGTAACGCAATAGTTCCGAAGAAAATTCGTCCACAGGCTCATCCACACGCTGTGGATTCTGTGGATGAGCTCTACAGTGGGGGCATGCCGAAGGATCGTCGGAGCCCCGGACCGGCTCCGAGGCCGGTGCCCGAGGGGCTCGACGAGGTCGATCGGAAACTGGTCCGGTTGCTGACCGCCGACGGGCGGATGGCGAACAACGCGCTCGCCGAGGCGACCGGGATCGCGCCGTCGACGTGTCTCACCCGAGTGCGGTCGCTACGCGAGCGTGGAGTGATCCGCGGCTTCCACGCAGACGTGGACCTGGCCGCGGTGGGTCAGCCGCTGCAGGCGCTGATCGCGATCCGCATCGGCGCGCACTCCCGCGACGAGATCGACCGCTTCCGCACCAAGGTGCCGACGCTGCCGGGCGTCCTCTCGCTGTTCCATGTCAGCGGCGCGAACGACTACCTGCTGCACGTCAGCGCGGCGACTCCCGACGCGCTCCGGGAGTTCGTCCTCGACCACCTGACCGCCGATCCAGCGGTCAGCCACGCCGAGACGAGCCTCATCTTCGAACACGTCCGCGCGACCCACCTCTGATGGGTGGACGTCCGAGATGCAGGGTTTGCGTTCGAGATCCGGGCCGCAAACCCTGCACCTCAGACGTCTACCCACGAAAATGCCGGGGGCGGCGGCGGGTGCGCTCGGGGTGTGTCAGCGGGGCTTGAGGCCCCAGGCGTCGGCGAGGAGCTGGAACGAGCGGCGGCGTTCGGCCGGGTCGTGGATGTTTGTGGTGATGATGAGCTCGTCGGCGCCGGCCGCGTCGGCGCGGCGCTGGAGGTCGGCGGCCACCTGGTCGGCGGTGCCGACGGACACCAGGCCGGCCCACTCCTCGACGGCGGCCTCTTCCGCCTCCGACCACGGGTACGCAGCGGCTTCCTCGGGCGACGGGAGCGGGCCCGGGCGGCCGGTGCGGAGGCGGAGCATGGAGAGGGCGTTCGCACGGGCGAGTTGCTGAGCACGTTCCTCGGTCTCGCCGACGATCGCGGCCAGCGCGAGGATCGCGTGCGGTCCGCCGTCGTGCTCGAAGCGCTGGTAGTCCCGCTTGTACGCCGAGATCACGCCGGCCGGATCGAGTGTCCCGAAATGGCCGGCGTACGCGAACCCGGTACCGAGCGCGGCGGCCGCCTGACCGCCGTACGTGCTGGACCCGAGGATCCACACCGGCGGCAGCGGTACGTCGTCCGGCTGTGCGCTGATCGGCTCGAACGGATGCCCCGCCGGGAACCCTTCGGCGTACGCGCGGAGCTCGGCGTACTGCTCGGTGAAGTCGTCGGCCCCGAGTGCTTCGCGGCTGCGGCGCAACGCGAGCGCCGTGCGCTGGTCCGTGCCCGGAGCGCGCCCGAGGCCGAGGTCGATGCGATCCGGGTACAGCCCGCCGAGGACGCGGAACGTCTCGGCGACCTTGAGCGGGGAGTGGTTCGGCAACATGATCCCGCCGGATCCGACCCGGATCGTCGACGTCGCGGCCGCCACCGCCGCGATCATGACCTCAGGCGTCGAGCTCGCCACGCTGGGGATGTTGTGGTGCTCCGCCAGCCAGAACCGGTGATACCCAGCGGCCTCGGCGGCGCGGGCCAGTTCGAGCGTCTCGTGCAGGGCCTGCGACGGCCGCGTGCCCGCCGGCACCGGCGAGAGGTCGAGCACGGACAGGGGCATCGGTTCGGCGGTCACGTTCAACTGCCAACCACCGCCGGCGAGAACCTATTCCGGGTACGGCGTCTCCGCCCGCGCGTCGCGGAGCGAGCGGGCCCACCAGGCGAGTTGGCGGAGGAGTGCTGCGGCGGCCGCTGACGTCGTCGGGTCGGCGGGCTCGCCGTCGGCGGTGAAGTCCTCTTCGCGGAATCCGAGACTGTCGCGGATCGTCACCGCGTGCAGCTCGCCGAAGACGAGTCGCAGCTGCTCCGCGGCACGCAGTCCGCCCGAGCGCCCGCCGTACACCACGAACCCAATCGGCTTGGCGTACCAAGGCCGGCGTACGGCGTCGATCGCGGTCTTCACGTCACCTGGGTACGCGTGGTTGTACTCCGCCGTGACGATCATCACGGCGTCCGCGTCCTCGATCCGCCGCGGCAACCCGGCGAGCGGCACCGCACTCAGGTCGATCAGGTCGAGCTTGAACTCGTCCGCGCGCTCGACCTCCCGCGCGAACCATCGCGTGACCGCCGTCCCGAACCGCCCGGCGTCGAGATTGCGCGTCAGCACGACGAGCCGGAGCGGATGAACTGTCACGACCAACGACGCTAATACCTCAACAGGACTTGAGGTCAAACCATCTCATCGGGTGACTGGTACCGGTGCGGACCGCAACCCCTCGATCGCCAAACCCGCGACCACCAGCGTCACCGCTCCGAGCGGCCACCGCACCGCCCCGATCAGAACCTCACCGAACAGCACCAGCATCCCGGCACACGCCGCGGCGGCACCGATCGCCACACCGAACCCGGACCGCCTGCGACCGTTCAGCAGGCCGAGGGCGATCAGCGCGACGATCACCACGAACGCCGTCGGGAAGACGCTGAAGATCGCCACGTAGCCGTGCGGATCACACGTCGGATCGTCGCAGGGCCACGTCAGCATCGTCACCGGCTGCAGGATCGCCGCGACCACGATCACCAGCATCCCGACCGCGTTGACCGGCCAGAGCCACGCCTTCGTCTTCACTCGGCGGACGACGGCTGGTCGGGTGGGGCGGCGGGTGGGGTGCTGGTTTCGAGGTTCGTCTGGGCGGCGTTCATCAGTGAGGTCGAGTCTCCCAGGACGCCGACGGTTTGCCAGGCCTTGGTGACCGCGGCGAGTTGCGGCGACTCGCCGCCGTACAGCTCACGCGCCACCGCCTGGGTCGCGCCGGCGAACTCCTTGAAGCCGGCCGCCGACGAGAGGCTGCCCGACGTCAGCGTGCCGTACCAGATCTTGCCCGCGTCGTCGTACGCGTTCCCGCCGAGCTCCGCCGCGACCAGGTAGAACGCGCGGTTCGGGATGCCCGAATTGATGTGTACGCCGCCGTTGTCGTCCTGCGTGTCGACGTACCCCGACATGTCGGCCGGCTGCGGATCCTTCCCCAGCCGCGGATCGTCGTACGCCGTCCCGGGCGCCTTCATCGACCGCAGCGCGACGCCTTGCACACCGGGCCGGAACAGTCCTGCCCCGATCAGCCAGTCGGCGTCCGCGGCACTCTGACCGAGCGCGTACTGCTTCGCGAGCGACCCGAAGACGTCCGACATGCTCTCGTTCAGCGCACCCGACTGACCCTCGTACGTGAGGTTCGCCGTGTACTGCGTGACGCCGTGCGTCAACTCGTGGCCGGTGACATCGATCGCCGACGTGAAGTTCCCGAAGATCTCGCCGTCCCCGTCGCCGAACACCATCTGCGCGCCGTCCCAGAACGCGTTCGCGTACCCGCGGTCGTAGTGCACTGTCGAGGTGAGCACCAGGCCGGCGCCGTCGATCGAGTCGCGGCCGAAGCACTCCTGGTACAACGTCCAGGTCGCGCCGGTGCCGTCGTACGCCTGGTTCGCCGCCTGATCCTTGACGGGGTCGTCGCCTTCGGAGCGGACCAGGGTGCCGGGCAGGTCGGTCCCGTTCTCCGCGTCGTACACCTGGCGCTGCCGACCGCCCTCCGCAGCGGTCGCCCGCTCCCGGCCGGCCGCGGGCCGCGTTCGCAGTACGGCGTCGTGCTGCAACGACTGCCTGATCCGGGCCCGAACTCCTGGGTCACCCGCGGATCGCTCGAGCTGCTCGAGCAGGTACGGCGGGACGATGGCGTGGAACACCACTACAGGAAAACCCGGGCACCGGATAAACTCAAGGATTTGTGGCTGCCGCTGGGAGAATTCCAGAAATGCGGCCAGAACCAACGGCACGGATTTTAACACAAGGGACAGGAATTGCCGAATCCAGTCGATACCGAACAGGCCAACCTGATCACGTTCTACGCGGCACTGGACGCCGAGCGGGAGCGCACCGACGCACGCGCCGACGACGAGCAACTCGTCCACACCCGCAACGCCCAGGCCCTGCACCAGCGCGACGGCCGGATCCGTGACCTCAAGCTCCGGCAGGCCCGGCTGAACGCCGCCGAGGAGGGTCTGTACTTCGGCCGCCTGGACGCCGCCGACGGCGAGATCCTGCATCTCGGCCGGATCGGCCTGCACGACGACGACTACGAACCCCTGCTGGTGGACTGGCGTGCACCGGCGGCGCAGCCGTTCTACATCGCGACCGCGGTGGCCAACCACGGCGTCGTCCGCCGCCGGCACATCCAGACCCGGCTACGGCGCGTGGTCGATGTCCAGGACGAGCAACTCGACCTCGGACGGGAGGCCGCCGACGCGTCGAAACCCGGCACCGGCGTGATCGGCGAGGCCGTGCTGCTGAAGGCGCTGGACGCCCGCCGGACCGGCCGGATGGAGTCGATCGTGCAGACGATCCAGGCCGATCAGGACCGGATCATCCGCTCCGAACTGCCCGGAATCCTGGTTGTCCAAGGCGGTCCGGGCACCGGAAAGACGGCAATCGCACTGCATCGGGCGGCATTTCTGTTGTACACGCATCGTGAACAACTGGAAAAGCGCGGAATTCTCGTTGTCGGGCCGAATGCGGCGTTCCTGCGGTTCATCGGCCAGGTCCTCCCGTCACTCGGTGAGGACGGCGTCCGGCTGGTCACGATCGCCGAACTGTTCCCGGGGGTGCACGCGACCCGCCCCGAGTCGCCGGAGAGCGCCGAGGTGAAGGGCCGCACGGTGATGGCCGACGTGATCGCGAAGGCGGTCGACGATCGGCAGTGGCTCCCCGAACGCCCGGTGCACGTGACCGTCGAACGCACCGAGCTCACCCTCGACCCATCCGTGTGCGAGGCAGTCCACGCGCGCGTCCGCAACCGCAACCTCACCCACAATCAGGCGCGGCCGTTCGTCCTCAACGAGATCACCGACCACCTCACCACGCAGTACGCCGAACTGATCGGCACCGATCCACTCGACGGTGAGCAGCTGCTCGACGAGTACGACCTCGCCGAACTGCGCAGCGAGGTGCTCGCGGAGCCCGCGGTCCAGGCGCTGCTCGAACGGCTCTGGCCGTTGCTCAGTCCGCAGCGGCTCCTGGAGGACCTGTACGGCGACGAGGACCGGCTCGCGTCCGCGGCGCCGCAGTTGTCGGCGCTGGATCGCGAACACCTGTTGCGGTACGGCGACGACTGGAGTCAGTCCGACGTACCGCTGCTGGACGAGGCGGCGGAACTGCTCGGTGACGACGGGTCCGAGGCGGCGCGTGAGCGGGCCGCGCGGGCGCGCGCGATCGCTTATGCACAAGGGGCTCTGGACGTGCTCGCCGGTTCGGGGTCGACCGACTTCGACGAGGACGACGAGGCGGAAATCCTTACGGCCAAGGACATTCTCGACGCCGAGGCGTTCGCCGAGCGGTACGAGGCGGACGACGACCGGACGCTCGCGGATCGCGCGGCCGCGGACCGGCGGTGGACGTACGGTCACGTGATCGTCGACGAGGCGCAGGAGCTGTCGCCGATGGCGTGGCGGGCGATTGCGCGGCGGTGCCCGCTGCGGTCGATGACGGTGGTCGGCGACGTGGCGCAGACGAGCTCGATCGGCGGCGGTACGTCGTGGTCGTCGGCGCTCGGTGAGACGTTCGGCGATCGTTGGCGGCTGGCGGAGCTGACGTTGAACTACCGCACGCCCGCCGAGGTGATGGAGCTTGCACACGCCGTACTGCGCGAGGTCGACCCGTCGGCGCAGGCGCCGCAATCGGTCCGCTCCACGGGCGTGAAACCGTGGCACGTCGACGTACCGGCGGCCGAACAGCCCTTGTACGTCTACAAGATGGCGGCCGAGGAGACGGCGTACGGCGAGGTCGGCGTGATCACGTCCCGCAGCCGGCTCGAACTGATCCAGGAAGCCGTCGACGGACTCACCGGCGTCACCGTCCTCACCGCCCGCGAAGCCAAGGGCCTCGAGTTCGACTCCGTCCTGGTCGTCGACCCCGACGGCATCGTCATCGAATCCCCCCGCGGCCTCCGCGACCTCTACGTCTCCCTGACCCGCTGCACCCAACGCCTGGGAGTGGTCGGCGAACTACCTGATGTCCTCCGCGACTCGTCTGCTTGGGAGTAGGCGACCGCCACGCCATCACAATCGGTACCCGATCAGCACGCTGAGCGTGCCGTAGCACCGAAAGCGCAGTTGTGATGGCCTGGCGGTCAGTGATCGGCGCAGCAGTTCTGTTGGTGCTGGAGTTCGAAGGGGATGAGGAGGGCGCCGGCGGACGGTTGGACCTGGAGGATCAGGCGGCCGTCGCGGCGGAGGGGGCGGAGGAAGTCGAGGGTGTCGATCAAGGTGTCGTCCGCGATCGGGACGCCGCCGATCGCTTCCAGGTGGTCGATACCGCAGCGGACGCGGAGTTCCGCGGCGGGCAGTACGCCGTGCGCCTGCTCGTGACCGGGCCAGCGGACCACGCGTCCCGCCGTACCGAGGGCCGCCTCGACCGCAGCGACGTACGCGCCGCGGACCAGGCGGCTCGGTCCGGCCAGCTCCGGTTCGGACGCACCGGGGCGCGTGACGGCCAGCCCGACGTTGCGGTCGGCAACCATCGCGCGGATCGGCTCGGCGAGGTCCGCCGTACTCGTGAGTGACACCGCGACATGCGGACGGTCGTCGCCCGACACCATGTGGGTGAGGGCGACGACCGGCTGGTCGACAGCAGCGACCAGGTCGTACACCAGATGATCCGCCGCGGCCGTGTCCAAGCTGTCGGCGTCGACCGCGACGATCACTTCGGCAGCACCCAGATCGGGTTGGTGTAGAACCACAGGTCGACCCACGGATCCGCGTCGCCGACCACGTCGAGCTTCGGGCCGGCCGGGTCGACCGCCGCGCCGAGGTACCCGGGCTGGCTCCGGTTCCCGTCGGTGCCGCGGACCCGCACGTACTGCGCTTCCTCGGCGCGACCGAGCGGATACACCAGCTCGAACGTGCCGCGCTTGCCCGCGGTGTCCCACTGCTTGACGACCCTGGTGTTCGGCGCGGTCATCGTGTCCTTGTCGCCGACCGGCCCGGTGACCGAGCCGCGGATCACGTCGACCCGGTTGAGCGCCGGGACGAAGTTCGCCCAGTTCGGGACGGTCTGCGTCGTGATCCGTACGACGAGTTCGATCGGCCGGCCCTTGTGCACGATCAGCGCGCCGCCGAGCGGTTCGCCGTACCGTTTGCCGACCTCGCGGACCTCGACCTCGACACCCTTCACCAGCGCGCCGTGGTCGACCCAGACGCGGCCGTGGCGCAGGCCCTCCATCACCGCGAGGTAGTCGCGGCGGTCGGCGCCGACGTGGGTGCGGCTGTAGAAGCCCGGCCAGAAGTCGCTCGCGGTGGAGTTGACGGTGTTGCCGTACACCGGGTCCATGTAGCGGCCGTCGCGGTCGAACTGCTCCTGGGTGGAACCGTCCGGGCGGCGGGACGTCTCGTTCCAGTTCACGTGCGAGTCGGAGTTCGCGGTGATCCACCACGGCTTGCCCTCGGCGAGCAGGCTGTCCCACAGGCCGCCGACGGTCGCGGTCATCCAGTCGAACCCGCCCCAGGTGCGGTAGCTCTCGGCCGGGTAGCCGGGGAACGAGTTCGGGTTCGGTGCGTTGCCGTAGATACCGCGGGCGCTGCCCGCGCCGATGCCCTTCGGGAGGCCGCCGGCCTGATGCCCGGGCGCACCCTCGAAACCGATCGCGATCCGCGGGTCGGCGTCGCGCCAGTTGCGGATCTCGTGCGGGCTGTCGATGCCGTTGCGCGCCGGGTGGTTGGCGAGGAACAGGGCGTCCGCGACCCGGCGCTTGTCGACCTGCTGCCCGAGCCACTGGATACCGGACACCGCGAGCGCCTCGTTGGCCGGCGAGTTCGCGCCCGCGTTCTTCACGCTGCCGTCGTACCCGTTCTCGAACTGCTTCAGGACCTCGACCTCTCGACTGCCCGGCGCGACGAACACCGTCCCGTGCTCGGCGGCCGGGATGTTCCACTCCAGCCCCTGAAAGATCAGCGTGTCGCGCAGCTCGGCGCGCGCCGCCTTGATCTGCGGGTTGACCAGGTCGACCCCGATCCGCGCGTGCGTCGCGCCGCCGTGATCCGTGATGACCAGCCAGTCCAGCCCGTACGCCGTGGCGTGGCGAGCCTGGTCGATGACGCGATACAGGCCGTCGGAACTCAACTGCGTGTGAATGTGGTGATCACCCGCCAGCCACACGTTCGGCCGGTTCCCGTGCTGGAAGATCCACCCGTCCCTGGGCGCCGTCGCCGCCGCGAACTGAGCCCCGGTCACAGCCAGCGCAGCCGTACCCCCGAGAATCCCCGCCGACCGCAACAACCCCCGTCGCGAAACCTCCGCCGGCGACAGATCACTGTCCGGCACCGACTCGTCCAACGCCGCGAGCGTCCCCAGATCCAACTCGCTGTTCGGATGATGATGCCCATCCCCAGCCCCATGCGAGTGCCCGTGCCCATGCCCATGCCCATGCGAGTGCGAGTGCCCCATCGACAGTCCTCTCCCGACGAATCCGCCGAGATCATCCCGTCCCCCCATGACCAAGAGATGTGCACCGAATGAACAGAACCCGGGCCCAAGCCATGGACAGCGGAGAGTGACGAGGCTTCAATGGCTGGCGGGGGGAATCATGAATGGAGAACCGTATACACGCACGCATTGTCACCGGCGGAACGATCGCGGGAACGCGACCTTGGCGGCGCTCGGGGGAGTCGCCGTCGGCGTCATCCTGGTCCTGCTGGCCTGGATCGTCGTTCTGATGACACGGAACGACCCGTCGACCCGGGCTGCGAGCACACCGCCGTCGACGCCGGCCGCAGCGGCTCAGGCGCCTGCCGTGTCCGCACCTGCGCCGACAGTGCCGAAGACCACCGCGCCGCCGCCGGTCAAGAAGACGTCGAGCGCCGCGCCGGCGATCGGGGACGTTCGGTCGTTGCCGGCCGGATTGTTCTGTCGTGACCTGAACGCCAAGGGATACAGCTACGTCGCGGCGATCGACTACTGGCGGTTGCACGGGCAGCCGAACCAGATGGATGCCGACCGCAACGGAATTCCGTGCGAGACCGTGTATCCCCGGGGCGATGTCGCGGCGTACTGGAACGGGCGCGAGATCAGCGGTGTCGTGTTCTGGTCGGCGGGGTTGTACTGCCGGGACCTCGTCGCGCGCGGTGCGTCGTACTCCGAGGCCGTTCGGTACTGGTGGTACTACGGGATGCCGGATCGGATGGATGCGGACAGGAACGGGATACCGTGTGAAACCGTGTACTCGTCTGCAGCAGTCAACGCGTTCTGGTATCCGTGACGCGGCGCCTCTGGGCGGTCTTTCTCGCAGCGCTGGTGGTCGCCACCGGCGGTGGCTTGTTCGCGCTCTCTGCAGCCGGCGTCTTCAACCGCAGTGCACCCACCGCCGACCCGACATCAACCGCATCAACACCACAGCCTGCACGCCTACCGCAGCCGTCCACCGCACCAGCGACAACGAGCACAACGACACCGCCGGTCGCGCAGACGCAACCAAGCACTCCGCCACACCCGAGCAAACCTGCGCCAACGACACGGCCTTCCAACCCAGTGCCTTCGCACCCATCACCGCGGTACGTATTCCCCGTAGGTGGTTGCCGGGCGGATGCTTCGCAGAGTCATCATGATTATCCGGCGTCGGATGTCTTTGCGCGGGTTGGGTGTTTGTTTGTGGCGCCGGTTGATGGGCGGGTTGACGAGGTGACTCGGGTGGACTCGTGGGAGCCGGGGAGTAATCGTGGGGCTGATCGGGGTGGGTTGTCGGTTTCGGTGGTGGGGGTGGATGGGGTTCGGTATTACGGGTCGCATCTGTCGGCGATTCAGCCGGGGATCGCGCCGGGCGTGGTCGTGCGGGCGGGGCAGGCGCTGGGGCGGACGGGGAAGACGGGGAGTGCTCGCGGGACGCCGCCCCATCTGCACTTCGGCATCAGTTGGCCTACGGGGCCGAACATGTGGTGGGTTCGGCGTGGGGCGGTTGCGCCGCAGCGGTTCTTGAACAGCTGGCATGAGGGCGGGCAGTTGTCACCCGTCGCGTTGGTCGCCGCGAGCCACCGTGCGTACGGCGCGGACCGCGGCTGCCGCTCGTACTGCTGAGGTCAGCGGGTCAGCGGGCGCGGCCCTCGCGGAGGGCGGTGATCGACTTTTCGATGCGGCGGGTGCGAGTGGCCTCGGTTTTGGCGGACGTTACTTGGAGCGTGTGCCACTGGCGGTTGCTGTAGCTGAGGGTGTCCCAGAACGCCTTCGCGTCCGGGTCCGCAGCGAGGGCGGTGGCGAGCGGTTCGGGGATCTCGAGTTCGCGGGGAGCGGTGTCGAGTTCGACGTCGACCTCGAGTACCTCGCCGGGCGTCACCCCGGCCTCGGTACGGCGGTCCGCGCTGAATCCGAGCAGGTACCGGCCGCCCATCCGCGCGATCGACGTACGGAACGTGTACCCGTTGACCGTGACGCTGACCTTCGGACGGCCGCCGCCACCGAGTGACTCCACGACCGTGTCGGGCACCTCGAAGCCGGCGGTGTTCTTGCCGGTGGCCAGCAGTTCGGCGGTGAACTTCATCTGTTCATCATCCGAGCCGGGCAGGTCATGTCGAGAGCCGACAGGCCGCTCCGACGTACCGAGGTCAGAGTCAGGCGGAAGGACAGATCGTGATTCTCAACAGCATGTTGCTCGGCAGTACGGACGCGGAGCGGTTGAAGGCGTGGTACCGGGACGGGTTCCGGGCGGAGGTCGACGGGTACGGGAACCTCGACCTCGGCGGGTTCGGTCTGGTGATCGAGCAGCGCGACGACGTCGCGGCCAAGAACGCCGAACCGGGGCGGCACATCGTGAACTTCGCCGTCGACGACATCCAGGCGGCGGCCGCGCACCTGCGGACGCTCGACGTCGACTGGCTGGTGCACCCGGAGGACCGTGGGATCGGCTGGTTCGCGACGCTGATCGACCCGGACGGTAATTACGTCCAGCTCATCCAGATGAAACCGGAGTACTACGCGCAGAAGTGAAAAACGTTCGCACCGGAGCTGGGGGATCCGGTGCGAACGTGGATTGTTTTCATCAGGCGCATTACAGGGGAGAAATGGCGGCAAGCGAGGGGCAGAACGCCCGCGCTCGCTTGCCGCCGCGTGCTCTTGGAAGAGCACTGCACCGGTTCCTTCGGTTGGTCGAGGTGAGGCGACTCGACCTGGCGACGTTCCGCGTGGGTTGTCTGGTGAGTTACGGAACGCGAAAGGGACCGGAGGTTTCTCAGCGGGGCGCTACGTCCCACATGCGCTCGCCGGGCAGGGGGTCGGGGAGCTTGTCGACGGCGGGCATCGGGTCGTTGGTGACCCGAAGTCCGGCGAACCGACGGCTCATGGCGTCTGCGTACCGCTCGGCCAACGCCGGCTCGGCGTTGTAGTCGGCGATCACGTGCTCACCGAACCAGACACGCACGCGACGACGCGAAATGGTCTGGGTGGCGGTGGCGGTTGTCACTGGTCCTCCTGGCTGATACTTCGAGGGTGGACGGCCTGGAAAACGCGGGCGAGCGCGGTGCCGGTGCGCCGTGTTGTGTTCACCGTCACGTCACTTCCAACGGAGGACGCAGAGCCGAGGTCACGCCCGGATCCGGAATTTCTGGCCGACCGGCAAAACTTTTTCGGACCCGCCAGGACCCAATTCTTTCGCCACTGTGTTCGATTACCCGAACGGGCCGCGGACGGAGACGCCGCCGTCCAGCACGAGCTGCTGTCCGGTGATGTACGACGCCGCGTCGGAGGCCAGGTAGACGACCGCCCGGGCCACTTCCTCGGAACGTCCGAACCGGCCGGCCGGGATCTCCTCGACGACCTCGGCGTCGACATTCGCGTTGGCGACGGCGGTCGCGATCGCGCCGGCCGCGGCGACGTTCATCCGGATCCCGTCCCGCGCGTACTCGGCGGCGACCGTCCGCGCCAGGCTGAGCAGTCCGGCCTTCATCACGCCGTACGCCGCCTGTTCGGGCGCGGCCATGAACCCGGTGACGGATCCGACGCTGACGATCGCGCCGCCGGTGCCCTGGTCGAGGAAGACGCGGAGCGCGGCCCGGACCGCGCGGACGACGTACCGGAGGTTGACCTCGTAGATCGTGTCCCAGTCCTCGTCGGCCATCTCGTGCAGCTTCACCGCGGGCACGAACGCGACCTGCCCGCCGACGACGGTGACGAGTACGTCGAGTCCGCCGAGCTGCTCGACCGCGCCCGCGACCATCGCCTCGATCCCGCTCGCCGAGCGGACGTCACCGGCGATCGGGTACGCCGTACCGCCGGATGCCCGGACCGCGTCGGCGGCTTCGGCCGCACGCTGTGGATCGAGGTCCGCGACCATCACCGCGGCCCCTTCGTTGCCGAAGGCGTCGGTCGTCGCCCGGCCGATCCCGCCTCCACCGCCACCGATCACCAGAACTCGTTTCTGCATGGGCGGAGCGTAAGTCACCGATGTCATGAGATTCACAGGGATTCCTCAGGATAGACACGCCGAAGCTGTCAGAACGGCTCCGTACGCTGGGAGACGTGACCATCGAAGACGCTGGTGTCAGGCCGCTGAGCAACGGATCCACGGAGAGGGGATCCAAGGACGAGCCGGTCGTGGCGAACGCCCTCGTGGTGCCCGAGCGGGTCATCGGCGGCGTCGTACCGTCTCCCGTGCGGCCCGGTCCGACGGGGATCGCGGCTGTCCAGACCGAGCACCTGATCAGTGACGTCGGCGACGCGCTCCGGCTGCTCGACGCGGTGGAACGCGTACGTGGTCACGCCCATCCGCTGATCCTCGGTCTGCAGGAAGCGATCGGGATCAAGATGCCGGCCGCACTGGTGCTGAGCGCTGTCGCGAACGGCCGCACCTCGGCGCACGACGTCGCGAAGCAGGTCGGTATCACGCCCGGCGAGGCGGAGCTGGCGATCGCCGACCTGGAAGCGCTCGGGATGGTCCGGACCACGCCGGAGCTGATCGTCACGTCGATGGGTCAGGCCCGCCTCTCCCAGCTCGACGGGCTCACCGTCCGGGTCCTGGACGTCGTCACCGGCATCCTCGGCCCGACCGACGCGGCCCACCTGGTCCGCCTCCTGCACACCGTCGCCGACGGCCTCGAGTCCGCCTCGGTGGCCGCCGCCGTGAACCCGACCCTCCCGCAGGTCCTGCACAACTGACCCGAGGCGTGTCGAAAACGGTCCGGCGGTCTCGACGTAGCAGGTGTCGAGTCAATCGGGAGGCATCAGATGTTGAAGGACAGCAAGGCGTTCAGTGGATTCTCGGTGGATGACCTGGCGCGGGCGAAGGAGTTCTACGGCGCGACGCTGGGGATCGACGTCCACGAGGAGAACGGGTTGTTGCACCTGCGGACGGGCGGTGGGAACACGGTTCTCGTCTATCCGAAGGACAATCACGTGCCGGCGGAGTACACCGTGCTCAACTTCCCGGTCGACGAGATCGAGGCGACGGTGCGGGAGCTGACCGCGCAGGGCATCACGTTCGAGCGGTACGTCGACGAGCAGGACGAGCTCGGGATCAACCGTGGACCGGGTCCGTTGATTGCCTGGTTCAAGGATCCGGCGGGGAACGTGCTGTCGATCATTCAGGAGTGAGGGATCGGGTCGTCGTACTGACCTAGGCGGCCGCTGTAGCGGGTGCCGTTCAGATACGGCCACGCGTACGCGGTGCAGCCGTGCAGGCCGAGGGTCTGTTGCTGCATGACCGGCGCCGGTTGGCCGGGTCCCGGGCACAGCTCGTGGCCGCGGCCGAGCCGGTGCCCGGTCTCGTGGTTGACCATGTACTGCCGGTACGTCGTCAGCGGCGCGGCGTAGTTCCGTACGCCGTGCACCCAGCGCGCGACGTTCAGCACGACCCGGTTCCCCATCCGGCAGCTCGTGTACCGGTCCGGCCCCGCGCCGCAGAGCAGGTCCCGCGTCGCGGGTGTGACCAGCATCAAGGTGAAATCGGGGCTCGTCCCCGGCCCGACCTGCTGGAACCGCCACAGCCCGCGGGACGCCCATCCCTGCGCCCCGCCGTACGTCGCCCGCACGAATCGCGCGAACCCGGCGCGATCGATCCCGGTGATCCCGCCCTCGATCGCGATCTGGAACCGCATCAGCCGAT
This sequence comes from Kribbella speibonae, assembly GCF_004331375.1. Classification (NCBI taxonomy): domain Bacteria; kingdom Bacillati; phylum Actinomycetota; class Actinomycetes; order Propionibacteriales; family Kribbellaceae; genus Kribbella; species Kribbella speibonae. Next base: position 549,152 of record NZ_SJKC01000001.1, on the reverse strand, counting down.
CACCGCGGGATCCCCGGGCAGTACGGCGTACGCTCGCGTCCCCGCGACCGGGTAGGAGATCGCCTCCGGAGGCCGCGGCGGGACCACAGATCGTGCCGGCGATCCCACAGGCTGATCCGACTGCATCGAAGCAGGTACGACGCGACGCCCCGGGTGCCCGTTCGGGCCGGCAGGCAGCAGCACTCCGCCCGCGACCACGACGGCGATCGCGACGACAACGATCCAGCGGCGCATTCGGTGAGCTCCTCACAGCGCCCCGGGCGGGCGCGTTCTCACTCGTTCCTGCCACTGTGCCCCGAAACCCTCCTCCGTCCTACGCCCTGGTGGTCCGGAAGCGCAGGGTCGGGTACTTCGCCTCGGTGAAGCCGAGGCTGCGGTAGAGGTCGATGCCGTCGGCGGTCGCGTGCAGCTCGACCTGGCCGACGCCGGTCTCGTCCCGGAACCACTCCATCAGCGCGCCCACGCACGCCCGCGCCAGACCACGCCGCCGGAAGTCCGGTTCGGTGCTGACGTTGTACAGGTGACCGCGGACGGTGGTCAGGTCGTTCGGGCCCGGCGGGTGCGCGTACACGTTGCCGGTCGCGCCCGCGACCACGCCGGCGCGCGGGTCGTCGACGACGTACGCCGCGAACGTGTCCGGCGAGGCCAGCTGCTCGGTGAACCACTTGAGCGCGGTCGCCCGCCACGGGGCGTCCGGTCCGCCGATATCGGTGCCCATCGACGAGATCATCAATCCCCGCAAGCGGACCAGCGACTCCGCGTCAGCGGCTCCCGCTCGTCGTACCTGAATGTCGGTCACTTGGTCGATCATGCCAACTTTTTGCCGCGTCAGTGAATCGTAGGAGTCATGGCCCCGAGCAGAGCGACGCGCGGCACCCGGGCACGTCGGCCGAGTCCCCGTCGACGGTCCGCCTTGGCGGCACTCGCGATCGCGGTCCTGGGCGTGCTGCTGCCCGGTACGGCGTACCTCGTCGCGCGCCGGATCAAACTCGGTTCGACGCTGATCGTGCTGAGCCTCGCGCTGTACGGCGGCGCGGCGTACGTCGGGCTGCGCAAACGGGATGAGGTGATCTCGTGGGCGCTGAATCCGACGGTGCTGAACTGGATGATCATCGGCCTGGCCGTGATCGGACTCGTGTGGATCGTCGTCCTGGTCACGTCGTACAAGATGCTCCGGCCGCTGACCGTCGGCCCCGGATCCCGGATGCTCGGGGCGCTGGTGATCGGCGTGATCTGCTTCGCGATGACGGTGAGTACGGCGACCGGCGCGCAGACGTTGATGGCCCAGCGGAACCTGGTGACGAAGGTCTTCGGGGGCGACGAGACGAAGAGCCAGACGCGGCCGACGATCAGCGCGAAGAAGGACATCTGGCAGCAGTTGCCGCGGCTGAACATCCTGCTGCTCGGCGCGGACGACGGCGAGGGCCGCGGCGGGACCCGGACCGACACCGTGATGGTCGCGAGTATCGACACCAAGACCGGCAACACCTCGCTGATCTCGCTGACCCGGAACTTCATGCGGATGCCGTTCCCGGAGAACTCGGCGCTGCACAAGAAGTTTCCGACCGGGTTCTGGGATCCGAACGGCGACGAGGAGCAACCGGAGTTCTACCTGGACGCGATGTACCGCAACATCCCGAAGCTGTGTCCGGGCTGTGTCGGCCCGTCGGACAACGAGGGCGCGGACATCCTCAAGGTGTCGGTCGGCGAGGCGCTGGGGCTGCAGATCCACTACTACGTGCAGATCAACCTGGCCGGGTTCGCGCAGCTGGTCGAGGCGCTCGGCGGGATCACGGTGAACATCAACTACCCGGTCCCGGTCGGCGGCAACGACGACAAGAAGATCCCGCCGAGCCGGTACCTCGAGCCCGGACCGAACCGGCAGCTGAACGGCACCGACGCGCTGTGGTTCGCGCGCGGCCGGTACAAGGTCCCGACCGCGGACCTCGCCCGCCAGGCCCGGCAGCGCTGCACGATCAAGGCGATCGTCGAACGTGCCACCCCGCAGAACGTGCTGACCAACTACGACGCGATCGCGAAGGCCGGCGAGAAACTGATCCGCACCGACATCCCGCGGAACCAGCTGGGCGCGTTCGCGACACTCGGAGCGCGGGTGAAGACGGCGAAGATCACCAACGTCGACCTCGACAAGAAGAAGAACTTCCCGACCGGCCGGAACCCGAACTACGCCGGGATGCGCGAGATCGTGGCCAAGGCGCTGAACCCGGCCGCGCGGACGACGCCGGTCCCCCGCAAGGTCAGCTCACCCCGGCCGTCCACCGCGACCCAGCCGAAGACCACGCCCAAGCCGGCCGCGGACGACCTGACCGCTGCCTGCGCTTACAACCCGGGCATGCCCGGCTAGACCAGCGCTAGGCGTAGCGGACGCCGAGGCCGCCGTCGACGGCCCAGTTGGCGCCGGTGACGAAGGCGGCCGCCGGGGACGCGAGGAAGCAGACCACCTCGGCGACGTTCTCCGGCGTCCCGATCCGGCCGAGCGGGTGGACGCCGAGCGCCTTCTCGCGTTCGCCGGGGATGGTGTCGAAGAACTCCTCGAGCAGGTCGGTGGAGATGTAGCCGGGGCTGACCGCGTTCACCCGGACGTCGTACTGCGCGACGTCCAGGGCGAGCGAACGGGTCATGCCGACCAGTCCCGACTTCGCGGCGGCGTACGGGAACATGCCGGCCGTGGTCAGCTTCGAGTGGATCGAGGCGATGTTGACGATCGCGCCGTGCCGGGCGTCGATCATCGGCTGCAGCACCTGGCGGGACATCAGGAACGCGCCCTTCAGGTCGACGTCGAACACGTCGTCCCACTCGGACACGGACATCTTCGCCGGATCGGCGTACGAGTTCTTGCCGGCGTTGTTCACCAGCACGGTGATCTGCCGGCCGAGGTCGTCGGTCAGCTTGCCGACGGCCTGGCGGACCGACACCTCGTCGGTGATGTCGCCGACGGCCGCGGCCACCGTCGCGCCGGTCCCGGCCAGTTCCGCGGTCGTCGCGGTCAGTTCGTCGGTCAGGATGTCGACGAGCGCGACCGCCGCGCCCTCCTCCGCCGCCTTGACCGCGACGGCCCGCCCGATCCCCCGGGCGGCACCCGTCACCAGCACAACCTCGTTCGCCAACCGACCAGTCACCAACGTCTCCTCAACCTAGACAGTCGAGGACGACCCTAGTCTGAGAGGACCGTCAGGCCCGTGCAGTGGTCAGGATGCAGAACTGGTTGCCGTCCGGGTCGGCCATCGGGATCGCGTCCGCGCCTTCCTGACCGCTCTCCAGCCGGGTCGCGCCGAGCCCGATCAGCCGCTCGACCTCGGCGTCGACGTCACCGCCGGCGGGGACGACCAGGTCGAGGTGCATCCGGTTCTTCGCCGGCTTCGGGTCCACGGGCGGTCCGCCCCAGGCGATCTTCGGTCCGCCGGAGGGCGCCTGGATCGCGGTCTCCCCGTTCTCGTCCCAGACCAGCGGGTAGTCGAGTGCGGCGCTCCAGAAGAGCCCGACCTCCCGCGTGCCGTCCGAGGCCACCTCGCCGAAGAAGGCGGTGTCCGCGAGGAACTTGTTTCCCGCCTCGATCACACAGAACTCGTAGCCTTCCGGATCCGCGAGGACGATATGTCCTTCCTCCGGCTTCTGGCCGATGTCGATGTGCCGGCCGCCCAGCTCGACCGCCCGCGTCACCGTTTCCTGCTGGTGCTCGGGCGTCTCACTGGTCAGGTGGAAGTGGATGTAGCAGGGACGATCCCGCTCGACGTCGCTCTGCAGGAACCGCAGCCGGAACGGCGTCTTGGCGTCGGGGAGCAGTTCGGTCGCCCCTGCCTGCTCCCACCCGAGCAGTCCGGCCCAGTACCGCGCCAGCCCGGCGGGATCCTTGGCGTCGACGGACAGTGCATGCAGGTTGATGCTCATCGGATCTCCCAATCGGCCGGGGCTGTCACCGTACGGTGGGGCGGATCAGGGCCGCAAAGCAATTAGCGGACCGACGCCGCGGCGATCCGCGCGTGCTGATCGGCCTGGTCGCGGGACATCGGCTGCCTCAGCAGGACCATCTGGTGATAGAGCGGCGCGGTCGCGGTGAGCAGGAGTTGATGGGGATCGGTGCCGCCAGGGATTTCGCCGCGCGCGACAGCTCGGCAGACGACCAGCGCGGTGCGCTCGTACCGGTCCTCCCAGAAGCGGGTGAGTGCGTCGGCGGCAGCCGTCGTACGGAAAGAGGCCGCGATCACCGCCTGGGTGATGGACGGCCGGGCGGTCAGCGCGGCGTGGATCTCCCGGTTGACGGCGACCAGATCACCTTCGAGCGAGCCGGTGTCGGCCGGCCCCCACGCGTCGTCGGCACCGGCCTCGAGCAGGTCGACCAGCAGGCCCGGCACGGTCTTCCAGCGCCGGTAGAGCGTCGTCCGATGTACGCCGGAGCGCGCCGCGACCGCGTCGATCGTGAGCCCGTCGTACCCGTGCTCGGCGAGCTCGGACTCCACCGCCGCGAGCACGTCCGCGCGCACCCGGGCCGTCCGTCCTCCCGGCCTGCTTGCGTGAACCTCGGCGATCATGGCATCATCTTAACGCAACGTTCGTCGCATTTAGGGAGTAACCAGTGATCTTCTGACCCGCCGTTCGCCAACCACGAACCCGCGAGAGGTCAGGAGATTCCTCATGTCTGCACAGCTGTCCCTGCACGACGTCACCAAGTCCTACGACCACCGCCTGGTGCTCGACCAGGTCACCTGCGCCTTCCCGCCCGGGCAGGTCAGCGGCCTGATCGGCGAGAACGGCTCCGGCAAGTCGACGCTGCTGCGAATCCTGGCCGGTCTCGAGCCGGCCACGGACGGCACGGCTCAGGCCGCCGGGAGCGTCGGCTTCCTGGCGCAGGACAACCCGCTGCCGCTCGACCTCGACGTTCAGGCGCTGGCCGATCACGCGCTCGCCGACCTGCGCCGGATCGAGGCGCGGATGCGTTCGTTGGAGGCCATGCTCGCCGAGGGACGGGACGACGTCCTGGGCGAGTACGGCGAACTCCAGACCGTCTTCGAGATCCGCGAGGGGTACGACGCGGACGCGCGGTTCGCCCGCGCGACGTACGGTCTCGGGCTCTCCACGTTGCCCGGTGATCGCCGGTTGTCGGAGCTGTCCGGCGGCGAGTTGGCGCGCTTGCATCTGGCCGCCGTACTCGCGTCGTCGCCGGAGATCCTGTTGCTCGACGAGCCGACGAACCACCTGGATGTGTCGGCGGCCACCTGGCTGGAGGACCACCTGCGATCCCGGCGCGGTACGACGGTTGTCGTCTCGCACGATCGCGCATTCCTGGAGCGGGTCGCCTCGACCCTGTTCGAGGTCGACGGCGACACGCACCGGGTCACGCGGTACGGCAACGGTTTCCAGGGCTACCTGCAGGAGAAGGCAGCCGAGCGGGCGCGACTCGAACAGGCCCGGCAGCAGTGGGAGGACGAGGTCGCGGAGATGCGCGTACTCGTCCGGACCACCGCCGATCGGGTCGCGTACGGGCGACCGATGAAGGACAACAACAAGCCCGCCTACGACCGGGCGACCGGTCGCGTCAACGAGGCGGAGCGGAGCAAGATCCGCAACGCCAAGGAACGCCTGCGCCGCCTGGAGGAAGACCCGCCACCGGTGCCGGCGAAACCGCTCCGGTTCAAGGCGTCGATCCGCACGACCGGCGCTTCGGCCGGACTGGAGGCGGTCGGCGTCGCGGTCGCGGACCGGCTGCCGCCGACGTCGCTCGACGTACCCGCTGGTGGTCGTGTCCTGATCACCGGACCGAACGGCGTCGGCAAGTCGACCTTTCTCGACGTCCTCGCCGGTGCGCTCTCGCCGGACTCCGGGTACGTCGATCGCCACGGACGGATCGGCTACCTGCGGCAGGAGGTGACCGAGGCGCGACCTGACGAAACGCTCCGCGCGGCGCTCGCACGCCATCCGGGCGCGGCGGCGCTGGGGCTGTTCCGTCAGGACCAGTTGCAGACCCGGGTCGGTGAGTTGTCGACCGGGCAACGCCGACGGCTCGCGTTGGCACGAGTGCTGACCACGCCGTACGACGTACTGCTGCTGGACGAACCGACCAACCACTTGTCCCTGGTGCTGGTGGAGGAACTGGAGGCGGCGCTGGACCGGTACGCCGGCGCACTCATCGTGGTCAGCCACGACCGCCGCTTCGCTTCCCGCTGGCGCGGGCCGGTCATGGGCCTCCCGGCCTGGACTGAGGAGCGGAGGGAGCGAAGCGACTGGAGCGACGAGGGAAGGCCGGGAGTTACAGCCCATGACCCGCCGCGACGGAGTCGCGGCATCAGTGCCGTCATCGATCTCGAGGAGAACGCCTATGTCAGTCAGTGAATTCACAGTTGATGGCGCGCCGTACGGCGTGGTCGCGGCGGGCGGCGAGGTGTGGACGACGCTCGTCCACACCGGGCGCGTCGCGACCGTCTCGGGCCGCGTGTTCGACCTCGACGCACCCGGGTCCCGCCCGAGCGTGATCGTCGACGGTCCCGACGACGCCGTCTGGTTCACGCGCAACGGCGACGACCGGATCGGACGGATCGGGTACGACGGAAGGGTGTCGGCGATCGAGCTCGCGGGCGCGCCGTACGGACTGTGCGTCGGACCCGACGGCGCCTTGTGGTGCACGTTGATGAGCATCGACGCGATCGGGCGAATCACGGTGGACGGCGAGGTGTCGACGTACCCGATCGGCACGGCGGGCGCGTACCCGGGGATGATCACGACGTCGGCAGGCGATCTGTGGTTCACGCTCAACCAGGCCAACGCGATCGGCCGGATGACCACCGGCGGCGAGGTCACGACCTATCCCCTGCCGACGCCCGCCGCGGGTCCGGTCGGTATCAGCGCGGGACCGGACGGCGTCTGGTTCACCGAACTCCTCGCGAGCCAGGCGGGCCGGGTCGGCCTCGATGGGTCGATCGAGGAGTTCACCCTGCCGGCCGACTCGAAGCCTCATGCCGCCGCGGCGACAGCTGACGGTGGTTGCTGGCTGACTCTGTGGGCGGCGGCCGAGCTGGTCCATGTCGATGCCAAGGGCAACATCACTGACCAGGTGGCCTTCGGTGAGGGCGCCGAGCCGCACGGCCTCGACCACGCCGACGGCTCGGTGTGGGTCGCACTGGAGAAGGGTTCCGTGGCTCACATCCAGCCGGGCGGGTGAGGAGGTTCACTCGGTGGAGGGAGGACGCGGGAGCCTGTCCGGGAGCACAGTGGTGATGTGAGCACGGACGTGCAGGTACGGGGACCGCGGGTGCGTGACGTGATCGCGGTCGGTCGCCCGGCGTTCTGGGTGGTGTCGATCGTGCCTTACTACACGGGGATTCTGCTCGCGACGCATCGGCTGATCCCGCCCGTCGACGAGTGGCCGCGGCTGATCGTCGGGGCGGTCGTGATGGGGCCGCTGGTCTGGCTGGCGGTGCTCGCGGTCAACGACGCGTACGACCTGCCGAGCGATCGGCTCAACCCGCGGAAGGCGAAGTCGCCGCTGCTCGACGGACGGATCACGCTGCGAGCGGCGAAGCGACTGGCCTTCGCGGCGGCCGTGGCGGCGGTCGGGCTGAGTCTGCATGTCGGGATCGTGTTCGCGCTGGGCGTTCTGCTCGCCGTACTGCTCGGATACGCATACTCGGTCCCGCCGGTGCGATTGAAGACACGCGCCGGCTTCGACGTCGCGGTCAACGCCCTCGCCCTGGGGGCCTTCGGGCCGCTGGCCGGCTGGGCCGCGATCAACCCGGACCTCAGCGACTTCCCGTGGCTGATGGGTCTGCAGGGAACTCTCGCCGCGATCGGCCTCTACCTTCCCACCACCCTCGCCGACCTCGAATCCGACCGCGCCGCCGGCTACCAGACCATCGCAGTCCGCTTCGGCCCGCGCACGACGTACCTGATCGGGTACACCGCCTGGATCGCAGCAGCCGCCCTGTCGGTCATCCTCGCCGCCACCAACACCATCATCGCCCGCACCATGCTGCCCCTCGAGGTGGTGATGGTCCCGGTTCTGATCGCGGCCTACCGCAAACTCATCGGCCCCCACCAATCCTTCAAAGGCATCATCACCCTCGCCACCCTCTTCCTCTTCCCCTGCGCCACCTTCGCACTCACCTACACAGGAGTTCTGTAGGCCGTGCACGTGCACGTGCACGGCGGGCAAAGATTTGATCACTGATCTTTACAGCGATGAAACGTTCATGAACTCTTGGGTCCCATGACTCTGACCCGCCCGGAGCTCGAGACCGACTACGCCCTCAGCCGGTCCGATATCGCGCACTTCAAGCAGCACGGGTTCGTGAAGCTGAAGAACGTGCTGAGTGCGGAGACGATCGCGGAGTACGAGCCGGAGATCACCGACAAGGTGATCGAGCTGAACACCCAGGAACAGCCGCTGGACGAGCGCGACACCTACGGCAAGGCGTTCCTGCAGGTGACGAACCTCTGGCAGGACAGCGAGCGGGTGCTGGAGTTCGTGTCGTCGCCGCGGCTCGCGCGGATCGCGGCGCAGCTGCTCGGCGTGCAGTCGGTCCGGCTGTACCACGACCAGGCGCTCTACAAGGAGTCCGGCGGTGGCGTCACCCCGTGGCACGCGGACCAGTACTACTGGCCGTTCGCGACCGATCGGTGCGTGACGATCTGGGTCCCGCTGCAGGAAACCCCGATGGAGATGGGGCCGCTGTCGTTCGCGGCCGGCAGTCATACGTTCGAGTACGGGCGGGACCTGCCGATCAGTGACGAGTCGGAGCGCGTCCTGCAGGAAGTGCTGGCCGAACAGAACTTCCCGGAGGTCTCCGAGCCGTTCGAGCTCGGCGAGGTCAGCTACCACCTCGGCTGGACCTTCCATCACGCACCGGCGAACACCACCGACATCCCGCGCCGGGTGATGACGGTGATCTACGTCGACGCCGCGATGGAGATCTCGGAGCCTTCGAACGCGAACCAGGTACTCGATCTGGCCAGCTGGATGCCCGGCAACCAGCCCGGCGAAACCATCTCCTCCCCGCTCAACCCGATCGTCTACTGAGCGACCCACTCCGCCGTACGTCGATACTCCCAGGCGTTCTGTACCTATTGGTATGTACGATGCTGTCATGAACTCATCGATCAGCCGCGTCGTCGTCCTGGATCAGCACCTGCCGGAGGCGCTCCCGGTGCAGCGCGTCGAGGTCCGCCGGATCACGATCGACCCGCACACCGCGCTCGGCGCCCACGTCCACAACGGCCCCGTGTTCGGCAACATCGTGTCGGGATCGGCCGTCTACCAGCAGTCCGAGGACACCGAGCCGCAGGTCCTGCACCCGGGCGACGTGTTCTACGAGCCGGCCGTCGAACGCATCGCCCGCTTCGACACCGAGGAAGAAGGCGTCACCTTCCTGGCTTACTTCCCGCTCACCGCGGGTCAGGATGCGACCCTGGACCTGGTCTAGAGGGTCCGCTTCTGTGGGTAGATCGTCTCGCCGCGGGCCAACTGCTCGACGTAAAGCGCGATCCGGCGGGCGCGGGTTTCGGGGCGTTTCGCGTCGTTGACCCGGAACACGACGGCGAACCGGTTCGCGCTGGTCAGGATCTCGAACATCGCCTGCGCCCGCGGCTCCGCGGCCAGCGCCGCTGCCAGATCATCGGGAACCTCCTGCGCGCTCGAACCGCCGTACGCCTTGTCCCAGCGGCCGTCGGCCTTCGCGCGCTCGACCTCGGCGCGTCCGGCCGGGCGCATCCGCCCTTCGGTTTCCAGCCGCGCGATCAGGCCGACGTTCCGCTGCGACCACAGGCTGCGCGCGCGTCGCGGCGTGTACCGCTGGATGAACGTCTGCTCGTCACGACCCCGCCGCTGCCCGTCGATCCACCCATGACACAAGGCTTCCTCGAGCGCCTCGTCGTACGTCAGGCTCGTCGGCGTCGTCACGTTCTTCTTCGCGAGCACGAGCCAGACACCGTCCGATTCCTGGTGGTTCTCGTGCAGCCACCTCAGCCAGGCGGCAGCATCCACGACGATCAGTTCTGCGGTCACGAAGCAGCCTCCCGATAGCGCGCGGCCAACTGTGTCGCCGCATCCTTCAACTCTTGCGGTCCGACGAACTCCAGATCGCACTCGAACATCCCGAACGTCGCGGCCAGACCCGTCCACGACCAGCCACTGAGCGCGAGCCGGCAACTCGTCGGCGTGAGCTCCTCGACCACGGCGCCGTGGCCGGCCCACTGCGCAATGTCCGACGCCTTCGCCTGCAGGATCGCCTCGCCACAGCAGGGGTTGCGGTCCTGCCCGTGGAACTTGCTGGAGATGTACGTCGCCACGTCCGGCGCCGGCAGCTCACGCGGCGTGAACCGCGGCCCGGTCGGCGTCTTCGGCGTCATCCGATCCACCCGGAACGTCCGCCAGTCGTTGCGATCCAGGTCCCAGCCGACGAGGTACCAGCGCCCGCCCCACGTCACCAGATGATGCGGCTCCACCTTCCGCGGCGGCACCCATTCCTCGTCCGCTGTACGAGGCGCGGCGTAGTCGAACCGCAGTACCTCGTTCGCGCGGAGCGCCGTACCGATCGCGATCAACTGGTCCGAGTCGACCGTCGTACGGCGGTTGGCGTAGCGGTCGACCGTGGTCACCTGGAGGGCGTCGACCCGCTGCCGCAACCGCGCCGGCATCACCTGCCGGACCGTCGCGAGCGCCCGCAGCGCACCCTCTTCGATCCCGGTGACCGTGGTCGTCGCGGTCTGCAGGGCGACCGCGACCGCGATCGCCTGATCGTCGTCGAACAGCAGCGGCGGCAGATCCGCCCCCGCGTCCAGGCGGTAGCCGCCGTCAGGTCCTTTGGTCGCACGCACGGGATACCCGAGGTCGCGCAGCCGGTCCACGTCCCGGCGGACGGTTCGCGGGCTGACTTCCAGGCGGTCGGCCAGCAACTGGCCCGGCCAGTCGCGGCGGGCCTGCAGCAAGGAGAGCAGCGCGAGCAAGCGGGCTGAGGTCTCGGACATGACTTCAGATTGCCATGAGTAGCGGCCAGAACCTGTCCTCTTTCACTGGAAATGTCGTCCCTAGAGACCCTGACCGAAGGAGAGATCGTGATCAGCACCCGAGCGCTCACCCGGGACTTCGTGGTGAGCCGTACCGAGACCGTGCACGCCGTCCGCGGCATCAGCCTGGACGTCGAACCCGGCGAGCTGGTCGCCGTCCTCGGCCCGAACGGCGCCGGCAAGACGACCACGCTGCGCATGCTCACCACGTTGATCACGCCGACCTCGGGTACCGCGACGGTCGCCGGGTACGACGTGACCACGCACCCCAGCCAGGTCCGGCGCCGGATCGGGTACGTCGGACAAGGCAACGGCGCCGGCCACTCGCAACGGGTCGGCGACGAACTCGTCGGGCAGGGCGTGATCTACGGCCACGACCGCCGTACCGCGAAGCTGCGAGCCGGCGAGCTGCTCGAAGCGCTGGAGCTGAAGGACCTGGCGCAGCGCAAGGTGTCGGACCTGTCGGGCGGTCAGCGCCGCCGGCTCGACGTCGCGATGGGTCTGGTGCACGCGCCGTCGCTGCTGTTCCTGGACGAGCCGTCGACCGGCCTCGACCCGCAGAACCGGGCGAACCTGTGGGACCACATCCTGCGGATGCGCGAGCAGTACTCGATGACGATCGTGCTCACCACGCACTACCTGGACGAGGCCGACTCGATGGCCGAGCGCGTGGTCGTGGTGGACCACGGCGAGGTGATCGCCGACGACACCGCCGACGGGCTGAAGGCCAGGCTGGCCGGCGACCGGCTCGCGGTGACCGTTGCTCCCGGCAACATCGCGCGGCTGAGCGAGCTGGCCGAACAGTTGCCTGGGGCCCGTGAAGTGATCGCCGTCGGCGACGAGGTCAGCGTCCGGGTCGCGGACGGACCGGCGGCGCTTCCCGAACTGGTCGCGGCCGCCCAGCGCTGCGGCGTACCGATCGCGGCGGCGCAGGTGCACCGCCCGACCCTCGACGACGTGTTCCTCAACCTCACCGGCCGCAGCCTGCGGGAAGACTCGAACGGAAAGGCAGCCTGATGACCACCCTGACCCTGTCGGCAACCACGACGCAGACCTCGACCCAGCCCTCCCGGAACCTGCTCCGCGACATCCGGATCGTGATGCTGCGGGAGCTGAAGCCGGTGCTGCGGGACCCGTTCAGCCTGCTGTTCGGGATGATCCAGCCGCTCGTGTTCCTCGCCCTGTTCGGCCCGCTGCTGTCGGGATCGATGGGCGGCACGTTCGGCGACGGCGTGTGGCAGTGGTTCGTCCCGTCGATCCTGGTGATGACCACGCTGTTCGGTACGTCGACCACCGGCGCGAACCTGCTGTTCGAGTTCCAGACCGGCGCGCACGAGCGGATGCTGGTGACGCCGTTGTCCCGCTCCTCGTTGCTGATCGGCCGGGCGCTCAAGGAGATGGTGCCGCTGTTCGGGCAGGCGGTGGTCGTGATCGCGGTGATGACGCCGTTCGCGTTCGACCTGCACCTCGGTGGCGCGCTGATCGGGCTAGCGCTGCTGGCGGTGTTCGGTGTCGGGCTCGGCTCGTTCAGTTACGCGCTGGCGATCGCCGTACGCAAGCAGGACTGGATGTTCTGGGTGGTGCAGCAGACGTTCCTGTTCCCGTTGATGATCCTGTCCGGGATGCTGTTGCCGCTCGAGACCGGTCCGGGCTGGATGCGGGTCGCCGCGAAGTTCAACCCGCTGTCGTACGTCGTCGACGCGGAACGGACGCTGTTCTCGGGCGACGTACTGTCCAGCGCGGTGCTGTGGGGCTGGGTCGCGGCGATCGTCACCGCAGCAATCGGGCTGACCGTCGGCATCCGCACGATGCTCCGCTCGGCCGATTGACCCAATTGGGCCACTGGCCCCGCTGGGCCGTCCTCCTCGAGAGAAATCACCTACGGTAGCGCTCAGATCACCCACCGCCCCCGAAGGAGATCTGATGAGGCCCCGCCCCGCCTTGTTCGCCGTACTGACTTCTCTGGCCGCCGCCGCGCTCGCCGCCTCGAGCGCGGTGGCGGCGCCGTTCCCGGACGCCGACACCGCCGTCGCCAAGCGAGTCGTCGCGACCGACACCGACGGCGACTCGCTGCCGGACACCTGGGAGACGAACGGGTACGACGCGAACGGTGACGGCGTCGTCGACGTCGACCTTCCCGGGATGGGCGCGAACCCGAAGAAGAAGGACCTGTTCGTCGAGATGGACTACATGGCCGGCCGGCTCACCACCACGGCGGCCCTCGACCGGATCGTCCAGGTCTTCGCCTCCGCCCCGGTCAGCAACCCCGACGGCAGCACGGGCATCAAGATCCACCTCGACGCCGGCTCCGCGCGCGGTACGACGTACAACCTCGGCGGGGGCAACGAGGTCGCGTACGACGCCGATCTGAACCCGTCGGCCACTCAGACGAACGCGATCAAGGCCGCCAACTTCGCGTCGGCGCGCAAGGCTGTCTTCCACTACATGCTCTGGGGTGACAGCTACGACGGCGGGTGCAGCAGCGGCCAGGCGTTCAACATCCCGAACGACACGTTCATCGTCACGGTCGGTCCGAAGTGCAACTGGAACGCGACCGACGACATCAACGTCGGCACGTTCATCCACGAGCTCGGCCACAACATCGGCCTGAAGCACGGCGGCACCGACAACCTGAACTACAAGCCGAACTACCTGAGCGTGATGAACTACTCGTTCCAGCTCGGCGGTGTGCTCAAGGCCGACGGCACCAAGTACTGGGGCTACTCGAGCGTCCAGCCGACCTCGATCAACGAGGCCCGGCCGGATGAGACGGTCGGCCTCGGGAGCCTCGGCGCCGGGTACCGGACGAGCTGGAAGTGCCCGAACGGGTCGACCAAGACGACGGCCGGCGCCGCGAACCAGCCGATCGACTGGAACTGCGACGGCGACACCACCGACACCACCACGGCCGCCGACATCAACGGCGACAAGACCACGTCGATCCTGATCGCCCAGAACAACTGGGCCAACATCGTCTTCGGCGGCGGCGCCGTCGGCGGAGGCAGCGCCACCATCGCGAAGACCCCGTCGTCGGAGCTCGAAGAACTCACCCACGACGAGTGGACCGAAATGCAACACCGCTGACCGGATCCGCCTCCCCGCACCTCAGGTGGGCGGGGAGGCGGATCTCCAGCACTCATCAATTGAGGTTCTGGCCGCGGTCGCACGCTCAGCCGGTCGTGCTGAGGGCACTTGATGAGTGCTGGGCGTCCGCACTCACCCGGCCCAGACCCCGGTCTTCGCGGTTTCGCGGGCCCAGTCGGTGAAGTCGCGGGGAGCGCGGCCCAGGATCTGCTCGACTCCGTCGGAGACGTACTCGGAGCGGTGGTTGCGGATGACGGCGAACAGGTCGCGGACCGCGTCGGCGTCCTCCGGCGTCAGGCCTTGCTCGATCAGTTCCGCGACGTGCGCTTCAGGGTCCAGGTCGACGTATGAGATCTTGCGGCCGGTCGCGGTGGTCAGCTCATCCGCGATCTCGGTCATCGTGAGGGTGCGGGGTCCGGAGATCGCGAGCGTCTGGCCGACGTACGACTCGTCGAGCAGCGCCGTCGTCATCACGTCGCCGACGTCGTCGGTGTCGATCCACGCCTCCGCACCGGTGCCGGTGGACACCCGGATCTCACCGGCCAGCACGTGGTACCGCAGGAAGTCTTCGCTGAAGCCCTGCGCGAACCAGGCCGGCTGCACGATCGTCCAGTCCCGGCCGCTCGCCTTCACGACGTTCTCCAGGTCGAGCTGCCCGTCGTACACCGCGAAGTCGCGCCCCGGGCTGCCGACGCCACGGCCCGACAGCAGCACCACGCGCCGCAGCCCTTCGGCCTGCTCGACGAACTTGCCGGCCTGCGCGAGCCCGGTCGGCCCGACCGGCGGCGCGAGGTACGCCGTATCCGTGCCGCGGACCGCCTCCGCCCAGGTGCTCTCGTCGTACCAGTCGAACCGCCGCTCGCTGGAGCGGGACGCGAGCCGATACGGGATGCCCCGCGCGTCGAGCTGCGCGACGACGCGACGGCCGGTCTTGCCTTTGCCACTGAGAATCAGAATCGGGTTCATGGCTCTAGTTCACCCGAGCGCGGTGAGACAAACCATGGCCATACGCCGCAATTCGATGTTCGGAACGCTCAGTCTGACGTAGGCTCCTCCCATGGACGTGCTCGACGAACTACTGGCCGGGACCCGCGCGCAGGACGGGGTGTTCAACCTGACGATCCTCGATCTGCCCTGGGCGCTGGAGATCCTGGACGAGGCGCCGCTGGCGCTCGCGATCCTCGTTCGCGGGTCCGGCTGGCTGGCCCGCGACGGCCTCGAGCCGCAGCGGATGGAGCAGGGCGACGTCGCGATCGTCACCGGCCCGGAGCCGTACGTCGTCAGCGACAGCCTGACCACCGCGCCGCAGCTGCGGATCCACCCCGGCGGCATCTGCGAACCGTTGCCTGGGGCACCGATCGACTACTCGGCCCGGCTCGGGGTACGGACGTACGGCGCCCGCAAGTCCGGCGAGGTGATGGTTGCTAGCGGCACCTACCAGGTCGCGGGCGACGTCAACCGCCGGCTCATCATGGCACTCCCGCCGGTGCTCGTCGTACCGGCGGCGGAGGTGGCGGGGTCGGTGATGGACATGATCACCA
The DNA here is from genome assembly GCF_004331375.1 of Kribbella speibonae. Classification (NCBI taxonomy): domain Bacteria; kingdom Bacillati; phylum Actinomycetota; class Actinomycetes; order Propionibacteriales; family Kribbellaceae; genus Kribbella; species Kribbella speibonae. The sequence continues at coordinate 533,514 of NZ_SJKC01000001.1, read as the reverse complement.
GCGAGATCCAGCGCGACGCGCCCGGTCAGCAGAGCGTGCTGGACCGGTGGCTCGACCTGGCGCTGATCACCACGCTACGCGCGTGGTTCGCCCGGCCGGATTCGCACGCGCCGGGGTGGTACCAGGCGCAGACCGATCCGGTGGCGGGTACGGCGTTGCGCCTACTGCACGAGGATCCGGCGTACCCGTGGAACGTCACCGAGCTCGCGGATCGGGTCGGGATCTCGCGTGCGTCGCTGGCCCGGCGTTTCAGCGCGATCGTCGGTGAGGCGCCGATGAGCTACCTGACCGGTTGGCGGATCACACTCGCCGCGGATCAGCTGCGATCGACGCGGGACACGGTCGAGACGATCGCCCGACGAGTCGGGTACGCGAACGCCTTCGCATTGAGCGTTGCGTTCAAGCGGGTCCGGGGAGTGACGCCTACCGCGCATCGCCGGGCGGCGTGATGGGTCACGAAGAGATTCCGCTGAGCCTCGACGAGTTACGGCAGCTGAGTCTGTGGACGGCCGATTGCGCTGAGCAGGCGCTGTCGTTGTTCGAGGCGGCCGCGCCGGGCGATCGGCGGGCACGGGACGCGATCGAGGCAGCTCGCGAGTTCGGCGCCGGAGGCAAACGAACGAAGACCCTCCGAACCACTGCGTTCGCAGCACTGAAGGCGGCCGGTGAGATGAAGGATCCAGCCGCCGAAGCAGCTGCGCGGGCGGCGGTCGGTGCGGCTGGGTCGGCTTATCTGCATCCGTTCGCGGCGGCTACTCAGGTGAAGCACATCGTCGCAGCGGCACAGTACGCGGCGTACGCGCAGGAGCTGGCGACCAGCGATCCGGCCGCCGCCGACGCGGTCCTTCGATGGGCGGTCGAACGCGTCCCGCCCACCGTCCGCGAGATCCTCGCCCGCTACCCCGACGGCACTCCCGGCCGCAGCCGCCTCGGCGAACTCCACCGCCAACTGGAAGCCGAACTCAGGCGACCGTCGACCGCATGAACGCGAGCGCCTGCGGCCACGCCAGCCGGAACGCGTCCGCGTTTACATCCTTGTCGTGCCGCGATTTGTCCGAGAACCCATGGTCCGCACCAGGGAAGTACTGCGCGAACGTCGCGCCGGTGGTCCGCGCCTGCAGGACGGTCTGCAACGTCTCGAAGTCCGCATTCGGTACGGCGGCATCCGCGCTCGGGTAGCTCACCAGCACCGGCGCCGTCACCCCGGCGGCCTCGGCGATCGCGTCGTACGTGTGATGCGGCGGCCGGTTCGACGGCACCGTCGGGTGGAAGGCGACGACGTTCGCCACGCGCTGGTCGCGCGCCCCGAGCAGGAACGCGAACCGTCCCCCGAGACACCATCCGATCACGCCGACCTTGGTGCATCCGAGGTCGTCGAACAGGTAGTCCAGCAACGCGCTCTGCTCGGCGAGAGCGGCATCGTCGTCCATCTCCCGCAGCAGCCCGCTCAGCTCTTCCCGCGTGGCGTTGTCGGTACTGCGCCCCTTGAACGGGTCCCACGCCAGCGCGGTGATCCCTTCCCCGGCCAGCTCGTCGGCCCACTCCCGGATCTGCTCACCGATCCCGGTGATCATCGGCAGCAACAACATGCCGGCCCGCCCGACCCGCGCGAGATACGCGTCCTGCTCCCCAACCGTCACAGTCACACCCATGCGGGAATCCTAGAGGGCAGCTGGGAGCTCCGGCTCCCAGCTGCCCTCTCGGGTCAGCTGACCTTGACCGTGACGATCATCGACAGTCCGGCGGCGTGCTGCTTGGTCGCTGGGCGATAGACGCGGACGTACCACGTGCCGGCACTCGGGAACGCGTACCCGAAGCGGGCGATGCGGGTGGTCGGAACCGCAACGGTCTTCGCCGAGGTCCACTTGGTCGCACCCACCTTGCGGACCTGGAGGATCGCGTACGCTCCGGCGTCGTACGGGTTCGCCAGCGCCTCGTAGGCGACCGCCCGGCCGTGGACGGCCGTCCGAGGCGCGATCCGCCAACTGACGACCGAGCTCGAGACTGCTCCGATCGCGCGGGTGATCAACGTTTCGCCGGGGACGCTGGACGCCAGGACCGCACGGAACGCGCCGTTGATCGCGCTGACGAACGGTATCGACGCGACGCCTCCGGCCACCGTCTTCGCGGATCCGAGCGTCACCCAGCGGGTAGTGCCGACGGCCTGCCGCTGCAGGTAGACGGTGACACCCGACGGCGCAGCGGACCAGACGTTGAGGCTTCGCATGTCCTGTACGACGACCTTCGCCGTACCGGTGCCGCCGTACGGAACGGCCGGCGCCGAGACGGTCGCCCGGCGCGCGGCGTACACCGTGGCGGGCACGGCGACGTTGCGCGCGTAACCGTCGGTCGTGTGCAGGAAGAAGGTGAACTTGTTCGCACCGGCGAGCCGCGGCGTCACAGTCGCGGACTTCCGCAGACTGGGCAGGGGGTTCGGCACCGAACACCAGCTGCCGACGGCAACACTGATGGAACTCGGCCCGGCCAGACCGACCTCGCACGAGTCGAGCTGCTTACCGGCCGGCGGATCCGCGCTGAACGCGACGGTCGACGCCCGTCCGACCACCAGCTTCGGGGCCGACACCGCGGCGCTGAAGTCCGTGACCGTGATGGTCTTGGCGGCCGGCGCGCCGATCAAGCGACCTGCACTGTCGAGCAGGCTCAACGAGATCTGGTGTGTACCGAGCGTGAGCTGCGGGTCGCCCATGACGAACTGGACGTTCTGCCACGAGGTGGCCGGGTCCTGCCAGTTCACCGTCTTCCACGCCGGCGTCACGGACACCGCCCGGTCAACCCCGTCGACGGTCAGCTTCACGACGTCCGGCTTGCTCCCACTGAGCAGCGGTCCGGTGATCTTCAGATTCCCACCGACGTACGCCGGGCTGACCTGCGTCCCGGTCCCGGTGTCGAACAGCACCGGGTCCTGATGGTTCACCCGGACGAACGTGTACTTCCCGGAACCGTAGAAGCCCGACGCGTCGCGCGCCTTGGCCTCGACGCGGTAGAGACCGTCCGGCACCGCGGCGAAGCCGAGCTCGATCACAGCATCGTGGTCGACTCCGCGGGGCACGTCGAACGGCGCTGATCCCGCCAGGACGGGCGTCCCGGTCGCGAGGTCGATCACCCGCAGCTCGGCGACGTCGTCCCGGGGGTACTGCGAAGTGACCCGGAACGTCCCGGTGGTGTCGACGACGGCGTCGCTGAACAGCTGCCCGTCGCGGACGTGCCGGAGGTCGGAGATCGACGACGGCGAGGTCACGTAGAGGTTCCCGCCGCCGAACGCCTGGCCGCCGGACGCGGTGGTCAGCTTGGCCGTCAGCATCATCGCGCCGAGACCGGGGTGGTTCCAGTCGCCGACCTGCAACGGAACGGTCACCTGGCATCCGCTGCCGCAGGTACCGGACGCGATCTCCGCGGATCCCTTGACGTCGTAGCCGAGGCTGACGTCGACCCGGCCGGACGCTTCGCCGCCGAGATCGACCGACATCTTCACCGGCAGGTCGCCGAGCGCGACCGTACTGTCGACGGCCGGGCTGTCCACGGTGACGGTCGGCGCACCGTCCGCGGCGTACGCCGATCCGGTGCCTCCGGCTACCACGGCCAGCACCAAGGCAGCTGTCACGGAACGCATCACTGAACGCATTCGCGAATCTCCCCAGAACCCCAAGTGGCGAGTTCCAGATGACTCGCGTCCACTGGATATCGTCAGCGGCGCGCGGACGTTACAGCTCAGCTGACGCCGACCGTTTGGTGGTCCACCTCGATTACGCCGATGACGCGTTCCACGTCGCGGCCGTAGGGCTGGCCGATGTACTTCTGGGCGATCTGGTCGACGAGGTCCCAGCCGGCGTCGCCGTCGATCCACTCGACGACGCGGCCGCGGACGATGACCGGCTCGTACGGGTTGTCGACCGGCGCGAGCGACAACGCGACCCGCGGATCGCGGCGGAGGTTGCGGGCCTTCTGGGAGTTCGGGCCGGTCAGGAAGATGATCCTGTCGTCGATCGAGCTGACCCAGAGCGGGATGGAGTGCGGCGACCCGTCCGGCAGAACGGTGGCCAGGTGGGCGATGGACGTGCTCTCGACAGCGCTACGTACGGCGGGCTTCAACATGGCAAGGCTCCTTCAGCGGACGATCTCGTAGTGGAGGTGGGTGACGCCGGGCGCGGGCACGGCCTCGATCAGGTTCAGGCGGACGTGCTCGCCAAGCTCCTGGAAGAACGGCCGGCCGCTGCCGAGCAGGATCGGCACCTGATGCAGCACGAGCTCGTCGACGAGCCCCGCCTGGAGCGCCGCGGTCGCGACCCCGCCACCCATCAGCCCGACGTCCTTCCCGCCGGCCAACTCACGCGCCGCCGCGATCGCGTCCTCGATGGTGTTCGCGAGCGTCTGCCGTTCGCTGATCTCCGCCACCGGCCCGTGGCTCAGCACGACCAGGGAAGCCTTCGGGTGCGGGCTTCCGCCGCCGAAGTGGCCCGAGTCGTCGTACGTCTTGTGCCCGGCGACCATCGCGCCGACCCGGCTGGCGAGCGCGTCGAAGACCCGTGCGCTCGGAGCGCTCAGTTTGAAGCCGTCGAACACCTGGCTCGGGGTGTCGCCGTCGAAGTACCAGTCGAACAGCATCGAGGCGTCGCCGAGACCCCGATCCGGACCGGAGTCGCGTCCGGTGATGTACCCGTCGACCGAGACGGCGAGGGCGCAGACCACCTTGCTCATCGTGTTCACCTTCCCTTGGGGTTCCTTGAAGGAACGCTAACATGCTGGAGTTCCTTTAGGGAACCCCAAGAGCTAGACTGGTGTCATGCAGCGAACGGATTTCAGTGAGATGGCGTGCTCGATCGCGCGCACGCTGGACGTGATCGGCGAGCCGTGGTCGCCGTTGATCCTGCGCGACATCTGGGTCGGGTTCTCCCGGTTCGAGCAGCTCCAGGCGGATCTCGGGATCTCCCGCAAGGTGCTCACCGAGCGGCTGAACCACCTGGTCGACCGGGACGTCCTGGAGCGCCGGCCGTACGACAACCGGCCGCGGTACGAGTACGTGCTGACCGACCGCGGCCGGGAGTTGCTCGACGTCCTGATGGTGATGGTTGCCTGGGGCGACAAATGGCTGGCCGGCCAGGCCGGACCGCCCGTCCTCTACCGGCACCACGCCTGCGGAGAGATCAGCCACGTGGACCTCGCCTGCGCGCACTGCGGCAAACCGATGCACGCCGACGACATCGACATCCTCCCCGGCCCAGGCGCCGCGGCCTAGGAACAGTACGCGCGGAACACGTCGAGATCGCTGTCCACGCGGGCGATTCGGTCGAAGCCCCAGGTGTCGACGCCGGGTCGATCGACCTCGGACATCACCCGGGCGGACATGTCCCGCAGACCGCGGGCGAGCAGCGCGAACTCGAGGTGGTCGGCGTCCAGGTCGTCGGCGCCGTACTCGTCGAGGAACTCCGCCAGCCGATCACCGTCGGCCGCGACCCACACGTCGTACTCCCGGGGCCCGATCACGGCGTTCTCCCAGTCGAGGATCGCCGCGACCGCACCGCGGTCGTCGATCAGGACGTTCAAACCATGCAGATCCGTGTGACACAAGACGTCGCGCACCGGTTTGAGTCGCGTTCGTACGTCGTCCAACCGCGCGATCGCCGCCGCCACCACCTCCGCGCGGTCCGCGATCCACGGGTGCTGCAGGTTCCGCCCCAAGGTCCGGATGTGCGGCTCGCTGACGTCTGCGGGCGGCAGCGTCACCCGCACCGGCGCCTCATGCACCTGCCGCAACGCCCGCGCCACCACACGCCAGTCGCTCCAGGTCGCCGTACGCCCTTCGATATAAGGAAAGACAGCGACGTTCTTCGCGGACAGCTCACCCTGCAGCGTGCGCAACGGCTCCACCACCGGCAGCCCCAGGGCGTGCAACTCCGCCAACTGCGACAACCCGGACGGCTCCTCGCCTTCCTTCCACACCTTCACGAACCACCGGCCGTCTGCCACCCAGCCGTCGGTCGCGAAGCCGCCGGGGTGCGGCTCGAGCGAGGAGACAGTCAGTCCGTAGTCGCGTTCCAGGTCCACCACCGCATCACATCACCTGCGCTGGGCGGCGAGCATCCGGATTACGGCGGCGTTCACCAGGATCAGGATCAGCGCCGAGAAGAGCAGCAGCGCGACCTCGGCGGGGAGGAGCGCGATACCCAGGCCGATCGCGAGGACCGGGATCGCGAGTCCGGCGTACGCGATCAGGAAGAGGGCGGCCAGGACCTCACCGCGGGACGACGGGTCGGCCAGCGCTGCGGCGGTCGCGACTGCGCCGCGGAACACCAGCCCCACTCCGATGCCGGCGACGACCCCGCCGATGACGAAGAGGTACAGGTTCGGGATGAGCCCGCCGACCGCGACGCCCACCAGACCGACGGACATCGCGACCAGTCCGAGGCGGAGCTGAGCCGGGCGCGAGAGGCGGACGAAGACGGCCTGGCTCGCGGCGCCGGCGATGAAGACGGCGAAGGTGACGACCCCGGCGAGCAGACGGGACGTGTGATGCAGGACGCCGGCCAGGAACGTCGGCGCCAGGGACGTGAAGAGACCGAAGATCGCGAAGGCCGCGAAGGCGCCGATCGCGGACGCGAAGAACAACGGACGCGCGGACGAGGGCAGCGCCACCCGCTGCGGCCGGTACGCCGGACGTTCCTCCAACCGCTCCACGGTCTCCGGCACCAGCGCGATCCCCACCGCGCTGATCAGCAGCAGCACCAGGAAGATCTCGTACGGACGCTCCAGCGGTGAGGAAACGTACTGAGCCAGCAGTCCACCCACGAGCGGACCGAACGCCAGCCCGCCGAGGTTCACCATGCTCGAGATCAACGCGGACCGGCTCGGGTCCTCGCCGGGACGCGCGACCTGCCGCAGCTCGGACAGGTGAGCGGTCGCGGTTGCTGTCAGTACGCCGACGCCGACGCCGCAGATGAACCGCGCCAGCAGGAGTCCCGGCACGTCCGGCCAGATCAGGAAGATCACTGCGGACAACGCCTCCGCGAGGACGGCGAGCAACGCGACCCGCCGCCGCCCGAGCCAGTCGCTGACATGCCCCGCCAGGTACAGCGACGCCATTACCCCGACCGCGTAGCTGGCGAAGATGACCGTGATCACGTACGTCGGAAAACCGTCGCGCTGCTGGTAGATCGCGTAGAGCGGCGTCGGGATGGTCGAGAAGGCCATCGTGGTGAGGAAGGCCGCCGCGATCACCCAGAACCCCGGAGCATGAGCGAACCGGATCCGTATCCCGGTTCGCGAAGACGTCATGGTGGACATGTTTCCAGCGTGCCGCGCCGCATCTATCGAGTCCAACGAAAGTTCTTGCATGCTCTTATCGGCGAATCCGATAATTGGAGCTGTGGACAGTCGCCAGCTGGAGTACTTCGTCGCCGTCGCCGAGGAACTGAGTTTCACCCGTGCGGCGCACCGGCTGTTCACGGTGCAGTCCACGGTCTCCGCCGCCGTACGAGCGCTGGAGACCGATCTGAAGACGACGCTCTTCGATCGCTCGACCCGGCGCGTCGTGCTGTCGGCGGCCGGTCAGGCGTTGCTGCCGGAGGCCAAGGCCGCGCTCGAGGCGCTGGACCGCGCGCGGGCCGCCGTCGAGGAGGCGTCGTCGGGGTTGCGCGGCAGCATCCGGATCGGGACGCTGGCCCGGCTCAGCCTGGTGAACATGGCCGAGCTGCTCGGGGCGTTCCATCGCACGTACCCGCTGGTCGAGGTCCAGGTCGCGACCTCGCCGACCGGGTCGACCGGCCTCGCGGACGACGTACGGCACGGCCGGCTGGACATCGCGCTGCTCGGGCTGCCGCGTCCGGAGCTGTCCGGCCTCGAGGTCCGCGACATCGCGACGGTTCCGTTCGTGGCGCTGGTCCCGTCGTCGCATCCGCTCGCCGGGCGCACCGGGATCGGGCTCGGCGAGCTGGCGACCGAGCGGTTCGTGGACATGCCGGCGGGTTTCGGGAACCGGAAGATGGTCGACCGGGCCTTCGACGCGATCGGGAGGCCCAGGCGGATCCAGGTCGAGGTGCCGGAGCTGACCACGATCCCGGACTATGTGCGCGCCGGTCTGGGCGTCGGCGTCGTCCCGGACCTCGAGCTGGCCGCGGCGCCGGGCGTCGCCAAACTACCGATCACCGGCGCCGAGCTCACCTGGACGCTGTCCGTGGTCACGATCGCCGGACGACGACCGAGCAGAGCGGTCACCGCCCTGCTCGATCTCATCGGCGACTCGATCCGCCCGGAAGGTCCGTATTTCTAGGCCCAGATCTTCCAGTCCGGCAGTTCGTTGAAGCGGCGGAGTGCGGCGACGCCGCTGAGCCAGCCGAGCCAGGCGCCGTACGGCGGGTTGGACTCGTCGAAGCCGCTCATCACGAAGGTGAGCCGGGTCTTCCCGCCGGACTCGGCGAGCTCCCAGGTGCTGATCCCGGCAGGTCCCCAGTCCATCGACATCTTCCGGCCCTCGACCAGGTCGACGATCTCCACGCCGGGACCGGCGTCGAACCCGCCCATCGCGAACCGGCCGCCCTTCCGCAGGTCGATCCCGACCGGGAACCCGAACCACTCGGACGCCTTCTCGGACTCGGTCAGCGCCGAGTACACCTGGGCGGCCGGCGCGTCGATCAGCGCCTCGCCCTCGAAGACCGGCGAGGTGAAGTCCGGCCGGGTGGTGAGCTCGCGACCGTCGAGATGGTCGACGAGGTTCGCGAGCGCGAGCGACCAGAATGTCTGCAGTACGCCGCGGATGTTCGCGCCGCTGACCGCGTCCGCGAAGTCGAAGCCGGTCTGCTCGAGTCTGATCAGCGTCGCGTCGTCAGCTTCGGGCGTCAGCGTGATCTCGGTGGTGGTCTCTTCGCCCCCGAGTGTCCATGCCAGCGTCAGCGTGCTTCCGTCGTACCCGAGGACTCGCTGGCGCGGTGCGTCGCCCTCGGGGATGTAGCGGCCCCAGAACTCGAACGTGCCGGGCAGGTCGACGGTCGAGTGCTCGCCGAGCCAGAGGTTCAGGGCCTTCGAATCGGTCAGCGCCTGCCGGACGTCGTCGATGCCGGTCTGGGCGCGCACTTGCAGGACAAGTGGTTCAGTCATTGGTTCGGTCTCCCTTGGGGTAGCAGGCCACCGCGAGCTTGAAGGCGTCGCCCTCACTGCCGCCGTAGCGCTCGAAGAGGTCCTGCAGCGTGCCGCGCAGGTCCTCGAAGAACTCCCGCCGCCGGTCCGATGGAACCCGGATCTCACCGGACACCCCGATGGACGGCAGCTCCGGAGCCGACCGATCCAGCGCGGCGATGTCGGTCTGGACCTCTTCCATCAGGTCCAGCACGTAGCCGAGGCTCAGCTCGTCGCGGGTCCGGCGGAGGCCGCCGATCCGGCCGACGAGGGTCGGGGACAGCCAGTACGAACGGGCCGTCGCCTGGTAGATGCCCTCGCGGATCCCGCGCACCTTGCGCTCGTCCACCTGGGTCACCAGTCCCGCCTCGACGAGGCGTTTCACGTGGTAGTAGACGCGCTGCGGGGTCTGGCCGAGCTGCTCGGCCACGTCACCACAGGTGGCCGGCTCCGCCAGCCGCCGCAGCACTTCGATCCGCTGCGGCTTGAACAGGGCCTCGGCCTGCTCGAGCTGCTCCAGATGCATCACGTCTCTCATCACACAAAAAAGTTTGTACGTAAAAAAGATCCTTGTCAATCAGTGATATTTAGATCACCGGGGAATGTAAGTCGCCGGATCGCCGTTCCACGGTGTGTTGGTTTCGAGGAAAGGAAGCGCGACATGGCAACTGTCTCGTTCAAGGGAGCCACCCGGGTCTACCCGGGCACCGACCTCGCGGCAGTCGACAAACTCGACCTGGACATCGAGGACGGGGAGTTCATGGTGCTCGTCGGCCCGTCCGGCTCCGGGAAGTCGACGGCGCTGCGGATGCTCGCCGGGCTCGAAGAGGTGAACGAGGGCGCGATCTTCATCGGCGACCGGGACGTCACCAACGCCCCGCCGAAGGAACGCGATATCGCGATGGTGTTCCAGAACTATGCGCTGTACCCGCACATGTCGGTAGCCGACAACATGGGCTTCGCCCTGAAGATGCAGGGCATCCACAAGGACGAGCGCGCTCAGCGCGTGCAGGAGGCCGCGAAGCTGCTCGGTCTGGAGGAGTACCTCGACCGCAAGCCGAAGGCACTGTCCGGTGGTCAGCGCCAGCGTGTCGCCATGGGCCGCGCCATCGTCCGTAACCCGCAGGTCTTCCTGATGGACGAGCCGCTGTCGAACCTCGACGCCAAGCTCCGGGTCCAGACCCGCACCCAGATCGCCGAACTGCAGCACCGGCTCGGCGTCACCACCGTCTACGTCACCCACGACCAGGTCGAGGCCATGACGATGGGCGACCGGGTTGCCGTCCTTCGCGACGGCGTGCTGCAGCAGGTCGACACCCCGCTGAACCTCTACGACCGCCCGCGGAACAAGTTCGTGGCCGGCTTCATCGGCTCGCCCGCGATGAACCTGATCGAGGCCGAGATCGTCGAGGGCGGCGCGAAGGTCGGCGACTACGTGGTCCCGATCGCGCGCGACGTACTGGCCAAGGCCGGCGACGACACGACGATGACGCTCGGCGTCCGCCCGGAGGCGTTGCATCTCGCGGACGACGGTCTGCCGGTGAAGGTGTCGGTGATCGAGGAGCTGGGGTCGGACGCGTTCCTGTACGGGACCGCCGAGCACACCAGCGACCAGATCATCGCCCGGATCGGCACCCGGCTGCACAACGACAAGGGCACCGTCGTCCACCTGGCGCCGGACCCCGACAAGCTGCACCTCTTCTCCACCTCCACCGAGGAGCGGCTTGTGTAGTTTGGCCCTGTGGGCCTGTGGATCAAGGACGCACCAGGGGTGATGGAGCTGCCGTCGGGCCGGCTCGTGCGCGGACGCGGTCTGCGCAACGGCGCGGCGGCAGAACCGTTCCCGACGTACGGCGTGTATCTGCTCGGTAAGGAGCCGCCGGACGTGCCGTGGGAGACGCACTGGATCAGGTGGCCGGACTTCCGGCTGCCCGTGGATCGTGCGCAGGCGCTCACGACCTTTCGCGAGGCGCTGGAGCGGACCGGGACCGGACGGGTCGAGTTCGCCTGCGGCGGCGGCCGTGGGCGGACCGGGACGGCGTTCGCATGTCTCGCCGTACTGGACGGGCTGCCCGCGGATCAGGCGGTCGACTACGTACGACGGCATTACGACAAGCACGCGGTGGAGACGCCGTGGCAGAAGCGGTACGTGCTAAATCTGTTGACCCGGGGCTGAGGGATCGCGTTGGGTCGAGGCGTGACGATCGAGCGGAACAACCCCGACGGGCTCCATGCGACGCCTGGGTACCACCACGTGACGCGCGTGCAGGCGAACACCACGGTCTACCTCGCCGGCCAGTGTCCGTTGCAGGCGTCCGGTGAGTTGGCCCCGGGCGGCCTCGAAGGTCAGACCGCGCAGGTGATCGCGAACATCCTCACCGCACTGAAGTCAGAGGGTGCCACGCCGGAAAGCGTCGTACGCACGGTGATCTATGTAGCCAGCCCGAACCGCGAGGACCTGAGCGCGGTATGGACCCAACTCAACGAATCACCACTAGCCCCCGCCTTCACTACCGCAAGCACCCTCCTCGGCGTAGCCCAGCTCGGCTTCCCCAACCAACTCGTCGAGATCGACGTGACAGCGGCCCTGTGATCGTTCCCGCCGAGGTTGCGCGTTGATCGCTAAAGCCGGTGGTTCGCGTGCAGCCGACGGGTCGGGTCGTAGCGGCGCCTGAGGGCGATGAGCCGGTCGTAGTCGTCGTACGCCTCGGCGACCTCGTCGTCGGTGAGCTTCGCGAAGGTGAAGTTGAGGGCGCGGCCAACGGTTGACGCGGCCCACGGTTCGAGCACGTCCAGCCCGGCGTCACCCTTGCCTGGGGTGAGGACGGTCAGCGAGTACGCCGCATCGCGGTGACCGATCGCGTTCGGGACCTCCGGCGGCCGGGCGAGCGCACCGCCGAGGTGCCGGATGGCGATCACGTGCATCCGCGACGCGCCCGGACCGGCAAGCGCGGGCAGCGTCTCGAGCGCATCGAGGTCCTTCAGCAGCACGTTGAGCGAGGTGTAGCTGTCGGGGCGCTCGGGCTCCGCGAAGATCTTCCCCGAGTCGACGTACGGCAGCTCCCCCACGGTGTCGAGGACCGGCGTGCCGATCGCCCGGAGCGGTCCGATCAGGTCCTCACCACGGTCGCCGAGGATCGCGAGCTGCACCTGCCCGATGTACTTCCCACGCAACGGTTCCGGCACCTGCGGGATGTTCGGCATCGGCAGGATCGCGATCGCCGACGTGACATCCTCCGGCACGGACCTGGTCCACTCCCGCCACAGCTCCGGCACCATCGGGTGCTCGGCGAGATCGAAGTACAAGCTGCCGCCGTACAGCGTCGGCACGTCGAAGAGCTCGACCTCGATCCCCGTCACGACACCGAAGTTCCCGCCACCGCCACGGAGCGCCCAGAACAGGTCAGGGTCCTCCTCGGCGTCGCGCCGTACGCCGTCCGCGGTCACCACCTCGATCCGGCGGACGTGATCCGCGGCGTACCCGAACCGTCGTGCCATCAGCCCGAGCCCACCACCGAGCGTGTACGAGATCGCGCCGACGCCGGGTGCACTGCCCGATAGCGGTGCCAGCCCGTACGGCGCTGTTGCCTGCAGCACGTCCCGCCAGGTCGCGCCCGCCTCGATCCACGCCGTCCTGCGCTCCGCGTCGACCGTCACGCCCTTGAAGCCATCGGTCGCGATCAGCACGCCACCGTCGATCCCCTGCGTCAGGCCGTGCCCGGACGCCTGGACCGCGATCCGCAGGTCCTGGTCGATCGCGTACCGCACCGCCTCCTCGACCTCGGCCGTGCTCGTCACCGCAAAGATCACCGCCGGCCGATGCGATTCCCGCCGCTGGAACCCGAACCGCGCCTCGTCGTACCCGCTACTGGTCGTCGTCAACATCATGCAGATCACGCTAGCCACCCTTGCGGACACAAACTGTCCTCAAGGCATCATCGGTCCATGAGCGCGCGCAAGGAGATGCCCGGCCGGATGCTGCGGCTGCTGTCGCTGCTGCAGAGCCGCCGCGAGTGGTCCGGTCACGAGCTCGCCGACCGGCTCGGCGTCACCGAGCGCACGGTACGGCGAGATGTCGAACGGCTCCGGTCCCTCGACTACCCGGTGACCGGCACGACCGGCACCGCGGGCGGGTACCGACTCGGCTCCGGGACGCACCTGCCACCGCTGCAGTTGGACGACGACGAGGCGATCGCCGTCGCGCTCGGACTCGTCGGCGCGGCCGGTAGCGGTGTGAGTGGGATGGCCGAGAGCTCGATGAGCGCGCTGGCCAAGCTGGAGCAGGTACTGCCGGTGCGCCTCCGGCCGCAGCTCGCGGCCGTGGGCTCGGCCGCGGAGGCGATCCCGCGACCCGGCGTACCGCAGGTCGATCCGGAGGTTCTCGCCGTCCTCGCGCGCTGCTGCCGGAACCACGAGATCGTTGCCTTCGACTACCACGGCCGGCAGCGCGGTACGACGCGACGCCGGGTGGAGCCGCATCAACTGCTGACGTTGGCGGGGCGGTGGTACCTGCTGGCGTTCGACCCCGGGCGCGAGGACTGGCGGATCTTCCGCGTCGACCGGATCACCTCCGTGACCCCGGTGCTGCACCGTTTCACGCCACGGGTGCTGGACGGGCCGTCGTACCTGCTGGAGTCGTTCGTCTCGGCGCAGTACCAGCACACGCTCGAACTGACCGTCGACGTACCCGCCGCCGAGGTGACCGCGACCTTCGAAGGGATCGTCCGCGGCATCGTCGAACCGCTCAGCCCTTCGTCGTGCAAGGTCCGCCTCAGCGCCGACACCCCCGCCCTGCTCCTCACCCAGGTCGCGGCGATCGCCGCCCTCGGATCCTTCACGGTCGACCAGGCTTCACCGGAGACCGCCGCCCTCGTCACCGAGGCCGGCGGACGCCTCGTCCAAGCCTTTGCGCTAGGCAACGATCAGTCCGATGCCCAGGGTGAGCACACCGACGGCGAGTGACGCTGCGCCGAGCCAGAGGATCCACAGGAACTGATTCGGCGCGGTGCGGTCCTTGCCGGCGGAGGAGGCGAAGAAGCCGCCGGACATCAGGATCGCGGCGACCGGGATCCCGAGCCGGCCGACCCACAACCAGAAGCCGGTCAGGCCGGTCTGGTCGACGTACAGCAAGCCGACCAGGCTGAAGATCACCAGGACACCGGCGTGGGCATGACCGGCCCGCGCGAACGACTTCTGGAACCCGGTCATCGGGACCTGGCCGCGGACGATCCTGGTCATGAAGTAGCCGCCGAACTCGATCGTCACGACGGTGAGCAGGATGACGCCGGCGATGACGCGGGACGCGTCGGTCATGCGTAGACCTCTTCCTTGACGGGCGCGGCTGCGCGGGCGGTGCGCGCTACCCAAAGGGCAACGGCGAGGTACAGGATCTGTTCGGGAATGCGCTGCCAGAGCGGGGTCGCCTCGCCACCTGCGAACGGCACGTCGGCGACCGCGGCGTGGATGTTGGCCGGCAGCAGCCCGACGAAGAGCGCGGCCAGTGCGTACCCGGCGAGCCTGCGGGTCGCGGTGAGCACCAGGCCGGCGGCGCCGAGCAGTTCGAGTACGCCGGTGAGGTAGACGAGCGCGTCGGCGTACGGCAGGAACGGCGGGACCATGCGCACCATGTCGGCGTGGTTCGGCATCACCGTCACGCTCGCCGGGACGAAGTGCGCGCTCGCGGTCAGCACCAGCATCACCGCCATCGCATGCGCCGCGGCGACCGGCCAGGTCGTGAACCGCCGGACGCCGAGCGCGCCCAGGGCCCGGAAGCCGACGGCCCCCAGGATCAGTACGAGCGGGATCATCCTGAGCTCCTTATGGATAGTTGGAGTATCCGCTTATGGATACTGATACTATCCATCACAGACAACAGGAAGGCAAGCGATGCGAATCGGGGAACTCAGCAAGGCCACCGACGTCCCGGTGCCGACGATCAAGTACTACCTGCGCGAAGGCCTGCTGCCCGCCGGCGAACTCAGCAGCCCGAACCAGGCGTCGTACGGCGACACCCACATCCGGCGGCTCCGGCTGATCCGCGCACTGATCGAACTCGCACAGGTCCCGGTCGCCACCGTGAAGGAGATCCTCGAGTCACTCGACGCGGACACCGAGCCCTTGCACGAGCAGATCGGCCGCGCCCACCGCGCACTCACACCCACTCGCCGGCTGTCCGCCACCGACGAGGCGCGGACGGCCGCCACCGCGCAGGTCACCGACCTCATCGCCGCGCGCGGCTGGGCTGTCGAGCCGTCAGCCCCCGCCCTGGCGACCCTCATCGACACCGTCGCCGCGCTCCGCAGCCTCGGCCAGGACAGCCTCGTCGCCCATCTCGACAACTATGCGGACGCGGTCGAAAGCTTCACCCGGCTCGAGATCGATGCCGTCACCGCGAACCCGACCCGCGACCAACTGGCCGAATCGGTGGTCATCGGCACCATCCTCGGCGAGACCCTGATCGCCTCACTGCGCCTCCTCGCCCAGGAGTCGATCTCCGCGGAACGCTGGAAGAACCGCTAACAGTCGCCGAGGAGCCCCGGGAGCAGCTTTGTCATCGCCCGGTGCAGCGCACGACGATCGGTCTCGGTCAGCGGGTCGAACACCAGTTTGCGGACCAGGTCGACGTGTCCCGGAGCAGCCTTCACGAGTTCGGCGTACCCGTCGGGGGTGAGGATCGCGTTCGTGAACCGCCCGTCGTCCGGGTCGGGTTCACGCCGTACCAGACCGCGGTTCTCCAGGCGGCGGATCAGGTGGGACAGGCGGGAGAGCTCGGAGTTCGCCAGGATCGCGAGGCGGCTCAACCGCATCGTGTGATCGGGCTGATCGGACAGGCCGGCGAGGACGTAGTACTCCAGGAAGCTGAGGCTGGAGTCGCGTTGCAGCTGCTCGCCCAGCTCCCCGGTCAGCAGCGCCATGACGAGCTGCAGCGTCTTCCAGGTCTCCAGCTCGTCGGCCGTCAGCCAGCGCGGCTCCTTCCCCATGCCTGCAGCATAGCCACCACGGCAATGACTTGAACGTTCATGTCAATCGACCTATCGTGGCTTTTGACATGAACGTTCAAGTCAACCCTGTGAAGGAATCATGAGCGACCTGAAGATCGCGATCATCCTCGGCAGCACCCGCCCCGGGCGGAACGGCAAGGCCGTGGCCGACTGGGTGCTGACCCAGGCCGAGCGGCGCGACGCCACCTATGAGCTGGTCGATCTGCTCGACTACCCGCTGCCGCACCTGGACGAGGCGATCCCGCCGTCGGCCGGGCAGTACGCCGGTGAGCACACGAAGGCCTGGGCCGAGACGATCGCGGCGTACGACGGGTTCGTCTTCGTCACCCCGGAGTACAACCACTCCACGTCGGGCGTGCTGAAGAACGCGATCGACTACCTGTACGCCGAGTGGAACAACAAGGCCGCCGGCTTCGTGTCCTACGGCTCACTCGGCGGGACCCGCGCGATCGAGCATCTGCGCGCCATTAGCGCCGAGCTCCAGATCGCCGACGTACGTCAGCAGCTGTCGTTCTCGCTCTTCACCGACTTCGAGAACTTCTCCCAGTTCCGCCCCGGCCCGCAGTACGCCGACCAGGCAACCGTCCTGTTCGACCAGCTCGAGTCGTGGGCAGCCGCCCTCAAGCAGGTCCGCGTCGGACAGCCGGTGGCGGCATGAACGTCGTCGTCTGGATCGCCTCCGGGCTGCTCGCCGCAGTCTTCCTCGCCTCGGGTGCGATGAAGCTGACCGCGACGAAAGAGAAGCTGCTCGCCAACCCGCAGATGGGTTGGGCGACCCCGTTCCCGCGCGGACTGCTCAAGTTCATCGGCGCAGCCGAACTCGCCGGTGCCCTCGGTCTGATTCTCCCCGGCGCCTTCGACATCGCCACCTGGCTGGTTCCCACCGCCGCGATCGGCCTATCCGCGCTCATGATCGGCGCCGTCATCACCCACGCCCGCCGCTCCGAGTTCCAGCCCGTGGCAATGAACGTAGTACTCCTCGCCCTAGCCGTCTTCGTCGCGGTGGAACGCCTGGGCCCGCAGTCCTTCTAGCCGTCGTGCGCCATGTCCACGAACCGCGAGTAGTGCCCCTGAAACGCAACCACCACATCCGCAGTCGGCCCGTTCCGGTGCTTGGCAACAATAAAGTCCGCCTCGCCCGGCCGGGTCGACTCACGTTCGTACGCATCCTCACGATGCAACAGGATGACAACGTCGGCATCCTGTTCCAGGCTGCCGGATTCGCGGAGGTCGGAGGCCATGGGGCGTTTGTCGGAGCGTTGTTCGGAGCCTCGGTTCAGCTGGCAGATGGCTACTACGGGGAGTTCGAGTTCTTTGGCGAGGAGCTTGATGGAGCGGGAGAACTCGGAGACTTCCAGCTGGCGGGACTCGACCTTCTTGCCGGACGTCATCAGCTGGAGGTAGTCGATGACGATCAGTTTGAGGTCGTGGCGCTGTTTCAGGCGGCGGGCCTTCGCGCGGATCTCCATCATCGTCAGGTTCGGCGAGTCGTCGATGAACAGCGGGGCCTCGGAGACCTCGCCCATCTTGCGGGCCAGGCGGGCCCAGTCCTCGTCGGTCATCTTGCCGTTGCGCATGTGGTGCAGCGGGACCTTCGCCTCCGCCGACAGCAGTCGCATGGTGATCTCGTTGCGGCTCATCTCCAGCGAGAAGATGCACGAGGTCAGGCCGTGCTTGATCGAGCAGGAGCGCGCGAAGTCCAGGCCGAGCGTGGAGTTGTGGGTCGGGATCATCGTCTTGCCGGCCAGGTACAGGTGGTCGGCGTTGTCGACCTCGACGCAGCGCACCGGCACGCTGTCCACCGGGTCGACCCATTCGAGCCGCCGCTCGCCCTCGCCGTACAGCGCGGCCGGGAAGCCGTGCCCGGTGATCTGCCGCGGCGCCGACCCGGGGATCGGCGGTGTCAGCCCGGGACTCGCCGACATCGCCGTGTACAGGTCGGCGGTCGTGCAGACCACCGGGCGGCCGCCGTCCTCGACGCGCCACTGGTGCTCGGCGTCGGCGACGATCGTGCTGCCGTCGGAGAACGACAGCCGGAAGCACGGCCGGTCCGTCATCACCTCGGTCGCCGCGACCACCGTGGTCGGCAGCCCGTCGGCGTCCAGCAACTGGTCGCCGACCGCGACCTCGGCCATCGTCGTCCAGCCGGTCGGCGTCGGCAGCGGGGTGTCGAGCGCGAGCGCCTTCCCCATCGCGGGACGGGCGGCGACGATGATCATCTGGCCCGGGTGCAGGCCGTTGGTCAGCTCGTCCAGGTCGGTGAACCCGGTCGGTACGCCGACCATCGCGTCACCGCGGGAGTCGATCGCCTCGATCTCGTCGAGAGCGCCCTCCATGATGTCCTTCAGCGGCGCGTAGTCCTCGGCGGTGCGCTTCTCGGTGACCGAGTAGATCTCCGCCTGCGCCTCGTCGACGACGTCGTCGACCTCACCCTCACCGGCATACCCGAGCTGGACGATCTTGGTACCGGCCTCGACCAGGCGGCGCAGGATCGCCTTCTCCCGGACGATGTGCGCGTAGTACGAAGCATTCGCCGCGAGCGGCACGGACGCGACCAGGGTGTGCACGTACGGCGCGCCGCCGATCCGGGTCATCTCGCCGCGCTTGTTCAGCTCGGCCGCGACCGTGATCGCGTCGGCCGGCTCACCACGCGCATACAGGTCGGTGATCGCGTCGAAGACGGCCTCGTGCGCCGGCCGGTAGAAGTCCGTGCTGCGGAGGTTCTCGATCACATCGGCGATCGCATCCTTGCTCAGCATCATCGCGCCGAGCACACACTGCTCGGCCGCGAGATCCTGGGGAGGGGTGCGGTCGAAGCCCATCTCCGGACGCCGTTCTTCGTGACCGCCGTCCTGGCCCCCGCGGAACTCCGCCACGCTCACTTCGTCCGACCTCCTCGTCGCCCGCTGCCCAGCCACCGCCGGCCGGGTTCGAACACCTGATCGAACTCTAGCCAGGCCCACCGACAGTCTTCGGCGACAGGCCTCGCGACCGTACGCCGGACGCGTCGCCGATGGCCACTCGGTCGTCCACACCCCCTGTGGACGAATCGTGGATAACCCCCGGCAGGGGTGTGCACAGGTTGGGCACAACCCTGTGGATATCTGTGGGCAGGAACCCACAACAGGCCCGTGACCTGCGGTTTCTCCAGTTCACAACTGTGGAGAAGAAAAAGTCTGAGACCAATTTCCGACGCGCCCGCGCGTCGTGGGTAACCTCGCTCCGGTGAGACCGCGACGGTGGGTGGGCGAACAGGACCGGGAGATCCTCCGGCTGGCCGTCCCGGCGTTCTTCGCCCTGGTGTCGGAGCCGCTGATGCTGCTCGCGGACTCCGCGATCGTCGGCCACCTGGGCACCCCGCAGCTCGCCGCGCTCGGCGTCGCCGGCACCATCCTGCAGACCCTCGTCGGCATCTGCGTCTTCCTCGCCTACGGCACCACGTCCGCGGTCGCCCGGCGGATCGGCGCCGGCGACCACAAAGGGGCGCTTGCCCAAGGCATCGACGGGCTCTGGCTCGCGTTGCTGCTGGGCGTCGTCCTCGCGCTCCTCGGGCTGGCGCTCGCGCCGCAGGCCATCGCGGCGTTCGACCCGTCGCCGGAGGTGGCCGACCACGCGGTGACGTACCTGCGGATCTCCTGCCTCGGCATCCCGTCGATGCTCCTCCTGCTCGCCGCCACCGGCGTACTGCGGGGTCTGCAGGACACGAAGACCCCCATGGTCGTCGCGATCACCGCCAACCTCGCCAACATCGGGCTGAACGTCCTGTTCGTCTACGGCCTCCGCCTGGACATCGCGGGCTCGGCTCTCGGTACGGCGCTCGCGCAGACCGGCGCCGGTGTGGCGCTGGTCGTGGTGGTGGTCCGTGGCGCCCGCCGCGACGGCGCCAAGCTCCGCCCCGATCGTCCCGGGATCCTGGCCTCGGCGCAGATGGGCGTACCGCTCGTCGTACGCACACTGACGCTCCGGGCGGCGATCATCCTGCTCACGTTCGTCGCCACCGCTCTCGGTACGACGTCCGTCGCGGCCCACCAGGTCGCCTTCACGCTGTGGTCGTTCCTCGCGCTCGCCCTGGACGCCATCGCGATCGCCGCGCAGGCGCTCACCGGTCGGGCCCTGGGCGCCGGCGACGTCGCCGGGACCCGCGCGATCACCCGCCGGATGATGTGGTGGGGCCTGTTCTCCGGGCTGATCGGCGGCCTCGCGCTCTGGGGACTGCGCGACGTCTATGTCCCGTGGTTCACCACAGACCCCGAGGTACGTCGTACGCTCGCCGCCATCCTGATCGTGTCCGCGCTGTGGCAGCCGATCAACGGGGTCGTGTTCGTGCTGGACGGCGTACTGATCGGCGCCGGGGACGGACGGTACCTGGCCGCGGCCGGAATCGTCGTGCTCGTGCTGTACGTGCCGCTCGCGCTGGCGGTGCTCTGGTTCGGCGGCGGGATCGTGGCGCTGTGGTGGGCGTTCGGCGGGTACATGCTGCTGCGATTCCTCACGCTCACCACCCGTGAGCGCCGCGACGGCTGGCTGGTGACCGGAGCTACCCGCTGACCCTGCGGTGCGGCATCGTGGAAACAGAAGGAAAGGAGCGGCATGCCCGACACCGACGACGACCAGTCCGTCGAGCTCGTACCCGATCAGCGGGAGCAGGGCGACGACGACACTGAGGCCGCGAGTGAGCGGCGGGCCGCCCAGGCACGAGCCGAGGCCGACAGGTTGCCGACCCACGACCTGGCAAAGGAAGAAGCCGAACGCCGGGACGAGGACGACGAGCTGGCCCAGGAAGAAGAGGACGCGGAGGCGCGCGCGGAGCAGCTCGACGAGCGTGCTCTGAAGGATCAGCAGGAGATCACCGAGCGGCGCAGCCGCGACGAGCTGCTCGACGCCACCGCTGAGACCACCCGGGCCATGCAGCTCGCGTACGCCGACGAGCAGGCCCGTGACGTGCACCGGCAGTACGCCTCGAACGACAAGCAGCGCAGTCTCGCGGACCAGGCCCGCGGCGGGCACCAACGCGACGAGGCGGCCGCCCACCCCGAGGAGGTCGGTTCAGCCGGGCTGGACGCGGAAGGCCGCCGGTTCCAGAACCTGGCCACCATCGAGGCGCGCCGGTCCGCTGGTGAGGACCAGATCGCCGACAAGTACGACGCCTCCGCGCGGCAACACCGCGAAGAGGCCCGTGAAGCGCAGCCAAACGCGTCGGGAGCCGTGCGCCAACCACCCGAAGAAGCGCCCGAGGCTCAGCTGCCGCAGGCACGCCGCCACGTCCGTGGGCCCGGACGGGTCCGGAACAAGCAAGGCAAGGCCGTGAAGCCGAACCGGGCGAGCGAGCCGGACCTGGAGCTCTAGCCCGGTTTCCCCGGCTGCAGCTTCTGGACGTGGATGATCAGCAGGTTCGCTGCAACCACCACGACGAAGCCGACGGCGAGCAGCGGGTGCCCCAGGCTCCACAGGGCGGCACCCGCTGCGCCGAAGACGAGAACTTTCACGATCCAGCGCAGCACCGGAGTCGTGTGCGTTGCGGTCGGTGCCGCGAACAGGCCCCAGACGATCGCGGTGACCACCGGCAGCGCCACCGCGAGCAGCCAGCGCACGAGCGTCGTACCGCCGGTCGCCCAGCCCCAGTACGCGAAGATGCCTAGGGCAACCAGCTCGGCCAGGAACGCCAGCAGCAGGTTGCCCCACCTCCACATCTGCTAGATCCCGCGGATGTTGGGCTGCCGTTGGTCGAAGAAGAGGCCGGCCGGTGGCTCCTGTACCGGGAGCGGCGGGATCGGGTAGTCGGTGTGCTGGTTGTTCCGGCACGCGGCGAACGGGCCGTCCGGGTCCAGCAGCGACATCATGTGCGGGTCCGCGTGGTCACGCCACCAGACCGACATACCGGTCGCCGGGTCCAGTCGCAGGTGCTCCCACGCACGCCAGATCGAGTCCAGCCGGCTCAGTGCCTCCGCGTGCCGGTACCACTCGGGGCACCAGATGAACTGCTGCCCGAGCCGGCGCGTGTAGAGGTAGACGAGCCGGTCTTCCACGAACGCCGCGACGTGCGGGTAGAACAGCTCCTGCTCACCATCCACCGCGGTTGTCTCCCTCGTTCTGCTGCTCCCAGACCGGTCGCTCCGGTCCACGCTGCGGAGGAGCCTGAGTACTCGAGGCAACCCACGGGTTGTTGCTCACCGGCACGCTCGACGCAGCTCCCGGATCGTACTTCGCCAGCGACGCCTTCACCGCACCGGCGTCCGGCCGGGTGAACCACGGGACCGTCTTCACCAGCGTGGCCGGGATCCCGGACGGGAACACGACCGCACGGCCGGGCGGCATCGACGCGAGGTCGGAGACCTCCATGATGTTGTGCCGCTGGACCTGCTGGCTGGTGCCGCGCTTGCCCTCGTTGTACGACACCGAGCTCGAGCTGATGTCGTAGTCGCCGATCATCTTGCTCAGGTTCTCCAGGAAGGACGCGTCGGCCGCGCCACCGCCGTACACCCGGATGTTCGCCGAGCCCCAGAGCTTCTGCATGCCGTGGTCGCCCCAGCACTCCTGGCCCTGCGCCCAGGACTGCAGGATCGTCATCAGCACGATGCCGCGGGAACCGAAGTGCGAGTACAGGTCCGGCAGGTTCTTCCACCGGCACACGTTGGCGGCCTCGTCGAGTACGCCGACCAGCGGGCTGGGCATCCGCCCCATCGGGCACCCGCGGGCGTACTGCTCGGCGGCCTCCACGACGGCGACGGTCAGCGCGGTGACGAGCGGACCCGCCGTACCGGCGCCCTCCTTGGACAGGCTGTACAGCGTGCCGCCCTGACGGACGAACTCGTGCGGGTTGAACTGCGGCCGGTTGTCGTTCGGGCCGTTCGGGATGACCCAGCGGGTCACCTTGCGGTTGACCAGGAACTGGGCGCTCTGCTGCGCCGTGCCGTAGACACCGGCGCGCTGCTTGTCGGGCGCGTTGATGACGCCGGACAGGGCGTCCGCGGACATCTGCAGACCGGGGGTGTTGCGCAGGATCCGCTCGGGCTCGTCGTTGCGCTGGTCGGCCAGCCAGCTGTAGACCTGGGTGATCGGCCGCTTGGCGACCGCGGCCGCGAGCAGCAGGCCGGCCAGCAGGTCCGTACCGGCGGCGTCGAAGAACGCGTCGGTCTGGGCGCCCACCTGACGCTGCGAGGCCACGAAGTGCTCGGCCAGCTCGCGCGCCTTGGTCTCGTCGGTGATGTAGGTCAGCGGGTTCCACCACCAGTTCGGCGGCTCCTCGCAGACCTCCTGCGGGTCGAACACCCACAGCGGGCCCTTCTCCGAGCGCGGCCCGCGGGTCGCGTCGACGATGTCCCGCTTGTTCGACGTGGCGACGACGCAGCCGGGCGCGTCCAGGATCGCCGGCACCGCGCGCGACGTGGTCTTACCGGTTCGGGGACCCCAGATGTCGACGTGCATGTCTTCCCAGTTGCCGAAGACCTCGAGGTTGTCCCGGACGGTCCGGCCGATCAGGATGCCCGGACCCGCGTGCCCGGCGCCGAGCTGGTTCGCCTTCTCCTGCGCGCCTTCACGGGTGAGCTTGTAGATCTCCGACCGCTTCGACATCAGCTGCGCCTGCCGGTCGACCCGGCCGATCGAGCGCTCCTTGTTGCGGAAGAACATCCAGCCGCCGCCGACCAGGCCGAGCAGCACCACGATCTCCACGACCAGGATGCCGGTGGCCGCGCCCGACCACTCCAGGTTTCCCTTCGACAGGTCGACGATCGCGTCGAACGGGTTCCCCGCCGGGCGCGAGCCGTTGATCGCCGCGGCGACCTTGAGCGCGATCCACATCGAGAACACCACCAGCGCGACCACGCCGATGATGGCGAAGATCAGGACCGACTCGGGCGACAGCCCGCCCGGTCCGGTGCTCTTCCTGCCCTGGGCCATGACTCGTCAGCTCCCCACACGGGTGGTCGGATCGGGCGGCGGCAGCAGCATCGGGTCGTCGAGGTTGTACTCGCCGACGACCTGCTCGGTCCCGTCCGGTGCGACCTCGACCTTCTGCGGCTGCCCGTCGTTACCGGTCGTCCACAGCTTGTTGGTGTCGTTGATCTCGCGTTCGACCGAGGTGAGCCCGACGTGCACCGGGATCCCCGGCCGGCCGCCGACCTTGACCAGGAAGTTTCCTCGGCCGGGAGGGGCGGCCTCCTTGCCGGTGGCCGGGTCCCACGCGGGCGGGTCCTGCCAGCCGACGAGCATGTTCTGCTCCTCCATGGACATCGACACGACCTCGGTCAGGTTGTCCATCTCCGCGCGCGGCAGACCGCCGCAGATGACCATGCCGGAACGCTCGACGAAACCCTTCGCCTTCATCCGGTCCTCGGGGTTCGGCAGGGCCAGCAGGTCGGACATGGTGTGCGAGATCATCGCCATGCCGACACCGCGCTGCCGGTTCAGACGGGTCAGCGCGTCGACGCGGTCGACCAGACCGCTCCCGGCCCGCAGCACCCGCCACAGCTCGTCCAGGATGACGAAGTAGTGCCGGCGCGGCTCCAGGCCGGCGTCCGCGAGCGCCTGCGAGACCGCGACCGCGCCGAACCCGTACGACCAGCAGGCCAGCAGTACGGCGGCCTGCAGGCTGGTCTCGGAGTCGTCGACGTTGGACACGTCGAACACCACCGGACGGTCCATCTGCATCGGGTTGTCGGTCTGCTCGGAGAAGATCTCGCCCAGCCGGCCACCGCCGACCAGACCGATCAGCGACGCCTCGAGGCCCTCGGTGATCTGCCGGTAGCGGTCCAGGCTGCCGCGGTCCAGGGCCACGTTGCGGACCCGGTCCGGGGCGTCCTGGATGACCTGCAACAGGTCGCGGAGCACCGGCGTACCTTGGAAACGCTCGTCCAGGACCTTCAGCGCCTCGTCGAGGATGGTCTCCTCGCGGTCGTTCGGGTTCTGGTTCCGCATGATCGCGATCAGCGCCGAGACCATCGTCTGCCGACGGCCGTGGGCGTCCGCCTGGATCGCCTCGCGGGCCTTGCCGGTCAGCCGGAGCGCGGCCTCGCGGGACTCACCCGGGTCGAGTACGTTCAGGTGCCCGCGGCCACGACCGAGCTGGATGACCTGCCCGCCGAGCGCCTCGATCAGGTCCTTGTAGTCCGGCTTGAGGTCGCCGAGCACCAGCGGCTGGACGCCGTACCCGGCCAGGCCGAGCGCCATCCGCCGGGTGATCGTCGACTTGCCCAGACCCGGCTTGCCGAGCACGAACATCGATGGGTTCGAGATCAGCTTGGCGCGCATGAACCAGCTGATCGGGTCGCAGCACATGGTCGCGCCGGAGAGGATGTTCCGGCCGATCGGTACGCCGACCATCGGGCTGCCGGTACCGGCCGCGAACGGCCACATGCCGCAGACCTGCACCGTCGTACCGCGCCACTCCTGCGGAGCCTGCAGGTAGGTCGAGTAGCCCCCGCCCGGGCCGGGCCAGCCTCGCGGCATCGGCCGCCGGCCGCGGCGGGACGGATCGACCGGCTTCTTCTGCTTTTTGCTCACTGTGACTCCCCAGGTGCCACTGTGCTTTGTTCAATCATAGGGATTCCCGAAGGCCCGCGGGGACCGAGAGGTGGTTCTGGACCACGATGCCCAGCGGCAGCGCGGCGACGAACGCCGAGTCCTGGGAGCCGTACGCCGGACGCAGCAGAACTCGTGCGGTGGCGCCGAGGTTGTCGACCGCGGCGATCATGTCCGGGATCTGCTCCGCGCTCATCACCGTGCCGGTGACGACCATGCCGAAGTTGACCAGGCCGGCGCCGCGCGCCTCCTCCTGCGCGGACCGGTCGGCGGCCCGTGCCTCGGCCATGTTGCGCGCGGACGGCCGTGCCGACGCGGTGGCGCGGAACGACGCGTTGCGCTTGTCGGCCTCCACCATGCGCGCCGCCGTACCGGCGTCGAGCGGGCGGTAGAGCAGCGTCACGCGCTTGCGGTCGATGTCGGCGTGCGGCGCGACCAGCTGCGACAGCACCGACGAGAACACCTCACCGCGCGGCGCCTGCGACATCTGCCAGGTCACGGACCAGGCGGAGTCGTGGCGGTACTTGTCCCAGAACGCCTGGGTGGCCGCCGGGCCGACGTCGGTCCACTGCAGCTCGGGCGGCATGCCCTGGCCGCGGGCCTCGTCGATGAGCATGGCGGAGGCCGGGTCGTACGCGATCCGGATCGCCTCGCACAGCTCCTGCGCGCTGACCGGTCGGGCAGCACCGGCGCCGGTCGCGTTCAGGCTCTGGGTGAGCGCGGGCAGCCGGGCGGCGAGCTCGCGGCCCATGTCGTCTTCCTTGCGCCGCTTGCCGCTCCGGTCGGTGCCCTTGAAGGTCAGCGCGACCCGCGCCGACACCAGTGCCGAACCCTCGGGGTAGCTCTGCACGACCTCGGTCAGCATCGCGCGGGCGATCGGCGGCGTACCGTCCATCATGTTGTTGCCGACCTCGCGACGCAGCCGGATACCGGTGTCCGGTGCGCTCTCCACCGTCACCGACGCGGCGACGATGCCCGGCTCGTGACCGAGCGAGGCGAGCCACTGGCCCCAGTGCGCCACCCAGATGTCGACCTGCTCCTCGTCGACCAGCGAGGCACCGTCGGGCTCGGCATTGATGACGACCGTGAAGTGCCGCGTGCTCGGGTAGTACAGCAGCGCGAACGGCCGACCGTACGAGTCCTGGTACTCGCTCAGCTGGGAGGCTGCGGCGAGACCGGGAAGCTGGAACTTGCCCCAGGCGGTCCGGCCGAGCGGGCCGGAGCGGTAAACGTTGTGCTTAGCCATCTTTGCTCGTTGCCATCCAATGTGGGTCGAGAGCCGTTGCAGCGTGGAGTGCCCGTGCTTGTCCTTCGTGATCAGCAGCCCGAGCGCCGCGCCGACGATCAGCAAGCTGACGAGGGCGGCCTTGATGCCGCCCACCATCGTTGCGATGACGACCAGCAGCAGGCCACCCATCATGATGCCGGTGCCGAGCATGCCCAGGCCGGCGATGCCCGCCGAGGCGGGCCGTCGCCAGTTGCCGTAGGTGCGAGGTGCGCGTCGTACGTTCTCAGCCGCTGCCACTTGGTCCGTCCGGTGGTGGTGGTGGTTGGTTGTTCCGATCGTC
This sequence comes from Kribbella speibonae, assembly GCF_004331375.1. Classification (NCBI taxonomy): domain Bacteria; kingdom Bacillati; phylum Actinomycetota; class Actinomycetes; order Propionibacteriales; family Kribbellaceae; genus Kribbella; species Kribbella speibonae. The sequence continues at coordinate 506,300 of NZ_SJKC01000001.1, read as the reverse complement.
GTCACGGTAGTCGCGGGCGCGGTCTCGCTCGCGGTTCGGGTCGCCGCCACCGGCGCTGCCGCTGGGGCCGCCGCCGTCGCCGCCGCCACCACCGCCGCTGCTCTGGGCACCCGACTCGCCGCCGTCGCCCATGGCCTCGTTGGCGACCTCCTTGGTGCCGTCCACGGCCGCCTTGCCGACCTTGTACGCCGCAATCGCGACGGCGACCGGAATGCCGACCCCGGTAGCCGCCGCACCACCGGCCGCGGCGCCACTAGCTGCGCCACCGCCGGCTGCGCCACCGGCCGCACCGCCCGCCGCACCGCCCGACGCGCCACCGGCCGCACCGCTGGCCGCACCTTCGCCACCGGCCGCACCGCCTGTCGCGCCACCGCCACCGCCGCCACCGCTCGGGGCCTGCTGCGACGCGCGTCCGACGTTCTGCGCACCGGACGGACCGTCACCGCCGCCACCGCCGCCGTCGTCCGCGCCCTGTTCGGCGCCCTTGCTGACCATGTCACCGGCCTTGTCGGCGCCGACCATCTTGGCGGCCAGCATGCCGGCGCCGGCACCACCCGCGGTCGCTCCGACCATCGGCACGATGAAGCGCATCAGCGCCGGCATCGCGAACAGCGCGAGGATCAGCATCGTGAGACCGGTGATCACGTTCATCACCATGTGGCCGATGTTGTCGGGGTTCAGCAGGCCGTCGCCTTCGGTCACGTACTCGAAGGACAGGTCGCCGTTGTTCGAGACCAGCCGGATCGCCGTCGCGTAGATGATCGCCGCCACCGGTTTGTACAGGATGAAGGCGAGCAGCCAGGCGATGATCTTCTTGAACCAGTTGCGGCCCATCTCGGTGTTCGTCGCGGCGGCCGCGATCGGCAGGACGCCGACCAGCAGGATCAGCATGGCGCTGCGGACGACCATCAGCACGATCTGGATCAGGCTGGCGAGCACGCAGAGGATGCCGACCGCGATCATGATGCCGATCAGCAGCGGCGAACCGGCGATGGCGGCGGCCGCACCGAAGCCGAGCACCAGCGACATGGTTCGGCCGAACGCCACCGCGTCACCCGACCCGATGTTCTGACAGCCGCTGGTCCAACTGCCGTCGCTCGAACCCGTATCCAGTGCGGTGCTGATGATGCAACTCGAGAACATGTCGCCGGCGCTGATCAAGGCCTGCGCCACGGCGATCGAGAACGCCGCCGCGACGGCGAGGGTGATCAGCGAGCGGAGCAGCTCGCGGGCCGACTCACCGCGCTGGGTCCAGGCCATCTGGATGGCACCGAAGACCAGCGCGAGGGCCGCGATGAAGAGGGCGATGAACTGCGTGTGGTCCCAGACCCAGGTGATCGTGCCGCTGGCCGGTTTTCCGGTGGTGTTCGGATCGCCCTCGTTCCCGATCGGGATGGTCGGCACATAGACCCAGAAGGTGGCGATCGTGCTCATCAGCGTCCCGACCGCCGAGGCGATCGCATCAAGGATCGGCTTGAACACGAACTTCATCACCACTTCCATGATGGGGGCGAGGACGACCCCGAGGATGTCTTTCATCAGGTCGATCGCCCAGTCGAGGACGGAGAGCGGCACCATGTCAGGACGTCCTTGGGGAGACGAAGCGAAGGATGGCCGGCAGCGCGACGATCGCGACGATCATCAGCGTGACGCCCATGATGACCTGGAGGATGGGCGATTCGCCGCCCCGTTCACCCATCAGACTGAGCGCGGTGGCATAGATGATCGCCGCGACCGGTTTGTAGATGATGAACGAGACCAGCCAGGCGATGGCGCGCTTGAACCACATCATCCCCATCTCGGTGTTGGTCGCCGCCGCGGTCAGCGGAAGCATGCCGACCAGCAGCACGAGCATCCCGTAGCGGACGATCATCAGCGCCAGCTGGATGATGGCCGCGATCACCATCAGGACGCCGGCGAAGATCACCAGCAACCAGCCGAAGTCTTCGTCCAGCACGGCGAGCAGGTTCCTGGCGTAGGCGTGGTCGTCCTTCTTCAGCGCCTCGTCGATGATCCATTTCGAGAATCCGTCCCCGGCCGCGATCAGTGTGCTCGCGAAGACCGCCGCGGATCCCGTCACCACCACGAGGGTGATCAACGACTTGAGGATTTCGCGGGCCGGCTCACCGCGCTGCGAGATCGCCATCTGGATCGCGCCGACGATGACCGCGATCGCGGCGACGAACAGCGTGATGAACTGGAGATGTCCCTGGACCCACAGCGCCGGGGTGTTCTCCGCGATGTTCGGGGTGGGGATGTAGACCCAGAGCAGGCCGATGGCCTTCAGGACCGAGTCGACGGCGTCGATGACGACCTTGGCGATCGCCTCGAAGATGAAGTCGAAGAACGTGCCGAAGGCCCACTCGATCGCGGCCTGCAGACCCTCCTTGAAGCAGTCGTCCCAGTTCCAGGGCCACCCGTCACAGCCGAGGACAATCATGATGAACCACTGAACCTAACGTAGCCACTGAGACTGGACAGGATGTCCGGCTCGACGGAGCCGTTGAGGGTGCCGTCCTCCTGCAGTTCCACGTACCAGTCGCTCTTGTACCACCGCAGGGTGACCGGCATCGCGCCGTACGCCTTGTTGTTCAGGTCGGCGACGACCTGGATGATCGCCCGGGTCGCGTTCGGCGGGTAGTCGAGCACCTTGAAGGCGGCGAACTGGACCTCGCCGTTGGCTGTCTTCGGTGTCTTGGCCGACTGCTGCGCTGCGGCGATCGCCGCGTCACGGCCCGGGCCGGGCACCACCCGGCTCTTCAGCGCGGAGATGCCGACAGCCTGGTTCTGGAGCTGGCCGAGCATCACCATCGCCGCGAGCACCGCGCCGGTCGGCGAGTGCGCGAAGCAGGAACGGACACCGTTCGGGCTGGTGGCCGCCGGACCCGACGCCGCCTGCAGCGGAATCAGCATCGCGCCTTCGAACTGCCAGGTGACCAACGGCGGTGCGGCGAGCCGCGGGATCGCCTGGTTCGGGTTCTTGTTGTGGCAGCCGCCGGTGCTGCTGTTCGGCGGTGGCGGTGTCGTCCGCGTGGACGTCGGCAGTGCGGTCGGCGTCGCGACGGGCGGCTCGGTCGACTCTTCCTCGGTGGGCTGTCCGGTAGGAGCACTCGTGCTCGGTGTCTGGCTGGGGTTGGCCGTCGGATTGTCCGAACGGCCACCCAGCATGAACCAGACCACCAGGCAGATCAGCACAGCTCCGACGACGATCGCCGACGCGATGAAGCCACGCTCCTCCATGAAGCTGGTCTTCGCGCTGTCCGAATCGTCGCCGGAGTCGTTGTCCCTGCTGAACAGTCCCACCTACGATCAGCCTCCGAGCAACTCGCCGTACGCCTGCGTCACTTCAGGGCGTCGACGAGGGCGGTCGCCGCACCGATGACGATGCAGGCGGCCAGAACCCAGCCGAGCCGGGCGGCGTGCTCGCCACCCTCGCCGCGACGCTGACCGATGGCCATCATGCCGCCGGCGATGATGATGCCGAGGGCACAGATCAGGTACGCGATCCACTTGACCCAGCCGAGGACCTTGTTCAGGCCCTTCGTCACCTCTACGGGCGGCGCCTCCAGGGGCAGCGAGTTCGGAAGCTCGGTAACCAGGTGGTGAAGCAACATCATTGTCTTGGTGCCTTTCAGTACGGGGCGGGGTAGTCCGCTGGGTTTGACGCGCGAAGTGCGTAGATGGATTCAAGTACTTCGAAAACCTCGTCTGGCGTGTTGTCAGGCGTGGGAGCCTCCCCTCTGCGCCACTCCTCGATCCACGGGATGTCCCAGACTCGCGGAACACCTCCGCCGACGATGTCCGCGAAGTCGTCGAGCACGCGGGGCAACCGTCCAGGAGCGTCCGAGATCAGCACCAGGCCGAGCACGGCGACACCTTGGACGACGCCCGAGGCCCACTCGATCGCGGCACGCTGCGCGGCGCGCAGACCGGACCCGTGGGTCCGGGCAACCAGGATCACGGGTGTCGGCACCGGCGGGGGCGGGATCGGCCAACGATGGTTGGACGCCCGGGTCCCCGGCAGCAGGACCGACATCGTGGTCTCGCCGGAGCCGCCGTGGACACCGACCCACCACAGGGTGTCGGCAGCCGGAATCGCGAACTTGGGCAGGCGCTGATCCTCCGCGGGCGCCGGCACCCCGTGCTGGGGCGCTGACGGCCCCCGCGGGGTGATGTCCGGCTGAGGTCCGGGGCCTGGCTGCGGTGGCTGCTGCGGGCCCGGAGACTGCTCTCGTGTCCACGGGTTCTGCGTCATGGCCCCTCCTCTCGCGGTCCGTCACAGGCTGTTGCCCACCGTATTCTCTCGCTTTCCGGGTGTACTTGCGTGACCCATCCACAGGCGAGGATGTTTCTACCCCCTTGTCGGGGTCAGTCGAGCCGACAGGCCCGCGTGGTTTCTGCATGCCCGGAATCCCCGGCATGCCCTCATGCGGGGGACATGCTAGAACGAGCACGCCGGAACTTGATGAACGAGGGAGACCTGTGGCGGGAATGAGAGGACATCGTGGCTGAGAAGATCCCCTCCTGGCCGAAGGTCACGATCCGGCTGTACGACGACCACAACGCCGAGGTGAAGATCGCCGGGCGCAGTCACCCGGTCAACCACCACGATCCGCGCGCCGCGGCGATCCAGCTCGTCAGCGAGCAGGCCGCCCAGCTGGGCCGCGCGGTGAAGGCGACCGCGGTCGAGGCCGACGGCGCCTCCTGGCCCCTGGTCATCCACCCCGACGGTCAGGTCGACGCGATCGACACCGACCCCCGCAAGGGCAAGAAGCCGATCTGGCCGATCGTGCTCGCAATGGCCGTGGCCGTCGTCCTGATCGCCGGTACGACGCTGTACATCACCGTCTTCAGCAAGCTCGGCGAAGGAACGCCGCAGGTCACCGAGTCGCCCAAGCTGCCCGAGCTCCCCGGGCCGAACGTGCACGCGGACGAGTTCGCCCCCCGGACCCAGCCGACCGGCTACTCGTCGCACGCGAGCTGGACGGTCGACCTCGCCGAGGACAGCACGCCGGCGATCAAGCCGGACGGCACCGAGATCGCCATCCTGACGACCGACGAGAAGGTCGCCGTCTTCGATGCCAACGGCAAGGTCCTGTGGCAGGACAAGGTGCCGAAAGACGCCGAGAATCCGGTCTATACCACTATCGACGGCAAGCAGGTGCTGGCGATCGCGACGCCGTCCACCCTGTACTACTGGGCCGGCGGCGGCGCCGAGGCGAAGACGGTCGAGCTGCCGGACAGCGCCAAGGTGCAGTTCTTCGGCAAGTCGCCGCTGATCCTGCTGGGCGACGAGTCCGGAGCCATGGTGATCTCTGGCGGCGAGCTCAAGACGGTGCCGGATCAGCCGCGGAGCTCCACGATCCTGCTCGCCGAGGGCGACCGCACGTTGATGGCGCAGTACCTCGGCCCGCTCTACTGGACGCAACCGGGCAAGAAGCTGCTGCAGGTCAATCTCCAGCCGCCCGGCGGCGCCGGCGCCATCATCCAGGTGGTCTCGGCGAGCCCGGACTACGCGCTGGCCCTGTGGACCAACGCCAAGAACCCCGAAGAAGTGATTCCGGCGGTGCACTCGACCGCGAGCGGCAAGATGGTCGCGAGCTGCGGGCTGGTACGCAACGGCGACACCGACGGCTGGGACTGGGTCCCCGACCCGAACCGCAAGTTCGCCGCCTGGGGCGAGTGCCTCGTCAACCTCACGCTGACCAAGGCCAACACCAGGCGGCTCCCGGGCTTCCAGCCGCTGTCGGTCAGCGGATCGATGCTGTACGGCACGATCAGCAGCCAGCTGTGGGCCGTGTCGCCGAACTGGAACAAGTACTCGATGAAGGAAGGCACCACGCGGCCGTGGGGCGTGATCGGCAAACGCGCCGTCCTCGTGTACAACTCCGTTCTCTACGCATTGGACCCGGGGAAGTGAGCCGGCACACGCGCCGCTGGGCGCGGATCACCGCCGCACTGCTCGCCGTCGGCGTTCTGCTGGTGCCCGCCGAGGCGCTTGCCGAGAGCATCGAACCGGAGCCGACCGACTGGCCCGCGGTCAAACCGGCCACCGGACAGGCGGTCGAGCCGCAGCCCGTCGACTGGCCGACGCCCACGAAGACCTGACGCCGGATCCGGCAACGACAAGGCCCGCGCCCCCTCACCGGGAACGCGGGCCTTGACCGTTCAGGCAGAAATCAGCCGGCCGCGACCTCGAGGCGGACCGTGGCGGCCACCTCCGGGTGCAGCTGGACGGCGACCTGATGCTTGCCGGTGGTCTTGATCGGCGACGCGATCGCGATCGCGCGCTTCTCGACCAGCGGGCCACCGGCGGACTTGATCGCCGTGGCGATGTCGGCCGGGGTGACCGAGCCGAACAGGCGGCCGGTGTCGCCGGCCTTGACGGCCAGGGTGACGGAGAGCTGCTCGAGCTGGTTCTTGACCTCGCTCGCGTGTTCCTTGCCCTGGATCGCCCGGGCGTCACGCGCCCGCTTGATCGTCTGGATCTGCTTCTCGGCGCCGCGGGTCCAGCCGATGGCCAGGCCGCGCGGGACCAGGTAGTTACGGCCGTAGCCGTCCTTCACCTCGACGATGTCGCCGGGAGCCCCGAGGCCCTCGACCTCCTGAGACAGGATGAGCTTCATGGTCCGCGCCTCCCTCAGCGAGCGGTGCTCGTGTACGGCAGCAGGGCCACCTCACGAGCGTTCTTGATAGCGGTCGCGACATCGCGCTGGTGCTGCACGCAGTTCCCGGTCACCCGGCGGGCGCGGATCTTGCCGCGGTCCGAGATGAACTTGCGCAGCAGCGCGGTGTCCTTGTAATCGACGTACGTCGCCTTGTCCTTGCAGAAGCCGCAGACCTTCTTCTTCGGCTTCCGAATGATCTTGGCCATTGTGGTGCTCTCTTCCTACTTCCAGAGCCCGGCACGGATGCCGGAATGGTCACTAACGGAATTGCGGGCCGATCAGAACGGGGGCTCCTCCATCGAGCCGCCGCCCTGGCTGGCCCAGGGGTCGTTCTGCGGGGCGGACTGGCCGCCACCGCCTTGTCCTGCACCTTGCGGGGTCGCCCAGGGGTCGTTCTGCTGGCCGCCACCCTGGTTGCCGCCCTGGCCGCCGCCGTAGCCGCCGCCCTGGTTGCCACCTTGGTAGCCACCGCCACCCTGGTTGCCGCCGCCACCGAAACCGCCACCGTCGGAGCGCGAGGTCTTGGAGATCTTCAGCGTCGCGTAGCGCATGCTGGCGCCGATCTCTTCGACATCACACTCGAACACGGTGCGCTTGTTCCCGTCGCGGTCGTCGTAGCTGCGCGCCTTCAGGCGCCCGTGCACGACGACCCGGGAACCGCGAGTCAGCGACTCGGCGACGTTCTCGGCGACCTGCCGCCACACGGCACACGAGATGAAGAGGGTTTCGCCGTCTTTCCACTCGTTGCTCTGCCGGTCCAGCGTCCGCGGAGTAGAGGCGATCGTGAAGTTCGCGACCGCGGCCCCGGACGGCGTGAACCGCAGCTCCGGATCACCTGTCAGGTTTCCGATCAGAGTGATGGGTGGTTCACCGGCCATGACAACTTCCTCCTGTACTGCAGACGATGGGTGGTGTGACGCCAGACCACCTGACGCCCGAGGTTCAGTGCTGGTCCGGCCGGATGACCTTGGTGCGCAGGATCGACTCGTTCAGCGTGAGCTGACGGTCGAGCTCCTTCACAACCGCCGGCTCGGCGGTCAGGTCGACGACGGCGTAAATGCCTTCGGACTTCTTCTTCACGTCATAGGCAAGCTTGCGACGACCCCAGATGTCGAGCTTCTCGACCGTGCCACCTTCCTTGCGGACGATGTTCAGGTACTGGTCGATGGACGGCTCCACGGTGCGCTCATCGAGCTCCGGGTCGAGGATCACCATGACTTCATAACGACGCATGCGCGAACTCCACCTCCTTCGGACTTGGCGGCCACGGTCTCTCCGTGGCAGGAGGGCGATGCGGACTGCTCCACGCCAGCACTTGCCGCCGACGCCAAGCAACGAGCCCGGTCGATGGACCGGGCCACATCAAAGAGAGTACCAGCGTTCGGACTGTCAACTGACCATATCCACAGGCCGGTTCCGGCGACTCTGTGTCATCGGCCGACGACCTCCGGTGCGGAACGACGGAGTACGGCCACCAGCAACGGTACGGCGAGGACGGCCGAGATCACGGTCAGGAGCGGATACCCGCCGAGCGTGTAGAGCCACGGCGAACTGGCCGCGGAGAGCGCGGAGATGGCCCAGATCGACGACTCGACCTTGCTCTCGTACGGCGTGCCGAGCAGGCGGGCGCTACCGCCCAGGTAGCAGAGGTTCCACGCGTATCCGAGGAGGAACAGCGCCGGTGTGAACGCCGGCTCGGACCGTGTGGTCAGAACAGCGGCCACGATCAGCAGGACCAGCCCGGTCAGCATCACCGGCCGCGGACCGGTGCAGTCGATCCACCAACCGGTCAACGGCGACAGTGCGAACATCCCCAGCGTGTGAGCGGACAGCATCACGCCCAGCACGCCCAGCCCGACGCCGTGGTGGTGCGTGTGCACCGGTACGGCGGACATCAGCGCCACCATCACGAGGTGTCCGGCGACCATCACACCAGCGGCCAGAAGGACCGACGTACGACGGGATGCGGCTGACGGCTCGTGGCGGGTCTGCGCAGGCTGGTCGGCGGCGCGGACGGTCCGGATGTACGTCGACGCGACCAGGGCGCCGAAGACGGTCACGACGGCGAGCAGGAACGGGCCGGCGACCGCGGGCAGGCCCAAGCCCGAGGCGAACGACTGAGACGGCGCCATCAGGAACGGCCCGCCCACGGCGCCTGCCGTGCTGGCCCACACGACGGCGCTCATCGCTGATGCCCTGCGCGGCTCGGGCACCGCCTCGCCGGCGGCGTACCTGGACAGCAGGCTCGCGGCGTTCCCGGAACCGAGCAGGAACATGCCGACGAACAGCAGCCCGACCGGGGCGCCCACCGCGGCGACGACCGTCAACGCTGCCCCGGCGACGCCCACGCCGTACCCGAGGCGGAGGGCGTGCGCGCGACCGAGCCGGGTGGTCCAGCGGCCGACGGCGATCGCGCCTGCCGCGGTACCCAGTACGCCGGCCGTGTTCGGGACGCCAGCCAGGCTGGAGCCGAGTTCGTCGGCGGCCAGGATGGTGCTCACCGCACTCGCGGCGATCATCGCCGCGTTCATCAGCGCGGCGGCGAGAACGACAGGAAACAGCATGGCCACCACGTTAGGAAGGTGCCCGTTCCGGCTGAATGCATGATGCAAAGCATTCGGCCTTGCGGACCACCGCGATCGAAGGTGTTCTGGGGCGATGACCTTTCAGGGGCGTGATCTGGACTCCACCGACTGGCAGATCCTCACCGAGTTGCAGTCCGACGGTCGGCTGTCGTTCAACCAGCTCGGCAAGCGGGTCAACCTCTCGCCACCCGCGGTAGCGGACCGGGTACGACGCCTGGAGGAGGCCGGCGTGATCACCGGCTACCGCGCCGAGGTCGATCCGGCGAAGGCGGGGCAACCGCTGTCCGCGTTCGTCCAGATGCGCTGTACGACGGGCCGCTGCCTGCTCAAGACCACGCGGGCCGAGGACTTCCCCGAGGTCCTGGAGATCCACAAGCTGAGCGGCAACTCCTGCTCGATGCTGCGCGTCCGCGTCACCTCGATGCACCACCTCGAAGGCCTCTTCGAACGCCTCGGCGAACACGGCGAGATGAACACCCACATCGTCCTGTCCACAGAATTCGAAGGCCGCCCCGTCCAGCCCCCACCCCCCGGCCAACGCCAAGTGACCCGTTCCGCCGGCTGGGGTTCCTGAACTGTCGGTGGGCGGTTCTAGGGTGGGGGTATGACTGTGAAGCTTGGTGCGCATGTGGACCAGGAGGACCCGTTGGCCGAGGCGGCCGATCGGGGAGCTGATCTGGTGCAGTTCTTCCTGGGGAACCCGCAGGACTACAAGGCGCCCAAGCTCGCGTACGCCGACGGCGAGGACGCACTGAAGGAGCGGGCCGCCGCCGCGGGCGTCGACCTCTACGTGCACGCGCCGTACCGCTTGAACGTGGCGAACACGAACAACCGGATCCGGATCCCGAGCCGCAAGCTGTTGCAGCAGACGCTGGACAAGGCGGCGGAGATCGACGTCAAGGGCGTGATCGTGCACGGCGGGCACGTCGGTGACGAGGACGATCCGGAGGCCGGGTTCGACAACTGGCGCAAGTGCATCGAACGCGCCGAGCTGCCGGTGCCGCTGCTGATCGAGAACACGGCCGGCGGCGAGAACGCGATGGCCCGGCAGCTGGACCGGATCGCGCGGCTCTGGGACGCGGTGCAGGCCTCGGGCAACGACCGGCTGGAGAACGTCGGGTTCTGCCTGGACACGTGCCACTTCCACGCGGCCGGTGAAGAGCTGCCGTCGATCGTCGAGCGGGTGCTGGCGATCACCGGCCGGATCGACCTGGTGCACGCGAACGGATCACGCGACGAGTTCGGCTCCGGAGCGGACCGGCACAGCAACTTCGAGGACGGGCACATCGACCCGGCCGACATCGTCGCGGTCGTGCAGGCCGCCGGCGCCCCGGTCGTCGTCGAGACCCCGAACGCCGACAACGGCCAGAAGACCGACCTCGACTACCTGCGGGCGCACCTCACGTAGTCGGGGGCTTCGTCAGGCCGTGCAGCCAGTAGGTCACGGCCCAGGGCAGCAGGATCGCGAGAGCTGCGCTGTTGTTGGTCGGTATGAGCAGACCGCAGATCGCGACGACGGCGACCACCAGCGTGCTGATCTGAAACAGGTCGACAGGCCCGACGACCTTGGTGCGGAGCGTGATGCGGTTCAGCGCGCAGCCGGCGTACGCCGCGATGAGTGCGAGCAGGCCCAGGATCGCGACCACCGCGCCGAGCCAGGCGAGACCGTCCCAGCCCCCGTCGGCCTGGAAGATGCCGGTCAGCAGGAACACACCGACCAGGACGCACAGCCAGGTGCTGGTCCACATCAGGCGTTCGACCGCACTACGAGCCTTCTCGGGATCCGGCTTCGGCTCGGCCTCCTCCTCGTCACCGTCGTCCTCGCCCTCGCCCGCGGCTTCGGTGACCGCCTTGGGTTCGGCCGTTGGCTCAGGGGCTGCCTCGACCCGTGCGGCCGCCTCGGTGTCTGCGACCGGCTCGGGGTCGCCGGCCGCGGCGGGCTTGGGATCGGGGTCTGGCTGCACCATGGCAGCGACGGTAGCTCACAATGAGGTTATGCAGACCTGGGCGGAGCGGTTCCCCGACCTGTTCGCACCGGGCTACTGGGAGTGGGGCGACCTCGACGTCCGGTACACCGTCGAGCAGCCGTCGGACGAGCTGATCAGCAACGTCCACGTCGTCGGCCGGACCACCGGCGGAATCGTTGTCTGCACCAACGATCTGGGCTGGCGGTTCCTGCCAGGCGGTACCCGCGAGCCGGGCGAGACGATCGAGGAGATCGTCCACCGCGAACTGCTCGAGGAGGCCGGCGCCCGGCTGACCGGTCCGCTGACCTGGCTGGGCGCCCATCGCGCCGACCACCGCCGCCCCGGTCCGTACCGCCCACATCTCCCGCACCCCGTCTCGTACTGGGCGAACTACGTCGCGGACATCGTCATCGAGCAGGAGCCGACGAACCCCGAGGACGGCGAACAGGTCACCGACGTACTCGTACTGCCACCGGACGAAGCGGCGGCGTACCTGGACGGCCAGCCGGAAGAGGTCGGCTCGATCGTCAGGCTGGCTCAGGCAATGCGGCTGGTTTAGCCGGCCGCCACGGCAGCAGTACGGCGCTCAGGGTGCAGCAGATGCCCGCGACCCAGAGCGCTCCGCGCATCCCGACCACCGTCGCGAGTAGGCCGCCGAGCGCCATGAACGCAGGCTGCACGCACCGCGAGCTGATCGACCACGACCCCACCACCCGCGCCATGAACCGGTCCTCGGTCATCTCCATGCGGTACGTCGCGAACGACGGGTTGAACGCACCGGCTCCCACCAGCAGACCCGTCTCCGCCACCGTGAGCAGCACAAACCCGCCCCACCCATGCGGCGCCAGCGGGAAGAGGAGCAGCCAGGGCGCCCGCAGTACGCCGAAGACGAGCAGCATCCACTGCAGCCCGTACCGCCGGGTGAGCCGCGGCGCCATCCGCGCGCCGATCACGCCGCCGATGCACGAGACACCGAGCATCACCCCGTAGCTCCACGCGGACAGCCCGAGGTCCCGCAACATGAACACCGCCAGCAACGGCGACGTCATCATCACCGGACCGCCGAACAGCTGCGAGTTCCAGAACAGGACGCGCAGCCCGCGGTGCCGCAGGATGTACCGCCATCCTGCCGTGATGTCCCGCTTGCCCTCCCGCGGCGCGGGCTCCGGCTCGGGCTGCTGGATGCGCCGGATCCCGAGCGCCGACCCGAGGAACGAGATCGCGTCGACCGCCAGCGTGACCGTCGCACCGACCAGGCTGACCAGCGCACCGCCGATCGCCGGGCCGATGCTCAGCGAGACCCAGTTCGTCTGCTCGAACCGGCTGTTCGCCTCGGCCCGTCCCTCGGTCGGCACCAGCGCCTTCAGATGCGCGCCGCTCGCGGACTGGAACGCGATCGTCCCGGCCGCCTGCAGCACGCCCGCGACACACAAGTGCGCATAGGTCAGTACGCCGAACGCCGCGGCGACCGGCACCGAGACCAGGGCCGCGAACCGCACCAGGTCGGACGCGATCATCACCGGCCGCTTGCGCCGCTGCTCGATGAAGTCGCCCATCGGCAACGCGAGGGCCGCGCCGGCCACCGCGGACAACGCGGCGAGCATCGAGACCTGGAAGGTGCTGGAGTCCAAGGCGAGGACGGCGACCAGCGGTAAGGCGCCGAGGCCTACCGCCGATCCGAAGGCACTGACCGTGAACGCGACCCACAACCGGCGGAAGTCTCGACCCAAAGACATCCCGCGATCGTAGAAGTCGTCACCGACACAAATTCATGCCGCCGTCGAGCATGATCACTTCACCAGTCAGGTAAGGGTTGTGGACAACTGCGGAGATCAGGTCTGCGACGTCCGCCGGCTGCGCGGCGCGACGCATCGGGCTCGTGGTTTTCCACAGGTCCTGGGCCTCGGTCCACGACTCCGTCAACGGAGTATCCACAAGGCCCGGAGCGACCGCGTTGACCCGCACGTCAGGGCCGAGAGCGGCGGCCAGCAACTTCGTCACGTGGTTCAGCGCCGCCTTCGACGCGGCGTACGCGATCGAGCTGCCCTTCGGGCGGACGCCGGCGTGGCTGGTGACGTTGACGATGGACCCGCCGGACGAGCGGAGCGCCGGGAGTGCCGCCGTACACAACAGCCAAGGGGCGATCAGGTTGACGTCGAGCAACCGTCGCCAGTCATCGGCCGACAGCGCGTCGAGGTCCGCGTGCGGGACCGGCCAGCTGATGCCCGCGTTGTTCACGAGTACGTCGAGACGCCCGTGCTCGCGTACAACCTCCGGGACCAGCGCCTGAGCAGCTGCGTCGTCGGACAGGTCAGCCTGGTGGTACGACCCGCCCAGCTCCGCGGCCAGTGCTTCTCCGGTGGAGCGGCTGGAGCGCGAGTGCACCGCGACGGTCATCCCGTCCGCGGCCAACCGCCGTACGGTCGCCGCTCCGATGCCGGACGCGGACCCGGTCACCAACGCAACCTTCATGCGCGGTACCGGAGGCCGTCCATCAGCAGATCGAGCAGGCGGCCCGCCTGCTCGCGGTCGTCGGCCGCGGCACCGCCGACGCCGCCGATGCTGGCCAGGAGGTCCTTGGCCGAGATGTCCGACCGGATCTGGCCGGCGGCAGCGCCCGCGTCGAGCAGCGGCTGCACCGCACCCATGAGGAGCTCCAGGCTCTGGGCGTACGGGTTCGCACCGGAGGCGAACACTGCTCGCAGCGCGTCTGCCATGCCGCGCTTCCGGGCCATGTAGTCGATGAAGCGGTCCATCCACGCCCGCAACGCCTGGTCCGGTGGCAGCTGCTCGAGCAGCTCGGCGGACGCGTCGCAGACGGCGGCCAGCTCGTTCCGGTACGCCGCCTCGATCAGCAGCTCGCGGGTCGGGAAGTGCCGGTAGAGGGTGCCGATGCCGACGCCGGCGTCCTTCGCGATCCCTTCCAGGGTCGCCTCCAGACCGCATTTCGTGAACGCGCGCGCCGCCGCGGCCACGACCAGGTCCCGGTTGCGCTGGGCGTCCGCGCGCAGCGGACGCTCGCTGGTGCCGGTCATCTCCCCCACCTCCCGTGAGCCCACAAACTTAGCGGACTTGATAACCGGAGGCACCTCCGGTTAACTGGAATTACCGGAGGCTCCTCCGGTTAAAGCGGAGCTCGTAGAACAGGAACCGACCTGATGAGCAGGATCACCACTCCGTTCACGCATGACTCGACCGCCGCCGAGGTCATCGCCGGCGTCGACCTGACCGGTCGCCGGGCCGTCGTCACCGGCGGCGCCTCCGGGATCGGTGTCGAGACCGCCCGCGCGCTGGCCACCGCCGGCGCCGAGGTCACCCTCGCCGTCCGCAACACCGCGGCCGGCGAACGCGTCGCCGCCCAGATCATCGAGAGCACCGGCAACAACCACGTCTTCGTCGCGCCGATCGAACTCGCCGACCCCGGCTCGGTGCGCGCCTTCGCCGCCACCTGGGACGGTCCGCTGCACATCCTGGTGAACAACGCCGGCGTGATGGCCGAGCCGCTGAACCGGACGCCGGAGGGTTGGGAGCACCAGTTCGCGACCAACCACCTCGGTCACTTCGGCCTTGCGCTCGGCCTGCACGGCGCGCTCGCGGCGGCCGGTGAGGCCCGCGCCGTCTCGGTCAGCTCGAGCGCGCACCTGCGTTCCGACGTGCACTTCGACGACATCCATTTCGAGAACCGTCCGTACGACCCGTGGGCGGCGTACGGCCAGTCCAAGACGGCGAACGTGCTGTTCGCGGTCGAGGCGGCCAAGCGCTGGGCGAGTGACGGCATCGTCGCCAACGCACTGATGCCGGGAGGTATCCGGACGGCGTTGCAGCGGCACGTGGACCCGGAGATGCTGAAGGGGTGGGACAGGTTCCAGTGGAAGACGACCGAACAGGGCGCGTCGACCTCAGTACTGCTGGCCGCCTCACCGCTGACCCAGGGCGTCACCGGCCGGTACTTCGAGGACAACAACGAGGCAGTGCTCAACACCGGTGAGGAGTTCAGCGGCGTCGCGAAGTACGCGCTCGATCCGGAGTCGGCCACTCGGTTGTGGGAACTGTCCGAGAAGCTGGTTTGATCAGAAACCGGCTCAGCGTGCGGCCCTGGTCGGGCTCCATTCGAGCGATTGCGGCGTCCAGGTGCGTGCATCGCGGTGCTTGAGGCGCGTCCTCGATGCGGTGTTCATCTTGGACGGGCCTCAAGTGCCGCGAGGTGCGTGCCTGGGCGTCGCAAGCGCCGGAGGGTGCCCGACCAGGGCCGCTAGGGATCACGTGGCTGGGCCGGTAACCTGACCCACCGTGAGTGATTTGAGCATTCGGACCATCTCCGCGGACGAGCACGCCGCCTACATCGCGGCCCAGCCGTCGGCGAGCTTCCTGCAGACCCCTGGGTGGGCGGCGGTGAAGAGCGAGTGGAAGGCGGAGTCACTCGGCTGGTACGAGTCGGGAAACCCCGGCAACCTGGTCGGCGTCGGCCTGGTGCTCTACCGGCAGATGCCGAAGGTGAAGCGGTACCTCGCATACCTGCCGGAAGGTCCGGTGATCGACTGGGACGCCATCGACCTCGGCAGCTACCTGCGCCCGCTGGCCGCGCATCTCCTGGAGCGCGGCGCGTTCGGCATCCGGATGGGTCCGCCGGTGGCGACCCGGCGCTGGACCGCGCAGACCATCAAGGACGCCATCGCCGGCGGTCAGCAGCCGCGCCTCGGCGACGTCCGGCCGGACGTGATCGAACCGTCCGGCGCCACCGTCGCCGACAAGCTCCGCAAGCTGGGCTGGAAGCCGCCCCGGATCGCGGAGGGGTTCGCGGCCGGACAACCGCAGTACGTCTTCCAGGTGCCGCTGGCCGGCCGCACCCCGGACGACCTGCTGAAGGGCATGAACCAGCTCTGGCGGCGCAACATCAAGAAGGCCGACAAGGCCGGCGTCGAGGTGACGCAGGGCGGCACCGAGGACATCAAGGCGTTCCACCAGCTGTACGTCGAGACCGCGGAGCGCGACCACTTCACCCCGCGGCCGCTGCCGTACTTCGAGAAGATGTACGCCGCGATGGCCAACCAGCCGGCCGACTGCTGTGACTTCCGGATCTACAACGCCCATCACGAGGGCGACCTGGTCGCGTCGACGATCTGGGTCCGGGTCGGCGGTCATTCCTGGTACTCCTACGGTGCCAGCTCGACCGCCAAACGAGACGTCCGCGGATCGAACGCGATCCAGTGGCGGATGATGTCGGACGCGCTCGCGGCGGGCGCGTCCGTGTACGACCTACGGGGCATCACCGACACCTTGGACCCGAACGACCCGCATGTCGGGCTGATCCAGTTCAAGACCGGGACCGGCGGCGAGGCCGTCGAGTACGTCGGTGAGTGGGACCTGCCGTTGAACAAGGCGCTCTACACCGCATTCGACCTCTACATGAGACGGCGTTGACACCATGCCCCTAGTCCTGCACGTCGATTCCGATCGATGGCGTCATCACCTGCGTTCCAAGTGGAACCCCGATATCGTCCCGGTCGCCAAGGGCAACGGGTACGGGTTCGGCAACCACCGGTTGTTCGCGGAGGCGCGCGCGCTCGGCGCTCGTACGGTCGCGGTCGGCACGTACTTCGAGGTCCCCGCGGACCCGCGCGAGGATGTCGTGGTGCTGTCGCCGTGGCGGCCGTTCCTCGAGGTGCCGCAGAGCAAGAACGTGATCCACACGGTCAGCCGGCTGGCCGACCTGGTCTCGATCCCGGCCGGCAGCCGGGTACTGATCGAGGTGATGACCTCGATGCGCCGGCACGGCATCGGCGCCCGCGAGCTGCGGCACACGATGCTGCTGAACGCGCTCGACCGGATCCGGTTCGAGGGCTGGTCGCTGCACTTCCCGATGGGCGCCGGCGGTACGTCGGCCAACCTGCGCGAGGCCCAGCAACTGGCGAAGGCGGCGCTCGACGTCCGCAAGGGCACGCTGTGGGTGTCGCACGTACCGGCCCAGAAGCTGGCCGACATCGGTCCGGACGTGAAGCTCCGGATGGGCACCGGGCTGTGGCTCGGCGACCGCGGCGCGCTCTCGGTCCGGGCGACCGTGCTCGACGTGCACTCGGTCCGCCGCGGCGAGCGCGTCGGCTACCGGCAGCGCCGGGTCAGCGGCGACGGGCACATCCTGATCGTCTCCGGCGGTACGGCGCACGGCGTCGGCCTGGAGGCGCCGACCGCGGCCGCGAGCGTCCGGCAACGCGCGATCGCGATGGCCAAGGGCAGCCTGGACGCGGCCGGTATGGCGCTGTCCCCGTTCACCATCGAAGGCAAGCAACGCTGGTTCGCCGAACCGCCGCACATGCAGGCCAGCATGCTGTTCCTCCCGTCCTCGGTCGCCCCGCCCGCCGTTGGCGACGAGGTCGACCTGGACGTCCGCTACACCACCACGACCTTCGACAAGGTGTCGATGGATTGACTTAAGGTCCACCTGAAGTTGCAGCGTGGACATATGAGTTTTCTGGAGCGGATCGAGGAGCGGCCCGGGGCGGCGGAGTTGCGTACGGCGTCGTACCGGATGTTGGGGCTGAAACGCGGCGCGACCTGCGTCGATGTCGCGTGCGGAGCGGGCCATGCGGTGGCCGAGCTGTCACGGAAGGGCCTCAAGGTGACCGGGGTCGACGCCGATCCCGATGCGATCGAGGCCGCCCGGGAGCGGGCTCCCGGGGCGATGTTTCACGTGGCACATTCCGACAGCCTGCCGCTCGAGGACGAGTCGATGGACGGCTACCGCGCATTACGGCTGTTCCATCTACTCGAGGATCCCGCTCCGACGGTGGCCGAGGCCTATCGGGTACTGCGTCCCGGCGGGCGGATCGTGGTGGGCGGGCAGGACTACGGCTTCGTCCTGATCGACAGCTCCGACCAGGACCTGACCGACGTGATCCGCCTCGGCCTCGAGTCCCGAACGGTGTCTCCGCGCGCCATGCGTACCCTGCGCGACGTCCTTCTCGACACGGGCTTCACCGATGTCGAGGTCGCCGTACACACCGAAGTCGTCACCGACTACGCACTGATGGCTCCGCAGTTGGCCGCCGCCGCGGAGGCCGCGGTCGACAAGGCACTGATCACCCAGGAGGACGCCGCCGGCTGGCTCAAGGAACAGGCCGGCCGCGGGCGCCGGGACCGCTTCCTCGCCGTCCTCCCGACACTTCTTGTCGGAGCACGCCGCTAGCGTGCGGAGAATGATTCCTTTGAAGGGTGTCGTACTGGATGCGCCGGATCCCAGGAAGCTGGCCCGCTTCTACTGCAAGCTGCTCGGCTGGGAGCTAGGCACCGACGAGGAGGGCTGGGCGGTCGCGAACGGCCCGGAAGGCAGCGTTGTGTTGTCCTTCCAGGGCGAGCCGCAACACCAGGCTCCGAGCTGGCCGAGTTCCACGGACAAGCAACAGATGCAGCTGCACCTCGACTTCCAGGTGGACGACCTGGACGCAGCGCATCAGCGGGCGATGGACGCCGGGGCACGGCTGATGGAGTTCCAGCCGCAGCCCGACGTCCGGGTGTACGCCGACCCGGTCGGTCACATCTTCTGCTTCTTCACCGCTTGAGGTGTCCCTGCCAGCGGACCGTCGGCAGTAGCGCCGCCGCGTCGACGCGGTCCTTGTTGGCGGAGACGATGTCGAACATCGACTCGATCAGGGTGTCCGACAGCAAGTGCGGCTGGAGGCCGAGGCCGACCAGACCGGTGTGCTTGACGTTGTAGTAGTGCTCGGCCTGCTCGACCCGCGGGTTGTCCAGGTGCTCGACCTGGACCGGGCCGGGGAAGCACTCGGCGACCAGGCTCGCGAGCTGCGACACCGAATAACTCTCGGTCATCTGGTTGAAGACCCGGAACTCGCCCGCGTCCGCCGGGTTCTCCACCGCGAGCCGGATGCACTCGACGGTGTCCCGGATGTCCAGGAAACCGCGCGTCTGACCGCCGGCGCCGTACACCGTCAGCGGCTCGCCGAGGACAGCCTGGATACAGAACCGGTTGAGTACCGTGCCGAACACGGCGTCGTAGTCGAACCGCGTCGCCAGCCGCGCGTCCCGCACGGTCTGGTCGGTCTGCTGCCCGTACACCACGCCCTGGTTGAGGTCGGTGACGCGCATTCCCCAGATCCGGCAGCCGAACTCGAGGTTGTGCGAGTCGTGCACCTTGCTGAGGTGGTAGAACGAGCCCGGCTTCTTCGGGTAGAGCATCCGGTCCTTGCGGCCGTTGTGCTCGACCTCCAGCCAGCCTTCCTCGATGTCGATGTTCGGCGTGCCGTACTCACCCATCGTGCCGAGCTTCACCAGGTGGATGTCCGGGTTGATCTCGGCGATGGCGTACATCAGGTTCAGCGTGCCGACCACGTTGTTGTGCTGGGTGTAGACAGCATGCTCGCGGTCGATCATCGAGTACGGCGCGGCGCGCTGCTCGGCGAAGTGCACGATCGCGTCCGGGTTGAACTCGGTGAGCACCCGGTAGACGAAGTCCGCGTCGAGCAGATCACCGACGTACGCCGGGATCCGCCGGCCGGAGATCTCCTCCCAGGCCGCGACCCGACTCTCGAGATCCTCGATCGGGACCAGGCTCTGGACGCCCAGCTCGCGGTCGTAACCGCGGCGGGCCATGTTGTCGAGCACGGCCGTGTCATGGCCGCGGTCGGAGAGGTGCAGTGCTGTCGGCCACCCTAGGTAGCCGTCACCGCCCAGGACGAGTACGCGCACGGCTCGGCCGCCTTCCGGTCGGGAAACGTCGTCATACTCCTTCCTATCCCGAGTACCCACTCCAGTAACGTGACCAGTCCCACCTATTCGCTGGCAATCGGCTGAGAATTGCCGGCGTACTGCCGCCGGCTGGTGTGGGGGTGCAGAATAGGCCGCGATGCGCGTACTCACCAAGGCCTATCTCTCCCGCAGCCGATTGTTGCTGTGGGCGAAGTACTCTGCGTCCTCCGTGATCGCCACCGTGCTCAGCCAGGTGGCGTTCGCGCTGTGTTACTGGTTCGGCACGGCGGCGATCGTCGCGAGCCTGGTCGCCTGGGTCTCCGGCGCAGTGCCGAACTACGTGCTGAACCGCCGCTGGACCTGGGGCCGCAGCGGGCAGAAGTTGCCGTACACAATCATCGTGGTCGCGTCGGCGATCGCCGCAGCGGTGGTCACGTCGGTCACCGATCACCTGGTGCAACCCCTCGAGTCGCACCTGTGGAAGACCGTTCTGGTGACCGGCTCGTACCTCGGGACCTATGCGGTGCTGTTCATCGTGAAGTTCGTGCTGTTCGACCGGCTGGTGTTCGCCAGGACCGGCGCCGCCCCCGCCGAAGCACGTACTCCCGTAGCCACGTCGTCGTCATGACCCGCCCGTAGTTCGCGCCGTACACAAGGCCGGGGCCCTTCTTGCTGCTCCCGTCGCCACGGCGGCGCATCGTCATCGGCAGCTCGACCACGCGAGCTTGCAGCGCTAGTGCGCCCAGCAGCAGTTCGGACGACTGGTACTGCGGCTCACGCAACGTCACCGCGATCGCCAGCTCGGCCCGCATCGCGCGGAACCCGAACGACGTGTCGGTCAGCTTCTTGCGCGTCAGGATCGATGCGAGTACGGCGAACACCCGGACGCCGACCCAGCGCAGCCGGCTGTCCGCGTCCTCTGCTCCGAGGCGGCGCGACCCGGTGACGAAATCGGCCCGGTCGAGCAGGATCGGCTCCAGGAGCGTCTCCAGCTCGTCGTTGTCGTACTGACCGTCCGCGTCCGTTGTGACGACGTACTGCGCTCCGCCTTGTGCTGCCAGGTGGTACCCGAGCCGGAGCGCCGCGCCTTGACCACGGTTGCTCGGGGCAACACACACGTGGGCCCCGTGTTCACGGGCGATCTCGGCGGTGTTGTCGGTGGCACCGTCCACGACGACGAGCACGTCGACTGGCAGACCCGCGCAGGTCTTCGGCATGTTGGTGAGCACCAGGCCGATGCCGTCAGCCTCGTTGTACGCCGCGATCACCACGACGACTGGAGCGAACTCCGTTGTCTTCATGGCCTTGGCGGCTTCGGAGTCCACGGCGTCCGGGTAGTCCGCCATCGGAGGTCGTGCCTGGTCCTTGCCGAGCACGGCACGTAAGCCGATGGCACCTGCCAGCGGGAACAGCACCAGGCCGGGCAGTTGGTAGCGCCAGGAGAACTCAAAGGCCGCTGAGCCAAGCAAGAGGATCGCTCCGGCCGCAACAGGCAGGAGCGCTGCTGCGCGGAGTCCAGATCCCTTTGCTCGCCCCAGTCCGGCTACTGCGGCCAGTGCGATCAGAGCGCTCAGACCGAGCAGTGTGCCGGACGTGTAGCCGCCGTGGAGTTGGTAGGCGCGCAGAACGACCGCAGGTCCGTGGGAGACGTGTGGCTCGGACCCTCCCCATTTCACCGCGGCCTGTGCGGTGTTGGGGTCTTTGAGGTTCGGGTAGGTCAGCTGGAACTGCCAGCGGTCCAGCGGTACGTCGTTCGGCTCGCTGGTACGAGTAGGTGCGAATCCCTTCGCGAAGTCCTTCAGCGCTGCCCAGGTCACGTCCAGCGGCTGGTGCTTGATGACCTCGTGTGCGAACTCGGTCGCCAGTTGACGCTTCGTCGTACCGGGTGGAAGCGGGCCGGGCCAGTTCGGGTCGCCGTAGTGGTTGTGGGCGTAGTTGTCCACACCTAGGCGTTGGCCGAGCGGTTCCTTGGGGCAGAACAGGCGCGTGCCTTCGTTGAGCGGCAGCTTGGCGCAGTTCGCGACCGTGGCGGTCCGCCCGTACAGGATCTGGTTCTCGGCGCCGGTGAAACCCCAGCGTCCGGTTTCAGCGTGGAAGTAGCCGGCGTACGCGGCGAAGACGATGCCGAATCCCGCGACGGCGGCCGCGGTACGGCGTACCCGCTGTTTGCCGCTCGCGATCAGGTAGAGCACGACTGCGATGAGGAGGACCATGCCGATCGCGCGGACCGTGAAGGCGGCGCCGACCAGTACGCCGACAGCGGCCGCGCGCCGCCAGCCCGGCGCTCCCTTGGCGAGGAGGAGCCAGAGGATCGCCACCAGGATCACGTCGAACGTGGTCTCGGCCATGATGTTCTGCTCGATCTGCACCTGGTACGCGTCGAGCAGGATCGGCGCGGCGGCGAACGCGGCCAGCCAGCGGTAGACGGTGAGCCTGCGCGCCAGGGCGTAGATCGCGACACCGAGCAGCAGCCCGGTCAGGTGCTGCACGATCACGACGAAGGTCAGTCCACCGATCGCCACCAGTGGGCCGAGCACGAAGTCGTACCCGATCGGGTTGAGCTTGTCCGGGCTGAGCTCACCCATGTTGGTCAGGTACTGGACGGAGTCGGTGTAGATGATCGCGGGCCGGTACGCGACGATCGCGAGCACCCGCAACACGAGCCCCACCAGCAAGAAGACAGCAAGCAGCCAGTGCTTCCTTAGTGTCGCCCTCGCCCAGCTCACTGGTTCTTGAAGTACTGCCACGTCCGGGCCAGACCGTCCTCCAGCGACACCGTCGGCCGGTAGCCGAGATCGTTGGTGATGTCCACGACCACGGCCGGCATCTCGCCCGCCGGCGCCTCGATGTGCTCGGCCGGCACCGGGCATCCGGTCACCGCGCGGACCGCGTCGATCATCTCGAGCACCGACACCGACCGCCCGGATCCGATGATCGCGCGTCCGTCGTACCCGCTGTCGAGCGCCAGCAGCACCCCATTCACCACGTCGTCGATGAACACCAGGTCCCGCCGCTGCCGCCCGTCGCCGTACACCTTCACCCCGGTGCCGCTCAGCGCCGCCCGCATCATCCGCGGCACGAAGCTGTCCTTGTGCGACATCCCCGGCCCGTACACATTGGTGAACCGCAGCGCCGCGGTCGCCATCCCGTAACTTCCCGAGTACGCCGACAGCAACATCTCACCCGCCGCCTTCGTCGCGCCATACGGCGTCAACGGCCGCAACGGAAGGTCCGCGGTGATGGTCGACGTACCGACATCCCCCACGACAGCGTTCGTCGACGCCAGCACGAACCGGTCCACGCCACTACCGCGACTCAACTCCAGCAGAACCTGCGTGATCGTCACGTTCTGCGCGAACGTCTGCATCGGCGCATCCACCGACCGCAACACCGACGTCAACGCCGCCAGATGCACCACCGCCGTAGGCCGAGTCTCAAACGCCGCAACACAGGTCTCCTGCTCCGCAAGATCCCCCGTCACCACATGCACCCCAGAATCCCAAGAAGAATCCGGCGCCTCCCGATCCACCGCAGTAACCAACACCCCCCGCCCCCGCAAGGCCCCCACCACGGCTCGCCCCACAAACCCCGACGCCCCCGTGACCAACACACGCTCGTCCATACCCCTCAACCTACCCGCGCCCCCACACCCCGCCCACCCCCCTCAATCCCCAGCCCCCGGAACCCCCTCCCCCGGATACAACTCCCCCCACAACCACACGAGAAACTCGTCGTCGTTTCGTTGGTCGTAGCCTGCGGCGGTGGCGAGTGCCTTCGGGTGGAGTCCGTCGCGATGGCCCCTCAGCAACTGTTCGAACTGCTGCTTGAAGATCGCCAATTCCTCGTCGTCGGCCTGCGAGGAACGCGCACGCTGAACCAGCGCGTCGAAATTGTCGTCCCGGATCTCCGGATGGTAATAGGCGTCAAGAAGATTCAGGAACGTCGCGAACGGCGCCGTCTTGTCGGTCAGCCAGTAGCGAGCAATTGCCATCCCAGCAACCTTTCTCAATCTTCATCGGGTGGCGGTTGGACGAACATGGTAGCTATGTAGAACTTTTGATCACTGGGGTTGCGGGCGAATCGGACCATCATGGTCCCGTTCTCGAAGGACGAGATCCGCTCCGTCTGCGGCTCCTGAAGGCCAGACACATCCTGGCCCTCCGCGCGGGCGATGACCCACTCCTTCCGAATTGCGTTGGACTCTGCCCAGTCTCCGGTCAACCGGTAGCCAGAGCAGAACCTGTGTCCGTCCGTGCCCAGCAACTCGGCGAGCGGGATCTCAACTGCATGTGGCTGATGAATCTGGTCGGCCCCCGCGTCGAGAACCTGCCGAACGTCCGGATGCTCGACGACGCCTGCATACGCGACCGCAAAAGCCGTCGCGTCATTGATTCGTGTTGCCGTGTCGGCGCAGAAATGCAGCTTGTCGTGCTTGAAGCCGTCGACGCCGGCCATCCGCTTGGCCTCGTCCAGTTGCGCGGGGTCTTCGAGATACCCGACTCTTCGTCGACACAGTTCGTCGTCGCCCATGGCTCCGTGGCGGATATGTGCGTGCCCGGCTCCCAGATCGATCGCCGCGTGGATGCGCTGGATTCTCGGATCACAGTCCGCTACTGGTTCCAGCCATGGCCTTTCGCTCTTCATGGTGGTCACATAGTCCA
Source organism: Kribbella speibonae (assembly GCF_004331375.1). Lineage (NCBI taxonomy): Bacteria > Bacillati > Actinomycetota > Actinomycetes > Propionibacteriales > Kribbellaceae > Kribbella > Kribbella speibonae. The sequence goes on along the minus strand of NZ_SJKC01000001.1, from coordinate 481,719 downwards.
CTGCGTCGCCGAGATTCATCGGCTCGGCGTCAGAGTCGGCCATCACGGCATCCTGGGCCCTCTCCGGGACTCGGACAGGCAGATTGGCTCGTTCCGCATCCCACCGATCGACGCGCGCCTCCGCGGCCTCGCCGTTTACCTCGGTCTCGAGGTTCATGGGCTTGACTGCGTCCGCAGAGTCGTCGGGCGGTGACGCCTGGTCCGTTCTGGTGCTGCTGTCGCGCGTGTCGTGGTCTGGGTCCGCTGTCGGTTCTTGGGCGGGTTCATCGGCCTGAGTCGCCTCGACGTCGGTGGAGGCGGGCTTCGCGCTGCCCACCTCAGTGTCGGCAGTTGTCAGCGGTTCTGGTTGCGGGCCTGGGCCGGTGTCCTCCACGACGCGGTCAGTCTCGTCCTCAACTCCCTCCGTCGGCTTGGGCTCAGGCAGGGGATTCCTGAGGTACTGGAGGCGGGACAGGGTGTCGTCGTGGTGCATGTGGGCGCGGAGTTCGGCGGAGTATGACGCGAAGGGGTCCGGCTGGGTGTCGGCTGGTCGCGGCTCGGTGGGTCGGTCCGACGAGTCGGGATCCTCGCGTTCCTTGAGGTCTGCCTTCTCGGCCGAATCTCTGTGCTCGGGAGGATTCTGGTGATCGGGGGTGGGGTGTGGTGGGTGATCGCTTGGCTTTGGGTTGAGGCCTTCCGTGTGGTCTGTGTGGAGATCGGGGACGGGATCGGGCTCGTCTCGCGGCGCGGGGCCATCTTGGTGTGGGGTGACGGGTTGATCGAGGATGGAGTTGTCGGCGCGGGGGCGTCGGTTATCCATGGTTGGGGGTGGCCTCGTCGAGGACTTGTACGGCGTGGGCGTACTTCTCGCGCAGGCGGGCTTGTGTCGCGGGGTCCAGTCGGCTCTGGCGAGACGGGCTGCTGTTGTGTTCGATGTCGGCTCGTTTGACGAGGACGGCGTCGGGGGTTCGGGTGAGGCGCATCAGGTAATCGTCGTGGGGCTCGCCTGGCCGGCGGGTGAGGGCGTCGACCATGTCCACGACGGGATCGGGTACGCCGAGGTCGCGTAGTTGAGCCAGCGTGCAGGCGGTGTCTTCCACGGTGTCGTGAAGGAGCGCCGCCATCTCCTGGTCCGTACGCGCGCCATTCGCCCGCGCGATCGCCGCCGCGCCACGGACATGGTCGACGTACGGCTCCCCGCTCTTGTCGACCTGCTCCCGGTGAAGCGCTGCCGCGAGTTTGGCGGCAGTCTCGACGCTGTCGACCGGACCCGTGAGGTACGAGTACGCGTCCGCCCAGTGCTTGAAGAGCCGATCCAGCCGCTCATCCACAGCGGCCAAGGGAACGAACCGCTCCACAGTCTCTGCATAGTACGAGCGCTGCTTCACGACCCGCGGATGCGTATGCAGCCGCTGCACGTTGCTGTACCGATCCGACAGCTTCAACAGCAACACATCCCGAGGAGCCCGAGCGAGCTTGGCCAGGTACGCCGCCCGTACGTCCCCCTTCGACTCCCCCGACCGAACCTCCGGAATCGTGACGGCATCCACCAACCCCGCCGTACCCTCCCCGAACCGCGCCACCAAATCAGCGCGCGTACCCGCCGTATCCTCCACAACGTCATGCAGCAACCCAGCCCTCAGCAGATCGACGTCCTTGATGTCGAGATGAAGCGCAAGGATCTGTAACACCTGCAGAAGGTGCTGCCAGTAGGGCTCACCCGCCGGCCGAGTCTGGTCTTGGTGCCAGACCACGGCTGCGTCGAAGGCCGCGCCCAACTGGTCGACTAGTTCCTCCGACAGTTGGTCACGCAACACAGTGCGAGCAGCGTCCCAGTCACCCCAACCCGGGAAGATCGCGTTATCCACCAAGCACGTCCCTCCTGTAGTCGTCCCAGTCGGGAAGGTCGAACGGAACTGGCTGGTCGCGCTTGATCTCACGGATCTCGAGCTGGCCACCGAGGTCTCTGCGTCGCAACTCGGCTTCGGCCGCCTTGAAGACCTCGAACGCCGACTCGTAGTCCGCGTACTGCCGGGCATCGATCAGGAAGGCCGCCTCCAGCTCATGGTCGACCAGCACATGTCCGACCGCGATCCACAGGTTGTCTGCTTCAGGCATGCCACCTACTCCTCGTCTCGTCCTGGTCCAGCGCAGCGGCTTCCGCTTGCATGCGGCGCATCTTGTCCTGTTCCGCAGCAGTCGGGTTGATGTAGGGCTTGTAAACGGTGTTGTGTTCGAGGTCCGAGGCGATGGACGCTCGGCGCGTGCACAGTTGCAGTTCGAAGGTGTACGGCAGGCGGTCGACCTCGATCGCGACGATGCAGGGAACGACCCGATAGGAGGGATTGTGCGCCTTCGGCTCGTGGTACAGGTTCTCGATCTCGAGGATCCGGCCATCGTCTCCAGTACCGAATCGCTCCTGGATGTCCGCCATCGTGAGCTCGAGCGCGTCGGTGTCCGGGACGACGATCCGTGCACCCACCGCATCGATCACATCCCCCACCTGGTACCCCGTTCTCCCCGGCCTGCCATCCCCACCGTCCGACATTCGCGCCACTTTGTCGTGCAGCCCGGCCGATGTCTTGGCACGAGTACTCAGGTCGCCACCGGCCGCCTCGGCGGATCGCAGGAGTTCGAGCCGAACCGCCGGCAACACCTCGGTTGCGAGACGACGACCGTAGTCATCGACCAAGACCCGCTCGTCGGCAGACGGGCTCACACCGACTTCTCGCGCAGCGTCGAGACTCTTGCACTGAGCAACGTACAGAGACTTCCGCGACCGACCCTCATCGTTCTGGTTGACATCTTGCGGGGCTGACGAGAACAACGGGCCCCTCCCGGGGTTGTCCGCCCGGTACTCATCCAGAGTCCGTGTGCCAAGGAGACTCTCGTCTGCGAGCTCACGCACCGTCAGAAGCACAGCGGGGCGACGCTCCCGATCGTTCAGAGCGGCGACCAGATCCAGCGGGTGCTTTCTGTCCTCCACCAAGCGCTCGACCACATCCGCAACATCGGGATGGCGGGCGCCAAGGGTGTCGTGGATCTCGCGGATCGTCTCCGCCGTGTTGGGTCTGCCCTTATCGGACGCCGCCGACGAGTGGTCGCGATTGTCGGTGGACGCGTCCGACGCCCCGTCTCCAGGAGTACTTCGGTCGGCGCGGTCCTTGGAAGGCTCCGTCGACGGTTCCTCCACCGCCGACGCGTTGTGTCCGAGTCGTTCCTCAGCGGGGAGGTCTGCTTGGTTGTCTGGCGGTCGGGCTGTTCGGGTGTCGGCGGACTGGGGCGATGCCACGTCGGGCTTGGGTTTGCTGAGGTGCTGGAGGCGGGAGAGGGTGTCGTCGTGGTGCATGTGGGCTTGGAGTTCGGGGGAATACGCGGCGAACGGGTCGGGTGGGTTCGTGCGGGAGTCGGCTGGCTGCTTGGTTGGCGGTGGGGTCGGCTCGGTGGGGTGATCCGGTGGAGGGGTGGTGTCGCGGGCAGGGCGCTGGTCTGGGTTAGTGGTTCGACGCGACTCACGTCGCGTGGTTGTGTCCTCGGTTGGTGTGGGGCGGGACGGGTCGGCTGGTTGGGGGTGGGGCGGCGGGTCGGGTTCTGACGGGCCGTGGCGTAGTTCATTCATTTGGCGCGGGTGGGTGGAAGGGCGTGTCGGCGGTGGTGGCCAACTGGAAGATGTAGTGGTGCCAGGCGTCGGGGATGTGCAGAGGGCTTGCAGCCGCGATGAGACGGGACGTGGGGTCGGACGCGCCGGAGAGTTGGTCGATCGCGGCGGCCAGTTGGCCGTTGCCCCAGAGGACTTCGGCGGCGGGTAGCCGGCTGCCGGCGCGAACGGCGTAGCTCAGCAACTGCTCGTCGATGGTGGCGCCGTCCAGGTCGAGACCGCGGTCGCGCCAGTCGGACGTCATCGGGTGCGGCCGGTCTCGACGTCCCTCCCAGTGGTGCAGAGCCTGCGGTACGTCGGTGAAACGGTAGCGGCCGGCCTGCCAATTGATCTCCGAGGCGACTGGACACGCCGGAGCGCCGCCGTCCAGGGCGCGCGTGACGGTGCCTGCCAGGTGCTCTGCCAACTCGTCCGGCGGATAGTCCGCGCGGATCAGGTGCGCTCGAGCGGCGACCGCCCGAGTGACCGCCTCGGCGACGACGCATTCCCTGAGGCGATCGGACGTGCTGTCCGGGAGCAACCGGCAGGCCAGCACCGGCCTGGGAAGGCCTGCGACGTGGGCGACGGTGAGGAGCTCGACCCACAAGGTCAGGTGCGGAGAGTCGGCAAGCAGCGCGGTCGCGTTACCGATCGCCCGGATCGTGCAGGGCAGGTCGCGGCAGACGGGGCCACAGGCAGCGCTCCGGCAGGCGGTGCTGGCAACGGTGGGTGGTGAGGCCAGGCGTTTTTCGTGGGATTCGTTGTGGGGGAATTTTAGGAGGATGGGGCGGTCCATGCCGTCGGTGAAGGTGGCGGCTTGGCCGGGTGGGAGGGTGACTATGGCTCGGGATTGGGGGGTGTCGAGGTTCATGGTGGCGCCGACGGTTTCGCGGTCGTCGGCGGCGGGGAGGCGGTGCAGGATCTTGAGGGCGGAGTTCTTGACGACGTCGGGGATGACCTTGGCGGGGATCTGTTCGGCGACCACGAGGCCTTCGCCGTAGGCGCGGATCTCGGCGAGCAGGCCGGCGAACATCTCGACGGCGTGGCCGGCGGTGCCGTCGGTGCTTGCCTTGAGCAAGCGGTGGGCCTCTTCGACGACGGTGACGTGTCGCAGGGTGGGCGACGGGCCGCGGCGGACGCGGAGGTGTTCGATCAGGCGGATCAGGACGACGCCCATGCAGAACGCCTTGTCCTGATCGTCGCCGACGTCTTCTAGTTCGAGTACGACGTTGCGGCTGAGGAGGTCCGCGACGTCGAGCGGGTGCCCGCCGCCGAGGAACCGGCCGGGTGTCCCGAGCAGCAAGGACGTGAGGCGGACGTCGACGAAGCCGCGGACATCGGCGGCGAGTTCAGCGCCGTACCCGATGTCGTCGACGACCTGGCGTGCGGTGAGCTGCAGATCCGCGAGCGTCGGGTACTGCGGGCCGCCGGTGCTCAGGGCGAGGTCCCAGCCGTACGACGTGTAGCAGCGGGTCAGCGCCTGGCTGAGCACTTGTGGGAAGGGTTCGTTCGCCTCGAACGCGGCCAGGAAGAGTGCGCGGACGAGGTCGAGGTGCGTCTGGAGGGGGAACCCGGCCTCCGGTTCGAGTGGGTTCAGGCTCAGTGGGATGGCGTCCGGGTCGCCTAGCCGCACGACCGCGACGCTCGAATCCGGGCCCAGCCGACCGGCCATTCCGGCGTACTCCGCCTTTGCCGGCTCGATCACCAGCCACGGTACGGCGGCTGCGGTCAGGCCCTCGAGCAGGTGGCGGATCGTTTGCGACTTGCCCGAACCAGTGGCGCCGGCGACGAACGCGTGCCGGTTCAGCGTGTCCCGCGAAACGGTCATGGTCCCGACCGCGCGCCCGGACGCGTCGATGACATCGCCCAGCGGGATCCCGTCCGCCGGCGTCTCAGGCGTCAGGTCGAAGCGCACCTGTTCGACGACGCGGACACCGGCGATCTCCCGCACCGGCGGCCGCGCAACAGCCGCCAGCAACTCTCCGGTCGCCGCGAAGCCAGTCGGATCGAGGCCAGGTGAGTTGTGGAGGGTGTACGGCGTGGCGTGCAGGTCGGCTGTGCCGGACAGGGTTTGTGCGACCAGGTGAGCCGTGGACTCGTCGGTGGCGCCGGCGAGGATCTGTACGGTCCACAGCCCGCCCTGAGCGGCGGAGAAGTCGCGGTACCGGGCGCGGTCGCGCTCCAGTTCGAGCGCATCACGCCCCGAGATCTTCTCGCGGTCCAGCCCGATCGTCATCCGCAGATGAAGATCGTCGAGCAGCTCGCCCCGCTCGTGCGCGCCTAGCGGCGAAGCCCGCACCAACCACGCGAACGCCGGCAACGCCTCCGCAAGATCCTCCAGCGTCCCAGCCGGCTCGACCTCAGCCTCAGGCAGCGCAGTGAGTACGTCGTGCGCACCATCCACACCCACCCAGCAAGGGAAGTCGACCGCGTCCGCAGCGACCGCCCGCGCGCCCACCGGATACGAAACCGCGCCGTCCACAGGCTCGATCCCGACCCGAACCTCGATCGGCCCGCCGGCCACCGGACGAGTCCAGCAACAGCTGAACGCCCGACCAGCCGCCGCCTGCACGCTCAACGCAGGCAACAACCCGCGCCGCAACGCCGTCAGCCGCCCAGCCGCCTCCGGACCACCCGCCAACGGCACCGAGGTGACGCGCCACCGCGGAACACCGGACGCGATCACGAAGCACCCAACCGCGGATCGCAGTCACCCAGCCGCGGACTGGCCGGATCCAACGGGTCCACCATCACAAAGGCAGTCGGCGACAGCCCCTGCAGCACCGTCGGCTCGACGGAGTACTCGTACGTGCGCTGATACCCGACCGACGTACTCTCCGTGGTCCCGCTCGACGCGGAGGTCGACGCCGACTCCGACCACGACGTACCGCCTGTGGTCGACGACGAGGACTGCTCGCCCGACGTCTTGGACCCGGATCGGTGCCGTCGGCTGAACAGCAGCCCGAACGTCGCCTGCCGGCTGTCCGACGTCTGCACGCCGACCGAATCGCTCGTCGACGAACTGTTGCCGCGCGTGGTGCTGTCCGAGGTCGACGTGGACGTGTTCGTCCCGTGGGAATAGGTGAACTGGCTCGCCACCAGCCGGTGCTGCCGCCCGATGAAGGTCGCGGCCTGCTCGGCCTCCTTCGCGTTCCCGAGGCGCATGAACAATACGGCGTCCCCGCCGCCGAGCAGCTCCACCGCGCTGTCCCGCAGATGCGCGAACAGCAGCACGAGGCGGATGCCGTTGCGTCGGCAGATGCCGTCGAACCGCTCGAGCTCCGGACGCGCCACCGCGTCGGCGCCGGCGATCACGACGATCCGCTCGCCCCGCCCCGACAGCTGGCCGCGCTGGATCCGGACCATCGTGATCTGGAACAGCAGGTGCCTGAGCAACGACGCGGTCAGCTCCGGCTCGCGATGCGACAGCTCGAACACCCGCAGCGAGACGTCGTCGTCTTCCCACCCGTCCATCGGCGCCTCACCGGTGACCGCGGACAACCGCTGCACACCGGCAGCCAGCCGGAACAGCCGCGCCTCCGCCGTACGCCGGGCAGCCTCACTCAACAGATCGGACAGTCGTGCGTACTCGGACCGGCTCAGCGCACCACGCTGGTCCAAAGGCAGCTGCCGCAGCAGCACCTGGAACGCCAGGTGAAGCCGAGTGAACGTCACCGGAGCATCTGTCAGGCACTCGACGACCTGCTGCACCAGGGTCGCGTCGACACCACGTGACTCGGTCTGCTCGGGCTCGGCCGCGCGCAGCCCTTCCGCGACCGCGACACCGATCTCGTCAGCGCTCAGACCGGTGAGCGGGTTCAGCGAGCGCGCCTCGTCCGGTACGACGGCGGACCGGATCGGTGCACCGTGGTCGGAAGCCATCTGGCGCAGCGGCTCGATCACGGCGTCCTGTGTGAGGTCGAGTACCACCAAGCGCCCGCCGGCGCTCATCAGCGAGCTCCCCATCGCGAGCAACGCGGAGCGCCAGCCCGCGGCAGTCCCGCCGTACAGGTCGACGCGCTCCTTTGTCACCGGGCCGACCGGGACCCACGGGCGTACGGAGCTGACCTGCAGCGTCTTGGACTGCTCGCGATCACTCAGGTCCTGCTGCCACGCCTGTACGTCGCGCTCGAACCGGGCCATCGTGCTGACGCAGTGTGCCAACCACAGCTGATGCTCCTTGACGCTCGCCCGCCGTAGCAGCTCCGGCCGCCCCCAGCACAACCAGCCGAGCCCGATCGCCACTGCGGCAGGCACCAGCGCCACCAACGGATCGACCACGACACCGACCACACCGGTGGCTACGACGGCCGCGACCATCGTCCAGGTCAGTACGGGCCGCATCCGTACGGCGGCAGCTCGCTTGGTCTCGAGCGTCGCGAGCTCCGACGGCGGCGGTACGGCGGGAACGGGCGGGTCCTGCTGCTCTACGACCACTACCTCTCGCCCGCGGTACTCCCAGCCCCACTGCTCGGCCTCACGCGTCGCGACTGCCGGCTCAGCCATGCTGCACACCAGCCGGGGCACCGTTCAACCGCTCCAACACCACGCCCCGCGCGAGATCCGCCAGGATCGCCTCAGCTTCCTGAACCGTTGCCGAAGCACGGCTGACGGTCGAGTCCCGTTCCGCATCATCAGCTGTGGTGAACCGCCTGCGACACCCGGCACAGTGCGTAGCTGACAGGTCGGACCACGAGCCGCAGTACGAGCAACGGCGGGCCGCCAACAACCGCTCGGCTGTGGACAACCGTCGACGTTCCAGCAGCGCACGCTGCCAGCGCGCCTGGGCCTGCGGCAGGTACTCGACCAGTTGCTGGTCCGTGAAGCTCTTCCCGCCGCCGGCCAGCACCGCCGAGGTCAGCCTCGCGGCGGCGTCCCTGTGGACAGCGGTCGCCTTCCCCATCGGTCCCACGGTCACCAGCAGCGGGAACCAGCCGAGCGTCTGCACTCGCAGAGCCGCGTCGCCACGGTTCCAGCGCAGGGACATGGTCGAGGTGTCGTCCAGGTCCGCCGCCCAGCCGGCCGGGCGCAGCGCCACCTCGAACAGGGCTCGCTGCGGGGCGTCCAGGGAAGCATGGGGCAACAGCAGGTGGGTGTGCTGCCGACGGACCAGCCCGGCACGTTCGACAGCCACTACGTCCTCCCGAGACCGTGCGGTCTCCCCAGCGGACCGCGCAAGGTAACTGTAGTTACCGCCTGTGCCTGTCGCAGCCCGATCGCGTTGCCACTTGTGGAAAACTCCGGCCCGAAGCGGACCGAACGCGACGAGGTCTTGACCGCGCGTGATCGGCGGGAGACGATTCCGGCCGGGCGTGGGCTGACAACCTTGTCATCGGGGCCGCGTACCCACACCGGCGGACGGGGGTCGCGTCGGTCCGGCCGTGCAAGGAGCGTAGATGGATCTCCGCCGCCCACTGGGGCTCGTCACGTCTCTCACGTTGGTTGTGACAATGTCTACTGCCATGACGCCAGCACACGCTGCTCCGGCCTCCCCACAGGAGGTTGTCAGCGGTACGTCGTACTTCACCTCGTTCGAGCCAGGCCAGCCACAGCCGGGCTACACCGACACCGTCGAGACCGGCCCGGACGGGAAGCCACGCACCGACGGGGTGCGCGGGCCGACGCCGACCGGGATCGGCGGCAGCGAGATGGACAAGGTCACCAAGGTGACCGCGAACGGCGAGAACACCGGTGGCGGCGAGATCGCCACGAACGCCGCCGACGGTGACATGTTCACCAAGTGGCTGGTGTTCGAGCCGACCGGCTGGCTGGTCTACCAGACCTCCGCCCCGGTGGTGATCAAGAAGTACGCGCTGACCTCGGCGAACGACGCGGACGGTCGCGACCCGCAGAACTGGACCATCTCGGGTTCGAACGACGGCGCCACGTGGACCACGCTGGACACCCAGACGGGTCAGAGCTTCGAGAACCGGTTCCAGACCAAGGAGTACAGCTTCGCCAACGACACGGCGTACACGTACTTCAAGCTGGACATCACGCTGAACCACGGCGAGAACATCGTCCAGCTCGCCGACTGGTACCTGTCGAACGGTGCCCCGCTCCCGCCACCCGGTCCGGTCGCCGAGTCGCGTCTCGACTCCGGCCCGACCAGCGCGTACAACGCCCGCGCCCGCGTCGGCTTCACCGGCGTCAAGTCCTTCCGGTACGCCGGGCACCAGGACGCCGAGGGCCGCGGCTACACGTGGAACAAGGTGTCCGACGTCGACCTGAAGGTGGGTAAGGACACCCGCCTCTCGTACAAGATCTTCCCGGAGCACGTCGAGGGCGATCTCAGCTACCCGAGCACGTACGCCGCGCTCGACCTGGCGTTCTCCGACGGCACCTACCTGAGCGACCTGAAGGCCAAGGACCACCACGGCTTCGAGCTCAGCCCACGCGGCCAGGGCGACTCCAAGGCGCTCTACACGAACCAGTGGAACAACGTCGAGGCCGACCTCGGCAAGGTTGCCGCCGGCAAGACCATCACGCGGATCCTGGTCGGGTACGACAAGCCGTCCGGGCCGGCCGACTTCCGCGGCTGGATCGACGACGTCCGGATCGCCGCCGCGATCAACCCGGACCGCGCGGCGCAGAAGACCGCGGCCAAGCACCCGTCGGATCTCGCGCTGACCACCCGCGGCACGAACGCGACCGGCGGTTTCTCGCGGGGCAACAACTTCCCGGCGACCGCCGTACCGCACGGCTTCAACTTCTGGACCCCGGTGACGAACGCCGGGTCGACGTCCTGGCTGTACGACTACGCCAAGGGCAACAACGAGGCGAACAAGCCGACCATGCAGGCGCTGTCGATCAGCCACGAGCCCAGCCCGTGGATGGGTGACCGGCAGACCTTCCAGGTGATGCCCTCGACGGCCGCCACGCCGACCGCGGACCGGAAGGCTCGCGCCTGGTCCTTCAGTCACGACAACGAGATCGCCCGTCCGTACTACTACGGCGTCACGTTCGACAACGGCAACGCCGCCGAGATCGCGCCGACCGACCACGCCGCGCTGCTGCGGTTCAGCTTCCCGGCCGGCCAGGCGTCGCTGATCTTCGACAACGTCAACAACAACGGCGGGCTGACGCTCGACCCGGAGACCGGCGTGGTCACGGGGTACTCCGACGTCAAGAGCGGACTGTCCACAGGCGCCGGCCGGCTCTTCGTGTACGGCGTCGTGGACCAGAAGGTACTTGCCTCGGGCAAGCTGCCCGACGGCGGCGGAGCGAACGTCGGCGGCTACTACACGTTCGACGCGAAGACCACGCAGGTGCAGTTGCGGCTCGCCACCTCGCTGATCGGCACCGAGCAGGCGCGCAAGAACCTGGAGATGGAGCTTCCCGCGGGATCGAAGTTCGGCAAGGTCAAGGACGCCGCGCAGGCCGCCTGGGACGCCAAACTGCGCACTATCGAGGTCGAGGGCGCGACGGCCGACCAGCTGACCACGCTGTACTCGAACCTCTACCGGCTGTTCCTCTACCCGAACAACGGCTCCGAGAACACCGGGACCGTCAAGGACCCGGTGATCAAGTACGCGTCGCCGACCTCGCCGAAGGTGGGCACCGACACCCCGACCACGACCGGTTCGAAGATCGTGGCCGGTCAGACCTATGTGAACAACGGGTTCTGGGACACGTACCGCACGGTCTGGCCGGCGTACTCGCTGTTCGCGCAGGACGAGGCGGCGGACCTGGTCAACGGATTCGTCCAGCAGTACAAGGACGGCGGCTGGATCTCCCGCTGGTCCTCCCCCGGCTACGCGAACCTGATGGTCGGTACGTCGTCCGACGTGGCCTTCGCGGACGCCTACCTCAAGGGCATCAAGGGCATCGACGTCCAGGCGATGTACGACGCGGCGGTCAAGAACGCGTCCGTCGTACCGCCGTCGCAGAACGTCGGCCGCAAGGGCATGGACCTGTCCACGTTCAACGGCTACACCGCCAACACCACCGGTGAGGGCTTCAGCTGGTCGATGGACGGCTACATCAACGACTACGGCATCGCGAACATGTCGAAGGCGCTGTACGACAAGGCGAAGAAGAACGACCCGCGCAAGCAGGAGTACCTGGACAACTACAAGTACTTCCTGAACCGGGCCCGCAACTACGTCACCCTCTACGACCCGACGGTCGGCTTCTTCCAGGGCAAGGGCCCGGACGGCGTCTGGGGCAACTCCCCGAGCACCTTCGACCCGCGCGACTGGGGCCACGACTACACCGAGACGAACGCGTGGAACATGGCGTTCTCCACTCCGCAGGACGGGGCCGGTCTGGCCGCGATCTACGGCGGACGGGACGGTCTGGCGAAGAAGCTCGACGAGTTCTTCAGTACGCCGGAAGACGCGTTGCACACCGGTGGGTACGGCGGGACGATCCACGAGATGCTCGAGGCGCGTGACGTCCGGATGGGTCAGTACGGCCACAGCAACCAGCCGTCGCACCACATCACCTACATGTACGACGTGGCGGGCCAGCCGTGGAAGACGCAGGCTCTCGTCCGTGAGGCGTTGTCGCGGTTGTACACCGGCTCGGAGATCGGGCAGGGGTACCCAGGTGACGAGGACAACGGCGAGATGTCCGCGTGGTACCTGTTCAGCTCGCTCGGCTTCTACCCGCTGCAGGTCGGTTCACCGTCGTACGCGATCGGCTCGCCGCTGTTCACCAAGGCGACCGTCCGGCTGGCCGGCGGCAAGAAGCTCGTGATCAGCGCACCCCAGAACTCCTCTCGCAACATCTATGTGAAGAGCGTGAAGGTCAACGGCAAGAACTGGACCTCGACAGCGTTGCCGCACGATCTGATCGCCAACGGCGGCAAGATCGAGTTCGAGATGACCGACCAGCCGAGCACGTGGGGCACCGGCCGGAACGACGCTCCGCCGTCGATCACCAAGCCCGGCGAGGACCCGATGACGTGGCGCGACTCGACGTCCGACACCGGGGCCGTGATCGGTGCAGGTGGTGCGGACGTGTCCGCCCTGATCGACAACGACACGAAGACCCAGGTCACCCTCACTGGTGCCCAGCCGACCGTCACGGTGGCCCTGCCTCAGGGTCGTCCGGTCGGCATGTACACGCTGACGAGTGGTGCCACCGGTACGGCGCCGTCCGCGTGGACGCTCGAGGGCTCGAACGACGGTACGACGTGGAGCACGGTGGACCGGCGTACCGGCGAGAAGTGGCCGTGGACGTCGTACACGAGGTCCTTCAGCATCGCCTCGCCCAAGGCGTACACGCAGTACCGCCTGGTGTTCACTCCGCCCGCTGACGGTGTCACGCTGTCGGAGATCGAGCTGCTGGGCACCCTGAAGGGCGTCGAGACCGGTACACACCCGAGCGACAAGCGCGTCGCCGAGACCAAGCCGAGCCCGACCCCGTCCCAGTCGATCGACCGCAACTACGGCTGACCATGACCAGAGGGCGGCGGCTGGTGCCGTCGCCCTCGGTGTGGTCGGCGGAGCCTGCCCCTGAGAGGTTCCGCCGGAACTTAGAGGTCGTCTGAGAACTCTGCGTCGTCGCGAGGAGGTGCTCGGTGCGGTAGCTCGGCGTGCGGGGGCGAAGGTCTCGATGCGGAGCATCGTGGCCTTTGCACCCGTGCGGCGAGGTGCCGTGCCGAGTGCCCCGCAGTAGGCGCAGAGTTCTCAGACGACCTCTTAATGAGGGGTGGCGGTCCCCGCCCGGACTGCCACCCCTTCACCCCTATCGACGCTCGAACCGCGTCGAGGGTTGCCTCACCCGAAAACTGTCCACATGCCGGACAAGGACAGGAACCAGACCAGGTTCACGGCGAGCACGCCGGCCGTCGCGGCGACCGCGAACACCCACCCGAGACCGGCCCGGAGCGCCAGTACGGGCAGCGCCAGCGCCGTAGCCACACCACCGAGCTGTACGGCGAACAACGCGCCACCGCTCTCCACGGCGCAACTCACCCCGGTCGGCGGGCACAGCGGCGCACCGAACTGACGCATCAGCGCGTACGCGGCGCCAGCGATCGCGCCGACGACGAGCGCCTGCAGAGCGACCCTGCCGACCGTCCGGGCTTCCATGGGACCACGGTAAGTACGCGACAGGGCCAGCGCCTGAGCAGAACTACTCAGCCGGACCAGCGGCCGGTGAAGAAGCCGGCCGCCCAGATCGCCGCCAGCGGGATCGCCACGGCCAGGTAGAGCCGGCCGATCCACGGTCTGCGTCTGGCCAGGACCGCGAGACCGATCCACAGCGGCCACATCAGCAGGGTGGCCCGGGTGAGTGAGTAGATCCAGAACGACGTACAGAACGCACCGATCGTGGCGGCGACCCAGGCGGCCTCACCCCAGGACCGGCGCCAGAACAGCCAGGCGAGCAGGACCAGCCCGATGAACAACGTGACCAGCTCGGCCCGGAACATCCAGGTCCAGTCACTGCGGTCGGCCGGGAAGTGGCCCTTGCTCGCGGCCTCAAAAGTGTGCATCAGCGAGATCCACGGCCAGGTGAACTCCCGCGCCCAGCCCTTCTCCTGCGCGTCCTGCCAGGCGAACCAGGAGCCGTGGATCTGCTTCAGGTACGCCATGAAGCCGAGCACCGGTACGACGGGCAGCGCCAGCCACGGCAGCGACAACCAGTCCCGCTTCTTCGAGGTGACGAACTCGACGAGCAACGCGAAGATCAGGAAGAGCCCGGACACCCGCACCGTGGACGCCAACGCGACGAAGACGGCGGCGCGCGCCCACCGCCCCTGCCGCGCGGCCAGCCAGGCGGGGAACGCGAAGGCGCAGAACAGCGCCTCGGTGTACCCGGCCGCGAGGAAGACCCCGACCGGAGCGCCGTACCAGATCATGGCGGCGTTCGGGCCGATGCCCTTCAGCTCCGGGAACTCGTACTGCGCCAGGCGCGCGAGGTACACGCCCGCCACGGCGCTGGCGACCGCCGACACCACGATGCCGGCGGCAACGTAGCCGATCCCCGTGTAGCTGACCAGCCGGACCAGCAACGGGAACCCCGGGAAGAACGCGGCCAGCGGCGCACCGGACGGCTCACCGTTGTTGTAGCCGAACTCAGCGACCGCCTTCAGGTGCCAGACGTCCCACTGCAGCCAGGCCTTCCACACGTTCGGGTAGTCGCTGCCCCGGTTGAACATGAGCGGCGCGGAGACCGACAGCACGAACAGCGCCACCCGGGTGACCAGCCACCACCCGAGCACCTCCCGACCCAGCGGCGTCGGCATCCATCGCTGCCAGCCAACCCCGTCGACCCGGGCCCGCCGAGCCTTCCCCGGCCTGGGCTCACCAGCAGCCGAGCGCTCAAACACGCCCCCACCGCCGCACACCACAGTCCACCCGAGTCACAGCCCCATCGTCCCTCATCCAGGATGCACTGACCGGAGCCAGTGCGCGGACGCCACTAGCCGCCGGGTGTTCTCGGCGTGTCGGTGGGTTTCGGTTTGGTGGTACCGCCGGTTGGCAGCGACGGGATGACCGGGGTCGTCGTCGTTTGCGTCGGCTTGGTCTTGGTCGGCGTGTTCGTCGGCTTCGACGGCGGCGGAGTGCTCGGCGGCGGCGTACTCGGGGGCGGAGTACTGGGCGGCGGAGTGCTCGGAGGCGGCGTACTCGGCGGCGGGGTGTACGTCGGCGTCGACGTGTCCTTGATCTGGTCCTTGTCCGGATCGGCGAACTCGGCTTCGGGCACGCCGTCGAGGGCGGCCTTCATGAACGCCAGCCAGGTCTTCAGCGGCCAGTTGCCACCGAAGAAGGCCGGGTCGTCGCTGTACGGGTCGAGGTCCGACTCACCGGTCGCGCCGGCCCGGTACAGCACAGAGGTGGACTCCTGCGGCGTGTAGCCCGTCCACCACGAGGTCAGCGTCGCCGAGCCGTCCTTACAGCCGTCGCAGGCCGCGTTCTCCTTGCGGTCCTCGACCGCGACACCACCGGCGGTACCGGTCTTGCCCGCGACCGGGCGGTCCAGATCCTTTGCTCCCTCGCCGGTGCCCTTCTGGACCACGTTCTGCAGGGCGAAGTTGACCAGGTTCGCGATCTCCGGCGTGAAGGCCTGCTTCTGCTGCTTCATGACACTCGCGTCCGACCACAGCACCTTGCCGTCGGGACCGCGGACTTCCTTGATCACGTGCAGCGGCGTGTACTTGCCCTCGGCAGCGAACGTCGCGTAGGCGTTCGCCATGTCGACCGGCGACGCGTACGCGTCCGGGCCGAGCACCGTCGCCGGCGCCTGACGGTCCTTCTCCAGCGTCTTCGACGCCGGGATGCCGGCCGCCTCGGCGGCGTCCACCACCTTGCTCGGGCCGTCCTCCATGGTCTTGTCGACCAGCTCGTAGAAGGCGGTGTTGATCGACTGCTCGGTCGCCTTCATCAGCGTGACGTCGCCGTAGTCGGTGTTCAGCTCGTTGCCGAACTTCTGGCCCTGGATCACGATCGGGCTGTCGCCTTGGTAGGTGTCCCAGAGCGACTTGCCCTCCTTCAGCGCCGCGGCCAGTGCGAACGGCTTGAACGACGAGCCCGGTCGCGCCTTCGTCGTTGCCCAGTTCAACTGACTCTTCAGGAAGTCCGGCCCGCCGTACATCGCCAGCAACTGACCGGTGCCCGGTTGCACGGCAGCCATCCCGACGTGCAGACCGGCGTTCTTCTTCGGCTGTTCCTTGGCGGCGGCGAGCATCTTGCCCTGCTGCGTGTAGTTGAAGGTGGTCGTCACCTTCAGGCCGCCGCCGGTGATCTCGTCCTCGTCGAAGCCGCGCTGTGCCAGCTCCTTGCGGGCCATGTCGAGCAGGAAGCCGTTCGGGCCGGCGTACCGGCTGCTCTTCTTCCTCAGGTCCTTGAGACTCGGCAGCGAGTTGCCGTATTGCTTCTCCTGGGCCTCGGTGATCGTGCCCATCTGCTGCATACCGTCGAGGACGTAGTGGTACCGATCGATGATCCGCTTCTTCGTCCGCGGATCCGGGTCGGTGACGTCGAACAGCGACGGGTTGTTCAGCACCGTCGCGAGCAGGGCAGTTTGCTGAATCGTCAGCTTGTTCGGGTCGGGCTGCTTGAAGTAGGCGGCCCCCGCAGCAGAGATACCGTACGCACCCTGGCCGAAGTAGATCGTGTTCAGGTAGCCCTCGAGCGTCTTGCTCTTGTCCTGCTGCCGGCCGAGCTTGGTGGCGATGAACAGTTCCTTGAGCTTGCGGGAGACCGTCCGCTCCTGGGTCAGGTACATGATCTTCACGTACTGCTGCGTGATCGTCGAACCACCCTGCAACTGCTCACCACGAGCGATGTTCACCGCCGCCCGGACCATGCCGCTCGGAGAGATCCCCGGGTTGGTCCAGAACGTCCGGTCCTCCGCCGCGATCACCGAGTCCTGAACGTGTTTCGGGATCTGCGACAGCGGCACCGTGTGCCGGTTCTGCTCGTAGAACGACCCCAGCGGGTTGCGCTGGTCGGCGAACGTCACCGTCGTGGTGTTGGTGGCGAACTCCTTGTTCGGGTCCGGGATCTTCGTGGTCTGGTAGACGATGAAGAACGCCGCGACCGCGCCGATGACGCCGAGGAAGAAGAGTGCGGCGAGCCAGCCGAGTACCCGGAGCGCCCAGTGCTTCTTGCGCCGGGGCGGCGGGGCGGCCTTCCTACGAGCTTCACTCACTGTGCAATCCTCGACGATCTCGCTGAAGTCATTGCCCCACAGACTACGGTGGGTGTGGTAACAGGCCCGAATCCGCTCCGGATGCTAGCAAGCACCTGCTGCCGGGCCCAAAGTCGCTGCAAGCGGTTACCCCGTGACGTGCGGTGCGAGCAATGTCACGGCGATCAGCGCGGCCGGGAAACACGCCAGGAACATCGTGAACGTGTAGCCCATGATGTCGCGCGCCTTGAGCCCGAGGATGGCGAGCGTCGGCAGCATCCAGAACGGCTGCAGCAGGTTCGCACTCGCCTCGCCGAGGTCGTACACGACGACCATCCAGCCCGCGTCGACCTTCAGCTCGTTCGCGGCCTGCAGCACGTACGGCGCCTCGATCACCCACTTGCTGCCGCCGCTCGGGACGAAGATGCCGAGGATGCACGAGTAGATCGCGACCAGCGGCGGGAACAGGAACTGGTTGCTCGCCTGCACCAGCCACCCGGCGAGGCGCGCGGAGATCCCGGTGTAGGCGATCATCCCGAAAATCCCGCCGTACAAGGGGAACTGGAGCAGTACGCCGGCCGCGGCGGGCGCGCCGTCGCGCACCGCACGAGCCATCCGCCACGGGCGCCAGTGCAGGAGCATCGCGAGCAGGAACAGGATCAGGTTGACCGTGTTGAGGTCGAGCGCGTTGAAGAAGCTCTTCCCACTGAAGTAGCGGACCAGGTAGATCGCGCCGAGCAGCACGATCAGCAGACTGAACAGTGGTGAGTGCTCCAGCCAGTCACCGGGCCTCCGCGTTTCCTGGCGTTGGCCGTTGTACGCGGATCCGCGCCCGACGAGTGGTTTGAGTTCGATCCCAATCTGCTCCGCGGTCCGCGCGTTGTTCTCGCCGGGCGCGATGAACCACGCCATCGCGACACCGACGACGTACACGATCAGCGTCGCCACGAGCGCCTGCCAGGTGAAGATCGTGTCGCTGAGCGGGATCAGTCCGCTGGCGTGACCGCCGGCCTTGATCACCTCCTGCACCGGCGCGGGGCTGCTGCTCGCGCTCGCCACCTGCAGCGCCGCCGAACCGGACAAACCCTGCGCCCACACAGTTCCGAGCCCGAGGAACGCCATCGCACCGAGAGCGCGGTAGTCCGCCTTCGGCACGTTGCGCGCCACCTCCCGCGCCAGGATCGCCGCGAAGATCAGGCTGAAGGCCCAGTTCAGGTACGACGCCAGCATCGCGACCGCGGCGACGAACGCGACCGCCGTTCGCGGACTATTCGGGATCCGGGCCAGCCGGGTGATCAACCGCGCGATCGGTCCGCTGGTGGCGACGGCGTACCCGCCGATGATGATCATCGCCATCTGCAGGGTGAACGTGATCAGCGACCAGAACCCGATGCCCCAGGCATCGATCAGGCCGAAGCCCTTGGTCGCGGCCGGGTCGTCGGGGCGCTTCAGCAGCGGCTCACCGGTGACGAGCCCGAACAGCAGCACCACGAACGTGCCGACCAGGACGAACCCGAACGCGTCCGGCAGCCACTTCTCGGTGAACGCGGTGAACCGCAGCGCCAGCCGGGCGAGCGCGCCCTCGGCCTCCACGTCGGACTTGGCGTGCTTCCCATGACTGTCGGTCATTACCGTCCGCTCCCGGGCTACGACGCTGAGTGTCATTCGATTAACGCAGATCGGCGTCTGACGTAACAGGTTTCCTGGGCGTGCCGCTCGGCGAAGGTGACAAAGGTCGTGTTTGTCAAGAGTTGTCCACAGCCGCCGGCTCTGCTTACAGTGGCGGCACGATGTATCGAACCGATACATCACGTCATGACAAACTAGACCGAGGGAGGTGGCTCATGGGAAACCGCAGTGGGGTCCTGGAGCTCGCCGTACTCGGTCTGCTGCACGAAGCGCCGATGCACGGTTACGAGCTCCGCAAGCGCGTCAACGCCCAGTTCGGCTGGGGACGCGTGCTGTCGTTCGGTTCGCTGTACCCGTGTCTGAAGGCGATGCTCCGCAACGGGCTGATCACAGCCGACCCCGGGACGCCGGAGTCGGGTCGCAGGCCCAAGATCGTGTACACGATCACCGCCGACGGCAAGGACTACTTCGCGCACGCGATGCACGAAGCCGGCCCGTCGGCGTGGGAGGACGACACGTTCGGCGTCCGCTTCTCGTTCTTCGGCCGGACCGATCCGGCCACCCGGTTGCGCATCCTCGAGGGCCGCAGGGCCCGGATGGAGGAGCGGCTGGCCAACTTCCGGGCGGCGATGAGCCGGACGGCGGAGCGGGTCGACGCCTACACCCTCGAGCTGCAACGGCACGGCCTGGAGTCGGCCGAGCGCGAGGTCCGCTGGCTGAACGAGCTGATCGACGGCGAGCGGCGGCAACAGCGGCCCCCTGACCAGCACCACCCGCCTACCCAAGGAGATTCCAGATGACCTCGATTCGCGTAGCGATCGTCGGCGTCGGCAACTGCGCAAGCTCGCTCGTCCAGGGCGTGCACTACTACCGTGACGCGAAGCCCGAGGAGCGCGTCCCGGGTCTGATGCACGTCCAGTTCGGCGACTACCACGTCCGGGACGTGGAGTTCGTGGCCGCGTTCGACGTCGACGGCAAGAAGGTCGGCCTGGACCTCGCCGACGCGATCGGCGCCAGCGAGAACAACACGATCAAGATCTGCGACGTGCCGTCGACCGGCGTCACCGTCCAGCGCGGTCACACCCTCGACGGCCTCGGCAAGTACTACCGCGAGACCATCACCGAGTCGGACGCTTCGCCGGTCGACGTGGTGGCGGCCCTGCGTGAGGCGCAGGTCGACGTCCTGGTCTGCTACCTGCCGGTGGGGTCGGAGCAGGCGGCCAAGTTCTACGCGCAGTGCGCGATCGACGCGGGTGTCGCGTTCGTGAACGCCCTTCCGGTGTTCATCGCCGGCACCAAGGAGTGGGCCGACAAGTTCACCGCGGCCGGGGTGCCGATCGTCGGCGACGACATCAAGTCGCAGATCGGTGCGACCATCACGCACCGCGTGCTGACGAAGCTGTTCGAGGACCGCGGCGTCACCGTGGACCGCACGTACCAGTTGAACGTCGGCGGCAACATGGACTTCAAGAACATGCTCGAGCGCGAGCGCCTGGAGTCCAAGAAGATCAGCAAGACCCAGTCCGTCACGTCGCAGCTGCGCGACGAGATCGAGCCCCGCAACGTGCACATCGGCCCGTCGGACTACGTGGCCTGGCTGGACGACCGCAAGTGGGCGTTCATCCGGCTCGAGGGCCGCAACTTCGGCGACGTACCTCTGTCGCTGGAGTACAAGCTCGAGGTCTGGGACTCGCCGAACTCGGCCGGCATCATCATCGACGCGATCCGCGCGGTGAAGATCGCCAAGGACCGCGGGATCGGCGGCCCGATCCTGTCCGCGTCGTCGTACTTCATGAAGTCCCCGCCGGAGCAGTACGCCGACGACGTCTGCCGCGACCTGGTGGAGAAGTT
Organism: Kribbella speibonae; assembly: GCF_004331375.1. Classification (NCBI taxonomy): domain Bacteria; kingdom Bacillati; phylum Actinomycetota; class Actinomycetes; order Propionibacteriales; family Kribbellaceae; genus Kribbella; species Kribbella speibonae. The sequence continues at coordinate 461,039 of NZ_SJKC01000001.1, read as the reverse complement.
CATCCGCGGCGAGGTCGAGCGCTGACCCTTAGGTAGCGGAGCCGCCCCGACACCCATCCCGGGTGTCGGGGCGGCGTGCCATCATGACGACGGATGACCGAGATCCGTGAGTACCGCGACGAAGACGCGCCCAGCTGGCTGCACTGCCGCCTCCTGAGCTTCTTCGCAACCGAGTACTACGACGACGTCGTGGTGAAGCGCCCGACCTTCGACAACCCGGCCCACCGGCTGGTCGCAGTCGACAACGACACCGTCATCGGCCTGATGGACATCGAGATCTTCCCCGACCGCGCCACGATCGACGTCCTCGCCGTACACCCCGACCACCAGCGCGAGGGCATCGCCTCACAGTTACTCGAGACAGTCGTGCCCCTCCTGCAGGTCGACGTACTCGACGCCTGGACGCGTGGGGACGTGTCCGCGAACGAGTGGTACCAGCGGTCCGGGTTCGTGGAGAACTTTCGCTATCTCCATGTCTACAAGTCGTGGCAGGACGATGCCGACGGTTTCGAGACACCTGAGGGTCTGGGTAAGCCGGTGAATGCGTTCATGCATGCACCGATTTCGCTTGAGGATTCGATGCGTGCGCGTTTCGGGCGGGTGCACGTCTGCCGGCAGTACGTCAGGGCGTTGTGAACCTGTACGTCGGTTGCGCGCAGTGGACTCATGCCGCGTGGCCGCAGCCTTCGCGGGACAAGTTGCGTTCGTACGCCTCATGGTGCAACGCGGTGGAGAGCAACACGACGTTCTACGCGACGCCGTCTCGTTCCTCGGTTGAGAACTGGGCCGCGCAGACGCCGGCCGACTTCCGGTTCGTCGTGAAGTTGCCGCAGGTCATCACGCATGAACGCCGGCTCAACAACGTCGACGCCGAACTCCGCGCCTTCCTCGCCGCAATCGAACCGCTCGGCCCGCGCAACCACGCGGTCTGGATCCAGCTCCCGGCCGCGTTCGCACCGACCGACCTCGGTGCGCTGGCCGCGTTCCTCCACCAGGCGCCCCGCGAGCACCGGTACGCCGTGGAAGTCCGGCACCGTGACTTCTTCGACGATCCCCGCGCCGCGACGAACCTCGAACGCGTTCTCGCGCGGGCGAACGCGGAGTGGATCCCGTTCGACACCGGCACGCTCTTCGCCCGCCGCCCGACCAGCCTGGCCGAGCGCGACGCCTGGATGAAGAAGCCGCGGGTCACCCGCCGAACCCGCGCCCTGACCGGCCACCCGATCGTCCGCTACATCGGCCGCGACTCCGTGGCCGAGACCGTCGACGGCTGGGCGTACCTCGTCGACCTGGTCGTCACCTGGCTCTCCGAAGGCCGCTCCCCGACGATCTTCCTGCACACCCCCGACAACACCGAGGCCCTCAATCTGGCCCGCCACTTCCACACAACCGTCGCCGCGGCCGTCCCCACCCTCACACCCCTCCCCGACCCAATCGAACCCGACCCACCAACCCTCTTCTAACCACCCCGAGCACAAGACGGGTTGTCCGGCTCTTCTGATGTGTCGGTGAGTTGTGGGGAAGGAGACAGGTTGTGGCGGGCTGGGGACTGCTACCCACCTGCGACGACCAGCAGGATTCCCCACCTCCAGGCCCCGTGCCTGAAGCCAGCTCGCTGCAGGCGCCGGCGGGGTGCAGGTGTGCGGTGAGCTGTTGTGGTGGGGACAGAAATGGTCACTCCGTGCCACTTTGTTTCCCCGCACTTGGGTACTGTGCCGATCCCGAGCAGCGATCCTGGCCTGCCAGACGACAAATCGCCCAGGCCACCCAGACCGCACGGTGACTCACCGCTCAACCCAGCCAACCCACACATACAGCACAAGAGCCGGTTATCCCCTCGCGTGCAGGGTTCTCCCCGCATCTACCAGCAGAGAACCCCCAACACGAGGGGTTAACCGCCAACCTTTGCCACGGTGGTCCGTTTGGTTGCGGGTCGCCGTTGGAGTTGTCCACAGTTTCAAAGTGGCCTGCAGATTCGGGGTCTGATCTCCGTATGTTCTCCGCCGACTTCACGACTCGGGAGGACATCTCATGGAGCATTCGACAGGTACGCCGACCAATGCCGCGGCGCAGACTCGCGCTGAGCGGCAGGCCCGCGCCGACTGGCTGATCACCGAACTTGGCCGGCTCGCGGCGCAGGCCGAGGACCCGGACGACAAGGTGCGCATTCGCCGCACCGCCGACTCCCTCGTCCGGCTCGCGACCGCCTACCGCTCGTGACGACAACCGCGGTGGCGCCGCATCCGACCTCGGTCCTCGAACTGTTCGCGACCAGCGGGGAGACAGCTCGCGCACTCGCCGGCGCGGACCGCTCCGCCTGGAACGGTCACATCATCGAGTCCTCCAGCGCGATGCTCGGCCTCGCCCACTGGGACGGCACGCTCTACCTCGATCGCGAATCGATCGTCGACCCACTCCGCCACCTGTACGAACACGCGGGCGCCAAACGTCCCACCCGCACACTCATCGCCTATCGCGAGTCCTTGGCCACCCTGCTCCACGAGCACGCGCACTTCCTCGGGCCGGCCGACGCTACCCAGGACGCGGCCCGCGAAGCGTTCACGAAACTCGGCAGCCGCCAACTCGAGGAAGGTGTCACCGAGGCCTGGGCCCAGGACCACCTCGACGACTTCATCCACCGACTCGGCATCGACAAGGTTGCCCCAGGCATCGATTCCGTCCGGTCCGGCGGTTACTACGCCGCGTTCGTCCCCGCGATCCGCGAGATCACCACCGACCTGGACATCCGCAACGGCCTCCCACCCGGCGAGACCTTGTCCGTCCTCAACCGCCAAACCGCTGCCGGCCAGTTCCCGCTCCTGGTCGACCTGGTCTACAACTCCACCCGGCTCCCCGACCTCGAACCACCCGGCACCGACACCCGATCCCGCCTGGAGTCGATCCTCCGCTCCGGCCTCGCCCACCTGGATACCTACGAACTCGACCCACCCGGCCTCGCCACCAGGCACTCACAGGCAATCGCCACCCAGATCCTCGATCACCTCCACCACGAGACCCACACCGCCGAAGCCACCTGCGCCGTCAGCGAGCCCGACCCCTGCGTCCTTCCGCCTCCCACCCGCCGCATACCGTCCCCTCACGAAGCAGCCCTCTCAGGTGTAGCTCCTCCAAGACCCACCCAACCCTCAACCGCCCTCCACCCCGCTCACACCCGCAGGGCGCCAGCGGCCGCGCGATCGCTGGAGAGCTGTGGATAGCCCGCCGGTGGTGACGTGTGGCGGCGGATTCTGTTTCACTGGCGTTCATGGGGCTGGAGAGTCACATCGTCAGTGGGCCGATGGGGCCGCTGACGCAGATCTGGTCGGCGGAGTGCGACAGTCCGACGGCCTTCAGTTCGCTGGCCTCGGTGACCGCCGGGATCGGATTCGCGCGCATCGGAGGAACCTGGGCCGTGCACCTCCGCGGTCCGGCGACGAAGGCAACCACCATGGTGTGTTCGGCGGACTCGGAGTACTTCGGCGCCGACTTCCGGGTCGGCGCGTATCTGCCGATGTTCCCGCCGGCGCGGTTGACGAACCTGCGTGACTCGGTCCTGCCGACGCTGCCGGACGGTCGCATCCTGCTGGACGGTCGCGCCTGGGAGATGCCGACACCGCAGAACATCGACGTGTTCATCGATCGGCTCCGGAAGGAGGGACTGCTGCGGGTCGACCCCATGATCGAAGAGCTGTGGTACGGCGGTCTCCGGACAATGCCGGCGCGAACGGCACAGAGCCGGTTCGTGCGTGCGGTCGGCCTGCCGCTGCGCACGCTGGGACTCATCGAACGCGCCAGGCAAGCCGTCCGGATGCTGCACGCGGGCCGAACGATCGCCGAAGTGGCGGTCGGCGCGGGCTACTACGACCAGCCGCACCTGACCCGATCGCTTCGGCGGTTCATCGGACACACTCCTGCGGAGGTGGCGCGAGGCAGCGTGATCCTGGGGTTGTGAGTGCGGCTGCCGGTGGGCGTGGGTTCGTTGCGCTTCGGTACAAGACGGGCCATCAGCCGGGCAGGTACCTTCCGTCGCCATGAGACTCATCGAATCGACGTACATCTCACTGGACGGCATGGTGACCGGCGATGCGTTCTGGGGCGCTCAGCAAGGTTTCCAGGGCGACGCTCACAACGAGCACGCCGCGGGGTTGCTGCAGGCAGCAGATGCGTTGCTGCTCGGCCGGCAGACCTACGACGTGTTCGCCACGTCCTGGCCCGAGCGGTCCGGCGAACTCGCAGACCTGATCAACCCGCTGCCGAAGTACGTGGCGTCGCGCACGCTGACCGAGGCGACCTGGAACACCGAGGTCCTGCCGGGCGACGGCGTCGAGGCGGTCGCCGAACTCAAGAAGTCCCGCGAGGGGACGCTGCTGAAGTACGGCACAGGGTCCTTCAGCCGCGCCCTGGTTGAGGCAGGCCTGCTCGACGAACTCCGGCTGTGGGTCCATCCCCTCGTCGCCGGCTCCGGAGAACGCCTCCTCCCCGGACTCTCGCCGACCCGACTCGCACTCGCCGAGGTGACGGATGTCGGCAACGGCGTCGTCATCCTGACCTACACCCCGAACAACTAACGGAAAGAGCCTGAGCTACAACCGATTGGAGGTGCTGTGACAGGCTGACGTCTCGGGTCGAGGTCGGCCAATGGGGCGTTCGAAGGAGTGAGTTGATGAGTCTCGTCGAGGAAGCTGCCGCGATCGCGCCTGGGCTGGTCGAGTTGCGGCGGGAACTGCACCAGGTTCCCGAGGTCGGCCTCGAGCTGCCGAAGACTCAGGCTCTGGTGCTCGACGCGCTGGCCGGGTTGCCGCTGGAGATCAGCACGGGCAAGGAGCTGACGTCCGTGGTCGGCGTCCTGCGCGGCGGTCGGCCCGGGCCGACGGTGCTGCTGCGCGGAGACATGGATGCGTTGCCGGTGGTCGAGGAGACCGGGCTCGCCTACGCGTCCGACAACGGGAACATGCACGCCTGCGGCCACGACCTGCACACCACGGGCCTGGTCGGAGCGGCGCGGTTGCTGAGTGCGCATCGCGACGAGCTGAACGGGAACGTGATCTTCATGTTCCAGCCCGGCGAGGAAGGCCTCGGCGGTGCCGGGTACATGCTCCGGGAAGGTTTGCTGAACGCCACGGGTGACAAGCCGATCGCGGCGTACGCGTTGCATGTCTGGTCGCAGGCGGCGAAGGGGACGTTCCAGCTGCGTCCGGGCACGATCATGGCCAGTTCGAACCAGTTGCACATCACGGTGCACGGCAAGGGCGGCCACGGGTCGTCGCCGGATCGGACGATCGACCCGGTGCCGGTGGTGGCGGAGCTGGTGCTCGCGCTGCAGACGTACGCGACGCGGCGGGTGAACGTGTTCGACCCGGTGGTCGTCACAGTGACGCAACTGGAGGCGGGCGTCGCGATCAACGTCATCCCGAACACGGCCCGGCTCGGTGCGACGGTGCGGACGCTGTCGGACGCGATGCTGGAGCAACTGAAGCGCGAGCTGCCGGCGCTGGCGGAACGGATCGCGGCCGCGCACGGATGCACGGTCGACGCGCGGCTCGACCCTCAGTATCCGGTGACGGTGAACGACGCCGGGCGTACGGCGGAGACCGCGGAGCTCCTCACCGGCCTGTTCGGCGCGGAGCGGGTGCAGCAGCTGGACAACCCGCTGATGGGGGCCGAGGACTTCTCGATGGTGCTGCGGGAGGTGCCGGGCACGTTCGTGATGGTCGGCGCCCGGCCGGACGACGTCTCGGAGGAGGAGGCCCCGTCGAACCATTCGAGCCTCGTCCGTTTCGACGACGCGGTCCTCGCCGACCAGGCCGCCGCCCTCGCCCAGCTGGCCACCAAGCACCTGACCACAACCTGACACAGGAGCCTGACAGACGGGCCGGGCACCACCGCCCGACACCACCGCCCGACACCACCGCCCGAGACCGGAGCCTGACGCTGGGGCCTGGTCAGGTGGGTGGGCCCGCGAGGTGGGTGTTGACCCGGTTGAGCAGCGCGAACAACTGGTCGCGCTCCTCGCGGGTCAGCGGTGCCGTGATGTGGGCGTTCACCCCGGCGAGCACCTGATCCAGTTCGGCGAGCCGCCGTACGCCGTCGTCCGTGATCGTGATGACGTTGCGGCGCTTGTCGGCGGGGTCCGGCGTACGGCGGATCCAGCCGCCGTCAGCGAGCTCGTTCAGGACCGCGACGAGGTCGCTCTTGTAGACGCGGGCGCGGCCGGCGAGGGCGGACTGGCTCGCCGGGCCGAACTCGGCGAGCGCGGCGAGCACCACGAAGTGGTCCTTGTGGGCGCCGACGGCCCGGAGCGCGTCGCCCGCGGCGCGGTGCGTCTGTGCCGCCGTCAGCCCGACCAGCCGTGACAGCTGCGCCTTGAGGCGCTCCGGCGTCTCGGCGCCGTGGTCGAAACGCAGCTCGTCCTCCATGGGCGCCAGCATACGCCGCTTGCGTTAGTCGGACTAACGATCTATCTTCATTGGTAACACCAACGTTAGTACGACTAACCATTCGAGGAGTCCGACATGACCGCCACCGAAACCCTGATCCGCGAACTCGCCGACCGCAGCGAACTGACCGACCTGGTCTCCCGCCACAGCCTGTGGATCGACGAGCACCGGTACGACGAGAGCGACCGCCTCTTCACCGAGGACGTCGAAGTCACGTCGCTGCGCGGCACTGCCCGCGGCCTGGAGGCGCTGGTCGCACTCGTCCGGAAGGGCCACGACGACTTCGCCCGCACCGTGCACAACAAGTCCAACCTGGTGATCGAGATCGACGGCGACACGGCCACCGTGCGGGCGCACGACCTCGCCGTGTTCGTCATCGACGACAAGCAGGAGGCGATCGCGGCCGGCATTCATCACTACCGCGCGCGCCGGACCGAGAAGGGCTGGCGCTTCGACCGGCTCGAGGTCGTCCCGGTCGCGCTGACCGAGTCCCTCGACCGGGCACTCTAGAGGGAGCCTGTGGCTGGTCGGTCCGCCAGAGGCCGACCAGCCACAGGGTTCAGGAGGGCGAAACTCCGAGGGTGTAGGCGCCTCGACTGCCGTACGTCGAGTAGCCCGTGTTCAGCGGGTCGCCGTAGCCCACGTTGTCGATCCGCAGGTAATACGTACCCGGCTGAAGGCTGCCGCTAACACTCGCACCGAGACCCGTCGGCGTGCCGGCGTCGCTCTGCCCGGATGCCGGGTCGTTCGACGCAACGATCGCGCCGGAGCTGTCCAGCAGGTCCAACTTGATGTCGAGGTTGCCGCCACTCGGCGCGGAGCTCGCAGTCGCGGTGTAGTTGCCGGCAGCACTCACGTCGACGCGATAGACGTCGGTGTCGTTCTCGGCTGCGATGACGCCCGACGCGGGCGTACCGACGGTCAGCGCAGCGGCGTCGCCGACGGTGTCACCGGCCTCGTCCGCGCGCAGTGCGAGTCCGTGCGAGCCGACGACCGCGTAGTCGTCTTCCGTGTTGTTCGCGTCGGCGTACTCGCCCTTGCTCCACTGGCTGATACCGCGGTAGTACCCGACGCCCATGATCGGCGCCCACGCGCCGTGGCCCTGGTAATACCCGACCGTCGACGTGCCGTCATGCGACAGGCCGACGTTGTGGCCCGCCTCGTGCGACGCGGCCTCGGCGAGGTTCTTCGCACCGGTGCCGACGCCCTTCGTGAACACGAGTGCCGGCTGGTAGTAGTCGTGCTGGCTGGTGCTGTCGTACACGCCGACGTACGCCACGCCGCCGCAACCACACCCGGACTGGTACCAGGTATCCGGATCGATCAGCACCCGCGTTCCGTACGCGAGGTCCGACGCGCCCGACCGGTCGATCGCGGACTGTGCCGGCTCCTGTGTCGTCACGTCCACGTCGAACGTCGCGTAGTCCTCCGCGACCCGGGCCCACACCTCATGAACGACGTCTTGCTCCGCCGTACTCCAACGAGCCGGATCGCCGTCGGTGTCGTACGCCGAGACGTTGACGGGATCGACGCCCTTCGACGCGTTCCACGCCGTACCGGTGATGGTGTGGCCGTCGAAGTCCAGGTAGATGACCCGGTTCGAGCCGGGCTTGCTGTGCAGCTCGAACGCCGGGCCGGTCGCCGCGGCGGCCGCCGTACGCGCCCAGCGTGGTGACGCCTCGGGAGACTTCTGCGCGACGGTCAGACCGGGCTCGCGGAAGAACAGTTTGCTGTCGGCATCGAGCCACGCGGTCTTGTCGGTGGCAAGGATCTGCCGCAACTGGTCGGTCGGCAGGCCGTTGTGCGCGGCAACCTCGGCCAGCCGCGCCTGGACCTTACCGAGCGCCGAGCTGCCGGCCAACGGCTGCGACAGCAACTGGTCGATCGGCGTCTGTTGCGCATCGGCCTGGCTGCCGAGCGCGACAGCCAGCCCTCCAAAGACAACAGCACCAGCACACGCGAGTGCGCCGGTGCGGCGAATTCTGTTCACTACGGGTTCCTCCTCACGTCCCCCCGATGGGCGGAGCCCCCCAAAGACCCGAGGCCGTCGATCTCGGTGGGATCGACGGCCCCGGGTAGCTCGAAGGGTCAGCCGGCGGTGACGCGGACCGTGTAGGCGCCGCGGCTGCCGTACGTCGAGTAGCCGGTGTTCAGCGGGCTGCCGTACCCGGTGTTCTCGATCCGGAGGTAGTAGCGGCCGGCCGTGACCTGGCGGCTGATGCTCGCGCTCAGCCCGGTCGGGGTGGCCGAGTTGGACTGCCCGGCCGCCGGGTCCGCGCTGGCGACGACGGCACCCGACGAGTTCAGCAGCTGGAGCTTGATGTCCAGGTCCGCGCCGGACGCGGCCGCGGCGGCTGCGAAGTTGAAGGTGCCGGCCGCGAGATCGATCCGGAAGGTGTCGACATCGGAGTCGTTGGCGTACACACCCTTCACGCTCGTCCCGAGCGTCAGCGCGGTGGCATCCGACGTACCGTTGCCGTGGTCGTCGCCTCGCAGTGCCAGCCCGTTCTGGCCGACCACCGCGAAGTCGTCTTCCTTGTTGTTCGCGCCGGTGTACTCGCCCTTGCTCCACTGGCTGATCGCCTTCGAGTACCCGACGCCCATGATCGGCGCCCAGGCGCCGTGGCCGGAGTAGTACCCGACGGACGCGGTGCCGTCGTGCGAGAGGCCGACGTTGTGGCCCGCCTCGTGCGACGCGGCCTCGGCGATGTTCTTCGCACCGGTCCCGACGCCCTTGGTGAAGACCAGCGCGGGCTGGTAGTACGAGTGGTTGCTGGTGTTGTCGTACACGCCGACGTACGCGACGCCGCCGCAACCGCAGCCGGACTGGTACCAGGTGGTCGGGTCGATCAGCACCCGCGTCCCGTACTGCTGGTCGGAAGCACCGGACCGGGTGATCGCCGCCGCGGCCGGCTGCTGCGTCGTCACGTCCACGTCGAACGGCGCGTAGTCCTCCGCGACGCGAGCCCAGACATCGCGTACGACGTCCTGCTCGGCCGTGCTCCAGGTACTGGTGTTCCCGTTGGTGTCGTACGGCGTGACGTTCACGGTGGACGGTTTGCCGTTCGTGTTCCACGCCGTACCGGTGATCGTGTGGCCGTCGAAGTCGAGGTAGATGACCCGGTTCGACCCGGGCTTGCTGTGTAGCTCGAACGCCGGACCGGTCGCGGCAGCGACCGCCTGCGTGGCCCAGCGGGGCGAGGCCGCGGCTCCGGTCTTCCGCTCGGTGGCAGTGGCGACCGGCTCGCGGTAGAACAGCTTGCCGCCGCGGTCCAGCCAGGCGGTGCGGTCGGTCGCCAGGATCTGGCGCAGGTGGTCGGTGGGCAGCTTGTTCTGATCGGCGATCTCGGCGAGCCGGGACTGGACCCGGCCGAGCGCGGCCTTGCCCTGCAGCTCCTGGCCGAGCAGCTGGTCGATGGGACGCGGAGCGGGCTGCTGGGCGTCGGCCTGGTTACCGACGGCGACGGCCAGAGCGCCGAAAACTACGGCGCCGGCACAGGCCAGGCCTGCGATCCGGCGGGTCTTGGGGCGGGGACGTGGGCGGGGGCGGTTTGGCATGGGGCGGGAACTCCTCAGGTACTTCGGCGTGCCTCACTTGACATACTCACGAGCGGTGTACACGAACTCGCTGTGCGTAGCCTGCCCGAAACCCCCAGTCGCTGTATAGATTCGTCTCGGGATTTAACGTCGACTTGGGAGGGTCTCGATGCGGTTCATGATGATTTTCAAGGCCACCGAAGAGTCCGAGGCCGGGCAGCCTCCGACCGAGGAGAGCCTGACCGCCATGGGCCTGGTGATGGCCGAGATGGCGGAGAAGGGCGTGCTGCTCGCGGGCGACGGGCTACTGCCGAGCTCGCACGGCTTCCGGCTGCAGCTGGACGAGGGCAAGCAGCGGGTGATCGACGGCCCGTTCACCGAGACCAAGGAACTGATCGCCGGGTTCTGCCTGATCGAGGTCGCGTCCCGCGAGGAGGCGCTCGAATGGGGCTGGCGCTGTGTCGCGGCGGACGGCCGTGACGCCGACGCCGCCGGCACCTCCGGGCTGCTGGAGATCCGGCAGGTGCCCACCGCCGACTTCTTCGGTGACAACTACACGGACGAGGCTCGGGACCGCAACGAACACACGTTCCAGAAGGCCGCCGAGAACCTTCAGAAGAGCAACACCTGACGGATCGAGGTGCCGGCGGCCAAGTCGTCGAAGGCCTGATTGAGGTCGTCGAGCCCGACCGTCGCGGTCAACAGCCGGTCGACGGGTAGGCGGCCGGCACGGTACAGGGCGACGTACCGCGGGATGTCGCGGGACGGCACCGATGAGCCGAGGTACGAGCCCTTCAGCGTGCGCTCCTCCGCGACCAGGCTGACGGCGGGCACGCTGAATGTTTGCGACGGGTGGGGCAGTCCTACGGTGACCGTGGTCCCGCCGCGGCGCGTGGCGGCGTACGCCTGCTCGAGTACTTTCGCGCTGCCGACCGTCTCGAACGCGTAGTCGGCGCCGCCGCCGGTGGCCGCGCGGACCTGCTCGATCGCGTCGGTGTCGCGGGCGTCCACGATCACGGTTGCACCCAACTCCTGGGCAAGGGCGAGCTTCAGCGGTACGACGTCGACGGCGACGATCGGATGCGCTCCGACGAGGACGGCGCCGAGGAGCGCCGACAATCCGACTCCGCCTAGGCCGAAGACCACCGCGCTGCGACCGGCCCGGACCTGAGCGGTGTTGACGACCGCGCCGACCCCGGTCATCACGGCGCAACCGAAGAGCGCGGCGATCTCCGGTGGGAGAGACGGGTCGATCTTCACCGCCGAATGCGCCGAGATCACCGCATGATCCGCAAACCCGGAGACACCCAGATGGTGATGCACGCCGGTGAGGCGGCGGGTGCCGGTGAGGAGAGTGCCGGCGGTGTTGGCCGTGGCGCCGGGTTCGCAGAGGGCGGGGCGGCCTTCGGCGCAGGGGCCGCAGGTTCCGCAGGCGGGTACGAAGGCGCAGGCGACCACGTCACCGACCGCGAAACCTGGTGCGTTCGACTCGACGACCTCGCCGGTGGCCTCGTGGCCGAGGAGCATCGGCATCACGCGCGGCCGCGATCCGTCGATCACCGAGAGGTCGGAGTGGCAGAGCCCGGCGGCGCGGATCCGGACCAGCAACTCCCCCGGGCCCGGTGGCGCGAGTTCCAGCTCTTCCACCTGCAGCGGCCGCGACTCGGCGTAGGGCGCCGGCAGACCCATCTCCCGCAGTACGGCGCCACGCACGATCATCCCGTGATCCCTTCGAGTGCGGCGCGGATCTCGTCCGGGACCGGGACCGGAACGCGGTCCTGCCGTCCGACGAAGACGTGCACGAACCGGCCGGTCGCGGCCGGTTCGTCCGAGCCCTCGCGGAACAGGGCGATCTCGTAGCGCACGCTGGAGTTGCCCAGCTGCCCGCACCGCAACCCGGCGTCGACGACCCCGGGAAACTCGAGCGGCTGCTTGAACGTGCACTGCGAGTCCACGCACAACCCGATCACGTCACCGCGATGGATGTCGAGCCCACCGCGGCGGATCAGGAAGTCGTTGATCACGGTGTCGAAGAAGCTGTAGTACTCGACGTTGTTGACATGCCCGTAGACGTCGTTGTCCTTCCACCGCAGCGTGATCGCCAGGTGGTGCGGATACGCGCTGCGGCTCACGGCTTGCGGCCGACACCCACCCAGAGGCTGCACATGATGTCGGTGAACTCGCCCTTGTCGACCAGGCGCTGGGTCTCCTCGTCGGGGTACCAGCGGAACGGCGACACGACGCCGGGCTCGACCAGCTCGGTGCCCTCGAAGAACTCGGTGACCTCTTCCTTCGACCGGACCTGCGCGTCACCGCCGTCGGCCTTGTAGACCACCATCGCCCGCTCCCACAGGTCCGGCGCGAAGTCCGGAGTGCAGTGCGAGAAGATCAGCAGCGAACCGGGGGCGAGCGGCTCGACCAGCTGGCGCACCAGGTCGTACGGCTTCAGAGCGTCCGGCAGGTAGTGGAAGACGCCGACGATGCTGAGCGCGACCGGCTTGCTGAAGTCGATGAGCTCCTTGACCTCGTCGGACTGCAGGATCGCTTGCGGGTCGGTGACGTCGGCCTGGAGGTACGCCGTCTTCCCTTCCGGCTTGCTCACCAGCAGCGCGCGCGAGTGCGCGAGCACGATCGGGTCGTTGTCGGCGTACACCACGTGCGCCGACGGGGTGATCTCCTGGACGACCTCGTGCAGGTTCGGGCTGGTCGGGATGCCGGTGCCGACGTCGAGGAACTGGGTGATGCCCTGCTCGGCGGCGTACTTCGCCGCGCGGTGCATCCACATCCGGTTCGACAGGGCGGCGGTGCGGAACCCCGGGAACGCCTGCAGCAGGTGCTCGGCGGCCTGCCGGTCGATCGCGAAGTTGTCCTTCCCGCCGAGGAAGTAGTCGTACACCCGGGCGCCGTGCGGCCGGTCGAGCTTCAACTGCTCGTACATCCGCGGGTCGACGTCGGCATCCTGCGATTCAGCCATGAAATTCCCATCCGCGCTGCGGCTCAGAACTGAGTAGCCATCGTAACCGGTGCACAACGGACTGTGACATCGGCAGAACGACACTACCGCTCCCGGGCGTGCATGCCATCAGCTCCGGCGCGTCCGGCACCGGCCTTTACAGAGGATTGAATTCCGGCCCGGGTTCGATCGTGGTGGACTACTTCCACGACGTGAGGGGACGACCATGGGCGACGTGATTCAGGGGCGGCAGACGGCGGCGTACGACGGGGAGGTGGTCGTGTTCCTGATCGGGATGCGGGTCAACTCGCTGGTGAAGGTGCGCGCGTGGCTGCCGGTGTTCCGGGCGATGGGCCCGATGCTGCGGGAACTGATGAAGGACAAGGAGAGCGGGCTGCTGGGATTCCGGACGCTGCCGACGTGGCGCGGGATCACACTGATCCAGTACTGGGCGTCGGTGGAGAAGCTCCAGGAGTTCGCGAACGACACCGGCCGCACGCACCGGCCCGCCTGGGTCGAGTACTTCCGCAACTCGTTCAAGAGCGGCGCGGTCGGCATCTGGCACGAGACGTACGTCGTACCGGCCGGCAACACCGAGACGATCTACGGCAACATGCCCCTCCTCGGCCTCGGCAAGGTCACCGGCGTCGAACCGGTCAGCAAACGCGGCGACACCGCCGCCGAACGCCTGAAGAACTAGTCCGCCCAGAGCCCGATCCGGTTGCCGTCCGGATCCAGCACCACCGCCATCGTCCCCAGCCCGGGCACGGTCCACGGTGCGCTGGCGACCTTCGCACCTAGCTCGGCCGCGCGGGCGAGTGCCGCCTCGACATCCGGCACCGAGAAGTACGTCGTGATACCGGCCGGCCTCGTCCCGTCCGCGGAGCCGATGCCGCCCGGCAGCGTGCCCGGCTCCGGCTCGACCAGTGCGTAGTCGAGCGCCTCCACCAACTGGAGGCGCCAGCCGAACAGCTCGGCGTAGAAGGCGCGGGACACCGTGGCGTCCGTGGCGGTGATGTCGATCCAGGCTGCGTGCTTCTCGGTCATGCTCAGTACGTCGGAGCACGCCGGCCGGTCTCGACATGTGTGGCGGTTACAGTGCAGGCGTGCGGTTCATGCGGGATTTGCGGACGCTGTTGCGGCGGCGGGATTTCCGGCGGTTGTTTGCGGTTCGGCTGACGTCGCAGTGCGGGGACGGGGTGTTCCAGGTCGCGCTGGCGTCGTACGTGCTGTTCTCGCCGGAGCGGGCGCCGGATGCGGCTGCGATCGCGGGGCTGTTCGCGGTGTCGCTGCTGCCGTACTCGATCCTCGGACCGTTCACCGGCGTACTGCTGGACCGCTGGTCGCGCCGCCAGATCCTGTTCGGGGCGAACCTGACCCGGGCCGCGCTCGTCATCGGCGTCGGCGCGATCGTCGCGGCCGGGAACGCGGGCGTGCTGTTCTACCTCGCCGTACTCCTCACCCTCGGCGTCAACCGCTTCCTGCTCTCCGGCCTCTCTGCCGGCCTCCCGCACGTGGTCGAGCGGGACGAGCTGGTGATGGCGAACGCCGTCACCCCGACCTCCGGTACGGCGTTCTTCCTGATCGGCGGCGGGATCGGCGCCGGGGTGAAACTGCTCGTCGACTCCGACCTGGTCGTGCTCGGGCTGACCGTCGTCGTCTACACGGCCGCCGCCCTCCTCGCCCTCCGGCTGCGGCGCGACCAGCTCGGCCCGGACCTGAACGGCGACGAACCCGGTATCACCGAAGCGCTCCGGACGATCGCGACCGGTCTCGTCGACGGCGGCCGGCACCTCCGCGCCCGCCCGCAGCCCGCCCTCGGCCTGGCCGCGATCGGGTCGCTACGGTTCTTCTTCGGGCTGATGACGGTCGCGATGATCCTGCTGTACCGCAACTACTTCTACGGGCCCGGCCAGCTGGATCAGGCGTTCGGCGGGCTCGCGATCGCGACCGGCGCGGTCGGCGCCGGCCTGTTCGTTGCCGCGCTGATCACGCCGTGGGGTACCCGGGTGATGGCGCTGCGGCAGTGGATCACGGTGCTGTTCGCGGCCGCGGCGGTGGTGAGCGCCGTACCGATCGGGCTCTACACCCAGCCCGCGATGGTGGTCGGCGGGTTCCTGACCGGGTTCTGCGCGCAGGGCATCAAGATCAGCGTCGACACCCTCGTGCAGACGGGTGTCGACGACGTGTACCGCGGGCGGGTGTTCTCGCTGTACGACATGATCTTCAACGTCGGGCAGGTCTCCGCGGCCGCACTCGGCGCGGCGATCCTGCCCGACAGCGGGAAGTCCTACCCGGTGCTCGCGCTGATCGTGGTCGGCTTCGCGATCACCGCCGTGGTCTACTCACGTGCCTCGCAACGCGGTGATCGGCTGAATGGCGGAGGCCTTCCAGGCGGGATAGGTGCCGGCGACCAGACCGATGAACGCACCCAGCAGGGGTGAACCGAACGCCAGCCGGTTGTCCAGGATCGGCGTCCAGTCGCGGACCCAGGAGACGCCGACGGTCAGGATGACGCCGACCGCCGTACCGAGCAGTCCGCCGAGGAAACCGACGATCACGCTCTCCACCAGGAACTGCACCGCGATATGTCGCCGGGCCG
Organism: Kribbella speibonae; assembly: GCF_004331375.1. Lineage (NCBI taxonomy): Bacteria > Bacillati > Actinomycetota > Actinomycetes > Propionibacteriales > Kribbellaceae > Kribbella > Kribbella speibonae. The sequence continues at coordinate 445,510 of NZ_SJKC01000001.1, read as the reverse complement.
CGCCGAGTGCTCTGCGCAGACCGATCTCCGAGATGCGTTCCAGGACGGACAGCAGCGTGACGTTCGCGATGCCGAGACCGCCGACCAGGAGCGCGACCGCGCCGAGCAGCAGGAACAGCGCGTTCAGGTCGGACTCCACACCCTTGCGTACGGCGCCCTGCTTCGGCGGGGCGTCGACGGTGAGGGTGCTCGGGTTGTTCGGCTCGATCGCGATCGGGGCCTGCTCCGCGATCAGTTGCGCGGCGCCGACCGCCGTACGGATCTCGACCGCGTCCGGCGACTCGAGGTTGTAGGCCTCTTTCGCGGTGCCGTTCGGCATGATGACGGCGTCGTTCAGGTCGGCGCGGCCGGTGACGGAGTCGAGGATGCCGATCACCGTGTAGGGCTCGTCGCCGATGAACACGGCCGGCTGTGAGTCGACCCGGTTGATGCCGAGCCGCTCTGCCGCGTGTTTGCCCAGGACGACGACCTTGTCGGCGCGCTGGTCGTGACCGTCGTCGAAGAAGCGGCCTGTTTTGAGCACTGCGCGGACTGCGTCCCAGAGACCGGATGATCCGGCCATGACCTGGAGCGCCTTCCCGGCACCGCCGTCCAGGCCGGTGACGTTCTGCACCAGGTCGTCACCGATTTCCAGTTTGCTGACGGTCCCGACTGCGTCGACGCCGTTCAGCCGCTTGATCCGGTCCGGCGCGTCCCACGGCAGTTGTGTCGCCGCCTCTCCTTCCTGCCCGCCCTTGTCGTCCGGCTGCACCACTACTCGAGTAGCCGCGGCCAGATCGAACCGCTGCGTGATCTGCCCGGCCGCCGTCTGCCCCAGCCCCACAGTTCCCACCAGAGCAGCAACCCCGAGCACGGTGCCAAGGGTGGTGAGAATCAGTCGAGTCGGCCGAGCGGCGACACCGGCCAGGGCCTCGTCGAGAAGGTCCCGTACGGCGGGACGAGACCTGAGCCGGCGTCGTCGCCTGGACGTGGACGGCCCGCCGGTCGGGTCCGGGAGGCCTGCTTGGGTTACCACTGGAGGGTTCCGTCGACGATGCGGACCTGGCGTTGGGCGCGGCGGCTGACGTGGTCGTCGTGGGTGATGACGGCCAGCGTCATGCCCTCGGAGTGCAGTTCGTCGAACACCTGCAGAATCGCCTCCGCGTTCGCACTGTCCAGGTTGCCGGTCGGTTCGTCCGCGAGCAGCAGACTGGGTTCCGCGACGAGCGCCCGGGCGATCGCGACCCGCTGCCGCTCACCGCCGGAGAGCGTGGTCGGCGCGAACTCCATCCGGTGCGACAGCCCGACCCGCTCCAGCGCGACCCGCGCCCGCGCCATCCGTTGCCGTCGCGGTACGCCGACGTACACCATCGAGAGCGCCACGTTCTCCAGGACGGTGCGATGGTCGAGCAGATGGAACGACTGGAACACGAACCCGATCCGCTCCCCCCGCAGTACGGCGCGCCGCCGCTCGCGCAGGCTCATCGTGTCCACGCCGTCCAGCCGGTAGACCCCACCCGTTGGGTTGTCCAACAACCCGAGCAGGTGCAGCAACGTCGACTTCCCGGACCCCGACGGCCCGACGATCGACAGGTACTCCCCCTGCCCGATGATCAGGTCGATCCCGTTGATCGCCTGCACTTCGGGCGGCCCCGGAAAGAACCGCCGGACGCCGATCATCTCGACGACCGGCGCCGGTAACGCGACTGCGGTACTCATCGCCCGACCACCACCTGATCGCCCTCGGACAACTTCGCGTCGCCCTTCGGCGTGACCTGCGCGAACCCGTCCGCGGTCAGCCCGACCGTGACCGGAATCAGCTCGACCTTCCCGTTCCGCAGCACCTCGACCCGCGAAGCGCCGTCGGATCCCGACGACAAGGCGGCGACCGGTACGGCGAGAACCTTGCCGCTGGTGCTCTTGATCGGGATCGTCACCCGCACGTTGGCGTCCCGGAGCAGCGCCAACTGGCTCGCGGTCAACGCGTTCGGCGCGACCACCACGTCGTACTGGTTCCCGTTCTTCGTGACCCGGCGGACCTTTCCGGCGACTGACACGCTGTCACCGAGATCGAGAGTCGCCGCCATACCTGCCTTGAGCCGCTGTGCGGTCTCGGCGTCGACCTTGACCGTGACGACCAGGGACGCACCGCTGGCCGACATCACCACACCGTTCACGGTCCCGCCGCGCTCGACCTTCACGTCGTCGACGCGGCGCGGAAGCGTCTTCACGTAGACCACTTCGGACACCGGCAGCGGCGTACCGGCCTTGAACTCAGCCTCGTTCTGCGCCTCCTGAGCGTCCGCAAGGTTCTCCTCCGCGTCGTCTACAGAGCCTTGCTGCACGGAGGTGTCCTTCGCCTTCGCGTCCTTGGCCGCTTTGAGCTGCGACTGCGCCTGCCGGAGCTGCTTCTTCGCGGCGTCGACCTGCTTCTTCGCCTGGTCGACGGCCTGGGTGAACTGCTCGTCCGCGACCGGGGCGTCGTACCCCGCCTCCTCGTACAAGCGCTCCACGGCCGCCGACGTGTCCAGGTCGTACTCGTCGTCGACCTCGCCGGGGTCGAGCCCGAGCCGGTCCAGCGTCTGCTCCAGCTGCAGCACGTCCGGGCCTTTGCTGCCCGGCGACAACGTGCGATACATCGGCAGGACGCCGGCCAACCCGATCACCGGCCGCCCGGTGATCTCCAGCAGCGCCTTCCCCTCGGTGAGCGTCGATCCGACGGCCGGGACCTTCCCGGTCACGATCGGCGCGGTCTTGATGCCGCTGGTCTCGACCCGGATGTTGACCGCGCCGTCGAACGACGCGTCGCCCCGGCCGACCACCTTGCTGGACAGCGCCTTCTTCGCCACCGGCACGGTGATCTGGGACGCCTTCGGTGCCGCGGTCTTCGCGGCGGCGTCCTCCGGCGAGCTGATCCGGCTTCCCGCCACCACCCCGATACCCAGTGAGGCCACGGCCACCCCGGCCACACTGACCAGCACCCGGCGGCGGGACTTGGGCGAAGCGGTCACCGGTTCGCCGTCTCGTCGCGGTACGCCTCGAGCTCGGCCTTGTGCTGGTCGACGAACTCCTTCTCGGCGGCGTACTGCACCTTCTTGTACGCGTCCTCGTACCCGCTCGCCCGGCACTTCTGGTCCGCGACCGCGAGCGCGATCTCGGACTTGCGCAGTTCCGAAAGCTTCGCCGAGTCGACCTTGTCGAACGACGGCGGGCCGGTGATCGTCTTCGACGGTCCGCCCTTCGCGGGCGGTTTGTTCCCGGTCAGCGCGTCAAGCTTCTGCTGGATCTGCTGCCGCGGGTCGTCGACCTTCTTGAGACCGGAGTGCCCGGCGTCGGCCATGCAGTCGGACCAGGCGCTGGTGGCGTCCACCACGCGCTGGTCGGTGTCGATCCGCTTCTGCAGCGCCTGGATGTCCTCGAACAGGCTGTCGAACTTCTTGAAGTCGACGCTCCGGTCCGCACCGTCGCCGTACACCTGCTTGACCGCCTTGCCGCGGCAGCCCAGGTCCTGCTGTCCGCTCGTGCTCGGGCCGTCGCCCTTGCCGTTCTCGACCACGATCGCGCCGTTCCCGGTCGCGTTCGGTCCGTTCAGCGCCTTGTCGTACGCCTTCTGCGCGGCCGGCGACAGCGCGCTCCGGATCTTGGTGTTCGGGTTCGTGTCGTCGGCTCCGGCCTTGGACCAGTCGATCGTGCTGATGCCGTACCCGTACTGTTCGGCGAACTTGTCCGGCGGCAGGTTGAACGCCTCGCTGAACTTGCTCTTCGCGTTCTGTTCGGGCGGTACGGCGACGTACTCGAAGCCGGCCGCCTTCATGCAGGTGACGGTGGCGTCCTCGACCTTGCGCTGCTTGGCCAGATCCTCCTCGGTCGGATTCTGCGCACCGCCGGCCCGGACCGCCATCCGGAACCCGCCGCCGGACGAACTGACGAAACCGTCGCCCATGTACTCCGCGAGCGGACTCTTGTCGCCCTGCTGATCGGACGCGACCGGCGTCTTGTCGTTCCCACAGGCGGCCAGCGCGAGGACCGCCATCACGGCGAGGGATCGCGATACAAGCCCTAATGCTGTTCTCTTCATGGCAGTGGAGCGTGCCGCCGCGGCCGTGAAGAACCTGTGAAGGTCCCGTTTGCACCTGATGCTCTCAGCCGATCTTCATCGGATTCTCATCAACTTACGCGACATTGAGGTAGTGCCCCGAGCCGGGTGCTGGTCGAGTGCTGGAGGTGTCCAGGTGAGTGCATCGCAAGGCGGAAGAGCTGACTCGATGTGGTTTTATCGTGTCTGCTCTTCCAACGCAGCGAGGCGCTTGCCTGGGCGCCTCCAGTGCCGACCAGCACCCGGCTCGGGGCACTAATGCCAGCGCGGATCCTGGTCGCCGAAGACGACCTCAAGCAGGCGGAGCTGATCCGGCGGTACCTCGAACGGGAAGGGCACCTGACTGTCGTCGTGCACGACGGCCGGGAGGCGATCGACGAGGCCCGCCGGCGCAGCCCGGACCTGCTGGTGCTCGACGTGATGATGCCCAAGGTCGACGGCCTGGACGTCTGCCGGGTGCTGCGGGCGGACGGCGATGTCCCGATCATCATGCTGACCGCCCGCTCGACCGAGGACGACCTGCTGCTCGGGCTCGATCTCGGCGCCGACGACTACCTGACCAAGCCGTACAACCCGCGCGAACTGGTCGCGCGGGTCCGGTCGGTGCTGCGCCGGACCCGGAGCCGTGCCGAGGGCGAGGTGTACCGCGTCGGCGAGCTCGAGATCGACCCGGGCCGGCACGAGGTCCGGCTGGCCGGGGAGCTGGTCGAGCTGACCCCGGCCGAGTTCAAGATCCTCGCCTGCCTGGCGGCCTCGCCGGGACGGGCGTTCTCGCGGCAGCAGTTGCTCGAGCACGCGTTCGGCTTCGACCACTACGTGTTCGACCGGACCGTCGACGTCCACGTGATGAATCTGCGGAAGAAGATCGAGCCGTCATCGGGCCCACCGGCGTACCTGAAGACCGTGTACGGCGTGGGGTACAAGCTCGCGGACCAGGCGGTCAGTCATGCGTCGTAGTGTGCTGATCCGGTTCCTCGGGCTGTCGCTCGCGGTCGCGCTCGGGGCCGTGATCGCCACCGCGGTGATCGCGACGTACAGCACGACCGAGAAGCTGCAGGGCGAGATCGACGCGAACACCGGGCAACTGCAGGTGGACGGCGAGATCTACGGCCAGCTGTCGAAGTACGCCGCGGATCATCCGACCTGGTCGGGTGTGGACAAGTTGGTGCACGAGCTGGCCGGCAAACTCGGCCGCCGGGTCGCGGTCCTCGCCGAGGACGGCTCGGTGATCGCGGACTCGGCCCGCAAGCTCGGCGCCGCGCCCGACCTCCCGTCGGTGCCTGCGGCAACGATCGACGTACGGAACTCCGGCGGCGCGAAGCTCGCCGGAATCTCGAGCGTGATGAACGTCTACACCGCCCGCAAGACGATCGCGGCCGACGGGGCGGGCGGGTTCGTCACGACCGCGACCGCGATCCCGCCGTTCATCGGCGCTCCCGACTGGGGGCTGACCGAGGAGGAGAAGCAGAAGCAGGCAGAGCTCGCCCAGCAGGTCGCGGACTGCTATACCGCGAAGGGCAGGCCCGCGAGCCTCGCGCAGACCGGCGAGGCCGTCCCGCAGGTGATGGTCGAGTCGACGCAGTCGCTCGCCGGCGCGCGGGTGCTGGAGAAGCCCGGTCTCGATGCGAAGGACGACGCCTGTTACTCGCCCGGACTGTACGCGCCGAGCGCCAAGGCCAAGATCGTCAACGACGACGAGATCCGGCGCGCGACCGCCTGTCTGGATGCCGCGCGCATCAACTACCAGATCATCAACAACGTCGGGGGACTGAAGTCGCTCGAGCCGAAGAACAAGGCCGACTTCACGGACAAGTTCGTCGACTGCAGCACCCAGGCCCGCAGCCAGGCGCTGACGCCGTACGTCGCTCCGCCCGCGAAGCTGTACCTCGGGGCGAAGAGCACGTTCAACGTCTTCTCCGGTGAGGGACTGCTGCGGACGGCGGCGACCGCGCTGGGGGTGCTGCTGATCGCGGCGCTGGTGATGCTCTTCGCCGGGCGTCGACTGGTCCGGCCGATCGTGGCGCTGACGGGTGCGACGCAGCGGATGAGCAACGGGGACCACGCGGCGCGCGTGCCGGTGAGCGGGAAGGACGAGGTGGCGCGGCTCGGGCATGCGTTCAACGACATGGCCGAGTCGATCCAGCGGCACGACTTCCAGCGCAAGGCGATGGTCAGCGACGTGGCGCACGAGCTGCGGACGCCGCTGGCGAACATCAAGGGGTACCTGGTCGCGTCCGAGGACGGTGTGGTGCCGCTCGACCAGACGCTGGTCACCTCGCTGCTCGAGGAGACAGGACTGCTCGAGCACTTGGTCGCCGACCTTCAGGACCTCGCCCTCGCGGACGCCGGCATGCTCCGCCTGCACCCGGCCTCCCGCGACCTCTCCGAGTTGGTCGAACAGGTGGTCTCCGCGCACGGGCCGGCCGCGGACACGGCCGGGATCACGCTGACCGCTGCGATCGCCGGCCCTTCGCTCGCGGTCGTCGACGGCGCGCGCATCCGGCAGGCCCTGGGAAACCTGGTCTCGAACGCGATCCGCTACACGCCGACGGGCGGCCACGTCGTGGTCGGCGTACGGCCTGTGGAGTCTGGTGGCAAGGCGGGTTACAACCTGACGGTCACCGACAACGGCGCCGGTATCGCGCCGGAGCACCTCCCGCACCTGTTCGACCGCTTCTACCGCGCCGATGTCTCCCGTACCCGCACCACCGGCGGCAGCGGACTGGGCCTCGCCATCACCAAGCACCTCACCGAAGCCCACCAAGGCCACGTCACCGTCACCAGCTCACCGGACACCGGCTCGACCTTCACGATCTGGCTGCCTGCTTAGACTCGGGGGTATGGCGGCGCGCAAGGCTCGGGTGGCGGACGTGCACGAGGTCGCCTCGGGGATGCCGCACGTCACCAAGTGGGAGCGGGACGACGGGACGGATCGGCCCGTGTACCAGGTGGGTGGGAAGTCCTTCGTGTTCTTCCGTACGCCGCGACCCGACGCGGTGGACCCGGTGAGCGGGGACAAGTACGACGACGTGATCATGATCTGGGTCGAGTCCGAGAACGAGAAGCTCGCGCTGCTGTCGGACGACTCGAACCCGTTCTTCTCCACCCCGCACTTCGACGGCCACCCGTCGGTCCTGGTCCGGGCCAGCCGGCTGGGCGAACTCACCCGGCAGGAACTGACCGAGGTGGTCCAGGACGCGTGGCTGTCCCGGGCCTCCAACCGGCGTGCAACGATGTGGCTGCGAGAGCATCGGTTGAGCTGATCGCGCTGTCACACTGAGCGTGTGAGCACACCGCCTTCCGGCCCGAACTACAGCTGGCAGCCGGGCGACTACAAGTCGGCGCCGACCTACGGTCAGCCGCCGCGGAAGAGCCGCGCCGGGCTGATCATCGTGCTGATCGTCCTCCTCGCGTTGGTTGCCCTCGGCGCGATCGGCGTCCTCGCGTACCGCCTGGTGAGCGACAGCCGCATCTCCGACAAGGAGCCCGGCAGCGCCGCCTCCGCACCGGCCGGCAACGCGAAGCCCACCCCCGTCACCCGCCCGACCGCCACGCGCGCGACCGTGGTGCGCCCGACCACCGCGCGGCCGAGCGTGCCGAGCCGAGGGGCAGCGGGCGCGACCGATCTGGCCCGCCGTTTCGTCATCCAGCTCAACGCCAACAACTCCAAGGGCGCGGCCGCGTTCGCCTGTAAGGGCTCGGAGCAACTGATCCCGTTGCTGATGCGCACCCTGGTCGGCCCACCCACCAAGCTCACCACCGGCACCCCGACCGGTCAGGCACCCACGTTCGTGATCCCCCTGTCCGGCACTTCCAAAGGCGCGGCCGTCACCGGCGTGCTGGTGATCAACCAACTCGACCCGGCGCCCCTCTGCGTCCGAGCCTTCCAAATCACCACCACCCGCTAGCAGTACGAAGTACCTACTGACCCGTGGTGTAGAAGTCGGCGAGGCGCTGGATGGCTTCTGCCTTTGTCATCGCCTTCACCTTGGCTTCCGGGATGTGTGCCTCGACGACCAGGACTCTGATGACTCCGACCGGGATCGTATCGGTTGGAACCTGAAGTTCTTGCCGGTCCGGGAGAACCTTGTCCTCGACGCACGCCCAGAACTCTTCGGCGGTCACGGCGAGCTGGTCGCGAAGGATGTGCGCCCAGATGGACGGGCCGTAGCCGGTGCGATCGACGGGATGACTGATCCTGGTGTAGAGGATGCGACCGTCTGGCAGCGCGAACTCGTAGTTGACGTGGTGAGTTCCGCGCTTGCCAGTCGCACGTTTGCGTTCGGCCCAGCCTTCGGTGATGCAGAAGTTCTCGTGGTCCGTCCGGGTAGCCGGCCGGCGTCGTTCGTTCATGGTGTCCGTCAGGCGAGCAGCCAGTCGCGCAGCTGCTGATCCGAAGAGAGCGCGACGATTTGGACAAGACCCCAATTTTCGGCGTGGTTGGGCGCCAGGCGCAGGTGATCGACCCACTCCTCGGCGTAGTCGCGGAGTGCGTCGATCATCTCCGCCACGGCGTCGTCGAGGGTGGCGCCGTCAGCGGCAACGGGCAGCCCCGGAATGAAGAGCGACCAACTGTCGTTCTCGGCGACCACTTCGGCGCCGGCGGGGCGGACGCGCGTCAGGAAATGAACCAGCCGGTCTGCGTCAACGGCGGCAACCCGGCGCGCGTCGCGGGTCACCGTGGCCGGACGACCGTCATCGGCGGCATCGAGGATTTCCTTGAAATGTTCGCGCGCCTCGCGCGCGCTGCGGTACTCGATCCCGGGACTCATGACCTACCCCATCCTCTGGTGTGTACACAGCGTACACACCGGAGCCCGTCTTCGCCGAATCGGACCACTCAGCCGTCGAGGGGCGTGAGGGAACGCGCCGTTTCCAAGAGGTCGGTGCCGGTGGGGAGGGTGGCGATGATCGGGGTGTCGAGGCCGTTCTCGACGTAGCGGTTGATGTGGGCCCGGCATTCGGCCGGGGTGCCGTGGACGATCAGGGCGTCGACGAGGTCTTCGGGGATGGCGGCCATCGCGGCGTTGCGGTCGCCGGCGGCCCAGGCGTCGCGCATCGGTTTCATGATCTCGCCGCGGCCGAGCCAGTCGTGGAAGGCGGCGTACCCCGGCACCGTCAGGTACGTCGCGATCAGGAAGCGGCCGATGTTGCGGGCCATCTCCGCGTCCTCGGTGACGCAGACGAAGATGCGGGCGGCGAGTTCCTTGTCCGGACCGAGTTCCTCGCGAACCCGGCGTACGTCGTCGGCCGACAACCAGTTCGTGATCGCGCCGTCGGCCTCGCGCGCGGCCAGTCGCAGCATCTGCGGGCGGAGCGCGGCGAGCATGATCGCGGGCGGTACGTCGGGCGCCTTCTCCAGCCGGAACCGCCGGATCGTGAAGCTGTCGAACTCCCCGTCGACCTTCTCCCCCGCGAACGCCTGCCGTAGGAACCGCAGTACGTCGCGCGTCCGGGCCAGCGGCGGATCGTACGCGATCCCGTTCCACCCGGTCACGATCGTCTCCGACGACGCCCCGATCCCCAGAACGAACCGCCCCGGCGCGAGATCCGCCAACGCCGCAGCGCTCATCGCCAGCGCGGCCGGACCACGCGTGTGCACCGGTACGACGGCCGTCCCCAACCGCAGCGAGGAGTCCCACTCCGATGCCAGCACCAGTGGCGTGAACGCATCCGCACCAGCCACCTCCGCCGACCACAGATCGGTGTACCCCAGCAGCGCGAGGTCCGCGATCAGTTCGCGATGCTCACGCAGCGGTACGCCGGTCAGCGGAACGGTCAGACCCCAGCGCATTCAGATCATCCTCTTCAGCAACGGCAGCGGCGCGAACCGCATCACCTGGGCCAGCGGCCACCACGGCCGCGCCGGTACGTACGCCTTCGCCTTCTCCGCCTCGATCGCGGCCACCATCGCACGCACCCCCGGCTCGGTGTCGACGATGAACGGCGCGTGCGCGACCCGCTCGTTCATCTCGGACCGGATGTACCCGGGATAGATCGTGCTGACCTTGATCGGCTTGCCCAGCAGTTCCAGCCGCAGCCCTTCCCCGAGCGAGGCGAGCCCGGCCTTCGTCGCGGCGTACGTCGTGACCGTCTTCGGGAACCCGCGCAGCGCGGAGATCGACGCGATCAGCACCAGGTGGCCGGCGTTCCGCGCCCGGAACAGCTCCATCGCCGCCTCGGTCTGAGCGAGCGCGCCGACGAAGTTGGTCAGCGCGGTCTCGCGGTTGGCGTCGAACCGCCCGGTGCCGAGCGGAGCGCCCTTGCCGAGACCGGCGTTCACGACGATCCGGTCCAGCGGCAGCTCCGCGTCGACCTCGCGGAACACCTTGAACACCTGGTCGTGATCGTTCACATCCAGGCTGTGGATAACTACCGTGACCTGTGGATAACGTTCGGTCAGTTCGGCGCGCAGGGCCTCCAGCCGGTCGGTACGCCGGGCGGTCAGCGCCAGGTTGTGGCCCTTCGCCGCGAACTGCCGGGCCATCTCGGCACCGAGCCCGGAACTGGCGCCGGTAATCAGGAGGTTCCGTCGCATCGGGAGTCCTATCTGTACGTGAGCAGGTCGGCACCGAGGTGGACATGCTCGTTGTAGCTCACCACAGTCAGCCCGCCGCGGCCGGACACGACCTTGGTGATCGCGGTGTTGATCGTCACCGGGTTCAGCTTCGCCCACAGCCCGTCGCCACCGGACAGCAGCCGGCTCACCACGGCCGCGATCGGCCCGCCGGACGTGAAGACGAGCGCCGTCTCGCCCTTCCCGAGGCGCTCGCCGGTCCGTCGAACCGCCGCCTCGGACCGGTCGCAGAACGCCTGGAACGTCTCGGTGTACCCGTCCCCGCCGTCCATCCAGCGCTGGGTCGCCGCAGTGAACATCTCCTGGAACGCCTGCTTCGGCCGTGCGCCCTTCGCCAGGTCTGCCACCATCACCGCGTGCCGCTTGTACGCCGGTTTGTGCGCGACGATCACCTCCTGGTGATCGAACTCGTCGTACCCCGGATCCACCTCCGCAGTGAATCCCGCCAGCGAAGCGGTCTGCTGGTGCCGGTGCATCGAGCCAGACATCACCAGGTGCGGCTGCACCTCCGCCAGCGTCTGCCGCAGCCGCGTCGCCTGCTGCTCACCCAACTCTGACAACTTGTCGTAGTCACGCGCACCGAACGACGCCTGGGCGTGCCGGATCAGATAGATGGCTGCCACTCACGCCTGCCGCATGATCCGGCGGCAGCGCCGCTCGAGGAGGTTCACCGGAAGCCAGAAACTCTTGAAGCGCGGGTTCCGGGTCTGCTTGTGGTGGTAGCGGTAGTAGATCTGCTGCGCGATCACCGCCAGCCGGAACAGCCCGAACACCTCGTAGAACGCCCAGTTCTCCATCGTGAGCCCGGACCGCTTCAGGTAGTACTCCACGATCTCGTCCCGGGTGATCATGCCGGGCGCGTCCGACGGCTGCAGCCGGAACCGGCGGAACGCCCAGTCGTCATCGGCCTGCACCCAGTACGCGAGCGCACCACCGAGATCCATCAACGGATCCCCCAGCGTTGCCAGCTCCCAGTCGAGTACGCCGACCACGCGCAGCGGATCGTCCGGCGCCAGTACGACGTTGTCGAGCCGGAAGTCGTTGTGGATAACGCAGGTCCGGACGTCGGCCGGCTGGTGCGCGGCGAGCCAGGCCATCACGCGCTCGTAGCTCGGCACGTTCCACGTCTTCGCCTTGCGATAACGCTCGGACCAGCCGGTGACCTGGCGTTCGACGTACCCCGCGCCGCGGCCGAGGTCGGACAGCCCGGCCGCCGCGGGGTCGACCGCGTGCAGCTCGGCGAGCGTGTCGATCAACGTGAAACCCAGCTGCCGGGTCTGCGTCGGGGTGAGGTCGACGCCCAGTGCATGATGCCCGGGGATCGTCCCGACCACCCGTTCCATGACATAGAACTCGGAGCCGACGATCGTCTCGTCCTTGCAGTGGGCAACCATCTCCGGGACGTACCGGAACACCGGTTTGAGGCCGGCCTGAATCCGGTACTCGCGGCCCATGTCGTGCGCGCTCTTCGCCTTCGTGCCCTTCGGCGGACGGCGCAGGATCAGGTCATGACCCGGATAGCTCAACAGATAGGTGAGGTTGGACGCGCCGCCCGAGAACTGCTTCACCTCGGGCAGTCCGTCCGGCACCGCAGTCTGCTGCCGCAGCCAGGCGTCCACCGCTGGTACGTCGAACGCGTCCTCGTCCCGCACCGCCCGGGCGCCTTCCGGCACCCCTGTCATCGCCCGCTCTCGGCGCGTTCGTGGGCGCGGGCGGCGATCCGGCGCATCTGGCGGTTGTACAGCGGTCGCGCGAACCGCTTCGTCCAGTAGGCGAGTTGGGCCGGCCGGTCCGGGATGATCAGGTGCTGTTTCTTCTTGATACCGGCGATCACGACAGCTGCGATGTTGTCGGCGGAGCGCGGTGACTTCTCGATCAGCTGCCGCGCGGTCGCCCCCATCGCACTGTCCGCGCCGCGGATCGAGTCGGCGAGGTTGGTCCGGAAGAACGACGGGCAGACCACCGACACGTGCACGCCGTACGGACTCAGCTCGTGCGAGAGCGTCTCGGAGAGCGCGACGACACCGGCCTTCACCGTGTTGTACGAGCTCATCATCGGCGGGTGGACGAGCCCGGCCGCCGACGCGGTGTTGACGATCTGACCGGAACGCTGCCGTTTGAACAGCGGCACGAACGCGCGGCAGCCGCGGACCACGCCCATCAGGTTGATGTCGACGACCCGGTCCCATTCGTCGAGGGTCTCGACGTCGATGCGGCCACCGGTTGCGATCCCGGCGTTGTTCACCAGGATGTCCAGACCGTCCCAGTTCTCCTCGCACCACGCGACCGCGGCGTCCCAGTCCTCCGGGCTGCGCACGTCCAGCTTCAGGTACGGCGTACTCCCCGGAGCGTCCGGCGACACGTCGGTGCCGAGCACCTGGTGGCCGTCGGCAACGAACCGCGCGACCAGTGCCGCGCCCAGACCGCTCGCGGCACCGGTGACGAGAACCCGACTCACTTGGCCTCCTGAGCTGCGGCGGGGCGTGCCTGATGGTCCCATGCCGTAGCGAGGAGGTGCGAGGTGCCGTGCCGAGTGCCCCGCAGTAGGCGTGGGACCATCAGGCACGCCCCAGGTACGACGCGAGCTCGATCCTCGCGATCACCCCACGATGCACCTCGTCCGGGCCGTCGGCCAGCCGCAACGCGCGAGCGCTCGTCCACGCGGCCGCGAGAGGGAAGTCGTCGGACAGCCCACCGCCGCCGTGCAACTGGATCGCCATGTCGATCACGTCCTGCGCCATCCGCGGTACGGCGACCTTGATCTGACTGACCTCGCTCAAGGCGCCCACGAGCCCCTGCGTGTCCAGCAGGTACGCCGTCTGCAGGACGAGCAGTCGTGCCTGGTTGATCGCGATCCGCGCGTCCGCGATCCGCTCGCGGTTGCCGCCGAGGTTGACGAGCGGCTTGCCGAACGCGGTCCGGCTGGTACCGCGGTGCAGGGCGAGCTCGAGCGCCTTCTCGGCCAGGCCGATCAGCCGCATGCAGTGATGCACGCGGCCCGGTCCGAGCCGGCCCTGGGCGATCTCGAACGCCCGGCCCGGTCCGACCAGGATGTTCGCGGCCGGCACGCGCACCTCGGTGAACGACACCTCGCCGTGGCCGTGCGGTTCGTCGTACCTGCTCATCGCGGGGAGGAGACGCTCGACCTTGACGCCCGGCGTGTCCCGCGGGACGAGAACCATGGTGTGACGCTCGTACCGATGCGCCTCCGGCTCGGTGAGGCCCATGAAGATGAGCAGCTCGCAGTCCGGGTGACCGACGCCGGTGCTCCACCACTTGCGGCCGTTCAGGACGACCTCGTCGCCGTCCACAACCGCCGTCGCTCGCATGTTGGTGGCGTCCGAGGACGCGACCTCGGGCTCGGTCATGCAGAACGCGGAGCGGATCGTGCCGTCCAGCAACGGTTCGAGCCAGCGCTTCTTCTGGTCGTCGTTCCCGTACCGGAGGAGAACCTCCATGTTCCCGGTGTCCGGGGCGTTGCAGTTGAAGATGTACGGCGCGATGAACGACCGGCCGGTCAGCTCCGCGATCGGGGCGTAGTCGAGGTTGCTGAGACCTTCGCCGTACTGCTCGTTGCCTGGTTCCGCGGGCGGGAGGAACAGGTTCCACAGGCCTGCGTCACGGGCTTTCGCCTGCAGGTCCTTGATCATCGGCTGCGGCTGCCACGGGTCACCGGCGGTGCGGATCGCGGTGTGCAGTTCCGCCTCGACCGGCTCGATCTCGCCGCGCAGGAAGGTGTCCACGCGGCCGATCAGATCCTGAGCGCGGGCCGAAGGTTCGAACCCCATCAAGACTCCTCTCCTCGGCTTGACCGTAGCTCAGCGTCTAAGCAATGCTCAATAGCATGGATCACCGGCTGTCAGCGGAGGACCGCAAGAAGCAACTGGTCAAAATCGGCCTGATGATGCTCCGCGACCAACCGATCCATGAGCTGTCCATCGACGCGATCGCCGCCGAGGCCGGAATCTCCCGCGGGCTGCTGTTCCACTACTTCCCGAGCAAGCGCGACTACTACCTCGCCGTCATCGCCGCGGCCGGCCGCCGCCTGCTCCGCGTCACCAAGCCGGACGAGCGGCTCGCGCCCGAGCAGCAGCTCCGCGAGATGCTGGTCCAGTTCGTCGCCTTCATCGCGCGTCGGCGTACCGCCTATATCTCGTTCGTCCGAGGCGCCGCCGGCGGCGACGACTACGCGGTCGAGGTGTACGACGAGACCCGCGCGGGCCTCACGAAGCGCGTCCTCACCTACCTCGGCACCCCCGAGGTCGCCGACGAGCCCGCGTCCCGCGAGTACCTCCGCGTCCACGCCTGGCTCTCGTACACCGAGGACCTGGCCATCGAGTGGTCCGGCCTCCCCGAAAAGGACCGCCCGTACACCGCCGACACCCTCATCGACCACGCGATCGAGTCCCTCCACCTCCTACGCAAGCTGTAGGGCTCTCCGGGCCGCGATGGACGGGCGGCGGCAGTCGACACTCTTTCCGGTCTAGGTTGCAACGGGAGTTGTGCTTGGCTGGGGATGCAACGACCCCCAGATCCTCCCGAACCGTCCGTCAGGAGAGCTATCTATGCCCCATTCTGCCCATCGGCTGGCTGCGACTGTTCTGTCCGTCGCGTTGGCCGGCTCGGTTCTCACCGCGGTCACACCGGCCGTTGCGAAGTCGTCCACCTGTACGGCGACCGAGCTCCGCCTGCCGGACGGAACATCGGCCAACGCGTCCAGCCAGGTGAAATCTTCCGACGACACCGGCCGCTACCAGGTCGGCACCGTCCAGCTCCCGGACGGCAGCAGCTTCCCAGTGCTCTGGTCGGACGGTGTGCCGCAGCAGCTCGATGCGGACAGCAACAACCGCGACGCGGTCATGGACGTGAACAGCGACGGCGCCGTGCTCGGCGTGACCGTGACAGAGGAGGGACCACAGCTGCCGTGGTTGTACTCGAACGGCAGCTACAAGTACCTCGAGGCGCCGGTCGGCATGGACTGGCTCAGCGCCCGCGCGATCAACAACCGCGGTGACGTGGTCGGCAACGGGTTCGACAACAAGACCGCGGCGTTCACCGCGATCGTCTGGCCGGCCGGCGGCGTCGGCCAACAGCTGCTCGGAACCCCGACCTCCGGCAGCGTCGACATCGACGACAGCGGGGCCGTCGTCGGGTACGCCGAGGACGAGAAGGTCGGTTCCACCGGCGTCCTCTGGAGGCAATGGGACGAGCCCGGCGTGCCGATCACCGGTCGCAAGGGTGAGGCGTCCGCGCTGAACGAGATCCGCGGAACCTGGATCCGCGGTTCCGAGCTCTCCGAAGAGAACTTCACCAGTGTCCTGTGGACGACACAGGGCCCGCAGATCACTCCGCTCGAGGCGCGATCCTTGGGCCTCAACAGCTCCGGCGACGTCGCGATGGTGGACGACAAGGGCGTCTCGTTCGTGGAACGCCGGGACGGAACGCGCTACGAGTTCCCGGAACGCACCCTCATCCGTCGCCTGATCGAACGCGGCCACGGAGTAGACGCCGTCGCGGACACCCCGTTCACCCCGGACGCCCCCACCCGAGCCATCCTTTGGTCCGGCTGCTCCTGACCCACCTCAACAATCCAGCCCCGCGCCCGTCTCCGGTCGCGGGGCTGGTCCTCAGGGCAGGAGTTCCGGAGTGAGATCCGGGGCCGACATGTCGGGGTCGAAGGGGAACAAGGGGCGGAGTACGCCGTGGTGGCCCAGGCGGAGGAGGTCTTGGTCTACGCCGCCGGGGGTGAGGGCGAGGAGCCAGTCGGCGGCGAGGTTGTAGAGCTCTGGTTCGAGGTAGCCGATCTTGACGATGACCAGGTCGGTGGCTGCCGGGTCGAGGCCGAGGAGGGTGAAGTCGGCGAGGTGGTGGTACGGCTTGCGGCGGGTGGTGAGGATCGAGTGCAGGCCGCCGATCTGGACGACGGCGACGGTGCCCCCGACGGGATCTTCGGAGATCGAGAGCACCGTGCCGGACAGTGCGACCGGTCCGGCGGGGCCGGAGTCGACCTTGCCGCCGGCGGTGACCTCGACCGGGTTCCCGACACCGGCCGCGACACAGGCGGCGACCGCCTCGGCGTCGGCGATGCTGGCGTGGATCGCCGTCGCCTTGCCTACCGTCAACTCCTCGACACCCAGCAACTGCCCGAGGGTCCAGGACGTGTCACCGGCACCACCGGCGGTCGGATTGTCGCCGGAGTCGCTGATCAGGAACGGCCGAGCGGTAGACGCGAGCCCTGCCGCCACGCACTCAGCCAGCGTCCCGGTCGGCGCGACGAATTCGAACCCGTCCCGAGCGTCCCAGTAGGCCTGCGCCAACTCCTCCGCCCGCGTGGTGATCAGGTCGGCGTCGTCCCCGGTGACAACCACCGCAGCACGACACCGCGGCTCATCAGCCCACGCATACCCGACCCACACGGCGGCATCCAGTACGCCGGGCTCGTCCGCGATCTCGCCCACGCGCCGATAGATCGACTTGGCCGGCTCGAGTCGCGTCGACGTCTTCTCACCCGGCAGCAGCACCGGTACCTGGATCCACGCCTTCCCCGGCTTCCCGAGTCCGGACCGCAGCCGCTCCACCAGGTTCCGCAGCGCCCGCTCGCGGCTCTCCATCGCGTCTTCGTGCGGCGCCATCCGGTAGCAGGTGATCAGATCGACCGCCGTACCGAGCTCGCGGGACACGTTGCCGTGCAGGTCCATCGACGCGGACACGAGGACGTCCGGACCGAGCACGGACCGGATCCGCGTGGCCAGGTCGGCCTCCGCGTCCTGCCTCCCGACGACGCTCATCGCACCGTGGATGTCGAAGAACAGCCCGTCCAGCGGGCCGGCGTCCTCGAGTCGCGTGATGATCTCCGCGGACAGTTCGTCGTACACCTCCCGCAGCACCGCGCCACCGGGCAGGGACCGCGCGTGCAGCAGCGGGACCCACTCGATGCCCTGCGCCCAGTCCTTGCCGAGGAAGTCGTACCGCTCCAGCAGGTGGTCACCGCGCCGTACGTCGAAATCGGCCAGGCCGGCCCGGTGAGGCGAGAACGTGCTGGACTCGATGGCGATCCCGGCAATGCCGATCCGAAGGTTCATGCCCAAAACTTGCCACAAACGAGCCCTTTCGCGCACCGTCTACGTTCCGATTGTGGACACTCCGGTCGATCCGCGGACGACAAGCTCGGTCGCCAGCTCGACGTGCAGCGCCTCGACCTCGTGGCGCTCCAGCAGCCGGATCAGCAGGCTGACGGCCATCCGGCCCATCTCCTGCAGCGGTTGCCGGACGGTGGTGAGCTGCGGCGTGGTCGCGCGGGCGAGATCGAGGTCGTCGAAGCCGGCGATCGAGAGGTCCCGCGGGACGGAGAGCCCGCGTTCGGCCGCGGCCTGCAGCGCGCCGATCGCCGCCTTGTCGTTGAACGCGACCAGCGCCGTCGGTCGGGGAACCAGGTCGAGCAGCTCGCCGGCGGCCCGGTACCCGTGCTGCGTGGTCGGCTGGTCGTGCCGAACGAGCGCCGGGTCGGGGAGGATGCCGACGTCCGCGAGCGCCGCCGAATGTCCGCTCAGCCGCGCGTCGGCGGCCAGCCATTCGCGCGGTCCCGCGATCACACCGATCCTGGTGTGCCCGAGCCCCGTCAGGTACGCCGTGAGTTGCCGGGCGCCGGAGTGGTGAGCCGCGGACACGGACGGGATGTCACGAGGCAGCGCCGTCCGCGGATCGACGACGACGAACGGGAACCGCCGCGAACTCAGCCGGACCAGGTCCTCGCTCGGCTCGGGAGGAAGGATCAGGATCGCCCCGCCGATCCCCCGCCGGGAGGCCAGGCTCGCGAGCGCCGGATCCTGCTGCGTACCCTCGCCGGCGTTGAGGATCACCTGCCGGCCGTGCCGGTCCAGAGCCTCGGCGATCGACGAAACGATCAGGCCGAAGTAGTCGGTGAGCACGTACGGGCAGCGCACGTAGACGGCGCCCTCGACGGGCTTCGGCGTACCGCCGCGCGGCGTGGGACCGGGCAGCCCGAGCTCCTCGATCGCCTGCTCCACCAGCCGTCGAGTCTCCGGCGCGATGCCGCCGAGCTGGTTGACGACGCGGGACACGGTCGCGAGCGACACCCCGGCCGCAGCCGCGACGTCGCGCATCGTCGCTCTAGCGCGCGGCATTTGTTACATCGCTTTGTTTCACGCTCAGCACTCTAGTCGCACGCTCCCAGACCTTGACAGCCCTCGGCCGCGAGCGTTTTCTGTGGCCGTTTGTTTCATCGAACGAGGGAGTGCGATGAGAACACCCGCCTTCGGCGTCGCCCTTGCTCTCACGGTGGCGTCACTCACCGGACCTGCCCAGGCCCATCCCCCGACGACCCAGGTCGATGTCTGGGTCACCACGCCCGACCGCGCCGAGCTGCTCCACGAACGCGCGCCGGTCTCGTTCCACCGCGGCGCGAGCGAGCGGACCACGATCACGGTCGACCCGCGGACGACGTACCAGACCATGGACGGCTTCGGCGCCTCGATCACCGACTCGTCCGCGAGTGTCCTGTACCGGCTCAGCCCGGCCGACCGCGAGCAGACGCTGCGCAAGCTGTTCGACCCGCGGGCCGGCATCGGCGTCAGCTTCCTGCGGCAGCCGGTCGGTTCGTCCGACTTCACGGCCGCGGCCGAGCACTACACGTACGACGACGTGCCCGCCGGCCAGACCGACTTCGGTCTGAAGCACTTCACGATCGCGCACGATGAACAGCAGGTCCTGCCGCTGCTCCGGCGCGCCAAGCAGCTCAACCCGGCGCTCAAGGTGATGGCGACGCCGTGGAGCCCGCCGGCGTGGATGAAGACCGGCGACTCGCTCGTCGGCGGCCGGCTGAAGGACGACCCGAAGGTGTACGACGCGTATGCGCGCTACCTGGTGAAGTTCGTCCAGGCCTACACGCGGGCCGGCGTACCGGTCGACTTCCTCTCGATCCAGAACGAGCCGCAGAACCGCAAACCGAGCGCGTACCCGGGCACGGACCTGCCGGTCCGTCAGGAAGCAGCAGTGATCACCGCCCTGGGTCCACTGCTGCAGAAGGCGAGTCCGCGCACGAAGATCCTCGGCTACGACCACAACTGGACCACGCACCCCGGTGACATCGCCTCCACCCCGCCCGGTGAGGACCCGGAGACCGACTACCCGTACAAACTGCTGCAGACGTCGGCCGCGAAGTGGATCGCCGGTACGGCGTACCACTGCTATTCCGGCGACCCGTCCAAGCAGACCGAGCTGCACAACGCGTTCCCGTCGAAGGGCATCTGGTTCACCGAATGCTCCGGCTCGCACGGGCCGAACGACACCCCGCCGCAGATCTTCCGCGGCACGCTCACCTGGCACGCGCGCACGTTGATGCTCGGTACGACGCGCAACTGGGCGAAGTCGGTCGTCAACTGGAACATCGCGCTCGACTCGACAGGCGGCCCGCACCTCGGCGGCTGCGACACCTGCACCGGGCTGGTCACGCTGCAGCCGGACGGTTCCGTGTCGACGGACGCTGAGTACTACACGATCGGCCACCTGTCGAAGTTCGTGAAGCCGGGCGCGGTACGGATCGGGAGTGCGTCGTACGGGACGACCGGATGGAACGGGCAACTGATGTCGGCCGCGTTCCGCAACCCCGACGGGACGACGGCGCTCCTGGTGCACAACGAGAACGACGAGCCGCGGTCGTTCGCGGTGGCGGTCGGGGATCGGTCCTTCGAGTACGAGCTGCCGGGCGGCTCGATCGCGACGTACACCTGGGGAAGGACGTCCGCCGACGTGCCGCGCGAGCTCTCCGTCGAGAGCGCGACGGCTAGCGTGAACGGCGCCGACGCCGGGTTGCTGGTCGACGCGGACGGGTCGACGGTGTGGCAGAGCAAGGCGGCGCAGGCGCCCGGTCAGTGGGTGCAGGTCGACCTTGGCAAGGCGCAGACGTTCCGGCAGGTCGCGCTGGACAGCGGCGGGAACATCGGCGACCACGCGCA
Organism: Kribbella speibonae; assembly: GCF_004331375.1. Lineage (NCBI taxonomy): Bacteria > Bacillati > Actinomycetota > Actinomycetes > Propionibacteriales > Kribbellaceae > Kribbella > Kribbella speibonae. Next base: position 424,884 of record NZ_SJKC01000001.1, on the reverse strand, counting down.
CGGCCAGTCGGTTGCTGTTAGCAACGACGGGAGCAGCTGGCGGACAGTTGCCGATGGTACGTCGAACAGTCAGCTGACGACGATTGATCTGCCGCCGACGCGGGCACGCTACGTCCGGATCACGCAGACCGGTACCGCCGGCAACTGGTGGAGCCTGGCCGACGTGCGCCTCTACCGCTGATCCTCGATCCAGCACGCGACCGCGGCCGCCTGTTCGTTGCTTGCAGCAATGACCTGGAGGCCGACCGGAAGGCCGTCGGCCGGAATCGGCAGGCTGACGGCCGCGTGCCGGGTGAGGTTCGCGAGGCGCGTGTTGTTGAGGAGCTGCCGGCGTACGTCGACATCGGCCGCGGTCAACGGCGGCGCGGTGGTGAGGACCGTCGGCGTCAGCACTGCGTCCACGTCCTCTAGTACTGCGTCGAGCTCGGCGGTGATCGTGACCGCTTGTTCCTTCGCCCGCCGGTAGTCCGTCGGCTGCACCTCCGCGGCCTCGCGTAGGCGCTGCTGTACATCCGGTTGGTAGCGGTCATATCGACGGCCGCGGTGGTTGGCTACTGCTTCCGGTCCTTGCAGGTTGGCCGCTGTGGTGAAGCTTTGGGACCAGTCGGGTAGCTGCACTTCGACGGTGTCGAGTCTGTCGAGTGCAGCCGTCCAGGCACGACGGACCGTAGGACTGAGTTGTAGGTATTCAGCATTCGTGACCACCCCGAGGCGCGGGTTGTGCGCGTCGGCGAATTCCAGGTCTGCCAAGGCGTTCAGGGCGTAGGCGGCGTCGGCCGCGGTACGGGTCAGGACGCCGACGTGGTCGAGGCTCTGCGACAACGGGAAGACCCGATCGGTCGGCAAGGTGTTGTACGACGGTTTGAAGCCGACGACCCCGCACAACGCCGCAGGGATCCGCACCGAGCCCGCCGTGTCCGTCCCGATCGCCAGCGGGACCACACCGGCAGCGACTGCAGCAGCCGAGCCCGAACTCGACCCACCGGTCATCCGCGACGGGTCGTGCGGGTTCCGGCACGGTCCGACGCGGTTCGACGTACCCGTGCAGCCGTAGGCGAACTCGTGCGTGTGGCTCAGCCCGATCACGACCGCCCCGGCGGCCCGCAACCGGCGTACGACGTCCGCGTCCTGCTGGCCGATCTCGTCCATAGAGGCGGACCCGCAGCGGTACGGCAGGCCTTCGACCTCGACGATCTCCTTCACCAGCACGGGTACGCCGGCCAGCGCGCCGGTCCGGTCGTGCGCCGCGGCCGCCTTCCGCGCACCCTCGATGTCCAGGTGCACGATCGCGTTCAGGTCCGCCGCGTCGGCGGCCCGGGTCAGCGCGTCCTCGACCAAGCGCACCGGATCCAGCGCGCCGTCCCGTACTCCGGCGGCGATCTGCTGCAACGTCCTCACTCGCACATCAGACCACGGAGAGGAAACGGAAACAGGAGCGTCATGCCAGGTTGCTACCGTCCGATGCCATGGTGATCGAGGGTGTGGAACTGCGACCGGCGCCGCCGACCGACGCGGAGGTGCTGGCCCTGACCACCGCGCAACAGGCCGAACTGGCGGCGATGTACGGCGAGGACCAGCCCCTGGTCGCCCTGCATCCGGACATCGCGTTCACACTGCTGACGCTGAACGGAAGATCGGTCGGCTGCGTCGGACTCCAGCCGGTCGCGCCCGGTCTCGGCGAGATCAAGCGGATGTACGTCGTGCCGTCCGCCCGCGGCTGGGGCCTGTCCCGGATGCTCCTAGAGGTCGTCGAGAACCAGGCGCGCTCGGCAGGCCTCACCAAACTCCGCCTCGAAACCGGCACCAAGCAGGTCGAGGCGATCGCCCTCTACACGAACCACGGCTACCAGCCGACGCCGCCGTACCCGCCGTTCGAGAACGAGATCGCCTCCCTCTGCTACGCCAAGGACCTCTAGGTCCTGGCGGCCGGCCCTCCAGTCCGAACTGCGGGGCCGTGCGACAGGTCGTCGTGGGCTTACACCTGATATTCCCTGTCCCCAGCAACCGGAAGGTGTCAGTTCCCGGCAACCGGCCGTCCGCGCTCACCAGTAGCCGCATTCCGCCGTACACCGTCCCACCGGTGCACTACCTGTCGAGCCTGCCCACCACCCAACCAGCCACCCCTTGCAGCAGCCCCGTGCGGGAGCCCTTGCCCGTCCGCCGGCAGGACCCCACTGGCGGGTTATGTCACCGCTGGCCTCCTACATCCCGCCATCGGCCACATAACCCGCCAGCCACCACACCCACACGTCCGACACAAGGGACGAATATCCACTCCCGTTCACAGACGACCGGGGCACCCGGTGACTCCTGGATGGCGCAACTGGTGGCTATTGCGGGAGGTTCAGTACCAGGTCTTCGCCTTCGCGGTGGAAGCCCAGGTTCTTGAGGTATGGGGTGGAGTCGCGCATCCGGGGTGGGGCGATGACCTGGTGGAAGCCTTGGTCGGTGAAGACGTCGCTGCGGCGGTAGACGAACTCGCCCGGGGTGAAGTCTCGGTACTTCGGCACCACGTAGTCGAGGTCGATCTGCGCTCGGCCGGTGCCCGCGTCGTGGGCGAGGACGACGCCGACGGTGCGGTCGCCGTGCTGGACCAGGAACGCGTACGGGCTGGCGGCGAGCGTGAAGCCGGGGTTGAACCGGGTGATGTCCTTCTCGTGCCGCTGCAGGACGTAACCGAGGTACGCGTCGGCCGAGTTCACCGGCAGCACCTGGTACTCCGCGTCGTCGTGCCGGTGCCGGAGCAGCCGCCAGAGATGGACGACGTTGATGACCGCGAGGACCGCGTTCATACCGACCATCGGCCAGACGCCGACAACCGCGTTGAACCCGACCAGGATCACGCAGCCGATCAGGTTCAGGACCCGCAACCGCAGGATCCGGGTCTGCAGCAACGACCACACGACCAGCGCGGATCCGCCCCACCCGATGATGCTCCAAACGTCCACACCTCGGAGACTAGTGCGGGTGAGCGACTTCTTGCTGCTGGACGGCGCCCCGTTACCGATGGTCGACCCGATGGTGCTGCGAGCAACGTCGTACGGTCACTTCACCTCGATGCAGGTGCGTGACGGTCAGGTCGACGGGCTGGACCTGCACTTCGAGCGGCTGGACCGCAGTACGCGGGAGGTCTTCGGCCGGCCGCTCCCCGAGGACCGCGTCCGCGCCGACCTCCGCGCGGCCCTCGACCACGCCGGTACCGGCGACCTCTCGATCCGCGTGAACGTCTTCGCCGACGACGAACTCCACCTACTGACGCGGGTCGGCCCGCCGGTGGCTCCCGGCACCCGTCCGCTCCGCCTGCTCGCCTACCAGCACGAGCGCGCCGTCCCGCACCTGAAACACACTGGCACGTTCGACCTCACGTACTACGCCCACGCCGCTGAACAGGCCGGGTACGACGACGCCGTCTTCCACACCGCAGCCGGCGAACTCTCCGAAGCCTCCATCTGGAACCTCTGCTTCGCCCGCGGCCCCCACCTCGTCTTCCCCAAGGCCCCGTCCCTCCCCGGCATCCGCCAGCAGGTCCTCCAGCGCGGCCTGGACGACTACGCGATCACCCCGGTCCCGCTCGCCGGCCTGAAGACGTACGACGCCGCGTACCTCACCAACTCCATCGACCCGGCGCTGCCGGTCGCTTCGATCACCACCAAGGACGGCACCACGACGTACGAGCCGCACCCGGCCTCGGCTGCTGTCCTCGCGAAGGCCTACGCGGCCGTGCCCGCCCAGCCGATCAGGAGCGCTGAGACCACCAGTTGAGGAGTTCTTCGCGGGCTCGGTCCTCGCCGAGGGGGCCCTGGTCGAGGCGTAGTTCCATGAGGAACTTGTAGGCCTCGCCGACCTCGCGGCCGGGGGCGAGGTCGAGGATCTGCATGATCTGGTTGCCGTCGAGGTCGGGGCGGAGGGCGTCCAGTTCCTCCTGCTCCTGGAGTTGCGTGATGCGGGCTTCCAGGTCGTCGTACGCGGCGCGGAGGGAGTCGGCCTTGCGGCGGTTGCGGGTGGTGCAGTCGGCGCGGGTCAGGATGTGCAGCCGTTCGAGCTGATCGCCGGCGTCGCGGACGTAGCGGCGTACGGCGGAGTCCGTCCACTCGCCGTCGCCGTACCCGTGGAAGCGCAGGTGCAGCTCGATCAGCTTGCTGACCTGCTCGATCTGTTCGTTGCTGAACCGCAGCGCCTTCATCCGCTTCCGGGCCAGTTTCGCCCCGACCACGTCGTGGTGGTGGAACGTCACCTTCCGCGCACCCTCGAACTTCAGCGTTTTGGGTTTCCCGATGTCGTGGATCAGCGCCGCGAACCGAACGACGAAATCCGGCGTCTCCACCGATAGCCGCGATTCCAGATCGATGGCCTGATCGAGGACGGTGAGTGAGTGCTCGTACACATCCTTGTGCCGATGGTGCTCGTCCTTCATCAGCCGCAGCGCCGGCAGTTCGGGCAGCACGTGCTCGGCCAGCCCGGTCGAGACCAGCAGGTCGAGCCCGATCCGCGGGTGGTCCGCGCAGATCAGCTTCTCCAGCTCGTCGCGGACCCGCTCGGCGGACACGATCGTGATCCGGTCGGCCATCGCGGTCATCGCCGTCACCACGGCCGGGTCGGGTGTGAACCCGAGCTGCGCCGCGAACCGGGCCGCCCGCATCATCCGCAGCGGGTCGTCCGAGAACGAGTCCTCCGGCGTACCGGGGGTCCGGATCCGCTGGTGCGCGACGTCCTCCATCCCGCCGTACGGGTCGACGAACTGCCGCGACGGCAGCCGGACCGCCATCGCGTTCATCGCGAAGTCCCGGCGCGCCAGGTCGCCCTCCAGGCTGTCGCCGTACGACACCTCCGGTTTGCGCGAGGTGGGATCGTAGGTCTCCGACCTGTACGTCGTGACCTCCAGAACCCACTCGCCCTTCCGGGAACCGATGGTGCCGAACGCCTTGCCGATGTCCCAGACATGGTCCGCCCAGCCGGACAGCAACCGCTCGATCACGTCGGGGTGCGCTGACGTGGTGAAGTCGAGATCCTTGCTCCCCCGGCCGAGGAGAATGTCCCGGACAGGACCGCCGACCAGGGCGATCTCGTGGCCTGCGTCGGCGAACCGGTGGCCCAGTTCGTCGACCACTGGAGCGAGTTCCAGCAGGGCCTGGACGGCGCGCCGCTGTGCGGCGGGCAACGATCCGGCGGAGGGTGACTGGTCGGCAAAGGGTGACACGGGGAACTAGGTTACGGTGACGGCGTGTTCAGACGGCGACTGAGGCTCTCCGCGATGGCGGGGGCCTGCCTTGTGGTTGCTGCCTCGGCAGCGACTCTGGGCGCTCCGGCCGAGGCGGAGGCGGCGCCCGCCGACGAGCCGGCCGTCCAGGTCACCATCGACACGTTCGGCCCGACCGCGCCGAAGCCCGGCCAGCCGGTCGTGATCAAGGGCCGGGTGACGAACACCAGCTCGGTGACGTTCGAGGAGCCGCAGGCGCTCGCGTGTATCGACCGCACTCGCCTGGCCAGTACGGCGGCACTGGACGCGATCTCGGCCGAGCAGAACATCCCGATGAACGACCGGGACAGCTGCAGCAACCTCACCGACGACGAGCAGACCTTCCAGCCGTTCGAGAAACCGCTGGCGCCGAAGGAAACGGTCGCGTTCACGCTGACGGTGCCATGGAAGGAGTGGCGGATCCTCGACGCCACCGGCGTATACGTCGTCGGTGTTACGTTCCGGGGCCAGCCGCCGAACAGCAACCGGATCATGGCCGGCCGCGCCCGCACCCTGATGCCGGTGCTCGGGAAGCAGCCGCTGACCCGGGCGGTCAACACCGCTCTCGTCGTACCTCTGCAGCACCGCCCGACGCAGCTCGGCGGCAAGAACTTCGCGAACGAGTCGCTGTCCGCGGCGCTGGCGCCGACCGGAGAGCTCGGCCGCTCGCTCGCACTCGGCCGGCAGCACAAGGTGACCTGGCTGGTCGACCCGGCGATGCTGGACGAGATCCGGCAGCTGGCGAAGGGCTACGTGGTCGTCGGTGAGAACGGACAGACCACGCCCGGCGCCGGTCAGGCCGTCGCGACCGCCTGGCTGAAGGAGTTCGACGCCGGCCGCGCCCGTGGCAACCAGGTCGTGCTGCTGCCGTACGGCGACCCGGACGTCGCCGGCCTGGTGGACTCCGGCGACCCACTGAAGAAGCTGGTCGCGCAGGCCCGGACGAAGACCGAACGCTCCGGCGGCGAGCTGGCCCCCGGATTCACCAACGGCCTCTGGCTCGAAGGCGGCGCCGCCGCGAGCCGCTACCTGGCAGCCGCGGCCGGCGGCTTCGCCGGCTCCACCCCCGACGACCTGAACCTCATCAGCAGCTCCTCGTGGTCCGCTGCCACTCGTCCGGTGCTGACCAGCACTCCCGTGTACAACGTACTCACGCCAGGCGGCACGCATCGCTTCGAGCGCGCGGTGATCGCCAACTCGTCCTTGACCACCGGCGGCCCGGATCCGGAGACCGCCGACAGCCCGCTCCAGGTCCGGCAGCGGTTCGCGGCCGTCACCGCGCTGATCGCGGCCGGCGGCAAGGGCACCGCGTCGGTGGTCGTCGCCCCGCCGCGCGGCTGGGACAGCGACGGCCGCGCCACGGCCGCGCTCGCGGGCAGTCTGTCGCTGCCGTGGATCAAGGCCACCGACGTGGCCGGCGTGGTGGCGGCCAACCCGAAACCGCTGACCACCAGGGCACCGGCCGCGGCGAAGACGAACGGCGTACTGACCGAAGCCCAGCTGGACAGCGTCGGCCAGCTCGACGCCGCGACCACCACGATGCAGGACCTGCTCGTCGACGCGACCGCGTTGCCGGAGGTCATGACGCAGGCGCTGCTCAGGTCCACGTCGTCGAGCTGGAAGGGTTACCCGGAGGAGGCGCGGCACTTCACCGCGATCGAGCTCGGTTCGGCCAACCAGCAGCTCGGCAAGGTGCACCTGGTGAACGCGAGTGTGGACCGCGGGCTGCGCAAGGAGATCAAGGTCAACCTGGCCGGCAGCAAGGGCACGTTCCCGCTGACCATCACCAACGAGACGGACTGGTCGGTTCGGGTCGGCATCGAGGTCACGTCGGTGAACCGGTCCGACCTGAAGATCAGGACGCCGCAGATGGCCGTCCTCGCCCCCGGGCAGAAATGGACGCCGCGGATCAACGCGAGCGCCGAGCAGAACGGTCTGATCCGGGCCAACGCCCAGGTCGTCACCGCGAGCGGCAAGTCGGTCGGCAAGTCCCAGGAGCTGCTGATCCAGGCCAGCCAGTACGGCAGCGTCGGCTGGGTCCTGGTCGGCGCCGCGTGCGCCCTGCTGTTCGGTACGTCGTTCGTCCGCATCTACCGCCGGGTCCGCACCGAGCGCCGCAACACGGTCGCCGCGACCACCGCGGCCACGGCCGGCAGCACGGCCGACGACACGTCTGATCCCGCCCACGATCGCCCCGCGGCGAACGGCGTACCCGAAGCTCCGGCTCCGGAGGCGTCCCTGAAAGAAGGAGTCGGTTCGAAGGATGGCTGACCGCACCCTGCGCTCCGCGGCGGTGATGGCAGCCGGAACGGTGCTGTCCCGCCTGCTCGGATTCATCCGGATCGCCCTGCTCGCGGCCGCCATCGGTACGGCGCTGCGCGGCGACATCTTCACGGCCGCGAACACGATCCCGAACAGTCTGTACATCCTGCTGGCCGGCGGCGTCTTCAACACCGTGCTGGTGCCACAGTTGGTGCGCGCCATCAAGAACCATTCGGACGGCGGCCAGGACTTCACGAACCGGATCCTGACGTTCGGCTTCGTCGTCCTGGCGATCGTCACGGTGGCCTGTGTTCTGCTCGCGCCGGCGATCGCCGAGCTGTACCTGCCGAAGGAGCTGCACGACCCGTCCCGGGTGACCGAGAAGGCGAACATGATCATGTTCGTCCGGCTGTGCCTGCCGCAGATCTTCTTCTACGGCGCCTTCGTCCTGGTCGGGCAGGTGCTGAACGCACGGCGCCGGTTCGGTCCGATGATGTGGGCGCCGATCGCGAACAACATCGTCGCGTGCGCGTCGATCGTGGTCTTCCTGCTGATCTACCGGGTCGGCGACAACCCTCCGACGTACAGCCACGGCGAGGAGTTGCTGCTCGGTCTCGGGCACACGGTGGGCATCGCGGTCCAGCTGCTGGTGCTGCTGCCGTACCTGAAGGCGAGCGGGCACACCTACCGGCCGAAGTTCGGTCTCCGCGGTACTGGTCTGGGGCACACTGCCCGATTGGGCATCTGGACAGTTCTCTTCGTCGCCGTGAACCAGGTGACGCTGGTCGTCGTCACCCAGCTCGCGATCGCCGGTAGCGCCTCGAGCGACCCCGGCGCGAAGGCCGGTCTGTTCGCGTACAGCACCGCGATGCTGATCATCCTGGTGCCGCACGGCATCGTCACGGTCTCGCTCGCGACCGCGGCCCTGCCGCAGATGTCGGCGCTGGCGGCCGACGGGGACACGGCCGAGGTGGGGCGGCTGTCCGCCCGGTCGATCCGGCAGACGCTGGCGATCGTCGTACCGGCGGCGGCCGCGATGATCGCGTTCGCGTACCCGATCGTGACGATCATCGCCGGGTACGGCTCGGGCAAGAACAACCTGACGCTGATGTCGTACACGTTGATGACGCTCGCGCTCGGGATCGTGCCGTTCACCGTGCAGTACTTCCAGCTCCGCACCTTCTACGCCTTCGAGGACACCCGTACGCCGTTCTTCCTGCAGTGCGTGATCGCGGCGACGAACATCGCGGCGGCCGTGATCGGGGTCCGGGTGCTCCTGGACCAGACGCACCTCCGGTTCAGCGGTGTGGTGCTCGGCGGGGCGTATTCGCTGGCGTACCTGGTCGCCGTACTGATCTCCCGCCCGGTCCTGCGCCGCAGGGTTCCGCGGGTCCCGGGCGCCGGGATCGGGCTGCCGCTGCTCGCGATGGTGATCGCCGCGGTGGCCGGCGCCGGCGCAGGCCGCGTGGCTCTGTGGCTGCTGAGCCTGGTGATCGACTGGTCCGGACCCCTCGGCGCCGTCCTCCAACTGGGCGTCGCGGCGATCGTGATGCTGCCCGTGTACGCCGGTGTGTCCCGGGTACTCCGGATCCACGAAGTCAACGACGTCGTGTCCATGGTCACATCGAAGTTGCCGATCCGCCGCTGATCCGGCCCGCTTGTGCGTTAGTGCACCACCTGTCCGGTCAGTAGGGCACTACCATGGGGCCTGCGATCCGGACGTTGTGGTTTATAGGAGGGCGAGAGACACCGTGTCGAACCAGACCGTGAGTCCTGGTGCCCTCCTGGCCGGGCGGTACCGGATCGCCGAGTTGCTCGCGGAGATCGACGGCGCCCGGGTCTGGCGTGCCGTGGACGAGGTCCTCAGCCGCGCGGTCGTCGTCGACGTCCTGCCGGTCGGTGACCCGCGGACCAATCTGCTCTTCGACGCCGCCCGCCGGGCCGCCGCGGCGAACGACCCGCGGTTCCTGCGGGTACTCGACTGCGACATGCACGACGGCGTGACGTACTGCGTTCGCGAGTGGGCGGGCGGCCGGACGCTGGAGCGGATGCTCGGCACCGGACCGCTGACCGGGCAGCAGGCGGGCTGGCTGGCCCGCGAGGTGTCCGAGGCCCTCGAGAACCTGCACCGCACCGGCTACGCGCACGGAGCGATCAGCCCGGCGACCGTGGTGATCACGGACGCGGGCGCGATCAAGGTCATCGGCGTCGCCACGGAGGCGGCGCTGCGGTCGTCCGGCGCCGGTTCGCCGGAGGAGGACGTCCATTCCCTCGGCCAACTGCTCTACACGTCGCTGACCGGCCGCTGGCCCGGTCCGGCACCGGCGTGGGGCATGCAGCCCGCGCCCGTCGAGCACGGCCGGCTGTTGAGCCCGCGCCAGGTGCGCGCCGGCGTACCGCGCTCGCTGGACGACATCTGCGACCGCCTGCTCGGTGACCCGCCGCGGCACCACGCTCCGCCGATCACCAGCGCGGCCGGCCTGTCCGCCGCGCTGTCCGGCGTCGTCGGCAGCTCACACGAGCCGCCGAACCAGATGGACGAGACCGTCCAGGTCGCCCGGCAGAACGGCAGCGTCGACGACGCCACCCAGGTGGTGCCGCAGGCCCCGCCCCCGGCGATCGACCCGACCCCGCAACCGGCGTACGACTCGGAGCCGAACGGGTACCGCCAGCCGCAAGCGGCGTACAACCCGGCGACCGACACCCGTCCGGTCCGCCGGCAGCCACCGCCGCCCTCGAACGGGAACGGCCGGCGTCGGCACGAGGAGCCGAAGGCCAAGGGCGGCTGGGGCGGCCGGATCCTGATCCTGCTCGCGATCCTGGCCCTGCTGTCGGTGATCGCGATGGCGCAGTTCCTGCTCAAGGGCGCGATGAACAACGACCAGGGCAGCGGCGACGGCGGGACGAAGAGCAGTGCCCCGCCGCAGACCAGCACCACCCCGTCGGCGACCACCGGCGGGAAGGCGGTGATCGCGAGCGCCAAGGACTTCGACCCGGACGGCGACGACGTCGAGCACCCCAAGGACGTCAAGAACACCTACGACGGCAACCCGTCGACGGACTGGAAGACGCAGTCGTACAAGAAGCGGCCGGACCTCGGCGGCCTCAAGCCGGGCGTCGGCATCTACTACAACCTCGGCGCGAAGACCTCCGTCTCGAGCGTCGCGGTCGCCCTGGAAGGTGACGACACCAGCTTCCAGATCCTGATCCCGAGCGGCGACACCACCAAGCCGCCGTCGTCGATCGACGGCTGGAAGGCCGTGGCGACCAAGGCGGACCAGCCCGAGGGTACGGTGAACGTGACCCTGCCGGCCGGTACGCAGTCGCAGTACGTGCTGGTGTGGCTGACCAAGCTGCCGAAGGTGTCCGACGGGTACCAGGGCATCATCTCGGAGGTCACGATCCAGAAATGACCGCTCACGTGGACTCGGGCAATCCGCCGCCCCGGCCGGACGTCCCGCGCATCGGCGCGGGCGAGCCGGTGCCGCAGGGCCCGGCGCAGCCTGCCCCGGTGAGCGGGCCGGTGAGCTACGACCAGCTGGACGACCACGAGCTGCTGCGGATGCACGTGTCCGGCAACCCGGACTCGTTCGGGTTCCTGGTCAAACGGCACCGGGACCGGATGTGGGCGGTCGCGATCCGTACCCTCGGTGAGCCCGAGGAGGCCGCGGACGCGCTCCAGGAGGCGTTCATCTCGGCGTTCCGGCGGGCCGACTCGTTCCGCGGGGACGCGAAGGTGACCACCTGGCTGCACCGGATCGTGGTGAACGCCTGTCTGGACCGGATCCGGCGCCGCCAGGTGCGTGCCGCCGACCCGCTGCCCGAGGACGAGGACCGCGCGGCCGAGCTGGCCGGGCCGGCCGAGGACGACCCGGCCGAGGTCCGCGAACGCCGGCTGGACGTGCTGAACGCCCTGAAGCAGATCAACGAGGACCAGCGCGCCGCGCTGGTCCTGGTCGACATGGAGGGCTACTCGATCGAAGAGGCGGCCGCGATCCTCGACTGCGCCCCGGGCACGGTCAAGTCGCGCTGCGCCCGCGGTCGCGCCAAGCTGCTCCCGCTGCTGCGGCACTGGCAGACGACCAGGCAGTCCGACGTACCGGAGAAGTCCGCCGCGGAAGCGGTGGGAACCGAATGACCCGGTCGCCCGTCCTAGCGAAGTCGCCTGCCTCTGGCGACCGGACGACTGACGCCTTCGACCGGAGTTTCCCTATGACCACGCTGCTACGGCCGCGCACCTCCCGTGAGGAGGCGAGCCCCCGATGACCGATCCCGGTCTGCCGACCAGTGAGCACCTCGAGCACCTGGACACGGACACGATCGCCGACCTGATCGAGAACCTGCTGCCTGCTCCCGAGGCGCATCGCGCTCGTGAGCATGTGAAGGCATGCCCCGACTGCCAGCAGACGTACGACGCCCTTCTGCAACTGACCGCCGACCTGGCCGAGGAAGGCCGCAGCGACATCCCGATCCCGCCCGACGTCGCCGAGCACCTGGACGCGGTGATCGTGTCCGAGTCGGTGCTGCGCGCGTCCACCGTCGGGGTGCACTCGCTGGCCCAGATCCGCGAGGAGCCGCGCCGGCACCTGCCGAAGCTGCTCGGCGCCGCGGCCGGTGTGGTGCTGATCGCGGCGCTCGGCGTCGGCGTGGTGTTCGCCACCAAGGACCAGGCGAACGACGGCGCTGCCGCTGCCGACCACAACACGCCACCGGCCGACGCAGTGGCGGTCAGCACCCAGGACATCGGCTCGTCGGCGAAGCGATGGCTCGACAACACCCCGAAGATCCTGCACGGTTCGACCGACGAGCAGTCGTGCGCCAGGTCCTTCGCGGCCGGCCAGGCGAATTCGGACGTCCGGCTGGTGCAGCCCGCCAAGATCGACGGCAAGCGGTCCACGATCATCGGGCTGCAGGGTGCGAAGCCGTATGAGATCCAGGTCTTCGCGGTCACCGGATGTAGTGTCCCGGGCGGCGTACCCACCTCGTTCTTCGAGACCACGGTCACGCTGCGCAACCGCTGAGCTTCGAACGACGTGGGGTGGGTACGTTGGGAATGGTCGGCCTCTAGGATCCGTTGAGTACGACGTACTGATCTCGACTCCCCGAGGAACGCCTGCATGAGCGACTCCACCGCAGTCCGCAACGTCATCATCGTCGGCTCCGGGCCGGCCGGTTACACCGCCGCGGTGTACGCCGCGCGCGCGGCACTGGAGCCGTTGGTCTTCGAGGGCTCCGTCACCGCTGGTGGCGCGCTGATGAACACCACCGAGGTGGAGAACTTCCCGGGCTTCTCGCAGGGCATCATGGGCCCGGCGCTGATGGACGAGATGCGCACCCAGGCCGAGCGCTTCGGCGCCGAGCTGGTCGCCGACGACGTGACGAAGGTCGACCTGACCGGCGACATCAAGGTCGTCACCGACTCGGCCGGCGTCGAGCACCGCGCGAAGGCCGTGATCCTCGCGATGGGTTCGGGCTACCGCAAGCTCGGCCTGTCCGACGAGGACCGGATGTCCGGGCACGGCGTGTCCTGGTGTGCGACCTGCGACGGCTTCTTCTTCCGTGACCACGAGATCGCGGTCGTCGGCGGCGGCGACTCCGCCGTCGAGGAGGCCACCTTCCTGACCAAGTTCGCGAAGAAGGTGCACCTGGTGCACCGACGCGACGAGCTGCGGGCCTCGAAGATCATGGCCGACCGGGCGTACGCCAACGACAAGATCGAGTTCCAGTGGAACTCCGCGGTCGACACGATCCACGGTGACGACAAGCTCACCCACCTGACCCTGAAGGACACCGTCACCGGCGAGACCCGGGAGCTGCCGGCCACCGGCCTGTTCATCGCGATCGGCCACGACCCGCGCTCCGAGCTGGTCAAGGGCCAGGTCGACCTGGACGACGAGGGCTACGTGCTGGTCAAGCAGGGCAGCACCGAGACCAACCTGCGCGGTGTGTTCGCGGCCGGCGACCTGGTGGACCACACCTACCGGCAGGCGATCACCGCCGCCGGTACCGGCTGTGCCGCGGCCCTGGACGCCGAGCGCTACCTGGCCACCCTGGAGGACGCCGAGAACGCGGCGGCCGCCACCCAGCCTGTCTCCGTCTGAACCTCACAACCATCCTTGAAGGAGCTACCTACATGAAGGCCGTCACTGACGCCGAGTTCGACCAGACCGTCCTGAAGAGCGACAAGCCCGTGCTGGTCGACTTCTGGGCCGAATGGTGCGGCCCGTGCCGCCAGGTTTCCCCGATCCTGGAAGAGCTGTCCCAGGACCACGGCGACAAGCTCACGTTCCTGAAGATGAACGTGGACGAGAACCCGGTTACCCCGAGCAACTACCGGGTTACCGGTATCCCTACGATCAACGTCTACGTGAACGGTGAGCTCGCCAAGTCCATCGTCGGCGCCAAGCCGAAGGCCGCGCTGCTGAAGGAGCTTGCCGACTTCACTTCCTGAGCACTGCCCGCCGCCACGGCAAGGAGTACTGACTGATGGAATCCCCGCACGGCGTTTACCGCATCGGCGACAGCGGTGAGGCGGTCGCCGAGATCGTCGGCAAGCTGCAACGACTCGGGCTGCTGACCGGCGGCCACGACGTCTACGACGAAGCGACCGCGCACGCCGTCCGGGGATTCCAGCAGCAACGCGGGCTGATGATCGACGGGATCGTCGGCCCGCAGACGTACCGCGCGATCGACGACGCCCGCTGGCGGCTGGGCGACCGGCTGCTGACGTACGTCCCGGCGCACCCGATGAGCGGTGACGACGTCCTGAGCCTGCAGGCGAAGCTGCAGGAGCTCGGGTTCGCGGTCGCCCGGATCGACGGGATCTTCGCCGCGGACACCCAGCGCGCGGTGACCGAGTTCCAGCGCAACATGGGTCTGCCGGCCGACGGCACCTGTGGCCCGTCGACGTTCAAGGCGCTGCAGCGGATCCGGCCGATGGCGACCGGCGGCCGCCCCGACGCGTTGCGTGCGCGTGAAGCCGTGCGCGCCGCCGGGCCGCGACTGTCCGGCAAGACTGTGGTGATCGACCCCGGTCACGGCGGCTTCGACTACGGCTGGGAGGGCTACGGCCTGCGCGAGTCCGACATCGCGTACGACCTGGCCGCCCGGATCGAGGGTCGCCTCGGCGCCACCGGCGTACGGGCGTATCTGTCGCGGGGCCGCGATCAGGGGCCGGACGAGTTGGCGCGCGCCGCGTTCGCGAACGAGACGGACGCGAACCTGTGCGTCTCGCTGCACACCGACGGTTCGATGAACCCGGCCGCGCAGGGCGTCGCGACGTACTTCTACGGCAACGACCTGCACGGCGCGAGTTCGAGCGTCGGCGAGCAGTTCGCCGGCCTGGTACAGCGCGAGATCGTCGCCCGCACGGACCTCCTGAACTGCCACACCCACGCCAAGACCTGGGACCTCCTCCGCCGGACCAAGATGCCCGCGGTCCGCTTGGAGATCGGCTACGTCACCAACCCCCACGACTCCGCCCGCCTCGCCGACCCCGCCTTCCGTGACGTCATCGCCGAAGCAATCGTCGTCGCCATCCAGCGCGTCTACCTCCCCCCAGAACAAGACGCCGCCACCGGCATGCTCCGCTTCGGCCAACTCACCGTCTGAGTCCGGTTCTGCACCCCACCGCCGATGACAGACCATGGGCAACCCGCCGGGCACCCGACGCTGGAGCGACTTCGCACCCAAGGGCGCGTGCAGCCCGCCCGTCAGAAGAAGCGGCCCGCACCTGACCCGATTCGTGCCGAGGGCTCGGTCGAGGAGCTCATCGATGTGCAGCGCCGGTGATCGGCTATCTCGACACATCGGGTTTCGGTCCGCTGCTGGTCAGTGAGCCGAACAGTTGGAGGACGCCGATCTTGTCGTCGCGTCCGGCGACAAGCGCCTCCTCGATGCGTGGCAGTCTTTGGGGCTGGCCACCTTCGACACGAACACGCCCGACCCTTCGAGTGATCCTCGAGTTTGATCTTCGGGAGGATTCGGTCGAGTCTGCTCGGTAGCCACCACGCGTGGTTTCCGAGCAGGCGGAGTACTGCCGGGACTATGACGCAGCGGATCAGGAGGGCGTCGAGGAGGACGGCGGTTGCCAGGCCGAGGCCGAATTGTTTCAGCATGCGGTCGGGGCTCAGGAGGAAGGCGCCGAAGACCACGATCATGATCGCGGCCGCTGCCGTGATCACGCTGCCGGTGGTCGCCAGGCCTTCGCGGACCGCGACCTGGGCGTTGCCGGTACGGCGCCACTCCTCGTGGATCCGGGAGACGAGGAAGACCTCGTAGTCCATCGACAGTCCGAACACGATCGCGAAGATCATCACCGGGACGAACGCCTCGATCGGCCCGGGCTGCGCGCCGAACCAGCCTTGCTGGAACACCAGCGTGATCACCCCGAGCGAGGCGCCGATGCTGAGCAGGTTGAGTACGGCGGCCTTCAACGGGATCAGCACCGACCGGAACACCGCCATCAGCAGCAACGCCGACAGCCCCACGACGACCAGTACGAAGATCGGCAGCCGCTTGCTCACCGCGGCCGCGAAGTCGTCCGCGGCCGCCGTCGCCCCACCGACCAGGTAAGTCCCTTCGAGCTTCGGCAACGTGTCCTTACGCAACCGCTGAACGAGGTCGCTCGTCGCCGCGTCCTGCGGTGCCGACTTCGGGAACGCCAGGACGGTGGAGATCTTGCCGTCCGGCGTCACCTGCGGCGATGTCACCGCGGCGATCCCGGGATCAGCCGCGAGCGCCTGGCTGAGCTCCTGCGTCTGGTTCCCCTCCGACACCACGACCAGCGGACCGTTGAACCCCGGCCCGAACCCGTCCGCCAGCAGGTCGTACGCCTTCCGGCTCGTCTTCGCGGGATCATCCGTCCCCGCGTCCGCGAACCCGAGCCGCATCCCCAGCGCCGGCAGCGACAACGCCACCAAGGCGAGAACCCCGAGCACCAGCGGCACCCACGGCCCACGCTGTACGACGCCCGCGAGCTTGCGCCAGCCGTCGCCAGGAGTACGCCGCTGCTTCGCGGCATGCTTGCGCACACTCCGCTCGATCCGCTTCCCGAACAGCGTCAGCAACGACGGCAACAAGGTCACCGCAGCGAGCATCGTCATCAGCACGGTCAACGTGACCCCGAGCGCGACGCCTTGCAATGAACCGAGTCCCAACGCCAGCAGGCCGAGCAACGCGATGACGACGGTGCAGCCGGCGAACATCACCGACCGGCCCGCGGTGTCCAGGGCGATGACCTTCGCGTCGGCCTCGCCCTTCAGCAGTTCGTGGCGGTAGCGCGAGAAGATCAGCAACGCGTAGTCGATGCCGACGCCGAGCCCGACCAGCATCATCACCGGCGTCGTGTACTCCGGCACCGTGAACAGGTGCGACGCGAGCATCAGCAGCGCGACTGTGCTGCCGACGGCGAACACCGCGGTCAGCAGCGGAAGTGTTGCCGCAAGCAACGATCCGAAGAGGAAGACCAGGATCACCAGCGCGGCCAGGATTCCGGCGCCCTCGGACGCGCCACCCGAACTCTCGGCAGCGCTCCGCGCCAGATCCCCGCCGGCCTCGACCTGCAAGCCAGGCCGCGCGAAGTCCTGCGCCCGATGAATGATCGTCCGTACGTCGTCCACCGGCATGTCCGCCACCGTGACGTCCAGACCGACCGTCGCGTAGGCGGTTCGTCGATCTGTCGACATGGCACCCGGGCCCGCGAACGGGTCGGCGACCGAGGCGACGTGCGGCAGACCGCGGACCACCGCGAGCATCGACGCGATCCGCGTCTTCTCCCCGTCGAGGCCGCCGTCGGCCCGGAAGACGAGCTGGACCGACGCCGTGTCGCCCTTCGGCTGGTGCTCCGTGAAGATGTCCGTCACCCGCTGGGAGTCGGTGCCCGGCAACGAGTTGTCGTTCTTGTAGTTGGCGCCGACCACCGTCGCCGAGGCGATGACCGCGGCCAGCACCAGTACCCAGAGCAGGAGGGCCAGGCCGGCGTGCCGCATCGCCCACCCGGAAACCCGGTGCAGCAGACCGGGCCGGGTGGCCGGTCGGATCTCGGTGTCCACGGTCATGGTGCGTCCTTGATAAGTAGATTGGCTACATGTCGCCTCTCGACGGTAACAGACATATGAGTAGACTGGCTACATGAAGGCGGATGCGCTGCGTGGACACCTCGACCCGATGATCCTGGCGGTCGTCGAGCACGAACCGCTGCACGGCTACGCGATCATGGAGGCGTTGCTGGAGCGCAGCGGCGGGGAGCTCGATCTACCGACCGGCACGCTCTATCCGGCACTCCGGCGACTCGAGCGGGCCGGTTACCTGGCCAGCGAGTGGAGCACGGTCGGCGGGCGGAAACGCCGTACTTACCAGCTCACCAGTGCCGGCGTGAAGATGCTTGCCTCGGGCAAGCAGGAGTGGGTGACGTTCCGCGCGGTGGTGGAAGGCGTGTTACGCCCGGGCCAGCCGTAGGCCGCGGGCGGCCTGCTGGCCGACCAGCACCAGCGGCAGCACGACGAACGTCCCGACCACACTGAGGTCGAGCAGACCGTTCGGATGCGGGCTGGTCAGCGCCATCAGGACGCCGATCCCGCCGATCGTCACGGCGTTCGCCAGCGCGAAGAGCGTGGTCGCCCGTGTCAGGTGGGTCCGTACGAAGGGGCTTCGCAGACCGATGCCAGCAGCAACGACCGCGAGGACGGCACCGGCGATGGCGATCGTGCCGACGTTCCGCACCAGGACCTGCAGGAGGTCGTTCAGCGGATTCGGATCGTCCGGGCCGCTGTTCCAGCTCCAGGCGCCTTCCCGCCACACGATCGGCTGGATGATCAGCGCCGCGAACAGCAACACCGCCGTACGCCGGCTCTGGCTGACGGCGAGGTCCGCGCGATAACCGGGCGCGACCTCCTCGAGCGTCCCGAAGTCGGCCACCGCGTGCTTCTCGGCGTCGTACCTGTCCAGCCCGTCCGCCTCGAAGGCCTCGGTGGCGTCGGTCAGGTGGTCGCGGGCCTCGGCCAGCAGGTCCGCCTTGCGTCGCCGAGGCCCCCAGAGCTCCTTGCTCAGGGCAGCGAGGTACTCGTCGATGGGCACGTGTCCAGTATGAGGAGACCGCCGCCCCCTCACGTCCGGGGTCCCACTGACTCACCCCTGAGCTTGATACGGCGGCGGTGCCGTACGACGAAGAACCCGACGTACCCGATCACCACGAGCGCGAAGCCGACCTTCTCCGCGATCGGCGTCGCGCCTTCAGGCCAGATGGTGCCGTCCAAGTAGTGGTTGATGAAGCCGCTTTCGTATGGCGTCTCGCCGCCCCTGCGGCGGAAGTACTTCTCCGCGCCCGTCAACGGGCAGTCGTAGTCGACGATCACGATGGCGACGTTCCAGACCACGATCCCGAGATGGACCCAGATGAGCTTCGCCCACTTCCAGGCCAGGAAGCCGCCGATCACGAAGAACAGCAGGAAGGCGGCGTGCAGGACGAACATCACGTCACCGAGAAGCCGCCAGATCATGCGACTACTCCGGCCCTGATCTGAGGGCGTCCCGGACCGTCACCGGCCCGGCCGGGGCCTGCTCCGGCCGGATGGCGCCCATCAGGCGCTCGACGGCGGCCTCCATCTCGCTGCGCCACGTGATCGCCGACCGCAGGTCGAGCCGGAGCCGCGGATTGCGCGGGTGCTCGCGCACAACCGCGAAGCCCACCGCACGCAGGAAGTCGGTCGGCCAGACACAGCCCGGGCCGTCCCACCGCGAGTCCCCGAACGCCTCCACGGCGCGGAAGCCCCGTTTCAGGACGTCCTTGGCGACCGCCTGGACCAGGATCTTCCCGAGTCCGAGGCCCAGGTACCGCGGGAGGATCCGGCCGGTCGCCAGTACGACGGCGTCCGGGCTGACGGGTGCAGTCGGAAACGCCTGGATCCGGGGCAGGTACGACCCCGGCGCGTACACCGCGAACCCGGCCGGCTCGTCGTCGACGTACAGCACGATCCCGGCGGTCCCCCAGTCGAGCAGCAGCTGCGACAGCCAGGCTTCCTTCTCCAGCCCGGTGTCACCGTTGCGGTCCGCCCGGCGCGCGGCCACCGGGTCGAGCTGCCAGAACACACAGTCACGGCAGGGCACCGGAAGCTCACCGAGATTGGCGAGCGTCAGCGGTTCCAGCCGTCGGGCCATCAACGCATCCGATCGGCCGTACAGACTGTTAGCTTCGTCACGGTGCGTGTCGCCCAGAGTGTCATCGGGCGGCTGGTTCGGCCGCCGGTTCGGGGACGGCGGACGGGGTCCGCGCGTCCGTGGTGCGGGTCGCCTCGGGAGCGACGTACCGCTGCTGCACCTTCCCTGCGGGTTGCCGCCGGAACAGCTCACCGGCGAACCCGGCCAGCACACCCAGCACCAAACCGCCGAGCGTCCAGCCGGCTGTCCTGCCCACGCTCATTCTGATCCGCCTTCCCGGTCCACCTCTCCAGGCCGCACCAGTCGGGCCGGCTGTCTCAGCAGCCAGATTCCGGCATGGTCGAACCTGCCCCTATAAGGCATGGTAGTGAGAGGTCACGCCGATCCCCAGCCCGGACTGGGGTCTGTCGACGTAACCTGGTGACTTCCCCCTCGATCACCGTTGGAGTGGCCCCCGTGAGTGCTGACGTGCCCGATGTCCGGCAGACCCGACTCGACAACTACGTCGAGGCGTACGCAGCCCGGACCAAGGGCATGACCGCATCGGAGATCCGAGCCCTGTTCTCGGTCGCCAGCCGGCCGGAGGTGGTGTCGCTCGCCGGCGGCATGCCGAACATCGGCGGTCTGCCGCTCGACGTGGTCGGCGGCGCGGTCCGCGACCTGGTGATCGACAACGGCGCCACCGCGATGCAGTACGGCTCCGGCCAGGGCGATCCGACGCTCCGCGACCAGATCTGCGACATCATGCGGCTGGAGGGGATCGAGGCCCATCCGGACGACGTCGTCGTCACGGTCGGCAGCCAGCAGGCCGTCGACCTGGTCACGCGGGTGTTCTGCGATCCCGGCGACGTGGTGATCTGCGAGGCGCCGTCGTACGTCGGGGCGCTCGGCGTCTTCCGTGCGTACCAGTGCGAGGTCGTGCACGTCGCGATGGACGACGACGGCGTCGTACCGGAGGCGCTGGAGCAGGCGATCGCGTCGGTGCGCGCGGCCGGGAAGCGGATCAAGTTCTTCTACACGATCCCGAACTTCCACAACCCGGCCGGGGTTTCGCTGTCGGACGAGCGCCGGGCGCGGGTGCTGGAGATCTGCCAGAAGGCTGAGCTGCTGATCCTCGAGGACAACCCGTACGGACTGCTCGGGTTCGAGGGTGAGCAGCAGAAGGCGCTGCGCGCGGAGGATCGCGAAGGCGTCATCTACCTGGGCTCGTTCTCGAAGACGTTCGCCCCCGGGTTCCGGGTCGGTTGGGCGGTCGCGCCGCACGCGGTCCGGGAGAAACTCGTGCTGGCGCAGGAGTCCGCGACGCTGTGCCCGCCGACGTTCAGTCAGCTCGCGATCTCGTCGTACCTGGTCCGGCACGACTGGATGGGGCAGGTGAAGCAGTTCCGGGAGATGTACCGCGAGCGCCGCGACGCGATGCTCGCGGCGCTGGCGGAAAAGATGCCAGCAGCAACGACCTGGACGCGGCCGCGGGGTGGTTTCTACGTCTGGCTGACGTTGCCCGAAGGGCTGGACGCGAAGGCGATGCTGCCCCGGGCGGTCACGGCGCGGGTCGCGTACGTACCCGGAACGGCGTTCTTCGCCGACGGTTTCGGCTCCCAGTGCATGCGGCTCTCGTACTGTCATCCGACGCCGGAGCGCATCACCGAAGGCGTCGGCAGGCTCGCCGCAGTGATCAACGAGGAGCTCGAGCTCCGGCAGACGTTCGGCCCGCTGCCACCAGGCGCCGGCCGCGAGTACGACGCCCCAGGGCCGGAGCTTTCGTAGTCCGGTTCGCAAAGGTTGCGCAAGGGACCTACGGGCGGGCGGGGGTCCAGGATTCGGTAGGGGTACCGTTCGAGTGGGCCTCGGGACCGGCGACCGTGCCGGAGTCGCCCACGAGTGATCGGGATATTTGTGATGAGTGATCTGGGTCGAGTGCTGGTACTGGCAGGTGGACTGTCGCACGAGCGGGACGTCTCGCTGCGGTCCGGCCGCCGAGTGGCGGACGCCCTGCGCAGTGTCGGCGTGGAGGTCGAGCAGCGCGACGTCGACGCCTCGCTGGTCGATCGGCTGCGCCAGGATCCCCCCGACGCGATCTTCCCCGTCCTGCACGGCGTCACCGGCGAGGACGGCGCACTCCGCCAGGTCCTCGACCTGTACGGCGTTCCGTACGTCGGAGCCGACGCGGCAGCGTGCCGTACGGCGTTCGACAAGCCGGTGGCCGCGACGGTCGTCGGCGCTGCGGGACTGCACACGCCCGCGTCGGTCGTGCTCGGGCACGACACGTTCCGCGAGCTGGGCGCCGCCGCCCTTATGGAGGCAGTGGTCCAGCAGGTCGGGCTGCCGCTGGTGGTGAAGCCGGCACGTGGCGGTTCGGCGCTGGGCGCGTCGATCGTGCGGTCGGCCGACGAACTGCCGTCGGCGATGGTGAACTGCTACGCGTACGGTCCGGTGGCGTTGATCGAGCAGTACATCGACGGGACCGAGGTCGCCGTGACGGTCGTCGACGTCGGCGACGGGCCGCGGGCGCTGCCGGCCGTCGAGATCCGGCCGGACTCGGGGTTCTACGACTATGAGGCGCGGTACACGGCGGGCGCGACGCAGTTCGTCGTCCCTGCGCGGCTGGAGCCTGAGGCCGCCGGTGCGTGCGCTGCTGCCGCGGTGCAGGCACACCAGGCGCTGGGGTTGCGCGACCTGTCCCGGACGGACCTCGTGGTGGACGCGGCCGGTGTGCCGTGGTTCCTCGAGGTGAACGTTGCCCCCGGGATGACCGAGACGTCACTCGTCCCGCTGGCCGCCGAGGCAGCCGGGATCGAGCTTGGTGTCCTCTGCCGCGACCTGCTCGCCACCGCAGCAGCCCGCTGACAAGCACTCCCATGCCCGACCCCCACGACCCTGCACCGTCTGCTCGGCCGTTGTGGCGGACGGCTCTGACGCCCCGGTGGTCCGGTCTGCTCGTGCTCGCCCTGGCGATCGCATCGGTCATGACCGTGATGGGCGTGTGGCAACTCGGCGTCTATCGATCGAAGACCGCCGACGCCACCGCCCAGCGCGCGGCCGCCCCTCCAGTCGAACTGCAGTCGCTGTTCTCGATCGACGAGGGCCTCCCGTCGAAGGCCGTCGGCCGCCGAGTCACCATCGCCGGCACCTGGGGCCCGGCTGCGGACCAGGTTCTGATCGCCGATCGCCTGCAGGACGGTCGAGCCGGCCTCTGGGTCGTGTCGCCACTGAAGCTGTCCGACACCGACGCTGTGATGATCGTTCGCGGATGGGTCGCGTCGCCTTCTGATCCGGCCGTCACAGCACCCTCTGGCCCGGTGCGACTGAGCGGATCGGTCGTGGCATCCGAGGCCGAGGACTCATCAGATGACGCCGCGAAGGGGCGGGTACTGTCGTCGCTTCGGATCCCGACGATCGTGCACCTGGTGAGCTACCGGGTGTACGACGCGTTCGTCGTACAGTCCGCCGTCGACTCAGGCGCCGTACCGTCTCCCGCACCCGCGATCGTCGCACCGCCTCCGCCCCCGACGGACCACGCCGGCCTTCGCAACGTCGCCTACGCGGTCCAGTGGTGGATCTTCGCGGCCTTCACCTTGTGGATGTGGGGCCGCATGGTCCTGGACGCCCACCGCGAGCCCGACGAAGAGGACCCGGATGCGGGTGACCGCGTCGCGGAGCCTGTGGAGCCAAGCGGTACCGTTTCAGCGTGACTTCCTCTGCCGACCCCGCCACCTCCGCCGGCCCGCAGCCGCTCACCCCGGCCATCCGCGGCGCTCTGACCCGTTACCGCGTGATCGCGTACGTCGTCGGCGTGATGCTGCTCCTGCTGCTCTTCGTCGCGATGCCGCTGAAGTACCTGGGTGACAACCCCGGCGCGATGAACGTGATCGGCCCCCTGCACGGGTTCCTCTACGTCGTGTACCTGCTCGGTACGTTCGACCTCTTCCGCCGGGTCCGCTGGTCCTTCCCCCGCCTGGTCCTGATGGCCGTGGCCGGCACGATCCCGTTCCTGTCGTTCTACGCCGAGCGCAAGACCTCGCACGAACTTCTCGGCCACTAGCCCCCGCCGAGGGCAATGTTTCACATGAAACATTGCACCCAGTGCCGTCAGGGATTTGTCGACATATCTCCCTGCCGATCTATCCCGCTAGTTCGGACCACGAACTAGCTCTGTGAGCGCGATCCTAAGCGCCCTAGGCGAACTTACATCCTTGTGATTCCGGACGCCCCGGCCTCTGATCAGCTCTCCGATACGGCGTAGTGGAGGCGTACCGAGCCACCGGCGTCGGTCTGTGCCGAGAGCAACTCCAGACGCGTCGGTGCCTCGCCGACCGCGAGGGGCGATCCGTCCATGACCGACGGCGTCCCCAGTCCACCGATCAGAGCCGGCGCCAGCTTGAGGTGCAGTTCGTCGATCAAACCGGCCCGCAACAGCGCGCCGTTCAAGCCGCCGCCTGCATTCGACAGGATGCACGTCACGCCGAGCTCAGTGCCCATCGCCGCCACTGCTTGGTCCAACTGGACGCGCTCGTCGCCGACCACGAGGTTGCAGATGCGCTCCCGGCGGAGGTAGGCGAGATAGTCCGCGGGAGTTGACCGCGCCACGAGGACCAGTGCATCCCAGTTCTCATGCCTCTCGGTCCAGCGCACACGTCCACGGCCGTCGACGATCGTGAACCACATGTGCAACGGTGTCCGCTGCTCGATCACCTCTGCCGGCAGGAAGTGCTCGTAGAGAGCGATCGGGTCGCCGTCGTACGTCGGGAGTTCAGACGGGGTCGCGTCCTCACTCACCAGGCTGCCGCTGCCCTCCAAGATGGCGTTGCACCCGTACTGCTGTTTCACGAGCTCGGTGACGTCGATCGCGTCCGGCGACCGCGGCGTCATCGACGCCCACAGGTCCGTACTCGGCTGATGCATCAGGAGCGCGTTGCGGGCAAGCGCGACCTTGCCGTCGACACTTGCCTCCACGCTGACCACAACACGCGGTCGCTTCTGCACTGGGTCCTCCCCGGTTCGCTGCGCAGGTGGACGCCAAGTTCTATCAGCGCCCGCCGACAGTTCGGTGGGGAGTCAGGTGAGGTCAGTCGTCGGTGGACTTGGTGGGGTCCATCAGACTGACGATGCGCTCCAGGTCGTCGACCGAAGCGAACTCGACGGTGATCTTGCCCTTGGTCTTTCCGAGGTCGACCTTGACGCGCGTCTCGAAGCGGTCGGAGAGGCGGTCGGCCAGGTCGACCAGTCGCGGTGCGACCGGCTTGTTCCGGCGGCGCGCCGGGGTCGGGTCCTCGGCGTTCATATCGCCGAGCGCCACGATCTCCTCAACCGTCCGCACCGAGAGACCCTCGGCGACGATCCGCTGTGCGAGCCGCTCGATCGCGTCGCCGCTCGGCAGTCCGAGCAGCGCTCGCGCGTGGCCCGCGGACAGCACGCCGGCCGCAACCCGGCGCTGAACCGACGCCGGCAGTTTCAGCAGCCGCAGCGTGTTGGAGATCTGTGGCCGCGACCGTCCGATCCGCGTCGCGAGCACCTCCTGCGTGCACCCGAAGTCGTCGAGCATCTGCTGGTACGCCGCCGCTTCTTCCAGCGGGTTCAGCTGGCTCCGGTGCAGGTTCTCCAAGAGCGCGTCCCGCAGCATCGCGTCGTCCGACGTCTCCCGCACGATCGCCGGAATCGTCGTGAGGCCGGCCTGCTGCGTCGCCCGCCAGCGCCGCTCGCCCATCACCAGTTCGTACGAGTCTCCCTCGAGGCGACGTACGACGATCGGCTGCAGGAGGCCGATCTCCTTGACCGAGTGGACGAGCTCCTCCATCGCCTCCTCGTCGAAGACGGTGCGGGGCTGCTTCGGGTTCGGCACGATCTTGTCGACGTCGATCTCCGCGAACGATGCTCCGGGCACCGCGGCGAGCTCCGGTCCCTCCGGCACCGCCGGCGTCACGACCGGGGGCGCCCCCGGGATCGAGCTGGACTTGCTGCCGAGGGTCGTGGTGCCTGGCGCCGGCGAGCTGGGGATCAGCGCGCCAAGTCCGCGTCCGAGTCGGGTGTTCATCGCGCTCCCTCGAGGTCGACATCCTGCTGAGCTACTGCTGACCGAGCCGTTTCACGTGAAACGGTGCCACACCGATTCAACGAATCAGGCGTTGTTCCGCATCGCGATCTCGCGGGATGCCTCCAGGTACGACAGGGCGCCGGCCGACGCCGGGTCGTACGCGAGCACGGTCTGCCCGTGGCTCGGGGCCTCCGAGATACGCACCGAGCGCGGTACGGCGGTCCGCAGTACGGCGTCCTTGAAATGTCCGCGCACCTCGGCGGCGACCTCACCGGCCAGCTTCGTGCGGGCGTCGTACATCGTGAGCAGGATCGTCGAGACGTCGAGCCCGGGGTTCAGGTGCGACTTCACCATGTCGATGTGCCGGAGCAGCTGCGAGAGGCCCTCCAGCGCGTAGTACTCGCTCTGGATCGGGACCAGTACCTCGCGCGCGGCGGTCAGCGCGTTCACCGTCAGCAGGCCGAGCGACGGCGGGCAGTCGATGAAGACATAGTCGTACTTCTCCCCCGCGGCCTCGGTCTCGGCCAGGTACGCCTCGAGTACGGTCTTCAGCCGGCTCTCCCGGGCCACCAGGCTGACGAGTTCGATCTCCGCACCGGCCAGGTCGATGGTCGCCGGGATCACCTGGATACCCGGGTGCTCGGCGCAGGGCTGGGTCAACTTGCCGAGCGGCTCGCCTTCGATGACGGCCTCGTACACCCCGGGCGTCCCTTCGGCGTGGTCGATGCCCAGAGCGGTCGACGCGTTGCCCTGCGGGTCGAGATCGATGACCAGGATCTTCGCGCCGTACAGAGCGAGGCCGGCGGCGACGTTCACCGTCGTCGTGGTCTTGCCCACGCCGCCCTTCTGGTTGGCGACGACGAAGACTCGGGTCTGGGCGGGCAGCGGGAACTCCCTGCCCATCGTGCGTCCTTCATTCACCAGCAGGGTCCGTTCGGTGGCGGCGGCGATCGGAGTCTCGAGGAGTCGTCGCTGAAGCTCGTCCGACGTGGCCCGCGCGGCGATCTGTGCGGCAGTCATAGCGCCCATTCCAATAGGTGCGGGACTTGGCCCGAAGAGGATGTCTGTAGGGGTCGGAGCGGGTCTGCCCCCAGCTCTGTCCACAGGCTTCTGTGGACGGATTCCCGTGTGCGGGAGCAGTTTCATGCGGTCGTCATCCACAGGCGGTGGAGACTCCGAAAGGTCCGGTTCGACGTCCACCAGTGACGCCGAATCGGGCCCGGAACCATCATCCCGCATGTCCGGCGTTTCACGTGAAACGGACGCCGGATCGTCGGTCGCCGGACTGTCGAGACCGGCCGCCGCGGCGGCCTGAAGTCCCGAGGTGTCGATCGGCGGCGACAAGGGCGGCTGCTCGGCAGCCGAGGTCGAAGAGGTCTGTGCCGGGGCAGCGGGAGCGGGTTCCTGACTCACCACACGGACGGCTGAATCCGGTTCGGCCGGCCAGCCGATGCCTTGTGACGACGTCGGTACGCCGGTGCTCTTCTCGGGCCATCCGAGGGCACGACTCACCAACCCGCTCACCTCCCGTGTCTTGCGTGCCGGGATCCCCCTGCAGCACGTCCGGCCACAATACTCACCACAGTCGTGGGGTTGGCCAGTTCATCGCCGCCGAGTTGGTGAATATGACAAAGCTCTGCGCCGAGCTTCATCAATTCGCGCTCTGAGGCGTCCAGTTCCTCCTCTGCAGACGCCCCTTTCATCGCCAGCATGAGTCCACCCTCGACGCACAGCGGCAGACACCACCTGGCCAGTTTGGCCAACGGAGCGACCGCCCGAGAGGTCACCACGTCGTACGACGCCGGCGGCAGGTCCTCGGCCCGCGCGCGGACGACGGTCGCGTTCTCGAGCTCGAGTGCGTCGACCGCTTCCTGGAGGAAGGTGGTCCGTCGCAGCAACGGCTCGACGAGGTCCACCTGAAGATCCGGACGGACGATCGCGAGCACGATGCCCGGCAGCCCCGCACCGGTGCCGACATCCGCGACCGATGACTCCTCCGGGATCAGTCGCTCGACGACAGCGCAGTTCAGCAGGTGCCGGTCCCAGAGCCGCGGAACCTCCCGCGGCCCGATCAGCCCGCGCAGCGTTCCCTCGGTCGCCAGCAAGTCGGCGTACGCCGAAAGCGGCACCGCCGCCCGTGGAAACAGCTTGTCCACGAGCGGCGGTGTTTCACGTGAAACGTCGTTCATTGCGGCGTGGTCATGGCTGGACCACCACGCGGCGGCGGGGCTCTTCACCCTCGGACTCCGACGTCAGGCCGGCCGCCGCGACGACGTCGTGCACGACCTTCCGCTCGAACGGCGTCATCGGGTCGAGCTTCACCGGGGTGCCGGTCGCCTTCGCTTCCTCGACCGCCTTGCGGCCGACCTCTTCGAGCTCGGCCTTCCGGTTGGCCCGGTAGTTCGACACGTCGAGCATCAGCCGCGACCGCTCACCGGTTTCCCGGTACACAGCCAGCCGGGTCAGCTCCTGGAGCGCCTCCAGCACCTTGCCGTTCTCGCCGACCAGGTTGTTCAGCTCGGCGCCGACGATCGAGACCGCGGCACGGTCCCCGTCGATGTCCATGTCGATATCGCCGTCGAGATCGGCGATGTCGAGCAACTCCTCGAGGTAGTCGGCCGCGATATCGCTCTCGGCCTCGAGCGCCTTCAGGCGGTCGTCGGCGGAGTTCGTACCGGCGGACTGCTCCGCCGTGTCGGTGTTCTGCATGCCGTCGGTCACGGCCACTCCTTCATCATGTCGGGATCCGCCTCACGGGGACCCGGGGCATTCGAGGCAAAAGGGGGTGCGCGCAGGTCAGCGCGAACCGCCGGACCGCTTCTGCGCCGCCTTCTTCTGCGCGGCCGACTTCGCCGCGGGCTGGCGCTTGGCTCCCGTACCCTTCTTGCCGGCCGGCTGCTTCTTGGCAGCACCGGCCTGAGTCTTCTTGGGCGTGTCCTGCGGCCGCGGAGTGTCCTCCGGAGCGGACGACGTCGTCTGGCCGTTGGTCGACGCCGCCGCGCCACCGCCGGCAGTGCCACCGGCCGGACCGCCGGTCTTCCGGTCGCTGCGGGACTGCCGCTTCGGCTGCTGCCGCTGCGCGGGACGACGGTCGGTCGTCTCGGTCTCGGTCTCCGCGCCCTCGGTCCCCGGAACGCCCTCATCGGCCGAACGACCGTGCCGCAGGTTCTGCTCGCGCTTGCGGGCCTGCATGGCGTCGTACGCCGGAGTACCCGGGGCGGGGTTGCGGCGGATCACGTAGAACTGCTGACCCATCGTCCACACGTTGGAGACGAACCAGTAGATCAGCACACCGATCGGGAAGTTGAAGCCACCGATGAGGAAGAAGATCGGGAAGACGTACAGCATGATCTTCTGCATCTGCGCGGCCTGGCCGGTGAGGGCCTCCTTCGGCATGTTCTTGCGCATCAGCTGCAGCTGCGTGATGAACATCGTCGCGGTCATCAGGATGATCAGCACGATCGCGACGACCTTGACGTTGCCGGCGCCGTCGCCGTTCGCCTTCAGGAAGGTCTGCGAGATCTCGGCGCCGAAGATCTTCGCGTGCTGCAGCGACTGGACGTGCGGGTCCATGATGCTGCTGTGCGTCTTGCCCTTCGACGCGTAGTCGAGCACGCGGAACAGGGCCAGGAAGATCGGCGACTGCAGCAGCAGCGGCAGGCACGAGGAGAACGGGTTGGTCCCGGTCTCCTTGTACAGCTTCATCATTTCCTGACCGAGCTTCTCCCGGTCGTGGCCGTACTTCTTCTGCAGTTCCTTCATCTTCGGCTGCAGCAGCTGCATGTTCCGGCTGGAGCGGATCTGCCGGACGAACAGCGGAATCAGCAGGGTCCGGATGACGATCGTCAGGCCGGCGATGGAGAGCGCCCAGGCCCAGCCGCCGTTCGGGTCGAGCACCTGGCTGAGCAGCCAGTGCCACCCGACCAGCAGTGCCGATACGGCCCAGTACAGCGGCGTCATCACCGTGTTGAACAGGTCTACGATCCCGTCCCACACCGCGAGCCCGGGGATGGCCAGAAGAGTCACTCACACACCTCGCTGCACAGGCCCGGCGTCGGCTGACGGTCCGGGCTGGTTGGCGGAGAAAGACTCTCCGCGCTGGTCGACATCTCTGGGAGGAACGGGGTCGTAGCCTCCGGGGTTCCACGGGTGGCAGCGAAGGAGTCGTCTCCCCGCCAGCCAGCTACCGCGCACCGCACCGTGGCGTTCGACCGCTTCCAAGGCATACGCCGAACAACTCGGGTAGAACCTGCAGACCTGCCCGTACAGCGGGCTGATCAGCAGCCGGTACAACTTCAGGAAACCGATGATCCCGCTGCGCACGGGATTGATCCGCATCATGGCCGCAGCACCCGGGTCAGGGCGCCGTCGACGTCGGCAGCGAGTTCGTCGTACGACGCCGCGGCGGACGACGGGAGCGCGCGGACGACGGTCAGGCTGCCGGCCGGGAGATCGGAGAGCCGCGTGGCCAGGACCGCACGCAGACGGCGGTGGACCCGGTTCCGCAGAACCGCGTTGCCCACCGCCTTGTTCACAACGAATCCGACGCGCGCCGGGCCGGGTTCACCGGCCTGCGCCAGCACATGCAGAACCACCACGCGTCGCGCCGCGCGCCGTCCGGACCGGACGGCGCGACGGAAGTCGTCGGACCGGCGCAACCGGTTCGACGCGGGCAACACGAGGTGGTCACCGTCAGATGGGTCGCTCAGGCCGCGAGGCGCTGACGACCCTTGCCACGGCGGGCGGCGATGATCGCGCGACCCGCACGGGTACGCATCCGAAGACGGAAGCCGTGCTTCTTGTGCCGACGACGGTTGTTCGGCTGGAACGTCCGCTTGCTCACTGGAATGACTCCGGTTACTCGAGAACACAAATGTCGACAAATCCACTGATTGGATCTGTCCAAGGTGCCTGTCCTGCACACCGTCGGAGAACCAGAGAACAGGTCCCGCAGGGAGCGCAGCACGAAACGGCCGGCTCAACACCGACCGATCCACGGTACGTGGCTCCTTGTGGACAGGTCAAACCAGGTATCCCCAGACTTTTCCACAGGCTTGTGGACAGGATAGTGGGCAACCGATCGGGCCAGGATTCGTCACTGTCCGACCGGAACGACGACAGAGAGCGATTTCGCACCATGACTACGCTCCGGCGTCCACCCGACACGCCGCAGGTTGCCCCCAATTTGCTGTTCATAGCCTGTGGATGACGGCTTGAAGGTGCCTGCTCGGACTTGTTAGCGTCACTCCCTCACACCAGAGGTCCCACACCCCGCGATCGGTAACCAACCTGCTCCGGCGGTCGTTCACAACTGTGGACAACCGTGTGGACAGACACCGCACGGTGGTCGGGTCGAACGGTCGCGCAGCTCGGGAAGAACCCCGGATCGCGCCGGCCACCGCAGCGACGAAATCGGGGAGCAACGCGTGGTCGAGGACCATTCCGCCAGTGCGGAATTCACACCGGTGGAATTCACGGCCGAGTACCGGGCGGAGTACAGCGCCGACGGCCGCCAGGACCTCCGGCCCGAACCCGACGCCGACATCCGTCCCGAGCCCGAGGCGAACTTCCGTACCGAGGTCCGGCCCACGCCGAAGCCCGAGCCGCGCCCCGAGACCGAGCCGGTGACGCCACTGCAGCCGCCTGCGCCGACGCCGACCCAGACGCCTACGCCGCGGATGGACCCGGGTGACTATCTGAGCCCGTCGCTCCCGATCCCGATGCCCGAACCGCCGGCCGCGGGGTACCGCCCCGCGCCGCCCGCAGCTCCGTACGGCTACCGCTCCGAGCTCGAGCGCGCGGCCACCGATCTTCCGTCCGGCCCAGCTCAGTCCGCGGCAGGTACGACGTACTTCGGTGCGGCGCCGGCCGTCAACCAGTACCCCGGCGCGGGCCATGCCTGGGGTACGGCGGATTGGGGTACTGGCGGCAATGCACCAGGCGCGGTACCCATCGAGGGGGAGGCACGTGTGGACAACGCATCCACCAACCAGTGGTCACCCGACAACCGGCCAACGCAGGAGACCACGGCCGAACACCCTTCAGCCGACTCCCCCACTCCAGAGCCGGCACCCGACCGCCTCTTCCCCGAGGCACAGCCGCCCTCCGCTCAGCAGCCACAGCAACCGTCCGCTCAGCAGGCCCCCCGGGAGCCCGCTCAGCAGCAGCCCGCTCCCCAGCCGCTTCCGGCTGCCCCGCAGGAGTCAGCTCCACAGCAGCCCGCATTCCAGCAGCCGGCCCCGCAACCCGCCCAGCCGCAGTACACCCAACAGCCGGCCGCACAGCAGCCAGCTCCACAACAGCAGGCGCCCCAGCAGCCCGCGGCGGTGACGGATCTTGGGGAAGCGTGGGCGCGGGTGCTTGCCGGTCTGCCGCCCAACCAGCGCGCCTGGCTGACCAACTCGCGTCCGGTGACCCTGCACGAGAGCACCGCGATCGTCGCCGTACCCGACGACTTCACCCGTGGTCAGCTCGAGACGCGCCTCCGCCCCGACCTGGAGCGGATCCTCACCGAGAGCTTCGGCCGCGACATCCGCATCGCGGTCACCGTCGACCCGTCTCTCGACCCGGAGCTCCGCGAGCAGCAGGCCCCCCAGC
This sequence comes from Kribbella speibonae, assembly GCF_004331375.1. Lineage (NCBI taxonomy): Bacteria > Bacillati > Actinomycetota > Actinomycetes > Propionibacteriales > Kribbellaceae > Kribbella > Kribbella speibonae. The sequence continues at coordinate 392,602 of NZ_SJKC01000001.1, read as the reverse complement.
AACCGCAGTACACCCCGCAGCCGGTGCAGCACCCGCAACAGCACTCCCAGCACGCACCGCAACAGCAACCGATGCAGCAGCCCATGCAGCCACCGGTTCAGCAGCCACCCGCCGTACGCGAGCCGCTCCGCACCGACGGCGCGTTCCAGCCGACCATCCAGTCCGCCCTGACCGACCCGGACAACCAGTTCAGCCAGCCGCCGGCCCAAGCCCCGCAGCAGTACCAGCAGCAGCCGCAACAGTCGTCGTTCGGCCAGCCGCTCGGGTCGGTCGCCCCGCCGCCGAACGGTTCGACCCAGCCGGCCACCGAGGCACAGGGTGAGGCTCGGCTGAACCCGAAGTACACCTTCGAGACCTTCGTCATCGGCAGCTCGAACCGGTTCGCGCACGCGGCCGCGGTCGCTGTCGCGGAGGCCCCGGGCAAGGCGTACAACCCGCAGCTGATCTACGGCGACTCCGGTCTGGGCAAGACCCACCTGCTGCATGCGATCGGGCACTACGTCCGCAGTCTCTACACCGGCGCGCGCGTCCGGTACGTGTCGAGCGAAGAGTTCACCAACGACTTCATCAACGCGATCCGCGACGACAAGGCGTCCCAGTTCCAGCGCCGGTACCGCGATGTCGACGTACTGCTGATCGACGACATCCAGTTCCTGGAAGGCAAGATCCAGACCCAGGAAGAGTTCTTCCACACCTTCAACACGCTGCACAACGCGAACAAGCAGATCGTGATCAGCTCCGACCGCGCACCGAAACGCCTGGAAGCGCTGGAGGACCGGCTGCGGAACCGGTTCGAGTGGGGTCTGATCACCGACATCCAGCCGCCGGACCTCGAGACCCGGATCGCGATTCTGCGGAAGAAGGCCGCCACCGAGCGGCTGACCGCGCCGCCGGAGGTGCTGGAGTTCATCGCGTCGAAGGTGCAGACCAACATCCGGGAACTCGAGGGCGCCCTGATCCGGGTCACCGCGTTCGCCAGCCTGAACCGGCAGCCGGTCGACCTGAGCCTCGCCGAAATCGTGCTGAAGGACCTGATCCCCGAAGGCAGCAAGCCCGAGGTGACCGCGAGCATGATCATGGGCCAAACCGCGTCGTACTTCGGACTCTCCATCGACGACCTGTGCGGTTCGAGCCGCAGCCGGGTGCTCGTCACGGCCCGCCAGATCGCCATGTACCTGTGCCGCGAGCTGACGGATCTGTCGCTGCCGAAGATCGGTCAGCAGTTCGGCGGCCGTGACCACACGACCGTGATGCACGCCGAACGGAAGATCCGGCAACTGATGTCGGAACGCCGCAGCGTCTTCAATCAGGTCACCGAACTGACCAACCGGATCAAGCACCAAGCCAAGCAGCAATAACCACACAGGCTGGGGACACAGCTGTGGAAAACTGTGGGTATCGCCGTGGAAAGGTCCGGTCGGGGTGTGGACCGGCTGTGGGGACAGAATTCGCCGTCCACGGCCGTCCCCAGCACAAGCGAGCGTCGTCCACACGGCGTCCCCAGCCCAAAAGAGGGTCTGACCTGCGAACTCGGCGCTTTTCCACAGTATCCACCGGTGCGAAGAACACTATGGAATCTGTAGAGAGATCGAAGGCCACAAAACGATCGAGCGGCCCGATCTGGGGAAAACCCCGATCTCGCGCCGGCTTGCGGGACCTGTCAGGCTGTTCCCGTGAGACCGCAAGCAGCAGTTCGCGGCCGCACAGGAACGACGCCGACGCGACCCGCCCGAAGCGCCACGTCAGGCCCGATGGGCGCACAGCACCTTTGTCCGTGGCAGGATCTGCCTGGCACACAGCCGAAACAGGAGGCACCCAGCGGTGAAGTTTCGCGTCGAGCGCGACGTACTGGCCGAGTCGGTGGCCTGGGCCGCGCGCAGTTTGCCCAGTCGTCCCAGCGTCCCGATCCTTGCCGGCCTTCTGGTCGAGGCCGAGGACGGGCAGATCACCCTGTCCGGCTTCGACTACGAGACCTCGGTCCGGGTTACGGTCCCCGCGCAGGTGGCCGACGCCGGGAAGTGCCTGATCTCCGGCCGGCTCGTCGCCGACATCTCCAAGAGCCTTCCGAACCAGCCCGTGGATCTCGCGGTGGACGGCGCGAAGGCCCAGCTCACCTGTGGCAGCTCGCGCTTCACTCTCCAGACGCTTCCTACAGAGGAATATCCGGCCCTTCCGGAGCTTCCGGCGGCCAGCGGCACGGTGAAGGCCGATGTCTTCGCCCAGGCCGTCTCACAGGTCGTGACGGCGGCCGGCCGTGAGGACACGCTGCCGGTGCTGACCGGTGTCCGGGTCGAGATCGAGGGTTCCACGATCTCGCTGCTGGCCACCGACCGCTACCGGCTGGCGATCCGTGAGCTGGAGTGGAACCCGCAGTCCCCCGATGCTTCGGCCGCCGCGCTGATTCCGGCGCGTGTCCTGTCCGAGACCGCGAAGGCGATGACCGGTTCGGACGTGATCGTCTCGCTGGCCGCGCCCGGCACCGGCGACGGCATCGTCGGCTTCGAGGGCGAGGTGGCCGGCGGCAGTCGCCGTGCGACCACCCGCTTGCTGGACGGCGAGTTCCCGAAGGTCCGCGGCATCATCCCGACCGACGCCGCGATCGCGACCCGGGTCCGGATCGACACCGCGACCCTCGTCGAGGCCGTCAAACGCGTCGCACTCGTTGCGGAGCGCAACGCTCCGGTCCGGCTGACCTTCGAGGACGACAGCGTGACGCTCGACGCCGGCAGCGGTGACGAGGCGCAGGCATCGGAGTCTCTCGAGGCGCGCGTCGTCGGCGAGCCGGTGACCGTAGGCTTCAACCCGACGTACCTGCTCGACGGTCTCGGTGCGATCGGTACGCCGGTTGCGCACCTGGCCTTCACGCAGGCCACGAAGCCGGCCGAACTGACCGGTGTGACGGACTTCGACGGCGACCCGATCAGCGAGTTCCGCTACGTGCTGATGCCGGTCCGCCTGAACAGCTGAACACCAACAGAACAAGGGGATTCACGATGGAGCTCGGCCTTGTCGGTCTCGGCAAGATGGGCGGCAACATGCGCCAGCGGATCCGGAACGCGGGCCACACCGTGGTCGGGTTCGATCACAACCAGGACATCTCCGACTCCAAGGACCTGGCCGACATGGTCGGCAAGCTCACCGCGTCCGACCAGCCCAAGGTGGTCTGGATCATGGTCCCGGTGCAGGCGATCGACCCGGTCGTCACCGAGCTGGCCGAGCTGCTCTCCCCCGGCGACATCGTGATCGACGGCGGCAACAGCCGCTGGACCGACGACACCCGGCGGGCCGCCCAGCTCGCCGAGAAGGACATCCGCTTCGTCGACTGCGGCGTCTCCGGCGGTGTCTGGGGCCTGGAGAACGGCTACGCGCTGATGTGCGGCGGCGACCAGGACACCGTCGGCATCGTGATGCCGATCTTCGAGGCGCTGAAGCCCGAGGGCGAGTTCGGTTTCGTGCACGCCGGCAAGGTCGGCGCCGGGCACTTCTCGAAGATGGTCCACAACGGCATCGAGTACGGGATCATGCAGGCGTACGCCGAGGGTTACGAGCTGCTCGAGGCGTCGGACATCGTGGAGAACGTGCCGCAGGCGTTCCAGTCCTGGCGCGAGGGCACCGTGATCCGGTCCTGGCTGCTCGACCTGCTGGTGAACGCGCTCGACGACGACAACCACCTGGAGAAGATCAAGGGGTACGCCGACGACTCCGGCGAGGGCCGCTGGACCGTCGAGGCCGCGATCGATCTCGCCGTACCGACGCCGGCCATCGCCGCCGCGCTGTTCGCCCGGTTCTCGTCGCGGCAGGAGGACTCGCCGGCGATGAAGGCGATCGCCGCGATGCGGAACCAGTTCGGCGGTCACGCCGTGAAGGGTGCCGAGTCCGCGGACCCGTCCTACGCCACGCCCCCGATCAAGCACTGAGGTGTACGTCACCGCCCTGGGTCTGCTCGACTTCCGGTCCTACCAGCAGGCGGAGGTCCAGCTCACTCCGGGCGTGACGTCCTTCGTCGGGCCGAACGGCCACGGCAAGACCAACCTGGTCGAGGCGATCCACTACACCGCGACCCTCGGTTCGCACCGGGTGGCGAACGACGCACCGCTGGTGCGGGCCGGCGCCACCCGCGCGATCGTGCGCACGGAGATCCGCAGCCAGTACGACCGTGATGTGGTCGTCGAGCTGGAAATCAATCCTGGGAAGGCAAATCGGGCCCGGGTGAACCGCTCGCCGGTGCCGCGGCCACGCGAAGTGCTCGGGCTGCTCCGCACGGTGCTGTTCGCGCCGGAGGATCTGGCGCTGGTGAAGGGCGATCCGTCCGAGCGGAGACGGTTCCTGGACGAGTTGCTGACGCTGCGAGCACCGCGGATGGCCGGCGTACGGCAGGACTACGACCGGGTGCTCAAGCAACGGAACTCGTTGCTGCGGAGTGCTTCGCAGGCCCGCCGGCAGAACCGGTCGAGTGCCGCCGAGAGCCAGCTGCGCACGCTCGAGGTCTGGGACTCGAACCTTGCGCGCGCCGGGTCCGAGCTGCTCGCGACCCGCCTGGAGTTGCTGGAGGCGCTGCGCCCACTGGTGTCGAGCGCGTACGACGCTGTTGCCCGGGGCAAGGGTGATGCGCGGCTCGAGTACAAGTCGTCCGTACTGCTCGAGCCCGGTGTGGTGTCGCGGGAGCAACTCGAGGAGCTGCTGCTCGCGGCGGTGCGGGAGAAGCGCCAGGACGAGCTCGATCGTGGTGTGTCGCTGGTCGGACCGCATCGCGACGACGTCGTACTCGGGCTCGGGGACTTGCCCGCGAAGGGGTACGCGAGTCACGGTGAGTCCTGGTCGTTCGCGCTCGCGCTGCGGCTGGCGTCGTACGACCTGCTGCGCGCGGACGGAGGTGAACCGGTGCTGATCCTCGACGACGTGTTCGCCGAGCTCGACTCGCAGCGCCGGGACCGCCTGGCCGAGCTGGTCGCGCCGGCCGAGCAGGTGCTGGTGACCGCGGCGGTCGGCGCGGACGTGCCCGGTGAGCTGAGCGGGGCGCGCTTCGAGGTGGGTGAAGGGGTCGTTCAGCGTGCCTGAACCCCCGGATTCCTCTGAGAGCGTCCCTGAGAGCGACGTCGAGCACGACAAGCAGGGCCTGGAGCTCGCGAAATCGCTGGCGGCCCGACTGAAGCAACAGGCGGCGAAGGGCGGCATCATGCCGGTCAAACGCCGCCGGCGGCCGCGGATCGGCGGCGCCCAGATCAGCAGCGCCCGCCCCGACGACCGCGACCCGCAGCAGCTGACCAACACCCTCGGCCGGCTGATGCGCGACCAGGGCTGGGAGGTCGACGTCGCCGTCCACGGCGTGATGGCCCGCTGGCCGTCGATCGTCGGCCCGGAGATGGCCGAACACTGCAAACCGGAGTCGTACGACGACACGGTGCTCACCGTCCGTACGTCGTCGACCGCGTGGAAGGTCCAACTCGACCTGCTGGTCCCGCAACTGCTCTTCCGGCTGAACGACGAACTCGGCGACGGAACCGTCACCCAGGTGAAGGTCCTCGGCCCCAACACCTACACCTGGCGCAAGGGCCCCCGCACCATCCGCGGCGGCCGCGGCCCCCGGGACACCTACGGATGACCGCCTGAGTTGCTGGGAGGACCCGGCCCTCCCCTAGGATCAGGCGCGATGCGTACGGTCGTTGACGGATTCCGCGAGATGGTCCACCTGATCGGAGATACCTTCCGGCTCTGGTGGAAGAATCTCCTGCCCATGACCACCTGGTGGCTTGCCGGGTTCGTCGGGTTCACGGTCTGCGCACAGGGCGCTATCTGGCTGGCGAAGCACCTGCACTCGAGTCTGGGCACCGGCCTGTTCGCGGTCGGCGTACTGCTCCAGATCACGGCATCGGTCGGCATGATCCGGACCTGTGCGATGTCGCTGTACCGGTGGCGGGACGCGGCGAGTAACGAGGCCGAGGAGACGTCCGACCCGACGCAGCGTGGCCTGCTGGAGTTGCTGGCGGTCACGCTGCTGCCACTGGTCGCGGTCTGGTCGGCCTGGGGCTTCTTCGACGAACAGGTCAGCCAGTTGAGCGCGAGCTTCCTGGTCCAGAATGGGATACAGCAGGGCTCGTCGTTCTTCAAGCTCGGCGATCACAACTGGCACGGGTACCTGCCCGCGCTGGGCGTTCTGCTGGTGCTGCGCCGGGTGTTCCAGGCCATCGACGACCGGTGGCCGAGCCGCCCGGTGAAGTTCGCCCAGGTCTGGGCCGAGGCCTTCTTCGTGCTGCTCACCTTCGTGATCACGCCGTTCGCGATCAGCCAGGGCAAGGCGTGGTTCAAGGACCGTTCCTTCTGGTACTGGTCGCTGGACTGGTGGGACGGCCTCAAGGGCTTCTTCGACAAGATCCACATCCCGATCCCGGCCGGTATCGAGTTCCTCTGGGGCTTCTTCTGGGAATCGCTCTGGCCGCTGTTCAAGCTGGGCGTCGCCGAGCCGCTGACGTGGCTGGCGATCACCACCGTGGTCTTCGGCCACCGGGTGCTGTCGAGCGGTGGTGTTCTCCGGGGCACGCGGCTGGAACGTCGGCTCGGCGCCCACGTCGAGCAGCAGCAGGCACCGCAGCGGGGCCGGCTGGTCGGCCTGACCTACAAGGCCCCGGACCTGCTGCTGGCGGGTCTGCGCGAGAAGTTCTACCCCGCGATCAACGCGTTCCGCCTGCTGGTCCGGGTCGGACCGGTGTTCCTGGGCGTGGTCTGCCTCGTCTACACGTTCTGGGTGCTCGGTAGCGACTGGTCGTTCGTGGTGTTCCAGCGGATGCTCGGCATCCACGGGATGCACTGGGGCTTGATGAATCACGAGATCGCCAACCTGATCCAGGAGATGCTCTTCGAGCCGCTGCGGATCGCGCTCCTGGCCGCCGCCTTTGACCTGTGCATCTCGGTCGGCAGCGAGCGGCGTGCCGAAGCGGCGGCGATCGCCGAGGCCAAGGCGCCGGCCAAGCAGCCGGCTCCCGCCAACGCCTGACCGTTCGTCCGCGCCCCGTCAGGGAGTGATGAGCACCCGTCGGTGGATGTAGAAGTCCTCGACGGTCAGACCGATCAGGTTCGGTACGACGCTCTTCGGGACGATGTAGACCTTGGCGACCTGCCCCGGCTTGTCCATCGTGAACGGGTGGTCGTCATCGCCGCAGTACGTCGGCAGCGGGTAACCGTAGGCCTGGGTGTCGTCCCACATGTTGCCCTTGCTGTCCCGCAGCTTCGCGTCACAGCTGAACCCCTGCTCGTCGAGCTGGAGTCCTTTCCGCGGTGTCACGGTGAGCGTGGCCAGCACGACGATCGACCCCGCCGGGGCGTCGAGCTTGATCGCCTCGCCGTCCTCGTTCAGCAGCGAGGTGTAGGCCTTCATCGAGTCCAGCTTCCACTCGATGGACTGGACCGTCACCGGTCCCTGGCTGACGACCTCGTCGATCCGGCCCTGTTTGTACAGGTCCTCGTCGTCGCTCAGGTACGGACGGAGCATGGAGAACGTTCCGACGCCCAGCAGGGCCAGCACCAAGGGGACTTGAACGAGCAGCCGGCTCGCCCGGCTCGCGAGCTTCACGACGCCACCCGGGTGACGTCGCCATTGACGACGTACTGGTCGACGGCGCCGTCGACCATCTGCTGGGCGATGTCCTCGGTCGGGATGCCGAGGTCGATGCGGATCTCGGAGTTGTACACGTTGAAGATCATGGACGGCTTCATTCTCAGCGTCAGGCCCTTCAGATCGGCCGGGTTCGCCTCGAACACGACGGCCCCGGTGCTCGCGAAGCCGGCGTCGGGAAACTCCATCCTGCTCTCGCTCGGTTCACTGACCTCGGTGTACACGCTGCCGCCGTCGGTGATCAGCACGGGGTCGAACGAATCGGGGTCCTTCACGCCGCGGACCGCATCCCATTCGACGGCGATGAAGACGCCGTTGGTCTCGAACGGCTTGTCGTCGTCACTCGGGTCGGACTGGATGATCGTCTTGGCGAACTTGATCCGGGTGACCTTCATCGTCGATCCGCTGCCCGCGAACGGGAGCGCCTCTCCGATGGTCCCGTGCACGACCTTCAGGTTCTGGTCGTCGCCGTACACGTGGTCGGGACCGGCCAGCCGGGTGATCCCGCCGAGCAGGACGAACAGCAGACCGACCAGGATGGTCGCGGGGCGGTAGAGCTTCATCCGTCCTTCCCGTCGTCGACAACAACGGTCGGCTTCAGCCGGACGACGGCAACCGGGGTCTCGCTCTGCCAGTACGGCTTCTCCTGCAGACCGAGTGAGCCGTTGTCGCCCTTGTACTGCTCGCCGAGGACGCCGATTTCGACCATGTCCGCCGTGAAGTCCGGAGCGACCTCGAACTTGGTGCTGCACTCGACCGGCGGCAGCCCGTAGACCAGGTCCCAGTTCAGGCCCTGGCAGTCACCGCCGTTGGAGTCGATCAGGTCCGCGCCGCCGCCCGGCACGAACACGAGCAGGTCGTTGGACACCGACTCGCTCTTGTGTTCCTCGTCGTCGATGTTCTTGGCGGTGAAGTACACCCTCAGCACGGTCTCGGCCTCGCTGTACTCACCCTTCGGCTTCCGGATGATCTCCGCCTTGGTGAAGCCGTACTCGAACCGGCCGGCCGTCACTGTTGCCGGGGCGTCCATGGTCGGGACGACGCGGCCCTTCTTCTCTTTCCACCCGCCGGTGGCCAGGATCACCAGGGCGGCGGCCACGATGAGGGCGATCACCAGCAACCAGATCCGCCGGTGCCGGTGAATCACCCGGTCGGCGATCATCGCATCGATGACCTCGTCGAGACTTTCCACGGCTGCGATCCTAAGGGGCGGTGGGTGCGCGCCCGGGCCCCCGTCGTCCCGGGCCCACCTCGAACGGTCCTGAGCGGTCTGGACCGGTGGGTCTCGGAACGGTCAGTCGCGAAACGGCCGGAGGCCACTGAGTGCCCGTGAGCGCTTTCTGGCCCCCCACCCGCGAGAGGGGACATGGAGATGAGGGAGAAAAGACGCCCTGAGGTGAGTTTCGGGCGGCTGGTGGCAGGTTCTGGTTCGGTCGACAGGTAGAATGGTGGACGTGCCGCCGTTATGACCGTAGAGGGCGGCTCTACTGTGCCGCGATGCCTCGCGAACGCGAGGTCCGAGGAGGACAACCACCGGTGACCGACGAGCCGATCGAGATCGACGCCAACCAGTCCGCCGACCCCATCGGCCTCAGTGATACCGCCGCACCCGATCTGGACGAGATTCCGTCGACGCTCGTCGAGCGTGAGTACGACGCGAGCGCGATCCAGGTCCTGGAGGGGCTGGACGCGGTCCGGAAGCGCCCGGGGATGTATATCGGGTCCACCGGTGAGCGCGGTCTGCACCACCTCGTCACCGAGGTGGTCGACAACGCGGTCGACGAGGCCATGGCCGGGTACGGCGACCGGATCGTCGTCACCCTGCTGCCCGACGGCGCCGTCAGCGTCGAGGACAACGGCCGCGGCATCCCGGTCGACATCGTCGAGTCCGAGGGCAAGCCGGCCGTCACCGTCGTACTGACGGTCCTGCACGCCGGCGGCAAGTTCGGCGGCGGTGGCTACAAGGTGTCCGGTGGTCTGCACGGCGTCGGCGTGTCCGTCGTGAACGCGCTGTCCACCCGGCTCAAGGTCGACGTGAAGCTGAAGGGCAAGCTGTACACACAGTCCTTCACCCACGGCGTCCCGGACGAGGACCTCGCCGAGATCGGTACGTCGGAGTCCAACGGTACGACCGTGACGTTCTGGGCCGACCCGGACGTCTTCGAGACCACGACGTACTCGTACGAGACGCTGGCGACCCGGTTCCGCGAGATGGCCTTCCTGAACAAGGGCCTGGAGATCGTGATCCGGGACGAGCGTCCGGACCACACCGAGGACGGCCACCCGGTCGAGCAGTCCTTCAAGGCCGACAACGGCCTGGTCGACTACGTGAAGTACCTGACCGGTATTCGCGAGACCGTGCACCGCGACGTGATCTCGTTCGAGGCCGCGGCCAACGGCGAGAGCAGCATGAGCCTCGAGGTCGCGCTGCAGTGGAGCGGCTCGTTCCAGGAGTCCGTGCATACCTTCGCGAACGCGATCAACACCCATGAGGGCGGCACCCACGAAGAGGGCTTCCGGGCGGCGCTCACCTCACTGGTCAACTCGTTCGGCGAGGACCAGGGCATGATCAAGAAGAAAGAGGACCGGCTCACCGGTGACGACATCCGGGAGGGCCTGACCGCGATCATCTCGGTCAAGCTCAGCGAGCCGCAGTTCGAGGGCCAGACCAAGACCAAGCTCGGCAACACCGAGGTCAAGGGCTTCGTCCAGCGGGTCGTGAACGACAAGCTCGGCGCCTGGTTCGAGCAGAACCCGGCCGAGGGCCGCGAGATCATCCGCAAGGCGACCGCGGCGGCGAGCGCCCGGATCGCGGCCCGCAAGGCCCGCGACCTGGCCCGTAACCGCAAGGGCCTGCTGGGCGGCGGCGGTCTGCCGGGCAAGCTGGCCGACTGCCAGTCGACCAACCCCGAGGAGTGCGAGGTCTACATCGTCGAGGGTGACTCGGCGGGCGGCTCCGCGAAGGGCGGCCGGGACCCGAAGTTCCAGGCCATCCTGCCGATCCGGGGCAAGATCCTGAACGTCGAGAAGGCCCGGATCGACAAGGTCCTGCAGAACAACGAGGTCCAGGCGATCATCTCGGCGCTCGGCACCGGGATCCACGAGGACTTCGACGAGGAGAAGCTGCGGTACCACAAGATCGTGATCATGGCCGACGCCGACGTCGACGGCCAGCACATCCGGACGCTGCTGCTGACCCTGCTGTTCCGCTTCATGCGCCCGCTGATCGAGCGCGGTCACGTGTACGCCGCGCAGCCGCCGCTGTACAAGATCCGCTGGAGCAACCAGCCCGACGAACTCGCGTACACCGACCGGGAGCGCGACGGACTGCTCGAGGCCGGCTACGAGGCGGGCAAGAAGCTGCCCAAGGAGAACCCGATCCAGCGCTACAAGGGTCTGGGCGAGATGAACGCGAACGAGCTGTGGGACACCACGATGGACCCGGCGAACCGGGTGCTGCTGCAGATCACGCTGGACGACGCGATCCGCGCCGACGAGACGTTCCAGACGCTGATGGGCGACGACATCGAGGCGCGGCGCAGTTTCATCCAGCGCAACGCCAAGGACGTCCGCTTCCTCGACATCTGATCTCGCCGCACACCGACGTACTGATCTGAACGGGACTTTTTCATGACCGAGACCCCCACTGGCCACGACCGCATCGAGCCTCTCGACCTGCAGACCGAGATGCAGCAGTCGTACCTCGACTACGCGATGGCGGTCATCGTCGGCCGCGCGCTGCCCGAGGTCCGGGACGGCCTCAAGCCGGTGCACCGCCGCATCCTCTACGCGATGTACGACGGCGGTTACCGGCCGGACCGCGGCTTCAACAAGTGCTCCCGCGTCGTCGGTGACGTCATGGGTCAGTACCACCCGCACGGCGACTCGGCGATCTACGACACCCTGGTCCGGCTGGCGCAGCCGTGGGTGATGCGGGCGCCGCTGATCCAGGGCCAGGGCAACTTCGGTTCCCCGGGTAACGACCCGGCCGCCGCCATGCGGTACACCGAGTGCCGGATGGCGCCGCTGGCGATGGAGATGGTCCGCGACATCGACCAGGAGACCGTCGACTTCCGGCCCAACTACGACGGCAAGTCGCAGGAGCCGGTGATCCTGCCGGCCCGCTTCCCGAACCTGCTGGTCAACGGCTCGTCCGGGATCGCGGTCGGGATGGCGACCCAGATCCCGCCCCACAACCTGCGCGAGGTCGCAGCCGCGGTCGACTGGGCGCTGGCGCACCCGGACGCGACTCAGGAGGAGCTGCTCGAGGCCTGCCTGCAGAACATCAAGGGCCCCGACTTTCCGAACGGCGCGCTGATCGTCGGCTATAAGGGGATCGACGACGCGTACCGCACCGGCCGCGGCTCGGTCACGATGCGCGCGGTCGTCGACATCGAGGAAGACGCCAAGGGCCGCACCAGCCTGGTCGTCACGCAGCTGCCGTACATGGTCAACCCGGACAACCTGGCGCTGAAGATCGCCGACCTGGTGAACACCGGCAAGATGACCGGGATCGCCGACATCCGCGACGACAGCTCGTCCCGGACCGGCCAGCGCCTCGTCATCGTGCTGAAGCGGGACGCCCAGCCGCGCGTCGTGCTGAACAACCTCTACAAGCACACGCCGCTGCAGGACACCTTCGGCTGCAACATGCTCGCGCTCGTCGACGGCGTACCGCGCACCCTGAGCGTGGACCTGTTCATCAAGCACTGGATCGACCACCAGATCGAGGTCATCCAGCGGCGAACCCGGTTCCGCCTGCGTGAGGCCGAGAAGAACGCGCACATCTACCGCGGGTACGTGAAGGCGCTGGACGCCCTCGACGAGGTGATCGCGCTGATCCGGCGCAGCCCCGACGTGGAGGAGGCGCGGACCGGCCTGATCCAGCTGCTCGAGATCGACGAGATCCAGGCGCAGGCGATCCTGGACATGCAGCTGCGCCGGCTGGCCGCCCTGGAGCGGCAGAAGATCATCGAGCGGTTGCAGGAGCTCGAGGCGATCATCGCCGACCTCGAGGACATCCTGGCCAGCCCGGAGCGGCAGCGCACGATCGTCAAGGACGAGCTCGCGGAGATCGTCGAGCGGTACGGCGACGAGCGGCGTACCGAGATCATCGCGGCCGACGGCGACCTGTCGGTGCAGGACCTGGTGCCGGACGAGGACGTCGTCGTCACCATCTCCCGCGGCGGCTACGCGAAGCGGACCAAGACCGACCTCTACCGGACGCAGAACCGCGGCGGTAAGGGCGTCCGCGGCGCCGCGCTGCGGGCCGAGGACGAGATCAGCCACTTCTTCGCCACCACGAACCACCACTGGATGCTGTTCTTCACCACCAAGGGCCGGGTCTACCGGGCCAAGGTGTGGCAGCTGCCCGAGTCGGCCCGGGATGCGAAGGGCTCGCACGTGGCCGGTCTGCTCTCGTTCCAGCCGGACGAGCAGATCGCGCAGGTGCTGACGCTGCGCGACTACGAGCAGTCGGACTACCTGGTGCTCGCGACCAAGAAGGGCCTGGTCAAGAAGACGGCGCTGCGCGACTACGACTCGGCGCGGCAGAGCGGCATCATCGCGGTCAACTTCCGGGACGAGGACGACGAGCTGATCGGCGCCGACCTGGCCACCTCCGAGGACGACCTGCTGCTGGTGTCCCGCAAGGGCCAGTCGATTCGCTTCACCGCGAACGACGAGCAGCTGCGGCCGATGGGCCGGGCCACCTCCGGCGTCACCGGGATGAAGTTCCGCTCCGGCGACGAGTTGCTGTCGATGTCGGTCATCCGGGCCGGCGCGGACGAGGACTCGCAGTTCGTCTTCACGGTCACCGACGCCGGGTACGCGAAGCGGTCCCGCGTCTCCGAGTACCGGCAGCAGGGCCGTGGCGGTCTTGGCATCAAGGCGGTCAAGCTGAACGACGAACGCGGCTCGCTGGTCGGCGCGATCATCGTCGTCGACGACGACCAGGTGCTGGCGATCAAGGCCAGCGGCCAGGTCGTCCGCAGCCGGGTCGACAGCGTCCCGGTCAAGGGCCGCGACACGATGGGCGTCCGGTTCGCCGGGGTCGGGGAGTCCGACGCCGTCGTCGCGATCGCCCGGAACACCGATCTGACCGTCGTCGGGGACGAATCGGAAGCCGCCGAGGAGGGTACCTTCGCTGAAGGTGCCCAGAATGTGGACGGATCGACAACCGAATCCACCTCTGAGAGCGTCCAGAATGATGAAGAGCGTTCGACGGACGTGGACGGCGCGGCTACCGTCGAAGACGACGAAGCCGGCCAGGAGGGTGACTGATGACCAACCGCGCGAGGCCGACATGGCCTGAAGGTGCGGCCGACAGCTCCAACTCCCAGCGCACCGCGCAGGGTGGGAAGCCGTCAGCTGCCCCGGCCAACCCGGCTTCCAACGGTCGTTCCAACGGCGCTCCCGGCGCCAACGGCCAGAGGACAGGTGCGCCGAACGGCCAGCGGCCGTCCGAGTACCGCCCGCAGGCCCCAGGGACCGCACCGGTGCGGCCGCCCACCCCGAGTACGCCTGGTCGTCCCGAGCAGTGGACCCCTCCGTCGGTCGTCACGCCCGTCGGAGGCGCCCCGTCGTACGGCGGGACCGAGGCGAAGACCGAGTCGTTCGGTGACCGGGTGAGCTCGGCGCGGCAGGCCGTCCTGGACAAGGCCGCCGCGGTGAAGGCCGACAAGGCGGACCGCGACCAGGCCAAGCAGGAGCGGCTCGCCGAGAAGGACGCCAAGTCGTCGGGCCGGCCGCAGACGCGGAAGGCGCGGCTGCGGATGTCGCGCATCGACCCGTGGTCGGTGATGAAGACGGCGTTCCTGCTCGCGATCGCGTTCGGGATCGTGACCTGGGTCGCGGTCTTCATCGTCTGGTCCGCGATCGGCGCGGCCGGGGTGTTCGACAACATCAACTCGACCGTCCAGGAAGTCCTCGGCACGCCGGCCGGCGAGCCGTTCCGGGTCGAGAACTACATCAACACCGGCAAGGTGATGGGCTTCACCACCCTGCTGGCCTGCGCCGACGTGCTGATCATCACGGCACTCGCGACCCTCGGATCGTTCCTCTACAACATCGCCGCCACGCTCCTCGGCGGCCTCGAAGTCACGCTGGCGTCGGAGGACTGATCGGTCGTGGCCGGGCCCCACAAGGCCCGGCCGTAACCGGTTTGGGAGTAGGGCACTTGGTGCGGTAATCTCTCCCGGGTTCGACACCGCAGTACGCGGGCCTATAGCTCAGACGGTTAGAGCGCTGCCCTGATAAGGCAGAGGTCACTGGTTCAAGTCCAGTTAGGCCCACCCTCACGTAGTTTTCGAAGCCACACCCGAGGAGTCTCCAGTGCTGAGAAAGATCCTGCTGGTGCTGCTGGCCGGCGTCGGTGGATACTTCGTGTACAAGAAGACCCAGCAGTCCCGCGCCGAGAAGGACCTCTGGGCCGAGGTCGCCGACCCGGTAACCCCGGGCCACTGACCACCCCAACGGGGGCGTAGCTCAACTGGCAGAGCACTGCCTTTGCAAGGCAGGGGTTAGGGGTTCAAGTCCCCTCGTCTCCACCAATCTGATCGGGCGGACTGTGGTCAGCCCACCGCGGTGCTACGGGCGGCTCCTCCGTCGCCGTCCTCCGCGCCGCTCCCACCCACCCCGCGCTTGGCGCGCTGTGCGCGCTACCGCGCGTGCGACCACACCGTGGTGCGCGAACTGCGGTGACACAGCTGACCGCCACGCCCGCTGGCGGGCCCTGGGGCTAGGTCGAGTTCAAGCAACTTCACGCAACATCGCTGACAGGGCAATTCCCGTCTGCAGCTCAGCCCAGCCAGCTCCTGATCGCACTATGTGTGGGCTCAACGGCAGACGGGAAGACGCAGAGGTTCCTTACCCTGGCCAGTAGGAGTGTCGCTCTACCAGACGACATCGTCGAGTGCCGGCCACGGCGGGCCCTCCCGTAGAACGCGAAGGAACGCCACTCCCGACTCTCTGCCGCTCGGGTGTTGGTCGTCGCGACTCCAGCGATGAGCTGCGACGATCGCGAGCACGATTCCCCGGCACTCGTTGACCAGATCTTGGTCAGCGTCGGGATAGTGCCGACTGACCTCGCCGGGCACCCAAGCCAGGTCGTACTCGACCGGCCCACGGGCAGTGTTTTCGAAGTCGATGAAGAGCGGCCCGTTCTTCGTGTCGAGGATGTTGAACGGGTGGGGCTCGCCGTGCAGCAGCTGTTCGGCGCTGCGCCGGTTGACGATTGACCGCCCCAGATCGTGCAGCGTGTTGGCGAGCAGGGCCCGGTCCGTCTCCGCGAGATCGGGTGTGACATCACGGCTGGCAACGTCTCGTTGAGTAGCAGCCACTCGATCCGTGAAGTGTGGCGTCGTGACCTCGATCCGCCGCAGGCCGGCATGAAGGCGTGCAAGCGCCTGCGCGTACTCGGCCGGCGGAAGCATTCGAGACTGCATCGGTTCGAAGTAGGCCCACAGGGCGATCTTGAAGCCGTCCCGCACGAAGACACGTGGTTCGACCCGAGGCTCGAGCGGAGCGACCGGGCTGTCCGTCTGCGCTAGCCGTCTGACGAGTTCAACTTCTTGCTCTGCGCTCGCGAAATGCGTCGCGGGCGTGACTCGGGCGACGGTGTCGCATGGCGTCAGGCGGACGACGAGTCGGTTGGAGTCGCTGAGAACGATCGCGTCGTCGACGGCCAAGTCGAGTTCTGAGGCGGTCGACATCGCTGCAGCCACCGCACGCCGCGCCTCAGTTGCTTTCATCGCTGTGTCCCCTCCCCGTGACGTCGCCTGACCCGTCGAGGAATTCCCTGATCGCCCGTTTGGACTTGAGCACGTGCCGGGTCGCGTGTTGCCCGTGCCGGGCGATGATCGCTTGCTCGCGTTCGAGTTCCGCGCGCCGGTTCCGCCAGATGAGCGGGACGAGGCGCCATTCATCGCGCAACCGTTGCCAGGCCGAGTACTCACATCCTTCCGGCAGCGTGTCCGGCATACGGCAGCCGCGCAGCAACGCTCGTCCCGCGCACCGCCACCACGGCGTGGCGAGGACCACCACGGTGTCGGCGCGTTCGAGCCGGAGATCGAGCGTCTCGGTGTAGTTGCCATCGGCGATCCACGCGTCGTTGGCAAGGAGGCCACGTTGTTTCTCGCGCCATTCGGCCTCCGACGGTTCGGTCCAGCCCGCCTTCCAGAAGTGGAGGTCCAGATGAATGAGCGGCAGGCCGGACTTGACCGCAAGGGCCCGGGAGAACGTGGATTTCCCGGATCCTGCCATCCCGGTGACGACGATGCGACGTTGAGTTTCGTTGGAGTACATGACACCTTCGCAGGTTCGCAGCGGTGCCAGGTTCGACGACCTGACGGCTGTCTGCGCGTGGTGTCGAAGCTGGCAATGACCTTCTGCGACACGGCAAGGTCAAGGGTGCCCCGGCGGAGCCGACAGCCTTCTCACGACTGCCTTGCCCGCCAAAGTGGCCACCGGGCAGGGCTTCCCGCGATCAGGGAGCTCCCGGCAACATCGCATTGCTGCATACCTGTGCAGCACGCGACGACACGTCCGTACCTACCGTGTCAGCGCGTGCCCCGCCGGCCGGGTAGGTCGCGATGCACCCGACCCCAGACGCCATCTGCCATGAGCAGCCTCTCCACCGAAATCCACGGAACGGGCCGCAAACGCCCGCCGTCCATTCAGAACGATCCTAACCGGTCGCAGCGTCGGAGGCAGGGACACGAGAGCCTCACGGTGTGTGCCTCCGTCGCGGCGGGTGTCAGCCGACGAATGCGATTGCGTTGCCGTCTGGGTCGCGGATGATGAAGTCGGTGCCGCCCCAGGCTTGTTTGGTTAGCTTCTGGACGATCTCGGCGTCAGTGGCCAGGTATTCCGCGTAGAGGTCGCGGACGTTCGGCGTATCGATGAACGCCATGATGAGGCCTTCTCGTTCCGCGGCGCCGGGCGCGAAGACCGGCTCGTCTACGTGCTTCAGGTGCAATGTCGCGCCGTCGCGGGACACCGAGCCGTAGAACGGCGGGTTGCCGTGCACGAAGTCGATCCGGAAGCCGAGTTGGTCTCGGTAGAACGTGGCCGAGGCGTTTACGTCGGCGACGTACAGGACCGGTCTGGCGCTCGCGACTGCCGTGTCCTGAGTCTCCGGCTGGTCGGTGGTGGGCGGGGCCGCTTCCGTGCTCGCCTTGAGTTCGGCCCAGTTGGCGCAGCCTGCTTCGAGGGCGATGATCTCTTGGGCTTCGGTGAGCGGGAACTTCAATGCGAGTGCTTCGCGGTCGGACAACTCGCGATAGCGCTCGAGTTGCCGGATGCGACCGCCGATCGAGAAGTTTCCGTCGCGGTGCCAGCGAACGAGCAGTTTCGCCTGCTTCTTGTACGTTTCGAGCTTGGGCATAGCGCTCCCTCTTCGGATTGAAGTAGGTGGGCCTTGCCCTTTCGGCTGCTACGCCGCTGCGCCCTACGACCGGGTCTGAACCCGCGCCTGCGAATTCGAGATTACCACGGCGAATCGGGAGCTTCGCCTGGTTGGATGAGGTGTGTGGCCTGGGATGTTGTGCGGCGGTCGGTTGGGTTGGAGGGTGGTGTTCCCGGCTGTGTTTGGGCGCCGGCTGGTTGTTCGCGCAGTCCGGTCGTGCTGCTCGGACACGGTGGGAGTGGGTCGAAGCAGGCGCCGCGGATCGAGCGGCTCGCGAGCTGGTTTGCCGGTCAAGGCATCACCGCTGCGGCGATCGACGGGCCCTTTCATGGCGACCGCGTACAGCATCCGCTGCCGGCCGCGGAGTATCAGCAGTTGATCGCCGATGAGGGCGTCGAGCAAGTCACCAGGCGGATGACCGACGACTGGTTGTCGCTCCTCGCGCACCTGGCTGCAGCCAGCGACGTCGACGCTGATCGGGTCGGGTACGTCGGACTGTCCATGGGGTCCCGCTTCGGGATACCGCTCGCAGCGGCTCTGGGAACGCGCCTGCGAGGTGCCGTGTTCGGCAAGTTCGGACTGCAGCAGACCGCATCGATGCATCCAGCTCTCGAAACCCCCGCTCTGATCACCGGCGCCGCCCGACGTATCACAGCGCCGGTCGCCCTGTACGTGCGGTGGGACGACGAGCTCTTCCCGCGCTCGGGGCAGATTGAGCTGTTCGAGTCCTTCGCGTCAGTCGACAAGGTGCTGGTATGTCGTCCAGGCCCTCACAACGGAACCCATCCCGACGACGAACCGGCCTGGTGCCAATTCATCGCTCGCCATCTGTGACTGCCCACTCGTAGTAGTCAGGTTCGGGGTCGGTGGTGAAGCGGACGGCGTTGATGTTTGTTTGGCCGTTGATCCAGGCTTTGGAGATTCTGTGGCCGCCGTCCATTAGGCGGCCGTCTGCGGAGAGGATTACTGGGTAGGTGAGGTCGGCGTTCTGGATGCGGGCGGCGTGACTGGCGACCATTCGGCAGGTGACGGGGGCGCCTCCGAACCAGCAGTCTTCGTCGAATTCTTGGATTGAATCGATTGGGACGGATTCGACCGGCAGGCCTTCGGACAGCTTCCAGAGGCGTTCCGTTAGGTAGAAGGCTCGGCCGCCGGGCACGGGGCGTGAGTGCTTTTCGGGCATTGGGTGATTGTCGCCCTTGGTCAGTCCAGGGCGGCGGCTTTGCGGAGGAGGATTTTGCGTTCGGGGCGGTTGGTGCAGAGGTGGGCGGCCAGTTCTAGTTCGGTGCGGGCTTCGGTGAGGCGGCCTAGGCGGGTTAGGAGTTCGCCGCGGACGGTTGGGAGCAGGTGGGAGCCGGGGAGTTGGTCCAGGGCGATCAGTTCGTCGACGATCGCTAGGGCCTGGGCAGGCCCGTACGCCATGGCTACAGCGACGGCTCGGTTGAGCTCGACCACTGGTGAGGGGGCGATCCGGCCGAGGGCTTCGTACAGTGCGACGATCCGGTCCCAGTCGGTGTCCTCGACCGAGGGCGCTGATGCGTGGGCGGCGGCGATCGCGGCTTGTAGGCCGTAGGGGCCGAGGCCGTGGGGCGATGCCTTGAGGAGTGCGGCGAGTCCGCGGCGGATCGCCGACAAGTCCCAGCGTCGACGGTCCTGGTCCTCCAGCAGGATCGGCGTACCGTCCGGGTCCGTCCGAGCCGAGAAGCGCGCGGCCGTCAGCTCGAAGAGCGCCAGGAGGCCGTGCACCTCCGGCTCGTCCGGCAGCAGCGCGGCGAGGGTGCGGGCCAGGCGGATCGCCTCGTACGCGACGTCGGGCCGCACGAGCCGCTCGCCGGAGGTGGCGGTCGACCCCTCGGTGAAGATCACGTAGAGGACGCTGAGCACACCGCTCAAACGCTCCCGGCGCTCATTGGCCGCCGGCAGTTCGAACGGTACGCCGGCTGCCGCGATCGTCTTCTTGCCCCGGGTGATGCGGGCCTGCACGGTCGGTACGGAGACGAGGAACGCGCGGGCGATCTCCTCGCTGGACAGGCCGCCGACCACGCGCAGGGTCAGCGCCACCTGGGCCTCGCGGGACAGTACCGGGTGGCAGCTGATGAACATCAGCGCCAGGACGTCGTCGTCGATCCTGTCCGGGTCGATGTCGTCGTCGACGACCTGATCGGTGGTCAGCAGCGCGTACCGGTCCTTCAGGGCGGTGCGGCGGCGGATCGCGTCGATCGCCCGCCGCCGGGCCGTGGCCATCAGCCAGCCGGCGGGGCTGGCCGGTTCGGACACCGGCCACGACACCAGTGCCTCGGCCACCGCCTCCTGAGCCGCGTCCTCGGCCAACCCGAAATCGCCGGTGAACCGGGTCAGCGCGGCAACGATCCGCGCCGACTCGATCCGCCAGACGGCCTCGACGCCGGCCGCGTCCATCAGCTGTCGCTCTCGCGGTAGGCCGCGTCCATCAGCGCTGGCCGTCGCTCTCGTGGTACGCGTCTGCCTTGACGAACTTCGCGCTGTCCTGCGGGACCTCGTCCTCGCCCGGCACCCGCCGGACCTCGATCTTCGATCCGGGCACCGCCGGGACCCGCTTGGCCCACTCGACCGCCTCCTGCTTCGAGGCGACATCGACCAGGAAGTAGCCCCCGAACAGTTCCTTGGTCTCGCCGTACGGCCCGTCCGTGACGACCGGCGCCTCCCCGGTGAAGTGCACCACGACGCCCTGGGCCGGGTCGTCCAGCCCCTCCGCCGCGACGTACACCCCGGCCTTGTCCATCGCCTCGATGAACTGGCGGGTCGTGGTCATCATCTCGTCGATGTTGGCCATCATGGCCGCGTTCGTCTCGTCGGTG
Organism: Kribbella speibonae; assembly: GCF_004331375.1. NCBI lineage: Bacteria > Bacillati > Actinomycetota > Actinomycetes > Propionibacteriales > Kribbellaceae > Kribbella > Kribbella speibonae. Next base: position 371,751 of record NZ_SJKC01000001.1, on the reverse strand, counting down.
CCCCGCATGATCAGCATGTACTGCGCCATCACGTACTCCTTGTCCGACGGGGCCGCCTCTCGGCCCTCGCACCCCCAGGTCGAACGGGCGGCCCACGGATCGACACGGCTCCGGAAAAACTTCCGCCGCTCTCCAAGGATGCCGCAGAGATTGGTTGTGGAATGGTGTCGGATTGGGGCGTCGGCGTTCGTGGAGTTGGTGTGGCGGCCGTTCGGGTCGTCGCGTGGAGAGGAGACGACAGTGGCTGAGTACCTGATCACGTTCAACGACGAGTGGGTGCCGGACCAGACGGAGGAGGATCTGCGGACGAAGAGCGTCGCTGGGCATGCGGTGATCGCGGAGATGGAGGAGGCCGGGGTCTTCCTGTTCAGCAACGGCGGGATCGACGCGTCCACCGCGATCGGCAGCGTCGAGGCCAAGGACGGGGAGCCGATCTTCAGCGACGGCCCGTACGTCGAGACCAAGGAGCACCTCGGTGGCTTCTGCGTCATCGACGTACCGGACGACGAGACGGCGCGGTACTGGGCCGGCCGCCTGGCCGTCGTACTCAACTGGCCACAGGAGATCCACCGCTTCCCGGGCCGCGAACGCCACAACCGCCCCACCGAAACCCCCTGAACCCCCGCGGGTGGGCGAGCAACCGTCTCGCCCACCCCGCGCTAAAGTCGCCGTGTGTCGGTCTGGGGTGTGCCTGTGCGGGTTGAGCCGCCGGTTGATCCGGTTGACGAGCGGGCCGCGCTTGAGGATCGGCTGGAGTATCAGCGGGCGACGTTGTTGCTGAAGTGTGGTGGGCTGACGCCGGAGCAACTGGTGCTGCGGTCGGTGCCGCCGTCGGCGATGTCGTTGCTTGGTCTGGTGCGGCATCTTTCCGGGGTCGAGGCGTGGTTCCATGAGTATGACGGCCTGCCGGATCACCTGTACTTCTGGGACTACGAACCGGGTGTCAGCGACGGATTCAAGGTCGACGTGACTCGCGCGGCCGAGGACCTGGCCAGCTACCAAGCGAGTGTTGCCCGGTCGCGGACTGCTGTCGCGGGTCTTGGTCTTGACGAGAAGAGTCCTGGCGAGGACTACACGTTGCGGTGGATCTACCTGCACCTGATCGAGGAGTACGCGCGTCACAACGGGCATGCGGATCTGCTCCGGGAGCGCATCGACGGCGCTACGGGGGAATAGCTCTAGTTGAAGGCCCAGGACGCCATCAGGGGGAACTCGGCTTGCCAGAAGGGGTCGCCGTGGTCTCCCTCGCGTTCGGTGATGACTACGTCGGCGTCGGCGTCGCGGAGGGCGTCGGCCCAGCGGGCGGCGTTCTCCATGAACCACGGTTCGAGGGTTCCGGCGACCAGGTACGTGCGTGGGAGCGGGCTCGGCATGACCTCCGGCGGTCGGTAGCCGCCACCGGGTGAGGCGGCGAAGACCGAGCCGTAGATGTCCGGGTGGCGGACGCCCATGGCCAGGGCGAGTTCCGCGCTCGCCGACACGCCACACACGGCGGTTCGTTCGGCCGGCAGGGCGACGCCGAAGCGGGACCGTACCCAGGCGCGGACGTCCTCGACGAAGAACTTCTCGTGCGCCGCGAACCGTTCCGCGTTGAACGACGGCGAGTACTCCTCGATCCGCACCATCTCGTCGGAGTCGTCCGTACGGTGCGCACCGACCACCATCGTCGGCGGTACGTCGGTCTGCTCGAGATCCCTGCCCCACGGGGTGATCAGTTGCCCGTCACCCGCGAACACGATGGCCTCCGGTGGATCTGCCGGCACGTAGACGGATACCTGCCGCCCGCCGTCGTATTCGAACGTCTCGGTGACGAGTTCTCCCATTGATCTCACCGTTCCAGTGGGCAAAGCGTCGCGAGCGCCGCGTCGATCGGGTAGAGATCGGTCAACGGCTCGCCTGGGCTCCACCAGACAGCCTCGGACATCTCGTCGTTCGGCGCGAACGGCTGGGGCGTGTCGACGGATCCGCGGTAGACGGCGAGGAACTCCAGCCGGTCGTCGGGCGCGACCCGGATCTTGGTCACCCCGGCGAAGTCGAGTGAGTCCGCGCGCTGGCCGCTCTCTTCGAAGAGCTCCCGTACGGCGGCCTCGCCCGCCGACTCGCCCGGGTCGATCATGCCGCCGGGCAGCTCCCAGGCCTGACGGAACCGGTTGAACACCATCAAGCACTTCTGATCCCACCAGAGCACAACGAGGGAGGCGGTCAGCGGTACAGAGGGGTCCAGGTCGCCGAGGCTCGCCTCGGGGATGGGATCGAAGGTGAGGAGTACTGAGCCGTCGGTGTTGTGGACCGGGAGGTCGTACATGGGGCACGAGTCTTGCAGACTGGCCGGCGTGAGCGAACTCGATTTCAGTGGTTATCAGGTGGCGGCGGCGCGGACCGGCGGGCTGGTCGCGACCGATCATCCGATCGTGTATCCGACCTTGGGGCTGGTGAACGAGGCGGGTGAGGTCGCGGGCAAGGTGAAGAAGATCTTTCGGGATCGCGACGGCGTGGTCACCGACGCGGACCGGCAGGCGCTGACGGCCGAGTTGGGTGACGTGCTCTGGTACCTGTCCGAGCTGTGCACCAGGCTCGAGATCCGGCTCGAGGACGTTGCCGAGCACAACATCGCCAAGCTCGCCGACCGGGCGTCCCGCGGTGTCCTCGGCGGCGATGGCGACCAGCGCTGAGCTGTCAGCGGAAGTGGTCCGCGGCCGCCTGGACCTGGGCTCGCCTGTCGTCCCAGAACGCCGCGTCCGCCGCAATCGTCGTGTTTCCGCCGATCCGGCCGTCGAGTTGTTCGCGGAGGATGTCGGCATGGCCGGCGTGCTGCGAGGTCTCGGCAACCATCCTGATCAGCAGCACATCCAACGTGGTCTCCCGATGCCCGTCGGCCCAGTGCGCGACGTACCCCGGACTGCTCAACTCAAGCGAACCGACGGTGACGTCGGCATGGGCACACGCCTGTAGATATGCGCCGACGATGTACTCTCGCGACTCGTCCGCCGTCGCCCACATGTCGATCTCGTCGTACGGGTCGTCCCGAAACCACGAGGGCCGTTCGACCGGCGGACGTCCGAATGCTTCACCGAGGTACCCGTACTCCAGCCCGGCCAGGTGCTTGACCAACCCGAGCAGGTTCGTGCCAGTAGGAGTCAACGGGCGTCGTACGTCGTGGTCCGACAGACCGTCCAACTTGGACGTCAGCGTCGTGCGGCTCACCTGCAGGACTCGGGACAGCTCCGCCTTCGGATCCACGAGGCCGGACTCTAGTGCTCGATCAGTCCGCCGGCCTGGACTGGTGGGACGTGGCCGGTGCGGGGGCGGGAGTGGGCCAGGGCGACTCCGATGTCGACCAGGGCGGCGCGGCGGAGGGTTGGGATGGTGGTGGTGGGGGTCCAGACGGATTCGGCGGTTTCGCCGTTCGGTTCGGGGCGGGTGGTGCCAGCGGTGATGCGGACGGCGTAGAAGATGCCGATGTTCTGATGGTCGTCGGACCCGGGACGACGACGTACGGCGGCCGGAATGATGCGTGAGTCGACCCCCAGCAACTGCTCGACGACCGACTCGTACCCGGTCTCCTCGGCCACCTCGCGCGTCACGGTGTCGAACGGATCCTCACACGGCTCGACCCCACCGCCCGGCAGCGTCCACCAACTCCCATCGCCGTACGGCGAGACGTACCGCGCGAGCAGCACCCGATCGTCCTGAACACACACCGCGTACGCCGCGACCCGTCGACTCATCCCGGGACCTTAGCTCCTGTCTGATGGTTTCACGCCTACTGCGGGGCACTCGGCACGGCACCTCGCCGCACGGGTGCAAAGGCCACGATGCTCCGCATCGAGACCTTCGCCCCCGCACGCCGATGCACCGCACCGAGCACCTCCTCGCTACGGCACTGGATCACCAGACAGGAGCTAACCCGGCCGGATGCCCGCGGTCAGGTGAGGAAACCTCACTCGGTGGACGCATCCGGCCAGGGACTGGCCGGATCTGCTGATGCCGTTCGGCGGGGATCAACCGCTGTTAGGTTTCGACCCGGCGTGTTCAGTAGATCACGCTCAGCAACCATCGTTCAGGAGAATTCGATGAAGAAACTCGCGGCACTGGTGGCCGGTCTGGTCGCGGCCGCCGGCGGCGTCTATGTCGTGGCAGCACCGGCGGCGACGGCGGACGACTGTGGAGGCACGTACACGATCGTGGTCGGCGGCACCGGCGACAACGACTCCAACGCGCCGTACTGGTCGGGCAACATCAGCCAACGCGTCGGCTACCCGGCCCAGCCCATCGGCATCAACGCCCGGCAGGGCGTCAACGAGCTGAACCGGCTGATCCGGGACCACCGCAACGCGTGCCCGGGCCAGCATGTCAAGGCGGTCGGGTTCTCGCTCGGCGCCGCCGTGGTGCACACCTGGGTCACGGAGAACTGGCAGACCTTCGACAACGTCAACGCCGTCCTGATCGCCGACCCGAAGCGGGCCGCGGGTCCGGAGAACGCCGGAGTGGCCGGGCACCCGGCCGTGGCTCCGGTCATCGGTGCGCCGCTGGCCGGCGCCGACAACTTCTTCGGCAACGTCCCGGTCCTGACCCTGTGCACCGACGACATCATCTGCAACCTCGACGCGAGGTCCGGAGTGCCCGGCTACATCTGGGGAGCGCACGGCAACTACAACTTCAACGTCGACGCCTACTCCGACGACGCCCGCGGGCAGTGGTTCAACGGCGTCTTCATCCCCTGATACGTACGTAACGACAGGTAGTGCACCTGCGAGACACCGTACGCGTGGACTCGACCACGCTCAGGTGCACTACCTGACTGCCCGACACCTCCTGTCCTTGGCGCCTTGGTGAGCGGACAGTAGTCCGTTGTGAGCGAACGGTTAGCCGATGGTGAGCGCGTTCGGCGAGCCTGTGCGCGTCATCCCGTTCTGGTCCGTCGCTCCTGGCGGACCTCAGAAAGGAGCCACGATGTCTACGTTCCGTAAGACTGCTGCGCTGACCGGTGCACTCGCCACCGGTGTCATGGCGATGTCGTTCGTGACCGCCAGCAGCGCGTCGGCGAGCACGGTGAGCGGCGGCTGGTTCAGCAGCAGCACCGCCTGCAACCAGTCCGGCCACAACATCACCAGCAACCCGTCCAGCCCGTACGAGGGCTGGTCCTGGCGCTGCACCTACGTCAGCTCGCACAGCCCGCACTGGCACCTGGTCCTCATCAGCTGACCAGTACCTGCTGACCTCAACGCCCCCGACCGTGACCGAGAATGTGGCGTGCACTTTCGTGTTCTCGGGCCGGTCGAGGTGGCGGGGGAACCCGTCGCTCTCGGTGGCCGGGAGCGGCTCGTCCTGTCGATGCTGCTCATCAACGCCGACCGGGTGACGTCGTCCGAGCGGCTGATCGACACGGTGTGGTCGTCACCTCCGCAGTCCGCCCGGCAGCAGCTGCACAACATCATCGCCCGACTGCGCCGCAAGCTGGACGCGACCGGGGCGCTCATCGTGACCCGTCCGCTCGGCTATCAGCTCGCTCTCACCGACCACGGACTCGACCTGCACGAGTTCCGGCTGTCCGTCCTCCGCGGGCGGGAGCACCTGCAGAACGAGCAGTACGGCGACGCCCGGATCGAGCTGGACGCAGCGTTGGCACTCTGGCGCGGGGACGCGCTCGCCGACCTGTCCGGTGACTGGGCCGTCGCGACCCGCGAGTCCCTTCACCGCGAGCGGGTCGCGGCCGGCGACGCACTCGCCCAGGCGCAGCTCGCCACGCACGACCACGCCGGCGTGCTCGAGACGGTGCACGCCCTGCTGGCCGCCGATCCACTCCACGAAGGTCTGCACGACCTTCGGTTGCGCGCTCTGGCCCGGAGCGGCCGGCGTACCGAAGCTCTCGGCGCCTACCAGGACCTGCGACGCCGGCTCGTCGCCGAGTTCGGTGTCGAGCCAGGGCAGGATCTCCAGGAAACTCACTCCAGCCTCCTGCGGGAGGTCGACCCACCGTCGGCGTCTCCTCGTCACGTGCCCCGCCAGCTGCCCCGCCCCATCTCTCTGGTCGGACGTGACGAGCTCCTGGCCCAGCTGACCGAGGTCCTGCGGACGCCTGAACCCCGTCCGGGCACGGTGCTCCTCGTCGGAGCGGGCGGTATCGGCAAGACCTCACTGGCTGTCGCTCTTGCCGACCGCGTCCAGAACGGGTATCCCGACGGCACCTTGTACGCCGAGCTGGACGGCACCTCGCGCGACCCGCGTGACCCCGACGAGATCATCGACCGATTCCTGCGCGCCCTCGGTGCCACCGCTCCACCCGCCCACGGCCGACGTGAAGAGCGGCTGGCGCTCTATCGCAGCGCGATCGCCAACCGTCGCGTGCTGGTGGTGCTGGACGACGCCCTCGACGAACGGCAGGTTCGCGACCTGCTCCCACCGTCGCCTCGTTCGGCCGCGATCGTCACCTCACGTCACCGGCTCGCCGGCATGGCCGACGTGCTCCGCCGAAACGTGCCGACCCTGTCGACCGAGGTCGCTGTCGATCTGCTGCACGCAGGTCGGGACGTCGCCGAGCCGGCGCCTGGGCTCGCCCGGTCCGCCGTGCAGCTGTGCGGGCGCCTACCCCTCGCCGTGATGGTCGTCGCGGCCCGGCTCGCGTCCGGCGTCGTCGATCTGTCCGAGGTGGTCGACCATCTGAGCGAGGAGCACATCCGTCTGGACGAGCTCGCGATCGGGGACGTCGACGTTCGGGCCAGCATCGCGCTGTCGTACGACGGGCACCTGTCCGAACCCGCTCAGCGACTGCTCCGACGGGTCGCCGCCGCCTCGGTGACGACCTGGCCGGCGTGGCTCGCCGGCGTGCTGCTGGAGGACGACGTCGCCCTGGGCTCGCGGGCGCTCGACGAGCTCGTCGACGTCCATCTCGTCGAGCCGGTCGGTCGTGATACCGCGGGACAGCTCCGGTTCACCCTGCACCCCCTGGTTGCGACATTCGCCGGCGAGCGCGCTGTCCGCGAGGAGGACGCGAGCGCCGGCACGAGTTGTCGTCGTGCCGTCGCCATGGCGTGGTTGGGACTGGCTTCGCAGGCCGACGACGGCCTCGGTCACGGCATGCGCCCGGTGACCGGTCCGGACGGTGCGACAGTCCCGGCGGGTCTCCCGCCTCGTCGGGTGACCGTCGCCGCAGACCGGCCCGCGGCCTGGTTCGACGCCGAGATCGACAGCATCCGTGACCTCGTCCACGCGCTGAGCCGCGCCGGGGAGGTCGACCTGGCGGCCGCGCTCGCACTGCGTTCGGACGGCTACCTGGTGGTCCGAGGCGAGGAGCACGTCCGTGCGGGTCTGCTGCGGCGGGCTGCCGACTGTTCGGACCCGGTGCTGCGCTGGGGCGTCCTGCGGTCGTTGTTCCACACCGCCGCCGAGGCCGGACGGTTCTCCGAGCTGGTTGATCTGGCGCAGTCGCAGCTCGCCGTCGCGCGCGAGCTAAAGGCCGGGTCGATGGAGCTGAGCGCGCTGGTGCAGTTCGGCTGCGCACTGCGCGAGCTCGGTCGCTTCGAGGACGCGGCGGCCCGGTTCGAAGAAGCCGCGTCTCTCGCGACGGCGCACCACGACAACACGATCCTGGCCCTGGCACACGGACACCTCGGCATGATGCTGGCGCGCACCGGACATCCCGCCCGGGGTGCGGCGCTGGTCGCTGAGAACGTGCAGGCCGAACGGGTGCGCGGGCCGTCCCGGCGACTGAGTATCTGGCTCATCACCTACGCCGGCTGCCTCGCGCTGACCGGCGACGTGGCAGCGGCCGAGCGGGCGCTGGAGGAGGCCGAACAGCTCGCCAAGAGTTTGGAGGACCGCAACGTCCTTCTCGACCTCGTCCAGACCCGAGCGGCGATCGCGCTGCGAGCCGATGACGTCGACCGCGCCGAGCGGATCCTCGACGACAGCTCGGCGCCGTACGGCCCGAGCGCACCGGACTCCGAGCCGACGGACGCGGAGCTGCGCCTGCGCGCCGACGTGCTGCTCGCCCGCGGGCGCGCCACCGAGGCCGCACCGTTGCTCGAACGAGCCCTGTCGCGACATCGGCACGAGGGCGTGCGACTCGAGCTCGCCCATGACCTTGTCCGGCTCGCCGCGGTCCACGCGGCCCTGGGCGAGCAGGATCGAGCCCAGCAACAGCACTCCGAACTCGTCATGCTGCTGCGAGATCTCGGTATCGGCATCGACGACCTGCAGCTTCCCTCGATCGTCTCGACGGTCTTGCCGCGCCACTGACTTGCGGGCTGCGAGATTCGGGTCGGTGGAATACGTCTGCTGGGGTGGAGGTTGGGCGGGGTATGACGGTTGAGATCGGGGTCATTCTGCCGACGTCGTCGCCGGATCCGGCGCAGACGATTCTCGGAGATGTACGGGCGAGTGCGCGGTACGCCGAGGAGGTGGGGCTGGACTCGGTGTGGTCGACGGATCATCTGGTCGCGAGTGCGCCGATGCTGGACAGTTCCGTCGTACTGGCGACCGCGGCCGCGGTGACCGAGCGGATCACGGTCGGGTACAACGTGATGCTGCTGGCGTTGCGGCCGGTCGCGTGGGCGGCGAAGCAGATCAGCACGCTGCAGCTGCTGTCGAACAACCGGCTCGTGCTCGGTGTCGGGACCGGCAACCCCGCGCACGGTGACGTCGGCTGGCGGGCGGCCGGTGTCGAGTTCGCCGATCGCGGGCGGCTGACGGACGAGGCGCTCGCCGTACTCCCGGATCTCATCGCCGGCAAACCCACGACGCTCGGGCCGGACCTCGACGTGACGATCGCGCCCGGGTCGCCGGTACCGCCGATCTTCGTGGCCGGGAACGGTGTCCGCGCCCATCGGCGAGCGGCCGCGTACGCCGATGGCTGGGCGACGATCGCGATGTCGCCGGCCGAGGTACGGACGAGCCTGGAGCGGATCAACGAACTTGCCGACGGCAAGCAGTTGAAGGCGACCGTGGTCGCGCCCCAGCTCGACGGCGACCCGCTCGAACAGCTCGCCGCGTACGAGGCAGCCGGTGTGGAGCGCGTCATCCTGCCGCCGACCGGTGATTGGCACGACGACTACGACCAGGCCGCCGCGCTGAAAGTGGGCTGACGAAAGCCGCACGCATTGGACCTGTCGAGGGCCCGCGTCCGTGCGGAGACTGAAAGCATGTACGTTCCTGCGCACTTCGCCCCTGATGACGAGGCCGTTCTGGAGTTGCTGGCCCATCACGGCGCGGCGGATCTGGTCACGATGACGCCCGACGGGCTGACGGCCACGATGCTGCCGTTCGTCCACGACCGCGAGCGGAACGTCCTGCTCGGGCACCTGGCGCGGAACAACGAGCACTGGCGCCTCCCCGTGATCGGCGATGCGCTGGTGATCATGCGCGGACCGGACGCGTACGTCTCCCCGACCTGGTACGCCTCGAAACGCGACCACGGCCGCGTCGTCCCGACCTGGAACTACATCACCGCCCACGTGCACGGAACGATGACCGTGCACGACGATCCCGTCTGGGTCGAGAACGTCGTACGGCGCCTCTCGGACCATCACGAGAGCGGCCGCGCGGAGCCGTGGTCGGTGGATGACGCGCCGGCGAAGTTCGTCGCCGGGCAACTGCGGGCGATCGTCGGCGTGGAGATCGCGATCAAGCGGATCGAGGCCAAGTTCAAGCTCAGCCAGAACCGCCCGGCCGCGGATGTCGACGGCGTGATCGACGGTCTCCGCGCCGACGGCGACGACCGGTCCGCCGCTGCCGTCGCCCGGCACCGTCCCGTTTGATCTTGACCCAAAGGGCAAGGTTTACGATTCCCGCCATGTCTGGAGTCGTGGTGGTGGGAGTAGGTCCGGGAATCGGGCTCGCGGTGGCGCGGCGGTTCGTCCGGGAGGGGATGAGCGCCGGCCTGATCGCGCGCTCTGAGGCGACGGTCAAGGCCGCGGCCGAGGAGTTCGGGAGTGCCGGCGTACTGCCGGTCACGGCCGATGTGACGGACGAGGCCGGCCTCCGCGCGGCGCTCGACCGGGTCGTCGAGGCGTTCGGCGTCCCTGATGCGGTCGTCTACAACGCGGCGCTGATCCAGCCGGACCGGATCGGCGACCTCAGCGCGCAGCAGCATCTCGACGCGTTGGCGGTCAACGTCGTCGGGGCGATCACCACCGCGGCGCATCTCGCGCCCGCGATGGCCGAGCGCGGCAGCGGCTCGTTCCTGATCACCGGCGGCATGCCGCTGCCGAAGCCCGACTACGCGAGCCTGTCCCTCGGCAAGGCCGGCGTCCGCGCGGTCGTCACCCTTCTGGATCAGCAGTACGGCGCGGCGGGTGTCCATGCCGCGAGTGTCACCGTCAGCGGCGGCGTGTCCCCCGGCAGCGGCTGGGACCCGGACGACATCGCGAACCACTACTGGCGCCTGCACACTCAGGCACCGGCCGAATGGATCCACGAGATCGTCATCTGACCTCTTGTCGTATTGTTCAACAATCTCTATCGTGAGATCACCTGAGAGGGGGTCTCATGACGACGACCGCAATGCTCAGTCCGGCCCAGGCCCGGTCACTGTTCCGGGACGACTACAGCGGGCCGACCACCGGATGGGCCGGCGGCTACACGCAGACCAACCTGATCGCGGTCCCCGCGGACTGGGCGTACGACGTGTTGCTCTTCTGCACGCGCAACCCGCAGGCCTGTCCGGTGCTCGATGTGAGTGATCCGGGCGACCCGACGACGCGGCTCGCCCGGGGCGCGGACCTCCGGACCGACCTGCCGCAGTACCGGATCTGGCAGGACGGCGAGTTGGCGGCCGAGGTGGCGGATGCGACCGAGCTGTGGCGGGACGACCTGGTCGCGTTCTCGCTCGGGTGCAGCTTCACGTTCGAGACCGCGCTGGCCGCCGACGGGATCCCGCTGCGGCACGTCGACCAGGGGCGGAACGTCGCGATGTACGTGACCGACCGCGAGTGCGAGCCCGCCGGGCGGCTGCACGGTCCGCTGGTGGTGTCGATGCGGCAGATTCCGGCCGACCGGGTCGACGACGCCGTACGGATCACCCGAGCGATGCCGGCCGTTCATGGCGGGCCGGTGCATATCGGGGACCCGAGCGGGTTGGGGATCGCCGACCTCGCGCGACCGGACTTCGGCGATCCGGTCGACGCGGCCGCCGGCGACGTACCGATGTTCTGGGCCTGCGGCGTGACGCCCCAGGCCGCGCTGATGGCCTCCCGGCCGCCGTACGCGATCACCCACGCGCCCGGCAACATGTTCATCACCGACCGCCGGGACAGCGACTACCGCGTCTAGGACTGGGCACAAGATCGTTGCCCTGCGCACCTTTCTTCCGTGTCAGTTTGTACACGGACTGTCACAGACTGTCACGGCGGGTTTGCGGCTGCGTGCAGATGTCCGGACAAGGCTGGCGGTAGTGGGAGCGCGCGGATGATCGTCGATTCAGGAACACGAAGTCCACAAGAGTTCGAGTCAGGTCGACCACGGGAGGGTCCGGACACGTGCTCGAGACTTATCGCGGAATCCCACACCTGCTGGACACCTGGCTCGTGCTGACCGGCATGACCCTGCCGGTCGCCCTCTCGTCGTTTCGCCGTCCGGGTGACCTGGTCCCCCGGCTGGCCGCGTTCTGCTTGCCGGCCGCGTTCGCGCTGGTGATCGCGGCGACGCTCAGTCCGACGACGCATCGCCTCGGCCAGATCGGCGAATGCGGGACGCACTTGACCACGACCGGCGGGCTGACGTCGCTCCAGGGTCTGCTCAACGTCGTGCTGTTCGTGCCGGCCGCGGGCATGCTCACGCTGGCCAGCGGCCGTCCGGGCGACGGCATCGCGGCCGGGATCGGGATGTCGGCCGCGGTCGAGGCGGTGCAGGCGCTGCTGCCGCAACTCGGCAGGTCGTGCCAGCTGCACGACCTGATCGCGAACTCGCTCGGCGCGTTCTGCGGAGTCGGCCTGGCCGCCGGCCTCCAGACACTGACCCGGAGCCTGGTCGCCCGCCCCGGCTTCCTGGTCGTCAGCCCGGCAGTGGTCGAGCACGCCGCGATGCTCGTCGTACGGCGGCCTCGACATCCGGGCCGGCATCGGCGCGGAACCCTGGCGCAGGCCGGGCGCCCGGCGAGATATCACAGTACGAATACACAGTTATCCGGATAGTTATCCACAGGCTGTGGATGGAACCGTGGATGACCGCGTGACTACCTGGGGATATCCACAGCGCCGAGTTACGGCCTGACGTCGAGCCCGAGCGCCGCGGCGACGACCATCGCCTGGGTGACGTCGATCCGGGCGTCTTTGAGCGTGACGGTCAGCGGATCGAGCGTCGAGAGGTCGGAACCGCGCAGGTCCGCGCCGGTGAAATCGGCCTTGTGCAGGAACGCGCCCGACAGGTCGAGGTCGCGCAGCACGGCCTTCTGGGCCCGCAGACCGGTCAGGTCCGCCTCGCGCATCTTCACGCCGGTGAACTCGGCGCCCTTCAGATCCGCCCCGGGCAGCCCGGTGAACGACCAGTCGCCGCCGGCCACCTTCATCAGGCTGTGGGCGCAGTCGTCGAACAGGCTACCGACCAGCTTGCACCGCGTGAACGTCGTGTCGAACAGCGAACACCGGACGAACGTACAGTTCACGAACGCGGCGTCGGTGTGCGTCGACGCGTTGAACCGGACCCCGCGGAACGTGCACTCCTCGAACACCCCGCCGCGGTTCTCCACCTCGGTCAGGTCGGAGTCCACGAACAGCACCCGCCGGTACGTCTGCCCGGACGGGTCCTGGTCGTCCCAGTCCCGGATCGTCGACTCGGTCTGCGCCGCCGGACGCCCGCCCACTCGATCTGCCATGGCCCCCACAGTGTCACGCCGTACCGACACTGTGATGCTGACGACGGAGAACGTACGGCGGACCGACAAATAACGGCCGCACGATGGAGGGGTGACCGGAACTGAGCGGGTGATGGTGTTCGGCGCGGGAGGTTTCCTCGGCGCCAGGATCTGCGCGCTGCTCGCCGACCGCGGTATCGAGTACCGCGGGCTGAGCCGGACCCGGAGCGAGCCGTACCGGCGCTGCGACCTGGCCGCGATGCACCCGTACGCGCTGGACACCCAGATCGGGATGTACAAGCCGACCGTGATCGTCAACGCCGTCGGCGCCACGTTCGGCGAGCCGGCCGACCTGGTCCGCGCGAACGTGATCGCCGTCGAGGCCCTGCTCGCCTCGGTCCGCGATCACGCCGGGCATGCCCGTTTCGTGCACCTCGGGTCCGCGGCGGAGTACGGCGGGGCTCCGCACGGCACCAGCTTGTCCGAGGAGAGCGCGCCGCGGCCGCTCGGTCCGTACGGGATCACGAAGCTCGCCGGATCGGAGCTCGTCCTCCGGGCGCAGCGGGCCGGCGCCGACGCCGTCGTACTGCGGATCTTCGATGTGATCGGGCCGGGAGCGCCGGACAGCACGCTGACCGGGCGGGTGATCCGGGATCTGCGGTCCCGGCAGCTAATCGAGGTCGGGTCGCTGGACGTCTGGCGCGATTTCGTCGACGTCCGGGACGTCGCCGAGGCCGTGCTCGCGGTCGCGCTCGCGGACGGGAAGCTGCCGCCGGTGCTGAACATCGGGACCGGCCGGGCGACGCTCGCCCGGGACCTCGCCGGGCAGTTGTTCGAGCTCAGCGGTCAGCCGGCGACGATCGTCGACGACACCGAGCAGGAGACCGCACTCGGCGCGCCGTGGCAGCAGGCCGACACCACCCTGATCGGGGACGCGCTCGGCTGGTCCCCCAAGATCGCCCTCGAGCAGTCCCTGGCCGACAGCTGGGCAGACTATCCCTGTGGAAACCCGAGCGATCAGTGAGGTAGCGCCGGATCGGCGGCCGCCCACCGCCTTCAACGAGGACCTCGTCCTGACCGGACCTGACTTCGCCGTCGTGCTGGACGGCGCGAGCGCTCCGCCAGGTGTCGACTCGGGCTGTCTGCACGATGTCGCCTGGCTGGTGAAGCGGCTCGCTGTCCAGCTCGCACCGCCGCTCCTCGCTCAGTCGGCCGAGCCGCTGACGGACCTGCTCGCGGAGACGATCGCCGCGGTGCGCGCCAGCCATGCGGACACCTGCGACGTCAGCAATCCCGACAGCCCGTCGTCCACGGTCTCGATGATTCGGCTGCACCCGGATCGTGTGGAGCATCTCGTCCTGGCCGACTCGCCGGTCGTCATGCGCTCGCCCGCCGGACAGATCACCGTCCACAGCGACGACCGGATCGCTGAGCTCCCGGACCGAAGCCGCGAGGCCACCCGCAGGTCGCGCAACCAGCCGGGCGGGTTCTGGGTCGCGAGCACCGACCCGAAAGCGGCGTACGAGGCCGTCGTCGGCACCACGGACCGCGCCGACATCGACGTGATCGCGATCCTCTCCGACGGCGCGTCCCGCTTCGCCGAACGCTACGGGCACTCGTGGGAGGAGCTGCTCGACGTACTCACGACCGCGGGGCCGCGACGGCTGATCGAGCTGGTGCGGGAACACGACGCCGTGACCACTACCAACCGGAAGCAGTACGACGATGCGAGCGTCGTACTGCTTCAGGGTCCGTAGGTCGGGAAGCCCGGGCCGGGGTGCTGCGGGCGCGGGGCGTACTGCGGTGGCTGGGGCGGCGGCTGCACGAAGTCCTGGACCCGCGGCGGCGGAGCGAGCCGTGACTGCTGCCAGTGGCCGACCTGGAGCATCAGGAGTGCCGACGTGACCGCCGCGACGACGAGCAGGACCGTCGCGACCGTGAACCCGATGTCGACGGCCAGCGCGACCCGGACCATGTAGTCCTGCAGGTCGTAGATGTCGACGTACCCCTCCGGGTCGGTGTCCGCCACCTCGACCAGCCGGACGATCCAGATCACGAACCCGATCACCGCGGCCGATCCGCCGCCGACGATGATGACCCAGAAACCGCACCAGGCCACCCACCACGTGTACAGCAAGGCACGGAACCGGCCGGAGTGCGCGATCCCGGGTTGATCGGGCGGCTCGCTGGCGCGGGCGACGTCCTCGACGACCTGCAGCGGGTACCAGAACTGCACGATCGGGCAGATCCACGCGCCGACGACCCATCCGGGCGCCCGGCGGTGCGCGCCGTGGGTCGGGACGGTCGGGTTCGGGGCGAACGGCGAATACAGGAAGTCGACGTTGTCGCGGGCGCGCCACAGCCAGATCAGGTACGCGATCCCGGTCCCGATCAGCAGGTAGGTGATCAGGTTGAGCAGCGGGCCGGAGCCGGCGATCGACTCGACGCCGCGCTGGATCTCCTCGTCGGAGAGCAGGCCGTACACGAACCGCTTGACCTCGCTGTACGACCGCCAGAGCAGCACGCACTGGATCACGGCACCGAGCGCGGTCACCCCCATCAGCGAGATGCTGACGATCGCGAGCGCCCGCAACGGCCGGTACTGCGGCACCACCGGCATCGGCTGATACGGCATCGGCTGGTACGGCCCGGGCCCCTGATACGGCCCCGGTCCTTGGTACGGCTGCGTCACCTTCTACCTCCCCGCAGCCAAGTTAACCCAAGACCGGACTCACACCGCCGCGAAAGCCTCCCGGACCGCGGGCAGCGCGAGCTCCCGATCCGCCGCCGACAGGCCGATCCGCGTTCGCCGATCCAGTACGTCGTCCTCGGTCAGCGCTCCCTCGTGCCGGACGGCGAACCGCACCTCGGCGTACGTCGTCCGCAGCCCCGGCGCGATCGGATCCTGCAGCTCGGGCGGACCGGCGATCACCTGCGGCGCCTCCACGCCGTACCGCTGGACGAACCGCGCCGGCGCCCGGACCGCGGCCAGGTGGACGCGATCGGCCGCACCCACGAGCGGGATCCGGTGCGTCTCGCAGGACCGCCGTACCTCGAGCGTCGACTGCGCGAGCGCCTTGTCGAGGGCGTCCTGCGCCATCCGGCGGTAGGTCGTGAGCTTGCCGCCGACGATCGTCACCACGCCGTCCGGGCTGGTGATCACCGCGTGCCGCCGGGAGATGTCCGCGGTCTTGTCCTCGCCGTTGTGGTGGCCTGTATCCAGGAGCGGCCGGAGCCCGGCGTACGTGCCGAGCAGGTCCGCGCGGGTCACGGGCTGCTGCACCGCGGCGCTGATCGTGTTCAGCAGGAAGTCGATCTCCGCCTCGGTCGCGTGCGGTACGTCGCTCACCGGGCCGGGCGCCTCCTCGTCGGTGAGACCGACGTACACCCGGTCGTCGGGCGCCGGGATCGCCATCACCACCCGGCGCAGCTCCCCCGGCACCGGCACCGTCAGCACGGCGGAGAGCCCGCCGAACACGGACTGCGGCAGCACCAAGTGGGTGCCGCGGCTCGGCCGGAGCTTGATGCCGGAGGCAACCTGATCCGCCCAGATCCCGGCCGCGTTGATCACCACCCGCGCGTCCACCGACCGCCGGTCCCCGGTCAGCTGGTCGACCAGGACGGCCCCGCGGCCGGTGACGTCCGTGGCGGCGACGTGGGTCAGGATGCGAGCGCCGTACTGCGCCGCGGTCCGGGCGATCGCGACGACCAGGCGCGCGTCGTCGTACAACTGCCCGTCCCAGGTCAGGAAACCGCCGCGCATCCCCTCGGGCTTGAGCGTCGGCGCGTACCGCAGGATCTCGGCCGAGCTCACCCGGCGCGAGTGCGGCAGGTAGTCGTCGCTGGTCCGCGCGAACGTGCGCAGTACATCGCCACCGAGGAAGGCCGACCGCAACAGTGCCGCCTGCACGAACCTTGCCTGTGGCAACCACGGCGCGATCTGCGGGATCGGGTGCACCAGATGCGGCGCGGTGGTCTTCATCAGGATGCCGCGCTCGACGGCGCTCTCGTACGCGATCCCGACGTGCCCGGACGCCAGGTACCGCAGGCCGCCGTGCACGAGCTTGGAGCTCCACCGGCTGGTCCCGAAGGCCAGATCGTGCTTCTCCACCAGGGCAACGGTCAGTCCGCGCGCGGCCGCGTCCAGCGCCACGCCGACGCCGGTGACCCCGCCGCCGACAACGAGCACGTCGACCGCACTCAGCGCGTTGAGCTCCCGAGTACGCCGTACTGCGTTGAGACTCGCGTTGCCCACGCTGATCATGGCGTCAGATACCTGGTGAGCATCACCCGCAGCTCCTCGTCGAGCTTCGGGTACTCGTCCTTCTCCGCCATCACCGGGCCCGACACCGCCGAGGCGAGCGAGACCAGGATGATCTGCCGCGCCAGCCACACCGGGTCGCCTTCGCGGATCGAGGCGTCGGCCTGGCCCTGGCGGATACCTTCCTCGACCAGCGCGAGGTGCGCGACGGTGCTGCTGCCGCGGCGCTCCAGAAGGTATGGCGTGAGGAACTCGGGGTCGAGCTCGATGATCTTCCGCATCAACGGGTGCACCCGGGTCTTCGCGACCACCTCGACGACACCCTCGACCAGGCGGGCCCGGCCGTCCACGGCATCCGGCTGGAACGCGGACACCAGCGCGATCGTCCACTCCCGGGTCATCAACGCGGCGACCACGGCCTGCACGTTCGGCCAGCGCCGGTAGAGGGTCGCGCGGGAGACCTCGGCATGCCGGGCGATATCGGCCATCGTCATCCGGCGCATCCCGATCGCGAGCAGCAACTCGTACGCCGCGTCCAGGATCCGCTCCTCGCCGATCGCATTCGCCGGCGTGGGACGCGTGCTGGTTTCCTGCTCCGATTCGCTGCTACGCTGAGACATCACACGTCAGAGTGTATCAGCGACCTTGCCATCCTGGAACTGTCGATGGGAGGTGGAGGCCAGGGGGTTCCACCTCCCATCGACGCTACCTCGCCGGACCACCCAAGGGGAGCCAGTGACCAACGAATCCGACCTCCCGGTGGTGCAACTCACGCCCGGCCGCTGGGGCGACCCCGACCACCCGGTGGATCTGCCGTCGGCAGCCCGAGACGCCCTCAAACACCTGGGCGTACGGCGAACCGCCGCCGAGCCCGTCGCGCCGACCGACCGACCCGGCCTCACCGAGGCCCAACTGTCGTTCCTCGGCCAGGTCGTAGGAGACGAGCACGTGGCCTCTGACCTGGACTCGCGCTGGTCACACACCCGTGGATACTCGACGACAGACCTGCTCCGCTTCCGCGTCGGCGACACCTCCGACCTGCCGGATGCAGTCGTCTACCCCGCCTCACACGACGAAGTACAAGCGATCCTCTCCGGCTGCGCTGCCGCCGGGCTTGCCGTAGTCCCGTACTCCGGCGGTACGTCGGTTGTCGGCGGCCTCGCGCCGTCGCGCCGGTTCGTGACGCTCGACCTCCGCAGGCTGGACCAAATGGTCGAGCTGGATGAGGTCTCGCGAACGGCCACGCTGCAGGCCGGCGTTCGCGGTCCGGCGGCCGAGGCCTTGCTCGCCGAGCGCGGCTACACCCTGGGCCACTTCCCGCAGTCCTACGAGGGCGCGTCGATCGGCGGGTACGCGGCAGCGCGGTCGAGCGGCCAGTCGTCCGCCGGGTACGGCCGGTTCGACCAGATGGTGGTGGGCCTGACGCTCGCGACTCCGCGCGGCACGATCGAGGCCGGACGTGCCCCGATGTCCGCGGCCGGCCCGGACCTGCGCCAGCTCGTGCTCGGGTCCGAGGGTGCGTTCGGGATCATCACCTCGGTCGTCGTACGGATCCGCCCGCGACCGACCGAGCGGCACTTCGAAGGCTGGCGGTTCGAGAGCTTCGACACCGGGCTGGCCGCCGTACGACGACTCGCGCAGGACGGCCCGTTGCCGACGGTGCTCCGGCTGTCGGACGAGGTCGAGACCGCGGTGAACCTCGCCGATCCGGATGTGCTCGGCGGCGGATCCGGCGGTGTACTCGCGATCATCGGCTTCGACGGCCCGTACAACCAGGCGACCGCGGACGTGCTGACGGCCGCCGGCGGGAAGAACCTCGGCGCGGACCCCGGTGAGACGTGGCGGGTCGGCCGCTACCGGGCGCCGTACCTCCGCGATCCCCTGCTCGACGAGGGCGCGCTCGTCGAGACGCTCGAGACGGCCGCGTTCTGGTCGCGCATCCCGGCGCTGAAGACGGCCGTCACCGAAGCGCTCGTCGGCGCGTTGGGCACCACGCCGCCGCTGGTGCTCTGCCACATCTCCCATGTGTACGAGACCGGCGCGTCGCTCTACTTCACGGTGATCTGCGCGCAGTCCGACGATCCGATCGAGCAGTGGCGGACCGCGAAACGCGCCGCCAACCAGGCGATCGCCGACGCCGGCGGCACGATCTCCCACCACCACGGCGTCGGCACCGACCACCGTGACGCCTACGCCACCGAGATCGGCCCGCTGGCCGTCGAAAGCCTCCGCGCCGTCAAGCACGCCCTCGACCCGGACAACGTCATGAACCCCGGCATCCTGCTCCCCGAGTCCTGACCCCGACGGATGCCGCTGGCAACGCTTGACTTCAAGTTTGGTTGAGGTATGACGGTAGCGGCATGACTCCTGAACCGTCCGACCGTCCTGTCGCTCTCATCACCGGCGCGTCCGCCGGGCTCGGGCTCGCACTCGCCCACGGGCTGGCCGATCGCGGCTGGGCGCTCGTGATCGATGCACGTGGCGCCGAAGCGCTCAAGGACACAGCCGACGCACTGGCTGACCGCACCGACGTCGTACCGCTGGCCGGCGACGTCACCGACCCTGACCACCGCGCCGACCTGGTGGAGGCGATCACCGAGCTCGGTCGGCTCGACCTGCTGATCAACAACGCCAGCTACCTCGGGCAGAGCCCGCTGCAAGCACTGGCCACAGCAGACCTCGACGAGCTCCGTCGCGTGTACGAGGTCGACGTACTCGCACCGATCGCACTGACGCAGGCCTTGCTTCCCGCACTCACCACAGCGTCCGGTGTGCTGATCAATATCAGCTCAGACGCCGCAGTTGAAGCGTACGAGACCTGGGGTGGCTACGGCTCCGCCAAGGCCGCGCTGGACCACGCGACTCGGATCCTGGCCGCTGAGCACCCAGCACTGGCGGTGTACGCCGTTGACCCGGGTGATCTGCGTACTGCGATGCACCAAGCCGCCTTCCCCGGTGAGGACATCTCTGACCGGCCTGAGCCCGCAACCGTCGTACCGGCGTTCCTGCAGTTGCTGGACAGCCGGCCGGAGAGTGGCAGGTACCGAGCGTCCGAGTTCGCACCTGCGGTGGCCTCATGACGGTGCACCCACACACCAGGTTCGACCTGCCGGAGGCGCTGAACGCCGGCGAACCGCCGGAAGCCCGCGGCGTCTCGCGGGACCACGTGAAGCTGCTGGTCGCGGAGGGGTCGACCGTCACACACACCCGCTTCGACCGCATCGGTGACCACCTGCGGCCCGGCGACCTGCTCCTGGTGAACACGTCCACCACGCTGCCCGCTGCGGTCGACAGCGCGTCGTACACCGTGCACTTCTCCACACCGCTTGACGACGGCACCTGGGTCGTCGAGCTACGCGACGGCGGCGCACCGATGTTCCACGGTACGGCGGGCGACCGGGTGGAGCTGCCTGGCGGCGCGCTGACGTTGCTGGCGCCGTACCAGGGCTCGAATCGCCTGTGGATCGCTCAGCCGCCGGTGGTCGATGTGCTCGGGTACCTGCAGCAGTACGGTCGGCCGATCACCTACAACTACGTCGGCAAGCGCTGGCCGTTGGCGTCGTACCAGACCGTCTTCGCCCGCGACCCGGGCAGTGCGGAGATGCCGAGCGCCGCCAGACCGTTCAGCTTCGAACTGGTGAGCCACCTGGCGTCGCAGGGCGTACTGATCGCACCGATCCTGCTGCACTGCGGCGTGTCCTCGCTGGAGAGCCACGAGCCACCTCAGCCGGAGCGGTACGACGTACCCGCCCACACGGCTCGCCTCGTCAACTGGGTCAAGGCCAACGGCGGCCGCGTCATCGCAGTCGGCACCACCGCCGTACGCGCCATCGAATCAGCCACGACTCATGATGGCACAGTCGCCCCAGCGCACGGGTGGACCGACCTCATCCTCGGCCCGGAACGCCCGCCGTACGTCGTCGACGGCCTGATCACCGGCTGGCACGCACCCGAGGCTTCACACCTGCTGCTCCTCGAGTCGGTGGCCGGCCCCGACCAGGTCCAACGCGCCTACGACGCCGCCGTCGAGCACCGCTACCTGTGGCACGAGTTCGGCGACAGCTGCCTGATCCTGCGCTGACCAGCCGTGTCAGGAGGCCTTGGCCTGCTGCTGCTTCTGCTGGGAGATGCGGTTGGTGGTCTGCAAGGCGGTGACCGCGCTCGGCGATTCCGGTGCGGCGGGTCGTACGACCTGATGTTCGTTGCCGGGGCGGGCTCGTTTGTCCACTGCGCGTGGGCTCATGACGATGTCCTAACCAGTCGGTCCCCCGTCGGGACGTCACTTGATTAGACGAGTCCGCCACCCCGGTTGTCACCAGCTTTTATCCAACTGAGCAGATTTTGTGGCCTAGGCCGCTTGCAACTAGCGAGGCGTGAAGTACTTCCAGGTCTTGCCGTGATCGGTGCTGGTCATGGCCTGGTCGCCGTTGTACTGCATGCTGTAGACGAAGTCGCCGACCGCTGTCAGCCCGCCCAGGTCGACCGGCGGGGTGAACGGCGTCCCGGCGCCGGGCCGGAGCAGTTCGCGCTTCTTGCCCTGATAGAGCGCGAGCCCGGTGCCGTTGTCGAAGGCAACGGGCGACGAGAGGTACGGCGGGTTCCGGCTGGCGACCGTCGTCCAGTGTTCGCCCCGGTCGGTCGACAACCGCACCGGCACCGGGTCGCGCCGCACGCCCGGCTTGCCGCTGGGGATCAGCACCATCGTCTTGCCGTTGGGGCTGACTGCCAGTCGGCCGCCCGTGCTGCCTTCGCCGATGAGGGAGTGTTCCCAGGTCTTGCCGTGGTCATCGGTCCAGTAGATGTTGCCGAGACCACTGTTCTTGGCGCCGACCAGCCACCAGCGTCCGGTGGTGTCGAGGTAGGGCTCGTACGCGTTGTCGATCCCGGGGACCTTTACCTCCCGCAGAACGCCGGTCTCCAGATTCAGCGCCCGGAGGGTGCCGTAGGCAAGCAGTACGTCGCCTGCACCGAACTCGCTGGTCGGAGGAGCCCACCGCAACTTCTTCTCGATCCGGCCCTGATCCGTCAGCCGGACCATCACGGACTGGGCCCAGGTCGGGTCGGTGCCCTTCATGCTGGTCGGCATCGACACGGCCAGCGCCTCGTCACCGGCCCGAAGTACGACGTACTGGTTCTTGCGCACCGGCGCGGTGGTCCGGACTCCGTCGCGGCTCAGCACCGCGGCGTAGTTCCAGGTGTATCCCGGCTGCGGCGACGACCACACCGAGGCCCATCGCGTCGGCGTACCGAACGCGATGCCGGCGCCGCCCGACTTCTTGTCGTGCACCAGCTTCTCGGCCGCCTGGTCGACCGGGATCGACGCGGCCGGCGGCTTCTCGGTACCGGTCACGTTCCCGAGCGGCAGAACGGCCGCCAGTACCGCGACGGCCACCGCCGCGACGACCCCGGCGCCGGTCAGCGCTTGCCGACGGTGGCGACGGCGGAGACCACGGCGCTCCAGATCCTCGAAGGGCAGTGGCTGAACGGACTCTTGCGCGTCCCATGACAGCTCTTTCAGTTCAGACATGGTTGACCTCCTCGGCGTCGTCGGCGAACTCGTGGACCAGCGGGGCCAAGCGGGACCTGCCACGGGAGAGGCGAGCCTTGACCGTCCCCTCCGGAACACCTAGCTGTACGGCGATGTCCCGCACCGGCAGGTCGACGATGTGGTGCAGCACGATCGCCTCGCGCTGCTCGTACGGGAGCTGTCGCAGGGCCTTGACCAGCGCGACCCGGTCCGCGGACAGCCCGGGCAGCGTGGTCTCGGGGACACCTGCTCGGGAGAACAACCCGTGGGATCGGGTCGCGCGGCGGTAGCGCCGGCGGACGACGTTCAGCGCGACTGTGCGCAGCCACGCCTCCGGGCTGTCGAGCTGGGCGAGCCGTCGAGGTTTCTCGATCGCCCGGACGAACGCCTCCTGGACGGCGTCCTCGGCCTCGCCCAGGTTCCCGCAGATCGCGAACAGTTGCCCGACCAGCCGCCGGTAACACCCCTCGTACAGCTCGCGCACTGTGTCGCCGTCAGCCATCACCACTCCCCAGATCGGACCCTTTGCCTGCACGAGTCCTGGCGAGTCGATCCGGTTGCATTGCCTCAGCGGCTGGGGCGGTCGAAGATCAGCTCCAAGCCGTCCTCGTCATCCCACTGCTCGCCGTTCGCCACGAAGCCGAACCCGGCGATGGTGGCCAGCGACGCCTCGTTGGTGGGGCTGATCGTGGCCCGGACGGTCCGTACGTCGGGTTCGGCCGCCGCACGCTCGAGGAGCGCGGCGACGATCGCCTTTGCGAAACCCTGACGCCGGAACGGCGGGTCGACGGTGTACCCGATCTCCACCATGCCGTTCTCGTCGGGCGGACCGTGGAAACCGGCGTACCCGACCACGATCCCATCGGCCACCACGAGCTTGACGAGCCACCCGAAGGCACTGGGATCCCGCGCCAGCTGATCCAGCCGGTACTGCCACAGCCACTTGGCCCGGTCAGTAAGGAACTCATCACCGAGCACAAACCCAAGCTCGGCCTGCGCCGCGGCCCGGTCGTCAGCCAGCAACGCGCTCATCGAGCCACCGGTCATCTCGACAAACCGAACCGCGCGGGGGGAAGAAGTAGTAGTCATCGCCCTCATCCTCAGCCCCAACGACCCACAAGACGAACGATTTAGGCCGACTGTTTGTGGCGGCGGTTGTCCGAGAGCCGGAGGTAGATCCAGGCGACTGCGGCGCCGACGACGAAGCCGCCGAGGTGGCCTTGCCAGGAGACGTTGGGGATGGCGAAGGACAGGAAGGCGGTGACGGCGACGTACATGATGATCCAGGTGATGTCCAAGCCGCGGGCGCGGCTGATCACGAGGAGGGCGCCGACCAGGCCGAGGACCGCTCCGGACGCGCCGAGGGTCGCGCCGCCGGGGGACGACAGGAACCAGACCGCGACGCTGCCGCCCAGGGCGGACAGCAGGTAGAGGATCGTGAAGCGGAGCCGGCCGAGCATCTGTTCCAGTGGCGGACCGAGCTGCCAGAGCATGAACAGGTTCGAGAAGATGTGGAAGATCTGCACGTGCGTGAACGCCGACGTGAGCAGTCGCCACGGCTCGCTCTCGGTCAGCACCGGGACCATCACCAGGTCGCTGAGGAGCTGGGGACTACCGGCGCGGACCGCGATGAAGACGAACACGTTCAGCGCGAGCAGCGTGTAGGTGACGACCTGCTGGCTGCCGGCGCGCTGGATGCCGCCGAGTGAGGTCCGGGTCTTCGGGATCGAGCGGACGCCCTCGTTGAAGCAGTTCGGGCATTGGAAGCCGACGGCGGCGCTGTTCATACAGTCCGGGCAGATCGGCCGGTCGCAGCGCTGGCAGCGCACCCCGGCGGGCCGATCCGGGTGCCGGTAGCAGACGGTCTCGGTCACGCGGGTTGGGTCCCTCCCTGGAAGAGCGGGACCGGGTGCGACCCGGCCCCGCCCCGAAAATCAGGCGTTCTTGCGCTCGACGACGACCTTGTTGATCACGATCGGCTCGAGCGGGCGGTCGCCGGGCGCGGTGTCCGCGGTGGCGATCGCGTCCACGACCTTCTTCGAGTCGTCGTCGACGACCTCACCGAAGATCGTGTGCTTGCGGTTCAGGTGCGGCGTCGGGACCACGGTCACGAAGAACTGCGAACCGTTGGTGCCGTGGCCGAACTGGATGCCGGCGTTCGCCATCGCGAGCAGGTACGGACGGTCGAACTGGAGCTCCGGGTGGATCTCGTCGTCGAACTGGTACCCGGGGGTGCCGGTGCCGGTGCCGAGCGGGCAACCGCCCTGGATCATGAACCCGTCGATCACCCGGTGGAAGCCGAGACCGTCGTAGAACGGCCGCTTGACCGGCTGCCCGGTCTCGGTGTCGGTCCACTCCTTGGTGCCCTCGGCCAGGCCGACGAAGTTTTCCACCGTTTTCGGCGCGTGGTTCGGGAACAACCTGATGACGACGTCGCCCTTGTTCGTCTGCAGGGTCGCGTACAGCTCTTCGGCCACGGGAGTCACTCCTAGTCGGAATACAACACTGACAAGCTCGATCCTGTCATGTCACTCCAAGAACCCCGGCATCGACGCGGATGTGTACGGAGAGTGCGGTGGGGGCACCGGGTAATCGGCTGGGAACGACGTACGATGCAGATGAAGCCGGGTTTGTCCAGAGTCGTCACCGAAAAGAGCCCATGTCGCCGATGGGCGGGAGAGCTGTCCGCGGGGCGGGCGGCACCGAGGAGGGAACCGTGGGTTTGAGGAAGTCCAAGGGCCGGGTCGAGGTCGCCAAGGACCGGGTCAGGCCACTCGCCGAGTCGGCGTCGGAGAAGTTCGGACCGGCCGTCGGCCAGGTCCGCGACCACCTCGGGCCGGCTGTGGGCACCGCACGGGAGAAGGTGTCGCCGTACGCCGAGAAGGCTGTCGAGCGGGGCGCGCACCTGGCTCACCAGGCGGTGGAGAAGGCCGGTCCGGTGCTCGACGACGCACTCGCCAAGGTCGGTCCGGCCACCGAGCACGCGGCCGAGAAGGCCCGCGAGCGACTGAACGACGACGTACTGCCGAAGGTGACCGCCGCGCTGGCGACCCTGGCAGCCGCCGCCGAACCGGTCGTCGAGGAGACCGCCCGCCGGGGCAAGGCCACCAAGGCCGCGCTGAAGGGTGAGCTCGACGTGCCGAAGAAGAGCCACAAGCTCCGCAACGTGGTGCTGTTCCTGGGCCTCGGCGCACTGGCCGCGGCAGCGGTGAAGAAGCTGCTGACGCCGCCGGAGCCGGCCTGGCAGTCCACCCCGACCAGCGGTCGCGACTACAGCTCCGCCCCGGCGGGTACGTCGTCGCGCCCGACCGACACCCCGTCGTCCAACGGCAAGACCGACGCCAAGCCGGGGGCCGACACCGCGAAGACCGACAACGCGAAGCCGGACGGCCCGAAGACCGACGGCCCGAAGACCGACGGTTCCAAGGCCGAGGGTTCGAAGGCCGAGGGTTCGAAGGCCGAGGGTTCGAAGGCCGAGGCGCCGAAGGCGGAGGCCAAGCCGGAAGCGGCCAAGGACGAGGTGAAGGCCGCCTCGAACGGCGCCACCAAGAGGACCACGACCAGGAAGTCGACGGGCTCGGGAGAGTCCAAGCCCAGCGACTCCTGACACCACCGCAACGGCGAAGGTCCCGAACCCCGGCTGGGGTTCGGGACCTTCGTCTGTCCGGACGTCGCCTTGCGCGAACGACGTCAGTTGACCTGGGGCTCCGGGTCGTCGGACTTCGCGATCGTGTAGCGGCCTGCGGACAGCAGTTGGGTGGCGTACCGGTGCGTGATGCACGGGTAGGTGCCGCCGCAGCTCAGGCAGACCGCGTCGTTGCGGTGCAGCCAGGGGACGACCTTGAGCCGCTTGGTCCAGGTCAACGGCTCGCGGTCCGGAGCGTGCATCTTGAGCGCCGCGCGGGCGGCGTCCTGGATCTCGGGGGCAGACCATTCCTCGGCGCTCTTGTTCATCAACGCACTGAGGTCGGGGTGGTGGTGGTCGGTGGTGCGGGCTTTGTTCATTTATGTGTCTTCCAAGGCAGGTGGGAGGACGCCTTAACAACTCTGAATCACTCGCTTCAAACGTTAGTGCCCCGGGCTGGTCACCGCGCCCCGATCCGGCCCTGCCGAGTGTCAGATCTTCGTCAGGTCTGCCCGGACGGTCAGGTCCACAGGGTCTCGAGGGTCACCCGGGCCTCGAGTTCGAGCAGGTGCCGCTTGGTCGGGATCCCGCCGCCGAAGCCGACCATCTTGCCGCCGGCGCCGACCACCCGGTGGCAGGGCACGACGATCGCGATCGGGTTCCGGTTGCACGCCGTGCCGACCGCGCGGGCAGCTCCGGCGTCGCCGACGATCTTGGCGACATCGCCGTACGTCTGCATCTCGCCGTACGGGATCCGGGTGAGCTGGGTCCAGACCGCGCGCTCGAAATCGGAGCCGCTACGGACCGAGAGCGGCAGCGTGAAGTCCTGGAGCTCGCCGGCGAAGTACGCCTTCAGTTGCTCGGCGGTCTCGGTCAGCAGCGGATGGCTGCCGAGCGGCCGGTCGGTCGCCCCGAAGTGCAGCCGGCAGAGCCCGGTCTCGTCGACCGCGAGCGTGAGGTCGCCGATCGGCGAGTCGACCACGGACCAATCCATACGCTCATCCTCCCCGCCCGCACCGACACTTTCTGGCAGGAATGCGCCACGGAGCGGCCGCGACGTGATGTTCTCGCCCGGTCACGCCCTGTTGTGCTATGCCTGATCCATGCCGAGCGAGGTGCCGCTGAACCGATGGTTCAGTTCCGAGCGGGCAATGGGGATCGCAGCCTCTGTTCTGATCGGACTGGTCACCGTCACCACGTGGTCGACCGCGTGGTCGGACTGGAACCTGTACCGGACCCGCAAGGTGTACGGCGAGGACCCGGACAAACTGGCCGAGGCGGACCTGATCTCCGGATCGCTGGGGATCGTCGCCGCGCTGGCGCTGCTCGGGGCGGCGGTCGTGTTCATCGTCTGGTTGTGGCGGGTCCGGTGGAACGCGGAGATGTTCTGCCGCGGCGAGCACCGGTTCACCCGCGGCTGGGTGTTCGGGTGCTGGCTGGTTCCGGTGGTGAACCTCTGGTACCCGAAGCAGGTCGTCGACGACATCGTCGCGGCCAGCGATCCGCGGACCGATCCGCTGACCCCGGTCCTCAAGGACGTTCCGGGTACGCACCTGGTCTGGGCCTGGTGGCTGACCTGGGTGGCCGGCCTGGTCACCGGGAACATCGTGCAAAGAGGCGTTCTCGTCGGCGCGTCGCAGCTGGGAGACCTGCGGACGAACGTCATACTGTCCTCCGTCTCGGCGCTGTTCACCACCGGCGCGGCCGTGCTCGCAGTCATCCTGATCCAGCGGATCGACGAGCTTCAGAGCATGCGTCCGTGGGTGCCGTGGTGGGCGGTCGGGACACCGCAGAGCGGCTTCCAACCACCTGCGCGGTAAACCAAACCGTCACGCGCCGTCGTCTCCCTCGTTACCACTGGTGATGGGCGTACGAAAAGAACACGTTAAGTCGACACCCTCCGTGCTGGGGCCGACTGCCCTGGCATACCTACTTCGTGGTATCAATGTGGCTCGGTCACGCGGGGGCAGGGCCAGGCAGAGACGCCGGACAGACGACGGAGTTCCAGCAACGCGAGGGACGCGAGACGTGAGCCACCCGCAGGCATTGATGACTGCTGTCGAGGAACAGGAAGAGTGGCAGCCGCACGCGGCTGAGGAGTTCCAGCAGGTCGGGACGGTCGGAAAGATCGCCATCGGACTGCTCGGGGCGTCGACGATCACCCACCTGTTGTCCACCTGGTCCGACTGGAACACGTACTCCGTTGTGCACCGCTACCTCGGCGGGATGCCGAACGTCGACGACGCGGATCTGAACCGCGCCGACGCGATCGCCAAGGTCACCGCGATCCCGAACGTGATCATCTCGGTCGCCGCCGCGGTCGTCTTCGTCATCTGGCTCTGGCGGGCCCGGGTCAACTCCGAGGTGTTCTGCCAGGCCGACCACCGCCGCAGCCACGGCTGGGTGCTGGCGAGCTGGTTCTGCCCCGGTCCGAACCTCTGGTACCCGAAGCAGATCGTCGACGACGTCTGGCTCGCCAGCGACCCGAAGACCCCCGTGTACAGCGACGACCTGCGCCGGTTCAGGACGCCGACCCTCACCTCCGTGTGGTGGGTCGCCTGGATCGGCGCTCTCGCGTTCGACGTGGTGGTTCGCCGGTTCCTGATGTGGATGGAAGCCACAGTCGGCTCGCTGCGCGGTATCGCCCTGGCCGGTACGGCGTCCCTCGTGCTGACGGTGGTCTCCGCGGTCGCCGCGACGATGGTGATCCGCAAGATCAACCACATGCAGACCACGCGCCAGTGGGTGCCGTGGTGGGACCAGGGCCCGAAGCTCAGCGCCGTCCCGTCGTACGAGGTCACGCAGGTGCCGTCGTACGCGAACGACGACACCGACGAGCAGCCCGCGATCTCCGAGCCGATCGCCACCGGGCCCGCGCTGGGTCTGGTCCGCGAGCCGCAGCTGGAGATGGCCGGCGCCCCGCAGCTGGGCAGCCCGTTCGCCCCGACGCCGGCCCCACAAGCCCCGGCCGCCTACGCGCCGGCTCCCCAGGCTCCCACGCCTTACGCCCCGGCCCCGCAGGCTCCCGCGCCGTACGCTCCGGCTGCCGAGCAGGCGCCCGTACAGAGCCCGTTCGCGCCGCAGAGCTTCCCGGGTGACGGTGCTGCCGCCCCGGCCGCGTTCGCCGGCGGTCCGTCGGGTGACGAGCCGCCGAAGTGGAGCCCGTTCGCCCCGGTCGCCCAGAGCTGGCAGGACGACGAGGCCGGTCCCGCGACCGAGCAGTTCAGCCCGGTCGAGTCCTGGCGGGACGAGAAGCCGGTTGAGGAGACGACGTACGAGGCCCCGCAGCAGAGCTGGGAGGACTACCGGAGCTCGCTCACCGCGGACGTGCTCGGTACGACGAGCAGCTGGCGTGACGAAGCCACCCCGATGACCGTGGTGCAGCCCGACCCGTACGCCTACCAGCCCGAGCCGGAACCGCAGCCCCAGCCGCAGCCAGCCGAGGAGCCGTGGGCGGCGCGCTACTCCGAGCCGTACTCCTACGAGTCCGACTACCTCACCTCGACGGCCTCCCCTGTGGAGGCGCAGACCGCACCCGAGCCTGAGCCCGCGCCTGTTGCGCGCGCCGGCCGCCGGGCCGCTCGGGTCGCGGTCGACAGCCCGTCGGCGATCCAGCCGGCGGTGCCGAACCACTCGACGCACACCCCCCAGGAAGAGACGTACTCGTCGTACTCGGACCACACTGTCTACGGGCAGTCCGAGCACACGCAGCCGTCGTCGCACGTGTCCGCCTCGTCCGGGTACTACGAGCCGGCGCCGGCCCCGAGCTACCAGGAGCAGGACGACTTCCTGACCCCGTCGAAGCCGCTCCCGCCGGTGCCGTCGTACGGTCCGGAGCCGACGTACTCCTCCGGTGACGGGTACTCGAGCCAGGAGTCGTCGTACACCTCGGACTACTCGTCCTCGTACAACTCCGAGTCCTACAGCTCGAGCAACTACGAGTACGACGCGTACAGCAGCAACGGCGGCTCGGAGTACACCAGCACCGAGTCCTACGAGACCTACAGCCCCAACTACGCCACCGAGTCGTACGGGTCGCAGTACTCGCCGGAGCCGGAGCAGACCGAGTACCACCAGCAGCCGTACTCGTACGAGCAGCAGCCGACCGAGCCCGAGCAGCCGACC
The DNA here is from genome assembly GCF_004331375.1 of Kribbella speibonae. NCBI lineage: Bacteria > Bacillati > Actinomycetota > Actinomycetes > Propionibacteriales > Kribbellaceae > Kribbella > Kribbella speibonae. The sequence continues at coordinate 341,426 of NZ_SJKC01000001.1, read as the reverse complement.
AGTCCGCGGACCCAACCCCGCCGTGGCCGCTGGGTCTGATCAGATAGGTCTTATGCGCTTAGGATTCGCCACCCTCGGTTGTCCCGGAGCTGCACTCGACGACGTCCTGGAGCTTGCCCAGGGCAACAATTTCACCGGTCTGGAGCTGCGGGCCGCGCCGGACGAGTTCACGAACACCGGTCTGTCGGCGACGCAGCGCCGTGAGCTGCGGACCCGGATCGAGGACGCCGGCCTGGAGATCTTCGCGGTCAGCAGCTACGTGAAGCTCTGCGCGGTCGAGGAGCAGCCGCTCGAGGAGCACCTCGAACTCGCCGCGGACCTCGGCGCCCGCGGCGTCCGTGTCTTCCCCGGCGACGATCCCACCGACGGTACGCCGGACGGCCCGAGTGCCGGTGAGATCCGCGCGCTCGATCGTGTGACGACCGCACCGAAGGACGTCCCGATCCTGCTGGAGACCCACGACTCGCACTCGACCGCTCGGCAGGTCGCCGCATTCTGTGCGCTGCTCGACACCAACGTCCCCGGCCACAACGTGAAGGCGCTCTGGGACACGTCGCACACCTGGTCGCACGGCGAGACACTGCCCGAGGCGTACGCCCTGCTGCGGCCGTGGCTCGAGTTGGTCCAGTTCAAGCAGGCGGACTCGCGGCAGGACTACCGCCCGGTCGCGATCGACGCCGGCGACTTCCCGATCGACGAGCTGCTGACAGTGCTCGACGGCACCGACTACCCGCTCTCACTCGAGTGGGAGCTCAAGTGGCACCCGCAGCTGCCGTCGCTGGCGGAGACGCTGCCGGCTGTTCACACCTGGCTGGGATCCGGCGCGGTCAAGTAACGCGTGATGGTCGGGCCCAGCCATGCGACCGCGCGGTCTGTGGACAGGGTCGCGATCGGCTCGAACGCGAGGATGTAGCGGCACAGCGCGAACCCGAGCGCCTGCGTGGCGATCAGCCCTGCCCGCACGGCCGGCTGGTCCACCGCGGCGCGCTCGAACGCGGGCGTGAGCTGCCCGATGAACACCTGCCGCATGCGCTCGGCGGCGCTCTCGTTGGTCACGGCCGTCCGGAGCAGTACGCGGAGTGTGTCGTCCTCCTCCCACCGCTCGATCAGGTGCCGGACCAGGACCTCACCCGCCTGCTCGCGCGGTACGCCGCTCAGATCCGGTAGCCGTACGTCGAACTCCGCTGCCGCCGCGAACAGCTTCTCCTTGCTGCCGTAGTACCGCATCACCATCGCCGGGTCGATCGCCGCGTCCGCCGCGATCGCCCGGATCGTCGCCCGCTCGTACCCGTCCGCGCCGAACCGCTCCCGCGCCGCCGCGAGGATCGCCGCCCGGGTCCGATCGGACTTCTTTTCCGCCATCCCCAGAGCATATGCCAACACTTGTTGACTTTTCGAGCCGGCCGCCCTAACTTAAAAGTCAACAGGCGTTGACAAGAGGAGCGACGATGATTCCGGAGCAGGCAGAGGTTGTGGTGGTGGGTGCGGGTCCGGTCGGGCTTGCGGTGGCGGTCGGGCTGCGGCTGCACGGGCACGACGTGGTGGTGGTCGACCAGCAGGCCGCGGGGGCGAACACCTCGCGGGCCTGCGTGATCCACCCGCGGACGCTGGAGGTGCTCGAGCAGCTCGGCGTCACCAAGCGGCTCGTCGACCTCGGCCTGGAGCTCGAGGACTTCGCGATCCGGGCCGGCGACCGGCGGCTGATCCCGGTCGGCTTCGCGGACCTTCCGACCGAGTACCCGTTCGTGACGATGATCCCCCAGCCGGTCACCGAGCAGGTGCTGCTCGAACGGCTCGAGGAGCTCGGGGGCTCGGTCCTCCGTCCGTATGCCGCGACCGGCCTGACCCAGACCGCCGACGGCGCCGAGGTCACGCTCGACAGCGGTGACGTGATCAAGGCCCGGTACGTCGTGGCCGCCGACGGCATGAACAGCACGATCCGCGAACTCGCAGGCCTCCGGATGCCGGGCAACACCCTGCAGATTTCGTGCAGCCTGGTCGACGTCCGGGTGGACGGCGGCCTACCGGTCGACGAGGTCGCGCTGTACTTCGCCTCGGCCGGTCTGCTCGTGGTGGCGCCGTTGCCGGACGGAAGCTTCCGGCTGGTCGCGGAGATACACGACGCACCCGAGCACCCGGATCTCGCCTACGCGCAGCGGTTGCTGGCCGATCGCGGGCCGCGGAAGGCGCACCCGAAGGTCACCGAGGTCGTGTGGGGTTCGCGGTTCCGGATCCACGAGCGGGTCGCTGACAAGTACCGCGCGGGCCGGGTGCTGCTCGCCGGCGATGCCGCCCACACGCACAGCCCTGCCGGTGGTCAGGGCATGAACCTCGGGCTGCGTGACGCGGTCACGCTGGCGGACGCGCTCTCGACCGCGTTGGCCGGCAACGAGGCGGGCCTCGACGCGTACGCCGAGAACAGCCGCGAGGAAGCCGTCCGGGTGATCGGGCTGGCCCACCGCCTGACCCGGCTCGCGAACGTCCCGCGCGCGATCCGCCCGGTGCGCAACGCCGTACTCACCCTGGTCGGCCGAGTGAGCAAGACCCAGAACGGCCTCGCGAAGCAGCTAGCCGGCTTCCCGGAGCGCTAGCCGCCGGTCGACTCGCGGATTTCCAGGGTGTACGGGACGGTGAGGTCGCGGTGGGTGGAGCCGCCGTTTCCGGCGATGCGGTCGAGGAGCAGCGCGACGGCGTTGTCGGCCAGCCACTCCTTGTCCGGTGAGATCGTGGTCAGCGACGGCGAGTGGTAGCGGCCGTCCTCGATGTCGTCGAAGCCCACCACGGCGACATCGGCCGGCACCCGCAGGCCCGCGTCGGCCAGCGTCCGTAGCGCGCCCAGGGCGAGCAGGTCGTTGAAGCAGAACACCGCGTCCGGCGGCTCTGGCAGCGCGAGCAGCTCTCGCATCGACGCGGCTCCGTCGAGCCGGTGGTACCCGGTCCCGGCGAGCTCGAGCGCAGGATCGTGCGCCATACCGGCCGCCTTGAGCGCCTTCCGGTACCCCTTCCGCCGGACCACGCCGGTCCCTGTCCCGCCGACGCCGATCGCCGCGATCCGGTGCCGGCCCAGTGAGATCAGATGCGTGGTGGCGTCGTACGACGCCTGCACCGAGTCGACTGCGACGCGGTCGAACTGACCACCGGCCGGCCGCTCGCCGAGCAGGACCAGCGGCTTCCCGGTGTCCGCCGAGGTGAGCTTGGCCGGGGCGGTGGCGAGCGGGGAGAAGATGATGCCGTCGATCAACTGGCCGCGCATGCCGTCCAGGACGAACCGTTCGGCGGCGGACTCGCCCTCGGTCTGGTCGATCAGCACGGTGATGCCGCGACGCTTGGCGGCCCGGCTGATCGCCGCTCCGAGCTCGGCGAAGTACGGCGAACCCATCTCCGGGATGGCCAGGGCGATGAAGTCCGAGCGGCCCTTGCGCAGCGACCGGGCGCTGACGTTCGGCTTGTAGTCCAGGGCGGCGATCGCGGCCTCTACCTTGGCCCGGGTGCGCGCGGTGATGTGCGGATAGTCGTTGATCACGTTCGAGACGGTCTTCACCGACACACCGGCCCGTGCGGCCACGTCACTGAGCCTGGTCGCCATCGGAGAACCTCCTGTCGCCGTCCCGTCGCCCGAGTGTGCCATTGCTCAGCCCTTTACACCGATTGTCAATCGTTGTAGACATCCACGTTAAACGTTGTAAACCGTTCGAGGGAGGCCCCGTGGCACGACTCGTCGTGGATCCGGCGTTCGTGGTCGGTGTGCTGGACCGCCGGCTGTTCGGCTCGTTCGTCGAGCACATGGGGCGCTGCGTCTACACCGGGATCTACGAGCCGGGGCATCCCACCGCCGACGCGGACGGGTTCCGGCAGGACGTGCTCGCGCTGGTGCGGGAGCTGGGCGTGACCGCGATCCGCTACCCCGGCGGCAACTTCGTCTCGAACTACGACTGGGAGGACGGTGTCGGCCCGAAGGACGAGCGGCCGCGACGGCTCGACCTGGCCTGGCGGGCGATCGAGCCGAACCAGTTCGGCACCGACGAGTTCGTCGCGTGGTCGCGTAAGGCCGGCGTGCAGCCCATCTGGGCGGTCAATCTCGGCACTCGCGGGATCCGCGAGGCGGTCGACCTCCTGGAGTACTGCAACTTGCCGGCCGGCACTTCGCTCGGCGATCGCCGGGTCGCGAACGGCAGTCCGGAGCCGCACGACATCCGGATCTGGTGCCTGGGCAACGAGATGGACGGCCCCTGGCAGATCGGCCACAAGACCGCCGACGAGTACGCACGGCTCGCCGAGGAGACCGCGAACGCGATGCGCCGCGTGGATCCCGGCCTCGAACTGGTCGCCTGCGGATCGAGCAACGCCGGGATGCCGACGTTCGGCGAGTGGGAGCGCACCGTCCTCGAGCGCACCTACGACCTGGTCGACCACATCAGCCTGCACGCGTACTACGAGCCGCGCGACGGCGACCAGGCGAGCTTCCTGGCGGCCGCCGAGGAGATGGACCGGATGATCTCCGCGGTGATCGCGACCGCCGACCACGTGAAGGCGCTCAAGCGCAGCGACAAGGAGCTGACGCTGTCCTTCGACGAGTGGAACGTCTGGTACCAGCAGAACTTCCCGGGCGAGCTCGGCCTGCCGATCCGCGAGGTCGGCCCGCTGATCGAGGACACCTACACGGTCGACGACGCGGTGGTCGTCGGCAGTCTGCTGATCACGCTCCTGCGGCACGCCGACCGGGTGAAGATCGCTTGCCTCGCGCAACTGGTGAACGTGATCGGCCCGATCCGCACCGAGCCCGGCGGGCGCGCGTGGCGGCAGACGATCTTCTACCCGTTCGCCCTGACCGCGCAGTACGCCGGTCCGACCGTACTGCGGACCGCGATCAGCGGAGGCCCCGAGCTCGACACCGCCGCCTTCGGCCGCATCCCGGCCCTCTGGAGCACAGCGACGTACGACGAGAACACCGGGGAGACCGCGATCTTCGTGGTGAACCGGAGCGAGACCGACAAGATCGACCTGGAAATCCCGGTGACCGGACACGTGATCCGGCACCTGGCTCTCTATGACGAGGACCGCACCGCCGTGAACACGGCGGACGATCCGGACCGGGTCCAGCCCCGGACCGTCGACGCCACCGAGGTCGTCGACGGTGTCTGCCGTGCCACGTTGCCGCCCGCATCGTGGCACCTGATCCAGCTCAGCAGTTGATCGAGAGGGGACCCGCCCGTGCCTTCGAAACGACTCCTTGCCGCAGTCCTGACGGTGGTCGCCGTCGCAGCCGGTACGTCGGCCGCGACCGCCGCACCTGTGGTGACAACGACCAACGCCATCAGTTCCAGCTTCGCCGACACCTTCGCCGACCCGTCGATCATCCAGGGCCGTGACGGCTACTGGTACGCGTACGCCACCTCGGATCCGTTGGTGGCCAACGGTCCGTTCGGCCTGATGCACATGGCCCGGACCAAGGACTTCAGCTCCTGGGAGTACCTCGGCACGGTCTTCAACGACCAGACCAAGCCGGCCTGGGCCGCGCCGGGCTCGTTCTTCTGGGCACCGGACATCCGGTACTTCGACGGTCACTACGTCATGTACTTCACCGTCACCGACACCGCGGCCAACCCCGGCGGCGATCCCGCGATCGGTGTGGCCACCGCCCCGACCCCAGCGGGACCGTGGACCGCCACCGGCGGCCCGGTCGTCGCCCCGAAACCGGACGGCAACGGCGGCTACTTCGGCACCATCGACCCGGCGATGCTGACCGCCGCGGACGGCAAGCGGTACCTGTACTACGGCGGCTTCTACGGCGGCATCTCGGTCACCGAACTGAGCGCCGACGGCATGCACGCGGTCGGTGAGCCGACCCAGGTCACGATCGGCGACCGCTACGAGGGCTCGTACGTCGTGTATCGCGACGGCTGGTACTACTTCATGGGCTCGTCGATGAACTGCTGCGCCGGCCCGACCACCGGGTACTCGGTGTTCGCCGGCCGCTCGCGCTCTCCGCGCGGTCCGTTCCTGGACGCCGACGGCGCCGCGCTGACCGACTCGCGGGTCGGCGGCACGACGGTCATCACGCAGAACGGCAACAAGTGGATCGGCCCCGGCCACCACGCGTTCATCACCGACGCGGCCGGTCAGGACCACATCGTGTACCACGCGATCGATCGCGGGACGCCGTGGCTGACGAACCCGTTCGGGATCAACCGGCGGCCGATGCTGATCGACAAGATCGACTGGATCAACGGCTGGCCCCGCACCCGCGCAGGCGCCGGTCCCTCCGAGGGCCCGGTCCCCGCACCGACCACCGGATCGTCGCTCGGCGTCGACTCCACCGACCCGGCCGCTGGTCTCCAGGGCGCCACCAAGCAGCCCGGTGATTCTCTCGGCGGCCCCACAGCCACCATCAACGGCGCAGCCCGAACCCGCGCGGCCGCCCCCGCCGGCTCGCTCCGCGTCGAGGCAGATGTCCGGCTCGGCACGTCCTTCACCACAGTTCTCGGCAATCAGGTGGTGGCGACGGTCGCGAACAATCGCGTGACGCTGACAGTCGGCCGGCGTACGGCGTCCGCGAATCTGCCCGCCGACTTCGACCGCACGCAGTGGAACAAGCTGGCGGTCCAGGTGTCCGGATCGTCGGTGACGGCACGGCTGAACGACGCGGGCCTGGGAGATGTCTACGCGGAGGCGCAGTTGACTGTGCCCGGGTTGAAGCTCGGGTCGGCGCCGGTGCGGTGGGTCGGTGCGGCTGAGGTGGACAACCTCACCGTGCGGCCGGTAGCGCGGCCGGTGACGAGGTTGGCCGACGTACCGCGGACCGGGGACCTCTTGAGCGGTGACGACTTCAACGGGCCGCTCGGTGCGGACTGGTCGTGGGTTCGTCAGGACGACAAGGCGACCGTTGCCGACGGCAAGCTGTCGTGGCCGTTGGAGAACGCCGACATGACCGGCTCGTCGAACAACGCCGGACTGCTGTTCCACACGGCGCCGGCTGGGAAGAGCTGGATCGCCGAGACCAAGCTGCACCTCGACACCGGGCAAGGCGACGTCCGCAACTACCAGCAGGCCGGCATGATCGCGTACCTGAACGACAGCGACTTCGCCCGTCTCGGCAGCGTGGCGATCTGGAAGACCCGCCAGACGGAGTACGGGCGGGAGCTCGTGGCACGGCCGTCGGACGGCGCGACGTCGTACGGTGCGGCGGCGATCGGCCGCTCGGCGCCGACACTGTGGATGCGGCTCGCGTACCACCAGAACGCCGCCGGTGAGCACGTCTACCAGGCCGGTACGTCGGTGGACGGGAAGAACTGGACCTGGGGCGCATCCTGGGTGCTGCCGGAAGCGGCTCGCATTGGTCTCTATGCACACGGTGAGTTCACCGGCGCGAACCCGCCGCCGGTCGCCACCTTCGACTACCTGAAGTTCTACGAGGCCAAATAGATGAAGGTGTACGACGGCAGCTTCGCCGACCCGCAGATCATTGCGGTAGGCAACGAGTACCACGCCTTCGCGACCAACGGGCCGCTGGGCAATGTGCAGACGCTGGCCTCCCGCGACCTCGTGTCGTGGGAGGCGGTCGGCGACGCGTTGCCGTCGTTACCGGGCTGGACGGCGCCCGGCAGGGTGTGGGCGCCGGAGGTCGCCGTGCACGCCCCCGACCGGTACGTCATGTACTACACGTCCCGCGACGTCGCCGCCGGTCGGCAGGCGATCGGCGTCGCGGTGGCGTCCACCCCCACCGGTCCATATGTCGACAAATCGATGAAGCCGCTGATCAGTCAGGCCGACGAGGGCGGCTCGATCGACGCGTCACCGTTCCAGGACTCGACCGGCCGGCGCTGGCTGTACTGGAAGAACGACGGCAACGCGATCGGCGTCGACACCTGGATCTACGTCTCCCAACTGTCCGCGGACGGTCTGACGCTGACCGGTCCGGTGTATCGGATGATCAAGCAGGACCTGCCGTGGGAGGGCAACCTGGTCGAGGCGCCGTACATGGTCGAACGGAACGGGAAGTTCCATCTGTTCTACTCCGGTAACGCGTTCGACAAGGCGACGTACGCCGTCGGCCACGCGCTCTGCGCGTCGCCGATCGGACCGTGCGTGAAGACCGGCGACCCGATCCTGAAGTCGAGCCCGGACGCCGCTGCGCCCGGACACAACATGGTCCTCGGCGACTGGTTCGTCTACCACGCGTGGGACCCCGCACAGGTCGGCACCGACCCGAAGGGCCGCACCATGTGGCTGTCCCGGCTGACCTGGGACGGTGATCGGCCGGTCGTCGAGCAACCGCGCGCCGGGAATCCATAACTTGTCCGGTCCCGCCCGCATCAAGGTCTGTGGAAGACCGAGATCCGGGAGAATTCATGAAACGACGCAGCACCTTCGCCTGTTTGGCCGGGACGGTCGCCCTGACCGCGGCGGCCTTCGTACCGACAGCTCACGCCGCGCCGCAGTCCGCGACCGAGGCCTGCACCGTGGGGCTCGGGGCGGTCGACGCCGCCGGGGCCCAGACCTCGACCGGCGTGACCGCCGGCACGCCGCCGACGATGAAAGGGCCGACAGCGGTCGACGAGCCCGTCTTCCCGCCCGGCGAGGTTCGGCTCAGCTCGACCTGGGAGACCGAACCCAACGTCGCCGGCTTCGACCGGTCCGGCTACGTCGTGCGGGGCGATGTGCTGTACCGCTACTTCTACAACTTCGGTTACGGCGACCCCATTGTCTCGCGGATCGGCGGCGGCTGGTCGAACTTCACCGCGTTCGAGGTCGCCCACTTCGAGGACCCGAAGACCAAGGTCTCGCACTTCATGGCGTACGGGCTGCGCAGCGACGGCACGCTGTTCCGCTGGAACGGCGGGTTCGGCAGGGCCGCCCAGTCGGCGCCCGGTTTCTCGTCGGTGAAGTCGATGGCGCTGATCAGCAAGACGGCGACGTACGACACCTTCCTCGCGAACACCCGCGGCGGTGCCCTCTACACGATCCGGATCCCGATCACGTCACCGCTGAAGCCGATCGTGACGCGGGTGCGGACGAGCACCTGGCAAGGTTTCGAGGCGCTGGTCGCGGACAAGTGCGGCAACTACGGAACGCTGCTGCTCGGCATCGACAAGGACACCAAGAGCGGCTACTTGTACGCCGTCGGCCACGCGAACGGCACGGCCACGGTGATCAACGCCCTCGGCAAGGTCAACGGGACCATGCCGGATTCCCCCTACTACCGCTGGGGTGTCGTCTTCTACCTCGACCCGCTCAACGGCGACTGAGATGAAGCGTCTGATCGCCGCAACGGCCGTGGCGGCCGTGGTTGCTGCGATGGTGACGGCGCCGGCCGCCCACGCGGCGCCGTCGGCGTCCTGCTCGTTGCAGCCGGGGTCCGTGCTCGCCAGTGGCGCGCAGAACAACGGTGGGATCACGGTCGGCTGGCCGCCGCAGAACGTCGGGCAGCCCGGTCCGATCTTCGGTGTCTTCAAGCCGGGACAGGTTCAGCTCAGTACGTCGTTCACGAGTGAGGCGTACAGCTGGGGCGCCACGAACCACGGCTGGGTGGTGCAAGGCGATTCGCTGTACTACCGCGAGTACACCATCGACATCATGAACGAGATCCTTCCCGACGGGCCGGCCGAGAATCAGCCGGTTGGCGCCGGCTGGTCGAACTACAAGGCGGTCGAGGTCTCCGAGTACGCCAACCGGACGACGATGTACGGGCTGCGCGCCGACGGCACGCTGTTCCGGTGGAGCGCCGACCGCTGGCTGTTCAAGAAGACCGGGTCCGCGCCAGGGTTCGCCGCGGTGCAGTCGATGGCGTTGATCAGCAAGACGTCGACGTACGACACCTTCCTGGCGAACACGCGGGGCGGTGCGCTCTACACGATCCGGATCCCGACCACGTCGCCGATGAAGCCGATCGTGAAACCGGTTCGGACGAGGACCTGGCAGGGCTTCGAGAAGCTGGTCGCGAGCAAGTGCGGCAACTACGGCACACTCCTGGTCGGCATCGACAAGGACACCCGGACGGCACACTGGTACGCCGTTGGTCATGCCAACGGCACTGCCACCGTGATCAACCACCTGAGCGCCTCCGGACCGAGCTTCGGCGACCCGGTCTACTTCCGCTGGGGCGGAAACCCCGGGATCGACCCCCTCAACGGCGACTGAGGATTTCGGTCAGGATCGTCAGGGCTCGGTGCAGGTCGGACGTCGACGGTGTCGCGTACCCGATCACGAGCCCTGGCGGTCCCGGCACGCTCCGGCGGTATTCGGACAGCGGCGCGACCACGACGCCGGCCTCGCGCGCCGCGGCCGCGATCCGTAGATCGTCGGCGTCGTCGGGCAGGAGCAGCGTGATGTGCAGCCCTGCGTCCTGGCCGACGACCTGACCGTACGGCGACAGCACCGCGCAGGTGTGGGTACGCCGGTCCGCGTACAGCCGGCGCCCGCGGCGTACGGCCTGGTCGAGGTACCCGTCGCGGAGCATGGCGAGCATCGCGGCCTGCATCGGCCAGCCGGGCCAGTCGCCCGAGTTCTCCCGGAACGTGGCGAGCCGATCGACCATCGCCTCGGACGCGACCAGCCAGCCGAGACGGAGCGCGGGGCTCAGCGTCTTCGACAGCGTCCCGAGGTGGACGACCCGCTCCAGGTCCAGCTGCGCGAGCGCGGGCAGCGGCGCGACGTCGTACCGGAACTCGCTGTCGTAGTCGTCCTCGATCAGCAGGCTCCCGGTGCGGCGTGCCCAGCGGACCAGTTCGTTGCGGCGGGCAACTGGCAGCCGGCCGCCGAGCGGGTACTGGTGCGACGGCGTCACGTAGACGGCGGCAGCGTCCGTCAGTGCGTCGACCCGCAGGCCGTCCTCGTCGACCGGGACGTCGACGATCTCGAGCCGGTGATCGCGGGCGGCGACGACCGCGTTCAGGTAGCCGGGGTCCTCGATGGCGATCCGGTCGCCGGGTTGCCGTGTGACCGTGAGCAGCAGCCGCAACCCGTGGACGGTGCCGTTCGTGACGAGCACGTTCTCCGGGCCGCAGGCGATGCCGCGGACCCGGGCGACGTGGTCCGCGAGGGCCGCCCGCAGCGCGGGAAGCCCGGCTGCGTCGTCGTACCCGCCCGGCGGTGACTGGGTGGACACCTCACGCCATGCCCTGCGCCAGCCCGGATCGGGTGTCGGGGCGATGTACGGGATGCCAGGACGCAACGTCAGGAGCTTCGCGTCGGCATCCGGCCGGTGCTGCGTACGGCGTCGTACGGCGGGTTGCAACGGGACGACGTCGGTGACGAAGGTGCCCGCGCCGGTCCGCCCCTCGATCCAGCCCTCGGCGTGCAGCTGGTCGTACGCCGCCTGCGTCACGGACCGCGAGACGCCGAGCTCCCGCGCCAGGTCGCGCGTCGACGGCAGCCGATGACCGGCCTGGAGCCGACCGTCCAGCACCGCCGCCCGGAACTGCTCCGCGAGCTGTAGGTGCAACGGCAGTCCGGCGTCCCGGTCGATCGTCAGCGGCAGCGAAGTCTGCACCTCATTAGGATCGCAGTATGACGATGACCGCGGAGGACGTGTCTCGGTTCGAGGGATCCAGGCGCCGGCTCGAGGCCATCGCGTACCGTCTGCTCGGCTCGGCGAGCGAGGCCGAGGACGCCGTCCAGGAGACGTTCCTGCGCTGGCAGGCCACGGACATCGCCCGGATCGAGGTCCCCGAGGCGTGGCTGACGAAGGTGCTCACCAACCTCTGCCTCAACCAGCTCGCCTCCGCCCGCGCGCGGCGCGAGACGTACGTCGGCCAGTGGCTGCCCGAGCCGCTGCTCGACGGCGACCCCATGCTCGGCCCGGCGGACACCGCGGAGCAGCGCGAGTCGGTGTCGTACGCCGTACTCACGCTGATGGAGCGCCTGTCGCCGAGCGAGCGGGCGGTCTACGTCCTGCGGGAGGCGTTCGACTACCCGCACCGGGAGATCGCCGAGATCCTCGAGATCAGCGAATCCTCCAGCCAGCAGGTCTTCCGCCGGGCCAAGCAGCACCTAGCGGACGGCCGGGCGCGGACCGAGGTCGACGAGGCCACGGCGCGGCGGATCGTGGACGAGTTCCTCGCCGCGGCGATCAGCGGCCAGACCGATTCGATCGTGCGGCTGCTGACCGCCGACGCCGTCTCGGTCGGCGACGGCGGCGGCAAGGTCCCGGCCCGGACCACCGCGGTCGAGGGCGCGCTCGCGGTCGCCCGCTTCCTGCGCGGCCTGTTCAAACCGTCCGAGGCGAAGCGCGTCTACGTCGGCGGTACGGCGGACATCTACGCCTGGCCGGCCAACAGCGAACCCGCGCTCGTGGTGGTCGCGAACGGCGAGGTCATCGGTGTCATGTGCCTCGAGGTCGGCGCCGACGGTGTGACCGCCGTACGCACCCAGGCGAACCCGGACAAGCTGGCCCGCGCGACCGAGCTGTTCGCCGCCTCCGATCACGGGGAACCGCTGACGACGATCCTGTGACCTGCTTCACATCGCTGACCTGTCATGAAACGCAGGCCTACCCGGTTCAAGGGTGGACACCGCATCAGACAGGAGTACGAAGATGAAGCACCGCATCGTAGTTCTCGGCGCCGGGTACTCCGGAGCCGTCGCCGCCGGCCGTCTCGCTGCCCGGCTGCACCGCGACGAGGTCAGCATCACGGTCGTGAACGCCGAGACCGACTTCGTCGAGCGGGTCCGGATGCACGAGGTGGCCACCGGCCGGGACCTCAAACTGCGTCCGTTCGAGCAGATCTACGCCGGGACCGGGATCGAAATGAAGTTCGCGAAGGTCACCGGGGTGGACGTCGACCGCAAGACGGTCGCGCTCGACTCGGCTGAGCTGGATTCGGAGGGGCTGGAGTACGACACCCTCGTGTACGCGCTCGGCAGCCGCTGGAACCCGCAGGGCGTTCCGGGTGTCGCGGAGCACGCCTACGAGATCGCGAGTCGTCCCGGTGCGCTTCGGCTGCGTGAGCGCCTGGCGACCTTGACCGCCGGACAGACCGTGACGGTTGTCGGCGGAGGCCTCACCGGCGTCGAGTTCGTGACCGAGCTGGCCGAGACGCGGCCGGATCTCGACGTCGCGTTCGCCGTCCGCGGTGAGCTGGGCGACTGGTTGTCGCCCAAGGGACGCCGGCACCTCCGGAAGGTCGTCGACCGGCTCGGCATCACCGTGCACGAGAAGGCCGCGGTGACGCGCGTCGACGCGGACCATCTGACGACGGCCGACGGCAGTGCGATCCCGGCCGCGGTGACGGTGTGGACGGCCGGGTTCGCCGTACACCCGATCGTCGAGGCGACCGCGCTGGAGGTCAGTGACACCGGGCGGATCGTGGTCGACGCGAACATGCGGTCGGTCTCGCACCCGGACGTCTACGCGATCGGCGACGCGGCGTACGCGATGGGCTCGAAGAACAAGCCGCTGCGGATGTCCTGCGCCTCGGGCCAGCCGATGGCGTGGCAAGCCGCCGACTCGATCGTGACCCGGTTGACCGGTGCCAAGTTCCAGGACGCGCCGCTGTTCTACTTCAACCAGTGCATCTCGCTGGGGCGCAAGGACGGGCTCGTCCAGTACGTCACCACCGACGACCGCGCCGTCAACGCCGCCCTGACCGGCCGGGTGGCGGCCATCTACAAGGAGCTGATCTGCAAGGGCGCCGCCTGGGGTGTGGAGAAGCCGACGATGGGCCTGCCGACCCGCAAGCACCACCTCATCGCCCAGGAGGTCCCATTGGTCCGAGTGGACTAGGTGATTCGTCGCGGAATGGCCCGTGCCGCCAGTCCACTCGCGGGTGAACCTAGTGACATGACCACTACGCCGTTGCAGCCGACCGCCCGGACCTCGTTGCGTCGCTCGAAGGAACGTGCCGCCACCGAGCGGCAGACGCTGTACGACGTACTGCTCGACGGCATGTTCTGTCACCTCGGCGTCGTGGTCGACGGCGATCCGCTCGTCCTGCCGACGGCGTACGGCGTGGATCTGGACCGTGGACCGGACGGGGAGCTGTACCTGCACGGCTCGGTCGCGGCCAGGAGCGTCGTCGCGGCCCCGCAACAGACCGTGTGCGTGACCGTCACGCACACCGACGGCCTGGTGCTGGCCCGGTCCGCGTTCCACCACTCGGTCAACTACCGGTCCGCGGTCATCTTCGGCGTACCGCGGCTGATCACCGATCCGGACGAGAAGCTGCACGCTCTGAACCGGATCGTCGACCACCTCGTCCCCGGCCGGTCGGCCGCCGTCCGCCCGCCGAACCGCAAGGAGCTGGCGAAGACGTCGGTCCTGGCACTCTCCCTCACCGAGGCCTCGGTGAAGACCCGCTCCGGACCCGCCAACGACGACGAGGAGGACCTCGACCTGCCCTACTGGACAGGCGTAGTCCCCCTCCAAGTCGTCGCCGGCGCCCCGGAGAACAACCCCGACTGCGACCTGCTGGTCCCCGCCCACGTCCGCACCCGCGCAAACATCCTGGGCGCACCGGCTTAGGCGACTGTGCCCTTGTTGTAGCTGGACTGGGCCCAGAAGTAGCCGACCACCGCGATCGCCAGGCACCATCCGCCGGCGAGCCAGCTGCTGCTGCTGTCCATCGGCGTACCCAGCAGGAGATGGCGCAGGCTGTCGATGATCGGGGTGAACGGCTGGTACTCGGCGAACCAGCGGATGCCGCTCGGCATCGCCTCCAGCGGGATGAACGTGTTGCTCAGGAACGGCAGCAGCAGGCTGATCGGCAGGACGACGTTGCTCGCGCCCTCCGGCGTCTTACTGGTCAGCCCCAGCGCGATCGCGAACCAGGTCAGGCCGATGGTCAGTCCGATCAGCAGCAGGGCCGCCAGCAGCCAGTCCCCCACCGACGCGTTCGGACGGAACCCGATCAGGACCGCGAAGCCGACCACCAGGGCCAGGCTGACGATCGTCACGATCACGTTGCCCAGCACGTGTCCGGTGAGCACGGCCGGCCGGAAGATCGCCATCGTCCGGAACCGGGAGACGATCCCCTCCGACATGTCCATGCAGACCGCGACCGCGGGCGACATCGTCCCGGACGCGATCGACATCAGCAGGATGCCCGGGGTCAGGAAGTCGATGTAGTCGAAGCCTCCCGCGCCGCCGCCGAGCCCAGCCGAGAAGGTGTCGCCGAAGACCAGACCGAACAGCAGGATCATGATCACCGGCATCCCGAGGGCACCGAGCGACAGGCCGGGATACCGCTGGGCGTGCCGCAGGTTCCGGCGCAGCATCGTGCCGATGTCGGCCATCGGACGGATCGTCGTGGTGGTCGTGGTGGTGGTACTCATGCGGACACCTCTTCGGACTTGGGCTGACCGGTGACGGCGAAGAACACGTCGTCGAGGTCGGGAGTGTGGACAGTCAGTTCGTCGACCTCGAGCGAGGCGTCGTCGATGGTGGCCAGCAGGTCGCGCAGCGCGTGCACGCTGCCGTCGTTCGGCACCTGCAGGACCAGTGCTTCGTGGTTCGGTACGGCGGTCGGCAGCACCCGGCCCGCGAGCGTGAACTCCTCGGGCGAGGTGAACCGCAGCCGGATGTGCCCGCCCGGGGCGAGCCGCTTGAGTTCTTCCGCCGTACCCTGGGCGACCAGGCGCCCGTGGTCGAGGACGGCGATCCGGTCGGCGAGCTGATCGGCCTCCTCCAGGTACTGCGTGGTGAGCAGGACCGTGACGCCGCCGGCGACCAGTTCGCGGATCAGCGTCCACATGCCGTGCCGGCTGCGCGGGTCGAGACCGGTGGTCGGCTCGTCCAGGAAGATGATCCGCGGCCGGCCGACCAGCGTCATGGCCAGGTCGAGCCGGCGCTTCATACCGCCCGAGTACGTCGACGCGAGCTTCTTGCCGGCCTCCGCCAGGTCGAACTGCTCGAGCAGTTCGTCCGCCCGGCGACGGGCCTCCTGCTTGCCGAGGTGGTGCAGATCGGCCATCAGGATGAGGTTCTCGCGGCCGGTCATCAGGCCGTCGACCGCGGAGAACTGACCGGTGACGCCGATCGCGGCACGCACCGCCTCGGGCGACTGGTGCAGGTCGTGGCCGGCCACCCGGATCTCGCCGGCGTCGGCGGCGACCAGCGTGGACAGGATGTGGACCGCGGTGGTCTTGCCGGCGCCGTTCGGGCCGAGCAGGGAGAAGATGGTGCCTTCGGCAACGTTCAGGTCGATGCCGTCGAGCACGAGTTTCTCGCCGTAGGACTTACGCAGTCCGCGGACGTCGATCGCTGCTGACATGAGGGATCCTTGGGGTTTTCGGGCAGGGTGAACCTGACCCGGGGTGGTTGACGGGTCTGCTGAGGAGGATGTGGGCGTGCCTCACCGGCCGAGCGGCCGGCTGCGGGCGCCCGGTCGTGGTGCGGGGTTCAGTTAGATGTCGAGGTCCTCGACCGCGGGCTGATCGGCGGCCTCCTCGACGAGTTGGTAGAGGTCGTCCGGGATCAGGGCGCGGAGTTCCTCGACCGTGTCCACGACGTGCAGGGTGGCTTCGCCCTGCGCCATGCTCCAGGACTGGTCGGTGCTCCAGTTGCCGACCCAGGAACGCCACCCGGTGAGGTAGCGCTCGTCGTCGGCGTTCTGCTTGATCTGGCTGCGGCGGTCCGCGTGCAGGACGAACTTCCCGGTCCGGCTGCGGTAGACCTTGAAGGCCTCGTACCCGGAACTGCTCGACCGGCCGCCTTCCGCGAGCAGTACGCCGGAGAACCGCTGCTTGCGGCCGGTGCCCCGGCCCACCCGCACGGTGATCTCCTCGTACCCCTCGAACCGGCCTTCCTCCATCTCGACGTACTTGCGCAGTGCGATCGAGATCGCCGAGGACAGGTTCCCGGCCAGCTCCTGGGCCCGCTTGTACAGCGGCAGGTCGTCGTCGGACACGTAGATCGTCTTGTTCGGCATCTCTTGTCTCCTCCTACGTAGAACTATACGCACATGTGTGCGCAGATGTCTACGTATAGCTCTACGTAGAAGTGGAGACGGCCGCGACGGAGTCCGTCGCGGCCGTCTCGGGGTGGCTGACTACCTGGGTGAGTACAGCCAGGGGTGCTCGAGGTCGAAGAACGCCGGCGGGCCGGAAGCGAGACTGTTCATCTCGTCCATCTCCGCCTGCAGTTCCGATGGCACCTCTTTCCGCTCGCCTTCGCGGGCCTCGGCCTCGGAGGTGAAGTACATCGCCATCGTGTACTCGCCGCCGCCGTACATGGCGACCTCACTCCCGAGGACATCGGGGCGGAACGCGGCCCATTCGTCCCGGTGCTGACCCATCAGCTCACGCGCGCGCTCCGGGTCGCTGCCGGCGCCCTGCATCACCTGGACGAAACCGGCGGCGTCCGGGTCGCCGTGCGTGTCGATCACCACGTCCTCCGTGTCGTGGAAGGTGGCTCCGTCGCTGAGCAGCGACGAGAACTCGTGCCACCACTTGTCCTGCGCCGGGCTGTCGCTGTTCCGCCGCGCCGCGTCGGCGGAGTCGAAACGAGCCAGCGCGATGAACTTGCCGTCCGAGGTGACTCCGGCCGTGGTCCCCAGCCAGCCGGACGCCTCGGGCGCCAGTTCCTCCATCCACCGATCCATCGCCGCATGCGCCTGCTCGGCGTCGGTGACCTGCCCCTGAATGACCTGAACGAACATGTGAGACCCTCCCCGTCTCTCAGGCCGCTAGTCGGCATTTCGAAAGTACGCCTGCCTGCCGCGCCCGGGCCAGCATCAGCAGACTCGCGAGCACACCGGTGGCCCCGAGCGTCACCAGGCGTACGTCGCCCTTCCACAGACCGAACACGAACCAGCAGGCCAGCTCCCCGAACACCAGCCGCCAGGTACCGACCGAGATCCCTGTGGGCCGATCGGTCCGGTACGCCGTCCACAACGACGGCGTCACCTGAACGATCGAGGCCGCGGCGAGCAGCGAACCCAGGCCGATCCGCCCGCCAACCACGGCGGCCAGCACCAGCAGAACGGTCCATCCCGCGATCCACCCGATGGCGCGGCGGTTCAGCACACCACGCCGTACCAGCAGGACCGAGACAGTGCCGGCCAGTACGGCTGCGGCCGTCGACGGGAGGCTCGCGGTCCAGTAGCCCGACGCCATGAAGTAGCCGAACCAGGCCGCGTTGTTGATGCTCGTCAGCGTCGCCCAGGACCAGGAGACGCCTGCCGTGTCACCGGTCCGGCGGAGCTTGAGGATCTGCGGGAGGTACTGCGGGATGCCGAAGCAGGCGGCGGCGATGGGCAGGAAGTCGAGCATGGCGCAAGATTACTGCTGAAACCGGGACGGATTCTTGCAACTTCATGCTCTGCGACGGGAGCTGCGGATAGGATTTTTGCCGTGGATGCCATTGATCGCAAAATCCTTGCTGTGCTCCAGGAAGACGGCCGGCTGACGGTCACCGAACTCGCGCAGCGGGTAGGGCTGAGTGCTGCGCCGTGTCATCGGCGGTTGCGGGAGCTCGAGCGGGCCGGGGTCATCCGTGGGTACCGCGCGGTGGTCGACGGGGCGGCGGTCGGGCACGGGTTCGAGGTACTGCTCTCGGTGACGATGGACCGGGAGGAATCGGTCGCCGGCTTCGAGGCCGGGCTGGCCGAGATCGCCGAGGTGGTGCAGGCGGAACGACTGTTCGGGGAGCCGGATTACTTCGTCAGGGTGGTCACCGCGGACATCGCCGCGTTCCAGAAACTGCGCGACGAGCGGCTGGCGCGACTCCCCGGCGTACAGCGCCTGACATCCACCATCGTCATGAAGAAGGTCGTGGACAACCGCCCGCTCCCGACTTGAACAGTGTGGAAACAGACCGCCTCAAACCTGACTTATCCACAGATTTGAGCGAGTTTCCGTCGCTTTCAGTGGAGAAGTGCACTTCCACCTGGGGATAACTTCGCCGAATCGGTGTGCACAACTGGGGATACGGATGTGGATAACTTGGTCAGACCCACTGGGTGGAGACGACGAAGCCGACTGCGATCAGGCCCATGCCGATCAGGAGGTTCCAGTTGTTGAGGTCCTTCATCACCGGGATGTCCTGGCCGGCCACGTAGAAGACGACCAGCCAGGCGAGTCCGAGCAGCCAGCAGGCCAGCATCAGCGGCGCGACCCACACGCGACTGCTGGTACGTGGCTTCTTCGGGGTCTTCTCGGCCTTGACCTTCTCGGTCTTCTTCTTGTTGCGACTGCTCGACTCGGGCACGACTGAACTCCTTGTAAGGACGCATAAGCTGACCGCAGCAGGACCATGTTTCGGGTCCGGTCCGGGTTAGCGTAGTGCAGAGAGCAATATGGAGATCACGGGTGCGTAGGTTGAGGCGGATTTCGCTGTGGCGCGCGGGTGCGCCGCTGGCGTTGCTGTGCGCCGGACTGCTGTTCGCGACCAGCGCCACCAACGCCCGGGGCACCGACCTCAGGCCCAGCCGTAACACTACGCTCGCGGGCCTCGTGGAGGAACAGAGCCGGCGCAGCGCCAGCCTGGTCCGGCAGCACGCGGCGCTCACCCAGGACATCGAGAAGCTCCAGGCGCAGCAGGGCTCGATCGACCCGGTGCTGTCCAAGCAGCTCAAGGACCTGTCCGACGCGGTCGGCACGACGCCGGTCACCGGGCCGGGGCTGACCGTGACGCTGAAGGACGCGCCGTCCCAGGTCGTCAAGGACAACCCGGATGTCGACGCCGACTGGCTGGTGATCCACCAGCAGGACATCCAGGCGGTGGTGAACGCGCTCTGGGCGGGCGGCGCGGACGCGATCTCGATCCAGAACCACCGGGTCATCTCCACCACCGGGATCAAGTGCGTCGGCAACTCCGTCGTACTGCACGGCGTTCCGTACCTCCCGCCGTACAAGATCAGCGCGATCGGGGACCGGCGGAAGCTGCAGAAGGCGCTCGACGACTCGCAGTACATCGAGAACCTGCAGGACTACGTGGTGAAGTTCCAGCTCGGGTACGACGTGAAGAACGAGTCGTCGATCGCGATGCCGGCCTACGAGGGCACCCTGGACCTGCAGAGCGCGACGGTTCCGGGCTTCCCGCGGACTCCCTCGACAAGCCCGACCGCCAGCGGGCGATAATAGACCGCATGCCGCGGATCCTTGTCGTCGACAACTACGACTCCTTCGTCTACAACCTGGTGCAGTACCTGCAGCAACTGCAGGCCGACACCACCGTCCTGCGCAACGACGAGGTCACCCCCGACGAGGCCGCTGAGTACGACGGCGTTCTGCTCTCCCCCGGCCCCGGTACGCCGGAAGAGGCCGGCGCCTGTGTCGACATCGTGAAGGAGAAGGGCCGCGAGGTCCCGATCTTCGGGGTGTGCCTCGGCCTGCAGGCGATCGGCGTCGCGTACGGCGGGGTCGTCGGCCGCGCGGACGAGCTGCTGCACGGCAAGACCAGCCAGGTGTTCCACGAAGGCGCCGGCGTCCTGTCCGGGCTCCCGTCGCCGTTCACCGCGACCCGGTACCACTCGCTGGCGATCGCGCAGGACACCGTGCCGGACGAGCTCCAGGTGACCGCGCGGACCGAGGCCGGTGTGATCATGGCGGCCCGGCACCGGGACTTCCCGGTCGAGGGCGTGCAGTTCCACCCGGAGTCGGTGCTGACCGAGGGCGGCCACCGGATGCTCGCGAACTGGCTCGAGATCTGCGGCGACGCGGACGCGGTCGCCCGCTCGGTCGGGTTGGCGCCGGTCGTCAACTGACCCGTAGAACGGAAGAACCCCCGGAGCGAGTGCTCCGGGGGTTCTGTCGTCTCAGCCGCCTGGGATCGTGATCGGCGGTGTCGTCGGGTCGCTCGACGGAGTTTCCGACGGCGTCGTCGAGGACGGCGGCGGGGTCGGCTGCTCCTGGTGGTTGTTGATCGTCAGCGTGATCAGCGTGCCCTTCGGCGCCTTGGTGCCGCCCTTCACGCTCTGCTCGAGAACGGTCTGGTCCGGCGCGTCCGGGTTGTCGGCCGAGGCGTACCCGACCCGGAAGCCGAGGTCCTTCAGCGTCTTCGTCGCGTCGTCCTGGGTCTGCGTGACGACGTTCGGTACGTCGACGTTCACGACGCCGTTGGACACGGTCAGAGTGAACTCGGTCCCGGACGCGTACGAGCCGTTCGGGTCCGGGCTGATCGCGATCACGGTGCCCTTCTTCTGATCGCTGTCCGCTTCCTTGACGTCGTCGTTGACCTTGAACTTGCCGCTGGACTCCTTGAGCGCCTGCTTCGCCTTCGACTCCGTCATACCGATCACGTTCGGCACCGGGAACGCGCTCCGGCCGGACGAGAACACGACGGTGACGGTCGAGCCCTGCTCGGCCTCGGTGCCCGGCGCCGGGGTCTGCCGGATGGCGGAGCCGCGGCCGACCGTGTCGCTGGCCTCCGACGGTCCCTGCGCGAACTTCAGGCCCTGCGCCGACAGCAACGCCGTCGCGTCAGCGACGGACTTGCCGCTGACATCCGGTACGGCGACCTTGGCCGGCGGTGTGGCCGTCGTACCGCCGCCGCCGGCCTTGTTGTCGTTGTTCATGTTCGAGAACAGCGCGTACGCGCCGACCGCGACCGCGACGATCGCGAGGCCGAGCAGGAAGTAGGCCAGGCCGCGGTTGCGGCGGGACCGCGCGTCCTGCGCCTCGTCCAGGTCGTCGTCGCCGGGCGGCAGCAGGTCGTTCGCCGAGGTCTGGTGGTACTGCTGGGTCGCGGCCGTCGGCGCCACCGCGGTGGGCGCCATCGACCGGGTCTCCGCGACCGCCGCCATCGGCGCGGTCACCTGCTGGCCGGCCAGCACCCGGTGGATGTCGGCGCGCATCTCCGACGCGCTCTGGTACCGCTCCTCGCGGCTCTTCGCCAGCGCCTTCAGGACGACCGCGTCGACCTCCGGCGGGATGTCCGGGTCGAACGAGGACGGCGGCAGCGGCTGCTCCCGAACGTGCTGGTAGGCCACGGACACCGGCGACTCGCCGACGAACGGCGGGCGCCCGGTGAGCAGTTCGTACAGCAGGCATCCGGTCGAGTACAGGTCGGAACGGGCGTCCACGGTCTCACCGCGGGCCTGTTCCGGGGACAGGTACTGCGCGGTGCCGATCACCGCCGCGGTCTGGGTCATCGTGGACGACGTGTCGGCGACCGCGCGGGCGATGCCGAAGTCCATCACCTTGACCTGGCCCTGCGGGGTCAGCATCACGTTTCCGGGCTTGATGTCGCGGTGCACGATGCCGGCCCGGTGGCTGTAGTCGAGGGCCTCGAGGACGCCGGAGGTGATCTCCAGGGCCCGCTCGGGCATGATCTTGCGGCCTTCGCGGATCAGGTCCCGCAGCGTCTTACCGGTCACCAGTTCCATCACGATGTACGGAATGGTGACGCCGGAGCCGTTCGGGTCCGGCTCCTCGCCGGTGTCGTACACGGAGACGATCGTCGGGTGGTTCAGCGACGCGGCCGACTGGGCCTCGCGCCGGAACCGCGCCTGGAAGGTCGCGTCGCTGGCCAGGTCGACCCGCAGCCGTTTGATCGCGACCGACCGGCCGAGTCGGTTGTCCACGCCTCTGCGCACCTCGGCCATGCCGCCGCGGCCGAGCGGTTCGCCTTCTTCGTACCGGCCGCCGACGAGACGTGCCTGCGATGTCATGACCTCAGCCTTCCAACCTGTCCGGAAACACTCAACTTGCCCACGGTAGCGGCAGCCACACGCAGATCCCCGTTGGAAAGACGCTCTGTCATCGCATCATTCCGTATGGTGCTCATCGGCCGTTCATTGGCCCAGCACCGCCTCCATCACCTTCTTGGCGATCGGCGCCGCCAAGGTTCCGCCCGCGATGTCGTTGCGGGGGATGTTCGCGTCCTCGATCAGCACCGCCACGGCCACCTTCGGGTCGTTGGCCGGCGCGAACGCGGTGAACCACGCGAACGGCGGCCGCTCCTTCGAGGTCTGCGCCGTACCCGTCTTGCCGGCCACCTGGACGCCGGAGATCCGGCCCGGCTTGCCGGTGCCGTTGTTGACGACGTCGACCATCATCGCGGTCAGCTGCGCGGCGACCTGCGGGGTGACCGCCTGGTGCAGCGACTCCGGCTTGGTCTCCGACACCGTCTTCAGGTCCGGGGTCTTCACGTTCTGGACCAGGTACGGCTTCATCACCTCGCCCTTGTTCGCGATCCCGGCCGCCACCATCGCCATCTGCAGCGGGGTGGCGCGGACGTCGAACTGGCCGATCGCGGACTGCGCGGTCTGCGGCTCGTTCGGGTCGCCGGGGAACTGGCTGGTGGCGACGGCGGGCAGCTCGGTCAGCGGCTTGGCGCCGAAGCCGAACTTCGCGGCCTGCTCGTTCAGCGCGTCCGCGCCGAGGGCCATGCCGACGGTGCCGAACGCGGTGTTGCACGAGTAACGCAACGCGATCGTCAGGGTCGCGTTGTTGCTGCCGCCGCAGTTCTTGCCGTCCTCGTTCACCAGCGGGACGGTGGTCTGCGGGAGCGGCAGCTCGGCCGGCGAGGCCACCTTGGTCTCCGGCGTGTACTTGCCGCTGGACAGCGCGGCCGCCGCGGTGACCAGCTTGAACGTCGATCCGGGCGGGTACAGCTCCTGCACGGCGCGGTTCGACAAGGGCTTGCTCTTGTCGGCGTTCAGGCTCTTCCAGGCCGCGCCGACCTTCTCGGTGTCGTGCGAGGCGAGCTGGTTCGGGTCGTAGGACGGCCGGCTTGCCATCGCCAGGATCCGCCCGGTCTTCGGCTCGATCGCGACCACCGCACCGGTCTTTCCGGCCAGGCCGTCGTACGCCGCCTGCTGGGCCGCGGCATTCAGGGTCAGGGTCACGCTGCCGCCCTGCTGCGGGCGGTTGCTGATCACGTCGATGATTCGGCGGAAGGCCATCGACGGATCGGAGCCGTTCAGCTCGGCGTTCATCGTCAGCTCGATGCCGCCGCGGCCGAACAGGTACGAGTAGAACCCGGTCACCGGTGCGTACACCTTGCCGTTGGCGTAGGTCCGCTGGTACTTGAACCGGTCGTCGGACTCCTTGCTCTGCGCGACCGGTGTACTGCCGATCAGGATCGGTCCGCGGTTCACCGAGAACTGCGAGTCGCGGACCCGGTTGTTGTCGTTGCGGCCGTTGATCTCGTTCGCCCGGAAGGCCTGCAGGTACGTCGAGTTCGCCATCAGCGCGAGCATCAGGATGATCGCCGCCACGGCGAGTCGCCGGATCGCTGAGTTCATGCCTTCTGCACCGCCATCGCGATCGTTTCGTCGGAAACCGGAGCGGCCGGGGTCTGCGGCCGCCGGGCCTGGTCGCTGATCCGCAGCAGCAGCGCGATGATCGCCCAGTTGGCGACCAGCGACGTACCGCCGAGCGCCATGAACGGCGTGGCCAGACCGGTCAGCGGGATCAGGCCGGTGACGCCGCCGACGATCACGAACACCTGCAGCGCGAACGACATCGCCAGACCGGTCGCGATCAGCTTGCCGAAGATGTCCCGGCAGCCGAGCGCGGTCCGCAGGCCGCGCTCGATGATCAGGGTGTAGACCAGCAGGATCGCGATCAGCCCGGTCAGCCCGAGCTCCTCGGCGAACGACGAGATGATCATGTCGCTCTGCGCGTAGAGCGTGGCCTCGGGGTGCCCCTGGCCGAGACCGCGACCGAGGATGCCGCCCCAGGACTGGCCCATCAGCCCGAGCTTCACCTGGCCGCCGTCGATCGCCCACGGATCCAGCCAGTCGGTGACGCGGCGGTGCACGTGCCCGAACGTCGTGTACGCGAAGAACGCACCGCCGGCGAACAACAGGCCACCGATGATCAGCCAGCCGGCCCGCTCGGTGGACACGTACAGCAGGAACAGGAACAGGCCGAAGAACAGCAGTGACGAACCGAGGTCGCTCTCGAAGACCAGGACGCCCAGGCTGACCACCCAGGCGATCCCGATCGGGCCGAGGTCGCGGGCCCGCGGCAGGTCGAGTCCGAGGAAGCGGTGCCCGGCCAGCGTCAGGACGTCGCGTTTCACCACCAGGTAGCCGGCGAAGAACACGACCAGGCAGATCTTCGCGAACTCACCCGGCTGGAAGGACATCCCCGCCAGCCGGATCCAGATCCGGGCGCCGTTCAGGTTCACGCCGAGGCCGGGGATCAACGGCAGCACGAGCAGCACGAGACCGGCCAGGCCGGCGGTGTAGGTGAGCGCCTGCAGCCGGCGGTGATCTCTGATCAGGAGGATGACGACCAGGAACAGCACCACGCCGACCGCGGTCCAGGTGATCTGCTGCGGCGCCGCGGGCCCCTTCGGGACCCGTCCCCGCGCCTCGGCGACGATGGCCAGGCCGAGGTCGATCCGGTGGATCATCGCGACGCCGAGACCGTTCAGCAGCACCGCGCAGGGCAGCAGCACCGGGTCGGCGTACGGCGCCCGGTAGCGGAGCGCGAGGTGTGCGATCAGGGCGAGCAGCCCGATCCCGGCCGCGTAGTACCCGGTGCTGGCCGGTACGGCGTTCTGCACGGTGACGCCGATGTTCACGTACGCGGCGACCGAGACCGCGATCGCGATCACGAGCAGCAGCAACTCCACCCCACGCCGGGTCCGCGGGATGATCTGGATGACGGACGTGGACGCGATGCTCATCGGACCCCGTCGCAGTCGTCGGGGTCGACCGGCGTACTCGGCGACGCGGTACCGGTCGGGGCCGTCGACGGGGGCGCCGAGGACGCCGGCGGCTTCGAGACGGGCGTCGACACCGGCGGCTTCGAGACCGGCGTCGACGGTGCCGGCGTGGACGGCTTGGGGGTCGGTGTCGGCTTGGCGGCGCACTCGGCAGCGGTGTGCTGCAGCTCGGCGACGATCGAGCGGGCACCGGCCAGGTCGTCGGCCTGGATGTTGCTCTCGACCTGCTCCCGGCTGTACGTCGGCAGCTTGTCGACCTGCAACGTCTGGCGCTCGTACACCTTCGACAGCGACAGACCGGGCAGATCCGCCTCGATGCCCTTGAAGATCGCCACGTAGTCGCCGTCGGTGCCGACGTAGTACTGCTTCTGGGTCCAGCTGTACGCGAACCAGCCGCCGCCACCGATCAGGCCGAGCACGACGAGCAGTACGGCGATCCGCCGCAGCCACGCGAACCGCTTCGGCGGGCGCGGCGCGTACCGCAGTTCCTCCGGGTCGACCGCGCCGCCGTGACCACCGCCGCCGTGACCGTCACCACCGCTGGTGCGGATCGCGACCGTCGGCTCGCCGCGCCCGGTGCTGCCCTGGGCCAGCTCGGCGGCGGCTCCGACGAGCTGCGGCTGGACGCCACTCGCGGGCTCGGTCTCGACGACGTCCGCGACGAGGACGGTGACGTTGTCGTTCGAGCCCGCCTCGAGCGCGTGCGTGATCAGGTCGACGACGACCGAGTCCGGCGTACCGGAGGCCATCGAGGCGGCGATCACCTCGTCGCTCACGTAGTCGGGCAGGCCGTCGCTGCACAGCATCAACCGGTCGCCGGCCTGGACGTCGAGCATCTCCAGGTCCGGGTCGGAGTCGGGGCGGCCGTCGAGGACGCGCAGGATCAGGTTGCGGTGCGGGTGGGTGAAGGCCTCTTCCTGGGAGATCCGGCCCTCGTCGACCAGCGACTGCACGAAGGTGTGGTCGTGGCTCAGCTGGTACAGCTGGCCGTCCCGCAGCCGGTACGCGCGGGAGTCGCCCAGGTGCGCCAGGCCGAGCCGCTTGCCGTCGAACATCAGCGCGGTGACCGTCGACCCCATGCCCTCGCGCTCGGGGTCCTCCTCGACGAGCTCGGACAGGCGCTCGTTGGCCCGGTGCACCGCACCGGCCAGCGCCTCGATCATGTCCTCACCGCTGATCTCCGCGGTGTCCAGTCGCCGGATCACCTGGACCGCCGCCGCGCTGGCCACCTCACCGGCTGCCGCGCCGCCCATTCCGTCGGCGAGGAGCAGCAGGTGCGGACCGGCGTACGCCGAGTCCTCGTTGTTGCGGCGTACCCGTCCGACGTCGGAGAGGGTTGCGTAGTCGAGCGACAGGGTCATCGAGGCAGGCCTACTTCGCGATGTTCAGCGTCGTCCGGCCGATCCGGATCGAACCGCCGATCTCGGCCGGGACCGGGCGGGTGACCCGCTGGCCGTCCAGGTACGTGCCGTTGGTGGAGCCGAGATCCTCGACCCACCACTGGCCCTCGGACAGGAACAACCGGGCGTGCCGGGTGGAGGAGTAGTCGTCGTCGAGCCGGATCTGGCAGTCCGACCCGCGGCCGATGATCACCGGCTCTTCGCCGAGCGACGCACCGACCCCGGCCTGCGGACCGTCCGCGATCGTCACCGACGCGGGCAGGCCCTTGCGCTTCTTGACCGGCTTCGCGGCTTTCGGCGTACGGGAGTTCTGCGGGACGGCGGCTGCCGCGGCCCGGCTGTCCACCTTCGCGCCGAACAGGTCGGACCTGATCACGGACAGCACCGCGAGGACGAACATCCACAACAGGGCCAGGAACCCCAGTTTGATCAGGGTCAGGGTCAGTTCCGACATGGAAGGTCAGTCACCACCCGCTGCTCGGCGGCTGGGCCATCGGCTCGTCCGCGAGACGCAGCGTCATGGTGGTGTTGCCGATCCGGACCGTCGAGCCGTCCACCAGCTCGGCCTCGGTGGTCCGGCGGCCGTTCACCAGCGTGCCGTTGGTGGAGCCGAGGTCGACCATCACGACCCGGATACCGCCCGGGCCCTCCGGCATCAGCCGGATCTCGGCGTGCCGCCGGGAGACGCCCGGGTCGTTGATCTGGATGTCCGCATCGGTGCCGCGGCCGAGCACCACGCCGGGCGGGTTCACCGGGCGCCGGCGGCCGTTCACCTCGAGCATCACCTGCGGGTGCCCGCGGCGCGGCGCCTGCTGCTGCGGCGGCGGGGGCTGCTGGAACTGCTGCGGTGGCGGCGGCGGGGTCTGCACGACCGGCTCGTTCGGCGGCACGTAGGGCTCCTGCTGGTAGGGCTGGGGCTCGTAGGACGGGCGCCGCTGGGGCGTCCCGACCGTGGCGCTGACCACCCGGAACTTACCGGTCGGGAGATCATCCTGCTGGACCAGCTCGATGTCGATGGGCCCGGAGAACGTGTACCGCTGGATGTCGGCGTGGTCCCGCAGCTCGTTGGCGAGCTCGTGGTTCAGGGTCCGGCCGTAGGCGTTCAGCCGCTCGAAGTCGTCCGGACCCAGCTCGATCGTGAAGCTGTTCGGCACCAGCCGGCGGTCCCGGGACAGGATCCGCGCGGTGTTGTCGATCTCACGCTTGAGAGCGGCGGCCAGTTCGATCGGCTCGACGTCACCCTTGAAAGCGCGCGCGAAGACACCGCTCACAATGCCTTCCAGGCGTCGCTCGAAGCGCTGTAGCGGTCGCACGCCTCCTCCTCCACGGTCGGTACGCCAACAGATGTCCACCGGTCAGGCGGACACACCGGGTACGACGATCGATCGTATCGGGAGGTTCGACCGAACCCGCAATGTGAAGCACCGGCAGAACCCGTGCTACTGTTCCTTCTCGTCGCCAAGAGATGTATCAGGCGGCTGCGCGCGGGTGGCGGAATAGGCAGACGCGCACGGTTCAGGTCCGTGTGCCCGAAAGGGCGTGGGGGTTCAACTCCCCCCTCGCGCACAACGAAGTCCCGGTCGAATCGGCCGGGACTTTTGCGTTGCCCGGGAACTTTTCGTCCTTTCGGATGATCCTGCCGGGCAGAAAATGGCCCGACCCGCACCTGGGGCCGCTCAGCCGATCAGCTGACGGGGGCGGTCCACCGTCAGGGTGACGCGGTCGGACAGGTCCCGATGGCAAGGTTCCTCGCATGGAGGAAGCGCTGGAGTTGGTGGGGCTCACCAAGGTGTTCGGTGAGCAGCGGGCGGTGGACGATCTCAGCCTGACGGTGCCGGCCGGGTCGTTCTTCGGGGTGCTGGGGCCGAACGGGGCCGGGAAGACGACGTCGTTGTCGATGGCGGTCGGCCTGTTGCGGCCGGACGGGGGTACGGCGCGGATCTTCGGGGTGGATGTCTGGCGGGACCCGACGCGGGCCAAGGCGCTGGTGGGGGTGCTGCCGGACGGCCTCGGGATGCCGGAGCGCCTCACCGGGCGGGAGGTGCTGACGTACCTCGGTCTGTTGCGCGGGCTGCCCGAGGACGAGGTCGCGCGGCGGGCCGCCGAGCTGCTGGAGGTGCTCGAGCTCGACCACGAGGACGACAAGCAGGTGATCGGCTACTCGACCGGTATGCGGAAGAAGCTCGGGCTCGCGGTGGCGCTGCTGCACGCGCCCCGGCTGCTTGTACTGGACGAGCCGTTCGAGGCCGTCGATCCGGTGTCGGCGGCGACCATCCGGACCATCCTGCACCGGTTCATCGCGGGCGGCGGGTCGGTGGTGATGTCGAGCCACGTGATGGCGCTGGTCGAGCAGTTGTGTGACCGGGTCGCGGTGGTCGCGGACGGGAAGGTCGTTGCCGCGGGCACCGTTGCGGAGGTGCAGGCCGGCGGCAGTCTGGAGGACGCGTTCGTGTCGCTGGTCGGTGCGTCGACCCGTGGCGCCGAGGGGCTGACGTGGCTCTCGCACTGACCTACGCGACGTCGCGCACCCTGGTCCGGATGCGGCTGGCCGCGTTCCGGCACGGGCTGGACGACCAGTTCCGGCGGTCGTGGATCGTCACGGGCGGGTTCGTCGGGCTGGCGCTCGCGGGCGGCACGCTCTGGCTCGCGGGGCGGGGCGATCACGACGTACTGGCCGTCGTACTCGGGGTCTGGATGCTGGGCTGGGTGGTCGGGCCGCTGTTTGCGGGTGGCGGCGACGAGACGCTGAAGCCTGAGTACTTCACGATGCTGCCGCTACCGCCGCGCACGCTTTCAGCTGGTCTGCTGGTGGCTGCACTGGCCGGTGTGGCACCTGTCATCAGCCTGATCGCGTTGCTCAGCCTGGTCGTCGTGAGCGGAGACGTCGCCGCTGCCCTTGTTGCGGTGCCTGCACTGTTGCTGCAGCTGCTCTGCTTCCTCCTGGCGTCCCGGCTCGCTGTAGCGGTGTACGGCGTACTCCTGCAGGTGCGGGCCGGTGCGGTGATCGCAGCGCTGGTCAACGCGTTCATCCTGGCGTTCACCGCACAGGGGTGGGCGCTGATCGTCGCGTTCGTGTCCACCGACGTACAGGGCGCATTCGCGACCGGTGCGCGGATCGCCCCGTCAGGGTGGGGTCTGGTCGCGGTGGAGGCCGCTGGTCGCGGCGAGTGGCTCGAAGTCCTTGCTGCGTTGGCAGGGCTTGTGGTGCTCGCCGCAGTGATGCTCCTGGCCTGGAGTGCCTTGCTGGTACGGCGCACCACTGGCAGTCGGACCGGTGGGACGGTGAGGAGGCAACTGTCTGCGAGGAGCGGGGCGGGTGCTGCGGGAGCCAAGGAGCTCCGGTCGTGGACACGCGACCTGCTGTACGGCCACCGCGCTGTGTTCGCCGTCGCCTACGGGTTGTTCTTCTGCCTGATGCCGTTGGCGATCGGGATGAAGTCGATGCTGCCCTGGGCGGGTCCGGCCGCTGTGGTGATGGCGGGCTCGATGACCGCGAACCTGTATGGCGCGGACGGTACGGCGTTCTGGACAACCCTGATGACACCGGGCTCAAGCCGTGCGGACGTGCGGGCGCGCCAGCGCGCGTTCCTGCTGGTCTTCGGTCCATCGACGCTGCTGATCACCCTGCTGCTCACCTGGTGGTCCGGCGACACCAGGGCCTGGCCACTGGTGCTGAGCGTGCTGCCCGCGCTGCTCGGTGGTGCAGCGGGTCTGGTGGTCGCCTGCTCGGTGTACGCCGCCGTACCGACGACTGATGCGCACAAGCGGTCCGGGAACCCGCTCAACTCGGGTGAGAACGAGGGCGAGACCATGGGCATCGTCTACGTGATGCTCGTGCTGGTCGCGGCGACCTGTGCCCCGGCACTGATCCTGGCGCTCTACACAGGCTGGTGGGGCGTGCCGGTCGGCGTACTGTCCGGCGTGCTCGCGTGGTGGTACTTCGGTCGCATGGCGGCCCGTCGTCTCGACGCACGGGGTCCTGAGCTCCTCACCTTGCTCAGGCATGGGCGATCGCCCGCGGAGCAGGCCAAGAAGACCGCGGGGTTCGATGCGCTCCCCAAGTGGCGGCGTACGTTGGCCGGGTTCTGCCTCGGGTTCGGGGCGATCCCGTTGTTCCCGCAGGCCGTCGTACCGGCGATCTTCAAGCTCACCGGCAATCACGACACCAAGTCATGGTTCCTGGCCCTCTACCAGGACGGCCCGTGGCAATGGGTCGTGATCGTGCTGATGGCCGCACTCGGGTTGTCGATGTACGCCTACGGCGGGCTTACCTACTACTACGCGAAGAAGCGCGCTCCGGATGGGTCGGTCGCGGTAGTCGCAGGGTAGGCGCGCCGCGATGTCTGGCCGTCGGGGCCACGGTGCGGTGGTTGCGGAGCATCCAGATCGCGACGGCGGCCGCGGCGATCAGGCCGGCGATGCCGGCGTAGTCGGTCAAGCTCATCATTGCGTCTCTTCTCCAGGGCGGTGGTACTGGGCGGCTGGCGAGTTCCGCGGGCTTCTGACCGGAAAGTGACGGAGTCTCAGCGAGTCTGTGATGACACAGACCAGACATGGCTCAGTTGTGCCAATGGGAAAGTGCTCGCTTCCCGATCGAGAAGCCTGGTTAGGTGGTTCCCGGAGGTGGGGTGGATGCAGGAAGGCTCGTTGCTCGACGCGCGCGAGGAGCAGACCTACCGGCTGCTGGTCGGCCTGTCCGCCGCGCGGGCAGGCGAGCTCGCCGAGGTGGCCGAACTGCCGCAGCCGGAGGCCGACGAAGTGCTGCAGCGGTTGCAGGCCAAGGGCCTCGTCACGGCGCAGCCGGCCGACGATCCGGTGTTCCGGCCGTTGCCGCCGGACGTCGCCTTCGGTACGACGCTGCTGCGCCGCCAGGAGTCGCTCGAGGCCGCCCGCAAGACGGTGAGCGCGCTCAGCGAGGAGTTCCGGGCCAGTGTGAGCCGGCGGGACGCGCACCACCTGGTCGAGGTGATCGTCGGCGCGGCCACGCTCCGCGAACGCCTGCGCGACCTGCAGAACGCGGCCCGCGAGGAGATCCTCTGGTTCTGCCGCGCGAACCCGCTGGCGATGCAGGGCGCCGAGAACACCGAGGAGTACGGCGCCTTGTCCCGCGGCGTCCGGTACCGCGCCATCTACGAGCGCGCCCTGATCGAGACACCCGGTGAGCTGGACTCGATCGCCGAAGGCGTCAGCTGGGGCGAGGAAGCGCGGGTGGTGCCGACGCTGCCGGTCCGGATCGCGATCGTGGACCGGTCGACGGCTATCTGCCCGCTGGTCCGTGACGACGAGCAGAGCATCGGTGAGCCGTCGGCTGCGATCATCAGCCGCGGCCAGCTCCTGGACGCGCTGCTGGCGCTCTTCGAGAGCTACTGGGAACTGGCGACGCCAGTACGCCTGCAATCCGATGAGCCGGAGGAGTCCGAGGGTCTTGACGACTCCGAGCGGCTCCTGCTCTCCCTGCTAGTAGGCGGCGTACCGGACAAGTCCATCGCCAACCAACTAGGCATCAGCCGCCGAACCGTCCAACGCCGCCTAGACCGCCTGATGGCCCTAGCCGGAGTAGACACCCGCACAGGCCTAGCCTTCCAAGCCGCGAAACGCGAGTGGCTCTAACCCGTTACGTCCGAAGAACTGAGGGCCCGGACCCCCAGTTCTTCGGACGTAAGCGATCTACTTGATGCCGTAGGCGCGGATCACTGTTTGGGTGATCTTTGAGCCGTTCGGGGCTTTGGCTGCGACCTTCAGGGAGACCGTGTCGTGGGCGTTCGGGACGACGGCCAGGTAGTGGCCGAGGGCACCGATGACCACGAGGCGCTTCCAGGTCTTGCCCTCGTCGAAGGATGCCCACGCCTGCAGGGAGGACGCACGGGGTGACTCGAAGCCGACCACGTGCGTGCGGGCGCTCACCCGGCCGGTCAGGTCGACCGGGACCGTGTAGGCGACCTGCTGCAGGGCGAGCGGCGTTGCCTTGTCGTCCGCCTGCTTGGCCGAGCGGAACTCCCAGGAGGTCTCAGTACGCGTCCCCCAGTTCCACTCGCCTTCCTTGTCGATGCGCTCGGTGGACAGGTCGAGCTTGTACGTCGCGTTGTCGCTGGAGGTGATCACGTCCTCCCACGCGTCCGGAAGCTCGGCCACGACCTGACCGTTGCGGGACAGCGT
Source organism: Kribbella speibonae (assembly GCF_004331375.1). NCBI lineage: Bacteria > Bacillati > Actinomycetota > Actinomycetes > Propionibacteriales > Kribbellaceae > Kribbella > Kribbella speibonae. The sequence goes on along the minus strand of NZ_SJKC01000001.1, from coordinate 308,315 downwards.
CGCCGAGTCCTTCGTGGCCTCACCGATCGTGTAGTGCCCGCCCGCGTCCACGAACGACGGGATGCGGAGCGAGAGCCGGTCACCGGTGCGCGTGGACTGGATGCCGGGCGCAGCCGCGGGCCGTACGACCGGACCGAACCAGGTCTCGTCCGACGAACCGTTCCGGTAGCTACGCGGTACGGACGTCATACCGCTGCCCAGCGGGTTCATGGTGTCCCACGTGTACAGGTGGGAGACCCGGTGCTGCCAGAGCGAGTCGCCCGACGTCACCCACTCCTCCCGGACCTTCGGCGTCTCGACGAACCGCTGGGAGTCGTTCCACGAGTACTCCTGCCACGGACGCCACCCGAACCGCTGCTCCTTGGCCCAGTTGAACCCGCCGTTGTCGGCGTACCGCGTGGTGATGCGGGCGCTGTTCGCCCCCGTCACCTTGTAGACGATCTGCGCCGGGATGAACCCGGTCGAGACCTGCTGTACGTCGTACAGGTACGGGCTGGACGTGGTGAGCGTGAGGTCGATCGTCGCCTTGCCGCGCCGTACCCGGTCGACGAGCTTCTGACCGTCCTTGAACGTGGTCACCATCGCGGGGATCGGCTCCCGGTCACCGACCGGTCGCCAGACCGTCCACGCACCCCAGTCGGCCGGCCGGACCAGGATGACCGCCGCCGCGCCGGCTGCCGCGGCCGCCTTGATCTGCTCGTCCTCGTCATCGGAGTCGAGCACCACCAGGGCGCCCTTCGCGTCCTCCAGCGAGGTCACGAGCCGGAAGCGCTTCTTGCCTTCGTACGACGGGGACCGGTGCAGCAGGTTGATGTCGAGCGGACCGGACACACCGGGGATCGACGCCTGCACCAGCGGTGCGACCAGCTGCCAGCGGGACGAGAACTCGAAGCTGCCGTCCTTGACCGGCTTGGTCGGGGTCACGTTGACCTGCTGGACCGTGCTGAAGTGCATGACGCCGTGGCTGATCGACCGTCCGTTGCCGTACTCCCGGTGCACGTAGTAGCTCAGCACCGCCTGTTGCTCCGACGGCTTCGGTGTCTCGATCTTGATCGGGACCGCCTTCCGCGCGTCGATGACGATCTCGCTGTCCTTGCTCACCACGATGTTCGGGTCGGTGAACAGGCTGACCTGCTCGTTCTGCGGATCGTTGTTCTCCACCAGCGAGTGCAGGAGATAGGTGCCCTCCTCGACCTCGGCGGTGTACGTCGCACCGTTCGGGATCCACGCCAGTACGTCGGAGCGCGAGTTGTCGCCGAACAGCGAGATCACCGGGACGCCGGTGGGCTGACCGTCCAGCCCGACCGCACGCAGCGTGACCTTGTGCTTCGGGCCGGCCCGGAGCGCGCCGACCGCGGTGTGGGTGACGACACCGTCGGGGCCGGTGGCAACGATCCAGCCGCTGTACTGGCCGCGGCCGAGCTTGGCCGGGTCCAGTGTCAGCGGTACGTCTGCGGTGCCGTTGGCCGGGACCGTCACGGTCGCCGGCAGGCCGAAGCCGTCGGTCTCCGGCTGCTTGTCGTCGAGGTTCGTCACCTGGACGGACAGGTTCAGCGTGACCGGGCTGCCGGAGTCGTTCCGGTAGGTGATGGTCCGGGTGCCCGCCTCCGCGGTCTGGACGCCGAAGTCCGCGACGCCGCTGGCGGTCACCTTCTGCGCGACGGCGCGGGTGAGGTCGACCCGGCCCGCACCTTGCTGATAAACGGTCTGCTGGGCCTGGGTCTTCGCGGTGCTGACCAGCGCGTTCTTCAGCTGGTCGGCCTTCCAGTCCGGGTGCTGCTGCGCCAGCAGGGCCGCCGCGCCGGCGACGTGGGGCGTCGCCATCGACGTACCGGAGGCGGCGGTGTAGAGCTCGTCCACCGGGTCGCCCATGACGGTGCCGGTCGCGCGGGCGGCGATGATGCCGACGCCGGGGGCGGTGATCTCCGGCTTCAGGCCCGCGTCACCGAGCCGCGGTCCGCGACTGGAGAAGTCGGCGAGCTTGTCCTCGCGGTCCACGGCGCCGACCGTCAGTGCGGACGCCGCGGCGCCTGGCGTACCGACGGTCTCGTCCTGGCCCTCGTTGCCGGCCGCAACCACGAACAGGGTGCCGGTCTGCGCGGTGATGTCGTTGACCGCCTGGCTGAGCGGGTCAGTGCCGTCGGTAGCCTCGCCGCCGAGGCTCATGTTCACGACCTTCGCCCCCTCGGACGCGGCCCACTCCATCCCGGCGATGATCCAGGAGTCGTAGCCGTACCCGTCGTCGCCGAGCACCTTGCCGACCAGCAGGTCCGCCTTCGGTGCGACGCCCTTCCGGGTGCCACCGGCGCCCGCGCCGGTCCCGGCGATGGTCGCCGCGACATGCGTGCCGTGGCCGAAGTGGTCCTCGGTGCCGGTCGGGCTGCCGGAGAAGTCCTGGCTCTCCTTGACCTTTCCGTCCAGATCCGGGTGCGTCGCGTCGACGCCAGTGTCCAGTACGGCGACCTGCACGCCGGAGCCCTCGTACCCGGCCTTCCAGGCGTCCGGCGCGCCGATCTGCGGGACGCTCTTGTCGAGCACCGGACGGACCTTGCCGTCCAGCCAGATCTTCGTCACGCCACTGTTCAGCGAGCGCGCGCCGGCGCCCGGGTTCAGCGATTTCCACAGCTCCGGCAGTTCGTCCTTCGCTGCGGTGAGGGCGCGACCGCCGATCGACGGCAGCTGTCGCGTCGTCGTCGTACCGGCGAGGTTCTGCGCGGACCGGGCGCCGGGGGTGTCCTTGACGATCAGCGGGAGGCTCGCGGCCTCGCCGTACCCGTCGGCGATCAGTTCGTCGACGTCGAACAGGTCCACGTCCAGGACCCCGCTCGCGACGAACGGTACGGCGTCGCTCGGCAGGACGCGGAGTCCGCCGTCGGCCTCGATCGTGTGGAACGAGACGCCTTCGCGGCCGGCCGCCGGGCGGACCGTGGCGGCCTTCTTGCCGGCGCCGGCGTCGGTCAGTTCGACGACGTCACCGGTGATCAGCGTGACCGAGGACGCCTTGATCGTGGTGGATCCGGTGGGAGGGGCGGCGGCGGACGGGATCACCGTCGCCGCGCCGAGAGCAAGTACCGCCGCTGTGGTGAGCGCGACGGCACGTCGGGGGGAGGACATAGGCGGCATTCTCCTTCGAGAGGTTTGGGGCAGGCACACCTCTTCTTCCGACCGAGTTTGCAATCAGGTCACAGGAATCCGCCCTGTCCATCACTGCCGTCCCTGCGACATGGCGCAACCACGCCAGGCCCGGCACCATCTGAGACATGAGCGCGAAGGCGGTACGCAGGTGGGGATGGCTCGGGACCTTCGTGATCGGCGGCGGGCTGTACCTCGCCGTCCTGGCGGTGCTGACCGACACCGGGAACCCGAACCTGTTCCCGACGATGATCCTGCTCGGCGCGCTCGTCGTCCCGCTGACCTTCGTGACGTTCGCCGCCGGGCGGTCCGGGCGCTGGCTGATCGACGGGCCGACGCTGGGCGGTTGCCTGCTGTTCGGCGGGGTGGTCGGGGTCGTCGTCGCGGGTCTGCTCGAGTACGACGCGATGCGGCGGCTCGGGACGCTGCCGATGGTCGGGGTGGGGCTGATCGAGGAGGCGGCCAAGCTCGTCGTACCGGCGATCCTCGTGGTGTTCTTCGGGCACCGGTACCGGACGTCGATCGGGCGCGGGATCGTCATCGGGGTCGCGGTCGGTACCGGGTTCGCCGTCCTGGAGACGATGGGCTACGCGTTCGTCGCGCTGCTGCAGTCCAACGGGAACGTCGGCGCGGCCGAGCAGACCCTGTTCATCCGCGGACTTCTCTCCCCGGCCGGTCACGCTGCCTGGACCGGCCTGACCTGCTGGGGTCTGTGGCGGTTCGTACTCGAGCCGACGGGCAAGCGGTTCGCCGGCTTCCTCGGCATGTACGCGCTGGCCGTCGCTCTGCACTCCACCTGGGACGGCATCGGCGGCCGCATCACGTACGCCGTCGTCGGAGCGATCTCGATCGGCCTGCTCCTCTACGGCCTCAAGCGCGCGCAGCGGTCGGACACGGTCGCAGTCCCGGTGTGATCAGACTCTGGTCCAGGTCGGGCCGTCGGTGGTGTCCGTGACCTGAACGCCCAGCTCGGTCAGCTCCGCACGGAGCGCGTCGGCGCGGGCCCAGTCGCGCGCGACCCGAGCCGCCTCGCGGTCCGCGACCAACTGCTCGACGGCGGCCTCGTCGACGTTCGACTGGTCGCCGGTCTGCTCGAGGTCGGTGCCGAATGGCAGCCCGAGTACGGCGGCACACGCGGCGACAACCGCTCGCTGACCCGCTTCGGACAGCGTCTGATCCCGCAGCGAGTCCTGCAGCAACGCGAGCACGCGCGGCGTGTTCAGGTCCGAGCTGATCGCGTCGTCGATCTGAGCGATCACCGCGACGGCCGCGGCATCGTTACCGGCCGCCGCGCGGGCCTCGTCCGCGGTGGTCACCAGCGGGAGTTCGCCGAGTGCCGACGTACGGCGGACCAGCCGGCGCAGCGTGGACTGGGCGCTGTCGAGTCCGGCGAGGGTGAACTCGAGCTGAGCACGGTAATGACCGCCGAGCAGGAAGAGCCGGTACGCGAGCGGATGGAAGCCCTGCTTCGCCAGATCGCTGACGGTCAAGATGTGACCCGAAGACTTCGAGATCTTCGCCGACCCGAGCTGCAGGAACTCGTTGTGCAGCCAGAACTTCACCCACGGCTGCCCGTCACCGAGGTACGCCTCGCTCTGCGCGATCTCGTTGACGTGGTGCAGTTGCCGGTGGTCCACGCCACCGGTGTGGATGTCGAAGTGCTCACCGAGCAGCAGCATGCTCATCACCGAGCACTCCAGATGCCAGCCCGGCGCTCCCCAGCCCCACGGCGAGTCCCACCGCATCGCCCGCAACTGCCCCGGCGCCTCCGCCCGCCACAGCGCGAAGTCGGTCTTGGCCCGCCGGCCGGGGACCTCCTCGACGCGGGCGCCCTCGAGCTGACCGCTCACGTCGATCAGCCCGAGCTGTCCGTACGTGGGGTCCTTCGACGTGTCGAAGTACAGCCCGGACTCGATCTCGTACGTGAAGCCGCGCTCGACCAGGCGTTCGGCGAACGCGATCATCTGCTCGACGTACTGCGTGGCGCGCGGATAGTGGTGGGCGGGCAGGATGTTCAGCGAGGTCAGGTCCGTGAAGAACGCCTCGGTGTACATCGCCGCGATCTCCTCGACCGACCGGCGTTCCCGGGCCGCCGCGACCTCGAGCTTGTCCTCGCCGAGCTCGGCCTCCGCGACCGCGTGGCCGACGTCGGTGATGTTGATGACGTGCTCGACCCGCAGACCCTTCCAGAGCAGGGCCCGCCGCAAGGTGTCCGCGAACGTGTACGCGCGCAGGTTGCCGATGTGCGCGTAGCTGTAGACCGTCGGCCCACAGCTGTACAGCCGCACGATGCCGTCCGTGGCCGGCGTGAAGTCCTCCACGCGGCGTCCGAGCGAGTTGAAGAGCCGCAAGGTCACTCGCTGGATGCTACCGGTCTGGGGAGTGAGATGGCGCCCGCGAGGCATGGACAACGCGTGCTGGAATGAGTACGGTCCGTAAACGGCGTCCGCACCACGCCGACCTCGACGGTGAGGTGCTGCCCGCCAGTAGCGCCTCGCTGGTGCGTGGGCAGAGCAGGCTGCGGCTGTGCGTCTCGGCTTGATGGGGGCCCATTCACCCAGGTGGGGTGGTGAACGGCACTCACTCGTTCATCGCCCCACCGGTTCAACTCTTCACCTGCAGTTTGTTAGGTGGCCCGGCAAGCGGGGCAGACTGACGTGCGTCCGGTCCCCAACCGCCCCTGGGAGTAGCCGTGTCCCGACTCTTGCGTCCGGCGCTGCTCGTCACCGCCGTACTGGCCCTGCTCGGTTTCGGTATCACGCCGTCCAGCGCCGCCACCTCGATCACGGTCGCCACGGCGATCGGCCGCCAAGACGGTTCGACCGCTTCGGTCACCGGGTACGTCGTCGGCCAGCCGACCGCGACCACCACGGTTGTCCGCAGCAACTTCCCGAACGACTACGCGCTGGCGCTCGCCGACTCGGCGTCCCAGACCAGTACGTCGTCGATGCTCTACGTGCAGATCCCGACCGCGTTCCGCGCGTCGTACGGACTGCAGAGCAACCCGAGCCTGCTCGGCAAGCAGATCACCGTCACCGGCACGCTGACGGCGTACTTCTCGCATCCCGGCCTGAAGAACGCGACCGCCTTCACCGGCGGTGGCGGGACGGACCCGGGGCCGGATCCGGGTGACTACTACGCCGGCGCCGAGGGCAAGACCGGCGCGGCGCTGAAGTCCGCGCTGCACACGATCATCTCGAGCCAGACCAAGCTCAGCTACGACCAGGTCTGGGACGCGCTGAAGGTCACCGACCAGGACCCGAGCAACAGCAGCAACGTCATCGAGATCTACTCCGGCCGCTCGATCAGCAAGACCCTCAACGGCGGCGACGCCGACGACTGGAACCGCGAGCACGTCTGGGCCAAGTCGCACGGCGACTTCGGCACCGCGACCGGCCCGGGTACCGACATCCACCACCTCCGCCCCGAGGACGTGACGGTGAACTCGGCCCGCGGCAACCTCGACTTCGACAACGGCGGTACGGCGGTCGCCCAGTGCTCCGGCTGTACGGCGGACTCGGACTCGTTCGCGCCCCGGGCAGCGGTTCGCGGTGACGTGGCCCGGATGATCTTCTACATGGCCGTGCGCTACGAGGGCGACGACGGGTTCGCGAACCTCGAGCTGAACAACTCGGTCGGCAACGGCACCGCGCCGTACATCGGCAAGCTCACGGTGCTGAAGGCCTGGGCCGCGGCCGATCCGCCGGACGCGTTCGAGAAGAACCGCAACGAGGTCATCTACAGCCAGTTCCAGCACAACCGGAACCCGTTCATCGACCACCCGGAGTGGATCGCGTCGATCTGGCCGTAAGGGTCAGCGGTTCTGCTGCACGTCGTGTTTGGTGCCGAGGGCGGGCCGGTGTTCTCCGGTCCGCCCTCCGGTGGTCGTGAGCTGCGCCTGGGGCCTGACCGGTGCGGCGATGCCGGAGAGTGCGGTGGCGGTGCCGAGCCGGGTCTGGACCCAGTCCTGGAAGCCTGGGTCGGTGACGTGGATCCGGAAGTCGGTCCGGGTCAGCAGGCCGCGGGAGATCAGCGCCATGGACGCGTCGTCGAGGTCCCAGCGATCCGGGCCCGCGGTCCGGGACGGGATGGGCACCCCGTGGGAACCGTGCGCCGCGGTCTTCGCGAGCAACGCCATCTCGTGGTTCGAGCAGTTGGTCCAGGCAGCGGCGTACAGCGCCTGGGACCGCGTGTTCAGCCGGGAGGCCGCGGTCGTGGCGATCTCGGTGGTGATGGTGTTCTCGCCGGGCTGAACGAGCTCGAGGGCCGCGCCGGCCAGTGTCCGCAACCTGCTCGGGTGACCTTGTGCGTCCGCCGCCAGTTTGTCCAGAGCACCCGGATCGCATTGGATCCCGGACTTGGCCAGTGGCCGGACGAGTGCCTTCTGCATCTCGTCCGCGTTCAGCGGCTCCAGCTCGCGGACGTCGAGCTTCAGTTCGGTCTCGGTTCCGGAGCGGCCACCTGACGCCGACAGCAGCCGGGACTCCATCTGGTTGCCGCCCGCGGCGATCAGGAACGCCGGCTTCCGGTTCTCGTGCAGGGTGGCCGACAGCCCGGTCAGGGCGACCAGGTCGTCGCGCGACGCGGCGTCGAGGTTGTCGACCATCAGCACGATCGGCTCGCGCCGTGGCCCGGCCATCTTGCCGAGCTGCTCGCCGAGCTCGCTCAAGGTGCGGCCGACCGAGTCCTTCGTGACGCCTTCCCAGGCCTTGTGGACGCCGATCTTCGGTCCGGGCGCGAGGCCGGCCCGGATCTGCGCGGTGTTCATCGAGTTCTTGGTCCGGACCGCCATCCGGTTCAGGATCTCTTTCAGTTCCTTGACCTGGCCGGCCGGGTACCGCCGCTTGAAGGTGTCCATCTCGTCCTGGACGGCGCGAATGATCCTGGCCTCCACCGACTCGCGGCGGGAGGCGCTGAACCGGATCGTGATCCAGCCTTCCCGGTCGGCCAGCGCCTTGGTCCGGTTGAGCTCCTGGCTGGTGCCGATGCCGGGAGGTCCGGTGAACAGCACCGTGGTCCCGATCGGGAGTCGCTGGTCCAGCGAGATCGCCCGGCCGTGTTTGTCCTTGCGGTCGATCGGCTCGACGAGCTGATCGGACGTGCCGAACACCTTGTTGACCGCGGCCCGGTCCCCGGCCAGGTGGACCGGCGCCAGGGTGGCGGCCGGACGGCCGACTTCCGGTCCCTGGGCCGCTGCCGGTGTCTGGTCGAGGTGCTGGTTGAGCCAGTCCCGGAACCCCTTGTCGGGGATCGTCACGAGTTGGCCGTCGTGCTCCCGGAGCATTCCGCGGGCGACCAGTTCCTGGCGCGCCTTGTCGACCTGCTGCCACTGGTCCGACAGCTCCGGACGGGTCTCGGCCGGCATGTACAGGCCGTTCGTTCCCTGCGCCGCGACCTTGGCGAGGAGATCCTTCTGGGCGTGCGTGGTCTCCGGCTGGTTCCACCTGCTCTGGTAGCTGTGTTCCGAGTCCGTCCAGACCTTGACGGTCGCCGCTTCGGCAGCCGCCGCCGTGATCCCGCGCTCCGGGTCCCGCATCGCCACAGCGGCCAGCGCGAACTTCCGCAACTGGCTCGGGTTGCCGTTCGCGGCGCGGACCAGCGTCTCGATACCGGCGTACTCGTACGGGATCTCCGCGTCGTCGAGCGGCTCGGTCAGCGACGCGGCCAGGTCCGCGTCGGACAGCGGCTCGAGATCGCGGACACTGAACTGGTTGGTGATCGTGGTCGCGATACCGGACATCCGGCGGGACGCGTGCATCAGCGAACTCGTCGACTTCGTGCCGCCGGCGATCACCAGCCAGACGGGGCGATCCATTTCCTCGAGATGGATCGCGAGGTCGTTCACGCCCGCCTGGTCGAGCTCCGACGCCGCGTCGATCTTGTCGATCAGCAGCAGGATCGGCTCGCGCTCGTGGCCGGCGATCCGGCCGAGCTGGTCGGCGAAGTCGTTCAGCGTGGTGCCGAGCTTGTCGTGCGCGGTGGTGTCCTTCTCGTGCTTGCCGACGAACTCGACCGGTACGGGGCCGCCGCCGAGCCGCGCCTCCCACCCCCACCGGGTGTTGCGACCGCTCGCGGTCAGGTCGCGAACCGTCTTGCTGAGGTCGCGGACCTGGCGCTTGCCGAACCTGTCCCGCAGGTCGTCGAGCTTCTGCCGGAACGCGGTGGTCAGGTGGTGCTCGAGCGGAATGTTCTCGGACGCGGTCACCCGGATCGTGGTCCAGCCGTGGACCTCGGCCAGATCTTCGACCCGGTTGAGTTCGGTGGTCTTGCCCATACCGGGCGCGCCCTGGAAGAGGATCGCCTTGCTCTCCGGCAGTACGCCGCTCAACGAGAGCGGTGTCCCGAGCTGGTCCCTGCGCGTGATGAAGTACGCCGGGTGCCCGTCTGCTCCGAAGACCTGGCTCATGGTGACAGCGTGCGGACCGTAGCCGTCGCCGACACGGTCGGTGAGTTACTTACCGGTTAACAGTCGGCTCCCGGAAGTTGAACCACGGGCTCGTGACAACCGGTCTACACACCGCGACCCGATCGCGCACACCTGAGCCGAAATGCTTGGAAGCGGCCTGTACCGCTGTCACCCTCAGTGCATGAGAATCGGACGAGTGCTCGCGGCGCTACTCGCCGTACCCCTGACCGGCCTGCTGCCGGTCGGTTCTGCGCAGGCCGACCCGGATCCGAACCTGACGATCTCTCAGGTCGTCCTGGACCGTACCTCGGTCGCGGTCTCCGGGCTGAATACCTACCCGATCAACGTCACCGTCAAGGGCGGCTACTCCGGCGAGGACACCAGCGTCGTACTGAACGTCCTCCTGAAGCGCACCGGCGGCACCGGACCGCGGGACAGCATCGTGTCCGCCGATCTGAAGCTCACCGCCGGAACGACCCAGAACGGTACCTGGACCGGCCGGCTCAACGTCGCGTCCACCGCGAACGGCACGTTCAAGGTCACCGGTGTGATGACCGGTCCGTACGGCGCTCCGGACCCGGGCACCCCGGTCGACCCGACGCCGTACTCGGGCCAGACGATCACGGTGAAGGGCACGAACATTCCGAAGATCACCGCGTCGGTGAATCCGAAGGTGGTGCCGTGGGACAAGCCGTACTCGATCACCTGGGCGGTCACGAACACCGCGACCGGCAAGCCGTACGGCACCCAGATCCCGATCGGCCTCGGTGTCGACACGCCGTGCGCCGAGGGCGGCAGCCCGATGTACAAGACCGGGACGAACGGCCTGATCACCAAGTCGTACACCGCGTACGACGGCGGCGCGATGAACTGTGCGCACATCTACGCCGACCCGTACTACATCGTCGGCCAGTGGCTGTTCGTCGCGCACCCGGCGATCGTGTCGGCGGTCCCGTCGAAGACCAGCGCGCCGGTCGGGACCGTTGTCCCGGTCAACGGTTCGGTCTACCGCGTGGGTAGTTGCTCTGTGCATCTACAGCGGCTGTACGGCGCCTCGCAGTGGCGGACCGTCAGCTCGGCGTCGGTGCGGCAGTCCGGCCGGTTCACGGTCAACGCGCAACCGTCGTACAAGGGCCTGATTCCGTACCGGGCCTACTTCCCGACCTGCTACAACATCGTCGCGGGCGTCAGCAAGACGTTCTACATCCGAGGAACCTGATGAAGCGAAACCGAGTTCTCGCTGCGCTGCTCGCGGCACCGTTGCTGCTGGCCTTCTTCCCGGCCGCGGCCCAGGCGGCCCCCGATCCCGACCTCAAGATCGACTCGATCACGCTGAACAAGACCAGCGTCGCCGTCAGCGGGCTCAACACCGCGCCGGTGACGGTGACGGTCAAGGGCGTCTTCGACACCGGCTCGTCGACCGACGAGAAGGTCCCGGTGAACGTGCTCCTCGAACGGACCGGCGGCACCGGCCGGCAGCGGTACCTGTGGTCCACGAACCTGGCCCGCAACACGGCGGCCGGCACCTGGAGCGGACCGCTGAACGTCCCGTCGACCGCGAACGGCACGTTCAAGGTGACCGGCGTGATGACCGGCCCGTTCTTCCCGGGCAGCGGGAGCATGACGGACCCGACGCCGTACTCCGGTCCGTCGCTCGCGGTCACCGGGACGCACCAGCCGAAGATCACCGCGTCGGTGTCCCCGAAGGTGGTGCCGTTCGGCTCCGGGTTCAAGATCACCTGGGCGGTGACCGACGCACAGACCGGCAAGCCGTACGGCAGCAAGGTCCGCGTCGTCCTCGGCACCGACAACATCTGCGCCGAGAACTTCGGTCCCGGCTACACGCACCTGACCAACACCAGCGGCGTGGTCACCAAGTCCTACGCGGCGTCGGACGCCGAATGGGTCAACTGCCTCATCCTGCCCGGAAACCCGGCGTCGATCGACGGTCAGGGACTCGTTGTCGCGCGGCCCGGCATTGTGTCCGCGACACCGTCGAAGACCAGCGCACCGGTCGGCACGATCGTGCCGGTGAACGGCGTCGTCGCAGGAGCACCGTCCGCGTGCAAGGTGTACCTGCAGCGGCTGTACGGCGCGACGCAGTGGAAGACCGTCAGTCCCGCGGGCAACATCCGGTCCTACAGCGGAAAGTTCACGCTCAATGCGCAGCCGGCGTACAAGGGCCTGATCCCGTACCGCGTCTACTTCCCGAAGTGCTACAACTACCAGGCCGGCGTCAGCAAGGCCTTCTACATCAAGGGAACGTGACCCGTGCGACGCGTGCTGGCCGCCCTGCTCGCGGCACCTCTGATGGCCTCACCGCTGGTTGCGCAGGCCGCACCGGATCCTGAGCTGCACATCGAGTCCGTGACCCTGAACAAGACCAGCGTCGCCGTCAGCGGACTGAACACGGCCCCGATCATGGTGACGGTCAAGGGAAAGTACGACGCCGACGAGAACACCCCGGTGAACGTGATCCTCGAACGTACCGGCGGCTCCGGTCAGCTGTCGCAGATGTTGTCCACCAACCTGGTCCGCAACGAGGCGGCGGGCACCTGGAGCGGACCGCTGAACGTCCCGTCGACGGCGAACGGCACGTTCAAGGTCATCGGGCTGGTCACGGGGCCGTTCTTCCCGCCCAGCCCGCCGATCTACGACGTGACGCCGTACGCCGGCCCGTCCATCGCGGTGACCGGGACGCACCAGCCCAGGATCACCGCCGTGGTCACGCCGAAGGTGGTGCCGTTCAACCAGCCGTACTCGATCAAGTGGGCAGTCAGCGACGCGCAGACCGGCAAGCCCTACGGCACCCGGCTCCGGGTGTTCCTCGGCACGAACAGCAGTTGCGTCGAGTACTTCGGTCCGCGCTCCACGAACCTGACCGACACCAACGGCGTCGTGACGAAGGCGTACCCAGGTGTGTCGATGGCACCCATCACCTGCCTGCTGCTCCCGGGCACTCCGGACGCGATCGGGTGGCTCTCGTTCGTCCCGGCCCGTCCGGGCATCGTGTCCGCGGCGCCGGCGAAGTCGAGCGCACCGGTCGGCACGCTCGTTCCGGTCAACGGGGCTGTCCAGGGCGCGCCCTACAGCTGCCCCGTGCACCTCCAGCGGCTGTACGGCGCCACTCAATGGCGGACTGTCAGTTCCGCGACGGTGCGGCAGTCCGGCCGGTTCACGGTCAACGCGCAACCGGCGTACAAGGGGACCATCCCGTACCGGGTCTCGTTCCCCAAGTGCCGCAACTGGCAGGCCGGCGTCAGCAAGGCGTTCTCGATCCGCGGGACCTGAGCCTTTGGGGCGGGTGGGTTAGGCTTACTTAGGTTGACCTAACCAGGACGTGTCTCCCGGCCCCACGCCTACTGCGCGGCACTCGGCGGGCACCTCGCCGAACGGGAGCGAAGGGAACGATGAAACCACATCGACCCCTCCGCTCCCGCTCGCCGAGGCACTCCGCCGAGCACCTGCTCGCGACGGCGTGGGACCGGGAGACACGCCCAGCCCGCCCGAGAGGACCGTGGTCGCGTGACCAGCCCCGCACCCCGCCGCAATCGCGTCTGCAAGCGCGCCGTCGTCGTGAGGACCGAGCGGATCACCCCGCACATGATCCGGGTCGTGCTCAGCTCCGACGACTTCGCCGACAACGGCTTCACCGACCACTACGTGAAGCTGCTGTTCTGCAAGGACGGCGTCGAGTACCCGGAGCCGCTGGACATGGGCGTGGTGCGGGAGACGTACCCGGCCGAGCAGTGGCCGACCATGCGGACCTACACCGTCCGCAGCTGGGACGAGGCGACGCGGGAGCTGACCATCGACTTCGTCCACCACGGTGACGAGGGCGTCGCGGGTCCGTGGGCGGCGGCCGCGCAACCGGGTGACGTGCTGTGGTTCAACGGCCCCGGCGGTGCGTACTCGCCGGACGAGGCGGCCGACTGGCACCTGCTCGTGGGTGACGAGAGCGCACTGCCGGCCATCGGCGCCGCGGTCGAGCAGCTGCCGCCGGGTGCGCGCGCGACGGTTCTGGTCGAGGTGGCGGACGAGACCGAGGAGCAGAAGTTCGGCGGTTCGGGCGAGGCCGACGTGCGGTGGTTCCACCGTGCGACCGCTGACGGTGAGCGCGGCGACGGACTGGTCGCGGCCGTCGAGGCCCTCGACTTCCCGGACGGTACGCCGCACGTGTTCGTGCACGGCGAGGCCGGATTCGTCTTCCGGATCCGCAAGAACCTCTTCCAGGACCGTGGCCTCGGCCGGGACCGCGTTTCGCTGTCCGGCTACTGGCGACTCGGCAAGAACGAGGACGGCTGGCAGGCGGAGAAGGCCGAAACCGCCCGCCAGGAACGCTCCTAGAGTCCTCGGATGTAGAACACCCGGCTGATCCCCGCGAGGTAGCGGTTGCACTTCGGGAAGTAGACGCGGTACGGGATCAGACCCTTGTACGCCGGTTGCGCGGACACCGTGAAGCGTCCGCTCTGCCGCGTCTTCGCGGTACTGACACCGCGCCACTGCGAGGCGCCGTACAGCCGCTGCAGGACGACCGGGCAGAAGGCGGCCGGGCCGAGCACGCTGCCGTTGACCGGAACGATGGTGCCGACTGCGGCGCTCGCCTTGGACGGCGCGGCCGACACGACGCCGGGCCGGATGACGGCGAGTCCGAGACCGGCGATGTCGAGTGGGTTGCTCTTGATCCGCAGGCAGTTGATCCACTCGGCATTGCTGGACGGGTACGAGTGGGTGATCAGACCGCCGGTCGTCGTCAGCACGTTGACGCCGCCGGCTTCCTCGGCGCACTGGTTGTCGACGCCGAGCATGGCCCGGACGCGGGAGCCGTACGGCTTACCGGTCGTCCGGTCGGTGATCGCCCACGTGATCGTGTAGTTCGGGCCGAACGGCACCACCGGCGGCGTCACCTTCGCGGTGATCTTCGGCTGATGGGTGCCGGTGATGGTCAGCGTCGGGCCGTCGACCGGAGTCGGGTCGGGCAGCATCCCACCGAACTGCCAGGTGAGGTACGGGCCGTACGAGACGCCGTACACCTTGTAGGTCCCGTTCGCGGTGGACGGGATGTGCACCGGGCCGGACCAGACGCCGTTCTGCACGGTGCCGGACGTCCTCGGCAGGTCCGTCGAGAGCATCTCGGTCATCGGGCCGGTGCCACTCATCCGCTTGATGTAGACGAGCAGTACCAGGTCGTTGTCGTCCGGATTGGTCGTGTCGTACTTCGCCGCGACGGTCAGCTTCACCGGGACGGTGTTGAGTCCCGAGACCGCGATCGTCGTTCGGTCAGCCGTGACGCTGGTGACCGTCAATTTGGGATCCACCGCAGCGTCGGCTGCCGTGATCCCAGTCCCCACCACTACCGACGCCAGCAGCGCCGCAACCACTCTGTGCCCCCACATATCAGCAGGGTGACACCCGGCAACGTACCTGCCTAGACCTCAACCACCACGGCGCTCGGTCAGTACGTCGATCAGCGTGCCGGCCTGGTTGGTGGGGAGGACCCAGTCCTCGCCGTTCGCCTGCAGAATCACGGCCGGGCCCTGGCTGGCGACCGCATGAGTGACGGCGATCGGGAACTTCAGCCGCTCCGAACCGGAGAGCGAGAACTCGTACGTGCCGGTGATCGCGGTCAGCGGATACGTGCGGAACTGATGGTCAGCGCGCGGCACCGGGTGCGACTGGACGGTGACCGAGTCCGCCCCGACAAGGACAGCGGCGAGCGGGATGCCACGGAGCCGGAAGACCAGTTCGTACGGCGTACCTGCGAGCTCGGGCACGAACGGGACCAGCAGCGCACGGTCGGCCGCCCGCGCCAGCGCCAGCCCGCCGATGATCCCGAGGATCAGCCCGGGCAGCGCGAGAATCGCCGGCCACCACACCCCGACCGCCAACGGGAACAGCGTCACCATCAGCCCGGTGAGACCGCCGAACAAACCGGCAACCCCCAGCCACCACCGCGGCTGATACCGATGCCGCCGCCGCAGCACGAACCCGATCACCAGCATCGCGAGCGGCACGACACACCCGATCCACGCCGCCACCGGCCCGGTCACCGCGATCAACGCGACCACCACCAGCAGGACAAGAGGAATCCCCAAGTACGTCGCCGCCACGATCCGCTGCACCCGCTGATGCCTGCTCTCCACGGGAAAACCCAAGCACATCTCTCGCGAACCACCTACTGTGCCGAGGGTGATCGAGATTCCCGCGAAGCTTGTCCGGAATCACAAGGAGAGTGCGCCCGACTGGCTGGCCGGGCTGCCCGGGGCGGTCGAGCGGTACGTCGACGAGTGGCAGCTGACCGTTTCCGGCGACCCGTTGAGCGGCGAGGCTTCGCTGATCCTCCCCGTCGTACGGCGGGACGGGACCGCGGCGATGCTCAAGCTGCAGAGCGTCAACGACGAGTCCGAGAGCGAGGCGCTCGCGCTGCGGACCTGGAACCACGACGACGTCGTCGAGGTGTACGAGGACGACCCGGAGACGTCGACGCTGCTGCTGGAACGCCTCGAGCCACGGACCCTCGACGATCTGCCGGACGACGTCGAGGCGACCCGGATCCTCGCCGAGCTGCTGACCCACCTGATGGCCGTCCCCGCCCCGCCCGGCATCCGCCACCTCTCCGACATCGCCGCCGGGATGATCGAGGACGCACCGCGGCTGATCCCTCGCCTGTCCGATCCGGCCGAGCAAGCGCTGGCCTGGCGGTTCGTGGCGCAGGTGACCGAGCTGCTGCCGGAACCCGGCGACCGACTCCTGCACTGGGACCTGCACTACTACAACGTGATGGCTGCCAAGCGGCAGCCGTGGTTGGTGATCGACCCGAAGCCGCTGGCCGGCGACCCAGCCTTCGAACTCATGCCGGCGGTGTGGAACCGCTGGGACGACCTGGTGGCGACCGGCGACCTCTCGCAAGCGATCCGCGACCGGTTCGACCTCATGCTCGAGGTGACCGGTATCGACCGGGATCGCGCGCTCGGCTGGACGGCGGGGCGGATCCTGCAGAACGTGCTGTGGTTCACCGCCGACGGCGATACCCGGATCGAGGACGAGCTCGCGGCGGTGTCCGCGGCCCTCTTCGTGTGATTACATGATTACGTGACTACTCCGACGCTGTACGAGTGGGCCGGCGGGCACGAGGCGCTGCGCCGGCTGACCGAGGTGTTCTACCACCAGGTGCTCGAGGACCCGATCCTCGCACCCGTCTTCGCGCACATGAGCGAGAACCACCGCGAGCACGTGGCGATCTGGCTCGGCGAGGTGTTCCGCGGCCACAGCCGCTACACCGACGAGCTCGGCGGCTACCCGGCGATGCTGTCGCACCACCTGAATCTGCAGCTGACCGAGGAACAGCGGTCCCGCTGGGCCGCCCTGATCGCGAGCAGCGCCGATCCCGCCGGCCTCCCGGACGACCCCGAGTTCCGGTCCGCGTTCGTCGCGTACGTCGAGTGGGGCACGCGGATCGCGCTGGCGAACTCCCAGCCCGGTGCGACCCCGCCGCCGAAGGCCCCCGTTCCGCACTGGGGCTGGGGCGAGGCGCCGCCGTACCAGCCCTGAGGTCAGTTCCGCGCCGCCCAGGTCCGGCGGACGTGACGGACGACGAGCAGGACGACAAGTGCGAGGGCGGCGAGGCCCGTGACGAGCCCGACGACGAGCGACACCACGAGCGCGCTGCCCAGCGCCCCGGCCACGATCCCCGCCAGGGCGCCCACCAGAACGGCGACGATCACGCTGACGAGCAGTGCGATGCTCGACAGGTACTGCGTGGCCGGGACCCGCGTCCGCCGGGCGCCGTACGTCCGCATCACTCCGGCGATGTCCTCCCCGTGCCCGGTGACGAAGTACTTCTCGAGCTCGGGTGCGATGTCCAGGTAGCCGCGCCGGAGCCGGTTCATCCCGGCCACCACCTCGACGTCCTCGGCGTTGAGCTGGACGAGCCGGATCACCGTCGCGATCCCGATGATCACCAGCACCGGGATGATCAGCAGCGCGAAGACCCGGAAGCCGGCCCCGAAGTCGGTGCTGTCCGCTACCAGCGCGAGGGCGACGACCGCCGCCGATACCACCGTGACGAACCAGCTGGCGCGGCTGAAGCTCTCACTCCACGCAAGGCTTCGGGTGGCCAGCAGGCTCCAGTGCTCCGTGGACAGGATCTGTGCGCGCACACCAGGCGGAGTGGGCTCGTCGGCCTTCGTGGTCTCCTCGTCGGGCATATCAGCCTCCTCGCGGTCCGTCGGGTCAGTCTTGCGGACGGCAGGGGCTTCGGCGAACTAGAGGTTGGGTAGAGTCCCGGTTCACGTTGTGTCTGCCAGCGGGGATGCGAGGGTTTACCTGTGACCGCTCAGCTCGAATACCCCGACATCCAGGATTCTGACGCGCTGCTGTCCGTGCAGGGCCTCTGGAAAGTGTTCGGACCGAAGGCCCAGCGGGTCCCCCACCGGCCGGAGCTTGCGGCGCTCGACCGGGCGGACCTGTACGCGAGGACCGGCTGTACGGCGGCCGTTCGCGATCTGAGCTTCGACGTCGCACCCGGTGAGGTGTTCGTCGTGATGGGGTTGTCCGGTTCGGGCAAGTCCACGCTGGTCCGGTGCCTGACGCGGCTGATCGAGCCGACCGCGGGGCGACTGGTGTTCGAGGGCGAGGACCTGCGCGCGGCCGACGAGAAGCGGCTGCGCGCGCTGCGACGGAGCAAGTTCTCGATGGTGTTCCAGCACTTCGGGCTGCTCCCGCACCGCAAGGTGATCGACAACGTGTCGTACGGCCTGGAGATCCGCGGCGAGAGCAAACCGGACCGGCGGCGCCGTGCCCTGGAGGTCATCGACCTGGTCGGCCTGGCCGGCAACGAGCACCTGTACCCCGAGCAGCTGTCCGGCGGCATGCAGCAGCGGGTCGGCCTGGCGCGGGCGCTCGCCAACGACCCCGACGTACTGCTCTTCGACGAGCCGTTCTCCGCGCTCGACCCGCTGATCCGGCGCGAGATGCAGACCGAGGTGGTGCGGCTGCACCGCGAGGTCGGCAAGACGATGGTGTTCATCACCCACGACCTGTCCGAGGCCCTGAAGCTGGGCGACCGGATCCTGCTGATGCGGGACGGCGCCGCGGTCCAGCTCGGCACCGGCGACGAGCTGGTCGGGGCGCCGGCCGACGACTACGTGCGCGAGTTCGTCCGCGACGTCCAGCGGGCCGACGTACTCACGCTCCGCTGGATCGCCCGGCGGCCGCGCGACGGCGAGCCGCTGGACGGACCCGAGCTCGGTCCGGACGTCCTGGTCCGCGAGGCGACCCGCCTCGTGCTGGAGGCCGACCGGCCGGTCAAGGTCGTCTCGGACGGCACGCTGCTCGGTGTGATCGGTGACGAGGAGATCCTCGCCGTCGTCGCGGACAACTGATGGCCGCCATCACGAGTGACCTGGAAGTCGAGGTACGCCGGCCTCGGCGCAGCGTGGTCGTCGGCGTACTGCTCGTCGTCTGGGTTGCGGCGTACTTCGTCCTGCGCGGGATCGACACGCTCGTCCTCGGCGGGCAGGAGACCACCTCGCTGCACCGCTGGCTGACCGATCACCGCGACGACATCGGCCAGGGCAACGCGTTCTTCGACGCGATCCGGATCGTCGTCGACCACTTCGTCGTCCTGCTGCAGAACGTCATCTCGCAGCCGTCGTTCGACCGTCCGGTCCCGGTGATCGGGTGGCTCGGGGTCGTCGCGATCTCGGCGTACTGCGCGTGGGCGTTCGGCAACTGGAAGGTCGCCGTACTGACCGCCGCGGGGCTCGGCTTCGTCGGGTTGCAGGGGTTGTGGCAGGAGAGCATGGACACGCTCGCGCTGACCGTCGCGGCCGTGCTGCTGTCGTTGCTGGTCGCGATCCCGCTCGGCATCTGGGCCGGCCTGTCGAACCGGGCGTTCCGGGTCGCGACGCTGGCGCTCGACCTGATGCAGACGCTGCCCACGTTCGTGTACCTCGCGCCGCTGACGTTGTTCTTCGCGATCGGCCCGGCCGCGGCGACGATCGCCACCTTGATCTACGCGGCGCCGCCCGCGGTCCGGCTGACCGCGCACGCGATCCGCTCGGTGCCGCCGGAGAGTGTCGAGGCGGCGCGCTCGCTCGGCTCGACCCGGGGCCAGACCTTGCTGAAGGTCCTGCTGCCGATGTCCCGGTCGACCGTTGTCGTCGGCATCAACCAGACCATCATGGCCGCGCTGTCGATGGTGACCGTGGCCGCGCTGATCGACGCGCCCGGCCTCGGCCAGACCGTGCTGAAGGCGCTGCAGACGCTCGACGTCGGCGTCGCGTTCAACGCCGGACTCGCGATCGTGGTGATCGCGATCGTCCTCGACCGCGTGACGACCGCGGCGGGCGACCGGCCGTGGCGTACGGCGAGCGTGCGGCGCAAGGTGCTCCTCGGCGCGGGCGGCGTGGCGGTGCTCGTCGCGGTCTGGTTCTCGCGCACGTACGTGTGGGCGGCCGAGTTCCCCTCGGACGTGAACGTGGGTTCGCGGATCGCCGTCGTCGCGTCCGACGTGACGGCCTGGGTGCAGGACGTGTTCGGCGGGTTCACGTACGGCGTGCGGGACGCGGTCACCATCGGTCTGCTGAACCCGCTCGAAGGGCTCCTGACCGGGTCGCCCTGGTGGCTCGTCAGCGCGGTCGTGGTCGCGTTGGCTTTCCTGCTCGGTGGCTGGCGCGGCGCCGTACCCGCCGCGGTGTGCCTCGTGTTGCTGGTGGCAACCGGCGTGTGGCAGGACAGCATGGTCACGCTGGCGTCGACGTTGCTCGCGACGGTTGTGGTCGTGGCCGTCGGGCTCGCGCTCGGTGTGTGGGCCGGGCGGAACCACCGGGTCGACACCTGGATCCGGCCGGTGCTGGACGCGGGCCAGACGATGCCGCCGTTCGTGTACCTGGTGCCGTTCCTGGCGTTGTTCGGGACCAGCCGGTTCACCGCGATCGCGGCCGCGGTGGTGTTCGCCGTACCGGTGACCACCAAGATCGTTGCGGACGGCATCAAGGCGGTGCCGGTCGCGACCGTGGAGGCGGCGAACTCGGTCGGTTCGAGCGCCTGGCAGGTGATCAGCAAGGTGCAGCTGCCGGTGGCGCGGCGGGCGATCACGCTCGCGGTGAACCAGGGGCTGATCTACGTCCTGTCGATGGTGGTCGTCGGCGGACTGGTCGGCGCGGGCGCGCTGGGGTACGACGTGGCCGCCGGCTTCGCGCAGAGCGAGCTGTACGGCAAGGGGCTGGCCGCCGGGCTCGCTATCGTCCTGCTGGGCGTCATGCTCGACCGCATCACGCAGGCGGCTGCCCGCCGTACTCAGAATTTCCAGGGTTTCCAAGGTAGAGGAGACAAGCGGTGAAGAAGCTCCGGTACGCCGGTGTGCTGACGGCGGTCGCGCTAGCGGTCGCAGGGTGCGGCGGCGAGAAGGTCGGCTCACAGCCGCAGCCGAGCGCCGGTAAGGAGTGCGGCACCTTCAACCTGACCGTGAGCCCGTGGGTCGGGTACGAGGCGAACGCGGCCGTGGTCGCGTACGTCGCGACGAAGGACCTCGGCTGCAAGGTGGTGAAGAAGAACCTCAAGGAGGAGATCGCCTGGCAGGGGTTCGCCACCGGCGAGGTGGACGTGAACCTGGAGAACTGGGGCCACGAGGACCTGAAGAAGAAGTACATCGAGACCGACAAGGTCGCGGTCGAGGCCGGGTCCACCGGGGTCAAGGGCGTGATCGGCTGGTACGTGCCGCCGTGGATGGCCGCCAAGTACCCGGACATCACCGACTACAAGAACCTGAACAAGTACGCCGCGCTGTTCAAGACGTCGGAGTCCGGCGGCAAGGGGCAGCTGCTCGACGGCGACCCGTCGTACGTGACGAACGACGAGGCGCTGGTGAAGAACCTGGCGCTGAACTACAAGGTCGTGCAGAGCGGCAGCGAGACCGCGCTGATCCAGGCGTTCCGCGACGCGGAGAAGAACAAGCGACCGCTGCTCGCGTACTTCTACGAGCCGCAGTGGTTCTTCAACGAGATCAAGCTCGTGAAGGTCAACCTGCCCGCGTACAAGGCCGGCTGCGACGCGGTCCCGGCGAAGATCGCCTGCGACTACCCGCCGTACGACCTCGACAAAATCGTCTCGAAGAAGTTCGCCGACTCCGGCAGCCCCGCCTACGACCTGGTCAAGAACTTCCAGTGGACCAACGAAGACCAGAACGCGGTCGCCCGCATGATCGCCGTAGACAAACTAACCCCCGACCAGGCCGCCGAAAAGTGGGTCAAATCCAACGAATCCAAGGTCAACACCTGGCTCGGCAAGAAGTAAAAGAAGAGATTTAGAGTGGTGGCTGGCTTCGGTGGTCGACTGGAAGTTTGTCTGACCTCCGAAGCCAGCTTTCCGGAACATAACGGCCGCTGGGTGCAAGCTTCTTTTCGCACAGCGGGCCGGAACCGCCAGCCTCGTACGACGGCCGGAGCGAGGTTGGGGAGGATTTTCTGCCCGATTTGGCACACAATCCTCCCCAGGTCGGTCGTTCATCCCGATCCAGGCCGGCCAGAGGCACCAAGTGGGCCACGGCCCGGCCGAAGCCTCCTCTGCTTCTTCTCTTTGGGCCTTTCCTCAGTTTCTTGCTCTGGACTTGATCCGCTCTATGTCGAAGCGTTCGGCGGGTGGTAGAGGTGCGCCTAGTTGTTCGCGTAGGGCTGCTGCTTTGGATAGGAGGGTGAGGGCGGGGGGATCTGAGGCGCCGGCCAGGCCTTCTAGGGCTAGGGCTATTGCGCGTTGGTCGCCTATTTGGTGGGCGAGGGTTAGGCCGCGTTGGTGGAGGGTGCGGGCTGTCGTGTAGTCGCCGCGTTGTTCGGCGATGAAGCCGAGTTGGTTGGTGATGAACGCGATGCCGGGTGTGCCGCCGATCTGGGTCAGCCAGTCGAGCCATTTCGTGAAGTACCGTTCGGCGTCGTCGAGCCGGCCCTGGCGTCGCGCGGACAGCCCGAGGCCGACCTCGGCGTACTCCTCGGCGGACTTGTTCGACTGCTCGACCGCCAACTGCCGGGCCTGTTCATGCAGCTCGTCCGCACGCGCGAGGTCACCGGTCAGCAAAGCGATCCGGCCCAACCCGGCGGTCCGGAACGACACCTCCGTCCACAGCCCGAGATCCTCCGCGTGCTGGATCGCGTCCTCCAGGTACGCCGTGGCGGTCGGATAGTCCCCACTGATCTCCGCGGCCACGATCAGCGCGTATGTCGCCTGCAGCCGGCCCCAGTCGTCGTCGAGCGCGTCGAAGAGGTCGAGGCTGCGCAGACTGTCGCGGCGCATCGCTGCGAGATCCGCGCGCACGATATTCAGCTGGGCCCGGGTGCTGAGCGCCGCTGCGAGACCCCACTGATCGCCGCGTTCGGTGAACGCCTCGATCGCCCGGTCGATCCGGGGGAACAGCACGGTCGCGTCGCCGTACGCCCAACGGGTCATGGTCAGGAACCAGAGCGCATGTGGGTCGTCCCCGACAGCCCGCAGCGCCTCCTCGCCGGCCGCCGCGACATCGGTGCCCTGAGCATCGGTCGCCGACATACCTGCCAGCCAGACCATCGCCTGCGCACGGAGCTCCGGCTGTTGATCGGGCAGCGCGAGAGCGGCGGCAAGCGTACGACGTGCTTCGCCGTGCCGCCCGCGCAGATACCAGTACCAAGCGAGCGCCGTCGCGAGCTCCAGCGACAGCGGGGCGGCCCGGAAGTTCGCCGCCTCCAGATCCAGCCGTCGGAGCCACTCCCGCTGGCCGGGTCCGTGCAGGTCGGCCTTCCGCGCAAGGGCAAGGTAGTAGTCGGCATGCCTGTGAATGAGGCCTGCCTGTTCGCTGGCCTCGACGAGCTTCTCGAGGCTGTACGCCGCCACCGACTCGAGCAGGCGGTACCGTCCGGCTGTAGCCACCACGAGCGACTTGTCGACAAGCGTCAGCAGGAGGTGCTCGGGCAGCTCGCTCACCTGGGTCGCCGCCTCCAGCGAGAACGAGCCGACGTGGACCGCGAGCCTCCGGAGCATCCGGCGCTCCTCCTCGTCCAGCAGGTCCCAGCTCCAGTCGATCGTCGCCCGCAGCGTCCGCTGCCGCTCCGGCCCGCCCTTGACACCGGACAGCAGCCGGAAGCGGTCGTCCAGCCGCTCCGCGAGTCCCTGGACACCTAGCGCGCGGACCCGGGTCGCAGCCAGCTCCAGGGCGAGCGGGATGCCGTCGAGCCGCTCGCAGATCGCGGTGACGTCGTCGGTGACGCCTGACCGGGCCTGGAAGAGCTCTACTGAGGCTGCTGCGGTCAGAGGCGGTACGTCGAGTACTCGCTCGCCGGTGAGCCCCAGCGGCTCCCGGCTGGTTGCGAGTACACGTAGACCGGGAGCTGCTGCGAGCAACCGGCGTACCAGGTCTGCCAGGTCCAGGTGCTCGCAGTTGTCGAGGATGAGCAGGAGCTGCCTCGTGCTGAGTGAATCGAGCAGCCGCGGGAGGAGGTCGCTCGACTCGTCGCGGAGGCCCAGTGCCGTGGCTAGTGCGTCCAGTACGTCGCCTTGCCGTAGCGGAGCGAGTTCCACCAGGTAGGCGTTGGGCGAGCCGAGTTCGAGCGCCAGCCGGGTCTTCCCGACGCCACCGGGGCCGACCAGGGTGACCAGCCGGTTGGCAGCCAGCTGCTGTTGTGCCTCGGCCAGCGTCTCGTCGCGACCGATCAGCTCGTTCAGCGGCGCCGGGAGCGTTGTCGCGCGGCGGAGGGCCGGGTCGTGGCGCAGGATCGCCTGGTGCAGCTCGGCCAGCGCAGGGCTGACGTCGGCGCCGAGCTCCTCGGCCAACGCGTCGCGGAGTTCGGCGTACTTCTCCAGCGCCTCATGCTGCCGACCGGCGCGGTAGAGAGCCTTCAGGTGTACCGCGTGCAGACGCTCGTCGAGCGGCCGCTGCTGGAGCAGTGCGGTTGTCCACTGGAGTACGTCGTCGCCGTGCTCGATCGCCGTCAGGTACAGGTCTTCCAGGTGCTCCCGGGCCGGACGGGCGAACTCGTGGTCGGGTACGTCGGCGTACGGCTGCCCGCGCCACAGTTCGAGCGCGTCGCTCAGCCGGCCGGTCCGCACGTACTGCTCGAAGATGTTGCTGTCGACAACCTCCGCGGTCAGCGTGTACCCGGCCGGTCCGTGCTGCACCAGGCTGCGCGCACCGGGCTCCGCGCGTTCCAGTGCGGTGCGCAGCTGGGACACACGGGCCTGCAGTGTGCCGGTCGCGTTGCGGGGCGGACGGGTACCCCACAGCTCGTCGATCAACCGGTCCGCGCTGACCGGCCGGCCCTGGTTCGCCAGCAGGTCGAGGAGCAGGGTCCGGACCTTCGTGTCCGGTACGGCGACCGGTACGCCGGTGTCCGTCCGCACGAGCAGCGGACCGAGCACCCCGAAGTACATACCCGTAGTAAACCCGTAGCGCGTTCTTCGAGCATCGGCCGTATGAGTTCACGTGAAGCAGTGACAGTGATCGGGCTCGGCTCGATGGGGTCCACGATGGCCCGAACGTTCGTCACCGCGGGCCATCCGACCACGGTCTGGAACCGGACGCCGGGCAAGGCGGACGGGCTGGGGGCGGTACCGGCGGCGACCGCGGCCGAGGCGGTGGCCGCGAGCAAGGTGGTGGTGATCAGCCAAGTCGACTACGCGGCGATGTTCGAGTCGCTCGCCGAAGCGGACCTGCACGGGCGGGTCCTGTTCAACCTCAGCTCGGACAGCCCGGAGCGGTTGCGGCAGGCGACCGAGTGGGTGGCGGAGCGCGGCGGGACGCTGGTGACCGGCGGCATCATGGTGCCGCCACCGGGCATCGGGCAGCCCGGTTCGTACGTGTTCTACGCCGGACCGGCGGACGCGGTCGCCGCGCACCAGGCGACGCTGGAGGTGCTGGGCCGGGCCGACCACGTCGGCACCGACCCCGGGCAGGCGATGCTCTACTACCAGGCCATGCTGAACATCTTCTGGACCACGTTGATCAGCTACTTCTACTCGGCGAGCCTGGTCGGCAGCGCCGAACAGTTGCGCCCGTACGCCGCGACGATGCTGAAGGACCTGACCGAGGACGGTTCGATGGGCTTCCTGCGCATCATGACCGCGGCGCTCGAATCCGGTGAACATCCCGGTGCCGAGAACAACCTGCACATGCAGGCCGTCGGCTCCGAGCACATGGTGCAGGCGTTCACCGAGGCCGGCCTCGACGTGACGGTGCCGGGTGCCGTGGCCGCGCTGTTCGCCCGCGCCGACGCCGCCGGGTACGGCGCGGACGGCCTGAGCGCCCTGGTCGAAATGGTCAAGAAGGCCGGCTAGCCAGCGTGCACTGACCGTCCACGCAGTCCCGCTGGAGTCTGCCGCGGGAGATCGTTTCGATCAGGCCGATGACCCAGCACGTCGGGCAGCCACGGAAGGCCAGGAGGGTCACGGGAAGGAGTAGGAGACTGACCGGGCCGACCGTCGGCAGCAGCGCGAAGGCTGCGATGAGGCTGCCGAAGCCGATGACGCCGCGGATCAGGTGCCGGGGCAATGAGGTGCTGGCGAAGGTCATGCGGGAGCTCCCAGGGATTCGCGGACGGTGCTGCGGGCGCGGTGCAGACGGGACTTCATGGCCGGGACCGTTAGGCCGAGGGCCTTGGCCACCATCGGGCCGCTGTAGCCCTGGACGTCACGGAGGATCAGGACGCTGCGCTGGTCCGCAGGCAGTTGCGCGATAGCCGCGGCAACTGCCTGCGCTTCCAGCTGGCGCAGCGCCTCGTCCTCCGCCGACGGTGGCGTCTCCGGTGCCATGGGCTGGTCCCGCAGTACGGCGCGTGCTCGGCGGAGGCACTCGTTGCGGATGATGCGGAACATCCACGACGTGAGGGCGCTCGTCGCGCGGAGCATGCCGATCTTCCGGTACAGGATGATCAGGGCCTCCTGCGCCGCGTCCTCGGCGTCCTCCGGCGTCGCGCACAGCGTCCGGGCGAACCGCCGTACGGTCGGATGCGAGTCGGCGACGAGCGCGGTGAGGGCGTCGACGTCGCCGTGCTGGGCGGCGCGGATCAGCTGTTCGTCGAGGTCAGCCACGGGCCCTCCGGCGCAGGACGACCACGCTGCAGGTGCCCAGCAACAGGACCGCGACGGCCGCGGCGACGATGATCCAGGTCATGAGGTGCTCCTTCATCGGGGTGCGATTTCGGGAGTAAGAGGCACCGGGCGGGCGAAAGGATTCAGGCTGAAGCGGGCTTGAGCTTGTTCACACGGGCCGGGGGCAACTATCACGATCTTCACGGGCAACGCCGATGACACGCCGGATTTCGGACAAAACCGGGTAAGTTCACTCCTATGATCATCGTGACAGCTGCACTGAAGGGCGGGGTCGGGAAGACAACCACGTCGGTGTACTTGGCCGCGCTGGCATCTTCCAACCGTCGCACAGCCACTCTGATCGACGCCGATCCGCAGGGTAGCGCCGCGGACTGGATCGCGGAGTCCGAGGACGACCACCTGGATCGGATCGAGATCGCCGAGGCGCCGACCGAGCGCCTCCTGAGCAAGGCGGTGGACAAGGTCCCGCCGGAGGGTATCGGCATCGTCGACATGCCGCCGTCCCACGAACGGATGCTCAACAAGGCGCTCGAACGGGCCCGGATCGTGATCCTGCCGACGCGCGTCGGCGGCGTCGAGACGCCCCGGGTCAAGGCGGTGCTGGAGCTGGTTCCCGACCACATCCCGGTCGGCCTGGTGATCTGCTCGGCGCGGACCTACACCCGCTCGTACCAGGAAGCCATGCAGCAGTACGCCCAGGAGAACATCCCGGTCTGGGGCACCATCCCCGAGCGGGTCTCCATCACCGCCGGTCCGACCGGACCGCTCGCGGCCGACGGCCTCGAGTCCTACAAGAAGGTCTGGCGCAAGATCCTCGCCGCGGCCAGGAGCTAACTGCGTTCCAGGGGTGGCTCGCCGCGGACGTACGAACGGATGACCGTGGCGGCCGCCCCTCGCGCCCAGTCGTCGAAGGTGTGGGAGCGGAGCATCAGCCGGCAGTCCCCGGCCGCGCCGAACGCGTGCTCCGCGAACGCGCGCCGCATCCGGTCCTCGTACAGGTCGTACTCCGCGACGCCCTCGCCGGCGATCATCACCAGCTCCGGCCCGACCAGGTTCACCATCGCGGCCAGGGCCGCGCCGATGACCTCGCCGGCCCGGTCGAACGCCTCGCGGGCGTGATCGTCGCCCTCGTGCGCCAACTTGATCGCACCGGCCAGATCCAGGTCCGCGCGCCCGGTGGTCTCTCGGGTTCGGGTCAGGATCGCGTCCGACGACGCCACGGTCTCCACACACCCGCGCCGGCCGCAGGTACACACCAGGTCGCCCGGCGCGAGCGGCAGGTGGCCGAGCTCGCCCGAGACGCCGTACGCGCCGGACACCACCTCGCCGTTGATGTAGAGCCCGCACCCGATACCGGAGCCGATCGTCACGACCGCGAACGAGTCAGCGTTGACGCCGGCCCCGAACCAGTGCTCGGCCACGGTCAGCGCGCGGACGTCGTTCGTCACCACGATCGGGACGCGGACCCGTTTGCCGAGCAGTTCCGCGACCGGGACGCCGCGCCAGCCCATCAGCGGCGAGTCCCGGACCACGCCGTGCGACGCGTCGACATCGCCCGACACCGCGATCCCGATCCCGGCGAGCGGACCGGCCACCGCCGTACCGGACTTGAGCGCGGCGATCAGCGCCTTCACGTGTCCGGCGAGTTGCTCGATCACCGCCTCGGGGTCGGTGCTGTCCAGCTCCTCGTGCCGCACGTTGAGGATGCCCGCCGTGAAGTCGGTCGTGACCCCGATCAGGCTGGTCGGCGTGACCTTGACCCCGATCACCGAGACGCTGCTCGGTACGACGGTCAGCGGGCTCACCGGCCGCCCGATCCCGAGCTGGCCGTCGCCATCGGCCGGGGCCGACTGGTCGGTGACGAACCCGGTCTCGATCAGCGGCGCGACCGCCTTCGTCACGGCCGCCTGCGACAGCCCGGTCCGGCGCGCGATCTCCACCCGCGGGATCGGCCCCTGGGTCAGGATCTTGGTCAGCACCTCGACTCCCGCTGGAGTGGCCAACGGGAGAGGACGATGAGGACGCAGCGGCACGAGAACAACTTAGAGGACGTCTGGGCTCTCTGCTGCGAGTGTTGGTGAGGCGAGTGCCCAGCGGATGGTTCGGGTCAGTCCGTCGCCGGCCGCCCGTACAACGGTCTGCTCGGCCAACGGGAGGTACGGGAGCCGTAGCGGCAGCCTGGTCCACCACGGGAGCAGACCGACCGCAGCTGCCGTCAGTACGCCGTACGCGGGTCGTGCAGCCCACGGCACGGGCGGGTGCACCAGCATGAAGCGGGCGGCCTGGCGTGCTTCCGTCGTACCACGGAGCTCGGGCTGGTACTGCTTCAGCAGGTCGTGCAGCTCGGCCACCGTGGTCGGCGGGTCGATCACACCGAGCTTGCCGGCTACGAGCGCCGCGTCCTCGACGTACTGGTCCTGCTCCGCCGCGGTGAGCGGATGCGCGCCGTACCGCTGGTGTGCCGCGAGGAAGCTGTCCACCTCGGCCACATGCACCCACTTCAGCAGGTGCGGGTCCGACGCCCGGTACTTCACGCCGTCCGGACTGGTCCCGCGGACGCGCTCGTGCACGGACCTGACGTGTTCGATCGCCGCCTCGGCGTCCGGGATCGCGCCGTACGTCGTGATCGCCAGGAAGTAGCTCGTACGCCGCAAGCGCCCCCACGGATCGCCCCGGTACCCGGAGTGCGCGGCCACGGCAGCCATCGCCAGCGGGTGCAGCGACTGCAGCAGCAACGCCCGCAAGCCCCCAGCGAACATCGACGCGTCCCCGTGCACCCGCCGGATCGGGCTGTCCGGGGCGAACCAGCGCGGACCGGGTGTCTTGTGCACCCGGTCGCGCTCAGCGTGCGGGTCCGGGCCCGCGACCTTCGTCAAAATCATCCGCGCGAGCCCGTCGCGCACCGGGTTCAGCTGGCTGCCTGCCACACCACCACTAGACCACGTCGACGAAAATCGGGTTGGTGTACAGCCAGGTATCGAGCCACGGATCGCCGTCGTTGTCCGGGTGCTGAATCGGCCCCGCCGGGTCGATTGCACTGCCCAGATACCCAACCCCGTTCCGCCGGCCGTCGCTCCCCCGCACCCGCAGGTAGTGCGATCGCTCTGCCCGCCCCAGCGGAATGCGGAGCTCATAGGTGCCCTTGCGGTTCCGGACATCCACCTGCTCGACCACTCTGGTGTCCGGAGCCTTCCAGGTGTCTTTAGCCGTGACCGGACCGGTCACCGCGCCACGGATGACGTCCACGTGTGCCAGCTTCGGCAGCAGACCGTGGTAGTTCGGCCGGGACGCACTGGTCACTCTGACGCGCAGCTCGAGCCGCTGCGACCTGTGGACCCGCAGCCGCCCGCCAAGGGTCACGGACTGCTTTGAACCCACAGGTGCCAGCCGTACGTCGATACCGTCCACAAGCTGCCCGTGGTCCACCCAAACGCGTCCTGCCCGCAGCGCAGCCATCACCTCGAGGTACCCGTACCTGGTGACGCCGACATGGGTCCTGCTGAACTGACCGGGCCAGAAGTCGCTGCCCGGCTGCGGTACGCCGGAGTCCGTCGGCGACGGCTTCCACCCGAGGCTGTCGAAGTTCTGCCCCGTCGGGAACTCCCCGTCCTTCCAGGTGTCCCAGATGGTCCGGTGGTTGTCGCTGTTGGACGTGATCGAGAACAACCGGCCCTCCGCGAGCATGCTGTCCCACAGCCCGCCAACGGTCGCGGTCGCCCAGTCGAAGCCGCCGTACGTCCGGTACGCGTCAGCCGGGTAGCCGGCGTAGCTGCCGCTGCCTGGTGCGTTGACGTACTCACCGCGCTGCGCCCGCGTCGCCCCGCGGTACGCGACCCACGCCGGGTCTGCGTCCCCCTGGGAACCAGGGGCGCCTTCCATCCCGATACAGACACCGCTGTCCCGCCAGGCGCGCAGCTCGTGCGGTGCGTCGATGCCGAGACGCAGCGGGTGGTTGGCCAGCACCAGTACGTCGTCGACGTACCGCGCCTGCTTCTGCGCCGCCAACCACTGCAGGGCCCTGACGGCGTGCAGTTCGTTGTCCGGTGTGTCGGCGGAGCGGCCCGTCAGCTTGCCGTCGTACTCGCGCTCGAACTGCTGGAGCAGGGCGACGTTGTTGGCACCGGGGGCCACGAGGACAGTGCCGTGCTCCGCGGCGGGGATGTACCACTCGAGCCCCTGGAAGATCAGCATCCGCGGGTTCTCCGTGCGAGCCTTCAGGACCTCGGCGTTCTCGGCCGCCGCACCCTTGTCGGCATGGCCGAAGTTGCTGTGCTCGGTGAACGCCATCCAGTCCAGCCCGTACTGCGCACCGCGCTGCGCGAGCTGGCTGAAGTCGTACTTCGCGTCGTGGCTGTACCTGCTGTGGACGTGATGGTCCCCGACCAGATAGACGAGCTCAGGATCGCCGTCCGGGTACGCCGTACTCGCAGCCGCCTCCTGCGTCGTCACAGCGGCCGCCGCGAACCCCGCCCCGAGCAGCCCGGCCCCGCGCATCAGCGTCCGCCGCGACACCCCCTGCGGATCCAGCTCCTGATCCGGAATCGCCGGATCGGCCCACTCCGGCACCTGTTGCGTCACCATGACGCGCAACCTTGCTGGTCCTGACAAACCAGGTCAAGGCTGTGAGTGACTCCTGGGTGAATGTTCGGCTTCGAGGAGGGAGTAGAGCAGCGAGTCGCGCCAGGCGCCGTTGGTGAAGACGTGGTCGCGCAGATGGCCCTCGTAGGTGAAGCCGAGGCGCTTGACGACCGCGATCGACGCCTCGTTCTCGGGGCCGATCGCGGCCGTGACCCGGTGCGTGCCGAGCGTGCCGAAGGCGAACTCCAGCAGCACCCGGGCCGCGTCCGTCGCGTACCCGTGCCCCCAGTGGTCCGCGCCGATCGCGTAGCCGAGCTTGGCGGTCCACGACCCGCTCGGCGCGATCCGGCCGAACCCGATCACGCGATCGTCGTCCGGCCGGGTCACGGCGAGCATGTAGTCGGGACGGTTCTCCTGCGCGGCCCGCGCCACCATCGCGGCCAGGCTCTGCTCGGCCTTGGCGCGGTCGTAGCTGTCGAACGCCATCCAGGTGGTGACCCGGTCGTCGCCGGCGATCGCCAGGTAGTCGTCGAGGTCGGTTGTCCGGAATTCACGCAAGACGGTCAGGGTCCCGTGGAGCGGTTCCATCCGGGCAGGCTACCGGGGGTAGGTCTGCATCGGGGTCCGGGTGAAGGTCTCGATTTCCTCCTGGAGCTCCCGGGCGTCGTCGGCGCGACCGGACTGCCGCAGGGCCTGGTGGACCCGGCGGGCCGAGTGCACCACGCCGTTGATCCGGCGCTCGGTCGGCAGCGTCAGCACCGGGGCCAGCGCGTCCGCCGCGCCGTCCAGCTCACCGCTCGCGATCCGGGTGATCGCCATCGCGGCGTGGCTGCCGGCGGCGTCGCCGAAGGCCCACTCCGGGTGGTTCTGGTCGGTGTACGCGTCGACGGCCTGGCTCGAGTACCGCTGGGCCTGGTCGACCTCACCGGGCAGCTGAGCGAGCGCGTCCGCGGCGTAGTACAGCTGGCGGTTGCGGCCGAACGTGCACAGCCCGCCCATGTCGTCCAGGTCGTCATTGTGCACCGAGTTCCACGCCTCTTCGGCGCGCTCCAGCGCGGCCCGGGTGGCCTCCGGGTTGCCGAGCGCGGCCCAGGCGCGGGCCTCGCTGACCGGCAGCCAGACGCTGGTGGTGCTGTTGGCCTGCTCGGCGTACCCGGCGCCGAGCTGCGCGTACCGCACCGAGTCGTGCGGGTTGCCTGCCCAGTAGGAGACCAGGGACTGCAGGCCGCGCACCCAGGCGCGCAGGCCGTGGTGGTCGGCGTTGTCGGCACACATGAACGCGGTCCGTGCCTGGGTCAGCGCGGCGTGCGGGTTGCCGAGGTCGTGGGAGGCCTTCGCGAGCAGGCCGCCGGTGACGCCGGCCAGGAAGTACAGCTGGCGGTGGGTCTCCGGGCGCTGGCGACTCTCCAGCAGTCCGAACACCAGGTCCTGGGTCTCGACCAGCTGGCCGAGGATCTCCGGGAGGGGGCGCTGCGGGTACGCCTGGGCGGCGTGACGTACGTCGTCGTACACCTGTTCCATGGCCTCGCTTCCGAGACCGGACTGGGCCGCGAGGGCAAATGCCCTCGCGCGGCTGGCAGCCATGTCGAGAACCTCCATCTCATTACCTGTCGTGATCCGTCCACTCGCGGCAGGTGCCGGCACCACCTGGGCGGTCTGTTCCGGCAGGTACGGCGCGAGGAGTTCCTCGACCGGTTTGCCGAACAGACGTTGCAGGGTGCGCCGGGTCTGAGGAGTGGTCCCTGCGCGCTCGCCCGATGCGAGGCGACGCAGGTGCCGCTCGGTGATGGTTCCACCCAGCTCGACGAACTCGGCGACGATCTCGGAGTAGGTCTGGTTCCGGCGCTGGATCAGGTGCGCCAGGACCGTCTTTGGCGCGTACCTACCCGCCATCGTTCCTCCCGTTCACGTCAGTCAGACGTTGTCTCGACTTGTGCCCCACGACAAGGTGCTGTCCCCCAGATGTCCGCGAGAGGACCGGAAGAGGTCCGGCAAAGGTCCGGTCCAGGTCCTAGAGCGGTCACGTTGGGCTCGTGCACCATTACTGCCATGACAACCAGTAAGTCCAACTGGTTGCAAGGCCTGAGAGTTACGGGGTGAGAGGTTGTGACCATCGCGGAAATGACGTCGAGACAGCACCGGCGCAGAGTCCGGGTCTGGTTCGGCGAGCACGTGATCGCGCAGTACGTCGCGGAGGCGCCCCTGGCGGCCCGCTACGAACAGGCGATGCGGCGCCGTTTCGCCGGTCTCAAAGTGACGAACGACCTGCTCGGGCCGCTCGACTCAACCGACTGAAACACCCGTCCGCTTCCGGGTCCTCCTCAGACCCGGTCTGCTGACCCTGGAGTCTCCTCACGTTCAGGGTCGGCGCTTGGAAGGTCCGTGGCACTCCTCAGTCCCGGACGAAACCCAAAGGTGCGGTCTGGAGCACTCCTCAGCTCCGGACCGCACCGCCCACCCGACCCGGCTGGGCCTGGCGGCTGAGTCCCTGTATCGCCGCCGCCCAGCCGTTCCAACCCCACCTCCTGGCCGACACCTCGGGCCAGGCAGGGCCGAGTGTCCTGGGCGGTAGGACACCGGAGGCTCCCGACACCTCACCGGGAACCTCCCCCTTGAGGTGGCCGGCTCCGAGTGTGACCGCCGCGCCTGGGCGGTCACACTCGGAGCCTTTTCATGCCCGATTCGGCGCCGTCACGCCAGGTTGGCGGCCATTCGGCGCAGTACGTCGATCGTCGCCAGGTACTCCGAGTCCGAGACCCCGGCCGTGACCCGCCGCCGCTGCGCCTGCACCTTCCCGGTCAGCGCCCGCAGCCCTCGCTCACCGTCAGCCGTGAGCGTCTCGCCGTCCAGCCAGCCACGCTCAACCAGCGGCCCGGTCACCGCGGCGACCTCTTCGGCGCCGGACAGGAACGGCGACAGCGCCTTGGCGATCGTCTCCTGTCCGGCCGCAGCATTCAGCGCCTGCCACTGGCGGCGGGTGAGCCCGTCGTCGGCGAGAACCCGCTCGAACGACTCCTCGAGCAGCCGGTCGACCTCCTTCAGCCACCAGCCGATAGGCTTGTTGTCATCTGACATATACATGTCAACGAGCATATAGTTGGAGTCAGGTATGGACAAGACCGACCCGGTCGCCGAGGTCGAGGCGGCGATGATCGCGATCCGCCGGCGCCAGACCCGCCGTACGTTCGCGGTCGAGTCCGGCGGACCCGACCCGGTCCAGGAGGTCCTGGACGCCATCGAAGCCGCCGGTCCCACCCCGGTCGGCGTCAACGGCATCGCCACCGCCCTAGGCGTGGACCAGCCCCGCGCAAGCAAACTCGTCGCCGCCGCAGTAGCCGCCGGCCTGATCCGCCGAGAAGCCGACCAGGCAGACGGCCGCCGCACCAACCTGGCCCTCACCCCCGCAGGCAGAGCCCAACTAGAAGCAGTCCACACCCACCGCCGCACCCACTTCGCCACCGCCATGGCCGACTGGACAGCCGACGACCGCGCAACCTTCGCAACCCTCCTGACCCGCTTCGTGACCGCCCTGGACCGCTGAGCCGCCTTTGCGGAACATTTCTGGCACCCCGCGGCGATTTCTCACCGGAGAGCGCTCAGATGTCCGCTTCTGGTCCGCCACAGGCCCGGACCAGGGCGGCGAGGAGCTGTTCGGGGTCGTGCAGCACGCGGACGCCGTCCGTCACCACTCGGCGCGTCCCCGGATCGACCGGTTCGGTTGCGGCCCAGGCCGTCGCGGTGATACCGATCTCGACCTCCAGCCCGGATGCCCGCTGAATGCGGATCTCGGTGAGGTGCGGGCCCCACTGCTGCCGGCGTACGACGGCGACAGCGCCGAATGCGGCGAGCCAGTCGTCGTTCTCGAGGTAGGTCCGCGGCGAGTCGGTCAGCACGACGAGGTCGACGTCCGATGTCATCCGAGCGGCACCACGCGCCCACGAGCCGACCATCGCCAGCCCGCGGAGGTCCGGCCGGTCCTCGGCCCAGCGCACCGCGTTGTCCACAACCTCGTCGACCTCCTGTGCACGGACCGCCGGGTTCATCACGTAGACGGCGAAGGGGGCGGTTGGTTGTACGTCGGGGGTGTCGGCAGCCCAGCCTTCCGCGCGGATTTCGCCGGCGTACTGCATGCCTAGGCGCTTCATGACCGCCTGGGATGCGGTGTTGACCTGTTCGGTGAAGGCGATGACCGAGGTGGCGTTCAGCGTGGTGAAGGCGTAGTCGAGGCCGGCCCGCCCGAGCTCGGTGGCGAGGCCTCGTCCGCGGGCGGACTCCACCAGGGCCCAGCCGAGTTCGAGGCCGGCCCAATTCGGTCCGACGAGCGCGGCGATCGCCTCGGCCGTCGGCGTGCCGGCGGGAATCCGGGAGAGTCCGCCACGTCCGGCCAACTCACCGGTCGAGCGGTCGTAGGCGATCCACTTGCCGGCTCCGTCACGGTCCCAGCCGGCCTGGAGTTCGGGGACCTGGTCGGCGGCCTGAGCTGGGGTCATGTCGTACCAGCGGGCCACCCACGGGTCCGCGTACAGCTGCATCAGGTCCGGTCCGTGTCCGGGCAGTACGCCGTTCGGGCCAGTGATCGGCTCCAGTCGGAGGCGGTCGGTGAAGCGCGTCCGGACCACATGCGCCACCAGGTCCCGCAGCCGCCGGTCGCCGTCGGTCCGGTTCTCCATCAGCAGGTCGAGGTCGCCCGGTCCAGCCCAGGCGGACGCGTCGTGCTTACCGGCTTCGAGGCGCGGCCGGGTGAGGTCTCCGTCGACGGCGACGAGGTAGTCGACCTCACGCCGTACCCGGCCCTCCCACTCCCATTCCCAGTCCGCGACGGTCCGGACGATGTCGCGGACCTTCCAGCCGGTCTCCTCCTCGACCTCCCGCGCCAGCGCCTGCTCAGGCGTCTCGCCGGCCTCCAGGTGCCCACCGACGATGTCCCAGATCCCCGGCAGCAACCGCCGGTCCGCCGTACGCCGCTGCAGATAGACGCGATGCTCCGCGTCCTGGATCAGTGCCCCGACACAGTCGACCGCGCGCATGGACCCAACCTACTGAGCTAGCGGACGGGGTGCTCGGTAATTCGGTTGGGCATGAAGAGAACGGCTACGACGAGGAGGAGGGCGGCTGCGGCGGCACCGTAGTAGACGTCGTGGATGGCGGGGGCCAGGACCCCGGCGGGAACCTTCTCCAGGTCCGCGTGGTCGTCTCCCAGGCGAGCTGCGACGACCCCGTTCGCCACCGCGCCGAAGACCGCGACCCCGACCGCACTGCCGACCGAGCGCGCGAACATGTTCGCCCCGGTCACGACGCCGCGTGTCTGCCACTCGACGGACGACTGCGCCGCGACGACCGAAGGGGACGCGGAGAACCCGAGCCCGATGCCGATGATGAAGCAGGCCGCGGCGAGGTGCAGTACGGCGCTCGTGGCGTTGACCGTGAGCAGTACGCCGGATCCGAGGACGACGATCAGTGCGCCCATCGACATCGTCGTACGGAAGCCGACGCGCAGGTAGATCCGCCCGGCGAGGGACGCCGCGATCGGCCAGCCCAGCGTCATCGCGGCGAGCGTGAACCCGGCGACGAGGGCCGACGTACCGAGGACGCTCTGGGCGAACAGCGGCACGTACGTCGACAGCCCGATCATCAGCAACCCGATCAGCAACGCGGCCGAGTTCGCCGAGTTCAGGACCCGCTGGCCGAGTACCCACAGCGGCAGGATCGGTTCGGCCGCGCGCCGCTCGACCAGCACGAACGCGGTCAGCAGGACGACGGCCGCGGCCAGGATCACGATGCTCGCCGCCGAATCCCAGTCCCACATCACGCCGCCCTCGAGCAACCCGAGCAGCAGCAGCGAACCGCCGACCGCGAGCAGGATCGCGCCGGCGTAGTCGATCCGGTGACTGGTCTTGTCCGCCACCTTCTCGTCGAACCGGCGGACCAGCACCCAGGCGGCCGCCATCCCGAGCGGGATGTTCACGAAGAAGATCCACCGCCAGGAGATGAAGTCCGAGAACACGCCGCCGAGCGTCGGGCCGACGAACGACGAGATCCCCCAGACGCTGGCGATGTAGCCCTGCACCTTGGCCCGCTCCGCGACCGTGTAGATGTCGCCGACGATCGTCATCCCGATCGGCTGGATCGCGCCGGCGCCGAGTCCCTGGATCAGCCGGAACGCGATCAGCGCGGGCATGCTCCAGGCGAACCCGCACAGCACCGACCCGAGCAGGAACAACCCGACGCCGAGCAGCATGATCGGCTTCCGGCCGCGCTGGTCAGCGAGTTTGCCGTAGATCGGCACCGACACGGCCTGCGCGAGCAGGTAGATCGAGAACAGCCACGGGAACTGGGTGAATCCGCCGAGGTCGGCGACGACGGACGGTACGGCGGTGGCGAGGATCGTCGCGTCGATCGCGACCAGCCCGACGCTCAGCATCACCGCGAGCAGAATCGGCCCTCGCTCCGAGCGAAGTCCCACACCTGTCCGGTCGATCCGCTCAGTAGTCATATCACTGACCAATGTATGTGACGCGACGAGGTTAGGGTGCTGCTGTCCACCGTAGAACAGGAGCACCCATGCCGCAGATCACCATCGACTACTCGCACCCGGTGGAGGACGCCTTCGACGTCGACGGGTTCACCCGCGCGCTGCACGAGGGGGTCGTGGAGATCGCGGCCGCCAAGCCCGAGGCGTGCAAGACGATGATCAGGTACGACAACCTGTCCGCCTACGGGTACGACGATCGCGCGGACGCACGGCACGCTCTGGTGCAGGTGACGATCGGGCTCCTTCCCGGCCGCACCGAGGAGATCAAGGCACGGCTGACGGAGGCGACGCTGGAGCTGCTGCGCAAGTACATCGCGCCGCAGGACGGCGTCACGCTGCACGCCTCCGCCGAGGTCCGCGAGCTGGACGCCTCCTACCGGAAGTTCGACGAGTAGCCGAGCGCCACGCGCGGCGGCGACGGTGGGCTCACGGGCCGTTACGCTCCGAGGGTGAGGATGCGGGCACTGCTGCGTGGCGTCGTGCTCGTGGTGACTGTCTCGCTCGGTCTGGTCCTGCTGCCGATCGCGATCAACGTCGGCACCGGCGGCACCGCGCCCGCGTTCCTCGAGCCGTACGTCGATTGGGTGTGGCCGGCGATCGGGGTGCTCTGGGTGGTCGCGGTCCTGACCGCACTGTTCGAACTCCGCGACCGCCGTCTGCCGACCGTTTCGAGCAGGGCCGCCGACCAGCCGCGCAACCGCACGAACGCGATCGCCCGCATCGACCGGTACTACTCCGAACGCCGGACCAGCTCACTCGCCTGGCGCACTCGCGTCGCCCTGGCGCTGGACGAGCACCCGGGCGTGGTGGTCCGCCCGTACGATCTGTTCGTCCAGCCGCTCGACAGCGCGCCGCGGCAGGTCCCGAACGAGGCAGACATCGCCGGTGTCTTCGACGAGTTGCAGGACTCGATGCTGATCCTCGGCGCACCCGGTGCCGGCAAGACCACTCTGCTCCTCGACCTCGCCCAGAACCTCGCAGAGCAAGCACAGGTCGACAAGGACCAGCCCATGCCAGTCGTGGTCGACCTGGCCGGCTGGACAGCCGAGACATCGCACAGCAACGGCGACGACCCCAACGACAGCTCACTGCTCGCAGGCTTCGTCCGCTGGCTGCTCTACGAACTGGACGACCGCTACGGCATCCCGCCTGCTGTGGGACGCACCTGGTTGTGTGACGGGCACCTGACCCTCCTGCTGGACGGACTGGACGAGATCGCCGAGCCGAGTCGCGCCAAGCTCGCACCGGTCCTCGAAGAGCTCCGCCACAACTACCGGATCGCTCAGCTCGCCGTCACCTGCAGAACGAACGACTACGAACGGCTCCCACACCAGCTGAAGCTGTTCGGCGCTGTGCACATCAGACCGCTCACCAAAGAACAGGTCCTCGACTACTTCGCCACCGTCGGACCAGCACTCGACGGTGCCCGGGCCGCGATCGAGCAGGACGACGCGCTCTGGGAGCTGGTCAACTCACCACTGATGCTGAACGTCATGGTCCTGGCGTACCGGAACCGCGCGCCGGAGGACGTCATCGCCCGAGGCGTGGCCGACCTCCGCCGGGAACTCTTCGACACCTACATCTGCGAAGTCCTCGCCCGGGACCGCCAGACCGCGAGACAGTACGACGCCAAGACCGCCGTACGCCGCCTGTGGTGTCTGGCCTGGTGGACCCGCAAACGTGCCGGTGACCGTACCGCCGTACCGCGGTGGATGATGCCTGACGGTTGGTACGGGTTGTCGCTGCCGGGGGTGGACTACCTCGCGCATGCGGTGTGCTTGCCCGCACTGTTCGCCGCACTGACTGCCGGCGTGACCCTGGTGATGGTCGCGCAGTACGGCGCGCTGGCGGGACTCGCCGCGGCCGGCTCTGCCCTGTTGCTCGTGCATCTGCTGCCGCATCCCTGGCAGAAACGCGAAGGGAGCGGACCGGACCGCGTACTGCTGTTTCTGCTCATCCTGTTCGGCGGTACGGCGATCACTGTCGTCGTGATCGTCGCCGCCCTCGGACTGGTCGAGCTGCTCACGGCCAAGCCGGCGCTCCTTGTCGAAGCTGCTCTCATCGCGGGGGCCTATGGCGTCGAGCTGATCGTGAACCACAACAACCGGAGGCGGCTGCTCCTCGGCGTACGGGTGGCTGTGGTCGTGGTGGCCAGCTGGATCACCCTGAGCCTCGGTGACCCGACCGCCTTCGCGAGTGGGGTAGCGGTCGGGCTGCTGGTTGCGCAAGGCATCCGCATGGTGAAGTCGCTGCCGACCGACCACGTCCCCACGACAGCCGACAAGGGGTGGCGGATGGACCCGTGGGTCGCCGGCGGAGCTGTTGCCGCCTTCCTGGTCGCAGTGCTCCTCGGAGCGGACCTGGCGTCGCCGCAACTGGAGGCGGTCGCGGGCATCGTGGTTGGCACGGTCGCTGCGAAGGCCTGGCGTCGCCGACCGCCTGTCCTCGCCGGTCCGCTGTCCCGGCTGCTGCATGACTCGCTGCTGCGCTGGTCCGGGTACCTGCCGTGGCACCGTCGCGCCTTCCTGCAGTACGCCGCGGACCGCTACGTGCTGGCCCGCACCGGACATGCGCAGTACTCGTTCATCCACCTCCTGGTCCGCGACCACCTGGCCGAGTGCTCACCGGACCTGCTCGCCGCCAAGGTAGACCTCCGCATCGCCGAACGCGCCGCTCGCCGTTAGGCCCTGTCACTCCGTGGCGGGTTCGGTGAGGGCGTAGCCGATCAAGGTGCTGCACAGGACCAAGGCGATGAGGGTGCTGAGGGCGAGGCGTAGTGAGGTGTGTTCGGCGATCGTGCCGAGGAGTGGGGTGGCGACGCCGCCGATGCTGACAGCGAGGCCGAGGGTCATGCCGCCGGCGGTGCCGACCCGGCCGGGGAGGAAGTCTTGGCCCAGCGTCACGTGCAGCGAGAACGGAATCGACATCGCGATCGCGGTCGCCGCGAGGAAGCCGAAGAACGCCGGTCCGGGAACGAAGACCAGGCAGGCGATCGCGGGGACGGCGACCGCGTACGACGTCCGTAGGGTGCGGACTCGTCCGTAGCGTGTGGCGAGGCGGCCGCCGAGGAGGGTGCCGAGTGCGCCGGCGGCGAACAGGACGAACAGGGCGATCCCGCCGGTTGTCGTACCGCCGCCGACGCGTTGGCCGGCGTACAGCGCGATGAAGGTGCCGAGGCCGACGAACACGATCGACCGGCAGACCATGATCAACGACAACCGCAGGAACGACGGCCAGTCGTCCGTCCCTTCACCACCGCCGCGGGTGACGGCGACTGCGGTGCGCGAGCGGACCGCCCAGGTGGTGATCGTGGCGCCGACCAGCGCCGGTACGACGAGCAGTGGTGTCAGCGACAGCCCGCCCACGGCGATGATCGGGGTGACGAGGACCGGCGCCAGCGCGAACCCGACGTTCCCGCCGACCGAGAACCAGCTCATCCCGACATGGCTGCCGCCGCTGACGACGCGGGCCATACGGGCGGCCTCCGGGTGGTACGCCGCGACGCCGAGCCCGGACAGCGCGGCCGCCAGCCACATGAGCCAGTAGGTCTGCCCGACGCCGATGAGGGCGATGCCGAGTCCGGCGGTGGTCATCGCGACCGGGATCAGCCAGGTGAGCGGGCGGCGATCGGTCAGTACGCCGAACACGGGCTGGACGACCGAGGAGAGCAGGGTCGCGGCGAGGGTGATGC
Source organism: Kribbella speibonae (assembly GCF_004331375.1). NCBI lineage: Bacteria > Bacillati > Actinomycetota > Actinomycetes > Propionibacteriales > Kribbellaceae > Kribbella > Kribbella speibonae. The sequence continues at coordinate 266,906 of NZ_SJKC01000001.1, read as the reverse complement.
CGGAGACCGCGACGTACCCGAGGCCGCGCTCGGCGACCAGGAACGGTACGAGCGCCGGCACGCAGCCCTGGTAGATGTCCACGCACGCGTGGCCGGTGGCCATCAGCCCGATCGATCTCTTCACCTGTCGATCGTCACTGCCGGGTGGCCTGTCCGGCTTCCGATAAAATGCCAAGTGATGCCGGAAACCCGCCAACGTCCCGCGACGACCGGCCACCGGCCGATCCAGGCCGGTGGCGGGATCGAGCCGCACTGGCACGACCGGAACCAGATCGTGTACGCCGGGCGCGGCGTCCTCTCCGTCACCACCGACGCCGGCAGTTGGGTAGCCCCCGCCACCAGAGCGATCTGGATACCGGCAGGCACCCTCCACCAACACCGCGCGTACGGCGAGACCACCCTCCACACCATCGGCCTGGAGGAGAACCCCCTCGCACTCGAGGCCCCATCAGCTCTCGTAGTCAGTCCACTCCTCCGCGAACTGATCCTCACGTACACAGGTCCTGCAGATAGCCACCCAGATGAGTTACAGCGCCTGCGCGCAGTACTACTGGACCAGCTGCGGCGGTCGCCTCAGCGGCCCAGCTATCTGCCTGCACCCCGTGATGCCCGGCTCGCAGCCGTCTGCGACCTGTTGCGGGACAACCCAGCTGAGGCCAGGACTCTGACGGAGCTCGGGCGGGAGGTAGGTGCGAGTGAACGAACTCTCAGCCGGCTGTGCAGAACCGACCTGGGGATGACCTTCCCGCAGTGGCGAACCCAACTGCGGCTGCACGAGGCTCTCCGGCTGCTAGCGGAAGGAGAGTCGGTGACTCGCGTGGCGCACCGCTGTGGTTGGGCGTCGACCAGTGCGTTCATCGACACGTTCAAGAGCGCCTTCGGTCACACACCAGGGTCACGCAGGGCCTGATCGAGGATGCGGCTCCACTGCCGCACGATGCCTCTCCGCCGCGCGCTGTCGTCCGTCAGCAGGTCAGCCAGCCCCAAACCGCGCGCCATGTCCAGCACGCCCTGCACGGTCTCCCGCACACCAGGCGTCCGTTCGTTCACCTCGAGTACGTCGAGCAGCGCCCGGTGCGCCTGCCGCCCCACATGTGACTCCAGCCGAACGATCTGCTTCCGTAACGCCTCCTCTGTCGACGCCGCCACCCACAGGTGCAGTGCAGCGCGGAACAGCGGACCGGTGTACACATCCGCCAGCATCCCGACGATCGCCTCGGTACGCCCCGCCCCGCTCGGCAACGCAGCAGCCTGCGCGCGGATCTCGGCGAGCCGCACCTCGGTCATGTACTCGACCGCGGCCGCGAACAGGTCCGCCCGGGTCGGGAAATGATGCTGCGCCGCGCCTCGCGACACCCCGGCCCGCGCCGCGACGACCGAGACCGTCGTCGCGGCGTACCCGACCTCGGCCAGCGACTCGACCGAGGCCTCCAGCAACCGCTGCCGCGTCGCCCGCGACCGGTCCTGCTGGGGTGCCTTGAGCACCTCACTCACGGGCAGCCTCGCGAGCCCGCAACTCCCGCCGCAGAATCTTCCCGGACGCAGCCTTCGGTACGGCGTCGATGAACTCCACCTGCCGGACCTTCTTGTACGGCGCCACCCGCGCAGCGACGTACTCCATGACGTCCTCCGAGGTCAGCGTCACCCCCGGCATCGGCACCACGAACGCCTTGGGTACTTCGTTCCCGTCCGCGCTGACCCCGATGACGGCCGCGTCCGCGATCCGGTCGTCGGTGAGCAGCACGGCCTCCAGTTCCGCGGGCGGTACCTGGTACCCGTGGTACTTGATCAGCTCCTTCACCCGGTCCACGACGTACAGGTAGCCTCGCGCGTCCACCCGTCCGATGTCGCCGGTGTGCAGCCAGCCGTCCGGGTCGATCGTGGCGTCCGTCTCCGCCTGCCGCCCGAGGTACCCCTTCATCACCTGCGGCCCGCGGATCCAGATCTCGCCCTCGTCCGCGTCGTTGCCGTCGGCCCCGACCAGCCGCATCTCGGTGGACGGGAACAGCTTGCCGACCGCGCCCGGCGGCGGCTCCGGGTCGTCCTGCGGTACGGCGTGCGTACCGGGCGACAGCTCGGTCATCCCGTAGGCCTGCGTCACCGCATGCAGACCGAGCCGCTTCGCGCAGGCCTCGGCCAACTCGCCGTCCAACGGCGCCGCGGCCGACATCACGTGCTGCAGCGCGGACAGGTCGAACGAGTCGACGGCCGGGTGCTTCGCCAGCGCCAGAACCACCGGCGGGGCGACGAACGCCCGCGTGATCCGCTGGTCCTGGAGCGTGGTCAGGAACTGCTCCAGGTCGAACTTCGGCAGGACCACCACCGTGATGCCGAGCCGCAGCGGCAGGTTCATCAGGACGGTCAGCCCGTAGATGTGGAAGAACGGCAGGATCGCGATGACCCGCTCGTTCTCGCCCAGCTTGATCGTGGCCTCGGCCTGCGCGATGTTCGTCGCGATGTTCCGGTGCGTCAGCATCACGCCCTTGGCCGCGCCGGTGGTCCCACTGGAGTATGGGAGTACGGCGACATCCTCCGCCGGGTCGATCTGCACCGACGGCTCCGGACCTGTCGACGCGAACAACTCCTGCACCGACCGGTACCCCTCGGCCTGATCGCAGACGAAGATCTCCGAGACGCCGGTCCCCTCGATCGCCGCGGTCGCGACCGGCAGGAACAGCGAAATCGTCACCAGCAACTTCGCCTTCGAGTCGATCAACTGCTTGTGCAATTCGTCCGCGGTGTAGAGCGCGTTCACCGTGGTCACGGTCGCGCCGGCGCGGGTAGCGCCGTAGAACACCACGGGATAAAGGATCGTGTTCGGGCTGTACAGCGCGATCACGTCACCGTGCCGGATGCCGAGCTCCGCCAGACCGGCCGCGACCCGACGGGTCAGGTGGTCCAGTTGGGCGTAGCTCAGCTCCTTGCCCGTGACGCCGTCGACCATCGCGGGCCGGTCGCCGTACTCCTGGGCTCTGCCGAGAACGGCGTCGTGGATCGGTACGTCGAGCACCTCGACGGGCGGGAACTCACTGGTGATGATCATTGCCCCACTCCTTCAGTACGACTTGGGCAGTCCCAGGCTGTGTTGTGCCACGAAGTTCAGGATCATCTCCCGGCTGACCGGCGCGATCCGGGTCGCGCGGGCGGCCGCGACGAGCGACGCGACGCCGTACTCGACTGTCATACCGTTCCCGCCGAGCGATTGCACGGCCTGATCAGTAGCCCGTACGGCGACCTCACCGGCGGCGTACTTCGCCATGTTCGCGGCCTCGCCCGCGCCCATGTCGTCGCCCGCGTCGTACAGCGCGGCCGCCTTCTGCATCATCAGCCGCGCCAGTTCGAGCTCGATCTTGATCTGGGCGAGCGGGTGCGAGAGGCCTTGGTGCGCACCGATCGGGGCCTTCCAGACCTGCCGTTCCTTCACGTACGCCGTCGCCTTGCCCAGCGCGTGCCGCGCGATGCCGATGGCGAACGCGGACGCCATGATCCGCTCCGGGTTGAGCCCCGCGAACAACTGCATCAGCGCCGCGTCCTCGGACCCGACGAGCGCTTCCCGCGGCAGCTGTACGTCGTCCAGGAACAACGCGTACTGCTTGTCCGGGCTGATCAGATCCATCTCGATCTGCTGGAACTCCACACCGGGCGCGTCGATCGGGACGATGAAGAGCGCCGGTTTGAGCTTCCCGGTCTTCGCGTCCTCTGTGCGGCCGACGACGAGGACCGCCTTCGCGACGTCGAGTCCGGAGATGAACACCTTGCGCCCGGTCAGCGACCAGCCGTCGTCGGTCCGGCGGGCCGTGGTGGTGATCTGGTGCGAGTTCGAGCCGGCGTCTGGTTCGGTGATCGCGAACGCCATGATCGTCGTACCGTCGGCGAGTCCTGGGAGCCACTGCCGTTTCTGGTCGTCGGTGCCGAACCGGGAGATCACGGTGCCGCAGATCGACGGGGACACGACCATCATCAGCAGCGGGCAGCCGGCCGCGCCGAGCTCCTCGAGCACGATCGACAGGTCGGCCATACCGCCGCCTCCGCCGCCGTACTGCTCGGGCAGGTTCACGCCGAGGAACCCCAGCTTGCCGGCCTCCAGCCACAGCTCGGTGGTGTGCCCGCCAGTACGGGCCTGCTGGTTGAACCACTCGTAGCCGTACTTCTTGCCGAGCTCGCTGACGACCTTCCGCAGCTCCCGACGCTCTTCGGACTCGGTGAAGCTCATGCATCCTCCCCAACCACGGCCAATACGGCGCCGACCTCGACCTGTTGTCCTGCTTCCACCGTCAACTCGCCGACGACGCCGTCCGCCGGGGCGGCGATCGTGTGCTCCATCTTCATCGCCTCCAGCCACAGCAGCGGCTGTCCTTGTTTCACCACGTCACCGACCGCGACGCCGACCCGGATCACGGTCCCCGGCATGGGCGCCACCAACGACCCGGCGGCCACCTGATCGGCCGGATCCACGAACCGCTCCACCGGTGTCAGACTCACATTCCCGAGCGACGAGTCCACACACACGAGCCCGGCGTACGCCGCGACGCCGAACACCCGGCGTACGCCGTCGACCTCCAGCACCACTCGCTCCGGGCCGCTGTCCAGGAGCGTGATGTTGCCGTCCACAACCAACCCGTCCCGCGTCAGCCGGTACTCGACCTCATGCACCGCATCGCCGACCCGGTAGCTCTTGCGTTGCGGCTGCGACGGCAGGTTCCGCCACCCACTCGGCACCCGCACCGGCACCTCCCGACCGGCCGCGTCCGCGAGCGCAGCCGCCAGCGCCGACACCCGCACCACCGCGTCATCGGTCCCCGGCCCCACCCCGTACTTGTCGAAGAACGCGGTGTCTGTGTCCCCCGCGAGGAACGCCGGGTGCCGGAGGATCCACGCCAGCAACTCGCGGTTCGTCCCGACCCCGTGGATCGTCGCGCGTTCCAGTACGCCGGCGAGCCGGCGCGCGACCGCCGTACGATCCGGCCCGGACACGATGACCTTCGCCAGCATCGCGTCGTAGTACGGCGAAACCTCCGACCCGTCCTCCACCCCGGAGTCGACCCGAATCTCTCGCTCCAGCCTGAAGCGGTGGAGCGTTCCCGTCTGCGGTTGCCAGTCGTGCAGCGGATCCTCGGCGTACAGCCGGACCTCGATCGCGTGGCCGACCGTGGGCGGCGGTTCGGGTGGGAGGTGCTCGCCCGCGGCGACGGCGAACTGGAGTTCGACCAGGTCCAGCCCGGTCGTCTCCTCGGTCACCGGATGCTCCACCTGCAGGCGCGTGTTCATCTCGAGGAAGTAGAAGTTGCCGCTCTCGTCCGCGAGGAACTCGACCGTCCCGGCGCCCACATAGCCGATCGCCGCGGCCGCCTTCCGGGCCGCGTCGAACAGTTCCGCTCGCATCGACGGAATCCGTTCGACCAGCGGCGACGGCGCCTCCTCGACCACCTTCTGATGGCGGCGCTGGATCGAGCACTCGCGTTCGCCGACCGCCCAGATGGTGCCGTGCCGGTCGGCCATCACCTGCACCTCGATGTGCCGCCCGGTCGCCAGGTACCGCTCGCAGAAGACAGTCCCGTCCCCGAACGCCGACAACGCCTCCGCCGACGCCGCGTCGATCTCGGCGGCAAGGTCCTCGAGCCGCGAAACCACCCGCATCCCGCGCCCGCCGCCACCGGCCGACGCCTTCACCAGCACGGGCAGATCGGACGCCGCCACCGCGGCCGGGGTCAGCTCGGCGAGGACCGGTACCCCGGCCGCCGCCATCAGCTTCTTCGCCTCGATCTTCGACCCCATCGACGAGATCGCATCCACCGGCGGCCCGATCCACGTCAGCCCCGCGTCGATCACCGCCTGCGCGAACGCCGCGTTCTCCGACAGGAACCCGTACCCGGGATGTACGGCGTCCGCGCCCGCCCGCCGGGCCGCGTCGATGATGAGATCGGCCCGCAGATACGTGTCACCCGGGGCGTTCCCGGGGAGATGCACCGCGGCGTCCGCCTCGTCCACGAACGGCATCCCGGCGTCCGCGGTCGAGTAGACGGCGACCGTGGACAGACCGAGCGATCGGGCGGTGCGGAAGATGCGCCGAGCGATCTCGCCCCGATTGGCCACGAGTACAGAGGTGATCATCGGGCTCACATCCTGAAGACGCCGAAGGACGACGTACCTTCGACCGGGGCGGAGTGGATGGCGGACAGGCAGATGCCCAGAACCGTTCGGGTGTCGCGCGGATCGATCACGCCGTCGTCGTACAACCGGCCGGACAGGAACATCGGCAGCGACTCCGCCTCGATCTGACCCTCGACGTACGCGCGCATCTGCCGGTCGCCGTCCTCGTCGTACGGCATCCCCTTGGCCTCCGCGGCCGCCCGCGCGACGATCGACAGCACGCCGGCGAGCTGCTGCGGACCCATCACCGCCGACTTCGCCGACGGCCACGCGAACAGGAACCGCGGATCGAACGCCCGCCCGCACATCCCGTAGTGCCCGGCGCCGTACGACGCCCCCATCAGGATCGAGAGGTGCGGGACCTTCGAGTTCGACACCGCGTTGATCATCTGCGCGCCGTGCTTGATGATCCCGCCCTGCTCGTACTCCTGCCCGACCATGTACCCGGTCGTATTGTGCAGGAAGATCAGCGGTGTATCGGACCGGTTCGCGAGCTGGATGAACTGGGCCGCCTTCTGCGACTCCTCGCTGAACAGCACCCCGCGCGCGTTCGCGAGAATCCCCACCGGGTACCCGTGCACCGACGCCCATCCGGTCGCCAGCGACGACCCGTACAGCGGCTTGAACTCGTCGAACACCGACCCGTCCACCACGCGAGCGACCACGTCCCGCGGATCGAACGGAACTTTCAGATCGCCCGGCACGATGTCGAGCAGGTCGTCGGCGTCATACAGAGGTTCGTCGTACGACGGCTTCGGCGCAGGACCCTGTTTGCGCCAGTTCAGCCGCGAGACGATCTGCCGCCCGATCCGGATCGCGTCCGGCTCGTCCACCGCGAAGTAGTCGGCCAGGCCGGAGGTCCGCGCGTGCATCGCCGCGCCGCCGAGCGACTCGTCGTCCGCGTCCTCGCCGGTCGCCATCTTCACCAGCGGCGGCCCGGCCAGGAACACCTTCGCTCCGCCGTCGACCATCACCACGTAGTCGCTCATGCCGGGGATGTACGCACCGCCCGCGGTCGAGTTGCCGAACACCAGCGCGATCGTCGGGATCCCTTCGGCCGACAGCCGGGTCAGGTTCCGGAACATCGCCCCGCCGGGGATGAAGATCTCCTTCTGGGTCGGAAGATCCGCGCCGCCGGACTCGACCAGGCTGATCACCGGGAGTCGGTTGGCCCGCGCGATCTCGTCGGCCCTGAGCGCCTTGCGAAGCGTCCACGGGTTGCTCGCACCGCCCTTGACGGTCGGATCGTTCGCGGTGATCAGGCACTCGACGCCCTCGACCACGCCGATCCCCGTCACCAGGCTGGCGCCGACCGTGAAGTCCGAACCCCAGCCGGCCAGCGGCGACAGTTCGAGGAAGTACGAGTCCGGGTCGATCAGCAGCTCGATCCGCTCCCTGGCGAGCAGCTTCCCGCGCTTGTGATGCCGCTCGACGTACTTCGCCCCGCCACCCGCCAGCGCCTTCTGATGCTCAACGTCAAGCGCAGCGAGCTTCTCCTCCATCGCCCGCCGATTGCTTGCGTCCGAAGAACTGAGGTCCATAGCACTCGAATCTTCGGACGTAACGGAGTTGTTCATGCGAACCCCAGTCGTTTCGCAGCCAGTGTGGTCAGGATTTCCGTGGTGCCGCCACCGATGGCCAGGATCTTCTGGTCGCGGTACTGGCGTTCCACCTCGGCTTCCCGCATGTACCCGAGCCCGCCGTGCAACTGCAGCGCCTGGTCGCACACCCATTGCCCGGCCTCGACCGAGGTGTTCTTCGCGAAGCACGTCTCCGCGATCACGTCCTCGCCCGCGCCCGCCCGCCGCGCCACCTCGTGCACATAGACCCGCGCCACGGAGATCCGCCGAGCCATCTCGGTCAGCGTGTGCTGCACCGTCTGCCGCGAAATCAACGGCCGCCCGAACGTCTCGCGAGCACGACACCACTCGACCGTCAGATCGAGCGCCCGCTGCGCACCGGCGTACGCCTGCACAGCCAGCGTGAGCCGCTCCGCCACGAAGTTCACCGCCAGCTGCACGAACCCGGAGTCCTCAACCCCCACCAGATTCTCAACCGGCACCCGAACATCCGTGAACGAAAGCTCAGCCGTGTCCGAGCACAACCACCCCATCTTCTCCAGCTTCCGCGACACCGCGAACCCCGGCGTACCGCGCTCGATCACCAGCAAACTGATCCCGTGCGCTCCAGGCCCACCGGTCCGTACGGCGGTGGTCACGAAGTCCGCGCGCCAACCTGATGTGATGTAGGTCTTCGCGCCGTTCACCACGAACACATCACCCTCGCGCCGCGCCGTCGTACGGATGGATGCGACATCCGACCCGCCGCCAGGCTCCGTGATCGCCAGCGCCCCGATCAGCTCGCCGTCCAACGTGGGGCGCACCCACCGCTCGACGTGCTGTTGATTGCTGCCAGCAACGATGTGGGGAAGTGCGATACCGCAGGTCAGGAGCGAGGCGACGAGTCCACCGGACCCGCCCGCGTAATGCATCTCCTCGACGACGGCGATCGCGTCGAGGAGCGACCCGCCCCCGCCACCGACCTCCTCCGGGAACCCGACGCCCAGCAACCCCAGTGCGCCGGCCTTCTTGTGCAACTCCCGCGGCAGCTCGCCGTCCCGCTCCCACTGATCCAGATGCGGCAACACCTCCGCGGCCATGAACCGCCGCACCGACTCCCGGAAGTCGTTCACAACAGCACCTCCGGTACGTCGACGTACCGCGACCGCAGCCACTCACCCAGCGCCTTCGCCTGCGGATCGAACCGTGCCTGTGCCGCGACGCCCTCGCCCAGCAGACCCTCGACGACGAAGTTCATCGCCCACAGGTTCGGCAGCAGGTACCGCGTGACGATCAGCGGCTGCGTCTCCGGGAGAAGCTCGGTGAAGAGCTCGACCGTGAGGGTGTGCGCGAGCCAGCGCCACGACTTCTCGTCGCGGGCCCACACACCCACGTTCGCGTCGCCGCCCTTGTCGCCCGAGCGCGCGCCGACGATCCGGCCGAGCGGAACCTCGCGGGTGCGCGGCGGTCCGCTCGAGAGCTGCAGCAACGGCATCGGCGCCTCGATGTCGTCGACCGGCTGCAGCGGTCGAGTCTCAGCGGCCGGTTCGATCGGGTGCCGCGAGCCGTCCGGCAGTACGACGACGTGCTGCACCTCGTGGATGTCGACGTACCCAGCGCGGAAGACGCCGTACGGCGAACCGTCGCCGGGCGGCGCGGTGACGTGGAATCCCGGGTAGCTCGCGAGCGCCAGCTCGACCGCGGCGTTGCTGAACGCGCGGCCGACCACCTTCGGATCCGGATCCTTGACCGCGCAGCGCAGGAAGACGCTCGCCTCCTCCTCGGACTCGGCGTTCGGCTTCTCGGTCCAGGCCAGCGTCCACGTCAGCTCGGCAGGCCGCTTCGGCAACGCCTGCTCGAGTTGCTGCTGCACCAGCTCGGCCTTCTGCTCCAGCTGCAGTCCGGTGAGCACGAAGTCGACCTCGTTGCGGAACCCGCCGACGCTGTTCAGCGAGACCTTGTACGTCGGCGGCGGGGCCTCACCGCGCACGCCCGAGATCTTGATCCGGTCGGGACCGTCCTCGTCCAGCTCGATCGCATCGAGGCGCGTCGTGACGTCCGGACCCGCGTACCGGGCGCCGGTGATCTCGTACAGCAGTTGCGCCTTGACCGTGTCGATCGTGACCGCGCCGCCGGTGTTGTCGTGTTTGGTGATCACGCTGCTGCCGTCCGCGTGGATCTCCGCGATCGGGAAGCCCGGGCGCCCGAAGTCCCGGATCTCGGTGAAGAACGCGTAGTTCCCGCCAGTGGCCTGGCAGCCGCACTCGATCACGTGCCCGGCGACGACGGCCCCGGCGAGTTCGTCGTACTGCGTCCGCTTCCAGCCGTGATGCGCCGCGGCCGGTCCGACGATCACGGACGCATCGGTGACCCGACCGGTCACCACCACATCCGCCCCGGCCTGCAACGCCTCCGCGATCCCCCAAGCGCCGAGGTAGGCGTTGGCGGTCAGCGGCTGGTTGAACCCTAGTTCGGCGGCGCGGCGCAGCAGATCGTCGCCCTCGACGTACGCGACCTTCGGCTGCAGCCCGAGCCGATCGGCCAGCTCGGTGATCGCCTCCGCGAGACCGGCCGGGTTCAGCCCGCCCGCGTTGCTGACGATCTTCACACCTCGATCGAGCGCCTCACCCAGACCCGTCTCGAGCTGCTTGAGAAACGTTCTCGCGTACCCGAGTCCCGGGTCCTTCAGCCGGTCCCGGCCGAGGATGAGCATCGTCAACTCGGCCAGGTAATCCCCGGTCAGCACATCCAGCGGCCCACCGGTCAGCATCTCCTGCACCGCGCTGAACCGGTCCCCGTAGAAGCCGGACGCGTTCCCGATCCGGATCGGCTCAGTCATGCTGTCCTGCCTTACGGCCCTTTCCGGGCAGACCGGCGAAGGCCTGGATGATTCCCATCCACTCCTCGGCGTCCGCGCCCTCGGCCCGCACCGCCAGGTCGTCCCGGTGGCGGCGTTGTGTGGCGAGCAGACAGAAGTCGACCGCCGGTGCGGTCACCCGCTGGCCGGCGTCCTCCGGACCCCAGGTCCACAGGTCGCCGTCCGGTCCGGTCAGCTCCACGCGGAACTGTTCGGCGGGCGGCGTGCGGTTGTTGAGCAGGTACGCGAAGTCACGCGTGCGGACCGCCAGGTGGGCGACGTGCCGCAGCCGGTTACTCGGCTGCCGCTGTACGCCGAGGGCGTCGAACACGTCCTGCCCGTGCGCCCACGTCTCCATCAGCCGCGCGGTCGCCATCGACGTCGGGCTCATCGGCGGCCCGTACCACAGCACCTTCTCGCCGGCCGGCACCTTCTTCAGCGCCTCGGCAACCTCGGCCCGGGTCTCACGCCAGTACGTCAGCAGCTGGTCCGGCGGCAGCGCGGCAGTCTCCGCGGCACCGTCATCGACGTACGTCGTGGGGCTCGCGGCCGCGACCTGCAGCGACTCCTTGAATGCCTCGGGATCCGTCGCGGCCAGATGCGTCGCCTCGTCGGTCCAGGCCAGGTGAGCGATCTGATGCGCGATCGTCCACCCCTCGGCCGGCGTCGGCGTCGCCCACTCACCAGCGGCCAACCCACCCACCAGCCGATCCAGCTCCGCACTCTCGGCCCAAAGATCCGCCAGCACTTCGTCCAGTCGCACGCTGCACTCCCTCGCAAGGGGCTCGTCCAGCCGAGCGTCCCACGGGTGAGAAAAAGAATCAAGCGTGCTTGTTTTCGCGCGACACGCAGGAAGTGGGTCAAGAGCAGGTTCACGCAGGAGGCGGGGTTGGGGAGGATTTTCTACCCGATTCGGCACACAATCCTCCCCAGGTCCGATCCAGCTGGACGGCAGACCGGCACCGCATGACCCCGGCCCAGCAGGTGGTACCCGGGTAGCTGACTTGTCACGGTGATTACTGGTGGGGTCGGGTGGTCACTAGGGTCGGGGCATGGATCTGAACAGTCCGATCAGCACCGTCGTGCCGTCGTTGGACGGGCCGGTTTTGCGGGTGCTGGCCCAGGCCGAGGACGGCCTGTCGGGGCGGCAGATCCACAAGCTCGCGGGCTCCGGAAGCGTCGCGGGTGTGCGGCTCGTACTGCAGCGGCTGGCGGCGACCGGACTCGTGCACGTCGACGACCTGGGCAACTCGTTGCTCTATCGCCTCAACCGCAAGCACCTGGTCGCCCCGATCGTCGAGCAGCTCGCGAACCTCCGCAGTACGTTGATCGCCCGGCTCGCCGACGAGATCAGTGCCTGGCGGATCGCGCCGGTGCACACCAGCGTGTACGGCGCGGTCGCGCGTGGTGACGGTGATCTCGACAGCGACGTCGACCTGCTGCTGATCCGTCCGGACCGGCACGAGTTCGAGGACGCGCTGTGGGAGGACCAGGTCGGCCGGCTGATGCAGACGGTCGTCGACCTCACCGGCAATCCCGCCCACGTGTTCGAACTGAGCCAGACCGAGTTCTCGGACCACCTGGCCACCGAGGACCCGATTCTCAACGACTGGATGCAGCCGAGCGTCCAACTCACCGGCGTACCGCTGGACGTGTTGCTGAACGACCTCGAGGCAGCCCTTCCCCGCTAACCGGAGCCTGTGGGTACGCTGCCTTTCAGCATTGTCAGGACTATCCACCTGGGACCACTCAATGACCCGCATCGCCATCGACGGCGGCCAGTCGGCTCTCCGTCTTCGTGTCCTCCCGTCCCGACGCTCCGGCAACGGCCCCGGCTACACGCACGGACCGGACGCCGTGTCCAATCTCCTCGAGGCCATTCGGGCTGCCGCGTCCGAGGCCGAGCTGACCGATCCGGTCGAGGTCGTCGCACTGGGCCTCACTGGGTATCCCCAGGCGCACGGCGCCGCGGAACGGTTCGCGGCCGATGTCGGTGAGGTGCTGAACGCCGACGAAGTGCGCCTCACCCAGGACATGGTCACGGCCCACGCCGGCGCGTTGCCGGACGGGTACGGCGTCGTAGTTGCCGCGGGCACTGGGCTCGTCTGTCTCGCCGTGGATCGGGACGGTACGTGGCGCAAGCTCGACGGGCACGGGTACCTGTTCGGCGACGCGGGCAGTGCCTTCGCGATCGGCCGCGCCGGACTGGTCGCCGTACAGCGTGCACGGGACGGCCGTGGTCCGGTGACGAAGCTCGCGGACACCGCGCTCGATCCGGTCGCGCTGTACCGGTCGTCCACGCTGGTCGACGACGTGGCCCGCTTCGCCCCCGAAGTACTGCGGTGTGCGGCCGAAGGCGATCCGGTCGCGCTCGACCTCCTGGTCGCCGCGGCCGGTGACATCGCCGAGACGATCGGCGCCGCGGTCGACCAGCTGGCCGGTGAAGGGCCTGTGCCGGTCGCGTGTGTCGGCGGTCTGTTCGACGGCGCCGGTGAGCAGTTGCTGACACCTGTCCGCGAGGCGCTGCCGTCGCGGGCCAAGCTGACACCGGCGGCGGGCAACTCGCTCGACGGCGCGGAACGCCTCGCCGAGGGACCGGCCGGAACGTATGCCGACCTGATCATCACGCACCGTCGAGCGCGACCTCGATAATTACGGTGTAGGCCGTTATCTTGGCCATGCATCGTCCGATCAGTCCCGGTACGACAGCTGGAGACTTCACGTGACCGAACTCCTCCTGGCCGCGACGTCCCTGGACGTCACCCCGCCGCCCGGCCACCGGCTCGATGGGTACGCCGCCCGCGCCGGGCTCTCGACCGGTGCAGCGGACCCGCTCCGAGCCACCCTGATCTGGTTGTCCACCGGGGACGATCCGGGCGTGCTGTGGCTCACGCTGGACGCGATCGCGGTCGGGAGCGCGCTCTCATCGGAGCTCGCCACGGCCGCCGGTGCCGCCGCCGGCATCCCGCCGTCGCACGTCGTGGTGTCCGCATCGCACACCCACTCCGGTCCGTCCGGATGGACCGGTGAGATTCACCCCGTCATTCCGGCCGAGCGGGAACGTCCGCTGGTCGACTCGCTGGTCGGCGCGGTCCGGTCGGCCGTGCTCGAGCGGCAGCCGGTGACGGCGAGCTGGCACTCGATCGAGGTCATCGGCGTCGGCACGAACCGGCACCGCAAGAACGGTCCGCACGACAACACCGCCGGCGTCCTCGCGTTGCACGGGCTGGGCGGTTCCCTCGAGGCGGTGCTGCTGGACTTCGCGTGCCATCCGACGACGTACGGCCCGGAGAACCTGCAGTACTCGGCCGACTGGCCCGGAGCCGCACGCGCAGCTCTCGCTCCCGCCGTGGTCGGCTTCCTGCAAGGGGCCGCGGGGGACGTCAGCCCCCGCTTCACCCGCCAGGGTCGCGGTGCCGCCGAGGTCGCGCGTCTGGGCGGTCTGCTGGCTTCCCGGGTCCGTGAGGCCCTCGCGACACCCGGTCTCGAGCTACCTCAGTCCGCGCCGAGCATCCGTCGTACCACTCTGACTCTGCCGGTCCGGTCCGTACCGCCCGTCGACGAGTCCGAGAAGCTCGCGTCCGTCGTGGAGAGCCGCGTCGACGCCGAGTCCCGTACCAACGGCGCCGGCGACCCGTCCGGCCGCATCTCCCAGACCCGCCTGGAGGGAGCCCGCGGCCAGGCCCTGATGGCCGCCGCCGACCTCCCACCCGCCCTGGACCTCCCGGTCAGCACTGTGACGATGGGCGACGTGTGCTGGATCAACCTCCCGGTAGAACTCTTCGCCGTCCACGGCGTCTGCCTCCAGGCCGACAGCACCCACCCCATCACCCGAGTCATCGGCTACACCGACGGCTACTACGGCTACGTAGTAGACCCCTCAGCCGCCGAAGCCGGCACCTACGAAGCCCTCATCACCTTCTTCGACCAACCCACCACCAACACCCTCCTCACCGAAACCGCCACCTTCGTGAACAGCTGAAGCCTGGGATATGGTCGTTCACGTTGCACCTAGGGTTCCGCTCTCGCTCGCAAGACCTGCTGATCAGGCTTGAGTTGCGAGAGGGCCGCGACCGAGCGGTGCCAGCGCCGAGGAGCTCGGCGTCGCAACTGACGGGACAAAAGCCCTGAGGTCATGGGTGGTCGCAGCCGCGACCGCCGGACCTTTGGAGGGTTTTGGTGGCGTCAGGCAAGCTGCAGGTCTTCGCTGTCTACTATCAGGTTCTTCGGACGCCGCAGGTGCCTCGCCTGGTGGCGTCGATGTTCGTCGGCCGCCTGCCCAACGGCATGTTCTCGCTGGGCATCGTTCTCTTCCTGCATGACACCACCGGCTCCTATTCGGCATCGGGGGCGGCGCTCGCGGCGTTGATGCTCGGGACGACCTGCAGCGCGCCGTTCCGCGGACGAGCCGTGGATCGTTGGGGTCAGCTCTCGGTGCTGATTCCGCTGGTGGTGGTGCAAACCGTGACGATGACAGGTTTCCTGCTCCTGACGGCGCACCGGAATCTGGTGCTGTCGATCCTGCTCGCCGCGATGGTCGGCGCGACGAGTTCCACGCTCGGCGGTTCGATGCGACGACTGTGGCCGGCCCTGGTGCGATCCCCGAACGACCTTCCGGCGGCGTACGCGCTGCAGGCGCTGCTGGAAGACCTCATCGCGTTGACCGGCCCGCTGGCCGCCTCCGCGCTGCTCGTGATCGCCTCGCCGGCGGCCATCCTGATCGCCGCCCAAGCCTGCGCCCTCTCCGGTACGACGCTCTTCGCCACCGCACGAACCGCACGGTCGATCGGGGGACGGGTAGGACGGCGCGCGAGCGTCCTGGGCGCGCTGAGCACCCCTGGCATGCGGACTCTCGTGACGACGCTGCTCGCCGCTGGAAGTGTGATCGGGATGCTGTACGTCGCCGTACCCGCGCTGACCCAGCATCGCAACGGAAGCTCGAGCGCCGGGCCCGTGCTGGCTGCGATGGCCGCCAGCAGTATGGCCAGCGCAGTCTGGTACGGCGGCCGCACCTGGCGAAGCGCTGCGGGCAGGCGGTACGTGTGCCTCGCAGGCATATTCGCAGCTGTCACGACTCCACTCGTCATCGCGCAAACCGCGGTACAGCTCGGCGTGCTGCTGTCGTTCGTGGGCATCGCCTACGCACCACGCATGATCTCGGCGTACCTGCTGCTCGACGAGCTCGCCCCGAACGATTCGCTGGCCGAGGCCTACACCTGGCTGGTGAGCGCCAACGCCGGCGGAGTCGCGCTAGGTTCGGCGATCGCCGGCCCCGTCGTACAGCACGCCGGCGTCCGCTGGGCCCTCGCTGCCGCCACCGGTTGCGCCGTCGCGGGCTATCTCATCGCACAGGTCCGGCATCGCAGCCTGTCCGGCCATTAGCAGGGCTCTACAACGCCAGCTCAGGTTGGAGTTTCTTTGCTGGCCAGACGCGTTGTTTGCGGGCGGCCAGGGTTGAGGCGGCCAGGGCTACGGCGAACCAGGCTGCCAGGGCGAGGAGGTCTCGGCCGAGGGAGGTGCCGGGGCCGCCGTACATGAGGTGGCGGACGCCGTCGATGGCGTAGCTCATCGGGAGGGCGTGGTGGAAGAAGTACAGGGGTTCCGGGATGGTCTGCCACGGGAAGGTGCCGCCGGCGCTGACCAGCTGGACGACCATCAGGACCAGGCCGAGGAACTTGCCGACGGCGCCGAACCAGGCGGACAGTGCATGCAGGATCGCGACGAAGGTGAACGACGTCAGGATCAGGAAGCCGACGGTCAGCCACGGGTGCGCGGCGTGGATGCCCAGCCCCAGGACGACCGCGACGAAGACGAGCGTGGCCTGGATCGCGCCGAAGAGCGCCGGCGGCAGCCACCCGCCGAGCGCGACACGGAACGGCGACTGCAGCGCGGCCAGCGCGCGCGGTGACAACGGTCGGACCAGCAGGAACAGGACGTACGCCCCGATCCAGCACGCCAGGCTGAGGAAGAACGGGGCCAGACCGGCACCGTAGCTGTCAGCCGTGGCCTGCGAGACGTTCTGCAGCGTGACCGGCGCACCCAGTGTCTCGGCGACCGCCTTGCGCTGGTCGGCGGACGGGTTCGGGATCTGCTTTACGCCGCTCTGCAGACCGGTGTTCAGCTGCGTCGCTCCGGTCTTCAGTCGACCCACACCGGTCGCCAGGCTGTTCACACCGGTCAGCAACTGCGCCTGCCCAGTGACAGCCTGCTTCTCACCCGCAGCAAGCTTCTGCGCACCAGTCTGCAGCGTGCCCAGCCCGGTCTTCAGCTGCCCAGCACCTGTATTGAGCTGATGCGCCCCACTGGACGCAGTACTGATTCCACTCGTCAGAGCCGGCGTCGCCTTGGCCAGCGCTGACGCGCCGTTCGACACCTTCCGTGCACCGCTCGCGAGCTGGTTGAGCTGTTTGGACGTCGACTGGATCTTCGTGTTCGCTCGTACGACGGGAGCTCGCAACTTCGCCGTCTCGAGCAGAATCACCCTGATCTGGTGCTGGCTCAGCCCCTGCTCCTTCAACCGCGCAGCCAGCTGTGTGTCGAACGTCTTGAGGTCCTTCACCAACGTGCTGGACGCGGTCGCAACCTGCCGGCCCGTGCCGGCGATCTTCTCGTTGCCATCGGCAACCTGGTCCGCTCCGGCTGCCAGCTGCTTCGTCTGGTTCGGCAGTGCCGCAGTCTTGTC
This sequence comes from Kribbella speibonae, assembly GCF_004331375.1. NCBI lineage: Bacteria > Bacillati > Actinomycetota > Actinomycetes > Propionibacteriales > Kribbellaceae > Kribbella > Kribbella speibonae. The sequence continues at coordinate 249,658 of NZ_SJKC01000001.1, read as the reverse complement.
CTCCAACGTCTCCAGACCGTTGTCCAGCTTCGCGGCACCGGTCGCCAACGACGACGCACCCTGCGACGCCTGCGCAGCGCCGGCGGCCAACTGTGTCGCTCCTGCTGACAACTGCTTCTGCGCGGTGTTGAGTTGCGTAGCGCCGGACTGCAGCTTCGCGACACCTGTGGACGCCGACGTCAGCCCGGTCTGGAGCTGGGCAGCACCGGCAGCCGCAGAACTCACCTGCTTGTGGATGGTGTTGTAGCCGGCCAGCAGCTGCGACGCCGCGGTCTCACTCACCTGCGACGCGACGGTCTTCGTCACCTGCGCCACGACCTGGTTGGCGATCGTGTGCGCGATGTAGTTGTTGGCGTCGTTCGTCAGGAGCTCCAGCTCCGCCTGCCGCGGCGTGAAGTCCGCACTCGACGCCAGGTCGGACGAGAACGATTTCGGCAGCACCAGCGCGAACTCGTACTTCCCGTCCGACACCCCTTTCGTCGCGTCCGCGCGGTTCACCTGATGCCAGTCGAAGCTCTTCGACTTCACCAGTTCGTCCGCGACCTGCGGTCCGACGTTGAGCTTCTCGCCGGTCGCGAGCGTCGTACCCTCGTCCTCGACGACGACCGCGGTCGGAATCTTGTTCAGTCGCCCGTACGGGTCGTGGTTCGCATAGAGGTACAGGCCGCCGTACAGCACCGGCACCAGCAGCAGCGCGACCACCGCCAGCTTGGGCAGCCGCCCGGCCGTCAGGCGACGCAACTCACTCAGGGCCATCCGCAGCGCGGTCACGCCTCTGTCTCCTCTTCGTGCTCAATTGCAGTAACTGGCTCAACAGGGGCTATCGGTGCGACCTGCACCGGGTCGGGCTGATCTGTCTCGCCCATCCGAGCGGCCTTCACATCCAGCAGCCGTGCAGACGCATCAGCACACGTGATGATCACGCCGTACCCCTGCGCCGCCAGCCCGCGTCCGAGCTCGTACCACTCATGCGGATCGCCCCCGTGCCGATCCGGCATGGTCAGAATGACCACCTGTACGTCGGGACGCGCCACGGTGAGCTCCGTGAGCAGCCTGGTCCGTACGGCGACCGGCAGGTGCTCGAACCGCTTGTCGGCATGCTCTGCCGCGTCATGCTCGTTCAGCCACTCCAGCACGGCCTTACGTCCCGCCTTGCGACCGGCGATCGCCAACTCCTCGCCCACCACCGTCTGAACAGGCAGTGCGTCATCAGGCTCGGTGATGCCGGGTGCGTCGACCACGGCGACGCGGCGACGCAACAAAGCGGGGTCGGGCTTGCCGTCGAACCGAACTCTCCCGGTGTCGGGCTTCAGCCGCCCGGACAGACCGAGCGCCGCGGCGACGTGCCCTGCGCCCGGATACCCGGTCAGAAGCACCACCTGATGATCCGCGACCGACACCGACGTGGCGTGCAGCATCGGTGCGTGCGGTCCACGCACGCTGATCCCGGCGGCCTCGAGCTCCATCCTGCATCCCCGTTCAATACGGTTGTGTATTCAATACAGAACTGTATCCTACTCGTATGGAACCGCCCAAGCGCCGCCGCTCCAACACCCGGGCCCGACTTCTCGAGGGGGCGCTGGAGGTGTTCGCCGAGCGCGGGTTCCACGGCGCGTCGGTCGAGGACATCTGCGAGCGGGCCGGGTTCACCCGCGGCGCGTTCTACTCGAACTTCGGCACCAAGGACGAGTTGGTCCTCACCCTCTTCCAGGCCACCACCGACCGGCTCCTGGAGCAGATCGAGGCGCTGCTCCCCGAACTCGCCAATCAGCCCGGCTCACTCCTGGACGCCGTCCTCGGGCTGCTCGACGAGACCGCGCCGGACCAGCGGCAATGGCACCTGATCTCGGCCGAGTTCACGCTGCACGCGCTGCGCGACCCGGACGCCGCGAAGGCTCTGAACGAGCAACGGGCGATGTTCCGCGAGAGCCTGACCCGGCTGGTCGAGCAGATCGCCGAGACCGGCGGGCTGGAGCTCACCGTGCCTGCGGAGCAGTTCGTGCGGATGGTGATGGCGCTGCACGAGGGCGCGCGCTCCCAGAGCCTGCTCGAGCCGCGGGAGGTCCCGGCCGGGTCGCTCGAGCACACGTTCCTGCCGATGGTGCTGGAAGCGGTCAGCCGACCTTCACGCTGACCGTGTGCAGGCCGGTCGCGCCGTCCGGGGCGGGCGGTGTCGAGGACTCGACCTGTGGGTTGCCCTTCGCGTCGAACGCCCGTACCTGCAGCACATGCGTGCCGCGCGACGCGTCCCACGTCCAGTGCCACTGCCGCCAGGTGTCGATCGACGGGTCCGCGGCCAGGGTCGCTTGTTGCCAAGGGCCCCCATCGACACGGACCTCGACCTTCGACACCCCGACATGCTGGTCCCAGGCCACGCCGGCGACGGTCACGCGCCCAGGTTCGACCTTCTTCCCCAGCGGAGTGTCGATCCGCGACGACAGCTTGATCGGGCCGAGCGCCGACCATCCGCGCGGCGTCCAGTACCCCTCGAACTGGTCGAACCGCGTCACCTCGATGTCCACCAGCCACTTCGTCGCCGACACGTAGCCGTACAGCCCGGGTACGACGATGCGCACCGGGAACCCGTGCTCCACCGGCAACGGCTCCCCGTTCATCGCGAACGCGAGCATCGCCTGCCGGTCGTCCAGGAGCGTCGGAAGCGGCGTACCGGCGGTGAATCCGTCCTTCGACGTCGACTTGATCGCGTCGGCGTTCTTGGCCGGGCCGGCTTCCTCGAGGAGGTCCTTGAGCAGTACGCCGGACCACAACGCGTTCCCGATCAGGTCGCCGCCGACCTCGTTGCTCACACAGGTGAGCGTGACCCACTTGTGGATGACCTCGCGTTTCAGCAGATCGTCGAAGGACAGGTTGATCTCGCGGTCGACCATGCCGTGAACGCGGAGCTTCCAGTCCGCGGGCACGATCTGCGGCACCGAGAGCGCGGTGTCGATGCGGTAGAAGTCCTCGTTCGCCGTCGCCCACGGTACGGCGCCGGCGGCCTGGACGCCGGCGGGCGGGGCGAGGGTCGGGGGCTGCGGAAGGTTGAGCTTGTCGCGGGCATCCGCCACTGCGGCGCGGTTCCCGCCGACGACCTTGCCCAGTGCGCCGATTGCGGCCGAGCCGATGGCGACACCGGCCGACAACTGCAGGAAGCCGCGGCGGCTGACTCCGTCGTCGGCGAAGTCAAGCAGCGGTTCGAGCCGGCGGCTGAACAGTCTCAGGATGATGAGCGCGGTGACTCCCGCGAGGGCCGACGGGAGGAAGCCGGTCTGGCCGGAGTCGGCGCGTGTCATCGCGGCGGCGACGGCGACGCCGGCCAGGGCGATCGTGATCAGTGCGCCTGCCCAATAGCGTCGTACGGCGAGGATGCCGCCGACTGCGGCGAGGGCCGCGACGACGATCACGATGCCTACTCGGAGCGCGTCCTTGTCGTGGGTCCCGAACCAGGAGATGGCCAGGTCCTTCAGCCACGGGGGCACACGGTCGATGAACGCGGACCCGATCGCGACAACAGGCGTCTGCGGCGTACCGAGAATCCCAGCCGCCACACTCCCAACCGCCAGCCCCGCGAGTGCAGCCAGTACGCCACCCGCCGCCCCACGCCACCGGATCGCCCGACCCGCCGAGCCCGGTCCCGCCGAGCCCGGTCCCTCGGCTGCCGGTCCCCCGGGTGCCGGTCCGTCACCGCCGGATCCACCCGGCCGCGCACTAGAGCCACCATCGAGCCCGCGCGTGCTACCGCCCGAGGCGGTCTCCGAAGCCGGGGAGGTTGTGCTCCGGGCAGCGTAGGTGGGCCACTCGTCGGAGGTGCTCGTCGTGCCGGGGTTCGGCTGGTCCGAGGGTTGTTTCACTTCTCAACCATTGCGCGATGGGGCGCCCGACACCAGTCGGGCGCCCCATCCGTTAGTCGCGGGTAATGCTCTTGTGTAGTTGTGAGGTTGGTCAGATCCGGTCGGGTGTGATGGGCCCGAGCCCCGGGCGGCCGTTCGGCCAGCGGCGGGCGTTGTCCCGCACTCGACGGAGCTTGCCGAGAACGACGTCCTGCTCGTCGGCCAACTGGGACATCCAGAGGCTGTCGATCTCGAGCAGGTGGTCCGGCAGTGCGTCGCGCAGCCGCCGCTTTCCCTCCTCGGTCAGGACCGCGAACGAGCCGCGGGCGTCGTCGGGACAAGGCTCCCGGCGGACCAGTCCGAGATTCTCGGCGCGGTCGACCAGCCGGGTGATGCCGCCGGTGGTGACGGTCAACTCCCGGGCGAGGGAGGTAAGACGCTGCTTCTCCCCGGTGCTGCGGGCCAGCCGCAGCAACAGTTCGAACATTGCCATTTGCAGTCCACTGCGCTTCAGGGAATGACGCATCAGGTGATCCAACTCGGCTGCTGCTTCTCGCAGCAGGCCGTAGGCCGTCAGTACGTCGCTTTCCCAGGGTTCGGCAGCGCGGGTGGGTTCTGCATCGGCGAGCGCTAGGGGCGAGCAAAGCGAAGGCGCGATGGTCATGCGCGGACTCTATTAGCTGACTAGGTCACTTCGCTACACGGGGTGACCTTTCGGCTACAGATCGACCCAGAACCGCAAGACCCTGAGCCTAACCGGCCGACTGCGGACAGATCCGGTCTAGAACGGTGAATTTCAGACTGCGGTGTCGCCGGATCGGTGGGAGGATGACCATTCTGCGCTCGCTGGGGAGGGTACGCATGGCGGTGATCGAGGCGGCTGAGCTGGTCAAGGAATTCAGCCGGCCGGCCGTACTGGAGGGCCGGCTGCCACGACTGCGGGGGCTGTTCAGCACCAAACGCGACATCACCCGCGCGGTGAACGGGGTGAACTTCGAGGTCGAGCCCGGTGAGCTCGTCGGGTACCTCGGCCCGAACGGCGCCGGCAAGTCGACCACGATCAAGATGCTGACCGGGATCCTCACCCCGACGTCCGGGGTCTGCCGGGTCGCCGGGCTGGAGCCGTCCCGGGACCGCGCCCGCAACGCCCGCAACATCGGCGTCGTCTTCGGCCAGCGGACCCAGCTCTGGTACGACCTCCCGCTCCGCGACTCGTTCGAGGTCCTCTCAGACCTCTACAACCTCGACCGCACGACGTACCGCAAGCGCGTCGGTCTGTTCACCGAGTTGCTCGACCTGTCCGACTTCCTGGACACGCCGGTCCGCTCGCTGTCGCTCGGCCAGCGGATGCGGGGCGATCTCGTGGCCGCGATGCTGCACGAACCGTCGATCCTCTTCCTGGACGAGCCGACCGTCGGCCTGGACGTGGTCGCGAAGGCCCGGCTGACCGAGTTCATCGCCGAGACCAACAGGTCCGACGGGACGACGGTGGTGCTGACGACGCACGACATGGAAGACGTCGAGCGGCTCTGCCAGCGCATCATCGTGATCGACTCGGGCACCGTCCTGTACGACGGCGACCTGTCGCGGTTGAAGGAACGCTTCATGCCGTACCGGTTCCTCGTCCTCACCCTGGCCGAGCGCAGCATCCGCCGCGTCGCGGACATCCCCTCCGCGACCGAGGTGGAGACCAGCGCGGTCGGAACCGTCCTGCCTTACCCGGACCGCAGCGTCGTCCTGCGTTTCGACCCGCGGGAGGTCACCACGCCCGAGCTCATCGCGCGGGCGTCGCAGGTGTACCAGGTCGACGAGCTGTCGATCGTCGATCCCCGGCTGACCGACGTGATCTCCCAGCTGTACGACGGATTGCTGACGTGAGCACGGCGGACCAGGTCAGGGCGTTCCGCGGGATGACCCGTGCCGGAACCCGATCCGTCCTCATCTACCGAGGCGATCTGATCACCGGCGCGGTGACACTGGTGATCCAGGTCGTCCTGGCGATCGCGGTCTGGCGGATCGTGTACTCCGGACGCGGGCCGGTCGACGGCGTGGACGCCCAGACGGCGGTGGCGTACGCGGCGATCGCAGCGTGTCTCCAATCGGTTCTCCTTCCGTGGCAGTTCTCGACGTTGCCGATGCGGATCCGCAACGGGCAGATCGCGACCGACCTGACCCGGCCGCTCGGTCTGATCTGGCAGGTTTTCGGCCAGAACCTCGGCGTACTGCTCGGCCGGCTCCCGCTCGGCGCGATCGGGCTCGCGGCCGCGGCGGTCCTCGGCGCGCTGACGCTGCCGCCGGGATGGGCTGCGGGTCTCCTCTCGCTGGTGGCGACGGTCGGCGGCGTACTCGTCGCGATGCTGTGCAACCTGATCGTTTCGATGGTGACGTTCTGGACGTTCGAGGTCAGCGGGCCGTTGATCGTGTACCGGTTCGGGAGCGCGTTCCTCTCCGGATCGTTGATCCCGTTGTGGTTCATGCCGGGATGGTTGCGGGGCTCGGTCGAGTGGCTGCCGTTCCAGGCGCAGGTGTACACACCCGTGTCGATCTATCTCGGGCAGACCCGGGGCGGTCAGGCTCTCGCGCTGGTCGGCGTACAGCTGGTGTGGGTGGTCCTGCTGACGGTCCTCCTCGAACTGGTCTGGCGACGGGCGCGGTACCGGGTGGTGGTGCAGGGTGGCTGAGCAGACGTGGCTGCGTCAGTACGTCGTCCTCGAACGCGCGGCGTTGCGGGCGCAGTTGCAGTACCGCGTGAACTTCTGGACCACTCTGATGGGCGGGGTCGCGTACCAGGGCACGCAGTTGCTGTTCCTCGGCGTACTCCTCGGGAAGTTCGGCCTGATCGGCGGCTGGGGGTTCTCTGAGGTCGCGTTCGTGTTCGCGATGCGGCTGGCGTCGCACGCGCTGTACGTCGTCCCGTTCGGGGCGTTGCGGTTGACCGACGAGATGGTCCGCGACGGTGAGTTCGACCGGGTCTTGTTGCGACCGGTGAACCCGTTCCTGCAACTGGTCACGCGGATGTTCCCGCTGATGTCGCTCGGGGACGCGCTGCTCGGCTTCGGCGCGCTGGTCGTCTTCGGCTGGCAGGCGCCCGTCGACTGGACCCCGGCGAAGATCGGCTACCTGATCCTCGCGGTCGTCGGCGGCGGCCTGGTCGAGACCGGCATCCAGACGTTCTTCTGCGGACTGTCCTTCGTCGCCACATCCACGTTCTCCCTTCGCATCTTCGCCGACAGCTCGATCACCCAGTTCTCCGGCTACCCGCTGACCATGTTCGGCCGGGCGACCTTCTACGCGTTCTGCACGCTGTTCCCGATGGCGTTCATCTCCTTCCTGCCGGCGACAGTTCTGCTCGACCGCACCTCCGACGTCCCGCTCCCCACCTGGCTGACCACCCTCTCCCCGCTCGCCGGCGTCATCGTCTTCGTCCTCGGCTACACCTTCTTCACCAAGATGATGCCGAGATACACGAGCCCCGGGAGCTGAGCTTTCGGGCCTGTGGATAACTTCCGCGGCGGTCCGGCGATTTTTGCGAGCCTTGATCCGTGAGGTTGCCAACCTTCGGATCGGGGAGTCGGATGAGCAAGGACAAGGACGAGAAGTCGCCGTACGGCGCTGGATTCATCGCGGCCTGCATCGTCGTCGGTGCGGTCCTGATCTGCGGGATCGTCATCATCTTCGCGGGCGGGGACCGCTCGGCCCACGCGATCGCCCCGGCCCAGCAGCCGGTCGAGGCCGCCTCGGTTCAGCCCACGGACGAGCCCGCGTCCGCACCTGCCAGTGGCCCGGCACAGACATCCAGGCCCGAGCGGCGGTCGGGTTCGTGCGGCCTTCCTGCCGGTGACCAGACCGTTCCCGCCGAGGCACCGACCGCCGACGGGTGGGATGTCAGCCGGAAGGTCGTCGTACCGCGCTCCTCGACGTACGGACCGGGCACGACCGACTCCGACGGGTTCCGGCACTGCTTCGCGCATTCGCCGACCGGCGCGGTGTACGCGGCGTACAGCGCGATCGCGGCGATCGCTGACCAGAGCAAGCTCGTGCCGACGGTCAAGAAGCTCATGGTTCCCGGGCCGGCGACCGACAGCCTGCTCCGCCAGGCCGCTACGGGCGGGTCGTCGAGTGACGCCTCGACGGTCCAGGTCGTCGGCTACCGGGTCATCGCCGCCGCTCCGGATCAGGTGACCCTGATGCTCGCCATGCCCGTCGAGTCCGTGTACATGAGCGCCAACCTGACCCTGGTCTGGCACCAGGGGGACTGGCGAGTCCAGCCGCCACCTCCCGGCGAGGCCGTCGGAGCCCCCTTCTCCCAGCACCGCGACCTGAGTGACTTCGTGAAATGGAGTGGTATCTGATGTGCTCGCCCATGGACATGAAGTGCCAGGTCGTCGAAGGCGTCCAGTCCGCCGCCAGCAACTGGATCGGCTACGTCAATCAGGTCTCGACGGACTTCTTCTCGACGATCCTCAACTCACTGGCGACCTTCTGGGTCAAGCCGGAAACCCCGGTCTCGCTCGCGACCAGCATCGACGACGGCCACACCTGGACCGACAGCAAGACGGTCGCGTTCGTCCAGGGGCAGACCCTCAAGCTGACCCTCACGATCCTTGCCCTCGCGATCGTCATCGCCGGCCTGCGGATGGCATGGGAGCAACGCGCGAAGCCGGTCCAGGACCTGCTCAAGGCGCTGCTGACCTTCATCGTCGTCACCGGGGCCGGGACAGCCACGGTGCAGCTATTGATCGCCTGGTCGGACGCCTTTTCCCTGCAGGTGATTCAGGCCGCCATCGGAGGCGAGGGCTTCGAGTCGACCATGAAGAACCTGCTGACCAATCCGACCGAGCACGGCAGCGGTGCGGGGATGACCTCGGTCCTGATGCTGATCCTGATCGGCCAGGTCGCGGCGTGGGCGTCACTCATCCAGATCGTGCTGATGCTGATTCGATCGGCGATGCTCGTGCTGCTCGGTTCGACGCTGCCGCTCGCGGCCGCGGCGACCAACACCGAGGTCGGCAAGGCGTGGTTCAAGAAGTACTGCGCATGGACCCTGGGGTTCATCGCCTACAAACCCGCGGCGGCGCTCATCTACGCGGCCGCGATCAAGCTGAAGGACGACAAGATGCTCGGGACGAGCACCGGGCTGATGCAGTCGCTCACCGCCTTGATGATGATGTTGCTCGCTGTTCTGGCCATGCCGGCGTTGCTGCGCCTCGCGGTGCCGATCACCGCGGCTGTCGGGGGCGGGTCGGCCGGGATGGGTAGCACCGGCCCCGACACGGGTTCGCTGGCGTCGGGTGCGGTCAACGTCGGTTCGTCCAGTGGTGCTCGCGGGGGCAGTCTCAGCGCGGCCTCGTCGGGTGGTGGCGCCGGGGCGTCGGGGGCTGGGGCCGGCGGGGCTGGGGCTAGTGGGGCTGTGACGGCTGGGGGGAAGGCGGCGGGTGGGGCTGGGCTTGGGCCGGCGGGGGTTGCTGCGGCTGCGGGGAAGAAGGCTGCGGGGGCGTTCGCCGGGGCGGCGGCGCATTCGGCGGGTGAGGCTGGTGGTGGTAGTTCGGGGGCGTCAATGCCTCGGTCGAGCGGCAGCCGGTCGGGCGGCGGCCGCGCGAACAGCCGAAGCGCAGGCGGACGGACCGGCCCGAGTCCAAGCCCCAAGGTTCCGGCCGGTTCCACGACCGGCGGAGACACCGGCCCCTCTGGCAACTGGTAGTCAGCTGCCCGGGACCTGGTAGTCAGTTCGCGGACCGGCGGGTGAAAGCATGCCGGGATGGGGCTGGATCGGATCGCGTTGATTTCGGATGTGCACGGGAATCTGACGGCGTTGGAGGCGGTGCTCGCGGATATCGAAGGGCGCGGGATCGAGCGGGTGTTCAATCTCGGGGACTACGCGGGGAAAGGGCCGCGAGGGCAGGCGGTCGTGGACCGTTGCCAGGAGGTCTGCGAGGTGAACATCCTCGGGAACTGGGACGACTTCCTGCCCGATCCCGAGCGTGTTGAGGACAGCGAAGGTCTGCGGTGGTGGCGGAACGAGCTCCGCGAGGACCAGTGGGCGTGGTTGCGGGGACTGCCGTTCTGCCACGACTTCCTGCTGAGCGGCCGGCAGGTGCGGCTGTTCCACGCCTCGTCGGCGGATGTTCATCACCGGATCGTGTTCGATCATGATGAAAAGCAGTACGCGAGCTTTTTCGAGAACACCCCGGCGACCGGGGACGGGCCGGTGCCGTCGATCGTTGGGTACGCCGACATTCACGACCCGTTCTACGAGGAGGACCGCGGGCGGACGCTCTTCAACACGGGCTCGGTCGGCAACAGCCTCGGTGATCCGACGCCTGGGTACGTGATCCTCGAAGGGGTGCTGGACTCACCCGATCCGGCGCCGCACTCGATCCAGTTCGTCCATGTCCCGTACGACGCGCACGCCGAGCTGGCGATCGCCCGGGAACTCGGGATGCCGGAACTCGACGGCTACGAAGCCGAGATCATCCGCGGCGTCTACCGCACGACGTTCTACGCCGGCCGGAATCCCCGGTACCACCGCCCCGCACTCAGGTGATTGCCCCTCTTGCGAAGCGTATGTGGGTTGGCCGGAGTGAGCCTGAGCGGGCGTGGCGTGAATCGGAGAGGCGGTGTGGGGAGGCTTTTCTACCCGATCCGGGAAGAAATCCTCCCCATATCCGCGACCTTCGAGCCGGGTGCCCCTGGAGAAGTCGTGGGTGGGCAGTGTGGGTTTGGTCTGCTGTCGGTCCAAGGGGCGAACCCTGAACAGCGGGGAAACAAAGTTGCAGATCGCGACAGTTTCTTTCCCAACAAGACAGCTCACCCGCTCCAACGACACCACACGCCGTCGCGGGGCACCGCCGAAACCCACGACTCGATGCACTCGACCGATACCGGCAACCGGGAACACGCACTGGGGACCGGGAACAGGCAATGGTGACTGGCGACAGGCAATACCAGGTGCCCACCCGCCATCGCCTGTTCCCTGATCCCAGACCGGTTGGTCACCACCCACACATCGGACAGGAGAGTCGCAATGTCCTGTTCGAGCATCCTGCGGCTGCCTCACGTTCCAGGTTGGGGACTGCACCGCCAGGGCTCTGAGCAGCGATGTCCCCAGGGTTATCCACAGCTGTGCATTGGGTGCTGTCGGCAACAATCTGTTCACTTGCCGGTCACTTGACGAGCAGGGCCTCGGACCCGATCGGCTTGTAGCCGACCGCCAGGAAGGTGCGCAGCGAGGCCGCGTTCCCCGGCGTGACCTGCGCCCAGATCGAGGCGTCCGGCGGGATCAGCGCCCGCGCCGCCAAGGCCAGCCGGCGGCCGTTCCCGTGACCGCGGGCCTCCGGTGGCACCTCGATCGCGCATTCCAGCCGCCCGGCGAGTCCGCGGCCGATCACCACGAGCCCGCCGTGCGCGTCGCCGTACACCCGGACGTCGTCGCGGTACCGCAACGCGCGTTCGACCCGTGGATGCTCGTGGTCGGTGAGTTCGGTCAGGCCTGCCAGCGCGGCGTCGCGCGGTGCCGGGGCGGTGAGGGCCGGGGCGAGCAGCATCGCATCGATCGAGATGACCTCGCGGCCGGTGAACTCCTCGAGAGCGGCGAGGAACGGCGGGTTCGTCGGCGCGCACAGGTCGCCGTCCGGGACCCGCTCCGCGACCCACGCCGGATCGACGTCCGCGGCGATCACGATGTGGCCGGTGAACGCGACCACGCCCGACTCCCGCTCCGACGGCGCGGGGACGACGGTGAGCCCGAGATCCGGGGGCGGGAAAACGCCGCGTTCGACGCCCCGCAGAATGGCAGTAAGAGATGTCATCACGAGCATTGTCGCGGAGACCCCGTGTCATGCTCGCAGAGGAGGCGACAGGATGCGCGAACCGCAGCTGGTGAAGGCCGACGGACTGCCCGACCGGGTCACGATCTACGAGGTCGGGCCCCGTGACGGGCTGCAGAACGAGTCGGCGATCGTCGACCTCGCGGTCAAGGCCGAGTTCATTCGGCGACTGTTCGACGCGGGTCTGACGACGGTCGAGACGACGAGCTTCGTGCACCCGAAATGGGTCCCGCAGCTCGCCGATGCGGCCGAGCTGCTCGACCAGCTGGAACTGCCGGACGGCGTCCGTGCCCCTGTCCTGGTCCCGAACGAGCGCGGCCTCGACCGTGCGCTCGCCGCCGGTGTGAAGGAAATCGCGATCTTCGCGAGCGCGACCGAGACGTTCGCGGCGAAGAACCTCAACTCCACGCTCGACGACCAGTTCGCGATGTTCACGCCGACGATCCAGCGTGCGCTCGCCGAGGGTCTGTCGGTGCGTGGGTACGTGTCGATGTGTTACGGCGACCCCTGGGAGGGCGACGTACCGATCGACCAGGTGGTCAAGGTCGGTGCGCGGCTGGTCGACCTCGGGTGCCACGAACTGTCCCTCGGCGACACGATCGGTGTCGCGACGCCGGGCCAGGTGGGTGCGCTGATCGCCGCGTTCGGTGCGGCCGGGGTGGATGTGGACAAGCTGGCGGTGCATTTCCACGACACCTACGGGCAGGCGCTCGCCAATACGCTCACTGCGCTGCGCGACGGTGTGACCACGGTCGACAGCTCCGCCGGCGGGCTGGGCGGATGCCCGTACGCCGAGAGCGCGACCGGCAACCTCGCCACCGAGGACCTCTTGTGGCAACTCAACGGCCTCGGTATCGAAACCGGCGTCGACCTGGAGAAGCTCGTCACCACCAGCACCTGGATGGCCGAACAACTCGGCAAACCGTCGCCGAGCCGAGTGGTCCAGGCCCTCGCGGGCTGAAAACTGGCTGAAACTGTCAGTGGCGCCTGCCATTCTGGCTAGGTGAGTGCGCAGCGAGCTGAGCTCGGCGAGTTCTTGAAGGCTCGGAGGGCGCGGGTGACGCCGGAGGACGTCGGCCTGCCCAGCGGCGGGCGGCGGCGGACGCCTGGGTTGCGGCGTGAGGAGCTGGCGCTGCTCGCCGGTGTCGGCGTGACTTGGTACACGTGGCTCGAGCAGGGACGGCCGATCAACGCCAGCGGGCAGGTGCTGGACGCTGTCGCGTCGACGCTGCAGTTGACGCCGGTCGAGCGCGAGCATCTGTACCGGTTGGCCGAGGCGACGCCGATGCGGTTGCCGCGGACGACGGACTGCGCGAGCGAGAGCGTGTTCGAGGAGATCGTGGAGGCGCTCGACCCGCTGCCCGCGGTGATCACGAACACCCGCTTCGACATCGTCCGCGCGAACCAGGCGTACCACGACCTGTTCCACGACTGGCACCAACTGCCCTGTATCCACAAGAACCTGCTCTGGTGCATCATCACCGAGCCGTCCGCCCGCGAGCAGCTGCTGAACTACGACACCGAGGTCCCGTATCTCGTCGGCCGCCTGCGCTCGGCGTACGGCGAACACGTCGGCGACCCGGACTGGGAGACCGACCTCGAGCGGCTGCGGTCGATCTGTCCCGAGTTCGCCCAACTGTGGTCACGCCACGAGGTCGCCGCCTGTACGCCGCGCCTCCGCCGCATCCGCAACCCGATCGCCGGCGAACTCCACCTGACCGTCACCGAACTGGCCGTGACGGCCCACCCTGACCTGGTCCTCTACGTCGAGACCCCGGCCGACGACGAAACCCGGGCCAAACTCCAACTCACCCGCGGGACGGCTACGGCTCGATAGGCCGGCGGATGCGCCGGACCAGGCTCTGGTCCGCGAACTGACCGACGCGGTACGTCGTCCAGCCGTCGACGCCGGCGCCCACGGCGCCACCGAGCAGCGGGATCCGGCGGGTGACGGTCAACGCCATCCGCTTGCCGCTGATCCGCCCGATCAGCTCCGCGACGACCTCGCCGGAGATCTGGCGATCCAGCTCCGGGTCGAACACCGGCGCGGTCGCGATCGCGAGCGGGGACGAGACCAGGCTCGACTTCCGCAGCCGCGCCGTCACGCCGTCCTCACCGAGCAGGCAGGTGATGACCGCCGTACGGACCCGTGGGTCGTCGAGGTCGTACCCGCGCAGGTGCGCGATCGCCGCGACCATCCGGCACTGGACGACCGCGAGACCGGTCAGGTTGGCGGGCAGAGCGACGGGCAAGGTGACGAGACCGCCGATGCTTGTGACGAATCCCTGCACGCCGGCGAGCCGGATGTGCTGGTCGATCACGGCCTCGATCGCGTCCGTGACGTCGCCGTCGCACCGTTCGAGCTTGTTGTCCGCGATCCGCTCCGCGCCCGGGAACCGCTGGTACCCGTCGATCGCGATCTCGAGGATCTGACGCAACACACCGCCCGCTGCCGTCGGGGCGAACCGCTGGGCGGCGGGCGCGAGACTACTGGCGACGAACCTGGCTACTCCGGCCACGGTGCTCCTTCCCGCCCGGCCCCACGCGTCAGAACCCGGACGTGCCTCAACTGTACGTGGCTCCCCAGCCCGCGGCACTCGGGACAAACCCTAGGTGTGCCCTGGTGCAAGGATGGTGTTGTGGCGATCGAACCTGCTCCGTCCCACTGGGACTTCCCGCCGGCTGGCGTGGCCGGGGCGAGTGATGTGGTTGCGGGCGGCGCTGACCTGGAGCCGGGGACGGTACTCGCGGCGTACCGGCGGGGCCTGTTTCCGATGCCGGATCATCGCGGTTCGGTGCTGTGGTGGTCCCCGGTCGACCGGGGTGTGATCGAGGTCGCCGGGTACCGGCCGACCCGCTCGCTGCGGCGGGCTCGCGGGAAGTTCGAGATCCGGGTCGACACCGCGTTCGACCGGGTCATTCGCGCGTGCGCGGATCCGCGCCGGCCGGGGTCGTGGATCGACTCCGGCATCATCGCGTCGTACACCGAACTGCACCGGCTCGGCTGGGTGCACTCGGTCGAGGCGTGGGACGGCGACGAGCTGGCCGGCGGACTGTACGGCGTCGCGGTCGGCGGACTGTTCGCGGGCGAGTCGATGTTCCACCACAAGACCGACGGCTCGAAGGCGGCCGTCGCGGGCGCGATCGAGCTGCTGAACGACGAGTACGCCGCCGACCGGGTCTTCGACATCCAGTGGGTCACCGATCACCTGGCCACGCTCGGCGCGGTCTCGATCCCGCGCGAGACCTACGTACGCCGCGTCTCGAAGGCGCTCGAAGTCCCGCTGCCGAAGGCGTTCAGCTGAGCCCGACGAACGCCGCCATCTGCCGCGAGGCCGACGCGAAGAACTCGTCCGCCGGGTCCATCGACCCGACCAGCTGACCGAACAGCTCGAAGCTGAGCATCCCGAACAACTGGGTCCACACGATCACGGTCCGCACCAGCACCGCCGGCGGTACGCCTGGCGCCAACGCGACCAGCACCTCCGTCTGCTGAGCCAGCGCTCCGGACGGCGTGGGCGCGTCCGGAGGCGTCACCAGTCGCCCGGACTCCTGAGCGCGCTGCAACAACCCCAGCAGCAGCAACGGCACCCTCGACGCCGGCTGCACCGTGGTCTGCGGCGCCTGGTAGCCGCTGATCGGGGAGCCGTAGATCAGCGCGTACTCCTGCGGATTGGCCCGCGCCCAATCGCGTACGGCGGCATAGATCGCGATCCAGTCGTCGACCGGATCGCCACCGGCCGGCGCCGCCTCGGCCGCCGCGCCGAGCGCGTCGTACGCGTCGATGATGAGCGCGGTCAGCAGCTCGTCGCGGCTCGCGAAGTACCGGTACAGCGCCGACGACACCATCCCGAGTTCGCGGGAGATCGCCCGGAGCGACAGCGCCTCGGCGCCGACGGTCGCCAGCTGCTGCCGGGCAGCGGTCTTGATCTCCTCGGTCAGCTCGGCCCGGGCTCGTTCACGGGCGGTACGTCCGGCGTTCATGGAGCCAGTGTGCCACAGAAACGAGAGCAGTGCTCTTGACAGGGAGCGGCGATCTAATGTTCACTGATCACAACAGAGAGCACCGCTCTCGCAGAACAGTGAGGAAGCACCGTGACCGAGTACAAGCAGACCTACGACAGCAAGCGCGTGATCACCGCCAACGAGGGCAGCATGCGGGTCTTCAACCGGATCGTCGCGCGGCTGACGAAGCTCGGTCTCAGCCTGATGGGCAGCCGGGTGCTCTCGGTCCAGGGCCGCAAGTCCGGCGAATGGCGCAGTACGCCGGTGAACCTGCTGGTGATCGACGGGCAGCGCTACCTGGTCGCACCGCGCGGCCACACCCAGTGGGTGAAGAACCTCCGGGTGAGCGGCGAGGGCCGGCTGCAGCTCGGCGGAAAGATCGAGACGTTCCGCGCCGAGGAGCTCGCCGACGCCGACAAGTTGCCCGCACTCCGGCTGTACCTGAAGAAGTGGGCCTGGGAGGTCGGCGCGTTCTTCGAGGGCGATGTCACGAAGAACTCACCCGACGAGGTCCTCCGCCACGTCGCCCCCGGCGTCCCGGTCTTCAAGATCAGCTAGTGGTAGGCGGCCGCCTGGATCCGGTACAGGTCTGCGTAGTGACCGTCGCGTGCCATCAGCTCCTCGTGGGTTCCGGTCTCGACGACGTGAGCTCCGTCCAGTACGACGATGAGGTCGGCCATCCGCACCGTCGAGAACCGATGTGAGACGAGGATCGTGATCCGCCCGTCAGAGCTGTCCTTCGCCGCAGCTGCGTACCGCTCGAACAGTGCGTGCTCGGTCTCGGCGTCCAACGCGGCGGTCGGCTCGTCGAGGACCAGCAGCAGCGGCCGGTCCCGCATGAACCCGCGGGCCAGCGCGAGCTTCTGCCACTGCCCGAAGCTGATCTCCGCACCGTCCGGCCAGGTCGCACCGAGCTGGGTGTTCAACCCCGACTCGAGCCGCTCCAGCACGTCCTCCGCACCGGCCCGACCGACAGCGGTGGTGACGGCCGGTACGTCGTCCAGTCGCGGCAGGTCGCCGAGTCCGACGCTGTGCGCCGCGCGGAACTCGAACCGGAAGAAGTCCTGGAACGCACCCGCGATCTTCTCCCGCCACGCCTCCGCCGGGATCCGGTCGAGCGGCCGGTCGTCGACCAGGACCCTTCCGCCCGAGGGCTCGTACAGCTTGCAGATCAGCTTCACCAACGTGGACTTGCCCGCACCGTTCTCGCCGACAACCGCGATCACCTTGCCGGCAGGGAGCGTGAGGTCGACGTCCTCCAGTGCGGGACGCGACGCTCCGGCGTACGAGAATGACACGTGCTCCAGGCGGATGCCGTCGACGATCCGTTCTGGCGCGGGCTGATCCGCTGCGCTGTCGAACGAGGCCGCGTACTTCTCCAGCCAGACCAGCCGCCGTGACCCGTCCAGCCAGATGCCGCGCAGGAACCCGATCTCGCCGACCGTCGCTCCGACGTACGCCGACAACCGCGCGCCGGCGGCCAGGATCAGCAACACCGCGCCGACCGACCCGTTCAGCCCCGAAGCGACGAACAGCACAGCACCGACGTACGCCGCACCGAACACCGCCCACGCGATCCCGTGCCACACCGCACTGATCCAGCGCGCGGCCGCGATCGGTCCGTACCACTGCTCCCACTCGCGGCGCCGTCCCGTGACGAGATCGGGGCCGATGCCGATGACCCGGACCTCCTTGCCGGGAGCAGCTGTCGTCGCGGTCCTGAAGAGGTGATCGGCCAGCCGGCTGTGCGGAGCCTGGCGCTCCTCCACCTCACGCTCGACGCCCGGTCGCCAGCTGGAGCTGAGGACCGTCGGTAGTGCGAACAGCAGCAGCAGCGCCAGCGCCGGATGGATCGACACGAGCAGAGCGACCGTCACGCCGAGCCGCAGGATCCAGCCGCACGTGGAGAACAACGACATGTACATGTGGTCGAGCACGAAGACCTGTTTGCGCAGGACGGACAGCCGGTCCAGGTAGTCACGGCGTTCGTGATGCTCGATGGTGGCGACGGACGCCTGCAGCCGGGCGACATGCGCCTCCAGCATGATCGTCACGCGGTCCCGGAAACGGCGCGAGATCCGCGTCGACAACGTCCGCAGGAACCAGGTCGCCGTCACCGACAACGCCAGGCCGCCGGCGGCCAGCAGCGCGGCCCGCCGGTCGCCGTCCAGTACGCCGTCGGCGAGGATCTTCAGCCACAGCGCGAGCAATGCGTCCGGTACCGCGGCCAGCAGCGTCATCAGGAACGCGGCGACGAGCAGCCAGGGCTCGTGCTGGTACCCGAGCTTGCACAGGCGCCACATCGCCGGCAGTGCGCGGGGCAGGTCGTCAGAGCGTGTCATAGCTGAGCCCTTCCTCGTCGACCTCGGCCGTGAAGCGCTGTGCCTGCAGGTCGAACATCGTCCGGTACCGCCCGCCGAGCGCCATCAGCTCGTCGTGACTGCCGAGCTCGACGACACGGCCGTGTTCCAGGACGCAGATGCGGTCGGCGTGCCGGACCGTGGAGAACCGGTGCGAGATGAGGATCGTGGTGACGTCACGGGTCGCGGTCAGGATCCGGTCGAAGATCGCCGCCTCACCGCGAACATCCAGCTGGGCGGTCGGTTCGTCGAGCAGTACGAGGCCCGCGCCCTGCCGGACAGCGCAGAGCGCCCGCGCCAGCGCGACGCGTTGCCACTGGCCACCCGAGAGGTCGGTGCCATCGCCGTACCCCGTTGCCAACCTGGTGTCGAGATCCGCCAGGTCGTCGGCGCCCGCGTCCGCCAGTGCGGCGCGGATGTCCGCCTCCGGCGCACCGGCCGGCGCGACGTTGTCCCGCAACGGCAGCTCGAGCTTGAGGAAGTCCTGGAAGACCGCCGCGACGCGCGTCCGCCAGGCGTCGACGTCGAGGTCCCGCAGATCGTTGCCGTCGACCCGGATCGTCCCGGAACCGGGGTCGTACAGCCGGCACAACAGCTTGGCCAGCGTGGTCTTGCCCGCGCCGTTCTGACCGACGACCGCGAGCGACGAACCGGCCGGGATCGTCAGGTCCAGGCCGTCGAAGACCTGCCGATCGGCCTGTGGATAACTGAATCTCAGCCCGCGGAGCTCGATCTCCACCGGGCCCGCACCGGCCGGACCGTGCCCGGTGCTCAACGCGCCGGCCGGCGCCATCGCGGGCTCCAGCCGCTGTACGGCGGCGACCGGGGCGGCTGCTCCGTCCAGCGCCCAGTTCAGCCCGCCGAACGCGATCATCCCGACCCCGATCGCGACCTGGGCGAACACCACCAGCCGGTCGAGCGGCAGCTGTCCGTCGATCGCCGCCGACCCGAGCGCCCAGAACACGAGACCGTTGGCCACCACCACGATCAGCAGACTCCAGACCATCGGGCGTTCGCGCAGGCGCGTCGCGGCGTACTGCAGCTCGAACAGGCGTCGGCGGCGCTCGGTGAAGCGCCGTACGGTCCAGTCGGCGAGGCCGAACAGGCGCAGCTCCTTCGCCGCGTCGGGCTCGACGGCTAACTCGTACGCGTAGTTCGCGTGCCGCTGCGCCGCACGGACCTCGGCCGTGTTGCGGTCCTTCCAGACACCGCTCTCCCGGAGCAGCCAGTGCGTCGCGGACCACGCGGCGACGAGCACCAGCGGCGCCCACCAGGTGAATCCGAACAGCACGACCGCGGACGCGATCCCGCCGACCAGCTCGACCAGACTCCCCGCGACGAAGTCGACGTTCAGGTACATCGGCGGCCCGGTCTGCCCCTGGTCGAACTCCCGCGCCACCGTCAGGTCCTCACTCAGCTCCGGATCCTCGAGATGCCCGATCCCCGGCGGCCCGACACAAGCCTTCGCCAGCGCGTCGTTCAGGTACGCCGACACGCGACTCCCCAGGTTGGCGCTGACCGCCTGGTGCACCGGAGTCAGCACCTGCAGCAGGACAAACGTCGTACCCATCAACCCCAACGGCGCCCCCAACCCCTCGCCACGCTGCACCGCCCCCACCAGCCAC
This sequence comes from Kribbella speibonae, assembly GCF_004331375.1. Classification (NCBI taxonomy): domain Bacteria; kingdom Bacillati; phylum Actinomycetota; class Actinomycetes; order Propionibacteriales; family Kribbellaceae; genus Kribbella; species Kribbella speibonae. The sequence continues at coordinate 230,012 of NZ_SJKC01000001.1, read as the reverse complement.
CCCATGGCCACCGCAAACACCGCCGGCAACGCCCCCCGCACCACCAGCAACCCCCACCAGGCCAGACCCAGCCGGCGATCCGCCCGCAACAACACCCCAAAGAACCGCCACTCAGCCCGCCCACTCAACCGCCTCATCATCCCCTCACGATGACACCCCCAACCGACACAAGTCTTGAACGTTTGCCGGATGGATTGTGCAAGCGTCGCTTGCACAATCGGCCGCACCGACCGCTGCCGCGAGACGATGCCAGGGCGTTGGTGCAACGCTGCGTTGCACAAATGCCGAGCCCATCGAGCGGAGGCGGATACACGAGTAGATATCCGGTTCTTGTGACTGATGTGTGGGTGGTTGGCGCGGCCCGGCGGCCGAGTGTGCATTCTCGACAGGACGTGTCGACTGGCTGGGTAGTGCACTTGAGCGTGATCGCGCCCGCGTGTACGGCGTCTCGCCGGTGCTCTATCTGTCGAGCCGCCGGTACCCCCGCGATCCCCGTGGCTGCTCGGGGCTCCCCAAACCAGTTCGGGGAGCCCCGCATCCCGAAAACGGCAGGTGATCGTCCCCAAACCGGTTTGGGGAGCCTTGCGTGCCGCTGGAGAGAGTGGTGGGTGCGGGCGTGTGGTTGTGCTCTGGTGCCTGGTCCGGGAGTGGACCCTGGACAGCGGGGAAACAAAGGTGCAGATCGCGACGGTTTCTTTCCCGACAAGCTAGGTGGTCCGCTTTGGCGACACCACTCGCTGTCGCGGGGCGTCGCCGAACTCACCGCTTGACGCGCCCCCGGCCGATAGTGGCGCCCGTACCGCACACGCAGGTGGATGGGATTGGGGTGGAACGCCGGGGCAGATGGGGACGGATTTGTGGGCTGGCTGGGAAGATGGCTGGATGATCACTCCTGAGCAGTTGGTTGCGGCGCCGAAGGTGTTGTTGCACGACCATCTGGATGGTGGGTTGCGGCCGGAGACGGTGGTGGAGTTGGCTCGGGAGATTGGGCATGGGTTGCCTCGGGGGGATGCGGGGGAGCTGGGGGCCTGGTTTGTGGAGTCGGCGGATTCGGGGTCGTTGGAGCGGTATCTGGAGACGTTCGATCACACGGTTGCGGTGATGCAGACCGCTGAGGCGATCAAGCGGGTGGCCAGTGAGTGTGTGCAGGATCTTGCGGCGGACGGGGTGGTGTACGCCGAGGTTCGGTACGCGCCGGAGCAGCATCTGAACAAAGGGCTCACGCTCGAGCAGGTCGTGGATGCGGTGCGGGAGGGGTTCGAGCACGGGATGGCGGTTGCCGAGCGGCCGATCGTGGCGCGGCAGTTGCTGACTGCGATGCGGCACAAGGCGCGCTCGATGGAGATCGCCGAGTTGTCGGTCGCGTACCGCGACGCCGGCGTGGTCGGGTTCGACATCGCCGGCGCCGAGGCGGGTTTCCCGCCCACCCGGCACCTGGACGCGTTCGAGTACCTGCAGCGCGAGAACGCGCACTTCACCATTCACGCCGGCGAGGCGTTCGGGTTGCCGTCGATCTGGCAGGCGATCCAGTGGTGCGGCGCGGATCGGCTCGGTCACGGCGTACGGATCATCGACGACATCACGTACGACGAGGCGGGTGAGAAGGCGGAGCTCGGGCGGCTCGCGGCGTACGTGCGGGACCGGCGGATCCCGCTGGAGATGTGCCCGAGCTCCAACCTGCAGACCGGTGCGGCCGACTCGATCGCGAACCACCCGATCGGTCTGCTCGCCAAGCTCCGCTTCCGGGTCACCGTCAACACCGACAACCGATTGATGAGCGGTACGTCGATGAGCCGCGAGCTCGCCCTGCTCTCGGAGGCGTTCGGCTACGGTCTCCCCGACCTCCGCTGGTTCGCGATCAACGCGATGAAGTCCGCCTTCATCCCCTTCGACGAACGACTCGCGCTGATCGACAACGTGATCAAGCCTTGGTACGCCTCACACTGACCGCTGGTAGGTGCGGAAGGCACGGGTGGAAAGCCAACCCACGATCAGGGTGAACGCCAGCAGATACCCGCAGTGCCGCCAGACCGATGACCAGTCCGGTGTGGCGGCGAGGGATTGGCGGGCGGCGATGGTGGCCCAGTCGACCGGGTTGAAGCGGGCGGCGACGTTCACCCAGTGCGGTGCGACCGTCGGGTCGATCATGATCGACGACATGAATGTCAGCGGCAGCGACACGAACTGCGAGATCCCGATCAGGGCCTCCTGCTGACGCGTGAGCAGCGCGACCGCGTTCGAGAGCGACCCGAACGCCGTACCGACCAGCATCGACGCGACGACCGTGACCAGGTAGCCGACGAGCCCGCCGTCGTACCGCGCGCCCGCGGCGATTCCGATCGCGAACACCAGGATCGTCTGGATCACCGTGGTCGTCGCGTTGCTGAGCAGCTGTCCCGCCATCAGCCCGCCGCGGCTGACCGGTGACGCGAGCATCCGGTCCATCACGCCGCGTTCCATGTCCTGCACGAACGACGTACCGCTCCATCCGCTCGTCATCAGAGCCGTCATCATCACGATCCCCGGCGTCAGGAACGCGATGTACGACGAGTCGCCGAAGCCCGGGAGCCGTACGACGCCTTGGAACAGCTGGCCGAACAACAGCAACCAGATCGCCGGCTGCACCAACGTGAACGCGATCAACGCCGGCTGCCGGTACGACGCCCGCATCCACCGTCCGAGGACGAGACCCGTGTGCGCGATCATGCCGCCTCCTCCGCCACGCGGAACGAGCGACCGGTGTGCTGCAGGTACACGTCGTCCAGCGACGGCCGCGACACCGTGACTGCGACCACCGGAATCGCCTTGTCCTCAAGGGCTCCCAGCACAGCGGGTACGGCGGTTGCGCCGCGATCGACCCGCGCGCGCAAAGTGTTGCCTTCGGCAACGATCTCGCCGATGCCGGCCAACTGCCCGAGCAACGCCCGGACCGTACCGTCGGTGTCCGGATCGACGAGTTCGACATGCACCGAGTCGCCATGCAACGAAGCCTTCAAGGACTCGGGTGTGCCCTCGGCAACGATCCGGCCGTGGTCGACGATCGCGAGCTGCCCGGCCAGACGATCGGCTTCTTCGAGGTAGTGCGTGGTCAACAGCACGGTCAGACCTTCTTGCCCCGATAGCCGGACTACCTCGTTCCACAGGTCGGCGCGCGCCTCGGGGTCGAGTCCGGTGGTGGGCTCGTCGAGGAACAGCACCTTCGGCCGGTGGACCAGGCCGAGCGCGACGTCCAGCTTGCGCTGCATGCCGCCCGAGTACGTCTTCACCGGGCGACCACCGTGCTCGGCCAGCCCGAAACGATCCAGCAGCTCACGAGCCCGTTGCACGGACTCCTGGCGGGACAGACCGAAGATGCGCCCGCTCAGCACCAGGTTCTCGATCCCGGTCGCCATCGGGTCCGAGCTGGACTTCTGCGGTACGTACCCGATCGAGCGCCGTACCTGATCCGGCGCGCGATTGACGTCGTACCCGGCGACCAGGGCGCTGCCGGAGTCGGCGCGGGACAGGGTGGTGAGGATCTTGACGGTGGTGGACTTGCCGGCGCCGTTCGGCCCGAGCAGGCCGAGTACGACGCCCTCTCCGACGCTGACGGTCAGGCCGTCGAGTGCGCGGAGCGGTGGGTTCTTGCGGCCGGCCGGGTACGTCTTGACCAGGTCGACCGCTTCGACGGCATGCGTAGCCATCACATGACTCCCTACGGGATTGGGAGCCGGTCCGAGCTGGCTATCCTGATGGTGTGCCCTTGGGTGCCAGGTCTTCGGACCGACTCGAGGAACAGGGCCTTGACCTTTGGTGTTGCCGCACCCTGGGTCAGGGCCCCTCTTCTACTGCGCTTCCGGCGGGATCGCCTGCATCCAGGCGAACTCCTGCCCGAAGTACTTGACGGGATCCTTCAACTGCTCGGCGGGACTGATGCCCTCCTCCAGATAGAGCTTCCAGGCCTGCCGCCAGAACCCGGAGCCGCTGAGTGTGTCCGTGCGGATCTCCTCCACGAGCCGGTGGACGTACGCCGATTCCGCCTGCAGCAGCGCCAGCCGGAACTCCGACTCGACCCAGAAGATCCGCGGGAAGTCCAGCGAGGCCATGTGCTCGTGCGCCGCGGTGATCGACGCGATCTCCGTGTCGATCGCCTTGAGCCGCTGCTCGAGCAGCTCGACGGCGCGGTCGGGCGACAGGCCGGGGAGGTAGGCGAGACCTGCCTCCAGCGGGTGGAACTCGCGTGCCGGCGTACCGACGAGCTCTGCGAGCCAGTCGCCGAACTCGGCCGAGCCGGACTCGGTGATCTGGTAGACGGTGCGCTCCGGCCGGTTGCCGTCGCGGATCGTCTCCAGCGCCTCGACGAAGCCGTGCTTCTCCAGCGCCGCGACGACCGAGTAGAGCGAGCCGTAGTTCACCTTGATGCTCTGGTCCTTGCCGCGGGCCCGGAGCATCGTCGAGATCTCGTACGGGTGCATCGGCCGCTCGCTCAGACTCCCGAGCACCGCGAACGCGAGCGGGTTCGCCACCTTGCGCCGCGCCATGCGCCCTCCTCGATCTCGATTACTCGAAATCGAGTATTAGTTCACGAGTATCCGATGTCAAGTATTCAGCCAGGCGAACGCCCGGGCGCCCAGGCCGCGGACGCGGAGGCCCGCCAGAGCGCGGTACGCCGGCTCCTCGACGTACTTCGTCAGCAGCCAGGCGAGCCCGATGACGCCGATCACCGCGCCGGCGATCTGCACCAGGCGGCCGGCGCCGAGCTCCATCAGGCGGTACGCGATCAGGTAGCCGACGACCTGGTTGAGCAGGTACAGCCCGAACGAGATCCGTGCGAGGAACTGGATCGGCCGCCGTACCCGGGCGAGCACCGTCCAGTCCGGGCCGCGCGCGGCGAGCGCGACGATCACGAGGAGCGCCCCGATGCCAAGCGACGACGGCAGGTCCGCGGTGTGCGCGTGCTGTGCGAAGACAGTCGCCGTGAGCAGGGCGGCCAGATGCACCACGCCGATGCGTCGCTGTGCCCAGAGCCAGATCGCGATGCCGATCGCGAACAGCTGCAGGCGGTGTAGTCCGAGGCCGTTCCACGCCTGCTGCACCCAGAACGGGCTGTGGCCGATGCGGTCGTTCCACTGCAGGACGACCGGCGCGATGATCATGATCCAGAGCAGTGTGGTGATCCGCTGCCCGAGGCCGCGCGGCCAGAGCAGTGCCGCGGCGCCGAACGCCATCAGCTGGAGCGGCAGCGTCCAGTACGAGCCGTCGATGAGCTGGACGCCCGGGTCGAACGAGGCGGCCAGCGTGAGGTTGGCCCACAGGTCGCGCTGCGTCGGCAGGATCCAGTTGCCAGGCGCGAAGAGCACCACGACCAGGTACGTGAACACGACGGCGATCAGGTACGGTGGGAGCACGCGGCACACCCGTCGCCACAACCAGCGGTACGTCGAGCCCTTCCGGACCGTCACGCAGACGAAGTACGCGCTGATCACCAGCAGGACGCTGGCGCCGACCTGGAACGGGTACGGCCCGAGCGGTGCGCCCAGCTCAGGGTGCAGGAACGGGCCTATGTACGTCGTGTGCGTGAAAATCACTGCCAGTACCGCCAGGACACGCACCACGTCCCAGCTCAGCCGGCGGTCCGGCTTCGTCACAACCACTCCATCTACATCGCTGTTACCCCCTCGTGACCTTAGCCAGACCGTGGGGTGGCGATGCAAATCCGCTGGGTGACGCCTTCCTCACATCAGAGTGGCTTGACCCACCGGGACCACTCGGGCTGCGGCGCGTAGCCGGCCGTGGACCAGACGCGGTGCGCGGGAGCGTTCTCGTCGAGCACCATCGCGTCGGCGCGGGTTCCGCCGTACGTCGTGAAGCGGGCCTCGGCGCGGGTGACGAGTTCGCGGCCGATGCCCTGGCGGCGATGGGTCGGTGCGACCGCGAGGCGGTACAGGTGGCAGCGCCAACCGTCCCAGCCGACGATGATCGAGCCGACGACCGTGTCGCCGTCGACGGCGAGGATCAGCGCCTCCGGATCACGGCCGATCAGCCGGCGGACGGCGTCGGCCGAGTCCGGTGGTCGGTGCGAGTCCTCGGCGGCAGTCGCCCAGAACCTCAGTACTGCGTCGATATCGGCTTCGGCAGCGTTGCGGTAGGCAACCATCAGCCGGCGGTCCGGAACGTGCGGCGGTAGTCCTGTGGTGGCACGCCCACCACCCTACGGAAGTGGTGCCGCAGCAGCGCGGCCGTCCCGAATCCTGATTCGGCGGCGATCTGCTCGATCCCCATCCGGGTCTGTTCGAGCAGCGTGCGGGCGCGCAGGACGCGCTGGGTGGTGACCCATTTGAGCGGCGTCGTACCGGTCTCGGCGACGAAGCGACGGGCGAACGTGCGCTCGGACATCTGCGCGCGCCGGGCCAGTGCGGGCACGGTGTGGTCGACGGTCAGATTGTCGACCATCCAGTCGAGGACCGGCTGCAGGCTCTCCCCGGACGACTCCGGGACCGGTACGTCGACGTACTGCCGCTGGCCGCCGTCGCGCTGCGGCGGGACCACCATCCGGCGGGCGATCCGGGTCGCGACCGCGCTGCCGAGCTCGCGGCGCACCAGATGCAGGGCGGCGTCGATCCCGGCTGCGGTGCCGGCGCTGGTGATGATGTTGCCGTCGTCGACGAACAGCACGTCCGGGTCGAGCTTCGCCGCCGGGAACTGGTCGTGGAACTTGTCGATGTAGCGCCAGTGCGTGGTGCAGGCGCGGTCCTCGAGCAGGCCGGCGGCGCCGAGCACGAACGCGCCCGAGCAGACCGTGAGCAGGATCGCGCCACGCGCCTCGGCCCGCCGCAGTGCGTCCAGGATCCGGTCGTCGTACGCGTGCCGCCAGGTGGTGGCCGGGATGCCGATCAGGTCGGCGTCCTCGAGCTCCTCCAGCCCGTACGGCGCGACTACCTGGGAGTGGCTGCTCGTCTCCATCGGCACTCCCGGCGTGGTCGAGCACACCTTGAAGTCGAAAGGCGGCACGCCGTCGTCGGTGCGGTCGATTCCGAAGACCTCGGCCAGGACGCCGAACTCAAACAGGGCGACGTCCTCCATCAGGACGACGGCGATCTTCTGCAGCATCTGGCCAGTATGGCAGTAATTTGTCGGACTATGTCAATAGTGCCACTGGTGGCAGGATCTGATAGATAGAATCATTACTGCCATGACCGGATACATCGTTCTCGTAGTCATCGTGCTGGCCGTGATCGCGGCTCTGGAGATCAGCAACAGGCGCAACTCGACCGGTCCGGCGACCGGACCGCGGGGCACCTGGATCACCGACGATCGTGACGTGGCCCGGACCAAGCTCGACCTGCTCGCCCTCGGCGCGGCGGCCAAGCCCTTCAACCACAAGCCCGCTTCAACCACCGGAACCGTGCACACCATCCGCACGGCCCGCCTGCACCACGGCCGTCACGCGGCCTGAGTGAGTTTGCGCCAGCTGGGGGCGGTCCCATTGGTGACCGCCCGCAGCGCGCCCTCGACCGGGCCGTAGCGGTAGCTGTTCAGCCACAGGTGGCTCAGGAGCAACTGCAGCGTGAAGATGCCGACTGCGAAGCCCACCGTCTCCAGCGGAGACACCTGACCCGCCAGTCCGAAGCCGACGCCAGTGAAGATCAGCATGGTCGCCACTGACTGCCCCAGGTAGTTCGACAGCGCCATCCGTCCGGCCGGTGCGAGGAGTCGGCGGATGTCCTCTCCGCGGTCTGAGTGCATGATCCGCAGCAGCGAAGCGACGTACGCCGCCGTCAGGAACGGTGCTGTCATCACACTCATCAGCACTGCCCTGGTGTCGCCGTTACCGCCGGCGGCGTAGACCAGCCCGCCGGTGATACCGATCGCGAAGCCGACCAGCTGGATGAGCCGCAGCAACGCATCGGCATCGTGAGTGTTCTGCAGCAGCCGTCGTCGACCGGCGACCATGCCGATCAGGAACGCGGCCAGTGTGGTCGGGCCCTGCACTGTCAGCAGCGACAGGCCGTACGTCGGGAGCGCCCGGACGTGCTCGCCGATGACGTCGCTGAACGACCCTGCCAAGTTCGCAGTCGTCTCCTGTGCGGCTGCTACTGCCGTGGTGGGGTCCATGAACTGAGTGCTGTCGACGAACAGCGCAGCGACCGCCAGGGTGATGAACAGGTACACGTAGATGCCTCCCGCGACCAGGAGCGCCGTACGGTCCTTCACTCGCCGCATGGAGAGCAGGACGAGGCCGATGATCGCGTAGACGCTCAGGATGTCGCCCGTGATCAGGAAGACGCCGTGCAGGGCGCCGAGTACGAACAGGCCCCCGAGCCGCCGCAGCATCCGCGGTCTGAACGCCGCACCGGCCCGCTGCGCCGCCTCCATCTGCAGCTGGAAGCTGTACCCGAACAGGAACGAGAACAGCAGGTAGAACTTCATGTCCACGAACGCCGACGACACCCAGTGCACCGAATGGTCGAGCCAGGAGTCGTACGCCGGGTTCTGGGCCAAATGGATCGGGAAGCCGGAGGCGGCGAAGGTGATGTTCACGACCAAGATGCCCAGCAGGGCGAAACCACGCAGCGCGTCGATGTCCTGAATACGCGTTCGATCGAGTACCTGGCTCATGCACTCCAGCACATCAGGGCAACCCTGAGTGCACAGTCGCGCTGAATCCTCCTCGAGGGTGGAGCTACCTCTACCCTCGACCGTGTGAGCGACTACCGCGAGGTGAACCGGGCCAACTGGGACGAGCGGGTCCCGGCGCATGTGGCGTCACCCAGCTACCACGTCGACGACTTCCTGTCCGACCCGTCGTACCTCAGTGAGGTGGTCCGGTTCGACCGCCCGCGGCTCGGTGATGTCACTGGGCTGCGCGGCGTCCACCTGCAGTGCCACATCGGGACCGACACCGTGTCGCTGGCGCGGCTCGGAGCACAGATGACCGCGCTGGACTTCTCGGAGCCGGCCATCGAGCAGGCTCGGTCGCTTGCAGCACGGCTCGGGTTGTCGGTCGACTTCCACGTGGCTGATGCGTACGACGCGGTGCGGGTGCTGGGCGCGTCGGCGTACGACTTCGTCTACACCGGGATCGGGGCGCTGTGCTGGCTGCCGGACATCGGCAGGTGGGCGCAGGTCGTCGCCGGGTTGCTGAAGCCGGGCGGGCGACTGTTCGTCCGCGAGGGCCATCCGATGCTGTGGGCGCTGGACGCCGGACCGGAGGTCCCCGAGGTGCGGTTCCCGTACTTCGAGACCGCGGCGCCGATCGTGTGGGACGAGGGCGGGACCTACGTCGAGACGGAGGTCGAGTTCTCCACCACGCTCACGCACGAGTGGAACCACGGCCTCGGCGAGACCATCACCGCCGTACAGCAGGCCGGTCTGGTGTTCGACTCACTGACCGACCACGACAGCGCACCGTGGAACGCCCTCCCCGGCCTCATGACCGAGGACGCGGAAGGTGAGTGGCGCCTGACGGACAACCCGCACCATCTGGCCGCCACCTACACCCTGCAGGCGCACAAGCCCGCTCAGTGAGCCCTGCGCTGCTGCACCTTCTGAACGGCCTGCTTGATCTTCTGCTGGTTCTCCGGCTTGCTCAGCTCGCGCTGGGCAACCTGCACCAGCTTGGCGACCACAGCGCCCTTGAGCATTGTCTTCACGAACCCCATCAGGGCCTCCCTCGTCTGTTGTCACCGAAACTACCGGCCGTCACAACCCTCCTCCATAGGTGATCCTCCGGAACTGTCCCTGGCGTCAGGCACACTAGGACCATGCCGGAGTTGCCGGAGGTGGAGTCGCTGGCCGTGTTCCTGCGGGAGCGCGCGGTCGGTCACGCCTTTGTGCGGGCCGACATCACGGCCATCAGTGCGCTGAAGACCTACGATCCGCCGATCTCGGCGATGGTCGGGTTGCTGATCGACGACGTGCAGCGGCACGGGAAGTTCCTGGACATCTCCGCGCAGGGCGTGCACCTGGTGATCCATCTGGCGCGGGCCGGCTGGCTGCGCTGGAAAGAGGAGCAGAACACCGGCCTCGTGCGCCCGGGGAAGGGGCCGATCGCGCTCCGCACCGTGCTGGACGACGGCGGCGGGTTCGACCTGACCGAGGCCGGCACGCAGAAGAAGCTCGCGGTGTACGTCGTGCGCGATGTCAACGAGGTCCCCGGGGTCGCACGGCTCGGGCCGGACCCGTTCACGCTGTCGCTCGAGGACTTCGGCGAGATCCTGAAACGCCAGGGCCGGGTCCAGCTGAAGGGCGTCCTGCGGAGCCAGTCCGTGATCGCCGGTATCGGCAACGCGTACTCCGACGAGATCCTGCACGTCGCGAAGATGAGCCCGTTCAAACCGGCGTCGAACCTGTCCGACGAGGAGCTCGAGACGCTGTACGCCGCGATGCGCGACACCCTCAAGGACGCGGTCGACCGCTCCGCGGGCCTCGCCGTGCAGGACCTGAAGTCGGAGAAGAAGTCCGGTCTGCGCGTGCACGGCCGCAAGGGTGAGAAGTGCCCGGTCTGCGGCGACATCGTCCGCGAGGTGAGCTTCGCCGACTCCTCCCTGCAGTACTGCGCGACCTGCCAGACCGGCGGCAAACCGCTGGCCGACCGGAGGCTGTCGAAGCTGCTCAAGTAGTAGGTTCCCGCCCATGCGGAAACTCTTCGTGGCAGCAGACGTGTACATGATCCTGGGGCTGATCAGCGGGCTGTACTACCGCGAGCTCACCAAGGCGAACGACTTCACCGGCGACACCCAGCTCAGCGTCGTCCACACCCACATCCTCGCGCTGGGCATGTTGTTCTTCCTGATCGCGCTCGCGCTGGAGAAGCTGTTCACCTTGAGTGAGGGGAAGCTGTTCACCGCGTTCTTCTGGGTCTACAACGCCGGTCTCGCCCTCACCGTCGGCCTGATGATCGTCCGCGGCACGATGACCGTGCTGGGTCACGAGGCCGGTCCTGCATTGGATGGTCTGTCCGGTCTGGGGCACATCACGATCACCCTCGGCCTGATCTTCTTCTTCATCAACCTCGGCAAGCGCGTGGAGGCCGAGGTCAAGGAGAAGGCCGCGGCTGCCTAGATCACAGGTGGACGACGTACGGCGATGACGCCGATCGACGGCCCGCCTCCAGACGCACTCGCAGCTCGTGCGCACCGGCCGGTCCCGCGATCCGCGTCGCCCAGCCGACCGACCGGCCCGGATCGAGACCGTCGAACGTCCAGACCTGCTCGCTCGCGGACCAGCCCGCCGGCAAGGGGAGTTCCACCTCACCGCGCGCCGGCGTCCGGCTGAAGTTCGTCACGACCACGGTGATCTCGTCGCGCCCGGGATGAATCGACGCCAGCACGGTGCCGACCGGTGCGACGAGCACCCGCCGTACGCCAGTAGGCACCGTCAGCGGCAGGACGCGGAGCTCGGGCATCGGGAACGGGCCGATCGTGGTCCGGGTCAGCTCGTGACCGGTCACGCCGTACCTGCGACCGGCCAGCCGGATCTGGTGCCGGCTGTCGGGATCGACCAGGCCGATGAACCGTACGGCGACATCGGTCGCGCGACGTGCGACCAGGTGGGCCGGCGTACCGGTCGGAGTCAGGTCCCAGACGCCGTCCGCGTTCGCGGTGACGGTGTCCGGCGGGACGATCCGCAGCTTGCCCTGCAGCGCCACGCGGACCACCGGTGGCTCGCCGATCTCCGGCAACCGGACGACGAGGTCGTCGCCGTCGCGGCGCCAGGTCAGCGCCTTGCCGGTGTGGTCCTCGACGACGTGCCGTGGCGTGGTGGCGAGACCCGGCAGCCGGACCTCGTGGTCCGGTGGCCGGCGCGCGATCCGGAGCAGCAGAAGCTCACGGCTCCGCAGGATCGCCTCGCCCCAGGGTTGCGGCTCGAACTCCCCTGGGATCCCCTGAATCAATGCCACCGCAGCCTCCTTCGAGCCACGGTCCGAAATCCGCCGTCCGGTGTCAACGCGTTATCCGGACTCCGGGCAGCCGCCTACCCTCCGGTCTGACATGCTGGGGGCATGTTCCGGAACCAGGAGATTCCTTCGGTCGTGGTGGCTGAGCTCGACGACGACCTGCTGACGGAGGCGTTCGTGCTCGATGTGCGGGAGCCGGACGAGTGGGACCGCGGGCACATCGAGGGCGCCACGCACATCCCGCTCGGCGAGCTGCAGGAGCGGGTCGGCGAGGTGCCGCTGGACCAGAAGGTGCTCTGCGTGTGCGCGGTCGGCGGCCGGTCCGGTATGGCCACCCAGTTCCTGAACCAGCTCGGCCGCGAGGCGATCAACCTCGACGGCGGCATGCACGCCTGGCAGACCTCCGGCCGCCCGGTCGCCACGAACTGAGAAGAAAACCTTCCACACTGTGACCGCAGGCGTTACTTTGTCACCGGTCGGTTGATCGACGTACACCTGCGGCTCATGAGGCGGTAGCGCGCGCGGCGTCGGATGACCGAGTCCGTCCACCGTGGGGAGGTTCCTGTGTCGCTCATCCGTCCCTTGACCACAGCGATCGGCGTGGGTGGCCTGTTGGCCGGCGTGCTGGTCAGCCCAGCCGTAGCGCGGACCACCGCGACAACGGGCATCCCGGACGCCGCGATCGCCGAGACCGGCGTACTGACGTCGCGCGACGACAGCCCGGTGGCGCCGGGCGTGAACTACACGTCGTTCGAGCGCCTGGACGCGAAGGGCTGGCAGCGCGGCGACATCCTCGACACCGACCTGGACAAGCGCGGCGTGACCGTCGACCTGGTCAACACCGGCAAGGTGTCCGGTGGCCGGCCGCTCAGTCAGCAGCTGGCCGGCAAGGGTGCGATCGCTGGTGTCAACGGCGACTTCTTCGACATCAACGACACGACCGCGCCGCTCGGCGTCGGGGTGGAATCCGGCAAGCTGCTCAACGCGCCCGCTGCCGGGCACAACGACACCGCGGTGATCGGCAAGGACGGCCTCGGCAAGATCGCTCAGCTGTTCCTGCAGGGGACGGCTGTCGACGGCGCCACGAAGCTCGAGCTGACCAACCTCAACTCGCCGACCGTCAACACCGGCGGTATCGGCCTCTACACCCCGGAGTGGGGCGATGCGGCCCGGACCCGGACCGTGGACGGCCTGCCGACCGTGCGCGAGGTGATCCTTCGCGACGGTGTCGTCGTCTCCACCGCCACCACTCCGGCCACCACTGCGTTGGCTGCGAACGAGCAGGCGCTGATCGGCCGCGAGGCGGGCGCCGACGCGCTCGCCGCGTTCGCGGTGGGCGACAAGGTCGCCGTCGAGTACGGCCTGCGCCCGGACGCGGGCGAGGTCGCGGCCGCGGTGAGCGGCAACTACCAGCTCGCGAAGGACGGCAAGGTCCCGGACGCCGTGCCGGACGCCGACCTCGCGCCGCGCACGGCGATCGGGTTCGACGCCGACGGCAGCCGGATGATCCTGCTGACCGTCGACGGCCGGGCCACCGGCTCGCGCGGTCTGTCGCTGAAGGAAATGGGCCAGCTGATGATCAGCCTCGGTGCTGACGACGCGCTCAACCTGGACGGCGGTGGTTCCTCGACGATGCTCGCCCGCACCCCGGGGAAGGCCGCGCCGGAGGTCGTGAACGACCCGTCCGACGGCGGCGAGCGGCTGGTCCCGAACGGCCTCGGCCTCGTCCCGGTGAAGGGCTCGGGCCGTTTGAAGGGCTTCCGCGTCGAGTCTGTCGGCACCTCCGAAGCCGACCAGGACGCCGACCTCTCCCGCAGCTCCCGCGTCCTCACCGGACTCAGCCGAGTCCTCAGCGCCACCGGTCACGACGAGACGTACGCACCCGCGACCGGTACGCCGTTCTGGTACGCCGGCAGCAACGTCCGCGTCGACCAGCACGGCGTGGTCACCGGCCGGCGCGCCGGCGACGCGATCGTCACCGCGACCCGTGGCGCGGCGAACGGAAGGTTCCCGATGACAGTGCTCGGTACGCCGACCCGCCTGGCGCCCTCGACCCGGCAGGTGTCGCTCGCCGACTCCGCCGCCAAGGGCTTCTTCGAGGTCGACGGGTACGACGCCGACGGGTTCTCCACCTGGATCGAACCGCGCGACGTCAAGCTCAGTTACGACCCCGCGCTCGTGAAGATCGTTGCTGTACGCAATGGGTTCGAAGTCAACGCCTTGAGCAACGACGCGGTGTCGGCAGTGGTGACGGCGACGGTCGGTGGGCTGAGCACGCAGCTCAGCGTCACCTCCGGTCTGGCCAGCACGGTGGTCGACGAGCTCGACGATGTCACCAAGTGGGCAGCGAACGCCGTACCGGCCGGTGCCGCGACGGCGACGCGGTCGGCCGCGGAAGGGCATGACGGCGGGCAGGCGATCGCGCTCGACTACTCGTTGACGGGCAGCACCGCCACGCGAGCGGCGTACCTCTCGCAGACCCCGCAGCAGACCCTGCCGGGACAGCCCCAGAAGCTTGGCGCCTGGGTGTACGGCGACGGCAAGGGCGCGTGGTTGCGCGCCAATGCGTATGACGCGGCAGGCGGTTCGGCGCAGACGCTCAACCTGGCTCCGACGGTGGACTGGACCGGGTGGAAGTACGTCGAGGCGGACATCCCGCCGGGGCTGACGATGCCGCTGCGGTTCTGGCGGATCTACGTCGTGGAGACCTCGCCGACCCGGCAGTACTCCGGCCGGATCGTCGTCGACGACCTGACCGTTCGGAGCGCGCCGCCGGTGACGCTCCAGCCGCCGGCCAAGGTGATCGACCCGATGGTCGTCACCGACGGAACCGTGGCGACGAGCGGGCGCTGGCGGTTCGCGGTGATGTCCGACGCGCAGTTCACCGCCGACGACCCGAACTCGGACTACGTGAAGCAGGCCCGCCGGACGATCCGCGAGGTCCTCGCGCAGAAGCCCGACTTCCTGGTGATCAACGGCGACTTCGTGGACCGCGCGTTCGGTCCGGACATCGCGCTGGCCAAGCAGATCATCGACGAGGAGGTGGCCGGCAAGGTGCCGGTGCACTATGTGCCGGGCAACCACGAGACCTACGGCCCGGGCGACCTGTCCGAGTGGAAGAAGGTCTTCGGCAACGCGACCAGCACGTTCGACCACAAGGGCACCCGGTTCGTTCTGCGGGACTCGTCGCTCGGTTCGCTCCGCGCCGGAGGGTTCGACCAGATCCTCGACCTGCGCAAGCAGCTCGACTCCGCGGCGGCCGACCGGTCGATCAAGAACGTGGTCGTGATGGCGCACCACCCGATCGACGACCCGTCGCCGACGCAGAACTCGCAGCTCGGCGACCGCAAGGAAGCCGCGATGATCGTGAAGTGGCTGGCCGACTTCCGCGCCTCGACCGGCAAGGGTGCGGCCTACATGGCGGCGCACGCGGGCACGTTCGCGGCGACTCGTACCGACGGTGTACTGCTCCCGCTGACCGGGAACTCCGGTAAGAGCCCCGCTGCCGCACCGGACGCGGGTGGTTTCACCGGCTGGGTGCTTGTGGGCATCGCGGCGCGCCCGTCCGCGCAGCCGTGGTTCCAGGTGGAGCTGCGGCCGCACGTCGACTCCCTCGAACTGGCCGCGCCGGCTTCCCTGCGCCGCGGCCAGACCGGTACGGCGGCCGCGACCGTCGCACAGGAGAGCCGGCGGATCCCGGTGGCGTTCCCGGTCTCGGCTGACTGGTGGGGCTCGTCCACGCTGCACATCGGCCCCGCGAAGACCGCCCCGTTCTGGGCAGTCGCCTCCTTCGACCCGTCCACCGGCGTACTGACCGCACTACGCCCCGGCACGGCCCAGCTCGGCGTGACGGTGAACGGCGTCTCCAAGAGCACGACGCTGCAGGTCGGTTGGTAGCGTCGGCGAGGTGACTGACGTGGTGGTGCCGCAGCGGCTGCGGAGCGGGGACCGAGTTGCTGTGGTGGCACCGTCGGGGCGAGTTGACCCCTTGCGGCTGGACGCTGGAGTGGTCCACCTCAAGTCCTGGGGGCTTGAGGCGGACGTCATGCCGTCGGTACTCGCCGGGCACGAGCGCTTCAAGTACCTGGCGGCCGAGGACAGGGCACGTGCCGAGGACCTGCGGAACGCCTGGCTGGATCCGCAGTACGCCGCGGTGTTCTGCGCCCGTGGTGGGTACGGCGTGCAGCGGATGCTCGAGTACGTCGACGTCGACGAGCTGGTCGCCGTACCGAAGTGGTTCGTCGGGTTCAGTGACATCACCGCGCTGCACGAGCCGCTGAACGCGCGTGGTCTGGTGACTCTCCACGGGCCGATGGCTGCTGCCGTAGAGCAGCTGGACACGGCTGACGGACGTGAACGGCTACGAGCCTTGCTCTTCGAGCCATCCACGGTGACTGACCTGCTTGCACCGACCGGAGCGCGCACCGTGGTCGGTGGTGTCGCTGAGGGCGTACTGCGGGGTGGCAACCTGGCGATGCTGGCTTCGAGCATCGGTACGCCGACGTACGCACCGCCGGCGGGTGTCGTCGTCTTGGAGGACGTCGACGAGGCGGGCTATCGGGTGGATCGGTTGCTGACGCAGTTGCTGCGCGCCGGGTGGTTCGACGAAGTCACCGGTGTGGTGGTCGGCGACTTCACCGGCACCCAGGACCCGGGTGAGGTCATCCGCGAGCGGCTCGAGCCACTCGGCGTACCGATGGTGGAGGGCGCTGCGATCGGGCATGAGGCGCTGAACCTCGCCGTACCGCTGGGCCTGCCGGTACGGCTCGACGCGACCGCGGGTGTGCTCACCCCAGGTGGTCTCGCAGGAAGCTGAACGCCTGCGGGTAGGCGTCCAGGCGGTTCGTGAGCTTGGCCAGACCGTGTCCCTCGTCCGGGTACACGAGCAGCTGGCACGGTACGCCTCGCGTCGTCAGGGCGTCCGTGATCTGTTCTGCCTCCGACAACGGCACCCGTGGGTCGTTGGCGCCGTGGATGACGAACAGCGGCGCCCGGATGTCGTCGACGCGGCTGAGCGGGCTCGCCTCCTGAAGAAACTCCCGGTCCGTTGCAAGGTACCCGTACTCGCGCTCCCGCATCGACCGCCGGTAGTCCGACGTGTTCTCCAGGAACGTCACCAGCGAAGCGATTCCGACGATGTCCACACCGGCCGCCCACAGGTCCGGCTGGAACGCGACACCGGCCAGCACCATGTACCCGCCGTACGAGCCGCCCCAGAGCGCGGCCCGCTGCGGGTCGCCGTCGATCGTCGGCAGCCACGCGTTGATCGCGGCCAGGTCCTTCACCGAGTCCAGCCGCAACTCGCGGTCGTCCAGCGAGTACCAGCGCTTGCCATAGCCGGCCGAGCCGCGGACGTTCGGTACGACGACTGTGTGGCCCTCACCGGCCAGCGCCGAGATGATCGGGCTCCAGATCCGCATCGCGGCGCCTTCCGGACCGCCGTGCACGTGGACCACCGTGGTCCCCAGGCTCGGACCGGTCGGCCGGAACACGAACACCGGCACCTGTTCGCCGTCGAACGACGGAACGCGCAGGCTCTCCGGGTGCTGCAGCTCGGCCGGAACCTCGACCGGACGGATCGCCGTCAGTTCGCCGCCCGGCACGAACCGGTACACGGTCGGCGGGGTGACCGGGGAGTTGTAGGTGATCGCCGCGAACGAGCCGTCCGGCGACCAGATCGGATCCGGGGTGGCGTACAGCAAGCCGGCGCAACCACCGGCGGGCAGGTCGAGCGGAGCGATCGCCGACCCGTCCTCCAACCGGTGCAGCGCCAGCGCGACCTCGCCGTCCTCCAGTACGCCGACCAACAGGTGTTCGCCGTCCGGGGACGGCCAGCCGGCGAGATCGCGGGCGTCGTCGGCCAGCAGTTCGGTCCACGTCGCTGCGCTGACGTCGTACCGGCGGATTGCCATTCGGTCGCGGTCGGCGTTGCTGGACACCAGGAACGCGGACGAGTCGGGCAGCCAGGCGACTGGGCCTTGGTCGTTGTGCGCGTCTTCCGCGGTGAGTTCGGTGACGCTCTTGCTTGAGGTGTCGAGCAGGAGCAGTTGCATGGAGTTCGCGGGGGTGCTGGCCTTCGAGAGCACGACCCACTTGTCGTCCGGCGACGGGTCGACGCCCATCACCCAGCCGCCGCCGTCGTACAGAACGGTCTCGCGGCCGGTGGCCAGGTCGTGGGTGACCAGGTCGAAGTCGGTGCCGTTGCGGCGGTTCGTCGTGTAGAGAACACTGCCGGACCGAGCTGCGACCAGGTGGTGGATGTACTCGGCGTCGTGGACCAGCGGGGTCAGTGTGGGCAGACCGGGCTCGTCGAGATCGATCAGCGAGAGCTGACCGCGCTCGTCCCCGCCGGTGTCGTGCTCGACAACCACCCGACTGCTCCCCGGAACGAACCGGGCACCCCGACAGGTGTCATCAAGATCGGTCAGCGCCCGCCAGGTCCCATCTGGCCCAACCTCGTTGACCTGCCGAGTCCCGGTGCCGTCGTACAAAACCAGCATCCGCCCCTCGTCATCAACGTCCAGAGCCATGGCGGTGGGCAAAGAAAAGAGCGTCGTCAGCAACACCCCTTCATCCTCGCACTCCACCAGGGGCGCTTACGTCCGAAGGTCTGCGGGCTACAGCCCACGTTCCTTCGGACGTAAGCGATTGGGTCAGCGGTCGCCGTGCCAGGAGTGCCAGAGGGCGGCGTAGGGGCCCTGGGCGTCGACGAGGTCGTCGTGGCCGCCTAGTTCGACGATCTTGCCGTCCTCGACTACAGCGATCACGTCGGCGTCGTGCGCGGTGTGCAGGCGGTGTGCGATCGCCACTACGGTCCGGCCCTCCAGTACGGTCGCCAGCGACCGCTCCAGGTGCCTCGCCGCGCGCGGGTCCATCAACGAGGTCGCCTCGTCCAGGACCAGCGTGTGCGGGTCAGCGAGGACCAGACGCGCCAGTGCAACCTGCTGTGCCTGGGCCGGCGTCAGCGAGACCCCACCGGAGCCCACCTCCGTGTCCAGCCCGTTGTCGAAGCCGGCGACCCAGCCGTCGGCGTCCACCGACCGCAGTGCCGCCCACAGGTCCGCGTCGGACGCGTCCTGCTTGGCCAGCCGCAGGTTGTCCCGCACGCTGCCCACGAACACGTGGTGCTCTTGGTTGACCAGGGCAACGTGACTACGGACCTGCTCGGCTGACATCCGGTCCAGCGCCGCTCCACCCAAGGTGATGTCGCCGACGCGTGGTGAGTAGATGCCGGCCAGCAAACGGCCCAGCGTCGACTTACCGGCACCGGACGGCCCGACAAGCGCCACACGAGCACCTGGCTCGACCGTCAGCGTGACTCCGTGCAGTACGTCGCGGCCCTCCAGGTACCCGAACCGCACGTCGTCGGCCAGCACCGTCCGCCCGTCCGGCTCGTCGTCGCTCGTCGTCGCGGCCGTCTCCACCTCACGGACGCCGACCAGCCGCGCCAGCGACACCTGCGCCACCTGCAGCTCGTCGTACCAGCGGATCATCATGTTGACCGGCTCGACGAGCATCTGGATGTACAGCGCACCTGTGGTCAGCGCACCGACCGTCAGCCAGCCCTGGATCGCGAAACCGCCACCGATGACCAGTACGGCGGCCAACGCGACCGTGTGGGTCATGTTGATCACCGGGAACAGCACCATCCGCAGGTACAGCGTGTACCGCTCCCAGGCGACCCACTGACCGATCCGGGTGTCGCCCACGGCGATCCGGCGGCCACCGAGCCGGTGCGACTCGACGGTGCGGCCGGCGTCGACCGTCTCGGCCAGCGCCGAGGCGACCGCGGCGTACCCGGCCGCCTCCGACCGGTACCCGGCGGGTGCACGGCGGAAGTACCACCGGCCGCCGATGATTAGGATCGGCGCCGCGATCACCACGGCCACCGCCAGCGCCGGCGCGGTCACGATCAGCGCGCCGATCAGCAGCGACGCCCAGATGATCGCGATCGTCAGCTGCGGTACGGCGTCCCGCATCGCGTGCGACAGCCGGTCGATGTCCGTGGTGATCCGGGACAGCAGGTCACCGGTCCCGGCGCGCTCCAGCACGCCCGGCGGCAGCCCGACCGCACGGACCAGGAAGTCCTCGCGCAGATCCGCGAGCATCTCCTCGCCGAGCACCGCGCCGCGCAGGCGGGTCAGCCGCACGAACACCGTCTGCACCGCGAGCGCGATGACGAAGCCGATCACGACGTACGGCAGGTCCACGTCGGTGTGGCCCTCGGACAGCTTCTGCACCACGTTGCCGAGCAGCCACGGACCGACCATGCCGCTCAGCGCCGCCACCGCGTTCACGAGTGTCAGCCACAGGAACTGGCGCCGGTGCCGGTGGAACAGCTCCTTGATGTAGGCACGGACGGTCGCGCCACTTGCCACCGGGAGCCGTACTACTTCCTGCGGGGCTGCCGGGTCGTACTCTGGCCGCTTCACGCGAACTCCTCGAACGTCGGCTCTTCTTCACGGGTCACAACCGCGCGGTACCGCGCGTTGGTGTGCAGCAGCTCGTGGTGCGTACCGACCGCATCCACACGGCCCTCCGGTACGAACACGACCCGCTCCGCCCGGTCAAGCATCAGCGGACTGGACGTGAACACCACCGTGGTCCGGCCGCGCCGCAGCAACTGCAGACCGTCCGCGATCCGCGCTTCGGTGTGCGCGTCGACCGCACTGGTCGGCTCGTCCAGCACCAGCACCTGCGGGTCGACGTACAGCGAGCGCGCCAACGCCACCCGCTGCCGCTGGCCGCCGGACAGAGACCTGCCGCGCTCGGTCAGCACCGCGTTCATCGCGTCGGACTCACCAGCAGGCAGTGTCTGCCGCAGTACGTCGAGGATGTCCTCGCACTGCGCCGCGTCGAGCGCTGTCTCCGGTGAGACCGCACCACTGGCCGGAACGTCGAACAGCTCCCGCACCGTCCCCGACAACAGCACCGGGTCCTTGTCCTGCACGAGTACGACGGTGCGCGCCGACTCCAGCGGGATCTCGTCCAGTGCGACGCCGTCGAGCAGCACGGACGCCTCGTCGGTAGCGGACGGGCTGTGGCCGCCCAGACGGTCGGCCAGCAGACCGCCCTCGTCCGGGTTGCCGCAGACGACCGCGGTGAAGCTTCCGGCGAGGACATGCAGCCCGGTGACCGGGTCGAGCACGTCGCCCTCCGGCAGCTGGGCTTCGGCGGTCCCCTTGGTCTCGTCGGTCCGCCGCAACGACAGCACGCGCGCGGCCCGGCGTGCCGACACCTTCGAGAAGATGAACGCGCTCGCGGTCTCCTCGAACGTGTGCAGCGGCACCAGCATGAACGTGATGAAGCCGTACGTCGTGACCAGCTCGCCGACCGAGATGTGGCCGGACGTCACCAGCCGGACGCCCATCCAGACGACGAGCACCAGGAACAGCCCGAACAACAGCACCTGCAGAGCCGCGATCAGCGACCACATCCGGGCACTGCGGACCGCACTGCTCCGGTAGTCCTGCGAAGCTTCGCGGTACCGCTCGAGGAACAGCTGCTCACCGCCGATACCGCGCAGCACGCGCAGACCGGCGACGGTGTCGGCGGCCAGCTCGGTCGCCCGGCCGCCCTTGGCCCGCTGCGCGTCCGCGCGGCGCTCCGCGGGACCCATCAGCGGGACGATCGAGAACGCGAGCACAGGGACGGCGATCGCGACCACCAGACCGAGCTGCGGCTCGTACAGCAGCAGACCGATCACGACCGCGAAACAGGTCAGCAGCGCGGCCACGAACCGGCCGAGGACCTCGACGAACCAGCCGATCTTCTCGACGTCGCCGCTGCTCACGGCCACGACTTCACCGGCGGCGATCCGGCGGGTCAGCAGCGAGCCCAGCTCCGCGGCCTTGCGGAAGAGCAGCTGCTGCAGGCGGGACGCCGTACTGATCCAGTTGGTCACGACGGCTTTGTGGAAGTACGAGTCGGCGCCGGCCTTGGCCGCACCGAACGCGAGCAGGAGGGCACCGGCCAGCATCAGCTTGGGCCAGGACAGGTCGATCGCCGCCTGAACGGCGAGACCGACGGCGACCGGAGCGGCCGCGATGCCGCCGAAGTAGACGAGACCCCAGAACACCGCGAGGGCCTGCCCGCGCAGCTGCTGGTGCTCCAGCCAGAGGATGAGTCGGACGCCGGATCGAGTGTCCGGCACACCCGGATCGGCGAATGGGATGAGGCGCAAAGACATGACGTCTCACAAAGAGGCATAGAAGGGTTGAAAGAAGGCACCTGACCAGGCGAATAGAACAAGCCTAGGCGGCCCCGCCGACAGTCCGTCAAACCGTTTTCGCGGACACCCGGGAACCGTTTCCAGGCCCAGGTAGTACAGTATTCAACGGACGGAGGGAGCCGGGTGGAGGAGCTGACGCGCAGGCGGCGGCTGCTGGTGCTGGCGATCTGTTGCTCCAGCCTGTTCATCGTCGGGCTGGACTCGACGATCGTGAACCTGGCGCTCCCGGCGATCCGGTCCGAGTTCGGGGCCTCGGTCGCGAAGCTGCAGTGGACGATCGACGCCTACACGCTGGTGCTGGCCAGTCTGCTGATGGTGTCCGGCTCGACCGCGGACCGCGTCGGGCGGCGGCGGACGTTCCAGGTCGGGCTGGTGCTCTTCGGGATCGGGTCGTTGCTGTGCGGAGTCGCGTCGAGTGTCGACCTGCTGATCGCGTTCCGGGTGCTGCAGGCAGTCGGCGGGTCGATGCTGAACCCGGTGGCGATGTCGATCATCACCAACACCTTCACGGATCCGCGCGAGCGTGCGCAGGCGATCGGGGTGTGGGGCGGTGTGGTCGGGCTGAGCATGGCCGTCGGCCCGGTCGTCGGCGGGTCGCTCGTGGACACGGCCGGGTGGCGGTTCATCTTCTGGATCAACGTGCCGGTCGCGGTCGCCGCCGTACTGATGACTGCCTTGTTCGTACCCGAGTCGCGGGCCGCCGTACCGCGGCGGATGGACCCGGTCGGGCAGGTGCTCGTCGTACTGCTGCTGGGCGGTCTGACGTACGGGATCATCGAGGGCCGCTCTGCCGGGTGGGGGTCGCCGCTGATCATCGGGTGCTTCGTGGTGTGCGTGCTGGCACTGGTGACGCTCGTGTACTACGAACGCCGTCGAGAGCAGCCGCTGCTCGAGCCCAGGTTCTTCCGAAGCGCACCGTTCTCCGGTGCCACGCTGATCGCGGTGTGCGGGTTCTCGGCGTTGTCGGCGTTCCTGTTCCTCAACTCGCTCTACCTGCAGTCGGTGCGTGGTTTCACCGCACTACATGCCGGTCTGCTCACGCTGCCGATGGCTGCGATGACCGTGGTGTTCGCGCCGGTGTCAGGCTGGCTGGTGGGCCACAGAGGTCCTCGGGTGCCGCTAGTGGTGGCGGGCAGCATGCTGACTCTGTCTGGGATACTGCTGTCGTTCCTGACCACTACTACTGCGACCGTGTACCTGCTGATCTCGTACCTGGTCTTCGGACTCGGCTTCGGCGTGCTGAATGCACCTATTACCAACGCAGCCGTCTCCGGCATGCCGCGAGCACAGGCAGGCGTCGCAGCGGCCATCGCCTCCACCAGCCGCCAAGTCGGCGCCTCACTGGGAGTCGCTGTCGCCGGTACCGTCCTCACCGCGCGCCTGGTCGGCTCCTTCGAGACAGGTTTCGTCAGCGCTGCCAAGCTCTGCTGGTACATCATCGCGGGCTGCGGAGCGCTGGTACTGGTTCTGGGACTGATCACGACATCCCGGTGGGCACGTCGTACGGCGGAGGACCTCGTCAGGGCTGGATGATCTCGGCCCGGACCAGTGCCTTCAGGCGGCCGCGGAGGATCTTCTGGCGGCGTTCCTCGTCGGGGAACAGTTCCAGGTAGGCAGGGCCCTTGGCTGCAAGCAGGTCGTCGTCGAGGCGCCGTACCGTGCCGGCTGGGGCTCGGTGTGTCATGGCTGCCTGTACTGCTTCGCTGTCGATGCCTCTGAGCAGTTCGGTGAGCTGCTCCTCCGTGTCGATGCCGAGGCGGTGCAGGACGCCCAGGATCCAGGCGTAGTGCGTGGTCTTCGCGTGCGGCGCATCCGGGTAGCGGCGGGTCAGGTACGTCGTCAGCGTGGCCGTGGTGAGATCCAGCGGCGCCTTGTCCTCAGCGGTCGCGGCGAGCTCGCGGTACAGCCGGTCGATCTCGGTGAACTCGTTGTCGGCCAGCTCCATCAACGCCGCCGCCAGCAGGAATCGCCGGTCGAACTCGGGCTTGCGGTCCGGCGGGATGTCCAGCTTGTACCGGATGTCGTGCTCGAACTCGGCCCACGCGTGCTGGACCGCCGTCCGGACCTGGATCTCCATCACCAGGTTCTTCAGTACGGCGTACTCCGGCAGCTCGCGGCGGTGCTCGTTCAGCCGGACGAGGTAGTGCTTGCTGGCGTACCCGAAGACGCCCTGCGCCCGGGTGTGCGCGCCCATGTCGGTGTGCTCGACGATCTCGAACTCTTCCTCGATCACCTCGCAGACCCGGTCCACCGCCTCGACCAGGAACGTGATGACCCGGGCCGCGACCAGGTCGGTGATCTGGTTCAGCGGGTCGTCGTACTTCGGTCTGGAGGGGTCGTCGGGATGCGGTTTCGACGCCTTCGCGAGGAACGACTCGGGGTCCTTGGCCCGCGCGGTCGCGGTCAGGTAGTTGATGCCTTCCTCTTCGCCGATCAGCTCGTTGATCAGCGCCTCGAGCTTGCGCGCGCCGCCGACGTACTGCTGATGCACCCGCTCGTACAAGGCGCCGGCCCGCGGAACCCACTCCACCATGCGGGAACCATAGTGGCCTCGGGGTCGCTCGTGGTGTCTATCGGTTTCTAGTGATTTCACTAGAAAGCTGTAGAGACCTGTCGCGACACGCTCTCGTCGTTGATCGGTCAATCTACGGATAACGCTAGACGGCCTCATACAGTGAAAGCATGGATCCGATCCGGAATCCCTATGCGCCCGGCGCCGGTCAGCGGCCGCCTGAGCTGGCCGGACGCGACACCGAGGTGCGGCAGTTCGAGGTGGTGCTCGAACGGGTCGCGGCAGGCAGACCCGAGCGGAGCCTGGTGCTCAGCGGACTCCGGGGCGTCGGTAAGACGGTGCTGCTCAACACACTGCGTTCGCAGGCGATCAAGCGGGCCTGGGGCACCGGGAAGATCGAGGCGCGACCGGACCAGAGCATCCGGTTGCCGATCGCGCAGGCGCTGCACACGGCGATGCGGGAGCTGGGACACCGGCACCGCGACGACGAGAAGGTCGACCAGTTCAGCGCCGTACTGAAGGCCTTCGCGCTGCGTACTGCGGCCAATGACCGGAAGGGCATCCGCTGGCATCCGCCGGTGGACGTGGCCGCCGCGAAGGGCCGGGCCGACTCCGGTGACCTGGAGATGGATCTGATCGAGCTGTTCACCGACGCCGCGGACCTGGCCGGTGACCTGACCGTCGGGGTCGGGCTGTTCATCGACGAGATGCAGGACATCAGTGCGGACGACCTGTCCGCGCTGTGCGCCGCATGTCACGAGATCTCGCAGCAGAGCGCGCCGCTGGTCGTCGTCGGAGCGGGCCTGCCGCATCTGCCCGCCGTACTGTCGGCCTCGAAGTCGTACTCCGAGCGGCTGTTCCGCTACATCCGGGTGGACCGTCTGGCGCGCGAGGCGTGCGACCGCGCGCTGATGGTGCCGGCGGAGAGCGAAGGCGTGCAGTACGACGAGGAGGCGCTCGACGAGCTGTACGCGCAGACGGACGGGTACCCGTACTTCGTGCAGGCGTTCGCGCACTCCACCTGGGACCACGCGCCGACCTCACCCATCACCATCAAGGACGTCGCCGTCGCAGGCCCCGAAGCGTCCGCCGAACTGACCGTGGGCTTCTTCGGCTCCCGCTACGAACGAGCCACCCCCGCCGAACGCGAGTACATGCGCGCCATGGCCGAACTGGGCATCGGCGTCGACGACGGCTCCGTCCCCACCGCCGAGGTAGCCAGCACCCTCAACCGCAAACCCCAATCCCTCTCCCCAGCCCGCGACGGCCTGATCAAAAAAGGCCTGGTCTTCTCCGCCGAACGCGGCACCGTAGCCTTCACCGTCCCCCACTTCGGAAAATTCCTGCGGACGAGGACGGCTTAACACAACCGGGGTTTCGTGCCTTGGCAGGTATCGGTAGGGTCACGTGTCATGACCACCCGGCGGAGCGGCCAGCGCGGACACACGTCTGGGCGGCGCCGGGGTGGGCGGCACAGTCGGCGGAAGTCTTACAAGGGGCAGTGGCTTGTGGTGACCGCGTTGGCGGTGCTCGGGACTGTGGTGGTGGCGCATCCGGATGTTGCGCATCGGAACAGCTTGGCGGCGCAGGCCGTTGCGGGGGTCAACGAGGTTGCGCAGGAGGAGCCGGTGGCTTCGGTGACGCCGCGAACGACGCCGGTTCCGGTGGCGACGCCGACGCAGAAATTCACCACTCCGTTGCGGCCGGCACCGACGCTGACGCGGAAGCCGAAGGGTGCGAAGCCGAACGTCCTGGTGTCGACCGGGAAGCTCGCGGTGGTGCCTGGGTCCAACAAGGCGACCGGTGTCCGCGACAAGATGACGTACCGGGTGGAGATCGAGCAGGGCGTGTCGGTGAACGGTGCCGCGGTCGCGGCGGCCATCCACAAGACCCTGACGGACCCGCGCGGCTGGCAGGCGGTGCACCCGGTGAGTTTCGAGCGGACGGACCGCGTCGACGCCGACCTCCGGATCATCCTGGCCACGCCGACCCTGACGGACAAGCTCTGTCTGCCGCTCGACACCGGCGGTGAGGTCTCCTGCCGGGTCGAGGACCGTGTCGTGCTGAACGCGAAGCGGTGGCTGTACGCGATCCCGGCGTACAACGGGAAGGTCGACCTGTACCGCAGCTACCTGGTCAACCACGAGGTCGGGCACGCGCTCGGCCACGGGCACTCGACCTGCACGACCCCGAAGACCCCCGCGCCGGTGATGATGCAGCAGACCAAGGGGCTGGCCGGCTGCCTGCCGAACGCCTGGCCGACGATCAAGGCCACCTGAGAAACTGGGTACGACGGGAGGGAGTACACGATGTCGTCACAGGACTTCCCGACGTACGGCAGGGACGATCAGCCCGACAAGCAGCAGGCACCCGACGAGGAGCATCACTACGCGCCACCCACGCCGTACGGCGGTGGCGCGTACGGCGGCCCGCCTGCTCCGCCGGAGCAGTTCCCCTACGCGCAGCCCCAGCCCTACGAAAGTCAGCCACCTGCGCAGGGCAACCCGGCGTACCACCAGCCTCCGGCCTACCGCCCCGGTGCACCGTACGGCGCTCCCGCGAGTCCTGAGCCGCATGAGCTCCCGACATACGGCCGCGAGCGGCACGAGCGTGACCCACGTGCCGCGAGGGTTGTCGGCCTGGCCGCGTTCATCGCCGCGATCTACGGGCTGCTGGTCGTCTCCGTCCAGCGCGTCGCGCTCCGGGAGATCTCACAGGCACCGGGCTCACCACTCAACCACCCGCTCCGTACTGACGTGCTCGACGCGATCGGCCAGCTGCTGCTCGTGGTTGTCGGCACCGGCGCGCTCGTGATGTGGGTCCGCGACGTGCTGGCCCGCCGCAAGACCGGTGGCCGGCTGGACCCGGCTGAGCTGGCCGGTCTGCTCCTGGTCGCGGTCTCCTTCGTCCCGATCCTGGTCTGGCTGATCATGGTGCTGTCCACAGGTCTCGGTGCCAGCGACGGCGCGGTGCACCGGCTGCCCACGGCGTACGGCTGGGGTGGTTTCGGCCTGCTGATCCTCGCTGTCGGCCTCCTGCTCGGGTACCGCGAGCTCAAGCCTGACGTATCGAACCCGGTCGTCAAGGGCGCCCCGGCCAAGGCTCCGTGGGAGTGAACGCACCTGTCGTTCTTGTGCCCGGCCTGGGCCTCGGCCCGGAGTCGTACGCGCGGACGGTCGAGCACCTCGTCACGCCGTACCACGTGGTCACGCTGCCCGGGTACGGCGAACCGGCGGGCAGCCGTGAGGACCTGCATCCCCGTGCCCTCGCGGTGAGGCTGGCGGAGAAGATCCGCGAGCGGTCCGTCCTGGTCGGCCACTCGGCGAGTTGTCAGATCGTCGTCGAGACGGCGATCCGCTACCCGGAGCTCGCCCACGCGCTCGTACTCGCCGCACCGACCGGCGACGTCCGGCTGTCGAGCTGGGTCGACCGTGCGGTCCGGTTGGTCGGCTCCGCGATCCCGGACGCACCGAAGCTGGTCCGGATCAGTCCGCAATACGCCCGTACGACGCTGCCGTCGATCGCCCGTGCCGGCGAAGCGTCAAGGCACCACGACCTGGCCGCCGTGATGCCGCACGTCCAGGCGCCGGTGGTTCTGGTCCGCGGCAGGCACGACCTGTTGTGTACGGCGGAATGGGTCGAGCGACTCGCCGAACTCAGCCACGGCGAGGCCCGCACGCTGGACTCCGGGGCCCACATGCCGGTCGTGACGAACGGCCCGGAGCTGGCCGCTCTCATAGAACGAGCAGCCGCTCTCCCGGAAACTAGCTGACGAGTTAAACTCAGCAACACATACCTAAGCGGGAGCTCGCACCGAGGATGCGCGGGCTGAGAGGGCGACAGCTGGGTCGCCGACCGCCTGAACCTGACCGGGTAATGCCGGCGTAGGGAGTGGGGTCACTCATGACCGATACAGCTGTTCGTCCTGCCGGTACCACCGAGGCGCCGCTCGTCCTCACCACCGATGCGCCGCGCACGCTCGGCTTCTTCGACCAGTTCACGCTCTGGGGCAACTTCGGTATCTCGCTGTTCGGTCCGGTGACCGGTGCGCTCGTG
The DNA here is from genome assembly GCF_004331375.1 of Kribbella speibonae. Lineage (NCBI taxonomy): Bacteria > Bacillati > Actinomycetota > Actinomycetes > Propionibacteriales > Kribbellaceae > Kribbella > Kribbella speibonae. The sequence goes on along the minus strand of NZ_SJKC01000001.1, from coordinate 201,335 downwards.
GCGGCGTACACCGGCTCGCTGTGGCAAGGACTGCTCGCGGTGGTCGTCGGCTGTGGCATCGGTGCGCTGGTGCTCGGCGGAGCGGCCGTGTTCGGCTCGCAGACGGGTGCGCCCGCGATGGCGAGCCTGCGCGGTCTGTTCGGCCGCCGTGGCTCGATCGCGCCGACCGTCCTGAACATCGCGCAGAACGTCGGCTGGGCGACGATGGAGATCATCGTGATCTCGCAGGCCGCGGTCGCGGTCACGAGTGAGCGGTGGCGCTGGTTGTTCGTCGTACTCGCCGGAATCATCGCGACCGCGATGGCGGTCCGGCCGCTCGGCAGCGTGCGGATCCTGCGGAAGTTCATGGTCTGGCTGGTGCTGCTCGCATCCGTGTACCTGTTCGTGCAGGTGCTCAGCAAGCCGGTGCACGCCTTGCCGCAGGACAGCGTGTTCGGGTTCTGGCCGGCGGTCGACCTGGCCGCGGCGGGCGTCGTGTCGTTCGCGCCACTGGCCGCGGACTACACGCGGCACTCGCGGACCAACAAGGCCGCGTTCAGCGGCTCCGCACTCGGCTACGGCCTGGCGGCGATCGGGTACTACGCACTCGGTGTCGTCGCTGTGGCGACACTGGGGACCAACAGCGACGACGTGATCACCGCACTGGTCACGCTGCCGGCCGGTGCGATCGCCCTGCTGGTCCTGCTGGTGGACGAGGTCGACGAGGCGTACGCGAACGTCTACTCGACGACGATGGCCGCCCACAACCTGATCGGCCACATCGACCGGCGGTGGATCTCGATCGCGATCGGCGCCCTCGCCACCGGTATTGCGCTGTTCATCGACCTGGGCAACTACACCCAGTTCCTGTACCTGATCGGCTCGGTCTTCATCCCGCTGTTCGCGGTCGCGATCGCGGACTTCTTCGTGGTCAGCAAGATGAAGTGGGACGTCTCCGGTACGGCGAAGTTCCGCTGGCAACCGACCGCCGCGTGGCTGATCGGCTTCGTCGCCTACCAGTTGGTGAACCCAGGCACCGTTTCCGGCTGGTCCCCGTTCTGGACGAAGATCCAGCAGGCGATCTTCAACGATCAGCCCGTCCCCGGCTGGCTCGGCGCGACGTACACCTCAATCATCGTCTCGATGGTGGCTGCCGTGCTGCTCGGTCGGATCGGTCGGCGGCGGGCTGCCTGAGCAGGACCAGTGCGACAGCCGGGAAGAGCAGTACCGACAGGAGCCCGGCGCAGACGAGAGCGGCGGCGGTGATCGGGGTCATCAGACCGGTCGCCACGCCGATCTGCGTCGCGGTCACGATGAAGGGGAGCGACGTCGCCTGCAGCAGCGCGGTCGCTGCCGTCGCGCGAGCTCCCAGCGTCCGCACCGCGAGGTACGCCGGTACTCCGCGAACCGCTAGCAGTGCTAGCAGGAACAGCGGTACGCGGACGAGCGCCGCCGGGTCGTCGAGCAGGCCGCGCAGATCGAGCCGGAGCCCGCTCGTCACGAAGAACACCGGGATCAGGAACCCGTAGCCCAAGGCATCCAGCTTGACCCGGAAACGTGGGTGCGAGGTGGCGTCCCGGTCGACCATCCCGACCACCGCACCGGCGAGGAACGCGCCCAGGATCGTCTCCAGCCCGAACTGCTCCGCCAGCGCAACAAAAGCGACCAACAGCACCACAGCAGCTCGCACCCGGATCTCCGCCGTGGTGTCCTGCAGCCGAAGCAGCACCCCGCCGAGTCGCTGCGACCGTCCGGCGGTCGTGACGACCAGACCGGTGACGACCACGAGCAGGGCGAACAGACCAACCATCACCAGCCGCTCACCGGCACTGCCACCTTCGGTCGAGAACACCAGGGACAGCAGCAGTACGGCGGCGAAGTCGGCGACCGATGCGGCGGCGATGGTGAACTGCCCGACGCTGCCCTCGGCTTTGCCTGCGTCCTTGAGCACTGGCACGACCAGACCCAAGGAGGTAGCTGACAACGTCACGGCAAGCAGGAGTGCGCTCTGCACCCACCCGACCGCGGAGAACCCGAAGCCGACCAGCCCACCGAGCAGCAACGTCACCACATACCCCAGAACGGCCAGCCGCAGCACCTGCCCGCGTAACCGGTGGACGTCGATCTCCAGGCCGGCCAGGAACAGCAGGAAGCCCAGCCCCAGCAGCGAAACGATCTGCAGCGGCAGGTCCACGTCGACCAGTCCGAGACCGTGCGGGCCGACCACGATCCCGGCGACGATCTCCAGTACGACGGCCGGCACCCGGAGCCGCGGGGCGAGCCCGAGCAGCAGCGGGGCCAGCAACGCGATCAGAGCGACCGCGAACAGGTTGGTGAACTCAACGTCCGGCATACCGATTCAGTGCCGTCGACGCGGCCGGGCGTTACAGGTCAGCGCGGAAGCTGCGGAACGCCGCCAGCAGCCGGTCGCGGGTCTCCGCGGACAAGTCCTCGGGCTCGACCTGCCCGACCTCGGCGGCAGTACGCCGGATCTGCTCGACGTAGATCTCGCAGCCGTCGCAGAGCGCCAGATGCTCCACGAACCGCTGCTCCGTCTCGGGATCGAGTGCGCCGTCGAGGTACGCGGTGACAAGCTCGACCACCTCTGCGCACGTCATGCGTCAACCCCTGTGAAGTAACGCTCGAGGTGCCCGCGCACGGCCGCCCGTGCGCGGTGCAGCAGGACCCGCTGATTGACCATGGAGATGTCCAGCAACGCGCATACGTCCTCGGCGCCGTATCCGTCGATGTCTCGCAACGTCAGCACCACCTGCTGCCGGATCGGCAGGCTCTCGACCGCCGCGGCCACGGTCGAACGGACCTCGTGCGCGAGGACCTCGCTCTCGGTGGTCGGCCAGCGGTCCGGGAACGCCCGCCAACCGCCCGGGTACTGGTCGCCCGGCCCCCGGAACCGCTGTGGATCGACCGTCGGCACGTGGTCCGGGACCAGGCTGGTCCACGGCACCGTCCGCTGTTCCCGGGTCGCCCGTTTGCGCGCGATGTTGACGAGGATCCGGTACACCCAGGTCCGCAGCGAGGAGCGGCCCTCGAAGCGCCCGATTCCCTCGAACACGGCCAGCCAGGTGTCCTGGACGACTTCCTCGGCGCTGGCCGTGGTGGACACGAACGAGCGGGCCAGCCGCAGCATCGAGCCCGACCAGCCGTTCAGCAGGCACGCGAACGTCTCCTCGTCCCCGGTTCGCAGCCCGGCGACGAGTACGTCGTCCGTCGGTACCACAACCCCCACATGCCGACGGTACAGCAGCACCCCCGAAGTCAGCGGTACTCCGGGTTCTCGAAGTCGAACCGGCAGCCGGCGTCCCACTCGGACCGCTGGTTGCCGTGCGCCGGGACCCCGCCGGCGTCCTTGAGCAGCCGCGCGAAGTGCAGCAGGTTCCAGGTCATGAAGGTGGTGTTCCGGTTGGTGAAGTCGTTCTCCGGGCCGCCCGACCCCTCGTCCAGGTACGACGGACCCGGGCCGGCCTCCCCGATCCAGCCGGCGTCGGCCTGTGGCGGGATCGTGTAGCCGAGGTGCTGCAACGAGTACAGGACGTTCATCGCGCAGTGCTTCACGCCGTCCTCGTTACCGGTGATCAGGCAGCCGCCGACGCGTCCGTAGTACGCGTACTGCCCGCGCTCGTTGAGGATCGACGAGTTGCCGTACAAGCGTTCGATCACCTGTTTGGTGACCGAGCTGTTGTCGCCCAGCCAGATCGGTCCGGCGATCACCAGGATGTCGGCCGCCATCACCTGCTCCTGGATCGCCGGCCAGTCGTCCTTCGCCCAGCCGTGCTCGGTCATGTCGGGCCAGACACCGGTGGCGATGTCGTGGTCGACGGCGCGGATCACGTCGACCTGGACCCCTTGTTTCTCGAGGATGCGGCGGCTGACGTCGATCAGTCCCTCGGTGTTGCTGACGGCCGGCGATCGTTTCAGGGTGCAGTTGACGAACAGCGCGCGAAGGTCGTCGTACTCGGTCATCTCAGGCTCCTCAGAGAAGTTCGGCGTCCTGCTCGATGCCGAGCAGGGCCGGTCCAGTGGCGGCGAACAGGGCGGTCATCGCGTCGTCCAGGTCCTGACGACGGGTTACCCGCAGGCCGGTCGCGCCGCACAGTTCGGCGTACGCGGCCCAGTCGGGGTTGTGCAGGGACGTGTGCCAGACGGGGTAATCGGCGGCGAGTTGCTCCTTGCTGATCTTGCCGAGCGAGTGGTTGTCGAGGAGCACATGCTTGATCGGAATGCCGTACTTCACCGCGGTCGTGAGCTCCGCGGCGTACTGCCCGAACCCGCCGTCGCCGGTGACCGCGACGATCGGCCGGCCCGGAGCCGCGGCCCACGCGCCGAGCGCGGCCGGGTAGCCGAAACCGATCGAGCCGAGGTAGCCGGACATCAGCACCGGTTGGCCTTTCGACTCCAGGTACCGGCCGAGCGAGTACGCATGGTTGCCGACGTCAACGGTCACGACGGCGTCCGCGGGCAGGTGCCGGGACAGCGCGTCGAAGACGGCCGCTGCGGACACGCCGCGGCCACGGTCGTCGTCGACCCGGCGCCGCTTCTCCGCCCGCCAGATCGCCCACCGCTCGGCCACATCCGGTCGCTGGTCCTCTGCCTTCACGTCGGTGAGCAGTCCGGTCAGCGCGGACAGTGCCAGCCGCGCGTCGCCGAGAACATCGACGGCGACCGGGTCGAACCGGCCGATCGCGGCGTGGTCGTCATCGATCTGGACGATCGGCTTGTACGCCGCGATACCGGTGTGGTTCGAGAACGAGGCGCCCACGACGAGCAGCAGGTCCGACTCGTTCATCAGCCAGCTCGCCACCGGCGTACCGCTGCGGCCGAGCACCCCGGCGCCCAGCGGGTGGGTGTCCGGAACCAGCCCTTTGGCCTTGAACGTCGTCAGCACCGGTGCATTCAGGCGCTCGGCCAGTTCGCGCACCTCGAGCGAGGCGTCACGCGCACCGTGCCCGACGACCAGGACCGGTCGGCGCGCGTCGCGGATCAGGGCGGCGGCCCGGATCAGGCTGTCCTCGTCCGGCCGGATCTGCCGCGGCGACAACCGTCCCCGCGGACTCGCGGCCGGGGCGTCGGACGGCAGGACCTGTACCTCGTCGGGCAGCACCAGGTGGGCCACGCCGCGGCCGTCGACCGCGTGCTTGACCGCTAGCGCTGCTAGCTCCGCGTGGTCGCTGCCGGCGTTGACCGACGTACTGGAGACCGCGACGTCCTTGAAGACCGCGGTCAGGTCAAGGTCCTGGAACGCGCCGCGGCCGAGCCACTTCGACGGCACCTGCCCGGAGACAGCGAGGACGGGCGAGCCGTCGAGTTTGGCGTCGTACAGGCCGGTGAGCAGGTTGGTCGACCCCGGACCGGCGATCGCGAAGGCCACCGCCGGCCGGCCGGTCAGCTTGCCGTAGGCGCCGGCCGCGAAGGCTGCCGCGCCCTCGTGCCGGATACCGATGTAGGTGAGCTCGCCGCGCACCTCGGCCCGCCGCATCGCCTCGGCGAACCCGAGGTTGGAGTGCCCGACCATCCCGAACACGTGCGTGACGCCATGCGCGACCAGCGTCTCGACGAGTACGTCGGCCACCGTCCGCACCGCCTCGGCCGGCTCCGGCAGCTGCACATAGACCCCGTCGTCCCGCTCGTCCACCGGGTACGACGGGACGCTGTCGGAGAACCCCTCCGGCGGCTGACCGGTGATCGGGTCGTAGTCGTACCCGTGCCACGGGCACCGCAGCAGACCCTTCTCGATCGAGCCCTCACCGAGCGGACCGCCCTGGTGCGGGCACTTGTTGTCCAGCGCGCCGAGCCGCGCCCCGCAGCGGGACAGCGCGATACTGCGGCCATCCACCACCACACTGCGGACCCGCCCGTCCGCCGGTACGTCGACTTCGTCCACCCGATGCCAGTTCGCCGTCATGTAACGTCTCCCACCCCTCGCGACACGGACCGTCTGAATGAACAGTGCCGTCCCGCGGCCCTGCGTTACAGGAGGAGACTTGCCGTGATGGAAGACCGTTCGCTGGCCGTAACCCGTCGCTCCCTGCACGGTGTCGCCGAACTGCTGCTGGCCGGACCGCAGCACCGCGATGGCGGTGGACTCCGGCTACGCGTCGTACCGGGCGGCTTCAGCACCCTCGACGGCACCCGTCGGGTCGAGGGCGACTTGCTGGTCACGCCAACGCAAGAGCTGCCGCTGGAGGGCACGTACGCCGAGTTGGCGGCCGCGGCGGGCATCGAGGCATGGCGACTCGACCACGTGTACTCGGGCGGCCCCAAGATCGCACCCGAGGAACGACTGGAGGTCGACCCCGCCGCCGCCCGTCTGCTCGCGGACGCCTTCGCCCGCGGTGACGCCGCCCTCAGGGCGCTCGCGCCGGAGGAGACGCCGGTGCTGTGGCCCGAGCATTTCGACGTCGGAATCACGGTCGCGGAAGTCAACTACGGCGTCTCACCAGGTGACGACTACCTGGCCGAGCCTTACGCGTATGTCGGCCCGTGGACACCGCGGACCGGTGATTTCTGGAATGCCCCGTTCGGCGCCGTCCGGCCGCTCGCCGAGCTGCCCGATGTTGTCGAGTTCTTCACTATTGGCAGATCCCTGCTGGACAACTGACCCAGAGCACCCGGAATACTGGCGGGCATGCTGAACTCCGCACTGCGTAGTCGGGCCGAGTATGCGGAACTCGGTGCCGACGGACTGGCCGCGCGTACGTCGCCCGAACGGGACGCGCTGATCGTCAAGGCGGTGCAGGAGCTGCTGGAGGGCCGCGAGTCGGTGCTCGACCTGTGCTGCGGGTACGGGAGGGTCGCGCTGCCGCTGCGCCGCGCCGGCAAGGTCGTGCGCGGGCTGGACATCTCGCCGAACCTGCTCGAGGCCGGCCGCGCGCAGGCCGCCGAGGAGGAGCTCGCGATCGACTGGGCGATCGGCTCGATGACCGACCTGCCGTACAAATGGGACTCGTTCGACGCGGTGATCTGCCTGTGGACGGCGTTCCACGAGCTGTTCGCCGAGGACGAGCAGATCTCGACGATCTGCGAGATCTCCCGGGTGCTGAAGCCGGGCGGGATCGCGATCATCGAGGGCCCGGTCTGGGGACCGGCGACCGCGGCCGAGATCGCGAACGGGATGCGGCAGGGCCCGGAGCACCGGATCGTCACCACCGAGCACGACGACGACCGCAGCAGCGTGCACTTCATCCACGACGAGATCAGCTACAGCCGGCTCTGCGCGGCCGCCGGAATCGACGACTTCAAGGTCTACAAACGCGACTGGGGCGGCCGGCGGCGGCTGATCCTGGAGATCCGCCAGCCGGCAACTTCCTGACATGTCAACAGGAGCAGATCCCCACTCCACATTGGGGATCTGCTCCTTATTTCATCGAGTCTAAATCCACTCCCGGTATTTCCGGAAAACTCAGCTTTTTGCTTCGAGATTCAGCAAGAATCGTTTAGCGTCCAGCCCGCCGGCGTATCCGGTGAGCGCCCCGCTCGCGCCGACCACCCGGTGGCACGGCAGGACGACGCACACCGGGTTCGCCCCCAGCGCGGTACCGACCGCCCGCGCGGCCTTCGGCCGGGAGATGTCGCCGGCAACGGTGCCGTACGTCGTGGTCCTGCCGTAGCTCGTGTGCGTCGGCAGATCCTCGAGCACCAGCCGCTGGAACGGTGTCGCGAGCACGAGATCCACCTCGACATCGAACGCCCGGCGGTCACCGGACAGGTATTCGTCGAGTTGCCGTCGTACGTCGTCCAGCGGCCGGGGCTGCCGTAGTACGCGCGGGGACACGGCCCGGGCGAGCCGGGTGGTCATCGTCTCCTCGTCCCCGAACGAACTGGCGACAACGCGACCGCCGGCCACCGCGAGCAGCAAAGTCCCGATCGGGGTGTCGTGCAGTGTGTAGGCGACGTCGGCGTCGGGCAGGACGGGTGGCCTCAGGTCAGGTGTGTCGAGCCGGGTCAGCCGGCTCTCGAGATCAGTCATCGTGTACTCCGAGTTTCGTGCGCAGGGTCGCCAACGCGTCGCTGACGAGCCGGCGCGACGCGGCGGGCGTGGTGTCCAGAGCGGCGGCCACGCCGTGGTGGTCCAGGTCGCCGACGTATTTGAGCGTGATCGCGAAGCGTTGCCGCTCCGGGAGTTCGTTGACCGCCCGCCACAGGTCGGGATCCGGCCAGGCCGCGGCCTCCGGCCCGTCGACTGCGACCGGTGGCGCCTCGTCCAGCGGGCGCTGCGGTTTCCGTGCCCGGTGGACGTCGGTCGCGCACCGGGCGGTGATGGTGAGGAGCCAGCTGCGCAGGTTCTTCGCCGAGGTCAGCGTCGGGTATGCCGCGTACGCCTTCTCCCAGGCGCGTTGCGCGACGTCGTCGCCGTCCTGACCGGCCATCGCCCGCGCCAGCCTGGCAACGTCTCGCCAGTGCGCGTCGATCAGCGCCTGGAACGGCGGCAATCCGACTTTCTCCCGAACCATCACGCCAGTAGAACGCACGGATGCCGGGTGGTGTGAGGGAACCCGCCGCCGGCCGCCGGATGGACAGGTGGTCCGGATTCCGAGATTGTGCAGTTAGCTAGTAGACATTGATGCGAAGATAGCTGACATGACGACGACACTCCTCACCCGCCGTCGCGTCATCGATCTGCTGCGGACGGCGAGCGCCACCTGTCGGTGACCCGTTCTCTCGCTGCCGTCTGCATGAGGCCTGTCTGATCACGCCTCTTCACACATCACCTGTGGTCCCTGCCCCGTTCCGAGGGAGAGACATGTCTGTACCTGCCCTGAATCGTCCTGCCCTGGCCGTAGTCCCCGACCGCCCAAGAAACTTCAGTGTGGAGCGGGTCGTGGACGCCGACGTCTACAAATCCGTGTTCCGTCGCCATGCCGCCGGCGTCGTGGTGATCACCGCGGACGCCGGGCACGGTCCCGTCGGCTTCACCGCGACCTCGCTGGTCTCGATCAGCCTGCTGCCGCCACTGGTCTCGTTCGCGATCGCGACCAGCGCCTCGAGCTGGCCGGCCGTGAGTACGGCGAGCAGCGTGGTGATCAACTTCCTGTCCGCCGATCAGCACGCGATCGCCGGCCGGTTCGCCACCAGCGGGATCGACCGGTTCGCCGAACCGACCCGCTGGTCGCGGCTGGCCACCGGCGAGCCCGCGCTCGACGACGCCCCGAGCTTCCTGCGCGCACAGATCGCGCACCGTTTCGCCGTCGGCGACCACTACCTGGTGGTCGCCCGCCTCGCCACCCACACCGAACGTCGTGAGCACGAGCCGCTGCTCTACCACGACGGCCGCTACGCGAAAGCACACCATGTCTAGAAAACGCCTCTACTCCGCCCTCGCCCTGCTCGCGCTCGTCACCGGCTGCAGCGGTAACGCCGCCGCCGACGGCGCCGCCAAGCTGTCGCTGGACGCGCCGCTGCCGACCTCGGTCCCCGACGGCACGAAGATCGTGGTCGGCGACCCTGCCACCGAGGTCGCGCTCAAGCTGTCCGGTCAGATCGACAAGGTCTCGAAGTTCGTCCAGTTCGCGAACCTGAGCGGCGGTCCGCAGACCACCGAGGCGTTCCGGGCGCACGCCCTCGACCTCGGGTCGGTCGCCGAGATCCCGCCGATCCACGCGACCTGGACCGGCCTGCAGGTGAAGATCGTCGCCTCGAAGTTCCGCCAGGACGCGCTGAACCACCCGATCTACAAGCTGGGCATCGCACCCGGGGTGTCGGTGAAGACCCTCGGCGACCTGCGCGGCAAGAAGATCGCGTACAGCCCGGGCCAGGCGCAGGGCGCGCTGATCCTGAAGGTGCTGCAGAAGGCGGGCCTCACCAAGGAGGACGTCAAGCTGATCGAGATCCCCAGCACCGGTGACGTGTACACCCAGGCGCTCGCCGGCAAGCAGGTCGACGTCGCCCCGATCGGCGGCGTACAGATCAAGCGCTACCTGACCAAGTACGGCAAGGACGGCGCGAGCACGATCGACCACGGGATCCGCGACGACGCCGGTCACCTCTACGGACCGGTGGAGTCGCTCGAGGACCCGGGCAAGGCGGCCGCGATCCGCGCGTACGTCGCCGCCTGGGGGATCGCGCAGGACTGGATCGACAAGCACCCCAAGGAGTGGATCCAGGGGTACTACGTGAAGGACCAGGGCCTGACCGCCGCCGATGGGCAGTGGCTGGTCGACAACGCCGGGCACCCGGACATCCCGGCGGACTGGAGCGAGGCGATCCAGCGGCAGCAGGAAACCATCGAGCTGCTCGCCAAGGAGACCGGCAACAAGGTGATCCAGGCCAAGGACCTGTACGACCTGCGGTTCCAGACCGTCGCCGCCGACGCGATCAAGGGAGGCGCCAAATGAGCGCGACCACGCTGCCCGGACTCCGGCAGCGCACGACCTCGGCCCCCGTCGTACGGCGCCGGCGCCTCGGGCCCGGGAAGCCGATCAGGTTCGGCGCCGCGATCGGACCGGTACTGCTGCTGGCGATCTGGAGCCTCGGATCCGCCACCGGTTGGATCGACCAACGAGTACTGTCCGCGCCGTGGACCGTGGTGACCACGGCCGGCGACCTGATCGCCGACGGCCGCCTGCAGTCGAACCTGTGGACGTCCGCACAACGGGCGCTGATCGGCCTCGCCTTCGGCATCGTGCTGGGCGTCGTCCTCGCGCTGATCTCCGGCCTGTCCCGGCTCGGTGAGGCGGTCCTCGACGGGCCGATCCAGATCAAGCGCGCGATCCCGTCACTGGCGCTGCTGCCGCTGCTGATCCTCTGGCTCGGGATCGGCGAGTCGATGAAGATCGTCACCATCCTGCTCGGGGTGTTCGTGCCGATCTACATCCACACCCACAACGGCCTGCGCACCATCGACAGCCGGTACGTCGAGCTCGCGCAGACCGTCGGATTGTCGCAGTGGGACTTCATCCGGCGCGTCGTACTGCCGGGCGCACTGCCCGGGTTCCTGCTCGGGCTGCGGTTCGCGGTGACCGGCGCGTGGTTGTCGCTGGTCGTCGTCGAGCAGATCAACTCCACCAGCGGTATCGGCTACATGATGGAACTGGCCCGCACGTACGGGCAGACCGACATCATCATCGTCGGCCTGGTCGTCTACGGCATCCTCGGCCTGCTGTCCGACGCGGTCGTCCGCCTGATCCAGAGGAGGGCCCTGTCGTGGCGACGAACGTTGGCCTCGTAACCGTGCAGGTCCGCGACCTGGTCCGCCGGTACGACGATCGCGCCGTCCTGGACGGAGTGGACCTGGACATCGCACCGGGTGAGTTCGTCGCCCTGCTGGGCAAGAGCGGATCCGGGAAGAGCACGTTGCTGCGGGCCCTGGCCGGGCTGGATCACGACGTCGACGGATCCGGTGAGCTCGCCGTACCCTCGCAGGTCTCCGTCGTCTTCCAGGATTCCCGGTTATTGCCCTGGGCAAATGTCCTCGACAACGTCGTCCTCGGCCTCAAAGGCGCCGTGGAGCGCGGGCGGCAGAGCCTCGAAGAGGTCGGGCTGGCCGGCCGGGAGCAGGCCTGGCCGAACGAGTTGTCCGGTGGCGAGCAGCAGCGGGTCGCGTTGGCGCGGTCGCTGGTGCGGGAGCCGGAGCTGCTGCTCGCCGACGAGCCCTTCGGTGCGCTGGACGCACTGACCCGGTTGAAGATGCACGTGTTGCTGCGCAAGTTGTGCGCGGCGCACCAACCCGCCGTACTGCTGGTGACACACGACGTCGACGAGGCGATCGTGCTGGCCGATCGGGTGATCGTGCTCGACGCCGGCCGGATCGTCGCCGCGGAGACCATCACGTTGCCGGCGCCGCGCAGCGCGGCCGATCCAGGATTCGCCGCGGTCCGCTCGCGGCTTCTCGACGCCTTGGGAGTTTCGGTATGAGTAGGCAGTTGCACCTGAACGCGTTCCTGATGAGCACCGGGCACCACGAGGCGTCCTGGCGGCTGCCGGAGAGCGATCCGTTCGCGAACACCTCGGTGGCGCACTACCAGGCCCTGGCGCAGCTGGCCGAGCGCGGCAAGTTCGACTCGATCTTCTTCGCGGACTCGCCGGTCCTGTTCGGCAACGTCGGGCGGCGTCCGGCCGGGTCCCTGGAGCCGACCGTGCTGCTCACCGCGATCGCGGCCGTCACGTCCCGGATCGGGCTGATCGCCACCGCGTCGACGACGTACAACGATCCGTTCAACCTGGCGCGGCGGTTCGCCAGCGTGGACCACGTGAGCGGTGGGCGGGCCGGCTGGAACGTGGTGACCACCGCGGGCCCGGAGGCGGCGCGCAACTTCAACCTCGCCGACCAGCCGGCGCATGCGGAGCGGTACGACCGCGCGGCGGAGTTCCTCGAGGTCGCGTACAAGCTCTGGGACTCGTGGCAGGACGATGCCGCGATCGCGGACAAGGCCTCAGGTGTCTGGGCCGTGGACGAGCGAGTCGTACCGATCGATCACGTCGGGCGGCATTTCCAGGTCCGTGGGCCGCTGAACCTGCCGCGGTCGCCACAGGGGCATCCGCTGATCGTCCAGGCCGGGTCGTCCGAGGACGGCAAGGGGCTGGCGGCGCGGTACGCCGAAGCGGTCTTCACCGCGCAGCAGACGCTGGAGGACGCACAGGACTTCTACCGGGACCTGAAGGCGCGTACGGCGGCGGTCGGGCGGGACCCGGAGACGATCAAGATCCTGCCCGGGATCGTGCCGGTGATCGGGTCCACGGTCGAGGAGGCGCAGCGCCTGGAGCGGCAGCTGGACGAGCTGATCCGGCCGGAGTACGCACGGTTGCAGCTCGCGAAGACGCTGCGGGTGTCGCCGGAGGACCTGCCGTTCGATCAGCAGCTTCCGGCGGACCTGCCGGACGAGGACGAGATCGAGGGTGCGAAGAGCCGGTACACGCTGATCGTGACGCTCGCCCGGCGCGAGAACCTCACGGTCCGTGAGCTGATCGGCCGGCTCGGCGGCGGGCGCGGGCACCGCACGTTCACGGGGACACCGGAGCAGGTGGCGGACGCGATCCAGCACTGGTTCGAGGCCGGCGCGGCCGACGGCTTCAACGTGATGCCGCCGGTGCTCCCGTCCGGTCTCACGACATTCGTGGACGAGGTGATCCCGATCCTCCAGGCCCGCGGCCTGTTCCGGACCGACTACACCGGCACAACCCTGCGCGACCACTACGGCCTGGCCCGCCCCGCCGGCCGGACACCCCAGCTGCAGGAGGCGACTGCCTGATCCGCTGGTGGTGGGCCCCGTCAGGTGGCCGGCCCAGCACCAGCCCTCCGACCGCCAGGCCATCACAATTGCGCCCGCACGTCGGGCTCCCGTGGGGCTCGCCCGCCGGGCGCGCATTGTGATGGCCTGCAGATCCGTCACACGCGGACGACGAGCTTCCCGACCGCCTGGCCGTCCTGCATGATGCGGTGGGCCTCGCCGATTTCGTCCATCGTGAAGACGCGGTCGATCCGGATCGGGAGCTTGCCGGCCGCGACCAGGTCGACGTACCGCTGGAACGCGTCCGCGGGCAGGTCGGAGCTCTCGCCGCCGTACGCGGCCAGCCGGACCCCGTTCGGGAGGTATCCGATCGGATAGAAGTCCGGAATCGTCCACGAGTCGCTGAGCATTCCGGTGAAACACACCGTGCCATGCACCGCGGTCGCCCGGAGCGTGTCCGGCAGGACATTCGTCCCGACCAGTTCGAGCGCCGCGTGCACGCCGCCCGGAAGAATCTCCCGGACCTGTTGCGCAACGTTGCCGTCGTCAACAATCGGGTGATCGACGCCGAGATCCCGCAAAACCTGTGTGCGTTGGGGATTGCGCGTCGTCGAGAACACGGTCAGCCCGTGTTCCTTCGCCAGTACGGCGGCCGCGACGCCGACCGACGACGTACCGCCGCGGACCAGCAGCGCCTGCCCCGGTTCGATCCCGAGACCGGTGTGGAGCGAGCCGTGCGCGGTCTGCAGCATCTCCGGCAGCGCGCCGAGGGTCGCCCAGCGGAGGTCCGTCGTCACCGGGATCACCGAAGAGGCCGGTACGACGGTGTACTCGGCGTACCCGCCGTCGTACTCGCGGCCCATGCCGCCCATCATCGCGACCACCTGCTGCCCCGGCGCGAACTCACTGCCCGGAGCCAGGTCGATCGTCCCCGCCGCCTCGATCCCCGGGATGACCGGGAAGCGCGCGTTCGTCGCGAGGCCCGCGCGGAGGTGGTACTCCGACCGGTTCAGGCCGAACGCCTCCACCTTGATTCGCACCCACCCCGGCGCGGGCTCAGGCACCGCAACCCGCCGTACCCGAAGCTCCTCCGGCGCCACCGGCCCGTCCAGCACGATCGCCCGCATGTCCATGCCGCCAATCTTGCATGAGGGTGTGAAAGAGTTTCTTTCATGGGGAAGCTCCCACGGGTGGTCGCGCACCGCGGTGCCAGCGACGTGAACCCCGAGCACACGCTGGCGGCGTACCAGCGAGCGATCGAGGTCGGTGCGGACGGGCTGGAGTGCGACGTCCGGCTGACCGCCGACGGCCATCTGGTCTGCGTCCACGACCGCCGGATCGAGCGCACCTCGAACGGGCGCGGCGTGCTGTCCACGATGAGCCTCGAAGAGCTGGAGAAGTACGACTGGGGCTCCTGGAAGCGCCCGTGGGCCGAGCTGGACGAGGAAGCCGAACTGCCCGGTCTCGACGTCCGGAAGGTGCTCACGCTCGACACGCTGCTCGCGACCGTGCGGGACGCGGGCCGCCCGGTCGAGCTGGCGATCGAGACCAAGCACCCGACCCGGTACGCCGGGCTGGTCGAGCGGCGCCTCATCGAGGCCCTGGACCGCTTCGGCTGGGCGCACCCGAAGATCGGAACGGAGTCGCCGGCCCGGGTGATGAGCTTCTCCTGGCTCTCCCTGCGCCGGATGCGCACCGCGGCGCCCGGCCTGCGCACCGTCCTGCTGATGGACCGCGTCCCGCTGCGCTTCCGCGACGGCTCGCTACCGACCGGTGTCTCGTACGCCGGACCGAGCCTGGAGATCGTCACCGCGCACCCGGAGTACGTCGATCGCGCGCACAAGCACGGGCATCAGGTCCATGTTTGGACCGTGAACGCCGAGAACGACATCCGGCACTGCCGCGAGATCGGTGTCGACGCGGTGATCAGTGACCGCCCCGATGTCGCGTTACGGGTCCTTGCCGAAGGGCCTGAAGGAGTAGGACGTCGTACCTGACCTGCAGGTTTGTGACACGCCGGGATCAGTTGGTGTGGTTTGTGTCACGCCGGTCTGGATACGTAGCGAGACGAATGCGGGCGGTTATTGCAACGTTCAATTCCGTCGATTTCGTCACGGTTTCCCAGTGTTTAGGCGTGATCTTCGCTCGGCTATGTAACGGAATATCCACTGGTGTTTTCCGGGCCGGGATCGTGGGGAGAAGTCCTTGTGGCTGAACCGATCATCGAGGAGACCCTGCTTGTCCTCTGCGACCCTGCCCGCCGACGTGAGCGTTGTGGACGTCGTACTGCCGCACGAAGTGTCCGCGGTAGCGGATGCCCGCCGCCGTCTGGCCGGCTACCTGAAGCGTCACCGGGTCACCACCGCCGCCTGTGACGACGCGCAGTTGGTGCTCTCGGAGCTGCTGTCCAACGCGATCCGGTACGCGCCCCCGCTGCCGGCCGGTGAGGTACGGGCCGCGTGGTGGATCGACCGGGCCGGGATCCATGTCGAGGTGACCGACGGGCGCGGCGACACCGAGCCGCACCGGATCAGCGAGCCGCACCCGGAATCGATCGGCGGCCGCGGCCTGGCCATCGTCGACGTCCTCACCTCCAGCTGGGACGTCCGCACCGCCGCCCGGCACCGCACGGTGCACGCGATCGTGCCCAGCTAGTTGTACTGCTGGTTCGCACTCCGGTACCTCGGGCTGTAAGACTGCGGGGTTATGGGAAAGAAGTCGCGGCAGCGCGCGAAGAACACGACGACCGTCACGCTCGACCCGGCCGATCTGGTGGACGTCGGGCCGCGGGAACCCTGCCCGTGCGGTTCGGGCAAGCGGTTCAAGCAGTGCCACGGCAAGGAGCGGGCACAGGCCGCCGACACCTTCGTGGTGCGGCCGTTCGAGGGGCTGCCGTCGGAGTGCGATCTGATCGCGTTCCGCGAGATCGTGCCGTCCGGCACGGTGCAGGTCGAGCTGACCGGCCAGGAAGTCGGGGCAGAGCACGCGGGCAAGGTACTCAACCTCGTCACCCTGCTGCCGATGGCGATGCCGGGCGTGGTGCGCGACGACGAGACGATCTGGATCGGCATGCAGACCCACGCCTCGTCCGGCGACCCGAGCCGCGACCTCGGCCACGCGATCACGACGGCGCTGCGGACCGACCCCGGGCACCCGGTGCAGGTCGGCGACCTGATGAAGGACGGCCCGCGGCTGCAGGACCTGATCGACACCAGCAAGCCGATCGAGATCAAGGTCCACGAAGGTTTCGAGTACTGGGTCGGCGAGAACGTCGAGGACCCGACCGGTGAGGTCGCGGCCGGTCTGGAGCGCGCGAACGCCGCGGCGGCGCCGACGGTCCGGCTGGAGTCGGTCGAGGCGGCGTACTGGACGAAGATCGGCGACCGCATCTACCTGCGCTGGGTGCTGCCGCACACCGAGGACACGCTGCTCGACGCGCTCGCCCGGCTGCACGCCGCCGGTGGATCGGCGCTCATCGACGGCAGCCGCCTGATCGGCTCGTTCCGCGCCCTCGGCGTCCTCGCGCCGGTCTGGGAGCTTCCTGCCGGTACCGAGGCCGCCGACGTCGAGAAGCCGGCGGCCGACTTCGCCACCGCGCTGGAGAAGGCTCTCGCGACCGACGCGCCGCTGAGCACCGAGGAGCGCGCGGCCCGGGCCGGCCTCGCGAGCCGCCAGCTCACCATCCGCTGACCAAGCAGAACGCCCGGCTGAATCATCAGCCGGGCGTTTCTGTTCACTCAGAGTGGTCTAGGCCATGATCGTTAAAATCGGCCGAGAACGTGGACGGCCCAAGTCCTGCTGACGGGGGAGCAACAGGGCCTGGGCCTAGGCATGAAGAGTACTCAGGCCCGGGCCTCGGCACAAGCCCCGATTTCACTCCGCGTGTCGTTGGGCTTACGGGGCTGCGGGCGCTCGCAGGACCGGGCACGACATACAACGCGGTCCGCCACGCCCGGAACCGAGCTCGGAGCCGGAGATCCGGATGACCTCGATCCCGGACTCCTCGAGGCGCGCATTGGTCTCGACGGTGCGCTCGTACGCGATGCAGACCCGCGGGGCGAGGGCCAGGGTGTTGTTCCCGTCGTCCCACTGCTCGCGCTCGGCCGTCACCGGGTCCAGGCCGGTGTCGATCCGCCGCAGCGTGTCGATGCCGAGTGCCTTGGCCGCCGCGACCAGGAACGGCTCGGGTTCCGCGACGTGCAGCTGGTCGCCGTCGGTCGTGACTGCCAGCGCCCGCATCTCCTCGGCCATGTTCGGGTACATCAGCACGGCGTCGGTGTCGACCATCGTGCAGACGGTGTCGAGGTGCATCGTCGCCCGCTGCTGAGCGATCGGTACGGCGAGAACGGTGTGCGCGAGGCCCTTCGTGAAGACCCGTCGCGCCAGCCGCTCCACACCGGCCGGTGTGGTCCGTTCCCCGACTCCGACCGCGAGTACGCCGGGACCGAGCGCGAGCACGTCCCCGCCTTCGACATGCTCCAGCTGGTGGTCGTACACCTTGTCGGCGCCGGCGAACCGCGGGTGGAACGTGTAGATCAGCTCGGTCAGCTGCGTCTCGCGCGCCCGGGCCGGCATCGCCAGTGAGGTGACCGCGACCGAGTCCCGGATCCAGACGCTCGAGTCCCGGGTGAACAGCAGGTTCGGCAAGGGGTCGATCAGGAAGTCCTCGTGCGCCAGCAGCGACGTGACCAACCCGCCCGCGTGCACCTCGTCGTTGCGGACGCCGGCCATCAGCGCCTCGGCCAGCCCGGCCGCGTCCAGGTCGCCGAGTGACGCCCGCAGGTAGTCGCGCAGGGTGTCACCCAGGCGCAGGTCCTCGGTCGCGCCGGCGACGGCCTGGGCACGGGCCTCGGGGTTGGCGAGCGACTCGGTCAGCAGCTCGCCGAGATACAGCACCTCGACGTCGCGGTCGCGGAGTGCCTGGGCGAACGCGTCGTGCTCGTCCTGCGCGCGGCCGACCCAGGGGATGCCGTCGAACAGCAGCTTGTCGTTGTTGCGCGGGGTGAGCCGCCGGAGCTCGTTGCCCGGCCGGTGCAGCATCACCGTCCGCAGCGGACCGACCTCACTGTCGACGCCGTACGCCGTACTTCCCTGCCGCGCCTCGGTCATCCGTCCGCCCTTCGCTCAGCCGTGCCCACCACGCTACGACAACCCGATCAATGTGTCTGATTGTCCGACAATATCCGTGAGATGGCCAATCAGGAGCGGACCCGGTCGTAGAGCAGGCAGAGGGCGCCGGACTCGGTCGGGGTCGAGTCGGTGAGCTTCCACGACGTCGCCGGCAGGCCGTCCTCGAATAGCCGGTCCCCGCCGCCGACCAGCTCCGGGTCGAGGGTGATGCTGAGCCGGTCGATCTCGTCGGCCGCCAGCAGGGCGCGGATCACGCTCGAGCTGGCCAGCACGATGATGTCGCCGCCGTCCTGGTCACGCAGTCGCTGGACGACGTCCGCGGGCTCGCCGTCGGCGATCCGGGAGTTCTGCCACGGCGCCTCGGTCAGCGTCGTCGAGAAGACCACCTTCTCGGTCTCGTTCAGCCAGCGCGAGAAGGTGCGGTCCTGCGGCGAGGCGTTCTCGTCGTCGGCCACCGCCGGCCAGAAGCCTCCGAAGCCCTCGTAGTTCTTCCGGCCGAGCAGTGCCGTGGTGGCCGGCCCGGTCACCCGGAGCATGTGATCGCGGGCGCCCTCGGTGATCGCGTGCGGAACGATCCAGCTCATGTCGTAGTCGCCACCCGCGCCGTTCACCCGGCCGTCGAGCGAGAGCGAGATGTTGGCGGTCACTGTGCGGGTCATTTTCCTACCTCTTTCTGATCGGTCCTGCCTGACACCTGAAATCCTGCCGCCGCGGCCATCCCGGAACATCTGCCACCTGGCCGATATCGGCGGGCCCTGGCCGATGCCGCAACCTGTCGACAGAGAAGATGCCGCGATCCGGACCCCTTCCGGCGGTTTTCCACAGGCTCGTTCGAAAGAACGAGAAATCCACAGGCAGCGGATACTGACGCGGTGGATCGGCTGCGGAGGAACTAGGCTGCGGTGCTGTGCCCGATGAAGACCTGTCCCCCGAACCGTTCGAGCGTGCCGTCGCCTGCGTGATCCCGGCGAAGGACGAGGCCGACCGGATCGCGGCGACCGTCGACGCGGTGCACAAGCTGATCGGCGTCGACCTGGTCGTGGTCGTCGACGACGGCTCCACGGACGGTACGACGGAAGCGGCCGAGCGGGCCGGTGCGGTCGTCGTACGGCATGAGCGCAACCGCGGGAAGGCCGCCGCGATGGAGACCGGAGCGGCCGCTGTCGCGGAGCGCGACGGCGCCCGGCCGCGGCACCTGCTGTTCCTCGACGCCGACCTGACCGACACCGCGGCCGGAGCGGGCCCGCTGCTCGCGCCGGTGCAGACCGGCCGCGCGGACATGACGATCGGGACGCTGCCGGCGCAGGTCCGGGCCGACGGGTCGAAGGCCGGCGGTCACGGGTTCGTGGTCCGGCTGGCGCGGGCCGGGATCCAGGAGGCGACCGGCTGGGCGCCCGAGCAGCCGTTGTCCGGGCAGCGCTGCATCACCCGGGCCGCGTTCGATTCCGCCGTACCGCTGGCCGCCGGGTTCGGGGTCGAGACCGCGCTGACGATCGACCTGGGCCGGAAGGGTTTCCGGATCGTGGAGGTGCCGATCGAGGTCCGGCACCGCGCGACCGGGACCGACCTGCGCGGTCAGCTGCACCGCGCGAAGCAGTACCTGCACGTCCGGCGGGCCCTCGCCGCTCGCAGTGCGCTGCCCGCGGACGGTGGTGGGCCGTCGCTGCGCAGTCTGTTCCCGCGGAGACTGCGCAATGAGCACTGAGCTCGGCCTGAAGTACGGCCGCCGCGCTGTCGCTCTCTATCTGGCCTGTACGGCGCTGATCGTCGCGGTCGGCCTGCTCGGTCCGTCCGTGGTCGTGCTGACGCTGACGAACCGGCACCCCTGGCTCCCGTCGTACTGGTTCGACACCACGCCGAACGACTGGCTGGTGTCGGTGATGATCTACGTCGCGATCGCCCTCGGCGGGTACGGCGTTTTCCTTGCCACCAAGGCGTTGAAGCACGGCTGGGCGCCGCGCATCGACCGATTGATTGCCCTGGGCATCGGTACGACGGCGGCGATCACGCTGGTCCCGCCGATGGCGTCCGGGGACGTGCTGATCTACGCGGCCTACGGGCGCATCATGGCGCTCGGCGGCGACCCGTACACGGCCTCGCCGGCCGACACCATCCGGCTCGGGTACGACTCGGTGATCACCGCGACCGAGCGCCCGTGGCAGGGCGCGCGCAGCGTCTACGGGCCGATCGCGACGTGGATCCAGTGGCTGTCCTCAGTGATCGGCGGCGACTCCGCGCAGCTCACCGTGTGGATGCTGCAGCTGTCGGTCGCGATCAGCCTGGTCGTCACAGGTCTGCTACTGGTCAGGCTGGTCGGCAAGGACCTGCCCGCCAAGCGGCGCGTGATCATGCTCAGCCTCGCGAACCCGCTGCTGCTGTGGTCGGTGCTCGCCGGTGCACACAACGACGCGATCGCGGTGATGTTCGCGGTGATCGCGCTGGTGCTGTTCCGGCGGCACGTGTTCCTGGCCGGCATCCTGATCGGCGTCGCGGGCTGCACCAAGCTGTCGATCGGCCTGGTCGGCGTGGCGATGCTGTGGGCGCTGCGCGCCGACCGTCGGAAGTGCCTCTACTTCTGCGGTGGCGGCGCGCTCGCGATGGGCGGGCTGTACGCGATCGTCGGGCTGCAGGCGTTCCAGCAGGCGCGATCGCAGACGTCGTTCATCTCCACCGGTACGCCGCACAAGGTGCTGCTGAGCTTCTTCACCCTGTTCCTGCCGAACGGTCTGGTGCGGACCGTCCTGGCGATCCTCGCCTGGGTCGGCCTGATCGTGGTCGCGATCCTGCTGACGCAGGTGTTCCCGAAGTCGTTGGTGCCGCAAACGCATCCGGACGACCCGACGCCGGCCGCGATCCGCTACACCGCGATCTACGCGATCGCGTGGGTGCTGACCGCGATGTACTCGCTGCCCTGGTACGACGTGATCGCCTGGGTCGCCCTGGCCGCGGTCGCCGCGTCCAAGGTCGACGGTCTGATGGTCGTCCGGACGACGATGCTCGCGATCGCGTACGTCCCCGGGCGAGATCCGCACGCGCGCCAGGTCGCCTCGAGCCTGTCGGACTCCCTGGAGTTCTTCAGCGCGCGCCTCCGCGACACCCTCTGCCCCGCGATCGAACTGGCCGTCCTGATCGGCCTGATCGTCTGGGCCCGCCGCAACGGCGCCCAGTGGTGGCCATACGACTGGCCCCGCCGCAAACAGAAGTCCGTCGCGGAAAACGCCGAAGCGCACTAGCTCCAGAGGTCGTGGCCCGCTGCGACTGCCTTCGCGAGGATTGTCTTCACCGGCTTCTTCAGGGCGTTCGCGGCCGCGGCCACGTCGTCGTACTCCGGCTGCACGTTGATCACCTGGCCGCCGTATCGCGCGATCTTCACGTGGATCGACTGGCCCTCGACGTCGACGGTGGCGAACTCGCGGTCCGCGGCGTGCTTGCGGATCCCGAACTCACGCAGTCCGATCGCGGAGGTCTCGGCCAGGATCACCGCCCGGACCGTCTCGGCGTTCGCGCCGCCGACCAGGACCGACAGCGTGTGCGCCGGACGGCCCTTCTTCATCAGGATCGGGGTCAGCCACGCGTCGGCGGCGCCGGCCTCCATCAGCCGGGCCAGGACCTGCGGCCAGATCCGCGGGTCGAGGTCGTCGACGTTGGTCTCGTACACGAGTTCAGTGGCCAACTCGTCGGCTGACGCACCGATCACCACGCGGAGGATGTTCGGCACCTCGACCGGGTCCCGGCCGCCCGCTCCGACACCGGTCTGCTCGATCCGCATCGGTGGGAGGGGGCCGAAGTCGTCCGCCAGGGCCGCCAGCAGTGCGGCGCCGGTCGGTGTCGTCATCTCGTACGGCGCTGGGCCGCCGGTGACCGGTGCTTCGGCTTCGGAGACCAGGTGCAGTACCGCGGGACCTGGGATCGGGATGCCGCCGTGCTGACCGCGTACCTGAGTTCCGCTGCCGAGAACGATGGTCGAGACCACGATGCGATCGAGGTCGAGTGAGACCGACGCGGCGGCTACTCCCACGATGTCCGCGATCGCGTCGAGCGCGCCGACCTCGTGGAAGTGCACGGTGTCCGGCTCCACGCCGTGTGCGGCGGCCTCCGCGCGGGCGAGCCGCCCGAATGTATCCAGCGCCCGAGCCCGCACCGCGTCATCGAGCCGAGCCTCCTCCAGCAACCGCCGAACCTCAGCCCAAGCCCGAGTAGGCCCATGTTCGGCCCCCTCAGCGTGACCGTGTCCGTGACCATGGCCATGCCCGTGGCCGTGCCCGGCATCCGGGATGTTCTCCGGGTGGGGTTCGCCGTTGACCTCGACGGTGGCTTTGGTGGCGGCGATCTGGTGACGAGCGGTCTGCGTGACCGTGACCGACAACGACGGGTCCACAGCAGCAACCGCAACATTCACCGCGTTCAGGTCAGCACCCGCCGAGATGAACGCCCCCAGGAGCATGTCCCCCGAGGCACCCGCAGAGCAGTCGATCCAAGCGACCCTCATCACGCTTCCTTCGTCTCACGCGGAGCCGCCTGGCGCGCCACCCGTGCAGCGAACACCCCGGCCCCGAACCCGTTGTCGATGTTCACGACCGACACCCCAGGCGCACACGAGTTCAGCATCCCGAGCAGCGCCGCCAGCCCGCCGAACGAGGCGCCGTACCCGACCGACGTCGGCACCGCCACCAGCGGAACCCCGACCAGCCCACCGACAACACTCGGCAATGCGCCCTCCATCCCCGCCACCACGATCAGGCAGTCCGCCGCGTCGAGCCGCTCCCGCACCCCGAGGATCCGGTGCAGCCCGGCGACACCCACGTCCGTGATGACCTCCACGCCGGCCCCGAACACGCGAGCCGTTGTCGCCGCCTCGGCAGCCACAGGAGCGTCCGACGTACCAGCAGCCACGACGGCAACCGTCCCGCGCTGCGTCGGCGGTTCGCCGAGCACCGCCGTACGGCCGACCGGGTCCACCACCGCATCCGGCAGCGCCGCGGTCACCGCCGCCTGCGCCTCGTCCGTCAACCGGGTCGCCAGTACGGCGTGGCCGGGATGAGTGGCGTGGAGCGTCCGCAGCAGTTCCACGACCTGAGACGGCGTCTTGCCCGCTCCGTAGACGACTTCGGCGTCCCCGGTGCGCTCGAGCCGGTCGGTGTCGAGCCGCGCGTACCCGAGGTCGTGAACGCCCGGCTGTGGGCCCTGATCAGGCAAATGTGTCACGCCGCGAATCTACGTTGCCGCGGCCCGGCGTACCGCATCCGTCCCCGATCGCACACGCTGTGCGATCACCTGAACACTCAGGCATAACACTCGATGCCTTAGGCTCTCGTGCTGTGTCTTCGACGTTAGCCGGTGCCTTCGGGGTCGCCGCCCTGTTCGTGGCGGTGCTCGCCCTGGTGTTCGCGATCCAGGCCCTCCGGGCCCGGACGGTCTCGTCGGACCAGGTGTCACCCGCCGTACTCCCGGAACCGGAACCCCAGCCGGCGCAGCCGGAAACCAAACCCGGCACCGTGAAGTCGGAGCTACGCAGACTGGGCAAGGACCTCGAAGTCACCCGCGGCGAGCTCAAGGAAACCCTGCAGCATCTGGCCGTCGTCCGGTACGACGCCTTCGGCGAGACCGGCGGCAAGCTCTCCTGGTCGATGGCGATCCTCGACGACAACGGCGACGGCGTCATCCTCACCTCGATCAACAGCCGCGCCGACGCCCGCACCTACGCGAAGGAAATCAAGTCCTTCACCAGCGAATCCAAACTCTCCCCAGAAGAGGAAGAGGCCCTGGAAACCCTCCGCAAGGAGTCCGAGCAGCCCTAGTGTCCTGAGTCGGAAGTTCGACGGCGCTTTCGGCGCCCAGGCACGCACCTCGCGGCACTTGCCCAGCGCCCACGATGCTCCGCATCGAGGCCACTGACCAAGCACCCCGATGCACGCACCTGACCACCGAAATCTCTCGCCGAACTTCCGACTCAGGACACTAGCGGCGTTTCGGGACGCGGGCGGTCAGGGCTCCGGGTTCGATTTCGGTGGTGAGGGAGCGGCCGGGGCCGATGGGGTCGCCGTCCAGCTGGCGTTGCACGTCGACGGCGGCGACCAGCTCGACCTTGCGGCCGGTGAAGCGTTCCAGGTACATGTCGGTGCGGTTGGTGCGGGTCAGGAGCCGCCAGACGACGATCGGCCACTGGGTGACGCGCCGCGGGGCGATCACCACGACGTCCAGGAGCCCGTCGTCGGGGCGGGCGTCGGGGAGCAGCGGGATGTTGGCCTGCAGCATGCCGACGTTGCCGATCACGACCGTCCGGACCCGGCGTTCGATCGTCTCGGCGTCGTCGATGGTGATCTGGACGCGGACCGACGGGTGGTTGATGTTCTTCGCCGCGGACACCAGGTACGCGGTCCAGCCGATCTGCTTCTTCAGGTGCGGCGGGGCGTCGGACATGATCGCGGCGTCCAGTCCGAGCCCGGCCATCACCGCGAACCGGTCGGTGTCGAGCTCGTCGCCGTGCACCCGGACCAGGTCGATCCGCCGGTCGCGACCCTCGAGGATCCGCTCGAGGGCGTCGTCCAGGTCGAGCGGGATGTGCAGGTTGCGGGCCAGCAGGTTCCCGGTACCGGCCGGGATCACGCCGACCGGGATCCCGGTGTGCGCAAGCGCCGAGCACACCACCCGGACGGTCCCGTCGCCGCCCGCGACGAGCACCAGGTCGGACTCGTTCTCGATCGCCAGCTTCGCCATCGCGTTCCCGGCGTCGTCGACCCGGGTCTCCAGCCAGAGCGGATCGTCGTACCCGCGGACCGCGAGCGCGCGCGTCACCTTCCGCCGGAACGCCACGCCGTCGCCGACCTTGATCGGGTTCACGATCACCGCCGCCCGGGGCGGAGCCGACGTACCGTCGCCGTCCGACGGGGTACGCCGCCGGCGCCGCCGCAGACCGGGCCGCAGGCCGAACCCGATCGACGTCGCGGTCAGGATCGCCAGCCCGAGCGCCCAGCCGCCGAGCACGTCGGACACGTAATGGACGTTGAGCGCGATCCGGTCGGCCGACGCGATCCACACCACCGCGATCACCGGCAGCAGCACCAGCAGCCGGAACCGCCGCCGCCAGCCTCGCACCGACGGCAGTACGACGCCGAGCGCACCGGCCATCACGAACGCGGCCGTCGCGTGACCGGACACGTACGAGAACCCGTCGTTCTCGACCAGCATCATCGCCGGCCGCTCTCGCTCGAAGATCGCCTTGACCGCCTGCACCAGGCCCAGCTCGAGGCCGGCGGACGTGATCAGCCAGACGGTCAGCAAGCGGGCCCGGCGATGCCACAGGTACGCCGCGACGACCAGGATCACCGCCCGTGACGTCCAGGGCAGTACGACGGCCCCGACCACCTGCCAGAAGTCCACGACACTCTCGTGCGCAGCGCCGTACGACGCGGCGCGCGCGGCGACCGACTGGTCCCAGCGGGCCAGCGGCGGCCACTCACCGAACACGAGCACCGTGATCACCGTGAACGGCAGCGCACCCAGCACGACCGTGAGCACACGGCCGACCGGACTGGGTGGGTGGTGGTTCATTGCCCGCTCAGATCCCCCTAGATGGTCACGTGTCCCTAGACCATCATCCCGAATAGACTTCGCCGGTTCTGACACGCCCCGATACCCTCAGGGTGTGATTGACGCGAAACTGCTCCGTGAGACCCCTGATGTCGTGCGCGCCGCCCTGACCAAGCGTGGCGAGAGTACGGACCTGGTCGACCAGATCCTGGTCGCCGACGGGGAGCGTCGATCGTCCATCTCCGCCTTCGAGGCGCTCCGGGCCGAGCAGAAGTCGCTCGGCAAGCAGGTCGCCCAGGCACGTGGTGACGAGCGGACCGCCCTGCTCGAGCGGACCAAGGCCGTCGCCGCGGACGTGAAGGCCAGCGAGGCGACCGCCAAGGAGGCCGAGCAGCGCTTCGACGAGCTCGCCGCCGCCCTGCCGAACCTGGTGTCCGACGAGGCCCCGGTCGGCGGCGAGGACGACTACGTGGTGGTGGAGGAGGTCGGCAAGCCGCGCGACTTCGCGGCCGAGGGCTTCGAGCCCCGCGACCACCTGGCCCTGGGCGAGCTGCTCGGAGCCATCGACATGGAGCGCGGCGCGAAGATCAGCGGATCGCGGTTCTACTTCCTCAAGGGCGCCGGGATGCTGCTCCAGCTCGGCATGCTGCAGCTGGCCGTCCAGCAGGCGGTGGAGAACGGCTTCACCCCGATGATCACGCCGACGCTGGTCAAGCCCGAGGTGATGGGCGGCACCGGCTACCTGTCGGCGCACGACGACGTCTACCGGCTCGAGGACCCCGAGCTGTACCTGACCGGTACGTCGGAGGTCGCGCTGGCCGGGTACCACATGGACGAGATCCTCGACCTGTCGAACGGCCCCGTCCGGTATGCGGGCTGGTCGTCCTGCTACCGCAAGGAAGCCGGGTCGCACGGGAAGGACACCCGCGGGATCATCCGCGTCCACCAGTTCGACAAGGTCGAGATGTTCTCCTACTGCAGCCTGGAGGATGCGGCCGCGGAGCACCTGCGGCTGCTGGCCTGGGAGAAGGAGATGCTCGACAAGATGGAGCTGAGCTACCGGGTGATCGACACCGCCACGGGTGACCTGGGCGTCTCGGCGTACCGGAAGTTCGACTGCGAGGCGTGGGTGCCGACCCAGGGCCGGTACCGCGAGCTGACGTCGACGTCGAACTGCACGGACTTCCAGGCCCGCCGCCTGAACATCCGGCACCGCGACGCCGACGGCAAGACCCAGCCGGTCGCGACGCTGAACGGGACGCTGGCCACCACCCGCTGGATCGTCGCGATCCTCGAGACCCACCAGCTCGCCGACGGCTCGGTCCGGGTGCCGACCGCGCTGCAGCCGTACGTCGGCGGCCGCGAGGTCCTCGAACCGGTCGCCAAATGACGGAAGTACCGCGGCCGACGGCCGTTGCCCTGGACATCGACGGAACACTGATCGACCACGACGAGGGGATGTCGCCCGCGGTCGTCGACGCGGTCCGTCGTGCGGCCGAGCAGGTGCCGGTGATCCTGGCCACCGGCCGGGCCTGGTCCACCACCAGGCCGGTGGCCGAGCGGCTGGGTCTGCGGTCCGGCGGATTCGTTGTCTGCAGCAACGGTGCGCGCACGCTGCGCTACCCGGACGGCGAAGTCGTCGACGAGCGGACCTTCGACCCGTCGACCGTGATCACGTCGGTACGCCGGTACGCGCCGAACGCCCGGATGGCGGTCGAGGACCAGGACGGCAGCTACCTGGTCACCGCGCCGTTCCCGGACGGCGACCTCGGCGCGAACGCGCGGATCCGGGTGGTCGGTGACGACGAGCTCGCGCCGCAACCCGTGACCCGGTTGATCATCCGGGACCCGGACCAGTCCGAGAGCGATTTCGTCCACCTGGCGGAACGCCTCGGCCTGCACGGGGTCAGCTACTTCGTGGGCTGGACCGCATGGCTGGACATCGCCCCCGAGGGTGTGGACAAGTCGACCGGCCTGAAGGTTGCGCTCGCGCAGTACGACCTGGATCCGGCCGGCCTGCTGGCGATCGGTGACGGACGCAACGATATCGAGATGCTCACGTATGCGGGCCTCGGGATCGCGATGGACTCCGCCCCGGACGAGGTGAAGGTCGCCGCCGACGAGGTCACCAAGTCCGTGCAGGACGACGGCGTGGCCGCCGTACTCAATCGCTGGTTCTGACGCGAGCCCTTTCGGTCAGAACCGAAAGGGTTGACAAACTGGCTTGCCGCAGGCAAGCGAAAGGCCCGGACTCCCTGTATCTACAGGGTGTCCGGGCCTTTCAGACTCCGATAGTCCGCTGGCGGGCCGAGTATCGGGTCAGGCGACTCGGCTGCTGCCGGTACGGCGTGGCTGGTGCTGCTGGTCGACGACGGTGTCGAACGCGTCCAGCACGGCGCCGACCTCCGGGCGCGGCCGCGGCGTCTTCGCTGCCGGGCTCTGGCCGCGACGGGCCCGCCGCAGGTGCCGCTTGACCGTCGACAGCGAGCAGCCCAGCCGCATGGCCAGGGACTCCAGGCTGTCGTTCGGGTACTGCGTTCGCAGCCGCAGGACCTCTTCGTGGCTCACCGGGCGGCGGGTGCCGCGAGCACCGGCGAGCTGGTCGAAGTCGTCCGCCTGCACCTCGACGTCGAGCAGGTTGCGGATCGAACGCCGTTGTACAGCAGTGGTTCCGGCGACGAAGCCGCTCACGTCGTGCTCGGCGACGGCGCTGTACAGGCAGTCCGTGAAGAGCGGGCAGGACGCGCACAGCGTCTTGGCCTCGCGGACGAGCTGCTCGTACCGCTCCCTGGTACGACGGGTTGCGGACGCCGGCGGCGGCTCCTCCATCAGGCGGTGCTGAAAGATGTCGGAACGAGCGATGCAGCCGGTCATGGCCCCTTCCCTGCCGGAACATGTGTCGACAGCCGCTCGGGAGCTACTGCCCCCCGGCCCCGCTAGATTGGCGCTGTTGACGATCATCAAGGCTCCCCAAGTATCAAGACCCGAATGAACGAACGGTGAACGACGTTCGTCCGCACGGATCCGCTAGCTGATGGACCTGCGCAACGTGGCCGGCCCACCGTGTCGTCCCGGGCGCGGGACGCACCGATCCATAACTGTTGACGCCACCGCCGCGGTTTTGGTTGCAGCCAATTCCACAACAGTTGTTCGGCGTTTGTGTGTGCTTCTGGAGGTGGGGCGGAATCAGTCGCGCTGATCCAGAACACGCTTACGACGCGAACGAACAGCCCCCGGTTCCCCACCAGACCACCGCACTAAATCACGGGCCCGCCGGGTGGCGCAGGGGAACTTGCTGCCTTTGCAGCATCCTGCCGTAACGGTCTGATGACGTTGTCAAAAGCTCAATCAGATAAGTCAAAAAGACTTGAAACCGACGGCCGACCGCTTGCGCCCGAGGCACTCGAAAGGGTAGTGCGCGACCAGCTCAGGCCACGGCGCTGTGGCGATATCGTTACCCGGTGACGGTTCCGCGAAACCCCCGCCTGATAGCAACTGATCTCGACGGAACGCTCGTCCGCAGTGACGGCACCGTGTCCGAGCGGACCCGCGCCGCGGTGCTCGCGGCTCAGGCGGCCGGAAGTGTTTTCGTGATGGTCACTGCCCGGCCACCTCGCTGGCTGCACGACCTGTCGCACCTGGTCGGCGACCACGGTGTCGCGATTGTTGCCAACGGCTCCATTTTGTACGACGTCCTGCGCCGTAAGGCGATTCGGACCCGGTTGATCGAGCCCACGATCGCCCTCGAGGTGGCGCAGGCGATCCGCGCGGCGATCCCCGACGTACAGTTCGCCATCGAGCGACCGGACCGCTACGGACAGGAACCGGTCTACCTGAATCGGTGGCCGAAACCGGACGACACGTTGATCGCCGCGATCGAGGAACTCCTTGCGGAGCCGGCCGCAAAGCTGCTCGTCCGGCATCCGAGCCTGCACTCCGACGATCTGCTCGGGCTGGTGAATCCGTTGGTGGGCCAACGAGTGACGGCCAGTCACAGCGGAGGTCACGGTTTGGTGGAGATTTCGGCGAGCGGGGTCTCGAAGGCCACGATGCTGGCCGATTTCGCCGCCATACAAGGGATCTCGGCTGCTGAGACGATCGCGTTCGGTGACTCGGTCAACGATCTTCCGATGCTCGCCTGGGCCGGAACGTCGTACGGCGTCGCGAACGCGCACCCCGAAGTCCTCGCGGTGGTGGACGAAATCGCCCCCACAAACGACGAGGACGGCGTCGCCGCCGTCCTCGAGGAGTTCTTCCAGCCTTTGAAATAAGGCGTTACAGGTACATCCCGCCGCTGCCGGGGCCGTCGGTGTTGCCGGCCTGCGGCGCGTCGGGGAACTGCCCATCGGGCGGGAGCTGCTGCCCGCCCGGCAGGGCCCGGCGCATCTGCTCCAGCTGCTGGCGCGCGGCCATCTGCTGCGCGAACAGCGCCGTCTGAATGCCGTGGAACAAGCCTTCCAGCCAGCCCACCAGCTGCGCCTGCGCGATCCGCAGCTCGGCGTCGGTCGGTGTGCTGTCGTCGGTGAAGTCGAGGCTGAGACGCTCCAGCTCCTCGACCAGTTCCGGTGCGAGGCCGCTCTCGAGTTCCTTGATCGAGGCCTCGTGGATCGCCCGCAGCCGCGCCCGGGAGGCTTCGTCGAGCGGCGCCGACTTCACCTCCTCCAGCAGCTGCCGGATCATGTTCGCGACCCGCATCACCTTCGCCGGCTGCTCGACCAGTTCGGTCACCGAGCGCGGTTCGTCGTCCTGTTCGTCGTCGGAGCGCGGCGGTCCCTCGACGGCCATGCCGTCCGGCCCGACGATCAGCACCTTGCCGTCTTCGGTGCGCGCACCGGCCATCGGAACTTCCTGGCCCTCGCTGCTGCTCTCGCTCATCTCCCCATCCTAGGCCGGGGTCACAGGGTGCGGGCGCGGTGGCGGCGTACGGCGTCCCGGTTGGCGCAGGCGGGGCTGCAATAGCGCTGACGTCCGGTGCGGGAGAGGTCGGCGTACACGTTGCCGCAGCCTTCGGTGGCGCACCGGCCGAGTCGCGTGATGCCACGGCCGGCCAGGTGCAACGCCGTACCGGTGCTGATCAGTGTCGCGACCAGTCGCCCGACCGGAACGTTGTCCGGCCGGTAATGCATGTGCCAGCCGTCGCCGGCGTGGTTGGTGAGCCGCGGATGCTCGGTGTACTTCGCGAGCATGGCGTTCACCAGGTCGACCCGCGACTGTTCGTCCGGTGCGTCCACCACCAGCAGCCACTCGTCGAGCGCGGTGCGTACGGCGGTCAGGTCCGCGGACGTGACGTGCCGCTCGCGGACCAGGCGGCTCTCGACGCCGCTCTCCTCGCACCGCTCGGCCAGCTCGTCCGGGGTGGTCGCCGGTCGGGTCACCAGATTCACCGCGAGCAGGACCGCGTCGGCGCCGTAAGGGTTGAGATGCATAATGCCATTACATCACGATGGATCCATGACCGATCTCCATCGCCACCGCTGGTCCGCGATCTCCAGCCACCACGTCAGCGAAGGGCTCGTCGTGTACCAGCGGTGTGCTTGCGGCCAATGGCGCATCACAAGCACACCGCCGTACCCCGTCGCCCACCCCGAGGTTGCGCTAGTCGATACGACTGACCATCGGTAGCCGGGAGCGGGTCAGTAGCCAGGCGAGGAGACCGGCGAACAGTGGTACGACGACCACGATGCCGCCGATCTCCGCCCACGGGACCACGAAGTGCGGTGACCCGAAGGCGGCGTGCGCGGTGTAGCCGTACAGCGCGCCGACCCCCACGCCCAGCACGCAGCCCAGCTGTCCGAGCACCCACGCCTGCGCCGCCGCGAGCGACCGACGTCGTCGCGGGGGTGCGCCGATCGCTGCCAGTGTGGCCAGATCGGCCCGTCCCTCGGCGGCTGACAACGACACCGAGATCGCGACGCCGAGCAGCGTGACCACCGTCGCCGCGAGCAGGATCCCGATCAGGAAGAGCCGTGCCGGACTCTGGTACCCCTTCTCGACCTGAATCCCCTCGTCCGTCCCGAGCGTCCGGGAGACCGCGGCGAGCTCGTCCTTGGACGGCTCCCTGGTCAGCTCGAAATGCACCTCGCTGACCTGGATCGTGCCGAGCGCGCGGGCCGCCTGCGGGCTGATCAGCGCGGTATCGCGGAAGAACTGGACCCTGGGCGGCGGACCGAACGACACCGCGTCCAGGTTCTTCAGGTACTTGTCCGCGTCATCGTTGTGCATGGCAACCTTCTGCCCGGGTGCCAGCTTGACGTCCGGAACTACCACCTTGCCGTCCCGCATCGCCGCCGCCACCTTCGCGCCGTACTCACCGAAGCGTTCGATGAAGGCGGGATCGGCTGCCTGCAACGGCATCCCGGTCATGCCCATTCCGTTCTCCGGCGTGGCCACCGCCAGGACCGGCGTATAGCCGTACTGATTGGGTTTCGTGTTCGCCAGCTGGACGTATCCGAGCTCGTACTGTTTCCGCACAGGGAGCAGCCCGGCCACCTGCGAGGCGAGCTGCGGCGTGTACGTGATCCCGCCGGTCTCGTCACCGGTGAAGCGGACGACGGCATCGCCCTCCCGGGCCGCCGCGATGTACGCCGCGGCGTCGGCCGCTATCGAGTTCGAGGCCGCGAACGCGACCGCAGCGGTGCCCGCGACAGCCATCATGATCGCCGCGGTCGCCGGACCGGTGCGATGCCGGTGCCGCGCGGCGTCCCGCATCGCGATCCGGCCGCTCAACGGCAGCGACCGCGCCAGGCCGGCGACCTTCACGACCAGACTCGGCAACATCCAGACCAGCGCGATGATCGACGCGGTGATTCCGAGCAGTACCAGCGCGATCGGACCGGTTGGCGTCGCGGTCGCCTGCTGGCCGAGCGGCGTGTGCCGCGCCGACTGCAAGGCCGCGGCGATCATCGCGCTGCCCGCGAACACGCACACCAGTCCGGCCGCGAGGAGGACGACCGCGGCGATCCGGATCCGGGCCGCCTTCGCGGTCACGGTGAACCGGCCGGCCAGCGCGGCCATCGGCGCCTGCCGACCGGCACTGATCGCCGGTACGACGGCAGCGGCGAGCCCGGCGCCGAGACCGAGGAGCGCGATCCCCACGATCGTGGCCCACGGGATCTGCCACGCCGTGAAGATCGTGTCCGTCATCCGTTCCCAGAGCGGTTTCGCGCTGAACACCGCGATCCCGGCGATCACCAGTCCGCCGGCCACGCCGACCAGCCCGGCGAACAGGCCCTGCATCGCGACGATCCGCCGGACGTCACCCGGCGTACCTCCGGCCGCCATCACCAGACCGAGTTCCCGGGTCTGGCGGCGCGCACCGACCGCGAACGCCGTACCCGCGAGCAGGACGATCTCGAGGATCCCGAAGCCGATCACCAGCGCCATCGCGGCGTAGGGACCGATGTCGTCGGCGCTCGTGCCGTACGGGTCCGGCGGCGGATCGACGATGGTTGCTCGCGGCAAGAGAAACAGGCCCTGGTTGACCAGGTCGGTGCTGAGTTGACCTGCGTCAGCCGAGTCGGGCAGGTCGACGAGGTACTGGACCGTACGCGTCGGATCGACGTCGTTCAGCGTGGAGTCCGGGGTGGCGAAGATCGCCGGCGTGCTCTGCGTGGTGAGCATCCGGGCGATGCCGACGACGGCGTACCGCTTGCCACTCGTGCTCTCGACCGTGGTGGTCTGGCCGAGCTTCTCGGCGAGCGACGGTGAGATCGCGACCTCGTCGGCCTTCGCCGGCAGTCGGCCCTTGTCGAGCTTCACGGTCCCGGTCGTCAACGGGCTCGAGCCGTCACCGGTCAGCAGCGTGACCGTGGTCTTCGAGTCCGGGATCCGGACTTCGACCATGCCGGAGTCGACGAACAGACGGGCGAGTTTGGTCCCCGCCGGAAGCAGTGGGCTCGGGTCGAAGGTCGACGGTGTCCGGACCGCCTTGTCGTGCCCCTCGGCCGGCGGCGGTTCGCCGTACAGCATTTCCTGGCCCGGCGGGATCTGCAGCTTGCCGTACTGCGTGACATCGAGGCGGCCGTCCGCGCGGCCGATCGTGTTGGCGGCCAGCGTTTCGCCGCTCGGACTCGCGGATTTCAGTACGATTCCCAGCCACGTCGCGGCCAGCACGGGCAGCCCGATCAAGGCCGCCACGAGCAACGTGCGGCCGATCGATCTTCGCGCCGTACGCCGCGCGATCCGCAGCGGCGCGGCCCACTTGCCCATCAGCGGCTCTCCTGCAGCAACGCATCCGCATCCGGCAGCGGCCCCGCCTGACCCACCAGTACGCCGTCGCGCAGGTAGACCACGCGGTCCGCCCAGGCGGCGTGGCGCGCGTCGTGGGTGACGAGAACCCCGCCGATGCTGTGCTGGTCGCAGCGGTCCCGGAGCAGCCGCAGTACGGCCTCGCCGGTGTCGGAGTCGAGCGCGCCGGTCGGTTCGTCCGCGAGCAGCAGGCGGCGCTCGCCGACGATCGCGCGGGCGATCGCCACTCGTTGCCTTTGGCCACCGGACATGTCGTCGGGGAAGCGGTCGGCGAGTTCCTCGATTCCTACCTCCTGCAGGGCGGTGACGGCGTACTTGTAGGCCGACCGGCTGCGGGTGCCGTCCAGTTCCAGCGGCAGTGCGACGTTCTCGGCCGCGGTCAGCGCCGGGATCAGGTTGAAGTCCTGGAACACGTACCCGATCCGACGCCGACGCAGCGCCGCCACGGCGTTCCGGCTGAGCGTGGTGAGATCGTTGCCGTCGACAAGTACTTCGCCCGCGGTCGGCTGGTCGAGACCGCCGGCGCAGGTGAGCAATGTCGACTTACCGGACCCGGACGGTCCCATCACGGCGACGAGTTCGCCCGGCGCAACAGCCAGATCCACTCCCCTTAGCGCATGCACGGCCTGCTCACCCTCACCGTGCGTCCGCGTCAGCCGGCGAATGTCCAAGATCATGAGCGGGCCTCCTGCTCGGCCGGTACGTCGTACGTCTGGGGAGCGGGCCGTGGTTTGCCGCGGTGGCGTAACAGCATCGCCTCGCAGTGATCGAGCCAGCGGATCTCCGCCTCGGCGCCGAAGATCATCGATTCGATGACCAACTGCCAGGAGATCTCCCCCTCCGCGCTGTTGCGCTTCTGCCGGGTGAGTTCCTGCAGCGACTGCATCGTCGACATCCGCTGCCGCTGGACGACGGCGCTGACGTCCACGCCCGGCACCGCGAGCGCCAGGGCGAGCTTGATTGCGAGCTCGTCCCGCGGACGCGACTCCCGGGTGACTGGCGTCTGGAACCAGTTCGACAGTTCGGTTCGCCCGGCGTCGGTGATCTCGTAGCGCGACCGGCCGCCCTCGTCGGTCGCGCCCGCCAGCACGAATCCGTCCCGCTCGAGGCGGGTGAGCGTGGTGTAGACCTGCCCGATGTTCAGCGGCCAGGTCGCCCCGGTGGCGGCCTCGAACTCACCGCGCAGCTGATAGCCGTACTTCGGTTCGTCCTGCAGCAGCGCCAGCAATCCATGCTTGATCGACATAGATACTGAGTATGCATACCGAGTATGCGGCCGTCAATCCTCCCGGGTCAGGCGGCGGACCAGGCGGGCGGTGATCGCCTCCACGTCGTACGGATGTCCGGTACCGGGGGTCAACTGGTCGAGGACCAGGCCGTCGATGGCGAAATGCAGCAGGCGGATCTCCTCGGCGCCGCCCGGCAGGCCGGCGTTCGCGTTGAAGGCGACGTCGGCGTCGAAGCCCTGGCGGAGCGTGCGCGACAGGATCTCGTGCAGGCCGGGGCGGCGGGCCGCTTCGAGGCGGAGCTCGAGGAGCGCGAGCGTGAGTTCCGGCCGGCCGAGCAGGCGCTCGACGATGTAGTGCACGTAGTCCGTCATCAGTTCGAGGCTCGGCTCGCGCGCTGCGAGCGGTGCCAGGACGGCCTCGTCCGGGGCGAGGCGCTCGAAGATCCGCTCGCCAAGCGCGCCGAGCAGTGCGTCGCGGGTCTTGAAGTAGTTGGACGCCGTACCGGCCGGGAGTCCGGCGGCGGCGTCGACGGCTCGGTGGGTCAGGCCACGGGCGCCGGCCTCCGCGAGCACGGCGAGGCCCGCGTCGGCCAGTTGGGTACGGCGTTCCGGATTCCGGGGCATGTTGACAAGGCTAGCAGAGTTCCACTACAACTGTCGTACACAACAACAACAGCTGTAGTAGTCAGGAGAGCGTATGCAACCCGCAGCCTTCGGCGCGACCGTGGTGACCGACCGTCCCGCGGACGTCGCCGCCTTCTACACGCAGTACCTCGACCTGCAGGTCGGGATCGATCTCGGCTGGTTCATCACGGTCCGCCGCGGCACGGCGGACTGGGAGCTCGCGATCATGGAGCGCGGCCACCCGACGATTCCGGCAGCGGTGTCGGCGCAGACCGAGAGCAGCAACGTCTTCGGCTTCGTCGTCGACGACGCCGACAAGATCGCCGCCGCGTTGCGCGAGGGCGGCGTACAGCTGGAGGGCGAGCCGAAGACGGAGGTCTTCGGTCAGCGGCACTTCTTCGTCCGCGACCCGGCCGGCACCTGGATCGACGTGATCCAGCTGGTCGAACCCGACCCGGAATGGGTCGCAGCCAACTTGCCTACAGACGTCCTACAGAGTGAGGAGGACCTTGCCGAGTTGGGTGGACTGCTCCAGCGTCTCGTGCGCCTTCGCGACCTCGGCGAGCGGGAACGTGGAGTGCACGACCGGGAGGACCTTCCGCTCCGCGATCAGCGGCCAGACGTGGCCGACGACCTCGGCGATGATCCGGCCCTTGTCCGCCACCGAACGGGATCGCAGGCCGGTGGCGATCACCGAACCGCGGCGGCTGAGCAGCCGCCCGAGGTCCAGTTCGCCCTTGGCGCCGCCCTGCATCCCGATCACCACGAGCCGCCCGTCGTACGCGAGCGACTTCACGTTGTCGGTCAGGTACTTCGCGCCCATGATGTCGAGGATCACGTCGGCGCCCGCGCCCTTCGTCGCCTCGCTGACCACGGACGCCCACTCGGCATCCTTGTAGTTGATCGCGACGTCCGCGCCGAGCCGGGTGCAGAACTCCATCTTCTCCTTGGTGCCGACCGTGGTCAGCACCCGCGCCCCGTGCGCCACGCCGAGCTGGATCGCCATCGAGCCGATCCCGGACGAGCCGCCGTGCACGAGCAGCGTCTCGCCCGCCTTGAGATGCGCGGTCATGAAGATGTTCGACCAGACGGTCGCGACCACCTCGGGCAGCGCGGCCGCACTGACCAGGTCGAGACCGTCCGGTACGGGCATCACCTGCGGAGCGGGTACGACGACCTTCTCGGCGTACCCGCCGCCGGCGAGCAGCGCGCAGCACTCGTCGCCGACCGACCAGCCCTCGACCTCGGCGCCGACCGCGGCGATCCGGCCGGACACCTCGAGGCCGATCGTGCCGGGAGCGCCCGGCGGAGGCGGGTAGAAGCCCTGGCGCTGGAGCAGGTCGGCGCGGTTCACGCCGGCGGCGACGACGTCGATGACGACCTCGTCGACGGCCGGTTCCGGGTCCGGGATCTGGCCGATCCCGAGAACGTCGATTCCGCCGGCACCATCCACCACGACAGCTCGCATGCTGCCCAACCTACCCTCAGCGCTCGACTCAGCGCTCGACCAGTTTTGCCAGGTCCTGCGCGATCGAGTCGAGGTAAGTGGTCTCGCCTATCGACTGGAACCAGTCCCATAGTTCGAGCGAGTGATAGAGCCGGTAGAGGTCGATCCGGTCCGCGGGTACGGCGCCGTACCCGTCGGTGAGGCCGGCGAGCTTCTCCGGGTTGTCGTGGGCGGAGTACTGGATCGTCTTCGCCAGGTCGATGAGCGGATCGGCGGCGATCGCGTTCTCCACGTCGATGAACCCGTTCACGCGCCAGGTCGTCGGGTCCACGAGGATGTTGCCCTCGTGGAAGTCGTTGTGGCACAAGGCAGCTGCTGTGTTGTCCGCGAACAGGTGCTTGTTCTGCTCGACGTGCGCGGTGATCTTCGCGTGCAGCTCGAGGTCCCCGCCCAGCTGCTCGAACTCGTGCAGCTTCTTCGCGAACTGCCGTCGCATGTACTGGTCGTTGTCCGGCAACGGGTCGAGGATCTGATCGGTCAGATAGCCGTACTCCGGTTGCGGGATGCGGTGAACGCGCCGCAACAGGTCCCCGAGTTGCACGTACATCGCCCGCCAGTCCGGCGGCTCGGCCTCGGACAGCGGAACACCGTCGATCTTCGACAGCATCGTCACGCCGTCGCCGACATGCATCACCCGTGGGATCGAGCCGGCGAGCTCTTGTTCCAGCATCCCGTAGACGTGCACTTCCTTGGCCTGCTTCCAGAGCCACTCCGGCGCGTAGACCTTGACGATCACCGGGTCCGCGGACGTGCGCACCTCGTACACGGTGCTCAACTGCCCGCCGGTGCGCTCCACGACCTCACCGACATCTCGTCCGACGACGTCTCTCACCAGCTGCGCGACATCCATGCGTCGAACCTACGAACTGCGTCCAGCGATTTTCGGTCGGTTTCAGTCGTCCAGGTCCGACCAGGTGTCGACGTCGTTGCCTGCGTGGGTCGGGTCGGTCCACGCGAGGTCGAGCCCGGCAAGCGTCCGGCGTACCGACTTGTCCCTCGGATCGCCGACGTCCTGGATCGCCTGCGCCAACGCAGTACGCCGGTACGCGGCCGCGAGCTGCTGCTCCTGCCCGTCCGTGTCACGCAGCCCGAACCCGTCGCGGTCCCCAAGCCCCGCAACAAGCGCCGTCACGTCCTCCTCGGTGATCCACGGCAGATCACAGCTCACCACCACGACCACCGACGCCGTCCCAAACGTCAGCCCAGCCGCCAGCCCCGCCACCGGCCCACCCGACGGCGGGTCCTCCACCGTCCAGTCCACGTCCCGGTACGTCTTACGCACCGGCCCCACCACCACCGTCGAGGCGGCTCCCGCCGTCGCCGTCAACACCCGATCCAGCAACGACATCCCGTCCAGCACGAGCATCGCCTTGTCCACCCCACCGAACCGAGTGGACCCGCCCCCCGCCAGCACCACCGCGTCAAACTCCACTCACGCAGTCTCTCAACTCTTCGGAAGCAGCGCCTCTCGTGCCTGACGCATCCTCTCGAGCTCCTCCGGGCCCTGACCCGGCTTGCCGCCGCCAGCTGCTCCTCAACCAGCTCGAGCTGCGTGCGGATCGACGGTAGGTCCTCACGTCGTGTGAGGTTCAAGTTGTTGGGTTCTGCGGCACCATGGGGAGATGAGGATTGCCGTGGTGCAGACCGCCAGTAGCTATGACAAGGCTGCCAACCGGGACGCGGTCAGCCGTCTGGTCGCGGAGGCCGCGCAGGGCGGGCCGGACCTGGTCGTGCTGCCGGAAGCGATGATGTCCGACTTCGCGGTCGAGGGGGAGTCGGTGGCGGAGGCTGCCGAGGCGCTGGACGGCGAGTTCGTGACGACCCTCCGGAAGGCTGCGGTCGAGCACAGCGTGGCGATCGTGGCGGGGATGTTCGAACGCAGCTGTGACGAGCGCCGTCCCTACAACACACTCCTGGCTGTCGGCGCTGACGGCGTACTGCTCGGCGCCTACCGCAAGATCCACCTGTACGACGCCTTCGGGTACAAGGAGTCCGACCAGCTGACACCTGGTGACGTAGCCCCTGTCGTAGTCCAGATCGGCGACCACTCGGTCGGTCTGATGACCTGCTACGACCTGCGCTTCCCAGAACTCTCCCGCGCCCTCATCGACGCTGGAGCCGAGGTACTGGTCGTTCCGGCCGCCTGGGTCCGCGGACCGCTCAAAGAGCACCACTGGACCACGCTGCTCACCGCCCGAGCCGTGGAGAACACCTGCTACGTCGCAGCGGCCGCCCAGAACGGCAAGAAGTACTGCGGTCTCAGCCAGGTCATCGACCCGCAGGGCATCGCACTGGCGTCCGTGGGTGAGGCAGACGGACGTGCGTTCGCTGAGATCTCCGCTGAGCGGCTGGCCGACGTACGCAAGCGCAACCCCTCCCTGCGGAACCGGCGGTACTCAGTCACGCCCAGCTGAGTCACGCTCTGCTGACCAGTGCGCGGACCGGGCGGTCCGTAAGAGTCGCTGACCCGTTAGCCTCCTGGGCGTGGCGGATGGGTTTGATCTGGAGCATCACGGCGATCTCGAGGTCGGTGAGGGGCTGGTCGACCTCGCCGTCAACGTCCGCGCGGGCACACCCCCGCCCTGGTTGCTGGACGCGATCACGGCGAGCCTGACCGATCTGGCGGCGTACCCACGGCAGGACGCGGCCGTTGCCGCGGTCGCACACCGGCACGGTGTCGCGCCGGAGCGGGTGCTGTTGACCGCGGGGGCGGCAGAGGCGTTCGTCCTGGTCGCACGGGCGTTCCGGCCGCGGCACCCGGTCGTGGTGCATCCACAGTTCACCGAGCCCGAGGCGGCGTTGCGTTCGGCCGGCCACCTGGTCGACCGGGTGATCCTGCGGCCCGAGGACGGGTTCACGCTGGACCCGTCCGCCGTACCGGCTGACGCTGATCTCGTTGTCATCGGTAATCCCACCAACCCGACGTCGGTGCTGCACCGCGCCGACGACCTGCGCGAACTGGCGCGACCCGATCGGATCCTGGTCGTCGACGAGGCGTTCATGGACGCCGTACCCGGTGAGCCTGAGTCGCTCGCCGGCGCGTCCATCCCCGGGCTCGTGGTGGTGCGGAGCCTGACGAAGACCTGGGGACTCGCCGGTTTGCGGGTCGGGTACGTCATCGCCGGCGCGGGTCTGATCGAGCAACTGGCCGCGGTCCAGCCGCACTGGCCGGTGTCCACTCCTGCACTCGCGGCAGCAATTGCCTGCAGCAACGAGCGTGCCGTCGCGGAAGCGACTCAGGCTGCCCTCGACATCGAACGCCACCGTGTCCATCTGCTTGACAGTCTCGGAACAGTGAACGGACTTTCGACGTACGGCGTGGCGCGCGCGCCGTTCGTCCTCGTGCATGTGCCGGGGGCGGCGGAGGTGCGGGAATCCCTGCGTACACAGGGGTTTGCGGTCCGGCGCGGGGACACGTTCCCGGGTCTCGGGCCGGACTGGTTGCGGGTCGCCGTACGGCCTGAGGACGTGACCGACGGGTTCGTGAAGGTGCTGGCGGATCTGCTGCCGCGCAATCGAGTTGGCGCTGTAACGCGCGAGGGGTTTAGCTGAGGTCCAGTTTGCGCACAGGATGGCCAGTGCCCCCGGTGGTATGCCCCGGGCAACTTCTGGCCGTTCGCGAAGGGAGCAGCACAATGGGTCTCAACGATGACGACATGAACACTTCGTCCGTAGGTGGCACCGGCGAGTACGGAGGCTCGGGCGAAGGTAACGACACCACGGCGGGCGGCTCGACTGCTGCTCCCGGCGGCGGGGGTTCCGGGTACGGCGGGGAGTCGTCGGACGGCGGCGCGGATGGTGGAGCCGATGGCGGCGCGGGCGGGGCCGGCGAAGGTACCGCGGACGGCGGTGCGAACCCCAGCGGAACCGACGGCGGAGCTGACGGCGGCGCCGGAAACTACGGCGAAGGCACTGCGGACGGCGGCGCGAACGCAGGCGGGACCGACGGTGGTGCTGACGGCGGTGCCGGCGGGTACGGCGAGGGCTCGGGGTCTGGTGGGTCTGAGGGCGGCGAAGGCACTGCGGACGGCGGTGCGAACCCCAGCGGGACCGACGGCGGTGCTGATGGTGGCGCCGGTGGTGAAGGCTCGGGTTCTGGTGGATCCGAGGGTGGCTCTGCGGGTGGCTCTGATGGTGGGGCAGATGGCGGTGCAGACGGTGGCGCCGGCGGGAACTCCGGAAGCTGGTGACCACCGTGCCGGAGGCCGGGCCGTTCCCGCAGAACAACCATCCGGCCGAGCAGTCGTCGGCCGATGGCGGTGAGCAGTTGCGAGACGACCGCCCGGCACTCCGGCGCTGTGTGGCGGGGGATCTGGACGAGTTCGCGAACACCTACTGGGGTTCGCGAGCACTCCTGTCCCACGGCCCCGACCTCCCCGCGCCGTACGACGACCTGTTCAGCCTCGACGCCGTCGACGAACTCCTGTCCCGCCGCGGCCTACGGACCCCGTTCCTCCGGATCGCAAAGAACGGGTCGGTGGTCGGAGACAGCCAGTTCACCGGACCAGCCGGTGCCGGCGCCG
This sequence comes from Kribbella speibonae, assembly GCF_004331375.1. Lineage (NCBI taxonomy): Bacteria > Bacillati > Actinomycetota > Actinomycetes > Propionibacteriales > Kribbellaceae > Kribbella > Kribbella speibonae. The sequence continues at coordinate 159,386 of NZ_SJKC01000001.1, read as the reverse complement.
AGATCGCGGACCAGGTCCGTGACGACAAAGTAGCCGCGCTGTTCGCCAGCGGGCACACCGTAGTACTGCAGGCCCTGCACCGAACCTGGCCGGCCTTGGTCGACTTCTCCACCCAGTTGTCCGCAGACGCGGGTCATCCGGTGCAGATCAACGCCTACATCACTCCGGCCGAGTCGCAGGGGTTCTCCGCGCACTACGACGTACACGACGTGTTCGTACTGCAAGTAGCCGGCGAGAAGCACTGGACCGTGCACGAGCCGGTCCATCTGGACCCGCTCCGCAACCAGCCGTGGACCGACCACGCGCAGGCTGTTGGTGAAGCGGCACGCGATCAGGCACCGGTGATCGACGAGGTACTGCGGCCCGGCGATGCGCTGTACGTGCCCCGCGGTTTCCTGCACTCGGCCAAAGCACTAGGTGGCGTGAGCGCACACCTGACCGTCGGACTCCACACCCTGACGCGCTACCTGCTCGTCCAGGAGTTGGCCGCACTGGCTGCGGATCAAGTGTCTCTGCGGACCGCCCTGCCTCTCGGCTTCGACCCTGGCGACCCAGAGCAGCTAGCCCAGGTCCTGCCGCAGGTGGTCGAACTCTTCACGCACGAGCTCCGCACGGCGACCCCGGAGGCACTGGCCGACCGTCTCAGGCGCCGTACCTGGTCCAGCAACCGCCCAGCTCCGCTCCCACCGCTGGCGCACGCCGCGTCCATCACCTCTCTGGCCGTCGGTACGACGGTCCGCCTGCGCGCCGGCCTCCGCTGCCGCCTCGTCCCCGGCGACCCGCTCGTCCTCCAACTCCCCGACCGAACCATCACCTTCCCGCCGGCCACGACCGCAGCCGTCACAGAACTCGTCTCAGGCGCCGACTGCAAGGTAGGAAACCTCCCCGGCCTCGACGACGCCGACCAACTCGTCCTCGTCCGCCGCCTGCTCACGGAGGCAGTCGTAGTCGCCACCGCGCAGTGACCATCGGTAGTTGAAGTCGGCAACCGTATCGTGAGGTGGCGTGGACCTCGGTGACGTCAGATACCGCCCGGAGACCGGCTGCGCAGCACAAGCCGACCTCCGTCACGACTCCCTGACCGCAACCGCCCCACCCGCCGAACGCTGGCTCCTCATCGAATCCCGCACCCCCTGGCCCCGCCAGGCCCTAACCGCCCTCCGGCGCGGCTCATCTGATCTGGGTGAGGTGGTTGCGCGGAGATGTCGTGAGCTGGGGATTCGGCCGGTGCTGATCCGCCGGTTCGGCCGTGTTGATCGGAGCGGCCCTCGGCGGTGGGGACTGGTGGACTGCCGCCCCGGGCGCGAACTGGTCCGCTGGGGCGACCTACCGACCGACGAACACCTACTCGAGGTCCTCGCAGGCAACGACACCGGGCAGGTGAGCACCGCGCCGGTCTACCTCGTGTGCACCCACGGACGACACGACGCCTGCTGCGCCGTCCGCGGACGCCCGGTCGCGGCCACCCTCACCGCCGCCTACCCAGAACGCACCTGGGAATGCAGCCACATCGGCGGTGACCGCTTCGCCGCAAACGTCGTCCTACTCCCGCACAGCCTGTTCTACGGGCAGGTCACACCAGCCCGAGCCGTCGAACTCGCCAAGCAGTACGACGAGCGCGCCGTCGTACCCGATCTCCTCCGTGGATCGGGTGCGTTCATCCCGCCCGTCCAAGCCGCCCAGCACTTCGCCCGCGCCGCCGGTCACTCACCCGCGGTCGACAACCTCCTCCCGCACACCGTTGCAGTTCTCGCCGAGCACCGCTGGCGAATCCTCCTCGCATCCACCAACGGCCTGATCACCGTCGAAGTCTCGGCCCACCTAGACACCGTCGACGCCCGCCTGACCTGCGCAGGTTCCTCCCCCGCCCAGATCCGCCGCTTCGAACTCCACAACCTGACCCCAGCCTGACGGGTCAGGTCGGGTCCACCGGGCGGTCCGCAGCGTGTTCGCCGTAGAACGCTGACTGGCGCGCCATGATGTCGCGCATCGGCGTACCGCGAGGGACGCCGTACACCGTGCCCGGGAAGTCCAGGTCGCGCTGGATCTGCCACAGCTCCTCGTGCCGGTCGGGGGAGAAGAGCTGGGCGGGGTCGCCGACGGCGATCCATCCGATCGGGAGGACCGTGCCTGCTTCCAGCCGCGAGTTCACGTGCAGCACGCTGTTGATCCGGAGCTCCGCGCCTGCGCCGGCGACAGAACCTGGGAACAACGCGGCGCCCGTGGCGATGAAGACTTCGTCCTCGACCGTGGCGCCGTTGACATGTGCATGGGGACCTACCAGGACCGCGTCGCCGATGAGCGCGGGATGATCGGCCCGGCCGCGCACCAGGGCGTTCTCCATCACCACACTGTTCTCACCGAGCCGGATCTCGCCGTTCTCCGCTGTCAGCACCGCACCGTGCAGAACCCTGCTGCCTTCGCCGAGGACGACGGCGCCGCAGAGTACGGCCGATGGAGCGACATACGCGGATTCGGGCACGACCGGTCGACGGCCGCGGTGTTCCAGCAGCATCTGCTGTCCTCTCGTCGCGTGATCACCTCGCTCCAGCTTGTACCACGATGGGTAGTAGTGCGGACTCTCCACAGCCCGGGTCCTCACAACCCGGGCGGCGGTGTCCTCCGGGCCGTCCACATCGGAGGTGGCAGGCTCGGTCCGTCGGACAATCCCGGTGGAGAACCGCGAACTGTGCCAACATTAGAACAGATGTTCGATCGGATGCAACGCATCCTGACAGATCAGGAACCGACCGCTCAGATGCGCTCGGAGCTGAGCCGGGGAGCTACCCGGGCGAGGATGTAGATCGTCAGACTCGCCACCAGTGCGAGCGCCGCGAGCGCCACCCACGGCAGCTCGTGATGCACCTCGAACAGCTGCGCGAAGAACGCCGGCGCCAGCACGCTCGAGAAGGTGAACGAGTACTGCCAGTACGACAAGTACTTCCCTCGGCCGACCGCGGGTGAGATCTCTGCCGAGAGGGCGTTATTCGTCGCCGCGTGCAGTACGTCGGCGAACGCGTAGCAGGCCGTGGCGAGCACCAGCACCGGCACGACCCACCCAGCCGCGATATGCACCTGCAGCGCCATCAGCAACGCCCACACGGCGTACGTGATCCCAGCGACCACCATGACGTTCGTACGCCGCCGCTGCTCGGTGTGCCGTACGACGAGCGTCTGACCGGTCGCCAGCACGACGGCCGTCGCCGCGATCAGTACGCCGACCAGCCACTTGGGCACTGTCAGCGCTTCAGTGACGTACACCGGTACGCCGACGCCGAGCATCATCGTGCAGAGCGCCAGCAAGGTGTTGGCGCCGATCAAGGCAAGGAACGTCTTGTCCTTGCGCAGCAAGGGCGCTGGGCCGCTGTCCTGGTTGGTCCGCTCGTGGTGCGACGGGTGGAGCCGCAGGAGGAGCAGCCCGGCGAGGTAGAACGTCACCGCGTTGAGTGCCATCGCGAACAGGAACGGTGCGTCCCCGCCGATTGCCAGCAGCCAGCCGGCCACCAGGGCGCCCAGAGCGAGGCCGCCGGCCTGCATCATCCCGCCCAGGCCGAACCACTTGTCCCGCTCGCCCTCGTCGGCGACGTCCGCGAGGAGGCTGAAGATCGCCGACCAGAACACCCGCTGGCCGGTTGTCATGACCAGTGCACACAGAAACAGCAGCCACATCGACCGCCCGAAGAAGAAGCCGGTGAACGCCAGACCCTGAGCGAACTGCGCACCTACGACAAGGTTCCGCGGACCGACGCGATCGACCACCAGACCCACTGCGGCGGGCGCCGCGATGGAGAACAGGGTCGCGACGGTCAGCATCACGCCGGCGGTCCCCAGTGGGATGCCGGCGACCTTGTTGAAGAACAGCAACAGGAGTGGTCCGGCGCAGCCGCCACCGAACGAGTCGATCGCCAGGCCGGCCAGGAGTGGGACCCGGCCGCGGACGTTCGGGAGGCCGAGTGACGCGGCTGCGGGCATGGCGGAGCGCTCCCATCGGGTCTTTTCGGCGGCTGGCGAACCGTAGCAAGCGCTCGCCAGCCGATTCCATCCGATTTCAGTCAGTTGCGCGCACTCGACGTACCGACACGTTCCGCAGGGGGCGCCAGGCGACCGCTGTCATCACCACCATTGCCACGAAGGCGATCGCGAACGGTGCAGCCAGACCGTACTGCTGCGCCAGTACGCCGCCAAGCGCGGAGCCGATCGCGGCGCCACCTACTGAGGCCAGTAGGTACACGCTGTTCACCCTGCCCATCAGAGCGTCCGGTGTGGCCAGCTGACGCGCTGTAGTCGACACGATGCCCCACACCACCGCGTGAACCCCGAACACCGCCATGGTCGCGCCGGCGACCCATGGGTTCTTGGTGAGCGCCAGTATGAGGTGGACCGTCGTCTCGATGACCAGGCCGGCGCGGAGCAGGGTCACGGGCCCTACGCGTGGCTCCAGGAAGTGGTACGTCGGCATACCGAGCACACCGCCCACGGCACCGACCGACACGAGCAGACCGAACTGTGTCTCGCTCAGTCCCAGCTGCTCGCGCGCGAACAGCACCCAGGTCGCGAAGGCCGCGCAAAAGGTGATGTTCATGACCAGGATCGACAGAGCGAGCGTCCGTACGCCGGTGTGGTGCCAGAGCCACCGGACTCCCTCGCGCACCTCGTGCAGTACGGCTGAGCGACTGGTGTGGTCGGGCAGCGGCGGCCGTACGGCGACGCGGGCGATCAGGGTCGCTGCGGCGGCGAAGGTGATGGCATTGAAGACCAGTGGAATGCCGGCGCCCGCAGCGAACAGCAGTGCGCCCAGTGGAGGCCCGCCGAGCTGCTGCAGCACGGTGCCGCTGGCGAACAGTCGAGCGTTGGCCTTGCCTAGGTGGTCCTTCGGTACGGCGCTCACCAGCAGCGCGCCGGATGCGTTATCTGCAAGCGTTTCCGCCGTACCGAGGAGGAACAGTGCGACGTAGACCGCCCAGAGCGGCGCAGTGTCGAGCAGTACGGCGAGACCGAGCGCGGCCAGGACGATCGCGCGAAAGGTGTCCGCGGCAACGATCATCAGCCGGCGGTCGAGCCGGTCGACGAGAACGCCGCTGAACAGAGCGAAGAGCAGCCACGGCAGTTGCTGCACGAACGCGGCGGCACCGACCGCCGCGGGTTCGGTGGTGATGGAGGCGACGAGCAACGGGCCGGCGGCGATCAGGGCGCCGTCGCCGAGGTTGGAGATGATCGCGGCCGGGAAGATCTTGCGGAAATCAGGTCCGAGTTCGGACGGGAACGCGTACGCACCGAGGGAACGCATGGGAACTCCTGAGGGCATGACGAAGCGATGGACGCCGGCTGTCCAGCCGGCCGGTTCGCCCGGTCAGAGCGTCAGCGCGCTGACCGGCCGGCGTGTGCGATGCCCTCGAACGACCGAGACATTGCTCCCACCTCCGTCCGTACCCTCCGCGGCAACCCGCCGCTGCGCCGACCCTACCGGCCCCTCCCCACCCCCGCACTCGGTTTCCACCCGGTATCCTCAACCCGCGGCGACAACCGCCAGGAGGGTTCGCATAGCGGCCGAGTGCGCTGGTCTTGAAAACCGGTATGGCGGGTGACCGTCATCGTGGGTTCGAATCCCACACCCTCCGCCAAACTCGGCGCAGAATCGTGCGCTGAGCTGCGGAAACACCATCCGCGACGGATCGGGACCGTGTCCGGCCGTCAGTGACTGTGTCCGACCAACACCGGCCATATCCGGCCATCTGTGCCCGTATCGTGCCCGCGCTGGACGAGGTAGTTTCGTCCCTCCGCGTGGGCGAAGCCGCTTGCTTGAGCCCCGCCGCCCCCCGTGTTTCAGCCCGTCCTGCCGTGCGAGGGCTGAAACACGGGGGGCTTGGACTCGGGACAGCTGGGACAGCCCTCGTCTGCTGCCGTCCCAGACATATCCGCAGGTCAGCACCGCTTCTGCGACAGTGGGACACCTGGGACAGCCTTGCGGGCCGGGGCAACATCGAAGTGCGTCACGTCCTACCGCTGCATATCTCCCGCACAACGACGCGCCCTTGTGACCTCGCGCTGGTGTGCGCGAACAGCCATCGGATGAGTTCATCGTGGCGTGGACTACTCCTCCAGCGCGCCGAACTTCTGCAAGCAAACGCCCGGCGACACGCCCGAATCTGCCACGTGAGATCGACCAGAGGAGGATTCAGTTAGCAGTCGGCATGCGCGATCGGCCACCCACGCCGTACGCCCACCGAATCGCGCGCTTCCGAGCGCGTCACTTCCGTGATAGGAAACGGTATGCAGATTGACTCGCTAGCCTTTGCTTCAATCAAGGGCTTCGATGCGCGCCAAGAGATAGGTTTGAAGAACCTGAATCTGATATACGGCGCCAACTCATCAGGTAAGAGCTCGATCTTTCAGGCGCTGCTCCTGCTGCAACAGAGTGCGCAACGAGCATACGGGGCTGACCGTGGTGTCCTAGAGTTCCGCGGAAGTTCCGTCGACCTCGGGGGGTATCGAACATTCGTTCATCGCCACGAGACCAAGCGGCCCTTTACAATTGAATTCGGTCTTAGTGATCAAGTTCGTCGACCCGACAACCATGGAACGATGTTCTTCACAGGCGAGATCCGGGTCGCCCTCACGTTCGGTATTCTGGGCGATGATCCGGAACCGGATGTAGTTGCTGTCCGAATCTCGGATGCGAAGAATGCCGTGTCGTTTAATCATGCCGGAGAACCCGGCATCCTTCGCCTGGCTGACAGCAGTTCCGCTCAGTCGATGATTCAGATATGGGCAAATAGTTGGGCGGAACGAGATAAGAACCCGTACGACCTTCCATCTCGCTACCGCAGATCTATAGGTGATTGGCTCATGAGGCAGGAGTTCAGCCTGCATGGTTGGTTCCCTGTCTTGCCTCTGGCGTTGATTCGCGGCCCTAAGAAGCGTGAGTCTAGCAAGGGTGATTCGTTCCGCGATGATCTGATCGAAAATCTGATATACCGCTGGTATCAGTGGCAGACCGATTTTGCATACGAGCTTTTCGAAGTGTTGGGCCGAATGATCTACGTCGGTCCATTGCGGGAGTTCCCGCGTAGAGTCGTGACGGAAGCTAGTAATGTCGAGGGTGTCGGGGTTCGTGGTGAGCGACTTGTTCTTCACCTGGCGCGCCGGCAGGATCTCATCGAGAGAGTGAACGACGCGTTTCTCGCACTTGACATCAACTATGAGCTTACCGTCGAGCAACTGAAGGCCTACGGCACAGAAGATGCACTTGGCGACGTTGCGATTGCGGTTCTGAAAGACAAAGTGACGGGTGTGTCTGTCAGCCCAGCCGACGTGGGTTTCGGATTGTCCCAGATCTTGCCGGTCGTTGTTCAGCTCGTCGGGAATACCAACAAGATTATCCTTGTCGAGCAACCTGAGATCCATCTGCATCCGAAAGTGCAGAGCAGGCTCGCAGATTTGCTGATCGCCTCAAGTGTTGAGAACAACAACACGATTCTCGTGGAGACTCACTCCGAGCACTTGCTTCTCCGAGCGCAGCGTCGTTTGCGAGAACGGTCCGTAAAGGGATTCACTCCCGCGAAGTTGGGGATCCACTACGTCAGCGCCGCGCGTGGGAAGCGCCTCGTTCAGACCCTGAGGATCTCTGATAACGGGAGTCTTGTCGATCCATGGCCAGAGGGATTCTTCGATGAGCGCATGGACGACCTATTCGCAGGGGTGTGATGAATGTTCGCGTTGGTGGGGGTCGTCTCCTTAGGTGATGAGCAACCCGAACAGAACTACAAGGTCTGGGGCTCGTTAGCTGAAAAGCTAATGCAGACCGCTCTAATTGTGAAACCAGCAGTGGCCGCTCAGAAAGAACTTGTCGGCATCTTGCAGCAAATGCCGCTGGATGTTCAGAGTAAGTGGTCGGAGCTCATCAAGTGCCGTCTGGTGCAGAGCCTAACGTTTCCATGTCAAAAGTGCTCCAGCCCGGCGCAGGTCAGTCTGGCGCTGGCTGCCGCAATTTCAGTGCAGTGTTCGACCTGCGGCGGTGATCTGGAGATTCCGGAGGATCTTCTCCATAATTCTTTCTTGGATATGGTGAGGCGTGAACAAGCGTCGGGAATGGCGGAGGGTACACCTTGCGCGACGCAGATGGACAAGGCATTCGGACTGCTTTGTCATGCAGCAGATACGATCCTCGTGATTGATCGCTATGCTATCTCAGACGCCTTTCGCCTCTTCTCGAACGGGAGTAATCGGACCGGCCTGCAGAGATTTATTCGCCTGGCGGACCGGAATAACGTCCAAGAGCTTCGACTGGTGACGAGTTCGGGGATGCAGGTTAATGGATCGACTCTCGGGCCCCGCGACGTGGAGGCGCGGCTACGATCGATTCTTGCTGCTACGCCTAGAAAGGCGATTCAGATCAAGCTTGATATTGTCAAGAAGCGCGTCGCGATGCAGCACATGCATGATCGATGGATCGGGTTCTCCTGGGGCACGGGAGGTGACGTGTCTTGGACGCTGGGGAAAGGTCTTGCGCAGTTCAACGGTCCCCGAGCGCGTACGGAATGTGCGATGGCGCGGCAGAACGATTCCTCAGCAAGCAAGCTCGCGACGTTTGTAGCAGCCGACATCGAGCACTCGGCGACTCTTTAGCGACTGCGCGACCGAGAGGTGGAGCGGTCAGGTCGGCAAGGCGGGGGAATCACGGTCTTACATGCCGACCTGACCGGACCTAGGACAGCTCCCTGCGGAGCTGGGTGGCAAGTTCCTGCACCTCGCTGCGGGCGATCGTTGATCCGAAACGCTCGGACAGAAGATCGTCAACCTGGGTGACAGCCATCGAGACCCCGCAATCGAAACCTTCGTCGTAGCCGCGCCGCCAGGGCGAGTGACGATCGAGCGGGCGACGTACTTGTCGGCGCATCAGTCGTCCAGCCATTCTGCGCCGATCTCGTCTCGGTGGTAGCCCTGGTGGTGTCCAAGGGTGCAGCTCCGGCCGGTGGTGGGGTTCTTCCCGTCGCAGTCGATTTCCTGTGCAGACCGCAGGAGTGGCCATCCGGCGGCATCCCTCTCTGGCCCCCGCGTCGTTTCGGTCATGCCCGGATCATGACCCACGTGGGTGCGCCGGATCGATCATTCCCGTGTATCCCTCGGCATCGGGAGACAGGGATACAAAGCGTGGGTGACACTGGGGTTATGTCGTTCGGGAGCCGTCTCCGGGAGTACCGCGACCATCGCGGGTGGTCGCTGGCCGACCTGGCACGCGCGACGCACTTCAGCCGGTCCTACCTGTCGAACGTGGAGAACGGCCGGAAGCCTGCGACCGACGACATTGCACGGGCGTGTGACGCGGCTCTGCGGGCGAAGGGCGAGCTGATTGCGGCGGCCCGCCACGATGCGACCGCGAAGCTCAATGACACGCCATGGCAGACAGCCGAGCTGGTGTCCCGGCTGCAGTCGTCGGACACGACACCGAACACCATCGAGGCGCTGCACTCGACCGTCGAGGAGTTGTGCTGCCAGTACAACCGCAGAGATGCGCTAGAACTGCGCCACGAGGCGCACGACTGGCTTCAGTACGTCGGCACCCTCCTGCGACGTCCCGTTGGACTCAGGGCGCATACAGACCTGCTGGTGGCCGGCGGGTGGCTCGCGCTGCTCGCGGGATGCGTTGAGTACGACCTCGGCATGGGGACCGCTGCGGAGTCCACACGCGTGGCCGCCGCCCAGCTCGGGGCGGAGGCAGGTCACCCGGAGATTGTTGGGTGGGGGCACGAGATGACTGCGTGGTTCGCGCTGACGCAGGGCAGGTTCCGGCAGGCCGTCGACGCGTCGAGGCGCGGGCAGGCAGTTGCTCAGGGCACCAGTGTTCAGGTGCAGCTCATCGCCCAGGAGGCGAAAGCGAGGGCTCGTCTCGGTGAGTCTGGGTTGTCGACCCTGCTTGAGTCTGGCCGTCACCTGCTCGGTGAGTTGCCGTACCCAGATCGGCCGGACAACCATTTCAAGGTAGATCCGGCGAAGTGGGACTACTACGCGATGGACGTGCACCGCATGGCACAGGACGACGCCCAGGCGAGCGAGTACGCGACGTCCGTCATCGGCGACAACATCGCGCCCGACGGTACCGAGCTGAGTCCGATGCGAATCGCTGAGTGCAGGCTAACGTTGGCGTTCGTCGCCGGGCGCGACGGTGACCTAGAGCAGGCTGTCGGCCTCGGCGTCGATGGTCTGAAGGATGGTCGGCAGAGCAAGGTGCACTTGCGGATGATCGCGAGCGAGTTGGACCAGGAGTTGCGGCGGCGGTTTCCCGGAGAAGAGACGGTGATCGGCTTGGAGGATGCTCTCCGAGCCGTCTGAGGACATGACATGACGGCTGCGTTTGTCCGGCACCCCGAGTTCGGCGCGCACTGCGCTGCGCCACTCAAGGCCCGCATGGCGGGTGACCGTCATCGTGGGTTCGAATCCCACACCCCCGCTCAAGTGGCCTCGAAGGTTGCTCTGAGCTGCGAAAACACAAGGCCGTAGCTCTGGAGCATGGCTGTCCGGCTGGTTCAAGCACCCGTGTGTTCCAGCCCTCGGGACCTGCCCGTGACGGTTGAGGCATACGGGTTAGATCGCGACGGTTAGGTAGGTGGCGGCGCGCTCCACTCCTGAGCGGCCCGAAGTTTGCATATGCCTTCCTTCAGTCTTTCGCTGTTCTGGGTGGTGTCAGTGGGTGTCGAGGGTGTCGAGGTCTCGGGTGGCGAAGCGGTAGTGTTCCCAGCCTTCTCCGAGGATTACGCGTAGGCAGGAGCCTGTGGTTTCGGGGGAGGAGCTGTGGGGGTTCTTGCGGGGTGTGTCCAGTTCGGCCGGGGTGACTGTGGCGAGGAGGTCGCGGACCATGCCGAAGCGGCTGGCGTGGGCTTCGAGGACCTCGGCGTACGGCGGGTGCTCGGTCGAGCCCGCTACGCCGTAGCTCAGGCCGAGTGGGTGGAAGTCTTCCCGTTCTAGGACCGAGCGACCGAGCCAGAGGTCGATGGCGTGGACCAGGTGCCGCAGTGTCTGGGCGAACGACCATTCGCCGCCGACCGAGACGTCAGCCGTGCCCGCGGGCATGTTCGCGACGCGCTCGAGCGCTGCGGCCCAGGTCTGCTCGACCGCGGCCCAGGCGGCGCGGAGACCGTCAGGATCCTTGGCCAGCCGCTCCGATCGGCCGGGGAACCGGCGGTTCAGCTCGTCGTCGACATACCCCGCGATCTCGACACCGTTGACCGTCAGGCTGCCGCCGGGCTCGACGATCCACGGCGCGTCGATGTCCGCGCCCTGGATGTCGACGCCGCGCATCACCACACCTCGCAGATCCGATTCGACGAACCGGGCGCCGCGCAGATTCGCCTCCACGAACTCGGCCCCGACCAGGTCATCGGACTCCCCGAACTTCGCCATTCCCACTCCCTCGGTAGATGTCCCGGCGAGCCTAACCGTGACCTCGGACACAAAAGTCGTGCACGAGACCTGCGGCCCGTGGTGAGGTCGAGGGAATGACCGAGCGCGGCGGAAGGAACTGGTTGTGGACGTTCTGAGTGCGGCGGAACGAGTGGGCTTCGCGAAGCGGGACCAGACGCGGTTCGAGGGTCTGGACGGCAAGACGGACCTACGGCTACCCGAGGACGCGGAGGAGTTGCTGGCGTACTGCGGTGTGCACCCGGCTGATCGTGACGCGATGCTGGCGGCGCGTCCGGACCCGGACCGCGACCCGGAATGGTGGGCGATCACTGCAGCGCTCGCAGGGGAGGTCGAGCGGGACCTGGATCTGGCACTGCCTCCCACTGGTTTCAAAGGCTGGCCCGCGGTGCCGGGCGATGCGTCGCCGGTGGGACTGTTCGCAGCGGCGTGGGCGTTGCTGGCCAACCTGCAACGCGTGCGTGAGCTGCAGGCGCAGCGGGGTGTGCCGGAGCCGGTGACCGTGTCTACCGTGGCGGCGCTGGGCGGGGTGATGCAGACGCACCGGCACATCTTCGGCTGTGCTGGTGTCGGGCTGATGCCGCTGTGGAGTCCGCCGCTGCGCTTCCGCGGTACCGACTACGAGATCGGCCGGCACGCGTTCACCCGTACCCAGTTGGGCATGGGCGATGGTGTGTCCGGTTATGTGCTCTCGCTCCACATCCCACCGAGTGGTCGGCTGGACGCACAGGAGTCGGAGGAGTCGGTCGCTACGGCGGTTGAGTCGTTCAAGCGCTGGTACCCGGAGGAGCCGATCGCAGGTCTCGTCTGTCACTCCTGGCTGCTGGACCCGCAGTTGGCTGAGTACCTGCGCCCGGACTCGAACATCATGCGTTTCCAGAGCCGCTTCGACATCCTCCCGCAGCTGCCATCAGAGGACCCGGCCGAGGGTGACCGCGAGCTGATGCGGCTAGGACTGCACCTACCGGTACCTGAGGATCAGCTGACCGACGAGGACCTCGACAACGTCCCGCAGGACACCACACTGCAAAGAGCCTTCGTCAAGCACCTGCGAGCGGGCGGGCATTGGTACGGGCGGACGGGCATGCTGAAGACATGGAGCTGACGATCCCGGTTGGACAGGACACCGTTTGGGCTGAGCATCTCGCTGGCGACGGTGTGCCGATAGTCCTGCTGCATCCGGGCATCGGGGACTCACATGCGTGGGACCTCGTGATGCCCGGGCTCAGCGGGCATCGGGTCCTTCGGTACGACGTCCGCGGGTACGGGCGTTCGCCGCGGCCGACACAAGAGTTCTCGCTGACCGAAGACCTGGAAACAGTCTTGGACCAGCTGAACCTGGAGCACGTGCTGCTGGTGGGCTGCTCGATGGGCGGCGGTACGGCGCTCAGCTTCGCGCTGGCCCACCCGGAGCGGGTCCGCGGCCTGGTGCTGTTGTGTCCGGGCGTCCCCGGCTTCCCGATGCCCGAGGAGCCCGAGCTGGACGCAGCGTACGCCGTACTGGAAGCGAACCGGGATGTGGAGGGGTTGGTGCAGTTCGGGCTGCGCCACTGGGCTGCGGCGGGTGCTGACGAGGTTGCGGTCAGCCAGCTGCGCGCGTCTGTTCCAGCGTGGTTTGACCAGAGCGAGTACCTGAAGCCGGATCCTCCTGTTTACGACCGGCTCCACGAGATCCAAACGCCGTCTGTCGTCATGGTTGGGGACAAGGACCGGCCGATCCTCGCAGCTGTGGCCGGCGGCACGTTCGCACGCATCCCCGGCTGCGAGTTCGTCTGGCTGCCTGGCGTTGACCACTTCCCGAGTCTCCGCGAACCGCAGGTGGTGACCGACACCATCCTGCGGTTCGCCTAGGCGTTCACCCAGCGGTCCAGTACAGCTGCTGCTCGGCCACTGTCCACAGCCTCCTGACAGCGCTCGAAGCAATCAGGCAGCTGGTCCAGGCCGGCCTCCAGTGACAGTGTCGCCAGGGCCGCGGCAGCGTTGAGCAGTACGACGTCCCGCACCGGGCCGCGCGCTCCGTCGACCAGTCCTCGCAACTGCCGCCCGTTGAATGCAGCATCGCCACCACGCAGCTCAGCCAGGGACGAGGGTCGTAAGCCCAGTGAACGCGGGTCGAACACCACCTCCGAGGCAGAACCGCCATGCACTACCCAGAGCCGCGAATACCCAGTAGTGGTGAGCTTGTCGAGCCCGTCGTCGCCGCGTGCGACCAGCGCGGACCGGCCACGCCGAGCTAGGGCGCTGGCCAGCACAGGCAGCATGCGCGGGTTTGCTACGCCAACGAGTTGGTGCTGCGGGTCAGCCGGGTTCAGCAACGGTGCGAGCACGTTGAACGCGGTGGGGACCGCCAGCTCACGCCGTACCACCGCAACTTGCCGGAGGGCCGGGTTGAAGCGTGGAGCGAACAGGTAGGTCAGTCCGACATCAGCAGCCATCCGGGCGGCGTCCGCAGCGGTCAGGTCGAGTGGAACGCCCAGATGCTCGACCAGGTCGCCAGAACCGGCTGCTGACGACGATGCGGCGCGTCCACCGTGTTTGACCACCGTGACACCGGCAGCGGCGGCAACCACGGCTGCCATCGTGGAGATGTTCGCTGCGCCGGTCCGGTCGCCGCCTGTGCCGACGATGTCCACGAACGGTCCACCGATCCGCACCGGTGTCGCGTGCGAACGCAGTACGTCGGCCAGCCCGTTGAGCTCGTCGGCGGTCTCGCCTTTCGCGCGCAGGGCGATCAGGAACCCGGAGATCTGGGACGGCGACGCCTCGCCCAGGACCAGTTGGTCCATCGCCCAGCCGGTGTCCGCCGTCGACAGGTCGGAGCCGGCCAGAAGCGCGGAGATCAGACCGGACCACGTCCGGAGTGTTGTTGTTGCCATCGGCATTCCTCAGGGTGCTGGTCGCCCACGAGGAGAACATGACAACGGCCGCCTCGCAGGAGACGGCCGGGTGGGTACGCGCGGATTCAGGCCGTCAGGTCGACGGCCCACCACATACTCGCGCGCTGGAACATGCCACCGACCTTAGCGCACCCGGATGTGGTCGACGACAAAGCTCGGGATGTGGTCCCGCCCGGACTGCTCCGGGAAGTCGAAGACCGCGAGCATCAGCTGCAGCGGGTACGTCGGCGCGCCCGCGCAACTCCGGATCGCGGCGCCGTCGACGGAGAACGTCGCCGTACCGGCGGACCATTCGACCGCGTACGTGTGGAGCTCCCGTACGTCGATCGGCAGCCGCACCGCCTCGAAGTCCTGCGGTACGGCGGGGTCGCGGATGGTCTTGAGCCCCATGCCCACCGCAGTGGAGCCGGGAGCCAAGGCGTCGCCGAACACCTCCATCACACAGATCTCGCCGCAGCGGTCGGGCTCGTCCTCCAACCCGACCATCCAGAGCGACACCATGGAGCCTGGAGCGATGTCGGCGCGGGCGCGGAGCTCGACGTACCCACTGTCCGGTGTCAGTCCCCAGAACGGCTCCTGCTCTTCCTGGACGAGCAGACCGTCACGGTACGGCTGCTGGCCGACCGTGCTGCCGACAGGACCCGAGTAGTTGCCCGACTGCACCCCTGAGACCCGCAGGTCCGGGTGGTGGTCGCCGGCGCACCACAGGTCCTGCTCCACGGGGATGCTCAGCGTGAGGCAGGAGTCGGCCAGCTGGTACGTCGCAGCGGAGGCGGCGCGGGAGCTCCACTGCGGCAGGTAGTGCGGCGACCAGACCGAGAGGTCCAGGGCCGGCCCGTCGAAGTTGTCCGCGAAGGCAGTCATGCCCCTATGATCCGCTGGCTTGTCACATCATGGTGGGCTGATCCGTCAGGGCGTTGAGGAGGTACCGGTGAACGAGCATGAGCAGCTGGCGCGGCGGTTCGAGGAGAACCGCGGGCACCTGCGTGCGGTCGCGTACCGGATGCTCGGATCGTTGCCCGAGGCCGAGGACGCCGTACAGGAGGCCTGGCTGCGGCTGAGCCGTACCGACGTGAGTGACGTCGGCAATCTGGCGGGCTGGCTGACCACGGTGGTGTCGCGGGTGTGTCTGGACATGCTGCGCAGCCGCAAGTCGCGGCGGGAGGACTCCCTCGACACATACGTGCCGGATCCGATCATTGGTGCGCCAGGGCCCGAGGACGAAGCGGTCCAGGCGGACGCGATCGGGCTGGCGTTGCTCGTCGTACTGGAGACGCTGTCGCCGGCGGAGCGGCTGGCGTTCGTGCTGCACGACATGTTCGGGGTCGGATTCGACGAGATCGCCACGATTGTGGACAAGTCGCCGGCCGCGACCCGTCAGCTGGCGAGCCGGGCGCGGCGGCGCGTCCAGGGCGCGCCGGCCAGTGATGGGGACGTCAGCAGGCAGCGGGTCATCGTCGAGGCGTTCATGGCTGCCTCGCGGGGCGGCGACTTCGAGGCGCTGCTGGCACTGCTGGATCCGGACGTGCTGCTGCGCGCGGACGCGGGCACGGCGACCGCGGAGTTCGCCGGACCGGCTGTGTCGAAGCTGGTCCGCGGTGCGCGGGCCGTTGTCGAGCAGGCACTGCTCTTCAGCCGCATGGCGCCGTACACCCAGCTGGCTCTGGTCAACGGGCTGCCCGGAGCGATCACCATCGTCAACGACCGTTTGATGGGCGTCATGTCGATCACCGTGACCGACGGCAAGATCACCGAGATCGACATCCTCGCCGACCTCGACCGCCTCGAGGTCATCCCGCTACCAGCCTGAGCACCCGCTGCGCCTGCGCCTCCGCGGTCCCCGGTGGATTGCGGTGCGCGCTCGGCCCGCCAGGCCCGATCAGCGTCAGCCAGAACCCGGCCCACAGGCAGCGCGCCGCCCGGAAGCGTTCGGGGTCGACGGAGAACCGGCGTACCAACGGGGTCGGGTCGGCCTGCCGCCAGGACAGGTGTTCGACCAGGTTCGCCAGCTCGACCGTGCGATCGCCCGACCCAGTGTCCTCGAAGTCGACGATGCGAACCTGAACGCCGTCCCACAGGTAGTTGGCGAGGTTGGGGTCGCCGTGCGCAACAACCGGGTCTTGTACGACGCTCAGGTCGGGGGGCTCGTTGTCGAGCCAGGTACGGGCGGCGTCCGCGATCACGTCGCCGCGGTCGGCCAGTGCGGTGAGGCCGGCTCGGGTGCGGTCGACCAGAGCGGTGAGATCGATCGGCTGGAGGTCGCCGAAGGGGGCTGACCAGAGGGTCTCGAGGGCGTTGCCCAGAGCTGTGGTCTGGGTGAGCGGGGCCTCGAGGGGGCGGCCGGGGATGAGGGTCATCGTGATCCACGGAGGGTCGGCCGTGGAGGACGTGAGAGGGATCGGGGTCAGGTCGGGCGCCGTTCGGGACAGGAGGGCGAGGGCGGCCCATTCGCGGGCCGGCTCGTCGCGCACCCAGGATGTGTAGCGCTTGGTGAGGGTTTGTCCGGAGATGTCGACCGTGTGAGTCATCGAGAAAAGTTTGGCGGACGTGTCGAGTCCCGGCGATCTCCTTCGACGTATGAGCAGGAAGCGGATACGGCGAAGGAGCGGGATCAGATGTCTACGCAGGCGATTGCAGCGGTTGCCAGTGACCTCGTGGCGGGACTGCTCGGGGCGGGTTTCAACGGCGCCGTCCGGCTGCCCGGAGAGCCGGAGTACGACGAGCAGCGGCGTTCCGTGATCCCGTCGGTGGACTCGCGTCCCCTCGTCATCGCCGAGGCGTACGGGCGGACCGACGTCCAGGCCGCGGTGCGGACCGCTCGCGAGTACGGCGTACCGATCGCCGTGCAGGCGACGGGACACGGCACGCGGGTGCCTGCTGACGGCGGGATCCTGGTGAAGACCACCCAGATGACCGGCGTACTGATCGACCCGGAGCGCCGGATCGCCAAGGTCGCGCCGGGTGCCCGCTGGGGTGCGGTGCTGGACGCCGCGCGGCAGTTCGGGCTCGCGCCGCTGTCCGGGTCGCACCGCGACGTCGGCGTCACCGGGTACACGCTCGGCGGCGGAGTGGGCTGGCTGGCCCGCAAGTACGGGTTCGCGGCCGACAGCGTGATCCGCGCCGAGGTCGTCACCGCCGACGGCCGCGCCGTCACCGCGAGCGCCGAGCAGCACCCCGATCTGTTCTGGGCGATCCGCGGCGGCACCGGCAACTTCGGCATCGTCACCTCGCTGGAGTTCCGGCTGTACCCGGTCCGCGAGGTCCACGCCGGCATCGTGTACTACGGCATCGACCGCGCCGCCGAGATCCTCCGCCGGTACCGCGACTGGACCGCCGCGATCCCCAACGAACTCAGCACCGCGGTCGTCCTGACCCGCGTCCCCGGCACCGAGCAGCGCGCCGTCGCGATCAAGGTCCTGTACGCCGGCCCGGCCGACCTGGCCGAACACCTGCTGAAGCCACTGTTCGAGGTCGCCGGCCCGCGGCTCGCCGGTGAGCTGACGACGATCGAGTACGCCGACGCCGCGATGGGCGGCACGCCCGCTCGCCATCTCGACTTCCTGGACACGCTGACCGACGAGGTGATCGACGGCGTCACCGAACTCGAGGACGCGACGGTCGAGATCCGCCACTGGGGTGGCGCGATGGCCCACCCGGGTCCCGGCGCCGGACCGATCGGTCACCGCGAGGCGCCGTACTCACTGATCATCGACCGCGAGGTCGCAATACCCACGTCGGGCCGGACCTTCGTGAACTTCCTCGGTGACCCTGGTCGGGCGGAGACGGCGTACGGCGCCGCAGAACTGCAGCGGCTGCGCGAGGTGAAGCGGGCCTACGACCCGACCAACTTCTTCCACCTGAACGCCAACATCAAGCCATAGAAAAGCGGCCCGGGTCCCCGCCCCGGGCCGCTCTCCAAGACAAGACCTCAGACCGTGCCGGAGTTCCCGTAGACGCTCACGTGCACGTGGTCGTAGTGGTTCGCGGTCGCGCCGCCGCGGTCCTCCATCGCGCGCCAGCCCTCGCTGCTGCGCTGGACCGTCCAGATGTGCTGCTCCCAGATCAGCTGGCTGACGCCGAGCTTCTTGTAGTTGGCCTTCAGCCAGTCCGCGACTTCCTGGCCCTCGGAACCGCTGACCATGATGTCGAGCGCACGGCCGCTGGAGTGCTCCGAGCCGCTGTCGCCGGACCGCAGACCGCCGTACGACGAGATGTCCGGGAACTTCGCGCAGATCGCCCGGTGCACGCGGATCGCGTCCTGGGTCAGGCCGTCCTCGACCGCCGAACCGGACTTGCAGGCCGCCTGCGAGATCGCCCCGGAAACAGTGGCGACCGGCTTGGTGGCGGACAGGTACTGCGCCTTCACCCAGCGGGACTTGCCGTCGCTGACGACCTCGGCGTACAGGCCGTCGACCTTGCCGGTGACCGAGACCTTGGTGCCCTTCGGCAGCACGTCCAGCAGCAGGCCGGTCAGCGGCAGCGACCAGAGGTTCACGTCGGTGGTGGTGTACTTCGTGCCGGTGGCCTTCGGTGCCGCGGCAATCTTCTCGGCCGCCCGGGTCTTCGCCGACGTCGGCTTCGGGATCGGCGCCTGCTTCTTGAGGTGCTTGGCCGTCGGGCTCGCCTTGGGCTTGGGTGCCGCGGACGGGGTCGTCGTGGGGTTGATCGGCGGACGCAGGGCGTCCCGGCTGATCGTGGCGTCGCGCGACAGCTGCAGGGACGAGCTGGCGATCGACGGGTCGAGCTGAACGTGCTGGCTGGGAAGTGCGGCGGCGGAACCGGTGGCAACCATCGCCACTGCCGCGCCCGGAATCGCTACCTTCACGAGACCCGGCTGGATCATCTTGGTGCGCGATTGCCGGTGCCGCGCCTGTCTATGCCGTCCTGCAGCCACTTGTCGAACCCAATCTGCCGAGACCAAAACGTTATCGACCGGAGGAGTCAAGCACACTTCGCCGCGCCGGTTCGAATCGGCCCCTCGTCTTAACGCATTACGAACATCCACCGGCGGGCGGCAGGCGTGATCTGCCCGCTATCCGGATGTGACCGTTCCGAGATTAAACGCTTGGTCGGCAGATCGCCGTCGTGATCGCGGTCGCCAGGTGGTCGCCGTAACGCTCCGGAGTCCAGCCGCGGAGCAGGACGAGTAACTCGTAGAGCTCGACGGAGATGTACGTCCACAGGACGTCGGCGACCTCGTCGACGGTGATGCCGGGGCGGAGGTCGCCGGTCTCGACCAGGTGGCGGCCGAACATCGTCATCCCGAGCAGCCGCTCGTCGAGGAGCGTCTGCCAGGTCTCGCGGAGCGTTTCGTCGCCGTGCCGCCCGTCGCGGATCAGGATCTGTACCCGTGCCGACCGCTGCTGGCGTTCCACGAGGGCGTCGACGTACCGCCGGACCTTCCGCCGTACGTCGGGTTCGGCCTGGACCGCGAGTGTTTCGGGGCGTTCCGCGATCGGGACCGGCTCGTCGTCGCCGGCGATGACGAAGTCGAAGACCGCCTTCGCGAGGGCCGCTTTGGTGCCGAAGCCCTTGTAGATGCTCTCCGGTGAGACGCCGGCGCGGCGGGCGACGGCACTGATCGTGGTCGCCTGGAAGCCGTCCGCGTCGAACAGCTCCTGTGCCGCGACGACGACGTCACGCCGCCGCAGCCGGGCGCGCTCTCGGCGCGAGGTCGCGTCGTAGTTCCTCTTGACTTCCGCCATCACCGGTCCGATCCTTTTGAGTACAGTCACACTGTATCTAATTGGGGGAGCTCATGAGTACGACGCCGCATCCAACAGCACAGGCTGGTGACATCGCCGTCCGCAGCATCCAGATCATGGCCGACGGGGAACGGTCCGACTTCGACGCCCTGATCCACCCGGAGGCGCGGAACCTGGAGGACGTGGTGGGCCCGCCGGGTGGCCGGACGCGGGGACCGGCCGCCTTCTACGCGACCGCGCAGTGGCTGCGCACCGCCTTCGATGGCCTGTCGTACGAGATTCACCATGTGGTTGCTGATGGCAACCTCGTCGCGGTGAACTCCACGATGAAGGGCCGCCACGTGGCGCCGTTCGTCACGTACGCCGACGACGGTTCGGTGGACACGGTGTTCCCGCCGACCGGCAGGACCTTCGCGGCCACCCAGTCGCACTGGCTGCGGATCGAGGACGGCCTGGTCGTCGAGCACTGGGCGAACCGCGACGACCTCGGCCAGGCCAAGGAACTCGGCTGGGTCCCCCCGACCCCGGTCTACCTGTTCCGGATGGCCCGCGCGAAGAGCCATGCCAAGAAGAACAGCCGCGCCAAGAAGATGTGATCCAGGGCGCGGCGGAACCGCGGCGGTTGCTGGTTGACTGCCCGCGTGGGATTTCGGATCGAGGGCGGGGCGGTCGCGCGGCTGGTGATCGATCGCGCGGCGAAGCGGAACGCGCTCACCCGCGCGATGTGGGCGGCCCTGCCCGGGCTCCTCGCCGACCTGGCGAGCGACGACGAGGTCAAGGTCCTGCTGGTGACCGGCGACGGCGCGAGCTTCTCGGCCGGCGCCGACATCCGGGAGTTGATCTCAGGCGCCGACCCGGCCGATCCGATGGACGAGCTGCGGGCGTCCAACCTGCAGGCCCAGGCGGCGTTGCGGGAGTTCCCGAAGCCGACGATCGCGGTCGTCCGCGGGCACTGCATCGGCGGCGGCCTGGAGATCGCGGTGAACTGCGACTTCCGGTTCGCCGCCCGGGACGCGAGCTTCGGCGTGACGCCGGCCCGGATCGGCGTCGTCTACCCGCCCGCCGCGATCAAGGTGCTGCTCGACCTGGTCGGTCCCGCGACCACGAAGTACCTGCTCTTCAGCGGTGAGTTGCTGACCGCGGATCGCGCCGAGCTGAAGGGCCTGGTCGACCGCGTGGAGGACGACCCGATGGCGGCGGCCGAGGCGTTCGCGGACACGCTGGTGTCGCGGTCGCAGCTGACGATCCGCTCGGCCAAGGAGTCGGTCAACGCACTGCTGGCGGGCGAGGACGCGGACGCGGCCGCCGTACGGCGGTATCGCGAGACGATCGCCTCGGGTGAGCTCGCGGAAGGGATCGAGGCCTTCACCCAGAAACGCTCACCGAAGTTCGTCTGGCATCCCCTCTGAGATCAGGGTGCCGCGGAGCTCGACCCGATCGGCGACCGCGACCGAAACCCGGCCGGCGATCTCCTGTGCGCGTTGGTCGTCGAGCGTGTCGACCAGGAAGAACCCGGCCAGTTGCTCCTTGGCCTCGCCGAACGGGCCGTCGGTGACCACCTGCTGACCGTCCCGGATCTGCACGATCCGGCCGTCCTCCGGCGGTCGCAGTCCCTCCGAGCTGACCAGCTCGCCGGACTCGGCGAGTTCCTGTTCGAGCCGCATCAAGCGGTCCAGGGCCGCGTCGTCGTCCGCGGTCCACACCCGGTCGACGCTCCGAAAGATCATCACGACGTACTTCATGGGCCACACGGTAACCACCCGCGCCGACAGAACCCCGCGGACGGATCCGCGGGGTCCTTGTGCTCGCGTCGATCAGTACCAGTGCCTTCGGCCGCCGACCGCGCGGCCGGTGGCTCCCAGAAGCCACAGGACCGCTCCGACCAGGAGCAGCACGATGCCGATGGTCCACAGGATCGAGATGTTCAGCACGAACCCGAGGATCAGCAGAATCAGTCCGAGGACCAGCATGGAACCTCCTTCAACTGGGCCGCCTGACGGTGACGGCCACGGATGTCCGGTGCCCACGTCCGGTCGTCCGAACCTCCAACGGTCGTTTGACGAGGAGGCAGCCGACTACGCCGATCACGAGGAAGATCCACACCGTCGCGAACGCGATCCGATAGCCGTGGGTGAGGGCGGCCGGCGAGACCCCCGACGTACCGGCAGTGGCGACGGCGGAGACCACGGCCACGCCGACGGCACCGCCGATCTGGAAGCTCGCGTTCTGCAGGCCGGACGCGACTCCGGCGTCCTCGCCCGCGACGTCGCTCAGCGAGGCGATCGAGCCGGCGACCGTACCCGCGCCCAGACCGGCGCCGAAGATCGTCAGCCCCCAGAAGGCGAGCTCGAAGTACCCAGAGGTCACGGTGACCTGAGTCATCAGCGTCGTACCGAGTCCTGCGATCAGCAGCGACACCAAGGCGACCCGACGCGGTCCGACTCGAGTGACGAGGTGCTGACCGACGATGGACGCAACGACAGCGGCTGCGGCGAGTACGGCGGACATGAAGCCGTAGCGGATCGCTGACACGCCCAGTGCGAGCTGTGCGTACTGCGTGTAGACGAAGTTGAGTCCGAACGCCGCTAGACCCCAGCTGATCGTGATGAGGTTGCCGCCGACCAGTGCGCGCGAGTGGAAGATCCGGAGCGGTACGAGTGGTGCAGCCGACCGCTTCTCCACTGCTACGAACAGTACGAACAGAGCGGCGGAGGCGAGCAGCAGGAGTACGGTCCGCGTCGCCGACGACTCAGGTGCCTCAATGACGGCGTACACGAGGACCATCAGTGCGGCGGTGACGCTGGCGGCGCCAGCCACGTCGAACCCCCGGCGTCCCGGTCCGCGGCTGTCCAGCAGCAGTACGGGCGCCAGTACGACGACCAGTACGCAGACCGGCACGTTGATGAAGAAGATCCACTGCCAGCCGAGTCCTTCCGTGACAGGTCCGCCGACGAGCGAACCCGCCGTACCGCCGACCCCACTGGTCGCGCCCCAGATCCCCAGAGCCTTGTTGCGATCCGGACCGGACGGGAAGGTGGTCATGACGATCGACAACGCGCTCGGAGCCAGTACGGCGGCTGCCGCGCCCTGGAGCCCGCGTGCGAGGACCAGAGCGTCCCCACTCCACGCGAGCCCACAGAGAAGAGAGGACCCGGCGAACAGCAGCAGTCCGGTGATGAAGACGCGCCGGCGCCCCAGCAGGTCGGAGATCCGGCCGCCGAGCAGCAGGAGGCCGCCGAACATCAGCCCGTACCCGCTGGGCACCCACTGCGCCCCACCGGTCGAGAAGGTCAGGTCACGCTCGATCGACGGCACGGCGACCAGCACGATCGACGCGTCCAGGATGATCATGAACCCGGTCAGACAGAGCAACGCCAGCGCGAACCAACGCTTCGAATGCGAAACCATCAGTCATCTCCAGTACGGCGGGACGCCCCGGCTGAGCGTCACTCGCGGGAGACGTCGGCGCCGACCGGGTGCATTTCGACATTCCGGATCTGTCGAAGTGCGGCGTACCTGCTTCGACGTACCTGTTAACTGGGGGTCACAGCGGCCTCCACTCGGGACAGGATGGTGACTGTGAAGTACATGCTGCTGATCTACAGCAACGCCGAGAGCTGGGCGAGCCTGTCTCCGGAGCAACGTGACGGCCTGACCACAGCGCACGAGGAGCTGTCGCGGGAGCTGACCGAGCAAGGTCTGCTGGTCAGTGCGGCCGGTCTGGCCGACCCCATCACCACACGGACCGTGCAGGTGCGTGACGACACCACGACCACGACGGACGGGCCGTACGCCGAGGCGAAGGAGCACCTGGCCGGGTTCTACCTGGTGGAGTGCGACAACATCGACCAGGCGATCGGGTACGCGGCCCGGATGCCGGACGCGGAGTACGTCGCCGTGGAGGTACGACCGGTCATGGACATGTCTGGGCTGGAGATGTGAGCGAGCGTAGCGAGCGAACAGTCGGGCAGAGCACGGGCTTCGAGTTGTTGCTGCGGGAGCAGGCGCCGCAGGTGCTCAGTGCGCTGGTCCGGCACTACGGTCACTTCGACCTGGCCGAGGAAGCGGTCCAGGAGGCTCTGCTCGCGGCGGCGCAGCAGTGGCCGACCGAGGGCGTGCCGGACAACCCGCGTGGCTGGCTGATCCGGGTCGGGTCGCGCCGGCTCACCGACCTGTTGCGCAGCGAGTCGGCCAGGCGGCGACGTGAGGAGAACGCGGCACAACTGGCCGCTCCGGAGGAGTTCGTTGCGTCCGGCCCGGAGATCGACGACCCGGGTGGTCGGGACGACACGCTGACGTTGCTGTTCCTCTGCTGCCATCCGGCGTTGTCGGCGGCGTCCCAGATCGCACTGACGCTGCGTGCGGTCGGTGGTCTGACGACCGCGCAGATCGCGGCCGCGTTCCTGGTGCCGGAGGCAACCATGGCGCAGCGGATCAGCCGGGCGAAGCGAAGCATCAAGCAGGCGGGCAGTTCGTTCGAGATGCCGCCTGAGGCGGAGCGGGACGAGCGGATGGGCGCCGTACTGCATGTGCTCTACCTGATCTTCAACGAGGGCTACACGGCGTCGTCCGGTACGTCGTTGCACAGTGCGGAGCTGACGACCGAGGCGATCCGGCTGGTGCGTGGTGTGCGGAAGCTGCTGCCGGACGACGGTGAGGTGGCGGGGCTGCTGGCGCTGATGCTGCTGACCGACGCACGACGGGCGGCACGGACCGGTGCGGACGGGACACTGATCCCGCTGGCCGAGCAGGACCGGTCGAAGTGGAACCGCGCCGCCATCGTCGAGGGGGAGGCGATGGTGAGCGATGCGCTGTCGCGGACCCAGCTGGGGCCGTACCAGGTCCAGGCGGCGATCGCCGCGGTCCATGACACGGCGGAGCGTGCTGACGACACGGATTGGCGGCAGATCGTCGCGTTGTACGACGTACTCGAGCAACTGGTCGACAACCCGATGGTGAAGCTCAACCACGCGGTAGCCGTGGGCATGGCGGTCGGCCCGAAGGAGGGCCTCGCCGTACTCGAGCCGCTCGAGTCCGACGACCGCATGAACCACCGACTCGAAGCTGTCCGCGCGCATCTACTCGAGATGTCCGGCGACACGGCCGCGGCGCGGGAGAGCTACCTCCTGGCGGCCCGTCGCACGACAAGCATGCCGGAGCGCAACTACCTACAGTCGAAGGCCGACCGCCTCTAGGCCTCGACAGGCTCGATCGACGCCAGAAACTCATCCCAAGAGTCCGCCAGTCGCTCGCGCACCACGGGATGGGAGACCCCGTCGTCGTCCTCTTCCAGTTCGCTGCTCTGGTACCAGACGGAACCTCGATCCTGAGCGGTCACGACAAGCAGGAAAAGACCACCGCCGGCGTCCGTGCCCACGGGTATCCAGCCGCCGGGAATCACGTCGCGCTCCTGCCCGAGGAGGTACCACAGGCTCGACCACTTGGGGACCTCTCCGATCCCGAGGATGATCTCGATACCGTGGTTGTTGTAGCCCTCGAGCGCACCGCCGTCCTGGGCGGCGAGGTACACGCGATAGGGCTCAGGAAGCCGGGCGCCCAGTTGCTCCTCCAACTCCGTCAACCTGCTCTCGGGAACGGCGGGGTAGGGCTCCCTGTAGGCCGGTGACGTCACTCGCAGCCGTCCTTTCACGTCGTCGTACGCCGAGTATGCCGCTCGCGCTGGACCGGTGGATGTGTCAGGTTGGAGGTGTGGATCTCACCAGGGCCTCACTCCTCCGGGAGATGCTGAGCGGCACCGAGCTGGGTAGCCGGACCACCGAGTTCGGCTATGCGCTGCGACGCTTCACCACCAGACGCAGCGGCCTGATGCTGTTCGGACCGGTCGATGACGAGCCCTGGCACCTGACCGCGCACCTGGACGACGAGCTGCACCGAGCCGGCGTTGAGGACCTGCGGCCGTCGCTGGTCCGCTGGGCGCCCCCGCCGGACGCACCACCGCACCTGGCGATCGGCCTGGACCGCCTCAAGGACGCAGGTCGTGGCGAGTCGCTGCTGGTCGTTGCCGAGGACACACCAGCCGACACGTTGCTGGAACGCATCGGCGACGTACGACGACGCGGCACGACGATCTTCAGCATCGGCAACGGTGACAACGAGCTAACGTCACTCAGCCACGAAACACTCGTCCCCGAACTGCTCGTACCGGAAGGCTTCGGCTGGACCAGTCGCCAGGTCCCCGAACCGCAAGCCGCCCTGACAGAGGTGGAGCCGCAGACCGCCGAGGGCTTCGAAACGGCCCAGCACCTGGTCAGCCTCGCAGCCGCCGACGAGGAAGCCGGCCGCGCCGGGTGGCGCCGCCGCCTCCGCAACGCAATCGAACGGCTGAGCGGCGAACCGGCCTAGACGTTCAGGTAGAGCACGGACAGCCGGTGGGAACGCCCGGTCCACGGCACCCGCCTGATCCGCAGCGAACGCGCCGGATCGCCGACGGAGTCGCGTGATCCGCGGCCGCATCCGTCTGATGAGCAGGCGAACCGGTCTGATGAGCAGCCGAACCGGTCTGATGAGCAGCCGAACCGGTCTGATGAGCAGGCGAACCGGTCTGATGTGTCGGCGAACCGGTCTGATGTGTCGGCAGGCAGCGTGGGCTGGCTCATGCCAGGTCGGTGTCGACTTCGAAGGCTGCCCTCGAGGTGTTGGGTGTGGATCAGAACGGTGGCGGGTCGCCCGGGGGACTGCTGGGAGATTTGGGTGTGCCGTCCTCTGGGGCGACGGGGCCGCGGGCTGGTGGGACGGTGGTGTAGCGGTGGCCGGTGGGTGCGGTGAGGGTGACGGAGCCGTCGGGATGGCTGGTGCTCGTCCAGCCCCAGGCGGGGGTGTCTTTCACGACGTGGTGGTACTCGCAGTACGGCACCATCCCGGTCAGGCTTGTCTGGCCGGATTGTGCGAACGGTGTGACGTGGTCGCGGTCGCATTCGCGTGAGGCGCGGTTGCAGCCGGGCCAGGCGCAGACCGGATGGCGCGCCAGCAGAGTCTCGCTGACCAGTGCGCCCGGGTCGTGGCGGTGAGTGGATGCCTCGAGAACGCTGCCCTTGACGGGGTCGGTGAGTAGTCGGCGCCAGGTGCCGTCACGCGCGATCCGGCGCGCCATGTCCGCCGGTACGGGTCCGTATCCGGTCAGGTCGCAGGGGTTGTCGTCCACCCCGAGGAGGGTGGTTACCGGGATCAGGATTTCGATGTGGGGTCGTCGTCGGTGACGGTCGGGTAGTCGGCGGCCGAGCCAGTCGAGGCCGTTGTGCAGCATGTACTCGAACACATCGGCCACCACATCGGCCCGCCGCTGCTCCGCGGTCCGCTCGTCGTTGCTCGACTCACCTGTGGCTCGGCCGGCTGAGGTGCTCGCCGACGTCCCACCAGTTGCTCCTGCCGGCGCCCCATCGGCAGCCTCGACCGGGACGGCGTGGGCTGCTGCTGGCGAGACGGCGCCAGTTCCTGCTGGCGGGACGGCACTGGTTGCTGTTGTCTGGGCGGTGCTGGTTGCTGCTGCCTTGGCGGCATCGGTGGAGTCGCTCGCGGCGGTCGCGGCGGTCGCGGCGGTCGTGGTGGTGGTCGTGGTGGTGGTCGTGGTGGTGGGTTGTGGGGTGCCGCGTTTGGCGAGGTCGGCCATGGCTTGGACGACGACCCACATCTGCTGGATCTTGTCGGCGGTGTGCACGACCCACAGGCCGGCCATGCCATCGGCCAGCGGGACGATCTTGCAGGTGCGTTCGGCGACGGCGGCACGATGCCGCTCCGCATCGTCGTACGAGGTGTGTTTGGCGACCTGACGGCGCAGAGATGCGTTCAGGTTGGCGTGGGTCTGGCCTGGGGCGCGGCGCAGCACGTGCGCCTCGACGGCTTGCGCGGCCGCGTCCGGGAGAGCGCGGGTGGCCTCGGAGATGGCGAGCGCCTTGGCAAAGGGCAGGGCACCACAGCGCAGCGCGGTATGGGTGGCCGACAGAGCTCCGGTCAGATGGAGTGCGGTGTTGATCTGCCGGACCGCGGTGTTGGTGGACAGGCGCAGCGCAGCGCCTACTTCGGCGGCCCAGGACCGCTCCGGATCGACCGGCCGGCCTGAGGAGTCGACCTGGGTGGGGCGGGGGATCTCGCGCGCTTGGGCCTTACGTTGCCGGTGGAACGACGCCATCGCGGCAGTCTTGATGGCTGCGGCCCAGGCTTCCATGCGGGCCGCGGCTTTCATTGCCTCGATCAACGCGACCGGCGACTCGCATTGTGGCCGCAGCTCCTCCAAGGCCGCTGCCAGTTCGGCACCAGGCGGCAGGAAGACCCACGCCGGGGCCTTCAGCCGAAGCATCTCCCGTTCGGCCTCGTCCTGCTCGACCCCGGCCCACAGCTCCCACTCCAGCCCATCCACACGTGACATCGGCGGCAGGTCGTCGTACCAATCCTCCTCGCCCAGATAACGCGGAGGATGTGGGTTCTCAGGGTCAGGCCAATCGTCAGGCGGCATCAGCGCACCAGCTGGCTCCACCGCGATTGTCGTCATGAACTCATATTAGAACACCTGTTCGAGAGAAACAAATCGGCGCATCATCGCCGATGCGTCGCGAATCCGCTGTGAGAGAAGGGCTTTCGCGTTCGCGCGAACGCGACTAGACGTTCAGGTAGAGCGCCGACAGCCGCGGGAGGCGGGCTTCCAGGTCCTCTTCGTCGTCGAAGTCGATCTCTTTGCCTGCCGGTAGATCCGGGGTGTCCGGGGCGTCGCGGTCGACGGCCTTCCAGTACGCCGGCTCGTCGCCTGTCAGGTTCTTGTAGGCGTGACTGCCGACGTACAGCATGCCTTCCCCGTCGAACCCTTCGAACCCCTCCGGCCGGTCCTCGTCGACGACGTCGGCGAGCGAGTCCGGTTCGGCCAGCGCCGCTTCCCACACCTCCCGGCCCTGGGCGAGCAGCCAGCCCCGGAACGAGTCGAACCCGTCCTCCGAAGCGCCGGAATTGATCAGGTACGCCGCCGCCCACAGATCCCAGCGGAACGACTCGACCTGCAACCGCGCGAGCTCGGTCCCGAACCCGACGATCTCCTCGGCCTCCGCCGTACCCAGCACCTTGGTCAGCGCGTCCGCAACCCCGTCCGGATCGGCCACGGTGTCATCCACCGAGGCCCGCGCATCCTCGACCAGACCCCAGAACGAATCCCTGTCCACCCACAAACCATCTCACCGATCCCGGGTCGAACGGGAGGGTCAGAACTACCAGACCTCGTCGAGTTGGCGGTGTTGTTCTGGCGTGAGGGTGAGGTGGGCGGCGGCGAGGGCGGTGGTGAGGTAGGTGGGGGTGCTGATGCCGACGATGGGGGTGATGGCGGGGGTGCCTGCGGTGAGCCAGGCGAGGACTACTGCGGAGCGGGTGGTGTTGAGGGTGGTGGCGAGGTCGGTGAGGGCCTCTAGGCGGCGGGTGGTGCCGGGGTGGTCGAAGGCTGGGTCGATGGGGCGGTCGGCGCGGTTCTCGTAGGCGCCGGACATCAGCGGGCTGTAGGCGAACAGCTGCTGCTCCGGGTTGTTCTGGGCGTAGTCGAGGACCTCGTCGGTGATCCAGCCGAAGCGGTGGTCGTGGGCGTGGTCACGGACGAACGGCCGCGGCTGCAGGTACGAGTAGCGCAGCTGCAGCGCACTCGGCGCCATCACACCCAGCTCACCCGCCAGGCCGCGCATCCGCTCGGCCCGCCACAGTGCGTAGTTCGACAGCCCGAGGCGCCCGATGGTGCCGGCCGTGG
Organism: Kribbella speibonae; assembly: GCF_004331375.1. Taxonomy (NCBI): domain Bacteria; kingdom Bacillati; phylum Actinomycetota; class Actinomycetes; order Propionibacteriales; family Kribbellaceae; genus Kribbella; species Kribbella speibonae. The sequence continues at coordinate 129,636 of NZ_SJKC01000001.1, read as the reverse complement.
CGTGCTTGCCGAACGCGGCGACAGTCTCCTCCTGCGGAGTGGACCTGTCGTCGCGGTGCGCCCAGTAGAGGTCGATGTGGTCGACACCGAGACGACGGAGCGATGTCTCGAGCGCAGCGTCGATTGCCTTCGCGCCAAGGCCTTCCGCGTGCTCGGGGTAGCTACCGGGCCAGAGCGGCTCGCACCCGACCTTGGTTGCCAGCTTGACCCGGTCCCGTACACCGGGCCGCTGTGCGAACCACCGCCCGAGCAGCTCCTCGCTCTGTCCACCGTGTCCGCTCGGGTCCTGCCAGAACGCGTAGCAGTTCGCGGTGTCGATCCACTCCCCGCCGGCGTCCACATACGCATCCAGCAACCGGAACGAGGTCTCTTCGTCGATCCGCGTCCCGTACTCCATCGCGCCCAGCGCAAGATTCAGCATGCGCATGATCCAACAATCTGGAGTGCGCTTCAGGTCAAGTCCGCGAACTCCCGCAATACCGGCGCTAGCGTCGCCGCCTCGGTCCCGTGGTTCTCGCCGGGGATCGCCCGCAACGTCGCGGTCGGCAGGTGCTTGGCCACGGCAATGGCGCCGGCGGACAGCGCGGGCCAGGTCTTGTCGCCGTACAGCACCAGGACGGGTACCTTCACGTCGGCCCAGCGGTCCGCAGGCAGCGGGTTGCCCGACATCGTGGTCCCCATGATGCGGCCGTCGTACGCGATCGTGTGCGCGATCTCCTCGACCGGCGCCCAGTACGGCGACTGCTTCATCCCCGGGATCGCTTCGGCGGGCATCATGGCGGCCGCGGTCATGAACAGCTCGGCGGCCTTGTCGCGACGCCCCTCGGCGACGAACGCGTCCAACTGCTCGACGTAGTCGGACGGCAGCGGCGGCCGTACGTCGTCGACGACGACCGGCGGCTCGAACAACACCAGCCCCGCGATCGGCAGCCCCGCGGCCGCGGCGTCCAGGGCCAGCAGACAACCCGACGACCAGCCGAAGAGGATGGCCGGCTGGCCGGCGTCGTCGATCAGGGCGGCGAGGTCCTCGATCTCCCGCTGGATCGCGTACGGCGCGGTGTCGGTGCTCGCGCCGCGGCCCCGCCGGTCGTACGCGTACGTCCGGAAGCTGTCCGTCAGCAGCTCGCCGACCTCGCCGTTCAGCGGGTTCACGGCGCGGTGCGCGGTCGCTCCGTCGATCAGGATCAGCGGTCTGCCCTCGCCGTATGCGTCGAAGTCGATGGTGGTGCCGTCGGCCGAAGTCACGGTGCTCATGGTCTTCTCCTCACTGGATGGGAACTAGACCGTACAGTACTAGCCAGAGAACTGGACTGTCTAGTATGATTTTCCGCATGGACCAGGAAGAGGGCAGGACTCCCCGCAAGCGCCGCGCGATCCTGACCGCGGCGACCGAGGTCTTCCTCAGCCACGGGTACCTCGGCGCGAGCATGGACGAGGTCGCGGCCAAGGCCGGCGTCTCCAAACAGACCGTCTACAAGCAGTTCGAGAACAAGGAGCGCCTGTTCGCCGAGATCGTCCTCGGCACCAGCGATCAGCTACTGGACGGCCTCCACCAGGCGTACGTCGACACGCTCGAAGGAGCCGCCGACGCGCGCGAAGCCCTGCGTGCGTTGGCGCATCGCCTGCTCCAAAGCCTCACGGCCGACAGTGTCCTGCAGCTCCGCCGGCTCGTGATCGCCGAGGCGGACCGGTTCCCCGAGGTGTGCGGCGCCTGGTTCAACAGCGGCTTCGAGAAGTCCCTCGACGCACTCGGGCAGGCGCTGACCCGCCTGAGCGACCGCGGTCTGCTGAAGCGGCTCGACGACCCGACGCTGGCGGCGTACCAGTTCGCCGGGCTGGTGATGTACAAGCCGATGAACCGCGCGATGTTCGCGGGCACCCGGCAGCGGCCGAAGCCTGGCGAGCTGGAGGACCTCGCCGACCGCGCGGTCGACGTCTTCTTGGCGGCGTACGGGTCAGAGAGTCCCGCGCGTTGACGTGCGGACCACCAGTTCCGGCGTGAACGTCACGCGCTGGTGCTCGTGGTCCGGGTTCGACGACTCGTCCAGCAGCAACTCGGCGGCCGTCCGGCCGAGCAGCTGCCGCGGCTGACGTACCGAGGTCAGCGGTACGGCGGCCGCCTCCGCGAACTCGATGTCGTCGTACCCGACGATCGCGAGATCCTCCGGTACGCGCAGCCCGAGGCTCACGCACTGCTGCAGTAATCCCAACGCCAGCAGGTCGTTCGCGCAGAACGCCGCCGTCGGCCGGCGATCCGCCGGGAGTCCCGCAAGTCGTTGCCCTGCGCCCCTACCTTCGGCGACCGTGAGCGCGCCGGTGGTCAACTCGATCAGGTCCGCGGTCGGCTTCCCGGCAGTCCGCAGGGCGCGCCGGGCACCGTCGCGACGGTCGATGACCTGTCCGATCGTGTTCGGTCCGCCGACGTACGCGATCCGCTCGTGGCCGAGCTCGAGCAGATGTGAGATCGCGAGCTCACCGCCGAGGATGTCGTTCACCGCGACCGAGCAGTGCGAGGCGTCGTCGAGCGCTCGGTCGACCACGACCACGGGCGTACCGCGGGAGGGCAGTTTGCGCAGCCGGGACGAGTTCTGGTCGATCGGCGTGATCAGGATGCCCTGGACGCGCTGCTGCTCGAGCAGATCGAGGTACGCCGCCTCGCGGTCGGCGTCCTCGCTGCTGGTACACAGGAACACCGACAGGCCGGCCGCCTGCGCCGCTTCCTCGACGCCCTTCGCGACATCGGTGAAGAACGGGTTGCCGGCGTCGAGCATCACGTACGCGAGGATCCGGCTGGAGCCGGCTCGCAGTTGGCGCGCCGATTCGTTCCGGACGAAGCCGAGCGAGGCCATCGCCGCCTCGACCTTCGCCCGGGTCAGCGGGCTGACCACCTCGGGACGGTTCAGGACGTTCGACACGGTCCCGAGCGAGACGCCGGCGGCCGCCGCGACCGCCTTCACCCCGGCCGCGTGCGGCTTCGGCGTACGGCGTCGCCGGGTGCGCTCGGGCAGGGCTTCCGCATCGTCGACCGACACGAGAACCTCCCTCCGCACCTGAAGCACGCTGGCAGCACTTGAAACGTCTTAGCGGCGGCAGAATACCCGCTCCGCGCGGATTCCCCGCAGCACGAGTCCAGGATCGGCCGCAAAACCTGGGCGGGCTCTTGACGGCCCCTGGGGTGCGAGCTTAGCGTCAGGGCACTCTCTTGAAACCTTTCATCCAAACTCCTGGCCCGGGACGGAGGTGACCATGCCCGACGGTTCCCCGATCTTGCGGGTGCGAGAGGTATCGAAGTCCTTCGGAGCGGTCGCCGCGGTCCGGGACGTCTCCTTCGACCTGTACGGCGGTGAGGCGCACGCCCTGGTCGGCGAGAACGGGGCCGGGAAGTCAACGATCGTGAACATGCTGGCCGGCGTGCACCGCCCGGACGCCGGCACGATCGAACTGGACGGCCACCCGCAGGACCTGAGCACCCCGGCCGCCGCCAAGGCCGCCGGGATCGCGGTCATCTACCAGGAGCCGACGCTCTTCCCGGACCTGTCCGTGGCCGAGAACATCGCGATGGGCCGCCATCCGCTGGGTCGTTTCAACACCATCGACCGGACCGCGATGGTCCAGCGGGCCGACCAGATGTTCGGCCGCCTCGGCGTGTCGATCGACCCGAACCGCCCCGCCCGCGGCCTGTCGATCGCCGACCAGCAGCTGGTCGAGATCGCGAAGGCGATCTCCGCCGACGCCCGGGTCGTGGTGATGGACGAGCCGACCGCGGCGCTCACCGCCGTCGAGGTCGAGCGGCTGTTCAAGGTCGCCCGCTCGCTGCGCGACGGCGGCGCCGCGGTGATGTTCATCTCGCACCGGTTCGAAGAGGTCACCGCGCTCTGCCAGCGGGTCACGATCATGCGCGACGGCCGGCACGTCTCGACCGATCTGCTGAGCGACCTGACCGTCGACGCGATGGTCCGCAAGATGGTCGGTCGCGACCTCGGCGCTCTCTTCCCCAAGCAGGACGTCGAGCCGGGCGAGGTCGCCGTCAGCGTCCGCAACCTGACCCGCGACCCGGTGTACGCCGACGTGTCGTTCGAGGTCCGCGCCGGCGAGATCGTGGCGCTGGCCGGTCTGGTCGGATCCGGCCGGTCCGAGGTCGTGCAGTCGATCTTCGGCGTCGATCCGCGGGACTCCGGCACGGTCGAGGTGGGCGGCCGGATCCTCCCGCCGGGTTCACCGAAGCGGGCGATGGCGGCCGGTGTCGCGCTCGTCCCGGAGGACCGTCGCCAGCAGGGTCTGCTGATGGAGCTGTCGATCGAGCGCAACGTCACGTTGCCCCGGTCGCGATCGCTGTCGCAGCTCGGTTTCCTGACCGGCAGCCGGGAACGACGGTCCGCGAAGGAATGGACCGAGCGGCTGAAGACGAAGTACGGACGACTCTCCGACGAGGTCGGGACGCTGTCGGGCGGTAACCAGCAGAAGGTCGTGCTGGCCAAGTGGCTCGCCACGAAGCCCAAGGTGCTGATCGTCGACGAGCCGACGCGGGGGATCGACGTCGGCACGAAGGCCGAGGTCCACCGGCTGATGTCGTCGCTGGCGGCCGACGGTGTCGCGGTGCTGATGGTGTCGTCCGAGCTGCCCGAGGTGCTCGGGATGGCGGATCGCGTCCTGGTGATGCGCGAGGGCCGCCTGGTCGCGGAGCTGAGCCGCGCCGAGGCCACCGAGGAAGCGGTCATGTTCGCCGCGACCGGGCAGGAGGCGGCCTCATGACCACTGTCGAACTGCCGGTCCCGCGGCGCTCTTCACTCGACGTCGTACTGCGTGCCCGTGAGCTCGGCATCGTCATCGCGCTGGTGGTTCTGGTCGCGGTGACGGCGATCTCCAACTCGCGCTTCCTGTCCGGGCAGAGTATCCGCGACATCCTGCTCAACACCGCGATCCTGGCCGTTCTGGCGGTCGGCCAGGCCGTGGTGGTGATCACCCGCAACATCGACCTCTCGGTCGGCTCGGTGCTCGGTCTGAGTGCATTCACGGTCGGCACGTTGCTGCAGAGCAACGACCTTCCGGTGGTGCTCGCCCTCCTGGTCGGCGCCGGAGTCGGTGTCGTGTGCGGCGGACTCAACGGGGTTCTGGTCCGGTACGGCAACGTCCCCGCGCTGGTCGTCACCCTCGGAACGCTCTATGTGATCCGCGGCGTGACGTACTTCTGGGCGGGCGGCAGCCAAATCAACGCCGACGAACTCCCGTCCGGGTTCCTCGACTTCGGCAACGCCACGGTGATCGGGATCCCGTACCTCGTGCTGCTGGCGGTGCTGGTGCTCGTGGTGACCGGCGTCGTCCTGCGCAGCTACCGGACAGGCCGCGAGCTGTACGCGATGGGCTCGAGCCCGCACGCCGCGCGGCTCGCCGGCATCCCGGTCGGCCGCCGTACGGTCGGCGCGTTCGTCGTGAGCGGCGGGCTCGCCGGACTCGCGGGCGTGCTGTTCGCCGCGCGGTTCGGCACGATCGACGCGGCGGCCGGCACTGGCTACGAGCTCAACGTCGTCGCGGCCGTCGTGGTGGGCGGTGTCGCGGTCTTCGGCGGCAGCGGGACCGTCTGGGGCACCGCGCTCGGGGCACTCCTGCTGACCACGATCAGCAGCGCGCTCGCGGTCCTCGAGATCAACCAGTTCTGGCAGCAGGCGATCGTCGGCGCGCTGATCCTGCTGGCGATCGGCGCCGACCGCCTGGTCGCCGTCCGGGTCGCGGCGAGCCTGAAGAAGCGGGGCTCCCATGTCAGCTGAGCTCACGGCTACCCGGGTCGCACGGTTCGCGAACTGGAACGTCGCGATCATCGCGATCACCGTCCTGGTGCTGATCGTCGCCGCCGCGACCGTCGACAACTTCGGCACCTCGCAGAACTTCGGCTTCCTGGTCCTCGACGTGCTGCCGATCGCGATCATCGCGCTGCCGATGACGCTGATCATCGTCACCGGCGAGATCGACCTGTCGGTCGCGAGCACGCTCGGCCTGTCGAGTGCGGTGCTCGGCTACCTGTGGAACGCGAACCAGCCGATCGAGACGATCATCCCGCTCTGCCTGCTGCTCGGCGCGGTCCTCGGGGCGGTCAACGGCTTCTTCGTCACGGTCCTCGGACTGCCGTCGCTCGCGGTCACGATCGGCACGCTCGCGCTGTACCGCGGCCTGGCCTTCGTCGTCCTCGGCGACAGTGCGGTGGCCGACTTCCCGCCGACGTACACCGACTGGGTGACCGGCACGATCGGGAGTACGCCGTTCCCGAACGTGCTGATCGTCATCGTGGTCCTGGCCGTCGTGTTCGGCGTGGTCCTGCACGCGACGCCGATCGGCCGGGCCGTGTTCGCGGTCGGCGCGAGTGAGCAGGCCGCCCGGTTCGCCGGGGTCAACCCGGGCCGGCTGAAGTTCTGGCTGTACGTCGCCTGCGGGCTCGTCTCGGGTCTCGCCGGGGTGCTGTGGACGCTGCGCTACTCCAGCGCCCGCGCCGACAACGGCGCCGGCCTGGAACTCGCCGTGGTCGCCGCTGTCCTGCTCGGCGGCGTCTCGATCTTCGGTGGCAAGGGCGCGCTCCCCGGCGTGATCGCCGGTGTCGTGCTCCTCGGCTCGCTGCAGAACGCACTGCGGCTGTCCGACGTGTCCAACGAGGCCCTCAACGTGGTGACCGGCGTACTGCTGATCGCCTCGGTCCTCGGTCCCAACCTCGCCAACCGACTGCGCCGTACCTGAAAGGACGAACCATGCGAAAGAAACTGGCAGTTCTGGCTGTTCTCGCCCTCGCGGTGACGGCATGCGGCGGTACGACGAAGTCGAGCACCGAGGGCCAGAACACGGCAGCCCCGGCGACCACCGCGGGCAAGGCGGATCCGAACGCCGCGCTCAAGGAGGGCCTGAAGATCGCCTATCTGCCCAAGCAGCTGAACAACCCGTACACCGACGTCGAGGTCGGCGGCGGCAAGGTCGCGGTCGGCGAGCTCAAGGGCGAGTACAAGCTGGTCGGCCCGAACGACGCCAGCGCCTCGTCGCAGGTCAGCTACATCAACACGCTCATCCAGCAGCAGCAGAACGTGATCGTGGTCGCGGCCAACGACCCGAACGCGGTCTGCCCGTCGCTGAACCAGGCCCGCAAGGCCGGGATCAAGGTCGTCACGTTCGACTCCGACGCCGCCAAGACCTGCCGGGACGCGTTCATCAACCAGGCCACCACGCAGGGCATCGGCGAGAGCCTGGTGAAGATGGCCAGCGAACTGGCCGGCGGTGCAGGTGAGATCGCCATCCTGTCCGCGACGCCGAACGCCACGAACCAGAACTCCTGGATCGAGGTGATGAAGACCGAGCTGGCCAAGCCGGAGAACGCCAAGCTCAAGCTGGTGAAGATCGCCTACGGCAACGACGACGACCAGAAGTCGTTCACCGAGGCGCAGGGCCTGCTGCAGTCGTACCCGAATCTCAAGGTGATCGTGTCGCCGACCACGGTCGGCATCGCGGCCGCCTCCCGCTACGTGAGCGCGTCGAACTACAAGGGCAAGGTGGCCATCACCGGTCTCGGCCTGCCGAACCAGATGCGCAAGTTCGTCAAGGACGGCACCGTGAAGAAGTTCGCGCTCTGGAACCCGGCCGATATCGGGTACCTGGCCGCGTACGCCGGCGCCGCGCTCAGCTCCGGTCAGATCACCGGCGCCCAGGGCGAGAAGTTCAAGGCCGGGAAGCTCGGCGAGTACACCGTCGGCGCCGACGGCGAGATCGTCCTGGGCCCGCCGACCGAGTTCACCGCCGCCAACATCGACCAGTTCAACTTCTGAGGGCTCCTTCGTGAATCGCTACTGCTTCTGCCTCCAGGTCCGCCCGGACCGCCTCGACGAGTACGTCGAACGGCACCGCGACGTCTGGCCCGACATGCAGGCCGCGCTGCGGGACTCGGGCTGGCACAACTACTCGCTCTTCCTCCGCGACGACGGCCTGCTGATCGGGTACGTCGAGTCCGCGGACCTGGAGGCGGCGCAGAAGGCAATGGCGGCGACCGACGTCAACACCCGCTGGCAAGCCCAGATGACCGAATTCTTCACCGGTATAGACGGCAGGCCGCCGGACGAGTCGTTCCTGCTCCTGCCCGAGATCTTCCATCTGAAAGAGGACCCCCAATGACGACCGAAGCCGTGAAGGCCGCCCTCAGCCGCCAGGAGATCGAGCTGCCCTCGTGGGCGTTCGGGAACTCCGGCACCCGGTTCAAGGTGTTCAGCCAGCCCGGGGTGCCGCGGTCGCCGGAGGAGAAGATCGCCGACGCGGCCGTCGTCCACAAATACACCGGCGTCGCGCCGAGCGTCGCGCTGCACATCCCCTGGGACAAGGTCGACGACTATGCGGCGCTGGCGGCGTACGCGAAGGAGCAGGGCGTCCGGCTCGGGGCGATCAACAGCAACGTGTTCCAGGACGACGACTACAAGCTGGGCAGCGTCACGAACCCGGATCCCGCGGTCCGCCGGAAGGCCACCGACCACCTGCTCGAATGTGTCGACATCATGGACGCGACCGGGTCCCGCGACCTGAAGCTGTGGTTCTCCGACGGCACCAACTACCCCGGCCAGGACGACATCCAGGACCGGCAGGACCGGCTCGCGACCGCGCTGAAAGAGGTCTACGACCGGCTCGGCGACGACCAGCGGATGCTGCTCGAGTACAAGCTGTTCGAGCCGGCCTTCTACACCACGGACGTGCCGGACTGGGGTACGTCGTATGCGCACTGTCTCGAACTGGGGCCGAAGGCAACCGTCTGTATCGACACCGGGCACCACGCGCCGGGGACGAACATCGAGTTCATCGTGGCGTTCCTGCTCCGGACCAAGAAGCTCGGCGCGTTCGACTTCAACAGCCGGTTCTACGCCGACGACGACCTGATGGTCGGGGCCGCGGATCCGTTCCAGCTGTTCCGGATCATGAACGAGATCGTCCGCGGCGACGCGCTCGACCCGGACCGCGGGATCGCGTTCATGCTCGACCAGTGCCACAACATCGAGGAGAAGATCCCCGCGATCATCCGCTCGGTGATGAACGTCCAGGAGGCCACCGCGAAGGCGCTGCTGGTCGACCGCGACGTCCTGCGGGCCGCTCAGCAGTCGGGCGACGTCCTCGGTGCGAACGCGGCGTTGATGGATGCGTACAACACCGACGTCCGTCCGTTGCTCGCCGAGTTGCGCGAAGCGCAGGGCCTGGATGCGGACCCGGTCGCGGCGTACAAGCGCAGCGGCTACTTCGAACAGATCACCAAGGACCGTGCCGACGGTCAGCAAGCCGGATGGGGAGCATGAGAGTGAGCGACACGTCAGCCGAGCTCGTTGCGCGTAGCAACCGACTGGGTGCCGATCCACGCAACACGAACTACGCGGGCGGGAACACGTCCGCGAAGGGCACGGAGACCGATCCGGTCACCCGGCAGTCCGTCGAACTGGTGTGGGTGAAGGGGTCCGGCGGCGACCTCGGTACGCTCACGTCCAAGGGTCTCGCAGTACTTCGGCTCGACCGGTTGAACGCTCTGGTCGACAGCTACCCGGGCGTGGACCGTGAGGACGAGATGGTCGCCGCGTTCGACTACTGCCTGCACGGGAAGGGCGGTGCGGCGCCGTCGATCGACACCGCGATGCACGGGCTGGTCGACGCCCCTCATGTCGACCATCTGCACCCGGACTCCGGGATCGCGCTGGCGACCGCGGCGGACGGCGAGAAGCTGACCGCGGAATGCTTCGGCGACCGTGTGGTGTGGGTGCCGTGGCGGCGGCCCGGTTTCCAGCTCGGGCTGGACATCGCTGCGGTCAAGCGAGAGAACCCTGCCGCGATCGGCTGCGTGCTCGGTGGCCACGGGATCACCGCGTGGGGCAACACGTCCGAGGAGTGCGAGGCCAACTCGCTCGAGATCATCCGCACGGCGGAACGCTTCCTCGCCGAGAACGGTAAGGCCGAACCGTTCGGCGCGGTCGTCGAAGGCTTCGAGGCACTGCCGGCCGACGAACGGCGCGCCCGGGCCGCTGCACTTGCGCCAGTCATCCGCGGTCTCGCGTCGACGGACAAGCCGCAGGTCGGGCACTTCAACGACTCCGACGTGGTGCTCGAGTTCACCGCCCGGGAGAAGCTGCATTCGCTCGCCCAGCTGGGCACTTCGTGCCCCGACCACTTCCTCCGTACGAAGGTCCGACCGCTCGTCCTAGATCTTCCGCCGTCGGCCTCGGTGGAGGACGCGGTGGCGCGGCTGAAGGAACTGCACGAGGCCTACCGCGAGGAGTACGCGGCGTACTACAACCGGCACGCCGAGCCGGACAGCCCGGCGATGCGGGGTGCCGACCCGGCGATCGTGCTGGTCCCGGGCGTTGGAATGTTCAGCTTCGGGAAGGACAAGCAGACCGCGCGGGTGGCCGGCGAGTTCTACGTGAACGCGATCAATGTGATGCGGGGCGCCGAGGCGGTGTCGACGTACGCGCCGATCGACGAGCGGGAGAAGTTCCGGATCGAGTACTGGGCGCTGGAGGAGGCGAAGCTGCAGCGGATGCCCAAGCCGAAGCCGCTCGCGACCCGCGTCGCCTTCGTGACCGGTGGCGGGTCGGGGATCGGCAAGGCTATCGCGCAGCGGCTGGCCGCCGAGGGTGCGTGCGTCGTCGTCGCGGACCTCGACCAGGCCGCGGCCGAGGCGGTGGCGAAGGAGATCGGATCCACCGACGTGGCCGTGGCAGTCGGCGCGGACGTGTCGTCGGCGGCGGCGGTCGAGGCCGCGCTGCGCGAGGCGGTGCTGGCGTTCGGCGGTGTCGACCTGATCGTCAACAACGCCGGGTTGTCGATCTCGAAGTCGTTGCTGGAGACAACGGATCGCGACTGGGACCTGCAGCACGACGTGATGGCGAAGGGCTCGTTCCTGGTCTCGCGGGCGGCCGCGAAGGTGCTCATCGACCAGGGCATGGGCGGCGACATCGTCTACATCTCCAGCAAGAACGCCGTGTTCGCCGGCCCGAACAACGTCGCGTACGGATCCGCCAAGGCCGACCAGGCGCACCAGGTCCGGCTGCTCGCGGCCGAGCTCGGCGAGTACGGCGTCCGCGTCAACGGCGTGAACCCCGACGGTGTCGTGCGCGGATCCGGGATCTTCGCCGGCGGCTGGGGCGCGAAGCGGGCCGCGGTGTACGGCGTACCGGAGGAGGAGCTCGGTGCGTACTACGCGCAGCGGACCCTGCTGAAGCGTGAGGTGCTGCCGGAGAACGTCGCCGCCGCGGTGTTCGCGCTGACCGGCGGGGACCTGACGCACACGACCGGTCTGCACGTCCCCGTCGACGCCGGCGTGGCCGCCGCCTTCCTGCGCTAGGAGACGCGGATGCTCGAGCGGATCGACTCACGCAAGACCAGGATCGGCCTGGTCGCGGGCGGCTTGGGTGCGTACTGGCCGCAGTTTCCCGACCTGCTGCCGCAGTTGCAGGCGTCCGCGCGGCGGGTGTCCGAGCGGTTCGCGGCGCTGGACTGCGAGGTGGTGGACGTCGGGTTCATCTCCGACGCGCAGGAAGGTGCGGCGGCCGCGGAGAAGCTGCGGGCCGCGGACTGCGATCTGATCGTCGGCTTCCTCACGACGTACATGACCGCGTCGATGCTGGTCCCCGTTGCCCAGCGGAGCGGGGCGCCGGTGCTGTTGCTGAACCTGCAGCCGACCGAGGCGATGGATCACGCGACGTTCGACACCGGCGCCTGGCTCGCGTACTGCGGCGCGTGCCCGCTGCCGGAGATGGCCAACGCGTTCGAACGGTGCGGCATCGACTTCCGGTCGGTATCCGGCTACCTGGAGGACGAGCGGGCCTGGGCGCGGATCGACCGGTGGATCCGCGCCGCCGGTGTCCGCGCGGTACTGCGGCACGGACGGCACGGCCTGCTCGGGCATCTGTACCCCGGCATGATGGACGTGATCACCGACCCGACGCAGGTGTCCGCGCAGCTCGGCGGACATGTCGAGATCCTGGAGATCGACGACCTCCGGGTCCGGGTGGAGAAGGTCACCGACGCGGAGACGGCGGCCAGGATGGAGCTGGCCCGGGAGATCTTCACCCTCGACGATTCGGTGAAGGAGGAAGACTTCCGGTGGGGCGCCACGGTGTCGGTCGCCCTGGACCGCCTCGTCGAGGACTTCTCCCTTGATTCGTTGGCCTACTACCACCGTGGCCTGGACGGCGAGACCCACGAGCGGGTCGCGGCCGGCATGATCCTCGGCGCTTCGTTGCTGACGGCAAGGGGTGTGCCGGCGGCCGGGGAGTACGAGCTGCGGACGTCGCTGGCGATGCTGGTGATGGACAAGCTCGGAGCCGGCGGGTCGTTCACCGAGCTGCAGGCGCTCAACTTCCGCGACAACGTCGTCGAGATGGGGCACGACGGGCCTGCGCATCTCGCGATCTCGGCGCGCAAGCCGTTGCTGCGCGGGCTCGGCGTGTACCACGGCAAGCGCGGGTGGGGCGTGTCGGTCGAGTTCGACGTACAGCAAGGGCCGGTGACGTTGTGCGGTCTGGGACAGCGGCGGGATGGGTCGTTCAACCTCATCGCTTCCGAGGGGACCGTCGTCCCTGGACCGCTGCTGCAGATCGGGAACACGACGTCGCGGGTGGACTTCGGCTGTGATCCCGGGGAGTGGACCGACGCGTGGTCGGCGTCCGGGGTCGCGCATCACTGGGCCCTCGGGACCGGGCACCGGGCCGCTGATCTGGCCGCGGTCGCCGATCTGATGCACCTCGACCTCACGGTGGTCGCGCCGTGAAGCGGGTCGCGGCAGTGGATCTCGGGGCCTCGAGCGGGCGGGTGATGCTCGGCGAGGTGGGCGCTGACGTCCTCGAACTGCGTGAGCTGAACCGCTTCTGGAACGGTCCGGTGCGCGCTCACGGCACGCTGTACTGGGACCTCCTGCACCTCTACCGCTCCACACTCGATGGTCTCGCCTTGGCGGGCCCGATCGACGGTATCGGCATCGACTCCTGGGCCGTCGACTACGGACTGCTTGACGACGCCGGCCGTTTGCTCGGCAACCCCGTCCACTACCGCGACTCCCGCACCGACGGCGTGATGGAACGCGTCCTGTCGACGATCCCCGCGGCCGAGCTGTACGCCGTCACGGGTCTCCAGCAGCTGCCCTTCAACACGATCTACCAGCTTGCCGCCGAGGAACTCCCGGTCGACGCCGCCACCTTGCTGATGATCCCTGACCTGCTGGCGTACTGGCTGACGGGCGAGATCGGGGTGGAGCGGACCAACGCCTCCACCACCCAGCTGTACGACGTGTTGGCCCGCGACTGGAGTGATGAGCTGATCGCGCGCGCCGGGCTGCCGCGGCCGGTGTTTCCTGCACTGCGCGAGCCCGGCGAGGTGATCGGGAGCGTGCCGCCCGATGAGACCGGGCTGGCGGCGGGGACTCCGGTGATCGCTGTCGGGTCGCATGACACGGCGTCGGCTGTAGTCGCTGTGCCCGCGGTGGGTGAGCGGTTCGCGTACATCTCCTCCGGCACGTGGTCGCTCGTCGGACTCGAACTCGACGCGCCCGTACTGACCGACGACGCGCGCGAGGCGAACTTCACCAACGAAGGCGGTGTCGACGGGCGGACCCGGTTCCTGCGGAACGTGATGGGACTGTGGATCCTCCAGGAGTGCCAACGGGTCTGGGGCGCCGACCTGGACGAGCTGCTCCGCGCGGGCGCCGATGCCCCGCCGTTCGCCGTCCTGATCGATCCCGACGCGCCCGAGTTCCTTGCTCCCGGCAACATGCCGGCGCGGATCGACGAACAGTGCCGCCGGACAGGTCAGGAGCCACCGCAGAACCGTGGCGCAGCGGTGCGTTGCATCCTCGAGAGCCTCGCGCTCGCGTATCGCCGGACATTGCGGGCCGCGCAGACGATCGCCGACCGAGAGGTCGACGTACTGCATGTGATCGGCGGTGGTTCGCAGAACGAGCTGCTGTGCCAGCTCACCGCCGACGCGTGCGGCGTACCGGTCTTCGCCGGGCCCGTCGAGGCGTCCGCGCTGGGCAATGTCCTCGTCCAGGCTCGCGCTCTCGGCGAGCCCCTATCGGACCTGAGCGCGATGCGCGCGCTGGTCCGATCCACACACTCTCCGCGGCGCTACGACCCGCAGGGAAAACCGGCCGACTGGGACGCCGCCGAGTCCCGGGTGTTCGGAACAAGGTGATCAGCATGACCGTCCTCCCCCAGGAACTTCGACCACTCGCGCGACGGGTGCCGCCGCGCGAGATCAGCCACGACGACCTGCAACTGCTCCGGTTGCTCGCCACCGGCCTCCCGGTCGACGGCGTCGCCCGGCGCCTCGATCTGTCCGAACGCACCGTCCGCCGGCGTACCCGGCTGATCTGCGACCGCCTCGGCTTCAGCACCGCCATCGAAGCCATCGTCTGGGCCGCCCGCCGCGGCCTGGTCTGAGAGGGCGTCTGCGGCGGAGTTAGGCGGCGACGGCTCCGGGTACCGGGGGTTCTGATCATCGAGCCGAGGAGGACCGATGGACGGAATGACCATTGTCTGGATCGTCGTCGCGATCGCCGTACTGGTCATCGTGGTCGCACTGATCGCGAGCGCGATGTCGCGCAAGTCGCAGCATCGGGCCGAGCAGGAGGCGTACGAGCACGAACAGCAGGCACGAGCCAGCGCGACCCAGGCCGAGAAGCAGCGCGCGGTCGCCGACGAGGTGGACGCGCGGGCCCGCAAGGCGCAGGCCGCCGCCGACGAGAAGACGGCCGAGGCGCGCCGGCTGTCGGCGGGTGCGACCGAACGCCGCGACGCCGCCCAGAACGCCCGTGCGGAATCGGACGAGCACCGCAGTCAGGCCCAGAATCTCTGGCCGGACGACGGTTCCCAGAACCGTGAGGGCCAGCCGGTCGATCCGGACTGGGACGACGGCCGGCATCCGCACGATCCGCGCAACCCGAAGCGCACGCGGGGTTGAGCAACGTCAGATCAGGTACCTGAATTCTGGTGAGTTCGGGTTGATGCGTTCGATGTCGAGCGGGGCGGCCTCCATGCGGGACAGCAGCAGCGGGAGGTCGTCCCGGGAACTGATCTCGATCCCGACCAGGGCGACACCGGTCTCCCGGTTGTTGCGCTTGACGTACTCGAACAGCGTGATGTCGTCGTCGGGGCCGAGCGTCTCGTCGAGGAACGCGCGCAGGGCGCCGGGCTCCTGCGGGAACGTCACCAGGAAGTAGTGCTTCAGGCCTTCGTACACCAGCGAGCGCTCGAGAATCTCGCCGTACCGGCTGACATCGTTGTTCCCGCCGGACAGCAGACAGACCACGGTCTCGCCCGGACGCACGTCGAGACCGTTGCCCAGGGCACTTGTCGACAAAGCGCCCGCCGGCTCCGCGATCAGGCCGTCGGTCTGGTAGAGCGCGAGCATCTCCGAGCACACGAGCCCTTCGGGCACGGACATCAGCTCGACGCCGGCCTCCTGCACGAGCGGCAGGGTCGCGTCACCGACCCGGCGTACGGCGGCACCGTCGACGAAGCTGTCCAGCTGCGGCAACGTCACCGGTTTGCCGGCCGCGATCGCCGCGGCCATGCTCGCCGCGCCGGCCGGCTCCACGCCGACGATGCGTACGCCGGGATGCCGCTCGGCGATCCAGGTTGCAACCCCTGCAACGAGACCGCCGCCGCCGACCGGAACCACGAGTACGTCGGGAGCGTGGCCGAGCTGCTCGACCAACTCGATCGCCACGGTGCCTTGGCCTGCAACGGTTCTGAGGTCGTCGAACGCCGGGACCATCGTCGCGCCGGTCGCGGTGCTTTCCGCGATCGCTGCGGCGGCCGCGTCGTCGTACGTGTCGCCGGTGACGATCACCTGGATCTGCTTGCCGCCGAGCGCCGCGATCCGGTCCCGCTTCTGGCGCGGCGTGGTCCGCGGCACGTACACCTTGCCGTGGACGCCGAGGATGTGGCACGAATACGCCAGCCCCTGCCCGTGGTTGCCGGCGCTCGCGCACACCACGCCGGCGGCCTTGGCCGCGTCGTCGAGCTGCGCGATCAGGTTGTACGCGCCGCGCAGCTTGTAGGAACGGCCGATCTGCAGGTCCTCCCGCTTCAGCCAGACCTGGGCGCCCGTGCGCTCCGAGAGACGGAGATTGCGCTGCAACGGTGTACGGACTGCGACGCCGTCCAAGCGCTTGATGGCGGCCTCGATCGCTTCGGCGTCAACCGTTGATCGAGTGCCTGAACCACTGCCGTGCATGACGTTCCTTCCCGTGCATTTGCACGATCTTCGCCGATTCGCTCGCTGCACAAGACGATTCGCGTCCACAGTCCGGACCGGCGGATACCCATTGCGTATCAGACTCTTGCACCATGCGTGAAACGGCTCTTCACTGGGCAGTCTAGTTTTCATACGCTCACTCGGTGTAACGGCCAGGGCCTTGAAAGGGATGAGCCGTGTAAAGCCGGTCAGTGAGGACTGGAGGGCACATGGAACTGATTCCGTTCAGTCTGTGGGGCGACGCATTGTGGTGCGGTCAGGAAGTCGTGCGGGAGGCCCCGCACGAGCAGGCGATCCGAAGCCTCTTCCCGGACCCCATCCCCGCGCGCGGCGCAGATCTGGACACCGAGGCGGACCTCGTCCCGGAACCGCACAACCGTTTCGACCCGCGGTCGATCGCCGTCCGGGTGCAGGGCAAGGTTGTCGGCTATCTGCCGAGGGACGACGCGCACCGGTACCACCCGGTGCTGTCAGAGCTGGTGGCACAGGGCCTGCAACCGCAGGTCCCCTGCCACCTGTGGGTCAGCGAGTGGGAGCCGGCGGACTGGGACGGTAAGGGCACCCAGGGCACCGAGTTCCACGCCAGTGTCGCGGTCGCCCTCGGGCAGCCGCACATGCTCATGCCGGTGAACCTGCCCCCGCCAGGCAGTTTTCACCTGCTCCCGCCCGGCAGCGGCATCGTCGTACCGGGCAGTGAAGTGCATCCCGACGTACTGGCGCCGTTCTTCCGCGCGGAAGGCGAGTGCTGGGCGTACGCCACCATGCACGCGATCGAGGAGGAGGACAGTTTTCAGGACCGGCACCGGATCGTGGTCGAGGTCCGGCTCGACGACGAACCCGTCGGCCGGCTCAGCGCGCGACTGAGCGCCGAGTTCCTGCCCGCCATCCATTACCTCGCCGACATGCGGGCCGAGACCGCCGCCCGGGTCGCCGTCCGCGGTGACCGTTGCGCATCGGAGGTGATCCTCTACGCGGCGCGGAGTCACGACCTGCCGGCCACCTGGCCGGACGGGCTGGCCCGCTCCCCAGTCGCTTCCCCGCAATGGCACTACTGGGCAACAAAAGAGGCCAATTAGGCGGCTGCGCAGTACTGACCATGCCTCACCAGGCCGGCACTGCGGAGCTACTTGGTTTCACGACGCCGGGCACCTCTCCTCGGAGAGCTGCCCGGCGTTCTCCGTGCACCACGCGGAAAACGTGTTCGGCGACCTTCCGGTAAGCCGCCGTACGACGTCTGTCCGGAGGCCGATCGTGTCGGCGCGCATGAGGGTCAGGCCCTCGATCAGCGCGGCCGCCAACTCCGCCGGAGCTCCTTCTGGATAACGGAACCGCACCGCCTCCTCGGGGGTCGCGATCGGACGTACGTCGAGTGCCCGCCCGATCGCCGCGCCGAGGATCGCGACCTGCTCGGCCACCGTGAACGCCTCGGATCCTGTCAGCGTGTACGCCTGGTTCCCGTGTCCGTCCTCCGTCAGCACCGTCGCCGCGACCGCCGCGATGTCGGCCGGGTCGATCGGCGCCATCCGTCCGGGACCGATCGGGTCGAGCACGTACCCGCCGGCGCGGATCGTCGGCAGCCAGTCGAGCGTGTTGGTCATGAACCCGGTCGGCCGCAAGAACGTTGCCGCAATCCCCGAATCCGCGATCAGCCGCTCACGCTCGTGGTGCCACCGTCCCATCGCGGGGATCGGGTCGCCGAGTACGGCGTACGACGACAGGTACACGATCTGCCGGACACCGGCCCGACGCGCGGCCGCGACGAGATTGGCCGTGTGCTCTAGACCGGTGCCGGGCACGAGCAGGAACACCTTGTCGACTCCGCGCAGGTCGAGCGGGCCGCCGAGGTCCCCGACGACCTGCTCGGCGGGCAGGTCAGGCCGCGCGCTGCGGACGAGGGCGCGAAACTCGGCGCCTCGCCGGCCGAGTTCGCCGACGAGCGCGCGGCCGACGTGTCCGGTGGCGCCGGTGATCAACAACATGGCAAACTCCTTTACCGGTTAATGAATTCTCGAAAACGTTAACCGGTAAACGATTTCATCGTCAAGGAGTCTGCCGATGCCCGAGTTCCTGGAGTTGCACAGCAAGACCTCCAAGTTGCTGCGGGCCGCCGCGGACGCCGCCGTCCAGCGGCACGGGCTCCGGCTCGGGCAGGACCATCTGCTCGCCGCGCTGTGGGCCGAGGACGGCCGGACGCCGGGCGAGATCGCCGCCGCGGTGAACGTCACCACGCCCGCAGTCACCAAACTCGCCACCCGCCTGGGCGAGTCAGGCCTGCTCGAACGCCGGCCCGATCCGCGCGACAACCGCCTCGTGCGGCTGTGGCTGACACCGGCCGGGCGCGCGCTGCAGGGTCCCATCGAGGCCGAGCGCCAGCAGCTCGAGGACCGCATCACCGCGACACTCACGCAGACCGAACGGACCCAGCTGATGAAGGCGCTCGCGAAGATCAATCAGGTGCTGGTGGACGGGGCGTGACGTACCTTGGCGGTATGGCGAATGTGCCGGTGTGTCCGGTTTGCGGGGAGCGGGGAGTGCCGATCCTCTACGGCCTGCCCACGCCCGTCGCGCGCGAAGCCGCCGCGGCCGGCCGGGTCCGCCTGTTCGGCTGCGTCATCCCACCCGAACCGGACAACTGGACCTGCGCACAGAACCACACCTGGCAGGCAGACGACGACCAGGTGCTGTCCGCCGCCATCGACGCCGCGCTGCACCGAGAATGAAGCAGGTCCACGCCGCAGACGCAGACCTGCTCGCACGTGCGGTGCGGACCTTCATGAACGCGGACGCCGACGCCGGCTACCTGGAAACACCAGGCACTCTGGCCTTCGTGGCCACCGCTGCCGACGACATCACCGGCTGGTGCTGGGGCTACCAGCTCGCGCGGCCCGACGGCGCTTGCATGCTCTATCTGCACCAGTTGGAGGTCGTTGAATCTCATCGTGGGCAGGGCATCGGGCGGGCTCTGATGGGTGCGTTCATGGCCGCGGGACGGTCCGCTGGGGCGGGGAAGATGTTTCTCACCACCGGGGCGGCGAATGCTCCTGCGCGGGCTCTGTACGACTCGCTCGGCGGTGGGCTTGCCACTCAAGGGGCGACGGTCAACTACTGGTTCCTCCTCTAGCTGCTGTTTCGGCGTCCCAGGTGGAGAGGCAGAAGGGGTGGCCGACGGGGTCGGCGTACACGAAGCAGTGGTCGGAGTTGGGTTGGTAGTCGAGGAGTTTGGCGCCGGCTTCGAGGACCCGGGCGCCGGTCGCCTCGAGGTCGTCGACGAGGAAGTCGAGGTGCATCTGCATGGGTACGTCGTTGCCGGGCCACTCCGGTGCCCGGAAATCCTCGACCTGCTGGAAGGACAGGACCCCGTTGGGACCCGTGACGGACGCCCAGTGTGATGTGCCGCTGGCGGTTCCGCCGGTGATCTCGGCGTAGAAGTGGGCGAGCTCGAGGGCATCGGGCGCGTTCACCGTGGTGCCCTCCAGCTTGATGCGGTCAGACATCGGTCTGCCGGTACGCCGGGGTGAGTTCGGTCCAGCGCGCGTGCCAGGCCGGGGCGGGTGTCTCCGCCGACCACCTGCTGTCGTGCGCGGGACCGTCGTTCGCCAGTGACCGGCCGAGGTCCTCCAGGTGGACCTGCCAGCCGGCGCCGTGGAAGTGCAGCGAGCCGACCGGCAGCCCGCGCTCTTCAACCACCAGCTTGGTCCGCGAGCCCACCGGGGTGAGCCAGGCCTCGAGTTGGCCTTCGTCCTCAGTGCCCGGCTCGGTCGTGAGCAGGAGATGGTGCGGCGCCTCGCAGACCTCGATCCGCACCGGACCGCTCCACGTGCTGGTGAAGACGGCGTCGACCGTCCCGCCTTCCTGCAGCGTGCCGGACACCTGCGCGAGCCAGCGCTCGAGTCGCTCGGGCGTTGTGCAAGCCGCCCACAGGTCCTCGATATCCGTGTCGTACACGTCCTCGACGCGCACCGCGCCCCGCGTCTCGTCGAGGGCCCGCATCGTCCCGAGAATCTTCATGACCGTGCCTTCTTTCCGCGAGCGACCTCTGTGTGCAGCGCGTCCAACCGGTTCCGCCACAGCGCGCGGTACCCCTCCAGCCACTCGTCCACCTCGACGAGCGCCTCCGGCCGCAAGCTGTAGATCCGCCGCTGCGCCTCCTGCCGTACGTCGACCAGCCCGGCCTCCCGCAACACCCGAAGATGCCGTGACACCCCCGGCCGCGCAATCGGCAACGCATCAGCCAACTCACCAGCCGTCGCAGGATGATCCCGCAAAATCCCCAACACCGTCCGCCGACTCCCATCCGCCAACGCCTGCAACACCACATCCATGACGCTGAATGTACCCAACTGGGTATGTAACCGCAAGGGTACGTAAGGCACCCGCTGGCGGGATATGTCACCGCTGGCCTCCTACATCCCGCCATCGGACACATAACCCGCTAGCGCGCGACCGACTAGCATCGAGCTGTGAGGTTCGAGGACCCGGTGCCACTCGACGTCACGGGTACGTACGACCTGCAGCAGCAGATCGATGAGATCGGACGGATCGTGGCGGCAAGCCCGGTGCCGGACGGCGGTCTGTCGTGGGATCACGAATCGCGGGTCGTCGTGGTCCGGTTGGTCGGCGCGGTGAATGGAGCGTCAGCCGATGTGGAGCGACTGAAGTACGCCGTGCTGGCGGCGGCCGACGGGTTCGTCGTCAAGTTCGTGTCTGTGCGTTACTCGCGGGCGGAACTGCAGGCACTGGCGGACCGCCTCTTCTCGACCATGGATCGGTGGGGGCCGAGCCGCGAAGGAATCGGCGGTGGTTGGGATTGCGACACGAACCGCGTCGTGATCGTGATTCGACGAGACAGCGACGAGACAGCTCAAGCCTGGATCAACGCGATCGAGGCACTCCACGACCCCCGCATCCGCTTCGAAACCTACATTCCGATTCCCGGCGCCCGACGACGCCGAGGGGGACGCTGAGCGGTGCTCAGAGCTTGGTGCCGATTAGTTGGTAGATGTCGTCTCGGGCGCCTGGTAGGTCGTCGTGGCCGAAGTCGGGGTAGGTGCGGAGGTCTTTGGGGGACTGGATCTTGTTGTAGGCGGCGAACTGGGTGGACGGTGGGCAGATCTGGTCCTCTAGGCCGGTGAAGAGTGTGACCTCGGCCTGGATCCGGGGTGCCAGGTGCTGGATGTCGATGTAGCCGAGGGTCGTGAAGACCTCGTCCTGCCGGAGGTGCCGCGGGTCGCGTTTGCGGAACCAGGTGACGATCTCGTCGTACGGCGACGTTTCCAGGTTCAGGTCCCAGGTCCGCTGGTAGTCGGACAGGAACGGGAACACGCTCGCGACGTACTTGATCGACGGCGTCAGCGCCGCCGCAACCAGCGACAGTCCACCGCCCTGGCTCCATCCGGTCGTCGCGATCCGGGACGCGTCGACCTCCGGCAGCGCGCCGATGAGGTCCGCCAGGCGCCGCGTGTCCAGGAAGACGTGCTTGTAGAGCAGCCCGTCCGGTCCTTCGTCGAGCCCGTGTACCAGGTGGTGATGCAGCGAGAAGCTGTTCGAGGCCTGCGACGACGTACGGAACCCGACCTGCTCCCGTACGTCGAGCGCCGCGACCGTGAACCCGCGGGCGGCGTACGGCAGGAGATCGACCCAGGCCGGCTGCTCGCCGCCGTACCCGTGGAACAGCAGCACGGCCGGCCCGGTCGGCTCGGCGGGACGCAGGATCTTCGCATGCACGCGGTACCCGCCGGTCCCGGTGAAGTAGAGGTGCTGCGCGGTCGCCGTCGTCAGCGGGAAGTCGGCGGCGTCGACGAACTCCGCCTCGGCCGGCAACGAGTCGAGATCTAGTAGCGCCTTGTCCCAGAACGCGTCGAAGTCCGCGGGCCGCGGGTTCGTGCCCTGGTAGGTCAGGAGTTCGTCGTACGACAGCTCGAAGGAAAGCACCGCATCATTCTGCGCTGCCGGTGTCCTCCGGGGCAGTCCCGTCCCAGATCGTGTACCCGTGGGCCGCGTTCAGCTTGTCCCGCAGCGCGGTCTCCAGGCTCTCGGCCTTCCCGGGCGCCAGCCACGAGACCGGCAGCAGGATCGGGTGGTCGGGGTTCTTGGTGCGCAGCACGATCGCCTCGCCGTGCGTGGTCTCGACCCGGCCGACCTCGGTGATGTCGGTCCAGGGCGTGCGCAGGCCGCGGACCTCGAGGTCGCTGTCGCGGAGCCGCGCGACCTTCGGCGGCCGAACCAGGATCCACAGGCCGGCCAGCGCGATCATCCCGCCGAGCGTGACGAACACCGAGACGGCGACACCCGGCAGCCCCAGTGCCCAGAGCACCGCGGCCACCCCGAGAATGATCAGCCCAGCGGCCAGGATCCCGAGGAACCGTCCAGCCCGCATCCGGTACGTCGTACGCATCGCCACAGGATCTCATCCGCCCGGGGCGACCGGATCAGAAGGCTTCCGTCTCGGACTCCTGGGTGTTGCCGGCAATCGACTTCAGCGTCAGCGTCCACGAGAACGACCCGTCCAGGAACCGCTCGAGCTTGGAGTACGAACAGTTCTCGGTGAACCGGTTGTTCCTCGCGTCCCAGTTCGTCCCGGTCTTGTAGTAGACCCAGTAGTCGCCGCGGATCCCGTTCAGCGTCGCGGACTTGTTCGCCCGGACGTAGATCGACGCCTGCGGCTTGCGCGGGTTGCTCGCCGTGACCACGACCACGATGTCCGAGCCGGCGTTGACGATCCGGAGCGAGCCGGAGCCGCGCGAGCCGGACCGCTGGAAGACGTCGCCGTTCTCGCCCCGGCCACCGAACACGGCCGGCTGCGCCAGCTTCGCCGGCACCGACAGCCCACCGAACTTCACACCCTTGCCGATCGACTTCTGCACACCCTGCGCGAGCTGGGCGTAGGCGAGCCGTACGCCGCTCTTCGCCTCGTACAGCCGGACGTCCAGCGCCTTCGGCAGACCGCAGCTGGTCTTCGTTTCCCCAGCCTTGGTCAGCTCGGTGGCCACGTTCCCGGCGTACGCGTCGAAGGCGTCGAGGACCTCGGGATGCGCGGACACCAGGCCGCGCGGCGGCGTGATCTTGACGAGCTCGCGGCGTTCGAGTACGACGGCGCTCGCGAGCTGAGCGCGGGACGCGTCGAACGAGGCGACCGTCTGCGCGTTCATCACGCGCGCGACGTACGGCTTGAGGACCTTCTCGACATTGGTCAGCGCCCGCTGGTACATCGGCACCGAGAGCGCCACGGCCGTCGGTGTCGGCTTGGGGACCGGCTTGGGCGCCGCCGACGAAGGTGGTGGCGGGCTGGTGCTGGTCGTCGTACCCCCTGCCGAGGGCGCGTCCGCACTGTCCGCCTTGCCGCTGCAGCCTGCGCAGAGCAGAGCCGCAACTCCGACCACAACCGCTACCGAACGCCTCACAGTCACCCCCAGGTGTGACCAATCTTCACTTTGGTCCAATACTTCCCTGGGAGAGGTTCACCAATCCGGATCAGTTGTTGCCGGTCTGGCTCGGGTTGTAGGCGCAGGCGTCGTTCAGGTTCTCCGCGGCGCCCGGCGTGGCGGTCGTCTTCGGCGGAGTCGTCGGCCGCTTCGTGCTGCCGGAGGTCGGCGCCGTGGTCGGCTTCTTGGTCGCCGTCGGCGTGGACGCGACCGGGGCGGTCTTCGGGGAGATCGCCTTCTGGATGATCTCCCGCATCGCCTCGTAGTCCGGGTTCTTGCCGCTCGGGAAGTTCTTGTCCTTGTCCAGGTCGATGTTCGCGACCTTCGCGTTCTTCACCTTCAGCCCGAGCTGGATGAACGCCGGCAGGATCTCCTGCGGGATGTCCGTACGCAGCAGCTGCTTCCCGGCCTTCGCGATCTGCTGGTACGACGTCACCAGCGCCTGGGGGCTCGCGCTGTTCACCAGCGCGTGGATCGTGCAGCGCTGCCGCTCCTGCCGGGACGGGTCGCTCAGGCCGTAGCGGCCGCGCGCGAACCACAGCGCGTGGTACCCGTCCAGCTTCTGGTTCGGGCCCTTCTCGATGTACCCGCTCGGCTTCTTCTCGCTGTTCGACCCGGGGCCGGCGCCGTAGTCGCCGCCGATCGGCACCCGGTAGTTGACGTTCACGGTGATGCCGCCGAGCGCGTCGATCATCTGCCGGAAACCGGCCAGGTTGACCTGCATGTAGTAGTCGATGTCCAGGCCGAGCGCGGCGCTCGCGGCCAGCTTGACCACGTCCGCGCCCTCGTTGTCGGTCTGGCCGAGGATCCCCGGGTGCGCCTTCGGGACGTTCTCGTACATCGCGTCCAGGTAGTACTCCGGCTGCTCGACGTTGCCCAGGTTCGGGTCCCAGAAACCGTCCGGGTACACCTTGTGCAGCGGCGAGTCCTCCGGGAACGGCATCCGCATCCAGTTCCGGCTCAGCGAGATCAGCGCGGTGTCACCGGTCTTGGTGTCGATACTCGCCACGATCACGGTGTCCGTACGGGTGCCCTCGCGGCCGACGCCGTCGTCGGCGCCGAGCAGCAGCAGGTTCAGCCGCGGGATCTTCGCCCACGGGTCGCTCGCGTTCGCGACCTTCGGCCGGGTCGCGCTCTTCGAGTTGCCCTCGGACTGGAACACGCTGCCGATCAGGTCACGCTGCGCCATCACGGTCTGCGCCGCGACAGTCGTCGGTACGGCGATCGCGAAACACAGCAGCCCGACGAACATCGAGCCCGCCAGCCGGCCGGTGTAGGTCATGCTGACCGGGCGGAGCAGCTTGTGCGACGCGACCACGGTCCAGATCCAGCCGATCCCGAGCAGGACGACGGCACCGGTCGCGATCAGCAGCTGACGCGGGGAGACGAGCAGGGCGAGGACGGAGTCGCGGTGCGTGAGACCGACGTACGCGGCGATCAGCAGCAGGCCGATGCTGATCGTCAGGACGAACGCGCCGAGCTTCTTCCGGCCGCCCATCAGCAGCCCCGAGCCGGGGACCAGGGCGCTGAGCAGGGTCAGGCTGATCGCCTTCGAGGCCGTCCGGGCACGGTGCGTTCGGGCCCGGGACCGGCTGGCACGAGGCGCTGCCCTCCGACCGGCTGCGCGAGTACTCCGCGACATGGCTCCGTTCCCTGATCGACGACGTCACGACCCTTCCGTCGGCCGCGCCAGGCAGCCCACGGTACTTCAGACGCCCACGACACCCAGTTGGTTGACGCGTTGGTTGACGTGATGCTGGCGACCCCCGTCGATGTTCGCCAGGGTACAGGGGCTGCGGGCTACTACCGCAACGTGCCGTGTCAGCGACCCAGCGTGCCCGGCGACCCGCTTTGCTCCCGGACCGGTCCAGCGGATACTCTTGGCCGTCGTCGTGTCCGCTCCCTGAGTGGACCGTCGGAGGAGGCGTCGCCTAGTCCGGTCGATGGCGCCCGCCTGCTAAGCGGGTTGAGGGTTACCCCCTCTCGCGGGTTCAAATCCCGCCGCCTCCGCTCTGGGAGCTCTTTGCCTGCAGAAAGCGCAGGCAAAGAGCTCCGGCCATTTCACTGGGGGTGCAACCCCCAGACCCCGCCCGGAGGGGCTCCGCCCCCGGACCCCCCCTCGGCAACTGCCCCGTCGGGCGGATGCCCCGCGCCGTTAGCTGGTCAGCTCTCGTTTGGCTTCTGCTATGCGTTCTATGGAGCGGGGGGTCATGGGTTCTGGGGAGATGATCAGGTGGTTGACGCCTAGCTTCTGGTACGCCTCGGCGGTTTCGGCGAGGGCTTGTACCGGGATGGCTTTGGGGCTGGGGTCGGCGGCTTGCTGGTCTGGGTCTCGGACGAGGATGCCTGCGGTGCGGGCTACTGCGTCGGCGGGGCGGTTGGCGGTTTGGAGGGCTTGGCGGAGGGTTTCGAGGCGCTCCTCTACCTGCAGGTCCGGGGCGCCGTACCAGGCTGTGTTCCAGGCGTCGGCCCACTGAGCGATCAGCTGCATCATTCGAGGGCGGTGGCCGGCTACCAGGATCGGGATCTGGTGGGGTGGGGCCGGGTCCAGGTTGGCTTCGCGCACCTTGTAATAGGTGCCTTCGTAGGTGACCGTCTCGCCGCGGACCAGGCGCGCCACGATTTCGAGCCATTCGGCGAAGCGGCCCACTCGGTGGTCTGTAGGGAGGCCGAACGCCTCGTACTCCGGGTCGTGCCAGCCCGCGCCGACGCCCAGCGTCAGGCGGCCGCCGGAGACCTCGTCCAGCGTCGCGGCCATCTTCGCGGTCAGGCCAGGGTCGCGGAACGATGCGCAGAGCACCATGTTGCCGAGCTCGACCCGGGACGTCACCGCGGCGATCGCGCTCAGCAGGGTCCAGCTGTCGTGCATGCCGAAGATCTGCCCCTCCGGATCCCGGTAGAGGAAGTGGTCCGCGAGCCAGACCGAGTCCAGCCCGCCCTCGTCGGCCGCCTCCGCGACCGCCCGCACGTCCTTCCACCCGGGCATCCCGCCGTCGGGCCCGTCCCCGGCTCCGAGCGGAAGCATCACACCGATCTTCATGTCCACGGTTCGCATGCGGTCAACGTACGTGGATCATGGGCGCTATGAGGAGGCCGTACCCGGATCGGGCGGCCGCGGGCCGCGTGCTCGCCGACGAGCTCGGATCGGTCGGCGGTTCCGTACTGGTCCTCGGGCTGGCGCGGGGCGGCGTACCCGTCGCGGCTCCGGTCGCGGACCTCCTGGACGCGGAGCTCGACGTACTGATCGTGCGCAAGCTCGGGCTGCCCGGCCAGCCGGAGCTGGCGATGGGCGCGATCGCCGGCGTCGGCGACGAGCTGCACGTGGTCCGCAACGAGTCGATCGCGGCGGAGGTCGACGCGGAGACGCTGGAGGCCGTACGCCGGCAGGAGGTCCGGGAGCTGCGCCGTCGCGAGCAGGCGTACCGCGGGGACCGGCCGCCGATCGACGTACGGGACCGCGTGGTGATCCTGATCGACGACGGCCTCGCGACCGGTGCGACGATGCGTGCCGCGGTCGAGGCGGTACGACGCCATCAGCCGGCGCGCGTGATCGTCGCCGTACCCGTGGGCGGCATCGAGAGCTGCCGGCGGCTGTCGCGGGTCGCGGATCAGGTGGTGTGTGCGTGGATCCCGCAGTACTTCACCGCGGTCGGGCAGGCGTACCGCGACTTCTCGTCGGTGAGCGACGACGAGGTCCGGCAGGTGCTCGCGGACAACACAGCGCGGCGCCCCGGCGGATGATCCAGGGCGCCGCGCTGTTGGTCCGGCCGCCGGCTTCCGACTCGGCGGCCGGTGCTCGTCAGGCCAGACGGGCCTTCAGGTGGTCGAGCTCGACCTTGAGCTCGGCCGGAACGGTGTCGCCGAGCTTGGCGAACCACTCCTCGATCAGCGGGATCTCGGCCTTCCACTCCTCGACGTCGACGTCGAGCGCGATCTCCAGGTCGTGCGCGGTCATGTCCAGCCCGGCGACGTCGAGCGCGTCCGCGGCCGGCACCCGGCCGATCGGCGTCTCGACGGCCTCCGCCTGGCCCTCGATCCGCTCGATGACCCACTTCAGCACGCGGCTGTTCTCGCCGAAGCCCGGCCAGACGAACTTGCCGGCCTCGTCCTTGCGGAACCAGTTCACGTAGAAGATCTTCGGCAGCTGCGCCGCGTCGTGCTGCTTGCCGACGGTCAGCCAGTGGTCGAAGTACTGGCCCGCGTCGTATCCGAGGAACGGCAGCATCGCCATCGGGTCCCGCCGTACGACGCCCACCTGGCCGACCGCCGCCGCGGTGGTCTCCGAGGACAGCGTCGCACCCATGAACACCCCGTGCGCCCAGTCCCGCGACTCGGTCACGAGCGGGACCGTGGTGGCGCGGCGGCCGCCGAAGATGATCGCGGAGATCGGTACGCCGTTCGGGTCCTCGTACTCGTCGGCGATGATCGGGCACTGCTTGATCGGCGTGCAGAACCGGCTGTTCGGGTGGCTGGACAGCTCACCCGAGTTCGGCGTCCACTCGCGGCCCTTCCAGTCGGTCAGGTGGTCCGGCGGGGTCGGCGAGTAGCCCTCCCACCAGACGTCACCGTCGTCGGTGAGCGCGACGTTGGTGAAGACCGAGTTGCCCTTCTCGATGGTGCGCATCGCGTTCGGGTTGGTCTTCCAGCCGGTGCCCGGGGCAACGCCGAACAGGCCGAACTCCGGGTTCACGGCGTACAGCCGGCCGTCCTTCCCGAAGCGCATCCAGGCGATGTCGTCGCCCAGCGTCTCGACCTCCCACCCCTCCAGAGTCGGGTCGAGCATGGCCAGGTTCGTCTTGCCGCATGCGCTCGGGAAGGCGGCCGCGATGTAGTGGACCTTCTTCTCCGGCGAGATCAGTTTCAGGATCAGCATGTGCTCGGCGAGCCAGCCCTCGTCGCGAGCCATCGCGCTGGCGATCCGCAGCGAGTAGCACTTCTTGCCGAGCAGCGAGTTACCGCCGTACCCGGAGCCGTACGACCAGATCGCCCGCTCCTCGGGGAACTGGACGATGTACTTCTCGTCGTTGCACGGCCACGGCACGTCCTGCTGACCGGGTGCGAGCGGCGCGCCGACCGAGTGCAGGCACGGGACGTACGACGCCGTGTCGCCGAGCTTCTCGAGGACCTCCGCGCCGGTGCGGCACATGATCCGCATCGACGCGACGACGTACGCCGAGTCGGTGATCTCGACGCCGAACATCGGCTTCTCCGCCGTCAACGGACCCATACAGAACGGGACGACGTACATCGTCCGGCCCTTCATGCTGCCGCGGTACAGCTCGGTCATCAGCGCCTTCATCTGCGCCGGGTCCATCCAGTTGTTGGTCGGACCCGCGTCGGCTTCGTTGGTGGAGCAGATGAAGGTGCGCTGCTCGACGCGGGCGACATCACTGGGGTCGGTGCGGACCCAGAACGAGTTCGGCTTCTTCTCGTCGTTCAGCCGGACCATGGTGCCGGCCGCGATCAGTTCGTCGGTGAGCTTCGCGTACTCCGCGTCCGACCCGTCGACCCAGTGGATCCGGTCGGGCTGCGTGAGTTCGGCGACCTCGGCCACCCAGGCCAGCAGGCCGGCGTGGCGGGTCGGTGCGTCGGTCAGGTCGTACGGCGCTGCCGGGAGGGGATCCGTTGCGGCTGCTGAGGTAGCGGTCTCGGTATGGGTCGGGCTGGCGGTGGTCGTCATCGGCGGCTCATTCCCTCTCGGCTGTCGGGTCCGGCGACCGCGCGACCCCTCGACGCTGAGGGGGTACGGCTCCGGCCGCCGGGGTCTCCGGCGGTTCGATTCAGCTGGCTGGCGGTGTGATCTGTCGCAGACCAGTGCGTCCAGTGGACGTATACCAGTGTGCAAGTGGTACTACGGTACGGGATCGATGCGAGTGCTGAGAACCCCTAGAACGTGAACCCGGTCACAAAGTTTTCGCGACAATCGCTTTCCGGTTCGGCTTGTGAAAATGAGAACGGCCCGCGCTGTTCGCGCGGGCCGTTCCAGGAGATTTTCCGGTCTGTCAGGCGGTCTGCCGCCAGATGTCGTTCACGAGCCGCTGGATGTCCGCGGCCTCACCGGGCTGGCCGTAGACCATCGACCCGACCAGCCACCACTGACCGCCGCTCTGGAACGCGCGCGTCATCGTGATCGTGTACGGCGCCTTCGTCGACACCGTCAGCCAGGTCCGCGCGTCCTTCGCGACCGCCGGCGCGGTGGTCTTGTAGATGTTCGTCCACTGCTGGTCGAACGTCGTTCGGTCGGACAGGCACTTGGCCAGGCTCGCGCACGGATGCAGCGCGAGCTGCGCGCGGAACGCGTTCTTCAGACCGCCCTGGTCGTACTCGGTCGAGGTCACGAGCCGCCGCAGGATCAGCTGCGACGACTCACCCAGGAAGTCCACCTGCGGCGGCCGCGGCCAGCCGATCGCGAACGGCAGCTCGGCGTTCGCGACGACCTGGACGTCGGCACCCGCCGGGTACGTCGCGCCGAAGACGCCCGGCGATCCGTCGGGCCGCTTGTACGGCGCGGTCGTCACCCGGTGGATCGGCGGGATCAGGACACTCGAGGCGATCGGCTCCGGATTGACGGCCGGCGGCGGGGCGGCCTCGGCCGGCTCCTCCTTGACGCTGCCGCCGATCGCGGTGCCGATCGAGTACGCGATGCTGAACACGATCAGCACGACGACCGCGACAACACCGTAGATCCAGGCCCCGATCTTGCGGCGGTACTGGCGAGCGATCTCGATCTTCGACTGCGGCTGCTGATCTTCGGTCTGTTCCGGCGACGGCTGCTCAGGGCGGTCGACGTACGACGGGATGCCGCCGCGCTGGGTGTTGTCGCCGGGCACGAGGACCGGCGGCGTCGCGCCGAAGCCGACGAGCTGGTTGCGGACCGCCTCCAGCGACTCGTCGTCGTTTCCGAGGACGCCGTCGAGCGGGTCGACCAGGCGCTCGGCGCCGGTCTCGCCGTGGACGAGCTGCGTGATCGCGTACGGGCGGCCCGAGGTGAAGTTGGCCGCCCAGAGCGGGGTCTCCTGCCGGCCGGGTTCGAGCGCGGCGCCCCGGCTCGCCCGGGTCAGGCGGTCGACCACGGTCGGGTTCCGGGCGCCTTCCTCGCTGAGGACGAGCGCGATCACGTCCGTCCCGGTGAACGTGCGGCCGTGCCACAACTCCGCCAGCGGGTGCAGCAGGATCCGCTGATCGAACTGGTAGCCCGGGATCTCCGGCGTGCTGTTCGTCATCACTGTTTGCTTTCCCAGATCGCCCGGTCCGCGAGGGCCAGCGCCGCCTTCTGCGCCGTGTCCGCGTCCACGGGGTTGGCCTTGTAGTCCACCAGTACGACGATGTCCGCGCGCTGCACGAGCGTGTGCACGGCCCACGACTCACCGGCCAGCCCGCTCGCGGTCCGGCTGACCTTGGTCGGGTACGGGCGGGCCTCCTCGTACTTCGTCATCGTCGACCGGCTGAACGTCCGCTCCGCGACCTGGGTCGGCGAGAACGGCGCGTTCCCCGCGCCGGCGTCCAGACCGCCGTACGCCGTGATCGTGACCTTCAGGCTCGCCGACGTGTACGCCCGGATCTTCTGGCCCGAGGCGGCCGCCGTACAACTGACCGTCGAGGTCCCGCTCTGCGTCATCGTCACCGGACCGGACGATGCCTTGGGCAACAGGTTCGCCACGTCCCCGATCCGCGCACACAGATCCGCCGGCAGCGCCCGCGCCGGCAGGATGTCCTTCGGTGTCACCGGCTCCCCGACCGCGAAACCCACCCCACCCCCCACCAGCGCGGCCACACCACACCCGATCGCCGTACCCCGCACCAGTCGACTACCCATGCCCGCGACCCTAACCACGCGAAGGTCCTCCGGCGCCGCACGCACACCGACTGTGAACAAGAAGTGGTGGCTGCGAACAGCAAATAACCTGTCCACAGCCACCGCGGGGGTGCTCACGCCCCCAAACCCGGCCCGGGTTGGCGTGCGGGTCGGCGTGCGGGTCGGCGTACCGGAGGTCCGGCGTGCGGAGTCCGGCGTACCGGAGTTGCCTGCCGTGTCAGTTGAGGAGGGTCTTCACCGAGCCGCCGGACTCGGTGAGCTTCGTGCCGAGCCCGTTCAGCGCCTCGCCGACCGTGGCGAGGATGCCGGACAGGTCCTGCAGATTCCCCGCCAGCGCCTCGATCTCGGTCGCGACCCCGCCGATCTGCCCGCTCCCGTCGTTCAGCTTCTTCGCCGCGGCGTCGCCGATCCCGGGGATCTTGTCCAGCTCACCCGCGAGCCCGGCCAGCATCCCGGCCGCGTCGTGCAGTTTGTCCTTGGCCGCATTCATCGTCCCGGCACTCCCGGCCAGCGCCTTCCGCGCGCCGCCCTCGCCGTCGTCCCCGACCAGCGCCCCGGCCGCCTTCGCCGCCTGCTCCCCGGCCTCCGCCAGCCCCGACCCGATCGTCTTCAGCAGCTCCGGCAGCTTCCCGATCAGCCCGAGCGCGTCATCCGGCAACCCGCGCACCAGATTCAGCACCTTCTGGAAGTCGTCCGAGTTCTCCATCACGAACCCGACCGCCTTCTTCACATCCCCCAGATCCCGCCCACCGAGCAAGTCCTCAATACCCATGCGCGGATCGTAAACGCCCCTCCCCGGACCCGATTGGCAAACATCCGCCCCCGCCATGTATCGTTACTCGACGTTGTCCAGCGCTCGTAGCTCAACGGATAGAGCATCTGACTACGGATCAGAAGGTTGGGGGTTCGAATCCCTCCGAGCGCGCCACGTCAAAGCCCAGGATCAGCCCGCTGACCTGGGCTTTCGCATATCCGGACCTCGGCTCGTGAAGGGTGCTCATGTCCGACCTGCCGGTCGCTCGGCCGAGGATCGTCTGCCTGTGCGGCTCGCTCCGCTTCGGTACGGAGTTCGCTGCCGAGCGCACGCGCCTGACGCTCGACTTGGCGATCGTCCTGGCACCCGAGGCCACCGAGGCGCCCGGGCTGGCACCTTCGCTCGTACGAGCCCTGGGCGAGCTGCATCTCCGTCGGATCGACCTCGCAGACGAAGTGCGCATCGTGAACCCCGGTGGATACGTCGGGGAGGCCACTCGCCGCGAGATCGCCTACGCCACCACGTTGGGCAAGCCCGTCACGTACGTACACGAACCCAGCTAGCCGGTTCCTCCGACCCGATCCTTGTAGACGTCGGCCGCCGCCTGGACCCGGGCGACGTACGCCTCCCACTTGTCCGGGTCGCCGAAGTCGCCGTAGTCGGAGCCTGCTCGCCCGTCGACCAGCTCCCGGACGACGTCGATGTGTCCGCCGTGGCGGCATTCCTCACCGAGCACGATCACGATCATGTCGCCGAGAGTCGTCGATCTGTGGTTCTCGTCCCAGTGGGGTACTTCGCCGGGTGAGTCGAAATCGAGCATCTCGATGGTCTGATCGGCCTGCGCGCACGCTGCGTGGTACCAGGCCAGGACCGCTTCGCTCGACTCCGTGGACCGTACCCACATGTCGCCGTTGTGCCAGAGTTCTTCGTCCCAGTCGTCCGGTAGCGGCGGTGGTGGAAGGGGTCGGCCGAAGGTCTCGCAGAGGTAGGCGTGTTCGATGCCGCCGAGGTGTCTGAGGATCCCGAGGAGGTTGCTTCCCGTGGGGGTCAGCGGCCGGCGGAGGTCGTACTCGGTCAGTCCTTCGAACTTGCTGAGAGTGGTCTTTCTGGCCCCGCGGAGGGAGTCGTGTAGCCGGGACTTCAGATCCATACCTATCGCCCTGTCTCAGGCCGTGAGGCGGTCGGCTTCGGCGAGAAGCAAACCGCCGAACGGCTGGAAGTTGATGGTGCTGGCGTAGACGCCGCTGAAGACTCGGTGGATGGTGCCCCATTCCCAGATGGCAGTGGCGTCCACGCCTGTGCGTGACGCCAGTTGCTCGGTTCGGGTCCGGAGGTTGTCGCCGAGGTTTGGGTTGGAGCGCACGATGGTGCCGAGGTCGTACGCCGGTTCGGCCCGCAGCCCGTCTGGATCGATGAGCTTGTAGCTGCCGTCACTCGCCTGCAGGGCGTTCATCTCGTGGACATCACCGTGGACGAGGACCGCGGACCGGTCGTCGTGCGCAAGGCGACGGCGATTCATGCACTCCAGCGCATCCGCCACCGTGGCCGGTGAGCACGGTCGGCCCGCTTGCTCCCACAGTTCCGGCAGCCGCTCGGCGTACTGCTCAGCCACCGTCGCGCCGGTTGGAAGGTCGACGTCGGGACCGATCGGACGCCACAGGCGAACTGCCACATCGCACAGCAAGGCAATGCGGGTTGCGGGGTCGGCCACGATCTCGTACATCGGAGACCCGAGCCGCTCCAGCAGAAGGGCTCGCCGAGCCAGGTCCTCGCGCAACAGCTTTGCGCATCCCTCTCCGTCGGCCAGGCGCAACACCATGGCCTCCGGCCCGACGTCCCGGCCTGGTACGCCGACCTTCAGGACCGCCGGAGTTCCGTCATCCAGCGTCACCTCGACGACCAGGGCGACGTGACCGCCCTCCAAGCTGCGCCCGATCTTCAGAGACCACTCCTTGGCCAGCGAGTCGACCATCCCCGGCAGCTCGTCCAGCCAGGATTCGTTGCCGTCGGCGATGACCGTCCTGCGGACCTGCTCCGGTATGTCGAGGCTCACACCGCCACCCTAGAACGACCGAACACGGGCTACCCGGCAATTTCCGCGACGGAGGCCAGGTACTGGTGGGGGATCTCGGCGCGGGCCTGAAGCTCGAGCGGATCGGCGTACGGGACGAGACGAAGCCACGAGACGAGTCTGTGGACGCCGACCAGCGCCTCGGTCGCGACGAGGTCGTGCCGGAGTACGTGCGGGTCCGCGTCCAGGCGATCGCGCCATACGGCCAGGTATGCGTCGTACAACGCCTCGCGGTGCGCGTGCGACAACGGCGCGCCGGTCCACTCGATGACCGAGTCGAGGAATCCGTGCAGAGAGACGAACGGATGCCCCCAGACTGCGTTGCCGAAGTCGAAGAACCGCGGCCGCAGTACGCCGGTTGAACGGTCCGCGAAGATGTTCGCCGGGTACACGTCGTTGATCTCCAGGTCGAGTGGGACGACGTTGCTGAGGGACGCGGTGTGGCGATCGAGTACGTCGGCGGCGCGCGCAGCTCGTCTGAGTAGGCCGGGGTCGGGTCGCAGCGGATGGTTGGGCTGCAGTGCCGCCCACTCTTGGGCGATGGCACGTACGCGGTCGCCGGCCGTGGTGGGCGCCAGCTCGATGATGCCCGGATGCTCGGTCGTGTCGAGGCGGCCGAGGAGCGTGCATTGAAGACGGGCCAGGGCCTGTACGACGGTGCGTCGCGCGGCCTGATCGGCAACGTCCGGATGTGTCAGCGTCGACCCTTGATCATCGGACAGCATCCGGCTGCGTTCGCGGTCCACTGCGAGCGGCACGATCACGTCGTCCGGCGCGCACCGTGCCAACGCCGCGACGAGACCGGCCTCGAAGCGATGGCCCGGATTGTTCTCCTTCAACCAGACCAGGCCTTCGACGGTCGGATAGCAGCGCACGACGGACCAGAAACGGGCTCGGTAGGTGACCGGTACGCCGCTGATCCGGCGACCGTACTCGGCCAGCCGGCAACCCACCCAGTCGTCCGCGGCCTCCGTCCACTCCGGCGACATCCAGCGCTGGACCCACTGGCCTCGGGCATCCGGTCCCAGAGGTCGCGCGGGCAGCATCCGGCGACGCTAACGCCCGGCTCCGACAATTCCGGCGTACCTCCGACTTCTGGCAGGGTGTCGGATCTGGGACGTGGCGTTCGTAGAACAGATGAACGGCGGCC
Source organism: Kribbella speibonae (assembly GCF_004331375.1). Lineage (NCBI taxonomy): Bacteria > Bacillati > Actinomycetota > Actinomycetes > Propionibacteriales > Kribbellaceae > Kribbella > Kribbella speibonae. The sequence continues at coordinate 94,176 of NZ_SJKC01000001.1, read as the reverse complement.
GGCCGAGGGCGCCAAGACAAGGAGCCAGGTATGCGTCTGCTTCTCACCTCCGGAGGAATTACCAACCCGAGCATCAACGACGCGCTCGTCGAACTGCTCGGTAAGCCGATCTCCGAGGCCCATGCGCTCTGCATCCCAACAGCCATGTGGGGGCATTCGATGCTCGGGCCTGTCGCGGTGCGTGGCTCCGTCACGGGCGAACCTCCGTGGCACATGCCCCGCCTGGGTTGGGCGTCCGTCGGCGTACTAGAACTCACCGCGTTGCCCACCATCGGCGAGGAGCGGTGGGTGCCGTGGGTGCGAGAGGCCGACGTACTGCTGGTGGACGGCGGCGACGCGACGTACCTGTGCCACTGGATGCGGGAGTCGGGCCTGTACGACCTCCTGCCGTCGCTCCCCGACACCGTCTGGGTGGGGGTCAGCGCCGGCAGCATGGTGATGACACCGCGCATCGGCGACGACTTCGTCTCGTGGGCGGCCGCACCCGACGACCGCACGCTAGGCGTCGTCGACTTCTCGATCTACCCGCACCTCGACCACGAGAGCATGCCGGACAACACCCTCGCCAACGCCGAGACCTGGGCCGCCGGCATCGACGGCCCCACCTACGCCATCGACGACCAAACCGCGATCCAGGTCACCAACGGCACCCCCAAAATCATCTCCGAAGGCCACTGGAAAGCCTTCCCCGCCTAGTGCGCGGTTACGGTTCGGGGATGGTTGGGCGGAATGATCTGGAGTTTGTGCGGTACGTCGTTGGGTGGCTTGAGGGGGCTGGGGTTCGGGCCTGGGTGTTCGGGGGATGGGCGGCGGAGCTGGTCGGGGTGAGTGCTCCGCGGGCGCATCGGGACGTTGATCTGTTGTATCCGGGTGCTGACTTCGCGGTTGTGGACGAGTTCCTTGGGCGTGACGACGTACAGGAGATCGCGGCGAAGCGGTTCCCGCACAAGCGGGCGTTCGAGGTCGGCGGGGTCATGGTCGAGCTGTTCCTTGTGCAGACCGACGAGGTCGGCTCGTTCACCGACTTCTGGGGCGCCGCGCGGCACGACTGGCCCGCAGACGCCTTCGAGACCGAAGTCGACGGCCTTCGGGTGGCCAGTGCGATGGCTGTGAATGGGTATCGGGCAGGTTGGGACGAGCTACAGGCGAAGCTGCAGCGCGGTTAGTCGGGTCAGTCGAGGCAGAATTCGTTGCCTTCGACGTCCTGCATGTTGAGGCAGGACTCGTTGAACTCGTCGGCGAGGAGTAGTTGGCCGCGGACTGCGCCGAGGGGGAGGAGGCGGGCGCATTCGGCTTCGAGTGCTGCCAGGCGTTCTTCGCCTCGGAGGCCTGTGCCGACGCGTACGTCGAGGTGGACGCGGTTCTTGACGACCTTGCCTTCGGGGACGCGCTGGAAGAACAGTCGCGGGCCGACACCCGTGGGGTCGACGCAAGCGAACGCGGACCCCTGACCGTCGGCCGGTTGTGCGCGGTCGAACTCGTCCCAGCTCGCGAACCCGGGCGGTGGCGGCGGTACGACGTACCCCAGCACCTCGCACCAGAAACGAGCGACGCGCTCCGGATCCGCGCAGTCGAAAGTGACCTGAAACTGCCTGACCGTTGCCATGCGACCACCGTAAAGGTGCGGCGGGCAAATGTCTGTCGAGATAACACGACCGGGCGGGCATGATGGCGGGCGTGGAAGCCGAAGAGGTGCTGACCGGAGGGAACGTCTCGGATCGGGTCGTGCGGGTCGGCGCGACAGTGCGGAAACCCGCGCTCGCTCAGACGGCCGGGGTCGAGGCGGTGCTCACCCATCTCGCCGACTTCGACGGAGCGCCTCGCACGCTGGGGCGGGACGAGGAAGGGCGTCATGTTCTCGAGTACATCCCCGGCGAGCTGGTCGATGTCCCGCCTTCGTTCTCGCTGGACGAGTTGGCGCGGGTCGGTCGGATGGTTCGGGAGTTGCATGACGCGATGGAGAGCTTTCGACCGCCGCCCGGCACGGTGTGGGACGTCGCGGTCCCGGACCCGAGCGGCGGCGACCTGATCTGCCACAACGATCTCGCTCCGTGGAATCTGGTGCGCGACGGTGAACGCTGGGTGTTCATCGATTGGGACAACGCGGGGCCGGCTACGCGGCTGTGGGACCTCGGGTACGTCGCTCACGGGTTCGTACCGTTCACGGCGAGGGGCAGTGTCGAGATGGATGGGCCGCGGTTGCGTGCGCTCGTGGATGCGTACGGGCTCGACCTGGAGCAGCGGCGGGCGTTCCCGGCGCAGATCGCGGCTCATACGCGGGGTATGTACGACCTGCTGGTACACGGTCATCGGACGGGTGAGCAGCCCTGGGCCCGGTTGTACGACGAGGGGCACGCTGAGCACTGGGGCCCGACGGCCGAGTACATCGAGGCCCACCACGACGAGTGGGTCAAGGCACTGCTGTAGGCGGACCTCCACCACTCACCAACCCCGCTCCCGACCCACCGGCCCCGCGTGCACCTGCACCTCAGGCCACGGTTGGTGAGTGGTGCGCGTCCGCCGTAACGCTCCGTGGGCGTTTGCCGATCTACCCGGTAGGGGGTGGGGGAATGACTGTGTTGCGGATGTTGCTCGCTACGTTCTTCGTTCTCGCCGGGCTTGGGAGCACCGTCTCGGCCGTTCGCCGGGGCAACCTGTACGACCTCGTCGCGGCCGTGGCGCTCTTCGCGATCGCCATCGCGCTGTGGCCGCGGAGGGACCGGAGCAGCGCTTAACATCACCCCCGGGATCGGCGGGCATCCATGGTTGCGTTCAGTCGAGGGGTGACGGCCAGTCGGTTTCGGGCAGGAGGGTGCGGAGGGGCGTCGTACGGTGCCTGCCCAGGATCACTTCGGTGTCGAGGTTCGACGGGTCGATCTGGCGGATGAACTCCCGGCAGCGGCCGCACGGCGCCAGCACGTGCAGCGGTCCGTCGCCGCGCCAGACGGCGACGATCTTCGCGATCTTGTACTCGCGCGCCGTCACCATCGCGGCGATCGCGGCGTGTTCGGCGCAGAATCCCGTACCGGATGCAGTGTCGATGCACACCCCGACGTACACGTTGCCCGCCTCGGTGAGCAGTGCCGACGCCACGTCGCCGAAGAGCCGATCGTCGACGTGATACGGATGCAGCACGGCCGCGGCCGCATCGATGAGTTCGTCGTTGATCATCCCGGGAACCTAGCAACGCTCGCCCTGGTGAAACCACCGGATTTGCGTGTGAGACTGCGGTGATGATGGTGCTCAACGGGGTGCGGCACTGGGTGCGTGTGGTCGGCGATGCACAGGCGGGTACGCCGATCGTCGTCGTGCACGGCGGACCGGGCGGATTCATCTACGACTTCGAGCGGTTGACAGGGCCGTCGCTCGAGAAGCTCGGACCAGTTGTGTACTACGAACAACGCGGATCCGGCCGCAGCGATCCCGCCGAGAGGTACGCCGTACCGCTGCTGGTCGACGATCTGGAACAGCTGCGGCGGCATCTCGACCTACCGCGGATCACGCTGCTCGGCATCTCCTTCGGCGGGGACCTCGCGGCCGAGTACACCGTCGCGTACCCGGACCGGGTCGACCGGCTGATCCTCCAGGGCACCGCGCTGGCCGGCCCGCTCACCCCGTCGCCGTGGGGATCCGGGTTCGAGGCGGTCGCCGCGAGCGACGAGATGCGGGTCGCGATTCGTACTGCGGTTGCGAACGAGGGCCCGGGCGCCGTCTGGGACGTCGTCGATCGGCCGACTGTCGATCGCTTCCTGTTCCACCAGCCCGCGGCTGCCAGGCGCGTCCGCGCACTGTGGGCGGAGAGCGGCCTGATCAACACCGGCGAGATGGCGGCCGCGCTGGCGAAGGAGCCTCCGCGGTCGGTGCCGCTCGCCGACGAACTCGCCGCGCTCGACGTACCGGTCCTGGTGCTGATCGGTTTCTGGGATCGCAACGCTGGCGTCGACGCGTGCCGCGATCTGGCCACCCGGCTCCCGCGGGCGCGGCTTCGCGTCTTCGACGAGAGCGCCCACTTCCCGAACGTCGAGGAGCCCGAGCGGTACGTCGCCGAGATCGCGGCGTTCCTTCACACGGACTGACGCGGCAGGAACGGTTCAGCAGGGCCGGGCGGTACGGCGTCCTGGAGGTCGAGCTCGTGGACGCCGCAGAACTCGACGCGGCGGGCGTCCGTCAGCGCCTCGATCACCATGCTGTGGCACACGGCAACGAACGGTTCGGCGTCGACGGCGGCCTGGCGACGGAGCGCTCCGAGTGCGCGTCGGCGTACCGAGGACTTCGGCTCCCATGTCCGCGTTTCGCCGGGCGGCCATTCGCCGTTGTGGCGGTGGAAATCCTCGGTCGCCGCGATCGCCTCTGCCGAACGCCACGTGAGCGTGGCGTCCGGAAGCCACTCGCGAAGATCGAACTCGACCGCCGTCAACGGGAGCCGGGTCTCCGCCGCGATCAGGCTCGCGGTCTGCATTGCCCTCGTCATCGGCGACGCAACGATGCGCCGCGCCCCGCAGTCGCGCAGCCGGCGCCCGGCCGCCTTCGCCTGCTCTACGCCTCGCGCTGACAACGGCGAGAGATCGCGCGCCGGCCCCCACCAGCCCTCCGCGTTCAGCTGACTGCCGTCGACCTCGCCGTGCCGAACGAGCAACACCCGCGTCAACCGCCTACTCCTCGCCCGAGAAGCGTTCCCAGGCGGACTGCCGGCTGATGCCGAGGGCCTCGCCGATGCGGGCCCAGGTGACCGAGCGCGAGCGCAGGCGCAGTACCCGATCCTGTACGGCGGCCTCGACCTGCCCCCGCGACTTGTCGAGCCGCACCACGTCCGCCAGCAGTTCCTCGTCGCTCTTCCCGTCCAGCGGCGGGAACGACGGAATCGGCTGCTCGTTGATGACCCGCACCGACAGGTCCACGCACTCGTTACAGATGAACACCCCCGGCCCCGCGATCAGCTGCTGGATCTCGTCCTTGGTCTTCCCACAGAACGAACACCGCAACACGTTGTCCGGCATCTCGATCCTCCTGTCCGTCAGGGTTTCCCTGACACATTTGTCAGGCTAAACCTGACAACCTCACGGGTCAAGGAGAATCTGCGGGGTGGATGTGTTCGTGCGGTATCAGAGTCCGGTGCCGGATCGGCGGGGGCGGCGGATCGGGATCTTCGGGTTGGTGAACATGCTCGGGAACCGGGGGTATCTGAGTGCGGAGGAGGAACGGTTCCGGCGTACGGCGAACGACTGGTACGACGCGACGTACACGAACCCGGCGACCGTCGACCCGACCGTCTACGCGGACAATCCGCTGGCTGCCGCGTGGTTCAAGGCATCGGCCACACACCTGACGGACCCGATTCCCGGCTACCTGACGATCCTCGCCACCCACAACGTCCCGTGCGAACGCTGCGAGTCGCCCACACCCGGGCGAGTGCTCTACGAGGACGAACACCAGGTGGTCGTCATACCACCCGAGGACCTCGCCTTCAGCTCCATGCTGTGGCTCCGGCCAAAGCAGCCCTGACGTTGGTCTATCTTGTCGGGGCATGACGGATGACTGGGAGCAGTCGGGCTTGCCGCGGCGGATCGTGGGGCTGTTGGTGGAGCCGCAGTCGTTGGCGGCGCTGGCTGACGAGCTCGGCGTGACGGATGCTCGCGTGCTCTGGTATCTCGGGAAGCTGCGGACCTCCGGGCGCGTGGTGGAGGACGCCGGCGTCTGGCGGCGTACAGAGGCCGGCGCAGCGCTGGCCGAGAGCCCGGCGCCGGAGTCGGGTGCGCGGACGGAACTGGTGGGCGGGAGCGACCAGGACTACGTGCAGGCGTACGCCGACGCGGCGGCCGGCATGTTCGGGGCCGTGTTTGTGCAGGACAGCGGTGAGCACGCCGGACGTGTGCCGGGGGATCGCGTGGCGGAGTTTCACGAGCGGTTGCTGAGTCTCGTCGGGGAGTACTTCGCTCCCGACAAGGTCGATCGCGCCGCAACCCCGAAGTACGGCTTCCGGTGGGTTCTCACGCCTGTCGACCTGCATCCTCTGGACGGTTGACCAGGCGGTGGGCTGGTGGATCACTTACCGTGATCCTCATGGCGTTTGGTGCGAAGGGGAGCAAGGGAGAGTCGTTCCTTGCGGTGGTCGTGGGTGGCGGGGCGGCGTTCGGGTTGGTGGTCCTCACGTCGCGGGCGTGGAAGGCCTGTCAGGTGGACGTCACCGGCAGCGTGCCGAACGGGCTGACGCTGCTCTTCCTCGGCGTACCGATCGCGCTGATAGTCAACCTGGTGCTGTTCAACGTCGTCTTCCGGTACGCCGGGAAGGCGTTCCTGTTCTCGCTGATCGCCGCCGCTGTCGCGATCACGATCGCCGACCTCGCGCTGTTTTCCTGGCAAGGCACCCCGGCCACCGCACCCGGCACCTGCCCCGGCAACGTCCCGCCGTGGTGGCCGACCTGGATCCCGACCTGACCCGTCAGAGCAACCGGAGCAAAGCGGCAGCGCGTTCGGGGTCACCGATCTGCGCAGCCGTCGGGAACAGCCGTGCCCACGAGCCGGCGCGGGTCAGCTGACTGAGTCGGCGGGCGAGCTCGGCCGCGCGGCGAAGCTCGGCCACCGTGTGACCCGTCCACCCTTCGAGGTACGCGTCCTCCAGCCGAGCGACCACCTCCCGACCGTGCTCCTCCGCGACCCGCTCGAGCGCAACCAGCAGACTGCAGAACGGATGCCCGACGTTGGCGTCCCCCCAATCGAAGAAGGTGTACCGCCCGCTCCCCGCCACCAGAATCTGACCATCGTGCAGATCGGCGTGATCCAGCGAATCCGGTACGCCGATCGCGGCCAGCTCCTCGCACCACGCGACCAACCGCGGCCGGAACAGCCGCAGCCGTTCACGATCCGCCGCATCCAGCGTCTCGTTCCCCTCGGCGGCCTCGTCGAAGATCGCCGGCAGTCCTCCGACCCGAGCATCCGGTACGCCGAGATTCAGCAGCTCCTCGGCCCGCGGTACGAGCGCCCGCTGCAGGTCGGCGTACTGCGTCAACGCGTCCTCCCACTCACGCGGGCCCGCCCCCAGGCCGCGGAGCACCGGCCCGCCGGACGGCAGCAGCGACCACCCGCGCAGGGCGTCGACGGCGTACGGCGTGAGGACGTGCTCGGGAGTCCACCGGGACAACGCCTCGCCCAGTCCGGCCTCGAATGCGCTTCCGGGCGAAGCCGCCTTGAACCACACCGGGTCGACCGCCTCGACCCGGACCAGCACCGACCACGGCCGGACCCGAATCTGCCGCGGTCCGGTCTCGCGGACGCCGAGCGCGTCGAGCCGCGCATCCAGCCAGCCGAGCGCCGCCGTACGCCACGACGCATCCTCCCAGGGCGTCAACGCGTCCGGATACGCGCCGCGGTTGATGTCCATGCCGGGACCATAATCGAGGGATGACGCGCTGGCCGGACTCCCCGTACCGAGTAGGGATCTCGGGCTGGCGCTACCCGCCGTGGCGGAAGGTCTACTACCCCGACGGGCTGCCGCAGCGCGCCGAACTCGAGTACGCCTCGTCCCGGTTGAACTCGATTGAACTCAACGGCTCGTTCTACGCCCTCCAACGCCCGGAGTCGTACCAGCGCTGGTACGCCGAGACGCCCGACGGGTTCGTCTTCTCGGTCAAGGGGCCGCGGTTCGTCACGCACCTCAAGCGGCTGGCCGACGTGGACGCGCCGCTGGCGAACTTCTTCGCCTCCGGAGTGCTTGCGCTAGGCAACAAGCTCGGTCCGGTGCTCTGGCAGTTGCCGCCGAACTTCCGCTACGACGCGGAGCGGTGCGCGGACTTCTTCGCCCAGTTGCCGCGGACCACCACGGACGCGGCCGAACACGCCAAGCGTCACGACGAACGGATGGAGGGGCGCGCGCTGCTCGAGGCCGCTTTTGACGGGCCGCTCCGGTACGCGATCGAAGTACGGCATGAGAGCTTCAAGACTGACGGGTTCGTCGAGCTCTGCCGGGAGCACGACATCGCAGTGGTCTGCGCGGACACCGCTGGCAAATGGCCGATGTTCGACGACGTCACGGCCGGCTTCGCGTACGTCCGGCTGCACGGCGCCGAGGAGTTGTACGTGAGCGGGTACGACGACAAGTCACTCGACCGCTGGGCGCGGAAGATCCGCTCCTGGAAGCGCGACACGTTCGTGTACTTCGACAACGACGCGAAGGTGCACGCGCCGTACGACGCCGAGCGGCTGTCCGAACGTCTCGGGATCACTTCGGCCGCCGACGAAGTATGACGGCCTTAGCGTCGGCCGTATGACACAGAACCCCGGAGAACTCGTCGAGCAGGGCGTCGAGCGTTGTCTCAAGCTGGTCGTGACCTGGCCCGCCTGGGACGGCGTACCGCGGACGTCCGACGACGACCGCATCTTCACACCGCACAAAGCGGTTCGCCGGATCGCGGACCACCTGATCGATCACCTGGCCGAGGTCGAGGCGCTGTTGGCCGGCGTACCGACGCAGCCCGACGAGTGGCAGGCGAGTGCGCTCACTTCCGCGGCGGACCTCGCGCCGTTCACCGAAGCGGACGTCCGCGAGGCCGAGCAGCGACTGCACCGCCTCGGACGGACCTTCGCGCTGCGGTACGCCGCCCTCGACCCGGCCGAATGGGACAAGGACCGCGCCCCCAACTGGACCCTCCGCCAGATCGCCGAACACCTCACCGAACTCGACTGGTACGCGGCGCAGGTGGGCGAGTTACAAGCGAACTAGTTGCAATGTAACTAGAATAGTCGAGCGCCGACCGGCTCCTCCAGGTCGAGCAGGAACTGTTTCCGCTTCAGCCCGCCCGCGTACCCGGTCAGCGACCCGTTCTTGCCAATCACCCGGTGGCATGGGACGACGATCGACAACGGGTTCTGCCCGACCGCCTTCCCCACCGCCTGCGCCGCGTGGACCGGTTCGCCGAGCCGCGCCGCGATCTCGCCGTACGTCGTCGTCTCGCCGTACGGGATCTCCTCGAGCACCGACCAGACCCGGCGCTGGAAGGTGTCGCCCTCCAGCCGCGTCGGCAGGTCGAACGAGACCCGCGAGCCGTCGAAGTACTCCTCCAACTGCTCGACGACGACCGCGATGAGCGGGTCGGACGCCTCGACCCGCTCACCCAGCGTCTCCGCCGTCGGCTTCACCCAGTGGTGCGGGAAGTAGACGCCGACCAGTACGTCCCCCTCCGACACCACCACCGCAAGCTCCCCGATCCGGGTGCTGACCACCGCATGCCTGTTCATACAGACAGAACGCGTCAACACCCGAACCTGTGAGGCCTAGGAGGAGATCCGCTCCCGCGTGCGCCGCCGGAACGTCCGTCCCACATCGGTCCAGTCGTCCAGGCGCAGCTCGGCGACCGCGATGGCCGGTCGACCGTCCTCCGGCGCCTGCGCCACCCACTCGCCGCGCGGGTTCGTCACCCCGGCCACCAGACCCGTCTGCGAGTTCGCGGTGACCGCCAGGCTGATCCAGCAGGTGTTGTTCGCGGCAGTGCCGCACGCCTGCACCCCGATGTGCCTGTTCGGCCCGTGGGTGCTGGCGTAGGAGACGAGCACGGCGTCGACGCCGAGCCGGTCGTACTCGGTGAAGAACTCCGGGAACAGCATGTCGAGCCCGATCGCGAGCCCGAAGCGGTAGCCGTCCAGCTCGAACGTCACCGGCGCGGTGCCGGGCGTGTACATCCAGGTCACCTTGGTGGTCGAGAGCGCCCGGTCGTCGTACCGGGCCACCACCTGACCCTTGTCGGAGACGACGTACGCGCTGTTGTGCGGGCGCGCGTCGGGCAGTTGGTGGACCGACGGGATCACGGTCCAGATCCCGAGCTGCCCGGCGAGCCGGGTGATCTGGTCGAGCTCGTCCTGGAGCACGGCCCAGTCGGCCTTGGTCCAGTCCGACGGACCGATCTCGTCAGGCCCGAGCGACGACATCACCCGCTTGCTCGGGAAGCAGATCGCTCCCTCGGTGAAGTGCACCAGGCGGGCGCCCGCCGTGGCAGCCTGCCGCATGAGACCCCGGACCTCGTCACCGCTCTCGCGGAGCAGGGTGGCGTTGGTCGGGTCTTCGTGCACCGTCGACTGGGCGACGGCGAATCGTAGTGTGGTTTCTTCCGGCATGTCTGGGTCTCCTTGTGGAGTCGGACGGAAGTGCCGGAGGGCAGTCGTGTAGGACTCGCCGGTTTTCGCGGCGCGGGCGCGTACCCGTTGCTTGAAGTTCCTGTGCGCTGTCATCTGGCCTTCCACGCACTCGCACGCGATCCCCCAGCGATCCCGTCGAGGCGAATGACCAGGACGAGCGGCCCGAGACAGGAAGTCCCTTTGCCTTCTCGGATGTGACCGCGCTGGGGCCGGTCGACGAAGGTGAGGCGCGGGCCGCGCCGGACCCACATCCTCTCCGAGCCCCGCGGCCGGAGTCAATCAGGCTCTCCGGATCAGCGCAGATGGACGTCGTCGGCCGCGTCCATCGCGACGCCGACCAGTTCGGGGCTGAGGTCGACGACGGTGTTCCCGTCGGCGTCCACCTGCCCGCGTTCGCTGATCGTGAGCCCGATCAGTGCGAGCGCCCCGGCGCGCTGGCGACGTACCCGGTCCTCGGGGCGTTCCAGCTCCGGTACGGCGTCCTCGGCGTCCCGCTGCCACGCGGCGACAGCCCGTTCGGCGAGCGCGGCCGGCACCGTGACGCGGATCGCCGGCAGCTGCGCCGCGCGGAACGTCGTACCGATCAGACCGAGCACCCGTGCTTCGCTTGCGTTCACGATTCTGGATGTTAGCGACCTCGGGCGGCATAAAGTCGGACCTGGGCGCGGTTGTCCTTCGGAGTACGCGCAGACGACGTTGGGAGCAGAGGGTGAGCATTCGGGTCGGGTACAAGGCTTCGGCGGAGCAGTTCGGGCCGCGGGATCTGGTGGAGTACTCCGTTCGGGCCGAGGAGCTCGGGCTCGACAGTGTGACCGTGTCGGACCATTTCCTGCCGTGGCGGCACGAGGGCGGCCACGCGCCGTTCGCGCTCGCCTGGCTGGCGGCGGTCGGCGAGCGGACCAACCGGGTGCTGCTCGGTACGTCGGTGCTGACGCCGACGTTCCGGTACAACCCGGCGGTGATCGCGCAGGCGTTCGCGACGCTCGGCGAGCTGTACCCCGGGCGCGTCATGCTCGGTGTCGGCACCGGCGAGGCGCTGAACGAGATCGCGGTGTCGGGGCGCGAGTGGCCCGAGTTCAAGGAGCGGTTCGCGCGGCTGCGGGAGGCCGTGCAGCTGATCCGCGACCTGTGGACGAAGGACGGCGTCAGCTCCGAGGGGCCGTACTACAAGACCGTGGACGCGTTCATCTACGACCGTCCGGAGACGCCGCTGAAGGTGTACGTCGCCGCGGGCGGTCCGCTCGTCGCGAAGTACGCCGGGCGCGTCGGTGACGGGTTCATCGCGACGTCGGGGAAGGGGATGGAGCTCTACACGGACAAGCTGATCCCCGCGGTGAAGGAGGGCGCCGAGAAGGCCGGGAAGAAGTTCGAGGACATCGACCGGATGCTCGAGGTCAAGGTGTCGTACGACCGCGATCCGGCCGCGGCGCTGGAGAACACCCGGTTCTGGGCGCCGCTGTCGCTCACCCCGGAGCAGAAGCACAGCGTCACCAGCGCGACCGAGATGGAACGGCTCGCCGACGAGCTGCCGATCGAGCAGGTCGCGAAACGGTGGATCGTGGCGTCGGACCCCGACGAGGTCGTGAAGCAGTTCCAGCCGTACCTCGACGCCGGGTTCAACCACTTCGTCGTCCACGGTCCGGGAAACGACCAGGAGCGCTTCCTCACCCAGTTCACCGAGGATGTCCTTCCGCTGCTGCGCAAACTGGGCTGACAATCACCCCGTGGCCGAATACGAGATCGTTCAGGAAGGCGACCCGCGGTGCGCCGAGCTGGAAGCAGCCGGGTACCGCGTGGTCGCCGAGTCCTGGGCGGTGCGGCTGTTCAACCCCGACCGTGAACTGCTGGAGTCCGCCGTACGCCGGGTGACCGCCGGCGGACTCACGCTCCGCGAACTCGGCGCCGAGTCGGCCAAGGACCTGTACGCGCTGGAGAAGGCGAACGAGGCCGACTACCCGTACACCCCCGCGACGCACCGCGTCGTCGGGGAACTCGCCGACGTCGCCCGGCTGTGGCCGGAGAACCGGGTCTTCGGCGCGTTCGACGGCAACCGCCTGGTCGGCGCAACGGTCATGCGCGAACGCGACGGCTTCGGCGACACCGCCTTCACCTCCGTCCTCGCCACCCACCGCCGCCGCGGCGTCGCCCAGGCCGTCAAGGCAGCCTCCATCCTCGCCTTCCTCGACATCGGCATCACCCGCTTCAGCACCGGCGGAGCCGCCGCAAACCAAGCCAGCCTGCAGGCCAACCAGTCTCTTGGGTACGAGCTGACTGAGCAGTGGCGCACATACGCCCCCTGAACCCCCGCGTGCTCCGCAACCACCACTCGTCGCTCCGCTCCTCACCGCGGTCGCTACGCGCGCTCCCGCCCACCCCCGGCTTGGCGCCGTACATCTGTTTCCGGCTGGCGCCGGCTGTTCGGGCTAGCGCCCGGGTGTTTCCGGCTGGCGCCGGTCGTTCGGGCTGGCGCCCCGCGTTTCCGGCTGGCGCCGGGGTGTTGCGGGCTGGCCACCGCGGGCTGCTCGCTGCGCTCGCGGGTGGTTGATAGGCGAGCACGTGGTGGCTGGCCAGGCTGTGGTTAGACGGGCGGGCTACTGACCGGCAGCCGACAGCTCAAGGTGTGTCGGTTCGTCGTCGTACTGTCTGGGGGATGCGGACGCCTCAGCAGTACCTGCGTGGTGAGTTGGTTGTTGTGGTCGATGTGGCTGAGCTGGAGCGTGCGGCGGTGTTTTGGGGTGAGGCGCTCGGCTACGTTCGTGAAGGGCAGTCGGAGACGTACCTCAGCCTGGTGCCCGCTGACGGGGCTGGAGTGGAGGTTCTGTTGCAGCGAGTCACCGATCGGAAGCTCGGGAAGAACCGCCTCCACCTGGACCTGCGTACTGCAGACCTGGACGTCGAGGTTGCTCGAGTCGAGGCGCTGGGTGCTCGCCGGTTGACCGGGGAGCCGGTGGTTGAGGCGGGGTGGGTTTGGCACGTGCTGGCTGATCCGGACGGGAACGAGTTCTGCGTCCTGCAGCCGCCGTCCCGCTAGCACGCACCTGACCGGCGCCGGTCAGGGGTTGACCGTCGAGTTAGAGGGTTGCCCACTGAGAATCTCAGGGGGCAACCCTCCAGCTCAGGAGGCGAGCTAGTGGAGGTCGTCGGAGAGGGACTTGGCGGCGTGGGTCAGGAGGGGGATGGCTTGTTCTACGAGGGATTCGGTCATGCGGCCGGCGGGGCCGGAGATGGAGATGGCTAGGGGGGTGGGGGCGTCGGGGACGGCTACTGCGACGCAGCGGACGCCGACTTCCTGTTCGCCTTCGTCGGTGGCGTAGCCGGCGTCGGAGGCTTGGTGGAGTTGGGTGGTGAAGGCGTCGGGGGTGACGATCGTGTTGTCGGTGTGTTTCGGCATGCCGGTGCGGTGCAGGAGGTCGCGGACCTCGGACTCGGGGAACTGGGCGAGGATCGCCTTGCCGACGGCGGTGCAGTGCGGGAGGACGCGGCGGCCGACCTCGGTGAACATGCGCATCGAGTGCCGCGACTGGACCTGCGCGAGGTACACGATCTGGTCGCCGTCGAGCATCGCCATGTTCGCGGACTCGCCCAGTTCGTCGACGAGCCGGGCGAGGTGCGGCCGGGCGAACACACTCAGCATGTGCGACGAACTCTCCCCGAGCCGGATCAGTTTCGGTCCGAGCACGTACTGCCGCGACGGCTCTTGACGCAGGTAGCCGAGGTCGACCAGGGTGCGAACCAGCCGGTGGATCGTCGGCAGCGGCAGGCCGGAGGCGGCGGCCAGCTGGGACAGGCCCATCATCCCGCCCGCGTCGGCCATCGTCTCGAGCAGCCCGAAGGCCCGCTCGATGGACTGCACGCTGCCGGTGCGTCCTTTGCCGTTCGTCTCCGTCATGACAACCACCTTTCCGGATCACGGAAGTTTAGCGCCAGATCTCGGAAGCTCGAATGCTTGTGTCTTCCGCAAGGTAGATATTAGTCTCCACAATACGGAAAAGGAGGCCTGCAGTGAGCCTGGATGACCTGGTGACCGAGCTGGACCGGCGGCTGGCGGCCGCGGACGCGGCGCTGACCGCGGACTATCGCGGCGATCGCGGAGTCCGGCAACCGGTCCACACCGTGTACGTTCCGGCCGATCGGTACGACGTACGCACGGTGGCGGACTGGGGTGCGCAGGCGCGCGCGGCCCTCGACGAGTACGCCGGATCGGCCGCGGATCTCGCGAAGATCCTGAACGTCGAGGTCGCGGACGACGTGTACGACCGGGTCCGGGCCAAGCTCGAGCGGGAGCCGATCGAGGATCTCCGCGTCGACTTCGAGGACGGCTACGGCAACCGGCCGGACGACGAAGAGGATGCCGCGGCGATCGCTGTCGCCCAGGCCTTCGCGGCCGGCGTGCCGACGCCGTACCAAGGGTTGCGGATCAAGTCGCTCGAAGCGCCGACGCGACATCGTGCGGTGCGGACGCTCGACCTCTTCCTCGAGCATCTGGGGGCGATCGGCGACGGCTTCGTCATCACGCTCCCCAAGGTGACGTCGGTCGAGCAGGTCGAGGCGATGGTGTTCGTCCTCGAGACGCTCGAGCGCAAGCACGGCAAACCGCCGCTGAAGTTCGAGATCCAGGTCGAGACCCCGCAGGCGATCCTCGGCGCGGACGGCAGCGCGCTGATCGCCCGGATGATCAAGGCCGGCGGCACGCGCGTCACCGGACTGCACTACGGCACCTACGACTACTCCGCCTCGCTCGGCGTCGCGGCGGCGTACCAGAGCATGGAGCATCCGGTCGCCGACCACGCCAAGGACGTCATGCAGCTGGCCGCGGCCGGCACCGGCGTGTTCGTATCCGATGGTTCGACCAACGTTCTCCCGGTCGGCGACGCGGTTCACGACGCCTGGCGCCTGCATTTCCGGCTGGTACGTCGTTCGCTCGCCCGCGGCATCTACCAGGGCTGGGACATGCACCCGGCCCAGCTCCCGACCCGCTTCGCGGCGACGTACCTGTTCTACCGGGAAGGCTTCGACCAGGCCGCCCAACGCCTCCGCGCGTACCTGGGTGACGGCGAGTCCGGCTACCTCGACGAGCCCGCGACGGCCGCCGCGCTCGCCGGTTTCGTACTGCGCGGCATCGAGTGCGGCGCGATCGAGACGTCGGAGTTCGACGACAACGACCTCGCCAGGCTGGCGCGCAGAGCAGCCCCGGAGAGTTAGCCTCGCGGCATGCGACTGGTTGCGGAGTTCACCACCGAGCCCTTCGACGTGGAAGGTCCACCGCCCGCGCACGCCACCGAGGCGTTGCGCGCGGCGGAGGCGGCCGGGCTCGACTGCGAGTTCGGCCCCCTCGGTACGCAGGTCAGCGGTGAGCAGCACCTCCTGCTGCCCGCCTTGCCGAAGGTGCTCGAAGCCGCGTTCGCCGGCGGCGCGAGCCAGGTGACCCTACAGGTACGACGCGATGCCTGACGTGCACCCGTTGGTCGAGGCGATCACCCCGCTGGTGGAGCGGCTGAACGCCCAGCTCGTCGATCCCGGCGATGCGCACGACGACGACGTGACGCTGGCCTGGGAGGGTCAGCCGTTGGTCGCCGTACGCCTGCCCTCCACCAAGGCTGTGACGCCCGAGAAGGAGGGTGGCGTGCAGAGTCTGCTGGCCGGAGTCGCTGACGAGCTGGGTGGTTCGTTGCGCGACCTGTCGCGGCACGACAAGCAGCAGGCCGTGCTGCTGCTGGAAGCGCGCGGCGCCTTCGAGTACCGCAAGTCGGCCGAGATCGTCGCCGAGGCCCTCGGCGTCACGCGCTTCACCGTCTACAACTACTTGAACCGCGCTCGCTAATTTCAACAAACTGTTGACGACAAGCCGCCCACCTGCCACTCTCGTCATACGGAAAGTCGATTTCGGGATTCGAGAAGGTGTGATCCGTGGACCTGGAGGAGTTCAACTCCGCTCCGACCGACCGGCTCCGGCCGGCGCTGGCGGCCTGCTGTGACGTGCCCCGCTGGGCCGACGCGATTGTGGCCAAGCGGCCGTACGGCGATCTCGCGGCACTGACCGCGTACGCCGACCAGATGCTCCGGGAGCTCGACGACAGCGAGGTCGATCGTGCACTGCAGGCGCACCCGCGGATCGGTGACCGGCCGCAGGGCGCGAGTACCGAGGCCGCCTGGTCGCGCAACGAGCAGTCGGGGGTCGGCGACGACGCCCGGGTTCGGCAGGAGATTGCCGAGGGCAACCGTCAGTACGAGAACCGGTTCGGCCGGGTGTTCCTGATCTGCGCCACGGGACTGTCCGCCGCGCAGATGCTCGACAACCTGCGAACCCGTCTCACCCACGACGATGCAACCGAGGCAACCGTCGTACACGAGGAGCTGCGCAAGATCGCGCTGCTCCGCCTGGGGAAGGTGGTCGCATGAGCTCGCTCAGCACGCACGTTCTCGACACCGCGCTGGGACGCCCGGCGCAGAACGTCCAGGTCCGGCTCTACCGGGGTGACGTTGTCGAAGCCACCGGTACGACGGACGCCGACGGCCGCATCGCCGAGCTCGCACCCAAGCTCGAGCACGGCACCTACCGACTCTGGTTCGACGTCGCGTCGTACGCCGCCGAAACCGGTCAGGACATCTTCTTTCCCGAGGTCTCCGTGACCTTCACGGTCGCCGACGAGCGGCACTACCACGTCCCGTTGCTGCTCAGCCCGTTCGCGTTTTCCACCTACCGAGGGAGCTGATCTCAGATGGCCATCCACCTGGGAGCCAACCAGTACGGCAAAGCCGAGAACCGCGTGGTGCGCATCTACCGCGACACGCCCCGCCACCAGATCCGCGACCTGAACGTGTCGACCGCGCTCCGCGGCGACTTCGAGGACGCGCACACGACCGGCGACCAGTCCGACGTGCTGCCGACCGACACGCAGAAGAACACCGCGTTCGCCTTCGCCAAGGAGAAGGGGATCGGGGCGATCGAGGACTACGCGCTGACGCTCGGCGCGCATTTCCTGGACGCGTCGCCGGCCGCGCAGGGTGCCCGGGTCGAGGTCGAGGAGTACGCCTGGGACCGGATCCAGGTCGACGGCCAGGGGCACCACCACTCGTTCGTCCGGACCGGCGGCGGCGTACGGAACACCGTCGTCAACGTGGAGGGCCGGGGTACCGACCGGAAGACGTACGTCGTGTCGGGCATCAGCGATCTCGTCGTCCTGAAGTCGACCGGGTCAGAGTTCCACGGGTTCCTGAAGGACGAGTACACGACGCTGCCGGAGACGAACGACCGGATCCTGGCGACGTCACTGGTCGCGCGATGGCGCTACGACCACGGAGAGGTCGACTGGGACAAGTCGTACGACGAGATCAAGGGACTGCTGCTCTCGCGCTTCGCCACGATCCACAGTCTCGCGTTGCAGCAGACGTTGTACGGGATGGGGTCGGCGGTGCTGGAGCAGCACCCGGAGGTCGCCGAGATCAGGTTCTCGGCGCCGAACAAGCACCACTTCCTCGTCGACCTGTCGCCGTTCGGCACCGAGAACCCGGGTGAGGTGTTCATCGCCGCCGATCGCCCGTACGGTCTGATCGAGGCGACCGTCACGCGGGACGACGCGAGCGACGCCGGCAGCGCCTGGCACGCCGTCCCCGGTTTCTGCTGACATGTCCAGGATCGTGATCGAGGGCGCCTACGTGGCGAGCCTCGATCCGGACCGGCGCGAGTTCGTCGGGCATGTGGTTGCCGAGGGCAATCGCCTGACAGCGGTCGGGCCCGGACCCGCTCCGGCGTACGACGATGCTCGGGTCGTGGACGGAAGCGGCTGCCTCGTCACGCCGGGGTTCGTGAACACGCACCAGCACCTGTACCAGTGGGTCACGCGCGGTCTCGCCGCGGACGCGACCCTCTTCGAGTGGCTGACGACGCTCTACCCGGTGTGGGCCCGGATCTCCGAGGAGACCGTGTACGTCGCGGCGCGGGCGGCGCTCGCCCAGCTCGCGCGGACCGGATGCACGACGGTCGCCGATCACCACTACGTGTTCCCCCGCGACGGTGGCGACCTGCTCGCGGCGGAGATCGCCGCGGCGGGTGAGATCGGACTGCGGTTCCATCCGGCCCGCGGGTCGATGGATCGCGGTCAGAAGGACGGCGGGTTGCCGCCGGACTCTGTGGTCGAGAACCGGGACGAGATCCTCGCCGCGACCGAGGCCGCGATCGACCGCTGGCACGATCCGGCGCCGGATTCGATGCTGCAGATCGTGGTCGCGCCGTGTTCGCCGTTCAGCGTGAGCGGCGAGCTGATGCGCGAGTCGGCGGAGCTCGCGCGGCGTCGCGGCGTACGGATGCACACGCATCTCGCCGAGACCACGGACGAGACGGACTGGTGCCGGGAGACGTTCAACTGCACGCCGCTCGAGTATGCGGACCGGCTCGGCTGGACGGGTCCGGACGTGTGGTTCGCGCACGGGATCCACTTCGACGACGCGGAGATCAAGCACCTGGGCAGCACCGGCACCGGCGTCGCGCACTGCCCCAGCTCGAACGCCCGCCTCGGCGCCGGCATCGCCCGTACGGCGGATCTCCGCGCCGCCGGCTCGCCGGTCGGACTGGGTGTGGATGGTGCCGCGAGCAACGAATCCGGGAGCCTGGTGGAGGAGCTCCGGCACGCCCTCCTCTTCGCCCGCGCCCGCGGCGGCCCGCAAGCGCTGACCGTCCGCGCCGCGCTGGAGATGGCGACCCTGGACGGCGCCCGCATCCTTGGCCGCTCCAACGACATCGGCTCGCTCGAACCCGGCAAACAAGCCGACCTGGCCGTGTGGAACCTGACCACCCTCCCGCACGCCGGCATCCCCGACCCGATCGCGGCCCTCACCCTCTCCACACCCCCACCCCTGACCCTCCTCCTCGCCAACGGCCGCCCCGTCGTCGAACACGACGTACTCCAAACCGCCGACGAGCGCGCCCTGGCGGACGCGGTCGCCCGCACCCAAACCGCGCTCCTGGGCTGACGACAACCCCCGGGCTCTGTGAATAAGCAATGGCCTGTTCGCAGAGCCCGGGGGTTGTCCACAGATGCTGGATTGGTGCGTCCTAGGGCGGTGCGAGGCGTGCATCTTCTTGGGTATGAACAGGAGATTGGAAGTGATCGCGGCCGAGCGGGGCGGGTGGTTCACGCGCCCCGACGCGATCGCGGCAGGGTACAGCGAAGGTGAGCTGCGACAGCGAGTGCGCAGCGGGCAGTGGCTCAAACTGAGCTTCAACTCGTACGTCGACCCGCGGGGCTGGCCGACCGACGAGCCGCCGTGGGAGCGCGCGGTCCGGCTGCACCTGCTGAACGTGCGGATGGCGAGCGCACGACTCGGTGATGTCGTCGTCAGCCATCAGTCCGCGGCCATGCTCCACGGCCTACCGATGTGGGGCAGCGACTTGACCAAAGCCCACTTCACGCGCGTCGCTTCGGGGCGAGCCCGCAGCGGGCGCGCCGTGCGGGTGCATCGTGGCGCGATGACCGGTGATGATGTCGTCGAGCTGGGTGGATTGCAGGTCATGAAGGTCGGCCGGGCGATCGTGGAGACCGCCTGTACGACGTCGTACGAAGTCGGGGTCGTCCTCGCCGATGCGGCCCTGCGCATGGAGCTGACGGAGCGCGAACAGCTGGCCGCGGTGGTACGACGGCATCGGCGTTGGCGCGGTGCCTCGGCCGCGGACGCCGCCGTACAGTTCGCGAACGGCCTCAGCGAATCGGTCGGCGAGTCGCGGTTCCGCGTACTGATGGCGAACCACGGTCTGCCCACACCCGAACTGCAGGTCGAGATCCGGGATGCCTCGGGCCGGTTGATCGGGCGCGTCGACTTCCTGCTCGCGGGGGTGCTCGTGATCGAGTTCGACGGCGCGATGAAGTACGGCGACAACGCCGACGCCGTACTCGCGGAGAAGTGGCGCGAGGACCGCCTGCGCGAACGCGGGTACGGCGTACTCCGCGCCGGCTGGGCCGATCTGAGTCGCCCGCGTGACACGGCCGGCCGGATCTGGCAGGCGTTGCGGAGACATGCCGCGGGCTCTGGGAACAGGTAATGGCCTGTTCCCAGAGCCCGGCGGGTGTTTTCAGTGCAGGAGTTCGCCGTTGATCCAGACGGCCTGGACGTCGGCGGGGGTGCCCAGGGTGAAGATTCGGGCTAGGGCTTCCTCGGTGTCTTCGGCGTGGGTGATGCCTACGGCCAACGGGGAGCCTTCGGAGGGGCGGAGGAGCTGGGCGTCGAAGTGGTGGCCCACCGAGAGGTGGCCGACCTGGGGCAGGTCCAGGGCCTCGGCGCCGGCCGTCGTGGCGAGGTAGAGCAGGTGGGCTGCCGACAGCGGGCGGCCCTGGTCGCCTTGGAGTTGCTGGCAGAAGTATGCCTGGAGCCCCTCCTTCAGGAGCGAGAAGCCCGTGCCCGCGCCGACATCCGATCCGAGTGCCACGCGGACGCCGTACTGCAGGTGTCGTGTCAGCGGGAACAGTCCGCTGCCGAGCGCCGCGTTGCTCGTGGGGCAGTGCGCGACCGTCGCGCCGCTCGTCGCCAAGGTCTTCAGCTCGACGTCCGTCGGGTGGACGTTGTGCGCGAGCACCGTACGCCGGTCCACCAGGCCGTGCCGGTCGTACGTCGTCACGTAGTCGCTGCCGTTGAACAGATCGGCGACCGACGCGATCTCGGCCTCGTTCTCGTTCACGTGCGAGGTGAACAGCGCGCCGGGGATCGCGTCCATCAGTTCGCGGCACGTCGCGAGCAGTTCGTCCGTGCAGGAGAGCGAGAAGCGCGGCGTGACGGCGTACCGGTTGCGGCCGACGCCGTGCCAGCGGTTCGCGAGGGCGAGCGATTCGGCGTACGCGCGCACCGGGGTGGTGAGTAGCTCCGGCCGGAGCAGGCGGTCGCTCAGCACCAGCCCGGAGGTGATCCGGAGACCGACCTTGGACGCGGCGTCGAAGAGCGTGTCGACCGCGTCGGCGTAGTGCGCGCCGAAGACGAGCGCGGACGTCGTACCGGCCGCAGCCAGCCCGCGGACGAACTCGTTGGCCACGCCGGACGCGTAGTCGACGTCGGCCATCCGCGCCTCCTCGGGGAGGGCGTACCGGTCGAGCCACTCGAGCAACGGCAGCCCGAGACCGCCGACCGCGCGGATCTGCGGGAAGTGCACGTGGGTGTCGACGAATCCGGGCAGTACGACGCCGTCGCGCAGATCCACGACCTGCTCGGCCGGGTGCGCCTCGCGGATCTCCGTGAACGGGCCGCGGGCAACGATCATCCCGTCCTCGACCAGCAGTCCCGCGTCGCTGTCGACCCGCAGGCTGCCGCCGTCGAACGGGTTCTCCGGCGTGTCGATGAACGTGCCACGATAAAGAGTCATGCCTTTGCCTCACGCTGAGCCGAGGCGGGGCGACCTTCGGCGGAATGTGCCGACACGGGATGCCGCTCGGCGGTCTGGGGCCGAGCGGATTGCTCGGCGGTGAACTGCTGCAGGAGCCGGGCGGCGACCGAGACCGCGATCACTGCCGGCTCCTTGCCGGGAAGATCGGACAGCCCGATCGGGGTGGTGATGCGAGCGATCGCCTCGGCGGAGTTGCCGTCCTCGGCGAGCTTGCGCTGGAACCGGGTCCACTTCGCGCTGGAGCCGATCAACCCGATGGTCGCCAGCTCCTCGTTACGGATCGCGGCGTCGCAGAGCGCCGCGTCCTCGGCGTGGTCGTGCGTCATGATCAGAACGTGCGTACCGGGCGGCAGTTCGCCGACCACGAGTTCGGGGAGCACCGGCACGTTGTGGACATGGACGTTCGCGATCGCGTCGTCCAGGACTGCCAGCCGATCGGTCGTCAGCTGGTCGGCGCGCGAGTCGATCAGATGCAGCTCGAGATCGTGCCGCGCGAGAACCCGCGCCAACTCCAGGCCCACATGCCCGACCCCGAAGATCGCCACCGACGGGACTACAGGGAGCGGTTCGAGCAACAACTTCACCTCACCACCACAACACTGAACCCCGTGCTGGTACGGCGCTTTGTCGGACAACGCCGCGGTCAGCTCCTCAGGAGTCGTCACGCCGTCGGCGATCATCGCTCGCGAACGCTCAACCGCCAACGCCTCCAGGTTGCCGCCGCCGACAGTCGACCAGACGTTGTCAGCAGCAACAACCATCTTCGCGCCGGCCTCCCGAGGCGCATGTCCACGAACAGACATGACGGTCACCAGCACGCCGGCCTGACGGCCGGCTCGCAACTGCTGAACAGCCTTCACCCACTCCATCTCACTCACGCTCCCGCTCTAGGGGAGGAGGAGAAACATCGCCGCCAAGCGACGGTGGGGCGGTGTCGCGTCCAGGGGTAGGCGGCGTGGTTTCCGTCTGCCAGTCGGTGGTGCCGGTGCGTGCTTTCTCGACTGCCCAGTACACCGCTTCGGGTGTGGCGGGGGACGGGAGGTCGACGCTGGTGCCTGCTGGGCCGAAGGCTGCTGCTGCGTGGCGTATTGCTTCTCGGACGGAGAAGGCGAGCATGAGTGGGGGTTCGCCGACGGCCTTGGAGCCGTAGACGGCGCCTTCCTCGTGGGCCTTCTCGAGGAGGGTGACGTTGAAGGTCTCGGGCATCTCGGAGAAGCTCGGGAGCTTGTACGTGCTCGCCGCCTGCGTGGACAGCCGACCGCGACGGTCGCCGGTGCTCTCGTCCCAGCGGAGGTCTTCGAGTGTCAGCCACCCGGCGCCCTGCACGAAGCCGCCTTCGATCTGGCCGATGTCGATCAACGGGCTGAGGCTGTCGCCGACGTCGTGCACGATGTCGACCCGGCGCAGCGTGTACGACCCGGTGAACCCGTCGACCTCCACCTCGGACGCCGCAACGCCGTACGCGAAGTACTTGAACGGCTCGCCCCGCATCGCGTTGGCGTCCCAGTGCAGGCCCTCGGTCCGGTAGAACCCGGCCGCCCAGAGCTGCACCCGCTGGTGGTACGCGAGATTGACCAGCTCGTTCCAGTCGACCCCGTCCCCGGACAGCCCGCGGGCGACGCCGTCCACGAAGCGCACGTCCGACGGGCTGATCCCGAGCCGCCCGCCGGCGACCTGTGCCAGCCGCTCCCGGATCTGCTCGCACGCGTTCTTGATCGCCGCGCCGTTCAGGTCAGCACCCGACGATGCCGCGGTCGCCGACGTGTTCGGCACTTTGTCGGTCCGCGTCGGCGCCAGCCGTACCCGCGCCAACGGCAGCCCGAGCGTGGTCGCCGCCACCTGCAGCATCTTCGTGTGCAGGCCCTGTCCCATCTCGGTACCGCCGTGGTTGATCAGCACCGAGCCGTCCTTGTAGACGTGCACGAGCGCCCCGGCCTGGTTGAACGCGGTCAGGTTGAACGAGATCCCGAACTTCACCGGCGTCATCGCCAGCCCGCGCTTCACATGCTCGTGCGTTGCGTTGAACGCCTCAATAGCCTCCAGCCGCGCAGCCACCTCGCCACCCGACAGCACCTGACTCCAGCACGACTCCAGCCGGTCCGCGTGCCGCACCGGTTGCCCGTACGGCGTGGAATCGCCCGCCTGGTAGAAGTTCCGCCGACGGAGCTCCAACGCGTCGTACCCGAGGAGCGGGGCGCACCGTCCGAGGATGTCCTCGATCACGAGCATCCCCTGCGGGCCGCCGAACCCGCGGAACGCGGTCTGCGACGTCTTGTTGGTCTGCGCGATCCGCCCGTCCACCCGGACATGCGGAATCTCGTACGCGTTGTCGATATGGCACATCGCGCGCGCCAGCACCGGCTCCGACAGGTCGAGACTCCACCCGCCGTCGGCCGTCAATGTCGCGTCCAGCGCGACAAGCTTGCCGTCGGCCCCGAACCCGACGGTCCACGAGCTGTGGAACCCGTGCCGCTTGCCCGACATCGTCATGTCCTGCGTCCGGTTCAGCCGCAACCGCACCGGCCGCCCGGTCAACGTCGCACCCAGCGCGGCGATCGCGGCGAACCCGTGCGGCTGCATCTCCTTGCCGCCGAAGCCCCCGCCCATCCGCAGGCACTGGACCGTCACCGAGTGACTGGCCAGCCCGAGCACATGTGCGACGATTTCCTGCGTTTCCGACGGGTGCTGCGTACTCGACTGCACGAAGATCTGCCCGTACTCGTCCACCAGCGCCAATGCCGCGTGCGTCTCGAGGTAGAAGTGCTCCTGCCCGGCGAACTCGAACTCGCCACGGAACACGTGTTCCGCGCCCGCCAGCGCCGCCTCGACGTCGCCACGCTCCAGATGCCGCCCGATGCCCTGGAAGCTTCCCGCGTCGATCGCCTCGCGCACGGTCACCAGCGACGGCAGCGGTTCGTACTCGACCTCGACCGCCAGCGACCCGAGCCGCGCGGCCTCCAACGTCTCCCCGAGCACCCAGCACACCGCATGCCCGTTGAACATCACCTCACCCGGGAACAACGGCTCGTCGTGCTTCACGCCGGCGTCGTTCACCCCCGGTACGTCGTCCGCCGTCAGCACGCGCACCACACCCGGAACGTCGTACGCCGGCTTCACCCGGAGCGCGGTCACGCGCGCGTGGGCGTGCGGCGACTGCACCGGCCAAGCGTGCAGTACGTCGCGGGTACGCATCACCAGATCGTCCGTGTACAAGGCGGCTCCGGTCACGTGCAGCGCGGCGCTCTCATGCGGCATCGGTACGCCGACAACCGCGGCAGCAGGCCGTTCCGACAGCGAGCTCATGCGCCGACCTCCTGGTAGTAGAAGCGCAGTAGCGACTGGCCGAGCATCGCGGAGCGGTACGACGAGCTAGCGCGGTGATCGTCCATCGGCGTACCCTCCGCGGCCATCACCCCGGCCGCGATCCGCACGGTCTCCTCGGTCCACGGGCGACCGACCAACGCGGCCTCGGTCTCCCGGGCGCGCAACGGGGTCGCCGCGACACCGCCGAGCCCGATCCGCGCCGTGCGCACCACACCGTCCGTCACGTCGACGGCGTACCCGATCGCGACGCTCGAGATGTCGTCGAAGCGCCGCTTGGCGATCTTGTGGAACGCGGTCATCGGTGCCAACGGCAACGGAAAGACAATCGTCTTGATCAGCTCGTCGGGTGCCTTCAACGTCTCCCGGTACCCAGTGAAGTACTCCGCGAGCGTCACGGTCCGCTCCCCGCGGCTGGAGGCCAGCACCAACGAAGCATCCAGTGCCAGCAGGGCCGGTGGCGTGTCTCCGATCGGTGATCCGGTGCCCAGGTTCCCGCCGATGGTCGCGCCGTTCCGGATCAGCCGCGAGGCGAACTGCGGGAACATCTGGGCGAGCAGCGGAACCCGGCCGGCCAGCCTCCGCTCGATCTCGGTCAGCGTCAGCGCAGCACCCAACCGAACCTCGTCGGCACCGAAACTGAACTCCCGGAGCTCTTCCAGGCGGTCGATCGCGATGGTCAGCGCTGGGCGGGAACCGAAGATGTTCACCTGGACACCCAGGTCGGTCGACCCGGCAACCACCACCGCGTCGTTCCGCTCGCCCAGGACGGTGAGGACTTCGGCGAGCGCTGCGGGCCGGATGAACTCCCCTTCGGGCGAGACCATCCCGGTCGCCGCGGGGGCGGGCGGGGCCGCGTCCCGGCGTACGGCGAACGCGTCGTTCTCGGCCGGAGTGTCCAACGCGTACGCGGCGTCCCGGATCGGCCGGTAGCCCGTGCACCGGCACAGGTTCCCGCTCAACGCGTGCAGATCGAACCCGTTCGGTCCGTGCTCGTGATCACCCTCTCCACCACAGGCACGTCCCGGCCGGTAGTACTCGGCGGCCATGCTGCAGATGAAGCCAGGTGTGCAGTACCCGCACTGGGAGCCGCCGCGGACTGCCATCTCCTGCTGGACCGGGTGCAGCTCAGCCGGAGAGCCCAGGCCCTCCGACGTGACCAGTTCCTGGCCGTCCAGCGACGCTACCGGCAGCAAGCAGGCGTTCACAGCGGTCCACTCGGTCTCGGAGTCGGTGCCGGGGCGGGCGACCATCACCGAGCAGGCACCACACTCGCCCTCCGCACAGCCCTCCTTGGCGCCGGTCAGGCCGCGATCCCGCAGCCAGTCCAGCACGGTGGTGTGGACAGAGATGTCGCCGAGCGCGGTGAGTTCACCGTTCACGGTCAGCGCAGGTGCGCGGAGGGCTTGCGTAGTCATCGGTTCGTGCTCCATCGGGTGCGTGCACTGTGGATCGGGTTGGCGTCGGACACGAAGTCGTCGAACCGGTAGCCGGCGATCTTCGCGATCTCGAGCAGCGCGGCGGCGTGCTCCTGGTTCTCGCAGTTGCCGAGCCGCTCACGACCCTGCTCGACGATCCGTTCGTACGACTCAGCGTCGCGCACCGAGATCACCAAGGGGAAGCCGAAGCGGTCCTCGTACGCCGAGGTGATCGCGGTCAGCTCGTCCCGCTCGGGGTCGCCGAGGAACGTCAGCCCCTTGTCCGACTGGTCCCGCAACGAAGCCTCGCCGCTGCGGCCCTCGGCCACGAACTGCGATCCGAGCTGCGGGTACGCCTGGATCAGGTCCCGCTGCTCCTCCCGGGACCCGGAGAACAACGCCTCCTGGAACGAGCGCCGGAGCGCGTGCGTGTCGGCGTACGGGCGCATCTCCCAGGCGCGCTCGACGGCCCACCGCGGACCCTGGAACAGGCTGCCGAAGGTCTCGACGAACTCCTCGCGGGTCATCTGGTTCACCTGGTCCAGCCGGACGCTGTCACCCGGCTGACCGGCCACCGCCGGGCCGAAGTTCTTGCCGACGTGGTGGAACAGGATGTTCAGGAAGATCGCGGTCAGGCTGCCGAGCGTGATGCCGCTGCCGAAGATGATCTCGGCCCAGTCCGGTACGGCCTGGGAGACCTGCGGCTGCGCGGTCACGTACATCGCCAGGCCGACGCTGGTCGCCACGATCACGACGTTCCGGTGGTCGTGGAAGTCGACCTTCGCGAGCGTCTGGAACCCGACCACCGCCACCGTCGCGAACATCGCCAGCGCCGCGCCGCCGAGCACCGGGTGCGGTACGCCGGCCACGACCGCACCGGCCTTCGGCACCAGCCCGATCAGGATCATGATCGCGCCCGCCGTCGCGACCACCCATCGGCTGCGGATCCGGGTCAGCCGGACCAGACCGACGTTCTCGGCGAAGCAGGTGTACGGGAACGAGTTGAAGACGCCGCCGATCGTGGTCGCCAGGCCGTCGGCCCGCAGCGCCCGGGCGATGTCGTCGCGGCCGATCCGCTTCTCGACGATCTCACCGGTCGCGAACACGTCACCGGTGGTCTCCACCGCGGTGATCAGCATGACCACGATCATCGAGATGATCGCGGCGATCGAGAACTTCGGCCAGCCGAAGTAGAACGGCGTCGTCACACCCGCCCAGGCCGCGTCGCCGACCGCGCCGAAGTGCGCGTCGCCGAGTGCCCAGGCCACCAACGTCCCGACCACCAGACCGACCAGGACCGCGATCGTCGCCATGAAGCCCTTGAAGACGCGCTGGATCAGGACGATCAGCGCCAGCGTGCCGAGTGCGTACGCCATGTTCTTACCGCTGGTCGGCGCGGCGGTCGGGCCGGCGCCGCCGACCGCGTCCCCGGCCGCGACGGGCAGCAGCGCCAGACCGATGATCGTGATCACCGAACCGGTCACCACCGGCGGGAAGAACCGGATCAGCTTGCTGAAGAACGGTGCGATGAAGAACGTCGCCAGACCGGCGACCAGAACGGCGCCGTAGATCACCAGCAGACCGTTGGTCCCGCCACCGGCCGCGAGACCGATCGCGATCATCGGCGACACCGCGGTGAACGTCACGCCCTGCAGGAGCGGCAGCCGGACGCCGACCTTCCAGAAGCCGACCGACTGGATGATCGACGCGATGCCGCAGGTGAAGAGGTCGGCGTTGATCAGGTGGATGAGCTGCTCGGTGGTGAGCCCGATCGCACTGGCGAGCAGGATCGGTACGATCACCGCCCCGGCGTAGAACGCCAGTACGTGCTGAGCGCCGTACACCGCGAGCTTCCCAGGTGGCAGCACCTGGTCGACAGGATGGCGGTTGGTATGGCGGCTCGGTCGCAGGACTGCCTTCATCGGGGACACGCTCCTCGGCTGCGTGGGGCGGTGCGGGGATTTGACCTGCACCCGAGCATCGGCTCACCGAGCGGTGGATTGCACCCGGTGAACCTCCGAAGATGAACGTCCGGAGAACGCCTGGTTTTGTGTGATCACACAACTACAGCGATTTACAGGCGAGGAACACGTCCACCCGGTCCTCGAGGGTCGACAGATCGCGTCCGGTCAGTTGCTCAACGCGTTCGATCCGGTAGCGAACGGTGTTGACATGCAGATGCAGCGACTCCGCTGTACGGGTCCAGGAGCACGAGCAGGCGAGGAAGGCCTGCAGCGTCATGAGCAGGTCGGCATGGGTACGGCGGTCGTGGTCGAGAACCGCACCGAGGACGCGGTTGCTGTACGTACGCCGTACGTCGTCCGGGAGCGTGCCGAGGAGGAGGACGTGTGAGGCGACCTCGTCGGAGGTCACCACCGAGACCGGCGCCCGTGCCGCCCTCGCCGCCCGCTGCGCGAACCGGGCCTCCTCGAGCGCACCGGCGAGCGCGTCGATCGACGTCTCCCCGCTGATCCCGACCGTCAGGCGGGCCCGGTTGAGGCCTGGCCCGAGGCGGCCGAAAGCCCGGCGCAGGTGCTCGGGAAGCTCGGGCGTGAAGGGTAGGAAACCGACCAGCAGATCGTCGCGGCCCGGCGCGACCACGGCCGGTCCGACCGTGAGGGCGACATCCTCGAGCAGGCTCAGTGCGACCTCGCCGGGGCCGTCGTCGCGCAGTTCGGCGACCGCGACGACCATCGGCCGCTCCGCGTGCGCTCCCGCCTGCCGGAGCCGCGCGGCGACCTCGGCCTGCGGGGCACCGGACTCGACCAGCGCGAGGGCGTCGGCCACCAACGGGCGCAGTGCGCGACGGCCCTCGTCGCGGCGGGCGCGGTCCAGCGCGGCGATCGCGCTCAGTTCGTGTACTGCCTCAACGTGATCGCGGGACCAGGTCGTGTGGTCGCCGTCGATGACCAGCACCCACGCGGTCAGCCGGTTCCCGAACCCCGACCCGACCGGGAACAGGCTGTACGAATGGCCCGGAGCGGTCGCTACCGCAGGCATTCGGTCCGCGGTCAGGAAGCGTCGCGTCACCGCGTCGACCGTCTCGGCGTCGAGCTCGCTCGGCCCTGGTACGACGTGGCGCCCGGTGGGGGTCAGCACGCGGCAGTCGTGCCCGATCTCGGCGGAGATCCGCGCCGCGAGCTCGTCCAGACTGCGCCCGGCAGCGATCGACGACAGCAGTTGCCGCTGGCGCACCAGGCTGGCCGACAATCGTGCGCCGGTCTCGGCCGATCCCGCCGCCGCGACGTACTCCGTCACGTCCGCGAACGCGACCTCGATCGGTACCTCGACCAACGTCACGTCGTGCCGCCGGCACGCCTCCAGGAGATCCGCCGGCACGTCACCGAGCTGCGCCTTGCCCGCCAGGATCGTGGTCGCGCCGCGGCCGGCCATCGACGCCACGAACACCTCGCTGTCGGCCGCCTGCCGCCGCCAGACCAGCCCGGTCAGCACCACTTCGCCGCCGCTCAGATACCGCCCCGGCTCCAGCAGGTCGGTCGTCACCAGTCGCCCGATCGGCCGGTCCAGCGTCCCGCCCGTCGAGTGCATCAACCGCAACCCGAGCTCGGGCGCATCCAGCAGCTCGGCCAGCAACACGACGTACCTCCGATCCCTTTAGAGGAACGTACAACGCGCGCGCCCGCGTAAGACAGTCCTTGGTCTGCCCGGGCCAGGCGCCGGCGTCTTGACGCTCCGATGCTGTGAGCTTATGGTCATTTCACAGAGCAGAAATCAAGTTCCACAATGCGGAAATTGGAGTCGGGATGAGTCACCAGCTGAAGTACACGGTGAACTGTTCTTTGCTCTTCACCGAGTTGCCTCTGCTCGAGCGGCCGGCCGCCGCTCGGCGGGCGGGGTTCAGCGCGGTGGAGTTCTGGTGGCCGTTCGTCGAGGCCGTCCCGCCGCAGCGGCAGGTCGACGCGTTCGTGACCGCGGTCACCGACGCCGGCGTGCAGCTCACCGGCCTGAACTTCTTCGCCGGTGACATGCCGGGCGGCGACCGCGGCCTGGTGTCCTGGCCGAAGCGGTCGAGCGAGTTCCGCGACAACGTCGACGTCACCGTCGGCATCGGCGAGCGGCTCGGCACCCAGGGCTTCAACGCCCTGTACGGCAACCGCGTGGACGGCAGCAGCGAGCAGGAGCAGGACGACGTCGCCGTCGAGAACCTCGCCCTCGCCGCCCAGGCCGCCGCGCGGATCGGCGCCACGGTCCTCGTCGAGCCGGTCAGCGGCGCGGAACGGTACCCGCTGAAGGTCGCGTCCGACGCGCTGAGCGTGATCGATCGCGTCCAGGCGGCGTACGACGTACCGAACATCGGACTGCTCGCGGACCTGTACCACCTCGCGGTCAACGGCGACGACGTCGACCGGGTGATCGCCGAGCACACCGACCGGGTCGCCCACGTGCAGGTCGCCGACAACCCGGGCCGCAACGAGCCCGGCACCGGCACCCTCCCGCTCGACCACCAGCTCACCGCCCTGGAGGGATGCGGCTACGCCGGCTGGGTCGGGCTCGAGTACAAGCCGTCCACCACCTCAGAAGCAAGCTTCGCCTGGATCCCCACGCCTTTCCAGGAGAACTGACATGACGAACATCGCCTTCATCGGCCTCGGCATCATGGGCAACCCGATGGCCGTCCACCTCGCCAACGCCGGCCACACCGTCGCCGGTCTGGACCGTTCGCCGGAGCGCGCGGAGGCCCTGATCGCCGCCGGCGGCCGGGCCGCGACCTCGATCGGCGACGCGGTCAAGGGCGCCGACGTGATCTGCGTGATGGTGCCGGACTCGCCCGACGTCCAGGACGTCCTCGAAGGTGAGAGCGGCGTCTTCCAGAACGCGGAGACCGGTGCGCTGATCATCGACTTCTCCAGCATCCGGCCGGATGTCACGCAGCAGCTCGCCGAGCAGGCCCGCGCCATCGGATTCCGGCTGCTCGACGCCCCGGTCTCCGGTGGTGAGGCGGGCGCCAAGAACGCCGCGCTGTCGATCATGGTCGGCGGCTCGGCGGACGACTTCGCCGAGGCCAAGCCGCTGTTCGACGTGGTCGGCAAGACCGTCGTCCACGTCGGTCCGAGCGGATCCGGCCAGACGGTCAAGGCCGCCAACCAGCTGATCGTCGCCGCGAACATCCAGGCCGTCTCCGAGGCGGTCGTCTTCCTGGAGGCGTACGGCGTCGACACCAAGGCGGCCCTCGACGTGCTCGGCGGCGGTCTGGCCGGTTCCACCGTGCTGAACCAGAAGAAGCAGAACATGCTGTCGCACACCTTCGAGCCCGGGTTCCGGATCGACCTGCACCACAAGGACATGGGTATCGTCACCGCGGCCGCGCGCGAGGCGGGCGTCGTCGTACCGCTGGGTGCCCTGGTGGCACAGCTGGTCGCGTCGGCCCGGGCGAACGGCGACGGCGGCCTCGACCACTCCGCGCTGCTCCGTGGCGTCGAGCGACTGTCCGGCAAGGAGGTCAGCTGATGACCCGCATGCGCGCGGTCGACGCCGCCGTACTGATCCTGGAGAAGGAAGGGTCGACGCAGGCGTTCGGGCTGCCCGGCGCCGCGATCAACCCGTTCTACAGCGCGATCCGTGCCCACGGCGGGATCAAGCACGTGCTCGCCCGGCACGTCGAGGCCGCGTCGCACATGGCCGAGGGGTACACCCGGGCCCGCGCGGGCAACATCGGCGTCTGCATCGGTACGTCGGGACCGGCCGGCACCGACATGATCACCGGGCTGTACTCCGCGTCCGCGGACTCGATCCCGATCCTGTGCATCACCGGCCAGGCACCGGTCGCGAAGCTGCACAAGGAGGACTTCCAGGCCGTCGACATCTCCGCGATCGCCAAGCCGGTCGCCAAGTGGGCGGTCACGGTGATGGAGGCCGCGCAGGTCCCGGGCACCTTCCAGAAGGCGTTCCAGGTGATGCGTGAAGGGCGTCCCGGTCCGGTGCTCATCGACCTGCCGATCGACGTCCAGCTGGCCGAGATCGACTTCGACATCGACACCTACGAGCCGCTTCCGGTCTCGCGTCCCGCGGCCACCCGTGCGCAGGCCGAGAAGGTCCTGTCGATGCTCAAGGCCTCTGAGCACCCGCTGATCGTGGCAGGTGGCGGCATCATCAACGCCGACGCCGCGGACCTGCTCGTCGAGTTCGCGGAGCTCACCGGGATTCCCGTCGTACCGACCCTGATGGGCTGGGGTGCGATCGGGGACGACCACCCGTTGAGTGCGGGCATGGTCGGGCTGCAGACGTCGCACCGGTACGGGAACGCGACGATGCTCGCGTCCGACCTGGTCCTCGGGATCGGCAACCGGTGGGCGAATCGGCACACCGGCGGGCTGGATGTCTATCGCGGCGAGCGCAAGTTCATTCACGTGGATATCGAGCCGACGCAGATCGGGCGGGTGTTCGCACCGGACTACGGTGTCGTCTCGGACGCTCGGGCCGCGCTGGAGGTCTTCGTCGAGGTCGCACGTGAGCAGGCCGGTTCGTTGCCGGACCGTACGGCGTGGGCCACGGAGTGCCGTGAGCGGAAGACCACGCTGCAGCGCAAGACGCACTTCGACGCGGTGCCGATCAAACCGCAGCGGGTGTACGAGGAGATGAACCGGGCGTTCGGGCCGGACGTCCGCTACGTCAGCACGATCGGGCTGTCGCAGATCCAGGCGGCGCAGATGCTGCACGTGTACCGTCCGCGGCACTGGATCAACGCCGGCCAGGCCGGGCCGCTCGGCTGGACCGTCCCGGCGACGCTCGGGGTCGCGGTCGCGGATCCGGACAGCACGGTGGTGGCGCTGTCGGGCGACTACGACTTCCAATTCCTGATCGAGGAACTGGCGGTCGGGGCGCAGTTCAACATCCCGTACATCCACGTGGTGGTGAACAACTCGTACCTCGGCCTGATCCGCCAGGCACAGCGGAACTTCGACATGGACTACTGCGTGCAGCTGTCCTTCGAGAACATCAACAGCCCCGAGGTCAACGGGTACGGCGTCGACCACGTGAAGGTCGTGGAAGGCCTGGGCTGCAAGGCGTTGCGGGTCTCCGAGCCGGACGGGATCCTGCCGGCCCTGGAGCAGGCCAAGAAGCTGATGGTCGAGCACCAGGTCCCGGTCGTCGTCGAGATCATCCTCGAGCGGGTCACGAACGTCTCGATGGGGGTCGAGATCGACAACGTCATCGAGTTCGAGGACCTGGCCATCTCGCCGGAGGACGCGCCCACCGCCCTCGCGTTGCTGGACTGAACGGTGGTGCGGTTGGTAGTTGCCTCGGACAAGTTCAAGGGCACCTTGACGAGCGCCGAGGTCGCGGACGCGGTCCGCGTCGGGGCACAACGAGTCTGCCCCGACGCGACCGTGGTCTCCGTACCGGTGGCCGACGGCGGCGACGGCACCCTCAGCGCCGCCGTCGCCGCCGGCTACACCCACGTCCCGGTCGTTGCCTCCGGCCCCACCGGCGAGCCGGTCTCGAGCGGGTACGCCAGGTCGGGCGACACCGCGGTGGTCGAGTTGGCCGACGTCTCCGGCCTGGTCCGCCTCCCCAACGGCATCCCGGCTCCCCTCACCGCCACGTCGTACGGCACCGGCGAACTGATCGCCGCAGCCATCGACGCCGGCTGCACCCGCATCATCCTCGCCATCGGCGGCAGCGCCTCAACCGACGGCGGTCAGGGTCTCATCCGGGCCTTGACCGAAGCCGGCGGACTGCCCGCCGCGCCCACTTCCCCGAGCACCGCCCCCGGCGGGCCGGCCTCCGCCTCCACCGCCTACAACCTAGCTTCGGGCGGGGCGGGATCGGGCGGAACGCTTGATCTGAAGACGCTCCGGCGGCGAATGCGGGGTGTGCAGGTGGTGGTGGCTTGTGATGTGGACAATCCGTTGACCGGGCCTCGGGGTGCGGCTGCGGTGTACGGCCCGCAGAAGGGGGCTGACCCGCAGCAGGTGCTCGAGCTCGACGCGGCGCTCGGCGAGTGGGCCGACCTGGTCGCCCGCGAAACCGGCCGCGACCTGCGCGACACCCCAGGTGCCGGAGCAGCCGGCGGCGTCGGATTCGCCGCGCTAGCACTGCTAGACGCCGAACTCCGCCCCGGAATCGACCTGGTGCTGGAAATGGTCCGCTTCCGCGAACAACTCACCGGCGCCGACCTGATCGTCACCGGCGAAGGCGCCCTCGACGAACAAACCCTCCACGGCAAAGCAGTCGCCGGAGTAGCCGCGGCAGCCAACGGCATCCCAACCGTCGCCGTCTGTGGCGTCAACCACCTCGAAGCACAGCAACTCCAGAACCTCGGCGTCTCCGCGGCCTACGCGCTCACCGACCTGGAGCCCGACGTACGGCGATGTATCGCCGAGCCACGCCCGCTACTCGAGCAGCTCGGCGAACGGATCGCGGTCGATCACCTTACGATGGCACGAACGGCGAAAGGGACCCCATGAGTCTTCTGGATCTTGTGATTCGGGCCCGCCGGGTGGTGCGGGCGGGCGGGGAGCAGCCGGCCGCGGTCGGGGTGCGGGACGGGCGGATCGTCGCGATCTCGCCGTACGACGCCGAGCTCGACGCCGCGACCGAACTCCGGCTCGGCGACGACGAAGTACTGCTGCCCGGCCTCGTCGACTCGCATGTGCACGTGAACGATCCCGGTCGCACCGACTGGGAGGGGTTCACCTCCGCGACCAAGGCCGCCGCGGCGGGCGGCGTCACCACGATCGTCGACATGCCGCTGAACAGCATCCCGCCGACCTGCGACGTGCCGGCGCTCACGCTCAAACGCAAGACCGCCGAGACCCAGTCGTACGTCGACGTCGGCTTCTGGGGCGGCGCGATCCCGGGTAACGTCCCCGACCTTCGCCCGCTGCACGACGCCGGCGTGTTCGGCTACAAATGCTTCCTCCTGCACTCCGGTGTCGACGAGTTCCCACCCCTCGACGCGGACCAATTGGCGGCCGCGATGCGCGAGCTCAGCACGTTCGACGGCCTGCTGATCGTGCACGCCGAGGACGCCCACCGCATCGACGAGGCAACCGAACCGAACGGCGCGAGCTACGAGGCCTTCCTCAACTCCCGCCCCCGCGTGGCCGAGAACGAGGCGGTCGCCCAGGTCATCGAGCTCGCCCGGGAGACCGGCTGTCGCGTGCACATCCTGCACGTGTCGAGCGCCGACATCCTCCCGCTGCTCACCCAGGCCCGCAACGACGGCGTACGGATCACGGCGGAGACCTGCCCGCACTACCTGAGCTTCACCGCCGAAGACATCCCCGACGGCGCCACGCAGTACAAGTGCTGTCCGCCGATCCGAGAGGCCGCGAACCGCGAACTGCTCTGGGAGGGGCTGCGCGACGGCACGATCGACCAGGTCGTGTCCGACCACTCGCCGTCCACCATCGACCTGAAGCACCTCGACACCGGCGACTTCGGCACCGCCTGGGGCGGGATCGCGTCGCTCCAGCTCGGCCTGCCCGCCGTCTGGACCGAGGCGCGCCGCCGTGGCTTCACCCTGGCTGATGTCGTCCGTTGGATGGCCGCCGCCCCGGCCGCGCAGACCGGTCTGACCATGAAGGGCGGGATCGAGGTCGGGTACGACGCCGACTTCTGCGTTCTCGCCCCGGACGAGACCTTCACCGTCGACGCGCACCAGCTCCAGCACAAGAACGCGATCACGCCGTACGACGGACGCACGCTGACCGGCGTCGTCCGGAGCACCTGGCTCCGCGGCGCACCCGTCGACATCGCCGTCGACCCGCGCGGCCGCCTGCTGACCCGAGGAGAACGATGAGCTACTACGCGCCGAAGGGCGGCCTGCCCCCGCAGACCGACCTCACCACCGACCGCGCGGTCTTCACCGAGGCGTACGCCGTCCTGCCGCGCGGCACCATGCGCGACATCGTCACCAGCCGGCTGCCGTTCTGGGACGAGACCCGGTTGTGGGTGATCGCGCGGCCACTGTCCGGGTTCGCCGAGACGTTCTCGCAGTACATCGTCGAGGTCGGCCCGGGTGGCGGGAGTGACAAGCCGGAGACGGATCCGGCCGCCGAGGCCGTGCTGTTCGTTGTCTCCGGCAACCTTGTGCTGACGGTCGCGGGGGAGAAGCACACGCTGGTCGAGGGCGGGTACGCGTACCTGCCGCCGGGCGGGGACTGGACGGTGCGGAACACGAGTGACGCGGCCGTGACGTTCCACCTGGTGCGGAAGGCGTACGAGCGGATCGACGGGATCGACGTACCGCCCGCGCTCGTCACCAACGAGGTGGATGTCGAGGGTCGGGAGATGCCCGGCACCGAGGGCCGCTGGAAGACGCAACGGTTTGTGGACCCGGACGACGTACGGCACGACATGCACGTCAACATCGTGTCGTTCGAGCCGGGCGGGGTGATCCCGTTCCCGGAGACGCACGTGATGGAGCACGGGTTGTATGTGCTCGAAGGCAAGGCCGTCTACCTGTTGAACAAAGACTGGGTAGAGGTCCAGGAAGGCGACTTCATGTGGCTCCGAGCCTTCTGCCCACAGGCCTGCTACGCGGGTGGTCCCGGTCGGTTCCGGTATCTGCTGTACAAGGACGTGAACCGGCACCCCAAGCTCACGCTCTGACGCTGACCGGGCGTTGGGGTGAGGGGAGGGGGTCGGTGATCAGGCGGGCGTGGCGTTCTACGTCGTAGCGGGTGCCGTCGTAGGTGAGGCGTTGGCGTTCGACGCCTTCGGAGAGGAAGCCGGCGCCGGCGGCGACCGCGCAGGAGGCCGGGTTGTTCAGGCGGTGGCCTAGTTCGAGGCGGTAGAGGCCGGCGTCGTGGTGGGCCCAGTCCGCGAGGGCGCGCAGCGAGTCCCGCGCGACGCCCTGACCGCGGACGTCCGCGAGCGTCCAGTACCAGGTCCAGCCGACCCGGTGCCGGTCGATGTTCGTCACCCCCACGCACCCGATCGGATGGTCGTCGGCGTCCGCGACGGCGTACACGTGCCCGTTGTCCAGGTCCGCGACCCGCCCGATCCAGTCGACGGCGGACGCGCGGTCCACGATCCCGCCCTGATTCACCATCTCCGGATCGTCATGGGCGACCACCAGCCGCAGCGCGTCACCAGTCCGCCACCGCCGGAGCCCCAGCTCCCCGAGCGCGTATCCCATCCCTCGAAAATACCCCCGCACGGCTCCCGCCATCCGGCCGTCCGGCGCGTTCAGGCCGGCGGCGGGAGAGGATAGGCGGCATGGGATATCTGGATTTCAGGGATCAGGTCGTGGTGGTGACCGGGGCCAGCAGCGGGATCGGCGCCGCGGCGGCGGTGGGGTTCGCCGAGACCGGAGCGGCGGTGGCACTGCATTACTACCGCAACGAGGAGGGCGCGAAGCACACCGTGGGCGCGGTGCAGACGGCCGGCGGTACGGCGTCCTTGCACCAGGCGGACCTCGCCGACCCGAAGGCCGCGGACGCGTTCGTCGACGAGGTGCTCGCGCAGCACGGACGGATCGACGTACTGGTGAACAACGCCGGCGACCTGGTCAACCGGTCCGCGATCGCCGACGTACCGGACGAGGAGTTCCACCGGATCCTGGACGTCAACCTGACCTCGGTGTTCGCGCTCTCCCGGCGGATCGTGCCGGTGTTCCGGGCGCAGGGCGGCGGCTCGATCGTCAACGTCACGTCGATCGCCGGGCGGACCGGCGGGGCCGGCGGTTCGGTGGTCTACGCGACGTCGAAGGGCGCGGTCAGCACCTTCACCCGCGGCCTGGCCAAGGAGCTGGCGCCCGAAGGCATCCGGGTGAACGCGATCGCTCCCGGCGTGATCAAGACCCCGTTCCACGACCGCCACACCGCCGACGCCCAGATGCAGGCCATGCTCACCACGATCCCAATGGGCCGCACCGGCACGCCCCACGAGTGCGTCGGCACCATCCTGTTCCTCGCCTCCGAGCGGATGTCCTCCTACATCACCGGCCAGATCATCGAGATCAACGGCGGCCAGCTGACCCCATAACCCACTTTGTGCACCGTTCGACCAAAAATCGGCCGCGAAAATGATCGAACGGTGCACAAAGTCGCCTTGCTAGCGGGACAGCGTGCGGTAGCGGTGGGCTGAGAGGGGTAGGAAGACGGCGATCAGGACCGCGGGCGCGATCAGCGCGGCGAGGCCGGCGTGGGTGCCGATCCAGGTTGCGGTGGCCGATGGGTCGGGGTTGCCGAACAGGGCGCGGGCCGCCGTGGCGGTGGCTGACAGTGGGTTCCACTGGGCGATCGTGCCCAGCCAGGCAGGCATCGTCGACGTCGCGACGAACGTGCTGGACAGGAACCCGACCGGCCACACCAGCACCTGCACCATCGTCACGCTCTGCGCGTTCTTCACGGTGAGACCGATGAAGATCCCAACCCACAGCAACGCGAACCGCAGCAGCAACAGCAGTCCGAACGCGGCCAGCGCCGACGGCAGCCCTTCGTGCCACCGCCAGCCGAGGGCCAGCCCGGTCGCGGCCAGGACGATCAGTGTCACCACCGAGTCGAGCATGTCCGCGATACACCGCCCGAGCACTACCGCCGCGGAACTCATCGGCAGCGACCGGAACCGGTCCGTCACCCCCTTCGAGACGTCGGTCGTGACCGCGGTCATCGTGCCCTCCAGCCCGAAGAGCATCGACAGCGCGAAGATCCCGGGCACGAGCAGTTCGTAGTACGACGAACCTTCGGGGGTCTCCATCGCCCCGCCGAGCAGCCCGCCGAACAGCAGCAGCATCAGCACCGGGAAGAACCAGTTGAACAACACCAGCCCCGGCTGCATCCGCCAGTGCGTCAACGTCCGCCGCGCGATCGTCCAGCTGTCCGCGAGCGCCCATCCGAGGCCGGTCATGCGGCGTCTCCGGTCAGGTGCAGGAAGACCTCGTCCAGGGTCGGCCGCCGCAACGTCAGGTCCTCCGGTTCGATCTTTGCCTCGTGCAACGAATTCGCCATCGCCACCAGTGCTTTCGTGCGATCCTTCACCGGCACACTCACCCGGACGTCCTGCACCCGGATCTCCCCGTCCGCGAGCGGCCCGGCCAGCTCCACGACCCGCGGTACGTCGGCCGGATCCGTCAGGACCAGATCCAGCCAGTCCGACCCCAGCTGCGTCTTCAACTCGTCCGGTGTCCCTTCCGCGACGACCTTCCCCTCCTTCAGCATCGAGATCCGGTTCGCCAGCTGATCCGCCTCCTCCAGGTACTGCGTCGTCAGCAACACCGTCGTACCGCCGTCGACCAGTTGCCGTACGGCGGACCACACCTCCATCCGCCCGGCCGGGTCGAGGCCCGTCGTCGGCTCGTCCACGAACAGCACCCGCGGTGCCACGATCAGGCTCGCGGCCAGGTCGAGCCGCCGCCGCATCCCGCCGGAGTACTTGCTCACCACCTGCCCCGCCGCCTCGGTCAGGCTGAACCGCTCCAGCAGCTCGTCAGCCTTCTGTACCGCCTTGGCCTTCCCCAGATGGTTCAGCCGGCCGAACATCACCAGGTTCTGCCGCCCGGTGAGCACCTCGTCCACCGCGGCGTACTGCCCGACCAGGCCGATCCGCCGCCGTACCTCCGCCCCTTGCCGTCGAACGTCGAATCCCGCGATCGTCGCCGTCCCGGAATCCATCTCCAGCAGCGTGGACAGGATCCGCACCGCTGTCGTCTTACCGGCGCCGTTCGGGCCGAGCAGGCCCGTCACCGTGCCGGCCGTGACCTCCAGGTCGAAGCCGTTCAGCCCCGCACCCTCCGTACCGCCCTGGTAGTTCTTCCGTACGCCGGCGGCCTCGATCACTCGCTCCGTCGTCACTTCCCACCTCTCCACTGGTTGAGCCGTAGAGTGTACCGTACATTGTACGGCTCAGGTACGATGCATCCAACGACGAGCGGCGGAAGAAGGTTCCGGGTGGCGGGTAGGAAGGCGGCTGCGCCCGATCCGGCGCGCAGTCTGGCGCTGCTCTGGGGAAGTCACACCAAGCCCGGCCGCTCCGGTCTGACGGTGCGCGCGATCGTCGACGCGGCGATCGCGCTCGCGGACGTGTCCGGACTCGAGGCGCTGTCGATGCGGACCGTCGCCGAGCGGCTGAAGGTCGGCACGATGTCGCTCTACACGCACGTCCCCGGCAAGGGTGAGCTGACCGACCTGATGTTCGACCAGGCGTACGGCGACCTGTACGCCGACCCTGATGAGCCGTTGAACCAGCCCGGCGGGTGGCGCGGCGCGCTCGAGTTCATCGCGCTCCGCAACTGGGAGGTGCTGACCGCGCACCCGTGGATCCACGAGGTGCCGACGATGCGGACCGCGCTCGGCCCGAACATCACGCGCAAGTACGAGACCGAGTTACGTCCCCTGGACGGACTGGGCCTGACCGACGTCGAGATGGACTCGGCCCTGACCCTCGTCCTCACCCACGTCGAAGGCACCGCCCGCGCGGGCGCTGAACAACTCCGCACCCAACGCGACTCCGGCCTCTCGGACGAGGAGTGGTGGCGTCAGATCTCCCCGACGCTCACCACAGTCATGTCCGGCACCCACTTCCCGACGGCCGGCCGCGTCGGCACCTCAGTGGGCGAACACTTCCAGTCCGCCATGGATCCTGCCCACGCCCTCACCTTCGGCCTGGCCACGATCCTCGACGGCCTCACCCCGCTGATCAGCTCGCGGTCAGCTGTTCAGTAGGTCTTCGAACGGGGTCGGGTTCTCGAACGGATCGGCCTGGGTCGGGGTTTCGTGGTGCAGGGCGGCCACCAGTTCGCCGGCGGCCTGGGCGATCCGGGGGCGAAGGCCCGCAGCGTTCGGGCCCCAGTCGGTGGACGCCGCGTACACGCCGGTCGCGACGGGGAGCGCCTTGAGGTAGGCGAACAGCGGGCGGAGGGCGAATTCCAGGACGAGTGAGTGGCGTTCGGTACCGCCGGTTGCGGCCAGGAGAACGGGTTTGCCGGCCAGAGCCCTGTCGTCGAGGACGTCGAAGAACATCTTGAACAGGCCGGAATACGATGCGCTGAAGGTCGGGGTGACCACAATCAGCGCGTCGGCTGCGGCAACCGTCTCCAGGACATCGCGCAGCTTCGCCGGCGGGAACCCGGTGAGCAGGTTGTCGGTCAGCTCGTGCGCGTGATCGCGGACCTCGATCAGCTCGATCCGGGTGCCGATGCCGCGACCGGACAGCTCGTCGCGGACCGCGTCTGCCAGTTGGTCCGCGAGCAGCCGGGACGACGACGGCGTCGTCAGCCCGGCCGTCACCACGGCGATGACCTTCTCGTTCATCGGATCGGCTCCTCGATCGTCTCCAGGTCGCGTGCCCGCTCGGCCGCGGCCTTCAGGGAAGCATGCGTCGGCGCGTCCGGGACATGGGCCGGCTTCAGTGCGGCGAACTCCTTCCGCAGCACCGGAACCACCTCTTCGCCGAGGATGTCCAGCTGCTCCAGCACCGTCTTGAGCGGCAACCCGGCGTGGTCCATCAGGAACAACTGCCGCTGGTAGTCGCCGACGCTCTCCCGGAAGCTCAGGGTCCGCTCGATCACTTCCTGCGGACTGCCCACGGTCAAGGGCGTCTCCCGGCTGAAGTCCTCCAGCGACGGCCCGTGCCCGTAGACCGGCGCGTTGTCGAAGTACGGCCGGAACTCGCGGACCGCGTCCTGCGAGTTCTTGCGCATGAACACCTGACCGCCGAGTCCGACGATCGCCTGGTCCGCGGCGCCGTGCCCGTAGTGCTCGAAGCGCGTGCGGTAGAGCTCGATCATTCGCTG
Source organism: Kribbella speibonae (assembly GCF_004331375.1). NCBI lineage: Bacteria > Bacillati > Actinomycetota > Actinomycetes > Propionibacteriales > Kribbellaceae > Kribbella > Kribbella speibonae. The sequence goes on along the minus strand of NZ_SJKC01000001.1, from coordinate 52,244 downwards.
CGTGTGGCTCATCGGCCAGAAGATGTTGTTGTGGAAGAACCCGTCACCGTAGTACGCCGCCTGCTCGGCGATCTCGGGTGACCGGATCGAGCCGTGCCAGACGAACGGCGGTACGTCGTCGAGCGGCCGGGGCGTCGACGTGAAGCCCTGCAACGGCGTACGGAACTTGCCTTCCCAGTCGACGACGTCCTCGCGCCACAACCGGCGCAGCAGCGCGTAGTTCTCGACGGCGAGCTGGATGCCGTTGCGGATGTCCTGCCCGAACCACGGGTACACCGGGCCGGTGTTGCCGCGCCCCATCATCAGGTCCACCCGGCCGTCGGCCAGGTGCTGCAGCATCGCGTAGTCCTCGGCGATCTTCACCGGGTCGTTGGTGGTGATCAGGGTCGTCGAGGTGGACAGGATGATCTTCGACGTCTGGGCCGCGATGAACCCGAGCTGGGTCGTCGGCGACGACGGCACGAACGGCGGGTTGTGGTGCTCGCCCTGTGCGAACACGTCCAGCCCGACCTCTTCGGCCTTCAGCGCGATCCGGACCATCGCCTTGATCCGCTCGCCCTCGCTGACCGTGGTCCCCGTCGTCGGGTCCGTGGTCACGTCCCCCACGCTGAACACGCCGAACTGCATCCGTCCTCCTCGGTAGGTAGTTAACTATTAAACCATTAGAACGCCAGTCGGCCGCAACTCATTCCAACCGGGAGGTCAGAGCGAGTGCGGCCTCAGGAGTTCGTCGTCGCCGGTGAGGGCGGCGGCGATCCGGCGATGTTTGCCGGCCTCGTCCGGACGGGACTGCCGTTCGAGCGTGCGCGCCATCATCAAGTGCGCGTAGTACTCGGTGGGTTCGCGTTCGATGACCGCGAGGAGGTGTTCCTCGGCGGGCTTGAGGAGAGCGGCGTGGTAGTACGCCCGCGCCAGCAGCAGCCGGGTGCCGACGTCGTCGGGCGTGTCGTCGACCACCGGCTGCAGCGCGCGGATCGCGCCGCGGTAGTCACGTTCCTCGAAGTACTGCTGTCCGAGGCCGTAGCTCAGTGCGCGCATGTCTTCCATGCGCCGCTCAACAGCGGCGGTGCGGCGAATATGCCCAGGTCAGGCGGCATCCAGGAGCGCGACCTGCTCGGGTGTCAGTGGCAGGTCGACCGCGGAGTACGAGTCGCGGATGGTTTCCGGGCGGCTGGAGCCGGGGATCGGGATGACGACCGGGGACTTGGCGAGCATCCAGGCCAGGGTGAGCTTCTGCGGGCTGACGCCCAGCTCGGCCGCGAGGGTCTGGAAGGCGGGGTACTTCGCGCCGAGTTCGCTCGCGTTGGTGATGCCGCCGAGCGGTGACCACGGGAGGAACGCGATGCCCAGCTCGTCGCACAGTTCCAGCTCGGGTTCACTCGAGCGGAATTTCGGGGAGAACTGGTTCTGCACCGACACCAGCCGGCCGCCGAGGATCTCCTGGGCCTGCTTGATCTGCGCGGGGTTCGCGTTCGAGATGCCGGCCATCCGGATCTTGCCCGCGTCGAGCAGGTCGCGGATCGCGCCGACCGAGTCCTCGTACGGCGTCTTCGGGTCGGGCCGGTGGAACTGGTACAGCCCGATCGCCTCGACACCGAGCCGCTTCAGCGACGCCTCGGCCGCCGCGGCGAGGTACTTCGGGGACCCGTCCAGTTTCCAGCTCCCGTCGCCGGGCCGCAGATGCCCGCCCTTCGTCGCCACCAGCACGTCCGAGGTGTCACCGCCGTACGACGCCAGCGCCTTGGCGATCAGGCTCTCGTTGTGACCGTCGTCGGTCGCGGTCAGGTGGTACGCGTCGGCGGTGTCGATCAGTGTGATCCCGGCGTCCAGCGCGGCGTGGATGGTCGCGATCGACCGCTCCTCGTCGGGCCGTCCCTCGATCGACATCGGCATCGCGCCGAGTCCGATCGCGGACACCGCGACGTCACCGATCCGGCGGGTCTTGTTCGTGTCAGCTGCCATACACCTAACCTCCCGCGCCCTGACTGCGAAATCCAACAGGAATCTCCGCAGGGATTCAGTGCTCCGAGTGGTCAATGTAGTCAGAGGCTTACAAAATGGAGAGTTATTACGTAAGAATGTGGCGGAAAGCGCTCGCCCCGGAATCTCGCCCCTGGAATCTCGCCCTGGATCGGAGCCCCGCCTGTGCCTCCTCCTTCCCGCCGGACCTTCCTCCAGGTGACCGGCCTCAGCGCGGCTTCGGTCGCCCTCGGCGTCTCGGCTCCGGCGACCGCCGACGCCAGCCCGGCCCGGCCGATCCCGGACGGCGCGTTCGCCCTCGGTGTCGCGTCCGGTGATCCGCGACCCGACGGCTTCGTGTTGTGGACCCGGCTCGCGCCCACCCCGCTTGCTGTCGACGGCCACGGTGGCATGCCCGCCAGTCAGGTTCCGGTGCAGTGGGAGGTCGCCGACGACAGTCGCTTCCGGCACGTCGTACGGCGAGGGCTCGCGATCGCCTCACCCGATCTCGCGCACGCCGTCCACCCGGAGGTGCGTGGTCTCCGGCCGGGCCGCGAGTACTTCTACCGCTTCCGCGTCGGCACACAGGTCAGTCCGGTCGGCCGCACCAAGACCCTGCCGGCGTACGGCGACCAGTTCACGTTCGCGACCGCGTCCTGTCAGGCCTGGTACCACGGCTACTTCGCCGCGCATCGTGACATCGCCCGCCGCGCTCCCGACGCGGTGTTCTTCCTCGGCGACTACATCTACGAATACGGAATCGTTGCCGGCGACAACCTGTGGCGCGCGGGCGTCACGGTCGGACCCGAGCACGGCGTCGAGATCGAGACACTGGAGCAGTACCGCCTGCGCTACAGCCTCTTCAAGACCGACCCCGATCTCCAGGCGGCCCATGCCGTCGCGCCGTGGTTCCTGGTCTGGGACGACCACGAGGTGCAGAACAACTACGGTGCGGCCAACTCGCTGTACGGCGTACCGCCCGAGCTCTTCGTCCATCGCCGGGCCGTCGCGTACCGCGCGTACTACGAGAACGCGCCGCTCGCGCTCGACAGCCTCCCGCAGGGCCCGGACGGCCGCATCTACCGCCGCTACGACATCGGCTCCCTGGCCAGGGTCCACCTCCTCGACACCCGCCAGTACCGCGACCCGCTCCCGGTCGACGAGGCCGATCGCGTGTCGGAGCAGCGCACGATCATGGGCGCCGAACAGGAGACCTGGCTGTACGACGGACTTCGCCGCTCGCGGGCACCGTGGAACATCGTCGCGGGCGGTGTCGTACTCAGCGCCGTCACCGACGACCGCACCGAGCAATGGGACGGCTATCCGGCCAACCGCCGCCGTGTGCTCGAGGCGATGGGCGGCGCCGGGACGTCGGTGATGCTCACCGGCGACATCCACCGCCACGTCGCGTCGGAGCTCAAACTCGACTTCGCCGATCCCGCCTCGCGGACCGTCGGCGTCGAGCTGGTCTGCTCGTCGGTCGGCTCGAACGGCGACGGCACCGACACCGACGCGTACGCGAAGGACTGGCTGCAACACCCGTACATGAAGCTCTACAACGCCCGGCGCGGCTACGTGCACAGCACGATGACCCGCTCCGAGCTGACCACCGAGTTCGTGAACTTCCCGTACATCCAGGCCGACGCGAATGCCCAGCCGAACGTCGTCGCCCGGTTCCGCACGCCCGCCACCGATCCCCGCCTGGAGGCACTGTGATGCGTCGACCACCAGCTATCACCGGCCTGCACGGCGCCGGCGGCATCAGAATCGTGACCCTCCACTGGAAGCCGGTCTCGTGGGCGACCGTCGTCGACCACTACGCCGTGTACGCCGACGGTGCCCTGATCGGCAAGACCGTCTACCCGCACTTCGTGCACCGGGGCCTCGGCTTCACCGGTGTCACGAGGTCCTACTCGGTCGTCACGGTCGATGCCGCAGGCAACAGATCCGCGCAATCGGGCCCAGCGGCCGTCGCGAACCTGACGTCCGTCACGATCTCCGGTACGCCGATCGCGACGGTCGGCACGTTCGACGGCAAGGGCTCCGAGCTCGCCCTCTCGCCGAAGGGGTATGCCGAGTACCCGACCCGCTTCCCGGCGGACGTCGACTACACGTTCGGTACGTCGACGCCGGCCGCGGACTGGTCCTACCTGCTGCCGGGTCCCGCGGACAAGTGGGCCGGCACGAAGAACCATCGCGCCACCTTCCGCTTCGACCTTCCCGCCGTACCCGAGCAGGATCTCGACCTCGCGCTGTGGCTGATCGACAGTCACGCCAGCCTCGCGGCGTCGGCACTCCTGACGATCAACGGCACCGAGTTCGGCCGCCTGACGTTCGCGAACGGCGCGACCAAGGGATCGACCATTGCCGACAGCACCTATCCGGGGTCGCCGCTCAAACCGTCGTACCTGGAGGTGCCGTTGCCGAAGGCCCTCTTCCGTGCCGGTCAGAACGTCCTGGAACTCTTCAAGGACCAAGGTTCCTGGATCGCGTACGACGCGCTCGGTGTCTTCGGTCGGTGATCAACCAGGAAGGTCGAGGCGCTGGGTGCCGACCACGGACAGGAGCTTGAGCGCCTCCTCGGACGGGGAGCCGGGAGTCGCGGTGTAGATGATCACCTGCTGGTCGCAGTCCGGTATCGCGAGCGCGTCGCAGTTCACCGTCACCAGCCCGACGACGGGATGCTGAAACGACTTGCACAGCGTCGGTTCGGCCGCGATCTCCCGTGCCTCCCACAGCTCGGCGAACGCCGTACTTCCGGCCAGCAGGTCCGCGATCAGCTCCCGGATCTCCGGATCGTCGGGGTACCGGGCCGCGGTCGCCCGCAGCTGGTTGACCGAGCTCCGGGCGAAGCGGCGGCCGTCCACGACGGAGTACACGTGCTGATCTTCGGTGAGGAAGGCGCGCCGGATCAGATTCCGGTCGCGGCGGGAGCGGACCGAGAAGTCCTCCATCAATGCGGTGGCCAGGTGGTTCCAGGCAATCACCTCGTACGAGGCCGACAGGACGATCGCGGCCGCGTTCGGCAGCCGGTCGAGAAGGTCGAGGATGCTCTGCCGTACCTCCCGCGGCGGTCCGGTCGGCCGCACCGGTGGAACCCCGGCCAGGTGGTGCAGATAGTTGCGCTCAGCATCGGTCATCCGGAGCGCCCGGGCCAGCCCGGCCAGCACCTCACTCGACGGATGTGGTGCGCGGGCCTGCTCGAGGCGGGTGTAGTACTCGGTGGAGATGTACGCCAGTTGCGCGACCTCCTCGCGGCGCAGACCCGGCGTACGGCGGCGTCGCCCGGCCGGGAGACCGACATCCGACGGGGTCACCCGCTCCCGTCGGCTGCGCAGGAATGCCGCCAGTTCCGCCTTGTCCACGTCATCCAGTCTGCCTCGCCGCGCCGGGTTAACCAGGTACTACCGATGCCTGGTTACCGGCCCGCGCAGCGCGAAGGCTCGAAGACATGGACAAACTGCTCGACGACAAGGTCGTCTTCATCACCGGTGCGGGTCGCGGGATCGGTGCCGCGGCCGCGCGGCTGTTCGCCGCCGAGGGCGCCCAGCTGATGCTCGCCGCCCGCACAGAATCCGAACTCGCCGCCGTCGCAAAGGAGACCGACGCGCGGTACGTCGTCTGCGACCTGGCCGACCCTGACTCGGTCCGCGCCGCGGTCGACCGGACCGTGGCGGAGTACGGACGCCTCGACGCCGCCTTCAACAACGGCGCGATCGGCCAGCCACCCGGTCCGATGGACGGGCTCAGCCAGGAGTCCTTCGACCAGGTGTACGCCGTGAACCTCCGCGGCGTCTGGTCCGCGATCGTCGCCGAGGTCACCGCGATCCGGGCGACCGCGGGGCGCGGCAGCATCGTCAACACATCGAGCGTCGGCGGATTCGCCGGCAACCCGGCGCTCCCGGCGTACGGGGCGACGAAGCGGGCCGTGAACAGCCTGACGGAGTCGGCGGCGATCACGTACGGCCCCGAGAACATCAGGGTCAACGCGATCGCCCCGGGCACCACACTGACCGAGATGCTGCAGGATTGGGACCGTGCGACGCCCGGTGTCATCGACGGGCTGAACGCGCGGACCCCGCTCGGGCGCGGCGCCGACCCGAGCGAGGTCGCCCAGGCCGCCGCCTGGCTGCTCAGCGACCGGGCCTCCTACGTGACCGGTGCTGTGCTGCGGGTGGACGGCGGCCTGGGCGTGTGATCAGGCCGAGTGGACGTGCGGGCGGCGGTCCTCGACGACGTACGTCGCGCGGGTGCTGATCGTGGCGCCCGGCGTCTCGACGTACGGCACGACCCGGAAGTCGTTCCGCCACTCGTGCTGGTCGATCGTGACGCGCGAGTACCCGCGCTGGGAGTTGAAGAACTTCAGGTGCGGGTTCGCGGCCAGGAACTGCTGACCCTGGTCCGTCGTGTCGGCGCCGTTGCCGCCGCTCGTAATCGACGTACCGACGAACTCGGTGCCGACCGTCGCGGAATCCGGGTTCGCGAAGTCGCGTTTCAGTTCGAGCGCGTAGTTCTGGTGCCGGTCGCCGGTGATCACCACCAGGTTGCGGACGCCGCTGTCCTGCGCGGCCGCGAGCACCTTGTTGCGCTCGGCGACGTACCCGTCCCACGGGTCCAGCCAGACGTGAGTCTCCGGGCCCGGCGTCCAGTCGGTCTGCCCCATCGGGGTCTGGTTGCCGATCACCTGCCAGCGCGCCTTCGAGCGGCGGAACCCGTCCAGCAGCCAGGCGCGCTGCTTGCCGCCGAGCATCGTGTTGTCCGGGTCGAACCGGTCGTCGCAGGTGGACGAGTCGCCGTCGCCGCACGGCTGGTCGCTGCGGTACTGGCGGGTGTCGAGGATCGTGAAGTCCGCGAGCCGGCCGTACGGGAGCCGGCGGTGGTAGCGGATCTCGGGCCCGGACGGCATCTGCTCGTGCCGCACCGGCAGGTTCTCGTACATCGCCTGGAACGCCTGGGCGCGGCGGGCCCGGAAGACGGCCGGGTCCTGGTCCGGCTCGGTGTCGATCTGGGAGATGTCGCCGGCCCAGTTGTTCTCCACCTCGTGGTCGTCGAACGTGTGGATCCACGGGTGCGCGGCGTGCGCGGCCTGCAGCGGGGCCTCGGTCTTGTACAGCGAGTACTGCAGCCGGTATCGCGCCAGGTCGAACGTCTCGGTGTGGAACCGCGGGTCGGTGGTCACGCCGCGCTTGTTCGTCTTCACACCGGACTCGTAGAGGTAGTCGCCGAGGTGCACGACCAGGTCGAGGTCCTCGTTCGCCATGTGGTCGTACGCCGTGAAGTACCCGTCCTGCCAGGCGTTGCAGGACGCGAACGCGAACCGGACCTCGTGCGGGTTCGCCAGCGGGTGCGGCGCGGTCCGGGTCCGGCCGGTCGGCGAGACCTCGTGACCGGTGCGGAAGCGGTAGTAGTACACGTGGTCCGGCAGCAGGCCGTGGATCTCGGGGTGGACGCTGTGCCCGAGTTCGGGGGTCGCGACGACGCTGGAGCGCCGTACGACGTGGCGGAAGTTCTCGTCGTACGCGACCTCGTACTCCACCCGGACCGGGCGCGCGGGCATGCCGCCCTTCCCGTCGACGGCGTACGGATCGGTGGCGAGACGGGTCCACAGCACGACCCCGTCGTACCGCGGATCGCCCGAGGCGACCCCGAGCGTGAACGGGTTGCCGGTGCCGGACGGGGCCGCATACGTGGTCGAGGCGTCCCAGGCCCCGGTGCCGAGCAGAACGGCGCCGGCGCCCGCACCCCCGTACCCGAGGAAGCGACGGCGGGAGACAGGCATGTGATTCCTCCAGGGGAAGGGCGGTTCGGAGAGCGCTTGTCAGTGTTCAGCCGGTGGGTGGCGGTGGCTTGTCGCGGAGGTTAACGGTCATGCTCGGTAAATTAACGAGAGCGAACGGTACGATCCGGGGCTTCGCTAGGCTGGCCCGAATTGCCGACTACACGGGGAGCTGACAGATGCCGTACGAACCGTGCCGCTACGCGCGCCGGTGGCCGGACCTCTTCGACCAACTCGACGACGAGCAGAAGCAGCGGGTCAGTGACGCGCTGGCGAACAACCGCCTCGAGGGCTGGGAGCCCGGCCGGGACGACGTCGCCGATCTGATCGATCGCGAACTGGGCCGGATCGACACCGCGGAGTACATCCGCCGGACCCTGTCGAAGGTGACCGGCGGCGAACCCGCGTGACCGAAGAGGTCTCTCCGGAAGAAGCCGCGGAGGCCGCCGCGCGGAGGGAGCGCTGGAACGCCTACCTGTGGGAACCCGGCAGCTGCCTGAAGAACAAGCTCGACATCAAGAACCCGCTCGAGCTGCACTTCGCGGAGTACAGTCTGCGGGCCGTCCGGCAGGGCGAGATCGACCGCGGTGAGGTCGACATCCCGCGCACGTACGACAAGGCGCACCTGCAGGCGATCCACAAACACATGTTCCAGGACGTGTATGACTGGGCCGGGAAGTTCCGGGACGTGGGCCTGTCCAACCACGGCAACGCGTTCGTACCGCCCGAGCGCCTGGACAAGTGGACCGACAAGGTCAGCGCGAAGGTCAACGAGAAGGACTGGTCGACGATGTCGCGCGAGGAGTTCGTGCAGAGCATCGCCGAGGTGTACAGCTACCAGAACCTCACCCACCCGTTCCGCGAAGGAAACGGCGCGACCGCTAAACAGTTCATCAGCCAGGTGTCCGAGATGTCGCCGTACCGCCTCGACTTCGACCGCGTCGAGCGGGACGAATGGAACGCGGCGTCGAGTGCGTCGTACCCGCCGGACCTGGAGAAGAGCACCGACCCGGACCCACGCAAGATGTACGCTGTCTTCGACAAAATGACCGTCGAACGCGGCGCCGTACTCCGCGCCGACCCGGAACTCGCGGCCGCCCTCGCACTCCAGAACTCGACGTACGCCGGCGTCGAAGAGTCCGAGCACATCGACATCGACGACAAACGCCCAGGCACCCACGCCGTCGAGCAGGAGGCCGAGGCGGAGGCCGAACACCAGAACTGACCTCTCGGGCGGACGGTTCCGGTCGTCCGGGCAGGATAGGCGGTATGCAGACCGACGAACGGATTCGCCGTGCCCGGCCGGACGACGTACCAGCGATCGTGGAGCTGGTGTACGCACTCGCGGAGTACGAACGGGCCCGCGAAGAGTGCCACCTGACTGCCGACCAGCTGCAGACCGCCCTCTTCGGCGACAACCCCGCGCTCTTCTGCCACGTCGCCGAACACGAAGGCCAGGTCGCCGGCTGCGCCCTCTGGTTCCTGAGCTTCTCCACCTGGCGCGGCGTCCACGGCATCTACCTCGAAGACCTCTTCGTCCGCCCCGAAACCCGCGGCACCGGCCTAGGCAAAGCCCTCCTCACCGCCCTCGCCCAGGAATGCGTCACCAACAACTACGAACGCCTCGAATGGTCCGTCCTCAACTGGAACACCCCCGCCATCGACTTCTACAAGTCCCTAGGCGCCAACCCCCAAGAAGAATGGACCACCTACCGCCTAACCGCCCAACCCCTCAAAAACCTAGGCTCATAACCAGAACAAGGTGATGAACCCCGCGCCACTACGCGCGGCTCCTCCGTCGCCGTGCTACGCGCCGCTCCCACCCACCCCGAACTGCTTCCCCGCACAAGGAGCACCGTCCCGGGCGAGTCGACCGCCCCGGTTCGGCGCATGGGCCGCGCGGTCGGCCGGTTGTCGGGGGAAGGGACACCCGCCGGGGGCGGCGGACAGGTTATATCGGGTCCTACCCCACCAGAACCTGTCTCACGGGCCCCGCCGCTCGCCCGCCCCGGGGAGCAGGTGGGTCGACCAACCCTCACGGACCTTCCCTGGTGAGGAAGATCTGACGGAGCTCGCTCAGCAGTTGGGTCTTGTTGGTGAACGGCCCGAGGCCGAGCCAGGTGGCTGCGATCGCGGCCCAGAGTGGGTCCTCGTCGCAGGCCGCCGTGACCATCAGCGTGGTGTTCTCGAAGGGGTCGAGTTGGTCGTCCCACCGGTCGGGCCTGCTCCTGAGGACGAGGGTCACCTGCGCTTCCGTGCCGGGTGGGAGCGAGGGCAGTGGACCGTTGAGCGCGTCGTACAGCTCATCCCCACGGTCCATCCGGTCGAGGATCGCGGCGATCCTCTCGAGCCGACCGAACCCGGCCTCCACACACGCTCTCCGCGCGACCCAGCGAGCGATCCCCCGGAGAGTCTCAGGATCGGTGCGCTCGAAAGCATCCACCAACGCCCGGTCCACCGCCGACAACTCCCGAGCGAACCGGATGTTCTCGATCCGCTCGCTCGGCAAGACCCCACCCCAGGCCGCCGCATACTCCGCGAGTCGTTGCGCCTCGGCCTGCCGTGCCTTCTCCAGCTTCATCTCGGCGAACTGGGCCGGTGTCGGCTGTTCACGCGCGGACTTGTGCCAGTACGCCGCCTGCTTGCTGGTCTCCTTCACCACCCGATCCGGCGCAGGCCGAGCCGGCCAGAACTGCAACAGATAACGGTCGACCAGCGGCTCACCGTCCATCGGCGGTCCGGCCTGGTGGCCAGCGTCCATGTTCCAAGCGGAGTACCGCACGCGGTAGTCCACCCCGGGTTCGAGCTCCAGCGGCCACGGCCCGCCGCTTCCTCCCCAGCTGACCAACGCCGCGTCACCGATCGGCCGGTACGCCGCCTCGACAACGTCCTCCGCGCTGTACTCGACCGAGGGCATCCTCTCGTGCACCTCGACCGTAAAGCCGACTCTGCCGGTATGCAGCCCGGTGACCAGCCACAACTTCCCCGCCACCGCGGCCCCACACAGCCCGTTCCGCTGCCCGGCGAAACACTCCCCGAGGTCGGCGTAGTTCTCCGCACTCTCCACATAGATCTGGCTGTACGCGACCCGCGCCGGTCCCGTCATCACCGTCCGCATCAGCTCAGGTCCGGGAAGGCTTGGCGGAGCTCGGTGATCACTTGGTGGCCGTTGCCGACTGCGTCGATGGTGCGGAGCAGGGTGTCGATCGCGGCGTCCAGCGGGTCGTCGTCGTACGTCGAGTCGATGACTGTCAGCGCCTGCAGCGGCTCGCTGAGGTCGCGTGGCCAGGTGCCCCCGAAGGTGGACACGAGGATGGGCCCGTCGGTTGCGAAGGTGCCGGGCGGCGGGGCGGTCAAGTCGCGCGGACCCAGTCCCTGGTCCATCTGGTCCAGCCGCGTGGCGATCCAGTCGGTCCGATCCAGACCGGTGGCGACGCAGCCGCGCCGCGCAGCCCAGCGGGCGATCCGGACCAGCGTCTCCGGGGTCGCCCGATCCAGGTCGTCGAGCAGCGGCCGGTCGTACTGCACCAGCAGGACCGACATGTACTTGTCCTGAATCCGCTCGCTGGGGATGCTGCCGCCCCACGACTCGAGGTTCCTGGCCTCCCGCTCCTCCGCCTCGCGACGTTCGCGCGCCCGCCGCAGCTCAGCGCGCTGCTCCGGCGTCGGCGGCGGCGGCGTCTTCCGCGCGACACCGTGCCAGTACGCCGCCTGCGCGCTCGTCTGCCTGATCACGCGATCGGGTTCCGGCGGTGCCGGCCAGAGCTGCAGCAGATACCGATCGACCGGTGGCTCACCGTCCTCCGGCGGCGCGGCCTGATGACCTGCGTCCATTCCCCAGCCGCAGTACCGCGCGCGATAGTCGACCAGCTCAAGTTCGAGCGGCCAGTACCCGCTGTCGAAGCCGCTCAGGAAGGTCTCCCCGAGCGGTCTGAACGACGTCTCGACGATCTCCTCCCAGCTGTCGTCGATCGGCGGCGCATCGTCGTACAGCTCCACGCCGAAGCCCACGTCTCCGGTGTGCAGCCCGGTCACTAGGAACAGCGTTCCCTCGACCGCGGCGCCACACAGACCGTTCTGATGGCCGGCGAAGGACTCAGGCAGCTCCGGGTCGCGCCCGCCGCTCTGCACGTAGAGCTGCCCGTAGTGGACAGACGCGGGTCCAGACATCAAGGTGCGCATCATTCGATCCCCCAGATCAAGAGGACCTATTTGAACCACAGGTGCCTCCCCCGATTCAACTGTCAAAAGTGGCAAACAGGAGGCGGACAACGCTCTGGTCCGGCAGGATGATCCAGCATTTGTCCCGGAGCAGCGAGGATGCGCGGAGATGGCTGGTGAGTTGCGGGTCACCGAGGTGGACGGGGTTCCTGTCTACTGGGTGCCGGGTGAGCGCCGGATGCGGGCCAGCTTGTGGTTCCGGGGCGGTCTGGCGGACGAGACCCTGCCCACACGCGGCTGGTGGCATCTGCTCGAGCACCTGGCGCTCCACGACCGCGACACGATCCGCGCACCGATCAACGGGCGCATCACGATGCTGCACACGACCTTCGACGCCGAAGGTGAACCCGACGACATCGTGACCTTCCTGCAGGACCTCTGCGGCTGGCTGGGTGCTCCGGGCTTCGGCGACCTGGAGCACGAGCGGCGAGTCCTGCGTGCCGAGAGTGCGAGACGACGTCCGGGGCCTGTCGAGCTGCACATGTTGTGGCGGTACGGCGCCCAGGGCCCGGGACTCGTCGCCTATGACGAGTACGACTGCAAACCGCCGATCCGGAGCGGTTGCGGGCGCTGGCGGCGAAGGCGTTCGCGCGCGGCAACGCCGTACTCGCACTGACCGGTCCGCCGCCGGCGGGTCTGCGGCTTCCGCTGCCCGACGGTCCGCGGTTGCCCGGCGGGTCCGCTGTGCCATGCGATCAGGCACTGCCGCTTGGCTTCGCTGGGTCTCCGGGGTCCGTCGTGATCTCGGGCGTGCTTCCACGATCGACCATCGGTCCCACGCTGGGGCGGGCACTGCGGCGCGGACTGGAGGACGGGTTCCGGCACGGCGCCGGAGTCGGATACAGCGGGTGGGAGTCGTACGAACTCGTGGACGCGGAGAATGCGATGCTCGCCGCCGGGATCGACATCCTGCCCGAGGCGCGACGGACTGTCGTTGCCCAGACCTTGGACGTGCTTCGCCGGTTGCGGCAGCGCGGTCCGGACCGGACCGAGTTGCGCGACGATCTGGATCAGGAGATACGGCGGATCAAGACCGAGCCGGCGGAGCACTGGATGCCCTATCTCGCGGCACGTGAGGGGTTGCTCGGTCGTCCGGTGCTGGACCGCGACCAGCTGGTTGCGGAGGCTGAGGCGATCACGGTCGGCGACGTCCGCCAAGCGGCGGACGCGTTGTGGGGCAACCTGCTGCTGTCGGTCGATCCGGACGCGACCGCCGATTCGCGGCTGCACTGGAATCTTCGCGCGCCGGCCTCCAGGTCGAGGCCGACCGGACGACGCTTCAAGCCCGCCGGCTGGCCGGTCGTGGACGGCGACCTGACCGTTGGCCCCAGCAGCGCGCAGATCGAGACAGGATCCGCTGAGACCTCGGCGTCGTACGACGATCTGGCGGTCGTGGTCGCGTATCCGGACGGCGGCCGGCACCTCGTCCGTCGCGATGGATGCCAGTTGCACATCGAGCCGGCGTGCTGGCGGAACGGTCAACAGGCCGTGGAAGCCGTCGATGCCGCCGTCCCCTCGGCGTTGCAGGTCCTGATGCCGCCCCGCGATCCCGAAGGCATCCCCCGCAGCGCGGTGACGTGGCGCCACCAGGCGACGTACCTGCTCAAGAAGCCGGCCGTCTGGTGTGTCCTGCTCTGCGCCGCAGTGGTCGTCGTTGGCCTGGTCGGCGGCCTGACGCTGCAAGAGATCGCCCCGCGCGTCGCCGTCGCCGCGCTCGCGAGCACCGTCATCGTTGCCCTCAACAACCTTCGCAGGGCCTGACCGATCAGGCGAGCGGAGCCTCTACGTACGGCGGTTCTTCGCGGTGTACATGGCTTGGTCGGCTTCGTGGAGGAGGGTGTCCAGGTCTGTGGTGGTGGGGGTGATGGGGACGGTGCCGACGCTGGTGGTGACTTGGACGGAGATGTTGGGGAGGGGGCGGCTGACGGCGGTTTCCAGGCGGGTGATGAGGGTGGTGAGGTCGTCGCCGGCGATGTCTTCGGCGAGTACGGCGAACTCGTCGCCGCCTAGCCTCGCGACGGTGTCGCCGTGGCGGACCGCTGTGCTCAGGCGGGTGGCGATCTCGCGGAGGGCGCGGTCGCCGGCTTCGTGGCCGTAGCCGTCGTTGACGAGTTTGAAGTGGTTGAGGTCGCAGAACAGCAGGGCGCCGGGGCGGCCGGTGGCGCGGGTCTGTTCGAGGACTTTGGTGAAGCGGTGCTGCAGGAGGCGGCGGTTCGGCAGGCCGGTGAGTGGGTCGTGGGCGGCGTGGTGCCGGAGTTCGCGTTCGGCGTCCTTGCGGGCGGTCACGTCGTCGATCTGGACCAGCAGGATCCGCGGCAGCCCGGCGCCTTGGGTGACGAGCGCCGCCGTACCGGCGAGCCAGATCGCGTTCCCGGTGGGCTGGGTGAAGACTCGCTCGAACCGGTACGTACCGTTGCTAGCGGCAACCTCTTCCAGCTCGGCCCGGGTCTGCTCCGGTTCCTCGTCCCGCAGGAAGGTCACCAGCCGCGTGCCGAGCAGCTGATCCGGCGCGTAGCCGGTGATCCGGCAGAACGCGTCGTTCACGCGCAGGATCCGGCCCAGCTCGGGTCCGTCGAACGCGACCGTCGCCATCCCGTTCCCGGCGCCCTCGAAGACCAGCCGGAACGTCGCCTCGCTCGCCTCCAGCCGGGTCTTCTCGGCGAGCAGCCGATCCGTGAGCCGCGCCTTGTCGATCGCCAGCCCGGCCTGGGTGGCGAAGATCTCCAGCAGCTCCCGGTGGATCGGGCCGGGCCGCCGCTGGTCCTCGGGCAGGTCGACCGACAGCATCCCGACCAGGTCGCCGTCGGAGGAGTACAGCGGCGCGAACAACGCGTCCAGCGGGTGCCAGGCGTCCGGTGCGTCGGACACCGGTACGTCGGGCACCCAGCCGGTCACCTCACCCTCGGGGAGCCGCTCGTGCGGCACGAACCGGAGCTTGCCCCAGGCGTCCGCGATCGCGAACTCGGCGTCGAACAGGTCGGATGCGCTCACCTTCCCGAGCAGTGCCGCCCGGGCCTCCGGCGACCCGGCGACGGCGATCACCTCGAACTTTCCGTCCGGGTGCCGCAGGTTCAGGACGGCGATCCCGAAGCCGAGCCCGTTCACGACACCGTCGACGAC
This sequence comes from Kribbella speibonae, assembly GCF_004331375.1. Lineage (NCBI taxonomy): Bacteria > Bacillati > Actinomycetota > Actinomycetes > Propionibacteriales > Kribbellaceae > Kribbella > Kribbella speibonae. Next base: position 37,168 of record NZ_SJKC01000001.1, on the reverse strand, counting down.
CGCCTGCAGCGTCTCGGCAAGGCTGCGCCCGGCGCCCATCCGCGCACTCACCTCGTACAGGCGACGGACGGCGGACAGCCGGACCGCGGGCTCGTTCTGCACCCGTTGAGAATAGGCCGATTTCACCAGGCGTGAGCAGTCGTATCCACAGCTGACCCGGTTAAGCGTTTGTTGTCACAGCGAAATCAGTACCTGAGCTCGGTCAGCCCGCGATAGCTGCGCTCGGCCGAGTGCCAGGCGTCCGTGGGCTTGTCGTGCTCGACCAGGTACTGCTCCACGCCACCCGACTCCGCGTGCGCGAACATCGCGCCGAAATCGAGTTTCCCGGCCCCGACGTCCTCCCAGGACCCGTCCTCGGCCATGTCCTTGACGTGCAGCGCCGGGAACCGGCCCGGGTGCTCCTGGAACAGCTTCGCCGGGTCGTGCCCGCCGTCGACCGCCCAGTACAGGTCCAGCTCGAACCCGAGCAGTTCCGGGTCCACGTCCAGCAGGATGTCGTACAGCACCTGCCCGTCGACCTCGTCGAAGTCCCGGCCGTGGTTGTGGAACAGCAGCTTCAGCCCGGCGTCCCGCGCCGCCTTCCCGGCCTCGGTGAACGCGGCCGCGGCGGTCTTGAACCCCTCGACCGAGTGCAGTTCGGAAGGAATCGACGGTACGACGGCCCACTGCGCCCCGAGCGTCTGTACGTCGGCCAGCGCGCCCGCCCAGTCGTCGCTCATCCGCGCGTACCCGACATGCTCCAGCACGATCGACAGCCCCGCGTCGTCCGCGAACCCGCGGATCTCCGGCGCACTGTGGTCGAACCGCCCACTCACCCCCACCGTGCGGTACCCGATCCCGGCGAGCCGCTTCAGCGTCCCCGGGTAGTCCTCGGCCAGCACGTCCCGCATCGTGTAGAGGTGCATGCCGATTCCGTCGGCAGGAATGGTCCGGTCAGTCATACAGGTAGCTCCTTGTCAGAGAACGTGTTCCTGATACCTCGCCAGCGCCAGGTCGAAAACCTCCTGTCCCGGCGCGTCCCACAGTTGCTGGTTGAAGATCTCGACCTCGATCGGCCCGTCGTACCCGGCCGCGTCGCAGGCCTCGCGCAGCCGGCGCAGCTCGATCGAACCGTCGCCCATCATCCCGCGCCCGAGCAGCGTGTCCGCGGGCAGCGGGACCACCCAGTCGCTGACCTGGTACGACACGATCCGTTCGCCGGCCCGCTCGATCTGCCGGTACACGTCCGCGTCCCACCACAGGTGGTACGCGTCCACGATCACGCCGACCTGCGACGCCGGGAACTGCTCGGCCAGGTCGAGCGCACCGCCGAGCGACGACACCACGCAGCGGTCCGAGCAGAACATCGGATGCAGCGCCTCGACCGCAAGCTTCACACCGCGTTCGGACGCGTACGGCGCCAGCTCGGCGAGCCCGTCCCGCACCATGCCGCGGGCCCCGTCAAGATCACGTGATCCGGCCGGGAGCCCGCCGCTGACCAGGACGAGGACCGACGTACCGACCGTCGCGGCCTCGTCGATCGCACGCCGGTTGTCCTCGATCTTGGCCTTCCGTTCGGCCGGGTCGGTCGCGGTGAAGAAACCGCTGCGGCACAACGAGGAGACCTTCAGGCCCGCGTCCGCGACCAGTTTCGCGGCGTCCTCCACGCCGTACTCCTGGATCGGCTCGCGCCACAGCCCGATCCACTCCAGGCCGGCCTTCGCGCTCGCCCCGACGACGTCCTCGAGCGGCCAGTACTTCGTGGTCGCCTGGTTGAGGCTGTACCTGTTCACGCGTCGATCCCGCCGACGCGCAACAGCTGCCGGAACCGGTCGACGGCCAGCTCGGGGTTCGTCAGTACGCCGGCCTGGTCCGCGAGCCGGAACGTGTCCGCGAGATGCGGCAGCGATCGTCCGGTCTGCAGGCCGCCGACCATCGTGAACCCGGGCTGGAACCCGTTCAGCCAGGCCAGGAAGGCGATTCCGGTCTTGTAGTAGTACGTCGGCGCGGAGAAGATCTGCCGAGCCAACGGAACCGTCGGCGCGAACACGCGCTCGTACTCGTCCAAGTCACCACGGTCCAGGGCGCTCAGTGCGGCTGCCGCTGCCGGGGCGATCGCGGCGAAGATCCCGAGCAGCGCGTCGCTGTGCCGTTCCCCGTCACCGCGGATCAGTTCCGGGTAGTTGAAGTCGTCGCCGGTGTAGAGCCGGACGCCTTCGGGGAGGCGGTTGCGCAGGGCAACTTCCTTCGAGGCGTCGAGGAGCGAGATCTTGATACCGTCGACGTGGTCCACGTTGTCGTTGATCAGTTCGACGACGGTGTCCACAGCGGAGTCGAACGATCCGCTGCCCCAGTAGCCTTCCAGGGCTGGGTCGAACATCGGTCCGAGCCAGTGCAGGATGACCGGCCGCGAGGACTGCGTGAGCAGGCGGTCGTACACCTTCCGGTAGTCGTCGGGGGACTGAGCTGCGGCACACAACGCCCGGCTGGCCATCATGATCGGCTGCGCGCCGGCGCCCTCAGCCACAGCCAACTGCTCTTCGTAGGCCGCAATCACCGCGTCGAGCGAGGAACCACCCCCGGTGAGCTGGTCCGTGCCGACGCCGACGGCGATTCGGCCGTCGGGGGCTTCTGCTGCCGAGCGGCGGATCAGCTCCTGCGTGGCCTTCCAGTCCAGGCCCATGCCGCGTTGCGCGGTGTCCATCGCCTCTGCGACCGACAAGCCGAGCGACCACAGGTGCCGCCGGAACTCCAGCGTGTGCTCCCAGTCGATCACCGCGGGCGCGCCCGGCGAGTTGTCGCCCAACGGGTCCGCGACAACATGCGCGGCCGCGAACGCCAACCGCGAACTCGCCGGAGAATAGGTGCCCTGAGCAACCGGCTCACCAACCAGCCGATAGCTCTCCAGCCCACCCTCGACCGGAAGCTTCAGTTCCATCAGTTGGTCCCGAGATCGAGAGCGGGTACGTCGAGCTTGCGCCCCTCGTGCCAGGACTTGAGGCCGAGCTCGGCGAGCTGAACGCCCTTCGCGGCCTCGACGAAGTCCCAGGTGAACGGGGTGTCGTCGACCACGTGCCGCAGGAACATCTCCCACTGGACCTTGAACCCGTTGTCCATCGGCTCGTTGTCCGGCACCGTCGCCCACTGGTCGCGGAACTTCTCGGTGACCGGCAGGTCCGGGTTCCACACCGGCTTCGGTGTCGCGGACCGGTGCTGGGCGCGGCAGTTCCGCAGACCGGCGACCGCCGACCCCTCGGTCCCGTCGACATGGAATTCGACCAGCTCGTCGCGGAACACCCGCGTGGCCCAGGACGAGTTCAGCTGCGCGACGATCCCGCCCTCGAGCTCGAACACGCCGTACGCCGCATCGTCCGCCGTCGCGGTGTACGAGTCACCGTTCTCGTCGACCCGGGTCGGGATGTGCGTCGCGCCCTGGCAGTACACGGACTTCACCGCACCGAACGTCTGGTCGAGCACGTACCGCCAGTGGCAGAACATGTCCAGGATGATGCCGCCGCCCTCTTCGGACTTGTAGTTCCAGGACGGCCGCTGCGCCTCCTGCCAGTCGCCCTCGAAGACCCAGTAGCCGAACTCGCCGCGAACCGACAGGATCCGGCCGAAGAACCCCCCGTCGACCAGCCGCTTCAGCTTCCGCAGGCCGGGCAGCGACAGCTTGTCCATCACGACGCCGTTCTTCAGGCCGGAGTCGACGACCAGCTTGGCCAGGTCGACGGCCGCGTCCAGGCTCTCGGCGATCGGCTTCTCGCAGTAGATCGCCTTGCCGGCCTCGACCGCGGCCCGGACGCCCTTCTCCCGCAGCTGGGTGAGCTGCGAGTCGAAGTAGATCTCCACGTCCGGCGCGGCCAGCGCCTCGGCCAGGTCGGTGGTGTACCGCTCCAGGCCGTACTGCTCGGCGATCCGGCGCAGCTTCAGTTCGTTGCGGCCGACCAGGATCGGTTCGGGAATGATCATGGTGCCGTCGGCGGCGGGGATGCCGCCCTGCTCCCGGATCGCCACGATGGAGCGCTCGAGGTGCTGGCGCAGGCCCATCCGGCCGGTGACGCCGTTCATCACGATGCCGATGCGTCGCTCGTTCACAGTCGTACCTCTCGCGCTTGAGTGTCATAAACGTCGAGGCGACCGCACATGCCGTGCCGGCCGGGCTCGGTGGGGGTGGAGAGTCGGTGGAGCTCGGCGGACTGCAGGTGCGGCGCGGTACCGGCCTCGAGCGCGTCGAGCGCGGCGCCGGTCTCGTCCGCGAGCCTGCGGGCGCCCTGCTCCCAGCGTTCGCGCCAGTCCGCGAGCTGCGGCCGCACGATCTGGATCGCCGCCGCGAAGAAGTCGTCCAGCGCCGCGGGGCCTTCGGCTTCGTACCGCTCCCGCAGTACGGCGTACCCCTGCAGCGCGAGGTCGCGCCGGGCCATCGCGGACGCCGTACGGTCCTCGCCCTCGCCGGTGAGGGCGGTCGCTCGCTGGTAGGCCTCGCGGTCGGTGAGGTGCTCGGGCGGCAACGTCAGGACGGCGTCGCCGGCCTCGGGGAGTCCAGAGTTGGACATCAGGGTGAGGATCTGCAGACCGCCGCCGTTGACCAGCCGGTGGATCGTGCCCGGGTCGAACCAGACCACGGCGCCGGCCTGCAGCGGGGTCTCGGTGTAACCCTTCGTGTTCAGGGTCTGTACGGCGCCGGTGCCGGCGACCACGTAGTACCCCTCGGAGCAGGCCAGGTGCACGTGCGGCGTACCGCCGACCAGGCCGTCGGGAGCCTCGATGTCGTACACCGTCAGCTTCGAGATGCCGATACCGCCGGGCAGCGCCACCGCAGATCCGGGCTCGAACTCACACATGTACACCTCCCTCCGAGCCTGGGAAAGGGCTTTCCAGAGCTTGTGACCGTAACCATAGGTGGGCGAAAACCCCACGTCAACCTGTAACGGAAAGCGATCTCCACCACTCTGGTGGAACGGCTGTGAGGTTGGCTACGTCGTAGCCCGTCAGCAAGACATTCGCCCTCCGGCCCGCTCGGCCGGACTCTTGTGGAGGTGTTCATGGTCGACAGGTTCAGCCGGCGGCAGGTGCTGATGCTCGGAGGTGGGGCGCTGGCCGCGCTCGGCACAGCGGGTGCAGCCCAGGCCGCACTACCGAACGAAGCGGCTCGGGAATCGGCGACCGGATGGTTTCGGCTACCGGTGGTGACCGCCAACATCGGACGGAAGCGCCTCGGAGCCCGCGAGGCGGCGATCCAGGCTGTCCGCGGCGGCGACCCGGGGCACCGGCCGTTCGTCGGCTGGCAGGAGATCAGTGAGGGGGACTCGGGTGAGCCGCCGATGATCACGCGGCACTTCGGGCCCAAGTACCACAACGCGTTCCTGCGCGACCCCAAGTCCTTCCGGGTGCCGATCTCGGTCCCGGCGCCGTGGAAGCTCGTGAACTCCAAGCGGACGTTCGTGCACGGCGGTATCGCTCACGTGACTCCGCCGCGCTTCATCAACGAGGTGGTCGTCGAGCACACCGCGCACCCGGGGCTGAAGTTCGCGCTGATCAACTCGCACTACATCGCCGGCGCCTACAACGGCAACAACAACCCGAACCTGCGCGACGAATGGCAGTTGCACAAGAAGCTCCACCGCGAACGCGTGATGGCCCACCACAACAACGGTCACCTGGTGATCTGGACCGCCGACACCAACAACCCCGGCTACGACCGCGCGACCGGTCAGGACGCCGAGCGCAAGGTGTTTGCCAAGGGCATCGACCGGATCAACTGGCTGCCCGGCGACGGTACGGTCCGCCTGGACCTCGTCGGGACCAAGGCGATCCCGATGAACGTCGACGGCCACGACGCGCGGCTGGCCGTGTTCCGGATCAAGCTGGCCTGACCCGGACCGAGGCGACCGCCTGGGCCCATTCGGCGCGCCGCCGGTCACGATCGCCGGCGTCCATACCGGGATCGAAGGTCCGGAAGGACCGCTTACCGGCCCAGCCGGTCGTCTCCCCGAGCGTGGTCCAGGCCAGCTCGGCCACACCCAAGGCAGAGATCTCCGGTACGTCGGCAGCCTCGACCGGATGACCGAGCAGATCCGCCTGCGTCTGCATGAGCAGGCCGGACACCGTCGCGCCGCCGTCCGCGCGGAGGCTGCTGAGCGTGCCCGGGATGGTGTCCGTGATGTCGCAGATCTGGTGAGCGACCGCGTCGACTGCCGACCGCGCGATGTGCGCCCGCGTGGTCGAACTGCTCATCCCCGTCAGTGCCGCCCGTGCCTCGCGATCCCAGTGCGGTGCTCCGAGCCCCGCGAAAGCCGGTACGAGTACGACGCCTTCGGCTGACTCGACGGTCGCCGCGAGCGTGGTCAGCGCACCGACGTCGGGCAGGCCGAGGAGGTCGGCCGTCCAGGCGAGCGCGGCGCCGGACGACACGATGTTGCCTTCCAGTGCGTACATCGGCCGGTCGGTCAGCCAGGCGAGCGTGCATCCGCTTGGCTCGAAACCGGCGATCGGCGTCATCACCGATGAGCCGGTCCCGTACGTCGCCTTCGCCGTCCCCGCCTGCGTGCAGCCCTGGCCGTACATCGCGGCATGTGAGTCGGCCAGTACGGCGACGATCGGGATGCCGTCGGCGAGTCCTGGTACATCTTTCGTGACTCCGAAGCCGGCGTTCGACGGTCGTACGTCGGGGAGCGCTGCTCGGGGGATGTTGAACGCTTCCAGTAGTTCTGGCGACCAGTCAAGGTCGACGGTGTCGTAGAGCAGGGTGCGGGACGCGTTGCCGGCTTCGGTCAGGTGCTCCTGGCAACCGGTCAGGCGATGGATCAGCCAGGCGTCGACGGTGCCGACGTACGCGTCGGATCGGTCGAGGAGCCAGCGCATCTTCGGGGCGGAGAACATCGCGTCGACGCGGAGGCCGGTACGTCGGCGTACCAGGTCGTCGACGGTCGAGGGGAGCTGCGCGCACCACTCGGCGGTCCGCACGTCCTGCCAGCCGAGGACGGGGCCGACGGGTTCGCCGGACCGGTCCCAGCCCACGACGGACTCCCGTTGAGTGGAAAGCGCGATCCCGACGACCTCCACGCGACCGTCCTCGAACGAGGTTGCTGTGGCTATCGCGTGCAAGACGCTCTGCCAGAGGTTTTCGGGGTCTTGTTCGACCCAGCCGGGGCGTGGTGTGGAGAGGCCGACGGGGGCGGAGCCGGTGGCGAGGAGGTGGCCTTCGGGGGTGACGAGGGCGGCCTTGGAGTTGGTCGTGCCCTGGTCGATCGCGAGTACCGCCTGGACCATCGCCCCTCCAAGTTTCAACTGAGCTCTTGACGTGACTCTAGCCGCGTGGTGACACTCATGGCGACAGGCTATGCACTACTGAATATCTATTCAAACTCAAAGGGATCGAGGAGCGCGCGTGAGGCCGAGTAGACGCCGGGTGATCATCAACACCGATGCCAAGAACGAGGCGGACGACCAGTTCGCGATCGTGCACGGGCTGCTGTCGCCGACCTTCGACGTCCGCGGCCTGATCCCCGCGCACTTCGGCACCCACCGGTCGGAGCGCAGCATGGAGGAGTCCCGCGAGGAGATCGACCTGCTGCTGGGCCTCCTCGACCTGACCGGGAAGGTCCCGGTCGCGAACGGCGCGCCCACCGGAATCGCCGACGAGCAGACGCCGCTGGACTCCCCGGGCGCGCAGCTGATCGTCCAGGAGTCCAAGCTCGCCTCGAAGGGCGACCCGCTGTTCGTCAGCTTCCTCGGACCGCTCACCGACATGGCGTCGGCGATCCTGCTCGACCCGGAGATCGTCAACCGCGAGGTGATCGTGGTCTGGATCGGCGGTCGCGGCTACAACGGCTACGCGGCCGACCACCGGCTGGAGTTCAACCTGTCCAACGACATCCACGCCGCCAACGTGGTGTTCGGCTCCGGGATCACCGTCTGGCAGGTCCCGAGTGACGTCTACACGAAGGTCTCGGTCAGCTACGCCGAGCTCGAGGAGAAGATCGGCGACGCCGGTCCGCTGGGGAAGTACCTCATCGAGCAGCTGATCGAGTGGAACGCGACGTACCACGGCGAGCCGATCGAGTCCCGCTCCCTCGGCGACTCGCCTGCCATCTCCCTGATGCTCTACCCGCACAGCGGCAACTTCCGGACCCGTCCGGCGCCGCGCTTCGGTGTCGACGGCTGGTATCTGCCGGGCACCGACAACCCCATCCAGGTCTGCGAGCAGGTCGACGTCCGTTTCCTGCTGGAGGACATGTTCGCCAAGATCCGCCGTTTTGCCCGCCAAAGGAGCAACTCATGAGCACGTCGTACACCCGCCGGGGATTTCTCGGTCTCACGTCCGCCGCCGCACTCGGCGCCGGTCTGTCCGCCTGCACCGGCGGCGGTGCGTCGACCGGCGGGGGAGCCACCCAGGCAGCGTCGAACAACCTCCGCCTGTTCACCTACGAGGGTGACGAGACGATCGGGCTGCTGAAGGCGCAGGTCAAGAAGTTCGACGAGCAGAACGGTACGACGACCACCGTCGACAGCCTGCCCGGTTCGGGGGCCGCGGTGTACCCGGACAAGCTGCGGACCGAACTGCTCGGCGGCAAGGGCCCGGATGTCTGGCGGATCTGGGGCGGCCAGATCGGAGCACCGTTCGCGAAGGCGAAGCAGGCGCTGGACCTGTCGCCGTACTACTCGAAGTACGGCTGGGACGCGAAGATCAACACCCAGGCGATCGGCGGGATGACGTTCGAGGGGATGAAGGCCGGGGTGCCGTTCGTGTCCCTCGGAATCGGTGCCTGGTACAACAAGTCCCTGTTCGCGAAGGCCGGCGTGAGCGCTCCGCCGAAGACCTACGCCGAGCTGGAGGCGATCAACGACAAGCTGGTCGCGGTCGGTGTGACGCCGGCTGGTCTCGGTGGGAAGTACGGCTGGGACATCATGCGCCTGTTCGAGTACCTGCTGGAGCACACCGCGGGGCCCGAGCTGCACGACAAGCTGCTGACCGGGGCCGAGAGCTGGGACCGGCCCGAGGTGGTCGAGGCGTTCGCACTGTTCAAGAAGTGGCAGGACAAGAAGTGGCTGCCGCAGGGTGCGCTCGGCCTCGACCCGGCCGATATCGAGCCGGCGTACGTTCAGGGCAAGACGGCGTACACGATCACCGGGCCCTGGACCGAGGCGGCGGCGATCCTGTCGGCCAAGAAGAGCTCGTCCGCGTTCGGCAACTTCGAGCTGCCGACCGACAAGACCCCGGCCCGGCACTCCGGGTTCGTCGAGGGCTACATGATCAACGCGAAGTCCGGTAACGCGGACAAGGCCGCGGCGCTGATCGACTTCATCGTCCAGCCGGCGACCCAGAAGGCGCTGCAGGTCACCGCCTCCACGGTCAAGGGCGCGGAGCCCGACCCGAAGACGCTGCCGCTGGCGGCCGAGTGGGCGCAGAAGTACGGCAGCAACCCGTTCTACACGATCCAGGACCAGGCGTTCCCGAAGAAGCAGGCCGACCAGTACTTCAGCGTGCAGAGCGACCTGCTGCAGGGCAAGGTCGCCCCGGACGCCGCCGCGAAGAAGATGCAGGAGATCGTCTCCGCCTGGGCGAAGAGCTAGCGGATGGCAACGACAGCAACACTGGTCAAACCGAAGCGGGGTGGCCGCTGGTCCCCGTGGTTGTTCGCGATCCCCGCGCTGGCGGTGTACGTCGGGTTCCTGGTGTACCCGGCGTTGTCGTCACTGTGGTTCAGCCTGACCAACTGGGACGGCCTGAGCGCGACGTACAAGTTCGTCGGCCTGGACAACTACTTCAAGCTGCCGCAGGACCCGGTCGTGGTGGAGGCGGTCCGGAACAACCTGATCTGGACCGTGGTCACGATCGCCGTACCAACCGTCATCGGTCTGCTGCTGGCGATCGCGCTGAACGGGAAGGTGCACGGCAAGCCGATCCTGCGGCTGATCTTCTACACGCCCGCGGTCCTGCCGCTGGTGTCGATCGCGAGCATCTGGGGCTGGCTCTACAACCCGCAGTACGGCGCGATCAACTCGTTCCTGCGGATGATCGGGCTGGACGGACTGGCCCAGGCCTGGCTCGGGCAGGACTCGACCGCCCTGTGGGCCGTGATGGTGCCGGCGATCTGGTTGCGGACCGGTTTCCCGATGCTGCTCTACCTGGCCGCGCTGCAGGGCATCCCGAACGAGCTGTACGAGGCGGCGACCGTCGACGGTGCGACGAAGTGGCAGCAGTTCTGGCACGTGACGATGCCGAGCCTGCGGCCGGCGCACTACATCGTGCTGGCGCTGTCGCTGATCGACTCGTTCAAGGTCTTCGACATGATCTACGCGATGACGTACGGCGGTCCCGGTACGTCGACGCAGGTGATGGGGACGTGGATGTACTTCAACGTCTTCCAGTACTACCAGGCCGGTTACGGCACCGCGATCGCCGTCGTGATCACGCTCGTCGCCATCGCGGTCGGCATCCCGTACGTCCGCTCCCAGACCAGGGAGGCCTCATGACCCTCACCGCCCAAGCCCCGGTAGAACCGCCGCTCGAGTCCACTCCGTCCGAGAGTCCCGGACCCAAGGGGCGTCGCGGCCTGGTGATGACGCTGGTTCTCGCGGTGATCGCACTCTTCTGGATCTCGCCGCTGGCACTCCTGGTGATCACTGCCGTACGCCCGCTCGCGGACTTCATCGGCAACGGGCCGCTGTCCTGGCCCGACCAGCTGACCTGGAGCAACTTCAAGGACGCGTGGGGGATCGGCAACTTCGCCACGACGTACAAGAACAGCGCGATCTTGGCGCTGATCAAAGTTCCGCTCGGCGTCCTGGTGTCGGCGATGCTCGGGTTCGCACTGGCCAAGCTGCGGATGAAGTTCCGCAAGACGGTGATGTTCACCGTGTTCCTCGGGCTGACCATCCCGATCTACATCACGATCGTCCCGGTCTTCATCATGATGCGCTCGGCCGGCGCGACCGACAGCATCTTCGGGCTGATCGGGCCGTACCTGGCGTTCGGCATCCCGTTCGAGGTCCTGGTGCTGCAGTCGTTCTTCCGGCAGCTCCCGGACGAGATCATCGAGGCCGCCCGGGTGGACGGCGCCGGCGACTGGCGGGTGTTCTTCACGATGATCCTGCCGCTCTCGGTCCCGGCCCTGGTGACCGTGGCGATCCTGGACGCGGTCGCGACCTGGAACGAGTTCCTGTTCGCGCTGATCCTGCTGAACTCGGACGCGCACAAGACCATCCCGGTCGGTCTGCTGAACTTCCAGGGCCAGTTCGCCAACAACAACACCGGTCTCGCGGCAGGCATCCTGATTGCCGTGGTGCCGATTCTCATCGCCTACACGCTGCTGCAGCGCTGGATCGTCGGCGGCCTCACCGCCGGCTCGCTCAAAGGATAGGAACCCATATGACTGACATGCCGGTCTTCGGCGCGGGCATCTGGCACTTCGCCACCTACAAGGACCGTTACGCGACGGACGGGTACGGCGAACCGGTCGGACTGCTCGAACAGATCGACCGCGCCGGAGCGGTCGGCGACCTGTCCGTCGTCGACCTGAACTGGCCGTTCGCCGGGTACGACGGGACGCTGGACGAGGTCAAGGACGCGCTCAAACGGAACAACCTCAAGGCGATCGCGATCACCCCGGAGATCTACACCCGCGACTTCGTCAAGGGATCGCTGACGAACCCGGACCCAGCCGTCCGCAAGCAGGCGCTGGAGCTGTTGCATCAGGCAACCGACCTTGCCAAGGACCTGGGCTGCTCGTACGTGAAGCTGTGGCCGGGGCAGGACGGCTGGGACTACCCGTTCCAGGTGAACTACCACGACATCTGGAACCTGGCGCTGGACGGCCTGAAGGAACTGGTGTCCGCGCACCCGGACATCAACTTCGTGATCGAGTACAAGCCGCGCGAGCCGCGGGTGAAGATCATCTTCCCGAACGTCGCCCGCACGTTGCTCGGGATCGAGAAGATCGGCCTGCCCAACCTGGGCATCCTGCTCGACTTCGGCCACTCGCTGTACGGCCAGGAGACCCCGGCCGACGCGGCGCAGCTGGCCATCGACTACAACCGGCTCTTCGCGATCGACGTCAACGACAACATGAAGGGCTGGGACGACGACATGGTCGTCGGCTCGGTGCACCTGGTGGAGACGTTCGAGTTCTTCCACACGCTGCGGAGGAACAACTGGGAAGGCGTCTGGCAGCTCGACCAGTTCCCGTTCCGCGAGGACAGCGTCCAGGCCGCGAAGCAGGCGATCACGTTCCTCAAGGCGATCCACCACGCGCTCGACGTACTGGACGAGGACGCCCTGGCCGCCGCTCAGGCCTCGCACGACGCGCTCGCCGCGCAGAAGCTGGTCCAGAAGGTGCTGCTGAGTTCGATGGCGGAGCTGGCATGACGCTGACCGTCGAACACACCACCATGCCTGTCCTCGGACGGCTGCCGGTGCACAGCAGCCGTGCCGAGCAGATCGAGCACATCGCCGAGGCCGCCCAGCAGATCCGGATCCAGGACCTCAAGCTGGTCCACCACGCCGGCGCCGGGCACATCGGCGGCGACTTCTCCGCGATCGACATCCTCGCCACGCTGTACGGCGCCGTGCTCGACATCACGCCCGCGACGGTGAACGACCCCGAGCGGGACCGGTTCATCCTGAGCAAGGGGCATGTCGCGGGCGCGCTCTACACCACGCTGGCCGCGTTCGGGTTCCTGCCGGTCGAGGAGCTCGCGACGTTCCTCAAGCCGCTGTCCGCGCTGAACGGGCACCCGAACCGGAACAAGGTCGCCGGCGTCGAGGCCAACACCGGCCCGCTCGGGCACGGGCTGCCGGTCGCGGTCGGTCATGCCCTGTCGGCCAAGCTCGACGTCTCGATGCGCCGTACCTATGTGCTGGTCGGTGACGGCGAGCTGCAGGAAGGCTCGAACTGGGAGGCGATGATGGCGGCCTCGCAGTACCAGCTCGACCGGCTGACCGTGATCGTCGACCGGAACCGGCTGCAGCAGGGCGCGACCACCAAGGAGACCAACGACCTGGACCCGTTGCCGGAGAAGGCGGCCGCGTTCGGGTTCGCGGTGGTCGAGGTGAACGGTCACGATCACGGCGAACTGCTCGACGTGCTGTCCGCCGTACCGTTCCGGCCGGGCAAGCCGACGTTCGTGATCGCCCACACGCACAAGGGGCACCCGATCTCGTTCATGAGCAACAACGTCGCCTGGCACCACCGGGTGCCCGACGCCGCGGAGTACCAGCAAGCCCTGAAGGAGCTGGCATGACAGTGCTCGAGACCCGTTCGATCGCGGACCAGCCGCGGTACGACTGCCGGGACGCGTACGTCGAGACACTCGCCGAGCTGGCCGAGGCCGATCACCGGATCGTTGGTGTTGTCAACGACTCGGTCGGGTCGAGCAAGCTGAACAGCTTCCGGAAGGCGTTCCCGGACCGGCTGATCAACGTCGGGATCGCCGAGCAGGACATGGTCGGCGTCGCGTCCGGGCTGGCCAACGGCGGCCGGATCCCGTTCGTGTCGGCGGCGTCCTGCTTCCTCACCGGCCGCGCGCTCGAGCAGATCAAGGCCGACGTCGCGTACTCGAACACCAACGTGAAGCTCTGCGGGATGAGCCCCGGCGTCGCGTACGGCGAACTCGGGCCGACACACCATTCGATCGAGGACATCGCCTGGCTGCGGGCGATCGCCAACATGACGGTGATCGTGCCCGCCGACCCGATCGAGACCGCGGCCGCGCTGCGCTGGGCTGCCGCCTCGGAAGGACCGGTGTTCATCCGGGTCAGCCGGATGAGCGTGCCGAAGGTGTACGCCGACGACTACTCCTTTGAGCTCGGCAAGGCGATCACGGTGCGCGAAGGCAACGACGTCACCGTGATCAGCAACGGGACCGTGCTGTGGCGGGCGCTGGCCGCCGCCGAACGGCTCGCCGAGGACGGGATCTCGGCTCGGGTGCTGTCGATGCCGACGGTGAAGCCGCTGGACACCGACGCCGTGGTCGCGGCCGCGCGGGAGACGGCCGGCATCGTGACCGCCGAGGAAGCGGTGTCCGGCGGCGGCCTCGGCGGTGCGGTCGCCGAAACCGTCGTACAGCAGCATCCGGCGCGGGTGAAGATCCTCGGGTTCCCCGAGTTCGCCCCCACAGGCTCAGCCGACTACCTCCTCAACCGCTACGCCCTCTCCCCCGAGGGCATCGCCGAAGCCGCCCGCCAACTCCTCCCCTGACTGACGCTTGCGTCCGAAGAAGCGTGGCCTATAGCCCTCACTTCTTCGGACGCAACGGTCAGCTGAGGTGGGTGATGAGGGACTGGATGGAGATGAGGGGGAAGTTGTGGGTGGTGGCGAAGGCGCGGAGGTCGGCCCCGGTCATCAGCGTGCCGTCGTCGTTCATCAGCTCGCCGATGACGCCGACCGGCGGCAGTCCGGCCAGCCGGACGAGTTCGACGGTGGCCTCGGTGTGACCGGGCCGCTGCCGCACTCCGCCGTCGACGGCGCGCAACGGCAGGATGTGACCGGGCCGGATCAGGTCCGCGGGCTGCGCCGAGAGATCGGCCAGCACGCGGACGGTCCGCGCCCGGTCCGCGGCCGAGATGCCGGTCCCGACACCGGTCGCCGCGTCCACAGACACGGTGTACGCCGTCCGCAGGCTGTCCTGGTTGTTCGGGACCATCAACGGCAGCTCGAGCCGGTCCAAGATCTCCGCTGCGGCCGGCGCGCAGACGTACCCGCTGGTGTGCCGGACGAGCAGGGCCATCAGCTCGGGCGTCGCGAGGCTCGCGGCGAAGGTCAGGTCGCCTTCGTTCTCGCGGTCCTCGTCGTCGACGACCACGACCGGCCGTCCGGCGGCGAGCTCGGCGACAGCGTGTTCGATGGTGTCGAGGCTGGTGATGGTGTTCACGGTCGTTGTCCTCTCGGCGGTGCACTCAGAGCACTCCGGGGCAACGACAAGCTCCACGCCCCTGAATTCAGGGACGTGCAGTCGCCACGTGCGTCTTCCCATCCGGACTTTCACCGTCGGTCCCGGAGTTCCACCAGGTCAACCGCTTCTTCTCACGAAGTCACGGGTCGCGGACTGTCACCGCCGGCTCGGAATTTCACCGACCCCAGAGCACGTGTGTTCTCACCAGTAGCTTAACGGCAACCAGCACCCCGGGAGTGTCATGTCCATCTCATCCGTCTGGCGAGAACTCGAACTCCAGGTCACGTCCGACTGGGTCGACTTCGAGCACGAATCCGGCACGGTCCTCCGCCGCCCGACGTTCTCCGACGGCGAGGTGCGGAAGGTGCGGTTTGCCGCGCCGCTGGCGGGTCGGTGGCGGTGGGCCGAGGGGGAGTTCGACGTACAGCCCGCGGCGGCGGACGAGGTCAATCCGTTCTACGCGCGCGGCTTCTGGCGGATGTCCCCCGGCGGCCGAAGCCTCGTGCACGCTGACGGCACCCCCGCGGTGCTGGTGGCCGATACCGCCTGGGCCCTGCCCTGGCGCGCCACCCCCGAGCAAGTACGTGAGTACGCCCTGGACAGACAGTCCAAGGGCTTCAACGCGGTCCTGCTGATGACGGTGCAACCGGACATGCGCGCGGTCGGCCCGCGGGACCGCACGCAGGACGAGGGATTCGGCGTCGGCTTCGAGGACCTCGCCGAGGGCCACCTGAACCAGCTGAACAACGAGTACTTCCAGTACCTCGACGAGCTGCTGGCGATTCTCGTCGAGCACGGGATCGTCCCGGTGCTGCAGCCCGTCTTCCAAGGTTTCGGGTGGAAGGGCCTGGACGTCGCCGGGACCGTGGTTCCGGAGCACGAGTACGCCGCCTACTGCCGCTACCTCGTCGCGCGGTACGGCGCCCGGCCGGCGATCTACCTGGTCGGCGGCGACGGATCCGGTACCGAACCACAGACCGCAGCCGGCGGCGCGGAGGTGCACAGTGCCGACTGCTACGAGCAGCCGACCGGCATCCACTACCGCCCGCACATCCGCGCGAATGCCCATCAGGACGCGGACTGGCTGGACTTCCAGTGGTGCCAGACCGGGCACACCGGCGAGCACGTGCCGGAGCGGGTCGCGGACATGTGGCGCAACCACCCGGTCAAGGCAGTCGCGAACGGCGAACCGACGTACGAGCACACCGGCCGGACCGGGGTGGCCGAGGGCTGGTGGCAGGGCCACGAGGCGTGGAGCAACCTGTGCGCGGGCGGCACGATGGGTGTCGTCTACGGCGCGGGCAGCCTGTGGCAGTGGCGACTGCACGCGGACGAGCCGGGGCACTCCGAGTACTTCCTCGCGCCGGGCGCGGGCTGGCGCGAGGCGGTCGGCTTCGAAGGGTCGACGTACGTCGGGATGCTCGGGAAGATCCTGGACGGGTTGCCGACCACCGACATGGCGCCGGACTGGACCCGGACGATCTCGGGGCGGGCGCTGAGCACGACCGACGGCGGCCTGATCGTGTACCGCGAGAACGGCGGGCCGGTGATGGTGTTCGACGAGACTGTCCCGCTGGCGTACACGATCGTTGACCCGCGGGACGGCTCGGTGGTCGCGACCGGCAAGCGGGACACGCCGGGAAGTCCACTGCCTGACGCCGGTGGCGTACCGCGGGTCTACATCTGCCTATAGTCCAGGTTGATCGTCTCGAAGGGAGCGCCGTGAACAGCAACCGTGGTGTCCGCCAGCCCGGGCTGGACGAGCTGCGGCTGCTCGCGAAGGTGGCGCGGATGTACCACGAGAAGGGCATCCGCCAGCCGCAGATCGCCGCCGAACTGAACCTGTCCCAGGCGCGCGTCTCCCGGATGCTGAAGCAGGCCGTCGAGGTCGGCATCGTGCACACCGTGGTGACCATGCCGAGCGGTGTGCACAGCGACCTCGAGGACGAGCTGCAGGGCCGGTACGGGCTGCGGGACGCGGTCGTCGTCGACACCCTCGGCGTCGGGGACGACGTACTGCCCGCGCTGGGCTCCGGCGCGGCGGCGTACCTCGACATGACCCTCACCGGCGGGCACGTGGTCGGGATCTCGTCCTGGAGCGAGACGCTGATCAGCGCGGTCGACCGGATGCCGCGCAAGAGCGTGCCGGTGGTGGACAAGGTGGTCCAGATCGTCGGCGGTCTGGGCGACGCCGCGGTGCAGATGCAGGCGACCCGGCTGACCGCGCGGTTCGCCGAGCTGACCGGCGGGATGCCGGTCTACCTGCCCGCTCCCGGGCTGGTCGGGACGCCCGCCGTTCGCCGGGCGATGATGAACGATGTGTCGGTTCGGGACGTTCTGGGCACGTGGGGACAACTCACCGACGCCCTGGTCGGGATCGGCAGCCTCGAGCCCTCCCCGCTGCTGCAGCGCAGTGGGAACGCGGTCGCGGAGGCCGACCAGGACGAGCTGCGCCGGCTCGGTGCCGTCGGGGACGTGTGTTTCCGGTTCTTCGACGAAGAGGGAAAGCTCGTGCGCTCGACGTTCGACCAGCGGGTCATCGGGGTGACCGCGAAGGAGTTGCTGGCGGTGCCGCGCCGGATCGGGGTGGCCGGCGGCGACCGCAAGTACTCCGCGATCCGCGCCGCGATGCTCGGCGGCTGGGTCAACATCCTGATCACCGACCTCGCGATGGCACATCGCCTACTCGATGGAGCCTGACGAGCAGCGGGAGGTCTACGCCACCATCGACCTGGCCTTGCGGGTCGGTGAGGTGCTGCTGTCCAGCGGCGCCGGTACGGCGGACGCGACCGCGACGATCCTCGGTGTCACCGCGGCCGGCGGACTGCGCGGCTGCGAGGTCGACATCACGTTCACCTCGATGGCGGTCTCGTACCAGGCCGCGCCGGACGTCGCGCCCGAGACGCACATCCGGCTGGTCCGCTACCGGTCCCAGGACTTCTCCCGGCTGACCGACGTCGACCGGCTGGTACGACGGTTCGCTCGCGGCGACGTGACTCGCGAGGAGGCGTCGCGGGAACTCGCCCGGCTGACGTCGGCCGGTCCGCCGTACCCGCGGTGGAGCGCGGTCCTCGCCTGGGGCGTGATGGCCGGTGGCGCGACGCTGCTGCTCGGCGGCGGCTGGCTGATCACGCTGGTGGCGGTGCTGACCGCGATCGTGATCGACCTGAACAACCGGTGGTTCAACCGGCAGCGGCTGCCCGCGTTCTACCAGCAGGTCGCCGGAGCGTTCGTGGCGACCGCGGTCGCCCTGGTCCTGTACGCCGTGCACGCGCCGGTGAAACCGTCGCTGGTCGTTGCCGCGGGCATCATCATGCTGCTGGCCGGGATCGCTCTCACCGGTGCCGTGCAGGACGCGATCACCGGGTACTACGTGACCGCCGCGGCCCGGAGCCTGGAGGCGATGCTGCTCACCGGCGGGATCATCGCCGGTGTCTCGCTGGGGCTCGGGCTCGGTCTGAGGTTCGGTCTGAAGGTCGGCATCGAACCCCAGACGATCCAGCTGGCGAACCTCCCGATCATGGTGATCTCCGGTGCGGTGATGGCCGTCGCGTTCGCCTACGCGTCGTACGCGCCGCTCCGCGCGTTGCTCCCGGTCGCCGTCATGGGCGCACTGGCCTCGCTCATCTTCACCTTGATGACCAGGGCCTCGTTCGGTCCGGCATGGTCCACGGCTGCCGCTGCCTTCGTCGTCGGTCTCTGCGGCTACTCCAGCGGCCGGCGGACCGGCGTACCGCCGCTCGTCGTGGTCGTCGCCGGTTCGATCCCGCTGCTGCCTGGTCTGACGATCTACAAGGGACTCTACGAACTGACGGCCGGCGGACAGCTGATCGGTATCGTCAGCCTCACGACGGCGGTCGCGATCGGCGTCGCACTTGCCTCGGGCCTCATCCTCGGCGAGTACGTTGCCCAGCCGATCCGCCGCGAGGCCCGCCGTCTCGAGGACCGTCTGGCCGGCCCCCGTCTCGTCGGCCCTCGCCGCCCGGTACGACGCCGGACGACTCGCACCCGTCGCCGGCGCCGCGCCGCCTAGAGCTCTTCCAGTACGACGTCGTCGAGTTGCAGCCACACGTCCTGACCATGACCGAAGAATCCGCCGTACAGCTGGATCAACGACTCCCGGCCGGAGTCGAAGTCGACACTGACCTTCGTGTACTGCGGGTGCGCGCCGCCGGTGTGTTGCGCGATCGTGCGCCCGCGCAACGTGCGGACACCGAGCATCGTCTCGGAGTTGTACTCCGCCGTCCGGATCCAGGCGGACAGCCGGTACCGGTGGTGGGGGCGTACGGCGACGGTCTGCTGGAGCTGGTGGGTGCCGATCGAGTCCCGGACGAACGCGTTGTTGGTGCCGGTGTGGCCGAGATTCGTGCGGTCGATGCCCCCGGTGCCGCTCAGTTGCCAGGGTGCGGACGGCGTACCGCTGGTTTGGCTCTCGAAGCCGGGATCCGTGACCAGGTTGGTGGTCTGGCCGTCACCGGTGAGCTTGGTGCGCATCAGGAAGACGTTGTACGGATCCCACTGCGACATCGTGAAGTACAGATCCTGGCCGGACGACCAGGGATGCATGAACGATCCGTACAGGCCCGGGTATTCACTGCCTTTGACCACGACCTGTTCACCGCTCCACGGGCCGGTGAGGTCCTTCGCGGAACGCAGCACGATCGAGGCGCGGCGTTCGTCGAGGTACATCATCAACCACTTGCCGGTGTACGCGTTCCATTGCACCGACACCTCGCTGATCGGACCGGCCGCGATCGGTACGGCGGCCGACTCCTGGGGTGACCAGATCCGGCCGTCCCAGTACCGCCAGGCCTTCTTCTGCAGTACCTGCTTCTCGGGGACCCTGGCCAGGTGCGCGTTGCCGAACCGGCCGTTCGGCGTACCGATCATGTAGACGTAGCCCTTGTCCTTGACCAGGGCAACCATCTGGAAGTTGTCGTCCCAGGCCTTCGAGTTCTGCCAGCGGGCGTTCGGATCCTTGGTCCAGTTCTCGCCGTTGTCGTCGGAGTACGCGAAGCCGGAGTAGTTCGTGTACCAACTGCCGGCCGGACCCCAGTAGTTGACCGACATGTACTGCACGTACTGGCGTTTGCCGACCGAGATGCCCGCGGTCGGGATCACGGTGTGCTCGTCGCGGTCGATCTTCTTGCAGGGCAGGAACTCCTTGGCGTGACCGGGCCGGTCCTCGGCGGCCGAGTCGAGCGACATCCCGTCGGCCAGGTCGCGATCCTTACTGCGGAACAGCAGGTTGCACCGCCAGTCGATCGTCGCCTGATCGCCGGCGCCGCCGCCCGGTCCGGTCCAGCCGCTGCCGTAGCTGTCGCCGAACGCGGTCAGGATCTCGCCGGATCCGTTGTCCCAGAGGATGCCGAGGTCGGTCGCCTTCAGGGCGAAACGCGCCTCGGTGTCGTTGATCGACTCCGGGCCGGTGAGTTTGGCGATCCGCTCGACGGGCGACGGGACGGCGGTCGCTCGGGCGGATGGGGACTGGTCGGCAGGCACGATGGCCGCTCCGATCAGGGCAGGCAGGACGAGCAACCATCGTTTCCGCATCAGGGGCTCCTCGGGCGGTTGCAGAGAGCTGGGGTGAGAAATCGATTGCCGAACGACCGTAACCGCGGGCTGTCGGGACGGTCAACGGGTGGCGTGTGGTTTACTGCCGAGTGGTGCGATTCCACGGTGTGACGGTTGGACGTTGAGCCAGGCCCGTCGGCTCTGCCGCAAGGCAGAGTGACCCGGTGCGACCGGGGCCACGCGGTGATACCCCGCTTCAGCTCGGACCGAGTGTCCCTGGCCATCAGCTAGTGGTGGAGAGCGAAGCATGTTCACAGGACGTATCGAGCACGTAGGCACCGTCGCGGAAGTCCCCGGCGAGCTGCTGCGGGTGACCTCGGACGTGGCGGTCGCACCGGGCGGCGCCGTCTGTCTCGACGGGATCAGGTTCACCGCGGAAACGGGTCCGCCCGGTGAGATCCGCGTGGTGGTGACCGACGAGACCAGGCGCCGTACGACGCTGGACCGGGTCGCCGTCGGTACGACGCTGCACGTCGAACTGCCGGTGGCGATCGGCGACCGGATCGACGGGCATCTGGTCCAGGGGCACGTCGAGGGAGTCGGCAAGGTGCTGCGGGTCGACGTGGAAGCGGCCGGGCACCGGGTCTGGATCAAGCCGCCGGAGCGGTTGCTGGCGCGGTTGGTGGCAAAGACATCGGTCGCGATCGACGGCGTGAGCATCACGGTCGCGGAGGTCCTCAAGGACCGGTTCTCCGTCGTGCTCGTGCCGAACACGCTGGTGAAGACGAAGCTGGGCGCGTTGGTGGCCGGGGATCGGGTCAACCTCGAGAGCGATCTGCTGGTGCGGATGGCGCGCGACGGGAACGGGCCCGAGCTGATGCGCGCGGTGGCGCGGCTGCCGTGGGCGGGGCAGCTCAGCGGCGAGATCGGCGTACAGAAGGTGGTTGCGCAGATCGCCGCGGGCGGCGGGGTCGTCGTCTGGGATCCAACCGCGGAGGGCGAAGGCGACGTGGTCTTCGCCGGCGAACGCTTCCGCCCGGAGGCCATGCGCTTCCTGCTGACCCAGGCCTGCGGCCACACCACGGTCCCGTGCGACGCCGACGTACTGCGCCGGCTGAAGATCGATCCGATCCCCGGCGCGGGCGACCGACAGGGTACGGCGATGCACGTGCCGATCGATCTCGCGTCGGCACCTGGGACCGGTGTGTCGGCGGCGGAGCGAGCAGCGACAGTACGACGGCTCGCGGCGCCGGACGCGGTACCTGAGGACTTCCTCCGGCCGGGGCACGTGTTCCCGCTCGCGGCGCGTCCGGGGCTACTGGCCGAGCGTCAAGGCCACACCGAGGCGACCGTTGCCCTGTGCAAGACGGCCGGCCTCGCCCCGGTCGGCGTCTGCTGCGAGGTGATGCGCGCTGACGGCGTGATGGCCGGCGCCGCGGACCTCGAACAGTTCGCCCTCCGCTGGGAGCTTCCGATGATCGATATCCACGATCTGGAGCGCTGGCTGTGAACGCGCTCTACGACGACCCGGCGTTCCTCGACGGGTACCGGCGCCTGCGCCAGTCGGGGCAGGCGCTCAACGAGCCGCTGGAGATCCCCGCGATGGACGCGGCGCTCCCACCGGTCGCCGGAGCGCGGGTGGTGGATCTCGGTTGTGGTGAAGGCGGTCTGGCGGTTCGGTTGGCCGAGGCCGGCGCGGCTGAGGTGTTGGCGGTCGACGTCTCGGAACAGATGCTCGCAGCGGCGCGGCCGCACGCCGCGGTCCGCTACGAGTGCGCCGACCTCGCGGATTTCGACGTACCAGCTGGTTCTGTGGATCTGGTGGTGAGCAGCATGGCGCTGCACTACGTCGGGGACTTCGATGACCTGGTGGCGCGGGTCGCGCGGTGGCTCGTGCCTGGCGGCTGGTTGGTGTTCACGATGGAGCATCCGGTGATGACGGCTCCGGTGGTTGCTGCGGACTGTGTGGTGGACGACTACGCCGATGAGGGGCGTCGCGAGCGGACCTGGTTCGTGGATGGCGTGATCAAGTACCACCGGACGATCGGCACCGTCTTCGGGACGCTGCACCGCCACGGACTGCAGGTGGAGCGGCTCGACGAGCCCATGCCGAACCCCGAACAGGTCGTGGCACAGCCGTCACTCGCCGTGCATCGCCGCCGCCCACCGATCCTCCTGATCGCTGCACGCGTGCGTTAGAGTTACCGGCGGGGAACATCGGCGAGGAGGATCGACGTGGCACTGGGTAGGACGTCCCCACGGGACCTGCCGCTGTTCGCGGATCTGTCCGGACGCGACATCCGGGACATCTTCCGGGCCGGCGAGGAGGTCTCGGTACCGGCCGGCTGGTCGCTGATCCTGGAGCAGACGCCCCCGGACGCGGCGTACCTGATCCTCAGCGGTACGGCGGCGGTGCGCGAGAAGGGCCAGGAGATCGCCGAGCTCGGCCCGGGCGATATCGCTGGCGAGGTCGCGGTCCGGAAGAACACGTTGCGAACGGCAACCGTCACGGCGAAGTCGCGGCTGCAGCTGCTGCACTTCACCCGGGAGAAGTTCGACGACCTCACCCGTAGGCTCCCCGCGTTCCGCAACGCCATCGACGCCACCATCGCCGAGCGCCGCGGTGGTTCCTGAACCTCAGGTCGACCTCGCCGGACTGCAGCGCGAGTTCGAGAGGACGTTGCTGGGCGGTGAGCGGAAGTTCACCCGGATCCAGGTGTCCGAGCGGGCTGGGATCTCGATCCAGCGTGCCGAGCGGATGTGGCACGCGCTCGGGTTCGCGACCGTGCCGGACGACGAGGTGGCGTTCACCGACGACGATGTCGAGGCGTTGCGGCTGGTCGCGGCCCTCGAGGACGACGGGTTCATCGAGGCCGAGATGGAGTCGTCGCTGGCCCGGAAGCTCGGCCAGACCCAGTCCCGGCTGGCGTCGTGGCAGTCGGCGATGTTCCTCGACTTCCTCGCCGGGTCCAAGCTGTCCGCGGACGAGTCGATCGAGGTCGCGGGATTGTTGCTGCCGGCCATGGAGCGGCTGCAGACCTACGTCTGGCGCCGGCACCTGGCCGCGGCGGCCGGGCGGGCGGTGGCGGGATCCAACGAGCTGGCGCGCGGGGTGCGGGCAGTCGGGTTTGCGGACATCGTCAGCTACACGCGCCTGACCCGGCGGCTGACCGAGGCCGAGCTCGGCGAGCTGATCGAGAAGTTCGAGGGCATGGCCGCCGACGTGGTCGCGCTGAACGGCGGCCGGGTGATCAAGTCGATGGGCGACGAGGTGCTGTTCGTGACCGACACCGCCGCACAGGGTGCCGCCGTCGCGCTCGCGCTGCAGGACGCGGTGACCGCCGACGAGAACCTCCCGGAACTGCGGATCGGGCTCGCGTACGGCACGATCCTGATCCGGCTCGGCGACGTGTACGGCGAAGTGGTCAACCTGGCCGCCCGTCTCACCACCGAATGCAAACCCGGGCGGGTCCTCGCCGACCGCGAACTCGCCGCAGCCCTCGACGGCCACTCGTCGTACGCCGTCCACCGCCTCCGCCGCGTCGCCGTCCGCGGCTACCGCCACCTCGTCCCGTACGCGATCCAACGTGCATGAGCTTCTGACACCCGCGGCGCTGGCAACGGCAGCCGCGGACGATCCGATGATCATCTGGGCCGCGCAGGGTTTCGGCCCCGGCGTCCGCGCGTGGTGCGACGGGGATGCGGTGGCCGTCGCCTCGCCCGACCTGTCCAGGCGTGATCGGCTCGCGGTCGCCGGGCCGGCGGATGCGGTCGGACGGCTCGCGGCGAAGGTGCTGGCCGAGGTCGGCCCCAGCTTCCGCCCGTTCGGCGAAGAGCAGCTGATCCGCGATCTCCTGGATCACGTACCAGGTCTCCAGTTCGGCGCGGCCTTCGGCTGGATGGACACCCGGACCTGCACCACTCAGCAATCCCAGGCGTCGCCCTCGCCGCACGCTCAGCCCGAGCCGCAGCGGCCGCACAGCGGAGGGTTGATGAGTGCTGGAGGTCCGGCCTGGCTGGACAGCGACGACGGTGTCGAAGAGTTACTGACCGCGGCGTCGCCCTCGTCGTACGCGTGGCCCGGGCGTTCCGGCGTACGGCGGTGGGCTGCGGTGACGGGTGAGCGTGGTGAGCTGCTGAGTATCGCCGCGGATGCGTGGAGCGCGCCCGAGGTCGGGTTCCTCGCCGGGGTCGCGACGCATCCTGTTGCCCGGGGCAAGGGATTGTCGCGGCAGGTGTGCGGGTTCGTGACGGCCGAACTGGTGCAGGGCCACGGGTGCGCCGGACTGATGGTGGACGGCGACAACGCGGCCGCGATCAAGGTGTACGAACGCCTGGGCTACGAGTATCGCCGGGTCGCCGCCGCGTCCGTCCGCTCCTAGCGACCCGCCGCGGCGTTTGCGACGATGTTCCGCTCGGCGAAGGTCGCCGGGCGGATCCACAGCACGCCTGGCTCCTCGGACATCAGCATTCCGGGCAGGATCATCCGCAGCAGATCGATCGGCGGCGTCTGCGGCTGCGCCTCCCGAGCGGCGCCGTACTGCTCGAACACCCGCGCCAGGTCGACTGCCACACGGTTGGGCTGTTCGTTCGGGTCCGCCTGGACGAACGTCTCGACCAGACTGTCGCCGTTCCACGATCCGCCGGTGACCCGCCGGTCGGAGTGCTGAATCAGCACGTCCATCACCAGATCGGCGAAGGCGGCCGTGTCCATCCCGTCCGCACCTTCCTCGGGGAACCAGTCGTCCCGCAGGTGCAGTACGCCGGGCTGCTCCTTGTCGGCGCACTCGTCGAGCAGCTTCCCGACCGAGCTCATCGGGTACGACACCGCATCCGGGCCGAGGGCAACGAACCGGTCTGCCAGCAGGTACAGCGAGATGACAGTGTGCGGCGCGAACAGCATGACCTCGGCGTGCTCGCTGTGGACGGAGATCGGACCGTCCTTGCTTTTGTTGTACGACCGCAGGCCCTCCATCAGGGCCTTCTCCTGCTCCACGGTGAGCTGCGCCTCCCACTCCCACTTGCGCTCCACCGCGTATTCCTCGGCGCCGGCCAGGTCATCAGGGCTGCGCGAAGCCCACCACAGCACGACAGCGACAACAGCTATGGCGGCGGCGGCGATGACACCGAGAATCCACACGGGCGGGTACCTCACAGAGCAGGGCGGGCAACGAAGGCAGTCACCCTAGTCCGCGCGGCGGGTCACCTGGTCGGCTGCACGGTGAGCGTCACACCCGCCGTACCCGACGGCTTGACGCTGGTCGGTGTGCTGCTCGCGGTCGGCGCGGCGGATGGTGTGGGGGACGCGGTGCGGGTGGCGGGAGCAGGCGGCGGGACGAAGGGGGCCTTTGTGGACTCCTTGCAGTTGTCCGGTCCGGTGTCGCCGTTCTCGTCGGGGACGACCACGGCCTGCGGGAACAGGTTGCTGGTGGTGTCCCGCGACTGCTGCCCGTAGCTGGTCGCGCAGTCCTGCAGTTCCATGCTGATCGGGTTGCCGTCCTGGTCGTACAGCCGGACCGCGACCTGCTTGCCCTGGGCATCGAACGGGTAGATGTTCGACACCGTGGTGCCGTCCACCACCACGCCCTTGGTCGGCGGTTCATAGCCCCGGGCGCTGCCGCGGTAGTCGTTGTAGTTGTTCAGGAACCCGAACGACGCACCGACGTACGCCGCGGCCAGGAACGACGGGATCGCGACCGCCGCGACGACGTTGAGCGGTACGACGTACCACAGCCACCGCCGGTCCTGCTGGGTCCGGCGGCCGATCCAGATCGAGACCGCCGCGCCGGCGACGGCTCCGACCACGGTCACCGAGGCCGCGCCGAACAGCGCGAAGAACCCGCCCGCGCCGATCATGCCTCGCGCGACCCACCAGACCGGCTGGCCGATCGTCACCAGTTCGTGCCGGACGTTCGGCGGGATCTGGTCGATCCAGCCGCGAACCGCCGTCGCCCACTGGGCGCCCCGCGGCGTGTCCAGGACGATCCGCGGGTCGTTGCCGCGCAACGCCCGGACGCCGAGGAACGCCGCGACGAACAGCACGCCGAGCCCGAGCAGCCCGAAGAACGCCGTCTCGTCGTGCGACCACGCGAAGATGCTGACGGCAACGAAGAACGGGCCGACCGTGCCGGCGATCAGGCCCCAGCGCAGCGCCTTCCAGCCGGACGTGAGGTAGTCCTGGCTGACCGGCTCGGTGCGTGCCGGATAGCCCGCCGCGGTCCGCAGCTCGTCGGCGTACTGCCGCGGCGTCCCCAGGCGCACCTGCAGGTCGCTCAAGGTCGGCTCGGCGTCGAACTCGCCTGCTACCTCGGTCAGGTGGTCGGTGACGTCCTGGAGCACGTCCTCCAGTTCACCCGGCGGCAGGTCGCTGAGCTCGGCGCGCACCTGCGTCAGGTAGATCGCGACCGCTCCGGTCAGGGTGCTGTTCACGCGGCCTCCTCCTCCAGCAGCACCGACATCGTGTCGGCGAAGTGATTCCAGGTCTTGGTCGATCGGGCCAGCAGCTCATGGCCGGTCTTGTTCAGCCCGTAGTACTTGCGGTGCGGGCCTTCCTCGCTCGGCTGCACGTACGACGTCAGCGCGCCGGCCTGGAACAGCCGGCGGAGTGTCCCGTACACGGAGGCGTCCGCCACGTCTTCGAGTCCCGCGGCGCGCAGCCGGCGGAGTACGTCGTACCCGTAGCCGTCGGCGTCCCGCAGCACGGCCAGCACCGCGAGATCCAGCACGCCCTTGAGTAGCTGGCTCGTATCCATCGCGACCTCCTCCAGTGTTCTGCCGAGGAGACTACTACACATTGCGGAGTACTCCGTAAACCAGTCCGAGCGTTCCGCAATTTCGATCAAGTCCGCGGCGGGTGAGTGGGGGCACAGTGGTGGGCATGGCGGATGTGTTCGAAGAGTTCGTGGCGGTGGTCGCGGCCGGTCTGCGCGGCCCCGACGGCCCGGTGGACGGTGCCGGGCTGGCGGGGCGGGTGCACCTGTCGCGGTTCCACTTCGACCGGGTGATCGGGGCGGTGGCCGGCGAGTCGCCGTTCGCGTTCCGCCGGCGGGTGCTGCTGGAGCGGGCGGCGTACCGGTTGCTGGCCGAGCCGGTCGGCGTACTGGAGGTTGCGGTCGAGGCCGGGTACGGGTCACACGAAGCGTTCACACGGGCGTTCGCCAGGGCTTATGGGATGTCGCCGCGCGTGTGGCGGCGGGAAGCGTCGCGGGTGTTCTTCCTCGCGGCGCCGAGTGGAGTGCATTTCCAGCCGCCGGCCGGACTTCGGCTGCCGGCACGTCGAAAGGTGAGAGGCATGGACGTACTTGTCAGGATGGTCGAGCACCACGTGTGGCTGACCGGCGAGATGATCGAACGCGGCGCCCGCCTGGACGCCGCCACGTTGGACCGGCCGATCGAACTGTCCGTCGAAGGGATTGACGACGACATCTCGATCCGCTACCTCCTGGACCGCCTGGTCTGGCAGGAGGAGATGTGGCTGGCCTCCGTCGAGGACCGCCCCTTCCAGGTCCCCGAGTGCGGCCGCCAGGTCGTCACCCCGATCCCCGAGCTCCGCACCCGCCACGCCGACGCCGGCGCCCGCTTCGTGGCCCTCGTCAACCAACTCAACGAAGACGGCCGCTTCGACGAGTCCTTCGTAGACACCACCTGCGAACCACCCCGAGTCTTCACCTACGGCGGAATGGTCGCCCACGTCCTAACCTTCGCCGCCCACCGCAGATCCCTCCTGGTCGGAGCCTTCCACACCGCCGGCATAACCGACCTAGCCTTCGGCGACCCCATGCACTTCGTAGCCGAAGGCAACTAACCCGCCGAGTCGTGAGGATTGGCTGTTTTTGTCAGCCGATTTCCACGACTCGGCGATGGGGGATCGAACCAATCGCCACGACTCGGCAGGGGCCGGGTTAAGCGGCGAGGCGGGGGTGGCGGGCGTGGAGGTCCTGGGAGATGCGGGCGACGACGGTGTGCGGGATGTGGAGGAGGTCGTACGCCGTGAAGACGCGAACCAGCCAGCCTTCGCGTTCGAGGTTCTCGCGGCGGCGGATGTCCTGGCGCCATTGCCGGACGTCGACGATGTGGTGCCGACCGTCGTACTCAACAGCCAGCTTGATTTCGGGATAGCTGAGGTCCGGCTTCGCCAGCCAGCCGCCCGCAGCGTCGCTGATCACGTGGCCGATCCGAGGTTCGGGGAGGCCGCCGAGAACGATGAGCAGGCGAAGCAGGGATTCCATCGGGGAGTCGACGTCTGCTCGCACGAGAGCTGCCGCTTCGCGGGCGAGCCGGACGCCGCGGACGCCGGTTACCGCGGCCAGCGTGTCGACCAGGTGGTAAGGCTCGACGTCGGTACGGCGTACCAGGGAATCTCCTGCTGCGACGAGGCTGGTGAGATCGCGGTACGGCGCGAGGTCGAGGAAGGTTCGCTCGGGTGGAGTCAGCGGCAGCCCGTCCCGCAGCGTGCGGTCGAGGTGCCGTACTTCGTGGACGCGCAAACCGCTGACCCGTGGACGGGTGAGCTGTGGATCGCGCTGGACAGTCACGTGTACGACGTCGTCGGGGCGGTCGTTGGCGGTCCACAGGCTCAAGGCGGTGTCGTGGCTCGCCACCGCACCTGGCGTCAACAGCAGCGCGGCCTCGGCCTGCAACCTGGGAGTGACGGCGACCGTCCCGTCGACGTACACGGAGCCAAGGACCCGCCGGTACCGCGTGCCGCGCAGTACGCCCCGCGAGATTCCTAGCGCGGGGGCATCCGCCGCCGTGAACAACATCCCGTCATTGTCCCGATTTCTGCCAACCCATGCCGTCCGTTGTCCACAGGGCCGCCGAGTCGTGGCGATTGGCTCGGGACCCGTTCATCGAGTCGTGGATCGGGGCTGGTTTTCCCAGCCGATTCTCACGACTCGGCGGGTGGGGGGTCAGTTCTTGGGGTCGTGGAGGTTGGGGCGTTGGGTGGGGGTTTTGATTTGGACGTCGAGGGTGGGGATTTGGGTGGGGGCGGCCAGTTTGCCGGAGGAGATGGGGATGTTGAGTTTGCTGCCGGCGAGGTCGATGTCGATGGTGGCGCCGGTGGTGTTGGGGCTGGTCCATTCGGTGTCGGAGAGGGTGATGGCCAGTCCGACGATGCGGCCCTTGGGGATGATCTGGTCCTGGGCGCGGAGGGGGACGTTGACGGTGGTCCACTGGCCGGGCTTGAGCGGGGCCGGCTTCGTGAGGGACTTGCTGTGGGCGGCGTCGATCCAGCCGCGGCTGACGATGCCGTGATCGCTCTGGGTGGTGACCTTGTCGACGGTGTAGTAGCAGCTGTCGTCGTAGTCGGTGCTCGAGCCTTCACAGGTGCTGTCGTCGGTACGGCGGACGCCGGTGTACCGGCCCGCGTCGCCGTACTCGATGAGGCGCGCGGTCACCGGTGTCGTCGACGAGTCGGACTTCAGCCGGAGCGTGACCGACGGCGTACCGCTGATCCGCAGCGGTGCGGTCAGCGGTGCGGACAGGAACATCTGCCGTCCCGCGATCACCTCCGACGGGTCCGCGACGATGTCGTCCTCGGTCAGCTCGGGATCGTCCGTGACCATCAGCGAACCCTTGCCCGCGGCACCTAGTTTGCCGACCGACAGCGGCACCGACACCGGGCGGTTCACGGCCGGCCAGGTCTTGTAGTCGCGCCACACGTCGGGGCTCGTCTCGACCGAGACCATCGGCTCCTTCATCACGCCGTTCTGCAGGCCCTGCAGCCAGTAGTCGAACCACTTGTGCAGTTCGTCCACCCACTCGTCGCGCCGGAACTCGAACGGATCCACGTGGTCCTCGAGCCCCAGCCACAGCTTGCGCGGCACGTTGTTCCGCGACAGCGCCGACCACCACTGGGAGAAGTGGTTGGTCTGCACGTTGTAGTCGCTGAGCCCGTGCGTCATGAAGACCGAGGCCTTCACCTTCGACACGTTCTTCGTGTAGTCGCGCTCGGCCCAGAACGACGTGTAGTTGCCGGTGTCGTCATCGTCGTTGTCGCCGAGCTGGCCGCGGACCTCGTCGCAGGCGGCGCTGTCGTGACCGACGTACCCGCCCAGCCAGGGCATGTAGTCGTCCGAGTACGGTACGCCGCCGGACCGGGTGTAGTCGTACCACGACGAGATCGCCGAGATCGGCACGATCGTCTTCAGGCCCTTCACCCCGGTCGCCGCGACGCCGTTCGCGAGGGTTCCGTCGTACGACTTGCCGATCATGCCGACCGCGCCGGTCGTCCAGGACGCCTTCACGACTTGACCGTCGGCGGTGTGCGCGGTGTTGCGCCCGTTCAGCCAGTCGATCACGTCGACGACCGACTGGATCTCGTCGCGGCCGCCGACGTCACCGCAGCCGGTGGAGCGGCCGGTGCCGACGATGTCCACGCCGACCATCGCGTAGCCGCGCGGGACGAAGTAGTTGTCGTAGAACAACGGCATCTTCCGGATCACGCCGTCGCCGTCGTACGTCTTCTTCTCGCTCTCGTTGCCGCGTCCGCAGCAGGAGTAGTACGGCGAGGCGTCCATGATGACCGGGATCTTCGTACCGGTGAGAACCGTCTCGCTCGGCCGGACGATGTCGACCGCGATCACGTCGTCCTGGCCGTCGGAGTCGGTGTCCATCGTGGTGTCGACGTACACCGACTCACGGATCGCGTTCGCGTAGTCGTAGACCGGCTGCGTGCTCTTGGTGCGCGTGTCGACGTGCTGCGGCACACTGGGAGCAGCCGGGGCCGGCGTACCGGGTCCGTCCGGGATCGGCGAGGCCATGGCCGGACCGGTGAGGGTCGTCAGGCTGAGCACGACGGACGAGACCAGGATCGTCACCCTGGCGTGGACGGTCCTCATGGCTGGGAAGGCTAGTCACTCCCGCGCCGCAACGCCAGGTTCTGACCGGATTGGCAGCGACCTGCCCGATACTCAGCGTGAGAACGGGGGATTCGGTAGGGTGACCGCCACCGCCCCCGGGGGGACGCACGAAAGGGTAGGCCAGTGAATCTGCGAGCACCGGTGACATTGCTGGACGTGGCGCAGCGCGCGGGCGTGTCGGTCGCGACCGCCTCCCGTGTGCTGAACGGCGGGGACCGCGTGCCCCGTCCCGAGCTGCAGGAACGGGTCAAGGCCGCCGCCGACGAGCTCGGCTACACGCCGAACGCGCAGGCGCAGGCGCTGGCCAAGTCGTCGACGAACGTGGTCGGCATCCTGGTCCACGACATCGAGGACCCGTACTTCGCCGCGATCGCGAACGGCGTGATGCGGGCCGCGGACGAGCGCAACCTGCTGGTGATGATGGCCAGCACGTTCCGTGACTCCGACCGCGAGATCGCCTACCTGTCGTCGTTGCGCGCGCAACGAGCCCGGGCCGCGGTGATGATCGGCAGCCGGCGGACCGACAGCGAGAGCCTGGCGCGGACGGCGACCGAGGTGGAGACCTTCCTCAACTCCGGCGCGGGCCTCGCGCTGGTCAGTCAGTCCGGGATGCCGGCGCACACCGTTGAACCGGACAACCGTTCGGGGTCGGCAGATCTGGCCCGCGAGTTGGTCGGGCTCGGCTGGCGCAAGTTCGCCGTACTCGGTGGGCCGGAAACCCTTGCGACGGCACGCGATCGGCGCGACGGCTTCGTTGCCGGACTGGCCGAGGCCGGGCTGCAACCGGTGGCGGTCGAGGCCGGTGACTTCACCCGCGACGGTGGGTACGCCGCCGCGGAGCAACTGCTCGATCGCCAGGCCGACGTGGACTGCGTGTTCGCGGTGAACGACGTGATGGCGGTCGGCGCGATGTCGGCGTTGCGGGCGCGCGGTGTCGACGTACCGGGCCGGCTCGGTGTCGCCGGGTTCGACGACATCGCGACGCTGCGGGACGTGTGGCCGGGACTGACGACCGTACGGCTGCCGCTGGAGCAGATGGGCCGCCGCGCGCTGGAGCTCGCGATCGAGGGCGGCGACGCGACGACCGAGACGTTCAAGGCTGAAGTAGTACTGCGGGAGAGCACCGCCCGCGGCTGAAATATGCTCGGCGGGTGACCGTCTCCGAGATCTTCGACCCGTCGGCCTGGAAGCAAGTGGACGGCTTCGAGCTGTCCGACATCACGTACCACCGCGCGGTCGACGCCGGTGTGGTGCGGATCGCGTTCAACCGGCCCGAGGTGCGCAACGCGTTCCGGCCGCAGACCGTCGACGAGCTGTACCGCGTGCTGGACCACGCCCGGATGTCCACGGACGTCGGCTGCGTCCTGCTCACCGGCAACGGTCCCTCGCCCAAGGACGGCGGCTGGGCGTTCTGCTCGGGCGGTGACCAGCGGATCCGCGGCAAGGACGGGTACAAGTACGCGGAGGGTACGACGGCCGATTCGATCGACCCGGCACGTGCGGGCCGGCTGCACATCCTCGAAGTACAGCGGCTGATCCGCTTCATGTCGAAGGTCGTGATCTGTGTCGTCCCCGGCTGGGCAGCGGGTGGCGGTCACAGTCTGCACGTGGTGGCGGACCTCACGCTGGCGTCCGAGGAGCACGCGCGGTTCAAGCAGACCGACGCGGACGTGGCGTCGTTCGACGGCGGGTTCGGGTCGGCGTACCTGGCCCGGCAGGTCGGGCAGAAGTTCGCCCGCGAGATCTTCTTCCTCGGTGACGAGTACTCCGCCGAGGACGCGTACCGGATGGGCATGGTCAACAAGGTCGTTCCGCACGCCGAGCTCGAAGCGGTGGCGCTGGAGTGGGGCCGGAGGATCTGCGCGAAGTCGCCGACCGCGCAGCGGATGCTGAAGTACGCGTTCAACCTGATCGACGACGGTCTCGTCGGGCAGCAGCTGTTCGCCGGCGAGGCGACGCGGCTCGCCTACGGCACCGACGAGGCCGCCGAGGGCCGCGACTCGTTCCTGGAGAAGCGGTCGCCGGACTGGTCGCCGTACCCGTACGCGTTCTAACACTATCTGGTGGTTATTTAGCAGAAAAATATGCGCGAACTGGTGACAGTTCGCGGTAAACGGCTTACGGTCGGGCGCTATGAAGAATCTCTCCCGCCGTGGGTTGTTCGCTGGTGCCGCCGCTGTGGTTGTCGGTGGAGCCCTGCCGGCCGCCGCCAGTCCGTTGACGCTGACTCCCACCCGGCGTTTCGTGCTCGACGGGCCGGGCGGCGAGGTGTTCCGCGGCAAGCCGCTGGCGGACGTGACGGTCATGCAGTCGATCGCCTTCGACAGCGCGAACCAGCGGCTCTTCGCGGGGCAGCTGCGGGCCGGATCGCCTTCCACCAGTGGTGATCTCACGCTGACCCAACTCACGCTCGCCGGCGACGTCGTCGGGCACATGTACCTGAGCGGGTTCGGCCACGCGGTCTCGATCGGCGCGGAGACCGTCGGGCGTACGACGTACCTCTGGACCGAGACCGACGTCGACACGGCGAACGCGCGCGGCCGGCAGATCGCCCGCTTCCGTTGGCAGGACGGCGCGACGCTGACGAAGGATTCGCCGGGGCTGCGCAGCTGGAAACCGGTCGCGGACGGCGCCGTGTTCACGCCGTCCGTGGATCAGCGGCACGGCCGGATCGGGATCCGGCACACGCTGGCGGACGGGTTCCACATCAACGTGTACTCGCTGGCCGCGGCGCGCGCCGGGGACTTCTCGCGGGTGCTCGCGTCGTTCAAACAACCCGCGATGACCGCGGGTATCGACTTCCAGGGCTGGGCGCTGTACGGCTCGTACGTCTACCTGTGGGAAGGCGAGGCGTACGCCGGTACGCCCGATCCCACGGTGGCGACGTCGAGGCTCTGGACGTACGACATCGTCAAAGGCGAGGTCGTCGAGTCCGTGAAGATCGTGGACGGCGCCGACCTGGTCTACCGCGAAGCCGAGGGGGTCGGGGTGTACGTCGATCACCGCGGCTGCCCGCAACTCTGCTTCGGCTTCGCCTCCGGCGTGACGGGCGACCGTCGCGCGAACCTGTTCTATCGCAACAGATTGGTCTAGCTCATGGACAATTTGTCCCGTCGTGGATTACTGATGGGCGCCGGCGCAGTGGTTGCCGCCGGCACCTTCGGCGTACCCGCGGCCACCGCCCGGACCCTGTCCCTCCCAGCCTCCAAGCGCTTCGTCATGGGCGGAGCCGGTGGCGAGATCTTCCGCAGCAAGCCGCTGCAGGATGTGACCGTCATGCAGTCGTTCGCGTTCGACACCCCGAACAACCGGCTCTTCACCGGCCAGGTGCGTGCCGGTTCGTCGGCCAACAGCGGCAACCTGACGCTGACCCAACTGAGCATCGACACGGGCGCCAACCTCGGGCACATGTACCTGACCGGGTTCGGTCATGCGGTGTCCATCGGCGCCGAGGCCGTCGGAAGTACGACGTACATCTGGACCGAGACCGACGTGGACACGGCCAACGGGCGCGGGCGGCAGATCACCCGGTTCCCGTGGCAGAACGGTACGACGCTGACGTCCGCGTCGGTCACCAAGTGGAAGCCGGTTGCGAACGGCACCGTGTTCACGCCTGCGGTCGACCAGCGGTACGGCCGGCTCGGGGTACGGTACGCGCTGTCGGACGGGATGCACATCAACGTGTACTCGCTGGCTGCCGCACGGGCCGGGGACTTCTCGACCGTGCTCGCGTCGTTCAAGCAGCCTGCGCTGACGTCCGGAGTCGCCTTCCAGGGATGGGCGCTGTACGGCTCATACGTCTACCTGTGGGAAGGCAACGCGTATCCGGGCAGCCCGAACCAGGACGACGCGACGTCGAAGCTGTGGTGCTACGACATCAACGCCGGTCAGCTCGTCGACTCGTTCCGCACGCTGGCGGGGTGGAGTCTGACCTATCGCGAAGCCGAAGGCATGGCCGTGTACGGCTCCACCGACGCGACGGCTCGTCTGTACTTCGGTTTCGCCTCCGGCGTCGCCGGTGACCGCCGCGCCAACCTCTTCTACCGCAACGAGCTCGTCTGACATCTTGCACTGCCTGCCGGGTGTCCCCACCATGGTGCACAACGGGGCGAGGGGGGACATGATGGCTCGATCACGATGGCTGATTGCGTTGGTCGCCGTACTGATCAGCGTGGCGACTGTGACGCCGGCGTCCGCGTCGGCCGAGAGTTCGGGTGGGCAGCGGTACCACCTCGCACTGGGCGACTCGCTGGCGTACGGATTCCAGCGCTTCAAGGTCGGCCAGCCGCCCAGTGCGTTCCGGACCGGGTACGCCGACCTGCTCGCCGCTCGGATCGAGCACGGCGGCCGGCTGCCCGAACTGGTCAACTACGGCTGCCCCGGCGAGACGACCGAAACGTTCGTCACGGGTCAGTGCCCGTGGAACGCGGCCGGATTCCCACTGCACAATGCATTTACCGGCCCGCAGGTCGACGCGGCGGCCCAGTTCCTCCGGGCGCACCGCGGCCGTGTTGACCTGATCACGATCTCGCTGTGGGGCAACGACGCCAACGCCTTCGTTGCCTCCTGCAACGGAAACGTCCAGTGCATCATCGAGGGCGCACCGGCCGCGATCGCCCGCGTGGCCGGCAACCTGCGCACCAGCTTGCAAACCCTCCGAGCGACCGCCCCGGACGCCGACCTGGTGGTCATCGGCGCGTACGACGCCAACCTGGGCGCGTTCGCCCTGACGGGCCCCATCTTCCAAGCCCTCAACCAATCCATGACCGCCGCCGCAACCTCAGCCCGAGCAACCTACATAAACCCAATGCCAACCTTCGACGCCAACAACGGCACAGCCCTCTGCACCTACACCCTCCTGTGCCGCGACGCCGACGCCCACCCTTCCGACGCGGGTTACGCCGCCCTGGCCGACCTCACTGAAGCCGCTCTCAGCTGATGAGGCCAACGATCGTTGTGCCTGGGGTGAAGTTTCCACGGCGTACCAGGTCGAAGAGCGCGTACATCATCTTCGCCTCGTAGACCCAGTCCAGCAGCAGACCATGCCTGGCCTCGAAGTCGTCGATGAAGGCGTCCAGCTCGGCCGTGCGTTTCGCATAGCCGCCGAAGTGGAAGTCGCACTCGAGTCGCCAGGTGCCCGACCGTGCACCGAAGGCGGACGTCTGGAGGTCGACGATCTCCTGCTCGAGGTACGCCGCGCCCTTCAGGACTGGGATGCCGACAGCTGACTGGTGCGGGTTCAGTCCCGCAGCGACCCCGGCCAGTGTTCCGCCCGTACCGACGGAACAGAAGAGCACGTCGAACGGGTCCGTCAGCTCGGACGGGAGTTCCGCGCAGCCGAGTACGGCGGCTTTGTTGGTGCCGCCTTCAGGCAGTAGATAGAAGTCACCGAACTCGCGGCGCAGATCGTCGATGACAGCGTCCGATGTCTTGCGCGATAGGTCGTCCGGTCGAGGTAGGTCAGGTGCATCCCGCGGCGGACGGCGTACTCGAGCGACGGATTCAGCGGCAGGTGCTCCTCGCCGCGGATCACACCGATCGTGGTGAAGCCCCCGTAGTACCCAACCGCTGCTGTTGCTCGGATGTGGTTCGAGTAGGCGCCACCGAACGTCAGCAGCGTGTCGAAGCCGAGCTCGCGTGCCGCGGCCACGTTGTACTTGAGCTTCCGCCACTTGTTACCCGGAACCTCCGGATGAATCAGATCATCCCGCTTCAGCAGCAGGCGCACGCCCGCAGCCTCCAGCCGACCGTCCCGAACCTCCGACACCGGCGACAGGAGGTCGGTCCGCTGGCGGGTTGTTTCACCGCTGACCTGCTGCAGAGCCTGTTGCGGAATGGGGTGTGCCGCTGGGGGTTGGGGTGTGGGTGGTGGTTGAGGATTGGGTGGTGGCGAACTCGTATCGGCCGGTGGATCGTGG